>NZ_JACHEU010000001.1:267630-2914411 GCF_014201615.1 Aquamicrobium lusatiense | reverse complement strand
TGTCGCACAACGAGGCCGAGGACATCTCGAAGGAATGGGCCGCAGCAGGCGCCGACGTTCTCCTCCATGCCGTCATCGAAACGGCGGAGATCGTCGAATGAACTGAATCACATGAACCGAATGCTTAAAGCCGCTCGCGAAGAAGCGGCAGCAACAAGGGGAACAAAATGTCGAAAGTCATCAGGAACGGCACCGTCGTAACCGCCGACCGCACGTGGAAGGCCGACGTGCTCATGCAGCACGGCAGGATCGTGGCCATCGGCACGGATCTGCACGGCGACCACGAATTCGACGCCACCGGCTGCTATGTCATGCCGGGCGGCATCGATCCGCACACCCATCTCGAAATGCCCTTCATGGGCACCTATTCCGCCGACGATTTCGAAAGCGGCACGCGCGCGGCCGTAGCCGGCGGCACCACCATGGTGGTCGATTTTTGCCTGCCGGCCCCGCAGCAATCGCTGCTCGAAGCCCTGCAGATGTGGGACAACAAGACCTCGAAAGCGGCCTGCGATTACTCCTTCCACATGGCCATCACCTGGTGGGACAGGCAGGTGTTCGACGAGATGGCGCAGGTGGTGGACAAGGGCATCCCCTCGTTCAAGCACTTCATGGCCTACAAGGGCGCGCTGATGGTGGACGACGACGAGATGTATGCCTCGTTCCAGCGCTGCGCCGAACTTGGCGCGCTGCCGCTCGTCCATGCCGAGAATGGCGACGTGGTCGCCGCCCTGTCGCAGAAACTGCTTGCCGAGGGCAACAACGGGCCTGAGGGCCATGCCTATTCGCGCCCGCCGGAAGTGGAGGGCGAGGCCACCAACCGCGCCATCATGATCGCCGACATGGCCGGCGTGCCGCTCTATGTCGTGCATGTATCCTGCGAGCAGAGCCATGAGGCGATCCGCCGGGCGCGCAGCAAGGGCATGCGCGTCTATGGCGAGCCGCTGATCCAGCACCTGACGCTGGATGAGAGCGAATATTTCAACCGGGACTGGGACCATGCGGCGCGCCGGGTGATGAGCCCGCCCTTCCGCAACCGGATGCATCAGGATTCGCTGTGGGCCGGCCTGCAATCGGGCTCGCTTCAGGCGGTGGCGACTGACCACTGTGCCTTCACCACCGAGCAGAAGCGCTATGGCGTCGGCGATTTCACGAAAATTCCCAACGGCACCGGCGGTCTGGAAGACCGCATGCCGGTGCTGTGGACGAGGGGCGTCAACACCGGGCGGCTGACCATGAACGAGTTCGTGGCTGTGACCTCCACCAACATCGCGAAGATCCTCAACATGTATCCGCAGAAGGGCGCGATCGTGGAAGGCGCCGACGCCGATATCGTGGTGTGGGACCCGAAGCGGACGAAGACCATTGCGGCCGGCAGCCAGCAATCGGTGATCGACTACAACGTCTTCGAGGGCATGGAGGTGACCGGCATGCCGCGCTTCGTCTTCTCGCGCGGAGAGCTGGTGGTTCAGGAAACCGAGATGAGGACGAGGCCGGGCCATGGCGCGTTCGTGGCGCGCAAGCCCAATCCAGCTCCCAACCGGGCGCTGTCGACATGGAAGGAGATCACGGCACCGCGCAGGATCGAGCGCAGCGGCATCCCGGCGACGGGAGTGTGAGGCGGATGAGGACCAGAAATAATGACCGGGGAAGGGCCTGATTTCATGAATGCAATTGCCACCCACAAGCCTTCCTCCCCACTTCCTGCCGGTGAAAACGGTCTCGCCACCGTGGTGACCGCAAGCAAGCTTGGTCTCACCTTCAATACCAATGACGGTCCGGTGCAGGCGCTCAGCAATGTCGACCTGACCATCGGCAAGGGCGAATTCGTGTCGTTCATCGGCCCATCCGGCTGCGGCAAGACCACGCTGCTGAGGGTCATCGCCGATCTGGAAAAGCCCACCTCCGGCACCATTCTGGTCAACGGCATGACGCCGGAACAGGCGCGTGAGCGCCGTGCCTATGGCTATGTGTTTCAGGCGGCGGCCCTGCTGCCGTGGCGCACAATCGCCGACAATGTGGCGCTGCCGCTGGAAATCATGGGAATTTCCAAAGCCGAGCGGGATGAGCGCATCAGGCGCACGCTCGAACTGGTCAATCTGGCCGGGTTCGAGAAGAAATATCCGTGGCAGCTTTCGGGCGGCATGCAGCAGCGCGCCTCGATCGCCCGCGCGCTTGCCTTCGATGCCGACCTTCTTCTGATGGACGAGCCTTTCGGCGCGCTGGACGAGATCGTGCGCGACCATCTCAACCAGCAATTGCTGGAGCTGTGGTCGCGCACCAACAAGACGATCTGCTTCGTCACCCATTCGATCCCCGAGGCGGTTTATCTTTCCACCCGCATCGTGGTGATGTCGCCGCGCCCCGGACGCGTCACCGACGTGATCGAGACCAACCTGCCGCGCGAGCGGCCGCTGGACATCCGCGAGACGCCGGAGTTCCTCGCCATCGCGGCGCGCGTGCGCGACGGTCTCAAGGCCGGCCACTCCTATGAGGATTGAGGGCTGATATGGACAGTTTCCGATCCAAAATCGTTCCCGTTACTACGCTGCTGGCGATACTGGTGGTGGCCTGGTACGCCTTCGCCGTACAACTGAACGGACCGTTCCAGCGCGATCTCGACCGCCGCGCCGGCGAACAGCCCGGCACGCTGGAGTTCCTGATGCGGACGTGGTCGCAGCCGAAGCCGACGCTGCCGGCTCCGCATCAGGTGGCGCAGAATTTCTACAAGTCCACCTTCACGGTGAAGCCGTGGAGCAACCGCAGCCTGATCTACCATTCTTGGGTGACGCTGTCCTCGACCTTTGTGGGCTTCGCCTTCGGGGCCGTGCTGGGCATCCTGATCGCCGTCGGCATTGTGCATTTCGCATCGCTGGACCGCAGCCTGATGCCGTGGATCATCACATCGCAAACCATTCCCATCCTCGCCATCGCGCCGATGGTGGTGGTGGTGTTCGCCTCCATCGGCATCACCGGGCTGTTTCCCAAGGCGCTGATCTCGACCTATCTGTCGTTCTTTCCCGTCGCCGTCGGCATGGTGAAGGGGTTGCGCTCGCCCGAGGTCATGCATCTCGACCTGATGCGCACCTATAACGCCACCCGCCCGCAGGTGTTCTGGAAGCTCAGGGTGCCGGCGTCGCTGCCGTTCCTGTTCGCCTCCATGAAGGTGGCTGTGGCGGCAAGCCTTGTTGGCGCCATCGTGGCCGAGCTTCCGACCGGGGCGGTGGCCGGCATCGGCGCGCGGCTGCTCAACGGCTCCTATTACAGCCAGACCATCGACATCTGGGCGGCACTGGTCGCCGGCTCGATCGTCGCGGTGATACTGGTGGCGCTGGTGGGGCTGGCCGGACGCCTGACCGACCGCGCCATGGGCGGGAGGCCGGCATGAAGGCTTCACTTCCATGGCAGATCCCGGCCGCGCTTCTGGCGGTCATCGTCGGCGCAGTCCTGCAGGCTGCAACCGCTGCCGGTGGGGGGCCGGACAATATCTGGCCGGCGCTCGGGCTGATCGCGTTGGCGGTGGCCGGCACATGGGCGATTGCGGCCAATCTCATCGCGCAGGCGGTGGTTCTCTTCATCGGCGCGCATGGGGCAGCATGGCTGCTGCTCAGCGGCATCGCCGGGCATGAGGGGCAGGCGGGCGCTTCGTTCTATCTGGCGCTTGCCGCGGCCTGGCTTCTCGCATGGTGCTGCGTGACGATCCTGTCCGCGCAAAAGCCGGCTTCACGCCATGCCCGAAAGGCGCTCGGCATCATCATCCCTGTCATCTTCGGCGCGTGGGTGCTGATCGTGTGGGAAGCCGTGGTGCGCGGCGCGGGCATCCCCTTTCTGCTGCTGCCGCCGCCCAGCGCCATCGCGGCCCGGATCACGACATCGACCGGGGTGCTGATGGCGGATGTGCGCCAGACCGTCTTCAAGGCGGTTCTGGCCGGCTACGTCATCGGTTGCGCCAGCGGCTTCGTCGCGGCCATCGCGGCCGACCGCTTCACCTTCCTGCGGCGCGGGCTTTTACCCATCGGTAACATGGCGGCGGCGCTGCCGATCATCGGCGTCGCCCCCATCATGGTCATGTGGTTCGGCTTCGACTGGCAGTCCAAGGCGGCGGTCGTGGTGATCATGACCTTCTTCCCCATGCTGGTGAACACCGTGGTCGGCCTGTCCGCCTCCAGCCACATGGAGCGCGACCTGATGCGCACCTATGCCTCCGGCTACTGGCAGACGCTGTTCAAGCTGCGCCTGCCGGCAGCGATGCCGTTCATCTTCAACGCGCTGAAGATCAATTCGACGCTGGCGCTGATCGGCGCGATCGTGGCCGAATTCTTCGGCACGCCGGTGGTCGGCATGGGCTTCCGCATCTCCACCGAAGTCGGGCGCATGAACATCGACATGGTGTGGGCGGAGATTGCCGTGGCGGCCGTGGCCGGCACGCTGTTCTATGGCGTGGTGGCGCTGGTGGAGCGCGCCGTCACGTTTTGGCACCCGTCTGTCCGTGGTGGGTAGATGGCTTTTCAGAGGGTGAGAACAATGAAAAAAATGCTCGTATCGTTGCTTGCCGGGGCGATGTCCTTTGCCGCCGCGCAGGCCATGGCTGCGGACAAGGTGGTGCTGCAGCTCAAATGGGTGGCTCAGGGCCAGTTCGCAGGCTATTTCGTGGCCAAGGAAAAGGGTTTCTATGAGGAGGAAGGGCTCGACGTCGAGATCAAGAACGGCGGCCCCGACATTGCGCCCGAGCAGGTGATCGCCGGCGGCGGCGCCGATGTGATCGTGACCTGGATGGCGGCGGGACTGGCCGCCCGCGACAAGGGCGTCAATCTCGTCAACATCGCCCAGCCCTATGCCAAGTCTGGCCTTGAACTGATCTGCCCGAAGGATGGGCCGGTGCAGACCGAAGCCGACTTCAAGGGCCATACGCTTGGCGTGTGGTTCTTCGGCAACGAATATCCGTTCTATGCGTGGATGAACAAGCTGGGGCTGCCGACCGAAGGCGGGGCGGACGGCGTGACCGTGCTGAAGCAGAGCTTTGACGTGCAGCCGCTGATCCAGAAGCAGGCCGACTGCATCTCGGTGATGACCTATAACGAATACTGGCAGGCCATCGATGCCGGCTTCAAGCCCGAGGATCTCGTGGTCTTCAACTATACCGACCTTGGCAACGACCTGCTGGAGGACGGGCTCTATGTCATCGAGGACAATCTCAAGGATCCGGCATTCGAGGACAAGATGGTGCGCTTTGTGCGCGCTTCCATGAAAGGCTGGAAATATGCCGTCGACAATCCGGAAGAAGCGGCTGAAGCCGTCATGGAAGCCGGCGGCGAGGACGAAAACCACCAGAAGCGCATGGTGGGCGAGGTCGGCAAGCTGATCGGCGACGGCAAGCTCGACCCGGTGGTCTATGAGCGCACCGCAAAGGCGCTTCTCGACCAGAAGATCATCACCAAGGAGCCGGAGGGCGCCTACACCACGGCGATCACTGACAAGGCGCTGTAATAGACGCAGGCATTGGACGCGAGGAAGAGAAGGGGCGGGAAACCGCCCCTTTCACATTCGCTCAGATGCGCCGTTCCTTGATCGTGCTCATGATGAAGGACGTCTCGATCGAGGCCACGCATTTCAGGCGCGCGATCTTTTCCTTGATGAAGCGCTCATATTCGCCGAGCCCGGAGGCCGCGACCTTGAGCAGATAGTCCCGCTGGCCGGTGACGAGATGGCATTCCAGAACCTCGTCCCACTCCTGAACGGCCTGCTCGAACATGACGATGTAGTCCTCGTTCTGCTGGACGAGCCGGATTGTGGCGAGCGCGGTCATGGTCCAGCCGAAGGCCGCGGGGTCGACCAGTGCGGTGTAGCCGCGGATGACGCCGCTTTCCTCCAGCCGCCGCACGCGCCGCAGGCAGGGCGAGGGCGACAGGCCTATCCTTTCGGCCAGATCGATGTTGGGCAGGCGCGCATCCGCCTGCAACTGGCTGAGAATTTTCCGGTCGAACTCATCGGCAATTTTTTGCGTCATTTTTGGCTGTCCGTGGGCATGAATTGCGGTGTTTCAGTCACAATCAGCTTAAAATAGCAAGGACTGCACGTCATTCTTTGGCTAGATTGCGCAAAGGATTGAAAAAAGGGCCGCAAGGCCGCTTCCGGGAGCCGTCATGACCGCGCCAAAACCCTCCAGAACCCATATCGGCAATCACAAGCTGCATCCCGAGACGATGATGCTGAGCTACGGGTTCGACCCGTTGCTTTCGGAAGGCGCGGTCAAGCCGCCGGTTTTCCTGACCTCGACCTTCGTGTTCCATTCGGCCGAGGAGGGGCGCGATTTCTTCGACTACACTTCCGGCCGCAAGGAACCGCCGCAGGGCACCAGCGCGGGACTGGTCTATTCGCGCTTCAACCATCCCAACAGCGAGATCGTCGAGGACCGGCTGGCGGTTTATGAAAACACCGACAGCTGCGTGCTGTTCTCGTCCGGCATGTCCGCCATCTCGACGGCGATCCTCGCCTACGCGAAGCCGGGTGACGTCATCCTGCACTCGCAGCCGCTCTATGGCGGCACGGAGACGCTGCTGGCGCGCACGCTGGCCGGGCTTGGCATCCAGGCCGTCGGCTTCTCCAATGGCGTCGATGGCGAGGCGGTTCGCAAGGCGGCGAAGGACGCCGCTGCAAAGGGGCGGGTGTCGATCATTCTGGTGGAAACGCCGTCCAATCCCATCAACAGCGTCATCGATCTCGCGCTGATGCGGCAGGTGGCGGATGAGCTTGGCAGTTCGCAGGGCCACCGCCCGGTGGTGATGTGCGACAACACGATGCTCGGGCCGGTCTTCCAGCGCCCGGTGGAACTTGGCGCGGACGTGTCGCTCTATTCGCTGACGAAATATGTGGGTGGTCATTCCGATCTCATCGCCGGGGCCGCGATGGGGCCGAAGGACGTCATCAAGCCGATCAAGGCGCTGCGCGGGGCCATCGGCACCCAGCTCGACGCGCATTCCTGCTGGATGCTCGGCCGCTCGCTGGAAACGCTGGCGCTGCGCATGGAAAAAGCCGACGCCAATGCGAAGGTCGTGGCGCAATTCCTGCGCGACCACGACAAGGTGGAAAAGGTTCATTACCTGCCATTCCTTGACGCCGGCAGCCCGGAAGCCAAGGTGTTTCAGGCCCAGTGCACGGGTGCGGGCTCGACCTTCTCCTTCGACATTCGCGGCGGCGAGAAGGCCGCTTTTGCGTTCCTCAACGCGTTGCAGTTGTTCAAGCTGGCGGTCAGTCTCGGCGGCACGGAATCGCTGGCCAGCCATCCGGCCGCCATGACCCATTCAGGCGTGCCGCTGGAGGTGCGCCAGCGCATCGGCGTGCTCGAAACCACCATCCGCCTGTCGATCGGCGTCGAGCATCCCGATGATCTGGTTGCCGATCTGGAGCAGGCGCTGGCCGCGGCCTGACTGCCGCAAAGGCTCGACAGTTTCGGAGAGCCTTTGCGGCCTCAGCGTTTCTTGCAAAGGCATCAACCGCCGCGCCGGTGAAAGCGGGCGCGGCAGTTTGTTTTCCCCGGTGATGCAGAAGCGGAAAAACTGGTTTCGATCCACGCTCCCGCAGGGGAGCGACGGGCGCCGACAGTGATGGCCGCGCGGACGTCAGCCCGTTTCGATCCACGCTTCCGCGAAGGGAGCGACACGCCATCATCCCACCCGACGCGAGAGCGACAAGGGGGTCGCGATCCACGCTTCGGCTCAGGAACCAAAGCGTCCGCATTTTCCTTCACCTATTGCCAGGCAAAAGTTTCAACCCACGCTCCAGCGAAGGTAGCGACTTCGACGGCCAGCGCTGGAGCTGCTGCCAGATGTAGTTTCGATACACGCTCCTGTGAAGGAACGACGCGGCCGACAATCTCGCGATAAACCGGCCGCCTGCTTTCATTTGCCTTTCCGCAGGCGGAAAGCCGGCTACCGCTTTTCGCGGATGTCGCTCAGCGTGCGCGCGGGCGTGATCGCTTCGGGATCAAGCCTGATCTCGATGATCGCCGGCTTGCCGCTGGTGCGTGCCCGCTCGAAGGCGGGGGCGAAGGCGTCGGTGTTTTCCACCGTTTCGCCATGGCCGCCGAAGGCGCGCGCATAGGCGGCGAAGTCCGGGTTCTTCAGGCTGGTGCCGGAAACGCGGCCGGGATATTCCCGTTCCTGATGCATGCGGATGGTGCCGTAGATGCCGTTGTTGAGGATGACGACGATCACCGGCAGATCATACTGAACGGCGGTCGCGAACTCCTGACCGTGCATCAGGAAATCCCCGTCGCCGGCCCAGACGATCACTTCGCGATCCGGAAACACGCTTTTCGCGCCGACGCCCGCCGGCACGCCGTAGCCCATGGAGCCGGAAGTCGGGGCCGCCTGCGTGTTGAAGCGGCGGAACCGGTGGAAGCGGTGCATCCAGGTGGCAAAGTTGCCGGCGCCGTTGCAGATGATCGCATCCTGAGGCAGGACGCCCTCCAGATAATCCATGATCGGACCCATCTGCACCGCGCCGGGGCCGGTCTTCGGCGGGGTGGACCATGCCAGATAATCGGCATGGCGCTGCTTCGTCTCGCTCGCCCAGACCGGTGCGGTCTTCGGTTTGCGGGAGGCGAAGGCCTCGACGAAGGCTGCGGGCGAGGCGTTGATGGCAAGGGTCGGCCGGTAGACGCGGCCGAGCTCATTGGCATCGACGTGGACATGGACCAGCTTCTGGTCCGGATAGGGGCTCTTCATCAGCGTGTAGTCGGACGAAGGCATCTCGCCGAAGCGGCCACCGACCAGCAGGATGAGGTCAGCTTCCCTGATCGCTGTCGCCAGCTTCGGATTAAGGCCGATGCCGACATCGCCGGCGTAGTTTTCATGGCAATGATCGAACAGCATCTGGCGGCGGAAGGAGACGCCGACCGGAAGGGTCCAGTCTTCCGCGATCCGCCGGATATGGGCAACCGCGTCTTCGCTCCAGCGGGTGCCGCCGAGGATGACGAACGGGCGCTTCGCCTCGCCGAGCAGCTTTTCGAGCTGGCTCAGCTCCGCATCGCCAGGTCGGGTCTCGACCGGCGTGAAGGGAAGGGCTTGCGGGGCCTGGACCTCGGAAACCAGCATGTCTTCCGGCAGCGACACGATGACGGGGCCGGGGCGGCCGGAAGTGGCGACGGCGAAGGCGCGCGTCACCAGCTCGGGGATGCGGGCGGCATCGTCGATCTCGACCACCCATTTGGCGATGTCGCCGAAGAAGGCGTGATAATCGACCTCCTGAAACGCCTCGCGATATTTGGCGTGGCCGGCGATCTGGCCAATGAACAGGATCATCGGCACGGAATCCTGCATGGCGATGTGAACGCCGGCAGAGGCATTGGTGGCGCCGGGGCCGCGGGTGACGAAGCAGACGCCCGGCCGGCCGGTGAGGCGGCCCTGACAGTCGGCCATCATGGCGGCGCCGCCTTCCTGCCGGCACACGATGGTGCGGATGTCGGAATCATGCAGGGCATCGAGCACGGCGAGATAGGATTCGCCCGGTACGCAGAAGATGCGGTCGGTGCCGTTGGCTTCCAGCGCCTCGACGATCAGTTGTCCTCCGGTTTTCATCGCGACTTACGCTCCTCCAGCTCTGCGAGTATTTCCTCAGTGTGTTCGCCCAGACGCGGCGACGGGCGCTCATACGCGAGCGGCGTGGCCGACATGACCATCGGCGCGCGCACCGATGGCAGGGTGTTGCCATGGCCGTCGTCCAGATCGAGCCGCATACCGCGCGCCACCACCTGCGGGTCGGCGAATGTCTGGGAAATGTCGTTGATCGGGCTGGCCGGCACGCCAGCCTTTTCAAGGGCGGCAAGGATTTCGGCACGGCCGAAGCCGGCGAGGGCGGGCACCGTGTGCTCGCGCAGCGCGTGGCGGTTGGCGACGCGTGCCGAATTGGTGGCGAACTGAGGGTCTTCAGCCAGTTCGGCGCGGCCGATGACGGCACAGAACTTGGCGAACTGGCTGTCATTGCCGACCGCAAGTATGAAATGCCCGTCGCTGACCGGCAGCACCTCATAGGGCGCGATGTTGGGATGGGCGTTGCCCATGCGGTTGGGCGCGGTGCCGGACACCAGATAGTTCAGGTTCTGGTTGGCGAGAACCGATACCTGCGTGTCGAGCAGGGCCATGTCGATATGCTGGCCTTCGCCGGTCTTCTCGGCATGGCGCAGTGCGGCCTGCATGGCGATGACCGAATAGAGGCCGGTAAAGATGTCCGTGACGGCGACGCCCACCTTCTGCGGTTCGCGGTCCGGTTCTCCGGTGATCGACATCAGGCCGGACATGCCCTGCACGATGAAGTCATAGCCGGCGCGAGGCGCATAGGGGCCATCCTGCCCGAAGCCGGTGATCGAGCAGTAGATGAGCTTCGGATTGACCGCCTTCAGGCTCTCATAGTCGAGGCCGTATTTCTTCAGGCCGCCAAGCTTGAAATTCTCGATGAGAATGTCGGCATCTGCCACCAGCCGGCGCACGGTCTCAGCACCTTCCGGCGTGGAGAAATCGAGGGCGATGGAGCGCTTGCCGCGATTGCAGGAGTGGTAATAGGCGGCGGACAGGTTCTCGCCGTCCTTGCCCTCGACGAAGGGCGGCCCCCATTTGCGGGTATCGTCGCCCTGCGGGCTCTCCACCTTGATGACGTCCGCGCCAAGATCGGCCAGCACCTGCCCTGCCCATGGGCCGGCCAGAATGCGGGCCAGTTCGATGACGCGGATGCCTTGGAGTGGTGGAGGGGCCATGGTCTGCTCACTGCTTTGGAATGAAGGTTGAAGAGGTGGTAGCAAGGCTTTCTGATGCTGTCACGCCGGGTGAGATGGGCCAGATCCGGCGGGGCAGACCCTTTCCAGCCAGCCCATGAAATCGGCCATGATCTGATCCCGGTTGATCTCGTTGAGGCTCTCATGGCGGGTCTGCGGCCAGATGGTCGTGGTCACGTCGGAAAAGCCCATGGTCTTCATGCGCGAGGAAAGCTGGCGCATGCTTTTGCCGCCATCCGTTGCAGGATCGCTTTCGCCGCCGACCAGATAAAAGGGCAGGGTGCGGCGGATGCCGGCGAATTGCGCATTGTCCGCTCCGTTGCCGGCAAGGCGAAACAGGTCGATCCACAGCGACACCGACGCGTTCCAGCCGCAGAGCGGGTCGGCGATATAGGCATCGACCTCGGCGGGATCGCGCGACAGCCAGTCGAAGAGCGTGCGATGGCCGGGAACCGCCTTGCCCCATGCTTCGAAGGTCAGCTTCGGCAGAAGCCGCGAAGGCACGTCGGAGCCGAGGCGAAAGCGTTCAAGGCCGAGAATTGCGCGGGCCGCAAGCGCGGCAAGGCCGGACTGGAAATTCGAGTTCCAGACGGAAGCGGCATGAATGCGGCCGGAGTGACGCAGCACATAGTTGAGCGCGATCATGCCGCCCATCGAATGGCCGAAAACGATGACCGGCAGGCCGGGATGTTTTTGGGCGATGAGGTCGTGGACGGCGTCGACATCGGCAATCAGCTTCTCCACGCCATCCTTGCCGGCAAAGCGGCCTTTGGTCGTATCGGGGGCCGCAAAGCGGCCGGGGGGCGCATCGGGCGCGCGGGTGAAGCCGTGGCCGCGATGGTCATGCGCGTAGACGTGGAAGCCGTGGGCGGACAGGAATTTTGCAAAAGCCGCGTAGCGGGCGGCATGTTCGGCAAGGCCGTGATTGATCTGGATGACGCCGCGTGGCGCTGCGGAGGCAGGCTCGACATACAGGTTCAGCGTTGCCCCGCTGCCGGTAGAAAGCGTTTGTCGGTCGCTGAAGCTCATCTTTGTTCCCGCCCGCCGGAAAACTGCACGATTGGCGCGGGTCCGATGTCCTTACGGGCAAGGGAGCGCCAGCCGCATGGCTGCACAGAAAGCTTTTACGTGCAACAGCTTCAGAGGGGTCATGATGATTTCAGATGGAATGATGCGCGCGGCGACTGAAAGGATCAGGCCCGCACCTGTGGGGGGCATCTTTCGCGTGTCCGGCAAGGCGCTGCGGGCAGCGGGATCAGTTTCCGTGTACGTCTGTCACCTTGTTTTATGAACGGGTCCCGGCAAAATGACGGTTACAGGTATTATATGCAATAAACATGATATATCGATATATCTTTCAGGGAGGATATATCGATGAAGTTCAGACTTGGGATCGCAATCGTCATGATGGCAATGGCTGTTTTTTCAACATCAGGCCCCGCCGGCGCGGGCGAACGCTACGGCCAGCAGAAGGTTGTCTATCACATCAACGGCGATGGTGGCCCCGAGGGCAAGCTCTACAAGGCGGCCCTGACCAATGTGCAGAACCACGTCAACGCGGTGGGGCGCGATAATATCGAGGTGAAGATCGTTCTTCACGGCGACGGGCTGAAACTGTTGATGCAGGCGCAGGACGATGTCACGCTGCAGTCAGCGGTAACCAGCCTGAAGACGCAGAACGTTTCCTTTCTGGTGTGCAACAACACGCTGACCGGCCGCCACATCGATTTCGAATCGGAGCTGTTCGAGGTCTTCGACGACGACATCGTTCCTTCGGGCGTTGCCGAACTCAGTCATCTGCAACAGCAGGGCTACACCTATATAAAGCCCTGACAGGCGCCATCAGGCCGGCCCGGCCGGCGGAGCAGGGGCATTGCCCCCAGCCGGTCTTTCGCCTACATAGCGGCCAACCTCCGATCACGAATTGTTCAAGGAAGAGCGCGTGGCACGCCAGTTCATCTATCACATGGCCGGCCTGAACAAGGCCTACGGCACCAAGAAGGTGCTGGAGAATATCCATCTTTCATTCTACCCGGACGCCAAGATCGGCATTCTGGGCCCCAACGGCGCCGGTAAGTCGACGATCCTCAAGATCATGGCCGGGCTCGATAAGGAATATACCGGCGAAGCCTGGCTGGCCGAGGGAGCCACCGTTGGCTATCTGGCGCAGGAGCCGAACCTCGATCCGAACAAGACCGTGTTCGAGAACGTCATGGACGGCGTTGCCAAGAAGACGGCCATCATCGAGCGCTACAACGAACTGATGATGAACTATTCCGACGAGACGGCGGACGAGTCGGCGAAGCTTCAGGACGAGATGGACCGACTGAACCTGTGGGATCTCGAACAGCAGGTCGAGATGGCCATGGACGCGCTGGCCTGCCCGCCCAAGGATGCGGACGTGACCAAGCTTTCCGGCGGCGAGCGCCGCCGCGTGGCGCTGTGCCGGCTGCTGCTGGAAGAGCCCGATCTTCTGCTCCTCGACGAACCGACCAACCACCTTGACGCCGAGACGACCTCGTGGCTGGAAAAGCACCTGCGCGCCTACAAGGGCTCGGTGCTGCTCATCACCCACGATCGCTACTTCCTCGACAACGTCACCGGCTGGATTCTGGAGCTCGACCGCGGCCGCGGTATTCCGTACGAGGGCAACTACACCAAATATCTGGAAGCCAAGGCCAAGCGTCTCAAGCAGGAAGGCCGTGAGGACGACGCCCGCCAGCGCGCCATCAGCCGCGAGCGCGAGTGGATCCAGTCCAGCCCCAAGGCGCGTCAGACCAAGTCCAAGGCCCGTATCAAGGCGTTCGAGGATCTGCTCACCGCAGCGGATTCGCGTCGCCCGACCGACACCCAGATCGTCATCCCGCATGGCGAGCGTCTGGGCAATGTGGTCATCGAGGTCGAGGGTCTGTCCAAGGGCTTCGGCGATGAGCTGCTGATCGAAAACCTGTCGTTCAAGCTGCCTCCGGGTGGCATCGTCGGCGTCATCGGCCCGAACGGCGCGGGCAAGACCACGCTGTTCCGCATGATCACCGGGCAGGAAAAGCCGGATGCCGGTTCGATCCGCGTCGGCGAGACGGTCAGGCTCGGCTATGTCGACCAGAGCCGCGATGCGCTCGATCCCAACAAGACTGTGTGGGAAGAGGTGTCGGGCGGTGCTGAGGTCGTCAAGCTCGGCAAGTTCGAGGCCAACACACGCGCCTATTGCTCGTCCTTTAACTTCCGTGGGCAGGACCAGCAGCAGAAGGTGGGGAACCTTTCGGGCGGTCAGCGCAACCGCGTGCATCTGGCCAAGATGCTGCGCAATGGCGGCAACGTTCTGCTGCTCGACGAACCGACCAACGACCTCGACACCGAAACGCTGGCGGCACTTGAAGATGCGCTTGAGAATTATGCCGGCTGCGCTGTCATCATCTCTCACGATCGTATGTTCCTCGACCGTCTGGCCACGCACATCCTGGCCTTCGAGGGCGGCAGCCATGTCGAATGGTTCGAGGGCAACTTTGAGGATTACGAGCAGGACAAGATCCGCCGGCTGGGTCCGGAGGCGGTCAATCCGCACCGCATGACCTACAAGCGCCTGACTCGCTGATATTTCACACGACGCCCCGCCAAAAACGGGGCGTTTTGTTTTGTCGAGTAAGCCATTGGGGGCGCAATGAAAGACTGGTCGGCCACGCAATATCTGAAATTCGAGGACGAGCGCACGCGCCCGTCGCGTGACCTGCTGGCGCAGGTGCCGGCCGTCTCGCCCCATCGCGTTGTCGACATCGGGTGCGGGCCGGGAAATTCCACCGAGCTGCTGGCCGGGCGCTGGCCGGATGCGGAGGTGTCGGGCATCGATACGTCGCCGGACATGCTGGAGAAAGCCTGCAAGCGCCTTCCGGGCGTCAGCTTTGAACTGGCGGACGCCGAAAGCTGGTCGCCTGCGGAGAAAGCGGACGTGCTGTTCGCCAACGCCGTGTTCCAGTGGCTGCCCAACCATCCGCAGGTGCTGGTGCGGCTGATGGGTGAGCTTGCGCCGGGCGGCACGCTGGCCGTGCAGATGCCCGACAATCTGGGCGAGCCCTCGCACCGGCTGATGCGCGAGACGGCCGCCGAAATGCCGTTCGCGGCGAAGATCGCCGATGCGGCGCGCGATCCGCTGCCGCCCGTGCAGCATTATTATGACCTGCTGACGCCGCTGAGCGCGCGCCTCGACATCTGGCACACGGTCTACAACCACCCGCTGGCGGGACCGGATGCCATCGTCGAGTGGCTGAAATCGACCGGGCTGAAGCCTTTCGTCGATCCGCTGGAAGAGGATGAGCGGCAGGCGTTTCTTGCGCGCTATCTGGAAAAGATCGCGGCTGCCTATCCGGCCGCTGCCGATGGCAAGGTGCTGCTGCGGTTCCCGCGCCTGTTCATCGTAGCCGTGCGCAAGGACTGAATCTGCTCAACGGGTCTGTTCAGCCATCTTCGTCGTCAGGATCGAGGAGGCGCGTGGCGCGCCATTTGGTCAGCCATGCGTTGATCTCGTCCACCACGAAGAAGCGGGCCGAATCGCGGTCATAGCCTTCGGCGAGAAGCTTTTCGTAGTCCGTGTGCGCATGTCGGATATGGGCGACCGTTGCCAGCCAGACGGCAATGGAGGCGGGCAGGGCTTTCAAATGCGGCGCGCCAGCATCGGCCCTGATCTTCTCGATATCGGCGTAGGGCGCCATCGGCAGCAGCGCGGTGATTGCCTTTGCGATGGCCTTCTGGCGCCCGGTGGAGCGGATCATGTCCGCTCCTTGTTCGGGATTTCCGCGTCCGCGATGGCATCGACGGACGGGAAATAAGGTTTGATGTCGAGGACAGGCGTGCCGTCCAGCACATCGATCGCATCCAGATCGATGGTGCCGGAACTCCGGTCGATGCGGAGGATGGTGGCGGTGTGCAGGCCGATGGGGTTGGGGCGGGCCGGCGAGCGGATCGCGAAAACGCCTTTGGCTTCAGTCGCATGGCGCGGTTTCTGCACAATCAGATTCCGCGGCGAATGGTGCAGCCATGTCAGGATGTGGATGTGGCTGTAGCCTTCGAGACCGGAAAGCCCGTCGCGGTAAGCGGGTTCAAGCACGAGCCTTGCCGGTGCGTTGCGCTCGCGCGCCTGCCGCATGTTCTTCGGGCATTCCTCGCGCAGGGTCCATGGCGAGGACACGCGGCCGATGAAGACGACATGCCCGTCAGGCTCCATCCCGGCGGGGTCTTCGGCCAGATTCAACTCGTCGTGACGTTGTTCAAACATGCTCGTGCGCTCCGGATTTTCACAAAACGGGTAGGATAAAAATCACCCGTTGCAAATCTGTCGACAATGACATAAACATATCTTTATATCTTTCTTGAATGTCACCCTGGGTAAGGCTGGGCATGAACGTCACCCTCGATACGATGGTAGATACCTTGAAGGCGGCTGCGGAATCCAGCCGGCTGCGCATCCTGATATTGCTGGCGCAGGGCGATCTGACGGTATCCGATTTCACGGAAATTCTCGGCCAGTCGCAGCCGCGCGTTTCGCGCCATCTCAAGCTGTTGCTCGAAGCGGGCCTGATCGGCCGCTATCAGGAGGGGTCGTGGGCCTTTTTCCGGCTCTCGGATCAGGAAATGGCGCGGGCTTTCGTGATGCGCCTGATCGCCGGCGTCGATGCCGCCGATCCGCAGATCGAGCGCGACATGGAACGGCTGGAGACGGTCAAGCGGCGCCGGCAGGAGAGGGCGACCGAATATTTTTCGCAGAATGCCGCAAGCTGGGACGAAATCCGCTCGCTACATGTGCCCGACAAGGCGGTGGAGACTGCCATCCTGGAACTGGTCGGCAAGCGTCCGTTCCAGTCCATGCTCGACCTTGGCACTGGTACCGGGCGCGTGCTGGAGATCCTGTCGCCGCTCTACCGGCGCGGTGTCGGCATCGACATGTCGCGCGAGATGCTGGCTGTCGCGCGCGCCAATCTTGAGCGCGCCGGCGTCACCAATGCGCAGGTGCGGCAGGGCGATATCTTCGCGCCGCCGGTGGAGCGCGATGCCTATGACCTCGTGACCATTCATCAGGTCCTGCACTATCTCGACGATCCTGCCCGCGCCATTTCCGAGGCCGCGCGGTTGCTGCGCCCGTCCGGGCGGCTGATCATCGTGGATTTCGCGCCGCATTCGCTGGAATTTCTGCGCGAGGAGCATGCGCATCAGAGACTGGGCTTTTCCGACCGCCAGATCGGCGAGTGGTTCGCGGAGGCCGGGCTTGATCTGGAAAGCAGTCAGGAATTCGAGCCGCAGGGCAACAGCGGCGGCAGGCTGACCGTCAAGCTCTGGCTCGGTCGCGACCGTCGCCTGCTGATCGCCGATCCCATCCCAACCTCCCATGCAGTACGAATCGGGGAAGTCGCCTGATGAATCAGTATCGTTTTTCCCGGCGTGCCGATCTGGGAGACAGCATCCGCGTCTCGTTCGAGTTCTTCCCGCCCAAGACGGACGATATGGAGACGCGGCTCTGGGAAACCGTCACGCGCCTGCAGCCGCTGCATCCGCATTTCGTGTCGGTGACCTATGGCGCGGGTGGTTCGACGCGCGAGCGCACGGCGCGCACCGTTGCCCGCATCATCCGTGAAACCAGCCTTGCGCCCGCCGCCCACCTGACCTGCATCGATGCCTCGCGCGAGGAAGTCGACGCCGTGATCCGGCAGTTCGTGGAGCTTGGCGTCACGCGTTTCGTGGCCCTGCGCGGCGATCCCGCTGCGGGTGCCGGCACCGGCTACCGACCGCATCCCGATGGCTATGCCAATGGCGCGGAAATGGTGGCGGCGCTTCGCCGTCAGGGTGATTTCGACATTTCGGTATCGGCCTATCCCGAAAAGCATCCCGAGAGCCCGGACTTCGCCACCGATATCGATATGCTCAAGCGCAAGGTGGACAATGGCGCGACGCGCGCCATCACCCAGTTCTTCTTCGACAACGACGTTTATGAACGCTATGTCGAGCGCGTGCGCCGTGCGGGCATCTATATTCCCATCGTTCCGGGCATATTGCCGGTTCACAACATAGGGCAGGTCGTGAATTTTTCGGCCCGCGCCGGCGCGCATGTTCCCCTGTGGCTTCGAGAGCGTTTTGCCGGGCTGGAGAACGATCCGCAGACGCATGCGCTGGTGGCCGCCGCCGTGGCGGCCGAGCAGGTGCACGATCTTGTGGAGCGTGGTGTCAGCGATTTTCATTTCTACACGATGAACCGTTCCGATCTCGCTTTCGCCGTGTGCCATATGATCGGCATTCGCCCGCGCAACGGGAACGGAGCAAGCGTGGCCGCCTGACGGGACGGCCACAGGCCAAACACCAGCAACAAAAAAGGCCGGGCTCTGTGCCCGGCCTTTCTGTTTGATCTCTGCTTTCAGGTTGTGGGTTCTGTGTTACTGGCCCCCTTGACCTTCAGGTCAGGGAAGGACGCCTATGATCAGAGCGCCGACGAACGCGAAAGCGGCGCAGATTATCAATGCGTTGATAGGCCTCGTAAGTCCCATAAATAGCCTCCTTCTGAAAAGCTATTCGCGGAATCTAGAAGCATTTTGCCGGCAGACAAGCAAAAAATTTTCGTCATTGCGGCGGATTTGTGGAGAGGTTTCTGCCTAGTCGCTGAATTTGCAAGGTAAAACCGGTTTAACATTTGTGCATAAATTGTGACGGTGCAACCTGTGGCGAGGGGAAATCCCGGAGGACGCCATGCAGGTTGTGCTGCCTGCGATGATGAAAACCGGCGCAGGGATTCGGTGCCCGCGCCCTCAATGGCTGCCTTGACGCATGCGGGCGTCGCGAAACCGGCCCCGCGTTTCGGCGAGAGGGCCTCAAAGTCGGGACAGAAGATCCATTGTCGGCCAGCCGTCGGCGGGGATGCCGAGGCGAATCTGCTCCTGCCTGACCGCTTCGCGCGTGTTGGTGCCGAGAATGCCGTCGACATTGCCGACATCGTAATTCAGGGCCTGAAGCTTGCGCTGCAGATCCTTCATCTGCTCCATGCTGAGTCCCTGTTCGGGCGAGCGCGGATCATAGGGCTGGGCACCGTCGAGGCGGGTGGCCAGCACCGCCGCCGTCAGGGCGTAGGTGAAGGACTGATTCCACTTCAGGTAGACCTCGAAATTGTCGTAGGTGAGGAAGGCCGGCCCTTTGCGGCCCATCGGCAGGGCAAGCCCGGCGGTCTGGCCGTTGTCGGCCAGCGGGCTGCCGTCGCGGCGGGTGACGCCCCACTGGTTCCACTGGGCCACGGACAGCTTGTTGGTGCGGCTGGTCTGCTCCCACGGCAGATCGTCGGGGATGCGGACTTCCTCGATCCAGGGCTGGCCCGGGATCCAGCCGCGCGACTGGATTTTCTTGGCGGTGGTCATGATGGCGTCAGGCGCGCTGTTGCGCAGGTCCACGATGCCGTCATTGTCGCCGTCGACGCCGTTGTTGAGATAGTCGGCCGGCAGGATCTGGGTCTGGCCGATCTCGCCGGCCCATGCGCCCTTGACGTCGGCGGGCAGCACGCCACGGTCGATCAGGGTGAGCAGCGGCACCAGATGCGGGCGGAAGAGCTGCGGGCGGCGGCAGTCATGCGCCAGCGTCACCAGCGCGTTGAGCGTAGGGAAATCGCCCTGCACGGCACCGAAATCGGTTTCCAGCGCCCAGAAGGCGGTGATCACCGAGGCGGGCGCGCCATAGTCCTGCTCGGCCCGGTCGAAGACGGAGGCGTATTTGCGCATGTTGGTTGCGCCGTGCTTCAGCCGGTAATCGGAGATCATGCGGCCGGAGAACTCGATGAAGGTCTGCGAGAACACGCCCTGCGAGCGGTCGCGTGCCAGAACGCGGGTGTCTATGTCGGCGCCCTCAAGAGCGCGCAGGCCCGTTTCGCCAACGCCGGCGGCCCGGGCTTCCTCAGCCACACCCTGCTTCCATGCATCGAAATCCGTGCCGCATTCCTGGGCAATGGCCGCACCGGACAGGGCCGTCATCAGTGTAGCAAAGGCAAGAACAGGCGTACGCATGGGTTTCCTTCCGGACTCGACGGGATTTTCAAAGGCATCCTTAAAGGGTGCTCTATGGCAACCGCTTATGTCGAAAAGCGGGCAGGAGCCATGGCCGGAACCATGAATGTCATTGGCTCAGGGCTGTCAACGGGTGTTCTGCTTCAGCCACTTTTGCCAGCCAGCCTGTGTCCCGTTGAACACGTTTATGTCGGCCTTGCCCCTGATGCCCGGCACGATACCGGTGCCCGTATACTGCCAGAAGGTGAAGGGGTGCGGCCCGTAGCGGTTCGACGGATGGCCGGCCACGGAGCGCAGCCAGTAGGGGTAGCCATGGAAGGTGGCGAGCCTGTTGTCGTCGAAGAAGTCGATCGAGGTGTAGATGATCGGCTTCTTGCCGTAGTGGTTCTCGATGGTCTTCAGGAAGATCGACATCTCCGTGCGCACCGTCTCAGGCGGCGGACGCAGCTTGCAGGTCGGAGACTGCGGGTTCCATTCCATGTCGAGCACGGGCGGCATTGCCGAAGGGTCCTTCGGCACGTTCTGGATGAACCAGCGCGCCTGCTCGATGGCGGGGCGGCAGAAATAGTAGAAATGATAGGCTCCGCGCGGCACGCCGGCAGCCTTTGCACTACGCCAGTGCTCGTGGAAATAGTCGTCCACGCGGTCGCCGCCCTCCGTGGCCTTGATGAAGGCGAAGGAAATGCCGGCGGCCTTCGCCTGCGCCCAGTCGACCGAGGTCTGGTATTTGGACACGTCGGTTCCGTGCACGGCATAATGCCATGGCGTGGTTCCCTGCCAGTCATGCGGATTGCTGTCGCCGAAACGCGGAGCTTTGCCGGAGACAGATGAGGGGGCGGTTGTGGACGGCACGCTTGTCGGGGCCATGTCCTCCAGCGTGGTGGAGCAGGCGCCGAGCAGGGACAGTCCCAGAATGAATGCCAGTCGGCGCATTTGTAACCCCAAACCCGTTTGCGATAGCAAGTGCAGGCGCCGGGGTATCCCCCAGCGCTTCCCCGTCCCGACGGAATGAACTCTTCCTCAGGTCATCGCCCGGACATGGTTTATATTCGGTTGATGGGGTCGCACGGAACCGCAAATATGCGCGCATGCTGAGCGCGAATCGAGGGGGGAAGGCGATGCGGTTGTTCATCAGGCTCCTGAAAGCCGTGGCGGGGCTCGCCGTGCTTGTCGTTGCCGGCCTGTTCGCATGGCTCTATGCAGCGCCGCCCGAACTGATCCGGGTGGGCTCCGGCTATGCCGCCAAGATCGTCTGCTCGAATGTGTTCATCGCCGGGCGCGATCCTGACGAGGTGCTGGAAGTGGACGTACAGGCGCCCGGCCATCCGCTGCTGAAGCTGATGCGGGTGTCCGTAGATCGCGATGCAAAGACGGTGAAGGCCGGTCTGCTCGGCGTTCTGGGGCAAAGCACCGCCATCGCGCGCGAGGGACTGGGCTGTGCGAGCGTGCCGGATGGCGATCTGGAGCAGGCGCGCGCCGTGCAATTGACGCAGGAGCCGGTTGCGTCGTCGCCGTCGGAAGCGTCGTGGCCTGCGGGGGAGCGGGCCGGGCCGGTTTTGCCCGAAATCGCTGCCATTGTGGGCGACGACGATCTGGCGGGGCCGGGACTACGCGCCATCGTCGTGGTGCAGGACGGGAAGATCGTGGCTGAGCGCTACGGCGCGGGTTTTTCCGAAAAGACGCCGCTGCTTAGCTGGTCGATGTCCAAGACGGTGAACGCCGCCATCATCGGCACCCTGATAAGGGAGGGCCGCATGAGCGTGGACGCCAGCCGTCTGTTTCCCGGATGGGACGGCGACGGGCGGGCGGACATCACGATCGCCGATCTGATGGCCATGTCGAGCGGGCTCGTCTTCAACGAGGACTATGGCGCGGTCGCCGACGTGACCCGCATGCTCTATCTGGAGCCAGACATGGCAGGCTTCGCCGCCACGAAGGAGCTGGGCGGGCCGGTGGGAGAGGTGTTCTCCTATTCGAGCGGCACATCGGTGATGTTGTCGCGGCTGTGGCAGCAGGCGCTGGACGATCCGCAGCAGGCGCTGCAATGGCCGCGCCGCGCCCTGTTCGGGCCGCTCGGCATGTCGAGCGCGGTGATCGAGGCGGATGCAAGGGGCACCTTCGTCGGCTCGTCCTACATCTATGCCACGGCGCGTGACTGGGCGCGTTTCGGCCAGTTCCTGCTCGACGACGGCGTGTGGAACGGCGAGCGGATCCTGCCCGCCGGCTTCGTGTCGTGGATGCGAGAGCCCGCGCCCGCGTCCAACGGCGTCTATGGCAGGGGGCAAATGTGGCTGGAGGCACCGGGCGGCAATGGCTCGCGGATGGGTGTTCCCGCCGACACATTCTGGCTGAAGGGGCATGACGGACAGACAATTGCCGTCATCCCGTCGCGCCGCATGGTGGTGGTGCGCATGGGGCTGACGCCGAGGGCAGCCGGGTATGGCTCCGAACTGCTCGTTGCCGCGCTTACGACGGCGGGTGGCGTGCAGTGACCACCACGCGCACGGCATATCCGCGATAAAGGCTTTCAAAGCAGAGGCTTGCGCCCAGCTTCGCAGATTCCGATTCCAGAACTTCGCGCAGAGAATCACGCGGCGTGACGTGGAACCGGGCCAGCCAGTTGCGCAAGGCGGCGCGAAACCAGCGGGGCAGGCGCTCCTGACGCCCGAAATCCACGATGTGCAGGGAGCCGCCCGGCGCCAGCGCCGAGAGCGCGGCCGAGATGGCTTGCTGCCAGCCGGGGATCATGGAGAGGGAATAGGAAAGGAGGATGCGGTCGAAACGGCCGGAGCCGACAAGGCTTTCGGGATCGAAGTCGGTGGCATCGCCAACGGCCAGCGTGACACGGCTTGCCAGCCCCTTCTGCGCAAGGGCTGCGCTGGCGGTCGACAGCATCTCGGCGGAGATGTCGAGGCCGAAGAAGCGCGCCTGCGGATAGCGTGTGGCCGCGACCGCAAGGTTGCGTCCCGTACCGCATCCAAGTTCCAGAACGGTGTCGCCGGGTGCCGCGTCCAGCCCCTCGATCAGCCGGTCGCGGCCGAGCAGGTAGTATTTGCGGGTCAGGTCATAGATGTGCCGCTGACGGCGGTAGATGCCGTCCATGAGCGCGGCATGGCTGCCCGTGCTCACTGCCCGTCCTTCACATAGAGGTGGAAGCCGCCATAGATGGCCGAACGGTCGGTCCTGCAGAAGGCGCGGGAGGTTTCTTCTTCATAGGACCACTGGCCGAGCAGTTCCGCATCCACCCGTCCGGGCAGGACGCTGGGTTCTGCGGCCGTGCGGAAGATCACGCGCGCGCCCGGTGCCGCCGTGCGGGTAATCTGCGCCCACAGCGCGTTGAGCTGCGCATCGGTCATCCAGTCCTGCGCGTCGAGCAGCACGAAGCGGTCGACCGAGCCATCCGGCTTTGCGCCCAGATAGTCGGTCATGTTGACATGGTTGATGCTGGCACGGTCGATGTTGCGTTTCACGACCTCGTGGCGGGCGGCCACCAGATAATCGGGCAGCGCGCCTTCGCCTGCGGCGGGATAGCGGCGGGCGAAGGCCTGCCAGGCGAAGTAATTGTCCTTCAGCGGAAAGTCGCAGGCGAGCTTTTCAAGCCGGGCGCGCAGCACCCCGGCCATCGAGCCGTCGCCGCAGGCGAGCAGCGCGTCGTACTGGGCGGGCGGGATGCCGAGCGCGAACAATGAGGATTTGCGCGAGGTGATCCATTTCAGCAGCGGCCGGTCGAAGAGGGGCGCCAGCCGTTCCCCGAAGAAGCGGCGCTGCTCTTCAGGCGTTCTGGCCTGCATGATTTCGGCTGGATCGACACCTTGCCATCTGGCGATGCGATGGCCGGCCGACAGGAAGAAGCCGAGCAGGCCGGCATTGTAGAAATTGCCGTTGAACAGCTCGATGCGCCGCCTGCCGCGCCAGTTGCGCTTTTCCCAGTACTGGCGGCTGGCCGGATCGAGATGCGGGGCGATGAAGGCGTCATAGGCAAGGGCATTGTGATCATTGCCCGGCTCGCCGAAGAAGCGGAACAGATCTCCATGGGAGGGAAGGTGGCGGACTGCGGCGAATTTCATGCGGTTCAGCGCGACATGGGCCGCATTGAGGTCCACCGCCTCGACGCTGGCCGGAGAGCGGGTGAGATAGGCGAGGATGTTGCAGCCGCCGGAGGCTATGGTGACGACCCGATGGCCTTCACCGAGCTGCATCGCCTCCATGTCCGTTTCTGGATCCTCCCAGATCTGGGGGTAGACCAGACCGGAAAACAGCAGGGCGAACAGGCGCTCCGACAGGCCGTCGCGGGAGAGGGCGCCATTGCGGCAAACGGCTTTGCCAACTTCCTTGCCGCGCCGGAAAACCAGTTCGCCTGAAACGTCGGTCATGAAAAGCGATTCCCCTGTGGTTGTGGGCACAGCGGGTATCGCAGGGCAATGACAGGCGCGTGACGATGGATGAAGAGTACGCGGAGAGCGGGAGCGCTGTTACAGAACGAAACGCAACGTTATGAAACAGATAGCGCCTTTCGGCATTACATTCGCAACCGCCAGGGAAGGCGGGGGTGTTTGTAAGGAGACTGAAACATGAAGAAGCTCGTTCTTGCATCGATTTCCGCCGTGGCCCTTTTCGGCGTTGCCGCCTGCAGTGACAGCGGTTCCGATGCGACCACCACCCAGAGCACCACGCCGCCGGCCGCCGAGCAGCCTGTTGCGCCTGATGCGACCGCGCCTGCCGCGCCCCCGCCCGCTACGGACGGTTCCACCACGCAGAGCATTACTCCGGCCCCGAGCGACAGCGGTTCGCAGGTTGATCCTGTGATGCCCGCGCCGGCCGAATAATTTTTCCCACACCGTTGAGGTTGCAAAGGGTCGGCGTTGCCGGCCCTTTTTCGTAAGCCCGGATGGTCATGGCAGTCATAAGGGAGAACAGCATGCTTCCCTGCGCGCGCGAAAGGCTCTAAACAGCCACCATGTCCATCTGGAACCGCATCGGCGATTTCATTCAGCGCCTTTCTTCCTCTACGGCTCACGGCGTGGCCGACATGGTGGAGGCCGTCCGTACCCTGTTCGCCGGCGATCCCGAGCTGCGGCGCAAGGTGGCTTTTTCCGTGGCCATGATTGCGCTGTCGGCCAAGATGGCCAAGGCGGACGGCGTGGTGACGCAGGACGAGGTGCGGGCCTTTCAGGCGATCTTCGAGGTGCCGCCGCAGGAAGCGCGCAATGTGGCGCGTCTCTATGATCTGGCCAAGCAGGATACGGCCGGCTTCGAGGTCTATGCGCGGCAGATGGCGGGGCTGTGCGGCAATGGCGGCCCCAACTGCATGATGCTGGAGGACATCCTCGACGGGCTGTTCCACATCGCGACCGCTGACGGGGTGCTGCACGAGCGCGAGGAAGGTTTTCTGCGCCGGGTGGCCGAGATTTTCAGCATCGCCGAGGATCATTACCAGACGATCCTGTCGCGCCATGTCGAACTGGGCACGGCCGATCCGTATATCGTGCTGGGCATCGAACGCGGGCAGCCGCTGGCCGAGGTGAAGCGGCACTATCGCAAGTTGGTGGCGGAGAATCATCCCGACAGGCTGATCGGCCGGGGGCTGCCGCAGGAGTTCATAGCCATCGCCACCACACGGCTAGCTGCGATCAACGCCGCTTATGAGCTGATCGAGCGGAGCCTGCAGGCGGCATGAGCGGTTTCGCCCCCGATCATGCCGGTGCCGAAATCAGGGTCTCGCCCAATTTCGGCCCGCGGCGCGACGGGATGCGGGCTGACATGATCATCCTGCACTATACCGGCATGGAGAGCGGCCACGCGGCCGAGGTGCGGCTTTGCGATGCCGAGAGCGAGGTTTCCTCGCATTATCTGGTGCATGAGGATGGGCGCATCGTGCAGATGGTGCGTGAAAGCGACCGCGCCTGGCACGCCGGCAAAAGCTCGTGGCGGGGCGTGAGCGACATCAATTCCACTTCCATCGGGATCGAGATCGTCAATCCGGGCCATGCGCTGGGCTATCCTCGTTTTCCGAAACCGCAGATCGATGCCGTCATCGCCTTGTGCGGGGGCATCATGCAGCGCCACAAGGTTCGGCCGGAACGAGTCCTCGCCCATTCCGACATCGCGCCCGGCCGCAAGGTCGATCCGGGCGAGAAGTTTCCGTGGAAGCGGCTGTTCGGGGAAGGCGTCGGCCATCTGGTTCCGCCTTCGCCGGTGCGCGCCGGGCCGGTGCTTACCGAGGGCGATGCAGGACCGGACGTCGAGAAATTGCAATCCATGCTGGCGCTCTACGGCTATGGCGTGGAGATCACCGGGGTCTACGACGCGCAGACGCGCATCGTCGTGGAGGCCTTCCAGCGCCACTTCCGCCGCCGCATTGTCGACGGAATTGCCGATGGTTCCACTTTGAGGACACTAGAGCGGCTGCTCGCTTCCATCGCTCAAGATATTGATTAGATTATAATAAATTGCACTTCGTAATATAGTGTAATTTTAATTGAACGACTTTGCCATTTTTGCTCCGGCATCGCCCTTCAGAGGAATGCCCAAGCTGATCGGTCCTCCCGGAAAATAACTCCCGGTCGCATCATATCCAGTGCGTGCGTTGTTCTTCGTGCGCCGATACTGAACAGGATAAAATGACAAAAATAACCGTTTTCACGGCGGCTGTTGCTGCCGCTATGCTCGCTATTGCTTCTGGTCCGGTAAAGGCCGACCGTTTCGATCCGCAACTGGGAGGGCGCGGACTTCTCGTAAAGAAAGCAGAGAACAGCGAAACGCCCCGGACGGCTGCTTCCACCAGGGCAAAACCTTCCACGGGAAAGAAGCGCTCCGCCCGCAAGGCAGGCAAGGCCGCGGCGGTTTCGGGAACCAGCTATTCCACGCTGATCAGCAAATATGCCGCCAGCTATGGCGTGCCGGTTTCGCTTGCACATGCCGTCATCAAGGTGGAAAGCAATTATCGCCCCAATGTGGTGGGCAGTTCCGGCGAGATCGGCCTGATGCAGATCAAGCCTTCAACCGCGCGCATGATGGGTTACAGCGGCTCGTCGAAGGGGCTTTTCAACCCGGAAACCAACATCAAATACGGGATGAAATATCTGGCGATGGCGCACAGCCTCGGCGGCGGAACCACCTGTGGCACGATCCTCAAATACAATGCCGGCCATGCCGCCAAGCGCATGAATCCCGTTTCCTCGGCCTATTGCAGCAAGGTGAAGGTGCACATGGCTTCGCTGGTGCCTTCGAGTTAACGGGGAAGAGGCTGCTTTTCTGTTGCGTTTTGGCGGCGGAACACCTTTATACGCAACTGCCAGCCGGCCGGGCGGCCGCACCAGCAGGAGCCGAAAGGCTGCGGGTGAGGAAAGTCCGGGCTCCATGGAAACACGGTGCCGGCTAACAGCCGGCGGGGGCGACCCCAGGGAAAGTGCCACAGAAAGCAAACCGCCGCGCCTCGTGCGCGGTAAGGGTGAAAGGGTGGGGTAAGAGCCCACCGCGCGACCGGCAACGGAAGCGGCACGGTAAACCCCACCGGGAGCAAAACCGAATAGGGGCGGTGCGGGGGAAACTCCGGGGGCTGTTTCCGGCCCACCGTCCGGGTAGGTTGCGTGAGGCGTCTGGCAACAGGCGTCCAAGATGAATGGCCGCCACGTTTCCGTGCCGCAAGGCGCGGAGGCCATACAAAACCCGGCTTACAGGCCGGCTGGCATTTTTCTCCCGTTTCTTTCGCCTGTGGCCCGCCCGTGAGGCGAGCGACCATTCCATGCCGCCTGAAAGCAAAACCCCGCCGGGGCGGGGTTTTGTTGGTTTCAGTTTGCCTTGTGAATGGCCTGAACAGACTTCTTCGCGCCCTTGACGGGGCCGGAGCCGCCGGCGCCGGAACTGTCGATGATGGCGCTGCCGCGCCTGGCGCAGATGTTGGCCGCGTCGGCATGGCTGATCTGCTGGGTGCCGTTGCCACGGGTCCATCTGTCGCCATTCTCGCAGGTCACGCTGTATCTGCCGTCCTTGTAGTGGATCGTATAGGCGTAGGCGCCGGAGACAGAGGCGGTCAGAACGCCGGCGGCGACGGCCAGCCTGGCAAGGGTTGTGATGGTCATGCTGTGCTCCTCCCGTTGATGACGATGAAACCTTGCCGGCAGGACCATGAACCCGCTCTGAATGGCGGATTCAGCCGGTTTTCATGTCGCGGGACAGCGGTGCCGGAGGCGGCGCAGGCGGGATGCGGAGCGCCGCCCGGGTAAGGTTTCGTTAGGCTTAATGGATCATAAAGAACGGTACCGCAAAACTCTCCGCCGGGACGGGGAGTTGAGAGGTGATCGTGCAATGTGTTCCCGTTGACGCCCATAAAACCCCATGTTATCCCATTTGCAGATTCAAGCCTTTGTTTCGTTTCAGGGTTATGCGTTTGCCAGACGGGCGGCCGCGTCGGCTGCTCGCGCGATGGCGTGCGCCTGTAAGGTCAATGGCAGGGGTCTGAACGAGGGACCGCGCCGCGGCGGCGTGGATGCGACGATGGAAAGGGGTGCGGCGGCGCAAGCGGCTGCAGCACATCATGGACCGTTTTCTGTCAAGCTCAGTGAACCGGATCGACGCCAAGGGGCGGGTGTCGGTGCCTGCGCCCTTTCGCGCGGTGGTGCTGAAGCGCGGCTACTCCGAACTCTATGCGCTGAGGGGGCTCGATGCGCCGGCCATGGATGTTGGCGGTCTCGACCTGCTCGACCGCTACGAACAGCGCATTGCGCAGGAAGACCCTTTCCAGCAGACGGCGGACGACATGTCCTTCTTCTGCCATGGCGACGGCACGTTCCTGAAGCTGGATCAGGACGGGCGAATCATGATGACGGATTTCATCCGCGCGCATACGGGCATCTCTCAGGAGGTGGCCTTCGTCGGTCGCGGGCAGTTCTTCCAGATCTGGGAGCCGGGCCGGCTGGCGGAGCATGGCGCGAAGGTGCGCGAGAGGCTTCTGAAGCTGCGGCAGGCGGCTGCCGGTGCCACCATCGGGGGGCAGACGCCATGACGGCCGGTTCCGACACCGCAGCGCCCCATATTCCCGTTCTGCTCGATGAAGTCATCGAAGCACTGGCGCCGGTACCCGGCGAAGTGATCGTCGATGGCACATTCGGGGCCGGCGGCTATACGCGCGCCATTCTCGGCACGGGCGCATCGGTCGTTGCCATCGATCGCGATCCCGACGCCATCGCGGCGGGAAGGGCGCTGGAAGCAGAGCATGAGGGACGCCTGCGCCTCGTTCATGCGCCGTTTTCGGTCCTGGACGAACATGTCGAACAGGCCGACGGCATCGTGCTGGACATCGGCGTTTCCTCCATGCAACTCGATCAGGCCGAGCGTGGCTTCTCGTTCCGCGCCGACGGGCCGCTCGACATGCGCATGGCGCAGGCGGGCCTGAGCGCTGCCGATGTCGTCAATACCTACAAGACTTCCGATCTGACCCGCATCTTCGGGCTGCTGGGCGAGGAACGCCATGCCGGACGCATCGCCCGCATGATCGAGGCGCGGCGGGAAAAGCGGCCCTTCACCCGCACGCTGGAACTGGCCGACGCCATCGAGACCCTGGTCGGTCGCTCACCGAAGGACAAGATCCATCCTGCCACGCGCGTGTTTCAGGCGCTGCGCATCTACGTCAATGACGAACTGGGCGAGTTGTCGCGCGCGCTGGTCGCGGCCGAACGGGCACTGAAGCCCGGCGGACGGCTTGTCGTCGTGACCTTCCATTCGCTTGAGGATCGCATCGTCAAGCGCTTCCTTGCCGATCGCGACGAGACGACGGCCGGATCGCGCCATCTGCCGCAGGTCGTGCAGCGGCCCGCCACGTTCCGCCGCGCCAACAACGGAATCACGCCCGGCGAGGCCGAGGTGGAACGCAATCCGCGCGCGCGCTCGGCACGGCTTCGCGCTGCAATACGCACCGACGCAGCACCGCGCGGCGACGATCTTTCGGTTTTCGGGCTTCCAAGACTTCCCGCCATTTCGGGAGAGAGGTGAGAGCATGTTCCGCACCAGCGACATCGTTCTGATAGGCGTCATGGTGGCCGCGGCGGCCATGACCTATTCGATCAAGCGCGACGCCGGCGAGCAGCTTGCGACGGTTCGCAAGCTTCAGACGCAGATCCGCACCGAGGAAGAAACCATCGATCTTCTGAAGGCTGACTGGAGCCTGCTCACCCAGCCTGCGCGGTTGCAGCGGTTGGTGGAGCGCTATCAGGAGCAGCTCGGCCTTGAACAGGTCAATCCCTATCAGTTCGCGCGCATCGACAGTCTGCCGCAGCGGCCCTTGTCCATCGAGGACATCACGGCCGCCGATGCGGCCGGACGGCTGATCGATCAGACCCAGACCGGAGCCGTCGAATGATCGGCAGGATCAACCCGTTCCGGCGCATCCGCCAATCCGGCGATGACAGTTCCATCGTCATGGACTCCGCCCGCAAATCCACCGGCGGGCGCACGCGCAACCGCGTGATCATGACCATGGCGGTTTTCTTCGGCATCTATGCCACCATTGGCGGCCGTCTTGTCTATCTGGGCTTTCAGGATCCCGTGCCTTCGGGCGCGCCGGCAAGCCGGGTGACCGCATCGCGGCCCGACATCATCGACCGCAATGGCCAGGTGCTGGCGACCGACATCAAGACGTCTTCGCTGTTTGCCGAGCCGCGCCATATCGTCGACGCCGACGAGGCGATCGAGAAGCTGGCGACGGTGCTGCCGAACCTCGATTACGAGCAGACCTACAACAAGCTCAAGAGCGGTGCGGGCTTCGTGTGGCTGCAGCGCCAGCTTACCCCGCGCCAGCAGTCGGAAATCATGCAGCTCGGCATTCCCGGCATCGGCTTCCGCACGGAAACGCGGCGCTTCTATCCGGCAGGCGCCACCACCGCCTACATCGTCGGCCTCACCAATATCGACAATCAGGGCATATCCGGCCTTGAGAAGTACATAGACGGGCAGGGGCTTGCGGATCTCCAGCAGAGCGGTCTTGCGCTGCCCAAGGACCTGGCCCCGGTGCGCCTGTCGGTCGATCTGCGCGTGCAGCATATCGTTCATGACGAAATCAGCTCGGCCATGGAGCGCTTCAGGGCGATCGCCGCCGGCGCCGTCGTGCTCAACGCCAAGACCGGCGAGGTCGTCGCCATGGCTTCGGTGCCGGATTTCGATCCCAACAATCCGGTCAACGCCCAGGACAAGGATCGCCTGAACCGCATGTCGGCGGGCCTCTATGAGATGGGCTCGACGGTGAAGAGTTTTACCACGGCCATGGCGCTGGATTCGGGCAAGGCCAACCTGAACTCGACCTTCGACGCCACCCGTCCGATCACCATCGGGCGCCAGACCATCCGCGACTTTCATGGCAAGGGCCGGGTGCTGACGCTACCGGAGGTGTTCATCTACTCCTCCAACATCGGTTCGGCGCGCGAGGCCGATATCGTCGGCATCGAAGGCCATCGCGAGTTCCTGCACAGGCTCGGCATCCTCGAACGGATGAAGACCGAGCTGCCGGAAGTGGCGCGGCCGGTGGAGCCGAAAGTGTGGAAGAAGGTTCATTCCATCACCGCATCCTTCGGCCACGGTTTCACCACCACGCCGTTGCAGACGGCGGTGGGAGCCGCCGCGCTGATGAATGGCGGCCATCTCATGAACCCGACATTCCTTGCGAGGACCGTCGAGGAAGCGATGGCGGACGCGACGCGCGTGGTCAGCGAAAAGACCAGCGCCGACATGCGCTATCTCTACAACCTAAACGCGACCGCGCCGGGCGGCTCGGGGCGGCGCGCCACGGTTCCCGGCTACCGGGTCGGCGGCAAGACCGGCACCGCCGAAAAGGTGGTGAACGGGCGCTATGTGAGCGGCAAGCGCTTCAACGCCTTCCTTGCCGCGTTCCCGATGGACGATCCGCAATACATCGTTCTGTCGGTCATCGACGAGCCGCAGGCACTGCCGGGGCAGGGCGCGACCGCGGGCTTCAATGCGGCACCGATCGTTTCCAACATTATTCGCCGTTCGGCGGCCCTGCTTGGCGTCGAGCCGGAATTTGGCCAAGAAAAGGCGGCAACGCTGGCATCCTATTGAGTGATTCTGCTGCAATCCCGCGCAGTCTGAAGAGGTGAGCGTAGATATATGAGACCCGATGATCTGACCGGCATAGTGCCTCTCCACGAGGCGTTTCCCTCCGATACGGAGATTGCCGGCCTGTCGTCGGACTCGCGTGCCATCCGGCCCGGCATGCTGTTTTTCGCGCTCGCGGGCGCGAAGGCCGATGGCGCGAGTTTCGCTGCTGACGCCGCCAGCCGTGGCGCGATCGCGGTGGTGGCTGCGAAAGGCCGTAGGAACGGCGCGCTGTCCGTGCCGGTAATCGAGGTGGACGATCCGCGCCGCGCGCTGGCGCTGGCTGCCGCGAGATTTTACGGCGCGCAGCCGCAGACCATGGTTGCCGTGACCGGCACCAGCGGCAAGACCTCCGTTGCCGCCTTCACCCGCCAGATCTGGGAGCATGCCGGCTTCGCCGCCGCCTCCATCGGCACCACCGGCGTGGTGGCGCCCGGCCGCAACGACTATGGTTCGCTGACCACGCCGGATCCGGTCGCGCTGCACAAGCTGCTGGCCGAACTGGCCGGCGAAGGCGTCAGCCATGCGGCTATGGAGGCTTCCAGCCACGGGCTCGACCAGCACCGGCTGGACGGCGTGCGCCTTGCCGCCGCCGCCTTCACCAATCTCGGCCGCGACCATATGGATTATCACCCCACGGTCGAGGACTATCACGCGGCCAAGCTGCGCCTGTTCCGCGACCTGCTGCCGCAAGGCGCTCCGGCCGTCATCTTCGCCGACGATCCGTGGTCGCAGGCGACCATCGACGCGGCAAGGGCGGCCGGCAATCATGTGCTGACCGTTGGCCGCAAGGGCGATTTCCTCAAGCTCAACCGTGTCGAGCATGAACGTGCGAAGCAGCGAGCCGAGATCGTGCATGACGGCGGCATCTATGAGATCGACCTGCCGCTGGCTGGCGATTTCCAGATCGCCAATGCGCTGGTTTCCGCCGGTCTCGCCATTTCCACCGGCACATCGGCTCCGGCGGCGATGGCCGCGCTGGAGAAGCTGAAAGGTGCGCCGGGCCGCCTCGATCTGGTGGGTGCGACCGCTGCCGGCGCGCCGGTCTATGTCGATTATGCCCACAAGCCGGATGCTCTGGAGAACGTTCTGGCCTCCGTGCGTCCCTTCACCACCGGGCGGGTGATTGTTGTGTTCGGCTGCGGTGGCGACCGCGATCGCGGCAAGCGCCCGATCATGGGCGAGATCGCCACGAGGCTGGCCGATGTGACGATCGTCACCGACGACAATCCGCGCACCGAAGTGCCGGCCGAGATCCGCGCCGCCATCATGGCGGCGGCGCCGGGCGCCATCGAGATCGGCGATCGCCGCAAGGCGATCCGCGAGGCGGTGGCCATGCTGCGGGCGGGTGATACGCTGATCGTGGCCGGCAAGGGCCATGAGGAAGGTCAGACCGTTGGAGCCGAGACGCTGCCGTTTTCAGACCATGACGAGGTGCGCATGGCGCTGAAGGAGGTTGCGCAATGAGCTATCTCTGGACCGCTGAAGCGCTGATCGATGCCATGGGCGGGCGTCCGCTCGGCAACATGCCGGCGGGCATTCACGGCATATCCATCGATACCCGTACCCTGCAGGCTGGCGACGCCTTCTTCGCCATCAGGGGCGAGACCATGGACGGGCATGATTTCGCGACGGCTGCAATCAAGGCGGGCGCTGCCGTTCTGATCGTCGCCGAAGGCAAGCTGCCCGCGCTCGGCCGCCTGACCGCGCCCATGATCGTCGTTCCCGACGTGCTGGCGGCGCTGGAAAAGCTGGCGATGGCCGCCCGCGCTCGCTCGCGCGGCAAGGTGATCGCCGTTACCGGCTCTGTCGGAAAGACGACCACCAAGGAGGCGCTGCGCCATGTGCTGGGCTCGGTCGGCTCCGTTCATGCTTCCGACAAGTCGTTCAACAACCACTGGGGCGTGCCGCTGACCTTGGCCCGCCTGCCGGAAGATACCGAATATGCCGTTTTCGAAATCGGCATGAACCATCCGGGTGAAATCCGGCCGCTGGTGAAGATGGTGCGCCCGCATGTGGCGCTGATCACGCTGGTGGCTGCTGCCCATCTCGGCTTCTTCCGCGACCTCGACGAGATCGCGGAAGCCAAGGCCGAGATCTTCGAAGGCATCGAGCCTGGTGGAGCGGCGCTTCTCAATCGCGACGATCCGCGCGCCAACATGCTGGGCAAACTGGCGCGTGAGGCCGGCGTCGAGCATGTGCTGGGCTTCGGCGAGCATCAGCGTTCGACCTACCGGCTGATCAACTGCGTTCTCAATGCCGACCATTCCACCATGACCGCCCGCATCGGGCGCCGCGAGGTGGTGGCGCGCATCGGCGCGCCCGGCCGCCACATGGTGCAGAACGCGCTGGCGGTTCTTGGGGCTGCCGACCTTGTGGGCGCAGACATCGACCGCGTGGCGCTGGCGCTTGGCACCCTGCCTGCACCGGAAGGCCGCGGCCAGCGCCATATGCTTGCCCATGGCGGCGGCTCCTTCACGCTGATCGACGAGAGCTACAACGCCAATCCTGCTTCCATGAAGGCGGCGCTCGATCTGCTCGACGCAACGCCACTGGAGGGCGACGGCCGCCGCATCGCGGTGCTCGGCGACATGCTGGAACTGGGCGCGCATTCCGAGAAGCTGCACGCGGATCTGTCCGAACTGATCGTCGGCACCGGCATCAGCCATGTGCTGCTCGGCGGGCCGCACATGAAGGCGCTGGCTGAGGTGCTGCCGAGCGACGTCGCCGTCGTCCATCGCGATGAGGCCGACAATCTCGGGCGGCTGCTCATCGACACGGTGCAGCCGGATGACGTGATCATGGTGAAGTCGTCGAAGGGGATCGGCTTCTCAAGGATCGTTGCGGCGCTGCTGAACAGGTTTCCGGCTCACGCCGGCCATTGATGAACGGGCCTGAGGGCCTTTGGGGACGATACGTATGCTGACGCTGCTCGTGGAATTCGCGGACCGGATCACGGTCTTCAACGTTTTCCGTTACATCACTTTCCGTACCGGCGGCGCGCTGATCACCTCGGCCCTGATCGTCTTCATCTTCGGTCCGGCCATCATTGATTCTCTGCGCCTGCGGCAGGGCAAGGGCCAGCCGATCCGTGCCGACGGGCCGCAGACCCATTTCAAGAAGGCAGGCACGCCCACCATGGGCGGCCTGATGATCCTGACGGGCATCGTCGTCTCCTCGCTTCTGTGGGCCAACCTGTCCAGCGTCTATGTATGGGTGGTGCTGCTGGTGACGCTTGGGTTCGGCGCCATCGGCTTCTATGACGACTATCTGAAGGTGACCAAACAGTCTCATCTCGGCTTTTCCGGCAAGGCGCGCCTGACCTTTGAATTCCTGATCGCCGGCATCGCCGCCTGGGTGATCATGCATTACGGGCAGGAGCCGTTCTCCTCCTCGCTGACCTTCCCCTTCGCCAAGGAATTCATCATCAATCTCGGCTGGTTCTTCATTCCCTTCGCCGCTTTCGTGGTGGTGGGGGCAGGCAATGCCGTCAACATCACCGACGGGCTCGACGGCCTCGCCATCGTGCCGATCATGATCGCGGCCGCGTCCTTCGGCGTCATTGCCTACCTGTCGGGCAACGCCATCTTTGCCGATTATCTGCAGATCCACTTCGTGCCCGGCACGGGCGAACTGGCCGTGATTCTGGGTGCGGTGATCGGGGCAGGGCTCGGCTTCCTGTGGTTCAACGCGCCGCCGGCGGCCATCTTCATGGGCGACACCGGCTCGCTCGCCATGGGCGGCCTGATCGGCACCATCGCGGTCGCCACCAAGCACGAGATCGTGCTGGCGATCATCGGCGGCCTGTTCGTGGTCGAGATCCTGTCGGTCATCATTCAGGTCGGCTATTTCAAGATGACCGGCAAGCGCGTCTTCCTGATGGCGCCGATCCATCACCATTTCGAAAAGCTCGGCTGGACCGAGAGCCAGGTGGTGATCCGCTTCTGGATCATCGCCGTCATCCTCGCCCTGATCGGGCTCTCGACCCTCAAGCTGCGGTAGGCGCCAGATGATTGCGGCCAGTTCCTTCGCAGGCAGGCAGGTAGCGCTCTTCGGGCTTGGCGGCTCCGGACTGGCGACGGCGCATGCGCTGGTCGCCGGCGAGGCCGAAGTGCTGGCGTGGGACGACAATCCGCAAAGCGTGGAGAAGGCGCAGGCGGAAGGCATCGCTACCGTCGACCTGCGCGGCATCGACTGGTCGTGCCTTGCCGCTTTCGTGCTGTCGCCCGGCGTGCCGCTGACCCATCCCAAGCCGCACTGGAGCGTGGAACTGGCGCGTGCGGCCAGCGTCGAGGTCATCGGTGACATCGAGTTGTTCGTGCGCGAGCGCAACGCCCATGCGCCTGATGCGCCGTTCATCGCCATCACCGGCACCAACGGCAAGTCGACGACGACGGCGCTGATTTCGCATATCCTGAAATCGGCCGGCCGCGACACGCAGATGGGCGGCAATATCGGCCGCGCGGTGATGACGCTCGACCCGCCGCTGCCTTCAAGGCATTACGTGGTGGAGTGTTCCTCCTACCAGATCGATCTTGCGCCCTCGCTCAACCCGAGCGCTGGCATATTGCTCAATCTGACGCCGGACCATCTCGACCGTCACGGCACCATGCAGCACTATGCCGAAATCAAGGAACGGCTGGTTGCCGGCAGCGACACGGCCATCATCGGTGTCGATGACAGTTTCTGCGTGCAGATCGCGGAGCGGCTGGAGCGGGCCGGCGCTAAGGTGGTGCGCATCTCCAAGCGCCTGCCGCTGAGCGACGGCTATTTTGCTGAAGGAAGCGACCTGATCGAAGCGGTGGACGGCCGCTGCACCCGCATTGCCTCGCTCGACGGCATCGGCTCGCTGCGCGGCCAGCACAATGCCCAGAACGCGCTTGCAGCCCTTGCCGCCTGTCTCAGCGCCGGCCTGACGGCTGAGGAAATACAGGACGGTTTCAGGAGCTTTCCGGGACTGGCTCACCGCATGGAGCAGTTGGGCCGCAAGGGACATGTGCTGTTCGTCAACGATTCCAAGGCAACCAATGCGGAAGCGGCGGCGCCGGCGCTGTCGAGCTTCGAGCACATCTACTGGATCGCCGGCGGCCTACCCAAGGAAGGCGGCATCGGCTCGTTGAGGGGCCTGTTCCCGCGCATCGCCAAAGCCTATCTGATCGGCGAGGCGGCACCCGCTTTTTCCGCGACGCTGGGCGAAGCGGTTGCCTATGAGATTTCCGGCACCCTTGCGGCGGCGGTGGAACATGCTGCGGCCGATGCCGCAGCCAGCGGGGCGGGCGAGGCCGTGGTGCTTCTGTCGCCCGCCTGCGCCAGCTTCGACCAGTTCAGGAATTTCGAATTGCGCGGCGAAGCCTTCAGGCAAGCCGTGTATGCGATTGATGGCATCGAGCCCATCGGAGGGACACGATAATGCAGAGCCGTCTCGATACCAGCCCGATTTCCAACTGGTGGTGGACCATCGACCGCTGGTTCCTTGCCGCGTTCCTGTCGCTGCTTGGCCTTGGCATCGTTCTGTCCTTTGCCGCCAGCCCGGCGGTGGCGGAGCGCATCGGCCTCGATTCCTTCCATTTCGCCACACGCCAGATCATCTTCAGCATTCCCGCACTTGGGGTGATGCTTGCCGTGTCGTTCCTGAATGCCCGCCAGATCAGGCGTCTGGCGCTCGGCATATTGTGTCTGATGCTGGTGATGATGGTGGCGGTGCTTTACATCGGCGTCGAGGTGAAGGGCGCGCGACGCTGGCTCTCCTTCGCCGGCATGTCGATCCAGCCGTCTGAATTTCTCAAGCCCGCCTTCGTGGTCATCTGCGCGTGGCTGTTCGCCGAGCACAAGCGCCAGCCGGAAATCCCCGGAAACCTGTTCGCCATGATCCTGCTCGGCCTCGTTCTGGCGCTGCTTCTGGCGCAGCCCGACATGGGGCAGACGCTGCTGGTGGTCGGCACATGGGGTGTGATGTTCTTCATGGCCGGGCTGTCGTGGGTATGGATCATCGCGCTTGGCGGTCTTGGCATTGCGGGCCTGTTCGCGGCTTATGAAATCTTCCCGCACGTGGCCGGCCGTATCGATCGCTTTCTGACCGGCGAAGGCGACACGTTTCAGGTCGACATGGGCCATGAAGCGCTGGTCAATGGCGGCTGGCTGGGGCTGGGACCGGGCGAGGGCACCATCAAGCGCCTCATTCCCGACAGCCATGCCGACTTCGTGTTCGCCGTCGCCGGCGAGGAATTCGGCCTGATCACCTGCATGGTGATCGCCGCCATCTTCGCCTTCATCGTGCTGCGCGGCCTTTCTGTGTCGCTGAAGGAGCATGACGACTTCACCCGCTACGCAATCGGCGGGCTGGTGACGGTGTTCGGTCTGCAGTCGGTCATCAACATGTGCGTGAACCTGCAACTGATGCCGGCGAAGGGCATGACGCTGCCCTTCATCTCCTATGGCGGCTCCTCGCAGATCGCCATCGCCGTTTCCATGGGCATGGTGCTGGCGCTGACCCGGCGCAAGCCGCAGAAGCGCAAGCCGCTCGCCTATGGGTTCTCCAGCTCGATTCTGCCGGCGGAATAATGTCAAAGGGTACCATTCTTCTGGCTGCCGGGGGCACCGGCGGCCATCTGTTTCCGGCCGAGGCGCTGGCGCATGAACTGAAGGCGCGCGGCTGGCAGGTGCATCTGGCGACCGACGACCGCGCCCAGCGTTTTGCCGGGCAGTTTCCGGCCGATGCCATTCACCCGATTCCCTCCGCCACCATCGGTTCCAAGAATCCGCTGGCGCTGGCGAAGACGTTTTTCAAGCTGTGGCGCGGCGTGCGCGTCGCTTCCGGGGTGATCGCGCGGGTGAAGCCGGCGGCGGTCGTTGGCTTCGGCGGCTATCCGACCCTGCCGCCGCTCTATGCAGCGACGCGGCGCGGGCGCCCGACGCTGATCCATGAGCAGAATGCGGTGATGGGCCGCGCCAACCGGGCGCTGGCGGCACGGGTGACGGCGATTGCCGGGGGCTTCCTGCCAGAGGACGCCAGTGCTTCCGGGCGCAAGACGATCACCACCGGAAATCCGGTGCGGCCGGGCGTCATCGAGGCGGCGAAGGTGCCTTATACCGTGCCGGGCGAGCAGGAGCCGTTCCATCTGCTGGTGTTCGGCGGAAGCCAGGGCGCGCAGTTCTTTTCCGATGCGGTTCCGGCGGCGGTCGCGCTGCTTCCCGAAGCGCTGCGCAAGCGCCTCGTCGTGACCCAGCAGGCGAGGAAGGACGATGCGGAGCGGGTGGCGCAGGCTTATGCCGAGCTCGGCGTGCCGGCCGACATCGCGCCCTTCTTCACCGACATGGCCGAGCGCATGGCGCGGGCGCAGCTGGTCATTTCGCGCTCCGGCGCTTCCACCGTCTCGGAAGTCGCGGTGATCGGCAGGCCGGCTCTGCTGGTGCCCTATCCCTATGCGCTCGATCACGATCAGGCGGCCAATGCGGCAGCCCTTGCAGCCGCCGGCGGCGCGGAGGTGCATCCGCAATCCTCGCTCGATGCCGGGCGTCTGGCGGAACTGATCGGCGGGCTGTTGAGCGATCCGGAACGGCTGAAGGCAATGGCTGCGGCAGCGCGTTCGGCTGGCCGTCCGAATGCCGCAACCTTGCTCGCCGATCTGACAGAGGCTATTGCGTCGGGCAAATCACCCGACGACTTCAGGAAGGAAATTCAAGCATGAAGATGCCGCAGACGATAGGCCTCGTGCATTTCATCGGCATAGGCGGCATCGGCATGAGCGGCATAGCCGAAGTGCTGCACAATCTCGGCTATCATGTGCAGGGCTCCGACCAGAACGACAGCGCCAATGTTCAGCGCCTGCGCGAGAAGGGCATCGAGTGCTTCGTCGGGCACCGCGCTGAAAACCTTGGCGAGGCCGAGGTGGTCGTGGTTTCGACCGCGATCCGCAACACCAATCCGGAGCTCGTGGCGGCGCGCGAGAAGCTGCTGCCGGTTGTGCGCCGGGCCGAGATGCTGGCCGAGCTTATGCGCTTCCGCAATGCCATCGCCATCGGCGGCACGCATGGCAAGACGACGACCACCTCCATGGTGGCGACGCTGCTGGAAGCCGGCGGGCTCGATCCGACCGTCATCAATGGCGGCATCATCAACGCCTATGGCACCAATGCGCGCATGGGCGACGGCGAATGGATGGTGGTGGAGGCCGATGAGAGCGACGGCACCTTCCTCAAGCTGCCGGCCGACATCGCCGTCATCACCAATATCGATCCCGAGCATCTCGACCACTATGGAAGCTTCGACAAGGTGCGCGACGCCTTCCGCCAGTTCGTCGAGAACGTGCCGTTCTACGGCTTCGGCGTGATGTGCATCGATCATCCGGAAGTGCAGGCGCTGGTCAGCCGAATCGGCGACCGCCGCGTCATCACCTATGGCGAAAACGCGCAGGCCGATGTGCGCTTCACCAATCATCGCATGGACGGCGCCGTGTCGGTGTTCGACGTCGCCATCCGCAACCGCAAGAGCGGCGAGCAGCTTGTGATCAGCGACCTTCGCCTGCCGATGCCTGGCCGTCACAATGTTTCAAACGCCACGGCGGCGATTGCCGTTGCCCATGAGCTTGGCCTGACTGCTGCAGCGATCCGGAAGGGACTGTCGTCGTTCGGCGGGGTGAAGCGGCGCTTTACCCATACGGGTTCGTGGAACGGGGTCGAGATTTTCGACGATTACGGTCACCATCCGGTTGAGATCAAGGCGGTGCTGAAGGCGGCGCGCGACGCCACGCAAGGGCGCGTCATCGCCATTGCCCAGCCGCACCGCTTCACGCGCCTGCGCGATCTGTTCGACGATTTCGCCGTGTGCTTCAACGATGCCGACACGGTCATGGTGGCGCCCGTCTATGCGGCGGGGGAGGACGCGATCGACGGCGTTTCCAGCGAGGCGCTGGTGTCGAAGATGCGCGCGGGCGGCCATCGCGATGCCCGCCATATCGCCGATGCGGCAGCCGTGGCGCCGCTGGTGCGCGAGCTGGCGAAGCCGGGCGATTTCGTCGTGTTCCTTGGCGCCGGCAACATCACGCAATGGGCCTATGCCCTGCCGCGCGAACTGAACGGGGACGCAAAATGAGCAGGGGCCAGGCACTTCTCGACAGTCTGGGCGACCGGCTTTCGGGCCTGCGTGGCCGCATGACCCCCGATGCCGGTATGGACAAGGTCACATGGTTCCGAGCCGGCGGGCCGGCCGACGCCATGTTCCAGCCGGCCGACGAGGAAGACCTTGCTGCTTTCCTGAAGGCGGTGCCGGAAGAGGTTCCGGTGATGGTGGTTGGCGTCGGCTCGAACCTGCTGGTGCGCGATGGCGGGCTTGCGGGCTTCGTGGTGCGCCTTTCGGCCAAGGGTTTTGGCGACGTCGAGACGATATCGCCGACACGCCTGCGCATCGGCACGGCACTGCCCGACAAGCGGGCAGCTGCAGCGGCACTGGAAGCCGGCATCGGCGGTTTCCATTTCTACCACGGCATTCCCGGCGCCATCGGCGGGGCGCTGCGCATGAACGCCGGCGCCAACGGCGTCGAAACGCGCGAGCGCGTGGTGGAGGTAAGGGCGCTCGACCGCAAGGGCGAGGTCCATGTGCTTTCAAACGCCGATATGGGCTATGCCTACCGGCATTGTTCGGCCCCGAAAGGCCTGATCTTTACCTCCGTCGTCATGGAAGGCTATGCCGAGGACAAGGATGTGATCCGCGCGGCGATGGACGAGGTGCAGCATCATCGCGAGACGGTGCAGCCGATTCGCGAAAAGACCGGCGGTTCCACCTTCAAGAATCCCGAAGGCACTTCGGCCTGGAAGGAAATCGACAAGGCAGGATGCCGCGGCCTGATGATCGGCGGGGCGCAGATGTCGCCCATGCACTGCAACTTCATGATCAACACCGGTACGGCCACCGGTTATGACCTCGAAACGCTCGGCGAGACGGTGCGCGCGCGCGTTCTGGAAAATTCCGGCATACGCCTGCACTGGGAGATCCGCCGTCTCGGCGCATTCCGTCCCGGGCAGGAAGTTCAGGAGTTCCTCGGACAGTTGCTCTGAGGACTCACAAGGGTAAATTTTCATTCAAATTTGATGAAATTGAATCTCTTGGAATCCTAAGGGCTTGTCACGGAATCAACTCTCTGATTCTTTGGCCTTAAGCGTTTCCTGATTTGAGTCGTTCGGCGCGTAGGTCGCGATCCCCGGTGGGTCGCGGTGCGGGCTCGGATTCTGAGTCGGGAAACAGAGATGGAAGCCCGCCGAGGGGATGACGGGATATGACCAAAAAGCACGTTGCTGTTCTGATGGGGGGATTCTCGTCCGAGAGGCCGGTTTCCATTTCGTCGGGCAATGCGTGTGCCGATGCGCTTGAGGCGGAAGGCTACAGGGTCACGCGTGTCGATGTGGGGCGCGATGTCGGTGCGGTGTTGGCTGAGTTGAGACCGGATGTCGCCTTCAATGCGCTGCACGGCCCTTATGGCGAGGATGGCCTCATTCAGGGTGTGCTTGAATATCTGGAGATCCCTTACACCCACTCCGGTGTGCTGGCTTCCGCTCTGGCGATGAACAAGGAGCAGGCCAAGAGGGTTGCCCGTGCTGCCGGCATTCCGGTGGCGGAATCAAGGGTCGTCAATCGCTTTGATATTCGTGGCGAGCATCCGATGGTGCCGCCCTATGTGGTGAAGCCGGTGGCTGAGGGTTCCAGCTTCGGTGTGGTGATTGTGAGGGAGGATCAATCGCATCCGCCGCAGATTGTCTCGTCGCCCGAATGGAATTACGGCGAGGCTGTCATGGTCGAGCGCTATGTGCATGGCCGGGAGCTGACCTGCGCGGTGATGGGCGATGTGGCGCTTGGGGTGTGTGAAATCATTCCGACCGGCCACGCCTTCTACGATTATGATTCCAAATATGTGCCCGGCGGCTCAAAACACGAAACTCCGGCAAAAATTTCACCGAATATTTACCAAAAAATACAGACACTGGCGCTTAAGGCTCATCAAGCAATCGGCTGCCGGGGCGTGTCCCGGTCTGACTTCCGTTATGACGATCGCCATTCCGAAAATGGAGAGATCGTCTGGCTGGAGGTTAACACTCAGCCGGGCATGACGCCGACGTCTCTGGTGCCTGAGATCGCCGCGCACGCAGGGCATTCATTCGGCGATCTGTTGAGTTGGATGGTGGAGGACGCTTCGTGTCTTCGTTGAGGTCGGGACGGATGGTTGAGGGAAGGCTGGCGGGCCTGTCGCCGCTCGCTCGTCCCGTGTTGCCGCGCTGGCTGCGCCGTCCTCTGCGCGTGTTTTCGAGGCTGGGCGAGGGTGCCTATACGGCGCCGCGCTTTGCTGCGACGATCCTTTCCGTTGCGCTGCTGTCGTCCAGCGCGACCTATGGCGCCTATATCGGCGGCCAGCTTGATGATTTCGTGCAGGGCGTGACCGCCCGCACCGGTTTTGCCGTCGATCAGATCAGGGTCGTGGGCAATCAGCATACGTCGGAAATCGATATTCTCGACCGCCTCGACCTTAACGGCTGGACTGCGCTGGTGGGTCTCGATGTGATCGATGCGCGTGAGCGCATCTCCGCTCTGCCGTGGGTTCAGCATGCGACCGTTCGCAAGGTTTATCCCAACACGCTGGAAGTGCGGATCGATGAGCGTGAGCCGTTCGCGATCTGGCAGCAGGGTCAGTCGCTGAGCGTCATCGAGAAATCGGGGCGGGTGATTGCGCCGTTCACCGGCGGACGTCTGGCGGCGCTGCCGCTGATCGTCGGCGTGGGCGCACCTGAGAACGCCCCGTCGCTGGTTGCGCGGATCGAGCAGGTTCCCGAGCTGGCTGGTCGTGTGAAGGGATATGTGCGCATCGGCGAGCGCCGCTGGGATCTCTATCTCGACAACGGTGTGAAGGTTAAGCTTCCCGAGCTTGATATCGATGCTGCGCTTGAACGGCTTGCCCGGATGGATCGCGAGCAGGGTCTGCTCGGACGCGATATCGTGGCGGTCGATCTGCGCATCTCCGACAGGGTTGCTCTCGAGCTTTCTCCGGATGCTTCCAGCGCGCGTCTGGCGGCGCTGAAAGGTGCCAAGGGCGGCGCGCGCAAGGCGGGGAGCAGCATATGAACTGGCTGCGTAAAAATGGCGATGCTTCGTCGCGGCGTTCGGGTATTCTGACCGTTCTCGATGTCGGCTCCAGCAAGGTCTGCTGCGTGGTCGCGAAACTGAAGCCGTGCGAGGATGGCAACCTGCTGCGTGGGCGCACCCATCGCATTCAGGTCATCGGCATCGGTCATCAGAAGTCGCAGGGCATGAAGTCCGGCGTGGTCATCGATCTGGAGCGTGCCGAGCATGCCATCCGGTTGGCCGTGGATTCGGCCGAGCGCATGGCGGGGCTGACGGTCGACTCGCTGATCGTGAACATGACGGCGGGTCGCCTGAAGAGCGATATCTTCTCCGCCACCGTCAATCTCGGCGGTCATGAGGTGGACGAAAGCGACATCAAGCGCGTGCTTGCCGCAGGCGCGCGGCAGGCGCTGAGATCCGAGCGCGAAGTTGTGCATTCGCTTCCCGTCGGCTTCTCGCTGGACGCCGAGCGCGGCGTGCGCGATCCGCGCGGCATGGTCGGCGACACGCTGGGCGTGGACATGCATGTGCTGACCGGAGATGCAGCGCCCCTGCGCAACATCGAGCTGGCCATCAACCGTTCGCATCTTTCGGTCGAGCGCATGGTGGCGACGCCTTATGCAAGCGGCCTTGCCGCGCTGGTCGACGACGAGCTGGAGATGGGTGCTGCCTGCATCGACATGGGTGGCGGCACCACCACCATCTCGATCTTCTCGGAAGGCAATTTCGTGCATGGTGACGCCATTCCGGTTGGCGGCAACCATGTGACGCTGGATCTGGCCAAGGGTCTTTCCACCACCATCGAGGCGGCGGAGCGGCTCAAGGTCATGCACGGTTCGGCGCTGCCCGGCAGTGCCGACGACCGCGATCTGGTCACCATTCATCCGATCGGCGACGACCATGGCGCCCCCATGCAGGTTCCGCGCTCGGTTATGACGCGCATCATCCGCGCGCGGGTCGAGGAAACGCTCGAAATGCTGCGCGACCGCATCAGCAAATCAGGCTATGGCAGCGCCATCGGCAAGCGAATCGTTTTGACGGGTGGAGCCAGCCAGCTGGCGGGCCTCCCGGAAGCGGCGCGCCGCATTCTTGGACGGAATGTGCGCGCCGGGCGCCCTCTGGGCGTTGCGGGGCTGCCGGAGGCAGCCAAGGGGCCGGCATTCTCCACCGTGGTTGGACTTCTGATCTATCCGCAGGTGGCGAATTTCGAAAGCCGTCCGTCGAAGGGGATTGCCGGTTTCAAGATGACCGGCACCGACGGGCGCCTGTATCGCGTAAGTCAGTGGTTGAGAGACAGTTTCTAGAGTTTGACGGGGACAGCCCCATACACGGCCGCTACGGCGAAGCGGCGGGAAAGGCAAAAGGACGAGGACAATGGCAATCAATCTTCAAAAGCCGGACATCACCGAGCTGAAGCCCCGCATCACCGTGTTCGGTGTCGGCGGCGGCGGCGGCAATGCTGTCAACAACATGATCACCTCAGGCCTGCGTGGCGTCGAGTTCGTGGTGGCGAACACCGACGCTCAGGCGCTGACCATGTCGAAGGCCGAGCGTCTCATTCAGCTTGGCGCGCATGTCACCGAAGGTCTGGGCGCGGGCTCGCAGCCCGAGGTCGGTCGCGCTGCCGCTGAAGAGTGCATCGACGAGATCAACGACCATCTGTCCCACACGCATATGTGCTTCGTCACCGCCGGCATGGGCGGCGGCACCGGCACGGGTGCGGCTCCCGTCGTCGCCCGCGCTGCCCGCGAAAAGGGCATCCTGACGGTAGGCGTCGTCACCAAGCCGTTCCACTTCGAGGGTCAGCGCCGCATGAAGACGGCAGACCTTGGCATTGAGGAGTTGCAGAAGTCCGTCGACACGTTGATCGTCATTCCGAACCAGAACCTGTTCCGTCTGGCCAATGACAAGACCACCTTCGCCGATGCCTTCGCCATGGCCGATCAGGTGCTCTACTCGGGCGTTGCCTGCATCACCGATCTGATGGTCAAGGAAGGCCTGATCAACCTCGACTTCGCCGACGTTCGCTCGGTGATGCGCGAGATGGGCAAGGCCATGATGGGCACTGGCGAGGCTTCCGGCGAGGGCCGCGCGATGGCCGCTGCCGAGGCGGCAATCGCCAACCCGCTGCTCGACGAGACCTCCATGCGCGGCGCCAAGGGCCTGCTGATCTCGATCACCGGCGGCCGGGATCTGACCCTGTTCGAGGTCGACGAGGCCGCGACCCGCATCCGCGAGGAAGTCGATCAGGACGCCAACATCATCCTGGGCGCGACTTTCGACGAAGAGCTGGAAGGCGTCATCCGCGTGTCTGTCGTTGCCACCGGCATCGACAAGTCGGCCGAGGACATTGCCGCGGCTCCGATCGCCATTCGTCCGGCGCAGCCGCCGAAGCCGGTCATTCGCCCTACCGCCGAGGTCCGTCCTGTCCAGCCCGCGCCGCAGCCGGCGCCTGTTCAGGAGCCGCGTGCTGCCGATCCGGTTGCCGAGGCATTCCAGATGGCCGAGCAGAACGCCGCAGCCCTGTCTCACAATGCCGGGTCCCACAATGCGGGTCAGAGTGCCGATGGCTTTCGCCCCCAAAGCCAGCTCTTCCAGCAGCCACAGCCCCACCAGCCTGTTCAGCCATTCCAGCAGCCGGTCGTGACCCAGCAGGCAGCCCTGCAGATGCAGCCTGCGCCGCAGCCGGCTCCGCAGCCGCGTGAAATGCACCATCAGCCCGCTCCGCAGCGCATGCCGCGGGTCGAGGATTTCCCGCCGGTCGTGCGTGCTGAAGTGGAAGCGAAGAAGAACCCGGTCGACCATGAAGAGCGTGGCCCGATGGGGCTCCTGAAGCGCCTGACCAATGGTCTCACGCGCCGCGAGGAAGAGCCTGCTGCCCGTCTGCAGCCGGCACAGCCGCGCGAGCCGAAGCTGCGTCAGGCGGCTCCGGAAGTGCGCCGTGCGCCGAGCCATGATTCGCAGCTCTATGCGCCGCGTCGTGGCCAGCTTGACGATCAAGGTCGCCTCGTCGCCCAGCCGCGTGCTGCGCATGATGACGACCAGCTGGAGATTCCGGCCTTCCTGCGCCGTCAGGCCAACTGACCGCCGCAACATCGCCATGATTTCAAGGGGGCAGCCGGGAAACGGGCTGCCCCTTTCTGCTGTTTTCTTTCCTGTTGATGTCCCGCAAAAACAGGCATTTATCGCGCATCTGCGGATGACGCTGGCTGTTACATGGGGTAAAAAAGCGTGATTTGGATGAAGTGGGGCGCGTCACTATCTTCGCCGGCAGCATAGTTTGCGCGGCCTGCAGGTTGGGGGAATTGCCTTCTTGCCGTATCTGAAACGCCGTTGACCGGTAGTTGGAAGTCAACGGAACGAGCGGGCATACGGGGATCGTTTTGAACGATTATCAGACCACCATAAAATCGCGCGTGACCCTTGCAGGCACAGGCGTTCACAGCGGCAAGCCGGTTTCGGTGACGTTCGCTCCCTCCGATCCCGATACGGGTATCATCTTCCATTTTGTCGACGGACGCGAACCCGGCAAGGAGTTGCGCGCTCTGGTTTCCGAGGTCGGCGCGACCGACCTCTCCACCATGATCGGGAACCCCGACGGCGCGCACGTCGCGACCGTCGAGCATCTGATGGCGGCTGTTCTCGGCGTGGGTCTCGACAACCTCGTCATCGAGGTGGAAGGCAATGAGGTTCCCATTCTCGACGGCAGTGCTGCGGTGTTCGTGGAAGCCATTGACCGGGCCGGGATCGAGACCCAGGCCGTGAAGCGCCGCTTTATCCGCGTGCTCAGGGACGTCCGTATCGAAAACGGGGCGTCATGGGCGGAATTCCGTCCTCACACGGGAACGCGCTTTGAGGTCGAGATCGATTTCGAGAGCCCGGCCATCGGCCGTCAGCAGTTCGCGATCGATCTGAACGGCGAATCGTTTCGCAACGAAGTGGCGCGGGCGCGCACCTTCGGCTTCCTCAAGGATGTCGAGCGCCTGTGGGCGGCCGGCTATGCGCTGGGCTCTTCGCTGGAGAATTCCGTGGTCATCGGCCACGACAACCGCGTCATCAACATGGGCGGCCTGCGCTACCCCGACGAGTTCGTGCGCCACAAGACGCTGGACGCCATGGGCGATCTGGCGCTGGCCGGCGCGCGCTTCATCGGCTGCTTCCGCTCCTATCGCGGTGGGCACAGGCTGAACGCGGCCGCTCTGCGGCGGCTGCTTTCGGACCGCAGCGCCTATGAGATCGTCGAAACCACGACGCGGTATGAACGCGGCCGTATCGCTGAGATCAGCGCCGTCAGCGGCCCGGTTTTCGCGCCCTGGATGATCTGAGCGCTTGACGGGTTCCGATACCAGATCTTTTCACGAAGGTATTTTTCCCGCATATGCCGGGAAGATCGACGCTTGCCACAAAAATGTGCGATTGGCGGCGGATAGCGTTGCCGCGCGTGGCTGTTATGGTCTATGGCTGCACGCTGACCGAGGAAACGGTGCCGAAAGGGCGAATCCCAATCATGATGTTCACACGGGCTGATCGATCGATGGCACCAGCGAAGGGTTCCCTGGGGTGGGTTGTCCTGGCATTGTCGGTTGCCGTCGCGCCGATGGTTCTTGCCGGCTGCTCGGCTTCGGGCAAGGATCTCGACCTTTCGACCTATGTTGAGCAGACCGAACCTGCGGACGTGCTCTACAATCAGGGCCTCGCCAACCTCAATGCCGGACGCCTCGGCGAAGCCGCAAAGAAGTTCGCCGCCGTTGACCGCCAGCATCCCTATTCGGAATATGCCCGCAAGGCGATGGTGATGGGCGCATTCACCAATTACCGGCAGGGCAAATATGACGACGCCATCCAGATGTCGCAGAGATATCTCAATCTCTACCCGACGTCGGAGGACGCCGATTATGCCGTCTACATCGCCGGCCTGAGCTATTTCCGCCAGATTCGCGACGTGACGCAGGATCAGAAGGAGGCGCGCCAGACCGTGCAGACCATGCAGGAGCTGGTCAATCGCTGGCCCGATTCGCAATATGCGGAAGATGCCCGCACCAAGATCCGCTTCGCCAACGACCAGCTCGCCGGCAAGGAGATGCAGGTCGGCCGCTATTATCTGGAGCGGCGCGAATATCTGGCATCGATCAAGCGCTTCCGCACCGTGGTCGAGCAGTATTCCAACACCCGTCATATCGAAGAGGCGCTGGCGCGTCTGGTCGAGGCCTATTATGCGATGGGCCTGACCGACGAGGCGCAGACCGCAGCCGCTGTTCTCGGCCAGAACTATCCGAGCAGCCAGTGGTACAAGGATTCCTACAAGCTGCTGCAGAGCGGCGGGCTGACACCGCGTGAGAATGCCGGCTCGTGGATATCCAAGGCCGGGAAGCTGATTACCGGCTGAAGGCTGCCATGCTCTCCAGACTGTCGATCCGCGATATCGTTCTGATCGAGAAGCTGGACATAGACTTTGCTTCGGGTCTCTCCGTGCTGACGGGTGAGACCGGTGCCGGCAAGTCGATCCTGCTCGATTCGCTTTCTCTTGCGCTCGGCGCGCGCGGCGATGCCTCGCTTGTGCGCCATGGTGCTGCGCAGGGTCAGGTGACGGCGGTGTTCGACGTTCCGCGCAACCACCTCGCGCGCGACATTCTTTCTGAAAATGCCATCGACGATGATGGCGACATCATCCTGCGCCGTATCCAGACGGCGGATGGGCGCACGCGTGTCTTCGTCAACGACCAGCCGGCCAGCGTGGCGCTGATGCGCACCATCGGCCATGCGCTGGTGGAAATCCACGGCCAGCACGACGAGCGCGCGCTGGTCGATGCCAGCGCCCATCGTGAAGTGCTCGACGCCTTTGGCGGCCATGCCAGCGCCGTGCGCGAGACGGCGGAAGCCTGGCGCGTGTGGCGCGGTGCCGAGCAGGAGCTTTCCCGGCACAAGGCGCGGGTGGAGGCGGCTGCCCGCGAGGCGGATTATCTGCGGGCCGCCGTCGCCGAACTGGTGCAGCTCGATCCGCAGCCCGGCGAGGAAAGCGAGCTGGCAGCCCTGCGCACGGATATGATGCGCGCTGAAAAGATCGCTTCCGAGATCAGCGACGCGCAGGACGTTCTGTCCGGACCATCCTCGCCCCTGCCGCAGCTGGCAAGCCTGCTGCGCCGCCTGCAACGCAAGGCGGCGGAGGTTCCGGGTCTGCTCGACGATGTGGTTACGTCGCTGGATGAGGCGATGCTTTCTCTCGATGCCGCGCAATCCGGTGTCGAGGCGGCCCTGCGCGCCACGGAATACGATCCGCAGCGGCTGGAGCAGGCCGAGGAGCGGCTGTTCGCGCTCAGAGCAGCGGGGCGCAAGCACAATGTGCAGGTCGATGATCTGGCGCGGCTGCGTGACACAATGTCTGCCGATCTTGCGGATCTCGATGCCGGCGAAGAGCGGCTGGGGGTTCTGGTGCAGCAGGCAAAGCAGGCGCGCGACCTTTATGATCAGAGCGCTGCTCATCTTTCCGATCTTCGTCAGGCCTCTGCCAAGGGGCTGCGCGACGCGGTGATGGCGGAACTGCCCGAGCTCAAGCTGGAACGGGCCGAATTCATCGTGGAAATGTCGTGCGAGCCCGACAATCGCATGGAAGAGGGCATCGACCAGATCGAGTTCTGGGTGCGCACCAACCCCGGCACGCGCCCCGGCCCGATGATGAAGGTGGCTTCCGGCGGCGAGCTGTCTCGCTTCCTGCTGGCGCTCAAGGTGGCGCTGGCAGACCGTGGTTCCGCCCCGACGCTGGTGTTCGACGAAATCGACACCGGCGTGGGCGGTGCGGTGGCCGATGCCATCGGCCAGCGTCTTGCCCGACTGGCAAAGGGCGGCGTGCAGGTGCTTTCCGTCACCCATGCGCCGCAGGTCGCGGCGCGCGCCTCCACCCATTTCCTGATCTCCAAGTCGGGTGGGGCGGACCGTGTCGCCACCGGCATCGTTGCCATGGACATCGATGCCCGGCAGGAGGAGATCGCCCGCATGCTGGCCGGTGCGACCATCACCGACGAGGCGCGGGCGGCGGCGGAACGGCTTCTGCGCGAGAACACGGCGGCGGCCATCTGAATTATTGAATCAACAACGGACAACCGAAAACCGGAGTCCACTTTCCGGTCGGATGCTCCGGGCCGAACCTATCTGTCCACAACTGACAAGATGATTCAGGAGAGAGGCGCATGCGCCTGTTTCCGTTCGGCTTTGCGCGCGCTACATACTTCATCTTCGCGCAGGCCAACCTGCCGCCCATGAGAGATTTCGCCATGTCCGAGAAACCCGTCGATCTGCTTACCGAGAGCGAGGCCGCTGCCGAGCTGGAACGGCTGGCGAAGGAGATCGCCGCGCACGACAGGCGCTATTACGCGGAAGACGCGCCGACGGTTTCCGATGCCGACTATGATGCGCTGCGCATCCGCAATGCCAGCATTGAGGCGCGCTTTCCCGAACTGGTGCGCGAGGATTCGCCCTCGCTGAAGGTCGGCACCGCGCCTTCCGGCGTGTTCGGCAAGGTGGTTCACGCTGTGCCGATGCTGTCGCTCGACAATGTGTTTTCGGATGAGGATGTGCGCGATTTCGTGACCAGCGTGCGGCGCTTTCTGGCCCTGCCGGTGGACCGCGAACTGGTGTTCACCGCCGAGCCGAAGATCGACGGGCTTTCGATGTCGTTGCGCTATGAAAACCGACGGCTGGTGACGGCGGCGACGCGCGGCGACGGCACCACCGGCGAGAATGTGACGGCCAATATCCGCACCATCGCCGAAATTCCCGAAACGCTCCCGGCCGATGCGCCGGACGTGGTGGAGGTGCGCGGCGAAGTCTACATGCGCCGTGACGATTTCTTCGCGCTTAACCAGCGCATGGCCGAAACCGGCCGCGTCTTCGCCAATCCACGCAATTCCGCCGCCGGCAGCCTGCGCCAGCTCGACCCGGAGGTGACGCGCCAGCGCCCGTTGCGCTTTTTCGCCTATGCATGGGGGGATGCCTCCGCGCCACTTGGCGAGACGCAATATGAAGTCGTGAAGCGCTTCGGTGAGTGGGGCTTTCAGGTCAACAGCCTGATGACGCGCTGCGACACGGTCGAGGCGATGCTGGAGCATTACCACCGCATCGAGGCGGAACGCGCGGAAATCCCCTATGATATCGACGGTGTCGTCTACAAGGTCGACCGGCTCGACCTTCAGGAGCGGCTGGGCTTCCGTTCGCGCAGCCCGCGCTGGGCGACGGCGCACAAGTTTGCCGCCGAGAAGGCGATGACGGTGTTGAACGGCATCGACATTCAGGTCGGCCGCACGGGCGCGATGACGCCGGTGGCACGGCTGGAGCCGGTGACGGTGGGCGGCGTGGTCGTCACCAATGCCACCATGCACAACGAGGACTACATCCGGGGCATCGGCAACAGCGGCCAGCCGATCCGCGAAGGCCGCGACATTCGCATCGGCGACACGGTGATCATCCAGCGGGCCGGCGACGTCATCCCGCAGATCGTCGACGTGGTGCTGGAGAAGCGTCCTACCGATGCGGTTCCTTACGAGTTCCCGCACACATGCCCCGCCTGCGGCAGTCATGCCGTGCGTGAGGAAGGGGAGGTGGTGCGCCGTTGCACCGGCGGCCTGATCTGCCCCGCGCAGGCTGTGGAGCGCCTGCGCCATTTCGTGTCGCGCAATGCCTTCGACATCGAGGGGCTTGGTGAGAAGCAGATCGAATTCTTCTTCCAGTCGGATGATCCGGCCCTTCAGGTGCGTTCGCCTGCCGACATTTTCACGCTCAAGGAGCGCCAGCGCGATTCACTGACCAAGCTGGAGAATGTCGACGGCTTCGGCCCCGTTTCGGTGAAGAAGCTGTTTGCGGCCGTAGATGACCGCCGGCGGGTGGAGTTCTCGCGCTTCCTGTTCGCGCTGGGCATCCGCCATGTGGGCGAGACCAATGCGAAGCGCTTCGCTCGCCATTTCCTGTCATTCGAGGCGTTCCGCAAGCTGGCCGAGGAAGCTGTGATGCCCGAGGGCAAGGGCGATCCCGGCAATGCCGCCTGGCAGGAACTGAACAACATCAACGGCATCGGCTCCATCGTTGCCGGTGCGGTGGTTGAGTTCTTCAACGAGGATCACAACCGGCAGGTGCTTGATGCCCTGCTGAAAGAGGTAACGCCGGTGGACGAGGAGCCGGTCGGCACGACGGATTCGCCGGTGGCCGGCAAGACGGTTGTGTTCACCGGGGCGCTGGAGAAGATGTCGCGAGACGAGGCCAAGGCCATGGCCGAAAAGCTTGGCGCCAAGGTTGCGGGTTCCGTGTCGAAGAAAACCGATCTGGTGGTTGCGGGGCCGGGAGCCGGCTCCAAGCTCAAGCTGGCAACGGAGCTCGGCATCGAGGTCATCGACGAGGATGCGTGGTTCGCACGCGTGGGCAGAGAGTAGGATCTCTGCCCTTTATCCGCTTTTTCTGAACGGCTGGCTCAAGCGAATTCATGTGACAGCGTCCGGCCGGCTGAATAGATAAAACTCTTTTCCGGGAGTGGTCCATGGCAGGACAGGCAGCGGGCGAGCGCTCGATCCTCAGCGAATATTGGCATGGCGTGCGCTTCGGGCTTCCGGTCTGCATCGCGGTGTCGCCATTCGGCCTGCTGTTCGGCACGCTGGCCGTGGAAAACGGCCTGTCGGTTTTCGAAGCCTTCTTCATGAGCGTTGCCGTGTTTGGCGGGGCCAGCCAGATGGTCGGCATCGAGCTGTTCGGCCAGAAAGTTGCGCCGTGGCTGATCGCCTTTTCGATTTTCGCGGTGAATTTTCGTCATGTCCTCTATTCGGCTGCCTTCGGCCGCCATATGGCCGGCTGGCCGCGCATGCAGCAGGCGATCGCCTTTTTCCTGCTGACCGATGCGCAATATGCGCTGGCCGAAAGCCAGATGCAGAGCGGGCGCAAGCTCACCTTCGCGCGCTATATGGGGGCGGGTTTCACCGGCTATCTGGTATGGGTCGGCACGACCGTGCTCGGCGCCATTTTTGGAAAGCTTATCCCCGACACCAGCGCCATCGGCGCGGATTTCCTGCTGCCGATCTACTTTCTGGGGCTGATGATGGATTTCCGCAAGCGGCCGCTCTGGCTGCCGGTGGTGGCCGTGAGCGCGGTGGCTTCGATCATAGCCTTTCGTTTCGTCGGTTCGCCATGGCACGTATTGCTGGGCGCAATTGCGGGTGTCGCCCTTGCTGTCATCCTGCCGCCGTCGCGCAGCGGTATTGACGTAACACCGGCACAGCCCGTGGAGAATCAGGCATGAGCAGCGCTTTCTGGGTTATTCTGGCCGGCGGTATCGCCACCTATCTGACGCGCATTGGCGGGCATCTGGTGATTTCGCGGCTGGAGCGCATTCCGCCGCGCGTGGAGGCCGGCCTCAACGCCGTTCCGGCGGCGGTGCTCACCACGCTGGTGGCGCCTGCCGTGCTGACCGCTGGTCCGGCAGAATGGCTGGCGCTGATCATTGCTGGGCTGGTGGCTCTGCGCGGCGGACTGCTCAGCATGTTCATAGCGGGCGCGGCCGTGCTGCTGCTTGCCCGCCATTTCATGGCCTGAGGTTTAGAGCATTTCTGCTTTTTTCTGAACCGCAGAAATGATCTATCCCTTTGTTTTCTCCGCATTTATGCGACGCCAGATGTTTCCATCTGGCTGCAAAATGCTCTAGCCGAGCAGCGCGCAGGCCTGTTCCAGCCATGCCAGCGCTTCACCATCGACCATCGGGCCGATCTCGGCCAGCACGCGGGCATGATAGGCATCGAGCCAGCTTCGCTCGTCGGGCGACAGAAGATCGGAAACGATCATGCGCCGGTCGAAGGGGGCGAGCGTCAGCGTCTCGAAGCTGTGCATGGCGATGTCGCCGCCTTCGATCTCAACGGCTTTTTCGACCACGATCAGGTTTTCAAGGCGGATGCCGTAGGCACCTTCCTTGTAGTAGCCAGGCTCGTTGGAGAGGATCATGCCTTCGCGCAGCTTCTCCATGCCGGTCTTGGCGATGCGCTGCGGTCCCTCATGCACGGCGAGATAGGAGCCGACGCCATGGCCCGTGCCGTGGGCGTAGTCGAGGCCATGCGCCCACAGCGCCATGCGGGCGATGGCATCGATGTCCGCGCCGCGTGTACCGGCCGGAAAGCGCAGGATGGAAATGCCGATCATGCCTTTCAGCACCAGCGTGTAGCGCCGGCGCATTTCCTCGGTGGGGCGGCCTATGGGAACGGTGCGGGTGATATCGGTGGTGCCGTCCTGATATTGCGCGCCGGAATCGAGCAGGAACAGCTCGCCGTCACCGAGCTTGCGGTTGGTGGCGTGCGAGACGCGATAGTGAATGACGGCGCCGTTCGGACCTGAGCCGGAGATGGTTTCGAAGGACACGTCGCGCAGCGGCATCTGCGTTTCCTCGCCTGCCTGCCGGCGGAAATTTTCCAGCGCCTTGACGGCCCTGATCTCGTCAGTCGCGCCCGGCTTCTGGCTATCCAGCCAGCACAGCATGCGCGCAACCGCTGCCCCGTCGCGACGATGGGCGGCGCGGCTGCCTTCCAGCTCGGCGCTGTTCTTGGTGGCGCGCGGTATGCGGGCCGGATCGGTTGCCGCGACCACGGTGCCGCCATTGGCCTCGATCACCATGCGCAGCTTCTCTGCCGCCAGCACCGGATCGAGGGCGATGCGCGCGCCCTTGCCGGCGAGTGCCGCGATTGCCGGCTCGAAGTCCACGGGCTGGTGCGGTTCGGCGAGCTGGGTGAGATAGGCCTCGACCTCGCGCGAGAATTTCGCCTTGTCCATGAACAGCTGGTGCGAGCCGTCGGCCGCCAGAATGGCGAAGCCGAGCGCCAGCGGCGTGTGCGGCACATCATTGCCGCGGATGTTGAACGCCCACGCGATGGAGGAGGGGTCGGTGAGAACGGCATGCGTTGCGCCGTCGGCCTCTATGGCGGCCGCCAGCCGCACCAGCTTGTCCTTCGCCAGCTCGCCGGCGAAGGCGAGGGGCTGGATTTCCACCGGGGTGACTGGCGCTGCCGGCTGATCCTCCCAGACGGCATCGACCGGGTTCGTTTCCAGCGGCACCAGCTCGACGCCGGCCTTCTTTGCCGCCGCCCTCAGCGTGTCGATCTCGCCGGTGGTGTGCAGCCACGGGTCGAAGCCGAGACGGGTGCCGGATTTCAGGTTCGGGCCGATCCATTTCGCCGGCGGATTGTCGACGAGGCTGTCATAGCTGAAGATGGCCGGATCGGTTTCCTTGCGCACCTGCAGGGTGTAGCGGCCATCGACGAAGATGACGGCGCTGTCGGCCAGCACCAATGCCACGCCGGCAGAACCGGAAAAGCCGGTCAGCCATTTCAGACGGGCAGCGCGCGCCGGCACATATTCGCCCTGATGCTCGTCGGCGCGGGGTACCAGAAAGCCGTCGATGCCGTTTTCGGCCAGCCATGCGCGAAGGGCGGCAACACGCGGCGAGGCAAGCGAGGGATCGCTGGACGAATCGAACGACTGGAACATGTCAGGAATTCCCGGAAATGAAACTTGCCGGAACCTAGCCCTCCCGCGCCATGCTGACAATGCACCAGCGGGCAGGGCAGACCTGATCAGGCCGCAGGCTTGAGGTGGATGGTGACCCAGCCTTCGCGGTGCAGCGTGGTGATGTGGGCAAAGCCCGCAGCCACATAGGCTTCCACCACGGCGTCATGCTGGCGGTCGAGAATGCCGGACAGGACCAGCGAGCCGCCGGGGCGCACATGTGCGGCCATCTGCGGGGCGATCTCGATCAGCGGTCCGGCCAGAATATTGGCGACGATGAGTGCGAAAGGGCCGCGCTCGGCGAATACCGGATGATCGAAACCCGTCGCGGTCACGGCATCGACATGATCGGCGACGCCGTTGAGCTTCACGTTCTCTGCCGCGACTTCCGTTGCGACCGGATCGATGTCGGTGGCCAGAACCGGGACGGCGGACAGCTTTGCCAGCGCAATCGCCAGAACCGCGCTTCCGGTTCCAAGGTCCAGCGCGTTGGCGGGCTGCTCGGCTGCCACAACCTGTTCCAGCATTTCGAGGCAGCCGGCGGTGGTGCCGTGGTGGCCCGTGCCAAAGGCGAGGCCGGCCTCGATCTCGATGGCGATGTCGCCTTCCTGGCGCTGGTCGCGGTCGTGGGAGCCATGAACGAAAAAGCGGCCGGCACGAACCGGCTGCAGCCCTTCCAGCGAGCGGGTGACCCAGTCGATATCGGGCAGTTCCTCACGCCCGATTTCGGGATCGGCGGAGAGGGATGACAACACGGCGCGCAGGCGGCTCTCGGCCTCGTCGATGTCGCCATCGGCGTAGAGCGAAACCTCGTGGATATCGCGATCCTCATCGACTTCCAGAACGGCAATCGGCCAGCCATCGTCCTCGAAGGCCGTTTCGAGGCTGGCGAAAATGCGCTCGGCCTCGTCCTTCGAGGTGGTGAAGTGGAGGCGCGTCTGGGTCATGAGGTCGGGAACCTGTTGGTGTCAGCTGCCGGCGGCCAGGCGCTTCAGCTTTGCCTTGGCCGTATCGGGGCTCTCGCCATAAGCGATGGTGCCGAAAAAGTCACCTTGCGAATTGAGCAGCAGGATCGATGCGGTGTGGTCGAGCGTGTAATCGCCGTCCTCGGTGGGCACCTTCTTCCAGTAGATGCCGAAGGACTTGGCCATATCAAACACCTTGGCGGGCTCGCCGGTGATGCCGATGATCCGGTCGGAGAAGTTGCTGATATAGGTGTTCAGGATCTGTGGCGTGTCGCGCTCGGGATCGACGGACACGAAATAGGCGCGGATGTCCTTGCCCTCGTCGCCCAGCGCGTTCAGCCAGCCGGCGAGCTCGAACAGCGTCGTCGGGCAGACTTCCGGGCAATGTGTGAAGCCGAAGAACAAGGCCGTGGGCTGGCCGCGGAACGCCGCTTCGGTGATCGGCTCGCCCTTCTGGTCGGTAAGCGCGAAAGGTGCGCCGAAGGGTTCTCCACCGTGGCGCTGGTTGTACCAGCTGAAGGTTATGAAACCAATGCCGGCGGCGATGAGGATGAGAAGGCCGACGAGTATCTTGCGCATGGGAGGATAGTCCGCTTTCAGGCGGCGCGGGCCGCATCGGTGAACAGATGAACCAGTTCTGATGTTCGGTTCTAATGGTTGGGCGCACACTGTCAAAGTGGGCCCATTGCCGCAAGGTCGAAGCGCTCACATCGTCGTGCTTGCAAAGCCGGTTGCAGCACCCCAAGTTGCAGGAAATTCCTGCCGCAGACGGAGACAGAAGTGCGCAAGACCATAGCCTGCCTGACAGCCGCCGCCATCGCCGCAAGTGCCGGTTCCGCTCATGCCGAGCAGGTCGGCAAGATCGGCGTCGACTGGTTCGGAAACGACATCAAGATCGAAGCCGTGACCGATCCCAAGGTGGAGGGCGTGACCTGCCATCTGGCCTATTTCGACCGTGGCGTCATCGATCGCCTTCAGAAAGGCAACTGGTTCGAGGATCCGTCGAACGCGGCGCTGTCCTGCGAGCAGACCGGACCGATCAAGATCGGCGACATCGACCTTGGCAAGGGCGGCGAAGAGGTGTTTCGCCAGTCGATCAGCCTGATCTGGAAGAAGCAGGTGGTGAAGCGCATCTACGACAAGGCCAATGACACGCTGATCTATCTGGCCCACTCGCAGCAGGTTCAGGACGGCTCGGCCAAGATGGCGATCACCACCATTCCCCTCTATGGCCAGCAGGTGGAGTGGGCGAAGGGCAAGCCGCAATAAGGGACCGGGCGCGCGAAGGCTTGCCGAAGGGCAGGGGGCGTCGTACAGCCGCCTGATGGACGAGCCGCAAAATCCCGAGCCGCGCGAGCCGCAGCCGCGCATCCATCCGACGGCCGAACTGAAGGGCTGCCGGCTGGAGCCCTATGTGGCCATCGGCGAGCGGGTGGTGCTGCGCGAGGTGACGGTGGGCGCCTTCACCTATTTCGAGCGCCATTCCGAAGCGATATACGCGACGCTCGGCAAATTCTGCTCGGTTGCCGCCAACACCCGCATCAATGCGCTGGAACATCCGATCGAGCGGATCACCCAGCACAAGGTCAGCTACCGGCCGAACGAATATTTCCGCTATCTCGGCGTCGATGCTGCTTTCCGCGAGCGCCGGCAGGCAAGGCACGTCACGATCGGCCATGATGTGTGGATAGGGCACGGTGCGGTGATCCTGCCCGGCGTGAACGTGGGCAATGGCGCGGTGATTGGCGGCAACGCCGTGGTGACGCGCGATGTGGAGCCCTATGCGATAATGGCCGGATCGCCGGCGCGGCGGCTGCGTTATCGTTTCGCTCCGGAGATTGCTGCGCGCATCGAACGGCTGGCCTGGTGGGACTGGCCGGCCGGGAAGATAGGCCGTGCGGTTCCCGACATGCAGGCGATGCCGATCGAAGACTTTCTCAGGCGCTGGGAAGATCCGCAGAGCTGACATGGCATCTGCGCCGGTAACCATATCCCTTAACGTAAAACATTAGCGTTAAGATTCGGTTTATAGGTTGTTTTCAGAAATACTGGCAATCTATGGTTGTGTTTCTTTCCGAAATTCATATCCTGATATCGGAGGTATTCATCTGAGGCGCAAGTACAAACGGAACAACAGAGGAGAGTGTCATGAACAAGTTCACCGTTATTCTTGCAACCGCAGTCGTTTCTTTCACCGCAGTCAGTGCTCATGCCGGCGGATGGGGTTCCAAAGGCAACAACAACAATTCCAGTGGCGGTCTGATCAATGTGGCGCCGGCCGTGGCGCTCGGCGACATCAAGCTGCTGAACGGCCTTTCCATTCTCAACAAGTCGCCGATCCTGTCCGGCAACAACACCGTGCTCGGCAATGGCATCCTGAGCGGCATCGGGCTCGGCATTCTGGGCGTCGGCGCAGGCTCGGCCAACTCGCCCGTCGGCATCGCCGGCGGTGGCAACAGCTACACCGACAACAGCGGCAACAACTACAACAGCGGCAACGGCAATTCGTCCTACTCCGTGAAGAAGCGCCGCTGACCCAACAAGTCGGATTCCGGATCCGGCGGCGGGCAGGAGGGTTCGCGTCCTTCCTGCCCGCATTCCGTTATGTGTTTTCGCGCAATCATGCGCAGGCAGCATCCCACGGCTGGGGTGCTGCTCAATCCGGAGCGGCAGATCGCCGGGATCGCCGCCCAAAGATTGCTTTTAGCCTCAGGCGATCAGCACTTCACGCCGCACGGCACCCACCAGCAGATGCCCCGGTCGTTGCAATACTGGGTTTCGCAGCGCCGCGTGCCATGGGCGATGACACAGAAGCAGTTTCCCGGACATGACTTCGGGGTTGCCCTGGCGGTGGAGATATCCGCTCCGATCGTCATCATCGAAACGCGCCCGCCGTTCGCCCGGTTGACCTCGTCCAGAATGGCGAGGGAACCAGCCTCGTCATGGGCGATCTCGCCGTCCCAGAAATGATAGACATCGTCTCCCTCGACGTTTCCGGCGGCTGCCTTGCTTTGCGGCAAAGTTGCACCGGTTCCCAGTTCCTCCCACCCGCTGTAGTCTGACTTGAGCTGCACGGTACGCCACATGTCATCCTCCCCTGTGTTATGATGGCGTCACAGGATGATACCAATTAAGGGTTGAATCAAATACAATCTTTACGAGTATTTTCGGGATAGGATTCGAGCATGCGAACGGACGCTTCCGCCTTAGCTATATTTGCGCCCGCAGACCCAGGAAGACGTCGGTTGTTCGCTCGCGGATGTCGAGGATCGTCTTGAAGGTTCTGGTAACGTCCACCCGGAAAACGGCGCTGAGGGGCTTGCTGAAAGCATAGCTGGCCTCGGCATAGAAGCCGCTGCCACGTTCCTCGTTTTCCATCAGCAGGTTCTGCTTCACCTCGCGATAGACACCGGCCGACAGGGCAAGCCGTTCCGTGGCTTTCCAGCCGAGTTCCGCTTCCGCCCGATGAAGCCATGAGGCGAGCGGGTCGTCGCTGTCTCCTGTTTCGTAGCGTCCGAACCAGCTTCCGCGCAGTTCGAAATCACGGGGCAGGGGCAGTGCGGCCTTCACCTGCCATGCAGGTCTGATACCTGAATAGATGCCGTGCGCGCCGCGCAGGGATTCCGCGCCCAATGCCAGTCCAACCGTCATTCCCGCTTCGGTGCGCATTTCGAGCTGACCCTGTGCGCCGTAGAGCGCGTAGGACAGCGCCACGGGCGGCGAACCGAGCTTCTCGACCGAGGCAAACAGCGCTGAAAGTGATCCACCGACGGCAACGGGGCCAATCGTGCGCATGACGCGCGCGGCAAGCCTGACCTTGTTGACATCGGGATCGAGCCGCGCCGGCCCGATGATGCCTTCCTCGAAATGCGTGCGGCCTGTCGTTTCGAAAACGTTCGAGACGTCGATGACCAGCGCAGTGGCTTCATCCAGCGCGATGCCGGCCTGCGCCTGTGCGGCCGCAACCTGCTTCAGAGCCCTTGTGCCGATCGCAACAGGGCCGATCTCCAGATGGTCGCCCTTGCTGACTGCCGAATAAGTCAGCGTGCCGCGCAGTTCCAGCGTTGGCGAGATGCGGCGGAAGGCATGCGCCGAGGCGGCGATGCTGCGATCGTCCTCGATCACGATGCGGTCATGGCGCGTAAGCTGAAATTCGGCCGCGATGCCGGCGTTGGCTTCGTCATCGCCCACATCCTGACGCAACGAGCCACGCAACAGCGTGTACCAGTCGGCGATCGCGAATTCGCTGTCCAGCGCATTGCTGGTCCAGTGGCGTTCGAGTGATGCGGAAATTTTTGGGCCTGCCTGCTCCGCCAGCGCGGGGCAGGAGAGGCCAAGGGCGGGAAGAGCAAGAGCCAGCGCGGGAAAGGAAACCGTATGGGTCAATTGCCGCCTCCGCTTCGGCCTCTTCGCCATCCTGCTTCTCCCGGTTCCGGGACCCCTTCCGCCGTGCGGGGGTGGCGAAGCGGAAGGGGCCGGAGGTTCCGCTGAAGCGGAAGGAGCAGGCATCATTGCCTGCATGGACGATGATGCGACTGCGTGTCTAAGATGCCGTTTTTAAAATTTCATCTTAAAGTTGTAAATGGTTGTGTGCTGCACGGTGTGGAACCTATCGCCATGCGCGACGGTTGTTTCGTCAAGCGAGGACCAGACATGCTGGAAAAACCCTTCACAAGGGCAGCCAATGCCGTGGCCTATGTCACCGGCATGCCTATGACTTTCATTCTTTGTGTGGCCGTCGTCATCATCTGGGCGGTGAGCGGCCCGTTGTTCGGCTTTTCGGATACATGGCAGCTCATCATCAACACAGGCACGACGATCATCACCTTTCTCATGGTGTTCCTGATCCAGAACACCCAAAACAGGGACGGCGCGGCCATGCAGGCGAAGCTGGATGAGCTTATCCGGATCAGCAAGGCCAACAACCGTTTCATCGGCATCGAGCATCTGACCGAAACCGAGGTCGAGAAGATCCGCAGGGCCTGTGAGCGGGCCGTGAATCGTTCTGGCGGGCGGGCACGGAAGAAGGGAGAGCAGCGGGCCGGAGATTGACCTTTTCGTTCAGGCAGTCATGCTTGCCGGCTACAACAAGGGAACACCGTGGCAGACTGGATTGAAATCCTGCGCAAACAGACCGAAACCGGCGAAAGGATGGCCCGTGAAGTGCCGGGAATTCTTGGCAACCCGCATGTCACCGAAGCGCAGGTAAGAGCGCTGTTCGACGAACTCGACAAGCAGGCGGAATTCGTCGAGGGCCTGCGCGAGACGCTGGAAAAGTTCGGCCACGACTTCTCCGTGATCGAGGCGGCGGAAAAACTGGAAGAACGCTTCGACGACCTCGCCGCATCCGCCGCCGAAAAGCTCAAGGCGATGCGCAGCCGGACATAGATCGCCTTGCGTCCATTCGGACGCACGAAGGACGATCTAAGTTATTGATAGAGCATCGGAATAACCGAAAACCGGGTTACACTTTCCGGTCCGATGCTCCAGGGTCCAAAACGAGCCGTTGCCGATACGCGGCGCGTCAGGCCGCGGTGACGAAGCTGTCCAGAACCTTTTTCTGCCCGGCGCGGTCGAAATCGATGGTCAGCTTGTTGCCTTCGACAGCCGAGACGTTGCCGTTCCCGAATTTCATATGGAAGACGCGGTCGCCGACGCTGAAAGCGGATGGGGTGTCCGCGACCGACTTCGCCACCAGCTCGCCTTCGATGGTGCGGCTTTTCACCGAACCACGCCCCGCGCCATAGCCGGAATCGGCCTCGCCATAGCCGATGCGCTCGACCGCATGGCCCGAGCGCGTGCCCCAGTTGCGGCTTGTCGCTTCCGTGCGGTTCTGGCGGGCGCGCTGCCAGCCGGGTGTCGCATAGGTATTGGAGAAGGCACCGCCGCTGCCGCCCTGATCGCCGCGCTTGGCATATCCGCCGGTGGGCGAACCGATATTGTCGAAGCGCGAGGCGCCATAGGGATTGCCATAGCCGCCAAAGCCCGAGCCGCTTTCGCTCACCTCGACATGGGCCTCCGGCAACTCGTCGAGGAAGCGGGAGGGGATTGTGGATTGCCACAGGCCGTGGATGCGCCGGTTGGAGACGAACCAGATGTGCAGGTTGCGCTTGGCGCGCGTGAGCCCGACATAGGCGAGGCGGCGTTCTTCTTCGAGGCCGGAGCGGCCGCCTTCATCGAGTGCGCGCTGGTGCGGGAACAGGCCTTCCTCCCAGCCGGGCAGGAACACGGTCTCGAACTCAAGCCCCTTGGCCGAATGGAGCGTCATCAGCGAAACGGCGTCGAGATCCTCGTTCTTGTCGGCATCCATGACCAGCGCGACATGTTCGAGGAAGGCGCGCAGGGATTCGTAATCCTCCATGGAGCGGATCAGCTCCTTGAGGTTGTCGAGCCGCGTCGGCGCATCGGCCGAACGGTCGTTCTTCCACATGTCGGTGTAGCCGCTTTCCTCAAGGATGGTCTCGGCCAGTTCCGTATGCGGGGTGGTTTCCAGCAGATCCTGCCAGCGCGCGAAATTGGCGGCGACCTCGCGCAGCGCTGCCCGAGGCTTCGGCTTCAGCTCGTCGCTTTCGGCAAGCGTGGCGGCCGCCTGCAGCATCGGCACGCCAAGCGCGCGGGCCGTGTCATGCACCTGACGGATGGCGGCTTCGCCAAGGCCGCGCTTCGGCACGTTGACGATGCGCTCGAAGGCGAGGTCGTCGCCCGGATTGGCCACGACACGCATATAGGCCATGGCGTCGCGGATTTCCTGCCGCTCATAGAAGCGCGGGCCGCCGATGACGCGGTAGTTCAGGCCGATCTCGATGAAGCGATCCTCGAAGGAGCGCATCTGAAAGGAGGCGCGCACCAGAATGGCGATGTCGTTGAGCACATGGCTGTTGCGCTGCAACGCCTCGATCTCCTCACCGATGGCGCGGGCCTCCTCGTCGGAATCCCATGCGGCATGGACATTGACCTTGGGATCGTCAGGATCGGGGCTGTCCGTGAACAGGGTCTTGCCGAGTCTGCCTTCATTGTGGGTGATGAGATGGGCGGCAGCGCCAAGGATATGGGCGGTGGAGCGGTAGTTGCGCTCGAGCCGGATCACTGTCGCGCCCGGAAAATCCTTCTCGAAGCGCAGGATGTTGTCCACTTCCGCGCCGCGCCAGCCATAGATCGACTGGTCGTCATCGCCGACGCAGCAGATGTTGACTTTGTTTTCGCTCACGGGCCGCACCGCCGCCTGCGGCGGCTGGCCCTCCGCTGGGGCGGGAGAAACGTCGCCCGGCGCACCGTCGCGCCGCGCTCGGCCTTCGGCCGGTTGGGCAGAGCTGGTGCGCGGGCGCTGGGCCAGAAGGCGCAGCCACATATATTGCGCGGTGTTGGTGTCCTGATACTCGTCCACCAGAATGTAGCGGAAGCGCTTGTGGTATTCGGCCAGAATGTCGTGATGGGCGCGGAAGATGCGGATCGGGTGCAGGAGCAGGTCGCCGAAATCGCAGGCGTTCAGCGTCGTCAGCCGCTCCTGATAGGCGCGGTAGAGCTCGCGGCCGCGCCCGTTGCCGAACGAACGCGCATCCCCCTCGGGAATTTCTTCCGGGCCGAGGCCCTTGTTCTTCCAGCCGTCGATCATCTGGGCGAAGGTGCGTGGCGCCCAGCGCTTGTCGTCCAGACCTTCGGCCTGAATGAGCTGCTTGATGAGACGGATGACGTCGTCGGTGTCGAGAATGCTGAAATCGGAGCGCAGGCCGGCCAGTTCCGCATGGCGGCGCAATATCTTTACACCGATGGAGTGGAAGGTGCCGAGCCAAGGCATGCCTTCGACCGCTTCGCCGACCAGCAGCCCGATGCGCTGCTTCATCTCGCGTGCGGCCTTGTTGGTGAAGGTCACGGCAAGGATCTGCGAGGGGAAGGCGCGGCCGGTGGCAAGGATATGGGCGATGCGGGTGGTGAGTACGCGCGTCTTGCCGGTGCCGGCGCCGGCCAGAACCAGCACGGGCCCTTCGGTGGTTTCCACCGCCTGCCGCTGTTCGGGATTGAGCCCCTTGAGATAGTCGGGCGGGCCGTTCTGCGCCTGTCGCGCGGCCATGGCACGCGCGGCGATACCGGACGGCGCACCGGCGCTGCCGGAGGCAGCCGGAGGTCTCGCGCCCGGTTCATCGAAGAAGGGCATATCGTCGGAAAAGCCGGACATTGTTCCCGAATGTAGTGATTCGGTCCCGAAAGACCAGAAGTGTCGCCGTTTTGTTCTGTTTTCAGAGCATGGCTTAGCCCTGTCGGCGCGCGCCTGCAAGGAAAGCCTGTCGATGGAGGGAACATTGCGGCGCCCGCGCCATTATCCCTGATTACTCATTTCGGCACTCGAAGTTGGGGGATCAGCTTTGGCCATCATCATCACTTCACTGTTGTTCGCCTTGTTCGGCGCCTGGTTTGGTGTAGGGGGCGTATGGCTCATCACGCTTGGCGGCAGCTGGTATTATGCCGTTGCCGGCGTTGTTTTCCTGATTGCGGCGTGGTTGCTCTACCGGCGCAGCATGGCCGCGCTCTGGCTTTATGCCGCCTTCCTGCTGGCGACCCTCGTGTGGGCCATATGGGAGACAGGCTTTGACTGGTGGTCGCTCGGCGCCCGCGGTGGCCTGCTCGTGCTGCTTGCCATCTGGCTGCTGATGCCGGTCATCTGGAGCAGGCTTTCCGGCACGGACGGCCGTGCGCCGCTGATCCTCGTGGTTCTGGCGTCGCTCGGCGTCGCCGGATATTCCATGACCACCGATCCCTACGACATGGCCGGAACCCTGCCGACGGACAAGGTGACGCCGGAGGGCGCCCTTGGCGCAAACTTCCCGGCGGGTGAATGGCACTTCTACGGGCGCAGTCCCTATGGTCAGCGCTATTCGCCGCTGGACCAGATCACGGTCGAGAATGTCGACAAGCTTGAACTGGCCTGGACCTACCAGACCGGCGATGTGCGCCTGCCCAGCGACGTCACTGAAACCACCTATCAGGTGACGCCGCTCAAGATCGGCGACAATCTCTACATCTGCACGCCGCACAACCTCGCAATTGCCGTGGACGCGGCGACGGGCAGGGAAAAGTGGCGCTTCGATCCGCAGATCGGGCCGGAGAACCAGCGCCAGCACCAGACCTGCCGCGGCGTTTCCTATTACAAGGATGCGTCGATCGCTGCCGGCGAAGCCTGTGCGGAACGCGTCTACCTGCCGACTTCCGATGCGCGCCTCATCGCCCTCGATGCGGCAACCGGCCAGATCTGTCCGTCATTCGGCAATGCCGGCACCGTGGACCTGATGGAGCACATGCCGTATCCGAAGGCGGGTTACTATTATTCGACCTCGGCGCCGCTGATCGCGCGCGACAAGATCATCGTGGGCGGTGCGGTCAACGACAATTACTCCACGGAAGAGCCGTCCGGCGTGATCCGCGCCTTCGACGCGCGCTCGGGCGCTGTCGTGTGGGCGTGGGATCCGGGCAATCCCGATCGCACCGAACCGCTCGGCGACGGCGAGACCTATACGGCGAACTCGCCCAACATGTGGTCGACAGCCAGCGCCGACGAGGAGCTTGGGCTGGTCTATGTGCCGCTCGGCAACCAGACTCCGGACCAACTCGGCATGGGCCGCAGCGAACATGTGGAAAAATATTCGTCCTCGATCACCGCACTCGATCTCGACACCGGCAGGGTGCGCTGGGTGCGCCAGACGGTGCATCATGACCTGTGGGACATGGACGTGCCGGCGCAGCCATCGCTCATTGATCTCACCACGGATGCGGGGACGGTCAAGGCGCTGGTCGGCCCGACCAAGCAGGGCGACATCTATGTGCTGAACCGGGAAACCGGCGAACCGGTCATTCCGGTCAATGAGGTGCCGGCTCCGGGCGGGGCGATCGAAGGCGATTTCACCGCGCCGACGCAGCCCGTGTCGGACCTGACCTTCATGCCGAAGCCGCTAACAGGTGCCGACATGTGGGGCGTCAGCCCGTTCGACCAGCTTGCCTGCCGCATCGAGTTCGCAAGGTTACGCTACGAGGGGCGCTACACGCCGCCTTCGGTTCAGGGAACGCTTGTCTATCCCGGCAATTTCGGCACCTTCAACTGGGGCGGCGTGGCGGTCGATCCGGTCAGGCAGGTGATGTTCGGCATGCCGACCTATCTGGCCTTCAAGTCGCAACTCGTTCCGCGCGATCAGGTGCCACCGGCCGATGCCGAGGCACGCGGCAGCGAGCAGGGGCTCAACCGCAACGAAGGTGCGCCCTATGCCGTGATCATGGGACCGTTCCTGTCGCCGCTCGGCATTCCCTGCCAGTCGCCGCCATGGGGCTATGTGGCGGGTGCGGACCTGCGCACCGGCAAGATCGCCTATAAGCACCGCAACGGCACGGTCTACGACATGACCCCGCTGCCGCTTCCCCTCAAGGTGGGCGTTCCGGGCATCGGCGGGCCGATCATCACCGCGGGCGGCGTTGCCTTCCTCGGCGCGGCCGTCGACGATTATCTGCGCGCCTACGACCTTACCAGCGGCAGGCAGTTGTGGAAGGCGCGCCTTCCGGCGGGCGGACAATCCACCCCGATGACCTACACGACGGAGGACGGACGCCAGTTCGTTCTGATCGTGGCCGGCGGCCACGGCTCGATCGGAACCAGGGCAGGCGATTACGTTATGGCGTGGACATTGCCGAAGCAGTAGGCCGGCAACAGCAGGGGAGACGGCGAACCGTCTCCCTAAATCCACAGTTGCCGATTTCTCACAAGGGCAGGGGTCAGTTTACCCTTGCCCCTTCCGCTTGCTCGGTTAAGTCTGTAGCCAATGGCTGTTCCGGAATCGTCCCGGATGTGGCGAGTGATTGCAGGGAATGAATGATGGACGATAATTTCGACAAGGCCGGCATTGCGGTCATCATCGTGTTCGGAGCGCTGCTTCTTGGCGGGCTGATGGCGGCCAATCTGGTTGTCGGTGACCGGAATGGCTTTCTGCTGGCGCTGGGTGCTGCATTTTCGGCCTACATCGCCGGCTATGCGATCCTGTTCGATCTTCCGCGCGTCTATGCCTTCCTGATCGTGGTTGCCGCCGTCATGGGCGTGGCCTCAACCATCGCCTACGCTTTCTGATATTCTGAATCGGAAATCAGGCGTAAGATTTTGATTTTTTAAGAGTACCGGCCGGAAAATTCAGGCGTAGCCACGCCGTGAGCGGGCCTGCTTGAGAATGGCGCGCCAGCGCACCATGTCGAAGGGGATAGGCTGGCCCTTCGCTGAAATCTCGAAAATACGGTTGTCGACATTTCGCAGAGACCGCCAGAAGTCATAGTCCGACACGCGCGGGTCGGCGGCCAGCCTTTCGGCTTCCATTTTCACGCTGCGTGCTGTGCCAGCCTTTTCGACAGAAGGCGGCAGGTTGTTCTGCGTAGCCATACAGACTGATTGGCTGCTGGCGCGATTCGTTGCAACGGAGCAGGCAGCCTATCCACCCTTATTCATTTCTTAAGGTTAATATCGGCGTTGCCGCGCCTGCGGATGCCTATGGTGCGGCCTGCACGCTCGGGCCGGGGGAGATGACGGTGGGCGTCCTGGAATGCCGCCACTTTTGCCGCCACATCTTCCGGAAAGGGCGCAACGCGCGGACCTTCCATGTTGACATGCAGCGACATGCTTTCCGAAGTCGCCGCCAGCCAGCCGTCGACATGGCGGATTTCCTGATAGGCGTGCAGGCGCTTTTCGTCGGAGTCCAGCAACTGGAAGCTCACCTTCACCTGACTGCCCAAATGCAGCTCGCGCACGTAGCAGACATGGATTTCGGACGTGTAGATCGTGTGCCTGCGCTCCGCCGCATAGGCGGAACCGATGCCGAGCAGGTCGAGCACTTCTTCCGCCCCGCGATCGAACAGCACGTTGTAGTAGGCCATGTTCAGATGGCCGTTATAGTCGATCCAGTTTTTCTCGATCTCCATGGTGCCGGAGACGAAGGGTGAAGAAAGGGGCATGAAAGGTCCTTGCGCTGCTGGACAAATCGGCGTGAAAAGCAGATCACCAATCCTATTTGCGGGCCACGCCAAAGAGCAAGCCGGTGGCCTTGCCTGTCCTGATTAAGGAGAAACCATGGCTCTTGGCGATATGATTGTGGTGGAACGCAACGAACAAGGCATCGCGCAGGTGCTGGAAATTCTGCGCAATGCGTTCGGCGACCGCTTCCAGACCGGCAACTCCATTCGCGAGCAGCATGGCCATACCACCACCTATCTGCCGAATCAGATGCCGGATGGCGTCGTCTTCCCTGAAAATACCGAAGAGGTGCAGACCATCGTGCGGGCCTGCGCGGCCCATCGCGTGCCGCTGATCCCGTTCGGAACCGGAACGTCGCTGGAAGGGCATGTCAACGCGCCGGGTGGCGGCATCTCGCTCGATACCTCGCGCATGAACCGCATTCTGGCCGTCCATGCCGAGGATCTCGATTGCGTGGTGGAGCCCGGCGTGACGCGCGAGGACCTCAACCGCCATCTGCGCGATACGGGCTTGTTTTTCCCCATCGATCCGGGCGCCAACGCCTCGCTCGGCGGTATGGCCTCGACGCGCGCTTCCGGCACCAACGCGGTGCGCTATGGCACCATGCGCGAGGCGGTGCTCTCGCTCAAGGCGGTGATGGCCGATGGCGAGGTGGTGCGCACGGCTGGCCGGGCGCGCAAGAGTTCGGCCGGATACGATCTCACCCGGCTGCTGGTTGGCGCGGAAGGCACGCTCGGGGTCATCACCGAGCTGACGCTTCGCCTGCACGGCATTCCGCAGGCCATTTCGGGCGGCGTGTGCCCGTTCCCGACGCTTGAGGCGGCCTGTCAGGCGGTGATCGCCACCATCCAGATGGGCATTCCCGTGGCGCGGATCGAGCTGGTCAACGCGCTCCAGATGAAGGCCATCAACACCTATTCGAAGCTCGATTATCCCGAAAGCCCTTGCCTGTTCCTCGAATTCCACGGCAGCGATGCTGGCGTGGCGGAGCAGGCCGAACTGTTCGCGATGATCGCGGAAGAACAGCAGGGCGGCCCCTTCATGTGGACCACGGTGGCCGAAGAGCGCAACAAGCTGTGGAAGGCCCGTCACGATTCCTACTGGGCTTCGTTCGTGCTGCGGCCCGGCGCGAAGGGGCTTTCCACCGACGTGTGCTTGCCGATTTCAAGGCTCGCCGAATGCGTGGCCGAGACCGAGGCCGACATCGAGGCCAACGGCCTTGTCGCACCCATCGTCGGCCATGCCGGTGACGGCAATTTCCACACGCTGGTTCTGATGGATCCCGAAGATCGCGACGAGGTGGCGAAGGTCGAGGCTTTCGTCGCGCGCCTCAACGAGCGCGCCATCGCCATGGAGGGAACCTGCACCGGCGAGCACGGCATCGGGCAGGGGAAGTCCGGCTTCATGCGCCGCGAGCATGGCCACGGCGTCGATGTCATGCGCACCATCAAGAAGGCGCTCGACCGGGACAATATCTTCAATCCCGGCAAGATGATCGCGGGTTAGAGCAATTCCAGCAAAAGTGCGCAGCGGTTTTGCGTCCGGAATTGCGTAAAAACAAAGAGATGGAGCATTGCGGGCGATTCTTTTTTCACCGGAATGCTCCAGGACGCCGGAAGCGCAGGTGCGGTATTGCCTCTTTATCGTCATCGATATCGGGATAGGATCGGTCCACCCTCTGGATTTGCAGTGAGGACATGCTCGCACGACTGTTCGTGATCATCGGCGGATTGGTGGTTCTGGTGCTGCTTGCAGCGCTGGCGGTGCCGCCTTTCATCGACTGGACCGGCTATCGTGCCGCGTTCGAGCGGGAGGCCAGCATCATTCTCGGCCGCAAGGTGACGGTTCGCGGCGATGCAAGGGCAAGGCTGTTGCCGTTTCCGTCGGTGACGTTCACCGATGTCGTCGTGTCAGGCGGTGCGGATGGCCAGCAGGCGATGGCCGTCGACACCTTCTCCATGGATGCCGAACTGGCGCCGTTCCTGCGCGGCGAGGTGCTGATCTTCGACATGCGTCTGGAGCGGCCGAGAGCTGTAATCGCGGTTGCCGACGACGGGACGATTGACTGGGCGGTGCGGCCGTCGTCGCCATTCGATGCGGGCCAGATCGCGATCGAGAAGCTGACCGTCACAGACGGTGCGGTGGAACTGCGGCATGGTCCGGGCGGGCGCGTCCATGAAGTTTCGGGCATCAACGCCAGTGTTTCGGCAAAATCTCTGCTTGGTCCGTGGCGCGTCGATGGCAATCTCGTTTTCGATGGATTGCCGACGGAAATTTCCGCGACCACCGGGCGCGCCGGTGATGACCGCCAGATGCGGCTGCGGCTGAGGGCCCGGCCGCAGGATTATGCCGCGACGATGGAAAGCGACGGCAACGCGCGCATCAGCAATGGCGCTCTCACCTATGCCGGCCAGTTCCGGCTGACCGAGGATGCAGCCCAGCCGGCGCAACTGAGGGGAGGCGATGGCGAGATGGTTTCGCTCACCCCGGCAAAGGCCGTGCCCGGTTATCGCGCCAGCGGCACGTTCCAGCTCAACCATACCCGGCTTTCAATCGAAGAATTCCGTTTCGAGACGGGGCCGGTGGAAAGTCCTTATTCGGCTGATGGAACGGCCTCACTCGATTTCGGCAAAGAACCGCGTTTTCGCATTGAGGCGTCGGGCGCGCAGGTTCAGTTTGACGAGGCGGTGTCCGGCGAAACCGGAACCGCGTCGAACGCGCAGGCGCGCCTTGCCGGGCTGGAAGAGGCGCTGCGCCGCCTGCCTCGTCCGACGATCCCCGGTTCCGTCGAAGTGCAGCTGCCGGCCGTGGTGGCGGGCGATACGACCATTCGCGATGTCCGTGTCTCCGCCGAGCCTGCCGACGGGGGCTGGACCATCCATTCGCTGGCCGCGACCTTGCCCGGCCGCACCACATTCGAGTCCAGCGGCCTGCTCGCCACCGGCGATGCCATTGGCTTCCGGGGCAGGATGCTGCTCGCCGTCGCCCAGCCGTCAGGCTTTGCGGCGTGGCTCGCCAGCGACGTGGACGATGCGGTTCGTCGTCTTCCCGCGGCAGGCTTCAGCGCCAATGTCGACCTGACCCGTTCGCGGCAGAAATTCAGCGATCTCGAACTGGTGCTGGGCGGAGCAAAATTCGCTGGCACGATCGAGGCGGCGCAGCCGGGCGATGCGCGTTCCTCGATGGCCCTCGCGCTTCAGGGAGGTGCGCTGGACATTGAGAGCCTTTCCGCCTTTGCTTCGATTTTCGTCAGCACTGGGGGCGACAATCGCTTTGCCGGGCAGGATCTGGATCTCGACCTGAAAGCGGGGCCGGTGGAAGCGTGGGGCCTCTCTGCGCAAAAGGCCGAGACGGCACTTCGCCTGCGCGGCGACGTTCTGGAGGTGGACCGGCTGGCGCTGGACGATCTTGCCGGGGCATCCCTCAGCGCGACTGGCCGGCTCTCCGGTTTTCCGGAGAAACCGGCAGGAAAAGTCGATGTTTCGGTGGTGGCGGTCGACCTTGCGCCGCTGGTGGAGGCGCTGGCCGGCACTCATGGCGACAACTCCGTGATTGCCGGGGCCGTCATCGCGGGACTGGCGCAGCGTGTGCAAAACTATCCGGGCCTGCTGGAAGATGCGCGCATCGATGCCGTGATGAGTGCCGCGGGCGAGAATGACGGTGACCGGGGCATCGCCGTTTCGGCGCAGGGGTCCGCTGGCGGGTCTGTTTTTTCCGCCAGCCTTTCCATGAAAACGAAGGCGAAGGATCTGCTCCTTTCGCCGCTTTCCGTCACGCTCGGCATTCGCAACGACGATGCGACGGCGCTGATGGCGCTCGCGGGTCTTCCGGCCCTGCCGCTGGGGCTGACGGGCCCGGGCGTGGCCGATATTTCCGCCAATGGCAGTCTGCGCAACGGCATGGCCACCACGGCGCTCGTCACCGGCGAGGATTTCCGGCTTTCCTTTGACGGCACCGTATCGGCTGACGATCAGGGGCCGGCGATAAAGGGCGGCACCAGCCTCGAAGCGGCCGATATCGAGCCATGGCTGATGACGGCGGGCGTGGCGCTGCCCGGCATGGGAACGGGAACCTCGCTCACGCTTGGCGCGGAGGCCGACTATGGCAGCGGCGTCCTCATTTTGAAGGGGCTTTCGGGCGCCATCAACGAGACCGCGGTTTCCGGCGACATCAATGCCGAAATGAAGGGCGACAAGCCCAGCCTGACCGGCGAGATCAGTCTCGACGAGCTTTATCTCGATCCGTTTGTCGCCATGCTGACCGGCGACGAGGCACTTGCGCCTGTTTCCGGAGAGTGGCCGACAGCGCCCTTTGCTGCGACCGCGCGCGCGCCGGCGGCTATCGACATGAGCGTTTCGGCTGCTGCGCTGATGGCCGGCCATATGGCGACGGCTTATGACGCTTCGATGTCGCTGAAACTGGATGATGACGGATTGCGGGTGTCCGATCTCAACGGCAGGCTGCTTGGCGGTGCACTGAGCGGCATGTTCGAGATCAGGAATTCCGCGGGAACCGGGCTGCTCAATGCCCAGATGGCGGTTTCCGACGCAGATCTCGCCACCATCTTTCCGGGGGCGGGGCTCAGCGGCCGAACTGATCTTTCGGCGACGATTTCCACCAGCGGCAAGTCGGTTGACGGCATGATGACGTCGCTTTCTGGCTCCGGCACGGCTTCGCTGAAGGGCCTTGCCATTTCCGGTCTCAACCCGGATGCGCTTGGTGCTTTTCTGAAGGCTGCGGATGCTGTCGGCCGCGACATAGATGCGCGCCGCACAGCGGAATTTGCGGGAACCATTGCGAAGCAGGGGCGCTTTGCCGCGAAGGACACGGATGTCGCCTTCACGCTCGCGAACGGCATTTTGCGCGCGCCGCCGCTCAGGCTGGAGTCGCAAACATCGGGAATTTCGGCGGATCTGAGCGCCAATCTGGCGGCAGGCACCGTGCATGCGCAGGGCTCGATTGCCTATGCTGCGGGCGAGGACGCGCTGGTCGGGTCCGAGCCGACGCTGAATTTCACCGTGGACGGCGCTTTCGATGCCATGACGGCGAGCTTCGACAGCACGCCGCTGGCACAGTACCTCACCCAGCGTGCGCTGGAGCAGGAGCAACAGCGGGTGGAGGCGATGCAGGCGGCTCTGCTCGAAAAGCAGCGTCTTCGCCGCGAAGCCCGCTATTATGCCGATTTGCAGGCACGCCGCGCGCGCGCGGCGGAAGAGGAACGCCTGCGGCAGGAAGCAGAGCGCCAGAAGGCCGAGGAAGAGGCAAGGGCGAGAGAAGAAGCCGAACGCGCCGCGCGGGAAGCACGGTTGCGGGCCGAGCAGGAAGCGCGCGAGGCGGAAGCGGAACGGGTCCGTCGCGACGCCGAGGCGGAACGCATCCGCCGTGAGACCGAGGGCAGGGCCGGCAGGCCGCAGCCATCGCCGGGGGCTCCCCCCGCCAATGACAATGCGCCCTCAAGCCCGCAGGCTGAGCCATTCAACTTGCAGAACCTGCTGAACTCACTGGAAGGTGGGTAAGGAGGCGCAAACGCTGCGGGATCGACCGTTTCAGTCCCGCCGAACCCTGACCCACTCCAGAACGTGAAGGCGAAGGGCCGAAGACAGGTTCGATGCCTTCGGGCGTGTGGTGTCGATCTCTGCCACCAGCGCGGCAAGCGTCATGCCGCGCGCGGCGGCGATGGCAACGAGATCGTCATAGAACGGCTCTTCGAGCGAATAGCTCGTCCGGTGTCCGTTGATGGTGACGGAACGCTTCTTCACCAGACCCATATGCATCCTTCTCAACCGCTTTCCTGAAGCAGGTCTGCTTTTTGCGAATCGCAGAAGCACTACGGCAGTTTGTTTTGAAACAATTCCGAACGCAAAAATTGCTTCGTGCTTCTGCGGGAATTGCCATAGAGGGTGACGAATCCGGAGCTTTTCGCGCTCCGATCCACGTCAGGCGCTGTCCGTCAGCGTCGAAAAAGCTTCGGCTGGAGACGAGGCCCTTCTCAACAGCCCGAGGACCTGCTCATCGCGGGTCTTGCGTGCGACGGCAGCGAGGATTTTGAGGTACTCGCTGGTGCGTTCCCCTCCGGACAGCAGCAGGAAGACGATATCGACCGGAAGATCGTCCACGGCATCGAACTCGATCGGCTTTCTGAGAACCACAAGGGTGGCGAATGGTGCGTCGAGACCCGCGACAGGTGCGTGCGGAATGGCGACGCCATTCCCGATTCCGGTGGAGCCGAGTTTTTCGCGTCCCATCAGTGCGGTGTGGATCACGTCCTCTTCAAGCCCCGTGCGCGCGGCGGCGTGGGCGGCCAGTGTTCTGATCAGGACGGCTTTTGTCGGGACGGGCAGGTCGAGGATCACATCCTGTGGTGCGATGACGGATGACAGGTTCATGGGATTACTCACGTTGAAGGCACTCGCAGGTTGGCAAGCGTAGCCGGTCACAGTTCCGGTTCACGGAGACGGTAGCCGACGCCTGTTTCGGTCAGGATGTATTGCGGCTGATCGGGCATTGCCTCGATCTTCTGCCGCAACTGGCGGACATAGACCCGCAGATACTGGACGTCGGCCACACCGCCCCACACCTGTTTCAGGATGTGCTGATGGGTGATGACCTTGCCCGCGTGCTGCACGAGAACGCGCAGGATGTCATATTCCCTGGGCGACAGCTTTATCTCCTTGTCCGCGACCCTGACGATCCTCTTAACCAGATCGACGCTCAGATCACCTGTCTGGAATATCGGTCGTTCGCCATGCTGCTGGAGCCTGTGCCTCAGAGCGACGCGGATGCGCGCCGCCAGTTCACGCATGCCAAAGGGTTTGGTGAGGTAATCGTCGGCGCCCAGTTCAAGTGCTCTGACGATGCCCGTTTCATCGGTGCGGCTCGACAGGATGACGATCGGCAATTCGACGAGTTCGGACCGCCACCGCTCAAGCAAATCATGTCCCGACATGTCGGGCAGGCCCAGATCCAGCAGGATCAGATCCGGCTTTTCAGAGGAGACAAGCGCAACCGCCTGCTCCGCATTGCCTGCTTCGACCATGGCATAGCCTTCCGCCGTCAATCCCACACGCAGAAGCTTGCGGATCGGCGGTTCGTCATCCACGACCAGTATCTTGACCGCTGTGGTGCTCATGGCCTGCCTTCCAAATTCGCTGGTTCCGGCCCGGTCGGGAACCGCAGGGTAAAAATGGCGCCGGATCGGTCAAACCGATTGGTCGCCGTGATGGTTCCGCCCATCGCCTCGACGAATCCCCTGCAGATCGACAAGCCGAGGCCGGTTCCGGCCTGAACATGATCCTTCTTGCGTACGCGATAGAAGCTGTCGAAAATCCGGGTGAGATCGTCCGGCGGAATACCTGGCCCCTCATCGATGATCTGCAACATGACATGGGCATCCTGCGCCCACCCCCTGATCGAAATCAGCGATCCCGCTGGCGCATATTTGCGGGCGTTGTCGAGCAGGTTGAACAGCACCTGCTCGAACAGGACCGGATCGAGCCGCACCATCGGCAGATCGGGCGGCACGGCAAGATCGATCCGGTGGTGGAGCAGGATTTTTTCAGCGCGCCGCAGGGCGCTTCCGACGCTGTCCCCGACGAAAAGCGGTGTCAGCGAAACCGCCGCCGCTCCCGATTCCAGCCGCGTCATGTCGAGGAGATTGGCAATGAAGCGGTTCAACCGTTCCGCCTCGTCGACAATCGTTGCCAACAGTTCGGCCCGCCCGGTTTCGGTGAGGGAGGTCGAATAGTCTCTCAGCGCGCCGGCAGATCCGAGTATCGACGCCAGAGGCGTCTTGAGATCGTGCGACAGCGAGGTCAGGAGCGCCGAGCGCAGCTTGTCCGCCTCGGCGGCAAGGCGCGCATTGTCGACATCCGCCACCAGCTGGATCCGCTCGATGGCAAGCGCTGCCTGATCCGCAAGGGAATCGAACAGCCGTTGCTCGGCAGGCGTCAGCACCGGGCCCTGCTTGTCATTGTCTAGACCGATGACGCCGACCTGCGTTCGCGCCGTCTTCAGGGGCAGGTAGAGGCGTTTCGCCCCGGGCAGAGTATCCGCGCCGCGGCCAGCGGGCTTGTCATGCTCCCAGGCCCAGTGGGCGGCAGCGATGTCCGCATCGTCGAGCGTGTCGTCCGGCGGATAGCCTGCCTGAACCGCGATACGACCGTTCTCGGGCAGAAGCACGACCACCCTGACCTTCAGCATCGAAGCGATCTGATAGACGGTTGCCCACAGAACATCTTCCAGCGTGCCCGCGCCGGCGAGCTTCCGGCTGAAGAGATAAAGCCCCTCGGTGGCCTTGGCGCGCTGGCGCGCTGTCACGGCCTGCCGCTGGACCCGGCCCGCGAGATTGCTGGCGACAACCGCGACGCCGAGGAAAAAGGCGAATGCGACGACGCTTTCCGGATCGCCTATATCCAGCGTGTAGAGCGGTTCGAGAAAAAAGAAATTGAAGACGAACGCACTCATCAGCGACGCGAACAATGCGGGCCAGAGGCCGCCACTCATGGCCGAGGCAAGAACCGCCATGAGGAAGACAAGCGCGATGTTGCGCACATCCAGAAAGCGCGAGAGCGCCGTGCCGATGCCCAGCGCGATCGCGACGTAAAGCATGCTCCACAGATAGTGGCCGGGATCCGGGCGCCTTGCCGATTTTGTGCCCGCAGCCGCGGAAGGTCGGGTCTCCTCGCCACTGCTGGCCGAGATCACATGGACGCTCACATCGGTCCTGGCGCGAATGAGGTCATGCGATACCGAGCCCGCGAAAATCTCGCGCCAGCGCGGCGATGTGGGCATGCCGACAATAATGTGGGTGTAGTTGTTGGCGGCGGCGTAAGCCAGAATCTCTTGGGCGATGTCCTCGCCCGGCAAGGTGACCGCTTCCGCCCCGAGTTGCTCGGCAAGCCGCAGCGCATTGGCGATCTTATCCTTCCGGGCCTCTGCGAGGCGCGCGTCCCTGCTGGTTTCAACATGAACGGCGGCCCATGGCGCCCGCAGGCGATCGGCCTGCCTGCGCCCATAGCGCACGAGCGCGCTGGCGCCCGGCTGATCGCCGATGCAGACGAGCACGCGCTCTCCGGCCGACCACGGGCCTGCGATGGCATGCGCCTGCATATGGGTGACGAGCTGATCGTCGACGCGCTGCGCGGTAAGCCGCAGGGCGAGTTCGCGCAGCGCCGTCAGGTTGCTTGGCGAAAAGTAGTTCTGCGTCGCCCGCTTCGCGGTCCCTGGAAGATAGACCTTGCCTTCGTTCAGGCGCTTGATCAGGTCGCCGGGCGTGATGTCGATGATCTCGATGTCGTCGGCCCGGTCGATAATCGAATCCGGGACGGTCTCGCGCACCCGGATGCGCGTGATCTGGGCGACGACGTCGTTGAGGCTCTCGACATGCTGGATGTTGAGCGTGCTGTAGACGTCGATGCCGTTGGCGAGCAGTTCCTCGACGTCGAGATAGCGCTTGGGATGGCGGCTCCCCGGCGCATTGGTGTGGGCGAGCTCGTCCACCAGAACCAGCGCCGGCTTGCGCGCGAGGATGGCATCGATGTCCATCTCGTCAAGCAGATGCCCCCGATAGGGCACATTTCGGCGGGGAACGACCTCGAAGCCTTCGACCAAGGCCTCTGTCTCGGCCCGCCCATGTGTCTCGACCACGCCGATGACGACATCTACCCCATCCGCCCGCCGGGCGCGGCCCGACATCAGCATCTCATACGTCTTGCCGACGCCGGGCGCCGCCCCAAGAAAGATCTTGAGATGGCCGCGCGATTCACGCTCGGCGTTTTCCAGCAACGCGTCCGGCGATGGCCGGTTCTGCTCTCGTATGGGATCGTCAGGCACGCATGGGCTCCGGATCAACGGTCAGGACGCCTATTATAGCCATCCTGACAACTTCGTTCAGCACAGATTGGCGTCGTCGAGCGCCAGGTTCAGCCTGAGAACATTGACCACGGGTTCACCCATGAAGCCCAGCATCCGCGGCTCGACATGGCGCTCGACCAGTTCACGCACGGCGGCCTCGTCGACGCCCCGCGCTTTGGCGACACGGCCGACCTGAAAGTAGGCGGCCTCCGGCGTGATGTGCGGATCGAGCCCGCTGCCCGAGGTCGTCACGAGATCGATGGGAACAGCCTGGTTGCCGTTCGCGGCGCGTTGAGCCTGTGTATCGGCGGCCACGCGATCGCGCAGCGCCTGGCTGGTGGGGCCGTAGTTAGACCCGCTGGATGCGCCCGCATCGTAGCCGTCTGCACCGGCCGCCGACGGGCGCGGGTGAAAATAGCGCTCGCCGGTGAACCGCTGACCGATCAGCCCGGAGCCGACGACCGTGCCGTTGCGCTCGATGAGGCTGCCATTGGCCTGGAAGGGCAGGAGTGCCTGCGCGAGCCCGGTGATGCCGAGCGGATAGAGAAGCCCGGTGATTATCGTGAAGGCAACGATCATGAAAATCGCAGGCCTGATTTGCTTGAGCATCTTGTTTTTCCCGAATGATCCGCCGCTGAACAACAGCAAGGATGCGGAGTGATTGCCTGTTTTGCGGGTCCCGCCTCAGGCGAGGCCCGCGGCGGTGATCGCCATGTCGATGAGCTTGATGCCCGCGAAGGGGACGAGGATACCGCCCAGCCCGTAGATCAGGAGATTGCGCGACAACAGCGAGCCCGCTCCGATCGCACGGTATCTGACGCCTTTGAGCGACAAGGGGATCAGCGCGACGATGATGAGAGCGTTGAAGATGATCGCCGAGAGGATCGCGCTTTGCGGCGAAGCGAGGCCCATCAGGTTGAGCGCGCCGAGCTGCGGATAGAAGACGAGGAACATCGCCGGGATGATCGCGAAATATTTCGCGATGTCGTTGGCGATAGAGAACGTCGTCAGGGCGCCGCGCGTCATCAGCAACTGCTTGCCGATCTCGACGATCTCGATGAGCTTCGTCGGGTCGCTGTCGAGATCGACCATGTTGCCGGCCTCGCGGGCGGCGACCGTGCCGGTGTTCATGGCCACGCCGACATCCGCCTGGGCAAGCGCCGGGGCGTCGTTGGTGCCGTCGCCGCACATGGCGACCAGCTTGCCCTTGGCCTGTTCCTCGCGGATGAGCGCCAGCTTGTTCTCCGGCGTCGCCTGCGCCAGGAAGTCGTCGACGCCGGCTTCCGCCGCGATCGCGGCCGCTGTCATCGGGTTGTCGCCGGTGATCATCACCGTGCGGATGCCCATGCGGCGCAGCTCGGAGAACCTTTCCCTGATGCCGCCCTTGACGATGTCCTTCAGATGGATGACCCCGAGCAGGCGGCCATCCTTCACCACGGCAAGAGGCGTGCCGCCCGCCCTGGCGATTTCGTCGGAGATGTCCTTCAGTTCGCGGACGCTTTCGGCGGAAGCACGCGTGCTGCCGGTCGCGACCGTGGCAAGCTCCACATGCTTGAGAACCGCATCGACCGCGCCCTTGCGGATCGACGTGCCGTCAACGTCGACACCGCTCATGCGCGTCTGCGCCGTGAAGGGCACGAAGGTTGCGTTCAGGCTCGCCATGTCGCGTGCGCGAATGCCGTATCTTTCCTTGGCGAGCACGACGATCGAGCGGCCTTCGGGCGTCTCGTCGGCCAGCGATGCGAGTTGCGCCGCATCGGCCAGATCCCACTCGGTGACGCCACGCACGGGCCGGAATTCGCTGGCCTGACGGTTTCCGAGCGTGATGGTGCCGGTCTTGTCGAGCAGCAGCGTGTCGACGTCGCCGGCGGCCTCGACCGCGCGGCCGGACATGGCCAGGACGTTGAAGCGCACCAGCCGATCCATGCCGGCAATGCCGATGGCCGAAAGCAGCGCGCCGATCGTGGTCGGGATCAGCGTGACGAACAGGGCCACCAGCACGATCACCGGAACCATACCGCCGGAATAGGCCGCGAAGCTCGGAATGGTGACGACCGCGAGCACGAAAATCAGCGTCATGCCCGCAAGCAGGATGTTGAGCGCGATCTCGTTCGGCGTCTTCTGGCGCTCGGCGCCTTCGACGAGAGCGATCATCTTGTCGATGAAGGTCGAACCTGCCGCCGCGGTGATGCGAACCTTGATCCAGTCGGACAGCACCTGCGTGCCGCCGGTGACGGCGGAGCGGTCGCCGCCCGACTCGCGGATGACCGGTGCGGACTCGCCGGTGATGGCGGCTTCGTTGACGGAGGCCACGCCTTCGATCACCTCGCCATCGGAAGGGATGATCTCGCCGGCGGAAACCAGAACGATATCGCCGACCTTCAGGCTGGTGCCCGGAACCGACTCGACTTCCAGGCCCTCGGCATCCACGAGGCGACGCGCCTCGGTTTCGCTGCGCGTGCGCCGCAGCGAATCTGCCTGCGCCTTGCCGCGCCCTTCGGCTACGGCCTCGGCGAAATTGGCGAACAACACCGTGAACCACAGCCACAGCACGATCTGCAACGAAAAGCCGACATTTTCGGCCCCCGTCACGATGTCCTTCACGAGCAGAACCGTCGTCAGAAGCGACACCGCCGCGACGACGAACATGACCGGATTCCTAGCGAGGCTCTTCGGGTTCAGTTTCCGAAAGGCGTCGCCGGCTGCCGGGACGAGGATGCGAGCGTCCAGCATGCTCGCGGATTTGGACTGGTTCATGAGAAACTCCAGCGCGTTTGTTGTTGGGGGCCAACCGCTCGGTCACGCCGCCGCGAGCAAATTCAGGGATAAGCCTTGCAGGGAGCGCCACGCCTGCAGCGCCTGCGCGCTGCCGAAAATGACGTGCTGCCTTCGGCTGTCTGGCCTGCCCCGCTCCGGAAACGGGAGCGGGGGTTCACGACATATCCGATCGATCTCAGCCATCTGGCCGCTGCCACGGTTCTCAGAAGGTCTGGCCCGCCACCATGGCGAAGTGCTCGACAATCGGGCCAAGCGCCAGTACGGGGAAGAAGGTCAGGCCGCCGACGATGAGCGTCACGCCGACGACAAGGCCGATGAACAGCGGTCCTGTGGTCGGCAGCGTGCCCGTGGAAGCCGGCACGCTCTTCTTGGCGGCCAGCGAACCCGCAATGGCCAGCACCGGCACGATGAGCAAAAACCTTCCCATCAGCATCGCGAGCCCGATGGCGATGTTGTAGAAGGGCGTGTTGGCGCTCAGGCCCGCAAAGGCGCTGCCATTGTTGTTGGCGCCTGAGGTGAAGGCGTACAGAACCTCGCTCAGTCCGTGCGGACCGGCATCCTGGATGCTGGACAGGCCAGCAGGAACCACGACGGCGATCGCGGTCAGGACCAGAATGGCAAGCGACGGCCCGAGCATCGCAAGGATGCTCATCTTCACCTCCCGGGCCTCGATCTTCTTGCCGATATATTCGGGCGTACGACCAACCATCAGGCCGGCGATGAAGACGGCCAGGATCGCGAAGATCAGGGTGCCGTAAACGCCGGCGCCGATGCCGCCGAGCGGCGGGATCTGCATGTTGAAGAGAGGCACCAGGCCGCCCAGCGGCATGAGGCTGTCGTGCATGGTGTTGACCGCGCCCGTAGAGGCCGAAGTGGTCACGACGGCGAAGAGCGAGGACAGCGCGATGCCGAACCGCGTTTCCTTGCCCTCCATGTTCCCGCCTTCGAGGCCAAGCGCATGGAGGATCGGATTGCCGGCGGCTTCGGCCCAGTAGACGACCCCGATGCCAGCCACCACGATGGTGAGAACTGCACCAAGCAGCGCCCAGCCCTGCTTCTGATCGCCCACCATGCGGCCGAACACGTTCAGCATTGCGAAGGAGATCGAATAGATCGCCAGAATGTGGATCAGGTTGGTCAGCGCCGTCGGGTTCTCGAACGGATGGGCCGAGTTGGCGTTGAAGAAGCCGCCGCCATTCGTGCCCAGATGCTTGATGATCATCTGCGACGCGACCGGCCCTTGTGCGATCGTCTGCCGGGCGCCTTCCACCGTCGTGGCGACGGTGTAGGGGTTGAGGTTCTGCGGAACGCCCTGCCACACCAGAACCAGACTGCCGACGATGCAGATCGGCAACAGGATATAGAGCGTGCTGCGGGTCAGATCGACCCAGAAGTTGCCGACGGTTCTGACGGAGGCGCGCGAAAAGCCGCGGATGATCGCCATGGCGCCGGCCATGCCGACCGCCGCCGACACGAAGTTCTGCACCGTGATGCCGGCCATCTGAGTCAGGTAGCTCATGGTGGTTTCGCCGCCATAGCCCTGCCAGTTGGTGTTGGTCATGAAGCTGACCGCCGTGTTGAACGAGGAGTCGGCGCTGACCGGCCCCATCCCGGCCGGGTTGAAGGGCAGTCCGCCCTGTATACGCTGCAAGAGATAGAGAAGCGCAAAGCCCGCCAGATTGAAGAGCAGCATGGCCGCCATATAGGTCGTCCAGTGCTGTTCCTCCTTCTCGCTCGTTCCCGCAATGCGGTACAGGCCGCGCTCGAGGGGGCCGAAAATGGTCGAGAGGATCGTGCGCTCACCAGTCATGACGCGCGTGATGTATCCGCCAAGCGGCTTCACCAGCGCGATTGCGATCCCGAGAAAGACCAGAATCTGTATCCATCCGTTTATTGTCATCGATCGTTGCTTTCCGAGCTTTTGCCCTGACAGGAGCATCGGGCGTTCAGACGAACGCCGCTCCAGCCCCCAAATCCTGACCGCATTCATGCAAGGTCAGACGACTACGTCTGACTGCGGAGTGCTCTAGAAGCGCTCCGGGCGAGCGAGGGCATAGAGCAGGTATGCGGTCACGCAGGCGGCAACTGCCGCACCCAGGAAATATTCCATGGTCATCGGTGAATTCTCCCGATCAAAGCTTTTCGCAGACTTTGATGTAGCCAAACATCAGCGCGAAAAATCCAAACCCTATTGCCAGCACAAGAATATCCATCGCTTTCGCCTCGGGATCTTCTGTTGATACCAATGGCAGGCAGGACGCGCGTCCTTGCCTGCCACAACTTCAATTCATCCAGCGCTCACTGGCGCAGGCACGTGTGCCGGAGGAGGAATTTCAGGCAATATGGACGCGAACCGCATATAGGTTCGAGAGAGGACAAGGCCTCGAATAATAGGAATCTGATAAAGATTCCGGCGCCACGCATAAGCATTCCATAAAGATGGCGCCGTTTGCGACCAGAACTCCCTGCACATTCAAATGCACAGCTCGTCGAGGCGGCGCGCGGCAATCAAGTTGGGGGCTTTGGTGATTGTCGTCCGGTTCGGGCTTTCGGGGCGGGAAGGACCGTTACGCCCGGCCAGCGCGTCGTGACTTCTCCGTCATCTGTAATGCAGGCCGGGAGCGATTCCGGGCTGGATCGAGCGCTACGGAAACCCGACCGCACACCGAGGCGAACGCCGCCTCAGCTGGCTGGTCCGCCATGGCCGATGTTCTGGCTTGATTCGGAAATCCGTGTCACGAGCGTAGCGAAACCTGAGATGGTTTCCTCAGGAGAGCGCCTGAGCGGTGAGGCATGATCCATCTCCATGCCTGCCATCGTAATGTCGATCCGGATCAATCCTCTTCGGAAGGGCGCACGGGCTTCAGGAAATGTCCGTCCAGCAGGGTGCGGGATTTTTCTTCCGCTTTGCGGTCGCGTTCCCGCTCCGATTTGGTGCGGCCGTGCAGGGCCCGGTTCTGAGCGGCGGCAAGTTCCTTGTCGTCCCGCGCCTTCCGCTTGCGGATCTGGCGCAGGTTGACGATCTCGCCCATCGGGAAACCCTGCCTATTTCTTGCGGAATGCGTCGAGCGAAACGACTTCGGCGCCCTTCGCGGGGGCAGGCTCTTCTTCCGCCTCGTTCTTTTTCGCTTCCGCGGCCTTCTTCGCGGCTGCCGGCTTCACCTTGGCAGGGGCAGGGGCGGGCTTCTCTTCCTGCTCCTGTTCCGGCCCGGAAGCTTCTGCCGGCTCGGTGCGGACGTCGAATTCAAGCTCGAAATTCACCGAAGGGTCGTAGAAACCGCGCACGGCTGAGAACGGAATTTCCAGCTTCTCGGGAATATCGGAGAAGGAAAGCCCGACCTCGAAGCCGCTGTCCGTGACCTTCAGGTCCCAGTACTGGAACTGGATCACGATGGTCATCTGTTCGGGATAGCGTTCGCGCAGGCGGCTCGAAATGCGAACACCCGGCGCGCCGGTCAGGAATGTGATGAAGAAGTGATGGTTTCCCGGCAGACCCGTGCGTGCAACCTCGGCCAGAACCTTGCGCATCACACCACGCAGGGCTTCCTGAGCCAGGATGTCGTATCTGATATGGTCGTCGGCCATGAGCATTTCCGTTGAATCGTCGCAGTAGCTGTAATCAAGCTTGGCGACCACGTAAACCGGGATATGGGCTACCTGACCAAGATGAGCAAGGTAAGGATGTGTTTAGCCACTATCCTTGCGCGCAGGCCCTGCCTGTTACACGTGAAGGGTGCGGCTGGGTTGCATTCCGGTTCTGGGGAAAACTGCCGGATTTGCGTCAGTTTTTGCTGATGGCATCGCTTCAGGCCAGCTGGCGGACACCGAAGGCACGCAGGAAGGTGCGTACGCCATTGGCCGAGGCGCTCCTGACTTCCTCCTGCGAGGGCGTTTCTCCAATCAGCAGGGTGAGCTGAAGATCGGCATTGGCAAGCGCGAGGAACTGGCGTGCGGCAAGGTCCGGATCGTCGATGACCAGCAGACCGGCATGGGCCAGCCGCGCGAAGCGCGCGGCAAGTGCGGCCATGGTGCGCCGGGGGCCTTCCTCGCGCCAGTCGGCAAACAGGGAAGGGCAGCGCTCGCTTTCAGCCTGAATCAGCCTGCGCAGGAATTTTCCCTCCCTGTTGCAGATGCAGTTGAGGTTCATCCGCATTGCGAAGTCGGTCAGGTCCGTTTCCAGATCGCCGGGATGATCGGGAAAGGTGCCGAGCGTGGCAAAGACGACCGCGTTGGAGCGCTCCGTCATGTCCCTAACGACAGCCCGGAACAGCCCATCCTTGTCGCCGTGGTGATTGTACACCGTCTGTCGGGAAACGCCGGCTTCGGCGGCGATGAGATCGATGTTCGCTCCTGCAAAGCCTTCCCGGCAAAACACTTCGGCAGCCGCCTCAAGAATGAAGCTGCGCTTGGCGGCGTGGCCGCGTGGCGGGAGCGTGTCAGGAACGATCGATGGTTTCATAAAAAATCATATATCACTGATTGACTATTTGGGCAAATGAGTCTAAAAATTTTTTATATCGAATATAAAGATCGGCGTCTTGTCTCTCAGGCATGGCCTGACGATCTTTCTGCGGGTTGTGCTGTTCCTCCCCCGGCGCGCCCGCCAAACGAAAGAGCCAGAAATGCCTGCAAAATTCTACCGCATCGCGGTGGTGCTCGGCCTGCTGTCGGCCATCGGTCCCTTCGCCATCGACATGTATCTGCCTGCACTTCCCACCATAGGTGAAGATCTCGGCGCCAGCACTGCCGCGGTGCAGATGAGCCTGCTGATCTTCTTTCTCGCAACGGCGGTCGGCCAGCTTGCCGTCGGGCCGATCTCCGACATGGCAGGTCGCAAGGCCCCGCTTTATGCGGGGCTTTTCCTTTTCATGATCGGCGGGGTGGGGGCGGCGCTGTCACCCAGCGTGGAATGGCTGATTGCCTTCCGTTTCATTCAGGGGCTTGGCGGCTGCGCCAGCATGGTCATACCGCGGGCCGTGGTGCGCGATCTGCACACGGGTGTCGAAGCCGCGAAATTGATGTCGCTCCTGATGCTTGTGTTCTCGATCTCGCCTATCCTGGCGCCGCTGACCGGGTCCTTCATCATCGACGCCTTCGGCTGGAGGGCGGTGTTCTGGGTGGTGACGGGCGCGGCTCTCGTGGCCTGCCTGTTGCTCGCCACCTCGATCGAGGAAACGCGCCCCGCGGCAGCGCGCGTCGGCAGTTCGCTGCGCACATCGCTCGCCGGCTACCGCCATCTGCTCGGTGACCGCAGGTTTCTCGGTCTCGTCGGCACGGGCGGCTTCGCGATCTCGTCCTTCTTCGTCTACCTGTCGAGTTCGTCCTTCATCCTCATCGATCACTACGGGCTCTCGCCGCATCTCTACAGCGTCTACTTTTCCCTCAATGCGGTGTCGTTCTTCGCCATGTCGCAACTGACGGGCACGCTTGCGCAGCGCTATGGGCTCGCAAGGGTGGTTAGGGTCGCGGTGGCGGGATATGCCGCCACGATGCTGGTGCTTCTGGCGCTGATGGCATCCGGCGCCGATCAGCTCTGGGTGCTGGCGTCGATGCTGTTCATTGGTTACGGCTTTGTCGGACTGGTCATTCCCTCGACCTCCGTTCTGGCCATGGACGACCATGGTGCGATAGCGGGAACGGCTTCGGCGCTGATGGGAACGCTTCAGTTCGGCATCGGCGCCGTGGCGATGGCGGGAGCCGGCATTTTCTTCGACGGTACACCCCTGCCGATGGTGGCAGCCATCGCCGTATGCGCGATCATCGCCTTCGTGCTGGCACAGGTGACGCTGGGGATGAAGCGTGCGCCGAAGGCGGTTAGCGCCCCGGCGGAGTAAGCCGGACCGGAACGGGCATGAAAGGGGCCGGTTCGCCGGCCCTTTTTCATGCAGAAGTTTCGCAGAGGATGAAGCGCACCCGCTCTTCCACCGAACAAAGGGGAAGCGGCACCAGATCGTAGCCCAGTTCGGTGTAGATCTTTTTCATTGCCTCGCATGTGCGCTCCGCCTCGTCGGCCGATTGCCTGCGCTCCGCATCCTGCCCGAATATATCGGGCCAGAAAGGCGCGATGAATATTCTGCGATGGTACCGAAGGGTTTCTGCCGCTTTCATCATGTGAGCAGGCACCGGGAGGCCGGTCAGCCGCAGATAGCCGATTGCGTCGGGAATGCCCCGGTCGAAAAACAGCGTTCCTGATCTTTGCCCTGCCTCTTCATAGGAGCGCATGTCCCATGACAGCATCAGCTCGGCGAACAGGGCCGGATCGCGCCATGGCAGGGCAGGGCCGTCCACCGCCTGCTGGGCGCGGATGATGTTGCGCCCGGCCTCCGGCATGGCGGAATGGCCCGACTCGCGCAGCGCGTCGAGGAGGGTCGTCTTGCCCGAACCCGGCCCTCCGGTGATGACGATGAAGCGGCTGGCATCCATGATGATGCTCCCTTTGCATGCGGGCTGAAATGAGGAAACGGCACGGCGCGGCTCACGGCACGGACCAAAAGGTCGTCGCGTGGACACGGCATGCTGCTGATAAAGATGAAAAGGGGGAGAGAAGTGGAGGTTTCTGTTGCCAGGTACCTCCGAACCCCGCCTGAAGGTGCGAACCCTCAGGAGTTTATTTGAAGCTATCGCACCGCATTACGCAGCGAGACGTGCTTCCGCATAGTTGTCGTTTGCAACTACTGAGTTAGCCCGATGACGGTGGTACAATGCCGGGCAAAAGTACGATCTTTACACCTTCGTCGATCCTGTTTCGCCCCCAGCAAAAGCTGTCCGTCACGACAGTTTTTGGTGGAGGCGCCGGGTACCGCCCCCGGGTCCGAACGGCTTATTACATCGCCCATTTATCACCATAGTCGGTCAAGCCGACAGGTCGAATATAGGCACTCTTCGGGGCAAATGGAAGAGATGCCCGGTTGCAATTATCAGCTGTGGCGGAGGCTGCTTTAACTTGACTTGGCAGGGCAATTTCTTGCAGGCTCGCAAACGGTACGGGATCTCGTCCGGCGACAGGTTGTATCGGCAGATCGTCCGTGAATTGCAGGGGACATAAACTCCGATGAGGGCTATCCATGAGTGACTATCTCGCCGACGTGCAGAAATACGACGCCAAGGCCGACGAGGCCGTGGTGAACAAGATCGTGAAGCATCTGGGCATCGCCCTGCGCAATCGCGATTCTTCGCTGGTTTCGGCCACCGACCAGAAGGAACTGGACCGCGTGCGTGACAGCTGGGGCGTCAAGAAGCTCGGCGTGGACGCTGCCGCAGCGGAGGCCGCCGTCGCCACCGTGGCGAAGACCATGGCCGCTGACCGTTCGAAGGGACGCGTGACCTTCTATTATCTGGTGGCCAAGGAACTCGGTAAGCTCGATTCGCTCTGAGATCTTTCTTCCGCTGCTGCCGGGCGGGGTCCCGAACGGCACACCGATGCGGATTTCACGATTTAAAGCCCGATCGCGGAAAACGTGATCGGGCTTTTGCCAGTCCCGGCTGTGGATGAACAAGGCTTGCGCATCTGTGCTCCGGGCGCGTCTGCGTCTATAGTGTAGCCGAAGCGTCGGACCGAAAACCGGACTCCGGTTTTTCGGCTGTTCCGATGCCCTGTCGATAATTCAGATCTTTGCCGTGCGTGCGGGTGCGCGCATGGAGATCTGGCCAGAAAATCTTCGGAACGGAGCCGATGCGGCAATATCTCGACCTTCTGAGCCACGTTCTTGAAACCGGCGTCGATCGCGGCGACCGCACCGGCACGGGCACGCGTTCGGTTTTCGGCTATCAGATGCGCTTCGATCTGGCGCAGGGCTTTCCCGTCACCACGACCAAGAAGCTGCATCTGAAATCGATCATCCACGAGCTTCTGTGGTTTCTGGCCGGCGACACCAACATCAAGTACCTCAACGACAACGGGGTGACGATCTGGGACGAATGGGCCGACGAGGACGGCAATCTGGGCCCTGTCTATGGCCGCCAGTGGCGCTCCTGGCCGACGTTGAATGAAAACGGGTCGGCGGGAGAGATCGACCAGATCGCCAATCTGCTGATTGAGCTGCGCCGCAATCCGCAATCGCGGCGGCTGATCGTGTCGGCGTGGAACCCGGCGCAGGTGGACACCATGGCGCTCCCGCCATGCCACTGCCTGTTCCAGTTCTATGTCGCCGAAGGACGGTTGTCCTGCCAGCTCTACCAGCGTTCCGCCGATATTTTCCTCGGCGTGCCCTTCAACATCGCCTCATATGCGCTGCTGACGATGATGATCGCGCAGGTGACGGGCCTGAAGCCCGGGGAATTCATCCACACGCTGGGCGATGCGCACCTTTACGCCAATCATTTCGATCAGGCGCGCGAGCAGCTGTCACGCGCGCCGAAGCCGCTGCCCACCATGTGGATCAATCCGGCGGTGGACGATCTGTTTGCCTTCCGCTTCGAGGATTTCCGGCTGGAAAACTACGTGGCGGACCCGAGCATCAGGGCGCCCATCGCGGTGTGAATTCGACGCGCGCCGGCGCCGGGGTCAGTCGACAGCGACCATCACATCGGACGCCTTGACCACGGCATAAGCTTCCACGCCTTCGCGCAGCTTCAGCTCGTCGACCGCTTCATTGGTGATGGATGCGGTGATGATCGCGCCACCGCCGATCTCGATGCGCACATGGGCCGTGGTGGCGCCCTTCGACACCTCGATGATTTTGCCCCTGATCTGGTTTCTGGCGCTGATCTTCATCGTGTGATCCCTTCTTTTCATGGTCCAATCCGGCATCAGTGAAGCACGGTTGCATGTGGAGCGCAAAAGGCTTCCCTTGTTATATTCGTCCGTATATATCGGTTGTGGCGCTGCACAGGGCGGCAAGAGCTTGAAGACAATCTGACAGGGAGAGGCTGAATGATCAGAATCAACAAAACCGGCTTGAAGGCACTGATGACCGCGGGCGCGCTTTCGGCGCTGCTCGTCGCACCCGTTTCCACCGCACAGGCAGATGACAATCAGCTTGTCGTCTTCGCTGCCGCCAGCCTGAAGAACGCGCTCGACGGCATCAACACGGCCTGCGAGGCCGATGTCGGCGAGACCGCGAAGATCTCCTATGCGTCCTCTTCGGCGCTGGCCAAGCAGATCGAGGAAGGCGCGCCGGCGGACGTGTTCATCTCCGCCGATCTCGACTGGATGAAATATCTGTCCGACAAGAACCTGATCAAGACCGACACCGAGGAGCGGTTGCTGGGCAACCGCATCGTGCTGGTGGCGCCTGCGGATTCGTCCGCTGAAGCCAATCTTGAGAAGGGTTTTGACCTTGCTGGCCTGATTGGCGATGGCAAGCTCGCCATGGGCGACGTCAAGGCCGTGCCGGCCGGTAAATACGGCAAGGCGGCGCTTGAGGCGCTCGATATCTGGGGATCGGTCGAGGGCAAGATCGCGCAGGCCGAGAATGTGCGCGCCGCGCTGAAGCTGGTGGCCACCGGCGAAGCGGCGGCCGGCATCGTCTACGCAACCGACGCGGTTGCCGAGCCGGGTGTGAAGGTCATTGCGACGTTCCCGGAAGAAACCCATGCGCCGATCATCTATCCGGTCGCGCAGACCGCCGATTCCAAGGATGCCGAAGTGCCGGCCTTCCTGAAGTGCCTGCACACGGACAAGGCGCGCAAGCTGTTCGAGGAACAGGGCTTCACGGTGCTTGCACCGGCCGCGAACTGAGCCTGAACGCAGCTCATGAACTGGTTGCTGGACCTGACCCCGGATGAATGGACGGCGGTCAGGCTCTCTGTCAAGGTGGCGACGGTGGCGATGCTCGCCTCCGTCCCTCCAGGCATACTGATCGCATATCTGCTGGCGCGGGGCCGCTTCTGGGGCAAGTCCGTGCTCAACGGCCTCGTTCACCTGCCGCTGGTGCTGCCGCCGGTGGTGACGGGCTATCTGCTTTTGCTCGCCTTCGGGCGGCGCGGACCGGCCGGCGCGTTCCTCGCCGAACATTTCGGCATCGTCTTCTCGTTCCGCTGGACGGGTGCCGCACTTGCCTGCGGGGTGATGGGCTTTCCGCTGATGGTGCGCGCGATACGGCTTTCCATCGAATCGGTGGATCGCAAGCTGGAGGCGGCCGCCGGAACGCTGGGCGCCAGCCCCTTGTGGGTGTTCTCCACGGTCACGCTGCCGCTGATCCTGCCCGGCATCATGGCCGGCGCCATCCTGTCCTTCGCCAAGGCCATGGGCGAGTTCGGGGCGACCATCACCTTCGTGTCCAACATTCCGGGGGAAACCCAGACCCTGCCTTCGGCCATCTATACCTTCACGCAGGTGCCGGGCGGCGATGAGGGCGCGCTGCGGCTCACCCTCATCAGCATCATCATCTCCATGCTGGCGCTGGTCGCCTCCGAGGCCATGGCGCGCCGGCTTGGCAAGCGGATGGACGTGGAATGACGCTTTCGGTCGACATTCGCCATCGTCAGGGCGATTTTCAGGTCGAGGCCCGGTTCTCGGGCGCGGGCAGGCTGACGGCGCTGTTCGGCCCCTCCGGTTCCGGCAAGAGCACGCTCATCAACCTGATAGCGGGCCTGATCCGCCCCGACGAAGGCCGCATAGAGGTGGATGGCAAGGTGCTTGTCGATACGCGCGCCGGCATCCATGTGCCGCGCCACAAGCGCCGCATCGGCATGGTGTTTCAGGACGCGCGGCTGTTTCCTCACATGAGCGTGCGCTCCAACCTGCTCTATGGGCGCTGGTTCACGCCGGCCGCCGAGCGCTATATGGAGATGGACGCGATCGTCGATCTTCTCGGCATCGGCGCCCTGCTGGATCGCAAGCCGTCAAATCTTTCCGGCGGCGAGAAGCAGCGTGTCGCTATCGGGCGGGCCTTGCTGTCCAGCCCGCGGCTGCTGCTGATGGACGAGCCGCTCGCGGCGCTTGACGAGGCGCGCAAGGGCGAAATCCTGCCCTATATCGAGCGCCTTCGCGACGAGATGAAAATCCCCATCGTCTATGTCAGCCATTCCGTGGCGGAGGTGGCGCGTCTGGCGAGCGACGTGGTGGTTCTGGCGCAGGGCAGGGTGGCAGCTTCCGGGCCGGTCACCGAAATCCTGCAGCGGCTGGACCTTTTGCCGGCATCCGAGCGCGGCGAGGGCGGATCGCTGGTCGAGACGGTGGTGCAACGTCACGACGATGCGTTTTCCATGTCGGTGCTGCGTTCTGCTGCCGGCGAAATTCACGTTCCGCGCATCGATATTGCCATCGGCCAGCCGGTGCGTCTGCGCATTCGCGCCCGCGACGTGATGATCGCCACGGAACGTCCGAAGGGGCTCAGCGCGCTGAACATTCTTGCGGGCCGCATTGACGGTATCGCCGATGGGGCAGGTGGCGAACGGGAGGTGCGGATCGACTGCAACGGCGTGTCCGTTCTGTCGCGGATCACCGAACAGTCGCGGCAGGCGCTGGCGCTCGCGCCCGGCCTGCCGGTGTATGCAGTGGTCAAGACGGTGAGTTTCGACACCGTCAATGCCGGCGTGGCAGCCAGATAAGACAATGACGTGAACGCCGGCACTGTCGTTATTCCATTTTGGAATAGCGATAGTCTCTGCAAGGCGCTATGTGTACGGGAGACCGTTTTGCGGGAACAGAAGATGCCGTCACTGACATTGCGGATAAACCTCGATCCTGACGGGCGCATCGGACCCGGCAAGATCGAGCTTCTGGAACATATCGCGTCCTTCGGCTCGATTTCGGCCGCCTCGCGCGCCATGCAGATGTCCTACAAACATGCATGGGATCTGGTGGAGGACATGAACCGGGTGTTCGGCAAGCCGCTGGTCAGTGCGCAGACCGGCGGCAAGCGCGGCGGCGGCGCTCAGCTCACACCCGTGGGGCTCGCCGTGGTGAGCCGTTACCGGGCGATCGAGCGGGCAGCGGCCGTTGCCGCGCAGGATCACATGATGGCGCTTCAGGCCGAGATTGACGCGGGATAACGTGTTTATTGCGGCGCGGGCAGGAGGCCGTCTCCGTTATAAGGTGTCTTCTTCAGCTTCACCCTGCTGGCGTAGCAGATAAGTGTCCATGATCCATCCTTTCGCGGCACGTGCCTTGGCGCGGACGGCGACGATCCGATCTTCGACGTCGCCGAGGCGGCCCGAAATGATGATTTCGTCGGGAGTGCCCAGATAGGCGCCCCAGAAGATGGTGAGGTTTTTGCCGGGCAGCGAGCGGAAGGCGCAGTTACCGTCGAGCATGACGACGACCGTGCCGGCGTTTGGCGGCATGCCTTCGCCGAGCAGTCGCCGCCCGGTGGTGATCAGCACCGGATCTGCAATGCGGTTCAGCGCGATCTTGTGGCTGGCGCACAGCGACTGGATGGCGGTAATGCCGGGGATGACCTCGGTGTCGAAGCTCACATTCCCGCGATGGCGTACCCGCTCCAATATGCGCAGCGCGCTGTCGTAGAGCATGGGGTCGCCCCAGATCAGCAGCGCGCCGCAGCCGTTTTCCGCGATCTCGTCCCGGATCAGCGCTTCATAAATTGCTGCGATCGCGGTGTGCCAGTCGTCCACAGTGCTTTCGTAAGATGGTGAGGGCGTGGCGCGCCGGGGCACATCGAAGCTGACGCGCCTTGTTCGGGCATTGGTGACGAATCGGTCGCAGATTTCATGCCTCAATGCGGCAAGATCGCTTTTTTCTTCCCCCTTGTCAGGGATGAACAGCACGTCGGTCTTGTTCAGCGCCGTGATGGCCTGAACGGTCATGTGTTCCGGATTTCCGGCGCCGATGCCGATGACGAAAAGCTTGCGCATGGCTGGTTTCCTGCCCGATCGGGCCGGCGCTGTCCAGCAGCGCGAGCTGCAAGATTATGGCTGCTGCCGTGTCAAAATGGCCGGATGCCAAAAACCACCGTGCCGCGCGGGGTTCTATATGCGATACCGCTTCAGGAAGACCGATACAGGGACGACGGATGAAGACTGCGATCTATGTGGCGATTGCCGAAAATGGCGTGATCGGACGCGATGGCGACCTGCCCTGGCGGCTTTCCACCGATCTCAAACGCTTCAAGGCCGACACGATGGGCAAGCCTGTCATCATGGGGCGCAAGACCTATGAGAGCATTGGCCGCCTGCTGCCCGGGCGGCTGAACATCATCGTCACGCGCGACAGGGCGTTCGGGGTTGAGGGCGCTGAGATCGCGCATTCGCTGGATGAGGCGATCGGGATCGCCGAACGGCATGTCGCCGCGACCGGCGGCGCAGATGAAGTCTGCATCATCGGAGGCGCGCAGATTTATGCGCAGGCGCTGCCGATGGTCGATCGTCTGCATGTGACCCATGTAATGGCCGATGTGGACGGGGATGCCCGCTTTCCGGACATCGACCCGCAGCTTTGGCAACCGGTGGAGCAGCAGGAGGTTCCTGCGGGAGAAAAGGACAGCCACGCAACGCGCTATGTGGTCTACGAAAAGCGGGTTTGACAGCTGCTATCCGTCGCAATGACGGAAAGTTGCACAATGCTGTATGGAGAAGGGGCGTTTTACGCGCTGTGCGCGTTGAAAGCCGGCTTTGGCCTCCCTATAGAGGATCAAGGCTTGCGCGCTGCACAAACGTAGCGTGAGTGACTGCGGACGAAAGGACATTTATGCCCTGGAATGACAAGAGCGGCGGCGGCGGCCCGTGGGGTGGCGGCGGAAACAACGGCGGCGGTGGCGGCGGCCCATGGGGGCAGGGACCGAGAGGGCCCGGCGGACCGCAAGGCAATCCTCCCGATCTGGAAGACATCATCAGACTGGGGCAGGACAAGCTGCGGCGCGCGCTGCCGGGCGGGAACGGCGGCAACAAGGCCATGTTCGGCGTCCTGATCCTGATCGTGCTGGGAATGTGGTTCTTCAAGGCGATCTACACCGTTCAGCCGGATGAGGTTGCGGTGGAACTGCGCTTCGGCAAGCCGAAGCAAGAGCTTTCCGAACCCGGTCTTCACTTCCACTGGTGGCCGGTCGAAACGGTCGAGACCGCCAAGATTTCCGAGCAGCTCGTCAATATCGGCGGACTTGCACGCTCCAACGATACCTCCGGTCTGATGCTCTCGGGCGACCAGAACATCGTCAATGTGCAGTTCTCCGTGGCCTATCAGGTGTCCGATCCGCGCGCTTATCTGTTCGATGTTTCCGACCCCGACGGCATGCTGACGCAGGTTGCCGAAAGCGCCATGCGCGAGGCCGTCGGCCGCCGTCCGGCTCAGGACATCTTCCGCGATGACCGTCAGGGCATTGCCGAATCCGTGCGCCAGATCCTTCAGACCACGCTGGACGGTTACCGCGCTGGCCTGAACGTCAATGCGATTTCGATCGAGGATGCCGCTCCGCCGCGCGAAGTGGCTGATGCCTTCGACGAAGTGCAGCGCGCCGAGCAGGACGAGGACAGGTTCGTCGAGCAGGCAAACCAGTATTCCAACCAGAAGCTCGGTCAGGCCCGTGGTCAGGCAGCGCAGGTTCGCGAAGAGGCGGCAGCCTACAAGAACCGCGTCGTGCAGGAAGCACAGGGTGAGGCGCAGCGCTTCATCTCGGTTTACGACGAATATGCCAAGGCACCGGATGTGACGCGCAAGCGTCTCTATCTCGAAACGATGGAGAAGGTTCTGGGCGGATCGAACAAGGTGGTCGTGGAGCAGGGCGGCGGGCCGGGTGTCGTGCCGTATCTGCCGCTGCCTGAATTGCAGAAGCGCTCCGGCGCTGCGACCGGAGGCGCACAATAATGGCAAACCGTCTTCCAGCCATTGCCGTTGCCGGCATCGTCATCCTGTTCCTGATCTATTCGTCGATCTTCGTGGTCAACGCCCGCCAGCAGGCGATCGTTCTGCGCTTCGGCGAGATCGTCGACGTCAAGAGCGAGCCGGGCATCTACTTTAAGATGCCGTTCTCCTTCTTCGACGCCGACAATGTGCAGATGATCGAGAACCGCGTTCTGCGTTTCGACCTCGACAACATCCGCGTGCAGGTTTCGGGCGGCAAGTTCTATGAAGTCGATGCCTTCATTGCTTACCGCATCTCCAACCCGCGCGTGTTCCGGTCTGCCGTCTCGGGCAGCGTGGAACTGGCCGAGCAGCGGCTCCGCACCCGTCTCGACGCGGCTTTGCGCCGTGTCTACGGTCTGCGCGGCTTCGAGGCCGCTCTTTCCGAAGAGCGTGCAGAGATGATGCGCGAGGTGCGCGATCAGATGCGGCCCGATGCGACCTCGCTCGGTCTCGAAATCGTCGATGTGCGTATCCGCCGTACCGACCTGACGCAGGAAGTGTCGCAGCAGACCTTCGAGCGCATGAAGGCAGAACGTCTGGCCGAGGCCGAGAGGCTGAGGGCACGCGGTAACGAAGCAGCGCAGCGCATCCGGGCCCGTGCCGACCGTGAAGTCGTTGAGATCGTTGCCGAAGCACAGCGGGAAGGCGAAATCCTTCGCGGTGAGGGCGATGCCGAGCGCAACTCGATCTTCGCCGGCGCCTATCTGCGCGATCCGCAGTTCTTCGACTTCTACCGTTCGATGAGCGCTTATGGCACGGCTCTGAACGGCGAGGGCACCACCATGGTCCTGTCGCCCGAATCGGAATTCTTCCGGTTCTTCAGGGATCCGAATCAGAGTGCTCCAGCCTCTGCCGCTCCCGCGCGTCAGGCGCCTGCGCCGGCAACCAGCGGCCAGTAATCCGTGCAGGATTTTCTGGCGGCCCTGGGCCTGGTCCTCGTTATCGAGGGCCTGGTCTACGGGGGCTTTCCCCGGCTGGCGCGCCGGCTTGCGGCCGAGGTGCTTTCGATCCCCGAAGGCGCGCTCCGCATGGCCGGCATGCTGGCCATTGCGGCCGGTGTCGGCATCGTGTGGCTGGTTCGAGGCTGACCGGCAGGGGCAAGGGGCAATCCCTCTTTCCGGTTCGATCAGAATTGATCTGCTCCTGTCAGAGCGCCGTGCGTCGGGTCGGATGCACGGCGCTCTGCCGTTTTGTATGCGGGTCCGGATAATCGCAAACCCGCATACACTTTTCCGTTCGATGCTCTGGTTTCGGTCGCAAACGCGCCGTATTTCATGCCATCATGTCGCATCAACCTCAAAGACGTTCCGGAGCCCGTCCATGATCGATCATTCCGTTGTGCGCGCGGCGCGGACCACCTTGCTGGCAGCCACCGTCCTGTCGTTCGCCATCCCCGCTGCTGTGACGCCATCGCTCGCGCAGAAGGCACCGGCATCCCCGGCGCCAAACTCTCCGGCGCAAACGTCGCCCACGACAGGCGCTGGGCCGGAATCGGTGGCCGATCTCGCCGAGGGGCTCCTCGGTGCGGTGGTCAACATTTCCACGTCGCAGACCGTCAAGGGAACGGACGGGCCGGGCACGGTGCCGATGCCGCAGCTTCCCGAGGGCTCGCCGTTTCAGGACTTCTTCGACGAATTCTTCAAGGACCGCGGCGGCCCGCGCGGGGGCAGCTCCCAGAAGGTCCAGTCGCTGGGCTCGGGATTCGTCATCGACGCGAAGGAAGGCTTCGTCGTCACCAACAATCACGTCATTGCCGATGCCGACGACATCGAGGTCAATTTCTCCGATGGCCTGACGCTGAAGGCGACGCTCGTCGGCACCGACACGAAGACCGACATCGCGCTGCTCAAGGTCGATCCGGCCGATCACAAGCTGACGGAAGTGAAGTTCGGCGATTCCGACAAGATGCGCATCGGCGACTGGGTGATGGCGATTGGCAATCCGTTCGGCCTTGGCGGAACGGTTACGGTCGGCATTATCTCGGCGCGCAACCGCGATATCAACGCCGGTCCATATGACGACTTCATCCAGACCGATGCCGCCATCAACCGGGGCAATTCCGGCGGTCCGCTGTTCAACATGCATGGCGAGGTCATCGGCATCAACACGGCGATCATCTCGCCGACGGGCGGCTCCATCGGCATTGGCTTCTCCATCCCCACCCAGCTTGCGCGCGGTGTGGTGGATCAGTTGCGCGAGTTCGGCGAAACCCGCCGTGGCTGGCTCGGCGTCCGCATCCAGCCGGTGACCGAGGACATCGCCGAAAGCCTCGGAATGAAGGAAGCCAAGGGCGCGCTGATCGCAGGGATCATGAAGGGCGGTCCGGTCGACGACGGCAGCATCCAGCCGGGCGACGTCGTCACGAAATTCGACGGCAAGGAGATCGACGAAGTGCGTGACCTGCCGCGCATCGTGGCGGAAAGCCCGGTGGGCAAGGCCGTCGATGTCGTTCTGGTGCGCAAAGGCAAGGAAATGACTGTCAAAGTCACGCTCGGCCGTCTGGAAGACAGCGAAAAGGTGGCCGAAGGCGAGGATGACGAGGCCGGCCAGCAGGGCGAGGCGGTAGCAACCGCTTCCGTGCTGGGCATGACCATCGGCGAACTGGACGAAGCTGCACGAAGCAAATTCGGCATTGCCGAGGGCGTCAACGGCGTCGTCGTGACGGAAGTGGCACCCGATTCCGCCGCAGCCGAGCGCGGCGTTCAGGCGGGCGAGGTCATCACCGAGATCGCACAGGAATCGGTGGCGAACCCCACCGATGTGGTGGACCGTATCGCAGCGCTTAAGGAGCAGGGGCGCAAGAACGCGCTACTGATGATGGCATCGAAAAGCGGTGAGCTGCGCTTCGTGACCATCCGCATGGACTGAGTGCGGTTTTCGGATCTCACGGCAGTTCGTTTCGCTCATGCCTGCGACAGGGCGGCCCGACTCGCCGGTGAGCAGTCGCCGTTGCGAACCCTGCAGGTTGGGGTGACTGCCGGAGCGTGCAGATCATGGCAACACATAGAAAAAGGCGGTCAGGAGGCCGCCTTTTTCTTTGTCCATTCTTCTGCGGTGATGCGGTAGAAGCTATGGCGCTTCAGGTGCGGGTGGCTGTCGGGTACGCCGGGGTGGTCGAAATCATGGGCGGGTTCGGCCGTCATGCCGATGCGTTCCATCACGGCAGTCGAGCGCCGGTTGGCGGTTACGGCGAAGGACACGATCTCCTTCAGGCCCAGAACCTCGAAACCGTAGTCGAGCCAGGCGCGGGCGGCTTCCGAGACATAGCCGTGGCCCCAGAATTCGGGAGCCAGCCGCCAGCCGATCTCGACGCTGCCTGCGGGCATGAACGGCGTGTCTTCGGTGTAGCTGAGGCCAACGAAGCCGATGCATTCGCCGGTCGTCGCGATCTCAGTCGCTGCCCAGCCGAAATCCTGCCGGGCAAAGGTTTCGCGGAACTCATCCATCTTGGCGTCGGAAGTTGCCCGGTCGCGGCGGAACGGGAAAAACTCCATGACGGTTTCGTCGGAATTGATGCGGTGGAAAAGCTCGCGGTCGCGTTCTTCCCAGTTGCGCAGGATCAGTCGTTCGGTCCGCAATGTTTTCACTGGCTGAACTCCTCGCGCCTGTAGCCTTGCAGATAGAGCAGTGCAGTCAGGTCGCCATGGTCGATCCGCACCTTCGCCTGCGCGGCAACTGAAGGCTTGGCGTGCAGGGCAACACCGGTGCCGGAAAGCCTGATCATGTCGAGATCGTTGGCGCCATCGCCGACAGCGATCGCATCGGCGGGCGTGAGGTTCAGCCGCGCGGAGATTTCATTGAGCGCATCAGCCTTTGCCGCACGGCCCAGAATGGGCTCGACCACTTCGCCGCTGAGCCTGCCATTCTGCTCGACCAGACGGTTGGCGCGGTCTTCGTGGAAGCCCAGCATGGCGGCGATGCGCGAGGTGAAAACGTCAAAACCCCCGGAAACCAGCGCGGTCCAGGCGCCGTTGGCGCGCATGGTGGCGACGAGCGCCTGCCCGCCGGCGGCAAGGGTGAGGCGGTTGCGGACGATGTGGTCGACGATGGTGATGTCGAGATCGCGCAACAGCGCCACGCGCTCGCGCAGGGCGGGCTCGAAGGCGATCTCATTGTTCATGGCGCGGGCGGTGATGGCCGCGACATGCTCCTTCAGGCCCACCTCGTCGGCGAGTTCATCGATGCACTCCTGATCGATCATGGTGGAATCCATGTCCGCGATGAGGATCTTCTTGCGGCGGCTGGCGGGATCCTGAACGGCAACATCCACAGGTGCATCCGCAACGGCATCGCGCAACAGTTGCGTTGCGGCGTCCTCGTCCAGACCGTCGGGAAGCACGATGTCGCAGGCCTCGCGCTCCGCAAGCCAGTGAACCTCACTTGCGTGGACTGCCGCCGACGCCTTATCTGCCAGCGTGGCCGACAGTGAACGGCTGGATGGATTGGAAATGAGAGTTGCGATGAGCGGCATCGGAGTGTCCGGTGAAATGGGGGAGGAAGGGCGCATCAGGAACGCAATCCTGATAGCCGGGCCGACCGCCAGCGGCAAGTCGAAGCTGGCCCTCGATCTTGCCGAAAAGCTGGGCGGCGCGATCGTCAACACCGATTCCATGCAGGTGTATGGCCTGCTCGACCTTTTGACGGCGCGGCCGGACGCGGACGATCTCAGCCGCGTGCCGCATCATCTCTACGGTCACGTCTCCCCGGCCACTTCATATTCGACCGGCGCATGGCTGCGCGATGTCGTGCAACTGGTGGAGGATGGGGCGCTGGCGGGCAGGCGGCCGATCTTCGTCGGTGGCACCGGGCTCTATTTCCGTGCGCTGAGCGAAGGCCTTTCCCAGATGCCCGATATAGCGCCGGACATTCGCGAGCGCTGGCGCGCGGCGTTGCTCGAGGAGGGGGCTCCGGCACTGCACGGCAGGCTTGCGCGGAAGGACCCGGACGCGGCGGCGCGCCTCAACCCCGCCGACGGCCAACGCATCGTGCGCGCGCTTGAAGTGCTGGAGTCCTCCGGCCTCTCCATCCTCGCCTGGCAGGGGCGGCGCGGGACCGCTCTGATCGAGCGGGCGAGTGCGAAATGCTTCGTCATCGAACCCGACCGGGAACAACTTGCGGTACGCATAGGCGCACGCTTCGATGCGATGCTGGAACGGGGTGCCCTCGATGAGGTGCGCGCCTTGTCGGCGCTTGGCCTCGACCCTGCCTTGCCCGCCATGAAGGCGATCGGCGTCAGGGAATTGCAGGCGGCGCTGGCCGGCGAAGTCAGCTTTGGCGAGGCGGCTGAGCGGGCAAAGGCCGCCACGCGCCAGTATGCCAAGAGACAGTCGACATGGTTCCGTACCCAGTCCGGTCCGGAGTGGAAAAGGCTCGCCCTTCGGCAAAGTATTGATGAGGATGTGATTTAACGACAACCTTACAATTGTCGACGGTGCCGAACGGAGATATTCGCGCTCTGGTTGCTGAAATCAGATTTTGTTAAGCTTGTTCGTGAGATAATGATTACGGGTGGAATTCAAGTGGGCAGCGATGCGTTTTCACAAGGCAGAGTCAGCGTTCTTTGTCTTCATCACAGTCATTCTGGGCGCTGGAATGCTGATGATGTTCGCTCACGGAGTCGTGGATTCTCTTGTACATGAGATAAAGGCCCCTGAGGGCTTTGCCGACGTTTCTTACCTGAAGAACCTTCTGTTTTTCACCAGCGTTCTTATGGCGACGGCGCTGTTCTTCGGTGTTTTCTTCATTTATCCGCTCATCCGAAAGCAGGTGAGGGAGGAGAAGAAATTGCGCCAGATGACGGCGTCGCTCAGTGCCCGCTCCGAGACGCTGGAGATCGAGGCGCTGACCGATGGCCTGACAGGGGTGCAGAACCGTCGCTACTTCGATGATGCACTCAGGGAATATATCGAGGAGTTCCGCCGCATCGACAAGCCGCTGGGGCTGATGATCCTTGACCTCGACCACTTCAAGCAGGTGAACGACAGCTATGGGCACGATATCGGTGATCGCGTTTTGCGCGCCGTCGGCAAATGCCTGCGTGACATGACCCGCTATCACGACATCGTTGCCCGTTTGGGTGGTGAGGAATTCGGCATCGTCACGCCCAACATGAACCTTGTCGGGCTGGAAAAACTGGCGGAGCGCATCCGCGATGCGGTCTCAGCACTTTCGATCCCCACAGGGCGCGGTGGCTTGCGGGTGACAACCAGCGTTGGGCTTGCCGTCTGGGAAGGCAAGGAGACAGCCGAGGAATTCTACCGGCGCGCCGACCGCCAGCTCTATGAAGCCAAGCGGCAGGGCCGCAACCGGGTGTGCGCCTGAAACGGAAGCGGGTCCGGGAAAGGCCCGGATTCCACTCGTTTCAGGCTCCGTGAGGCTTCATGCCGAAGGTCGAGGGTTTCAGTCCATAGCGCTGTTCCGCTTCCTCCGTCACTGATCTGCGCAACAGGGAAGATGCTCTGCGATAGTCGGGATCGCCCGGCTGGCTCGTCTTGTCGACCGGCGCGGCCATAGCTATTGACTGCTCAGCCTGCGACGCCGGATGCGATGCCATGCCGTTTCGCAGGCGATTGACGATCGATGCCAGATCGACCTCGCATCCATTGAGACAGGCGGTGGGATCGTCGCCTTTTTGCTGGCCGGGAAGCAGGCTTCTGTCCTGCTTTTCGAACTTCAGCCGCATGGTGGTCGCCACACCCTCCCCGAAAGCGATGGCCTCGCGCTGCCCCATGGAGGACAGGAACGAAAGCGTGGAGGCCGATGAGTCGGCAATTGCGGAGCGGATGATCGCCTTGTCCTGTTCGTTTGACAGACGCATGGCGAAGACGGTCGAGCATTGCGACAGGATGGTCGGGTCCAGTTCGCCCGGTCTCTGGGTGACGATGCCGAGGAAGCAGCCATATTTGCGGCCTTCCTTGGCGATGCGGGCAAGCGCCTCGCGCGTCGGCGCAAAGCCCTGACGCGAGTCGGCCGGCATGTAGCGGTGGGCTTCCTCGCACATGACCAGAAGCTTCAGCCGTCCCTCGCTCCACTGGGCCAGTTCGAAGGCGAGACGCGCCAGCACCGAGCATACGGCATTCACCACCTCCGAAGGCAGGCCGGCCATCTCGAAGCAGGTTACCGGGCGTCCGCCATGCGGCACGCGGAAGATGTTGCCGATGGTCTGGTGGATCGTGTCCTCGATCAGGTGCGAATTGAACATGAAGCGATAACGCGGATCGGCGAAAGCCTGTTCGATGCGGGCCCTCAGCGATTTCAGCGCCGGCCTTTCCGCCTTGCCATCCAGCAGACCGATCCGCTCATCGATCAGTTTCAGCAGATCTGCGATGCGATAGGGCACCGGCGTGTCGGCGGTCAGAGTATCCGAACCACGGCGCGTGACGGCCGATGATCCGCCATTGCGATACATCTGGCGCGCGACGGGAACGAGATCCCGCAAAAGATCAACTTCTTCAGCTACGGCTTCGCGCCCGCGAAACAGCACTTCAGCGAGTTCTTCCAGATGAAACATCCAGAAGGGCAGGTCGAGCGTCGAACTGTCGATGCGTACGCTGTGCTCGGGCAGGGAAGCAGCGAACTCGCTGTGGGGATCGAGGATAAGGATTCTGAGATCCGGGCAGGCGGCGATTGCCTTGCGCATCAGCAGGGACACGGCCGTCGACTTGCCGACACCCGTGCTGCCCACAACAGCGAAGTGACGCGATAGCGTGTCCTCAATGGCGATGTTGGCACTGATGTCGTCATCCTGCGACAGATGGCCGATGGTGACGGCGCGTCTGCCGGCAAGATCGTAGACGGCTTCCAGATCACGGGCGCGGATGCGATGGGCATGCGCGCCGACATGCGGATAACGGGTGATGCCGCGGTCGAATACGGGGCCGGCGCCGGGCTGTGCACCATCCTGCACCTCGCCGACAAGTTCCACTTCGACTTCGATTGCGTTGAGCTCGCCGCGTCGCCAGTCGTGTCCGGGCTTGCCGACGCCATAGACGAGGCCGACGGTGCGGGTTGAACCCAGATTGATCGATATCATGCGCCCCACGGTCCAGCGCTCGGCGGGATCGTCTGTATCGTCATCGCCGGCATAGGAACTGAGGACAGCGCGGGCGCCATCGCAGCGCACCACATGCCCCAATATGCGCAGATCGGATTGCTGCGCATCGCGCCGCTCCTGCGAGGTGGCTTCACCCGGCCGATTGCCGCGCTCAACAAACATGACAGAGACCCCCGTGCTCCATTTCCCGCACTTCTGTCATGGCCGGGTTAAGGTGCCGTGAGGGGGCATGGTTGCGACAGTCTTAATAGAACTGATCCGGCAAATGCATTTTGTGCGGAGATTGGGCGTTGACACGCTATGAAAATCGCCTCTATTGTCCCGGCCCATGGAAAAGGCACTCATTCTCGTAGTAGGAAGGCGCGTGGGCAAGGTGGTGTAACCACCGGGCGAAATCCTCCCATGCGCAACACACAGGCTCCCTCGGGGGCCTTTTTTATTATCCAGAACGGCACTAAACGACGATACAGCGGCCCGCGACAGCGGAAACAGGACGGGACCATACCGATGAGCAACGGACAGAACGAGCGGCGCGAAATGACTGGCGCCGAAATGGTGGTTCAGGCGCTGAAGGACAACGGCGTCAGGCACCTCTTCGGTTATCCGGGTGGTGCCGTCCTTCCGATTTACGACGAGCTGTTCCAGCAGGACGATGTCGAGCACATTCTCGTTCGTCATGAGCAGGGTGCAGGCCACGCGGCCGAGGGGTATGCCCGTTCGACCGGAAAGCCCGGCGTCATGCTCGTTACCTCCGGCCCCGGCGCCACCAATGCGGTGACGCCGTTGCAGGATGCGCTGATGGATTCCATCCCGCTGGTGTGCATTACCGGCCAGGTTCCCACCAGCCTGATCGGCTCGGATGCCTTTCAGGAATGCGATACGGTCGGCATCACGCGGCCCTGCACCAAGCACAACTGGCTGGTGAAGGACGTCAACCAGCTGGCGGCCATTCTGCATGAAGCCTTCCACGTTGCCACGACTGGCCGGCCCGGTCCGGTTGTCGTCGACATTCCGAAGGACATCCAGTTCGCCAAAGGCACCTATGTGTCCCCGCAAACCGCGCCGCTGACCAGCTACAAGCCACGCATGCAGGGCGATCTCAACCAGATCAAGGCAGCCGTCGAGCTTATGGCCGGGGCGAAGAAGCCCGTGCTCTACACCGGCGGCGGCGTCGTGAATTCCGGCCCCGAGGCCAGCCACCTGCTGCGGGAGCTGGTCGACCTCACAGGCTTCCCGATCACCTCGACGCTGATGGGCCTCGGTTCCTATCCGGCCTCGGGCAAGAGCTGGCTCGGCATGCTGGGCATGCACGGCACCTATGAGGCCAACATGGCCATGCATGACTGCGACGTCATGGTGTGCATCGGCGCGCGCTTCGACGACCGCATCACCGGCCGGCTGGATGCCTTCGCACCGCATTGCAAGAAGATCCACATCGACATCGATCCGTCTTCCATCAACAAGAACGTCCATGTCGACATCGGCATCATCGGAGACGTCGCCACGGTTCTGGAGGACATGGTGCGCCTGTGGCGCGCGTCGGCCAAAACCGACAAGAAAGCCCTGCATCCGTGGTGGGAGCAGATCGCCAGATGGCGCGCGCGCGATTCGCTGGCCTACAAGGCCAATCCCGACGTGATCATGCCGCAATATGCGATCTCGCGGCTGTATGAGCTGACGAAGGACCGCGACACCTACATCACCACCGAAGTCGGCCAGCACCAGATGTGGGCGGCGCAGCACTTCCATTTCGACAAGCCCAACCACTGGATGACGAGCGGCGGCCTCGGCACCATGGGCTACGGCCTGCCGGCGGCGCTGGGCGTTCAGGTCGCCCATCCCGACGCGCTTGTCATCGACATCGCCGGCGATGCCTCGATCCAGATGTGCATTCAGGAAATGTCGGCCGCCATCCAGCATGATGCGCCGATCAAGATTTTCATCCTGAACAACCAGTATATGGGCATGGTGCGCCAGTGGCAGCAGCTTCTGCACGGCAATCGCCTCTCGCACTCCTACACCGAGGCGATGCCCGATTTCGTCAAGCTGGCCGAAGCTTATGGTGCCCATGGCATTCGCTGCGACAAGCCGGACGAGCTGGACGATGCGATCCGCGAAATGATTTCGGTGAAGAAGCCGGTGATCTTCGATTGCCGCGTCGCCACCCTCGCCAATTGCTTCCCGATGATCCCCTCGGGCAAGGCGCATAACGAAATGCTGCTGCCGGACGAAGCGACGGATGAGGCGGTGGCGAATGCGATCGACGCCAGGGGCAGGGAGCTGGTCTGACCAGCTCCGCGTGGGTGAAAACTGCGCGAAAACAGTGAATTGTTGCAGATTTTGAATATCGGGATTCAACCATGAACGCACAGCTTCAGCCCACCGGTTCGGCCTATTTCATCTCGCGGGAGACCGAAAAGCCGGAAACGCATACGCTCTCGATACTCGTGGCCAACGAGCCGGGCGTGCTGGCGCGCGTCATCGGCCTGTTCTCGGGGCGCGGCTACAACATCGAGAGCCTGACGGTTTCGGAAACCGAGCATGAAACGCACCTGTCGCGCATCACCATCGTGACGCGCGGCACGCCGCATGTGCTCCAGCAGATCAAGCATCAGCTTGAGCGCATCGTGCCGGTGCACCGCGTGGTGGACCTGACCGTGCGGGCGCAGGAACTCGGGCAGGAGCGGCCGCTGGAGCGCGAGCTTGCGCTGGTGAAGGTTTCCGGCACCGGCACCGACAGGGTCGAGGCGCTGCGGCTTGCCGATGCGTTCCGCGCCCATGTCGTCGATGCCAACACCGAGCACTTCATCTTCCAGATTACCGGCAAGAGCACCAAGATCGACCAGTTCATCGCGATCATGCGTCCGCTGGGTCTGGTGGAAATCTGCCGTACCGGCGTCGCCGCCATGAACCGCGGCCATCAGGGCATGTAGTTTTTCCTCGCCGGGGGAAAACACCTACCGCGCGGTGCGGGCAGCTCTCGTGGTCATGTAAAACGCTCATGCATTCCGCTTGTGCATCGGCTGCTCATGAAGCTGGATATGCCTTTCTGTCCGATAGGCGGCGGGGGCTGGCCGGGTTTTCCTGTCTGCCCATGGATGCTGCTGGCACAAGGATTCGGACGCCATTGGTGCGCCCGAAACAGACTGTTTTTCACTATAGGTCAGCATTGCTGACATTGCAGGTTCCACATGAACTCCGAAGTTCTTTTTGCACTGGCTGCCTATGCCTTCGTGACCTCCATCACGCCTGGCCCCAACAATTTCATGCTGTTGTCGTCGGGTGTGAATTTCGGCTTCGTGCGGTCTATTCCGCATATGCTCGGCATCGGCATCGGCTTCGTCGTGCTGCTGCTCGCTGTCGGGTTTGGGCTGGGTGCGGTGCTGACGACTTTCCCGGCATTGCATACCGGGCTCAAGATCGTCGGGGGGGCCTATCTGCTCTATCTGGCGTGGAAGATAGCGATGTCGCGCTCTGTCGAGAGTGGCGGAGACGGTTCCGCGCAGCCGATGACCTTTTTGCAGGCCGCCGCCTTTCAGTGGGTCAACCCGAAGGCATGGGTCATGGCGGTTACCGCAATGGCGGTATTCTCAAATCCGGAAAACCCGTTTCTGTCCGTCATCCTCATCGCGGTGGTGTTTGGCATCATCAACCTGCCCTGCGTTTCGAGCTGGGCCGGCTTCGGCATGGCACTACGCGGCTTTCTGTCCGATCCGGTGCGCCTGAAATGGTTCAACATCGGCATGGGCGTGCTGCTCGCCGCCACGCTCTGGCCGATGCTGCGGTAACCGGCCGGGCATCGGCAGCGCATCGAGCTTGCTCCGCCCGAGCGAATCGGGTCTGACCATCTCATGCAATTTTCACCGCAGCAGGACGAGGCGCTCAGGGCAGTCGCCACATGGCTCAAGGCTGGCCGGCCGCAGCTTTTCCGCCTCTTCGGCTATGCCGGAACGGGCAAGACGACGCTGGCGCGCTATTTCGCAGAGCATGTCGACGGGCAGGTGCAGTTCGCCGCCTTCACCGGCAAGGCTGCGCAGGTTCTGCGCTCCAAGGGGGCAACGAATGCCCGCACCATCCATTCGCTGATCTATCGTCCGCGTGGCGAGGAAGCGGTCGAGGACGAGACGACCGGCAAGACCTCCATGTCGCCGACCTTCTCGCTCAACCGCCAGAGCCCAATCGCCAAGGCGGCGCTGGTGGTCATCGACGAATGCTCGATGGTGGACGAGCAGCTTGGCCGCGACCTTCTGAGTTTTGGCACACCGATCCTCGTTCTGGGCGATCCAGGCCAGTTGCCGCCGATTTCCGGCGGCGGCTTCTTCACCGAGCAGGAACCCGATTTCCTGCTGACCGAAATCCACCGGCAGGCGCGCGACAATCCCATCATTCGCATGGCGCTCGATGTGCGCGAGGGGCGGGATCTCGCCTATGGCGACTATGGTGGGGCGCGGGTGATCGGCAAGGACGAGGTGACGCAGGATCTGGTCCTCGACGCCGATCAGGTTCTGGTCGGCACCAATCGCACCCGCCGCCGCTACAACCGCAGGCTGCGCGAACTGAAGGGCTTCACCGCCGACTATCCGCAGGCCGGCGACAAGCTTGTGTGCCTGCGCAACGATCCGGCCAAGGGGCTGCTCAACGGCTCTCTGTGGAAGGTGATGACCGCTTCGCGCGAAACGGTGAAGCCGGGCATCAACCTTCTGGTTTCACCGGAAGAGGATGACCCGGACCGTGGCGTGGCCAAAATCAAGCTGCTCAAGGCCGCATTCGAGGATGCCGAGGCCGAGATTCCGTGGCAGCAGAAGCGGCGCTTCGACGATTTCGACTACGGCTACGCGCTCACCGTTCACAAGGCGCAGGGCTCGCAATGGAACGACGTGGTGCTGTTCGACGAAAGCTGGGCGTTCAAGGACACGCGGGAGCGCTGGCTCTACACGGCCATCACGCGTGCAGCCGATAGGCTCACGATCGTGAGGTAAGCGCATGGCTCCGAAGCGAACCGCTTTGAAAGCGGGCCATTTTCGGGGAAGCGGCACGTCTGAAAACCGGGCATGAATTACGTCGCCCGATTTCGTGCGGGCGTTGCATTACGTGCGGGCGCAGCGCGTTTCAGGTGCTCTTCCTTGGTTTCGCGCCCAGCCACTCCCATGCTTCCGCCTCGCGTTCGGCCGGAAAATACCTGAGCTCCTGCTCGGGCTGCAGTTCTGCGCGGATGCGTCTGGTCCAGTCCGGCCCGCCGACGCTGGCGCAGCGCCTGACATTGGCCAGCGCCATCTGCCGGCCCTGCTCGATCGTCTGCGGAGAGGTTTCCGACCAGTCGGCGGTGTCGAAGTCGGTCAGACGCACCAGCATGTCGATGCGCGGATGCAGCGCGCAGGCAGCCTCAAGCAGGCCGTAAAGGTTCTCCGCATCGGCCGAATTCACCTCTCCGACGATGTCGATCGCAAACAGATCATTCCTGTTGCTGTCGATGCGGCGGATGGCAGGCACGGCTTCAAGATAATTCATCCATTCTCCCTCCGGAACGCGTTTGTCTTCTGGAACACACAAATCCGCTGTCTGTTCCCTGCAAAGCGGCTATAGATGCCGGCACATCTGCTCGGGAGGTCGCAATGCCGGTCAAGCTGTCGGTCAATCTCAACGCGGTCGCCATGCTGCGCAACAGGCGCGATCTGCCATGGCCGAGCGTGACCGGGCTCGGACGGATCGCGCTGGCCGCCGGTGCCCACGGACTGACCGTACATCCGCGTCCCGACCAGAGACATACCCGCAACTCCGATCTTCCGGAGCTACGCGCCCTGATCGATGACGAGTTCCCGCAGGCAGAGTTTAACATAGAAGGCTATCCGAACGAGGATTTCCTGCAGCTCGTCGAAAAGAATCAGCCGGAGCAGGTGACGCTCGTGCCTGATGACCCGGCACAGGCCACCTCGGACCATGGCTGGAACTTCATCGAGCACTCCGCGTTCCTCACACCGATCGTACGGCGGCTGAAGAGGGAAGGGGCAAGGGTATCCCTGTTTGCGAATCCAGAGACGGAAGGCCTTTCGGCGGCGCGCGATACCGGTGCCGACCGCGTGGAATTCTACACCGGCCCCTATGCGAGCTATCATTCCGACCCGGACCGGATGGCCGCCGAGCTGGAAAAGCTTGGAAAAGCCGCCGATGCAGCCTTTGCGCTGGGGCTCGACGTGAATGCCGGCCACGATCTCGTTGTCGCCAATCTGCCGGCTCTGGTGAAACGCATTCCCCGGCTTGCGGAAGTTTCCATCGGGCATGGGCTGACCGCCGATGCGCTGGAATTTGGAATGGCCGCCACGGTCAGGCGGTTCCTGAAAGCCTGCGGCTGGCCGTGACCCTGTGCGGCAGCCAGGATGGCGAGCGGACGACGGGGACTTGATATTGCGCCGCGCCGAGAGTAGAGCACCGCGCGCTTAACGGAGTTCTTTCCATGGCCGTTGCCGATCCCGGTAGCGAGGTCGGGTCCGCCGCACCGGCAGACCAACCCGAACACAAGCCCCAAAGCACGCCGCTCATGATGCTCGCCGCGCTCGGCGTCGTCTATGGCGACATCGGCACCAGCCCGATCTATGCCTTTCGCGTTGCGCTCGGCGCCGCATCCGGATCGGAGGGCGCCGTGCGCCACGATATTCTTGGTGTGCTGTCCCTCATCATCTGGGTGCTCACCATCGTGGTGGCGGTCAAGTACATGATGTTCGTGCTGCGCGCCGACAACAAGGGCGAGGGCGGAACGCTTTCCCTGATGGCGCTCAGCCGCTCGGCCTTTCCCAAAAGGCCGGCCCTGATCCTCGGCATCGGCATGCTGGGAGCAGCACTTTTCTACGGCGACGCGGTGATAACACCCGCGATCTCGGTGTTGTCGGCCACGGAAGGGCTGACCATCATCGGCGAGGGCTTTGCCCCCTACATCGTGCCGCTTACCGTCGTGATCCTGCTGATATTGTTTTCCGTCCAGCGTTTCGGCAGCGGCGGTGTCGCAACCATTTTCGGGCCCATCACCCTGATCTGGTTTCTGGCGATCGGCTTTGCCGGGCTCCGGCATATCATCCACGATCCTGAAATCCTGCTGGCGTTCAATCCGCTCTACATGCTGCGCTTCATCGGGCAGGAAACCGCGGTTTCGATGGCCATCATCGGGGGCGTATTCCTGGCCGTCACGGGTGCCGAATCCGTCTATGCGGACCTTGGCCATTTCGGCCGCCGGCCGATCGTGCTCGCCTGGTTTTGGGTGGTGTTTCCGTGCCTGCTGCTGAACTATCTGGGGCAGGGCGCTTTCGTCCTGTCGCATGACGGCGCCGTCGGCCATCCTTTCTTCCAGATGAACGACGGGTGGCTGCTCTATGTGATGGTGGCGCTGGCGACGGCCGCGACCGTCATCGCCAGTCAGGCCGTGATCACCGGCGCCTATTCGCTGACGCGGCAGGCTGTTCAGCTCAATATGCTGCCGCGCATGGAGATCCGCCACACCTCCGAAACCCAGTCGGGCCAGATCTACATGCCGCGGGTCAATTTCCTGATGGCCGTCGTGGTGCTGCTGCTGGTGCTCGGCTTCCGCGAGTCCGAAGGCCTTGCTTCGGCCTATGGCATCGCGGTCACCGGCGTCATGCTGGTCACGACCACGCTGTTCGGCATCATCATGATCCGCATCTGGAAATGGCCTTTGTGGGCAGCGCTTAGCCTCACCGCTCTCTTTGGCCTGATCGAGCTCGGATTCCTCGTCACCAACGCCATGAAGGTGAGGGATGGCGGCTGGGCTTCGCTGGTGGTGGCCTTCATGGTCATCGTGGTGATGGTGACATGGGTGCGCGGATCGCGTCTGCTATTTGAGAAAACGCGCAAGAACGAGATTCCGCTGGAATTCCTCGCCGGCAATCTGGAGAAGAAACAGCCCCAGCTGGTGCCCGGAACGGCGATCTTCCTGACCAGCGACCCGTTCAGCGCCCCGACCGCGCTGATGCACAGCCTCAAGCACTACAAGGTGCTGCATGAGCGGAACATCATCCTGTCGGTGGTGACGGCGCCGCAGCCGAAGGTGCCGGACAGCGAGCGCGTGAAGCTGGAAACGATCAACGACCTCTTCATGCGCATCACGCTGACATTCGGCTACATGGAACAGCCGAACATTCCGCGCGCGCTGGCCACCTGCCGCAAGCAGGGCTGGAAGTTTGACATCATGACCACTTCGTTCTTCCTCTCCAGACGCTCGCTGAAGGCGTCGGCCAGTTCCGGCATGCCGATGTGGCAGGACCGCCTGTTCATCAGCCTTGCGCGAACGGCGGCGGATGCGACGGAATATTTCCAGATTCCGACCGGGCGCGTCGTGGAGATCGGCACGCAGGTGGCGATCTAGCCCGAGATGGTCTCGATCTAATCCGTCACCGTCATCTTGAAGAAATCGCCCTGTATCTCGAATTCCTCGATGCCGGGCGCCGAGGCTGTGAAGACAATGGCGCGGGCCGGGGTGAGGCCCTGGCAGAACTTGCTGAAGCGTCGCGCCAGCCCGCCATCGGAAAATGTGCCGGTACGCAGTGCCGGCAGGTCCGAAGCCAGCAGGTGCCAGTCGCGGGGTAGCTTTCCGCAATCGCCGCGCTCGGCATAGATCGGGCGCGCGTCGCCTACCTTCATGTTCACGACGGGATTGAAGGCAATGATCGGCGCATGGTCGGCCGGACCAGCCCATGGCCGCCAACCAGAAGCGGTGACGAGTGCGCCTGCGGTCGCCCCGACCGCCAGAAGCACCGCGCCGCCAAATGCGGCCTGCATTGCCGAAAAGCGTTTGCGCCCGAGCCTCTCAGGGACAAAAAGGGTTGTCATGCCGGTTTGCCGGCCCGTCACCCGCGTGAGAGCTGTCATGGGGGCGTGGGAAGGCACGGCATATTGCTCCACCGGCACCGGCAGGCCGGGACGGGCCTTGCCTTCCATCTCGCCTGCCTGCCTGTAAAGCTGGTTCCAGAGCTTCTGCGTTTGTGGATCGTCCGCCACATTGAGCAGCTTCGCCAGCACGCGCAGATTGCCGGAGCGCGGCAGATGGCGGCCTGAACGCCAGTTGTTCAGGTTGCGCAGCGCCGTTTCATGCTGCCGCTGGCCCTTGCTGGCGGTCAGCGCGCAATAGGCGCTGGCGAGCGTCGCGTCGTCATAATACCCGGCGCGGTTGCACAGTTCATCGAACAGAACATGCCAGTGCCGGAATGCCGTTTCGTCGGGTTCCCCCATTGTCCCCTCCGCTTCATCTGGTCACGAGGTTTGCCGGATCGTTGACGAAAATCTTGACGAAATCGTCGAGCAGCCGGATTTCCTCGACGCCTGCCGTCCGTGCGGTGAAGCGCACTGCCCGGACCGGCACGACCTTGTTGCAATAGTTGCTCATCTTGCGCGCGAGACCGCCGTCGGTGAAGACGCCGAGCGAGCTGTGGGGAACGCGCGGTGCGGTATAGGTCCAGTCCGGGACGTTGCCACCGTCGCAGTCGCCGCGATCTCCGTGGATGACGCGGCTTTCCCCGACCACCATGACAACGCGTGCATCATAGCCGATGACCGGCAGATCCCTGTAGGGATCGACCATCATCCATCGGATTCCGGTAGCGGCCAGCAAGGCGGCAATGATGCCGGTTCCTGACCAGAGCAGCCGCCCGGCGATGGAGGGGCGCGTTCGGGCATCCCCGCCGGCATCGATGTCGACGGCTGTGTTACCGGTGTCCGGAAGTTCCCGGCCGCGCGCGGCGGCGTAGAGGAGGTTCCATCGCTGCAGAAGCTCGGGATTGTCCGACACCCGCAGCAGTTCGGCGAGGATCATGAAGTTGCGGCGCAGCGGCAGGTGCCGACCGGCCCGCCAGTTGCGCAGGTTTTTTTCCGCGGCGTTGAAATCCTCGCGGGCGGATTTGCCGGAACGGTGGCACAGCTGGCTGGCCAGTGCCGAATTGTCGATATGGCCGCTTCTGTCACACAGCGCGTCCAGCAATGCGTGCCATCGGCTGAATTTGCCCCAATCCTGTTCCTGCATGCCCTGTCCCCGCATGCTGTGCGCATCCGCTCCACTGCCTGAGAGGTGATTTAAAAAGCAATTCATAGAGATAGCAATCAAGTTTGCTCTCGTTTTTCCGGATTTTCCGGTGATTGGCGGACTTTTCGATTTGCTGGCGCGAATGGATTTGGCACGCCGGAAGGACCACCGCCGATGTTCTGCCTGGCTCCGGTGGATCAGTTTTCAGGCGTTACAGAGAGGGGCTTAACAGAGATGCGAAACGCTGTTGTTGTTGGTGCGATGTCGATCCTTTCGGGGCTGGTGCTGTCGGGTTGCGTCACTGCGACCAATGCCGACAAGACCGTCGAGATGAGGGTAGGCGAAACGAAGCACCTGACCGCTTACCGGGGCAATTCGTGCAGCGCCGGTGCGCCGAGCTATGCGGACATCGTGGGCCGGCTGCCGAAATCCTCGATCGTGAACTACTCGGATGGAGGGCTTTCGAGCCGCGTCAGCCGGGATTGCGGCAAGCGCGTGCCGACGCGTGCGGTGAACGGCACGGCCATCGCGACCGGCTCGGAAGGCCATCGCTACCAGTCCGGAACGGTCGCGATCGTCGTGAAATAGGTTTGCGACCGGCAGCAGCCGGCAAGGCAATTTGCGGGGGCGACCGGGCGACGCGGCAATGCGCCGCCTGGTTTCGTTTCTGGCATGGTTGTGGCGGTGCAGGGCTTTGTTGTATCCCGCATGAGGGGGACGCAACCGCAGACGCATGATCCGGCAAACTACGGTGCGGAACGGCATTGCCGGACAAAGCAGGTCTGACGTGCAGCCAAAATTATCGATCGCCATTGCAGGCGCGGGACCGGCCGGTCTTGCCGCGGCACTCTATCTCCACCGCGCCGGGCACAGGATCACCATATTCGAGCGTTTCGAAAATCCGGCTCCGGTCGGCTCGGGGCTTATCCTGCAACCGACCGGGCTTACCGTTCTGGACAACCTTGGATTGCTGGGCGACATCATGGCGCTTGGCAGCCGCATCGACCGGCTGCACGGCACGGATGCGCGCTCCGGGCGCACGGTGCTGGATGTCCGCTACCGGGCCCTGCCGGGCGGCCGCTTCGGGGTGGCGGTGCATCGCGCCGCACTCTTCGGCGTGCTCTACCGCGCGGTTCTGCGCGAGGGCATCGCCATCGAGACGGGCGTCGAGATCGATTCCCTCGATGCGGGCGAGGCGGCAACGCTGATCGATGACAAGGCGCGCGGGCTCGGATCGTTCGATCTGGTGATCGACGCCAGCGGCACACGCTCCCGTCTGCGACGCCATGCCGATGTTCCTGTCGAGCCGCATCCGCTGGCCTATGGCGCGTTCTGGGCGTCGCTGGGCTGGCGCGGAGACGGGTTCGACGAACATGCGCTGCTGCAACGCTATGACCGGGCGCGGGTGATGATCGGCGTGCTGCCCATCGGCCGCGCCGAACCGGGCGGAGAGCGGATGGCGGCGTTTTTCTGGAGCCTGAAGCCGGACGACGCGGCCCGCGTTCAGAGCGAGGGCCTTGAGGATTGGAAAGCCCGCGTGGTCGGCTACTGGCCGCAATGCGCTGCCTATGTCGACCAGATAGACAGTTTCGACCAGCTTTCGCTGGCACGCTATGGCCACCACACGCTGCCGGTTCCGGCAGGGCGGCGGCTGGCCGTCATCGGCGATGCCGCCCATTCCACAAGCCCGCAACTGGGGCAGGGGGCCAACATGGCGCTTCTCGATGCGGCGGCGCTGGCCCATGCGCTGAAACAGAACGCAACTATCGAGGATGCGCTCGCCGCCTATGCGCGGACGCGGCGCTGGCACATCCGCAGCTTCCAGACATTGTCGCGCGTGTTCACGCCGTTCTACCAGTCGGACGGCTGGCTGCTGCCCTTCATGCGTGACAGCGTGGTGGCGACCACGGCGAAGATTCCGCCGTCGCCGCGCATTCTCGCCGCGCTCGTGGCGGGGACCATCATCGATCCGCTGCGCAGGATCGGCCTCAGCGAGACGGACTGGCATCAGGCCACAGCAACGCCGGCGCGGCCTGTTGCTACGATCGCGGAGTGAGCCGCCGGTCCGCCGTCGTATGAAATCCCGGCTTTGATGTGCGGCTTTTCAGGCACCTTTGGCAGTTCCGGCAAAAGCGCGAGGCGGCTTTGCGTCCGGGATTTTATCGAGAAAAAAGATTGGAGCGTTTCCGGGGTTCGGGGAAATGCACAAATGATCCAAGGGATGTTTTTTCAAAAGATCAGCCCTGCGTGAAAAGACCCTCTTGTCTTCCCGATGGTGATCGGGCATAGCAGGAACCGTAACGTACGGTACGGCATCTGAAGATGCGGCCGGCCGATTGGGGGAAGGGCGCGGGCAGGGCTTTTGCTGCCAAGCGATGAGCGGACGACAACGTGGTTCAGGCGTACGAACAGGAGGAAGTGCAGAAGCTCACGGAGCGTCAGAAAGACATTCTGGATGCGGCTCTGCGCCTGCTGGTCGAAGACGGCGACAATCTCACCATGGCTGCCGTGGCGCGCCGGGCGAGATGCTCCAAGGAAAGCCTCTACAAATGGTTCGGCGACCGCGACGGGCTGCTCACCGCGACCGTGCGCTGGCAGGCTTCCAAGGTGCGCGTGGTGCCCGTCGATCAGGGCAGGCCGGACCTGGTGTCGCTCACCGAAAGCCTGGAAAGCTATGCGCGCGACTGGCTGAAGGTGATTTCGAGCGATACTTCCGTGGCGCTCAACCGGGTTGCGATCAGCCATGCAGGCTCAGGCCGCGACAAGCTTGGCGAGATCGTGCTGCAGAACGGCCGTTTCGCGCTTGCCGCGCGGCTGAAGCCGGTGCTCGACGCCGGCAAGCGGGCCGGGCTTCTTGTGTTCGAGGATGCGGAAACCGCGTTCAGGACGTTTTTCGGGCTGGTCGCGCGCGATGTGCAGATCCGGCTTCTGCTCGGCGACTGGCCGGGCATGACGGAGGCGGCGATCGAGGAAGACGCGGCGCGCGCCACCAAACAGTTTCTTGCCCTGCACGGGGCCGGGAAGGGTCAACAGGCCAACTAATCCACACGACAGGTCAATACAGGAACGGGAAGGACTTTTATCATGCGTGTCTATTACGATCGCGACGCTGATCTGAACCTCATCAAGGGCAAGAAGGTTGCCATCATCGGCTACGGCTCGCAGGGCCGCGCCCATGCGCTGAACCTCAAGGATTCCGGCGTGAAGGACATCGCCATCGGCCTGAAGGCCGGCTCGGCGACCGCCAAGAAGGTCGAGGCCGACGGCCTCAAGGTGATGACCGTTGCCGAAGTCGCCAAGTGGGCCGACCTGATGATGATGGCTGCTCCCGACGAGCTGCAGGCCGACATCTACAACAGCGAGATCGCCCCGAATATCCGCGACGGCGCAGCGATTGCCTTTGCGCACGGCCTCAACGTGCATTTCGGCCTGATCGAGCCGAAGTCGTCCGTCGACGTCATCATGGTTGCGCCCAAGGGCCCCGGCCACACCGTTCGCGGTGAATACCAGAAGGGCGGCGGCGTGCCGTGCCTGGTCGCCGTGCATCAGGATGCCAGCGGAAACGCGCTCGACCTCGGCCTGTCCTACGCCTGCGGCGTTGGCGGCGGCCGCTCGGGCATCATCGAGACCAACTTCCGCGAAGAGTGCGAGACCGACCTGTTCGGTGAGCAGGCAGTTCTGTGCGGCGGCGTGGTCGAGCTGATCCGCACCGGTTTCGAGGTTCTGGTCGAGGCCGGCTATGCGCCGGAAATGGCCTATTTCGAATGCCTGCACGAGATGAAGCTGATCGTCGATCTCATCTACGAGGGCGGCATCGCCAACATGAACTACTCGATCTCGAACACGGCCGAGTGGGGTGAGTATGTGTCGGGTCCGCGCGTCATCACCGCCGAGACCAAGGAAGAGATGAAGCGCATCCTGAAGGACATCCAGAGCGGCCGCTTCACCAGCGAGTGGATGCAGGAATACCGTTCCGGCGGTGCGCGCTTCAAGGCAACCCGTCGTCTGGCCGATGAGCACCAGATCGAAGAGGTCGGCGCCAAGCTGCGCGGCATGATGCCGTGGATCTCCAAGAACAAGCTGGTCGACAAGGAAAAGAACTAAGTTTACCGCACCGGAAAAACGAAAGGCCGGCGATGATCATCGCCGGCCTTTTTCCATTTACGGGCAGGGAAAAGGTTCAGCCGTAGGGCGACCGGCACTGACGGCGCGGCCCGTTATAGGGCTGGAAGGTGTTGTCCGAGGCCCGGTAGGAGCGATAGCGATCATAGCACCAGCGCACATGCGCGTTGCCGGACGGCCGATAGTAGCGCCGTGGCTCGGTGTAGTAGCGATAGGCTGGCGCACCCAGTCCGAGACCGAGATAGAAGCCAGACCCGCCGTAATGAGGCCGGTAGTAATGGTGCCGCGGCGGCCGTGGACGGTGCCAGTTGCCGCCATGCTGCGGCGGTCGCCAGTGTGAACCACCCGGACGTTGCGGCCGGTTCCAGTTGCCGGATGGCCGGTTTCCGTGATGAGGAGGCCTGCGCCAGCGTTCGTCGCGAATTTTGGTGACGTCCTGAGCAGCACTTGCCGCAGGTGCGGCGGGTGCATTTGCAGGCGGCGGACCGGCCATGGCCGGAACGGAAAGCATGCCGGCGAGACACAGTACGGTCAGTCCGGCCCTGAGCGGAGAGGATAGAAGCTTTTTCATGTGCCACTCCCGAGGATAGAGCAAGTTGCAGCGCCGGACGGTTCCGGCAATTGGCTGCAGCATGACGACTGGTCAATGAACGCAGGATGAACGGTGCGGGTTCCGTGAGGGCCATGTTTCTGTGCTTGTCTTTGAGGCGACTTGCAGGCAATTGTCGCTGCCATGTCTTTGCGCCTTGCCACCTTCAATGTCGAAAACCTGATGAACAGGTTCGATTTCTCCGGTTTCCGCAATCAGCTCAATCAGGACAGGACGCTGGCCCTGTTCGAGATCAAGAGCGAGGCGGAATACCGCGCACTGGAACAGGCGCGCGCCATCGCCCATTCGGATGATACGCGCCAGCTTACTGCCCTTGCCATCGCGGCGACCCGCGCCGACATCATCTGCATGCAGGAGGTGGACAATATCGAGGCGCTGAAGGCGTTCGAATATGGCTATCTTTTCAAGATGGTGGGGCAGGGATATCGCCAGAAGTACACCACGTCCGGCAATGATTCGCGCGGCATCGATGTCGCGCTGATGATGCGGGACGAGACCGCGCACGGCCAGCCGATCGAGTTCGTGCGCATGACCAGCCATGCCCATCTCACCTATGGCGAGCTTGGCCTGCACACGCCGGAACTGGCAGCGCTGGGTCAGGAGCCGCACGAGCGTATCTTCCGCCGCGATTGTCTTGAAATCGACCTCAAAATCGGCGGCAAGCCGCTGACGCTCTATCTGGTCCATTTCAAATCCATGGGAGGAGCGCCGCGCAACGGCATGGACGGGCGGCAGGCAACCATGCCGATCCGCTTTGCCGAAGCCCGTGCCGTTCGCCACATCATCGAACAGCGTTTCGGCCGGGATCGCGCGACAGACAAGCGCTGGGCGATCTGCGGCGACATGAACGATTACCGGCAGCGCGTGGTGATCGAAGGCGACGGGCCCACCGACTATCGCTTCGAAGTGCGTGATGAGGCTGTTTCCTGCCTCGATGCTCTTCTTCACGACGGGTTTTGCGAGAATGTCGTCGAGCGCCGTCCCGAGATGGATCGCTGGACGCTCTATCACACGCGCGGACCGCAGGAGCGGCATCTTTGCCAGCTCGACTACATCCTTTTGTCGCGCTCGCTTGCGGAGGAAAATGCAGGCGCTGTGCCGGATATCATCCGTAACGGCCAGCCATATCGCACTCCTTTCCCATCGGGACAGGAGGTCAGCCATTTTCCGCGCGTTGGCTGGGACCGGCCCAAGGCTTCCGATCACTGCCCGGTGGCAGTGACGCTGGACATCGTGTGAGGCGGCGGTGAGCTTCAACCTGCCTGCGAACGTGATCCTGCCTGTCGACAGCATCGACGTGCGACTGGACCCCGCGCCGCACCCGTTCGAGCGTGACAATGCCGAGGCGATCGCGGCCGGCTGGCTGGAGCATCAGGCTGGCAATCCCGCCCTGTTCGACGGAACGATGGTTCTGCTGTCGTCGCTGACCTATGACCGCGGGGTGCTGGCGGGCGTCTGTCATGAAGTGCGCTATTCGACCTTCCTGCACTGGCGCCGCCATCCGCAGACGCCCGGCGCGCATCATGCCTTCGCGCACGCCATGCCGGTATCCGGCGACGGCGCGCTGGTGGCGATCCGCATGGCGCCGCATACGCTGAATGCCGGCAAGGTCTATTTCGCGGCCGGCTCGTTCGAGCCCATCGATTTTGTTGACGGCCAGGTCGATATGCATCGCAACATGGCCCGCGAGGTCATGGAAGAAACCGGGCTCGACCTCGATGCCGCCGTGCCCGAAGCGCGTCATCATCTGATCTCGACGCCGGGCGGCGTGGTGATTTTCCGCCGTTACCGGTTTTCACAGTCAGCCGATGAGATCGCCGCTCAGGTTCAGGCCCATATCGCCGCCGATCCCGAGCCCGAAATCAGCGAGGCTGTTCTCATCCGTGACGCTTCCACGCATCCGGCGGGGATGATGAGCTACATGCCGGCACTCGTCGGCTGGCATTTCGCCAGCGCCTGAGTTTTCGGTTCGCCTGACCTCATTCGTGCCTGAGCGCGTCGATGGGGTCGAGGCGGGCGCCGCGCAGGGCGGGGAAGAAGCCGAACACCATGCCGATCAGTGCCGAAAAGCCCACTGCCAGCACGATCACGGCAGCGCTTGGCGCAAACGGGATCGATAGCGCGAAAGCCGCGCCGCCGGCCAGTGACAGACCAATCAGGATTCCGATGATGCCGCCGAGCAGCGACAGAACCGTCGCCTCGACCAGAAACTGGATGAGGATGTGCTTTTCCTGCGCGCCGATGGCGAGCCTGATGCCGATCTCGCGCGTTCGCTCCGTCACCGACACGAGCATGATGTTCATGATGCCGATGCCGCCGACCAGCAGGCTGACGCCCGCAACCGCGCCCAGCATGCCGGTCATGGTGGCGCTGGCGCTGGCCATGGTGTCGGCGATCTGTGTCATGTCGCGTACGCCGAAATCGTCCTCGCCATCGGGGGGAATGCGGCGCACGTCACGCAAGATGTTTTCGATGCGCGTCTGCAACTCGCTGGTCTGCACCGAATCTTCGGCTGAAACATAGATGTTGTCGATGTTGCGGTTGCCGGCGATGCGGCGCTGGAAGGCCACCAGCGGCATCAGCACCACGTTGTCCTGATCCTGCCCGAATCCCGTATAGCCCTTCGGCTCCAGGAGGCCGATGACCTTGCAGGCGGAGCGGTTCACGCGGATCAGTTCGCCGTCAGGATCGCCCGCGCCGAAGAACTGCTGGCGCACCGTTTCGCCAATCAGGCACACGCCCGCGCCATTGCGGGTTTCCTGCTCGGTAAAGGGGCGGCCGGAGGCCAGCGTCCAGTTGCGGGCATCGAGAAAGGCGCTGTCGGTGCCGGTCACGGAAACGCTGAGGCTTTCCGTACCGTAGATGACCCGCACCTGCTTCTGTGAGGCTGCGGAAATGGCGCGCGCGCCGGTCAGGCGCGTGGACAGCGCGTCGAACTCCTTGGAGCCCAGCTTGCGCCGCTGGCCCCAGTCGGTCCCGCCGCCCGGACCGCCGGGACCGGCGGGGCGGCCTGGATGGACGACCAGCAGATTGGAGCCGAGCTGGGCGATGTCGGCCTTGACCTTCTCGGTCGTGCCCGAGCCGATGGTGAGCATGGCGATGACCGCGGCAACGCCGATGACGATGCCGAGCAGGGTGAGGAACGAGCGCAGCGCATTGCGGCGAACCGAGCGGAGCGCTAGGCGGATGGTCTCCCAGATCATGACGCTTTCCTCCGCACGGTGTTGCGCAGGTCTGCCGCCACCTTGCCGTCGAGGAAGTGGATGGTGCGGCCGGCATAGGCGGCGATGTCGGCTTCATGCGTGACCATGACGATGGTCAGGCCGTGATCCGAGTTGAGCTGTGTCATCAGTTCCATGATCTCGTGGCTGCGCGCCGTGTCGAGATTGCCGGTCGGTTCGTCGGCGACCAGAAGGGTGGGGCGGGTGACGATGGCGCGCGCAATGGCCACACGCTGCTGCTGGCCGCCCGAAAGCTCGGCGGGCGTATGGTGCTCGCGGCCTTCCAGACCCACCTGTGCAAGCGCCTGCATGGCGAGGCTGCGCCTTTCCGCGGCGGCAACGCCGCGATAGATGAGCGGCAGTTCGACGTTTTCAGCCGCCGTGGTACGGGCCAGCAAATTGTAGCCCTGAAAGACGAAGCCGATATAGAGGCTGCGCAGCAGGGCGCGGCGGTTACGGTCCAGCCTGCCGGCATCCACGTCCATGAAGGAGTAGGTGCCTTCAGAGGGCGTATCGAGGCAGCCGATGATGTTCATCGATGTCGATTTGCCCGATCCGGAGGGGCCCATGATCGACACGAACTCACCTTTTTCGATGGTGAGATCGACGCCGGCGAGCGCGTTGACCCGCGCTTCGCCTTCGCCATAGGTCTTCCAGACCTTGTCGAAATGGATGAGCGATGAGGCGGCCATGGCGCTAGCCCCGCTGTTGCTGGCCGGTAATCACCAGATCGCCTTCGGAGAGGCCCGACAGAATTTCCGTCAGTTCACCATTGGTCGAGCCGACATGCACGCGCACCGGTTGCGGTTCGCCATTCTTCAGCACATAGAGCGTGCGGCTGCCGTCGGCTTCGCGCTGGCGGCCCTGCTGCTGTCCACGACGTTCGCGCGGAGGCTGCATGCGGCCGGTGAGCATCGAAAGCGCGCTCCAGTCGCTGCCACTCTGCTGGGCGGAAGGCCGGTAACGGAAGGCGGTGGTGGGAACGGTGAGCGCGTCCTTTGCATGTCTCGTCACCACGGTGACGGTGGCCGTCATGCCCGGGCGCAGCAGGAGTTCATCGTTTTCGACCTCCAGCCTGGCATCATAGGTCACGACGCCGTCCGTGGTGACGGAGGCATAGGAAATGTCGCGGATGGTGGCGTCGAAGCGGCGCTCGGGAAAGGCATCGACCGAAAAGCGCGACTGCTGGCCGGCTTTCACCGTGCCGATGTCGGCCTCGTCTATGGCGGCCTTGAGCTCCATCTTCTTCAGATCGGCGGCAAGCACGAACAGCACCGGGGCCTGAAGCGAGGAGGCAACGGTCTGGCCCGGATCGACCGACCGGGTCAGCACAATACCGCTGATCGGCGCATAGATGGTGCTCTTTGCCAGATCGGTCTGCTGTGCCTTGAGATCGGCCTGTGCGATGGCGAGGTTGGCCTCTGCGCTGTCGAGCGCGGCTTTTGCCCGGTCGCGGGTGGCGGTTGCCGCTTCCAGCGCCTGCGCGGTCGCCATACCGCGTCTGGTCAGCGCCTCGGCCCTCACCAGCGCCTGTTCGCTTTCCTTCAGGGTGACGGCTGCGTCATCCACCTTCGCTTCGGCTGCCTTGGCGGATGCCTTGGCGCGGTCGATCTGCACTTCGAGCTTGGAGGTGTCGAGCGTTGCCAGAACATCGCCCTGCTTCACTTCCTGATTCTCGGCGACCGCGACGGAGCGGATGATGCCGGAAAGCTCGCTCGAAATATCGACCTGTGTGAGGGGTTGGAGGGTGCCGGTGGCCGAAACCTCAAGCACGAGGTCGGAACGGGCAGCCGGCTGGGTTGCATATTCGATGCGGGCAGGGGAGGCGGAGAAATAGCTGTAGCCGGCAAAGGCGGCTGCCACCGCCGCGATGCCGAGCACAACATAGCCCAGCCGGCGGCGGGACGGCTTTGCCGCACCCTTGCCGGTGAGACCAAGACTGGCCTCGATCGCGTTTTCCGATTCCGCCCTGGGCGGATTGACAAACTGGTCCACGCCGGACCCCTATATTAGAAGTAATGTCCCTTACCGAACACACATCAGGTGTCAGAGCCTGAAATTCAAATTAAATTTCGCTCATGTTTCGCCATCTGGCGCAGGAAATCCGGCAATGCAGGCTCGCAGATATCTGGTCTATGATGTGTTTACAGAAGAGGCCCTCGGCGGCAATCCGCTGGCGATCGTGCTCGATTGCGAGGGGCTGGACGAGCGTGCGATGCTACGCATTGCACGCGAGTTCAATCTCTCGGAGACAGTGTTCGTCCTGCCCGCCGAACAGGCGCGGCACCGGGCGAAAATCCGGATTTTCACGCCCCATTATGAAATGCCCTTTGCCGGGCATCCGACTGTCGGCACGGCGGTCGCGCTGGCAAGGGAGAGCGGCGAGGGCGCCAGCATTTTCGTTCTCGAAGAGAATATCGGCCCGGTAAGATGCGCAGTTTCGCATGACGGCCAGTTCGCCGAGTTCGATCTGCCGAAACTTCCCGAACGAATCGAGGCTGCGATGACGCCGGAAGCCGTGGGGGCGGCGCTGGGCCTCGCGCCGCATGAGATGGGGTTCGAGAATCACCGCCTGTCCTGCTGGAGCGCCGGCGTTCCCTATGTGATGGTGCCGGTGGCCGGACTGAAAGAGGCGGCGAAGGCCCGTATCGATTCGCAGCTTTGGGCGGAGATTGCGCCCCTCAAGAGTGAAACCGCCTATGCCAGCGCGTATGTCTATTGCCGCGAAACGGTCCGCCATGACAGTGCTTTCCATGTGCGCATGTTCGTTGCCGGCAATCCTTCCTATGAAGACCCGGCAACGGGTTCGGCCGCCGCCGCATTTGCCGGAACGATCATGCATTTCGACGGTCCCGGCGAGGGCATGTCGCCCTTGTGGATAGAGCAGGGGCTGGAAATGGAACGCCCCTCCCGAATCCGTCTGGAACTGGAGGTTCGCAAGGGCCAGCTCGCGGCCGCCCGTATTGGCGGTTACGCTGTCAAAACCGCTGAAGGGCGGCTTTTCGTTTAGCTGCCTGATCTTTTTTTCACATGTGCGAATGTTTTCTCAGCGAAATATCAGGACAGGGGTAGACAGGCCTCATGGCGGCAGCTATATGCCCGCCAACGTTGGTTTTCCCAACGCCCGTGGGTGATTAGCTCAGTCGGTAGAGCAGCTGACTCTTAATCAGCGGGTCGTAGGTTCGATCCCTACATCACCCACCATTTTCAATTATTTAGCGGACATGTCGCCGGGGTCATTTTACAGATGGCCTGATTTTTTGCACTTTACGCCTGTGTCGTTCCGGCTCCGATCATCTCGCACCATGCTCTCGAATGGCCGGACATCTCCGCTATATGCTCTATGTCTGAGGTGCCCGTCCGGGTTCGGTCTGATGACTTAAAATGGCATGCATGCCGGATCCCTCGTCCCATCGATGCTTCGGATCGCCAGCGGCTATCCAACTAGACGACCGGAGCATGGGAATCGCCGCTTGGGCGATGCCGTTCGGGCCTTTGCCCAAACGGACGAGGTGCCCGACGGGCGGCGCGAGAGATCGAACACCATCACGTCGATAAACGAGAAGGCAGGTGTGCTCGCTACAGAGATTCGGAGCCTGCGCTATGTCCTGAACAATGAGGCGCCGTTTGCGCCTGTCAGGATAGCTATCAGAATCCACATCAGGACGAGGCCGCCAACTATCCAGCAGACGATGACAATCGTCTCTGATCTGCGCGAATTTTCTTGTCGGAGCGGTTGCCTAGTCGCTTCAGTAGAAGCGCGATCGGTAGTCTCCCCACTCAGGGGGTGATCCATTTAACCGGGTACTCACAGCGATGAAACTTGGCGTGTTTACCAAACTATTTCATGATTGTCACGATGCGTGAAGTGGGCTGGCGTGCAGTCCAGTCCTGAAGGACAGAATGCCCTCTCTGCAGCGTTGCCGAATGTTTCCACAACACAGGCCATGGTGCCAGAAGCGCGCTCCGTCGATCGGGCGGGTATTTCCAGCATGACCCGTTCGGATCTTCCTGCCGATGGGGCGGCAGGCTTCAGCTTGCGGCGGCGTGGCGCTGCATGCGGTCTCTCGCATAGGATTTCAGGCTGGTCATCATGAAAGGCAGATGCAGCAGGTTGCAGGCCTTGGCGAAATACCATCCCTGCAGGCTGTCGCAGCCCAGTTGAGTCAGGATTTGAACCTGATGTTCAGTCTCGACACCTTCGGCCGTGACTGCCTTGCCCATTCCATGCGCAATGTCGATGACACCGCGAACAATCGCGAGATCGGCGCTGCTCGTGCCCAGATTCGATATGAAGCTGCGGTCGATCTTCACGCGGTCGATCGGCATGTGCCGCAGATGAGACAGGGAGGCAAAGCCGGTGCCGAAATCGTCGAGGGCAATCTCGACACCCGCCGAATGGAGGCGATGCAGGCGGCCCTCAAGCTGTTGGAAGTCGCGTCCGAGAAAGACACCTTCGGTGACCTCGATGCAGAATTTTTGCGGTGGCAGGCCCGTCTCTTCGACAAGCTCGAAAAAGCGGTCGACGAATGCATCGGAGCGGAAGTCGGCATTGGTCACATTGATGGCCACCCGGCGGAGCGGCAGGGACATTTCCTGCATTTTCTGCATGTCGGCGAAGACCTGCTCCAGAACGAACATGCCGAGAGCGGCCATAAGGCCGGGATCGTTCATTTCAGACAGGAATGCACCCGGCGCCAGATGGCCGTGCTGCGGATGTTCCCAGCGCAAAAGCCCTTCCAGTGCCGGGTCGAGCAGTTGATTGGTTGCGATGATGGGCTGATAGAACAGCCGGAACTGGCCTTGCGCGAGGCCGGTCTCGAATGCGTGGATCAGCTCGCTTTTGCGCAGGGCCACCTCGCGCAAACGCGGCACGAAGAACTGGACACGGTCGCGGCCCAGTTCCTTTGCCCGATAAAGCGAGAGGTCGCTTGCCTTGAACAGTTCGTCGAGCGAACCGGCCTGATCCGGGAAGGTCGCAATGCCGATGCTGGCCGAGCAGCGCCGAACCACGGGGCCAAGATTGACGGGCTGGCGCAGGCAGGACAGCACCTTGCCGGTGATCTCATGCACCTGCCTGTCGTCAAGGCCGGTCATGACGATGCCGAACTCGTCGCCGCCGAGGCGCGCAACGAAAACGTCTTCGCTGGTCAGTTCGCAAAGCCGGCCGCTGACGACGCGCAGAAGCTCGTCTCCCACGTCGTGGCCGAAGGTATCGTTGATTTCCTTGAAGGAATCGATGTCGAGAAGAGCGAGATGGACCTTGTTGGCATAGCTGGCGACGTGATTGGCGATAACCGTCTCCAGATACTCCTGAAAGCGGCGCCGGTTGGCGATGCCTGTCAGCGCGTCGATGTTGACGATGTAGCGCAGTTTCTCGTCGGCGCTGTGGCGCGCGGTGATATCAAAGCGGATGGCGGTGTAGCTGTCGACCTTGCCGGCCGAATTCACATGCGGCACGATGGTCGTGTCGACCCAGTAATGGGTTCCGTCCTTGCGCCGGTTGCAGATCTCGCCCTGCCACACCTGACCAGCAGCGATGCGCCGGTACATCTGGCGGAAGAATTTCCTGTCATGAATTCCGGAGTGAAGCATGCGATGGTTGGAGCCGACCAGTTCATTCCGCGCATAGCCTGAGATTTCGCAGAACTTGTTGTTGGCGAAGGTGATCGTGCCGCGCACATCGGTGATGGCAACGATGGCGGCGCTGTCGAGCGCGTAGCGTATGAATTCCATCTCCGACGGAAACGGCCGAATGCTGGATTTCTTCATCTGCGATGTCATGTACGCTGTTGCCCAGGATATTTCGCCCGCCGTGCCCGATGCGCGGCAGGTGATGCCCAAATCCCCTGTGCCGAGTTCTAGGAAAGCCGGGTTAAATTTTAGGAACCTCCGGCCCGTCAGTTGCTGCCGGCAAGCGAAAACGAGACCGTGATTTCCCTTATCCGCCTTTAAACAGTTTCAATTTGCCGGATCATTGCCTAACCCATGCGACACCCTGTCATCTAAACAGGGTTGATCGAGGCCACGTCCAACCTCATGATCACGGCTGTTACAGAGCAGGTGCGCATGGCCCAGAATGCAATTGCAGCGATCCTAAGCGCCGAAACGGCGCCCATTCAGGCCTTGTTCCTGAACGCGGTGGCGCGGTGGCGTGCCGCCGGGCTGGCGGTTTGCGGTCTCATCGAAGAGTCGGACGGCCCCGCGGAAAGCCGATGCAGCGCCGGTTCGCTGCGCAATCTGGTCACCGGCGAACGCTTCGCCATGTATCTCGATGAGCCGCCCGCGCACACCTCCTGCCACCTCGACGAGCTTGGCGTGACCGCCGCAGGCGAAAGCGTGCTCGACCAGATCGCCGGCAGCGACGTGGTGGTGCTGAGCAAGTTCGGCAAGGTGGAGGCTGTGGGCAGCGGGCTGTTCTGCGCCTTCGAGGCTGCGGGTGCTCTGGGCAAGCCGGTCATCACCTCCGTCGCGCCCAAGCACAGCTATCCATGGGAGCGCTTTGCGCCCACCGCCACGATGATAAGGGCGCAGCAGGCCGAGATCGACGGCTGGTGGAAATCCATCGCTCCGGCAGTGCTCAGGCAGGGCCTGGCGGCCTCAGGGCGATAAGGCTCAGCTTTCCGAAACCCCGGCCTCGGCGAAGCTTGCCATGCGGGCGTGGCATTCCAGCGCCGAGCGCAGGATGTTGACCGCGAGGCAGGCCCCCGAGCCTTCGCCCAGCCGCATGCCGAGATCGAGCAGGGGAGCCAGTGCGAGCGCTTCGAGCAGGCGCTGGTGCCCGGCTTCGGCCGACACATGCGCGGCCAGCGTGTGGGCAAGCCCCTGCGGGTGGAGGCGGGTCAGCGGCGCGACCGCTGCCGTGCACACGAAGCCGTCCAGCAGAACCGGCACGTTGCGGTGGCGGGCAGCCAGCGTCGCGCCAAGAATGGCGGCAAGTTCGCGGCCGCCGAGGGCTGCTGCGGCTTTCAGCGGGTCGGCGATGATCGCGCCGTGGCGTTTCAGTCCGGCCTCGATGGCCGCTACCTTGCGGCCGAGCCCGGCATCGTCCACGCCGGTTCCGCGGCCGGTCCAGCCCTGCACATCGCCGCCGAAGAGGGCTGTGGCTATGGCCGCGGCCGGTGTCGTGTTGCCGATGCCCATCTCGCCGAAGCAGACCAGATCTAGGTTTTCGTCCACGGCATCATAACCGGTTGAGACGGCGGCCAGAAATGCCGCCTCATCCATGGCGGGTTCCCGCGTGAAATCGCCTGTCGGCCGGTCGAGGTCGAGCGGGATGACGTCCAGCTCGGCATCCGCCACGCGGGCAAGCTGGTTGATCGCCGCGCCGCCATTGGCGAAGTTCGCCACCATCTGAACCGTCACTTCCGCCGGATAGGCGGAAACGCCCTGTGCGGTCACGCCATGATTGCCGGCGAAGACGATGACCTTGACCCGGTCGAGCTTCGGCATGTCGCGACCCTGCCAACAGGCCAGCCAGCCGGCGATGTCCTCAAGCCGGCCGAGGCTTCCGCGCGGCTTGGTGAGTACCTGCTGATGCTGAGCCGCCATACTTCGTGCTTCCTCGTTGCCGGCCGGCAGGGAGAGGCAGGCAATGCGCAATTCTTCGAGCGATTTAAAAGGCATGTGGCGGGGGGCTCCGAAAATGATTCAGGAAAGGACGGCGCTGGCAACCAGAAGCACGGCGATTTCGCCGAGCTGCTGCAACGCGCCGGCGGTATCGCCCGTCTGCCCGCCGATCTGACGGCGGCAGAGCGCGGCAAAGCCGGCAAGCAGGGCAATGAGAAGGAGGATTGCGAAAAGGGCGGCGCCGGGGCCGAGGGCTAAGAGCGTCACGGCACCGATGATGGCACCGATCAGTGCTGTTTCCCGCGAAACCGTTCCGGCGGCGGCCGAGAGGCCATCCGCGCGCGCCGGCGGCAGAACATGCATCAGGGCAGCGGGCAGGGCGCGCGAGACGCAATGGGCGGCGATGAGGGCGGCGAATACCTGCGCTGGCCCGGCGAGAGCGGCCAGTGCGCTCCAGCGCAACAGCAGGGAGATGATCAAAGCGGCAGTGCCGTAGGAGCCGATGCGGCTGTCGCGCATGATTTCCAGCTTGCGCTCGCGGGTCGACCCGCCGCCGAAACCGTCCGCTACGTCCGAGAGACCGTCCTCATGCAGGCAACCGGTGGCGAGCAGCGCTACGGCAAGGGCAATCGCAGCAGCGGGGCCGGGGGGCAGGCCGAGCCAGACGCCGGACGCGTAGGCGGCTGCGGAGATGAATGCTACCGCTAGTCCGGTGACGGGTGCCGCCCAGATGGCGTCGGCAAGCTGCCGGTCGCGGAAGTCGAGATGCGGCAGCGGCAGTCGCGTGAAGAAGGCGACGCAGAGCGCGACATCGAGCGGCTCGAGCCTTTTTCTCATGCTTCCGCCCGCGCAATAGCATGGAAAAAGGAGCCGCTGACATGGCCACGCCGTCCTCCGGCGGACCCGAGCGGATTGCCCTGACCGTCGGCGAGTTCGGCGAGCGGATCGTCATTACCCGCAGCGACCACCCGCGCATAGTGGAATTCATGACCGCGAATGGTGTCGCCGGCGCGTCCGAGCGGGCAATTAGCCAGAAGGCGCGCCTGCCGGTAGCCGAGGTTCATCTTGCGTCTGGCGAAGCTGGTGGCATGGCCGAGCAGGCCGAGCATCTTGTGGGTGGCGCCGTCGGCATCCTCCAGAACCTCGCCCAGAACCATGTAGCCGCCGCACTCGCCATGCACCGGCTTCTGCGCCGCAAACGCCGACATCCTGCTGCGGAAATTTCCCGCGGCAGCCAGCGCCCCGGCATGGAGTTCGGGATAGCCGCCGGGCAGCCAGCAGACATCGCAATCGGGTGCCGGTCCCTCGTCGGCCAGCGGCGAGAAGGGCACGATTTCCGCGCCCGCGTCGCGCCAATGGCGGGCGACATGTGGATAGAGAAACGTGAAGGCGCGATCCTGCGCCAGCGCGATGCGTTGTCCGGGCGGGGGCAGGGCACAGATGAAATCACCTGTCTGCGGGGCGAGCGGTGCTGCGAGTTCGATCACCCTGTCGAGGTCGATGGAGCGTTCGGCCATGTCGGCCATGCGGTCGATGAAGGCGATCAGATCGTCATGCTCGCCGGCCTGTACCAGCCCCAGATGGCGCTCGGGCATGGTCAGGGTTGGGTCGCGTTCAATGGCGCCAACCACTGGCAGGCCGATCGCCTCCACCGCTTCGGCGCACAGACGGCGGTGCCGCTCGCTGCCCAGCCGGTTCAGCACGACGCCGGCGATGCGCACTTCGGGCCGGTAGATGGCGAAGCCCTTCGCCACAGCTGCGACCGTGGTGGACTGGCCGGAGACGTCAAGCACCAGCAGCGTCGGAATGCCGTAAAGCGCTGCCAGATCAGAGGCGGCACCGGAGCGGCCGGGCGTGCCGGGAATGCCGTCGAACAGGCCCATGGCGCTCTCCAGAACGACGATGTCGGCATCGTCTGCCGCGCGCCCGGCAAGGGCGTTGAGCAGCGACGGCGCCATCGCCCAGCTGTCGAGATTGACGCCGGCGAGGCCGGTTGCGGCTTCGTGAAAGCCGGGGTCGATGTAGTCCGGGCCGGACTTGGCGCCGCGCACCCGCAGGCCGCGCCGGGCCAGCGCCCGCAGCAGGCCGATGGTGACGCTGGTCTTGCCCGCGCCCGAGCGCGGCGCGCCGACGATGATGGCGCGCGCCGTCATGGCCTGCCCGCCAGTTGCCCGCGCAGCGCCACGATATGACCGACAACGATAAGCGCCGGGGAAACGACATTTTCGCGTGCCGCTGCTTCCACCAGCGTGCCGAGCGTTGCGATCACGGTGCGCTCCTGCGCCAGCGTGGCGTTTTCGATAAGCGCTGCGGGCGTGTCGGGTGAAAGCCCGCCTGCCATCAGGTCGGCAACTGTCGCTTCCATATGGGTGAGGCCCATATATATGACGATGGGCTGGCCGGTGCGGGCAAGGGCCGCCCAGTCCGGCCGGTCATCGGAGACGGCAGCGAAGCCGGTGGCGAGGATGATCGCGCCATTGACGCCGCGCATGGTCGCGGGAATTCCGGCCGAGGTGAGCCCGCCGAAAGCGGAAGTTACGCCCGGCAGCACGCGGTAAGGGATGCCCGCATCCACCAGTGCGCGTGCTTCCTCGCCGCCGCGCCCGAACACATAGGGGTGGCCGCCCTTCAGTCGCACAACCTTGCGCCCTTCGCGGCCGAGCCTTACCAGCAGCGCGTTGATCTCCTCCTGCGGGATGGAGAGCCGCCCACCGCGCTTACCGACATGAAATTTCTCGGCCTGCGCGGCGATCGCGATGATTTCGGGCGATACCAGCGCGTCATGCACAAGCGCATCGGCCTGCGCCATCGCGCCCAGCACATCGAGCGTGAGCAGGCGCGGATCGCCGGGACCGGCTCCCGCCAGCCAGACATGGCCGGGTTCCAGCGCCTGCGGCTCGAAATCGAGACGGTTCAGCGCCGCGGCAAGGGCGGCTTTCGGCTTGTCGAGGCTCATGCGCCCTCCCGGCCGCGAAAGCGGCGCTGATACGCGGCATCGTAGAGCGCGCTTTCGGTAAAATCTCCGGCAGTCAGCGAGTGGCCGACGAAGATGATGGCGGAGCGCTCGATCGGGTCTTTGCCAAGCTCCTCAACGATGGTGGCCAGCGTTGCCCTGACGATGCGCTGTTGCGGCCATGAGGCGCGGAAGACGACCGCGACCGGGCAGTCAGCGCCGTAGTGCGGCGTCAGTTCCGCCACCACCTGCTCGATGGCATGGATGGCGAGGTGGATGGCAAGCGTCGAGCCGGTGCGGCCGAAGGCGCCCAGCGTTTCACCGGGCGGCATCTTCGAGGCGCGGCCGGAAATGCGGGTCAGCACAAGGCTTTGCGCCACTTCGGGAATGGTAAGCTCACGCCCGAGCGCGGCAGCGGCGGCTGCGAAGGAGGGCACGCCGGGGGTGAGCGTATAGGCAATGCCGGCGCGCTCCAGCCGGCGGATCTGCTCGGCCACCGCGCTCCAAACCGAAAGGTCTCCCGAATGCAGCCGTGCCACGTCCTGCCCGGCCGCGTGGGCGGCGCGATATTCGGCTTCGATCTCATCCAGCGACATCGGGGCGGTGTCGATGAGCTTCGTTTCCGGCCCGCAATGCTGAAGCAGTTCAGGCGAGACGACGGAGCCCGCGTAGAGGCACACCGGACAGGAGCCGAGCAGTTTTGCGCCGCGCAGGGTGATCAGGTCGGCAGCGCCCGGACCGGCGCCAATGAAATGAACAGTCATGGCGTGTCTCCATCGACCGCGATGGCGCAGGTGACCGGGCCATGGATGGTGCGGGGGCCGAGCAACCGCGACCTTTGACCTGTGGCGGCAAGCGCCGCCGTTTCCGATACGGAGGGGCTGCCGGTGGCGGCCATCGAGGCGGCAGATTTCGTCATGCTGCGCAGCGAAACCATCTGCAGGGCGGGACCGTCGACCAGAAAGACAGGCAGACGCAGCGCATGGCCGGCTTCGATGATCGCCTTTTCGCCTGCCTTCTGCTTGGCGGTAGCGAGGCCGGACAGCAGTTCGGGTGACAGGCCATAAGGTTCCAGTGCTGATTCCACCGCCGCAAGAACCTGTTCGCTCGAAACGCCCCTGCGGCAGCCTATGCCGGCAACGATCATGGTTTCTCCCAGCTCCATTGCGTAACCGGCATGGCCGGTTTCCAGCCGGTCATGGTGCCGACGGGTGCCGCGCGCGCGACGGAAATTCGGGTGAGCGTTCCGCCCAGTGCCGCATGGCGGGCGATCAGCAGCGCCTCCATTTCGAGCGTGACGGCATTGGCGACCAGACGCCCGCCGGGACGCAACGCCTGGATGGCTGCGTCGAGAACGCCCGGATCGGAGCCGCCGCCGCCGATGAAGATGGCATCCGGCGTTTCGAGACCGGCCAGTGCTGCCGGAGCCGCGCCGTGGGCGATTGTCAGGCCCGGCACGCCGAAGGCGGCGGCGTTGCGGGTGATGCGGGCGGCGCGCTCAGCGTCGGCTTCGATGGCGATGGCATGCAGAGAGGGGTGCGCCAGCATCCATTCGATGGCGACGGAGCCTGCGCCCGCGCCAATGTCCCACAACAGTTCGCCGCGCCGGGGGCTCAGCGCCGAAAGCGTCAGGGCACGAACCTCGCGCTTGGTGATCTGGCCGTCATGCTCGAACAGGTCGTCGGCGATACCGGGCGTGAGGGGCAAGATGCGCGCCTGCGGTATCGATTCAATTTCCAGCGCCAGCACGTTGAGTGGATTGATGTTTTCGAGGTCGAAGGATGCTGCGCGAGTGCTGCGGATACGCTCGTTCGGACCGCCCAGCGCTTCCAGAACGGTGATGCGTGACGGTCCGAAGCCGAGTTCGGCAAGCATCGCCGCGATTGCCGCCGGGGCTTCTCCATCCGAGGTCAGAGCGAGGATGCGCGCGCCGGGATGCAGCAGCGTGCGGATCAGGTCGATGGGACGACCATGCAGCGAGACGGTTTCGACGTCCTGCAAGGCCCAGCCCATGCGGGCAGCGGCGAGCGAGATGGAGGAAGGCGCGGGGATCGCGCGGATCTGTTCTGGCGGTATGACACGGGCAAGGTTGGTCCCGACGCCGTGAAAGAACGGATCGCCGGATGCCAGCACGCAGACATTGCGGCCGGCAAGGGCCGTCACCGCGCTCATGGCCGCGTCGAACGGTTTCGGCCATTGGCGCGCTTCGCCCCCGATGAGGGCAGCGGCGAGTTCCAGATGCCGGGCGCCGCCAAACACGAATTCTGCTGCGGCGATCGCATGCTTGGCCTCGTCGCCGAGACCGGATATGCCGTCTTCACCAATGCCGACGATGGTGAGCCACGGGCGGGAAGGAGCCTCAGCCGACATGCGCATCCTCATTCTGGGCGGAACGACGGAAGCGCGGCAGGCTGCGGAAAAGCTTGCGGCCGTGCGGGAACTCGACGTCCAGCTCTCGCTGGCCGGGCGCACCGAAAACCCGGTTCGCCAGCCGGTGCCGGTGCGTGTGGGCGGCTTCGGCGGTGCGGAGGGGCTGGCGCGCCACCTGGCCGAACAGCGGATCGAGCTGCTGATCGACGCCACCCACCCTTATGCGGCGCGGATTTCCGCCAATGCGGCCAAGGCTGCGTGGGAGGCGGGTGTCACGATACTGGCGCTGCGTCGTCCGGGCTGGGAGCAGCGGGAGGGCGACCGCTGGACCTTTGCGGACGGTGTGGCGGATGCGGTGCGGGCGCTCGGGCGCGCGCCGCGCCGCGTGTTCCTGAGCATAGGCCGGCAGGAGGTGGGTGCCTTCGCGGCCGCCTTGCAGCATTTTTACCTCATCCGCAGCGTCGATCCTGTCGAGCCGCCGCTGGCGGTTCCCGATGTGCGCTACATTCTGGCGCGCGGACCGTTCGGCGAAGAGGCCGAGCGTGCATTGCTGACGGAAAACCGCATCGATTCGCTCGTCTCGAAGGACAGCGGCGGCGCGGCCAGCTACGGTAAGATCGCGGCGGCGCGGGCGCTCGGCATCGAGGTGATCATGATCCGCCGGCCGGAACTGCCGCAGGTGCCGTCCGCTTCCAGCGTCGGGGAACTGGTCGCGATGACCTGTACTCATTTCGGCCTCGTCGCGGCTCGCGGCGTGTAGACCAGTGCTGGCCTGTCGCTGCGCCTGATGATGCGCGTCTCTGTCGAGCCGACGATGATGCAGGTGGCCATGTCGGCCATTTCCGGTTTCGCGTCGGCCAGCAGGCAGACTTCGATGCGCTCGTCCGGCCGGCCGGCGGCGCGGCCGAAAATGACCGGCACCGTGCCGGGCAGGATGGCCGCCAGCGCCTCGAATGCGCGGCCGAGCTGCCAGGGGCGCGATTTGCTAATCGGGTTGTAGAGGGCGACGACGAAGCCGGCGCCGGCCGCCGCCAGCAGGCGCAGCTCGATCAGGTCCCATGGCTTCAGGTTGTCCGACAGCGAGATAGCGCAGAAATCGTGGCCGAGCGGCGCGCCGATGCGGGCCGCAACCGCCAGCATGGCGGTGATGCCGGGCACGATCTCGATGTCGAGCGCCTTCCAAGCCTCCGGGCCGGATTCGATCGCTTCGCACACGGCTGCGGCCATGGCGAAGACACCGGGATCGCCGCCCGACACGACGGCGACGCTGTGGCCTTCGACAGCCTTTTCCAGCGCTTCCTTAGCGCGCGCCAGTTCCTCGCGATTGTCGGAGGCGATGCGGGTCTGGTCGGGGCGCAGGTCGAGCCGGTCGACATAGGGCTTGTAGCCGTAGAATAAGGTGGCTTGCGCGACGGCGCGGCTGGCTTCCGGCGTCACCTGCGCTTCATTGCCGGGGCCGAGCCCGATGATGGCGAGGCGGCCGCTCATACCACCACTCCCGAGGCGCGCTCGCCCGGCCGGTTTTCCCAGCCCGCAACGAGGATGATGCTGAAATAGGGAGCGGCATCGTCAGGCTTTTCGGCAAGGCGCATGGACGCGCCATTGGCCATGGTGCCGCGCTCGACATAGATCGCTTTTTCGAGCCGGTTGGAGGCGGCAAGCGCGCGCCTGATCTTGGGCAGGTTGCGTCCCACCTTCATGATCACGGCGGCGTCGGTGTCGGCAAGGCGGCGTGCAAGTTCGGCCTCGCCCATGGTGCCGGGCAGAACGGTCAGCACATCGTCGCCCTGCACGATGGGCTGGCCGGTCGCCGACCAGCACCCCGACATGGCGGTGACGCCGGGGATGACTTCCGTGGGAAAGCGATGGGCAAGGCGCACATGCAGATGCATGTAGGAGCCGTAGAACAGCGGATCGCCCTCCGACAGTACGGCGACCGTGCGGCCGGCCGAAATGTGTGCGGCCACCTTTGCCGCCGACTCCTCGTAGAAGGCGAGGATCTGCGCCTTGTAGTCGGCATGGTCCTTGTCGATCTCGGTTGTGACTGGGTAATGCAGCGGCAGCTCCACCGTGTCCGGCCTGATATGGCCTTCGACGATGGCGCGCGCATTGCCGATGGAGTTGCGCTTGGCGAAATGGGATACGACATCGGCTTCGGCCAGCGCGCGCACTGCTTTCAGCGTCAGCAATTCGGGATCGCCGGGGCCGGTGCCGACGCCGATGAGACGGCCGGTGGTTACGGGCGCGCTCACAGGCCGGGCCTTGCCAGCGCGTTGAGGCATGCGGCTGTCATGGCGCTGCCGCCAAGCCTGCCGCGCACGATGGCGAAGGGAACGCCATAGGAGTTTTCGGCCAGCGCGTCCTTGGATTCGGCTGCGCCGACGAAGCCGACCGGCATGCCGATGATAGCGGCTGGTTTCGGTGCGCCGTCGCGCAGTTTTTCGAGCAGATAGAAAAGGGCGGTCGGGGCATTGCCGACGGCGACGACCGCGCCCGCCATGCGCTCGCCCCACAAGTCGAGTGCGGCGGCGGAGCGCGTGTTGCCGATAGATGCGGCGATTTCGGCCGTACGCGGGTCGCGCAGCGTGCAAATCACTTCGTTTTCGGCGGGAAGGCGGGCGCGGGTGACGCCGCGTGCCACCATCTCGGCATCGCAGAAGATGGGTGCGCCGGCTGCAAGTGCGGCGCGCGCCGCGTCCACGAAGCCGGTTCCGAAGACGAACTGCCGTGCCGCTTCGATGTCGCCGCAGGCATGGATCATGCGGATGGCGACATCGGCTTCCGGCGGCGAAAAGCGTGACAGGTCCGCCTCGGCGCGGATGATGGCGAAGGAGCGCTCATAGATGGCGTTGCCGTCGCGTATGTAGTCGTAGGCGGTCATTCTCATCCCTGCACAAAGGCGTTTGTTACGGCACCAGCACCCAGACGGGCAAGGCAGGCGGCCACGGTTTCGCCGGATCGGCGGTTCCGGCGCGCCAGCGCAGCGATCCGTTCCATTCCGGCCTGTGTGTCGGTAATCACCGTGCTGCTTGCTTCCGGCGATCTGGCGCTACCGTCTAGCGCGATTCCTGCGCCTCCGTAATGGCCGACGAGGGTGATGGCTGCCGGTGCAGGGTGGGCGCAGCCTTTGGCGCAGCCCGAAACATGGAGCGTGAAGGAGCCGTCGAGCAAATCCGCATCATGCGCTGCGATGCGCTCCGCCAGTGCGCGCGTGGCGATCCGGCCGGAAGCGCAGGCCGGGGCTCCCGGACAGGCGGCGATCGACAGGCGCGGGTCGTACGCTTCGGTAATGAAGCCGAGAGAGGTGGCGGCATCGCGCAGGGTTTCGCAGGCGTCGAGGCTCATGCCGGGAAACAGCAGCGCGCGGGATGGGGCGGGGCGGATTTCGGTTGCGCCGAGCGTAATCGCGCCTTGCGCCAGAGCGATGATGTTTTCGGCCGGCATCGAGCCAAAGGGCAGGGCGATGCCGAGGGCGCATGTGCCGTCGACCAGCGGGAATACGGCGATGGGAGTGCCTGTTGGTCGGGCTTGAGGATTACCTCTCTCTGGCTGGCCGGCCATCTTCCCCACAAGGCGAGAGACCGGAGCTTGAAAAGCGCTTTCGCCAGTCTTCGGCGCTGCAAATGCGGAGTCGGCATTCAAGCCGCTTTTCTCTCTCCCTGTGGGGGAGATGGCGGGCAGGCCTGAGAGGATTGTTCTCTCAGCTATATGCTGCGCGTCCAGATCGCGCGCCCTTGCCTCGCGGCCCAGGGTGGCGATGGCTTCGAGGATCAAGATGGTTGCGGCGCAGGCTTGTGCCTCATCGACGAAGCCAAGTGGCCGGGCGCTCGCGGCCGTTCCGCCGATGGAAAGGTGCCATGCTACCATGTCGCGGCAGGCGGTGAGACGCACATCGGCTGATACGCCGTCCATCGGCAGGAGGCCACCGCCATCGACCACCACGGAAACCTTGGGGCCGAGCCGTGCGCCAAGGCCGGCCTTTTCAATTGCCGCCCGGATCTCATTTGCCAGCGGACGGGGATCGGAAATCTCCTGCGCGTCGATGCCGGCGAGCGGACCGGTTTCCACAGGAACACCGCTGCGCACCTCGATCTCCAGAGCATCGACGTCGCGGGCCAGCGCCTGCGCGGATTGCGGCGTGAGGCCGCGGATCTGGATCGAGCCGCGCGCCGTCACCTCGACGATGCCGTTGCCGTGGCGCAGCGCCGATTCGCAGAGTCCGATCAATGCCTTGGGCGGCAAACCTCCAGCAATGGTGTTGAGGCGGGCAAGCAGGCCGTCGCCGGTCTGCATGGGCGTGGAAAGCGCGGGGCAGGCGCCGCGTCTGGCGAAGGCGCTCATGCCGCCACCCGCCTTGCCTCGGCGATGAGCGCCGCGAGGTCGTCGTCTATCGCGTTGCGCAGCGGGTGCCACAGGCCGCGCCGGCGGGCGGAGAGAAAACGCTCGGCGATCAGCGCCGCCGCCTCCCGGTTTTCGCGCAACAGGAAAGCGCGCACTTTGTCATCGCCCAGATAGGCGTCGTGAACGGCCTCGATCAGCGCGCCGGGAATGGCGTGTGTGGTTTCAGCGAAGCCGATAAGACGGTCCACGGTTTCCGCGAACTCGGAAGCGCCGCGCGGGCCGTGGCGCATCTGGCCGGCAATGAAGCGCGGGTTGACGGCGCGGGCGCGAACAACGCGCGAAACCGCCTCCGATACCGAACGCGGCTTCGGTTTTTGCGGATCGGTTGTGTCGAGCACGATGACGTCGGCATTGCGGCCGAGCGCTGCAAGGGCGGCCGAGAAACCGCCGATGAAGGCGACATCGGCGGAGCCTTCGAGAATGTCGCGGCCGGGGTCGTCGCCGGTGTGGACCAGCAGGTCGGCCTCCGACAGCCGGTCCGCGAAAGCGCCGGGCGCGGCCACGCCTTCGCCCTCGGCGCCGCCATAGGCGTGCGAGGCGCTGTCCAGATAGGCGCGGCCGATTTCCTCGCGGCTGTCCCAGTCGCCGCTGGCAAGCAGGCTTTCGATTCCCGCCCCGTAGGTGCCGGGCGAGGAGCCGAAGATGCGCGGGCCGATGCGGCCCCCGGCGCGGGCAAGGGCGGCCAGCGGGTTTTCGTCGTCGGTCTCGTCGCGGGCGGCGACGGCGCGCGCGGCGGCGTCGATCAGCGCGATCTGGGTCGGGAACATGTCGCGGAACAGGCCGGAAATGCGCCAGGTGACATCGACGCGCGGGCGGCCAAGCACGGCCGGTGGCAGCACCTCGATGCCGGTGATGCGGCCGGTGGCGGCATCCCATTGCGGGCGGCAGCCCATCAGCGCCAGCCCCTGCGCGATTTCCTCGCCGCCGGTGCGCAACGAGGCCGAGCCCCACAGGTCGATGACCAGCGCGCGCGGCCAGTCGCCATGGCTTTGCAGATAGGTCGTCACCACCTCATGGGCCGCCGCCTTGCCGAGGTCGAAGGCGGTGGGGGTGGGCATGGTGCGCGGATCGGCGGTGAACAGGTTGCGGCCGGTGGGCAGCACGTCGGTGCGGCCCCGCGCCGGCGCGCCGGACGGGCCTGCGGTGACGTGGCGGCCGTCGAGCGCGGCGAGGAGGCCGGATTTTTCTGTTTCCGCGCTTTGCAGGCACAGCGGATCGGTTTCGTCAGCCGGAGCGCGGCCATAGATGTGCAAGCCGTCCTTGATGGCGAAATCCTTGAGGTCGCACAGCCAGGCATCGATGCGGCGCAGCGCCTCGTCGGGCGCGTCGGTGGTTGTCACGCCGGCCTCGACGGCGAGCCCGGTCTCTGAGGCCGTTTCCACGATCAGCTTCGCCAGTCGGTCGCGGCGGCGGCGGTCGAGCCCGTCGGCCTGCGCATATTCGTCTACCAGCTGTTCAAGCTTCTGCTGATGCTCGTCCAGTCCGGCGCTGGCGAGCGGCGGCGGCAGATGGCCGAGCGTGACGGCTGAAATGCGCCGCTTGGCCTGCGCCGCCTCGCCGGGATTGGAAACGATGAATGGATAGACGACCGGCAGCGGGCCGGTGACGATTTCGGGGAAACAGGTTTCGCTAAGCGCCACCGTCTTGCCCGGCAGCCATTCCAGCGTGCCATGCGCGCCGACATGGACGATGGCATGGGCATCGAGCCCCTTCTGCATCCACAGCCCGAAGGCGACCAGTTCATGGCGTGGGGGCAGGGTGGGGTCGTGGTAGTCGGCCCGGCGGTCCTCGGAGCGGCCGCGATCCGGGGCGAGGGCTACCGTGACGTTGCCGAAACTGGCGGCCCGGAAGGTAAAGCTGGGTTCGGCGGGTTCGCCCCATGCGTCGAGGACGGCCTCGCGTGCTTCAGCGGGCAGGTGGGCGAAGTGCGTCCTGTAATGCTCGGCGGCAATGCCGTGGTCGCCACCGTCGAGCATATCGAGCAGGGCGCGCGGCGATTGCGGAATCCGGTCAACGGCATAGCCGGCATGCTTCAGGTCATGCAGCATGGCGAGCACGCTGTTCGGCACATCGAGACCCACCGCATATCCGGTGCGGCCGGGCGCGCTCGGATAATCCGGGATGAGGATGACGACGCGCCGTTCGGCTGGCGGCGCGGCGCGCAGCCGCAGGAAAGCGGAAAGCCGCCGCGCCACCTGCGCTACGCGGTCGGGCACCGGCTGGTTTACGTTGGCGCACAGGCCGAGTGCGGCATCGACATCCGCCTCCGCCTTGAAGGAGATCGCGCCCGCCATGATGCGCCCGTCGAGTTCCGGCAGCACGGCGTGCATGGCGAGGTCGGCGGGCGTAAGGCCGCGCTGGCCGCTTTGCCAAGCCTCGCGTTTCGTCGTGGCGACGATCACCTGAAACACCGGAATGCCGGTGCGGTCGAACAGGGTTTCCGCACCCGGCTCGGCGCCTGAGGCAAAAGCCGTGGCGGTAACTATGGCCGTCGGTTGCAGAGCTGCGATTGCCTGCTCGACGAAGCCGAGAGAGGCTGCGTCTTTCAGGCTGGAGACGAAGATTGGCACCGCCGCGATGCCGGTAAGGCGCAGTTCGGCGGTCAGCGCATCGATGGGGGCGACGTCGTTCGCCAGCAGCATGGAGCGGTAGAAGAGGATCGGCACGGCGGGTGCGGCGCTCTCGTCCGCGATCTGCGGTGTCTCGACCACGCCCGATCCGGGCTCATAATAGCCGGCTCTCGGCACGGGTTCCGGAGCAGGGGCCTCGGCCTCATGGCCGGCAAGGTTTGCGAGACGCCGCACCAGCGCCTGCATGTTGGCCGGGCCGCCCTCGCGGAAATAGCCCAGCAACAGGGAAAGTTCCTCGCGCGGCAGGGTGGAAGCCTGCGCCAGCCGCTCGTCCTCGTCGCGGCATTCGCCGGGCAGCAGTGCCAGCCTGATGCCTTTGGCGCGGGCGATGGCGGCAAGCTGGTCGCAGCCGTAGCGCCACCAGTCATAGCCGCCCAGAAGCCGCACCAGAATGACCTTTGCGTGGCTGGCGACGCTGTCCACCCACAGATCGACGGACATGGGATGGCGCAGGTCGCGCAGCGCGGCCAGCCGCATGGAGGGCAGGCGATCCGCCTCCGCCTTCCACGCGGATGCAAGCGCCGCCAGATCGCTGTCGGTGAAGGACAGCGCCACCACCTCGCCCGGCGTCTGGCGCAGGTCGACCGGCTCGATAACGTCATCGAGCGAGGCGGAGGTGGTGGTCAGGATATGCATGGTTCAATCCTGATGAGCGGCGCGCCTGCCGTGTTCAGCCCGCCAGTATCTTTTCGATCGCCGGCTGGTCGAGACCTTTCAGGCCAATCACCACCAGCCGCGAACGGCGCTCGTCCTGCGCCGTCCAGGCGCGATCATAATAATGATTGACGCGCGGACCAACAGCCTGAACCAGAAGGCGCATCGGCTTGCCCGCCACGTCCACGAAACCTTTGACGCGCAGCACGTCCTGCTGCTCGGCTGCAGCGGCGATGCGGTGGGCGAGGTCCTCGGGATCGGTGACGGAAGCGATGTCGACGATAAAGGTGTCGAAATCGTCGTGCTCGTGATCGCCGACGCCATCATGATGCGACTTGCGGTTTTCGATGTCGTCCTCGACGGCGAGGCCGAGGCCGAGCAGGATCGAGGGATCGACCTTGCCGTGCTCGGACGGAACCACCTTCACCGCCGGTCCGATATGGGCATCGACGATCCTGCGGGCGCGATCCGCACCAGCTTCATCGAGCAGGTCGTTCTTGGAGAGGATGATGAGGTCGGCGCAGGCCACCTGATCCTCGAAGACTTCTTCGATCGGGTCGTCATGGTCGAGCGACTCGTCCTCTGCGCGCTGGGCGGCAAGCGCGTCCATGTCGGAGGCGACCTTGCCCTCGGCAAGGGCCGGACCATCGACCACGGCAATGACGCCGTCCACGGTGACGCGGCTTTTCACCGTCGGCCACTGGAAGGCCTGCACCAGCGGCTTCGGCAAAGCGAGGCCAGAGGTCTCGATCAGGATGTGATCGACCTTCGGCGTGCGCGACAGGATCTGGTCGAGCGCCGGCACGAAATCGTCGGCAACCGTGCAGCAGATACAGCCATTGGCCAGTTCGACGATGTTTTCCTCGGGACAGGTGTCGATGCCGCAGCCTTTCAGGATTTCGCCATCGACGCCGACATCGCCGAACTCGTTGACGATGAGGGCGAGGCGCTTGCCTGCGGATTGTTCGAGCAGGTTGCGGATCAGCGTGGTCTTGCCGGCGCCGAGGAAGCCGGTGACGACGGTGCAGGGCACGCGGGTGGCGTTTGTGGTCATGATTGGTCCTTCAGAAGGGTCAGGGGAGGAATGCGCGCGACAAGGCCGCGCTTGAGTGAGTCGGGGCGGCCGCGCCACGGAATTTTTCCGTCTTCGGCGTTGGCCAGCTGACACGCGCCGGTCACCAGATCGGCGCCGCTGTCCTCGGCGAGGTCGCCGAAGACGTAGCTCCATGCGCCATCGTGCAGGATGGAGGCGCTGAGGCGGCGCTTGCAGTTGCCGAGGCATTCCACCGTGCGCACCTCGACCGGCTGGCCGGCGGCGGCACGGCGCGCGTCCTCGGCCAGCTTCTCACCGGCGCGCGGATGCGCATCCGAGCCGCTGGCGTCGCGGCAGGAAATGCAGACGATGATCGTGGTGCCGCTGGTCCGGTTGCCGGACTGGCCGGTTTCGCAGGCGGCGGGATTGCTGTCCAAAATACGCTCCTTGCCCGGGAAACCCGCCAGGCTTGCGGCTTTTCTCGTACAGACGGCAGGTCTCCTGGCTTGCGGGTCATCGCCCTGATGCCGCCTTCCCGGGGATCACCCAGTGGCTGCCGGCAAGGACTCGTCGCTTACAGTTGCGGGCACAGCCGCGGAGTCGGGAAAAATCCCTCACCGCGTTCCCTCTTAGCTCCCCTTCTTTGAAAGAGGAGACCGTCGCGGGGATTTAGGCTCGGGCGGGTCGCACTGTCAACGCGCGGCGATGGCGACCAGCGCAGGTCCGAGGCTGCCAGCCGGGGTGATTTCCATGCGGTCGAGCTGCAGCCACTGGCGCATCTGGTCCAGCTCTTCGCAAAGTGCGGCGGCGGTTTCAGGCGGCGCGTCAGGTTCGGCATAGGCGGCATGGACGCGCAGAGTGCCGGCGGGGCGGTCCGCCTTCAGGTCCACGCGCGCCACGATCCGGTCGCCAAGCAGGAACGGCAGGACGTAGTAGCCATATTGCCGCTTTTCGGCCGGCGTGTAGATCTCGATGCGGTAGCGGAAGCCGAACAGGCTTTCGGTGCGGTCGCGTTCGAACACCAGCGGGTCGAAGGGGGCGAGCAGGGTGCGGGCCTCGATCCTGCGCGGCAGGCGCGCGTCGCGATGCAGATAGGCTTGCTTGCCCCATCCTTTGACGGTGACGGGAATCAATTCCCCTTCCTCGACAAGATCTGCGATGAGCGGAGCGGTCTCCGTCGCGGCAAGTCGAAAGTAATCGCGCAGGCAGGCGGCGGTGGCGATGCCGTGGGCGCGCGCGGATATGCGCAGCAATTCGCGCTGGGCATCTGCCGCAGAGAGAACCGGCAGGTCGAGGACCGCCCGGGGCAGGACGCGTTCCGGCAGATCGTAAACCCGCTCAAACCCGCGCCTGTGGGCGGTGGTGATTCTTCCTGCCCAGAACAGCCATTCGAAGGCCATCTTTGCTTCGCTCCAGCCCCACCAGCCGCCGGAGCCCTTGTGGCCGTCCATGTCGGAGGCTGCGAGGGGCCCGCGCGTTTCAACTTCGCGAAATATCTCCGCGATGAAATCCGCCCGCTCGCGGCCGAACCTGGCCAGTCCGCGATACATCTCCTCGCCGCGCTCCGCCCTTTCCATGCGCCATCGCAGCAGCGGATAGGTCTCCAGCGGCAGCAGCGAAGCCTCATGCGCCCAGTACTCGAAAAGCTGGCGCTTCGCTCCCGGACGGGCCGCGTCGTCGAGCAGCGAAAGCGGGTAGGGGCCAAGCCGCGAATAGAGCGGCATATAGTGCGCCCGCACCACGGCGCTGACCGAGTCGATCTGGAAAAGCGCGGTGCGTGAAACGACACGGGAGACGTGCCGGCGGTCGGGTGCAATTTTTGCGCGAGGCGCGCCGAAGCCCTGCGCGGCCAGCGCAATGCGTCGTGCAAGGGCAGGGGAAATGGTTTCCTTCATATGATCCAAGCCTATCTGGAGTCATGGTTTACAGCAGCCCGATTCCTGCACGCTACCAGCTAAACCCCGGGAATACTGTCAGGACTAAAAGTGGAGTAAAAAGTGAAGGAAATCAAAGATGATCAGTTTTGTCGCAGATAGTGTGCAGTGCAGCGTTTTGAACAAGGTTTGACTTGCTTCGGCCATCCGCCTGCGCTAACCCTCGCCGCGTTGCAGCATGGGGCCGAAGAGGTTCCAGGGCAAATCTGTCACGCTTCCGTAACAGGGCCGGCTGCGCTAGTCTCAGGCGGATCCGCCGCCAACGGAAAGTTGCAGCATGAACGAGTTGCTAAGTTCGTATCTGCCGATCGTCATCTTTATCGGCGTGGCACTGGTGATCGCACTGGCGCTGATCGTGGCCCCCTTCCTGGTGGCCTATCGCGACCCCGATCCTGAAAAGCTGTCGGCCTATGAGTGCGGTTTCAACTCGTTCGACGATGCGCGCATGAAGTTCGACATCCGCTTCTATCTGGTGTCGATCCTGTTCATCATCTTCGATCTGGAGGTCGCGTTCCTGTTCCCGTGGGCGGTTTCGTTCGGCGATATCGGCATGCTCGGATTCTGGTCGATGATGGTGTTCCTTGGCGTTCTCACCATCGGCTTCATATATGAGTGGAAGAAAGGGGCGCTGGAATGGGATTGATCAGCGATTCCGGCACGCTTGTCGCGCCGCAGCCTAAGGGTATCCTCGATCCGCGTACCGGAAAGCCGGTCGGTTCGGATGATCCTTTCTTCATCGGCATCAACGACGAGCTGGCCGACAAGGGCTTTCTCGTCACCTCGACCGAGGCGCTCATCACGTGGGCGCGCACCGGCTCGCTGATGTACATGACCTTCGGTCTGGCCTGCTGCGCCGTGGAGATGATCCATAGCGCCATGCCGCACTACGACAGCGAGCGCTTCGGCATCGCGCCGCGCGCTTCGCCGCGCCAGTCCGACATCATGATCGTGGCCGGCACGCTCACCAACAAGATGGCTCCGGCGCTGCGCAAGGTCTACGACCAGATGCCGGAGCCGCGCTACGTGATCTCCATGGGCTCCTGTGCCAATGGCGGCGGTTACTATCACTATTCCTATTCCGTGGTGCGCGGCTGCGACCGCATCGTGCCGGTCGACATCTATGTGCCGGGCTGCCCACCCACGGCCGAGGCGCTGCTCTACGGCATTCTTCTCCTGCAGAAGAAGATCCGGCGCACCGGTACGATCGAGCGGTGATGAAATATGAGTGAAGCACTCACAGAGCTTGCCGCCCACATCACATCAAGGGGTGGTGTTGAGGTCCTGCACAGCGAGCTTGCCTATGGCGAGCTGACGATCACCGTTGCGCCGGCAGATATCGTGAAGATTTCGCGTTTCCTGCGCGATGACGAATCCTGCGGGTTCGTGTCGATCATCGACGTGTCGGGTGCGGATTACCCGGCGCGCGCCAACCGCTTCGATGTGAACTATCATCTGCTGTCGCCGCGCCGCAATCTGCGCATTCGCGTCAAGGTTCATGCGAATGAGGAGACCATCGTGCCTTCCGTCACCGAAGTGTGGCCGGGCGCGGACTGGTTCGAGCGCGAGACCTACGACCTGTACGGCGTGCTCTTCTCCGGGCATCCGGACCTGCGCCGCATCCTCACCGACTATGGTTTCGAGGGGCATCCGCTGCGCAAGGATTTTCCGCTGACCGGCTTTGTCGAGGTTCGTTATGACGACGAGGCCAAGCGCGTCGTTTACGAGCCGGTGGAGCTGAAGCAGGAGTTCCGCAATTTCGACTTCCTCTCGCCCTGGGAAGGCACGGATTATGTGCTGCCCGGCGATGAAAAGGTGAAGCAGTAAATGGCTGAAACCTCCGTCCGCAACTTCAACATCAACTTCGGCCCGCAGCATCCGGCGGCCCACGGCGTTCTGCGCCTCGTGCTGGAGCTCGACGGCGAGGTGGTCGATCGCGTCGATCCGCATATCGGTCTGCTGCATCGCGGCACAGAGAAGCTGATGGAGGCGAAGACCTATCTGCAGGCCGTGCCCTATCTCGACCGGCTCGACTATTGCTCGCCTATGAATCAGGAGCACGCCTTTGCACTGGCCACCGAGCGCCTGCTCGGCATCGAGGTGCCGAAGCGCGGCCAGATCATCCGCGTGCTTTATTCGGAAATCGGCCGCATCATGTCGCACATCCTCAATGTGACGACGCAGGCCATGGACGTCGGTGCGCTCACCCCGCCACTTTGGGGGTTTGCCGAGCGCGAAAAGCTGATGGTGTTCTACGAGCGGGCCTCCGGCTCGCGCATGCATGCGGCTTATTTCCGGCCGGGTGGCGTGCATCAGGACCTGCCGCAGAAGCTGATCGAGGATATCGGCAACTGGATCGATCCTTTCCTGAAGACCATCGACAATCTGGATGCGCTGCTGACGCCGAACCGGATCTTCAAGCAGCGTAACGTCGACATCGGCGTGGTGTCGCTTGAGGATGCATGGGCCTGGGGCTTCTCCGGCGTCATGGTGCGCGGTTCGGGCGCGGCATGGGACCTGCGCAAGTCGCAGCCTTACGAGTGCTATTCCGAGATGGACTTCGACATTCCGATCGGCAAGAACGGCGACAATTTCGACCGCTATCTCATCCGCATGGAAGAGATGCGCCAGTCGGCGAGGATCATGCGCCAGTGCGTCGATCTGCTGCTGGGCAAGGAGAGCGTCGGTCCCGTCTCCAATCTTGATGGCAAGGTGGTTCCGCCCAAGCGTGGCGAGATGAAGCGCTCGATGGAAGCACTCATCCACCATTTCAAGCTCTACACCGAGGGCTACAAGGTTCCGGCCGGCGAGGTTTACGCCGCCGTCGAAGCGCCGAAGGGTGAATTCGGCGTCTATCTGGTGTCGAACGGCACGAACAAGCCGTATCGCTGCAAGCTGCGCGCGCCGGGCTTTGCCCATCTGCAGGCCATGGATTTCCTGTGCAAGGGCTACATGCTCGCCGACGTCGCAGCCATCCTCGGCTCCCTCGACATCGTGTTTGGTGAGGTCGACCGCTAATGAGTGTCCGCCGTCTCGCAGAAGCCAGCGTCCAGCCAGCGGCATTCTCCTTCAACGAGGAGTTTGCTGCGGCCGCGCAGAAGTGGATTGCAAAATACCCGGAAGGCCGGCAGCAGTCGGCCATCATCCCGCTGCTCATGCTCGCACAGGAGCAGGATGGCTGGGTGACCAAGGCCGCGATCGAGAATATCTGCGACATGCTGGGCATGCCCTATATTCGCGGGCTTGAGGTGGCCACTTTCTACACCCAGTTCCAGCTCAAGCCGATCGGAACGCGCGCACATATTCAGGTGTGCGGCACCACGCCCTGCATGCTGCGCGGCGCCGGCGAGCTGATGGATGTGTGCCGCTCGAAAATCCATCACGAGCAGTTGCATCCCAATGCCGACGGCACGTTGTCATGGGAAGAGGTCGAGTGCCAGGGCGCCTGCGTGAACGCACCGATGGTCATGATCTTCAAGGATTCCTATGAGGATCTCACACCGGAGCGTCTGGCCGAGATCATCGACGAGTTCGAGGCGGGCAGGGGCGATTCCGTGCCGACCGGCCCTCAGATCGATCGTCATTTTTCCTCGCCGGCAGGCGGCTTTACCGCTCTAACTGACGAGAAAGCCATTCTGAAATCGACCCGTGATCGCGAGGCGAAGGCTGCTGCCGGAGCTGCCGCGGCCGCAGAGGTTCCGCCTTCCAATGCCGCCCGGCCAACGACCGATGCTCCCGAGACCAGCCCGACTCTGAAGACGCCGGCGGAAGTCAAGGCATCTCCTGCGGGCGAGAAGGCTGCAAGCGTTGCCGCGCCTGCTGGAAAGGTCTCTGCAAAGCCGGCAAAACCATCGCTGGACGACAAGAACCGGCCCGCCGGCATCGCCCGTCCCGCGGCGGTTGACGATCTGAAGCTCATCTCCGGCGTCGGACCGAAGAACGAGCAGGTTTTGCATGAGCTTGGCATCTTCACCTTCGCGCAGGTCGCTGCGTGGAAGAAGGCCGAGCGCGAATGGGTTGACGGCTATCTGAACTTCCATGGCCGTATTGAGCGCGAGGACTGGGTCAAGCAGGCCAAGGCGCTCGCCAAGGGTGGCGTGGACGAATATGTCCGCGTCTTCGGCAAGAAGCCGGTTTGAGGGAAGAACGATGCTTCAGGACAAGGATCGCATCTTTACCAATATCTACGGTCGCTTCGACAGATCGCTCGCGGGCGCCATGTCGCGCGGTTGCTGGGATGGCACCAAGGGCATCATCGAAAAGGGCCGCGACTGGATCATCAACGAGATGAAGGCGTCGGGACTGCGCGGCCGTGGCGGCGCGGGCTTCCCGACAGGCATGAAATGGTCGTTCATGCCCAAGGTGAGCGATGGTCGCCCGAGCTATCTCGTCGTCAATGCCGACGAATCCGAGCCCGGCACCTGCAAGGACCGCGATATTCTGCGTCACGATCCGCACACGCTGGTCGAGGGCTGCCTGCTTGCCGGCTTCGCCATGGGCGCGGTGGCCGCCTACATCTATGTGCGCGGCGAATTCATGCGCGAGCGTGAAGCCCTGCAGCGCGCCATCGATGAGGCCTATGACGCGAAGCTCATCGGCAAGAACAACAAGAACGGCTACGATTTCGACATCTACGTTCACCACGGCGCGGGCGCCTATATCTGCGGCGAGGAAACAGCGCTGCTCGAAAGCCTTGAGGGCAAGAAGGGCCAGCCGCGACTGAAGCCGCCGTTCCCGGCAAATATGGGCCTCTATGGCTGCCCGACGACGGTCAACAACGTGGAATCCATCGCCGTTGCACCGACGATCCTGCGCCGGGGTGCGGCGTGGTTCTCGTCCTTCGGGCGTCCGAACAATGTCGGCACCAAGCTGTTCATGCTGGTCGGCCACGTCAACACGCCCTGCACGGTCGAGGAAGAGATGGGCACCACCTTCCGCGAACTGGTGGAGAAGCATGGCGGCGGCATTCGCGGCGGCTGGGACAATCTGCTGGCGGTCATTCCCGGTGGCGCGTCGTGCCCGGTGGTCAAGGCCGAGGACATCATCGACTGTCCGATGGATTTCGACGGCCTGCGCGAGCGCAAGTCCTCCTTCGGTACGGCGGCCATGATCATCATGGACAAGTCGACCGACATCGTGAAGGCGATCGCGCGGCTCTCCTACTTCTTCAAGCATGAGAGCTGCGGCCAGTGCACGCCATGCCGCGAAGGCACGGGCTGGATGTGGCGCGTGATGGAGCGGCTGGTGCGCGGCGAGGCGCAGAAGAGCGAGATCGACATGCTGCTCGACGTCACCAAGCAGATCGAGGGTCACACCATCTGTGCACTGGGCGATGCGGCGGCATGGCCGGTTCAGGGCCTGATCCGCAACTTCCGCCCTGAAATCGAGCGGCGTATCGACGAATTCACCCGCAACTCCCACCGGGTCGAGCCGGTTCTGGTCGCGGCGGAATAAGCGGCTGCCGCGCTGAAAGACGACAAGGCAGGAACGGAAAGGAAACCGGAACGCAGCCAGATGGCAGGATCAGGCACAGGCCTGAAATCCTGCCGGTGCAGACCGATTTGAAAAGCTTCGAGGCAATGCAGAACAACGCACCACAGATGATACCGAGCGAGATGGCCAGCGCCGTTAATCTGCTCGTCCATCCGGCGGCCGGAATGGCGGCTGCATCGGCGCTTGGGCTGGGTCTGGCCAGTCAGGCTTTCGGGATATGGCTCGGCGCGTTCAATGGTGCGAGCGAGGTTTCCCAGAAGCTGTTCCAGTCCTTCGAGGGCGCTTCCGGGTACGACAACGGCAAGGCGGTTGCGGGCAAAGATGCATCGCGCCCGGCGAAGGCAGCTTCTGAACCGGCGAAGACACATCAGCCGCAGGCGCTGGACAAGCCGTCCGCCCCTGATGATCTGAAAGCGATCACAGGTGTCGGACCGAAGCTTGAGATGGTCCTCAATGGCTATGGCATCTGGACTTACCGTCAGATTGCGGAATGGACGGATGCCGAGATCGCGTGGATGGACGATACGCTCGGTTTTCGCGGCCGCATCCGGCGCGACGACTGGGTCGGGCAGGCAGCGGCGCTGCAAGACGGGCAACGGGTAAAGTAAATCAAGGCAGGGCGCGGCTTCGATAGCGCCGGCAATGAAGATCGCGGCACGGCTGCGGGGTTGAGGCGAAATGGCAAAGCTCAAGGTCGACGGGAAAGAGATCGAGGTACCCGACCACTACACGCTGCTGCAGGCGGCGGAAGCGGCGGGCGCGGAAGTGCCGCGTTTCTGCTTCCATGAACGGCTGTCGATCGCCGGCAACTGTCGCATGTGTCTGGTCGAGGTGAAGGGCGGTCCGCCCAAGCCGCAGGCTTCGTGCGCCATGGGCGTGCGCGATCTGCGCCCCGGCCCGGAAGGCCAGCTTCCCGAGGTGTTCACCAACACGCCGATGGTCAAGAAGGCCCGCGAAGGCGTGATGGAGTTCCTGCTCATCAACCATCCGCTGGATTGCCCGATCTGCGATCAGGGCGGCGAGTGCGACCTGCAGGACCAGGCGATGGCGTTCGGCGTCGATTCCTCTCGCTTCCACGAGAACAAGCGCGCCGTCGAGGACAAATATATCGGTCCGCTGGTCAAGACGATCATGACGCGCTGCATTCACTGCACGCGCTGCGTGCGCTTCACCACGGAAGTGGCCGGCATTTCCGAGCTTGGCCTGATCGGCCGTGGCGAGGATGCCGAGATCACCACCTATCTCGAACAGGCGATGACCTCCGAAATGCAGGGCAACGTCATCGACCTGTGCCCGGTCGGTGCGCTGACCGCGCGTCCCTATGCCTTCCAGGCGCGTCCGTGGGAGCTGACCAAGACGGAATCCATCGACGTGATGGACGCGGTCGGCTCGGCCATCCGCGTCGACACGCGCGGCCGCGAGGTCATGCGCATTCTGCCGCGCATCAACGAGCAGGTGAACGAGGAGTGGATCTCCGACAAGACCCGCTTCATCTGGGACGGCCTGCGCACGCAGCGTCTCGACCGGCCCTATGTGCGCCGTGACGGCAAGCTGAGGCCGGCAAGCTGGGCCGAGGCCTTCGCCGCGATCCGCGACGCTGTTTCCGCAACCTCGCCCGAGCGCATCGGTGCGATTGCCGGCGACCTTGCAGCGGTCGAGGAAATGTATGCGCTGAAGCGCCTGATGACCTCGCTGGGCTCCGCCAACATCGACTGCCGTCAGGACGGAACGGCGCTCAATCCCGCGCTTGGCCGCGCCAGCTATATCTTCAATCCGACGATCGAGGGCATCGAGGATGCCGACGCGATCCTCATCATCGGCGCCAATCCGCGCTTCGAGGCGTCGGTTCTGAACGCGCGTATCCGCAAGCGCTTCCGCGCCGGCCCGCTGCCGATCGGCGTCATCGGTGAGTTCGGCGATCTGCGCTATGATTACGAAGCGCTCGGCGCCGGTCCCGAGACGCTCAAGGATATCGCCGACGGCAATGGCAGCTTCTTCGAGGCGCTGAAGAAGGCCGAGCGTCCGCTGATCATCGTGGGGCAGGGCGCTCTGGCGCGCACCGATGGTGCTGCCGTGCTCGGTCTGGCCGCGAAACTGGCGACGGCGGTGGATGCCGTCGGACCCGATTGGAACGGCTTTGCAGTGCTGCACCATGCCGCCGCACGTGTCGGCGGCCTCGACATCGGTTTCGTGCCGGGCGAGGGCGGCCGGGATACCGCTTCGATGCTGGATAACACGGATGTGCTGTTCCTGCTCGGCGCCGATGAGATCGAGATGGACAAGGTGAAGGCCGGGTTCGTGGTCTATGTCGGCACGCATGGCGATGCCGGCGCCCACCGCGCCGACGTGATCCTGCCGGCCTCGGCCTATACCGAGAAGTCGGGCACCTATGTGAACACCGAAGGCCGCGTGCAGCAGACCAGCCGCGCAGGCTTCGCGCCGGGCGATGCCCGTGAGGACTGGGCGATCTTCCGCGCGCTTTCCGATGTTCTGGGCCACAGGCTGCCGTTCGATTCGCTGGCGCAGTTGCGCAGCCAGCTCTATGGCGAGTTTCCGTATCTCGCCCGCATCGACCAGATCGAAACGGGCGCGGCGGAAGACATTGCCGCTGTTGCGAAGCTCGGCGGCAAGACCGACAAGGCCGGTTTCGTGTCGCCGGTGCGCGACTTCTACCTGACCAACCCGATCACGCGCGCCTCTGCCGTCATGGCCGAGTGCTCCGCGCTGGCGCAGGGTGGCTTCCAGCAGGCGGCGGAATAAGACATGGACGACAGCTTCTTCTCCTTCTACATCCTGCCGGCGCTGATCGTTCTAGCCAAGTCGCTGGCGCTGCTGGTCATCCTGCTGATCTTCGTGGCCTATATCCTCTATGCCGACCGCAAGATCTGGGCCGCCGTGCAGATGCGCCGCGGTCCGAACGTGGTCGGACCATGGGGCCTGCTTCAGGCCTTCGCTGACCTTCTGAAATTCGTGTTCAAGGAGCCGGTGATTCCGGCCGGCGCCAACAAAGCGGTGTTCCTTCTGGCCCCGCTGGTGACGTCGGTTCTGGCCATGGCGACATGGGCCGTCATTCCGGTGAACGAAGGCTGGGCGGTCGCCAACATCAATGTCGGTATCCTCTACATTCTGGCGATTTCGGGCCTTGAAGTGTACGGCGTCATCATGGGCGGCTGGGCTTCGAACTCGAAATATCCGTTCCTCGGCGCGCTCCGCTCCGCCGCGCAGATGGTGTCCTATGAAGTCTCGATCGGCTTCGTCATCGTCACCGTGCTGCTGCTGGTCGGTTCGCTGAACCTGACCGACATCGTGATGGCCCAGCAGAGCGGCATCGGCACCTGGCTCGGGCTTTCCAACAGCTTCCTCGACTGGCACTGGCTCGCGCTGTTCCCGATGTTCATCATCTTCATCATCTCGGCGCTGGCAGAGACCAACCGTCCGCCCTTCGACCTCGTCGAAGCGGAATCGGAGCTGGTCGCCGGCCACATGGTGGAATATTCGTCGACGGCCTTCCTGCTGTTCTTCCTCGGTGAGTATGTGGCGATCGTGCTGATGTGCGCGCTGACCACCATCCTCTTCCTCGGAGGCTGGCTGCCGCCTTTCGACTTCGCGCCGTTCACCTGGGTCCCTGGCGTCATCTGGTTCGTCCTCAAGGTGTGCTTCGTGTTCTTCATCATCTCGATGGCCAAGGGCGTTCTTCCGCGTTACCGCTACGATCAGCTCATGCGGCTGGGCTGGAAGGTCTTCCTTCCGATCTCGCTGTTCATGGTCGTGGCCACGGCCGCTTTCCTCAAGCTGACGGGGCTTGCCTGATGTCTGCATTCGCTCAAGCGGCTAAGTCGCTGATTCTGAAAGATATCGTGGGTGGCTACTGGCTGGGCATCAAGAAGATGTTCGAGCCCAAGGAAACCATCAACTATCCGCATGAAAAGGGCATGATCAGCCCCCGTTTCCGCGGCGAGCATGCTCTGCGCCGCTATCCGAACGGCGAAGAGCGCTGCATCGCGTGCAAGCTTTGCGAGGCGATCTGCCCGGCGCAGGCCATCACCATCGAGGCCGGCCCGCGCCGCAATGACGGCACCCGCCGCACGGTGCGTTACGACATCGACATGGTGAAGTGCATCTATTGCGGCTTCTGCCAGGAAGCGTGCCCGGTCGATGCCATCGTAGAAGGGCCGAATTTCGAATTCGCGACGGAAACGCGCGAGGAACTCTACTACGACAAGGACAAGCTGCTTGCCAACGGCGACCGCTGGGAGCGGGAGATCGCCCGCAACATGGCGCTGGACGCACCTTATCGTTAAGGGCAGCTGCCGGACGCGGTGTCCGGGCAGCGGCATTTGAGACATGGACGGGCCGCGATGGCTCGTCTAAGGAACACGCGATTTCATGACCGGAGGCGGCATGGAATCAGGATTTGGAAACCCGGGGGATCCCCATGCTTGAAGGACTAGAGGCGGCTTTCTTCTACCTCTTCGCCCTCGTCGCGGTCGCATCGGCCCTGATGGTTATTTCGTCGCGCAATCCGGTGCATTCGGTGCTGTTCCTGATCCTCGCATTCTTCAATGCGGCGGGGCTGTTCCTGCTGGCCGGAGCCGAGTTCCTGGCGCTGATCCTGCTCATCGTCTATGTGGGCGCGGTCATGGTGCTGTTCCTGTTCGTGGTCATGATGCTCGACGTCGATTTCGCCGAGTTCAAACAGGGCGCGCTGCGCTACGCGCCGATCGGCGCGCTGGTCGGGCTGATCTTCGCAGCCGAGCTGATCATCGTGACCGGCGGCTATGTGCTCTCTCCCGAGCTTGGAGCTTCCGTCGCGCGGCCGATCCCGGATATGGCTGAGCGCACCAATACGGCGGTTCTCGGCGATGTCCTCTACACGGATTACATCCATTTCTTCCAGATGGCCGGTCTCGTGCTGCTGGTCGCCATGGTCGGCGCCATCGTTCTGACGCTGCGCCACAAGCAGGGCGTCAAGCGGCAGTCGATTTCCGAGCAGGTCGGCCGCACGCCGGAAACCTCCATCGAAGTACGCAAGGTCGAGACGGGGAAGGGCATCTGACATGACCGTCGGCATCGGACATTATCTGACACTCTCGGCAATCCTGTTCACGATCGGCGTGTTCGGCATCTTCCTGAACCGCAAGAACGTCATCGTCATCATGATGTCGATCGAGCTGCTGTTGCTGGCGGCCAATATCAATCTGGTCGCCTTCTCCTCGGTGCTCAACGATCTGATGGGACAGATTTTCGTGCTGTTCGTGCTGACCGTCGCAGCGGCCGAGGCGGCGATCGGCCTGTCCATTCTGGTGGTTTTCTTCCGCAACCGCGGCTCCATCGCGGTGGAAGACGTGAATATGATGAAGGGCTGAGGCGTAACCATGTATCAAGCCATCGTCTTTCTGCCCCTCATCGGGTTCCTGATCGTCGGCCTGTTCGGCAACGCGATCGGCGCCAGGGCTTCGGAGTATCTCACATCAGGCCTGATGGTGATCGTGGCCGCGCTGTCGTGGGTAGCGTTCTTCACGGTCGGCTTCTCCGAGACGGAAACCTTCACCGTGCCGCTTCTGCGCTGGCTGCAGTCGGGCGGGCTCGATGCCGACTGGGCGCTGCGCATCGACACGCTGACCGTTGTCATGCTGGTGGTGGTCAACACCGTCTCGGCGCTGGTTCACATCTATTCGATCGGCTACATGCACCACGACCCGCATCGGCCGCGCTTCTTCGCCTACCTGTCGCTGTTCACCTTCGCCATGCTGATGCTGGTAACCTCCGACAATCTGGTGCAGATGTTCTTCGGCTGGGAAGGCGTCGGCCTTGCCTCCTATCTGCTGATCGGCTTCTGGTACAAGAAGCCTTCCGCCAGTGCGGCGGCCATGAAGGCCTTCATCGTCAACCGCGTGGGTGACTTCGGCTTCCTGCTCGGCCTGTTCGGCGTGTTCGTGCTGTTCGGCTCGGTCAACTTCTCGACCATCTTTGCCAGCACGGCGAATTACCTGCCGGCCGAGGGCGCGGCGGACAGCGCAACCGTGCTGACCTTCCTCGGATACTCGCTCGACAAGACGGCGGCGATGACCATCGTGTGCCTTCTGCTGTTCATGGGCGCCATGGGCAAGTCGGCTCAGGTGCCGCTGCACACCTGGCTGCCGGACGCCATGGAAGGCCCTACCCCGGTTTCGGCGCTTATCCACGCCGCCACCATGGTGACGGCCGGCGTGTTCATGCTGGCGCGCCTGTCGCCTCTGTTCGAGTTGTCGCACAGTGCGCTCACCGTCGTCACCTTCATCGGCGCGACGACCGCCTTCTTCGCGGCGACCGTCGGTCTCGTGCAGAACGACATCAAGCGCGTCATCGCCTATTCGACCTGTTCGCAGCTTGGCTACATGTTCGTGGCGCTGGGCGTGGGCGCTTACGGCGCCGCGGTGTTCCACCTGTTCACGCACGCCTTCTTCAAAGCGCTGCTGTTCCTCGGCTCGGGCTCGGTCATCCACGCCATGTCCGACGAGCAGGACATGCGCAAGATGGGCGGCATCCGCAAGCTGATACCGACCACCTACTGGATGATGATCATCGGCACCATCGCGCTGACCGGCCTCGGCATTCCCGCCACGGTGATCGGCACCGCGGGCTTCTTCTCCAAGGATGCCATCATCGAGAGCGCCTTTGTCGGCCATAACGCTGTTGCCGGCTATGCCTTTGCGCTGCTGGTGATCGCCGCCTGCTTCACCTCCTTCTATTCCTGGCGCCTGATCTTCATGACGTTCCACGGCAAGTCGCGCGCCAGCGAGGATGTTCTGCATCATGTCCATGAGTCGCCGCCGGTGATGCTGGTGCCACTCTACATCCTCGCCGTTGGCGCGCTGTTCGCGGGCTTCGTGTTCCACGATCAGTTCATCGGAGAAGCCTATGAGGCGTTCTGGAAGACGGCGCTGTTCACCTCTGCCGACAACCATGTCCTCCATGAAATGCACAATGTGCCGATGTGGGTGAAGATGTCGCCGTTCGTGGCGATGGTCGTCGGCTTCCTGCTGTCGTACCAGTTCTACATCCGCTCGCCGGAGACGCCGAAGCGTCTGGCCGCGCAGCACCGGGGCCTTTACCAGTTCCTGCTGAACAAGTGGTACTTCGACGAACTGTATGACTTCCTGTTCGTGCGCTCCGCCAAGGCGATCGGCCGCTTTCTGTGGAAGACCGGCGACGGGAAGATCATCGACGGGCTCGGGCCTGACGGTATTTCAGCGCGCGTCGTCGACGTCACGCAGCGCGTCGTGAAGCTGCAGTCCGGCTATCTCTATCACTACGCCTTCGCAATGCTGATCGGCGTTGCCGCACTTGCCACCTGGATGATGCTATGACCGACTGGCCCATTCTTTCTACGGTCACGTTCCTGCCGCTGGTCGGCGCACTTCTGGTGCTGCTGATCAGTGACGAAAGCGAGAACGGTCGCCGCAACATCCGTTCCATCACGCTGCTGACGACAGTGGTCACCTTTGTGGTGTCGCTGTTCATCTGGACCGGCTTCGACACCTCGCAGTCCGGCTTCCAGATGGTCGAGAAGGCGGAGTGGCTGGACAGCGGCATCTCCTATCATATGGGCGTCGACGGCATTTCGATGCTGTTCGTGATCCTCACCACCTTCCTGATGCCGCTGTGCATCCTGGCATCGTGGGAAGCGGTGCAGAAGCGCGTGAAGGCCTATATGATCGCCTTCCTGCTTCTGGAAACGCTGATGATCGGCGTATTCTGCGCGCTCGACATCGTGCTGTTCTACGTCTTCTTCGAGGCTGGTCTGATCCCGATGTTCATCATCATCGGTGTCTGGGGCGGCAAGCGCCGCGTCTATGCTTCGTTCAAGTTCTTCCTCTATACGCTGCTCGGCTCGGTGCTGATGCTGCTCGCCATCATGGCGATGTTCTGGGAGGCCGGCACCACCGACATTCCCACGCTGCTGACGCACGGCTTCCCGGCCGGCATGCAGACATGGCTGTGGCTCGCCTTCTTCGCCTCCTTCGCGGTGAAGATGCCGATGTGGCCAGTGCACACCTGGCTGCCGGACGCGCACGTCGAGGCACCGACCGCGGGCTCGGTCATTCTGGCGGGCATTCTGCTGAAGATGGGCGGCTACGGCTTCCTGCGCTTCTCGCTGCCGATGTTTCCGCTCGCTTCGGACATGTTTCAGCCCTTCGTGTTCACGCTCTCCGTGATCGGCATCATCTACACCTCGCTGGTGGCGCTGATGCAGGAGGACATGAAGAAGCTGATCGCCTATTCGTCGGTCGCCCATATGGGCTACGTGACCATGGGTATCTTCGCCATGAACGTCGAGGGCATCGAGGGCGCCATCTTCCAGATGCTGTCGCATGGCCTTGTCTCGTCGGCGCTGTTCCTGTGCGTGGGTGTCATCTATGACCGCATGCATACCCGCGAGATCGACGCCTATGGCGGCCTCGTGAACAACATGCCGAAATACGCCGTCGCCTTCCTGATCCTGACCATGGCCAATGTCGGCCTGCCGGGCACCAGCGGGTTCGTGGGCGAATTCCTGACGCTGCTCGGTGTGTTCCGGGTCAACACATGGGTCGCCTTCTTTGCCGCGACCGGCGTGATCCTGTCGGCCGGCTACGCCCTGTGGCTCTACCGCCGCGTGGTGTTTGGCGCGCTGACCAAGGAAGGCCTGATGAGCCTGCTCGACCTCTCCACCCGCGAGAAGGTCGTGCTCTATCCGCTTGTGGTGCTGACGATCTTCTACGGCGTCTATCCCGCTCCGGTCTTCGATGTGACCGCCGAGTCGGTGAGGGCGCTTGTGGAAAACGTCACCGCATCGATCAATGCCGCGCAGACCGCGGCCCTAAACTGACCGGAGACCTAGGTAACAATGACGCCGGAACTCTCCAACAGTCTCGCGCTTGTCACGCCCGAACTCATCATGGTGGCAGGTGCCATCGTGCTTTTGATGGTCGGCGTGTTTTCGAAGGGCCGTCCCAGCGCACTGGTCACGACGCTGGCCGTCGTGGTCATGGCGGTGGCCGGCCTGTGGCTGGCTTTCCACACGGGTGAAGGCAAGGCGTTCGGCAATTCCTTCGTCATCGATCCCTTCGCGCGCTTCATGAAGCTTCTGACGCTCGGCGGCTCGGCCGTCGCGCTGATCATGTCGGTTCGCTACACCCGCCAGCAGAATTTCGACACGTTCGAATATCCCGTCCTGGTCATGCTCTCGACCGTCGGCATGCTGCTGATGGCTTCCGCCAACGACATGATTGCGCTCTATCTGAGCTTCGAGCTGCAGTCGCTGGCGCTCTACATCGTTGCCGCCATCCATCGCGACAGCCTCCGCTCCAGCGAGGCGGGCCTCAAATATTTCGTGCTCGGCGCGCTCGGCACCGGCATGATGCTGTACGGCATTTCGCTGGTCTATGGTTACACCGGCTCGATCGACTTCGACGTCATCTCGTCGACGCTGACCGGCAAGGAGCGCCAGATCGGCGTCCTGTTCGGGGTGGTCTTCATCCTCTCCGGTCTGGTCTTCAAGATTTCCGCCGCGCCCTTCCATATGTGGACGCCGGATGTCTATGAAGGCTCGCCGACGCCGGTAACCGCGTTCTTCGCCGTTGCGCCCAAGGTGGCGACCATGGCGCTGATCCTGCGTATGGTCATGGAAACCTTCCAGCCCACAGCCGCGGACTGGCAGCAGATCATCGTCTTCGTGTCCATCGCCTCGATGGCGCTCGGCTCGTTCGCCGCCATCGGCCAGCGCAACTTCAAGCGCCTGATGGCTTATTCCTCCATCGGCCATATGGGCTTTGCACTGGTCGGCCTTGCCGCCAACAGCGAGGCCGGCGTGCGCGGCGTCATGATCTACATGCTGATCTATGTGGTGATGACGCTCGGCATGTTCGCCTTCATCCTCTCCATGCGCCGTGGCGACAGCAACGTCGAGGACATCAGCGATCTCTCCGGCCTGTCGCAGACCAACCCGATCATGGCGACGATCATGACCATTCTGCTGTTCTCGCTGGCCGGTATTCCGTGGCTGGCCGGGTTCTGGGCGAAGTGGTACGTGTTCCTCGCAGCCATCGATGCCGGGCTCTACGCGCTTGCCGTCATCGGCGTCCTGACCTCGGTCGTTGCAGCATTCTACTATCTGCGCATCATCAAGATTATGTGGTTCGATGAACCTGCCGGCGGTTTCCAGCCGATGGCTGCGGAACTGCGCATCATTCTGGGCCTGTCGGGCGCCTTCGTGCTGCTCTACGTGCTCATCGGCGGTTCGGTCAGTTCCATGGCGCAGGCAGCCGCGAAGACGTTCTTCTGATGGCCTTTACGCTGGCGCCCACGGCGGTAACCGACGGCTACCGCCTCGCCGAGCACGACACGATCGGTTCGACCAATGCCGAGGCGCTCGACCTTGCGCGCGCCGGTGACGCGGGCAGGCTGTGGGTGGTTTCGAAGAACCAGCAGGGCGGGCGCGGGCGTCGCGGCCGTGCCTGGCAATCACCGCCGGGCAATCTCGCCGCCACCCTGCTCGTGGTTGCGGATTATGAGCTGAAGCTGGCCTCCACGCTTGGCTTCGTTGCCGGACTTGCGCTGGCGGACGCCCTCGACGCCGTTGTTCCCAACGGCAATATCGCAGTGGGCATTGATGCCGGGCGCGGCGTCGGCAACAACAGCCGCAATCGTTTCGAGCTGAAATGGCCGAATGATGTTCTGGCTTCCGGCGCCAAGATGGCCGGTATCCTGCTGGAATCGACGATGCTGGGCGAGGGGCGCTTTGCCGTCGCTGTGGGCATTGGCGTCAATGTCATTGCCCATCCGCAAGACCTGCCTTATCCGGCCACGTCGCTCAGGGCGCTGGGTGCTGCCTGTGATGCCGAAACGCTGTTTCTGGCGCTGTCCGATGCATGGGCCGACAATGCGCGGCTGTGGAGCGAGGGGCGGGGCCTTGCCGCCATCCGCAACCGCTGGCTGGAACGTGCTGCCGGGATTGGCAGCGAGGTTGCGGTGCGGATCGACAACAGGGTGGTGCGCGGTATCTTCGAGACCATAGATGAGGACTGCCGCTTCGTCATTCGCGACCACGATGGCGGCGTCGTGAAGGTTGCGGCAGGCGATGTTCATTTTGGTGCGGTCGCCAGCGCCAGCGCTGTTTAAAGCGTATTTGCTTTTCTGCCGCTTCGCACTTTTGCCAGAATTGCTATAGGGCCACAGCTTTACAGAGTTTGGAGACGGGAATGGCTGCAACGGAAAACGCCGAACTGGTTTTCATACCCCTCGGCGGCGTCGGCGAGATCGGCATGAATTTCGCTCTCTACGGCTATGGCCCCGCCCATGCCCGTGAATGGCTGATCGTCGATGTCGGCGTGACCTTTCCCGAACCCAATCATCCGGGTGTCGATCTGATCCTGCCCGATACGCGCTTCATCGAGGACAAGCTCGACCGGCTGCGTGGCATCGTCATCACCCATGCGCATGAGGATCATTACGGCGCGCTGCACGACATCTGGCCGCGCTTGCAGGCGCCGGTGTGGATGACGCCGTTCGGCGCGGGGCTTCTCGAAGCCAAGCGGCAATCGGAGCAGGGCGCGCCTAAAATCCCGGTGACGGTCTATCGCGCCGGGGAGAAGTTCACGGTCGGCCCGTTCGAGATCGAGGCCATTCCGGTGGCGCACTCCATTCCCGAGCCGATGTCGCTTGCCATCACCACGCCTGCCGGAACCGTCATCCACACCGGCGACTGGAAGATAGATCCCGCACCCACGCTTGGGCCCAAGACCGACGAAGCCCGTTTCCGCGCTTATGGCGACAAGGGCGTTCTGGCGCTGATCTGCGATTCCACCAATGCGCTGCGGGAAGGGGATTCGCCTTCCGAGGAGGAGGTCGGCGCAAGTCTCAAGACGCTGATCGAGCAGGAGAAGGGCCGCGTTGCCATCACCACCTTCTCCTCCAATGTCGGTCGTATCATTTCGATTGCGCGTGCTGCCCGCGATGCCGGGCGCAAATGCCTCGTGCTCGGCCGTTCGCTGAAGCGGGTCATCGAAGTGGCGGATGAGCTGGGGTATCTGGACGGTCTGCCGGAATTCGTTGCCGAGGAAGACTTCAACTATATCGACCGCCGCGATCTGGTCATCATCTGTACCGGCAGCCAGGGCGAGCCGCTGGCAGCACTGGCCAAGCTGTCGCGCGACGAGATGAAGACGGTTGAGCTCAATGCCGGCGATACGGTGATCTTTTCCTCGCGCACCATTCCCGGCAACGAGAAGGCCATTCTTGAAATCAAGAACCGGCTGATCGATCTCGGCATCCGCATCATCGAGGATGGCGACGCGCTGGTGCATGTGTCGGGCCACCCGCGCCGCAGTGAGTTGAGGCGCATGTATGAATGGGTGCGTCCGCAGATCGGCGTGCCGGTTCATGGCGAGGCGGCACATCTCGTCGCGCAGGGATCGCTGATGGCAATGGAGGGCATCAGGCAGGTGGCGCAGGTGCGCGATGGCGACGTGCTGCGCCTGTGGCCGGGCGCTGCGACAATCATCGACAAGGCGCCGTTCGGCAGGCTCTACAAGGATGGCAAGCTGGTCGGCACCGAGGAGGCGATGGGCATCCGTGACCGCCGCAAGCTCTCCTATGCGGGCCATGTGGTGGTCAACGTGGTTCTGGAAGATCGCTATGAGCTTGCCGGAGACCCGGACATCGTTGCCATTGGCGTGGCGCAGACCGATGCTTCCGGCGAGCCGTTGGAGGATCTGATGGTCGATGCGGCAATCGGCGCGGTGGACTCCATCCCGCGCCAGCGCCGAAAAGATCTCGATCTGGTGCAGGAATCCGTGCGCCGCGCTGTTCGTGCCGCAGCCAATCAGGCCTGGGGCAAGAAGCCGCTGGTGACGGTGTTCGTGACCCGGTAACGGCTGGTTTCATTGGGGAGTGAGGAAATGAAGCTCGGACGTCTCAACCATGTCGCCATCGCGGTGCCGGACCTTGAGAAGGCGACCGCCACCTATCGCGATACGCTGGGCGGCACCGTCACACAGCCGCAGGCCCTGCCGGAACATGGGGTGACGGTGGTGTTCGTCGATCTCGGCAACACCAAGGTCGAGTTGCTTGAACCGCTGGGCGAGGGCTCGCCCATTGCCGCTTTTCTGGAGAAAAATCCGTCCGGCGGCATGCATCACGTCTGCTACGAGGTCGATGATATTCTTACGGCGCGTGATCGGCTTAAGGCTGGCGGGGCACGGGTGCTCGGCGATGGTGAACCGAAAATCGGCGCGCACGGCAAGCCGGTGCTTTTCCTGCACCCGAAGGATTTTTGCGGAACGCTTGTGGAACTGGAACAGTCGTGAGCTGGGTTTCTCTCGTCGCCATCTATTTCGTCACGTGGTGGCTGGTTTTGTTCGCCATCCTTCCCTTCGGCGTTAAAACGCAGGATGACGAAGACAATGTCACGTTAGGAACTGTTTCCAGCGCTCCGCGCGGGCCGCACATGCTGCGCGCGGTGATCTGGACGACGATCGTCACCTCTATCCTCATGGGAATTTATGGCTGGCTGACGCTCGGGCTCGGCTACAGCTTTGACGACATACCCCGGATCGTTCCGGAACTGGTCTGAGGCGTTTTTCCGCGAAGCCTCATCCCGGCTGATGTCCAGCCTCAGGTGTTGACGCCAAGCTCGGCCATGCGCTCGACGCAGGCCTCCTCGGCCTGATCGAGTTCGGCCAGCGTGTCCTCAAGGTCGCGACGCTTCTGACGCAGTTCCTCGCGCTTTTCCTCGATGCGCTTGATCATCAGCTGCAGCTGTCCGACCTCGCCGGGCGGCTCCTTGTACATCTTGATGATTTCGCGAATCTCGTTGATGGAAAAGCCAAGCCGCTTGCCACGCAATATCTGGCGAATGATGTGGCGGTCTGCCGGACGGAACAGACGCGTCCGTCCGCGGCGCACCGGCAGCACCAGTCCTTCATCCTCATAAAACCGCAACGTGCGGGTGGACACGCCGAACTCGCGGGTCAATTCTGTAATGGTGTAATATTCCCGCATCGTCGTCCTGTACTCAAAGATAATGTATTCGCCAGACGGCTGCTTTCTTGCCGGAGATCAACCGGCCATTCAGACCCGGCTCGAAGCACAGCCTGCCTGCGAAAGCTCCTCTCGTCGCAGGCGCTACAGCTTTGTCGCCACGAAACCGAAGCCGCAGAAGAGCTTTTTATCCAGCGCCGGATGCAGTCGCAGAATCATCCGCACGCGAGAATGATTGGGAAATCTCGCACAGCACTTACGTAAAAGTCAATTAAATCCATTTAACCGAAGCCGAACCACAGAGATGCGAGTCCGAGAAAGGCGAAAAAGCCCACGACGTCGGTGACGGCAGTGACGAAAACGGCCGAGGCAACGGCCGGATCGACGCCATATCTGTCGAGCAGCAAGGGAATGAGGATACCTGCCACGGCCGCCACGAACATGTTGATGACCATCGCGCTGGCGATGATGCAACCAAGATAGGGATCCGAAAACCAGGTTGCGGCCACGATCCCGATCAGCACGGCGAAGATGATGCCGTTGATGAAGCCGACGCCCATTTCACGGCGAATGATGCGCCATGCATTGTAGATATCGAGATCCTTCGTGGCGAGCGCGCGCACGGTGACGGTCATGGTCTGCGAGGCCGCGTTTCCACCCATGCCGGCTACGATCGGCATCAACACGGCTAAGGCCACCACGCGCTCGATTGTCTGATCGAACAGGCCGATGACCGAAGCTGCCAGAAACGCCGTAAACAGGTTAACCAGCAGCCACGGCACGCGTGAGCGCGAGGCGGCCAGTATGGTGTCCGACAGTTCTTCGTCGCCAACGCCGCCGAGGCGCATGAGATCTTCCTCGGCCTCTTCCTGGATAACGTCGACGACGTCGTCGATGGTGAGCACGCCGACCAGCCGCTCATTTTCGTCAACGACCGCAGCCGACAGAAGATCGTACTGCTCGAACTCACGCGCCGCTTCTTCCTGATCCATGGTGGCAGGAATGGCGTGGCGGGTTTCGTGCATGATGTCCTCGACCTTCACCGTGCGCCTGGTGCGCAGGATCTGGTCGAGATTGATTGCGCCAAGAAGCCTGAAGGTCGGGTCGATCACGAAGATCTGGCTGAAGCTGTCAGGCAGATCGTTGTCTTCGCGCATGTAGTCGATGGTCTGCCCAACCGTCCAGAAGGGCGGAACGGCCACAAACTCGGTCTGCATGCGGCGTCCGGCGCTTTCTTCCGGATAATCCAGCGAACGGCGCAGCCTGATGCGCTCCGTGAACGGGAGCTGCGCGAGAATCTCGTCCTGATCTTCCTGATCGAGATCTTCAAGAATGTAGACCGCGTCGTCGGAATCAAGTTCCTGAACGGCCTGCGCGATCTGCGCGTTGGGCAAGCTTTCAACGATGTCGAGGCGGATGGCTTCGTCAACCTCGGTCAGAGCCGAGAAGTCGAAATCCGTACCCAGCAATTCCACCAGAGAGCGGCGCTGATCGGGCTGGAGAGCTTCCAGCAGGTGGCCGAGCTCGGATTCGTGGAGAGCTGCTACGTCCTGCTTGAGGGTCAGCGTGTCGCGGTCTGCGATGGCTGCGCCGATATGCGCGAGAAACGAGGCAAGAACGACGCCGTCCTCGTCGTAAATCTCGTTATGGCCGCTCTTAGGGGCCTCTGTCGCGGCAGCTTGATGTTCCTGAGCTTCCAAGAGGCTGCCTCGCACGGTTCTGCATCTGCGGATTTCGGTCTCCGTAGCGCAACTCAGATCAATATTCCAAGAGAAACAAGTGTCCTTCGGCGCTGATTTCTATATGGCGCAGAAATGTCTGGCGACCACCACAGAGTGCTGTAGCTCGTCAGCCGCCGGAAGCAGATGGTTCCGGCTTTGCCCGCATCGGGCGCCTCTGCAACTTCTCCACACGATGATCAGCAACCCCACCTCAAAAGAACGGCCAGACTGGCAGATCAATGCTGCATATTTTTGACAGCCGGCAACTTTCCCGGCGATCAGTTTTCAGGTGCTTACAGAGCGAAAAAACAGCCGATACCGGCTTAACAAGCTTGCATTTCAAGCTATCCGGATACGTGATCCGGAGATGGTGCGGTCGAGAAGCGCCACTCACCCTTAAATAGATAATAAAATCAATCACTTGATCCATACGCTTTTGCCGTCTGTAGTGCAGTTTGTAGTGCAATCCGTGATGCAAATTTGACGTTTTTAAACATGCTCAATTATACCCACCATACTATTTTGGTGACGGGTATAGGGTCCTTGTCAACTTGATAACGAGCGATGCGGATGAAGGCGGGAGGGAATAGCCTGATTGATTGCAAGGGCGCTCGACAGGCTGTTCGCTTCACCCGGAAACGAGCTTCAAGCCGCCAGCTGTAGGCCGTGGCGGAACACCAGAAGGATTGGTCGCAAGGCCGAAGAGAAGGTTTTCAATCTCGCCGACAGGAACCGCCAGACGCTCGGCGATTTCCTTCTTGGTGACGCGCTCGGTCCAAAGAGCCGTCAGCACCTTGTGCCAGACGAGCGACTGTTCTCTCGGAATGCCGAATGGTTCCGAGGTGCGATAGCCTAGGTCAGATGCTTGGATACAGAACATTCGGTACTGCCAATCGGAGATCACCTTCAGCGCATGAAGCCGGTAGATCATTGCCATCACGGAGACGGACCACCGCTTTTTTGCCTCCACGATCTGGTTGAGCGTGTGCACCCGGGGAATTCGGGCCAGCACATCCGCCGCCGGCATCAGGAACGACGAAGCGAACCGGTTTGCCTCCTCCTCCGCTTTACGACCGCTGGGCCCCCCGTGTTTGTGCAGCACGAGGTGCCCCAGCTCATGCGCGGCATCGAAGCGGCTGTGCTCTGCCGTCTTCATCATGTTGAGGAACACGAATGGGCGCCCGCCACGCCAAACCGAGAAGGCGTCGACCGTCCGGGTGTTCTCGACCAATGAGAATACGCGGACACCCTTCGCCTCCATGAGGTGCACGGTGTTCTTGATCGGTTGCTCACCGAGGCCCCACTCCTGCCGAAGCGAGCGCGCCGCCACCTCCGGGGTTTCGCCCTTGAGATCGACCAGTTCAGGCTCGGGTAGGCTGAAATTCTCGTCGACCCAATCGGACAGGATGTAGGCGAGCGTGCCCGCCGCAAGAGCCGCGTCCCGATCCTTGGCCGTCATCGACGTGAGGCTGCGGAAGCTGGCTGCATCGGCGACCACTTCGTCGACATCGGGTGAGGAAAAGAAGCTCTCGGGGAAATCGAGGATCCGCGCAATGCGCTCGATCGTCTCCGGAGGCGGCGAGATTTCGCCGCTCTCGTACCGGAGCACGGTGTGTGGGGCGACGCCCAGCTCTTCCGCGAATCCCTTCTTCGTCAGCCCCCTCCGCTTCCGGGCGAGGCTGAGCCGTCCAGGTGTGAGCATATCGACTTACTTCCGGCGGACGGTGATGTCGAAATCCTGACCGCTGTCGTCGGACGGCGCCTCGATCACGATCCGCTCCCACTCGCCAGGGCGGAGAATCCAGATGCGCTCGCTGTAGCCGATGTAGAAACCGCCCTTAAACTCGATCGGCCGCGACAACTCGGCGCGAACTTCCTTGCCGTCATCGAAAACACAGAGCTGCCAGAGATCGTAGGCGTGTGGCCTGACCTCGCGCGGGTGCTCGCGGCGGAAGAGGTCCAACTGGCTGTTCAGGTCCGTGATCTTCTCAGCCGCCGGCCCCTTTTCCGTACGATTCCTGGGCGAGCGGGTCGCATCGCAGACACCCTTGTCGGCATTCATGACCGTCACCTTACGCCGGAAGTCGCGGTTGACGATCAGCTCGACGCCGTTGTCGTCGCCGGCTTCCCACCCCTCGCGGCAGAAAATCTGCCGCATGCGAGTGATGCCGGCATCCCAAGCGAGGAAGCCGGGCGAGGCCTTGGGATTATGGCTGGTGCACGACCCACGAGCCGCGACCATGGCTTTCACGATCTCGGCCCACTGGGCTTTGGTCGAATTGAAATACTGGGAAAGACGACGATCGCACTCGCGATCTTCCTGGTAGATGGTAGCCGCCACGGCGAATCTCCACGTAACTTTTTCTAGTCACGTTTGTGGAGGAAAAAAGTTACGTGGTCAACTGGCTGCTGGCGCTGCTCAGGGCCTGGTAAGCGCCTGCATCTCCGCGAGTGATCGTGCCACTGTCGGCGTTTTTCTGGACGCGCTTGCCTAGGACGATTTGTGTTGACGCTATTCAGGCGTGCGAACTTTTGGGTGCCCCGTCGTCTTTGACAACAGTACTGGTTTTTTCGCGTAGAGGCGATCGATAAGATAATAAAGCCCATGGCAAGTTGTCACAAGCAGATGGGCTAGCACGAGATTGAAGCCCATGACGATGGCTGCTCGTCCAACTGTCTGGAGCCAAGTTACCGTCTCGACATCAATCCAGCGAGCCGTAGCGCCAATCGCCACGTAGGCAGGATCAGCAACGACGATCAAGAGAATCGCTCCGACGGAGAGCATTAACGACATAAACGCCAGATAACCAAACATCGAACAGACGTACTGGCGACGCGTGAGAAACTCCTCTGGATCCTCGTTTTCAGCCGGGTCCGGTACGGGACGGCTGATGCGACCAACCTCAATCTCTTCGTCGAGATCCCCAACGGATGATGCAAAGCTCGCAACACCAACCAGCGCGGCTATATAGAATCCGGTAAGTACCGCAGCAAAACTGCCAATCCGATCCAGAAATCCTCTATCTGAAAAGTAGTTAGCATCGAAAAATATAAACGGCACGCTCATCACAATTACGACAACTAGGACCGCAACCCAATTGCGCCTAAAGAGCCGCTTCCCGCTCTCATCTTTAAGGGAAAGATAGCTGAGAGGGTATGTGAGGACGCCGCCGCGCACTTCCCATTTATCCTTTCCGGATCAGGTTGAGTACCTTTGCTACGACTTCATCGACAATGTTAACTGAGCAAACTTCGAGCTCCGTCTGGAAATTCAATTCATCAGACCGGACAAAAAGAACCTCCTTGGCCTCATCTTGCTGGTCGAGTTCGACGGCGATTGTCATCAAGTTCGAGATCAACGCTGAAGTCCGTCCATCCTGCTGCCTTCGCCCGCTTGAACATCGCCGGAAGATAATCCCGCCAGTTCCCGCTGGTGACCTCGCCTTGAACCCGAATTCTCATCGTCTCAGTTTGAGGTTGAAACAATCCGTCGGCGTCAACGAAGTCTGCCTTTGCCGGCCTTACAAGCGTGACATAGCTCAGTGTTCCGCTCTTCAGCGCTCCCGAAAGGGTTTCAGAGGGAACGCCAACGGGCTTAAAGGTGCTGTAGGTGTTGACCTGCTTCTTCTTTCGCTCGAAATCGTATTCGTAGTCGTGGAGTGCTTGGCCGATTATCCGCCTGACAACCGCCATGCTGATACCGGGGATTTCTTCGAGGGCGGCCCGATAGGTTCCTTGGCGGATTGCCTCATCCAAAACGATCAGATGTGCCGATACTGATTGCTCTTCGCCCTCCAGCTTTTCGGCCTTACGAACGGTTACCTTGGTTCCCGCCTTCTGGCGGGCTTTTTTGCGATAGGTGGGCTCCGCAGCATCTGGTGACGCGCGGTGGAATAGCAGAATGAGCGCTTTCCTCTTCGCCTCGTAGGTTACCTCCATCAGTTCAACGATGTCGCCGTTCGGCTGGACTTCCAGGGCCTTTTCGTCCACGACGCGTGTATTCAGAGCATCGAAAATGCTGAACTCGTTGGAATCTGCGATGACCGGGAGATGGGGAGCACCGGTATGTCGTGGCGTAAACGAGAGATCAAAACGCCGAAAGAATCGAGAGTGTTTTTCTAAGAACACCAATATGCCTCCCCTTAGAATCCCCACCAAATCAAACCGAAGAAACAACGGAAAGTCGAGTCGATCACATATTCTAGCTTGTTGATGAATGAAGAGCAGAACCGGAAAAAACGCGACGCTCCGCTCGCTCGACGGTTATCGACTCGACGTGGACGGAGTGCAGGTAAGCAATCTTCAGCTCGAGTTCTTCGATGACAACGAGCGAGCGTTCACTTCCGGCTACCCACCCTCAGCGGGGTTTCCGCCTCATGCTTGTAAGCTAGTGAAATCGTCCGGCGAAACGCCGTAGGCGTTGGTGAAAATCCGGTCAGCCCATGCCTTGATTTGCTCGTCGGTTCCGTTGGGTTGAAGCCACCGGAAGTTGTAAGTGAATGGTCCTGGTGTGGTGATCCATTGATAGGTCAGATCGTAGAGCGCGTACCCGCCGTAGAACTCCTGAAACGTCTCCATGACAGTCGCTTCGTCGAGGCCGGTACGGACAATCGGAACGATCATCTCATCCTCCGCACGATCGATAAACATGGGCGATTGGCGCGAGAAGAGACCGATGCTGTCCTGGCTCACGTTGTGACCTGCCATATGCGCGCCCGGCCAGCATAGGATGTGCGGATAGCAGGCCTTGTCGCGCGCGTATGAAGCGAATTGGCCGAAGAGCACCTGAAGGGGGAGATTTAGGGCATCTGCCTTGCCAGCATCGTGGCGTGCCAAGCAGTCCTTGAACGCAGGACCATTCTCGACCCAGCGGTTGATCTCCTGCACAATTTCCAACGGTGTGAAAGTGCTAAGAGCCCGGCAGAGCTTCGTGCTCACATCCACATATTCGCTCGCGCTGTACTCGGTGATCGCGGTCCTCATCTCAGGAAACTGATGCTTCACGATCACCGATAGGTAGATGAAGCGCATGCCGGGATCGACATCGATGATGAAGAATTTCGGGACGAGGACCGGAAACGGAAAGGCTTCGGCCGGATTCATCGCTATGTCGCACACAAGCATGAATAGTGCGACCGTCGGATGATCGATCGTGTCGGGCCGAGCGAATTCGGTTCTTGCCAGAAAATCCTCGAATGCAGCCATGTAGATCGGCGAAAGCATGCCAGCGGCTGCGGCATCGCCCCAATCGAAAGCACCGCCAGTGGCGAAATGTAGATATTGGAGCTGCGCGAACCGAGCCTGCCCTTCGAAAATGTGGAAGGCCCCAACCGGCGACAGGCCGATCGGCGAGCCGTAAAAGTAGCCAGGCTCCTTTGATTGCCTGAGCTTACGCAACTCTTTTTGCCAACTGCGCGGGTCCGGAATGAACTCAAGCTCCCGGTCGAACGTGCTGGAAAGCGCCATGACACCGTTGCTCAAGGCGATGTTGTACGTATGGGCCAAGCTCTCAAACATCGTATTATTCACAAGCAGTTCGGCGCGTTCTGGATTGGTGGCCAGAAACCGATAGGCGGCGATGTCAAACTGATTGTTGATAATAATGTTGGCCGTAGCGCGCGGTGATGCCATATCGCGCGGCCCAGGATTCATTTCCGCCCACGCGCGGATCGGCTTCACTCGCCCGACCTGATCGAGAAACTTCCTCAGGTGCAGAAGGTTAGCGTGGGTTTGCGCGGGGTAGCTGAGGCTCATCATGAACCCACAGGTACTGCCGATGTGCTGCCACCAGTGGATGGTCTCGTGTAGGTAAGTCGAGAAGGCTTGCATCTGCTCAAACGTAGCATCGCTCGAGAAACGGACGCCATTCGGCAAGCTCGCGATGAGCTCGTGAACCCGCGGAGACAGGCGAACTATGAAGCGAAGACCATCGTACAGGCCATGCGCGTTGAGCGTGGCGTTAAAACGTGTTTGTGGAAGGAGGTCGCCGCGGCTCGTATCGAGTAACAATGGATCAGGAATCTGCATTCTAATTTGACATCCTGGTTCGCTCACGCTTCTCACGTATTTTCTTCAAAGCCATCCTTCATGTCAGTGACCCCGGCCGAATGGGCTACTTGCGAAAACCATTTCCCGGTTGGAGTGAGATGTTCCGAACAATATCTTCCTTAGCTGTCATCATGATCTTTTTTGGATGCCCCAAGCATCTGGCGCGAGATAATCGACGGCTATTTTCGGCTGGAGCTATTCCGCCTGGTCGAGACATGTGAGAACCCCCTCTCTTTAGCGTGCTTTAGAGGGCTATCGGCGGGATTTCTCGTGAGATGCCCGAAATATTGTGCGGTGACCGGCTGCTATAGGCGGCAATATCGCGCAATCGGCGTGAAGTGGCAGGCCATACGGGATTCGAACGCATACGTCGAAATAGCCGGCAAGTAGCCATAGGCAAGGTCCGCTTTTGGAGTTCGGCCAAGGCAGCTTTGCCACCCGATTTTTGCGGCGCGAAGCTGTCAGCCGGCCAAGCCAATTGAACGTCGGCTTCCTCGCTCGGTCGCCTATAGGCAGGCAGGCAGGTGAGAAACCGCATGTCTCTGCCGTTGCTATCCGAGTTCCAGAGGCGGCAAGAGCTCTACTGAAGAATATCCACTGTATGACCCGTGAAGGGTAACCCAGTCCCATGCCATGTGTATAAACGGATCAGTCAAACTTGAGATCGGTGCATATCGAAAGACGCGTCGGTGGAATCTGACCAAGGGAAGTAAGAGCGCTATCTGCCAAGACGGCGAGTCATGTCCATTATGCGAGCTTCCAGCGCCTCAAACACCTTGTCCGCCGGAACGACCTTGCCATCAGCGCGGCTTTCCTCGATCGAATGCCGAATGTCTTCTACATGCAGGATCTTGCTTAGGTGGGGTTTTCGGATCGCAGCCGACGGACATTTGTGGGTCATATGGACATCCGGCTTACCGCACAGTTTGTGGCCTGCACCGACATGAATGAAAGAATTGCGGACCTAAAATACAACAGAAAAATCAATTCATTACGTGGAAAACCTTCACACCCTGTAGTGCGATTTGTAGTGCAATTTTTGCAGATTTTGTCAATAAAAAGGGCGGCTAAGCCGCCGTTTTCTCTTTAAAATCAAATACTTGCATATTTGCAATATGGTGCGGTCGAGAAGACTCGAACTTCCACGGGTTGCCCCACAGCGACCTCAACGCTGCGCGTCTACCAATTCCGCCACGACCGCCCGTGGTAGGAGCCGGATTGTGTCCGGCACGCGGCGTGTAGCAAATCGCTTATCGCGAAACAAGGGCATGTTTCCAATAATCGCGCTTTAAATGACAGGCTCATGAACTTAGCGCTGGCCCGACCACCACGACTGGACCTTTTGCGCCAATCTCGCCATATGAAAGGGCATAATCCGGAAGAAATCATGCCTGAACGCAGCCAGATCGCCACGTCTTTTTTTTCGTCGCCCGGTTCGCCGGCGGTAGAATGGCGTATCGAGCCCGGCTTTCTGCCCTATCCGCAGGCTCTGAGCTTCATGGAGAGCCATGCGGAGGCGATTCGTTCGGAAGGGGCCAGCGAGCTTGTGTGGCTGGTTGAGCATCCTCCCCTCTACACATCGGGCACCAGCGCCCGCGTGGAAGACCTGATCGATCCCGGGCGCTTCCCTGTTTTTGCTGCGGGGCGCGGCGGCGAGTACACCTATCATGGCCCGGGCCAACGGGTTGCCTATGTGATGCTCGACCTGAAGCGCAGGCGCACGGACGTGCGCGCCTTTGTGGCGGCATTGGAGGCATGGATCATCCGCACGCTCGATTCTTTCAATGTAAAGGGCGAACGGCGGGAGGATCGGGTGGGTGTGTGGGTGCAGCGTCTGGATCGTCCCCCCACGGCTGACGGCTCGGTCGCCGAGGACAAGATTGCGGCTATCGGCATCCGCATGCGCAAATGGGTCAGCTTCCACGGCATATCGATCAATGTGGAGCCGGATTTGACGCATTTCGGCGGCATCGTGCCCTGCGGCGTGCAGGACCATGGCGTTACCAGTCTGGTCGACCTCGGCCTGCCGGTGACGATGAACGATCTGGACGTGGCGCTCAAGGCCTCCTTTGAGGAGGTGTTCGGCCCCGCGATCTTGACTGAGACGCCGAAGCAGACTGCCTTGCACAGCATCGCCGGTTAACCGCCGCATATCCGGGAATGGACGGAGCCGGACCTTGGGCCCAGGACGTGGGGACCCCGACATGTGGGGAACCCCGGAACCAGCGAACTCAGCGCCTCAAACCCGGTCTTTGCAAACTCGATGCGGAACGCGGCTAACGACGCGGGCGCACCGCCATCCTCGTCCCCGACGTTGCCACTCATCCCGCGCAGTGCCTGTTCATGCAGCGCGTCGGGCTGAAGATCGCAGTCGATAGAATCAAAGAGCCCCGATCCACATCGCCATGGAAACAAGAAAGGTGCCCATGCACACCATTGAGACAACATCCTGAACGAGATCGGTCATGACTGGCTCCTGTTTTCAATATGTTCTTAATTTGTTCTAATTCTGTTCGCATGTCAATTGACAAAATGCGAACACTGTCAGCGCTGAGTCGCGGCCATATTCAGGGTTAAGAACTGGTTTCGGCAGGAAGAGCGGAAGCGATGACCGGCGACGAAGATGGCGGGTCAATGCGCGCGCAGGGCACTATAAAAGTGGGGGGGGGGGCGAATCGAAGGCACTGTCCGCGAATAGCTGAGGACAAGCCTGTGGAGGATGGCGGGACTTTTGTCGGGTCAGGCGAGGGGGCGCTGAGCTGGAAGGCCGGCACCCCAGACCGTGGAGTCGATCGGCGAGGACCGGATTTTGGGCATGGGGCAGACTGGTGAGGCAGGCCGGGCTTGCGGCTGCCGGCCATGCCGGAACGACCGAGGGTGACCCGCGGACCACATGATCCGCGGGGGCGCGCTACGTTACGCGCCGCTCCTTATCGGGAGCCTCAGAGGGGAACGACGCGGCCTTCCGAGAGGGTGACGCGGCGGTCCATGCGTGCGGCGAGTTCGTGATTGTGTGTGGCGATCAGGGCCGCAAGGCCTGACTGTTTCACGAGCGCGGACAGGGCCTGAAACACGTAGGAGGCGGTGACGGGGTCCAGATTGCCCGTCGGCTCATCGGCCAGCAGCACCAGCGGCGCATTGGCCACCGCGCGGGCGATCGCCACGCGCTGCTGCTCGCCGCCCGACAGTTCGGAAGGGCGGTGGGTAGCGCGCTTGCCAAGCTGCATGTAGTCGAGCAATTGCCCGGCACGCTCGGATGCCTCCTCGCGCGACAGTCCCTTTATGAGCTGCGGCATCATCACATTTTCCAGCGCGGAAAATTCCGGCAGCAAATGGTGAAACTGGTAGACAAAACCGATGTCGTTGCGGCGGATCGCCGTGCGCTGGTCGTCCGATAGCTTGCCGCACTGACGGCCGGCCAGAATGACTTCGCCGGCATCCGGGCGTTCCAGCAGTCCGGCCGTGTGCAGCAGCGTCGACTTGCCGGTGCCGGAAGGGGCGACCAGCGCCACCATCTCGCCTGCATGCAGCACGAAATCTGTGCCATTGAGAATGGTGAGCTTGCGCTCGCCCTGCTCGTAATGACGTTCGACCGCCTTGAGCTCAAGAACCGCCCGCGCCATCACTCATACCTCAGCGCTTCGACCGGATCGAGACGTGCGGCCCGCCATGCGGGAAACAGCGTTGCCAGAAACGACAGCACCAGCGCCATCAGCACCACGGAAAGCGTCTCGCCCATGTCCATCTTTGCCGGAAGCTGGCTCAGGAAATAGAGCTCCGGATTGAACAGCACGGTGCCGGAAATCCATGAGAAGAACTGGCGGATACTCTCAACATTGAGGCAGATGAGGATGCCGAGGAAGACGCCGGCCAGCGTTCCCACCACGCCTATGGCCGCGCCCGTCATCAGGAAGATACGCAATATGGCGCCGCGCGTCGCGCCCATGGTGCGCAGAATGGCGATGTCGTGGCCCTTGTCCTTCACCAGCATGACGAGGCCGGAAATGATGTTGAGCGCCGCCACGAGCACGATCAGCGTCAGGATCATGAACATGACGTTGCGCTCCACCTGAAGGGCGGAGAAGAAGGTCTGGTTGCGCTGGCGCCAGTCGCTGAGCAGGATCGGCCGCTGCGCCGCTTCCTCCACCTTCGGCCTGAGCGCATCGACGGCATCGGGATTGTCGACATAGATCTCGATGCTTTGCGCCAGATCTTCCATGTTGAAATAGAGCTGTGCCTCGGCCAGCGGCATGTAGACGATGGAGCTGTCATATTCCGACATGCCCACCTCGAAGATCGCCGTGACCGGATAGCCCTTGAGCCGTGGCATGGTGCCAAGCGGCGTGACGTCGCCATCCGGCGATATCAGGGTGATCATGTCACCCAGTCTGAGGCCCAGATTGTCGGCCATTCGCGAGCCGATGGCGACGCCCTCGGCAGTGTCGAAGCCGACCAGAGACCCCTGGCGGATGTTGTTGGCGACGATGGACACCTTGCCGATGTCTTCGCCCCTTATGCCGCGCACAAGCGCGCCGGTGCCGGAGCCGACATTGCCCTGCGCCAGCACCTGTCCGTCGATCAGCGGCAGGGCATAGCGCACTCCGGCCACGCCGTTGATGCGGTCGGCGACCTGCGCATAGTCCTCAAGAGGCAGATCGATGGGCGTGACGATCAGATGGCCGTTGACGCCAAGAATGCGGGTAAGCAATTCGGCGCGAAAACCGTTCATCACCGCCATGACCACGATCAGCGTCGCCACGCCCAGCATGATGCCGAGGAACGAGATCGAGGCGATGACCGAAATCACCGTCTCCTTGCGGCGCGAGCGCAGGTAGCGCCAGGCGACCATGCGCTCGAAACCGGAAAACGGTCCGGCGGAGGAGGGTTTCGCTGCCGCCTTGCTCATGCAGCCCCACCCAGACGGGAAATGGCGGCGGCGATCGGCAGCGTTTCGCGCTCGCCGGTCTTGCGGTTCTTCAGTTCAACCTCACCGGCGGCAACGCCGCGCGGGCCGACGATGAGCTGCCACGGCAGGCCGATAAGATCGGCGGTGGCGAACTTGGCGCCGGGGCGCTGGTCGGTGTCGTCGTGCAGAACGTCCTTGCCGGCAGCGGTGAGCGTTGCCTCAAGCTCGGCGCAGACGCGGTCGCATTCGGCGTCGCCCGCCTTCATGTTGATGAGCGCAACGTCGAACGGAGCGATGGCTTCGGGCCAGATGATGCCGTTTTCGTCATGGCTGGCCTCGATGATGGCCGCGATCAGGCGCGACGGGCCGATGCCGTAGGAGCCCATGGAGACGAAATGCTCCTTGCCATCCGGGCCGGTCACCCTGGCATTCATCGGCTTCGAGTATTTTTCGCCGAAGTGGAAGATGTGGCCGACCTCGATGCCGCGCGCCGAGACCTTGTCGCTCTCGGCAATGGCATCCCATGCGGCTTCGTCATGCATCTCGTCGGTCGCCGCGTAGGGCGTGGTCCATTTGGTGACGATGCCGGCGATCTCGCCGTCATTGCCAAAGTCGACGTCCTCGCCGGGCACCTCATAGCCGAGATAGTCGCGGTGGCAGTAGACCTGGCTCTCGCCGGTTTCGGCCAGAATGATGAATTCATGGGAGAGGTCGCCGCCAATGGGGCCGGTGTCGGCGCGCATCGGAATGGCCTGCAGGCCCATGCGCGTGAAGGTGCGCAGATAGGCGACGAACATGCGGTAGTAAGCAGCCTTCGCGCCCTCGAAATCGAGATCGAAGGAGTAGGCGTCCTTCATCAGGAACTCGCGCGAGCGCATGACGCCGAAGCGGGGGCGCACCTCGTCGCGGAACTTCCACTGGATGTGATAGAGGTTGAGGGGCAGGTCCTTGTAGGACTTGACGTAGTTACGGAAAACATCCGTCACCATCTCCTCGTTGGTCGGCCCGTAGAGCATGTCGCGCTCATGGCGGTCCTTGATGCGCAGCATTTCCTTGCCATAAGCATCATAGCGCCCGCTCTCGCGCCACAGGTCGGCCGACTGGATGGTCGGCATCAGGATTTCGAGCGCGCCGGCGCGATCCTGCTCCTCGCGGATGATCTGGCACACCTTGTCGAGCACGCGCTTGCCCAGTGGCAGCCACGAGAAACTTCCCGCGCCCTGCTGGCGAAGCATGCCGGCACGCAACATCAGGCGATGCGAGACGATCTCGGCCTCGCGCGGGTTTTCCTTGAGGATGGGCAAAAAGTAGCGCGACAAACGCATAAGCTGATTCCGTGAGAGAAAAGGCAGCGCCGGAATCGGCGCGCCGGGGCCTGTTTGCTTCGGCTTCATAGCCATTTCATGGCAAGTTGGAAACCCGCCGCAAAAACCCGTATTTTCATGCGCCTTCTTACCGCGTCCCTGGCCGGCAAAACCATGACCATCCGAAAGGCAGTTCGTGCCGACTTATTGTGCAATGCAGCACATTTAAGTCCAGATGGAGGCAAAATTTCTAGTGACTTTGCCGGCTTTGTTGGTCTAGTGTGCTCAACATAATCGAGAGAGCAGCACAAAAACTGTTCTCCTACGCGGTCTAAAGTCTTGGGAGGATGCGATCTAGGCGCGGTTACTCGCAGCCGCCGGATACCGGAAGCAGATCGGACGCGTTCATTGTGCAAGGCTTCTGCCTTGCATTTTTTTTGTGCAGAATTCAGCCGCTCTTCACATGCTTCGGGTTGAAATCACGCTTTAACGCGGCATCTCAGGATGTTGTTCCCCGTTGCTTTTCTGATCCGACATTTTTTGTCGCATAGCTGTTGGCCTGGCAGGCGAGACCGTCTCGCCTTGAGGTTCTTTGGGGGCGGTTAGTGGCCGAAGCTACCTCACCTGTGCATTTGCCGGTGAGCCAAGGCATTGTCACGACAGGGTGTCGTAACCTTCCAGATACGCTCTTTACGCTTTAAACGCCTGCTTTACACGTGTCATTGTGGTGGCGGAACAGCAGTGGCTTGCAAGGCGGCCACAGCATGTCTTCAGAACCAGCGCCGGACCTTCTTGGAATAGTCGCGATATCTGCGGCCGAACTTTTCGGCCAGTATCTTTTCCTCGAATTCGATGGCGATCTTCTGCGTCACGAATGCTGCGACGATGGAGATCGGCAGGAACCACCAGTTGCCCGAAACAAGACCGACGCCAAACAGAAGGAGCGTATTGGCGAGGTAAATCGGGTTGCGCGTGATGGAAAAGGGGCCGCTGGTGAGCAGATGGCTGGGTTCGCCCGAGGGATCGAGCGTGGTTCCCGCCTGTCTCATTGCGCGGAAGGAAGACACCCACAAAGCGATGACGGCAATGATGATCAGCCAGCCTATGGCATAGAGCACGTTGCCGAACGGGCCGGTCATGCGCGGCAGAGGGACGAGCAGGCCGAGGACTATACCGGCGGCGATTGCCGCAAGATAGATCAGCGGCGGCCACGGGATCCTGCGCCAGGCTGGAACTGCTTTCATTCTTCCTCCCCCATCAGCTTCATGTCCGTTTCCGCTGTACAGATCGATGCGAGCTCCTGAACGCGACGGGACAGTTCTTCATTTTGCGTTCCGCTCATCACCTTGTCGACAGTGCCGTCTTTTTGAACCGCGTCAAACATGCAGCCGCAATAGGCTGTGCAGAAACTCGGGTCGCGGGATTCCCGGCAATAGGTCTCGCAGCCGTGCATGAACCCGATCCTCGGATCCTGAGCGGGTGCCGGAAAGACCTGTGCGAACAGCCACAGGCAGGCGATCAGGACGGGCTGGTGAATGATGTAGAAGGCAAGGCTGTGCTGCCCGATCTTGACGAGGGGGCGCAGCGCGGGTTGTGGCAGTTCTCCGCCGAGCCGGGCCAGAAGACCGAAATCGCGCGCTAAACGTGCGGCCGCCATGCCGGCCAGAACCGCGGCGAACCATGGAAACAACGGCACATAATCGTTGGAACGCGGGCTGATGGTGGACAGGCCGAGCCACCACAGGCCCGGATGATCGAAGATCGGCATGCGCAGGAATTGCGGCGCCATGGCCACGAGAATGGCTGCAACAGCCAGCGCCCATGCGGGAAAGCGCAGAAAGGCAAGGCCGAGCAGGCTTGCGAGTGCGATGTGGTGCAAGATGCCGAAGAAGATGAACGAGCCCGGCGTGGCGAACCATGTCGCTATGGTGATCGCCGCCGCTGCCGCCACGATCATGGCCAGCCGTTTGCCGAAGCCGTTCCAGCGAATGCCGTTGCCATGGGCGAGCATGAGGCTGAAGCCGACCAGAAACAGGAAGCTGGAGGCGATGCAGCGGGCGTAGATCTTCCAGCCGCCGAAAGCGGTGAGGCCGGGCGTCACATAGCCGAAGAACTCCAGATCCCATGTGAAATGGTAGCTGACCATGGCCAGCAGTGCTGCGCCACGGGCCGCGTCGATGGCCTCGATGCGGCGGCCTGGAATTTGCGAAGCGGGAGTAGGCGAGGATGAGTGCATGGAGGCTCCGGCGGGTCTGTCTGCGAGTCGTACCATGCCCGCCCGGATGCCTGCAGCGCAAATCGGACGGTTTTAAGTTGGTCCAGATCTGAAAAGCCTTTGGACTATTTCGCGTTTTCGGCCGGGAAAGTCGGTTTCCCGCTACCGTCCTGGGTCACAAAGGCTTCACAATGGCGGCGGGCGAATCCGACGGCGGGATTCGACGGGAGGATTTCATGGTTACGCATGTGCGGCACCCCATCTGGCTGCGGCAGGTCCGCCCGGCCGGAGCCCGCACCTTCGCTTCGCTTTATACAGTGGAATCCTTTGCGCGGGCCACCGTGTCCAGCGTGATCCCGATACAGGCCTATGAAATCCTGCAGAGCGAGCAATCGGTTTCCGTTCTTTATACGGTGGTGTCGCTGCTCGGTCTTTCGGTAACGCTGTTCATGCCGATGCTGATCAGGCGCTTCGCGCGGCGCTGGGTCTATACGGCAGGGGCATGCCTTCTGGCTGTCGGATCTCTGTTCTTCATTACCGACACGCTGATCGGGCAGGCGCTTGGCATGCTGTGCCGGGTGATGGGGGCAAGCGCGCTGTCTATCACGCTCAACCTCTATATCATGGACCACATCCGCAAGACCGAGTTCATCCGCTCCGAATCGCTGCGCATGGCATGGTCCACCTTTGCCTGGACCGGCGGGCCGACGCTCGGCATCCTGCTCTATACCCGCTATGGCATCTATGCCGCTCACAGCGTGGTGGCCATCGTCGCGCTCATTCTGCTTGCCCTGTTCTGGTACTATCGCCTGAGCGACAACCAGATGATCGCGGCCGGCAAGAGCCGGGCACTGAATCCGATCACCAATATCGGCCGCTTCATCGCGCAGCCCCGGCTGCGGCTGGCATGGCTGATCGCCTTTGGCCGCAATTGCTACTGGACGACCTTCTTCGTCTACGGGCCGCTGTTCATGCTCATTGCGGGCGAAGGAGAGGTGGCGGGCGGCCTGCTGATTTCCGCCGGTAATGCGCTGCTGTTCACCGCCATTTTCTGGGGCAGGGCCGGCAAGCGCTTCGGCACGCGCGGCACCATCGCGCTCGCCTTTGCCGCCATGTCCGCTGCCCTGTTTGCAGCCGGCTGGGTCAGCACCACCGCACCGCTGATAACCGGGGCGTTGCTTCTGTGCGGCGCGCTGTTCACCATCGCCATCGATGCGCTCGGCTCCACCGTGTTCATGCGCTCGGTCCATCCCTATGAGCGCTCGCAGATGGCGGCGGTCTACCGCACCTATCTCGATTTCTCCGAACTGACCCCGCCGATGGTCTATTCGATCGTGCTGGCCTTTTTCGGCCTCGGCTCCGTTTTCGTCACGCTCGGCCTTTTGATGGTGGGGTGCGCGGCGGTAAGCTGGCGTTATGTGCCGAAGTCGATGTAAGAGTGGCGGCCATGAACGGCCTGACATTCATCATCGGCGGCGCGCGCTCCGGCAAGAGCCGGTATGCGGAAGAACTGGTTGCGGCGCTGCCGGCACCCTGGACCTATATCGCGACGGCGCAAGCCTATGACGACGAGATGCGCGCCCGCATCGGTGAGCATCGCAGCCGGCGCGGCGCCGGCTGGCACACCGTTGACGCACCGCTCGATCTTACCGGCGCGCTGGCTGCGCAGCCGCAGGGACAGCCGGTGCTGGTGGATTGCCTGACGCTGTGGCTGACCAATCACATGCTGGCCGAACACGACCTCGATGCCGAATGCCGCCGGCTTGCCGAGGTTTTCGCCAGTCCGCGCGGGCCGTGGTTCGTGGTGTCCAATGAAGTGGGGCAAGGCATCGTGCCTGACAACGCGCTTGCCCGCCGTTTCCGCGATGAGGCGGGGCGGCTAAATCAGAAAATCGCAGCCATTGCCGACACCGTCCTCATGATGGTGGCCGGGCTGCCGCTGAAGGTGAAATGATATGGCGGACGAAAGCGAAATCGACGATGTGGAGGCGGAGCGCCACCGCGCCAAAATGGAAAAGCGCAAGGCGGTTCAGGATGCAGAAGTGGCCGCAAAGACGGTCGAGAAGGGCCTGCTGATCGTCAACACCGGTCCGGGCAAGGGCAAGAGCACGGCCGCCTTCGGGCTGGCGCTGCGCATGCTGGGTTATGGAAGGCGGGTGGGCGTCGTCCAGTTCATCAAGGGCGCGTGGCATTCCGGCGAGCAGGATGCGCTGGCCCGTTTCGGCGATCTGGTTTCGTGGCACACCATGGGCGAAGGCTTTACGTGGGAAACGCAGGACCTGAAGCGCGACATCGCCGCCGCGCAGGCCGCATGGGCCAAGGCGCAGGAGCTGATGGCCGATCCGACGATCAGCCTTGTGGTGCTTGACGAACTCAACATAGCGCTGCGCTACGACTATCTCGACCTCGACGAGGTGGTGGCGGCGCTGAAGGGGCGTCGCGAGGGGTTGCATGTCGTGGTCACGGGCCGTAACGCCAGGCCGGCCTTGATCGAGGCTGCAGATCTCGTCACCGAAATGGGGTCCACCAAGCACCATTTCGCGGCGGGCGTGAAGGCACAGAAGGGAATAGAATTCTAGTGCAAAATCGTTATGCGACGCTGGCCGCCTGGGTCTATGAACTGGACAAGCCGGTCGGCCGGTCCTTTGGCGACGTCGAATTCTATCTGGAGCGCCTGCAAGGCGTGACGGGTCCGGTGCTTGAACCGGCGGTCGGCAATGGGCGCCTGCTCGTGCCGCTGCTGGAAGCGGGGCTGGACGTGAAAGGCTTCGACGCTTCCGAGGAGATGCTGGCCTATTGCCGCGCGGCCTGTGAGAGCCGATCACTGCCGGCGGGGCTGAGCCGGCAGACCTTCGAGGGTTTTTCCTATGACGAGCGCTTCGAGGCCATGCTCGTGCCGCTCGGCTCCATCCAGCTCATCACCGACTATGACGCCGCACTTGGGGTGCTGAAGCGCTTCCACGACCATCTCGCGCCCGGCGGCCGGCTGATCCTTGACCTCGATGCCATCGACGGTTTTCTCGATGCACCGCATTCGGTGCGGACATGGAAGGCCGGCGAAGAGCTGCTGACGCTGACCGCCGACAGGATCGACACGGACTATGTGGCACAGACCACCACGACCAGCCTGCGCTATGAGCACTGGCGGGTCGGCAAGCTGGTGGACAGCGAGATCGACCTGTTCGCCCTGCGCTGGTGGGGCGTGGCGGAATTCGAGCTGGCGCTGCGGGCCGTCGGCTTCACCGAGGTGATCGCCTGTGGCGATTACCAGCATGGCCGCAAGCCGCAGAAGGGCGATGGCATCATCACTTTCGAGGCGCGGCGCGCTTAGAGCAGCCAGATCGCCGCCGCTGCCAGACCAAATAGCGCGATCAGCATCATGTCGGCGATTCGGTAGAGTTTCAGGGCGCGCCGGATGTCGGCTGCGTCGGCATCGCGCCGACCGCCTTCGCCCATGAAGGAATCGTCCACCGTGACGCCGCCATAGACGCGGGGGCCGGCGAGGGCGAGCCCCAGCGCGCCGGCCATGGCCGCTTCCGGCCAGCCGGCATTGGGTGATCGATGCTTTGCAGCATCGCGGCGGATCGCCTGCCAGCCGGCGTGGGCGTCAGCGCCTTTCACCAGGAAAGCGGCGGCCACGATCAGCAGTCCCGTCAGCCGCGAGGCGGGGAGGTTGACCAGATCGTCGAAGCGCGCCGAGGCCCAGCCGAAGGCCTCATGGCGGGGGGTGCGGTGGCCGATCATGGAATCGGCGGTGTTGACGGACTTGTAGGCCGCGCCTCCGGCCAGTCCGCCCACGCCAAGCCACAGGGCAGGGGCGACGATGCCATCGGAAAAATTCTCGGCAAGGCTTTCGATTGCGGCGCGGGAGACGCCCGCTTCGTCCAGTTGCTCGGGATCACGGCCGACGATCATCGACACCGCCCTGCGTCCCGCTTCAAGACCGCCGGTTTCCAGTGCGGTTGCAACGGCCTCGACATGTTCGCCGAGGCTGCGTTGCGAGAGCAGCGAGGATGCCACTATAGCGGTGACAATGAAGCCGAAGAAAACGCGGCCGAGCAGCGTCTCGATGGCGAAGGCGATGGCTGCCGGCACCGATACGATCACCAGCAGCGCCAGCACGCCGCAAAGCCGCCTTGTCGCGTCGGAAGAGGAGGCGAGGTTGAGCGTTCGGTCGAGACAGGATATCAGCCTGCCGATCCAGGTAACGGGATGGCCGATGGCGCGAAAGAGCCAGTCCGGATATCCGGCGATGCGTTCGGCAACCAGCGAGATGAAGGCAATTAGGACCGACATGGATATTCCGGGCGAAGCATTGGCGGCGGTCGATCATGGCGGAAGCCTCGGCAGGGCCCGGGCGCTGTTTCCGCAGGCGCCGGAACCCTTCGTCGATCTTTCGACCGGGATCAATCCGCACTCCTATCCGCTTTTCGACCTGCCCGCCACCGCCCTGACCCGTCTGCCCGAGCAGGCGCGGGCGGACGAACTCGCTGCCGTCGCGGCCGCAGCCTATGGCGCGCCGTCTCCGGCCAATGTGGCGAGCGCGCCGGGTACGCAGATATTGTTGCCGCGCGTCTGTTCACTGGTGAAGCCGGGCCGGGCGCTGGTACTCGGACCCACCTATGCCGAGCATGCGCGCGCCGCCCGCATTGCCGGCCACGAGGTGGAAGAAACGCCGGATTTCGACACGCTTTCCGCAGCCGACCTTGCCATCGTCGTCAATCCGAACAATCCGGACGGGCGCGTGATTGCCCGCCGCGACCTCACGGAACTGGCGTCCCGCATGGAGGCCAAAGGCGTGTTGCTGGTGGTGGACGAGGCTTTCATGGATGTCGGCCCGCACCGGGAAAGCGTTGCCGGCGATGTGGAGCAGGGCGGGCTGGTGGTGCTGCGCTCGTTCGGAAAATTTTTCGGCCTTGCCGGTGTGCGGCTGGGTTTCGCCCTTGCCGACAAGGAGACCGTGGCACGGCTTGCCGGCGGCTTCGGGCCATGGGCCGTCTCCGGCCCGGCGCTGGAATATGGCATCAGGGCTCTTTCCGACGCGGACTGGCAGCGGCAGATGCGGGCCCGGCTGGAAGGCGAGGCGGATCGGCTCGACAGGCTGTTCGCCGGCCACGGCGTCGAAGTGCGGGGCGGCACGCCGCTCTATCGCTACATGGAATTTGCTGAGGCCGGCAGCCTTTTTCGGGCTCTTGGTGAGCGCGGCATAGTGCTGCGCCATTTCAGTGATCGGCCGCATGCGCTGCGTGCAGGCCTGCCGGGGAATGACGAGGAATGGCTGCGGCTGGAGGCGGCGCTGGCCGGATGGAAGGGCACGCGATGATCCACGTCTGTCCGCTTTCAAAGCTGGAGCAGACCGTCTCGCGAACCGGTGCGGGACGGCTGGTCACGCTGCTTTCCGCCGACACGGACATGGCGCGCCCGGCCTCGGTCGCGGAGCGGGATCATCTTCATCTGCGCATGAACGACATTGCCGAATTGCGCGACGGGCTGACCCTGCCGGGCGAGGCGCATGTGCGCCGCCTGCTGGATTTCGCCTCTGGATGGGACCGCGCAAGGCCGATGGTCATTCATTGCTATGCGGGCGTCAGCCGCTCCCCCGCCGCCGCCTATATCGTCGCTGTTGCCCTCAATCCCGCGCTGAACGAGGCCGAACTGGCCGCGATGCTGCGCTGGCTCTCGCCTTCCGCGACGCCCAATAGCCGCCTGATCGCGGTGGCCGACGCGCTGCTCGGCCGCGAAGGGCGCATGATTGCCGCGATAAAGGGCATTGGGCGTGGGGCAGATGCGTTCGAGGGCGAAGTGTTCGAACTCGACCCGTTCGGTTAGGGCGTTTCCGCTTTTCACCGAATCTCGGGAGCACCCGTAACGCTCTGGGTTGGCGCTATTCCGAACGCAAAACCGCGCCGCACTTTTGCTGGAATTGCTTCAGCTAAGCCAGTCCGCAAGCCGTGCCTTGCGCACATCTTCCAGAAGGGTGATGAAACCTTGGGTCTGATGCTCTGCCGTCAGCCGGCCTTTTTCGGCCGTGGCGGCGGCGGCGTTGCCGACCACGCCATGCGGGTTGAGGTCGCTGGCGATCCACGCAAAGGCATGCGGGCTTTGTGCGTTGAGCAGCGCGAATTCCTGTTCCGCCCTGTCGGCGCGGGAGGCGAAGTTGTCCGCTTTTTCCAATTCAACGAGATCGGGGCGGAAATGCAGCATCAGCGAGGTTTCCACGTCGCCGCCGTGAATGCCGCGCCGCATCTCATGCGCGCTGAACAGCCCTTCCGGCCGTCCGAAGCGTTCCCAGCTGGTACGCACCGCCATCATGCCGAAGTGGACTCGCAGATTGCGGGTGACGATGCCCATCACCTCTTCGTTGCCGCCATGCGAGGTGACGACGACCAGCTTGCGTACGCCCGCGCGCGCCACCGATGCGCCAAGCTCGTTCCAGCATTCGATGAGACTTGTGGCCGGGATGCTCAGCGTTCCCGGCGCGTAGACGTGCTCGTCCGACTTGCCGACCGCCTGAGCCGGCAGGATGCGCAGATCGAGGTCTTGCGGAACAAGCGGGATCGCGGTTGCCAGCATGCCGTTCATGATGTCGGCATCGGTGGACAGCGGCAGATGCGGTCCGTGCTGCTCGACCGCCGCCACCGGCAGCACGGCAATGGTCTCTTCGGGGTCGATCTCAGCGAAGTCGGGCGCCTTGAAGTCGCCCCACCAGATTTTCCGTCCCTGCGCTGCCATTCCGCTTTCCCGAGATCTGCCTTGCCGGATAATCCTCAACCAGTAGCGTTTCCGGCCGGGCCTGTCGATGCAGAGGCGTGGCGGACGCTCAGGCGGCCTTCCTTGCGTAGTCCGACGCGAAGCGGAGCAGCCGGGTCGCTGCCTCCTGCAAAACCGGTTCCGGCTTGCACAGGCTGATGCGGATGTGCCCGGCGGCGGCCTCGCCGAAGCTGGAACCCGGCATGACGCTGATCTTTTCGGCATCGAGCAGCGCCCAGGCGAAGGCCTCGTCGTCCGGCTCGATGGCCGAGATGTCGAGCATGATGTACATGCCGCCTTCGGAGCCACGCACCTGAATCCGGTTGGCGCCGCTTATGGCATCGAGGAAGATGTCGCGCCGGCCGGCATAGCGGGCGGCGATTTCGGCCACGCCGTAATCGTTCTCCATGGCTTCGGCGGCGGCATGGGAAATGAAATCGGGCAGGCCATAGGTGGATACCAGATTGAAGCCGGTCAGCAGCGTGACCAGTTGCTCCGGAGCCGTCAACCAGCCGATGCGCCAGCCGGTCATGCCATGGCTCTTGGACATGGAGTTGATCACGATGGTGCGCTCGGCCATGCCGGGCAGGGCGCGCGGCGACAGGTGTTCGGAAGCGCCGAGCGTCCAGTAAACCTCGTCCGAGAGCAGCCACAGATCGTGACGCCGGCACAGATCGGCGATGCCTTCCAGCGCCGCGCGCGTGTAGACGGCGCCGGTCGGATTGTTGGGCGTGTTGATGAGGATGGCGCGGGTGTTGGGACGCAGCGCGGCCTCGATTGCCGCAGCATCGGGCTGGAAGCCATCGGCGGCACGCGCTTCCACAACCGTGAATTCTGCACCGGCCGCGCGGAACGTGCCGGGATAGGTCGCATAATAGGGCGCGACGACGATGGCGTGGCTGCCGGGATCGAGCGTTGCCTGCACGGCGGCATAAAGAGCTGCCTGTCCGCCGGGTGCCGCTATCACCTGTTCAACCGGGGTTTCAACGCCCGAGCAGCGGGTGGACAAATGCGCCATTGCGGCGCGCAGGCGCGGGATGCCGGCCAGATGCGTGTAGTGGTGACGCCCTTCGCGAACTGCCGCCACGCAGGCTTCGACTGTTTCGGCGGGCGTATGAAAATCATGGTCGCCAACCGAAAGAACGATGATGTCGTCATCCTTCTGACGACGCATCAGCGCTTCCGCGTGGACTTCCCAGCCGCTCTTGCCGGACGGCATGAGGTTTGTGATTCGTAATGAGGCTGAAGGCATTTTTGTTCGGTTTCTCTTGCGGTGGGGCATGCTGCTGGCAGCCGCCAAAACCCCTGAGATGGGTAATTGCACCGCTTCTAACGCAAAGATTTCCTCTTTTGGAGCACCTTTGGCGTATAAACCATTCAGCCAGCGCTCATCGCTTGCCGGGTTCCCGTGACCTCTCTATCTATGACCATTCCCGCGCCGGTACGTCATGGCGGCTGCGGCAGGCGTCAACGGAATTCAGTTCGGATCATGCTTTCGCATATCGCCCGCCTTTGCCTCGTTTTGTTTCTTGTATTCGGTGGCCTCGCCCGGCCTGTTTTCGCACAGGACATGGCGGCGGCGGAGGCTGCGCAACTGCTTGAGGAGCAGCAGCGGGCGCTGGATGCGCTGATCGTCACGCTGGACGGGCTTGAGAAGGACATTACCGAGCATGGTGATGATGATGCCTATCTGGTTCGCCTGCGCCTGAAGCTTGAAGCCGTATCCACCGAGGCATTGCAAAGCGCGCTCGCGTTCAAGCCGCGCCTTGCCGAGATCAATGCACGCGTGGAGCAACTGGGCGCGGCACCCGCCGACGGTCAGCCGCCGGAGGCGGAAACGGTGCGGGAGGAGCGGCAGGCCCTTGCAGCGGAGAAGACGGAGATCAATGCTGTTATCGCGACGGCGCAGAACCTGTCGCTTCGCTCCAACAAACTCATCGAGCAGATCGCCACGATCCGGCGCGACCTGTTCCGCAGCATGCTGACCCGCCGCTATGCATTGTCGGAAACGTTCAGCGGCAAGATGATTTCCGACGCGGCAAACGAGTTTGGAAAGTTCAGCACGGCCATCACGTCGTGGGCTAATTTTGCCTATAAATACAAGTTCAACGCCATGATCGCCGCAACGTTCATGGCGCTGATCGCGGCCCTTGTGCTGATGTTCGGCGGCAGGCGGCTGGTGGGCGGTCTGTTCAGGGCCGACCCCGCCGTGGAAGAACCGTCCTATCTGACCCGGCTTTCGGTTGCCTTCTGGTCGACCCTGCTGCCGACCGGAGCCCTCACCGTATTTTTTGCCGCGACATGGTTCTTCTTCAGTTCAAATCAGGTGCTGCGCGGCGATATCGGGCTCTATCTGCGTTCGGCCATGCTGATGGTGCTCGGCGTTTTTCTGGTGAACCGGCTGGCCAATGCCGCGCTGGTGCCGAAGCTCCCGCAATGGCGGCTCGTGCCGGTGGAATCGCGCCCCGCACGCTGGCTGGTGCGGCTGGCGACCGCGATGGCGATAGCCGTGGCGCTGAACAATTTCCTTTCGCAGGTGGCCGATCAGATGTCGTCGCCACTGTCGCTGACGGTGACGCGCAGCTTCGTAGCCTCGCTGATCGTCGGCGTCATTTTGCTTCTGATCGGCAACGTCAAGCCGTTCAGGACGCCTGAGGGCAACTGGAAGCCGTGGCCGGTGTGGCTGCGCTACAGTCTGTTCCTGATCGGCGGGCTTACCATCGGGGCCGCGCTGTTCGGCTATATCGGCTTTGCCATCTTCCTGTCGTTGCAGGTGGTGATGACGGGCACCATTCTGGTGACGGCCTATATCGGCTTCCTTTGCGCCGCCGCCATCGGCGCGGAGGGCGGGCTGGGCGGATCATGGCTGGGCCGCTGGATGATGGCCAAAGGCTATGCCGAAGAAAGCTCCATGGATCAGATCGGGCTTGGCGTCAGCGTCCTGCTCAACTTCCTCATTCTGTTGATCTTCCTGCCGCTTACCCTGTTCATGTGGGGGTTTCAGCCGGGAGATATTCAGGCATGGGCGCAGAAGCTGGCCACCGGTTTCAGCATCGGTTCGGTGACCATATCGCTGCTCGGCATATTGAGCGGCATACTGGTCTTTGCCATCGGTTATTTCCTGACCCGCTGGTTTCAGGGCTGGCTCGACGGCTCGGTCATGGCGCGCGGCAAGGTCGACGCCGGCGTGCGCAATTCCATCAGCCTCGTGGTTGGTTATGCTGGTATAGCGATTGCTGCGCTGGTCGGCATATCGGCGGCGGGCATCGATCTTTCCAGCCTCGCGCTTGTTGCCGGTGCGCTCTCCCTCGGTATCGGTTTCGGTCTGCAGAATGTCGTCTCGAACTTCGTCTCGGGCCTGATCCTGCTGGCCGAGCGGCCGTTCAAGGTGGGCGACTGGATCGTGGCCGGTGATGTCAGCGGCACTGTGCGCAAAATCAGCGTGCGCGCCACCGAGATCGAGACATTCCAGCGCCAGACGGTCATCCTGCCGAACTCCAATCTCATCAACGGCGCCGTCGGCAACTGGACGCATCGCAACAAGCTTGGGCGCGTTGATATCCGGGTGGGCGTTGCCTATGGCACCGATGTCAGGCGCGTTCAGGAAATCCTGCTGGAGATCACGCGGGCGCAGCCCTCCATACTTAAGAATCCGGAGCCCTTCGTGCAGTTTTCGAATTTTGGGTCAGCGGCGCTGGAATTCGAGATACGCTTCTTCCTTGCCGATATCACCAACAGCGGCGGGGTGCAGAACGACGTCCGCTTCGCGATCATGGACGCCTTCAACCGCGAGGGGATCGAAATTCCTTCTGCGACGCGCGCCGAATACAAGCGGCCGGTTCTGGAGCCATGGCCGCATGATGACGACAAGACCGAGGCCGAGTTTGCCGAGCGGGAGCGGCTGAAAGCAGAGGAAGAAGAAAGAGCGCGCAAGGGCAGGCGCAGGCCGGGCAAGCCGGATCCGGCGTAGAACACCGTACATCCATTGGAATTACCGAAATCGGATTCCATTTTTGGTCCGTTGCCCGACGCCAAATCATCCGCTGCACCCGATTGCGACATGAATGAGGCATTCAGTTGCGGTTCAGCTTCGTTCTCCTATAAGCTGCCTGCATTGGCGGGAATGCCTTGCAATGGCAAACAGGGGCGGTGGCGACACCGGAAACGCAATGTTGAAATCACTGATCGCCGTATCGGTCCTGCTCTCGGCATCCGGGGCGGCTCTGGCGGCCAGCGCCGTGAACAATGATTCCGATCCACGCACGCTGATCGTTACCGAAGGCAGCAGCAAGCGGGAACTGACGCTGGGCCCCGGCGAGACCGTTGAGTTTTGCCCGAATGGCTGTTTCGTGACCATGCCGAACGGCGACCTTGAGGCGCTGACCGGTGCCGAAACCATCGAAATTTCGGGTGGTGTCGCTCGCGTGAAGTAAGTTTGCTCTCGCAGGCAAAAGAAAATTCCGATGCAAAGGCCGGGCTGCAAGTCCGGCCTTCTGCTTTCAAAGGCAAGCGAAAACCATCGCGCGGCTTCCGTCGCGCTGTAGGCGAAGCGTGTCGCAAACAGGCTGCGGTCGGCTCCTCGTCTCGCCCTATAGTCCTTCCCGGACAGCACTTTGGAGTTGCGGGCTATGGCAGGGTTTCCGGAAAAGGCGAAGGTCGTCATCGTCGGCCTCGGCGGTATCGTCGGCGCTTCGGTCGCGCATCATCTGATCGGGCGCGGATGGGACGATATTGTCGGCATCGACAAGTCCGGCATCCCTACCGACATCGGCTCCACGGCCCATGCTTCCGACTTCTGCTACGCCACCAGCCATGACTTCCTGTCCTGCTGGACGACGCTCTACTCCATCGAATTCTTCGAGCGGATGGGCCACTACGCCCGCGTTGGCGGGCTTGAGGTGGCGCGCGTGGGCGACGATGCCCGCATGGAGGAGATCCGGCGCAAGGTGACCTCCGGCCGCGCCTTCGGCACCCGCGCGCGGCTGATCGAGCCGGCCGAGATCAAGGAAAAATTCCCGCTGATCGAAGAGGATATGGTTCAGGGTGGGCTGTGGGATCCCGATGCCGGGCTCGTCATCCCGCGCTCGCAGACGGTGGCAGGCAAGCTGGTCGATGAAGGCGTCGCCGCCGGCAAGCTGCAGACCTTCGCCAACACTTCCGCGCTCTCACTGGTCATCGATGACGGGCGCATCAAAGGTGTGGTGACGGATCGCGGCACGATCATGGCCGATCATGTGGTGGTCTGCGCCGGCCTGTGGGGCAGGCTGATTGCCGAAATGGCCGGCGAGGATCTGCCGGTTATGCCGATCGACCATCCGCTGACCTTCTTCGGCCCCTACAATGAGTTTGCAGGAACCGGCAAGGAGATCGGCTGGCCGCTGATGCGCGATCAGGGCAACTCGGCCTACATGCGCGACACGGGCGACCCGAAGACCGCCGAGGGCGGCCAGATCGAATGGGGCTATTACGAGGAGACCAGTCCGCGCCTCGTCCATCCGCGCGATCTGCTCGAAAAGGAGGAGGCGCGGCTGTCTCCATCACAGCGCGACCTCGATATGGATCAGATCATGGCACCGCTGGAACGGGCCATGGAGCTGACGCCGATCCTCGGCGAGCTCGGCTACAACGAAAGCCATTCCTTCAACGGCCTGCTTCAGGTGACCACCGATGGCGGGCCTTCCATGGGCGAGAGCCAGAAGGTGAGGGGACTTTGGTATGCCGTCGGCATCTGGGTCAAGGACGGCCCCGGCATGGGCAAACTGATCGCCGACTGGATGACGGACGGCCGCACGTCCATCGACCATAACCGTATCGATTACAGCCGCTTCCAGCCCTTCCAGTTGCAGGAAGATTTCATCACCGCGCGTTGCACCGAAACGGCGATGAAGGTCTATAATCCGGCCGTTCATCCGCGCGAGCCTTTCTCCGGTGGCCGCAATGTCCGCCGCTCGCCTTTCTACGAGCGCGAAAAGGAGCTTGGCGGTTATTTCATGGAACTGGGCGGCTGGGAGCGTGCGCACGGCTACGCCGCCAATGAGCACTTGCTGGAGAAATATGGCGAGCGTGTACCGGTGCGTGAGAACGAATGGGACAACCGCCATTTCTGGCGCGTTTCCAATGCCGAGCATCTGGCGCTCAGTGAGGATTGCGGCATCATCAACCTCTCGCACTTCGCCATGTACGATGTCGAAGGCCCCGATCACGTGGCGCTGATGGAATGGCTGTGCGCGGCAAAGATCGGCGGCGAGGCCAATATCGGCAAAGGTATCTACACCCACTTCCTCGACGAGGACGGCATGGTGCGCGCCGACCTGACGGTGTTCCGCATGGCCGACCGCTGCCGCATCGTCGACGGCGCCGATGCCGGCCCGCGCGACTTCAGCTACATGAAGCGGGTGGCGCAGGATAAGGGCTTTGACGTCACCATTACCGATGTGAGTGAGGTATACATCACGCTGGGCGTGTGGGGGCCGAATGCCCGCGCGACGCTGCAGAAGGTGGTGGAAGATCCGAACGGGCTCTCTCAGGAGAACTTCCCTTTCGCCGCCATCAGGCCGATCCGCATTGCCGGCAGGCAAGTTTCCGCGTTCCGCATTTCCTATGTCGGCGAGCAGGGCTGGGAGCTGCACATGGCCTATGAGGACGGTTTGGCGGTGTGGGATGCGCTGCGCTCCACCGGCGTGATCGCGGTAGGTGTCGAGACCTATGCCAACACGCGGCGCATGGAAAAGAGCCTGCGCCTCCAGAACGCCGATCTGCTCACCGAATACAATCTGCTGGAGGCCGATCTTGCCCGCCCCAAGGTCAAGGAAGCCGATTTCTGCGGCAAGGCGAAGCATCTGGAATACAGGTCGCGCGACCATCAGCCGGCGATGTTGTGCACGCTGGTGATGACCGACAATGTCGATGCAAACGGCGTTGCGCGTTATCCGGTCGGCAATATGCCGGTGGTCGATCCGGAAAGCAGTGAGGTTCTGGTCGATGAGCTTGGCCGACGCTCCTACACGACGTCCGTCGCATATGGTCCGACGATCGGCAGGAATATCGCGCTGGCTTATTTGCCGTGGAGCTATTGTCGACAAGGTAGCAGGCTGGCGGTGGAATATTTCGGCGAAACCTATCCGGTCGAAGTCGCAGCGGTGGGGTACAGGCCGCTCTACGATCCGGAAAACCTGAAGCCGAGAAGCTGATGGCAGAAGCCCCGCGCCGACGGCGCGGGGCTTTTCTTCTGCGTCAGAAGCTACTGGTCAGGCCGAGCCAGAAGCGGCGCCCGTCCTCGTAATCATTGTCGAAGCGCTTGTCGCCGATGTTGTAGACGGCGGCGGTTCCCTTGAAATGATCGTTGATGCGGTATTCCATTCCCACATCGAAGATGGCGTGCGAGCCGATGCGGGCGTTGCCGGAATCATGGGTCTGGCTGCGATATTGCGCCTTGCCCCAAAGTGTGAGGTCCTCGGTCGCATGCCAGTCCAGCCCCAGATTGGCGACATGCTCGGGCAGATTGTTGAACCGTTCACCAACCTTCGCGCCCTTGGTGATCTTGCTGCGCGAATAGGTGTAGTTCATCGACACATCCACGTCGCCGACAGGGAAATCGACCGTTGCCTCCACGCCATTCAGTTCTGCCGCATCGCGATTGATGTATTGGTTTATCCATTTGATTGGATTGCCGGGCGCATTCATTCCGCAATCGGTGGGCAGTCCGGGCTCCGGCGTATCATGCGCACAGATCCGTTCCGTTGTGATCTTGTTCTTGAACCTGGTGTGATAGGCTGTGAGGCCGAATTGCAGGCCAAAGTCGCTTTCCCACACCATACCGATCTCATAGTTGGTGCTTTCTTCCGGCTTGAGATTGGTATTACCCTTGTCGCGCGCGCGGCCGTCACCGCCTGAAGGCTCCATGATGTTGTCGTCGGCCTGCTTGAGCTGGGGAACCTTGTAGCCGCCGCTCACGCCGCCCTTGAATGTAAGAACGGGATTCAGGTGATAGACGCCATAGAGACGTGGCGTGAAGTGTGAACCGTAGCGCTCGTTCTTGTCGTAGCGAAGCCCGAATGTGGTGGTGAAGTCTTCGGTGATATGGAAATTGTCCTCGCCGAACAACGCCCAGTGCCAGCGCTCCATGTTGGGGTCGATGTTCGATGAAACGCGGTTGGGCGAGTGGCGGGTTTCTTCCGCCTTGTAGTCGAAGCCGGCGATCAGGTCGTGGCCGCCAAGGCTCGCGCTGGTCTTGGTGTTGAAGTTGAGCTGGTTGTAACCTGAAATATTGGTGCCGTTTTCAAAGTCGACATCCTCATAGGTCAGGAACGATGTCGTTTCATATTCTTGTCCCCAGCGCAGCTTGTGGACGGCGCTGTAGTTCATGTGATTGACGTCGACGCCGCTGGTCGAAGCGGCTCTGGTCTTCGTGTCGCTCCGGTTCTGGGCGATCTCAAGCGCCAGGTCCTGATTCTCGGTGATCGTCATGCTCAGCTTGCCGCCGAGGCTCTTGCGCGACATGTCCTGCGATGCGCCGGTCGTCAGGCCACGGTCTTCGCGGTTGTGCAGGGAGCCCCACAGCGAGAGACCGATCCTGTCGGACACGATCGGTCCGTTCAGGTAGAAACGGCCCTCATAGGAATTGCCGGCCTCGTCATGGCTGTAGGCGGTAAAGCCGGTCGTCACCGTGCCGGTCCACACATCCGAAACCGGCTTGGTGATGATGTTGATCACGCCGCCCAGCGCGGATGAGCCGTAAAGGGAAGACATCGGACCGCGAATGACCTCGATGCGCTCGATGGCGGATGGCGGTGGCAGGTAGCCGGTGGCAAGGCCGGAGCCGAAACCATTATAGGTTGCCTCTGACGAGTTTCCGAGTGGCTTGCCGTCGACCAGCATGGAGACATAGCCTTCGCTCATGCCGCGAATGGAAATCGAGGCGGCGCCGGAACGGGCCGATGGTGTGCTGACGATGACGCCGGGCACATCGCGCAGCACATCGGCCACGCTGGCATACGGCTTGGAAGCAATCTTCTCGCCGCTGATCACGGTGATGGTTGCGGGTGCATCCGGTATTGTCTGTGCATGACCGCTTGCCGTCACGACGATCTGCTTGAGAACGGTCGTCTGTTCTTCTTCCTCTGCATTCTGGCTGGTTTGCGCCAAAACTGCATTGATCGATGCCGACAGCAAAAGAAGACTGGCAAGTCCCCCGACTGTGCCGCGTCCGATTTTGTGCATTTCTTTCCACTCCTGTCCCCACCACGGGTCGCTCCGGAACCGTGATTTTTGCAATTGCCGGCTGCATTTGCAGGTGCAGGTGCGCGCGCAGCCGAAAAGAAGGCACCGGCCGTATCCGGTGCATTTTTTTGGCTGGTCAGGGTTTGACTGGCTGCGGCTGGGGAAGGTGGAAGCTTGTCATTCTGCGACAAGGTGCCGTTCGTGCCATAACCGGCAACGGACGGAGGACATACGCCACCTTCCATGTGCCATTTTCGCAAAACAATCCCCTTCATTCGCGAAAATGGCATCGGATCGAAAAAATCGATCCGAAAACATGAGATTTTTAGTCAATAAATACCCTATATAACCTATTTCGGAAAATGAAAGGGGGTTGCCGCAACGGAAGATGAATTCCACAGGGGTGTCGGATGAGTGTTCTGCTCCCAAAAATGTGAAAGCGCGTTACGTGCGATGGCCGGTGTGCGGCTTTCACATCAGGGGAATTCGGCGTAGCTTCCTTGCCATGTCAGCCTTGTTGAACAATGCAGGACATGTTCTCGCCGCCGGCGCAGCGCTGGTCACGGCGGGGATTTTCTCCGGCGCGGCAGCCAAAGCCGAGCCGGTCGACATCGAACTCGTGCTGGCTGTGGACGTGTCCCTGTCGATGTCACCCGCTGAACTGGAAATACAGCGGCACGGCTATGCGGCGGCACTTACCCACGACAGCGTTCTGCGGGCCATTGCGGACGGGGCGCATGGGCGCATTGCCGTGTCCTATGTCGAATGGGCCGGCACCACCACACAGCATGTCGTGGTGCCGTGGACATTGATCGCGGGCAGGGAAGATGCCGAGCGGGTTGCCGCGCAGCTTTCTCGCAATCCGCCAAACAGCGCGCGGCGAACCTCGATATCCGCTGCCCTGGAGTTTGGCGGCGATCTGTTCGCCGAAAGCGGCTTCGAGGGCATGAAGCGGGTCATCGACATTTCCGGGGATGGCCCGAACAATCAGGGCGCTCCGGTAACTGAAGTGCGCGATCGCTTGGTCAGGCAGGGAATTACGATCAACGGCCTGCCGCTGATGACCAATGGCGGCTTTGATTCAGGCTATGATGTTGCCAATCTGGACCGCTACTATGCGGACTGCGTGATTGGCGGGCCGGGCGCCTTCATGATCCCGGTCAATGACTGGACACAGTTTCCTGAAGCCGTGCGGCGAAAGCTGGTTCTTGAACTCGCGGCTGGTCCGCCTCCCACCGATCAGATGCATCCTCCCGTTATTCTCGCGCAGGCGATGTCGGCCAGCGATTGCCTTGCGGGCGAGAAGATGTGGCGCAACCGCTACTGGATGATGGACGCTCAGTAGAGGGTTCAGGGACTGCGGATGCCGTTCACGCCGCCAGCAGTTGCTTGCGGTCCATGCGCTCCTGCTGGGGCGAGCGCGCGTAGAGTTCGCGGTAGCATTTGGAAAAATGCGATGCCGAAACGAAGCCGCAGGCAATCGCCACTTCCACCACAGGCATGGTCGACTGGATCAGCAGATGCCTTGCCCGGTCGAGACGAATTTCCAGATAATAGCGCGCTGGCGAGCGGCCCATTTCCGAGCGGAACAGGCGCTCGATCTGACGGCGCGACAGATCGACATTGTCGGCGATCTCGATCAGTGACAGCGGCTCGGAAAGATTGGACTCCATAAGTTCGATGATGGTCAGCACCTTGGAATTCTGTACCCCGAGACGCGCCCGCAATGGCAGCCTCTGCCTGTCGGTGGGGCTGCGCACGCGGTCGGTCAGCACCTGCTCGCAAACGCGATTGACCAGATGCTCGTCAAAATCTTCGCCGATCAGCTTCAGGATCATATCCAGAGCCGCGGTGCCGCCGGCGCAGGTGTAGATATTCTGGTCGACCTCGAAGAGATCGGCGAACACATTCACCTTCGGGAACGTTTCGGAAAAGCCCGGCAGGTTTTCCCAATGGATGGCGCAGCGCTTGTTCGAGAGAAGTCCCGCTGCGGCCAGAATATGCGCGCCGGTGCACAGCCCGCCGATGGCGACGCCGCGATTGTATTCCTCGCGAAGCCAGGCGAAGACCGACTTGTTGTGGTATTTTTCCACCTCAAGCCCGCTGCAGACGACGACCATGGATGGCCGCTCCGGACCCGACATCTTGCGGCGCTCGTCCTCCAGCGATGTGGTGACGGCGCACTCGACGCCGTTTGATGCACGCACGGGTCTGCCATCGACGCTGGCGAGGCGCCAGCTATAGGCCTCGTAGCCGAGCATGCGATTGGCCGAGCGCAGAGGATCCAGCGCCGTTGCAAAGGCGATCATGGTGAAGTCGGGTACCAGGAAAAAGACGAATGACCGTTTGATCGGCTGCTGTACGGCGTTCAAGGTACCCTCCCGGTGCCAAGGCGCGTGCGGAACGTCGCTTATGGCATAGCGTCATCAGGAAAATCATTTCCTGTCAATCGGGTAGGGTGTCGGTAAAAAGATATTTTGCCGGCTCGGCGGTCAGGGCGAGCCGGGTTTGTGCGCAGCAACGCAGCAAAGCCTGTATCCGGTGCCGGAAAAGGGGGTCAGCACTGGCCGGCCCGCAAGCCGAGGCTGTTGCGGGCGGCGATCTGAACTGGCGTGCAGGGTGGCTCGCTGGTGTTGGGCCAGCCGATGTCTTTCTGTATCTCCAGCGGCAGGGAGCGCATAATGCGTTCCGTCTGATGGCGTGCGCGCGCCTTGCTGATGGTGTCGATCGCGTTGAAGATAAGCGGCAGCAGGGTCATATCTGTCTCCTTTCATTCCAGCCGGGCGGATGTTCTTAAAGCGCGTCGCGATCTTTCAGCTTCGCTCCCTGCGCTTTAAGTCCCTGTTTCAATCGTGTCGTTGTGCCGAAACCGGTTCCCACTTTGGAGCGACCTGCTTCAGGCGGGGGTATCCGTGCCTCGCTTCGATGAGGTTGACTATCGCGCGACGTTGATGTTCAATCAAACGAAATGGAATGAAGGTTTTGTTCAAAATTACTGAATGAGAAGCTGATGAATGCTCCGCTCAATCACCCCTTGCCGTTGCTCGATCTCGATGTGTTGCGCACCTTCGTCGCCATCGCCGAAACGGGAAGTTTTACGACTGCTGCCAGTTCCGTCTACCGAACGCCGTCCGCGGTTTCCATGCAGATCAAGAAGCTTGAGGATATTCTCGGACGTGCCGTGTTCTCGCGCGATGCGCGCTCGGTGAAGCTGACCACGGATGGCGAGATGCTGCTCGGCTATGCGCGGCGCATGCTGGCCATCAACCGCGAGGCGGTATCGAAGTTCATCGTGCCGGATATCGTCGGGGTGGTGCGGCTCGGCTCGCCCGACGACTATGGCGAGCGCGTGCTGCCGCATGTGCTCAAGCGTTTCGCGCAGTCGCACCCGTCCATCGCCGTGGACGTCACCATCGATCAGAGCGTGAATTTACGCCGCCGCATGGATGACCGGGCGCTCGACATCACGCTGCTCACCAACTCCTATGGCAAGCCTTCGCACGGAGCCGAAACCTTGCTGAGCGAACCGATCGTGTGGGCAGGAGCAAAAGGCGGCTGCGCCCATATGCGCGAACCGTTGCCGGTATCGATCTGGGAGGAGGGCTGCGCCTGGCGTGCCGGAGCGCTTGAGGCGCTCGGGCGGGAAGGCCGCGATTATCGCGTCGCCTATATGAGCGCGCACACGGCTGGCCAGCGCGCGGCCATTATGGCGGATCTGGCGGTGGCGCCGCTGCCGAAGTCGTTTCTCGGCGATGACATGGTGGAACTCGGCCCCGCGGATGGCATGCCGGAGATTGGCAACTACATCCTCGCCATGGTGGTGGCGCCGGAGGCAAGTGCGCCCGTAAAGGCTGTGGCGGATCATATCCGGGCCACTTTTGATGTGCTGCATCGCACAGGAAAATTCTGAAGACGACACGTTTTTGACAGTTGCGATGGAACAACTCCCACAGCTTCCCGTTGCTCACAGGCGAAACTACCGAAGAGGGAGACACTGTTCATGTCACGTCTTGCGCCTGTAACCGTCATCATCTGCGCTCTGGCACTGGCCGCCTGCGCCAACACAGTCAGGGGTGTTGGCAAGGATGTGAAGTCGACGGCCAATGCCGTCGAAGACACGGTCAATAACTGACCGATATCGGATATTCCTGACCAGAAGGGCCGCGCCGCAAGGAGCGGCCTTTTTGCCGGGCGGCTTCTGATGTGTGGTGCACATGACATTCAGGCGTGCCGGCCGGGGCTGGTTGCGCAGATCATCATGACCCTCAGAGACTTGTTCAGCATGTTGCCGAATTGATTCAGGATGGTTGATTAACTCATTGAAATTCGGGCGAATCCGTTTTGGGCGAGATTTCATTTCGCTCGCCGGTGCGGGGAGTTCACAAAATCCGGCTGGTTCTGGTTGTTGACAGCAGGTGGCGGTACGCCTATCAAAAGTCATCAGATGATTTGATGATTAATATGAAACAGGTAGCCAGAACCAATCTTACCGACAGTGCGGCAGAGAGTTTGCGCAGCCAGATCAGCGGCGGCCGCTGGGCCGTGGGCGAGCGGATTCCGAACGAGGCGATGCTGATGGAGACGCTCGGCGTCAGCCGCGGTACCGTGCGTGAGGCTGTGCGTGTGCTTGTATCTCAGGGGCTGCTTGAAACGCGACAGGGTTCCGGCACGTATGTGCTCGCCACCTCCGACCCTGCCGCCACGCTGGACCGGGTGCGCCAGACCTGCCTGCGCGACCAGTGGGAAGCTCGCGCTCTTCTGGATGTGGAAGCCGCCCGGCTGGCGGCGTTGCGCCATACGCCTGATGATATTGCACGGCTGCGCAGGCTGCTCGCAGAGCGCAGCAATGTTGCCGCCGTGGGGCGGGAGGCCTTCGTGAAGCGCGATCTGGCTTTCCATCGGGCCGTTGTGGAGGCATCGGGCAACCAGGCGATGGTCGAGATCTATGATTTCTTCACCGCTGCCATAACCGACGTGATCCAGTCCACTCTGAGCGGTCACCTGCCCGAGCCCGACGATCGCGCTCATGCCGAGATCGTCGAAGCCATTGCATCCGGCGACCCTGACCGGGCTGCTGCTTCCGTACGCGTTTTCATGGCGCCTGTTCTCCTCCAGATCGATCGGCTTCTCTCTCAATGACTGCGCAGACACCTTATTTCGACGCGTCCTCCTCGCAGGACGCCACCGGAGCTCTCGATCAGCAACTGATAGACGCCGAAGTCGACAGCCTCCCGCCGCCCGCGCCTCCGAAGTTCGGGAGCACGGCCGCGCGCCTTCTTTTTGCGGTGAGCCTGGTGCTGATCGCGTTCAACCTGCGCCCGATCTTCCCCTCGCTTTCGGTCGTCCTGCCGGAGGTCATCCGCGATACGGGGCTTTCGACCGTTGGCGCCAGCCTGCTGACGACACTGCCGGTGCTGTGCCTTGGCGTGTTCGCGCCTTTCGCGCCCGGCCTTGCTCAGCGCTATGGCGCGGAGAAGACGCTGGCCGGCGCGCTGCTGCTGCTGGCCCTTGGCACAGCCCTGCGCGGCGTGGATACGGTCTGGCTTCTGTTTTTCGGCACGTTCGCCGCCGGTGCTGCGATCGCGGTTTCAAACGTGTTGCTGCCCGGCGTGGTCAAGCGCGACTTTCCTGAACATGCGGCCATCATGACCGGCCTGTATACGATGGCGCTTTGCGGCGGTTCGGCCGCCGCTGCGGGACTCACGCTCCCTCTGGAACATGTTCTTGGCTCGTGGCAGGCAGCGCTTGCCGCATGGGCGGTTCCTGCATTCGTTGTCCTGCTTATCTTTGTTCCACAGGCGCTGCGGTTGAAATCTCAGTCCGCGCACAAGGGGTTCCGCGTCGAGGGCCTCTGGCGTGATCGTCTGGCGTGGCAGGTCACGCTGTTTACCGGCCTTCAGTCCGCGCTTGCCTATTGCGTGTTCGGCTGGCTGGCGCCGATGCTGCGCGAGCGTGGCTTCGAGCCGACCGTCGCAGGCGGCATCGTCTCGCTATCGGTGATGGTGCAGGTCGTGACCTGCCTTGGCATTCCTTCTCTTGCCGTGCGCTGCAAAGATCAGCGCGGCGTGAACGTGGCGCTGGTTTTCTGCGCCACCGTGGGCCTGCTCGGCATGATGTTCGCCCCCACATGGTCGGTTCTGTTCTGGGCCGCCATGCAGGGCATAGGGCAGGGTGGCCTGATCGCGGCGGCGATGATGGTCATCGTGCTGCGCGCCTCGGATTCGCATGTCGCGGCGCATTTGTCGGGCATGGCGCAGGGTGTCGGCTATGTTCTGGCGGCGGTCGGGCCCCTGCTTTTCGGATTGATCCGGGGCTGGACCGGCAGCTTCGATGCGGCGGCGCTGCTCGTTGTCGCCATCGGGCTGGGTGCCGGGCTGGCCGGAGCCGGTGCGGGCAGGAAGCTGCATGTGGATGTGCGCACCGTTGAGCCGGGAAGCTCAAAATCCTGACTTCGGACGTTTTTTGGATTTTCACGTGCTTTTTTTTGATTTCCACCCAAGGAATGGCCGAATCGCGTCGTCCAAGGCACGATGATGGCTATGATGCTCGATGACGGCGACGCCTCGGATGCCGAACTGATCGGCAGGGCGAGGGATGGGGACAGGGCGGCTTTCGGCGCTTTGGTCGAAAGGCACTATGATTTCGTCCATCGTGTCGCCTGGCGCTGGAGCGGCAACCGCACCGATGCCGAGGATATCGCGCAGGAAGTGTGCGTACGCATGGGGCGCTCGATCCGCGGCTGGCGCGGTGAAGGCGCCTTCAGCACATGGCTCTACGCCATGACGCTGAACGCGGCGCGCGACATGGCGCGTAAGAGCGCACGCGAGACGGTGAAGACGCAGGCCTATGGCAGCGAGGTCCTGACGCTGGTTCAGGCCTCCGACGATGCGGACGAACTGGCCGAGGATCTGTGGCAGTGTGTGCGGCGCCTGCCCGACAAGCGGCGCGAGGCGGTGCTTCTGGTCTATGGCGAGGGGCTGACCCATGCCGCCACCGCCGATGCGATGGCGATTTCGGAAGCAACCGTGTCTTGGCACATCCATGAAGCGAAGAAGCGGCTTAAGGTGCTGATGCGTCAGGCCGGGGAAGTGTGACCATGGTGGATGACAACGAACTTGGAAAGCTTGGCGCTGGGGCCGTCCCCCGGGCAAGCCCGGAGGCGCGGGTGCGCGCGCTGCACGCGGCCATGCAGGCATTCGACGCGGAAGAAGAAATTTCAGCCGTGCCCCAAGGATCGGCTGGGAAGCAACGTCTCATGGACCGAGCACGCAAGCTCTGGAGAGACGTGATGCAGAAAAAACTGATTGCCGTGCCGGCCCTTGCCGGCCTCGTTGCCCTGCCCATCGCCGGCTATACGGCGCTTCACCTGTTGCAGGAGCAACCATTCGCCACAGGCAGGCAGCAGCCGCAGCCTGTTGCGGACGCGACGGATGAGGTCGCCAGCGCGCCCCATGCAGAGACAAAGACGCTGCTGGAAAGCGCCGGAGAGCAGGCCGAGGCGGCGGACGCCGAGATGCAGCCTCAGCCGGCGCCTTCCGCAGCGATGTCCGAGCGGCTGCTGGCTGCGCCGGCGGGCGCACCCGCCAAGGCTCTGGCCGAGCATAGCGCGGTGGCGCAGCTCAATCACCGAACCACCATGCAGCGCGCGCCGGTGGTGCCTCCCATGCCGGAACCTCTGGTGTCGCCTGAGCCGAATCGCGACCGGATCGGCAATTTCGACAGCAACCCGGTGCGCTCTGTCGCAGAGCAGCCCGTGTCTACCTTCTCCGTCGATGTCGATACGGCTTCCTATGCCTATGTGCGCCGTTCGCTGAAGGAAGGCGTGCTGCCGCAGGCCGATACGGTGCGGGTCGAGGAGATGATCAACTACTTCCCTTATGACTGGAAAGGGCCGGAGTCCGCCGACACGCCGTTCAATGCGGATGTTTCGGTCATGCCGGCGCCGTGGAACAGCGCGCACCGGCTGATGCATGTCGCCATCAAGGGGTATGATGTGCAGCCGGCCGAAAAGCCGAAGGCGAACCTCGTATTCCTGATCGACGTGTCCGGTTCCATGAACGAGCCCGACAAGCTACCGCTGCTGCAATCGGCCTTCCGCATGCTGGTCAACCGGCTGGAGGCGGACGATACCGTGTCCATCGTCACCTATGCGGGCGAGGCCGGGACAGTGCTCGAACCCACCAAAGCATCGGACAAGGCGAAAATCCTTGCGGCCATCGATACCTTGCAGGCCGGCGGCTCGACGGCCGGAGAGGCGGGTATCCGCGAGGCCTACCGGCTGGCGAAGCAATCCTTCGTGGAGGGCGGTGTGAACCGGGTCATGCTGGCCACCGACGGTGATTTCAACGTCGGCCAGAGCGACGACAGCGAGTTGAAACGTCTCGTCGAAGGCGAGCGCAAGGCCGGAATATTTCTTTCGGTTCTGGGCTTTGGGCGCGGCAACCTCAACGACAGCATGATGCAGACGATCGCCCAGAACGGCAACGGCACAGCCGCCTATATCGATACGCTGGCGGAGGCCGAGAAGGTGCTGGTTCAGGAATCCGCCTCGACGCTGTTCCCGATCGCCAAGGATGTGAAGATCCAGGTCGAGTTCAATCCGCAGAAAGTCGCTGAATATCGGCTGATTGGCTACGAGACGCGCGCGCTCGCCCGCGAGGATTTCAACAATGACCGGGTCGATGCCGGCGATATCGGTTCTGGCCATTCGGTCACTGCGATCTATGAGATCACGCCGAAGGGCGCAGAGCAGAGGATCGATGACCTGCGTTATGGCGAAGCTTCCACGGACAATGGCGGTGTCGCCAATGCGGACGAATATGCCTTCGTGAAGATCCGCTACAAGCTGCCGGATCAGGATGTGTCAAAGCTGATCACCCGCCCGGTAACGGCGGCGGATGATGTTGCTTCATTCGATGCGGCAAGCGCAGACCAGCGGTTTTCCGTTGCCGTCGCAGCTTTCGGCCAGAAATTGCGCGATGAAGGTGGACTCGATGGCTTCGGCTACGACAGGGTTTCCCAACTGGCGGCGGCGGCGCGTGGGGAGGACCCGTTCGGTTATCGGTCGGAGTTTCTTTCTCTGATACGGCTGGCTGAAGCGCTTTCGGCCGGCAACTGATCGTTAGCCATTCCTCCACGAAGCCGGCTTGTTATCAGCCGGCTTCGTGGGGTTGTTAAAATGCAATCTTTTCGGAACATGCCATCGAAATTCCTTCCGGTGTATGCCTTTGTTTCAGAGACAGGGGCTTTTTTATGCGCATCGACGGAAACACAGGACCGGGAACTTATGTGGGGCGCGAAGCCGTCGCGAATGCGCGCAGCAGCTCCGAACAGATGGGCAGCGCCGTGCAGGCCGCGCGCCAGACGGCATTGTCCGCGCTCACCAATGAGCGCTTCGGGCTGATGCTGGAACGCATCTCCGATCCGCGCAGCAGCGAGGCCCTGATGCTCATGTCACAGAGCGCAAGTCAGGCCAGCGATGCTTCCGTGTTCTCCAGCTATGCGGAGTTCGGCGACTGAAGCAGGTCACCATGCCTGATCTGGTCTGGGACCGGAATTGTGTTATGTTCAGTGCATGAATTTGGCTGTGTCTCAGTCTGCGAGATGGTTTGTCGCGGTGACGCCGTCACCGCGCACCCGTCATGCCGAGCTTCTGCGCCTGTGCGCGCGCATTGGCTATTCACCACCCAACGCTTCCTGAAGCCGTCTCCCGGAACAGTTGCCGGACAGATTCAGGAAACAAGGGTAACATCATGACCTATCAGAATTATTCGCTGAAACAGCTTCAGCAGGTCGACGCCGCGCACCACCTTCACCCCTTCACCGACCACAAGGAACTGCGCGAGGCCGGTTCGCGCATCATCACGCGCGCGGAAGGGCCGTATATCTTCGATTCCGAAGGCAATGAAATTCTCGACGCCATGGCCGGGCTCTGGTGCGTCAATGTCGGCTATGGCCGCGAGGAACTGGCCCGCGCGGCCTACCACCAGATGAAGGAATTGCCCTACTACAATTCCTTCTTCAAATGCTCGACGCCGACGCCGGTTCTGCTGGCAAAGCGGCTGGCCGAGCTGGCGCCGCCAAGCGTCAATCAGGTTTTCTTCGGCTCTTCGGGTTCGGAAGCCAACGATACGGCGCTGCGGCTGGTGCGTCATTTCTGGGCGCTGGAAGGCAAACCGCAGAAGAACCGCATCATTTCGCGCAAGAATGCCTATCACGGCTCCACCGTGGCGGGCACTTCGCTGGGCGGCATGGAGCCGATGCACCAGCAGCTTGGCGGTGCGGTGCCGAATATCGTCCATGTGATGATGCCCTATGCCTATGAATTGGCGCTGCCGGGCGAGAGCGACCACGAATTCGGCCTGCGCGCTGCAAAGGCGGTCGAGGACGCCATCCTCGAAGCAGGGCCGGAAAATGTCGCGGCCTTCATCGGCGAGCCGATCATGGGGGCGGGCGGGGTCAAGATTCCGCCGATGAGCTACTGGCCGGAAATCGAGCGCATCTGCCGCAAATACGATGTGCTTTTGATGCTGGACGAGGTCATCACCGGTTACGGGCGCACCGGCGAATGGTTTGCCGCGCAATCCTTCGGCATCACCCCGGATACGATCACCACGGCCAAGGCGCTGACATCGGGCTATCAGCCGCTTTCGGCGCTGCTGGTGGGTGACCGTATCGCCACGACGCTGACGGAGAAGGGTGGCGAGTTCTATCACGGCTATACCTATTCCGGTCATCCGGTGGCCTGCGCCGTGGCGCTTGCCAATCTCGACATCATTGAGAAGGAAGGGCTGGTCGAGCGCGTGAAGAACGACACCGGACCCTATTTCGCGCAGGCGTTGCGCGAGCGCATCGCCGATCATCCGCTGGTGGGCGAGGTGCGTTCGTTCGGGCTGATGGGCGCGATCGAGATCGTCAGGGACAAGGCGACGAAGGAGAGGTTCGAGGGCGATGGCCGCGCTGCGGTCGTGGTTCGCGATCATGCCATCGCCAACGGGCTGATGCTGCGCGCCACCGGCGACACCATGATCCTGTCACCGCCGCTGATCTGGACCCGCGAGACCATCGACCTTGCCTGCGAGCGGATCGGCAAGGCGCTTGATCTGGCGCACAAGGATCTGTTCGCCTGATTTTCCGGGCTTGAGAAACCGCCGCCGTTTTGCGGCGGTTTTCCTGTCGCGTGATCCGTAAGAAGCAAAAAACCGCGCTCTGTGGGGAGCGCGGCTTTGCCGGATACGCTGGATGTTTCGCTACTCACACGCTGCGAAACCTGAAACGCTTCTCTGAACTTTCCGCTTCGGTACGCATGACCTGATCCGAAGCGTGGGGCGGTCGCCCGCCTTCGGATATGGTTTTACCGCGACATCGTTACCGCGAGGTTAGCAAGAGCTTAATCAAACCTAAATTTGCAATATTTTTCATGGCTTAGAGGTGAACGCAGGACGTGTATTACAGCCGGGATGATGCAACTCGGGAGCGAGAAAGCGACCTGGGCAGGGCGACTGGTTTCAGCCGGTTTTGCCGCGCAGGAACTCGACAATGCCGGAAAAATCCGTTCCTCCGCCGCCCTGTGCATTGAACAGGCCATAGAGCTGTGCGGCTTCGGCGCCGAGCGGGGTTGCTGCGCCGGCGCCCTGCGCGGCTTCCTGAGCCAGCTTCAGATCCTTCAGCATCAATGCGGCTGCGAAGCCCGGCTTGTAACTGTTGTTGGCGGGCGAAGTCGGCACCGGACCCGGCACCGGGCAATAGGTGGTGAGCGACCAGCACTGGCCCGAAGAGGTCGAGGCTACGTCGAACAGCGCCTGATGCGACAGGCCAAGCTTCTCGCCCAGCACGAAAGCTTCGGCGACGCCGATCATGGATATGCCGAGGATCATGTTGTTGCAGATCTTGGCGGCCTGACCGGCGCCATCGCCGCCGCAATGCACGATACGCCCCGCCATCGGTTGCAGGATGGGCTCGGCGCGGGTGAAGGCGTCTTCCGCGCCGCCGCACATGAAGGTCAGCGTGCCGGCGGCAGCGCCGCCCGTGCCGCCCGAAACGGGCGCATCGACGCTGACGTGGCCGTGCTCGGCGGCGACCGCGTGGGCCTTACGCGCCGACTCCACGTCGATGGTGGAGGAATCGATGAACAGCGTGCCGGGCTTCGCAGCCGGGGCGATCTCGCCATAGACGGCAACCACATGCTTGCCGGCCGGCAGCATGGTGACGACGACATCGGCATCGCCGACGGCCGAAATCGCATCCTGCGCGATAGTCACGCCGTTTTCGCGGGCCGTGGCAAGGTTTTCGGCCATCAGGTCGAAGCCCACCACCGTGTGGCCTGCCTTGACGAGGTTGGAGGCCATGGGGTTGCCCATATTGCCAAGGCCGATAAAGGCGATCGTGGTCATCTGTTTTCCTCCGAAACGGGTAAAGAAGCGCTGCAGGGGCAGGGCCGTGGAACGGCCCGGTCCGCAGCCTTGTTTGTGTTATCTGCCGATCATGTGGCGGGCGACGATCAGGCGCATGATCTCGTTGGTGCCTTCGAGGATCTGGTGCACGCGCAGATCACGCACCAGCTTCTCTATGCCGTAATCGTGCAGGTAGCCGTAGCCGCCCAGAAGCTGAAGCGCATCGTTCGCCACGCTAAAGCCCGTGTCGGTTACGAAACGCTTGGCCATAGCCGACCATTTGGACGTGTCATGGGCTTTCGCATCCATCTTGGCGGCGGCCGTGTAGAGGAAGATGCGCGCCGCCTGGAGTTCGGTTTCCATGTCGGCGAGGCGGAATTGCAGCGCCTGGAACTGATCGATGCTCTTGCCGAAGGCCTTGCGTTCGCCTGCATAGGCCAGAGCCTTGTCGAGCGCGGACTGCGCGCCGCCCAGCGAGCAGGCGCCGATGTTGAGGCGCCCGCCGTCGAGCCCGGACATGGCGATGGAGAAACCCTTGCCTTCCTGCGCCAGCATGTTGGCGGCCGGCACCCGGCAATCCTCGAACACGACCTGCCGGGTGGACTGCATGTGCCAGCCCATCTTGTGCTCATTGGCGCCGAAGGAGAGGCCGGGCGTGTCCTTTTCGACCACGAATGTCGAGATGCCCTTCGGGCCGTCCTCACCTGTGCGCGCCATCACGACATAGATCTCGCTGTCGCCGGCACCGGAAATGAACTGCTTGACGCCGTTCAGCACATAATGGTCGCCGTCGCGCACCGCTTTGGTGCGCAGGGCCGCCGCATCGGAACCCGAGCCCGGCTCGGTGAGGCAATAGCTTGCCAGCCATTCCATCGAGGTCAGCTTCGGCACGAAGCGCTGGCGCTGCTCCTCGCTGCCATAGCGGTCGATCATCGACGCAGCCATGTTGTGGATGGAGATGAAGGAGGAAAAGGCCGGGCAGGCCTGCGAAAGCGCTTCAAAAACCAGCACAGCATCCAGGCGCGAAAGGGCGGAACCGCCAACGTCATCGCGCACATAGATACCACCGAGCCCGAGCGGGCCGGTTTCGCGAATGACGTCCGTGGGGAAGCGCTTTTCCCTGTCCCATTCCAGCGCGTGAGGCGCGACACGATCTTCCGCGAAAGCGCGCGCCATCTCCTGAATGGCCCGCTGATCCTCGGTCAGCTCGAACTGGTTTTCATGGCTCGAAACAGCGCCGTCCATCGCGTCCTCCGGTCTATCGGCGGGCCGTCATTTTGCTCGCCGGCAATGCTTGGCTAAGAATGCGTGACACTCTAGACCAATGAAGAGGTCGCGCAACCCAACCTCGAGCGGAGCGGCTGTGCAAAAATTAAAGATCGGGATAGTGCATGCTGGCACAAATGCATGAGCCACTTCGCTGGAAAGCCGTGCGTTGACGGCGCGGGCGATCATGTTGCAGGGCACCGGCTCTGATGTCGGCAAGACCGTACTGGTTGCCGGCCTGTGCCGGGCCGCGCTTCGGCGCGGCCTGAAAGTGCGACCGTTCAAGCCGCAGAACATGTCGAACAATGCGGCTGTGGCCGATATTCCGGGTGAAGCCGGCTCCGGCGAGATCGGGCGCGGGCAATGGCTGCAGGCGCTGGCCTGCGGCGTTGCACCAACCGTCCATATGAACCCGGTTCTGCTCAAGCCCCAGACAGATATCGGCTCGCAGGTGGTGGTGCAGGGCAAGGTGCTGGGTGAGGCACGCGCCCGCGATTACCAGGCCCTCAAGGGTCAGCTCATGGATGCCGTGATGCAATCGTGGGCGAAGGTCGGCGAGGGTGCCGATCTCGTGATCGTGGAAGGAGCCGGCTCGCCGGCCGAGATCAACCTGCGGCCGCGCGACATCGCCAATATGGGCTTCGCCACCCGCGCGAACGTGCCTGTGGTGATGGTGGGCGACATCGATCGCGGCGGCGTCATCGCCTCGCTGGCCGGAACGCATCTCATTCTGCCCGAAGAGGACCGGCACATGGTGGCCGGGTACATCATCAACAAGTTTCGAGGTGATGTCAGCCTGTTCTCGGAAGGCATTGAAGCGATTGGAAAATTCACCGGGTGGCCCTGTTTTGGGGTGGTGCCGTGGCTGAAAGCCGCCTCGCGCCTTCCTTCCGAGGATTCGGTCGTTCTGGAACGTCTGGCCGCCGGCGAGGCGCGGGCGCTGAAGGTGGCGGTGCCGATGCTGTCGCGCATCGCCAATTTCGACGATCTCGATCCGCTGCGCGCCGAGCCGCAGGTCGAGGTGGTGTTCGTGCCGCCCGGGCAGGCATTGCCCGAAGATGCCGGGCTGATCGTCATTCCGGGCTCGAAGTCGACCATCGCCGACCTTATGCGGTTCCGTGAAAATGGGTGGGATCGCGATCTGGAAGCACATCGCAGGCGCGGCGGGCATGTCGTCGGCATCTGCGGCGGATACCAGATGCTTGGCAACAAGGTGCGTGATCCCGACGGGATCGAGGGCAGCGTGCGCGAGACGGAGGGGCTCGGCCTTCTCGATGTCGAGACGGTGATGGAGCCTGAGAAGACCGTGCGCAACGTCAGTGCCCGCTCCGTTGCCTTCAGCTTGCCGCTGGAAGGCTACGAAATCCATCTCGGACGCACTGCGGGGCCGGATTGCAGCCGGCCCGTCGCAGAGATCGAAGGGTTGGCAGATGGCGCTACTTCGGCGGATGGAAAGGTATTCGGTACCTATCTGCACGGGCTGTTCGCAGCCGATCGTTTTCGCGCGCGTTTCCTTGAAAGCCTTGGTGTGAAGGGCTCCGTGTCCGACTATCGCGGCGAAGTCGAGCGGGCGCTCGATGATATTGCCGAGGAGCTTGAGGCTTGTCTGGACTGCGATGCGATGTTTGCGCTGGCGCGGTAGTTTCTACATCCCCAAAGCCACGCGCAGCGGATTGGCCGGGTCGGCCAGCAGCTTTATGGCAAGCGCCACACAGGAAATGACCAGCAGCGGCTTGATCAGGCCGGCACCCACGCGCATCGCCAGCGTCGCGCCCAGCCTTGCGCCGAGAAACTGCGCCACGCCCATGATCAGGCCGATCTTCCAGTAGATCACCCCGGCAATGGCAAAGATGCCGAAGGCGCCGACATTGGTGGCGAAATTGAGCAGCTTGGTGTGGGCTGTAGCCTTCAGCACCCCGTATCCGGCCAATGCCACGAAAGCCAGCATGTAGAAGGAGCCCGTGCCGGGGCCGAACAGCCCGTCATAGAAGCCGATGGCCGGCACTACCGTGAGCCCGAACAGAAAGGGTGACATGCGCTCGGTGCGGTCGAGATCGCCCATGTTGGGCTTCAGGGCGAAATAGAGTGCGATGGCGATGAGCAAGACGGGAAGGGCAGCCTGCATGATTTCAGCCGGCACGATGGTGGCAGCAACCGCTCCCAACGCGCTGCCGATCAGGGCACAGGCGGCGGCGGGCAGTTGCCTGCGCAGGTCCACATGCCCCTTGCTTGCATAGGCCAGCGTTGCGGAACCCGATCCGAACAATCCCTGCAACTTGTTGGTGCCGAGCGTTTCCACCGGCGGCATTCCGGCAAGCAGCAGGGCCGGAATGGTAATCAGTCCGCCGCCGCCCGCGATGGAATCGATGATGCCGGCAAGAAAGGCGGCCAGCGCCAGCAGGGCCACGGTATCGGCGGCGAGTTCGAACATGATTACACCGTGGGAAAGAAGCGGCGGGGTTTTCAGCTTTCCATCATATGGAGCATGATTGCGCAATGGCCACACCCTGCCTTCATGTCGATCCATGAGAGGTGAAAGCGGATTCCCCTTTGCGCCGCGATGCTCTAACTATGTCGGCATTGCCGCATGAGGGGGCCTGCCAATGGCGTTCGCGTTTCTGGACCATATCCGCAACATGTTCGAGGGGGACCCCGGCGTTCGCAAGGTGGCCGACGATCCGGTTCTCTCCGCCGAACTGCTGATGCTGTTTCGCATGATCCTGGCCGATGGTTCGGTCAGCGACAGCGAGATGGAAACCTTCCGCCGCATCTGCCGCGATGCTTTCGGCATTCCTGAAAGCAGCGTCGATGCCGTCATCGAATATCTCAACGAGGCAGGCTACGAGACGACGGGCGCGCAGGCGATCGCGCTGTTCCGCGATCTGCCGGTCGAGCGCCGGCGCGTTCTTGCCGGCCATATGGTCGAGATCGCGAAAGCCGACGCCAGCCTTGCCGCGAACGAGATCAGGCTGCTGAAGCGCACGCTGGAAGTGCTTGACGTCGATCCGGCAGACGTGGTGAAGGCCGCCCGGCGCTGAGCTAACCCTGTTCGCGTAGCCGGCGCGCCAGCGCGCGGCTGAGGTCCGGAGCGGCGGCAACCAGCTCTCGTGCCGCGTCCGATTGCGGGTTGTCCAGCACATCGTGCGTGGGGCCGCGCTCGACGATGCGGCCTTCCTCCATCACCATCACCTCATCCGTTATGGCCCGCGCGACGGTGAGGTCATGGGTGATGAACAGGTAAGCGATGCCAAGCCGCGCATTCAGATCCGCGAACAGGTCGAGGATCTGGGCGCGGATCGACACGTCGAGCGCCGACACCGGCTCGTCAGCGACCACCAGCTTCGGCCGCGTGATGATGGCGCGGGCAATCGAAATGCGCTGGCGCTGGCCGCCCGAGAATTCGTGCGGATACTTGTCGAGCGCGTCCGGCCCGAGGCCGACTTCGGCAAGTGCTGAGGCCACCATCTCGCGGCGTTCCGCCTTTGATGGCTTCCTTTCAAGAAGATGCAGCGGCTCTGCCACCAGTTTTTCGACCCTCTGGCGCGGATCGAAGGAGCCGTAGGGGTCCTGAAACACCACCTGCATGTTTCGCCGCGCCGGCTTCAGCTCGGCCTCGCTCCTGCCGGTCAGGCTTTCGCCCGCAAAGTGGATTTCGCCGGCGGTCGGCTTGTCCAGCGCCAGCACCATCCGCGCCAGCGTGGACTTGCCGCATCCGGAGCGGCCGACCAGCGCCACCGAGCGGCCGGGCGCGATGGAAAACGACACATCGTCCACGGCGCGGGTGGGTGCGCCGCGCCGGAACAGGGAAATCCGGCGGCCGGGATAGTCGCGGGTGAGGTTTTGGACGACAAGCAGCGGGGCCTGCGTGCTGTCGGGCTTGTTGCGCGTGGTTGCGGCGCGGATATCCGGCACATGGGTCGAGGCCTGTGCCAGTTGCCGCGTATAGGGGTGCGTTTGGGTTGAGAGAACCTGTGCGGTCTCGCCATCCTCCATCACCTGTCCATTGCGCAAAATGCTGATGCGGTCGGCCATGTCGGCCACGACCGCAAGGTCGTGCGAGATCAGGAGCAGGCCCATGCGGTTTTCCGCCACCAGATCGCGCAAAAGGTCGAGCACCTGCGCCTGCAGCACAACGTCGAGCGCCGTGGTCGGTTCGTCGGCAATCAGCAGCCGGGGTTTCAGCGCGCAGGCAATGGCAATGACCACGCGCTGACGCTGGCCGCCGGACAGTTCATGCGGAAAGCGCGACAGCGGGAATTTCGTCTCCGGCAGACCGACGCGGTCGAGTATCTGGCGGGCGCGCTCCTCGGCGTCCGCCCGGCTGGAGCGCGTGTGCCAGCGTATGCCTTCGGCTACCTGCTCGCCGATGGTCTTGAGCGGGTTGAGCGCTGTCATCGGTTCCTGGAACACCATGCCGATGTCGTCGCCGCGCAGCGTGCACATGTGCTCTTCGCCGGCCTCCAGCAGATTGGATCCGTCCAGCAGCACACGTCCGGACAAGCGCGCGGCGTGGGGCAGGAGCTGCATGACGGTCAGCGCCGTCATCGACTTGCCGGAACCGGATTCACCCACCAGCGCCACGATCTCGCCTTGCCCAACGGACAGATCGACGTCCTTCAGGACCGGCACGGCCCCGATGGAAAGCGACAGCTTCTCGATCTCAAGCAGGCTCATCGGCGCCGCCTCGACTTCGGATCGAGCAGGTCGGCGATGCCGTCGCCCAGAAGGTTCAGCCCCAGAACGGTGATGACGATGGCCATGCCGGGAAACAGCGCCATCCATGGGGCGATGGTCATGCGCGTCTGGGCATCGAACAGCATGCGTCCCCAGCTCGGCATGGGCGGCTGCGCGCCGAGGCCGAGATAGGAGAGGCCGGCTTCCGCCAATATGCCGAGCGCGAATTGGATGGTTCCCTGCACCAGCAACTGATTAGCGATGTTCGGCAAGATGTGCTCGACGGTGATCAGCGCCTGGCCCTTGCCGGCGGCGCGGGCGGCCAGAATGAACTCTCGCGGCCAGACCGACAGCGCGCCGGCACGCGCCACGCGGGCGAAGACCGGCACGTTGAAGATGCCGATGGCGATGATGGCGTTGACGGCGCCGGGGCCGAAAATGGCGGTGATCATGATCGCCGACAAAAGTGCGGGAAAGGCGAAGACGAGATCGTTCAGCCGCATCAGCGCTTCATCCAGCAGGCCGCCGCGTGCCGCCGCGAACAGACCGAGCGGCACGCCGATCCCCATACCGATGCCTACCGCCACAAGCGCCACGGCAATGGAATTGCGCGCACCGACCATGATCATCGAGGCGATGTCGCGGCCGAAATGGTCGGTGCCGAACCAGTGGACGAGGGAAGGGGCCTGCGTCCGGTCGGCCACCACGAGTTTCGTCACGTCATAGGGCGTCCACAGGAAGGAGACGAGCGCCATCAGGGCAATCAGACCGGTGATCACGCAGCCGGCCAGCAGGGAGCGGTTGGCGAGCGCCTTCATGCCCGGTTCCTGAGCCGGGGATCGACCAGCGCATAGGACAGGTCGACCATCAGGTTGACCGCGATGACGGTGGCGACCAGCAGCATGACCACGCTTTCGACCACGATCAGGTCGCGCTGGGTGATGGCCTGAAAAATGAGACGGCCGAGACCCGGCAGGTAGAACACGTTCTCGATGATGATGGTGCCGGCCAAAAGAAAGGCGAATTGCAGGCCCATGATGGTGACGACCGGGATCAGCGCGTTGCGCAGCGCATGGCCCCACAGCACCTTGCGCCACGGCATGCCCTTGGCGCGGGCGGTGCGGATATAGTCCTCCGACAGCACATCGACCAGCGCCGAACGGGTGACGCGGGCGAGGATGGCGGCCTGCGGCAGGGCAAGTGCCAAGGCCGGCAGGATCAGGGCCTTGAGGGCCGGCCAGACGCCGGTGCTCCAGCCCGGAAAACCGCCGGCTGGCAGCCAGCGCAGCCAGACCGCGAACAGATAGACCAGCAACAGCGCGAACCAGAAGTTGGGCACCGCCACGCCAAGCTGCGCCGCGCCCATCGAGATAGCATCACCGGCCCTGCCGCGCCGCGAGGCGGCGTAGAGCCCAACCGGAATGGCGATGGCCGTGGAGAGCATCAGCGCGATCAGCGCCAGCGGCAGGGAGACCGCGAGCCGCTCCGTGATCAGATCGATGACGGGCACGGAGTAGGTGTAGGAACGGCCAAGGTCGAGCGACAGGAGATTGCCGGACCAGTGCAGGTAGCGCTGCACCGGGCCGCCGTCGAGGCCCATCTGCTGGCGCAGCTGCTCGACCTGTGCCTCGCTGGCATTCATGCCCAGCATGACGCGAGCGGGATCGCCCGGCACGATCTCCAGCACCGCAAACACCACCACGGAAGCCAGCGCAAGCGTGATCGCGGCGATGGCGAGGCGTTTCGCGAGATAGGCCGTCATCGGACGGAGTGTCCGATGCGGGGATTGGCGCTCAGTCCGTCCACCGCACCTTCGTCACATCATTGGCCTGAATGGGCGCGTCCTTCCAGAAGCCTTCGAGCTTCGCGTCCCATACACCCACTTTCGGGAGTTCGTAGAGGAAGCCGACCACGGCATCGTCGGCGAGGATTTTCTGCGCCTGCCCGAGCAGATCGTTGCGCTTTGCCTCGTCGGAGATGAGGTTCAGCTCTGCGATCACCTTGTCGAAGGCCGGATTGTCGTAATTGAAGTAATAGTCCTTGCGCGCATATATATCGATGTCGTTCGGCTCCGTGTGCGAGACGATGGTGAGGTCGAAATCCTTGCGGGTGAAGACCTGATCCAGCCATTGCGCCCATTCGACGGGAATGATTTCGGCCTCTATGCCGACCTCGCGCAATTGCGAGGCGATGATCTCACCGCCGAGACGCGCATAGGAGGGCGGCGGCAGCTTGATGGTGGTCCTGAAACCATTCTCCAGCCCGGCTTCCTTCAGCAGCTCTTTTGCTTTGGCGACGTCGTGCGGATAGGTGCCGGTGAGGTCCACATAGGCTTTCGAGGCTGGCGACTGGTGCGAGCCGATGGGCGTGCCGAGACCTGCCGAAGCGCCGTCGATGATCGCCTGCCGGTCGAGCGCGTAGGAGATCGCCTGCCGGACCTTGAGCTTGTCGAAGGGCGCCTTCTTGTTGTTCATCGTCAGCAGCGTTTCGCCCTCCGTCGCGCCGACTTCCACCTTGAAGCGCGGATCGCCCTCGATCTGGGCGACGCCGTCAGGCTGGAAGAAGGGGAAGGCCTGCACGTCGCCCGAAAGCAGGGCGGGCACGGCGGCTGCTGCATCGGGCACGATGCGGAATTCGACCTTGTCGAGATAAGCCGACTCACCCCAGTAGCTGTCCGCCTTCGCCAGCCGGATCGATGCGCCCTTGGCCCAGCTTTCAAAGCGGAACGGGCCGGTGCCGATCGGCTTTTCCTTGTTGGTGCCGGCCGATTCCGGCGCCACGATCACCGCGTCGCCCCAGCCCATATTGTAAAGAAAAGCGCCCTGCGGATGCCTGAGCGTGATTTTTACCGTGGCCGGATCGACGGCTTCGACGCTGTCGATGGCTTCGAACAGGATTTTCTGGGCGTTGACCGAATCCGCGGCGCGGGCGCGGTCGAGCGAGAATTTCACGTCTTCGGCGTCGAAATCGCTGCCGTCATGGAATTTAACGCCGCTGCGCAGCCTGAAAGTGTAGACCGCGCCGTCGTCGGAAATCTCCCAGCTTTCGGCCAGCGCCGGCAATACTTCGCCGGAGGGGCCGATGCGGGTCAGCCCCTCGAACACGTTGGCATACAGCACTTCATCGATGGCAGCGGCGGCGCCCGCGGTCGGGTCGAGATGGGGCGGCTCCAGCGGAATGCCGATGACGAGATCCGTGCGCGCGGCGAACGCCGGCAGGCTCAGTGCTGTCGCGATCGCTGCCGCAGCAAGGAAAGATGTCCAGGATTTCATCGGTGTTCTCCCTGTCTCCCGATGTGGCAGATCAAAGCGCGGAATCGCCCGTGAGTAAATCGCCTTTGTCGCGCTTTTTGTGCGTTGCGGTATGGCGCGTCAATGTGCGCCGCCGCGCAGCAGCACGTTGAGCCCGATGGCCATGACCTTGGCTGCGTCCACCATGTCGTCGATGCCGACCCACTCGTCAGGGCGGTGGGCCAGATCCAGAATGCCGGGGCCATAGGCGATGCAATCGTATAGATGTCCGAGACGGGCGACGTGCTTCTGGTCGTAGGTGCCGGGCGAAATCACATAGTCCGGCTCGCGCTCGAACAGCGCCATGATTCCTTTCGCTACCGCCCTGACCACCGGCGCATCGCGCTCGGTCATGGTCGGCTGCACTTCCATCAGGTCGCGGATTTCATAGTCGAATTTCGGGCGATCGCGCTTCAGTCGATCGAGAATCGAGACGACTTCCTGCTTCACGTCGCCGATCTTTTCTTCCAGCAGAAAACGCCGGTCGATGGTGAGGCGGCAGCGGTCAGGCACGTTGGGCGAGGGCAGGCCGGGGCGGAAATCGTCGGTCTGGCCACCATGGATCGAATTGATGTTCATGGTGGAGCGGCGCGCGCCTTCCGGCACCACGGGCATCGCCGTGCGCTTGGCGTCCAGCGCCGGAAACAGCTCATCCTCGAAGGCTTGCAGCACCGCGCCCATGTGGCGCACGGCGCAGTCGCCAAGGAAGGGCATGGAGCCATGCGCGATCTCGCCCTTCGTCTCGATCTCCGCCCACCACACGCCGCGATGGCCAAGGCAGATTCGTTCCTTGTTGAGCGGTTCGGGGATGATGACGTGATCGACCTTCGGCGGCGAGAAATAGCCGAGCCTCGCCAGATGGGCGACGCCGCCGAAGCCGCCCGATTCCTCATCCACCGTGCCTGAAATCTCGATGGCACCGGGAAAATCCGGATAGACCTGCATGAAGGCAAGTGCGGCAACTATGGACGATGCAAGCCCGCCCTTCATGTCGCAGGCGCCCCGGCCATAGACGCGACCCTCTTTCACGATGCCGGCGAAGGGATCGACCGTCCAGCCGTCGCCGGCTTCCACCACGTCTATATGCGAATTGAAATGCACGGTGGGACCGGGCACGCGCCCGTCGAAGCGGGCGATCACATTGGTGCGCGGATAGCGATCGGTGTCGCCGGGCGCGCCTTCGCCGCGGATATACTCGATCCCGAAGCCGTGCCGTTTCAGGTAATCGCCGATGAATTCCGCGCAAGGGGTGTAGGCTTCTCCAGGCGGATTGACGGTTGGGAACCTGATCAGATCCCTTGTCAGCGCCGTCACTTCCTCGCGGCGCGCTTCCACGGCTTCAAGCAGCTTTTCAGGCACGGGAACTCGATCTTGCATGGCAGCAGTTGAGCAAGGATCGGGGGGATTTGGCAAGCCGTATGTTCAGCAAGGCAAAAGGCGTCAATGCCGCGCATTGCGTCAGTAAATTCTCAATCAATAGGGAAGATCATCGCAAGGTGATGTCCAGGAAACAAGAAAATGTGGAGAATTTAGCGAACAAGGGCTGAAAGAGGGGAGTGTCGGATGCAGAAAATCATGATTGCCGCAGCCGCGTTGGTTGCGATGATGCTGGGATCGCCGGTTCAGGCAAGCGCCGGAATGCTTGAGGCAAAGGTGAGCATTTCCTCCCAGACCATGACGGTCAGGAAACACGGCCGGGTGCTCTACACATGGAAAGTCTCCACGGCGCGCAAGGGCTATGTCACGCCGCGTGGTACCTGGCGGCCGAAGCGCATGCACAGAATGTGGCATTCGCGCAAATACGACATGTCGCCCATGCCCTATTCTGTTTTCTACCATGGCGGCTATGCCATCCACGGCACCGGTGCTGTCAAACAGCTTGGCCGGCCCGCCTCGCATGGCTGCGTGCGGCTGCAGACCGGCAATGCCGCGACCTTTTATGCGCTGGTGCGCGAGGCGGGCATGAACAACACCCGCATCGTCGTCACCAACTGAGCTGGCAACCAGAAACGCTCCTGTTCATTTTGTATCCTGTGGCGGGCGTCCGGCATTTCCTTTCCGGCGGCGTCCGGCTACCACTGGGTGCAAGGAGCATTGCCGATGAAACCCAGAGAGCGTGTCGCGCTTTCAAGGCCGGTCGCGGATGAGGTGCGCAAGACCACCTGCTACATGTGCGCATGCCGCTGCGGCATCAATGTCCATATCAAGGACGGCAAGATCCGCTACATCGAAGGCAATCGCGACCATCCGGTGAACAGGGGCGTGCTGTGCGCCAAGGGTTCTGCCGGCATCATGCAGCATTACGCGCCGGCAAGGCTGCGGGCGCCGCTGAAGCGGGTGGGACCGCGCGGGTCCGGGCAGTTTCAGGAAATTTCATGGGTTGAAGCGCTGGCCACTGCCGCTGACTGGCTGGGCACGGTGCGTGCGGATGATCCGAAGAAACTCGCCTTCTTCACCGGGCGCGACCAGTCGCAATCGCTGACCGGGTTCTGGGCGCAGCAGTTCGGCACGCCCAATTATGCGGCCCATGGTGGCTTCTGCTCGGTCAACATGGCGGCGGCCGGCATTATGACGATCGGCGGGGCGTTCTGGGAGTTCGGCGCGCCGGACTGGGAGCGGACAAAACTGTTCGTCATGTTCGGCGTGGCCGAGGATCATGATTCCAATCCGATCAAGATGGGCATCGCGAAGCTGAAGAAGCGCGGCGCGCGTTTCGTCTCGGTCAACCCGATCCGCACCGGCTATTCGGCGGTGGCCGACAACTGGATCGGCATCCGGCCGGGCACGGATGGCCTGCTGATCCTGTCGGTGGTGCATGAGCTGCTGAAGGCGCGCAGGATCGATGTCGATTATCTGGTGCGCTACACCAATGCCACATGGCTGGTGATCGACGCGCCCGGAATGGCAGAGCACGGCCTATTCGCGCGCGACGGCGAGGGCAGGCCGCTCGTCCATGAAACGGTAACCGAACAGATCGTGCCGGCCGGCACCAAAGGCGCGCGGGCGGGGCTTTCGGGTCGGGTGCAGCTGGATGACGGCCGATTTGCGGTGCCGTCGTTCCAGCTTCTGGCCGAAAAATATCTGGACGACAAATATGCGCCCGAAGCCGTCTGCGCCGAAACGGGTGTCGCGGCGGACACGATCCGGGGGCTGGCGGCGGAAATCGCACGCATTGCCTTCGAGGAGGAAATCTTCATCGGGCAGCCATGGACCGACATGAACGGCCAGCGCCATCAGGGTTATGTGGGCCGGCCGGTCTCGTTCCACGCCATGCGCGGGCTTTCGGCTCATTCCAACGGCTTTCAGACGACGCGCGCGCTGCACATGCTTCAGGTGCTGATCGGCGCGGTGGATTGCCCCGGCGGCTTCCGCTTCGAGCCGCCTTATCCGAAACCGCTGTCGGCACATCCGACACCACACGGCAAGGCCGAGCATTTCGGTTCCAACACGCCGCTGGCCGGGCCGCATCTCGGTTTTCCGCGCGGGCCGGAAGATCTGCTGGTCGATGAAGACGGCCGCCCCGCCCGCATCGACAAGGCGTTTTCATGGGATGCTCCAATAGCGGCGCATGGCATGATGCATATGGTGATCGCCAACGCCCATGCCGGCGATCCTTATCCGGTCGACGTGCTGTTCATGTACATGGCCAACATGGCGTGGAACTCGTCCATGAACACGGCCGGCACCATCAAAATGCTGGAGGACAAGGACGAGGCAACCGGCGAGTATCGTATTCCGAAAATCATCTATTCCGATGCCTATGCCTCGGAGATGGTCGCCTATGCCGACCTCGTACTGCCCGACACCACCTATCTGGAACGCCACGACTGCATTTCGCTGCTCGACCGGCCGATTTCGGAGCCGGATGCCGTTCAGGACGCCATTCGCTGGCCGGTTCTGGAGCCGGACCGCGATGTGCGGCCGTTCCAGACGGTGCTGCTCGACCTTGGTGCGCGGCTTAACCTTCCGGGTTTTTGCGATGGTCTTGGCCGGCCGCTCTACAAGGACTATGCCGACTACATCGTGCGCCATGAGCGACGGCCGGGCATCGGGCCGCTTGCCGGTTTCCGGGGGCTGCATGGCGACAAGGCCGGCAGGGGAGCTGCCAACCGGCAGCAATTGCGGCGCTATATCGAAAACGGCTCGTTCTTTTCGGCGCATATCTCCATGGAGGCGCAGTTCTTCAAGCACGCGAACCAGGCCTATCAGGATTTTGCCGTGCGCATGGGGTTCTTCGATACGCCGCAGCCGGTGACATTCCAACTCTATCAGGAGAATTTGCAGAAATTCCGGCTGTCGGCCGAGGGGCTGCGCGCGCCGTTCGCACCCCAAACGCATCGGGAGCGCATATTGCAGGCGTTCGACCCGCTGCCGGACTGGTATCGGCCATTCGGCGAGGCGCTGGTGGACCGCAGCGAATATCCCTATCACGCCGTCACCCAGCGGCCGGCCGCCATGTATCATTCATGGGGCTCGATGAATGCCTGGCTGCGGCAGATCCATACGCGCAATCCGCTCTATGTGCCGGGGCCGATCTGTGACGAGCTTGGCCTGAAGGACGGCGACTGGGCATGGGTGATCTCGCATCACGGCCGCATCAAGGTCGAGGTGGCGCGCATGGAGGCGGTCAACGCCTCGACCCTTTGGACGTGGAACGCCATCGGCAAGCGGGCCGGCACATGGGCGCTGGATGCGGGTGCGCCGGAATCCCGAAAGGGCTTTCTTTTGAATCACCTGATTGCGGAACTTCTGCCGCCGCGTGAGGATGGATTGCGGCTGTCCAATTCCGATCCCGTGACCGGACAGGCGGCATGGTATGATCTGCGTGTGAGGATCGAAAAGGCTGATGCCGGTGGTGTCAGCGAACCGCAATGGTCGCCGGTGGCGCAGCCGGAACCCGAGCCGCATCCGGCCGAACTGCGCTACGGGCAGGAGTGGGCGCAATGACGTCGCTTCCCGGCCTGCCCACACCGAAAAAGCTCGGTCTCGTTATCGATCTCGACACCTGCGTCGGCTGCCATGCCTGCGTGGTCAATTGCAAGGAGTGGAACACCGGCGGTTATGGCGCAGCGCTTTCCGATCAGGACCCGTATGGTGCTGAGGTTTCCGGCGCCTGGCTGAACCGGGTGCATTCCTTCGAGGTTATTCCCGAAGGCGAGGTCGTGGGCGAGGCGGGGGAGGCGCGCATCGTGCATTTCCCGAAATCCTGCCTGCATTGCGAGGCCGCACCCTGCGTGACCGTGTGCCCGACTGGCGCTTCCTACAAGCGCGCCGATGACGGCATCGTTCTGGTCGAGGAAGACAAGTGCATCGGCTGCGGCCTGTGCGCATGGGCCTGTCCATACGGCGCGCGGGAAATGGACCTTGCCGCCGGCGTGATGAAGAAATGCACGCTCTGCATCGACCGCATCTACAACGAGACGCTCGAAGAAGCGGACAGGACGCCTGCCTGCGTGCGCACCTGCCCGGCCAATGCGCGACATTTCGGCGATCTTGGCGATCCCGGCTCGGAAGTGTCGAAGCTGGTTGCCGAACGTGGCGGCATCGACCTGATGCCGGAGCAGGGCACGCGCCCGGTGAACAAATATCTGCCGCCGCGCAAGCGTACGCCGCTTGATGCGAGCGCCGGACTTTTGCGGGAAGACACGACCGACGCCACCGGCTTCTTCGGTTGGCTGGACAAGATGCTGGACAGGATCTGAAATTTGCATCCGGCACCGTCTATCATCCTGTTCACCACTCTTTCCGGCCTTGGCTATGGTCTCGCGGCGATGCTTGGCCTCGGCCTGCTCGATCCGGCGCATATCGCCACGAAGGTGGGGCATTTGCTGGCGCTGGCGCTGATCGCGGCGGGGCTTCTGTCGTCCACCGCGCATCTCGGCAATCCGCAGCGGGCGTGGCGGGCGCTCAGCCAGTGGCGTTCAAGCTGGCTGTCGCGCGAGGGGGTAATGGCGATCGCTACTTTTATCCCGCTCACATGGTCGGCATGGCTGGCGGTCATCGAAAGCCGCTATGTCTGGCTGCCGGGGCTGCTGGGCACGGGGATGAGCGCCGTCACGGTGATTTGCACCGCCATGATCTATGCTTCGCTTCGTTCCGTGCAGGCATGGAACACGCGGCTGACACCTGCCAGCTTCCTGCTGTTTTCGGCAGCAGGCGGGCTGGTTCTCACGGCGTTTCTGGCCGCCTGCTCCGGCATGCTTACACCGCTGAAGACGGTGGCAGCGCTGGTGATGCTGGCCGCTGCATGGGCGGTGAAGGTGAAATGGCGCGCGCGCATGAAAGAGCTTTCGCCACTGTCCACGCCCGAATCAGCGACGGGTCTGGGCACCATGGGACAGGTGCGGCTGTTCGAGCGTCCACATATGACCGAAAATTATCTGACGCGCGAAATGGGGTTTCGCGTGGGCCGCAAGCATGCTGCCAAGCTCTGGAACGTGGCGCTCATCGCCGGAGCTATTATGCCGGCAGTGCTGCTTGTCGCCGCTGCCGCGATGGGGCCGGGCGGCGCTTTCGCCATCCTTCTTTCGGCTCTCGCAGCGCTGAGCTTTGTGCTCGGCATACTCGCCGAACGCTGGCTGTTTTTCGCCGAGGCGCGCCACGCGGTGATGAATTACTACTGAAAACAGGAAACGGCGGGAATTTCCCGCCGTTTCAGCCTACGAAATCTGCTTTCCGGACTTTACGCTGCGTTTTCCTGAGGTCTTGCGCTTCAGTGCGCAGTCTTCAGGCGAAGCTTTTTGCTCATATAGTTCGCCGTGTATCCGGTTGCCTGCGGTTCAGCTTTTCAGGTTGAAACCCGCTTGTCCTGCGCCAGCTTCAAATGCTGAGCTTTTCGCAGTTTCAGCGCCAGCCGTCGCAATGCGGCAAACCTTTCGCCGGGCTGCGTGATCTTCTGTTCTCCCCAGGGCGTCCAGAGCATTGGGGGGCGATTGCTATCTCTGGTTGTTCTCAATGGAGCCTCCCTGACCAACATTGCACACGCAGTGTAACACATCGCCTGCAAAGGTGAAGTGACGTGACGGGAGGCTGTCGAACTAATTTTTCGGCTAAATATGTGTCAGGATTGTTCACGCACGGCGCGACGCCTGCCGCTTAGCTGCCAGCGTTTGTGGAACCACATCCACTGGCCGGGATCGTCGCGCACCCAGCGTTCCACCACATCGGTGACCAGTTGGGTCGTGGCCTTTACGTCCACATTTCCCTTCGGGCCGCGCGGCAGATCGAGCTTTTCCTCGATCTCCAGCCGGAAGCGGTTTCCCGGAAGGCGCACGCAGCGGGCGGGATAGACGTCGCACTCGTAATGACGGGCGAGCATGCCGAGCAGCGGATTGCTCTGGCAGGTGCGGCCGAAGAAGGTTGTTTCAAGACCGTTGATGAACTTCTGGTCGACGAGAACGCCGACATTGCCGCCCTGATCGAGAATCGATGCCAGTGCGAAGGACGCGCCGCTGAGCGACGGCATCAGTTCGCCCATGCTGGAGGAGCGCATCGACTGGATATAGTCCGCGATATAGGGATTGTTCGGAGGCCGAAACAGGGCGGTCACCTTCATGCCGAAGGTCGCCGCGGCCACCGGCAGCAGCTCGAAATTACCGAGATGGCCGGTGAAGATGATGTGCGGGCGCTCGTCGGCCGCGATACGCTCGAACAGTGCGATGCTTTCCTTCGACACCTCGATGCGGCCGGGCGTATCGGACCATGGGTCGAGATCGAACAGCTTGTCGAGGAAGATATATTCCGCGCCGAGCCTGGCCATGTTGCCCCACATATCGAGGGCGATGGCTTCGATTTCGGCGTCGCTCTTTTCAGGGTAGGCCTGTCGCAGATTGTCCAGCGTCAGCTTGTGGCGGCCGGTCAGCGGGCCGACGCGGCGGGCAACGCTCCCGGCGAAATTGAGCGCGCTGTCCGGCGGCAGCAGGCGCAGAACCGACATGACGCAGATCGCAAGCTTCGCCACCAGCCAGTGCCGGAATTTGCGAAAGCGCAGGGCGGTGCGGAACTTCAGTTCGCGGCGCCAGTTGCCGGTTGAACCGGAGGCCAAGACGGAACGCCCCTCAGCCGACGTTGAGGATGATCTTGCCGAACACGTCGCGGCCTTCCATGCGCTTCAGCGCCGCGTCGATGCCGTCGAAATCGACAGCGGTATCGATCACCGGATGAACGAGGCCGGCGGCCATCTTCTGCATGGCGTTGGCCATGTTCTCCATGCGGCAGCCGAAGGAGCCGAGCAGCTTGAGCTGCTGCTGGAACAGCATCATCAGGTTCATGTCGGTCGACACGCCGGAGGTGGAGCCGCAGGTGACGAGACGGCCGCCGCGCTTCAGGCTCAGCATCGAACCGGCCCATGTGTCCTTGCCGACATGCTCGAACACGACGTCGACGCCCTTCCTCTTCGTCAGCTTGCGCACGACGCCTTCAAAGCGGTCCTCGCGGTAGTTGATGACGTGATCGGCGCCGAGCGCCTTCGCCTTCCCGATCTTGTCGTTGGAGCCGACCGTGGTGATGACGGTGCAGCCCATTTTTTTGGCAAGCTGGATGGCGGCAGAGCCGATGCCGGACCCGCCGGCATGGATCAGGATCGTCTCGCCGGGCTCCAGCTTCGCGTTGTCGAACAGCATGTGCTCGACAGTGCCGAAGGTGACGGGAGCGACGGCGGCGCCAATGGCGTCGACACCGAGCGGGGCGGGCACCAGAAGGCGGGCGGGCAGATTGATCTTCTCCTGCGCGAAGCCGTCCAGATGGAAGCCATGCACGCCGGAGACGTGCTCGCACAGATTGTCGCGCTTCTCGCGGCAGGCGCGGCACAGGCCGCAGGTGCGCGCTCCATAGATGGAAACCAGCTGGCCGGGTAGAAGGTTCGACACGCCGGGGCCGACCGCCTCGACCTCGCCGGAAGCTTCCGCGCCAACGGTCAGCGGCAGCTTGCGCTTGGCGAAGGCCATGCCGCGCCAGCCCCAGACGTCGATATGGTTGAGGGCCACGGCCCTGATGCGCAGCGTCACCTCACCCTGTCCAGGAGCGGGGGGCGGGGCGATGTCCACCGTCTCCAGACGGCGATCCTCGATGAGTTGCAGTGCGCGCATCGAACGACGCTCCCTATCAATAACAGAATGGGCGGCCAGGCCGCCCCATTCCCAAGAACGAATTCAGAAAAGAGGAATTAGACAGGTTCCCGCGCCATGACAAGGCAGGTGTTCTGGCCGCCAAACCCGAAGGAGTTCGACAGCACCGTGCGCACCTCGGCTTCCCGCTTCACATTCGGCACGACGTCGAATGTGATCGCAGGGTCGGGATTGTCATAGTTGATGGTCGGCGGAATGACGCCCTCGCGCATGGTCATGATCGAGAAAGCGGCCTCGATCGCGCCGGCGGCGGAGAGCGTGTGGCCGATCATCGATTTGTTGGATGAGACCAGCATGCGGTTGATGTGCTCGCCGAATACGGTCGACAGCGACAGATGCTCCATCTTGTCGTTTTCAGGTGTCGAGGTGCCGTGGGCGTTGACGTAGTCGATGCCGTCCTCGCCAAGTCCCGCATCGTCAAGGGCTGCACGCACGGCGGCGATGGCCGGCGAAGCATCCGGCTTGGAGCGGGTGCGGTGGAAGTCGTCGGCCTTTTCACCGCAACCGCGGATGATGCCCAGCACGGTGGCTCCACGCGCCGTCGCGGCTTCCAGCGATTCCAGCACCAGCGCAGCGGAGCCTTCGGCCAGAACGAAGCCGTCGCGGTCCTTCGAGAAGGGCTTTGATGCCTTTTCCGGCGCATCGTTGCTGGTGGACAGCGCCGACAGCAGCGAGAAACGGATCAGCGCCTCGGCGGTTGCCGAGCCATCAGCGCCGATGGACAGGGCGCGGTTGGCTTCGCCGCGCCGGATCGCCTCGACGCCAAGCTGGATGGCGGTTGCGCCGGAGGCGCAGGCGGTCGACAGCGTGATCGGCAGGCCGGTCGCGCCGAAACGGTCCGCCAGCCTGTCGGCAATCGTCGCGAACTGCGAAGAATCGAACATTTCCAGCGAATTGAGGTTGCGCGCCACTTCCAGCAGCCGATCCGGCGCGGGCTTGTCGTCGCCGTTCCTGTAGAGCGCCAGCCGGTCGTGCCAGTCCAGTTCGACCGGCGGGGAGGCGAGGAACAGGGGGCCGCCGAAATCATCAATGGCAAGGCCCGCCTCGGCCACGGCTTCCTCAGCCGCGGTTTCAGCCAGCTCATAGGTCAGCGCGCTCGCGCCCTTGGAGGACGAGGCGAGAAAATCGACGGTGCCGGCAATGCGGGTGTTGAGGTGATCGACCGGGAAGCGGGTGATGGGATGAATGCCGGACCTGCCGGCGGTCAGCGCTTCCCAGTTGTCCTTCTTGCCGACGCCGAGCGAGGTCACAACGCCGATGCCGGTGACGGCGACGACGGGACGTCCAAGATGATCCGTGAATTTCGTCATGCCAGGCTCCGGACTTCAGTCGAGGGCGCTGACCAGCGCCATGCCCTCGAAATGGTGATAGCCGATGGTCGTTGCCAGAACGGATTTCAGCTGCCCCTCGAAAGGCTTCTCATCCGCTTCGAAAGCCGGATAGGAGGCCCTGTTGCTGACGGCAAGAGCCGCAAGCGCCACCGCGAACGGGAACTGCGCTTCCTTGAGGTGGCCGGTCAGTGTCGAGAAGGCGCGCAGCGCGACATTGTCCTTTTCGTCGAAGGCAGCTTTTTCCGTCTCCGTCGCCTTGTGGGCGCCGGATGCACCGGAAATGGTCAGGAAACCCTCAGCGGGCAGGTCGGTGACATTGAGCAGCTTGCCGATGGCAGAGGCCAGTTCGCCCTTGTCGCGGCGGGCGCGGCCACTGGCCACGGGGCCGAGCGTTGCATAGATGCGCTGTCCACGTTTCTCGGCATGCTCGCGGCTTTCCAGCACAAGGAAGGCGCCGCCGGAGCCGGAGACGATGCCGCCGCCTTCTGCGTCCTGCCTTTGCCAGACCGGTTTCCAGTCGCCGCGATGCAGATAGCCGGCGAGCTCATAGCCCAGCAGCATATCGGGATGCTCGGTCTGGAACGCGCCGCCAACCAGCATGTGCGTCGACTGTCCGGAGCGGATGCGGGCGGCTGCCGTCTCGATCGCCGAGACGCCGGCACCTTCCTCGCCCATGAAGGTGCGCGAAGAGCCGGTAACCTTGTGAACGATCGAAATGTTGCCGGCCAGCAGGTTGGAAAGCTGCGCCAGGAAGAGGGTGGGGCGCAGTTCCGTGGTCAGCTTTTCGTTGAGCAGGACATCGAAGTCGTCGCGCTGTTCGGAAGCGGCCAGAATGTCGGAATCGACGGCCACGTCGCGTTCGCCGCCGCCTGCCGCCACCACCATATCCATGGTTGCGCACAGGTCTTCGTTGTCGCGGATGCCGGCATCCGCGAGCGCAAGGCCGGCAACGTAGGTGCCGAGGCGCTGCCATGTTTCCATCTGGCGCTGGTCGCCACGCTTGGCGATCTGCAGACTCCAGTCGATCTCGGGCAGGGGATGGATCGTGTAGGGCGCGAAACGCTCGCTATCCACCACCGGCTTCGTGCCGGGGGCGGACAGTTTCAGCCAATGCGCATCAGCACCTTCTCCCAGAGAGGAGACGAGGCCGATGCCGGTGATGACGACGTCGCGAGCGCTCATGAGGCTTTGCCGATCCTGTGTGCCGATTTCAGGCTCAGGCGCCCTTGGCGGCGATCAGCCCGTCAATCTTGGCGCAGAGATTCTTCATGACGAAATACTCGTCGGTCGAGGCCTTGCCGTCGTTGACCTCCTGGGTCCACTTCTCGAGCGGAACCTTGATGCCGAATTCCTTGTCGATGGCGAACACGATGTCGAGGAAGTCGAGGCTGTCGATGCCGAGATCGTCGATGGTGTGGCTTTCGGGGGTGATGGTGTCGAGATCGATTTCGCTGGTCTCTGCAATGATCTTGGCGACTTTATCGAACGTGGTGGACAAGAGGCTTTTCCTTACGATTTTCGGCCAAAGCTGAATTCAGGTGTTTGGGCGCTGTCTAGTCGGTTTTTGCCGACAGGAAAAGGCCGAATGTGCCATGCCCACGGCCGGCGCACGCTTGCAGGTCAGTTGCGAATGCCTTTTCATGCAGGCCTATGTCGGTTCGCGTGAAGGAGATTGCAATGACCAGCCTCGATATTCGGGAGGCCGATGGCGCCTGCCATTGCGGCGCCGTCCGGTTCCATGTGCGCTTGCGTGACGGGCTGCACTCCGCGCGCCGCTGCACCTGTTCCTACTGCCGCATGCGCGGCGCGGTCGCCGTAACTGCCGAACTCGGTGACCTCGATATTCTCAGCGGTCAGGACAAGCTCACCCTCTACCAGTTCAACACGGACACCGCGAAACACTATTTCTGTTCGGTCTGCGGCATCTACACCCATCACCAGAGGCGTTCCAACCCGAACGAATTCGGCGTGAATGCCGCATGCCTTCAGGGCGTGAGCCCGTTCGACTTCGCTGAAGTTGTCGTGACCGATGGTATCAATCACCCTTCGGACGGTGCCCGGAAAGGATCAGGGATAGCCGGTGTGCTGAAATTCATTGCCACGACGGCCTGACGACCTCAGAACACCACCCGACCCAGAACCCGCACACCGTCACCCTGCGGGGCAACGATGACGACCTCACCCTCGCGGGGCGAAACGCCGGTGATTTCCTGGATGTTTTCCAGATGGGTCACGAGGACGAGAAGGTCCGAGCCTGAATAGGTACGAATCTGTTCGAGGATCATCTCTTTTTGCCGGGCACGGGCCTCCGCGTCGTCGCTCAGCGGGTCGAGAGCCTCAAGTGCTTCCGGCTGCATGCCGAAGGCGAGGCGTGCGGTTTCCAGCGCCCGGCAATAGCGGCTCGATTCCACCCGCTCCACACGCGCGGCGCGCGCGCCGAACAGTGCACCGATCTTGCGGGCCTGCTGCCTGCCACGGTCCGACAGGTTGCGCTGGGTGTTGCATTTGTCGATGTCGAAATTGGCCGGTTCCGTAGTTCCACTGATCATCGCATGGCGCAGCAGAACGACGTGTCCGCCCTCGCGCAACGCCGCCCAGCCCGCATCGGTGGCGAGGGCCGGAAGAGGAGACATAAGCGCAACCAGAAGGATTACATACCGGAGCATAGGCATTCCCGTTTCGATTCCGGACATATAGGGACGGCAAACCCCTTAGAAAAACAAGAAGGCGGGCTTTGCGTGCGAATCGACTATCTCTTTCTATCCGCAACTGAGGCGCTGTGGGGAACAATGACGTGGATGTGACCGGAACGACATGTCGCAACTGATAGAGACCATTCTTTATGTCTTCGGTCTCGTCGCAATTGGATATGTCGCCGCCTGGAGCAATTACCTCAAGGCTGGTGCCGGCGAAATGCTTGGCCAGTTCGCGGTGGGCGTCGCCATGCCCGTTCTGCTGTTCCGCACGCTGTCGAAAGTGGATTTTCATGGCGCCGCGCCATGGCTGCTGTGGGTCGTCTATTTCAGCGCCATTGCCCTTACCTGGACGAGTGGCCATCTGATCATGACGCGCTGGCTGGGCAGGGATGCGCGCGTCGGCGTTATCGGTGGCGTCTCATCTTCCTTTTCCAATCTCGTTCTGCTGGGAATTCCGCTGATTTCCGGCATCTTCGGCCAGCCGGGAACCGATGTGATCTCGCTTCTGATCGCCGTGCATCTGCCGGTCATGATGATGGCTTCGATCATTCTGTTCGAGCTGTTCGGGGAGGGCGATGGTGAATTGCACCCGGCGCGCGTCCTGCGCAGCTTTCTCGGCCGGCTGTTTGCAAACCCGCTGATCGTGGGAATACTTTCAGGCTTGGCATGGCGCTTTACCGGCTGGGAGTTGCCATCCGTCGCCGGGCGGCTGGTCGATGCCTTTGCCGATATAGCGGGCCCGATAGCGCTGTTTTCCATGGGCGCCGGGCTGAAAGCATTCGGCATTTCCGGCAATCTGCGTCCCGCACTGGCCTTGTCGGCCGTCAAGCTGGTGCTGATGCCGGGACTGGCGCTCATATTCGCAATTCTGTTCGGCCTGCCGCCCCTTGCGGCGAAAGTGGCGGTGGTGGCTGCTTCGTTGCCTGCAGGCGTGAACTCCTATCTGATCGCGACGCAGTTCGGCACGGGACAGGGGCTGGCCTCGAACCAGATGACGCTGTCGACGCTCATGGCGGTGATGACGACGTCTGCATGGCTGCTGGTGGTGGGCTGCATATTCGGATGAAGCCGATATCGCTGGACCAGCGCAAAGAAGAGCGCGACGGTTGATCGCGGCGCTTACCTTGGGATAATACCACTAGTGACGCCTGCTCCCGAAGCGCGTCGTTCCATGATTTTTTTGATATTTGCGCTCAGGAGAGCGCCAAGCGGAGGCAGACGATGCTCCAGAAGACCAGCCATTTCATGAAGCAGGCCAATCTCATCAACGGAGAATGGGTGCAGGCGGATTCCGGCCAGACCATCGATGTGATCAACCCGGCCACCGGTCTCAAGATCGGCACCGTGCCGAAATCGGGCGCAGCCGAAACCCGCCGCGCCATCGCTGCGGCGCAGGAAGCGTTCCTGTCGTTCCGCAAGACCTCGGCGCTGGAGCGCTCCAAACTGCTGCGCAAGCTGCACGACGCCATCATGGACAACCAGGATGCGCTGGCCGAGCTGCTCACCATGGAGCAGGGCAAGTCGCTGACCGAGGCGAAGGGCGAAGTGGGCTCCTCCGCCGCCTATGTGCTGTGGTTCGCCGAAGAGGCACGTCGCGCCTATGGCGATGTGGTGCCTTCGCCGTGGGCGGATCGTCGCGTGCTGGTGACGAAGGAGCCCGTCGGCGTCATCGCAGCCATTACGCCGTGGAACTTCCCGTCCTCCATGCTGTCGCGCAAGCTTGGCCCTGCGCTTGCCGCCGGCTGCACGGCAGTCGTCAAGCCGGCTTCCCAGACGCCTTACTCCGGCCTCGCCTGGGGCGCGCTGTGCGAGGAAGTGGGCTTTCCCAAGGGCGTGGTCAACATCGTGACCGGCTCGGCCGGCGCCATCGGCGATGAGATCTGCGCCAACCCGCTGGTCAAGAAGCTGACCTTCACCGGCTCGACCGAGGTCGGCAAGATGCTGATCGAAAAATGCGCCTCGACGGTGAAGAAGGTGTCGATGGAACTCGGCGGCAACGCGCCGTTCCTGGTGTTCGACGATGCCGATCTGGACCGTGCGGTGCAGGGCGCGATCGCGGCCAAGTTCCGCAACTCGGGTCAGACCTGCGTGTGCACCAACCGCTTCTTCGTGCAGGCCGGCATCTACGACGCTTTCGTGGAAAAGCTTGCCGAAGCTTCGGCCGCGCTCAAGGTCGGCTCGGGGCTTGACGAGGGTGTGCAGCAGGGGCCGCTGATCGACGTCAATGCGGTCGAGAAGGTTGAGGAATTCATCGAGGACGCGGTTGCCAAGGGCGGCAAGGTCGTCACCGGCGGCAAGCGCCATGAACTGGGCGGCTCTTTCTTCCAGCCGACCGTGGTGTCTGGCGCTACCCCGCAGATGAAGTTCATGAAGGAAGAAATCTTTGGGCCGCTGGCGCCGGTGTTCAAGTTCGGGAGTGAGGAAGAAGCGGTCGCGCTCGCCAACGACACCGAGTTCGGCCTTGCCTGCTATTTCTACACCGGTGATCTGGGCCGTGCCTTCCGCGTGATGGAAGGCCTGAAATACGGCATGGTCGGTGTCAATGAAGGCATCATCACCACGCCGGAAGCGCCGTTCGGCGGTGTCAAGGAATCCGGCCTTGGCCGCGAGGGCGGCCATCAGGGCATGGACGACTATCTCGACACGAAATATGTCTGCATCGGCGGACTGGGGCTTTAAAACAGCCCTTCATCCGGATCAGGGCGCACTTCGGTGCGCCCTTTTTCGTTGCGATGGAGCGGATGTCCGCTTGTCGTGGAAACAGTGAATTCCATATAATCCATGCGACATCCGGCTTGCCGGGCAAGCGGGTTTCATTTTTTGGCCGGGACGACGTTTTTGGCATCCCTGGGACGCTATCTTCTCATTTCAGCCGCCATCACGGCTGTGCTCATCGCTGTTATCGCTGCCGCCTATCTGTTCGGATATGCGGGAGGAGCAGGCGGCAATGAGCTGGCGCGTGCAAAATCCAGCGAAAGAGGATTGTTCAGCGTTTCCATGAAGCCTGAAACGGGTGCGGTGCGCATTGGCGAAACGCAGGCCTGGCTGGTTACGATCAGGATGAAATCCGGTCAGCCGGTCGAAAACGCGGCGATTCACGTTGCCGGCGGCATGGCGGAGCAGAATCAGGGCCTTCCGACCAGCCCGCAGGCGACCGACTATCTGGGCGGCGGCAGCTACCGCATTCAGGGTGTGAAATTTCCGACGCCCGGCTGGTGGCAACTGCGGCTTTGGATATTTGCGGCGGCCGGAACCGACAGCGTCATTTTCAACGTTGTCCTGTAAGCACTTGAAAAGACGACTTCCTACCTGTCCTTGACCGTTTCCATGGCGACGAAGGTCGATGTCTGCGCCACATGCGGCAGGGCCGATATGCGCTCGCCCAGCACGCGGCGATAGCTGGCGATGTCGCGGGTGCGAACCTTCAGGAGATAATCGAAGCTCGCCGCCATCATGTGGCACTGCTCGATCTCGCGAACGGCCTGAACCGCGCGGTTGAACTCGTCGAGGGCGGCGGAGCGCGTGTCCGACAGTTTCACCTGCACGAAGGCGACATGGCCTTCACCCATGCGTTCGCGATCGATGATGGCGCTGTAGCCGCGGATGAAGCCCTCATTCTCAAGCTTCCTGACGCGTGCCTGCACCGGCGTTTTGGAAAGGCCGACCTTTGCCGCCAGTTCGGCCATGGAAAGCCGTGCCTCCTGCGCGAGAGCAAAGAGAATGTTGCGATCGATGCGGTCCAGTTGGTCTTCCATATCGAATTTGATAGTCCAACATGATTAAATAATGGCATTCTCATAGTTCATAATGACCGTTTCGTCGAGATAATTGGACCGGCTAATTTCATGGGCTCATGCTAGGTTCCTCATATCGGTCGTGGCGGCCGCCAGACCGTTGAGATTTGCCTCTGTTTCGACAGGAACGCCATGCCGACCCTTGCACCTATTCGCCAGCAGATCCGTGCCAATTATCTCCCCGATGAGGACGCCGCCGTAAAACGGCTGGTCGAAGCGATCGCTCTGTCGCCCGAAGAGCGCGTGGCGATCACCCGGCGTGCCGTGGACCTCGTCAAGGCCGTGCGCGGTTCGTCCGATCCGCGGCTGATGGAGGTCTTTCTCTCAGCCTACGGTCTTTCCACCAAGGAAGGCGTGGCGCTGATGTGTCTGGCCGAGGCGCTGCTGCGCGTGCCGGATGCCGAGACCATGGACGATCTGATCGCCGACAAGATTGCTCCGCATGACTGGTCCGCGCATTCGGGCTCGTCGTCCTCGATCTTCGTCAACGCTTCCACATGGGCATTGATGCTGACCGGGCGGGTTCTGGAAGAGGGTGAGAGCGGCATCGAAAAGACGCTGCGCTCCATGGTCCGCCGTCTGGGAGAGCCCGTCATCCGCAAGGCGGTGGCGGCAGCCATGCGCGAGATGGGCGAGCAGTTCGTGCTCGGCCGCACCATCGCCGAGGCGATGAAGCGCGGCAAGTCGATGACCGACAAGGGCTATCTCTATTCCTTCGACATGCTGGGCGAGGCGGCCCGCACCGAGGCCGACGCCCTGCGCTATCTCAAGGCCTATGCGGATGCCATCGCCGCGCTTGATACGCCAGCCAACGGCACCGACATCCGCAAAAACCACGGCATTTCGGTGAAACTTTCGGCCATTCATCCGCGCTATGAGGTGGCGCAGCGGGAAACCATGCTGCCGGTGATGGCAGAGCGGCTGCTGTCGCTGGCGCTGGCGGCGAAGAAGGCCAATATGGGCCTCAACATCGATGCCGAGGAGGCCGACCGGCTCGACTTGTCGCTTGACGTCATCGAACTGGTGCTGGCCGACGAGCGCCTTGCCGGCTGGAACGGGTTCGGCGTCGTCGTGCAGGCCTACGGCCCGCGCTGCGCCTTCGCCATCGACTGGCTGTATGCGCTGGCCAACAAGCTCGACCGCAACATCATGGTGCGGCTGGTGAAGGGTGCTTACTGGGACACCGAGATCAAGCGCGCGCAGGTCATGGGCCTGCCGGGCTATCCGGTCTTCACGCGCAAGGCCAATACGGACGTTTCCTACATGGCCTGCGCGAAGAAGCTGCTGTCGATGACCGACCGCATCTATCCGCAGTTCGCCACCCACAATGCCCATACGGTTGCGGCGATCCTGTCCATGGCTCCGAACCGGGAGTGCTTCGAGTTCCAGCGCCTGCATGGCATGGGCGAGCAGTTGCATGAGGCCGTGCGCAAGGCCGAGGGCACGCGCTGCCGCATCTATGCGCCGGTCGGCGCGCATTCCGACCTGTTGGCCTATCTGGTGCGCCGCCTGCTGGAAAACGGTGCCAATTCCTCCTTCGTCCACCAGTTGACCGACGAGGCGGTGCCGCCGGAGGCCATCGCCCGCGATCCGCTGGAGATCGTCGAGACGCAAGGATCTGCCGCCAATCCGAACATTGCGAAGCCGTTGGCGATCTTCGGCGCTGATCGCCGCAACGCAAAAGGCTGGGACATCACCGATGTCGTGACGCTGGAGGCGCTCGAGAAGGCGAGAGCGCCTTTCGCGGCCCCGCATACATGGCAGGCGAAGCCGCTGACCCGCGCCAAGGGCAAGGGCAGCACGCGCGACGTCATCAACCCCGCCAATGTCGGGGAAGTGGTTGGCACGGTGGCCGAGGCCGGCGAAGCGCAGGTGAAGAATGCCGTGGGCTTCGCAGTGAAAGCCCAACCCGAATGGGCGGCGCGTCCCGTCGCAGAGCGGTCCGCGATCCTGCTCCGCGCTGCCGATCTTTACGAGGCGCATGCGGGCGAGTTCTTCGCGCTTGCCACCCGCGAGGCCGGCAAGACGCTGGCCGACGGGGTGGCTGAGCTTCGAGAAGCGGTGGATTTCCTGCGCTACTACGCTTGCGAAGCCGCCAATGTCGAAGCCGCGGCAGAGGCGCGCGGCGTGATCGCCTGCATCTCGCCATGGAATTTCCCGCTCGCCATCTTCACTGGTCAGATCGCCGCGGCACTCGTTACCGGCAATGCGGTCATCGCAAAGCCTGCCGAACAGACGCCGCTGATCGCGTATCGCGCCGTGGAACTGCTGCGCGAGGCCGGCGTGCCGGAAGACGTGATCCAGCTCCTGCCCGGCGACGGGCCTTCCGTCGGAGGTCCCCTGACGGCCGATCCTCGAATCGCCGGCGTCTGCTTCACCGGTTCCACCGAGGTCGCGAAGCTGATCGAGAAGCAGCTTGCCGAGACGGCGGCGACCGATGCCATGCTGATCGCCGAGACGGGCGGGCTCAACGCCATGGTGGTCGATTCGACCGCTCTGCCCGAACAGGCGGTGCGCGACATTCTCGCCTCATCCTTCCAGAGCGCCGGCCAGCGCTGCTCGGCGCTGCGCATCCTCTATGTGCAGAAGGATGTCGAGAAGAAGGTGCAGGAAATGCTCATCGGCGCCATGAACGAGCTGCGCCTCGGCAATCCGTGGGCGCTTTCCAGTGATGTCGGGCCGCTGATCGATGCAGAGGCACAGGGCGCGATCGGCGATTACTGCCGGGACATGGAGGCACGTGGCAAGGTGGTCGCGAAGCTTGATGCGCCGGAAGGCGGTCGTTTCGTCGCGCCGCATATCATCTCGGTGCGCGGCATCGAGGAGATCGAACGCGAAGTGTTCGGTCCGGTGCTGCATGTGGCGACATTCGACGCCGACAAGCTCGATTCGGTCATCGGGGCGATCAATGCGCGCGGCTACGGCCTCACCTTTGGCCTGCATACCCGCATCGAAGGTCGCGCCCAGCATTTCGTCGACGGCATCCATGCCGGCAACATCTATGTGAACCGCAACCAGATCGGCGCCGTGGTCGGCTCGCAGCCATTTGGCGGCGAGGGGCTTTCCGGCACCGGCCCCAAGGCCGGCGGTCCGCACTATCTGCGGCGGTTCCGCAAGGCGCCGGAGGCTGGCACTGTGCTTGCCAACGCGCGCATCGCTGTGGCGACCGAGCTGAAGGACAATCTGCCGGATCCAGCACCTGGCGGCTGGTCTGCCCGGCCTGACCGCATCGCCATCCTGCGCAAGCATCTGCGCGGCAAGGGGGCTGCGGCGGTGGCCGCGTCGGCGGGACTGGAATTCGGACAGATCGATCTGCCCGGCCCCACCGGAGAGGCCAACACGCTGGCTCTGGTGCCGCGCGGACGGGTTCTGTGCATTGGTCCCGATGCCGATACGCTGCTGGCGCAGGCCATTCAGGCGCTGGCCGCCGGCAATGCCGTGCTGGCCGTGTCGCCGGATGCCGCTGCCATCCTGTCGGCGCTGACCGGCAAGGGATTGCCGATCGCGACGCTCGATGCGCGCGCCGATGCGAATGAGCTTTCGTCGCTGCCGGTCGATGTCGTGGCTTTCTCCGGCGGCGGGGAGGAGGCGAGGGCCATTCGCCGCGCGCTGGCAAAGCGGGCGGGGCCGATCGTGCCGCTGGTTACGGAGGTCATTTATCCGGCAGCCTATGCGCATGAGCGCGCGGTGTGCGTGGATACGACCGCCGCAGGCGGCAATGCCAGCCTGCTGGCGAGCGTCTGACCAGCAGTCTTATCAGCCGTTGGCAAAGAAAAGGCTCCGGGACATGATCCCGGAGCCTTTTGCCGAACATAAGCTGCGAGATCGCAGGGAAGGCGCTCAGGCGCCTTCGATGGCCGAAAAGCCTTCGAACTGAGGATGACCCACAGTGGTCGCCTTGCCGGTGCCGGCATTGCGATGCGAATCGCGGAAATTCTGCGACTTCGTCCAGGCGAGGAAATCGTCCTCGCTCTCCCATACCGTATGCGATGCGTACAGCGTGTAGTTCTCGGCCTCGTTCACCGGTCCGCGCAGCAGGTGGAAGGTCCTGAAACCCTTCATCTCATGCAGCGTCGATTCGCGATTCTTCCAGATGTTCTCGAAATCCGTTTCCGAGCCCTTGAGGACCTTGAAACGGTTCATGGCAATGTACATGGCTGTCCTTTCCGAACGACGGAGGCTGCGGTTATACGCCGAAATTGATGTCGGTCTTCGAGCTGGGCTGAAGAGCCTTCATGCAGGCTGTCGGCTCGATACCATCGCCGGCGCAGTCATTGGAACCGTTCACAAGCGCCCGCGAGATCTTTGCACAGTCGATTCCGGCGAGGTCGAAGCGGCTGACCTTGGTCTTGCCCTGCGGCAGTTCCTTGAAATCGAGGACCGTCATGCGGTCCACCACGCCCGAATCGTTGAAAAGCGCGATTTCGAACGAGGCCTTTGTCAGATCCGTGCCCAGCCCGTTGTTCACGACGAAGGTGAGGCGGCAGCCCTTGTCCGATGGCTGGGCGGCATTGAGTTCAAGGGAAAGTGCTGCCGGCGCGGATTTCGGTGCCGTATCCTGTGCGGAGGCATTGCCCGCCGCCACGGTGCCGCTGGTAAGAAGCGCGATTGATAAAAGAGTGGAGAATCTCACGGTCGTCATCACCTTTCTTGCCGTTCATCATCGATTTTGACCGGCTTGGCCGGCGGCACGATTGTTCGATCAGGATGTAGAGTGTAAAACTTGAACTATCCGGACAGGATATGGCAAGCCCTGCCTTCCCGAAAGCCCATTGTCTGGTGCGCATTTCACGGATGCCATCAGATAATTCGGGAATGACACGCGCGTGACAGGTCTTTCGCCTGCGTTGGCCCTCGAGCCACGGGCTGCCTGAGGGGTTTGAATGGCTCCCGGCCGAAAGAGGCCGCACGAGGGGCGAGGAAAGGGGTTGCAGTGCATTTTTTGCACTGGTGTTTGCCTTTAATGTTGACTAATTTAGTCCGGTATTGCAGTTGTGATAAAACATGATTATTAGAGTCAAGAAATCGAAAATCATGTTCGAGCAGCCCTAGCCACCCCCAACGAGAGGGATCGAGATCGATGACTGCGCACACTCCCAACGACTTCCGCTATCGCGTCCGCCGCGTAGACCAGGCCGTTCCGGTACGGGTCGATCGCACGCCCTTTTCCGTGAGGACGCTGTCGTCCAACAGCCTTTTCCAGGGTGAGCATGAGATCGGCATCGAGCATCATGGCGCACTGTACCGCCTGAAGATTACCCGTCAGGGTAAGCTGATCCTCAACAAGTGATTGGCTCCATCGAGGGTTAGAGCCAATGGACCAGCGCGTGAAGCCGAGCCCGCATGAGATCAGGCGGGCACGGATCGAGAACCCCCGGATGCGCGAGCGTGATCTGTCGGCGCAGCTTGGCATAAGCGAGGCCGAGTTGCTTGCGGCGCATTGCGGTCATGAAGCCGTTCGCATCCGGCCTGACGTGAAGTCGGTGCTCAGCGGTTTGCAGGGCATTGGCGAAGCGATGGCCCTGACCCGAAATGAAAGCGCCGTTCACGAGAAGATCGGCGTCTACGACAAGGTTTCGGTGGGTGAGCACAATGCGCTGGTGCTTGGCCGGGACATTGATCTGCGCATCTTCCCGAAAGTCTGGGCGCACGGCTTTGCGGTCGAAAAGCGCAGCGGCGACGAGGTTCGCCACAGCCTGCAATTCTTCGACCGTGCCGGACATGCCGTCCACAAGGTCCATCTGCGCAATGCCTCCAACCTGTATGCGTTCCACAAGCTGGTGGGCGAGCTTCAGGTCGATGACCAGCTTCCCCGCCTGGAAGTGGAGCCTGTGTTCGGGGAGGTGTCCTCGTCGCCTGCCGAGGCTTTCGTTCGTGTCGAGGAACTGCGCGAGCGCTGGGGTGCCCTGACCGATGTGCACCAGTTCTTCGGGATGCTGCGGTCGCTTCGGATCAGCCGTTTGCAGGCCATGCGCCTTGTCGGGCCGGAATATGCGTGGCGGGTCGATGAGGATGCTGTCGCGGCGCTCATGCATCACGCCGCCGCCGAGGCACTCCCGATCATGTGCTTTGTCGGCAACCATGGCTGCATCCAGATCCACACCGGGCCGATCACCTCGGTGAAGCCGATGGGGCCGTGGCTGAACGTCATGGACGAGACGTTCCATCTGCATCTGCGACTCGACCACATTGCCGAGGTGTGGGGGGTGCGCAAGCCGACCCGTGACGGTTTCGTCACGTCAATTGAAGCCTATGATTCCCAGGGCAGGATAATTATCCAGTTCTTTGGCGAGCGCCATGAAGGCGAAATGGAGCGTGACGACTGGCGCTTCCTTGCCGAGAATCTTCCCAAGGTGCCGGTGTCTGTCCCGGCTTGAAGGTGTTGAAATGAAAATCTTTTCCCGTTTCGCTGCGCGTGCGGCCATGCTGTTGTGCATGGCCGCTTTTACGCCTTTGGCTGCTACTTCCGCCGAGATCGACGGGAAATTCGAGGATCCAACGCGCATTGCCGCCATAGGCGGCTCCATCACGGAGATCGTTTTCGCGCTGGGCGAGCAGGATCGCCTGATTGCGCGCGACACGACCAGCGTGTTCCCGCCTGAAGCTCTTGAATTGCCGGATGTTGGCTACATGCGCCAGTTGTCACCGGAAGGCGTTCTTTCCGTCAACCCCGGCGGCATACTGGCACTTGAGGGCAGTGGCCCCAAGGAGACGATCGATGTGCTGAAAAAGGCCAGCGTGCCTTACATCGAGGTCCCCGAGACGTTCGACCGGGAAGGCATCATCCGCAAGATCGATGTAGTCGGCAAGGCGCTCGGCGTCGAGAAGAAGGCTGATGCACTTGCCGCCGAGGTGGGTGCGAAGATCGATGAAGCCAAAGCGCTCACCGGGAATGTTAAAGACCGCAAGCGCGTGTTGTTCATTCTATCGGCGCAGGGCGGTAAGATCATGGCCTCAGGGGCTGATACGGCTGCCAACGGCATCATAGAGCTTGCCGGTGCCGTGAACGCCATCGAGGGCTATTCCGGCTACAAGCAGCTGACCGAAGAAGCGATTGTCGACGCGCGTCCGGATGTCATCCTGATGATGGGGCAGATCGGTGGCCACCAGAGCGGCGATGACGAGATTCTCGGCAATCCCATCATTGCCACCACGCCTGCCGGCAAGGCCCGCAGAGTGGTGCGCATGGACGGCGCCTATATGCTGGGCTTTGGCCCTCGCACTGCGGATGCTGTTCGTGACGTCGCAGTCGCGCTATACGGCAAAGAAGTCGCCGACTGAAGCGCGCGGAATCCACATGACCAATCCAGTTGCTGCCGGGGAAGCCGGCATAAAACGTTATGCCGTCGCCGGTGACAGATCCGCGCTTGCGCGTCTGGTTATTCTGCTGCTGTGCGTTCTTCTTGCTCTGACCATGCTGTTCAGCCTCGCTTCAGGCGCTTCGGATGCCTCTGCAGTGGCAGTCGTGCGCGGATGGCTGTTTGGGGCGGCAGATGATGCGCTCAGTGTTCGCGACCGCATCATTATCAACGATGTCCGCCTGCCACGCGTGGTTCTGGGAGCTCTTGTGGGCGCTTCTCTGGCCGTGTCCGGTGCGGTGATGCAGGGGCTTTTCCGCAATCCTCTGGCTGATCCCGGGCTCATCGGCGTTTCGGCCGGCGCAGGTCTTGCCGCCGTGCTGATCATCGTTCTCGGTGGGACCGTGCTGGCTCCGGTGACTCTGGCAATGGGGACTTTTTCCCTGCCGGTAGCCGCCTTCTTCGGTGGCCTGGCAGCAACGCTGGTTCTCTACAAGGTCGCGACGCGGCAGGGCCGGACATCGGTTGCCACCATGCTTCTGGCAGGGATCGCGCTTGCAGCGCTGGCCGGTGCGGTGACGGGCATTCTGGTATTCGTGGCCGATGACCGCCAGTTGCGGGACCTGACCTTCTGGCAACTGGGGTCGCTTGCGGGGGCCACCTGGCTGAAGATCGGCGCCGTCGCTCCGATCATGGTGCTGGCCATGGCCGCGACGCCGTTTCTGGCGCGCGGGCTGAACGCGCTGGCGCTGGGCGAGGCGACCGCGACGCATCTCGGCATCCCGGTGCAGCAACTGAAATACATCGCCATCGTAAGCGTGGCCGCTTCCGTCGGCTCGTCGGTGGCCGTGAGTGGAGGCATCGGCTTCGTCGGCATCGTCGTGCCGCATCTGTTGCGTCTCGCCATGGGGCCGGACAATCGATATCTGCTGCCGGCATCGGCGCTGCTCGGGGCATCGCTGCTGCTGCTGGCGGATGCGGTGGCACGCACGATCGTCGCGCCGGCGGAGCTGCCGATCGGCATCGTCACCGCCGTTGCAGGCGCTCCGTTCTTCCTGTGGATATTGCTGCGCAATCGCGGCGTCATCGATCTGTGAGGCCGGCATGATCGAAGCACAGGACATATCCATCCAGATCGGCTCGACGCGCATCGTGCATGGTGTCGGCTTTTCCGCGAAGCCCGGCGAACTCGTCGCCATTGTGGGGCCGAACGGCTCCGGCAAGACGACCCTGCTCAAGGCCTTGTGCGGCGAACTCGCCTATGAAGGGCGGGTTGCCTTTAACGGGCGCGATCTTCGGTCGATGAAACCGCTGGATGCAGCCGGCATACGTGCGGTGCTGCCACAGGCGACATCTCTGTCCTTTCCCTTCACGGTGCGGGAAATCGTCAGGATGGGGCTGACCGGCGGCCGTTCGGGTATAATCGGCACGGAGGCTGAGCAGCTTCCCGAAATCGCGCTGGCGCGCGTTGATCTGGAAGGTTTTGCAGGGCGCTTCTATCAGGAGCTGTCAGGTGGCGAGCAGCAGCGGGTTCAACTGGCCCGCGTGCTGTGCCAGGTGTGGGTGCCGGTTCTGGATGGCCAGCCGCGCTATCTGTTTCTGGATGAGCCCGTATCCAGCCTCGACATCAAGCACCAGCTCATCATCATGGACATCGCGCGCGATTTCGTGAAGGCCGGGGGCGGGGTGGTCGCCATATTGCACGACCTCAACCTTGCTTCGATGTATGCCGACCGCATCCATGTCATGCATCGCGGAAGGCTCGACACGGTTGGCGCGCCGCAGGACGTTCTCAGTGATTCGATGATCGAGCGCGTTTTCGGCTGCCGGTTGCGCGTGGGGGCTGTTCCCGCTCCCGGCACTCCGTTCGTCCTTCCTCAGTCTGCCGCTTAGAAACGAAACGACCGGCACAAGGCCGGTCGTTTCATTTTCTATGTATGCCGTGAACGATCAGGCCGCAGGCACATTGTGCTGGGCCGCGACCTTGCGCGGGGAAACATTGCGCGGCGCCAGATCATCGATACCGAGCGCCTCGCGCATGTTCGGGCGGGCAGCGACGAGATCGGCGATCGTGTGACGTTCCAGCACGGCGAAGAAGGCACCCAGAGCTTCGCGCAGGGCAGCGTTGAGGCCGCAGCTGTCGATCAGCGGGCAGTCGGCCGTATCGTTGTCGAAGCATTCGGCCATCGAGAAGTTGTCTTCGGTGACGCGCACCACGTCGAACAGAGTGATTTCCTCTGCCGGCTTGCCAAGGCGCACGCCGCCATTGCGGCCGCGCACGGTCTCCACCAGCCCGTTCTCGACGAGCGGCTGAAGGATCTTGAACAGGAAGAGTTCCGAAACGGTGTAGGCCGCGGCGATCTCGGGTATGCGGCTCAACTTGCCGTCATTGGTCGCGCAATACATCAGGATGCGTATGGCGTAATTGGTCTGGCGCGTAAGTCGCATGATCCATCCTCGCAGGAAAGCTGTGCGTTATATATGGCCTATACCTTGGAATAATTCTAGACAAGCCCATTAAAAATTATGATTTTTTCTGTCACCTTTATGGGGCCGTTTTACGACAGCCGCTCCGTGAATGCACGATTTATCTTGCACAGGGCGGGTGAGGCGAAAAACCGGCAGATCGGGAGCCCTTCCATTTTGGAATGGCAGCTTCCCGTTCATGTACGTCTATAAGCAACATCAATGACTTGATATTTATGTTGCGTTGCACAATATCAGGAATGTCGGGACGATCTCAGGGAGGAACCCAGAGGAGTGCGACATGGAGCAGACTGTTCACAGCCCCGTTCGCCTGACGGGGACCATACGCCAGCTTAGACCCTCGGATATGCCGAGGTTTCGCGAGCATCTTCTCAGGCTCGATTCGGAAAGCCGGCGTGATCGCTTCAATGGACTGGCCGACGACAGTTTCATTTCATCTTATGTGTACCGTTCCTCCGCTGCCGGAACCACGGTGATCGGCTATGTGGAGGGCGACAAGGTTCTGGGCGCGGCGGAACTGCATGAAAGCCCCGATCAAAGCCAGCCTACGGCTGAAATCGCCTTCAGCGTCGAGCGTCACCTTCAGCATCAGGGTCTTGGCGGAAAATTGTTCGAACGGCTGATCGAGCAGGCGAGGGGGTTTGGCTACACCAGACTTCTTGTCACCACCCACCCGCACAATGCGGCGATGCGTGCCCTTGCCCGACGTTATAATGCGGAGCTGGTGTTTGAGGACGGCGAGACGGTGGGCACCATTCATCTTGAACCTTTGATGCCGGTCGGCGTCATCTCGGCGTCATCGCAGGCGCGGAACCGTACGCTTCATCCGGCCTGAACCTGATCCGGATATCATGAAAAAAGCCGCACCGTTTCCGGTGCGGCTTTTTTGTCTGCGAACAGAGCGCAGATCAGTTCTGGTTGGCCTTTACCGACACTGCGAGCGTTTTGGTCAGGTTCGTCGGATTTGCCATGGCGTCCGCCATGATCAGGGCGAACGGAACCGGGCTGGTCGGCGCGGCCGAGATTTCGAGGCTGCCCGGATTGTCCAGGAACTGGTTGACGGCGGCGGAGGCCTGCGCGGTCAGTTCAGGATTCTGCAACTGGGCCAGCCCGAAAGGAACGATCGCCTTGGCCTGATTGGCGACATCCTTGCCGGACACGCCCTGCTGCTTGCCGAAATAGTCGAGAAGCTTGTTGGTCAGCGAATCGTCCGTGAAGCGGATCGATGTAGAATTGAAGCTCAGCTGCTGCATCAGGCCCAGCATGGCCATGCCCTGTGCCGAGGAATCGGCTTCCTCGGACGCTTCGGCCATCTGCTTCTGCAGTTCCTGCATGGATTTGATGAACTCCGTCGTGTAGCCGCCGAGGCGCATGCTGACACCCAATGTGCCGGCATTGTCGATTTTCGTATCGTACTTCACGATGTTCATGTCGCCGTCTGCGGCGTTCCAGCTTCCTTCCATACGGATCGATCCGTTGATGGTCTGGTATCCGAGAGCCTCGATTGCATCCTTGTATTTCGGGTCGTCGACCAGTGTCAGGTCGGCGGTGAAATTCGGGACGGTCGCTTCCATGGTCACAGGCTTGTCGGTCGCAAACTCGGACATGGTCGCCGAGATGTCTTTGGCGGCGAATGCGGTCTTGCCCGAATTCTTCATGCTGATGTCGTCCAGCCTGATCGAACGGTAGTACATCATGCCGCCGAACGGATTGGAGCTGGCCTCGCCGAACAGGATCACGTCCTTCATGACCATCGGGCTTATCTCGAAGGAAGTCGGGCCGTCGTTGCGCGAGTAGGCATCGCTGCTGATCGAGCCGACATTGAGGTTGCCATCGGCTTCGCTGATGTTTTCAAGGGTGAGGTCGCCGATCTCGAAGGCACTATCCGTGCCGGCTGCCTTGAAGGACACGCCCTGCATGACCATCGATGAAAGGTCGCCGGACAGGCCCTTCCATTCGATCTCAACGCCCTGTTCGGTGAAATTGGACTTCACGCGGGCGGCCACATCATCGATGCTCTGTGCCGAAGCCGGAGCGATGGCCATTCCCAGAAGAATGGTCGAGGCGGTCAGCATTGACCATTTCGCAGATTGCAGGCTCATCAGGGAGGACTCCGAATTTATTCTTTGAGAGGGAGAATGGCGAGCATTTGACTGCAGCATGTGGCACGAGCAAGTGCAATTTTGACCTATTAGTAGAAAATCATCTCAAAATAGCAAACATGAATGCGTTTTTCAGTGATCAGAACCCCACTTGACGCCAGCCTTGCCCTTGCCGCGAATCATCGCCTCGGTTAGTCAAACCCCATGGGAAAAAGCCTTATGCCGCCCGGAGATGGCGGCGATCATATCGAACCAGTCGACCTGAAGCGGGCGCTCGAGGAGCGCTATCTTGCTTATGCGCTGTCGACCATCATGCATCGTGCATTGCCGGATGTGCGTGACGGGCTGAAGCCTGTCCATCGGCGCATCATGCACGCCATGCGCCTTTTGCGCCTCAATCCGGATCAGGGTTTCGCCAAATGCGCGCGCATCGTCGGTGAGGTGATGGGCAAGTTCCATCCGCATGGCGATCAGTCGATCTATGATGCGCTGGTGCGTCTGGCGCAGAGTTTTTCGATGCGCTACCCGCTGGTCGACGGGCAGGGCAATTTCGGCAATATCGATGGCGATAATGCCGCAGCCATGCGCTACACCGAAGCGCGCATGACCGATGTGGCGACCGAGCTGCTCGCCGGCATCACGGAGGACGCGGTCGATTTTCGTCCCACCTATAATGAGGAAGACGAAGAGCCGGTCGTTCTGCCGGGCGCCTTTCCGAACCTGCTCGCCAACGGCTCTTCCGGCATTGCGGTCGGCATGGCGACCTCCATTCCGCCTCACAACGCCGCCGAATTGTGCGACGCTGCTCTTTGCCTGATCGACGGCACCAAATCCGGACAGGAAATCTCCGACGACCGGCTGATGGAGTTCGTTCAGGGACCTGATTTCCCGACCGGCGGCATCATCATCGACAGCCGCGCTTCCATTGCCGAAGCCTATCGCACCGGCCGCGGCTCGTTTCGCGTGCGCTCGCGCTGGCATCAGGAAGATCATGGCCGCGGGACGTGGACGATCGCCGTCACCGAGATCCCTTACGGTGTGCAGAAGTCGCGCCTGATCGAGAAGATCGCGGAGTTGCTCATCGCCCGGAAGCTGCCGCTTCTGGAAGATATCCGCGATGAAAGCGCGGAAGATATCCGCATCGTTCTGGTGCCGAAGAGCCGCACCGTCGATCCCGGCATATTGATGGAATCGCTGTTCAAGCTCACCGAGCTGGAAAGCCGGTTCTCGCTCAACATGAACGTGCTGTCGCGCGGCAAGGTGCCGAACGTGCTGTCGCTGAAGAGCGTGCTGCGCGAATGGCTGGATCATCGCCGCGAGGTGCTTCAGCGCCGTTCGCGCCATCGTCTGGCGGAAATCGAGCGGCGGCTGGAGATCCTTGCCGGCTATCTCATTGCCTATCTGAACATCGATGAGGTGATCCGCATCATCCGCGAGGAGGATGAGCCCAAATCCGTGATGATGGCACGCTGGGACCTCACCGACACGCAGGCCGAGGCGATCCTGAACATGCGGTTGCGCTCTCTGCGCAAGCTGGAAGAGTTCGAGATCCGCAAGGAATTCGATGCGCTGACCGAGGAAAAGCAGCAGATCGAGGCGCTGCTGGGCGATGTGCTGAAGCAGTGGAACACCATTGCCTGGGAAATCCAGACCATCCGCCGCGATTTCGGGCCGGAAGAAAACAAGGAGCTCGGGCCGCGCCGCACCAGCTTCGCGGAAGCGCCGGAGCACGACCTGACCGACATTGCGCAGGCGATGATCGAAAAGGAACCGGTCACCGTCGTCATCTCCGAAAAGGGCTGGCTGCGCGCCATGAAGGGGCATCTGAGCGATTATTCGCAGCTCTCCTTCAAGGAGGGCGACAGCCTCAAGCTGGCCTTCCACGCCCAGACCACCGACAAGATCCTCGTCTTCACCACCGGCGGAAAGTTCTACACCATCGGTGCAGATAGGTTGCCGGGCGGGCGCGGACATGGCGAGCCGATCCGCATCATGGTCGACATGGAGACGGATCAGGACATCGTCACCGCCTTCGTGCATGAGCCGAAGCGCAGGCTGCTTCTGTCGTCCCAGCAGGGCAATGGTTTCATCGTGTCCGAGGACGAGACGGTCGCCAATACGCGCAAGGGCCGGCAGGTGATGAATGTGAAGGCCCCGGATGAGGCGCTGTTCTGCATTCCGGTTGCCGGTGATCACGTTGCCATTGTCGGTGAGAACCGCAAGATGCTGGTGTTCGCAGTGTCGGAAATCCCGGAAATGACGCGCGGCAAGGGTGTTCGGCTGCAAAAATTCAAGTCCGGCGGCGTGCTCGACATGAAGACCTTCACCATGGAAAGCGGCCTGACCTGGCTGGATTCGGCCGAGCGCACCTTTACGCGGTCACAGGCCGAGCTTGCCGAGTGGATCGGTGCGCGCGCGTCTGCCGGGCGAATGGTGCCGAAGGGTTTTCCGCGCACGGGCAAGTTCGGCTAGTCCGCGATCCTGATAGTTATTCATGATTTCAGGAGGTTAGCGGAAGTTGATGTTATTTTGAGTCAGGGACCTCATCCGGATTCCGGTTCGGCAGAAAGAAGCTTCGATCACGCTTACGACACTATTTTTCTCTAGTTCCATCGAAAATGGTTTGTCGTAATGTTTGCTCCACTATCGTCATGCACTGTGGAGCACAGACGAACAGAATCGGCTGGAGGCGCGGCGTTTGAAAGAGCAGGACAGTCAGAAGGGCGGTCGCGAACTTCGCCTGATGGGGCGTGCAGCTCCCATCAGATCAGCTGTGATCCAGCCGCTTTCGGCGGCGCGCTGGCTGCTTATCCTCATCGTCGCCGCCGGCGTCTATTTCTTCCATGGCTTCCTCGTGCCGGTGCTGGCGGCACTGATCATCGCCTTTGCAAGCTGGCCGCTTTACCGCCGGCTTCTGGCTGCCGTAAACGGCAACAGGACAGCCGCCGCCACATGTGCGCTTCTGATGATCCTTGCCTTTCTGATCATCCCGATCGTGCTGGCCTGCATGTATGCCTTCAATGAAATCCACGAGTGGGTTGTGTGGGCAGTTGAAGCCAACAGGCACGGCGCGCCGGTGCCTGAATGGATCGCGGCGCTGCCCGTCATCGGTGAGTGGCTTGCTCAGCAATGGTCGACCACGCTCGATCACCCGGGCGGCATCGGTGAATTGATCCAGCTCGTCAGCGGCGCCAATATCGGCAGTATTTATCGCGGCGTCGTGGCGGCCGGCGGCAGCGCCTTCAGCCTGTTTCTGGCACTGCTGTTCATGCTGATCGCGCTGTTCTTCACCTATCGCGACGGCGAGGCCTTCGCCGCGCAGGTCGACAATCTCGGCGAACGCATCCTGCCGTCACGCTGGGAGCGTTTTTCGCGCGTGGTGCCGGCAACCATCAGCTCGACCGTGACCGGCATGACGCTCATTGCGATCGGCGAGGGGCTGGTGCTCGGCATTGCCTACTGGCTGGCCGGAGTGCCGTCGCCGGTGACGCTGGGCGCACTGACCGGCCTCATGGCGCTGATACCCGGTGGCGCGCCGCTCTCCTTCACGCTGGTGTCGCTCTATCTGGTTGCCAGCGGCTCGCCATTTGCGGGCGCAGCCCTGTTCCTGTGGGGCTCGATCGAGCTCTTCATCGTCGACAAGACGCTGCGGCCCAGGCTGGTGGGCGGGCCGATCAAGCTGCCTTTCCTGCCGACCTTCTTCGGCCTGGTGGGCGGCGTGAAGACAATGGGCTTCGTTGGCCTGTTTGTCGGTCCGGTGCTGATGGCTCTGCTGGTTGCCATATGGCGCGAGTGGCAGCATGAGGTTGAGACCACGTCCACGACTGTGGTTCCCGTCGTGACCACGGAAACGATTGTCCAGCAGGTTCCACTTTCCGGCAGGAATGACCGTTCCGATCAGACAGCCTCCGCCGAGAGCTGAGCAGCTTGCGCGAAGGGGCGTTCGTTCCGCGCATGCAACGGAATGAGGCAGAGCGGGCGACGGCGCTGAAATTCAGACCGGATGCCGCAGTGCCAGCGTAGCGCGGCGGCGTCGGCCATCGCGCAGTTGCCAGATGGAATGGCATATCAGCGTCACTATCAGAATGCCGCCGCCGATCAGGCTGTTTCTGCTCGGCGCTTCGGAGAAGATCATCCAGACCCAGACAGGGGCCAGCACCGTTTCAAGAAGATAGAACATCGCCACCTCGGGGCCGGAAATGTACTTCGGGCCATTGGCGAGGCAGAAGAACGAAACCGGTATCACGATCGCGCCGTTGAAGATGATCCAGCCGGGTTCGGAGATATGCAGCCCATTCTTCCACACCATCGCGGCTGCGACGATACAGGGCAGGATCACGCCAACCAGTGCGGTGAAGCCCATATCTTTGCCGCTCGCCCTCGAAATGGTGATTGCAGTGGCAAGGCAAAAAGCGGCCATGGTTGCCATCATGTTGCCGAACAGATTGCCGGTGCCGAGCGATGAGCCGACGATGATGGATATGCCGACGATCATCAACGCCATGGCGACAAGGGTTTGCGGCCGGGGTTTTTCGCGCAGGAACACCCATGACAGCAATGCCGCAAACATGGTGTTGAAGGCGAGAATGAAGACGAGATCGGCGGTTGTGGTGTTGAATACCGCGGTAATGAACAGGATCGAGCTGATGCCATAGAGACCCGCCACGATCAGGCCGGAGCGACCGGGAATGAGTTTTGGCACATCTGGCGAGAACCAGCGCCAGACGGCCCACATGACGAGCCCGGCAACAAAGGTGGTTGCGCTGCGAACGAACAGGATCGACCAGGAATCGCCGCCGGCGAGCTTGATCAGCGGGATATCCACCGTCAGGGCCATGCCGCCGAGCGCGGTGAGAAGAAGACCCTTGCTGTGCTGATCTTTGTTCGCGGGCAATGCAAAAACTCCGGCAAAAGACGGGAAAAATGCCTTAACGATATGACGAAGCGCTCTGCGCCCTCATTCCGGCGCATCCGGAAGGCCAGAGAAATGCCTGTCCTATTTGGGCTGGTAGCGCTCCCAGCCCTTGGGGCCGAGATGCTCCTGCGGCTGATAGCGCATCTTATAGCCCATCTTGCGCGAGCCGTTGACCCAATAGCCAAGATAGACATGGGGCAGGCCCATGGCGCGGGCGCGCTCGATGTGATCGAGAATCATGAAGGTGCCGAGCGAGCGATCTTCCATGTCGGGATTGAAATAGGAGTAGACCATGGAGAGGCCGTCGGCCATGCGGTCGGTCAGGGCAGCTGCGATCAGCTCGCCTTCGCCCTTGCCGGTGATGAAACTGTCCGGCCCCCGCCGGCGATACTCGATGATCTTGGTGTCGACGTGGGTGTCTTCCACCATCATTGCGTAATCGAGCACGGTCATGTCTGACATGCCGCCGAGGCGATGGCGCGAATCAAGATAGGTGCGAAAAAGCGAATATTGCTCGGTCGAAGGCTGCGCGTCGTGCATGTGCCCCACCAAGTCGCTGTTGTGTTGCAGCACGCGGCGCATGCTGCGGCCCGGAACGAACTCGTTTGCGAGTATGCGCACAGATACGCAGGCACGGCAGGTTTCGCAGGCTGGCCGGTAGGCGATGTTCTGCGAGCGCCGGAAACCGCCCTGCGTGAGCAGGTCGTTCATCTCGTTGGCCTTGTTGCCGACGAGGTGGGTGAAGACCTTGCGCTCGAACTGCCCCTCCAGATAGGGGCAGGGCGAAGGTGCAGTCAGAAAGAACTGCGGCGATTGGGTCAGGTGCTGCGTCATTTGCAAGCCAACTCCAGAATAGTGATAGCTTGGCCCGTTCTTGGAAAATTTCAAGACGTTTGCGTGGGTCCGCTTTCTTCTTCTATGTCGAGTTGCACGATGCGTTGGTCCGCATTGAAGTAGGTGGCGGTGAAGTGACCAAGCGCAACCGCCCCGACACAGAGCACAACCGAGGCGACGATGTTCACCGCGGCACGGCCCATGGCGCCGCTTCTCATGAGATCCAGCGTCTGGAGACTGAATGAGGAAAAAGTGGTGAAGCCGCCGCAAATGCCGACCATGACCAGAAGGCGGACATTTTCCGACACCGGGAATCGACCCTGCGCCAGCGTCAGGGTGCCGAACAACCCGATGATGAATGACCCGGCGATATTGATGATGATGGTGCCCCAGGGCAGCGAGCCGCTGATCGGCTGCGCGACGACGGAAACCAGATAGCGGGCGAGACTGCCGAAAGCGCCGCCGAATGCGACCGCGAGGCATGAGGTAAAGGACATCGGTTTCAATTCCTCTTTATCGGGCGGGCACAAAAAAACCCGCCATGCGGCGGGGCTTTTTCAGGACGCACCCCTGCCGCGGTTTTCATCGCGACAGGAGCCATCAGCCGTTTCCGGCGGTTTCGGGGAGCTCCATCCCCATCTCATGCAGCGTAAGCCGCGCGAGCGGCTTGCGCAAGCCCGTCAGCGGTCGGTGCGCACCACGGCAGTGCCGAGCAGCAGATCATGCAGGGTCCGCTTGCGGTCCGAGAACAGGGTGATCAGCAACACCAGCGGCGTCAGGATCACGTTGCCGGCCCAGAACATGATGGAATGCACAATGGCGAACATGCCATCCACCGGTCGTCCGTCGAGCCGTTCGAGGCGGATGTTCATCATCTTCATGCCGGTTGTGGCCTGATCCCCGCTGCCCAGCGTGAACCAGACATAGGTAAGAGCGACCACTGGCACCAGAAATCCGAACAGCGCCCAGCCGAGGCCGAATGTGATGATTCCAAGCAGCAGTATGACAATGGCGAAGGGGATCGAAATCAGGCCGACGATCAGATAGTCGATCAGAAAAGCGAAGATACGGCGGGTACGCACGCCATCATAAGCCCTGATGTCGTCAAGCCTGCCGGTGATGATCTCGCCATCGAGAACACGAGCGTTCATACGGGTTCGAAGCCTTTCGGTTGCGGTTCCTTCAGGCTTCAGATGGTGAATTTCAGCGAAATTTCAAGATTCGCGCTTCAATCGCCCGTTTTCGCGGGCCGAAGCGCTGCAAGCGCGATCGCCAGCCAGCCGGCAATGAGCAGCGTTCCGCCCGTGGGTGCGGCAAACGGAAACAGGCGGTTGCCGACGAAATCGCGCATCAAAAGGTCGCCGCAGAACAGGACGAGGCCGACGATCAGGATGAGGCCGGCGGCATACAGGATGCGGTTGGCAGTGAGCAGGCCGATGGCCAGCAGCACCGGCGCATGCATCAGAAGGAAGGATGCGGCCGTGCCTGTGAAAGTGCCCCCGCCATGCGAGGCCGAGGCTGAAAGCACGACGCCTGCGGTGCCGCACAGGCCGGCAATGAAGACGAGAATGCGATTGTTCATCAATGTGCTCCGGAGCGAATCGATCTCTGCAGGCGTCGATAGTGCGCAGCTATGGACGCAGCCCGGCACAAATCAATCCGCCAATTTGTCTCTTGCCGCGAACCAGTTCCATACGGCCCCGACACCCAGAAGCACAGCCGTTCCCAGAAAAACGGCGCGCATGCCGATGTGGCCGCCGACGAAGCCGCCGAGAAGGGGCCCCGCGACCTGTCCGGCATATTGGGCGGAGATGGAATAGCCCAGCACATTGCCGCCGACACCGTCCGGCACATTGTGGCGGATGACACTGGTGATCGACGGCAGCAGCCCGCCGAGCGCCAGTCCCATCAGGAAGCGCAGCGCCACCAGTTGCCAGCCCGAGGTGACGAAAGCCTGCGGAATGAGGAGCAGGGCCGCGACCCCGAGCGCGCCGATGACCACGTTCCAGTGACCGATGCGATCGGCCAGCCTGCCGAGCCAGGCGGAGGAAACGATGCTGCCGAGTGCTGCGGCCGACATGACCACTCCGGCCATCAGCGTCACATGCGCCTGATTTTCCACGAGTTGCGCGACATAGACGGTGATGATCGGCTCGATCGACATGTTGGCGAACATCAGGAGCATGCCGGTTGCCAGCATGGCTACGACCGGGCGCTTGTCGGGAATCGAAGCCCACGCGTTGCCGGACTTCTTCCTCCGGTCCTTTCCCGGCTTGTGCTCCTCCCTGATCAGCAGGGAGGTTGCCAGAAAGGCGAGGAAAATCGCGCCGCCTGAAAGCAGAAATGTGGAACGGATGCCGATCAGGGGCGGCAGCAGGCCGCCGATCAGCGGGCCGACCAGATTGCCGGCCATGATGCCGGCCGACAGCGTGCCGAGCGCCCAGCCCGAGCGCGCTTTTGGCGTCTGCATCGCCACGAGAATGGTCGAGCCCGAAGCGTAGCCGCCGGCCAGCCCCACCAGCAGGCGCAACAGGACGAGCTGCTCCACGCTTTGTACCATCCCCATCAGAGACATGCATATCGCCATGCCGAGGCTGGCGCGCACCAACATCAGCTTGCGGCCGTAGCGGTCGCCGAGACGCCCCCAGAGCGGCGCCACGAGCGCGGCGGAAAGAAAGGTGATGCCGTAGGCAATGCCCGACCATTGCACGATGCTGGCATGGCCCTGCGCGCCAAGCTGTTCGACATAGAGCGGCAGGAACGGCAGAAGCAGTGTCATCGCCACGATGGTGGCGAAAGAGCCGGCAAAGCATACTGCCAGATTACGTCGCCAGTGGCGGTCGTACCCTGTTTCCTGCGGCTGGTCGGATGGCTGTGTGGCTGTCGCGGATGAGGGGCCCTGGCCGCTCACCCTTTCAGCTTCTCGGCCACGGCCGGTGCGAAGTAGGTGAGGATGCCGTCAGCGCCGGCACGCTTGAAGGCCAGAAGCGATTCCATCATCGCGCGTTCGCCGTCGATCCAGCCATTGGCGGCTGCCGCCTGGATCATCGAATATTCGCCCGAGACCTGATAGGCGAAGGTGGGCAGGGCGAAGGCATCTTTCAGCAGACGCACGATGTCCAGATAGGGCAGGCCGGGCTTGACCATCACCATATCGGTGCCTTCCAGAATGTCCTGCTCGGTTTCGCGCAGCGCTTCGGCGGAATTCGCGGCATTGATATAATAGGTCTTCTTGTCGCCCTTCAGCAGGCCGGCGGTTCCGATGGCGTCCCGATAGGGGCCGTAGAAGGCCGAATCGAACTTGGTCGCGTAGGACATGATCGCCACGTCCTGAAAGCCGTTGTCGTCCAGCGCGGAGCGGATGACGCCGATGCGCCCGTCCATCATGTCGGAAGGGGCGATGATGTCGGCGCCGGCGGCGGCCTGAAGCACGGCGCCGGCAGCGACCTGCTCGACCGTCTCGTCATTGACGATGATGCCGTCGCGCAGAACGCCATCGTGCCCGTGGCTGGTGAACGGATCGAGCGCGGCGTCGGTGATGATGCCGATTTCCGGCACCGCAGCCTTGATGGCGCGGGTGGCGCGGTTGGTGAGATTGTCAGGGTCGAGGATCAGCGATCCGGTAACGTCGCGCAGCGACAGGTCGACATTCGGGAAGGTGGCGATTGCCGGGATGCCGAGCTTCGCCGCGCGTTCCACTTCACGGATGGCAACATCGATGGACATGCGGAAGACACCGGGCATGGCCGCGATCGGCTCACGCACATTCTCGCCATCGACAAGAAAGATCGGCCAGATCAGATCGTCGACGGTAAGGTGGTTTTCCTGAACCAGCCGCCGTGACCACGCGGCCTTGCGCATGCGCCGCAGGCGCCTGGAGCCGGTCACTTCATCAACGGTGCGTGTACCTGCCGCTTTGGTGGGTGCAAACCTGTTCATGTCCAACTCCGCCGGAACGGCCGTCTCGCCGGTTCCGGTCCTCATTCTTGCGCACTCGTTCCGGCCCATGACAAGCCATATTCCGGACGCTTTCTAACATGGCTGACGCTCCGGACCAATGCGACATCATTGTTCGGGCTGGCTGAAGGAAGGGGACTGGCGCATCTCCCGGCATTGACGTGCCTCCCTGCCGCCCTTAGCACTTTGGTCAACAGGGACAGCGAGGGAATCTGTGGCGATGGATTTTGGTGGCGGCGAAGAGATCCGTTTTGAGGTCATCGGCAAGGCCGGCGTGGTCACGCTGACGCGCACCAAGGCACTCAATGCCCTGACCGAGAACATGGTCCATGCGCTGGCCGCCGCGCTGGAGGCATGGGAGCAAGACGACGCGATCCACTGTGTTCTCGTCAAGGCCGAGGGCAGGGCCTTCTGCGCCGGCGGCGACATCATGAATGTGTATCGGGCGGGCAAGGAAGGAAATGTGCTCGTCGGCTTCTTCGCTGACGAATACAGGATGAACGCGCAGCTTGCGCGGTTCCCGAAACCCTATGTCGCGTTGATAGACGGGATCGTCATGGGCGGCGGGGTCGGCATCTCCGTTCACGGCTCGCACCGGGTGATGACCGGCAATGCCATCGTGGCGATGCCGGAAGTGGGCATCGGCTTCTTTCCCGACGTCGGCGGCAGCCATGCTCTGTCGCGACTTCCCGGCAGCTTCGGCATGTATATGGCGCTGACCGGCAACCGGGTTCGTCAGGGCGATGCATTGGCCGTCGGCCTTGCAACCCATGCAATCGACGCCGAAAGCCAGCAGGCGCTGATCGAGGCCCTCACGACTTCAGGCGACGTGGATGAGGTTCTGCGGAAGTTCAGCGTCGTTGCCGCGCCGCAGACCGATGCCGCGACATTCGATGCCATCGCGCGTCATTTCTCCAGAGACACGCTGGACGAGGTTTTGGAGAGCCTGAAAAAGGACGCCGAACGGGGCGATGACTTTGCCGCAGCGACGCTGTCGACGATGCTGTCGCGCTCCCCCACCAGCCTCAGGGTGACATGGCGACAGATCCGCGAGGGGGCTGCCCTCTCCATGGACGAGTGCATGCGCATGGAGTTTCGTGTGCTCAACCGCATGCTGACAGGCAAGGATTTCTATGAAGGCATCCGGGCCGCGCTCATCGACAAGGGATCGACGCCGGTCTGGGATCCGGCTTCGCTGGACGAGGTCAGCGAGGCTGACGTCGATGCCTATTTTGCGCCTCTGGGTGCGCAGGAACTCAATCTGTGAACGATGCCCTGCAACGCCGTGCGTCGCTGGAGCCGGGGGCGCCTGAAATCGCCTTCGCCGCCTTTCTGCGTCTGGTGGCCTGCCTGTGTCTGTTCTTCGGCGTGCTCTACTGGATAAGGCTCATCGGTTATTATCCGGGAGACCTCTTTCGCTTCGACCTGATGCCGGTGCACTGGCAGATCGCCGCATCGACACTTGCGGTTCTTTTTCCCTTTGCCGCCGCAGGCCTGTGGATGCTTGCTTCGTGGGGGCCGGTGATCTGGTTCCTGTGCGCGGCCGGCGAGATTTCGATGTATGCGGGCTTCCCGCAATATTTCGGCTACCGCCCCACGGTCGTCGCGGTGCATGCCGCGGTTGCCGTCATCTATTGCGCGTTCCGGGTATTCATCCACCTCAGCAAGCGCAAAGCCGTCGCTCCCTGATCGCAGCTTGCCTGCTCCATGGATGGTCTGAGCCGTTAGCTCATTTTTTAGGTTAATTGTCCTCCCCCGCGTGACCATTCGTTAAGCGTCTTCGACGTCTTGCGAAGGTAAGCTCTTGTTAGCCTTGGTGTTTAAGTCGAATTTTATGAGTATTCGATAGTGTCCCAATCAAGGTGAGAAAAACAAAAAATCACCAGGCGACAAACAAGAGGCAAAGACAATGAACAACCCGCGTTCGGCGGCGAAGCCCGCTAGTGTATCGAATGAGACCCATGAGCCGATCCGCTCGCTTTACATGGAGTCGCTCCAGCTTGTTGAACGGTTGCATCGTCGTCTTCTTGATGTGATCAAGGACGAATTCGAGCGCAACGGGCGTTCCGACATCAATGCCATTCAGGCGCTGCTTCTGTTCAATATCGGCAACTCCGAACTGACCGCCGGCGAACTCCGCTCGCGGGGCTACTATCTCGGCTCCAACGTTTCCTACAATGTGAAGAAGCTGGTCGATCTCGGCTTCATCAACCACCAGCGCTCCAAGCTGGACCGCCGTTCGGTGCGCATCAGCCTGACGGACAAGGGCATGGATGTGGCGGAAGTGGTGGCGCGCCTCTATGAACGGCACATCGGCTCCATCGAGCAGGTCGGCGGCATCAACCCCGACGAGTTCAAGCAGATGAACCGCGCCCTGCAGCGTCTCGATCGTTTCTGGAACGACACCATCGCCTATCGCATGTGATCGCCGGCCCACAAATGGGCTGAATAAAGGGCCGGGCGATGCCGGAATGGCACATGTCCGGCCCTTGTCGTGCGTGGCGCAGGTCAAAGGCAGGCCACGGCCACGTTGCTGCCATATTCGGATGGGAGCGAGATTAGGACGATCAGGCGCAGGTTTGTTCGGTGCCGATCCGGTGACATGGTTGGCGAATTGTTAAGATGGGAACTCTAGAGTGCCCGCCTGCATTGCCTGAACACTTGCTGGAAGAATGTCTGGAACGCCCATGAAGACGAACCGTCGTTTGTTTTTGTCTGGAGCCACCGCACTCGCGGCCTCGATGATGGCCGGCGGCGCGCGGGCGCAGGATGCCGTCAATGATATCCTGCGCGCAGCAGGGCGGGGTGGCTGGAACGATACGTTCGATGCCCGCGCCAGCGGCAGTGCCAAGGTTCAGTCGACGCGACCGATCTTCAGCCAGCAGACCATTTCCTATACCGAACAGGCCATCGGCCAGTATCACAATCTGGTCGCGCAGGGCGGCTGGGAGCGGGTACCCGACACCAAGAAGCTCAGGATCGGCGTCATCGATCCGGACGTGGTGCCGCTGCGCAAGCGCCTCATGGTATCCGGCGACCTGCCGCAGAATGCCGGCCTGTCGCAGTCTTTTGATTCTTACGTTGATGCAGCGGTCAAGCGTTTTCAGATGCGCCATGGCCTGCCGGCCGACGGCGTGCTCGGCAAATACAGCTATCTGGCCATGAATGTTTCGGCGCAGACGCGCCTTGGCCAGCTTGAGACAAATCTCGGCCGGCTGCGCGAAAAGGTCGGCACGCTTGGTGATCGCTATGTGCTGGTGAACATTCCCGCTGCACAGATCGAGGCCGTGGAGGGCGATCGTGTCGCACTGCGTCACACCGCCATCGTCGGCAAGATCGACCGCCAGACGCCGATCGTGAATTCGAGGATCAACGAGATCATCGTCAATCCGTACTGGACGGCGCCTACCTCGATCGTGCGCAAGGACATCATTCCGCTGATGCGCAAGAATCCGAACTATCTGCGCGACAGCAAAATCCGCCTGTTTGCCCCTGATGGCAGCGAAGTCGATCCGATGACCGTCGACTGGTCCACCGATGAGGCGGCGCGTTATCGTTTCCGTCAGGAACCGGGCACAAACAACGCCATGGCTTCGGTGAAGATCAATTTCCCGAGCCCGGACGGCGTTTACATGCACGACACGCCGCAGCAGAGCCTTTTCGGCCAGATGATGCGCTTCGACTCGTCGGGTTGCGTGCGCGTCCAGAACGTGCGCGATCTGGTGACATGGATATTGCGCGACACGCCCGGCTGGAGCCGCCAGAAATTCGAGGCGACGATCAAGACCGGCGAAAGCGTGCCGGTTGCGGTCACCAACCCTGTGCCGGTTCACTTCCTTTATGTTTCCGCCTGGTCGACCGGAGATGGTGTCGCCCAGTTCCGTGACGACATCTATGGCTGGGACGGTGTCGAGGAACTCAAGATTTCCTCGGCCTTCTGATCCGGAACCGGATTCTTGCTTTATCGGGCCGTCCTTCGGGGCGGCCTTTGTGTTTTCCGGGGCTTCAATGTCTGGGCCATTGAGTGTTGGCGCTATAGGGCCAGCTAATTTCGCTGTTGAAATTGGCTCGGCAAGGCAACTGTGCTAAGGCGCCTGCGGGCTAACTCCACTTAGGGAACCTTCAGGTAATGGCGATACAGTCGGCTGCATCCAGCTCGTTGAAATCTTTCTTTGAAACCACGCTCGCGGATGCCGATCCCGAGATTTTTGGCGCCGTTCGCAATGAACTCGGTCGTCAGCGTCATGAGATCGAGCTGATCGCGTCTGAAAACATCGTTTCGCGCGCCGTGATGGAGGCGCAGGGCACCGTCCTGACCAACAAATATGCCGAAGGTTATCCGGGCAAGCGCTATTATGGCGGCTGCCAGTTCGTGGACGTCGTCGAAGAGCTTGCCATCGAGCGCGCCAAGAAGCTGTTCGACTGCAAGTTCGCCAACGTGCAGCCGAATTCCGGCAGCCAGATGAACCAGGCGGTTTTTCTGGCCCTGCTGCAGCCGGGCGACACCTTCATGGGTCTCGACCTGAATTCGGGCGGACACCTGACCCACGGTTCGCCGGTCAACATGAGCGGCAAGTGGTTCAACGTCGTTTCCTATGGTGTGCGTGAGGACGATCATCTGATCGACATGGACGAAGTCGAGCGCAAGGCGCACGAGACCAAGCCGAAGCTGATCCTCGCAGGCGGCACCGCCTATTCGCGCATCTGGGACTGGAAGCGTTTCCGCGAGATCGCCGATGCCGTCGGGGCTTATCTGATGGTCGACATGGCCCATATTGCCGGTCTGGTTGCCGGTGGCGTACACCCGTCGCCGGTTCCGCACGCGCATGTGACGACGACCACCACGCACAAGTCGCTGCGCGGCCCGCGCGGCGGCATGATCCTCACCAATGACGAGGACATCGCCAAGAAGATCAATTCGGCAGTGTTCCCCGGCCTTCAGGGTGGTCCGCTGATGCATGTCATCGCCGGTAAGGCCGTTGCCTTTGCCGAGGCGCTGCGGCCCGAGTTCAAGCTTTACGCGCAGAACGTCGCCGCCAATGCGAAGGCGCTGGCCTCCTCGTTGCAGGAAACCGGTCTCGACATCGTATCCGGCGGCACTGACAACCACCTGATGCTGGTGGACCTGCGGCCGAAGAATGCCACGGGCAAGCGCGCCGAGGCTGCACTCGGCCGCGCCAACATCACCTGCAACAAGAACGGCATTCCCTTCGACCCGGAAAAGCCTTTCGTCACCTCCGGCGTGCGCCTCGGAACACCTGCCGGCACCACGCGCGGCTTCGGCGAGGCCGAATTCCGTGAGGTCGGCAAGCTGATCGCCGAAGTTCTGGATGGTCTGAAGGCTGCCAACTCGGACGAAGGCAACGCCGCCGTTGAAGCGGCTGTGAAGCAGAAGGTCGTCAACATCACCGATCGCTTCCCGATGTATTCCTATCTCGGATAAGCATTGCTTCGTTCATCATTGAAGGCGGTCGCCGCGACAACCTCGCGGCGGCCGTTTTTTTGACAGTCCGTGCAGCGTTTGGCGGGGGTGCGATATTGCAATTTCCCCCTGGTGCTTCCTACCTAGTCCGAAAATCTTCAGATCGCCCTCGGTCCGTCCGCGCGCGCAAAGGGTGATCTAAATTATTGATAGAGCATCGGAACAGCCGAAAACCGGTTTCCACTTTTTGGCCCTATGCTCTAGCCTTGTGGCCGGTACAGAATCGGGTGGGGTTTCATGCGTTGTCCTTATTGCCAGTCCGAAGATACGCAGGTGAAGGATTCCCGGCCTGCGGAAGATGGCTCGGCCATCCGTCGCCGGCGGGTCTGCCCTGATTGCGGCGGCCGCTTCACCACCTTCGAGCGGGTTCAGCTGCGCGATCTGGTGGTCGTCAAGAAGACCGGCCGCAAAGTGCCTTTCGATCGCGACAAGCTGCTCCGTTCCGTCGAGATCGCGGTGCGCAAGCGCAATGTCGATCCCGAGCGCATCGACCGTGCGGTCACAGGGATCGTGCGGCAGCTCGAAAGCTCCGGTGAGACGGAAATCCCCTCCGCCGAGGTCGGCCGGCTGGTCATGGACGCACTGAAATCGCTCGACGATGTCGCCTATGTGCGTTTCGCTTCCGTCTATCGCAATTTCCGCGAGGCGAAGGATTTTCACGACGTTCTTGGCGAGCTCAAGGGCGACGAGGAGATGGACTGACCGATGGGCGGCACCGGCGATCCTGAGCAGGACGAACTCGACCGCCGCTTCATGGCGGCGGCACTGCGCCTGTCGCGCCGCAACAGCGGTCGCACCTCCACGAACCCTTCTGTCGGCACGATCATCGTTCGTGATGACGGGGCCGGGCCGATGATCGTGGGCACCGGCGTGACGGCGATCGGCGGACGGCCGCATGCTGAAACCGAGGCGCTGGCGGAAGCCGGTGAGCTTGCGCGGGGCGCCACTGCCTACGTGACGCTGGAACCCTGCGCGCATCATGGCCGCACGCCGCCATGCGCCGAGGCACTGGTCAGGGCAGGTATAGCGCGCGTCGTGGGGGCGGCAAGCGATCCCGACCCGCGCGTGTCCGGTAAGGGCTATGCCATATTGCGCGAGGCCGGCGTGGAGGTGACGGAGCGCGTGTTGGCCGCGGAGGCATCGGACCAGCTCTCAGGCTATCTGATGAGATCGTTGAAGCGGCGCCCCGAGGTCATTCTCAAGATGGCGCTTTCCAGCGATGGCAAGATCGGCGCAAAAGGGCAGGGGCAGGTGGCGATCACCGGCGAGGTGGCGCGCCGCGAGGTTCACCTCATGCGCACGGAGGCGGACGCCATTCTGATTGGCATTGGCACCGCGCTTGAAGATGATCCGGAACTGACGGTTCGACTGCCGGGGCTTGAGAACCGATCGCCGGCGCGCATCATCCTGGACAGCGAAATCAGGCTGCCTCCGACCGCACGGCTGATCTCCGGCGTCGACCGCGTGCCCCTTTACATTGCCTCCAGCCTCGAAGCCGATCCGCAGCGCAGGGCCGCCCTTGAGCGGCAGGGCGTGCGCTTCATCGGCACCGAGGTTCACGACGGCAGGATCGCCCTGCCGGAACTGCTTGAGGATCTGGCAGCGCTTGGCATGTCAAGCGTGATCGTCGAAGGTGGAGTGGCGATTGCCCGGTCGTTTCTCGACGAGGGCCTCGTCGACCGCATCGTTCTGTTCCGGGGTGCGGTGGAGGTGGGACCCGAGGGGCTTCCCGCACCGGTTGATCCCAACCGGATACCGGAAGGTTTTCGCAAATTGCGCGAAATGCAGTTCGATCAGGACGGTTTCGCAGAATGGGTAAGGATCGTCTGATGTTCACGGGTATCGTCACCGATGTCGGCAATGTTGCGGTCGCAGAACCGCTGGACGAGGGCGTACGGCTGCGCATCGAAACGGCCTATGATCCTGAAACCATTGCCATTGGCGCGTCGATTGCCTGTGCGGGCGTATGTCTCACCGTCACCAGATTGCCGGAGGCGGGCTCCAATGCGCGCTGGTTCGAAGTGGAAGCCTGGGAGGAGGCGTTGCGCCTGACCACCGCTTCACAATGGAAAAGCGGAACGCGGCTCAATCTGGAGCGGGCGCTGAAGATCGGCGACGAGCTGGGCGGTCACATCGTCTCGGGGCATGTCGATGGCATGGCCGAGATCGTGGAACGGCGCGACGAGGGCGAGGCGGTGCGCTTCACGCTTGAAGCACCGGCGGAATTCGCGCGCTTCATCGCGCCTAAGGGATCGGTTGGTCTGGACGGCACTTCCCTCACCGTAAACAAGGTGGACGGGAGGCGATTCGACGTTCTTCTCATCCATCACTCGCTTCAGGTGACGACATGGGGTGAGCGTAAGGTGGGGGATCGCGTCAATCTGGAAATCGACACGATGGCGCGCTATGCCGCACGTCTTTCGGAGGCTGCTGCTCAAGGATACCCCGGGGGATACTGACGCCGCACAAGGCTGACCTAACCATTGTCCGGCGCGTGAGGCTTGCGGTCGCCCGCGCTTAGGCCTAATTGACCGGCACTGCCGGAGACGAATTGGACAATGACCCAGAACCAGAAGAAGAAACTGCTCATCATCGAGGCCCGTTTTTACGAGGACCTCGCCGACGCTCTGCTTGAGGGCGCCAAGGCCGCGCTCGATGAAGCCGGCGCGGATTATGATGTCGTCACTGTTCCCGGTGCGCTGGAAATTCCGGCGGTGATCTCCTTCGCGCTCGATGCAGAAGCCGAAGATGGCGAGAGCTATGACGGCTTTGTCGCGCTCGGGACCGTCATTCGCGGCGAGACCTATCATTTCGACATCGTCGCCAACGAATCCGCGCGCGCGCTGATGGAGCTTTCGGTGGATGAATCGATCTGCATCGGCAATGGCATTCTCACGACAGAGAACGAAGAGCAGGCGTGGGCACGGGCCCGCCGCAGCGAAGGCGACAAGGGTGGCTTTGCCGCGCGCGCCGCGCTGATCATGATTGCGGTTCAGGACAGGCTTGGAGCCGTACGCTCGTGACCGAACCTGCAAACACCAATCCTCCGCGGCAGGCCAACAAGCGTGGTGCGGCGCGCCTCGCCGCCGTGCAGGCGCTTTACCAGATGGATGTCGCCGGCAGCGGATTGCTGGAAATCACAGCGGAATACGAATCTTTCCGCCTCGGCAAGGAAGTGGACGGTGCCCTCTACCGCGAAGCGGATGCCCAATGGTTCCGCGCCATTCTGGCCGGCGTCGTCGAGAAGCAGAAGTCGCTTGATCCGATCATCCGGCAGGCTCTGACTGAAGACTGGCCGCTGTCGCGCCTCGATTCGACGCTGCGCGCCATTTTGCGTGCCGGCACCTACGAGCTGATGATGCGCGCCGATGTGCCGGTGGCCGTAATCGTCTCGGAATATGTCGACATCGCCAAGGCATTCTATGAAGAAGACGAGCCGAAGCTCGTGAATGCAGTGCTTGACCGGATTTCACGCCGTGTTCGCGGCGAAGGCCGGGGTAAGGGCCAGGAGGGATTATGAGCGCATCAGGGCAGGCTGCTTCCGGCGCGCTGGCATCCGCGGTTGAGCGGGAGGCGCGCAGGACGGCGCTGATCCTTGCAACCGCTCAGGCTATCGTCGGATCGGCCGCGCCGATCTGCTTTGCCCTTGGTGCCCTTGCCGGTCATTTCCTGCTCGGTGTCGACAAATCTCTGGCCACCGCGCCTCTGACCGGGTTCAACGTCGGCGTTGCCGTGGGCGCGCTGCCAGCAGCGGCAATCGTGCGCCGCATGGGCCAGCGCGACGGTTTTCTTACCGGAACGGGCCTGACGGCGCTTGGCGGCATCATCGCCACCATCGCGCTTTACCAGTCGAGTTTCTGGCTGTTTGCCTTCGGCCTTCTGGTGGTGGGGTTCGGCGGTGCTTTCGTGCAGCAATTCCGCTTCGCGGCGGCCGACAATGCGCCTCCTGCTTTCAAGGCGCGCGCCATTTCGTTCGTGCTGGCGGGTGGCGTGTTCACCGCCATGCTGGGACCACAGGTCGTCATCTTCACCAAGGATCTTCTGGCCCCGGTGATGTTTGCCGGCGCTTTCGCCTCGCTGGTCGTGTTGGCCGGCATTGGCGCCATCGTGCTTGCGCAGCTGCGCCCGCGCCCGATAGTGGAAAAGGTGGTGGAGGTTACATCCACGGGCCGTCCGCTGATCGAGATAGTCACCCGTCCGCGTTTCATCACGGCACTGGTCTGTGCTGTCGGCTCCTATGCGCTGATGACCTTCGTGATGACGGGCGCGCCGCTGGCCATGGTCGGCTGCGGCTTCACCTCCGACGAGGCGACGCTGGGCATTTCATGGCATGTCATGGCGATGTTCGCGCCGAGCTTCTTCACGGGCCGCCTGATCAGCCGTTTCGGCGCGCCCACGATCGTCGCCATCGGCTTCGTGCTGCTGATTGCCTGCGGGCTGGTGGCGTTGTCGGGCATTCAGTTGTGGCAGTTCTGGACGGCGCTGATTCTGCTCGGCCTCGGCTGGAACTTCGGCTTCATCGGCTCCACGGCGATCGTTGCCGAATGCTATACGCCGGAAGAGAAGGGCAAGGTGCAGGGCTTCCACGACTTCGTGCTGTTCTCCAGCGTCGCCTTCGGTTCTCTGATGTCGGGCGCGGTCTACAATGCCTGGGGCTGGGACATGCTGGCGTGGATCCTGTTCCCGTTCTCCGGCCTTTGCCTTGCCATGCTGGCGCTTCAGGGCATGCTCGATCGCCGGCAGCGCGCCGCCTGAATTCAGCGAAGAGCTTGCCGTGGCGGATGATCGAGCGTTACTTCGAGCCTCGTACCGCTGGCTGAGACGACCCATCGCCTGCGGATGATCGCGAAATCGTGGGTTTCGCCATGGCTCACAAGCGAAACAACATCGCCTGTCTGGCTGGCGTCGGACAGGCTCATGCCTTCCAGATCGGGCAGGACGCCTGCGCGCACGGCGTAATGGCGAGCCGATTCCGTGAGTGTGACCCCGGCTTTTTGCTCCCTTGCATGGTGTGGCGGACTCAGCGTTTGATGGCGCTTCGCTGAGTCATCAGAAGGAAATTTTGCCATGACATCGCGCCTTTCCAAAATTGTGATGTGCCTGTGCCTGTCGGCTTTTGCTTTCCTCGTGGCCTTCGGAAACATCACCGACTATGGATCTAACTACGCTTTTGTACAGCATGTGTTGTCGATGGATACGACCTTTCCCGGCAACAAGCTGATGTACCGTGCCATCACAAATCCCTCGCTCTGGACGGCCGGCTACTGGCTGATCATCGTCGGCGAGGCGCTGACCTGCGTGCTGTTCCTGATCGCGGCATGGCAGCTTTGGCAGGCGCGCAACGCCAGCGGCGAAACCTTCAACGAAGCCAAGAAATTCGTCATCATCGGCACGACCATGGGGTTTCTGGTCTGGTATTTCGGCTTCATGGTCGTTGGCGGCGAATGGTTCGCCATGTGGCAGTCCAGCACATGGAACGGGCAGGAGGCTGCCTTCAAGTTCTACATGACCATGCTTGCGGTGCTGATCTACGTGGTCCAGCCGGACCGGGATCTGAAGAAGGGCTGATGATTCGCTCTTTTGCAGCGCGGAATGCGACTTTCAGGCGAAATCCGGGCAAAAATGTAACAATATCTTGACGTTGCGCACAGGTTTCGCCTAAGCCGCTACAATAGGTCGCACTGCACAATAATACGCGGCCTTGTTGCAACGGCCCGGGGAGAGGGTTCTTGCGGGCCACAATGTGAGGAACATCCGGCAATGACCATGCTTTATGTCGTCATCGCCTGCGGCCTGCTTTCTGTCCTGTACGCCATCTGGGCGACCAAATCGGTGCTTGCCGCCGATCAGGGCAACGCACGCATGCAGGAAATCTCCGCAGCCATCCGTGAAGGCGCGCAGGCATATCTGGCGCGCCAGTACACCACCATCGCCATCGTCGGCGTCGTCGTCTTCGTGCTTGCGTGGTGGCTGTTGTCCGCGACCGCCGCATTCGGTTTCCTGATTGGCGCGGTGCTCTCGGGCGTTGCGGGGTTCATCGGCATGCATGTGTCCGTCCGGGCCAACGTGCGCACCGCACAGGCTGCCTCCAACAGCCTCGCCGCCGGCCTCGACATTGCTTTCAAGTCGGGCGCGATCACCGGACTGCTCGTTGCCGGTCTCGCGCTGCTCGGCGTCTCCGTCTACTACTGGGTGCTGACCGGCCCGCTCGGCCATGCGCCAGCGAGCCGCGAAGTGGTCGATGCGCTGGTGTCGCTCGGTTTCGGCGCTTCGCTGATCTCCATCTTCGCCCGTCTCGGTGGCGGCATCTTCACCAAGGGTGCGGATGTCGGCGGCGATCTGGTGGGCAAGGTGGAAGCCGGCATCCCGGAGGATGATCCGCGCAACCCCGCCACCATCGCCGACAATGTGGGCGACAATGTCGGCGACTGTGCCGGCATGGCCGCCGATCTGTTCGAAACCTATGCGGTCACGGTGGTCGCCACCATGGTGCTGGCTGCGATCTTCTTCGCCAACGCGCCGAACCTTGGCGACATGATGCTCTATCCGCTGGCCATCTGCGGGGCCTGCATCATCACCTCGATTGCCGGCACCTTCTTCGTCAAGCTCGGCTCCAACGGCTCGATCATGGGCGCGCTCTACAAGGGCCTGATCGTCACCGGCGTCCTGTCGGTCGCGGGGCTTGCCATCGCCAACCAGTTCACCATCGGCTGGGGTGAGGTGGGCGTTGCCAACGGCATGACCATCACCGGCGGCAGCCTGTTCGCGTGCGGCCTGATCGGCCTCGTGGTGACGGCGCTGATCGTCGTCATTACCGAGTATTACACCGGCACCAACAAGCGCCCGGTGAACTCCATCGCCCAGGCATCGGTGACCGGCCACGGCACCAACGTCATCCAGGGCCTTGCGGTTTCGCTGGAATCGACGGCGCTTCCTGCGATCGTCATCGTCGGCGGCATCATCGCCACCTTCCAGCTTGCCGGCCTGTTCGGCACGGCGATCGCGGTCACCACCATGCTGGGTCTCGCCGGCATGATCGTGGCGCTCGACGCTTTCGGCCCGGTAACCGACAATGCCGGCGGCATTGCCGAAATGTCGGGTTTGCCGAAGGAAGTGCGCCAGTCGACCGATGCGCTCGATGCGGTCGGCAACACCACCAAGGCCGTGACCAAGGGCTATGCCATCGGTTCGGCCGGCCTCGGTGCGCTGGTGCTGTTCGCGGCCTACTCGAACGACCTGCAATATTTCGCTGCCAATTCCGACAAATATCCGTATTTCGCGGATCTGGGCGCTGTATCGTTCGACCTCTCGAACCCTTATGTGGTGGCTGGCCTGATCTTCGGCGGTCTCATTCCCTACCTGTTCGGCGGCATCGCCATGACGGCCGTCGGCCGCGCGGCGGGCTCGATCGTGGAAGAGGTGCGCAGGCAGTTCCGCGAGGATCCGGGCATCATGCAGGGAACCTCCAAGCCGAATTATGCGCGGGCGGTCGATATCCTGACCAAGGCGGCGATCAAGGAGATGATCATTCCTTCGCTGCTGCCGGTGCTGGCGCCGCTCGTCGTCTATTTCGGCGTGCTGCTGATCTCCGGTTCCAAGGCCTCCGCGTTCGCGGCGCTTGGCGCCTCGCTGCTCGGCGTCATCGTCAACGGTCTGTTCGTGGCCATTTCGATGACCTCGGGCGGCGGCGCCTGGGACAACGCCAAGAAATCCTTCGAGGACGGTTTCACCGACAAGGACGGCGTGAAGCACCTCAAGGGTTCCGAAGCGCACAAGGCTTCCGTGACCGGCGATACGGTCGGCGATCCCTACAAGGATACGGCCGGTCCAGCGGTCAACCCCGCCATCAAGATCACCAATATCGTGGCCTTGCTGCTGCTGGCCGTGCTGGCGCACGGCTGATTCGGCCTTTCTTGGAAAAGAAAACCCGCGAGGAGCGATCCTCGCGGGTTTTCTATTGGGAAAAACGTTTCTTGCGAACCGTATCAGTTGCCGCCGATGATGTTGCCGACCTGACCGGGGCTCATCTTTCCGGCGCCGCTGATGACCTGTGCAAGGAAGTTCTGGTCCTTGCCTGCCGTCGGTGTGGTGCGGCTGATGAAGTCGAACACCTTGCCGTCCTTCAGGCCGTAATTGGCGATGTTGGTCACGCGGCCATCATTGCCGAAATAGACGGCGAGCACGCTCTGCTCGACAACCTTCGGATTGGCGAAGGCGACGGAGCGTTTGCGGGTCTGGGAAATGTAATAGAAAACTTCGTTGTCGAAGGTGGCGGTGGTCGAGGGCGTGCCGAGCGCCAGCAGCACCTGCTCGCGGCTGGAACCGACCGGCACCATATCCAGCGATTGCTGGTCGACGACATAGCCCTGATGCAGCGTCTCGCCTGGGTTGAGATCGCCTATCATCTTGGAACTGTTGCATGCCGAAAGGGCGGCCGCGACAACCAGCAATGAGGCAAACCCGGTGGGGCGCGACGAAAATGTCGACTTGAATCTCTTCGCGTGCAACGACAACTCCATCCAATCAGCCTTGCAAGCCCGCTTGCACGGGGCCGCAAAAGCGGTAAACCAGCTTAGCCGCCGATGCAACAAGGCCGCCCAAACAATCAAAGGTCCCGGGAGACCACCTTTTTCATGTTCAAGCGTCTGTTCGGCCGCGAACGCCATTCAAATCGCATAATTGCTGATGCGCTCTACGAGGAAATCGTGGCAGCCGCGCGGCAGCCTCACTTCTATTCGCAGTGGAATGTGCCAGATACCCCGCTTGGCCGATTCGAGATGCTGTCGCTGCACATGTTCCTGTTCCAGCACCGCCTGCATGCCGAAAGCGCCGAAGCCCGCAATATCGCCCAGGTGCTGATCGACGAGTTCTTTCTCGATGTCGACCATTCGCTGCGCGAGCTTGGCATCAGCGACGTTGGTGTGCCGAAGCGGATGAAGCGTCTGGCGAAGATGTATTATGGGCGCACCGCCGCCTATGCCGACGCAATCGAAAGACAGGACGATGCGGCTCTGGAAGCAGCGCTGTGCAGGAATATTCGCCCCGACCAGGAGGAATGGGCCGAATCGCCACAACTCGCCGCCTATGTGAAAGCGGCTGTCGAAAACCTGGCCTCCCAGCCCGTTGAGGCGATCTGCGCGGGCAAGGTCCACTATCCTCAGGCAGATGATCAGGGGAAATGAAATGAACGAAGCCGACGAAAAAAGCCCTGTTTCCTTTGAAGTCCATGTCGCGCGCCTGCCGCAGACGGGATTGCCGGTGACGGTTGAAGCCAGCGAAGACCAGCGCAGGGCCCTTGCCGGGGTGCATGAGCTTGTTTCGGTCGAAGCCTACCGGGCGGAACTGCTGGTGACGGCGTGGAAGCGCAACGGGGTGAAGATCGCGGGCAGGGTGGTTGCCGATATTACTCAGAATTGCGTGGTCACGCTGGAGCCTATCAAAACCCATATAGATGAAGCGGTTGAGGGGCTGTTCCTGTCGCAGGGCTCGAAGCTTGCACGCTTCGAGCAGCAGGGCGAAATGGTTCTCGATGCCGACGGACCGGACAGCCCCGAGCTTTTCAGCGGCGACGTAATCGATGCTGGTGCGCTCGCCGAAGAATTCTTCGGACTGGCGATCGATCCCTATCCGCGCAAGCCGGGAGCGGTGCTCGACACCTCCGGAATGGAGGCTCGGGAGGAAACCGAATTCCAGAAAAAACTGCGTGGTCTTCTCGGAAAAGGCTGAAACGCGTCCCATATCGCAAAAGTCAGTTGTGTGGCCGAGCAAAAACGCTATTTTCGCCGGAAATTTCGGGCGGCCGAAAAACCAGAAGTGAGACAGTGACGGCGTGATCAGAATTTCGATCGATGCAATGGGCGGCGACCATGGCGCTGGCGTGGTTATTCCCGCTCTTGCGACTGTTGCGTCACGGCGTCCGGACATAAGGTTCGTTATCTTCGGCCGCGAAGATGCGGTGCGCCCTGAACTGGCGAAATTTCCGGGCCTCGCTGACGTCAGCGAGTTCGTGCATTGCGACGTGGCCATCCAGATGGATGATAAGCCGAGCCAGGCGCTTCGGCACGGGCGCGGCACATCCTCGATGTGGAATGCCATCGATGCCGTGAAGAACGGTCAGGCGGATGCCTGCATTTCAGCAGGCAACACCGGCGCACTGATGGCCATGGCCAAGTTCTGCCTGCGCACCATGGCCAATGTGGACCGGCCGGCCATTGCAGCCATCTGGCCGAATGTGCGTTCCGAGAGCGTGGTGCTGGATGTCGGCGCAACGATCGGTGGTGACGCACAGCAGCTCGTTGATTTCGCCATATTGGGCACAGGGATGGCCCGCGTCCTGTTCGGCGTGGAACGCCCGACGGTGGGGCTGCTCAATGTTGGCGTCGAAGAGGTGAAAGGGCAGGAAGAGGTCAAGGAAGCGGGGCGGATGCTTCGTGAAGCCGACCTTGCCTCGCTCGACTATCGCGGTTTCGTCGAGGGCGACGACATCGGAAAAGGCACGGTAGACGTTGTGGTCACCGAAGGCTTTTCCGGCAACATAGCGCTGAAGACTGCCGAGGGCACGGCCCGGCAGATCGCAGGATACCTCAAGGCGGCTATGAACCGCACTCTGATGGCCCGTATCGGCTATATTTTTGCCCGCGGTGCGTTCAATCAGCTGCGTGAGAAAATGGATGTCAGCCGCTCCAATGGCGGCGTCTTCCTCGGCCTTAACGGCATCGTGGTGAAAAGCCATGGCGGGGCGGATTCCGGCGGGTTTGCAGCTGCCGTCGAGCTTGGATATGACATGGTCAGAAACAAATTGCTGGAGCGCGTGCAGGCAGATATCGATCTGTTTCATTCGCGAAACCCGCAAGGCCAGACCAGCGAAGAGCCCGTCGTCGGGACCGGCGAAGAAGGATAAGTAGACCTTGATCAGATCAATCGTCCGCGGCGCCGGTTCGGCCTTGCCCCGCCGCATCATGAAGAACTCCGAGTTCGAGGGAATGCTGGAGACCTCGGACGAATGGATTGCGCAACGCACCGGCATTCGCCAGCGCCATATCGCAGCCGCTGACGAGACAACGGCTTCTTTGGGAGCGGCTGCGGCACGCGCTGCGCTCGACAATGCCGGTCTGACGCCTGATGATATCGATCTGATCGTTTTGGCCACATCGACGCCCAACAACACCTTTCCGGCAACTGCCGTCGAAATCCAGAACCTGCTCGGGATGCATCACGGCTTTGCATTCGACATGCAGGCGGTCTGCTCGGGATTCGTCTATGCCGTCACCACGGCGGATGCCTATATTCGCGGTGGTCTTTCCAGACGCGCGCTGGTCATCGGCGCCGAGACTTTTTCGCGACTTCTGGACTGGGAGGACCGCACGACATGCGTCCTCTTCGGTGACGGCGCCGGTGCAATCGTGCTGGAAGCAGGCGAGGGCGAGGGGACCATTGCCGATCGCGGCGTGCTGGCCGCTGCCCTGCGTTCGGACGGGCAGCACAAGGGAAAGCTGTATGTCGACGGCGGTGTTTCGACAACCGGCACTATCGGTCACCTGAGAATGGAAGGCCGCGAGGTTTTCAAACACGCCGTTGGCATGATCACCGACGTTATCGAGGCGACGTTCTCGCAGGCGGGCATAACCGCAGATGATATCGACTGGTTCGTGCCGCATCAGGCCAACAAGCGCATCATCGATGCCTCCGCAAAAAAACTCGGCATCGCCGAGGAAAAAGTGGTGATCACGGTCGATCTCCACGGCAACACCTCGGCCGCCTCGGTGCCGCTGGCGCTATCTGTGGCCGTCGCCGACGGACGCATCAAGCCTGGTGACCTCGTGCTGCTGGAGGCGATGGGTGGCGGTTTCACCTGGGGCGCGGTTCTGCTGCGGTGGTAAAGCTTTGCCCGGCGGCGCCTGAACGGACTTGACCTTTATGGATCAATTACTTAGGCTCCGCCCTCGTTTCTTGTGGTCATTATTTTAACGGATTGGACGGACGCATGGGGGGAAAGACACTTACGCGCGCCGATCTCGCTGAGGCTGTTTACCGCAAGGTGGGACTGTCGAGGACGGAATCGGCCGATCTGGTCGAGGAAGTTCTCAACGAGATTTGCGAAGCGATCGTGCGTGGTGAAACGGTCAAGCTGTCCTCATTCGCCACTTTTCAGGTTCGTTCCAAGAATGAGCGCATCGGTCGTAATCCCAAGACCGGCGAGGAAGTGCCGATTCTGCCGCGCCGTGTGATGACCTTCAAAGCCTCCAACGTGCTGAAGAACCGCATTCTGCGTTCGCATCAGAACCGCAGCAAGGGTGGGAAATAGCCTTCTGTTCAGGCATGGGTTTGTGGCCGTGCCTGTCACAGGGCTTGAATGTTGATCCATAAACGGTTGAAATAAACGTCACTTCAGGTGCGTTTCTGATTATCGATTCGGAACGTTATCTGACAGGCAGGATATGGCCTTGCCGGCGCTCCTGTCTTTTGACGCGTTTCGTGAGGATCGGCCATGGAAAAGAGCCCCGACGCCTTTCGCACCATCAGCGAAGTCGCGGAAGATCTTGATCTTCCGCAGCATGTGCTGCGTTTCTGGGAAACCCGGTTTACGCAGATCAAGCCCATGAAGCGTGGCGGTGGCCGCCGCTATTATCGGCCGCAGGATGTCGAGCTCATCAAGGGCATCCGCCACATGCTTTATGATCAGGGCTACACTATCAAGGGTGTTCAGAAGCTTCTGCGCGAGAATGGCAACCAGTTTCTGGTCGCTATCGGCAATGGCGATCTGGCGGCGGTTGAAGCCATCGCTCAGCGCAAGCACGCCGACGCCGTAGAGCTTACCCCTGCCGCACAGCCCCGGCCACTGGATGAAGAGCAGATGGTGGGGCAGCCAAAGGCAAAGCCCAGCCGCCGCTTTTTCGGGCTGGGCAAATCCGACGAGGAGGGGCCGGTTCAGCCGGACGGTGGCAGGCTCTCGCGTGATAACCGCGCTCTTCTTCAGGAGGCGCTGTTCGACCTTCTGGAATGCAAGCGCCTGCTCGATCAGGTTCGCTGAGGCACTTCCAGCCGCAAGACCACTAAGGATCTGCACAACGCGCCTGATCGCGCACCGAGCCGCCGTCGATTCGCGGCTCGGCACTCATGAGAATTGTTGGAGCGGCACGGGTAAAGCAACGTGGCGTTCGATGGGCATGGGTGATCTGCTTTAATGGCTTTTCAGGAGCCCGGATTTCTCCGATTGCGAACCGGAGTGGAGCCGTTTCACCGTTCACTCACGGCTGGAACAAAATTTGCGATCAGGCGTTTTGCTTCTTTACGGTTTTCAGAAAGAAGGAAACAGCATGGCGCCTTTCTCGTCTCTATCCGATGTCGATCTCGAAAAGCAGGTCGCCCAGCTCTCGAAGGAGCTGAGGTCGATGAAGAAGCAGCTTTCCAGGCGTGGCAACCATTATTACGAGGAAGGCCGGGAGGCTCTTTCGGATTATCGTGATACGCTCTCTGATTATTACGATGAGTTTTCCAGCCGTGTCGGCGATCACCTCCCTGATCTTCGCAAGAAGGCGCGTGCGATCGAAAACACCGCCCGCGAACATCCTGCAGCAGCCGTGGCCGTCGGCCTGGTGGTGATCGGCCTTGCCGCATCGTTTCTATTCGGCCGGCGATAAACTCAGGAATCTGTAAATGCAGGATGCCGGCCGTTTTTGCGGCCGGTATTCTTTTATCTCATGTTGAGTAAAATGGTCGGAGTGGCGGGATTCGAACCCACGACCCCTTGACCCCCAGTCAAGTGCGCTACCGGGCTGCGCTACACTCCGAACCGAGGGAAGCCTTATATTCTGGGCACTTGCAGCGCAAGGGCTAAAACGTCCGAAAAGAACAGAAGCAGATAATTTGCGGGGAAACATCGTGCTTTGCGGTGGAAATCCGGATGAGATTCCCGCGCTTATCCGCCGCTGGGTCGCGCGGGCTCTGGCTTCTCCCAATCGATTGCAGATTTATCCCGCGAACGGTCATTTTCGTGCATCGATCAAACGCTGAATGAAGGGCTTTTGATGCGCTGCCCGCTCATCGCTAAGGGTGGAAAAGGCGGATCTGAAAATGCCAGAAGCCGGAGCAATGAACGCCAGCGGGCCAAAAGGACGGGGCAGGTCACTTGTCCGAATTCATGTTCAGGCGGGGTGCAAAGCGGACGTTGCGAATCTCGGTGGTCATGTCTTCGGTTTCGGCTTGCTGATCGCCAGACACATAATTGAGAAGTGCTACAATTCGCACATATCTGGTGCCCGGGCGGAACTGCGTGTGCGCTTCATCTCCTTCGCCGGTAATGGAACCGGATAAGACCCTCCAGCCCGCATCGCTATACAGTCGGAAGTTGATTGCGCCTGCGTATCTGTATGTGCCGGGACCGCCACGGATCTCCTTCCTATCCTTGTCGAAGGTTGCGACGCCGAGATAGGTCCTCGCCAGACCGTTCTTCACATCGGCTGGGGCAATGCTCCGGACCTCGGCGGAAATGTCATAAGTCAGGCTGGAATCCACAGGTATCATCTGTGACATGATGACTTTGTATCCGTTCGCAGCCACGGCAGGCTCTTCCGCATTGAGGGCCAATGCGTCGCTTTGAGGTGCTCTGTCGTCGGCTTCCGAAAAAAGAGTAAGCCAGCCTGTCTGCAAAGCAATGATGCTGACGATGCCAATTGCTGCGAGAACACCGGCCAGAACACGTGCATAGAAACTGAGTGCAGTGAAAAATGCAGAGTTTTTCATGGAGTGGCTTTTAAAGCCTTAGCTCACCATGGTCCAGATCACCTTGCGAGGGTTGGTTCTGATATCGGGTTTCCAGCGCTATGATTGCCCAGATAATACCCAGCAGCAGGTAAAAATGGCGCCAGTGATCTGTGTCGATGAATGTTCCCAGGCCGACATGGCCAAGGTAGACCACATAGGCGCATAGCAGGTAGGGCTGCCATGGCCGGTTCCGCAAAATCAGCCTGAAGCCGGCCGCGAGCGTCCAGATGGTCAGGGTCAGATAGGCGCTGAAGCCCAGCCAGCCGTAGTCCAGCAACGCTTTCAGCCAGATGTTGTGTGTGTCCTCTCCATAAATCTTGCCGAATACCAGAGGCCCGATACCGGGAGGATGCTCAAGCGCCACCATGAAGCCGATGCCATAACGAGCAAACCGGCCAAGGCGTGCCGAGTCGTAATCCTGTGCGAGGCGTGCGCGTTCGGACAGCATGTCCGCGACGCCGGGAATCTGAAGGGTGATGAGAGCGAGGGCGATGAGCAGCGTGACCGCCGCTACAGTCATGACCACGATCTTCAGGCGGAAACGGCCGCTGTCGCTTTGCAAAAACAGGAGCCCGACCATCAGCACGACACTGACGGCGAAAAGCCCCCAGGCCCCGCGCGAAAAAGACAGGAAGATGCCGCAGGCGATGACCGACAGGGGCAGGGCTGCCAGCATCATGCGGGCAGGGGAGCCTGTCATCAGCCCATGAAGCAGCCAGATGGCCGGAAGAACCAGAAACGGCCCGAACACATTCGGATCCTGAAAGACGCCCGAGGCGCGACCGTAACGCGTGAACACTTCTGCGCCGGGAAACAGGTTGAAATAGCCGGCTATTCCCATCAATGACGTCGCCACCGCCGCAACCACATAGGCATTGAAGATGACGGGCAAAAGGCCGGGGCGGGTTTCGGCGACGGAGGCGTAAAAGATCGCCGTAAATGCCAGAAACACAGAAACAGCGAGATAGAGCGGCGTATCCGCCAGCTCCGCCATCTGTGTCATGGCGATCAGGCCGCCAATATTGAACAGCACGAGCAGGCCGGTCATGGGAGCCGCCGCTCTCGACAGTTTCAGGCCGAAGAGCGCCCATATGCCGACCAGAGCGACCATATAGATGTCGTATGGAGCCGGCTCATGAAGAACGAAGCCGGAGAGCAGGATGGCCAGTGCAACGGATCCGGAAGCGATCAGGCCGGTCAGTTTTATATTGACCGCTGCCCGATGAGCCACAGGGTCGGCGACGGCGCTCAATAGGCGTTTTCCGTGTTCAGCAGACGGAAGGGTGTCAGGATAAGAATCCTGAGATCGAACAACAGCGACCAGTTCTCTATGTAATAGAGGTCGTATTCGGTGCGCATCCGGATTTTTTCGTTGGTGTCCATCTCGCCCCGCCAGCCGTTGATCTGCGCCCAGCCGGTGACACCGGGCTTGACCTTATGCCGGGCGAAATAGCCGTCAACCACTTCGGCGTAGAGCAGATTGTGCGATTGCGCGGCCACCGCATGCGGGCGCGGGCCCACGAGCGAAAGCGAGCCGAACAGCGCGTTGAAGAATTGCGGCAGCTCATCGATTGAGGTCTTGCGGATGAAGCGTCCCACGCGGGTTACGCGCGGGTCGTTTCTGGTGACGGTCTTTTTGGCGGTCGGGTCGGACTGGTCCGCATACATGGACCGGAATTTGTAGACCTCGATCACTTCATTGTTGAAGCCATGGCGCTTCTGCTTGAAGAGCACGGGGCCTTTCGAATCGAGCTTGATGGCGATCGCGGTGGCGATCATTATCGGCGAAAACAGAACGATCCCGATCAGGCTGAAGACGATGTCGAAGGCGCGCTTGGCAACCGAATCCCAGTCATTGATGGGTTTGTCGAATATATCGAGCAGCGGTATCGAGCCGATATAGGAATAGGCGCGCGGCCGGAACTGCAGGGCGTTGGAATGTGCGGAAAGGCGGATATCCACCGGCAGCACCCACAGCTTCTTCAGCAATTGCAGCACCCGCTGTTCGGCGGTGATCGGCAGGGAAACAATGAGCAGATCGATGCGCGCAATCCGCGCGAACTCGATCAGCTCCGAGATGGTGCCGAGCTTCGGGTATCCTGCAACGACGGGCGGCGAGCGCTTGTCGTCACGGTCATCGAATATGCCGCATATGCGGATGTCGTTATGAGGCTGCTGCTCAACGGCCCGGATCAGGTCTTCGGCGGCCTTTCCGCCACCGACGATCACTGCGCGGCGCTCCATCCGGCCGTTGCGTGCCCAGCGCCTGATCATCTTCGCCATGACAAGGCGAAGGAAGAAGATGGCGACGAAGCCGACAACGAACCAGGCGCCGAACATGATGCGCGAGAAATCGCCGCTGACCTTCAGAGCGAAGCCGGTCAGCGCCATCAGCGCGAAAGTGGCAGCCCAGATCAGGAAAATCCGCGAGAACGTGGCGAAGGGGCGCATCAACGCGGCGATCTGATAGCATTCGCCGAATTCCATGAAGGTGACGGCGATGAGAGACCCGCCGGCGATGACGAGGCAGTAATGCCAGAACATGACATCGAGCGGGCCGACATAGAACAGGTAGAGACCAAGTCCCGAAAGCAGAAGCACCGCAAATTCCATGATTCGCAGCATCCCGCTGACCATGACTGGTCTGAGGGTGTCACGTTCCAGTTGAGTGGCGACCTGACGTGCCATTTCATTGAGCACGGCAGGCCTCTCCTCGGAGGAAGAGGCATTCAGTTTGCGCACGGCGTCGGCCGAAAAGCGGCGGGAGGGGTCTATATCGTTCATGGGTAACCTGTTGGTTCCCGGACTGCATAACAGTTGAGAACTAAGAAAGCCTTGAACGCGGTTGCGGCTTTTTCGCTATCCGGCAGTGCAATCCTGCTGATCACCGGCGCGCCCGATTTCATCTTTTCCGTTCAGGGTTGCAGTATAGGCAGCTTCGATCCTGCCCGCCATGACGTTTGCATTGAAGACTTTGCGGAGGGCGACAACATCGGGCATAGCGCGCCTGCAGGCTTCGGGATCGGATAGCGCCGACACTATCGAGGCGGCCAGAATATCGGGTTTGGGTGCGATCAGCGCTTTCGAGCCTGTTCCGAGCACTTCGGGAATACCGCCGACAGCCGAAGCGATGATGGGCCGTCCTGCTGCGAGCGTTTCCAGCACGATGTAGGGCATGGCCTCCGCTCGTGATGGCACGATGACCAGATTTGCCAGTTCAAAAGCCTGTCTGGCGGGCATCGGCTGATGAAATGTGATTCTCTCTTCAAGTCCCAGCCGGGCGACCTGTTCCCTGTATTTTGGAAGGTCTTCTCCGTCTCCCACCATCACGGCAGTCAGGGGGCGGCCCATCAGTTTTTCCGCAGCGGCGAAGGCATCGATGAAGATGTCCGGCCCCTTCAGGTCGCGCATCATGCCGATATAGAGGAAATCGGCGGCATCTTCGCGCACGATGACGGGCGCGAACTCAGCCGCACGCAAGCCATTGTAGACGAGGCTGCTTGGTCCGTGCGGCGCACCCACTTTGTGACGATATGTCCGGCGTTCATGGTCGGAGACGAACAGCAGGTGATCGGTGAGCTTTCCCATGGCCCGCTCCAGCGCAAACAGCGTTTTGCCGGCCAGCGTTTCCTCGTCATAGTGGAGGCTGCCGCCATGGGGAGAATAGATGCGGGCCACGCGAGACCCTGAAACCCGCAACAGTGAGCCGAAAAGGCGGGCGTAAGCGCCGCCTTTTGCACCGTGCCCGTGAAGCACGTCCGGCTGCAATTCCTTGATGATCCTGAATGTTTTCCATGCGGCGAGGGCGTCGCCGATGCCGATGTGGCGCTGCATGGGCGTGCGATGGATTCCCAGCACAAGATTCCCGGAGATCTGCTCGAACAACGCATCTTCAAACGCGCCTCCCGTTGTGGAGTCGCATACGATGCCGACGCTGTGTCCCGCCGCTGCCTGGGCCTCCGTCAGATCGCGCACATGCCGGAATATGCCGCCGAGAGGAGAACGGAAGCAGTGAACGATACGCAATTTGTCCTTCATCCCTCAGAACAGGCGTTCGCGTACATAGACGGTGTCGCCGGGTAACAGAGGATCGGATGTCCGGACGCGCCCGGTGATGACCTCGCCGTTGATATCCCGCGTTATGTCCACGCTCTCCTGATTGGCGCGCGCCGAGAAGCCGCCGGCGATTGCAACGGCTTTCTGAACGGTGAGACCCGGTACATAGGAGTACTGGCCGGCTGCACCCACTTCGCCCATCACGAAGATCGGCCGGTAGCGATCTATCTCCACCGACACGTCGGGATCCCTCAGATAGCCCTGACGCAGCTTGGCCGCGATCTGCTTCTCAAGCTGCTGGGCCGTGTGGCCGCGAGCCGGGATGTTCCCGACAAGCGGGAACGATATATAGCCAGACTGGTCGACACTATATGTATTTGTCAGCCCTTCCTGCTCGAAAACGGTCACGCGAATGCGGTCACCGGCTCCCAGCTGATAAGGCTGGTTGAGCACTTCATGGAAAGCCGCCGGTGTTGGCCTGTAGCTGGAGCAGCCGGACAGGCTCGCGGAGACTGCGATCATAGCGCTCAACAGGATGGCGGGACTTTTCATAACCGGTCGACACCTTCGGCTGGCCGCCGCTGTGGCGGACCTTGAGGATCGTCTCGTTATCAACCTATTAGGGTTAATGGCCGGTAAAATTTGAACGATCCATCGAGAGTGCGGCTCTTCAAAGCCTAATGAATTATTACATCCATCTTAAGGGCTGGGTTACCATAACTCCTTACAGTGGCTTCACCCGTTTCCGGAGTGAGGGCGCATGTCAGGACCCCAGTTGGCCCAGGCCGATCTCGATGTGGACATCAGGCAGCTTTTTGGCAGTCTGTTCCGCAACTGGCTGCGCATACTCATTGTTGCCTTGTGCGCAGTCGGTGCGGCGCTGGCCTTCGCCTCCACCACGACGCCACGCTATCGGGCCGAAACGCGGCTGCTGATAGAAACGCGGGAATCCGTTTTCACCCGGCCGGAGAGCGGGCAGAGCGAGCAACCTGTTCTCGATGATCAGGGCGTCACCAGCCAGGTTCAGGTGGTGTCCTCGACGGAGACACTGGCAAAGGTCGCCGAACAACTTGGGCTGGCGAAGCTGCCCGAATTCGATGAAGGCGCGAACAGTTCGGGGTTGCAGCGGCTTCTCGTGATTGCCGGACTGAAGTCGGATCCCGGTATCATGGCTGTCGAAGAGCGCGTCATTCGCCGCATGCGCGAGAAGCTGAACGTATACCGTGTCGAAGGATCGCGGGTGATCGTGATCGAGTTTTCTTCGGAGGATCCAAAGCTCGCGGCGGAAATCCCCAATCTCATCGCGGACACTTACATCGCGTCTCAGGGAAACGCGAAGCTTGAGTCGAACGCGGCCGCAACCGAATGGCTGGCGCCGGAGATCGAGGACCTTTCAAAAAGGGTGAAAGAGGCAGAAGCCAAAGTTGCGGCGTATCGCGGACAATCGGACATTCTGGTTGGTCAGAACAATTCCGTGCTGGCGACGCAGCAGCTTGCCGAGCTTTCGAGCGAACTTTCCCGCCTGCGCGCCAGCCGCGCTGCCGCTGAAGCCACCGCGGACAGCGTGCGGCAGGCGCTTCAGAATGGTGGCTCGCTCGATGCGCTGCCTGAGGTGATGTCTTCCGGTCTGATCCAGAGGCTGCGCGAACGTCAGATCCAGTTACAGTCGGAAATCACCGATCTCTCCACGACGCTGCTCGACAATCACCCGCGCATCCGTGCCTTGCGCTCGCAGCTTACCGGCCTCGATGCCCAGATTCAGTCCGAAGCGCGCAAGGTATTGTCGGGGCTGATGACCGAAGCGGAAACCGCGAAGGCGCGGGAAAACCAGCTTCTGGCAGAGGTCAACCAGCTCAAGGCTGCATCCGCGCGTGCCGGCGAGCAGGAGGTGGAGCTGAACGCACTTGAGCGTGAGGCCGCAGCCCAGCGTCAGCTTCTGGAAACCTATCTGACCCGGTATCGCGAGGCGTCCGCCCGACAGGACCGCAACTACCTGCCGGTCGATGCCCGGGTTTTCTCACGCGCCGTTGCGCCGGCGGAGCCCTATTTCCCGAAAGTGCTGCCGATCGTCGGCGCTGCTTTCTTCGGCGCCATCCTGATCATGGCAATCATCACCCTGCTTCGGGAGCTTTTTTCGGGTCGTGCAATGCGTCCGGCCCCTGTTCCTTATCCTGTTCAGGAGCAGGAGCCCCTACCAGAGCCTGCCGCCAGCGCTTTGCCAGCGAGCATTCTTTTCGCTGCAACCGGGCAGGCGGAAGACACCGCGAAACCGTTGCAGGAGGCGCAAGCACAACAGGCTGAGCCATTGGAGGAGCCTGCCGAACCGGAGCCTCTGCCTGATCCGGAGCCAGTGATGACGCCGGAGGTTGCTGAGCCGACGGCCCAGACGACGCAGGAGGATCCGGTCGTTGCTGAAGACGTTTCCCTGACGGTGTCTGAGGGTTCGCCTGATGTCGAACCTGACTTGCCGCAACAAATCCTGACGGAGATGGAGCCCGCGCTGATGGAGGAAGAGCCAGCACCGGTTTCCGCCACACCGGCAACGCGTCTCGATCTTGGTGAAGTCGGCATCGACACCGCCGTTCGCAAGCTTATCGAAAGCGGAGCCTCGCGTGCCGTTTTCGTCTCGCCGGAAGGCGATGAAGCGGCTGCCAGCGCAATCATGGTTGCGCGCGACATTGCCGACGCCGGTCTGAGGGTCGTCCTGGTCGACCTGACAGCTTCGGGCGCCGTGTCGGAAGCCATGCTTGAAAGCCTGACCTTGCCGGGAATAACCGATCTTCTGGCGGGCGATGCGCAGTTTACCGATGTGCTTCATCCGGATCATTTCTCGGATTGTCACATCATGCCGGTCGGTGTCGCCGATCCCATCCGTGCCATGCGCGCGGCCAGCCGCCTGCCGGTCATCCTGCAATCGCTGGCGGCTGCCTATGATCTGGTCGTGGTCGAATGCGGGCCGACCGACGCGCAGGGCATCAGGCGTCTGTCATCCAGCGAAGCGGAAGTGTTCATAAGCCTGCTGGACCCGGACGACGTGGCCTTGTCCGCCGCGGCGAACATCATTCGCGATGGGTTTCCCGATGCAATTCTGGTGACACCCGTTGAGAGCCATACACCGCGCGGACCGATGCCGGGCACTAGGGCAGCCTGAGCCGATTGGTCCGTCACGCGTGGCTTCAGTCGCCGAGGCTGACAGCCAGATTGACTGCCGCCGCGACGATGACCGTGTTGAAGAAGAACGACACGATGGAATGCGCCAGCACGATGCGGCGCATATGCGCGGTCGTGACAGAGGTATCAGAAGTCTGAGCCGTCATGCCGATGACCGTTGAGAAATAAAGAAAATCCCAGCCTTGGGGATGTTTGGTGCCTGGAAACTCAAAGCCTCCGGCGGGTTTTTTCTCGGTCGTCTCGCCGGCGTCATCGCTCCAGTAGACATGGGCGTAGTGCAGGGCAGTCATGGCATGGATGGTGAACCAGCCAAGCGGAATGGAAGCCAGTGCGAAGACAAGGCCCGCGGGGCCGACACCCTGACCGTTTATGATCTGGAACAGCGCTCCCACCGCTACGCCGACCACCATGAAGGTGATGATGAAGATGACCGCCAGAGGCTGGTCGGTGGCGCGCGCGTTGCGGCTGAGATAGTCGGCGCTGAGCAGCGGCATTTCCGCCAGCACCAGCGCACTGTAGGCCGCGAAGAAGGCATTGGCACCGATCGAATAGGCAAGTTCGGCCTTCAGGAAAAGCGCCGTTACGAGCGCAGCGAGACCGATCAGGGCCGACACACCGAAAAGCGCATGCCGGTGGATGGGCAGCCAGCCAGATCGTGGCTGCCCCGCGCTCATGCGGACGCGCCTGATTTCAGGGCTATCCGCACGATGCGGTCGAGTTCACCAAGAAAGCGGGACCGGTCTCGCGGCGCGAAGGAGGCATTGTAACCCTTGCTTTCACCCGTTTCGCGCAGATGCTGCTTCAGGTCGCGCATGGCGACGGCCATGCCGATCGTCTCCGGCGTGAAGGGCCGGCCGGTGGGGCCGAGCACATGCGCGCCAAGCGCCACGGTTCGCGCAGCAAGCGGAATGTCGGCGGTGATGACGATATCGTTCGCCTGCGCATGCTCGACGATCCAGTCGTCGGCAGCGTCAGCGCCCGAGGACACCACCACATTGCGGATCTTCGGGTCGCGCGAAGGACGCAATCCGCCATTGGCAACGAAGACCGTTTCGAGGTCGAAGCGTTCTGCAACGCGCACGACCTCGGCCTTGACGGGGCAGGCGTCGGCATCGACGTAGATCACCGGGGCGACACTCATTTGTTGGCCGGTGCGTCCAGAAAGTCCGGAGTTGCCACATCGGCCAGAAGCAGCATCAGATCCACCTCCTCATCAGACGGCTGCTCGCCTTCGAGGGCTCGTTCAAGAGCAGCGTAATTTTCCTCAGTCATATTCCGCTCAAATTCGAGCAGAGCTGCAAAGCTCAGAGGATTTTTGATTTCTCCAAGTCTGATTGCCTCTGCGGCTCTCATCGTCGTCGTATCATCCGGTGTGGGCAGTGTGTCCCATTCCCTGAGAAGTTCCATGAAATCACCGCTTTTCGTGGCGCCATCAAAGGTAGAGAGCTGGGCAAGGGTTTTCCAGCTGTCCGTGTGCTTGCCGCAGGCGCGGGTAAGTTTGGTATAGGCGGACACCGCCAGATATTTTGACTGGCTTTCGCGTTTCGACAGCCCGTCTGCTCGCATGGCGTCGCGAAACATCATGTTGACCTCGGAGGCGACTTCACTTTTGAGGTCACAATAATGATCATGGATAACTGACGCTCTCCGATAGTTTCCTACGAAAGGAGAGCCGGCAAAAGTCCATAAGACGGCCGGTATCGATGCGCCGTCGATCCTGGTTCCCTTTGGTACGGTCCAGCGACGTCCCGCGCTGTCAGTGAAAGATATGTCGGAAAGGGATTGCATGATGCGATGGCGCTGCTGTGGCTCCGAGAGCCATCGGAATGCAAAATCCCCCTCGAACGTCTGGGCCTGAGAAAGGGAAGAAGCGGCCAGCACCCCTGCGACTGCGATCGTGACGGAAAGCCGCCCCATGTACTGGCCCCCTTTTCGTCAGGCTATCTGTCAGTAAACCACCACGCCGCGGACGGACTTGCCTGCGTTCATGAGCTCGAAGCCCTTGTTGATGTCTTCCAGCGGCATGGTGTGGGTGATCATCGGGTCGATCTGGATCTTGCCTTCCATGTACCAGTCGACGATTTTCGGCACGTCGGTGCGGCCGCGCGCGCCGCCGAAGGCCGTGCCCTTCCAGGTGCGGCCGGTGACGAGCTGGAACGGGCGCGTCGAGATTTCCTGACCGGCACCGGCGACCCCGATGACGATCGATTCGCCCCAGCCGCGATGCGAGCATTCCAGCGCCTGCCGCATGACCCTGACGTTGCCGGTGCAGTCGAAGGTATAGTCTGCGCCGCCGATCTGGTCTGCGCCGCGCCTGGTCATGTTGACGATATGTGCTACCACGTCATCAACCTCCGTCGGGTTGACGAAATGGGTCATGCCGAACTTCTCGCCCCATGCCTTCTTGTCGTTGTTGATGTCGACGCCGATGATCATGTCGGCACCGGCAAGCCTGAGACCCTGAATGACGTTGAGGCCGATGCCGCCCAGGCCGAACACGGCCGCCGTCGCGCCGATCTCGACCTTTGCGGTGTTGATCACCGCACCGATGCCGGTGGTGACGCCGCAGCCGATGTAGCAGATCTTGTCGAAGGGTGCGTCGGGGTTGACCTTCGCCAGCGCGATTTCAGGAAGCACCGTGAAGTTGGAGAAGGTCGAGCAGCCCATATAGTGGAAGATCTTCTCTCCGCCGACCGAGAAGCGGCTGGTGCCGTCCGGCATCAGGCCCTGACCCTGCGTGGCGCGGATGGAGGTGCACAGGTTGGTCTTGCGCGACAGGCAGGACGGGCAGGAGCGGCATTCGGGGGTGTAGAGCGGGATGACGTGATCGCCCTTCTTCAGGGTGGTGACACCCTTGCCCACATCAACGACGATGCCGGCGCCTTCATGGCCCAGAATGGCCGGAAAGATGCCTTCCGGATCGGCGCCCGAGAGAGTGAATTCATCCGTATGGCAGATGCCGGTGGCCTTGATCTCGACCAGAACTTCGCCCTCGCGCGGCCCTTCGAGGTCGACTTCCATGATCTCAAGGGGTTTGCCTGCTCCAACAGCAACGGCGGCGCGGGTTTTCATGAAGTTTCCTCCCAGCAATACAATTTCAATTGTCGCTAAACTAGCAGCAAGGGGCGGGGGCGCAAGGTGGCACACCATGATTGGACATTTCGTCGCCGCGCAGACGCAGTTGTGAACAGGCTGGGTCTGGACTCGCAGCCGGCCTGTTCCGACTATAAGGATCAATGAACGAATCCCCGGTTTGCGACTTATGAGCGACGATCAATCAGCCAGCGAGAAGATGAAGACACTCCCTGCGAGTGCATCGGGCCGCATTTTCGTGCATCTGCGCGTCCATTCCGCCTATTCCTTGCTGGAAGGCGCACTTCAGCTTGGTGCGATCGTCGGGCATGCGGTTAAGGACAGTGCGCCTGCCGTTGCCGTCACCGACACCAACAATCTGTTCGGTGCGCTGGAGTTCGCGCAGAAGGCTACCAAGGACGGCGTGCAGCCGCTCATGGGCTGTCAGGTCGATCTGTCTTTCGCAGGTGAGCCTGCGGACGGACCGCGCGACCGGCGACGGGCGGGGCCGGACATGGCGCCGGTCGTGCTCATCGCGGCTAACGAGGAAGGCTATGCCAATCTCGTGCGTCTTGTCAGCCATGCCTATCTCGATACGCCGTCGGGCGAGCCGGTGCATGCCACCAGCGATATGCTGGAGCAATATCGCGAAGGCGTGATCTGCCTGACCGGCGGGCCGCGCGGGCCGGTCGGAGCGGCGCTGAAGGCAGACCGGCAGGAACTGGCGGAATCGCGCCTGCTGTTCCTCAAGGAAATGTTCGGCGACCGGCTCTATGTCGAGTTGGAGCGCGTATCCGGCTATGACCGCGGTATCGAGCAGCGCACCATCGATCTGGCCTACCGGCACGAGTTGCCGCTGGTTGCCACCAACGAGGCCTTCTTCCTCAAGCGCGAGGACTATGAGGCGCACGACGCGCTGATCGCCATCGCCGAAGGCTCGGTGATCGCGGTCGACGACCGCCGGCGGCTCTCTCCGGACAATTACCTGAAATCGCAGGCGGAAATGGCGAAACTGTTCGCCGACCTGCCAGAGGCGCTCGACAATACGGTCGAGATCGCCATGCGCTGCTCCTACTATCCGAAGAACCGCAAGCCGATCCTGCCGCGCTTTGCCGGTGCGGATGTCGAGGACCCGGATGCCGCCGAAAGGGCGGAGGCTGAGGAACTCAAGCGGCAGGCGCGCGAGGGACTGGCTCGCAGGCTGGAGGCGCACGGGCCGACCAAAGGCCATACGGTCGAGGATTACCGGGAACGTCTCGAATTCGAGCTCGGCGTCATCGAGCGGATGAAGTTTCCGGGTTACTTCCTGATCGTTGCCGACTTTATCAAATGGGCCAAGGAACACGATATCCCCGTGGGACCGGGCCGTGGCTCGGGTGCGGGTTCGCTGGTGGCCTATGCGCTGACCATCACCGACATCGATCCGCTGCGTTTCTCGCTGCTGTTCGAGCGCTTCCTCAACCCCGACCGCGTGTCGATGCCGGACTTCGACATCGACTTCTGTCAGGACCGACGCGAAGAGGTGATCCGCTACGTGCAGGGCAAATACGGCCGCGAGCAGGTAGGGCAGATCATCACCTTCGGAACGCTTCAGGCGCGCGCGGTGCTGCGCGATGTCGGTCGCGTGCTGCAAATGCCCTACGGGCTGGTCGACCGGCTGTGCAAGATGGTGCCGGCCAATCCCGCCAATCCGGTCAAGCTCAAGGACGCCATCGAGGCCGAGCCGCGCTTTGCCGAGGAGGTGGAGAAGGAGCCGATCGTCCAGACCCTGCTCGACATGGCGCTGAAGCTGGAAGGGCTCTACCGCCACGCCTCCACCCATGCGGCCGGCATCGTCATCGGCGACCGGCCCTTGTGGGAACTGGTGCCGATGTACCGCGATCCGCGTTCGGACATGCCGGTCACGCAGTTCAACATGAAGAAGGTCGAAGACGCGGGGCTGGTGAAGTTCGACTTCCTCGGCCTCAAGACGCTGACCGTGCTGGAAACGGCGGTGAAGCTGATACGTCGGCGGGGCGTCGACATCGACCTGTCCAGGCTGCCTCTGGACGACCAGCCGACTTATTCCATGCTTTCGCGCGGCGAGACGGTCGGCGTGTTCCAGGTGGAATCGGCGGGCATGCGCAAGGCGCTGATCGGCATGCGCCCGGACTGCATCGAGGACATCATCGCGCTGGTGGCGCTCTACCGGCCCGGCCCGATGGAGAACATTCCCACCTACAACGCCCGCAAGCATGGCGAGGAGGAAACCGCTTCCATCCACCCCAAGATCGATCATCTGGTGCGCGAGACACAAGGCGTCATCGTCTATCAGGAACAGGTGATGCAGATCGCGCAGGAGCTGGCAGGCTATTCGCTCGGCGAAGCAGACCTGCTGCGCCGCGCCATGGGCAAGAAGATCCGCGCGGAAATGGACAAGCAGCGCGAGCGCTTCGTCTCCGGCGCGGTCGAGCGCGGGGTGAGCAAGCAGCAGTCCAACTTCATCTTCGATCTGCTGGCCAAGTTCGCTGACTACGGCTTCAACAAGTCGCATGCCGCCGCCTATGCGGTGGTTTCCTATCAGACCGCCTATCTGAAGGCGCACTATCCGGTGGAGTTTCTTGCGGCGTCGATGACGCTCGACATGAACAACACCGACAAGCTCGCCGATTTCCGGCAGGACGCCATGCGCCTCGGCATCGAGGTGGTGCCGCCATCGGTGCTGACCAGCTATCGCGAGTTCGAGGTCGGCGAAAACAAGATTTTCTATTCGCTGGCAGCCCTCAAGGGCGTGGGCGAAGCGGCGGTCGATCACATCGTGGAAAAGCGCGATGAAGGCCAGTTCCGCAGCCTTGCCGATTTCTGCGAGCGCATCGACCCGAAGATCGTCGGCAAGCGCGTGTTCGAAAGCCTGATCATGGCGGGCGCCTTCGATTGCTTTGGCCACGAGCGCGCCGCCATGATGGCGGGCGTGGAGCGCATGATGGGACTGGCGGCCCTTGCCCAGCAGAACGCAACCTCGGGGCAGGGCGATATTTTCGGTGTTTCGCTCGGCGCGCAGTCGAATGCGCTCAACTTGCCCGCCGTCGAGCCATGGCTGCCGGCGGAGCGTCTGCACCGCGAATTTCAGGTGGTGGGCTTCTATCTCTCGGCGCATCCGCTGGATGAGTACAAGCAGGTTCTGGAGAAGATGCGGGTGCAGAACTGGGCTGATTTCGCCGCTGCCGTGAAACGTGGTGCATCGGCCGGACGTCTCGCAGGAACCGTCACCTCCAAGCAGGAGCGGAAAACCCGTACCGGCAACAAGATGGGTGTGGTGAATTTCTCCGATACCAGCGGCCAGTTCGAGGCCGTGATGTTCTCCGAAACGCTGGCGCAGTACCGCGACCATCTGGAGGCGGGCAAATCCGTGGTCATCGAGGTCGGCGCCGAGGACAGGCCGGAAGGTGTCAATCTGCGCATACAGGCGGTGAGGTCACTGGACGACGCTGCCAGCCAGGTGCAGAAGCTGCTGCGCATTTTTGTGCGTGGTGCCGAGCCTGTCGATTCCGTTGCCGCCCGACTGTCGCAAAGCGGCGAAGGGCAGGTCAGCATCGTGGTGCTGAAGGAGGAGGGGCAGGGCGAGATCGAGGTGGCGCTGCCCAACCGCTATCGCATCGACCCGCGCATCGCCTCGGCAATAGGCGCGGTTCCGGGCGTGATCGAGGTGGAACTGGTGTAAGCCGGCTTCACTGGACGCTCCCGCGGCGAAGCGCTATCGCTTGGCAATGAACAACGACGCCGAAGACGTGCAACTGACCGGTCTTGCCGCCATCCGGGATGGGCTGCGAAAGCTTTACCACGGCAATTCGCCGGCTGCGTTCCGCTTCCAGGTCGCCACCATCGTGGTCGATCTGGCCATCATCATTTTTTTCATCCTGACGCCGGTGTTGCAGGAAACGCCCAGCTTCCTGTGGATCGACTATCTGGTCGCCGCCCTTGTCGCTGCGGACATGGCCGGCAGGCTGCTCGCCTCCACGGACATGTTGCGGCTGATCCGCCAGCCCACCTCCTGGATCGACATCTTCATCCTGCTGACGCTGCTGTTTCCGCAGGCGCTCGCCAATCTGGCGTTCCTGCGCATATTGCGCCTGTGGTCGCTGTCACGCAGCGGCACATTGTGGCGTCATTTCGAGATGAAACGGCTGCGGCCATGGCGCGAGGCCAGCCATGCGGTCGTCAATCTGCTGACCTTTCTGTTCGTGGTTACGGGCTTCGTCTACACATTCTTCTTCCGTAACGGCTCCGGCTTTGAAGGCTATGTGGATGCCATGTATGTGACGGTTGCGACCGTCACGACGACGGGCTTTGGTGACATCGTGTTGCCCGGCGTCGCCGGCAAGCTGACGGCTATCGTCACCATGATCATCGGCATTACTTTGTTTGTGCGGCTGGCGCGGGCGCTGTTTCGGCCCAACAAGGTGTTTTTCCCCTGTCCGCGCTGCGGCCTGCAAAGGCATGAGCCTGACGCCATCCATTGCAAGGCCTGCGGCAAGGTTCTCAACATTCCTGACGACAACGACTGATCCGGTGAAGGACCTCCGGTTCAGATCCGCTCCCAGGGATGGCGCACCTCCGGCTCGTCTTCCTCGCCGGGGCGGGTGGGCTTGCCGCGATGGCCACGGCCGAAAGTGTAGCCCGTCTCGACGGCACCATTACCGAATTTGTTTCGCAGCACGTCGATAGCGCCTTCGGCAAGGGCGCGCTTGTGCGAGCGGGTGTCGACGAGATCCGGAGGATCGGCCTTTTCGGCATCGCACAGATCCGACACGCCGATGCCCAGAAGCCGGTACTTCGTACCGTCGATTTCCCTGCGCATAAGTTCGAGGCCGGTGGCGAAGATGCGGTCGGCAAGACGGGTGGGGTCACCCAGCTGCCGGTTGCGGGTGCGTGTCCTGAAATCCTTGGATTTCAGCTTCAGCACCACCGTCCTGCCGGCCAGATTGGCTTTCTTCAGGCGCGCCGACACTTTTTCGGAAAGAGCGCGCAGCACCGGAACGAGATCGTCCAGTTCTCCAAAATCCGTGTCGAAAGTGGTTTCGGCCGATACGCTCTTGGAGTCGCGGTCGGCGTGGACGACGCGTTCGTCCTGACCACGTGACAGCCTGAACAGCCGGTTGCCCATGCTGCCGTAACGGCGCATCAGTTCGCTCTGCTCCATCTTCTGCAACTGGCCTATGGAGCGGATGCCGCCGCGTTCCAGTGTGGCAGCAAAAGCCTTGCCGACGCCCCAGATCAGCGTCACAGGTTGCCCGGCAAGAAAACTGACCGCTTCCGCTTCCCCGATCACGGAAAAGCCGCGGGGTTTACGGAAATCGGACGCGACCTTGGCAAGAAACTTGCAGTAGGACAGGCCAACCGAGGCGGTGATGCCGATTTCCTTTTCCAGCCTTTGGGCAAAGCGCGCCAGCACCAGTGCCGGCGGCATGGCGTGCATGCGTTCCGTTCCGCTCAGATCGAGAAAGGCCTCGTCGATCGAGATCGGTTCGACCAGCGGTGTCAGGTCCTGCATCATGGCACGCACCTCGCGCCCGACGCGGGCATATTTCTCCATGTCGGGCTTGATGACGGTCGCTTCCGGGCAGGCTTCCAGCGCCTTGAACATTGGCATGGCCGAGCGCACGCCGTTGATGCGCGCAATGTAGCAGGCGGTCGAGACCACACCGCGCTTGCCGCCACCGATGATGACGGGCTTGTCCTTCAGCGCCGGATTGTCGCGCTTTTCCACCGCCGCATAGAATGCGTCGCAATCGATATGGGCCAGATGCAGCCCGTAGAGCTCGGGATGGCGCACGAGCCGCGGGCTGCCGCAATGCGCGCAGCGTCGCACCGCTGCCGGCTGCAGTGTCAGGCAGTCACGGCAGAAGCCGTGTTCGGGATCATTGACGGCGGTGCGCATTTGTCGAACATATGAGGAACGTGTGCCATCCTACGCCAGCGTTGCGGCGGCTTCAACCGCTGCTGGAAGGGGTGAAGCTTGCCGTGCCGACAAGGGCCTCGGCCAGAAGCTGCTCATACTGCGCACGGGGCACGTCTATGGCGCCGAAGCGCTTGAGATGCTCCGTGGTGAACTGGGTGTCGAGCAGGCTGTAGCCCTGTTGCCGCAAGCGTTCCACCAGCGCCACCAGACAGGCCTTGGAGGCGTCGGTTTCTTTCGAGAACATGCTTTCTCCGAAGAAGACGCGTCCCAACGAAACACCATAGAGCCCGCCGACAAGGCGGCCTTCGCGCCAGGCCTCGACAGAATGGCAATGGCCCATGTAGTGAAGCTGCACATAGGCTTCCCGGATGGGGCCGTTGATCCATGTGGAAGGGCGCTCGTCGCGCTTTTCCGCGCAGGCGTCGATCACGCCCTCGAAATCCGTGTCGAACCTGATGTCGAACGGATTGTGCCGCAGCGTCTTGGCAAGGCTTCTGGGTACGTGGAAGGCATCCAGCGGAATGATGCCGCGAATTTCCGGCCGCACCCAGAACACTTCCGGATCCGTTTCGCTTTCCGCCATGGGAAAGACGCCGGAGGCATAGGCCTTCAAAAGGAGATCGGTGGGGATGCGGAAGCCGGGTGCGAAGGGGCGGATCATGGCCGCAGCGTCCGGTCTGTGTTCAGGCAGTCTTCATGCCGTCGTTCACCCCCCTTTTCGAGGGGGGTGAGAATACGGGCCATGACAGGCTCCATCGGCAGGTTACTCGCCTTTGGCGAGATACTTTTCCAGCCAGTGGATGTCATAGTTGCCGTCAGCGATGTCATGGTTGCCGACGAGATCGCGGAACAGCGGCAGCGTGGTGTTGATGCCGTCGACCACGAATTCGTCCAGCGCGCGGCGCAGGCGCATCATGCATTCCACGCGGTTGCGGCCATGCACGATGAGCTTGCCGATCAGGCTGTCGTAATATGGCGGGATGCGGTAGCCGGAATAGACGCCGGAATCGACGCGGATGCCGAGCCCGCCCGGCGTATGGAAGTGCGTGATCGTGCCGGGCGACGGCATGAAGGTACGCGGATCTTCCGCATTGATGCGGCATTCGATGGCATGACCCTGAAAGCGGATGTCTTTCTGCGTCACCGAAAGCCCGCCGCCGGAGGCGACGCGGATCTGCTCGTGCACCAGATCGACGCCGGTGATGGCTTCGGTGATCGGATGCTCCACCTGCAGACGGGTGTTCATTTCAATGAAATAGAACTCGCCGTTCTCATAGAGGAACTCGATCGTGCCGGCGCCCGAATAGCCAAGCTCGGCCACGGCATTGGCGCAGATCGTACCGATGCGCTCACGCTCGGCCTCATTGAGGGCAGGGGAAAGAGCTTCTTCCCACACCTTCTGGTGGCGGCGCTGCAACGAACAGTCGCGCTCGCCGAAATGCACGCCCTTGCCGGCGCCGTCGCCGAACACCTGAAGCTCGATATGCCGGGGCTTTTCGAGATATTTCTCGATATAGACCGCGTCGTCGCCGAAAGCAGCACCCGCTTCAGAGCGTGCCGTGGCAAGTGCTACTTCCAGTTCGGCTTCCGAGCGCGCCACCTTCATGCCGCGACCGCCACCGCCGGCCGAAGCCTTGATGATGACCGGATAGCCGATCTCGCCGGCGATGCGCCGTGCTTCGCTTTCTTCCGTGACCGCGCCGTCAGAGCCCGGAACCACCGGAATGCCGAGGCGCTTTGCGGTGCGCTTGGCCTCGATCTTGTCGCCCATCATGCGAATGTGGTCGCCGGAGGGGCCGATGAAGGTGATGTTGTGTGCGGCCAGAATGTCGGCGAACTTGGCATTCTCCGACAGGAAGCCGTATCCCGGATGCACGGCATCGGCGCCGGTGATTTCACAGGCGGCGACGATCTGGTGAATGTTGAGGTAGCTGTCGCGGGATGGCGGCGGGCCGATGCAGACGGCTTCGTCGGCAAGGCGCACATGCATGGCGTCTGTGTCGGCGGTGGAGTGAACCACGACGGTCTGGATGCCGAGTTCCTTGCATGCCCGCAGAACGCGCAGCGCGATCTCGCCGCGGTTGGCTATGAGAACCTTCTGAAACATGCCCACCGGCCTACTCGACCACAACCAGCGGCTGGCCGAACTCGACCGGCTGCGCGTCCTCGATCAGGATGGCGGTGACGGTGCCGGCGCGGGGCGCCGGGATCTGGTTCATCGTCTTCATCGCCTCGATGATGAGCAGGGTCTGGCCTTCGCTCACCTTCTGGCCGACCTCGACGAACGCCTTGGCGCCGGGGGCAGGGGCCAGATAGGCGGTTCCGACCATGGGCGAGGGCACGGCGTTCTTGGAAAGATCGGGAGCGGCGGGCGCAGCTGCTGCGGCAGGCGCTGCCGGTGCAGCGACCGCGGCAGGTGCCGGCGCATAGGCCGGCGCAACTGCGTGAACCGTCGGCGCCTGCCGCGAGATACGCACCTTGAAATCTTCGTTCTCGACCTCGATTTCGGTCAGGTTGGTGTCGTTCAGAATACCTGCCAGATCACGGATCAGTTGCTGGTCAACACCGGTTTTCTTGTTTGTCATGGTCGAGCCTTCTTGTTGAGTGCTGGTCACAGGCGCGCGACGAGCGCCTGCAGCGCCAGCGTGTAGCCGAGCGGGCCGAAGCCGCAGATCATTCCCACCGCATTCGGCGCGATCATCGAGACGTGCCTGAACGCTTCACGGGCGTGTATGTTGGAAAGGTGAACCTCTACGACCGGCAGCGGCTGAACAGCCTTGACCGCATCGAGGAGTGCAATCGACGTGTGGGTATAGGCAGCGGCGTTGATGACGATGCCCGCCGCCTTGTCGGCGGCTTCGTGAATCCAGTCGACCAGAACACCCTCATGATTGGTCTGGCGGAAATCCACTTCAAGGCCGAGCGCGCGGCCCGCCTCACGGCACTGGTCGGCAATGCCCTCAAGCGTCTGCGTCCCATAGATGGACGGCTCCCGCTTTCCGAGCATGTTGAGATTGGGACCGTTCAGAACGAAAACAGTTTTCAATATGCCGACCTTGTTCCGCGACGGAAGCCGATCACCCCCGCCGGACCCTCTATAAAGCGCTTAACCCGGTGCGAAAAGAGCGCAAGCGGGTTCTTTGCCTGTCCACAACAGGCTCCACCCACCAATTAAGCCGATTCTGTGTCAGAGAGCTTTTTTCGCGTCGGCAATTTTCTCGGCAAGCACCTCTTTGCCAAGCGCGCCGAACACCACTTCGTCACCTATGACGTAGGATGGGGTGCCCGTGATCGAAAGCTTGTTTGCCAGTTCATACGTGGCCGAGAGCGCCTGCGGAATGGACGGATCCTTCATCTTCTCGCGCAGCTCCGCTTCGGTGGCTCCAAGCGAAACGGCGATCCTGATCGCAGCCTCCTCACTGGCCCCGCCTTCTACCGCCATCAATGCGCGATGGAATTCGCCATATTTCTCGGGCTGCAACAGATGGAAGGCCATGGAGACGATGCTGGCTTTTTGCGAATTGGCGCTCAGGATCGGGAATTCCTTGAGCACGAAGCGCAGATCCGGATCATCTTTGGTGAGGGCGTCCATGTCGTCCATGGCGCGTTTGCAGTAGCCGCAGTTGTAGTCGTAGAATTCGACGATGGTGATCTTGCCGTCAGGATTGCCGACCACGCCGTCAAAGCTGGAATTGAAGATCGCGTCCTTGTTCTGCTTGATGGTTTCGAGGCTGGCGACGCGCTGCTGCTCCTGCTGCTTCGTCTCCAGAGAATCCTGCATTTCCAGAAGAATTTCCGGGTTTGCCAGAAGATATTCGCGCACGATGGTTTCGATCGCGGCGCGGTCGGGCTCTTGTGCCTGCGCGGGTGTCACCACCCGAAGATTGCCGCTGCCGGCGATATAGCCGGTTGCCACCAGTGCGAGACCCAATGCCGTGGCGCTGGCCAGAAATGTCTTCTTCATCGTTGCTAACCTTTTCCCGAGCACGGCGTTGCGCGATCTGGCTCTTACTTGCGGGCGGATTTGCCCTGATTGATGATGTCCTGCGCCCGCGTCCAGGCAGGAGAATTGGGCTTCAGGCGGGTTTGGGCTCTGGCTGCGAAGATAGCTGCATCCCGGTAGCCCCCCGAGTAATAGTAGCCTTCGGCGGTGGCAAGTTCGGCCTCGCCGACATTTCCAAGCAGGCCCTTCGCCTGCGCAAGGTAACGATAGGCGGAGATGTTTTCGCGGTCGCGTTCAAGCCCCTTGTTGATGAGGCCAACCGCCTGTTTGATCGCTTCCGGCGTACCGATGGCGAGAAGGGCCTGCCCCTGCATCACCGGCAGCAGGCCGGATTTCGCTTTGTCGAGCTGGATCGCCTTTCCATAGGCGGCCGCGGCTTCCTTCGGCTTGCCCGCCTTCATCAGAATGTCGCCACGCAGCTCCTGAAAATACGGGTTGGAGGGCTGGGCCTTGGCCAGCGCATCCGCCTTGCTCTGGGCCGAACGCAGATTGCCGTAAAGATAGGTGATCTGGGCGTCGCCATATTTCGCGGCGAGCGTGCCGGGGCTCTTGGCGATCATGCGCGAGGCCGCTGCCTGACCGTCCGTATAGGCGGCGATCTTGAAGCGCGCCATATCGTGGCGCTGCTGCAGCGCTTCTGAATCGGCCTTTCCGTAATGCGGGCTTTTTTCGATCAGCGTCTGAAGGTTGGATATGCGGTCCTGCGGCATGGGGTGGCTGACCCGATAGGGATCGACCTTGGCGCCGGAAAGAGACAGCGCGCTCTGGAACCGCTGGAAGGTTCTGAGCATGCCTTTTCCGGACTGGCCGGTCTTGTCGAGATAGGTGATGGCGGAGCGATCGGCCGCCATTTCCTCGCCACGCTGGTAGGAAAGCAGGCTTCGACGCGCCACCTCGCCGCCGCCCGTGGCAAGGCCGATTCCCGCTCCGGCAAGGCCGCGATTGTCGGAGGCTCCACCGGCCACGATCGCACCGGCACCAAGCAGGCTGGCGATGATGGCCATGGTCTTGGCCCGCTCCAGCTGATCGCGCAGCCTCTGCTGATGCCCGCCGGCCAGATGCCCGGCCTCATGGGCGATCACGCCGATGATTTCGTTGGGTGTTTCGGACTGCATCAGCGCGCCGGTGTTGATGAACATGCGGCGGCCGGCAACGAAGGCGTTGAAACTCTTGTCGTTGACCAGAACGATCTGGATACCGGCCTTCGACAGACCGGCGGCGTTGAAGATCGGGCGGGAGTAATCGCGGACTAGAGCCTCGATCTCCGCGTCGCGAACGACGGGAACGCCCTGCGCGAAACTTTGCGCACAGGTGGAGGCCAGCAAAGCAAGACCGAGCGACAGTTTGGCCAGCGCCTTGCCAGCCTGGATCGCAGGCCGGACATTTATGGGCAGGTTCATCATTTCCGCTCCACTCGTAGCTGAGCCTTCGTGCGATGAAAAGGCGCTGGCGTAAAGTTCATGAACTTGTGATCCCCACAGCAATAGGGCAATTGTGCGGCGCCTGCACTGTTTGAAATGCGGGACCGGAACGAGGATTGGTGCAAATGGGTGTGTCGTCGTCACGTCGCGGAGATGTCGAGCCTTTCCATGCAATGGATGTGCTGGCCGGCGCAAACCGGCTGATCGCGCAGGGAATCGATGTCATATCGATGGCGGTCGGCCAGCCCAGCGATCCCGCACCGCTCGCAGTCCGGCGCGCCGCTTCCGAGGCGCTTGAGCGCGGGCGGATCGGCTACACGGATGCTCTGGGGCTGATGAGCCTGCGCGAAGCCATCGCGCGCCATTATGCGGAGAACTACAAAGTCGAGGTCTCGCCCGACCGTATCGCGGTGACGACCGGATCTTCTGCCGCCTTCAATCTGGCTTTTCTTGCCATGTTCGACGCAGGCGATCGCGTTGCCATCGCGGCGCCGGGCTACCCGGCCTATCGCAACATCATGGCCGCGCTCGGCATCGAGGTGGTCGAGATCGAGCTGGATGGCGCGCCCTATCTCGATGCTGCGCATCTGCGCGCCGCCCACGCCGACAAGCCGCTGAAGGGCGTTCTCTTTGCAAGCCCGGCCAACCCCACGGGTTCGGTCATTTCGGAGCCGGACCTTGCCGAACTGAGAGCTGCCGCGCGCGAACTCGGCATCACCGTCATTTCCGACGAGATCTACCACCGGCTGACCTATGGCGCGCCGGACACCACGGCGCTTGCCTATGGCGACGACGTGATCGTCATCAACTCCTTCTCCAAATATTATTGCATGACCGGGTGGCGGATCGGCTGGATGGTGTTGCCGCAGGAACTTGTGCGCCCGGTGGAGCGCATCGCGCAGAGCCTTTACATCTCCGCGCCGGAACTGTCGCAGGTCGCGGCCATCGAGGCCTTCTCGGCGACCGGGGAACTGGAGGCAGTGAAGGCGCGCTATGCACAGAACCGCGATTTGCTGATGCAGCGGCTGCCCGAACTCGGCTTTCCGCTGGCCGCCCCGATGGACGGCGCCTTCTATGCCTATTGCGATGTCAGACGGCATACGAACGACAGCATGGAATTTGCCCGCCGGATGCTGGCGGAAGCCCATGTCGCGGCTACACCGGGGCGGGACTTCGACACGAGGCAGGGCCATCGCTACATGCGTTTTTCCTATGCCGGGAGCAACCGCGATATGGTGGAGGCTCTGGCGCGTCTTGAGCGCTGGCTGAAATAAGGGGAGGTGAGCGTGCCGGATCTGCAGGCTGTTCTCGATGAAATTACCGTTGAGATGCTGGCAAGGACGGATCGCGGCGCTGTTGCCGGCTACATACCCCAACTGGCGAGGGTAGACCCAGGCAAATTCGGGATTGCCGTGGCACTTGTCGACGGCCGGGTGCTGACGGCGGGAGACGCGGATGAAAGCTTTTCCATCCAGAGCGTCTCGAAGGTTTTCACGCTGACGCTGGCGCTCGGGAAGGTGGGCGACGCGATATGGCGCAGGGTCGGGCGCGAGCCTTCCGGCAATCCGTTCAACTCGATTGTCCAGCTTGAGCACGAAGCCGGCGTTCCGCGGAATCCCTTCATCAACGCCGGCGCCATCGTGGTGGCGGATATGCTTCTGGCGGGCCACCAGCCGCGCGAGGCGATCGGCGAAATCCTGCGCTTCGTGCAGTTCCTTGCCGATGATGACGGGATTGTCATCGATCATCAGGTGGCAGCCTCCGAGCGTGCCACGGGATTTCGCAATTTCGCGCTGGCGAACTACATGAAATCTTTTGACAATCTCCTTCATGAACCCGAGCTGGCTCTCGGCGTCTATTTTCACCATTGCGCGATTGCCATGAATTGCCGCCAGCTTGCGCTGGCCGGGCGCTTTCTGGCTGATAAGGGCAGGGCGGCCGGCGGGCATTCTGTCGTCTCGGCCGAAAGGGCGCGGCGCATCAGCGCCCTGATGCTGACCTGTGGCCATTATGACGGTTCAGGCGATTTTGCCTTCCGGGTTGGCATTCCGGCCAAAAGCGGTGTCGGCGGCGGCATTCTGGGCGCGGTGCCGGGCGTCGGCTCCGTCGCCGTCTGGTCTCCGGGGCTCAATGCGCACGGCAACTCGCAACTGGGCACGCTGGCGCTGGAGAAACTGGCGCGGGCGATGAACTGGTCCGTGTTCGGAGCCTGATCTCCTCCTGCCTTGAGCCGCTACAAAAAAGCCCGGCTGCTTTCGCAGCCGGGCTTTTTACCAATCTGTTGCAGGCGGAATTCGTTTTCCGCAAGCCTGCCCGAAGCCGCGATCGGCACCGGGCAGATTGGTTTAGAAGAAGCTCTTGCGCTGCCACCAGCCGGCACGCTTAGGCTTCTCCTCGGCCGGGGAAGCGGCCTGATCGGTTTCGGGCACCACCGAAGACACAACCGGAGCGGCAGGTGCTTCCGCCGTTGCGGCAGGCTTGCGGCGGGTACGCGTCGGTTTGGCGGGCGCCTTTGCCTCGGCAGAAGCTTCCTGATCAGCCGCGCCATTGGACTGAGTGTCCTGAGGCGCAGGTGCCGTTTCTTCCGCAGCGACGGAGGAAGCAGTCTCGGCTGAAGGCCCGGCTTTTGCCTCCTCAACAGGCGCAGAGGCCTGAGCGGGAGATTCCGCCGCAACTTCATCAGCCTTGGGCTTTTTGGCACGCGGCGCGCGGCGCGCACGCTTCGGCTTCTCAGCAGGCTCTGTGGCAACGGCTTCGGGTTCTGCCGCCGCAGCCTCAGGCTGCCCGGCAACCACAGCTTCATCCGCATCCGCCGCGGCCTCGACGGTCTCCGCGACAACCGACACTTCGGCTGCAGCGGGAACCTCGGCCTCGGTGGCGGGCTGTTCAGAAGCTTCAGCTTGGTCGGCAGATGCCGTTGCGTCGCTGCCTTCTGCTGTTTCGTCCCCGGAAGCGACGATCTCGGCGCCATCTTCCTCGCCGTTGCGGCTGCGACGACCACCACGCTTGCCACGACGGCGCTTTCTCGGCTGACCATCGTCGGCTTTCACCGTTTCTGCATTGCCGTCGGAAGCTGCGTTTTCATCATCGGCATCGCCGTCGGTGGCATCGCCTTCTGCGGCGTCGGTTACAGCGTCGGAACCGGCTGTATGGGCCTGCTCATCACCGTCACGATCCTTGCCACCCCGCCTGCGGCGGCGCTTGCGGCGCTTGCGGTCACGATGGTTGTCGGACTGGGTTTCTTCACCCTGAGCTGAAGTTGCCTCTTCGGCTTCCGCTTCGTCCTCATCGACAATGATGTCGTCTTCAGGATCTTCTTCGGTGGCAAATCCGGTCTGGGTATGGATCTCCACGAAGCCTTCCGGCTTCTCGGCGACGGCACCACGGGTGATGACATAGTGCTGCGATGCAGTGCTTTCGTCCGCCTCGACAGTGATCGTCACGCCAAAGCGCTTTTCCAGATCGATCAGCGTGCTGCGCTTGTGATTGAGCACATAAAGTGCCGTTGCAGCGGGCGTGCGCACGGTGATGTGGTTGCGTGCATCCTTCAGCAGGAACTCCTCGATGGCCCTCACGACCATCAGCGCGACGGAGGAATCAGAACGCACATGGCCGGTGCCGCCGCAATGCGGGCATGGCTTCATGGTCGATTCCAGAACGCTTGCGCGGATGCGCTGGCGCGACATTTCAAGCAGGCCGAAATGCGAAATACGGCCGACCTGGATGCGGGCGCGATCGTTCTTGAGGTGCTCCTTGAGCCGCTTTTCAACCGTGCGGTTGTTGCGGCTCTCCTCCATGTCGATGAAATCGATCACGATCAGACCGGCAAGGTCGCGCAGGCGCAACTGGCGAGCCACTTCCTCGGCCGCTTCCAGATTGGTGTGCAGCGCCGTTTCTTCGATGGAATGCTCCTTGGTCGAGCGGCCCGAGTTCACGTCAATGGCAACCAGTGCTTCGGTCTGGTTGATGATGAGATAGCCACCGCTCTTAAGCGTCACCTGCGGCTGCACCATGCGGTCGAGCTGCCCCTCGATGCCGGAGCGCACGAAGATCGGCGTGGTGTCGCGATAGGGCTGGACCACCTTGGCGTGGCTCGGCATCAGCATGCGCATGAAGTCCTTCGCCTCGCGATAGCCTTCCTCGCCGGCGACCAGAACTTCGTTGATATCCTTGTTGTAAAGATCACGCACCGAACGCTTGATGAGCGAGCCTTCCTCGTAAACGAGGGCAGGGGCCGTCGACTGGAGCGTCAGATTGCGGACGTTTTCCCACATCCGCATCAGATATTCGTAATCGCGCTTGATCTCGGCCTTGGTGCGGCTTTCGCCGGCCGTGCGCAGAATGACGCCCATGCCTTCCGGAACCTCCAGATCGGTCATGATCTCCTTGAGGCGCTTGCGGTCCTGAGCATTGGTGATCTTGCGCGAAATGCCGCCGCCACGGGCGGTGTTTGGCATCAATACCGAATAACGGCCGGCCAGCGACAGATAGGTGGTGAGGGCCGCGCCCTTGTTGCCACGCTCTTCCTTGACCACCTGCACCAGCAGGATCTGGCGGCGCTTGATGACTTCCTGAATCTTGTACTGGCGGCGCATCGGCTTGCGGCGGGTGCGCGCTTCTTCAAGCGCATCTTCCGCACCGACCGACTCGACTTCGTTCTCATCGCCATTCGAGGAAGACACTTCCTCGATTATGCCGCGTCCGGCTTCTTCCTGCTCACCTTCGGAAGAGGCGTCGCTGTCGCCCTCGGCAGGCGCGCTCTGTTCATCTTCCGACGAAACGCTCTGCTCGGGCGCGGGTTCGGAAATGACGTCTCCTTCGGAAGCGGCCGCCATGGAGCCGGGCTTCGTGCCATCCGTCTCCGTTGTATCTTCCGACTCGTCGTCGGAGGCTTCGACGGTCTCCGAAGCTTCAGACGTTTCAGCCTGATCCTGAGCGTCAGCTATCTTTTCGACCTGCGGAGCATCTTCACTTTCGGGCTGATTTTCGTCAGCCGCGCTTTCCACAGGTTCAAAAGCGTTCTCGGCGACGGCTACCGCGTCGTCCGATTCATCGTCATCGCTGGTGGCATCCTGCGTTGCACCTTCGGCGTGAACCGCCTCATCGCCATGGTCGCGGGCCTTGCTGCCGCGACGGCGATTGCGGCGTGAGCGGTCGCGCTCCCGGTGCTCGCCACCCGAGTTGCTTTCACCGCCCGAATTCTCTTCGTCGTGCTCGGCCTGTGCATCTTCGGCCTCGGCGGCCAGAAGCGCCTGACGGTCGGCGACAGGAATCTGATAGTAGTCCGGATGAATTTCAGAGAAAGCAAGGAAACCATGGCGGTTTCCGCCATATTCGACGAAAGCGGCCTGAAGCGAAGGTTCTACCCGCGTGACCCTGGCGAGATAGATATTTCCTTTGAGCTGCTTTTTATCCTGGGATTCGAAATCAAATTCTTCAATACGGTTACCGCGAACGACAACGACGCGGGTCTCCTCCGGATGGGAGGCATCTATAAGCATTTTGTTGTTGGGCATTACTGCGTTTCCTCCCGGCAGCCACCCGTGCCGGCCAGCCGGGCCATGCCCGCCGTTGCCGTCTGAAAAGGTTGAGGGTGCCGGATAATTGTATGTCCGCGGCCTGTCGCCGAAGCGCGATGGCAAAGCCGCCCGCTGCCATGGTGGCGCGGTGTGATGCGGAACTTTCCATTTTGGCGCTTGAGGGCATTGTGAGCCACTGGACCTTTTGAACCAAAGCCCGGGAAACCGGACCAGCTTGTTTGCTCTTGATCAGAGCCGGCCGGGCAGACCCGAGCCGTTTTCATGAACGCAGACCACTCCCCGCCACGGGTTCATGCCTGCGAAAACCTTTTTTGTGACCAGCCGCGAACCGTATCTATCCCGCGAGGACGATGCCGGCCACTTTCCATGGCGGGCAGAATCGCAGGGGGACGGTTCCGAGATTGCGGTAGTCCACCGCTGCTTTTAAGATTTGGCGAGGTGGAACGCAACCCTGTTTTCGGATGCCGGCAAACACACACTGCATCGCGCAATGTCGTGTTCGCAAAGGCTTGGTTAACCTTCTTTGGCTACGAACCGTTAATCGAATTGCGTCGTATCGGCGTTACGATCAACAACGGGCAAGCCGCCGCAATGGAAGCCACGCGACATTATATCGGGACGCATACCGAAAATCGCAAGTCGGCCGGCGCCGTCGGGCGTCTGCTTGCCGTTCTTGCTCTTATGGTTCTGCTTTGCGGATTGCAGGCGCTGATGCCTTCATCCGTGCTGGCCGGTGAGACCGTTACCGCCAGCGAATACAGGATGGCCGGCGATGCCACCAAAATGCGCATCGTGATGAATTTCGACGGCGAACCGGAGCCGCACTGGTTCCTGTTGCGTGCGCCGCACAGGCTTGTCATCGATCTTCCGTCGACGAACATGAGAATCGCGACCTCCGATCTCAAGGCTAAGGGTTTGGTGGCCGGTGTGCGCTACGGCAGCACCGGGGATGGCAAATCCCGCCTGCTCATCTCCGGCAAAGGGCCGTTCATGGTGGACCGGCTCGATGTTCTCAAAAACGAGGACGGTAAGGGTTACCGCATCGCCATCGAGATTTCGGCGGCTTCAGACCGCGAGTTTGAGGCGGCGCTGGCCGAGCAGGCGATGACCACGGCCTCGACAGTCGCCGGCGACAAGGGCGACCGCAGGTCGAACCATCCGCTCAAGCGCTTCACCGTGGTTCTTGATCCGGGGCATGGCGGCATCGACGGGGGAGCGGAGGGCGTCAGCGGTACGCAGGAAAAGGAAATCACGCTGGCGTTTGCCCGCGAACTGCAGGCGAAGCTTGCCAGTACGCACAAATACGATGTCATCCTGACACGCGACAGCGACGTTTTCCTGCGCCTGGATGACCGGGTGCGGATCGCGCGGCAGAATGAGGCCGATCTGTTCATTTCAATTCATGCCGATACGATCCGGCTCAAGGGCATCCGCGGCGCCACCGTCTATACCGTGTCCGACAAGGCTTCGGATGCCGAGGCGCAGGCGCTGGCGGAGCGCGAAAACCTGTCGGACCAGCTTGGTGGCGTCGAGGTGAAGGTTGACAGCCCGGAAGTGGCCGACATTCTGTTCGACCTGATCCGTCGCGAGACGCATTCCTTCTCGATGAGCTTTGCCAATACGCTTGTGGGAGAACTGTCCACAACGGTTGGACTGATCAACAACCCGCACCGTTTTGCCGGGTTCAGGGTTTTGCGCGCACCCGATGTGCCATCGGTTCTGGTCGAACTTGGCTATCTGTCCAATCCGGAAGACGAGGCGCAACTGATCAACCCAGAATGGCGGGACAAGGCCGCAAACAGCATCATCAATGCCATATCCGCCTTTGCTTCGGCCAAGGCCGCAGCCGGCGGGTGAGGGCCTCCGGACGGCAAAGGCAGCGTTGCAAGCGCACAACACAGTACGATATTGTGAGGGCCTTCGAGAATCGGGTTTGCCCGCTGCCGTAATTTACCCACATGAGGGCGACAATGGTTCCCGATCCTGGCACTTTTCGGGTTTTTGTGCGCGCTGATGCGTCGTACCGGAGGGCCATGAAGTCTCGAACGGAGCGGGCATGATTCGTCTATTGGGCTATTTTTTCGGCATCGGTACAGCGGTTGCCCTGCTCGTGGCAGCGGGCGTGGCTGTCTATGTCGGCAATCTTTCCAAGGATCTGCCCGACTATGAAGTGCTGGCCAGATATGAGCCGCCCGTAACGACGCGCATTCATGCTTCCGATGGTTCGCTGATGGCTGAATATGCGCATGAGCGCCGGCTGTATCTGCCGATCCAGGCCATACCGGATCGTGTGAAGGCTGCCTTCCTTTCGGCTGAAGACAAGAATTTCTACAATCATCCGGGTATCGACATTCAGGGCATCGGCCGCGCTGCGGTTCGTTATGTCTCCGGCGGTCCCATGCAGGGCGGCTCGACCATTACCCAGCAGGTCGCCAAGAACTTCCTTTTGACCAACGAGCAGACCCTTGACCGCAAGATCAAGGAAGCCGTGCTGTCGTTCCGTATCGAGGAAGCCTATTCCAAGGATCGCATCCTCGAACTCTACCTCAACGAAATCTTCTTCGGTCTCGGCGCCTATGGCATAGCGGGCGCGGCGCTCACCTATTTCGACAAGTCTGTGAACGAACTGACCACCGCAGATGCCGCTTATCTGGCGGCATTGCCCAAAGGCCCGGCCAACTATCATCCGTTCCGCCACACCGAGCGCGCCATAGAGCGCCGCAACTGGGTGATCGACCAGATGGTGGAGAACAATTACATCTCGCGGGAAGAGGCGGAAAAGGCCAAGGCCGAAGGGCTGGGCGTCAAGCCGCGGCGCGGCGGCACCTATCTGTTCGCCGGCGAATATTTCACCGAGGAAGTGCGCCGCGAGATCATTTCCCGCTATGGCCAGACGGCCCTCTACGAGGGCGGCCTTTCGGTGCGCACCACGCTCAACCCGGACATGCAGCGCATCGCGCGCAAGGCCATGCAGACCGGCCTGATCAAATACGACACGCTGCGCGGTTATCGCGGCCCGGTGACGTCGATCGACGTTTCCGGCGACTGGGGCGTGCCGCTGGGCGAGGTCAAGGGGCTGGACGATGTGCCGGAATGGACGCTCGCCGTCGTTCTGGAAAGCGGTGCTTCCGGGCTCCGCATCGGTCTGAAGCCGGCAAGGCAGGTTTCGGGTGAACTGGTCAGGGAGCGCGTCGAAGGCACCGTTTCCAAGGAAGACATGTCGTTTGCCATGCGCCATGTCGTGGACGGCAAGACGCTGAAGGCGAACTCTCCCGCCGATGTGCTGAAGCCCGGCGATGTCGTGTTCGTGGAGAAGCAGGAAGGCGGTGAAAACACCTATCGCCTGCGTCAGATGCCCGAGGTGAGCGGCGGCATGATCGCCATGGATCCGCATACCGGGCGCGTTCTGGCCATGGTCGGCGGCTTCTCCTACGCCCAGTCGGAATTCAACCGCGCCACCCAGGCGATGCGCCAGCCGGGCTCCTCGTTCAAGCCGATCGTCTATGCGGCTGCGCTGGACAATGGCTACACGCCGGCTTCGGTGATCATGGACGGTCCCATCACCATCCACAGCGGCAACACCGTATGGACGCCGAAGAACTATGATGGCCGCGCCGCCGGCCCCTCGACGCTGCGGTCCGGCATCGAGCGTTCACGCAACCTGATGACGGTTCGCCTCGCCAACGACATGGGCATGAAGCTGGTGGCCGAGTATGCCGAGCGCTTCGGCGTCTACGACAAGCTTGCACCTTATCTGCCGATGTCCCTCGGTTCGGGCGAAACGACCGTGATGCGCATGGTTTCAGCCTATGCGATCATGGCCAATGGCGGCCGCTCGATCAAACCTTCGCTCATCGACCGCATTCAGGACCGCTACGGCAAGACCGTTTTCCGGCACGACGATCGCGGCTGCGAGGGCTGCAATGCCAGCGACTGGCAGAACCAGCCGGAGCCTGAACTGATCGACAATGCGGAACAGGTTCTCGATCCGATGACCGCCTACCAGATCACCTCGATGATGGTGGGCGTGGTGCAGCGGGGCACCGCCACCTCCGTGGCCGAGCTTGGCCGCCATATCGCCGGCAAGACCGGCACGACCAACGACGAAAAGGACGCCTGGTTCATCGGCTATACGCCTAATCTAGTGGTCGGCCTCTATCTGGGCTACGACAAGCCGAGGAGCCTCGGTCGCGGCACGACCGGTGGCGGTCTGTCCGCGCCGGTGTTCAAGGACTTCATGCGCGCCGCGCTCGAAGGCACGCCGAATGTCGACTTCAAGGTGCCGGATGGCATGAACCTCGTCTCCATCGACCGCAAGACGGGCATGCAGGCGACACCCGGCCAGCCGGGCACCATCATGGAGGCCTTCAAGCCCGGCACCGGCCCGGCCGACTCCTACTGGGTCATCGGCATGGGCGAGGATGGCTCCAACGGCTACGGCGAAGCACTTTCGCCACAGGCCAATCAGGCCATCCAGTCGGGTGGCGGCGGCCTTTACTGACCCGGCTTTCGCGCTCTGGCAATTCAATGGGCAGGCCGTGCGCCTGCCCATTTCGCTTTACAGGGGCGGCCCCTCTGCCTATGTATCGCGCCCAGCAATCCGATCTACATCAATAAGGGACCAGCGCCGAACCATGCGCGCCGAAACGCAGAATATTGTCGACGAAATCAAGCAGGCCATAACCCTGCTGAGGAGGCATCTTTGACTGGGATCAGGCTCTTAAACGACTGGAGTATCTGAACGTTCTGGCGGAAGATTCCACGCTCTGGAACGATCCGCAGGAAGCCCAGAAACTGATGCGCGAGCGCCAGACGCTTGATGACGGAATCAGCGCCGTCAAAAGCCTGACGCAGTCGCTTGCCGACAATCTCGAACTCATCGGGATGGGCGAGGAGGAGGGTGACGACAGCATCGTCACCGAGGCCGAGGACGCCCTGCGCGCGATGCGCGGCGAGGTGAAGGCCCGTCAGGTCGAGACCCTGCTGTCCGGCGAGGCCGATTCCAACGACACCTATCTTGAAATCCATGCAGGTGCTGGCGGCACCGAAAGCCAGGACTGGGCCTCCATGCTGCTGCGCATGTACACGCGCTGGGCGGAGCGCCGCAGGTTCAAGGTCGAGGTGCTCGAAGTCCATGACGGCGAAGAGGCGGGGATAAAGTCCGCCACGGTGCATATCAAGGGCCAGAACGCCTATGGCTGGCTGAAGACGGAATCGGGCGTGCACCGCCTTGTGCGTATTTCGCCCTATGACAGCAATGCACGCCGCCATACCTCGTTCGCCAGTGTCTGGGTCTATCCGGTCATCGACGATTCGATCGTCATCGAGATTCCGGAATCAGAAGTGCGTATCGATACCTATCGCTCGTCGGGTTCGGGTGGCCAGCACGTCAACACCACGGATTCGGCCGTGCGCATCACCCATATCCCCACCGGCATCGCCGTTGCCTGTCAGGCGGAGCGTTCGCAGCACAAGAACCGTGCCAAGGCTTGGGAAATGCTGCGCTCGCGCCTCTATGAGGAAGAGCTGAAGAAGCGCGAGGCGGCAGCCAACGCAACCGAATCGTCCAAGAGCGATATCGGCTGGGGCCACCAGATCCGCTCCTATGTGTTGCAGCCCTATCAGCTCGTGAAGGACCTGCGCACCGGCGTGGAATCGACCAGCCCGTCGAATGTTCTCGATGGCGATCTGGACGAGTTCATGGAAGCTTCCCTGTCCCAGCGTATCGAAGGCGGGTCCGGCGAAGTGGTTGCAGATCTGGAGTGATGGCCAAATGGCCGGGGAAAGCCCCGGCCTGAGCCCAAAAGGGCTACCAAGTTCCGCTTTTCGCCGTATTTTATGCTAGAACGGGCGGCAAGGGACCAAGGGCGCTTACTGCGTCGCAGCTTATGAGGGATAATCCTGATGAAGACCAGAACAGTGATCGCCATGATGGTTGCCGGCGCTTTGACGGCGGCATGCTCGACCGACCCCTATACCGGCCAGCAGAAGATTTCCAACACGGCCGGCGGCGCGGGCATCGGTGCTCTGGCCGGCGCGGCACTTGGCACGCTTGCAGGTGGCGATGATCGCCGCAACGCCCTGATCGGCGCTGGTGTGGGTGCGCTCGCCGGCGGTCTGGTCGGCGCCAAGATGGACCAGAACGAAGCTGAGCTGCGCGCGCAGTTGCAGGGCACCGGCGTGAGCGTCACCCGTGTCGGCAACCAGATCATGCTCAACATGCCCTCCGACATCACCTTCGGTGTCGATCAGGACGCAGTGCGGGCCGACTTCTATCCGGTGCTGAATTCGGTGGCGCTGGTTCTGCGCAAGTACAACCAGACGCTGGTCGATGTGTATGGCCACACCGACTCCACCGGCAGCGATCAGCACAATTACGACCTGTCGCAGCGCCGTGCGCTTTCGGTCGCCAACTACCTCTCGGGGCAGGGCGTGGATCAGCGCAGGTTCGCCGTCAGCGGTTTCGGCAAGACCCGCCCGATCGCCAGCAACGGCACCGCCGACGGGCGCGCGAAGAACCGCCGCGTCGAGATCCAGCTTTCGCCGCTCACCTGATCGCGGCCACTGCAGACGAAAGAAAAAGGGCGGGATTTCCCGCCCTTTTTTATTGTTTCTGCGCCGGGCATTCGGCGTTTCGAAAAAGCTGAGCTTCCGCTCCGCTCCGGAATGGCGGGCCGGAGCAGCGGGCGTATCGACTACGCAGCCCGTTGCTCAGCTTATTTTCCTTGTCCTCATTTGTGCGATGCCAGACGATTTCGCCTGACTGCAAAATGCTTTCCCCACGTCTGCCTCCATTTCCTCCGCGTGGCATTTATCTGCTGCCCGCAGGTGAGCGCGTCTGCTTCGCGCAGATCTCCGATGTCCGGTCGGATAGAGGTGCACGGAAACGATCTTCACCGGGCTTGGTTCGGGAGCATGGGTGATGTGGCAAGCCATCGGCGGTTTGCCGGGCACAAAAAGAAAGGGCGGGAAAATCCCGCCCTTTCTGTGTCTGAACTATCGCCTTACCGCAGCCGGCCCGAAGCATGGGCCAGCATGGTGTAGACCTTGCCGGTATCCGAGGTGAGATAGGTCTGCGTCATGATGTTGTCGCGGTCGGTGCGGGCAACGTCCTTCAGCAGTTTCTCGAAATCCTCGCAATAGCGATCGACGGCGGCGCGGAATTCAGCTTCCGCCTGATACTTGCGGCGAATGTCGTCGAATGTCTGCTGGCCCTTGAGCGTGTAGAGGCGGCGCGTGAACACGTCGCGTTCGCCACGGCGATAGCGGTTCCACAGCTCGATCGATGCCTCATGGTCGATGGCGCGTGCGATGTCGACCGACAGCGAGTTGAGCGACTCGACGACATGAAGCGGCGAACGCTCGGCCGGCTTTGCCGTGCGCGGCGCATCTGATGCCGCCGGCTTGGCGCCATCCTCACGCGAGGCGCCGCTCAGCAGATCGCGGACCCAGCCGCCCTGCTGTTGCGAGCGGTTTTCCGGTTCGCGCTGGCGCACGGCCGGTTCCGCCCGCGGCCGGGTATCCAGCCCGCCGCGCAGTGCGGTGTCGCCCAGAGGATTGGCGGCCGCCGGCGCCGGTGCTGCCGGCTGAACCGCGGTTTGCGCCTGGCGCGGCTGTTCGGCCGGGCGAGGGGCCGGCGCCGGTGCGGCAGGGCGCAGATTGGCCTCGGAAGCATCCGGGCCACGGCCGGACCTGGCGACGATCGCGGACAGTTCCTTCAGCGCGTTGATCTGCTCGGAAACGGCGCGGCGGATGGCCGTCGTCGATTCCTTGGCCTCGGCCGGCATTTCCACGACGCCGCGCTTGAGTTCGGCGCGGGTCAGGTCCAGCTCGCCCTTGATGGCGGCAGCTGTGCGGCGCATGTCCTCGGTTGCGTCGGCGAAACGCTTGGTGGCGGTCTCGACCACGTCGCCGATGGACGAACGGATCTTGTCCGCCGATTCCAGCGTCCGGCTTTCTGCCGTCTGCAGGGTGCGGCCGACAAGCGACTCGAAGGACTTCATCACCTTTTCGAGGTCTTCCGATTTCTTCACCAGCCCGACGGCGAGGTCGTCCAGCGAGGACTGGCGCTCCAGCGTGTGCTCCAGATTGCTCTGGGCGGAGCTCAGCAGCTCCGACGCACTGGAGAGGAGACGGCTGTGCTCGTCGAATTTGGTGGCGATGGAAGCCACCTCGCGCAGCGTGTTGGACGACAGCTCGGTGAGGCGCGATGCGTTGGAATCCACCAGCCGGGCCGAGCTTGCAAAGGTCTGCGCGGCTTTTTCCGTGGTCGCGGCGAAGCTTTGCGTACTGCCGGCCAGCCGCTCGTCGATCTCGCCAAGATTGGCTGCGGCATTCTCGATGAGCTGGCCGAGCCCCTGGCTCGACGCGCCGAGGCGGCCGATCAGGTCGTTGATGCTCTCGGCGAGGGTAGCCCGGGCGTTTTCCACGGCCGAGAGGGTTTCCGCCGTGCGGTTGGCGAGCGCACCGGCGAGGCGGGCATTTTCATGCCGCAGCTTTTCGGTGGCGCGCTCGGTCGCTTCTTCCATGCTCTTCTGGAGCTCGGAACCGCCTTCGGCGAAACGCTCGACCAGAGGACGCGCGGTCTCGTCGAGGATGCGGGTCATTTCGGCCGAACGGGCGGCCAGCATCTCGTTGAGTTCGCGGGTGTTGGTGCCGATCGTCTTCGCAGCTTCGTTGGTGCTCTGGCCGATATGCTGGCCAACGGCAGTGAAGGTCTCTGCGATGGCATCGGCGCGGGCAACCAACTGGCTTTCGGCGCGGGCAACCTGCTCGCCAAGCTTCTCGCCCATGGTTTCGGCCGAGCGGGCGAGGCGGTTCTCGACGCTGGCGACTTCCTCGCCAATGCGGCTGGCAACCGTGGCTGCACCGGCGGCAAGGCGCTCGTCGGCTCCGGCAAGTGCTGCCTCGATGGAGCGCGCCTGATCGGACAGCGCCCTGCTGGTCTCGGCAGCGCGGGCGGCCACCTGACGTTCCGTGTCGGCGAAGGCGCCGACAATGCTGTCCGCATGCTGGCCGATCGTCGAGGCGGTGTCGGCGATGCGCGACACCATGCGGTTGTCGGCTTCGTCGAACACGCGGGCAATCTCGCCTGCACGTTCGCCGAGAACTTCGGACCCTTCGGCAATACGCTGGGTGAGCTTCTGGTCGACGGCTTCGAAGACGCGGCCCACTTCCGCTGCACGACCAACGAGGGCCTGCGAGCCTTCGGCGATGCGCTGCGTGAGTTTCTGGTCGGCCGCGTCGAACACGCCTCCGATCTCGGCGGCACGACCGGCGAGGGTCTCAGAACTTTCGGCGATGCGCTGGGTAATCTTCTGGTCGACTTCCTCGAAGACGCGACCAACTTCCGCAGCGCGGCCGACGAGGGTTTGCGAGCCTTCGTCAATGCGCTGCGACAGCCTCTGGTCGGCCGCGTCGAACACGCTTCCGATCTCGGCGGCACGGCCGGCAAGGGCCTGTGAGCCTTCGGCGATACGCCGGGTCAGCGTATCATCGGCAGCGTCGAAGATGCGGCCCATTTCGGCGGCGCGGCCGCCAAGGGCTTCCGAGCCCTCCGCGATGCGGGCCATGAGCTGCTGGTCGGCGGCATCGAAGATGCGGCCGAGATCTGCCGCGCGTGCAGCAAGCGCCTCGGCGGATTCGCCGATGCGGGCGCCAAGACGGTTATCCGCATCCTCGAAGTTGCGCAGGATGTCGCCTGCGCGCGCCGCCAGCGACTGCGCCGTTTCCATGGCGCGCTGGGCAAGGCGCTGATCCGCGACCTCGAAGCTCTCGACGATGTTGCCTGCCCGGGCCGCCAGCGTGTCGGCGGTTTCCTCGGCGCGTGCGACGAGCATCGAAGAGGTGTCTTCCGCCCTGGCGGCAAGCCTGTTTTCCGCTTCCTCGAAGGTGCGGGAAATGTCGTGAGCGCGGGCCAGCAGCGCGGCGGAGGTCTGCTCGGCGCGCTCCACGATCTTGCGGTCGGCATCGCTGAGGGCAAGTCCGGCCTGCTCGTTGAGCGCTGCCGTGACTTCCAGCACCTTGTCACGCAGGGCACTGGCGACAGACACCGCGCTCTGTTCAAGCGTGCCGCGGATATTGTCCACACCGATCGACAGGGCGCGCTCCATGGTGCTGGTGCGCTCCTCGATCACGCCGGTCTGGCGCTCGAACGCATTTTCGATGCGCTCGATGTCGCCGGTGATCGAATCGGAAATCCGCGTGCTGGTCGAGGCGATACGTTCGATGTGATCGGTGACGGCAACGTCGATCTCCTGACGGGCCTCCGCAAGCTTGCCGACCTGTCCGGCAACAGCTTCCTCGATCTGGCCGCGGCTGTTGAAGATCTTCTCCAGATCGGCTTCGAGGGCACGCTGCAGGATGGTCCGGCCTTCGGCCAGCTTCTCGACCTGACCGGCAACAAGCCCGTCGATGCCGGCGCGGCTTTCAGCCAGCTTCGCCAGATCGTCTTCAAGCACGCGGGAGAGGGCGCCACGGTCCTGCGCGAGGCGCTCGGCATGCTGATCGATGAGCGCGTTGACGCGGGCGAGGTCCTCGTCCAGCGCCTGAGACAGCCTGGCGCGATCGTTTGCGAGCTTTTCGGCCTGCGCGGCGATCGCCTGCTGAACGGTGCCAAGATCGCCTTGCAGGGCGCGCGTCAGAATATCGCGGCCTTCGGCCAGCTTCTCGACCTGGCCGGTGACCAGCCCGTCGATGCCGGCGCGGCTATCGGCCAGTTTTGCAAGATCCGCTTCAAGGGCGCGCTTGAGGATGTCGCGGCCCTCTGCCAGCTTCTCCACCTGAGCGGCCACGAGACCGTCGATGCTGGAGCGGCTTTCGGCGAGTTTTGCGAGGTCGTCTTCGAGCGCCTTTGCAAGTGCGGCGCGCTCCTGAACCAGACGGTCGGCATGGGCGCCGACGAGGCTGTTGACGTTGCGAAGATCATCTTCCAGCGACTGCGAGAAGCGCTCGCGCTCGCCGGTGATCTGCTGTGACTGTTCGGCAATCACGCCGCGGATGGTGTCGAGGTCGCGCTCCAGTGCGGAGGTGAGAACGTCACGGCCTTCGGTCAGCTTCGCGACCTGACCGCTGACGAGACCGTCAATATCTGCACGGCTCTCCGCCAGTCTGGCAAGATCGGCCTCAAGAGCCTGCGACAGCACGCTGCGGTCGCTGGCGATCTTGTCGGCATGTTCGGAAATGAGACCGTTGATGTTGGCGAGATCCGCTTCGAGGGCGCGGCGCAGAATGTCACGGCCTTCCGCCAGCTTCTCGACCTGACCGGCGACGAGGCCATCGAGCCCGGAGCGGCTTTCTTCCAGCTTCGCAAGGTCGGATTCCAGAACCTGCGAAAGGAGGTTGCGGTCGCCTGCAAGCTTCTCCGAATGGTCGGCGATCATGCGGTTGAGGTTGGCGAGATCGGCCTCCATGGCGCGGCGCAGGACGTCGCGGCCTTCCGCCAGCTTCTCCACCTGACCGGCAACCAGCCCGTCGATGCTGGAGCGGCTGTCCGCCAGCTTGGTGAGGTCGGCTTCCAGAGCGCGGGTGAGAATGTTGCGCCCCTCGGCCAGCTTGCTGACATGGCTGGAGACCATTTCATCAATGTCTGCACGCACCTGCACCAGCTTCTGGGAGTCTTCGTGCAGCGAATCCGCCAGCCGCTTGCGGCCAACATCGAGGGCTTCCAGATGGGAGCCCAGCGAGGCATCGATGGCAGAGCGGGATTCGTTGACCTTGCGCAGGTCTTCTTCCAGCGCGCGCGAGATGAGGTTGCGGCCTTCGGCCAGCTTTTCGATCTGGCCGGAGACGACGCTGTCGATTTCGGCGCGACCCTCGGCGAATTTGGCCAGATCCTCATGCAGCGCAGCAGCCATGCGCTCGCGGCTTTCCGCCATTTCCACGCTGTGCTGGCGCACGGCGTCGTCGATGCCGGCACGCGCTTCGGCCAGACGCTCGATATCGGCGTCGAAGGCGCTGGAAACGGTGTCGCGCGCGGATTCGAGGCGTCCCGCGAAATCGCCGGCGCGGGCTTCGAGCATGGTGGAGGTGGAGGAGATGAGATCCGCCATATCGGCGCCGATGCGGTCGCGGCCTTCCTCGATGAGGGTTGTCAGCGAATCCCTGCCGGACGTGAAGGCCTGTGCGATGTCGCGGGTGCGGTCGGCAAGCGTCTCGTTGATCTGGCGCGCGCGTGCTTCGAGCGCGGCGTTCAGCTTCTGGGTGCCAGTGTCCAGCGCCTCGGCACGGGTTTCGAACTCGCTGATCAGCGCCTGACCGCGCTCGGCCAGCGTGCGCTCGATGCCCGAAAGGCTGGCCTCGAACTCGGAGGTGAGGTTGCGCGCGGCGCCGCCCAGCAGTGAAACCATGCCGGAGGTGCGATCGTCGAGCAGCTCGGTAAGGGAGCGCGTCAGGCCGTCGGCGCTGTCGGTGAGCTTGGCGATCCGCGTATCGAGAAGGCTCGCGAAAGCCTCGCCGGAGGTGGAGAGGCGGTCGGTGATGGAATCGAGACGGCTCTCGACCGATTCGAAAATCGACGAAGAGCTTTCGTTGATCCGGTCGATCAGGGCGTCGCCCGAATTGGTGATGGTCATCGACAGCTGCGTCGATGCGCCCATTATGCTTTCGCGAATGGCGTCACCGGCCGTGTTGATCTCTTCGCGCAGCGTTTCATGCGCGCCGGCGATGGAAGCGCGGACGCGCTCCGCGTGGCCAACGACGGCCTCGCGTTCGCTGCCCAGCCCATCCACCAGCGAGCGGATGCGTGCCTCGTTCTCGGAATAGGAGCGTTCGATCTGGTTGACTTCGCTGTGAACCAGCGTTTCCAGCTCGACGGCGCGGGCCAGCGTGCGCTCGATGCCTTCGCCCATGGCCGCGACTTCGCGGCGTACGGCCTGGCCGAGCGTCATGACACGGTCCTGAGCCATGGTTTCCGGCTCGGCCAGACGGAAGGCCATCTCGGTCATGGACTGTGCGGCAAGGCGCATTTCCTGAGCGCGACGCACCATTGCGGCGAAAGCCCAGAACATGATGATCGGCAAAATGGTGGCAACCACCAGACCCATCAGTTGCGGACGGGCAATGAATTGGTCGAAGCTGCGGACCTGCCACACGTCGGGGCCAAGCGTAAGATTGGCGATCGCGGCAGCGCCTGCAATCCATGCCAGAGACAGGAAGGCAACCACCCAGTAGATGGTATTGGGCGTGCGGCGGTTCAGGCTGTGCAGGAGAGACTTGTAGTCTTTCTGGCGATCATCGTTTGCGGGAGCAAAGCCTGCCGGCTGTGCAGGCTGCGGGTCTACAGGGCGAAGATCAGCCGTTTCAGGCTGTGGCTGAATGGCCGGAGATGGCTGCGAAACAGGAGCCTGGACCTTTGGTGGCGCCTGCACCTGCTGCGTCTGCGCTGACTGGCTGGCGCGCGCCAGCTCGTCCGCAGCTTCCGCAATCTGCGCTTCGAGGTCTTCCATCGAGGCTGCAATGTCGAGGTCGCCGAGATCGCCCACATCAAGATTCAGATCAAGATCGAGGGCTTTTTCGAGCTCCTGGGCAACTTCCTTGTCGATGGACTTTGCCGTCGTGGTTTTCTTCGCCATGCCTTCGCTACCCTGTACTAGCTGCGTGGAGCGTCTTGTTCTGGTCTTTTACGCCCTGCCGAGAGGCCACATATGGAAGCCTCGTATCGTAATGACACAGGGGGGTAAATAAAACATGCATTCGCGCCAATACGTAAAACTTTAAATATAAGGTTAACGGCGCTGTGATGGGAAAACCCTGTAAATCCGCGATTTTTACGTGCGCCGGGGCTCCATTCTTTAACCCGCTATCCACCGGTTTCTGTGATCTTCGGCTGCGGCGCGATCATGCTGTTCGGTGCAGGGGGATATGGGCCGATGAATGAAGGCGGACATGTGACCACTTCGGGACAGGCTTTGGAAAATTGTGGGAAACCCGCAGAGCCGCCCATCGATCTTGCCCATCTGGATCGCCAGACAATGGGGGATGCCGCACTTCAGGCCGAGGTTCTGGGGCTGCTCGACGACCAGCTCAGGACGGTTCTGTCCACCATTCGCGACGCGTCCCCTGAAGAGCGGGCGGCGCTGGCTCATGGCCTGAAAGGAGCGGCTCGCGGGGTCGGAGCATTCGCGCTGGCCGAAGGAGCGGATGCGATCGAGAAGGCCCCCGACCTCGATGGCAATCTGCGGCGTCTGGATGAACTGGCGCAGGCCGTTCTGATGTTCATCGCCCGGCGGTGCAACGGCACGCACAACGGCTGAACCCTGTGGCGGGGGCGCTGCTGCGCCGCAGTTGACTTGCACCACGGAGTGATTATCTCCGCGGAGACTTCCCCCTCAGGTGACCAGATGACCAAGCTGACATTCATCGCCCATGACGGCACCCGCTTCGATGTCGAGGCCGAGAACGGTGCGACCGTAATGGAAAGCGCCATCCGCAATTCCATTCCCGGTATCGAAGCGGAGTGCGGCGGCGCCTGCGCCTGTGCGACCTGCCACGTCTATGTGGACGAGGCGTGGACCGACGTCGTCGGCGAACCGGAGGCCATGGAAGAGGACATGCTCGACTTCGCCTATGATGTGCGCCCGAACTCGCGCCTCTCCTGCCAGATCAGAATCCGGGAAGAACTCGACGGCCTGATTGTCTCCATTCCCGAACGGCAGGGATGACAGATCTCGCCGGAATTCAAATCCGGCTCACTCCGGCATGATGGGCGTTTCCGTCGGCACGGACCCGCGTAGCGCTTTCTGCGGCATGAAGGCGTAGACGATCAGAGCCGCGAGCAGCATGGCGGCCGCCGCCAGGAAGATGATCGAGAATGATCCGTGCGGACCGCTTGCTGTCGTAGCGGCCACGCCTTCGCCCGCCAGCGGCAGGTTGTTGCCGAGCGCGATCGCGCCAATTGCCGCGACGCCGATGGCGCCGCCTAGAGAGCGCAGGAAGGTGAGCAGGCCTGTCGCCACGCCAAGATCCTTCCTTTCAACCGCGTTCTGTACCGAAATCGTCGAGACCGGGAAAATCGTGCCAATGCCGGCACCGATAATCGCGGTCGCAATTTCGATCTCCAGAAGATGTGCAGTGTCTGCGATGTAAGCGAGCACGCCGAGGCCGACAATCGAGGCGCTTATGCCGAAAAAGGCAATTCTCTTGTAGTTCACGACGCGGGGAACCAGCCGTCCGCTGGTTCCGGCACCGACAACTGTTCCAAGAAGCAGCCCCAGCATGGCAAGCCCCGTGTCGCCGGGCGACATGCCAAGCGTGGCCTGCATGTAGACGGGCAGATAGACGGCAAGCCCGATGCTGCCTCCCTGAAGCAGAAACATGGTGAATGTGCCGGTCAGCACGATCCGGTTGCTCAGAACCTCCAGTGAGACCAGAGGCTCCTCCGCCATGCGCAGTCTCAGGCAGAACAGCAGCCAGAAGACCGCTGATCCCGCCAGCAGCCCGATGATCTGCGGGTCACTCCATGCATAGCGGTTACCGCCCCAGTTGACGGCGAGAAGCAGCATGAAGGTTGCGATCACCATCAAAATGGCGCCCCAGCCATCCACTTTATGGCTTGTGCCGGCGATAGCGAGTTTTCTCAGCGGCTTGTTGATGACCGCAACGGCGAGCAGACCGAGCGGCAGATTGATCCAGAAGATGAGCGACCAGTGCAGATGTTCTGCAAAAGCGCCGCCGAGCAGGGGGCCGGCGATGCTGGCGACCGCCCACGTCCCGGAAATCCACGCCGCATAGCGCGCCCTTTCCAGCGGCGGAACGAGGTCGCCGATCACCGTCTGCGTCAGGGCAAACAAGCCGCCGCCACCAAGGCCCTGCACGGCTCGCCCCGCAATCAGCACCAGCATGTTGGGAGCCAGGGCGCACATGACCGATCCGGCAAGGAAAATGAATATAGCGGCGAACATGATCGCGCGGCGTCCGTATATATCGGACAATTTGCCGTAAAGCGGTGAAACCGCCGTCGCCGTGAGCAGATATGCGGTCACGATCCATGACAGATATTCCGCATGGCCCAGCGAGCTTGCGATCGTCGGCAAAGCCGGAGCAACGATCGTCTGATCGAGTGCCGCCAGCAGCATGGAAAGCAGGGAGCCGGCGATAATGACGTTCTTTTCACGGTCGCTGAGCGAAAAATCCGGGACGGCCCGTTTTGGCTGGGCGCTGATCGGTTGATCCATTCTTGTTCTTCTTTGAAAATGCGGCCCGTATTGCCGATAAATGTAAGATCATATCCAAATGCATAAGGTATGTCGCAGCAGATTGCGAACCAGTGCCGGCTTTCAGCGCTTCTTCGCGGCTTTCTCCGCCCTCTCGATGCGGTAACTCAGAAGACGCAGCAAACGGCTTTCAAAATTGATGGTCTCGACGCGGTCGAATTCAAGCTGGGCCCTGTCGTGTCGCGCGAGGGTTTTGGAGGTTATCTCCTTGGCTTTTGCCGCTGCCGCGTCGCAATCCCTGAAGCGTGCCGGCTTTTTCAGGGCCTGTTCCAGTTCCCGCGCATGGGCTTTCGCGATCTCGACATGGCGGTCCTCGTGCCGCTTGATGTCGGCGAAAAGCGTATCCCAGAAAATCCGGTCCTCGGGATCGACGCGGCCGCGCGGCTTCCATCGGGGCAGGATGATGCGGGCCTTCACCACCGTATCGGCCGAAACGATGTGGCAATAGCGGCCGTCATTGGCATATCCGATTTTCGTGGTGAAATTCATTCGGGTCGCACCCGGATGCCGCAGGCCTGTGGATTTGACATGCGGGCCCCGGTTCGAGAGGTCTTTTTCGATCTGCTCGAAAGTCGTGCCGCGGATGTTGAAATAGCTGTAGCTCTTCGCAACCGTTTCGGCGGCGGCGGGGACCGCTGCGCTGGCTGCAATGATCAGGGAAAGGAAAATTTTCTTCATCATGTTGTCTCGCGCTGCACCTTGCGTTACGGCGGCATTCGGCGCAACGGAAAAACAGTCAATCGCCACGGGCTGAACTGAAACTATGATGAGACGATGGCAACTGGCGCATGGACGCCATATCGATCTCGGTCCGCGTGCCGTGGTCATGGGCATCCTCAACGTGACGCCCAACAGCTTTTCCGATGGTGGCAGCTATCGTTCGCTTGATGACGCGCTGGCGCGCGCCCGGCTGATGATGGAGCTGGGGGCGGCGATCATCGATGTGGGTGGCGAATCGACGGGCCCGGCATCCGCACCCGTCACCGCAAAGGAAGAGCAGGGACGCGCCCTGCCGGTGATCGAGGCGCTGGCGTCGCTCGACGGGGCGATCATCTCCGTGGATACCTACAGGGAAGAAACGGCACGGCTGGCGGTGGCGGCTGGCGCCCATATCGTCAACGATGTCTGGGGCCTGCAGCGCGAGCCCGGCATAGCCAATGTGGCGGCGCAAACCGGGGCAGGGCTTGTCATCATGCATACGGGGCGCGAGCGGGAAAAGCTTGCCGACCCGGTTGCGGACCAGTTCCTGTTCCTGCGCAAATCTCTGGAGATCGCGCGGGCGGCCGGCATCGGCGAAGAACATATCGTGCTCGATCCCGGTTTCGGCTTCGCCAAGGAAACACCGGAAGACAATATCGACCTGATGGCCCGGTTCGATGAACTGCTTGAGTTGGGCTTCCCGCTGATGGCCGGAACCTCGCGCAAGCGCTTTCTCGGAGCCGTGACCGGACGCGAAGCGCCGGACCGCGATGCGGCGACAGCCGCCACCAGCGTCATTCTGCGCTTGCGGGGCGCCGATCTTTTTCGCGTCCACGATGTCGCAATCAATGCGGATGCGCTGGCGGTCACGGATGCTATGCTGGCCCGTGAAGCTTACCTTTCCTCATAGTCCGGACACCAGCCCATGTATGTCATCCGTATGAAGAATTGCGCCTTCTTCGCCACGCACGGGCTGCTGGATGAGGAGGAAAAACTCGGCCAGCGCTTCTATGTGGATGCGGTGCTGCATGTGGAGCCGACGAAGCCGCTCGAAGCCGACGCGATGGACGCCACGGTCGATTACGGCGTGGCCTTCAGCGTGATCGAGGAGATCATCACCGGCCGCCGCCATTTCCTCATCGAAACGCTGGCCCATGAAGTCGCCAAATCGCTGTCGGCCCGTTTTCCGCAGATCCAGCGCGCGGAGATAACGGTCAGGAAGCCCAATGCGCCGGTGCGCGGTGTGCTGGATTATGTGGAGGTGACCGTTGCCTGGCCGCGATAGCCGCGTTTTCGTCAGCCTCGGCGGAAATCTTGGCGATCCCGCCCAGTCGATGGGCGCGGCGCTGAGGGCGCTGGACGCGCATTCGCAGGTGCGGGTGACCGCCGTGTCGTCGCTGCACAGGACGCCGCCATGGGGGAAGACCGATCAGCCGGATTTTCTCAATTCGGCAGCCGAGCTTCACACCACGCTGCGCCCCCGCGAATTGCTGGAACTGTGCCTTCAGACGGAACACAGCCTCAAGCGGGTTCGCGAGGAACGGTGGGGGCCACGCCTCATCGACATCGATATTCTTCTGTACGATGACCGGGTCATCAACGAAACGGGGCTGGAAGTGCCGCACCCGCGCATGTTGCAACGCGCCTTCGTGCTGGCGCCGCTTTCGGAGCTTGCTCCGACCCTTGAGATTGACGGGCAGAGCGTCGGGAAGCTTCTGGCCGGTGTTGACGCTGCCGGAATCGAGCGTCTCAACTCCGGCAGGCAATGGTGGCGCGGCTGAGTTGAGCCTTAAGAAGGCTGCCGGTCAGCCCGCGAAGCCGCCACCGTCCAGAAAGGCCTGTTCTTCGGCCGTTGTCACCCGGCCCAGAGGCCCGTTCCTGTGCGGGAAACGCCCGAAGCGCTTTATGATGTCGTAGTGATCGACGGCATAGCTCAGATAGCTGGCCGCATTGGCCTTGTGCAATTCGACCGAGCGCTTCTGATCGTCCAGATCTTCGGAATGCTCCAGCGGCAGATAGAAGAAGACGCGGATCTGCTCGTCCACGGCCATGTCGTGACCGGCTTCAATTGCTCTGGCCGCATAATATCTGGCCAGCGGATCGGTTGCGAACATGTGTCCCGTTCCCCGGAAGCAGTTGCGCGGGAACTGGTCGAGCAGGATCATAAGCGCCAGCGCGCCTTCGCGATCCCCGATCCAGCCCTCCAGTTCGCGGCGGGCGGCCGCATAGTGCAGGTCAAGGAAACGCTTCCGGAAATCGGTGTCGAAAGCCTCATCCTTTTTGAACCATGCTTCCGGTCCGGCCTCGCGCCAGAAGGCGGTGACGGTTTGCGGATTTGCAGTTGAAGTGGTCATGTCTGCTCCTGTTTTTCAGTCGCGAAGGATCATGCGGTCGCCGCGCACGTCAAAGCCCGACAGCGAGCCGATAAAATTCATGCCAAGCAGGCTTTGCCTCAGGGCGCCGGGGGCTGCGACCAGCACGGGCTGGTTGCGGCGCACGATGTTGCCGACGGCGATCTCCTCCGCGCGTACTGCCGCCGCGCTCGCGGTGCCGTTGGCGGTCGAAACGCGGACGGTATAGTTCAGCAAGGCCGGATCAAAACCGACGACGCGCGCGTCCTCGGCGCTCAGAACCGTTGTGGTTGCGCCGGTATCGACCAGCGCGGGGATCGACTTGCCGTTGATCACCATGCGCACTTCGAAATGACCGCTGCGCCCCTTGTCCAGTGCAACAGTGGCGCGGCCGTCCTCGGTGCCGAGCATCAAGGGACTTCCGGGAATCAGGCCGGCGGTGATGCGGCTGCCGAAATCCTGAAGCTCATAGCGGTACTGGTAGCCGGCGATGAGGGCGATGACGATCAGGGCCCACAGGCCAAGGCTGCGCGCCATGTCGCCGAAACGCCGGCCAGAGCGCAGCAGGCCGGCGCCGATCAACGCCGCGAGAAGGCCGAGCCAGATGAGGTTGGCGAAATCCTCGTTGAGGAAGCCCAGCGTCGATCCGGATTCGTGATTGAGCATCAGGAGGATGGCGCCGAGCCCGATGAGGCCAAGTATGATCCACAGGCCGCGGCTCATCGCGGAGCCCTGATGCGCTGGTGCGTTCCGGGGGTGGCCGGGGATTTTGCCTTCATGCTTCCTTCCATCTTTTTCAGTCTTGCGCCCAGCGTATCCATGATGCGGCGACGCTCCGGGGGGCTCATGGCGATCCATCCCGCGATCTCGCTGCCGGTGCGCCCGCAGCCGATGCAGTAGCCGCTCTTCATATCGATCGAGCAAACAAGGATGCAGGGCGATTCGATTGCCGTCATGGATGTTTTCCGAACTCTCAACCCACATGGGACAGGCAAACCGCCGATGCAAGCCTTCTGCGGCACTTGCTGCCGGTGGTTTTCAGCCGATGCGGTTGTCAGGCGGTCCACAGAGGGCTATGCGGGCGGCACGTTTTGCATGGAGCCGGGGCCTATGGTCAGCGCATTGCCGTTTGAAGATTTCCGCGTCCTTCTGGACAAGCTGCCTGAACAGGATGACCGCATTGCAACGGATGTCCGCAAAGTCTTTGCGAAGGCTGCGATGGCGCAGGGGCCTCTCGGGCGCATGGAAGATGTCGCGGCATGGTTCGCCGGCTGGACCGGACGGGCAAGCCCGCAGGTGACGCGGCCGCTGGTTGCCATTTTCGCCGGAACGCATGGCGTGGCCGCGCATGGTGTGTCGCCGCGCCCGGTCACCGCGACTGTCGATGCGGTCGAATTGTGTGCGGCGGGTGGCGCGGCAATCAATCAGGTGTGCCTGACCTATGATCTCGGCCTGAAGGTTTTCGATCTCGCGCTCGATCTGCCGACGGGTGACATCACGCGCGAGCCGGCGCTGGACGAGCGCGGCTGTGCTGCCACCATGGCCTTCGGCATGGAGGCGATCGCCGGCGGATCTGACCTTTTGTGCCTTGGCGATCTCGGTGTCGGCAATTCCACGGTCGCCACTGCGCTGATGGCGGCATTGTTCGGCGGACGGGGTGCTGACTGGGTGGGGCCGGGCAGCGGCGCCGACGAGATCGGAGTGGCGCGCAAGGCCGCCATCGTCGATCAGGCGCTGGCTTTCCATGGGCCGCATCTGGCGGATCCGCTGGAAGCGCTGGCGCGTGTCGGCGGGCGCGAGTTTGCCGCCATCGCCGGTGCGATACTTGCCGCACGCATGGAGCGCATTCCGGTGCTGATCGACGGCTTCGCCGCCACGGCTGCCGCTGCCGCGCTGCACAAGGCTCATCCCGGGGCCCTCGATCATTGCCTGCTGGCCAGCCTTTCGGCAGAGCCGGGACATCGGCGCGCGGCTGAAATCCTCGGCCTTCAGCCGCTGCTGGATCTGGGCATCGGCCACGGCGAAGGCGTGGGGGCCGCACTCGGCGCTGGGCTGGTGAAGGCCGCGGTGCAGATGGCTTCCGGCATGGCGCTGGCGCAAAGGGCCTGATCGCCCGTTTCGGGCTCTTTCCTGCCAGTCGGCCCTGTCAGTCGGCCCTACCAGCCGGCATTGGCTGCCACCTTCGTGGGCATCGCCGGAAGCTCTTCCATGACGCGGGAAGGCGGGAAGATGACGATGGCTTCCGTGCCTTCGCGCAGTTTCGAGTGCAGCTCGAACTCGCCGCCATGCATGGCAACGAGGCCCTGCACGATGGGCAGCCCGAGGCCGGTGCCCTGTTCGGCGCTCTTGATCGCTATGGTGCCCTGACCGAACGCGGACAGTACGACGGGAATCTCGTCCTGCGGGATGCCCGGGCCGTTGTCCTTCACCGAAATGTACTGGCCGCCACCGGCGGTCCAGCCAACGCGCACGCGAACTTCCCCACCGCTCGACGTGAACTTGATGGCGTTGGAGAGAAGATTGAGCAGGATCTGGCGGATCGCGCGCTCGTCCGCGTAGAGGCGCGGCAGCGTCGGCTCGAACTGCTGCACGATACGAATGCCCTTGTTGCGGGCTCTGAGTTCCATCATGTGGCAGGTGTCTTCCGCCAGCATCGTCAGGGTAACGGCTTCTTCCTGAAGCTGATAACGGCCGGCCTCGATGCGGGACAGATCGAGAATCTCGTTGATCAGGTTCAGCAGATGCTGGCCTGAATCGTGAATGTCGCCGGCATATTCGCGGTAGTTCTTGTTGCCGACGGGTCCCAGGACCTCATTGGCCATGACTTCGGAGAAGCCCAGAATGGCATTCAGTGGCGTGCGAAGCTCGTGGCTCATCGAAGCCAGAAACCGTGACTTGGCGAGGTTTGCTTCCTCGGCGCGGTGTCGGGCTTCGTCCGACATGGCCTTGGCCGTTTCCAGTTCGGCGATCAGCTCATCCTTTTGAGACCGAAACGACAGCATCATGACCGACGAATGTTTCAGGTGACTGGCCACATAGGACAGGAACGGAAGGGCGATGATCAGCAGCGCCAGCATCATCACTTCCACCGGCGAGGCCGGCCATGTCGCGCCCCAGGCGTAGGCCAGAACGGGCAGGGCGAATGTGGCGATGAGCGCGCCGCTGATGGACGACGTGAGAATGGCCGTGGCAGCCATGGCAAGAAGCAGCGTCACCGCCTTGACGACATGGAACTGGTCGAGCGTGCAGGCGGCGCAGCCCATCAGGCCGAAAACCGCCCAGCCCATGCCGGAGATCACATGCGCGATCAGATAGTTGCGCGTGGCGGCTCCGGGGTCGATAAGGGCGGCATCGGTTGCATTGTAGCGTCGGGACAGGATCAGCAGGGGGCTGAGGCACGCCAGCGCCAGCGCGCCCCAGAGCAGCATTTCCAGGCCCATGCCCGCTGCCAGACCAGCCACGGAGACAAGCAGAATGAGTGCCGGTATGAAAAATGCGCCGCTGAGCATGGAGTGCGCATGCAGCTTCAGCATTTCGCGGTCGAAATCGGGATTGCCGGCCTGTTGCGCCAGACGGTCGCGGGTTTTGCGGACAGCGCGGGCCACATCGCTGTTGCGATGCGGTTGGCGGCGGTCCACAATATTCTTGTCCGCTGTTGTTGAGCGTTGCAACGGCATTCTATGGGTTCAATCTATGCGGCCAGCATGGTCTGCCAACACGCTACGATCGAATGCTTAAGACTTTGTTTGCCATATGAGCAGATCGCGTTCCCGCAACGGAAGCCGTTATCGAAATCCGCGCTCGCGCAGTCCGGCGAGGCGCATGCTCGACTATGGGCTGACCATTCTGCTGTTTGGAATTCTTGCATTCATGGCGTCGCGGCTGGATCAGGCAAATACGCGCACCGAGCAGGGTGCGGCCCGCATCGTCGACGGCGATTCTATCGAACTGGATGGTTTGCGCGTGCGCCTGCGCGGCATCGATGCCCCCGAATACAAGCAGATGTGCAAGAGGGGCGGCCATGACTATGCCTGCGGACGGCAATCGCGCGAGGCGCTGCTGCGGATGACCGATCGCAGGACCGTCGCGTGCACGGGGTGGCGAAACGATCAGTACGGGCGTCTTCTTGGCGATTGTTCGGCCGATGGCGTGGATCTGAACCGCGAGATGGTCGCGCAGGGATGGGCCGTCGCCTATGGCGATTTCGAGCGCGAGGAGGCGAAGGCCCGTTCGGCAAAGCTCGGCCTCTGGGCGGGCGAGTTTGAAAAGCCCCGGCAATGGCGCGACCGTCAGGGCGGACGGGTCGAGCCGGCTCATGACAGTCTCGCCGCGGTCGGCGACTGGCTGCGGGAAATATTTCGTTTCTGGTGAGCGCAACCCTATATAGCGGCGGTGTCCGCTGTGCATTTCGGGAGCAGGGAGAGAAAGATGAAACTGTTCGATGGCGGGCGGGCGCCCAATCCGCGCAGGGTGCGGGTTTTTCTGGCCGAAAAGGGCATCGAGGTGCCTATCGTGCCTGTCGACATGGGCGCGATGGAGCATCGAAGTGCAGAGGTGAGTGGACGAAATCCGCTGCAGAGCCTGCCGGTTCTGGAACTGGATGACGGTACGATCCTCACCGAAACCGTCGCCATCTGCCGCTATTTCGAGGAGATCCAGCCCGCGCAGCCGCTGTTCGGGGAGGGCGCTGTTGGCAGGGCTCTGGTGGAGATGTGGCAAAGGCGCGTGGAACTGGAACTGTTCATGCGGGTGGCGCATGCCTTCCGCCATATCCATCCGGCCATGAAGGAGTGGGAGGTTCCCCAGATTCCGGAATGGGGCGAGGCGAACAAGCCGAAGGTGACGAAATTCCTGCATTTCCTTGACGGTGAACTCGCCAATCGCGAATTCATTGCCGGCGATGCCTATACGATTGCCGACATCACCGGCCTGATAGCGATCGATTTCATGAAACCGGCCCGCATCGCCCTGCCGGATGACTGCGTCCATGTACGGCGCTGGTATGAGGCCGTTTCGGCCCGTCCGAGTGCTGCCGCCTGATCATGGGCGCAAGCGTGGCACGCCGCGAAGCCGGTGACGAGCTTGCCACGCTGACGGCACGGGTGCGCGCCTGCCGCATATGCGTCGAGGCGCCGCTGGGGCGGCCCCTGCCGCATGAACCGCGCCCGGTTCTGGTGCCGTCCCCGACGGCGCGCATCCTCATCGCCAGCCAGGCGCCGGGCACCAGGGTTCACCTGAGCGGCGTGCCGTTCACGGATGCCTCGGGCGACCGGCTGCGCTCGTGGCTGGGCGTCAGCAGCGCCGAGTTCTACGATCCGTCCAGGTTCGCAATCGTGCCCATGGGCTTCTGCTTTCCGGGGCAGGATGCGAAAGGCGGCGACCTGCCGCCCCGGCGCGAATGCGCGCCTGCGTGGCGTGGCCAGCTCATGGAGCGAATGCCCCAACTCGACCTGATCCTCACCATCGGCCTCTATGCGCAGAAGTGGCATATGGGCTCTTTGCGACAGGGTTCGCTGACCGATACGGTGAAGGGCTGGCGCGGAATCTGGGAGGCGCAAAGCCCGGTCAAAGTGCTGCCCTTGCCGCATCCTTCATGGCGCAACACCGGCTGGCTGAAGCGCAATACATGGTTTGAAACCGAATTGCTGCCTTTTCTGCAGGCGGAAATCAGACGCCGGCTCGAATAAGTTTTTGAGAATTTATCACTCGCAATTTGCCAGTATGACGGAATTTCTTTCTTGTGCGGCGGGTCATAATCACTAAAAATTGGGCAACTTTTCTACAAGGAGCGCCCATGGACCGCCTCGACCGAAAAATTTTGCGCCTCTTGCAGGAGGATGCCACCCTGGCCGTCGCCGACGTCGCCAAGAAGGTTGGCCTTTCCACGACGCCGTGCTGGCGCCGTATCCAGAAGCTGGAGGAAGAAGGGGTCATCAAGCGCCGCGTGGCCATTCTGGACCCGGTGCGGGTGAATGTGCGGGTGAATGTTTTCGTCTCGATCCGCACCAATTCCCACAGCCACGAATGGCTGCGCCGGTTTTCCGAGGTGATTCAGGAGTTTCCGGAGGTGGTCGAATTCTACCGCATGAGCGGCGATGTCGACTACCTGCTTCGCGTGGTGGTGCCGGATATTGCGGCTTATGACGCGTTCTACAAGCGCCTGATCGCCAAGATCGAAATCCGGGACGTGTCATCGGCTTTCGCCATGGAGCAGATCAAGAACACGACCGAGCTGCCGCTCGACTACATGGTTCTGGACAAGGAATCAGGATCCAGCGCGGGCTGATGCGCCCAACACCGTTGAAACCGGGGCAGGCACGTCAGTTCTTGGCGAGCTTGCCGACCGGAGCGCCTTCGATACGCTTGAGGTTGACGCCGATAACCGGCACCACCTGCTTGTCGACTTTCACCGATACGGTGACGATCATTGACTGATCGTCGGGGATGCGGGCCTGCATCACGCCGTTGAGTTCCTTGCGGTTGATGGCGAAGACGACCTTGCGGGGGTCAACGACATTGCCGGCTATGATGTCGAGCCCTTCGCCGGCGGCACCGCCCATGAAGGTGCCCTTGTAGCCGGTGCGGCCCTTGTGTTCGACGGTGGCCGTCATCTGCTGCGTGAAGACGCCGACGCGGCAGGAGCCGTCGAGCGTCATGCCGACCTTCACCTCGGGCGACGAGCCGGTGAATGTGCAGGTGAACTTGGTGCCCTTATATTTGCCTGCGACGATTTCGCCGGGCCCGACCCATTTGCCCTCGACCGACTGGAAGAACTGCTTGTCGCGTTCTCCGGCGGAGGCGGTTGCCGGGAGAATTGCGGTTGCCGAAATGGCGAGCGCCAGCGGCAGCATGGAAGACACGATTACGCTTTTCATCGAGGATACCCGGCAACGAAATACTGAGAGGAACCTTGTCCGAACCATGAACAAGAATGGTTAATGGTTTCTCACCATATGCCCGAGAATTCGAATTTTCGCCAGCGCTGTCATTTGTAAAGCGTCCCGATCCCTGATGCGTCTCAGGCCGAAGGAGACTTTTCCGTGCCGTTGCCCTTGCCGGCGAATGAGGTGAGGGCGGAGAGGAAATCGCCCATTCCCGGCCGCCTCAACGCATGAAACGGCAGGGGGCGCGTGGTGTCCATGGCGGCCAGGCCGATGCGCGCTGTCAGCATGCCGTTGACGACACCTTCGCCAAGCTTCGCCGACAGCCGTGCGGCCACACCGTGGCCCAGTATCTGCTGCACGAAGCCGTCACCCAGCGCGATTGAGCCGGTGATGGCCAGATGCGCGAGCACGCCGCGCGCAAGGCGGAAGAAGCCGAGCGTGCCGGGTCGTCCACCATAGAGCTCCGAAAGCCTGCGGATCAGCCGTGCCGCCTCGAAGGCAACATAGGCGATGTCGACAACGGCGCGCGGGCTTACCGCCGTGACCAGCGAGACGCGCTTGGCTGCGTCGAGGATCATGATTTTCGCACGAGCATCCAGCGGTGCGAGGATTTCGGTTTCCGCAATGCGTATGAGGTCGGCGCTGTCGATGATCTCGCCATCCAGTTCGTCCAGAGCACGGCGGCCGGCCGCCGTTTCCGGTCTTGCCGCGACAAAGGAGGACAGTTCGGCCACCACGGCGCGGGCAGCTTTGGGGTCGTTGCGGTCAATGGCGTCCTGCGCGCGCTTCTGTATCTTTTCCACCTCCGCGAGGCGGGCGATGGCCATGAATTCGCGTGCGAGGACGATGATGAGCGCTACGGCGCCAATCGCGGCTGCAAGTGCCGCCAGCCAGCCGAGCCACGGTGCACGCTCGAACAGCGAGCGGATCAGCCCGTCGATCCACAGGCCAATGGCAAGCGATACAAGCAATCCGGCAGCCCCTGCCAGAATTCGCGCCGCCACGGAGCGCCTGCGTGGCGCTGTGGCGGGCGGCGGCACCATCGCGGCTTCATCCGGTGTCTCGAAGATGTCGTGACCGTCCGGCACGGCGACAGCGACTTCGACCGGTGCGGCGCGCGGCCTGCGCGGCGGCTGAGCGGGATGCTGGGTCTCCTCTGCGGCTTTGCTGGACGGTTCAGGCGCGACGGGGAAGGCGGAGGGCTTGCGGGGTTCGTTGCTCATGCCAGCCGGTCTCCGATCAGGAACTGCAGGGCGCGATCGAGCCTGATATGGGGCAGGGAGAGGGTGACGCCCTCGGCGGTGCGTTCAAGCCTTGGCGGGCGAAAGCGGACAAAGCGGATGGCAGGGTCGGTTTCGTCCTGACGATGGCCGTTAACGGTTTCAAAAACGGAATCAACTTTCTCCGGCAAGTCACCGGGAAATATGGCTGTTTCCGCTTCGCCGTCGAAGATCTGGCCGCCGATCGTTTCCCCGGCCAGCGGTGTGCCGAGAATGACGGGCAGCGTGTCGCGACCCTGCTTGACCGTACCCTCGCGCGTGGCGCGGATGGCTGCCATGGCGACGACGTCGACATTGGCGCCGGTGAAATTGGCGCGGGCTATGGCGCGATCCGCCAGACGCCGCACGATCGCCTGCAGCCGGTCGTGGCTTTCGTGGTGCAGATGGTCGGCCTTGGTGGCGGCAATCAGGATGCGGTCGATGCGCCGCGACACCAGATCGGTCAGGATATTGCCGCGGCCGGGCCGGAAGCAGGCCAGAATCTCCGTTACCGCGCGCTCCAGATCCGCCATTGCGCCGGGCCCGGCATTGAGCGCCTGCAAGGCATCGATGAGAACGATCTGGCGGTCGAGCCGGGTGATGTGCTCGCGGAAGAACGGCCGCACCACATGGGTTTTATAAGCCTCGTAGCGTCGCTCCATCATGGCGCGCAGATACCCCGGTTTTGCGCGGCGCTCGTCGCCCGGCATCAGCGGGGCGAAGGTGAGCGCGGGCGAGCCTTCGAGGTCGCCCGGCATCAGGAAGCGGCCGGGCGGCAGCGTGGACAGGGCGCGGTCGTCGAGCTTGCACGCCTTCAGATAGGCCGCGAAGCTTTCCGACAGGCGGCGGGCGGTAACTTCATCGGACGCCGCATCCGGATCGACGGATGCGGAAAGATCGCGCCACTCCCGCGAAAGATCCGCACGCACCGGAAGCTCCGCCATTTCAAACGCTTCGCGGGAAAAGTCCGCGTAGGACTTGCCGAGCAGCGGCAGGTCGAGCAGCCACTCGCCGGGATAGTCCACAATGTCGAGCGACAGCTTTCCGGCCGAGAACATGCGGCTCCAGCCGGAAGCGGATTCATATTCGATCGTCAGCCTGAGCTCCGAAATGGCACGTGTCGAATCCGGCCACAGCCGATCGTTGACCAGCGTTGCGATGTGATCCTCGTACTGGAAACGCGGTACGGCATCGTCCGGCTGCTCCTCCAGAAAGGCGCGGGCGATGCGGCCGGACTTCTGCGCCTCGAACAGCGGCAGGCGTCCGCCATGCAGCAGATTGTGAACGAGGGAGGAAATAAAGACGGTCTTGCCGGCGCGTGACAAGCCGGTGACGCCAAGACGCAGTGTGGGAGCAAAAAGCCCGGTCGCGCGGCCGGAGAGCGTGTCGAGCGCGATGCGCGCTTCATCCGTGAATGTCGTCAGCGAAGATGCCAATTCGGTTCCTAAAACTCGTCTATCTAGCTGAAATCATGAATTATTCAGGATTGCGAGCGCGTATGAAAGCCTGATTTCAGGGTCGATATAGGGTGCCGGTCGGGGCTTTGTAATAGGCTCAGACGCTGACGGGTGTCAGAAATGCCTGAAGATAGCCTTTGCCGGGACCAGCCTCCTCCAGATTGCCTTCAAACTTCAGGACGGCAAGACCAGCCGTTGGAAAGCCGTGGTTCAGCGTATCGAGCGCTCCCGGTTCTCCATCGCCGGATATGGCCAGGGTCAGGTCTTCCATCATGGGATTATGGCCGATGACGAGAATCGAGCCGAAGTGGCCGTAGGCGCGCACGGTTTCAAGGTAGAAAGCAGCATCTTCCGTATAGAGCGCTTCCAGAAGAATGACCCGGCTGGTATCGAGGCTGCCGGCGATGCCTTCCAGAGTTTCCTGAGCCCTGCGTGCCTTCGAGCACAGGGTGAGGTCCGGCAGGTAGCCGCATTTGCGCATCACGTCGCCGGTCATGGCGGCTTCCTCGCGGCCTGCGGCATCCAGCGGACGATCGAAATCGCACATTCCGGGCTGAGCCCAGCCCGCCTTTGCGTGCCTGAGGAGATAGAGTTTGGCCACCAGCCCTCCCGCCTGTACCTGCCTTAGAAGGATTATCGTTTGACGGCAGCGAGCGCAACGCCTCTGGCCCATGCCGCACAGCAACAGGATTATACGTTCGTGTGATGAGGTGAGTACAGGCTTGTGCGGGGCAGTTTAGGTGAATATATAGGCGCCAATTCTTGGGGCTGTCGGGTGAGTCGAATGAATCAAAACCTTACTGCCGATTACGTACCCTCCGAAGACGAGCCGTTCATGAATGACCGGCAGAAGTCTTATTTCCGCGGCAAGCTGATCGCATGGAAAAATGATATCCTGCGAGAGGCACGGGAGACCCTTGAGATTCTCCAGCAGGAAAACGCAAACCTTCCTGATCTGGCGGACAGGGCCTCCTCGGAAACCGATCGTGCCATCGAGCTCAGGGCACGCGACCGCCAGCGCAAGCTGATATCGAAGATCGATTCGGCACTGCAGCGGATCGAAGAGGGCACTTACGGCTATTGTGAAGAAACAGGCGAGCCGATTTCGCTGAAGCGGCTGGATGCGCGTCCTATCGCGACCTTGTCCATCGAGGCGCAGGAACGTCATGAGCGTCGCGAGAAGGTTTATCGGGACGATTGATAATACCTCTTCTCTGATAGCAAAAAGGCCGCCCGTGAGGCGGCCTTTTTGATTCTGTGGTTATGTGCCCGATCTCAACGCGCTGTCGCGATCCTTCAGATGCGCTCCTTACGAAGCTAAGTTCCCGTTCCTGCGCACGTCGTTATCCTGAAAGCGGTTCCCAGTTTCGGGCGACATGCGTCAGCGCCTGGTGGTTGACAGTTCACCGAGAAGCCGCGACATTTCATCATCGGGAGTCTGGAGCCTTTGTGGGGGCTCGACGGCTGGTTCACCGAGAGAAAGTGTGAGTTCGTCCACAAGCGAAGCGTCGAGCGCGTCTTCCACTGAATGCCGATGCTGCTGGGGGTGCTGAGCCGTCGGAGCCGGCCGGGGTGGTGCGGCGGCAGCCACTTGCGGTGCCACATAGGTGTTTTCCGATGGCCGTGGTTGTGGCGGGGGGGCCGCCGGACGCGCAGGTGCTGAAACCTGCGGCTGGGGAGCAACTGGCTGGCGTTGCTGCACGGGCTGAGGTGGCGGAGCAGCTTTTGGCGGCTGGGGCGTGAAGGCCGGCTCCGCCACTGGCGTTGTGCGTTTTGCGCTGGCCAGCCTGATGTCGCGCTCGACCACCACATCGGTCGGCCCACCGATGAGAATCAGGTGCTCGACATCGTCGCGGCGAACCAGAACCAGCCGCCTGTGGCTGTCCACGGCGGTGGCGTCCATGACGGCGAGACGCGTCTTGCGGTTGCGCCCGCCTGCAACGAAGGTTCCGAAGTTCATGCTGCGGATCATCTTCACGATGAACAGCACAGCCACAAACGCGGCCAGCGCAACCAGAACCCAGAAAATGGCGGCGCCATATCCGTTTCCGCCAGCGCTATCGAGAAAATCAGGCATCGGCACCCCCGGAAGTGTGGCCAAGACGGAAGGATGGCCAAAGAAATCAAACATGACAGTAGAACGCAGTGATGCGCCACCGCAAGTTGCCAGCCCGGTTTATCAACGTGGGGACCGGCATTTGCGAAGGAGTTTTCACGTTCGGGGGGCATTTTACGCAGAGAGTTGCCCCTTTGGCCTTTTCCGGGCAAGGAGAATATGATTCAACCGCCCGGATCGGAACAGGGCAGGAATCGTAAGCAGGGGGCAAATGGCCAAGGACGCGCGCGGCGATTTCTATCCGGTGCCGATGATAGATCAGGATACACGGCCCGGAACGGTAACGCGGCTTATCATCTTCATCCTCATCCTGATCGTCTCGGCAGTTGTGTTCGGGCTGTTTCGGGAACGCTTTGGCGATCCGTTCCTACTCGGCATGCTCGGCGTGCTGGCGATGATCGGCGTCGGTTTCCTGTTCGCGACGGCGATCGGTTTCATCCAGATCGCCCCGCGCTCGACCGGGGACGAGCTTTCCAAGGCCTTCGTGGATTCGATGGCGCAGGGCCTCGTTGTCACTGATGCGAAAAACCGCATCATCTACGCCAACCGTGCCTATGCCGAGATGACCGGAGCGGCCTCGGCTGCCGATATCAGAACCGTTGAAAGCCTGCTGTCGGATGCGCCCGAAGCTTCTTCCGTCATCTATCGGCTGGCCGGCGGTCTGCGGGATGGCCAGCATGGCGATGGCGAGTTTCGCCTCAGCCAAGCTATTCGTCCCGGCGCCGAAGTCGGCGCGCGGTGGTATCGTATCGAAGCGCGCGCGTTCCGCATCCCCGGCCAGCGTCAGCCGTTCAATGCCTGGAAGCTGGCCGACATTTCCCGTGAGCGCGAAGAGCAGGAGCGCTTCTTCCTCGACCTGCAAAAGGCCATCGACCATCTCGATAATGCGCCGGCCGGTTTCTTCTCAACCGATCAGGATGGCCGCGTCACCTATGTGAACGCCACTCTGGCGGAATGGCTGGGCATCGATCTGGCGAGCTTTACGCCGGGCGTGGTAACACTCTCCGACATCGTGGCCGGCGACGGCATGGCGCTGGTGCGCTCGGTACGTCCTGATCCCGGTACGGTTCGCAACGCGGTGATCGACCTTGATCTGACGACGATGAAGGGCGAGGCGCTGCCCGTACGCTTCCTGCATCGCGCCACCGTCAATCGCGACGGACATGCCGGCCCGGCGCGCACCATCGTGCTCAACCGCACGGAAGGCGAGGATTCGTCCGCCGATCTGCGGGCTTCGGAGGTGCGTTTCACACGCTTCTTCAACTCCACGCCTATGGCCATTGCCGGCGTCGATCAGGCGGGACGTATCCTGCGCACCAATGCGCCGTTCCTGTCGCTGTTCGCCTCGGCGGTGGATCGCGATGCGCTGGACCGACGGGTGCGCCTCGATGCGGTCATCCATGAGCGCGACCGGCCGGCGTTCGAGACGGCGCTTGAGAAGGCCCGCCAGAGGCAAGCCGACATTGCGCCGATCGACACGGTTCTGCCCGACAATGAAGAGCGTCACATCCGCTTCTATGTGAATGCGGTTGCCGATGGCGACGGGGCCGAGGAAGCGGCGATCGTCTATGCGGTGGAAACGACCGAGCAGAAGGCGCTTGAAGCGCAGATGGCCCAGAGCCAGAAGATGCAGGCGGTCGGCCAGCTTGCCGGCGGCATCGCGCATGACTTCAACAACGTGCTCACTGCCATCATCATGGCTTCGGACCTGCTGCTGACCAATCACCGGCCGTCCGATCCGTCCTTCCCGGACATCATGAACATCAAGCAGAACGCCAACCGCGCGGCCTCGCTGGTGCGGCAGTTGCTGGCCTTCTCGCGCAAGCAGACGCTGCGGCCGGAGGTGCTGACGCTGACCGACGTTCTTGCCGATCTGCGCATGCTTCTGGCCCGTCTGGTCGGCAACGACATCAAGCTGCGCATCGATCATGGGCGCGATCTGTGGCCCGTGAAGGTGGATATCGGCCAGTTCGAGCAGGTGGTCGTCAATCTGGCGGTGAATGCCCGCGACGCCATGCCCGAAGGTGGCGAGCTCACGGTTCGCACCCGCAATGTGACGACCGATGAGGCGAAGACCTTCCCGTATCGCGAACTGGAAGCCGGCGATTATGTGCTGGTCGAGGTCGAGGACAACGGCAGCGGCATTCCCGCAGAGGTGCTGAAGAAGATTTTTGAGCCTTTCTTCACCACCAAGGAGGTCGGCAAGGGCACGGGTCTCGGCCTTTCCATGGTCTACGGCATCATCAAGCAGACCGGCGGCTTCATCTTCTGCGATTCGGAAGTGGGCAAGGGCACCACCTTCCGCATCTTCCTGCCGCGTCACGTTCCGGTCATTGCTGCGCAGCCCGCGGCCGGCGCGGACCAGAAAGCGATCGCTGGCGGAGCGGAAGCTCCTGCTGCTGCGGTTCAGGCGAAGGCAGATGCCGCGAGAGACCTTTCCGGTTCGGCGACGGTTCTGCTGGTCGAGGACGAGGACGCGGTGCGCATGGGCGGGGTGAGGGCGCTGACCTCGCGCGGCTACACCGTGCACGAGGCTTCCTCAGGGGTCGAGGCGCTGGAACTGTTCGAAGAGCTGGACGGCAAGGTGGACATCGTCGTCTCCGATGTTGTCATGCCGGAAATGGACGGGCCGACCCTTCTGGGCGAACTGCGCAAGCGTCAGCCCGATATCAGGTTCGTGTTCGTGTCGGGCTATGCCGAGGACGCGTTCGCCAAAAACCTGCCCGAGGATGCACAATTCGGCTTCCTGCCGAAGCCCTTCTCCCTCAAGCAGCTGGCCACTGTGGTCAAGGAAGTGCTGGAAGGCTGAATTTCTCAGCGTTCCTGAAGAGGCGGCAGACTATGCCGCCTCGCGCTTCAGGGCGGCCACTTCCTCGGCCATCGGTCTGGAACCGCGCAGATAGAGCGCGCAGGTGGTGCGCAGCATCGAGGCGAAATTTGGCACTTCTCCACGAAGCTCAAGCGCCTCGTCATACAGCTTCGAGATGAATTTCGGCGTCGTCAGCCCCTGGCTTTCGGCGATTTCGTCCAGCAATGCCCAGAACGTCGCTTCGATCTGGATGCTGGTCGAATGTCCGCCGATGCGGATCGACCTGTTGATGGGGCGATAGCCCTCCGGGTCCTGTTCTGCAAAAACTCTGCACATATCAGCCTCCCTGTCATTCTGCTCACGCCGCTTTCAGCAAGCAGCAAGCGACGTGAGCCTGAAACTCCTGTTCCTGAAGGAACAGTTCTGGACTTGAGCGCGCCATTCTGGGTCCAAAATTCTCAAACAGCAATCGCACTTCTACATTCGTGAACGGTGGTAACCCACTGCCACCCTATTTGCCCGCCCGGTTGCATAATCAGCGAAAGATCGGATGCGAACGAAAGGCGCGGCACAGTTTGGCAAAGGCAATCCACAGCATGATCCGGGTTCTCGACGAGACCCGGTCCGTCAGCTTTTACAACAAGGCATTCGGGCTCGATGTGGCGCAAAGGCTCGATTTCGAGACTTTCACGCTCATTTATCTCTCCAATGCGGAGACGGAGTTCGAGCTGGAGCTCACCGTCAACAAGGGGCGCACGGAGCCTTATCAGCTGGGCGACGGCTATGGCCATCTGGCGGTGTCCGTTGCCGATCTCGACAGCGAGCATGACCGGATGGGCGCTCTCGGCCTCAGCCCGAAGAATATCGTCGAATTCAGCCATGCGGGCGCGCCCGTGGCGCGGTTCTTCTTCATCGAGGATCCGGACGGATACAAGATCGAGGTGCTGCAGCGCGGAGGCCGCTTCAGGTAACCGACAGCACAGGAGGTCAGACCGCACGGGAGGTGCGGAGCCAGCCACAGCGTCTTTCAGGCGCTCCAGCAAGCAAGGGAGGAATAAATGGTAACGGTATATACGGGCAAGCAGGGCCTTTCGCGGCGCGAATTGCTCAAACGCGGTGGCGTCGGGGCGCTGCTTGTCGTCACCGGCAGCGCGGTGATCAGCCCGCGGCATGCGTGGGGTCTGGAGACCTCGGCGCTCAAGCCGGAGACGATGGCCACGCTGATCCAGATGGCGCGTGACATCTATCCGCACGATCAGGTGCCCGACAGGTTCTACGCCATTGCCGTGAAGACCCATGACGAGCAGGCCGGCAAGGATGCCGCGCACAGGGATCTCATCGAAAACGGCATTGCCGATCTCGACAAGCGCGCCGGCGAAGCCGGCTATCGCGGGCTCGGCTGGGAAGAAGAGCGCGTCGATGTGCTCAGGCAGATCGAGGATACGCCTTTCTTCCAGGCGATCCGCGGCGGTCTGGTGGTGGGTCTCTACAATCAGAAAGAGCTGTGGCCGATCTTCGGCTACGAGGGCGAGTCCTACTCGAAGGGCGGTTACATCAACCGCGGCTTCGACGACATCGAGTGGCTCTGACCCCTCCGAAATCTCCACAGCCAGACTACGGATACATGGGAGGAAACCATGGCAGCACCTTATGATCTCAACGACGACAGTGTCGTCGTCATCATCGGCTCCGGCGCCGGCGGCGGAACGCTCGGCAACGAGCTTGCCCAGAAGGGCATCGACGTCGTCATTCTCGAAGCCGGCAACCGTATCGAATATGAGGACTTCATCAACGACGAATGGGACAGCTTCGCCCAGCTCTCATGGGGCGATCCGCGCACCGCATCGGGAGAATGGCGCGTGGCAAAGGATTTTCCGGGCCTGCCTGCCTGGATCGTCAAGGCGGTGGGAGGCACCACCACGCACTGGGCCGGTGCTTCGCTGCGCTTTCAGGAACATGAGTTCAGGACGCTGACCCATTACGGCAAGGTCGAGGGTGCCAATCTTCTCGACTGGCCGCTGACGCTTGCCGAACTCGAGCCCTACTATGCAAAGGCCGAGGACAAGATGGGCGTGACCCGTACCAACGGCATTGAGGGGCTGCCCGGCAACAACAACTTCAAGATCATGAAGGCCGGGGCGGACAAGCTTGGCTACAAGGAATGCCACACCGGCAACATGGCCATCAATTCGGACTTCCGGGACGATCGCATGGCATGCCAGCAGACCGGGTTCTGTTTCCAGGGCTGCAAATGGGGCGCGAAATGGTCGACGCTCTACACCGAAATCCCCAAGGGCGAAGAGACCGGAAAGCTGGAAGTGCGGCCGAACAGCCATGTCGTCAGGATCGAGCATGACGACAGCGGCAAGGTGACCGGGGTCGTCTACGCAGACAAGGACGGCAAGTTGCAGGAACAGAAGGCGCGCGTCGTCTGCGTGGCCGGCAACTCGATCGAAAGCCCGCGGCTGCTGCTTAACTCAGCCTCGGCGAAATTCCCGGACGGGCTGGCGAACTCCTCGGGGCAGGTCGGCAAGAACTACATGCGTCACACCACCGGCACCGTCTATGCCATTTTCGACAAGCCGGTGCACTTCTATCGCGGCACGACCATGGCCGGCATCGTCCGCGATGAAGCGCGCCATGATCCGTCGCGTGGCTTTGTCGGCGGCTATGAACTTGAAACGCTTGCGCTCGGCATTCCGTTCATGGCCGCCTTCCTCAATCCGGGCGGCTGGGGCAGGGGCTTCACCACGGCCCTCGACCACTACGACCATCTGGCCGGCATGTGGATCGTGGGCGAGGACATGCCGCAGGAGCAGAACGCCATCAGGCTGCATCCCACCCTCAAGGACCAGTACGGCATGCCGGTGGCGGATGTCTGGTTCACCGACCATCCCAACGACATCGCCATGCGCAATCATGCCTACAGGCAGGGCGCGGCGATCTACGATGCCGTGGGCGCGACGCGCACCATGCCGACGCCGCCCTATCCCTCGACCCACAATCTCGGCACCAACCGCATGAGCGAAAAGGCGTCGGATGGCGTGGTCAACAAGCACGGCCAGACGCACGACATCCAGAACCTGTTCGTGTCGGACGGCAGCCAGTTCACCACCGGCGGCGCGGAGAACCCGACTCTGACCATCGTGACGCTCGCGATCCGGCAGGCCGACTACATCGCCGGGGAAATGGCGGCAAAAAACATCTGAAGCGTTCATTATTGCGACCGGCCCCCGAACAGTTGCCGGTTCGGGGGCCTCTCATCATTTTGTGATGGTGCAGGTCGAAGCGGTGAAGGATCCATGCGGCTGACGCATGATGATGTCGAACGAGGCCGAGGACGGATCGAGCGAAGTCACCTGTGTCAGCGATACGCTGTTGCCGCCGGCGGTGAAGCCGCCAAGCGGGCCCAGCCAGGAAATCTCGCCATTCCGCTCGATCTGGTAGTTGTAGCCCTGCTGCGGGATCGGGAAATATGCCGGGCCGCTATAGACATTGCCCCTGATCGTGATGTCGCCGAGGCTGAGGAACTGCCCCAGCAGATAGACCTCGCAATGATAGATGCCGTCGGGCAGTTGCTGCGCTGCGCCGGCAGGCATGACCGCCGTGAAAATCGCCGCAAAGCTCGTTGCAAGGGCTCGAAAGCTCTTCATCCCGTTCGCCAGTTTGTTCTGTGCAGAGCAGTATATCCGCTTCTCAGTGCCGGATGATTATAATTATCTGCAAAATCGCGTAACGGCCAGAAGGCGGCACAAGAATGGCGCAGGGCAAATTGCATGTTATTCTTTTGGCTGGTCATGGTGAGTCGGCCGTGTTTCCGCGTCAGCCGGAAATGAAATTGGGAAGGCGCCAAGGCGCCTGCAAGCTCTGCGCAAGCCATTCTGCCTAAATTTCTTTCCGTGTCTGGGAGTTGTTCCAAGGGGTTGGGCAAACGGGCAAGGGGAAATGAATGGAGCGATTTCTCGAAGACCACCAGAAACGGCGGCTGACTGACCGTTTCGACATACTCACGGCCATCAACATATTGAAATCGCAGGGTTACGAGGACGATGAACTGATCCGGGAAATCATTCGCGTCTTCTACGTCGATCTCGATACCTATGAGGAAGTGCTGAAACAGGCCCGCGCGGCGTAAAGAATTCTGCGGTTTCATCGATGCTCTTTCTGCCTGCCTGCTTGAACGCGCCAGCGGAATGGGGCAAACCGCAGCGATGGTGCGCCTCCTCGATCATCTTGTGCTGCCGACCGCCGATCTCGATACGGCGCGAACCCGGTTGAACCAGCTGGGCTTTACGGTGGCGCCTCGCGGCATTCACCCCTTCGGAACCGGCAATTGCTGCGTCTATTTCGCGGACGGAACCTTTATCGAGCCGCTGGTCGTTGTCGATGAGTGCGCGGCTGAAGTGGCGGTGAAGAGCGGAAACGTGTTTGTCGCACGCGACCGTTCCTATCGACAGGCTTTTGGCACTGAGGGCTTTTCAGCGGTCGCCTTTGCAGGTGATAACGCCGATGATGAACATCGGGCTTATGTTGAAGCGGGGATTTCAGCCGGCGACCGCCTGGACTTCTCAAGGCCCTTCATAGACGCCGCCGGGCGCAGCGATACTGCTTCTTTCCGTCTTGCCTTCGCCGCCTTGCCGGACGTGGAGGGAACCTACGTTTTCACCTGCCAGCGGGTGAATTCACCGAAGGTCGACCGATCGGCTCTTGAGCAGCATGAGAATGGCACGACACGCATCTGCGAAATCATCGCTGTAAGCGATGATCCGGCGGGGACTGCGGGCTTTCTGCGGCTGAGTGCGGGTTACGATCTTTCAGGCACATCGGATGGTGCGGTGCCTGATCTGCCGAATGCGCGCCTACGCGTTCTCACCAGCGGCCAATATGCAGAAAAGACCGGCCTTGCGCCTCGCGGCCATGGTGTTTTGTCCTTTGAAGCCGTTGCTTTCTGCGTGCGTGACATCGATGCGCTGCGGAGGGGGCTTGTGTCGCGTGGCATCGATCACGACATTCGCGAGGGTCAGGTGGTTGTCGCACCCGCACCGGGGCAGGGCACCACTTTCATATTTCAGGAGTCTGCATGACCACGCTCGATAAAGCGGTGCCCAACAGCGCCGTGAAAGCCGGAACCGTAATCTTCGACAACAGCGCCCCGCTGGCGCTGATTGCCGGCCCCTGCCAGCTTGAGACGCGGCAGCACGCCTTCGACATGGCCGGCGCGCTGAAGGAACTGACCGGAAAGCTTGGCATCGGCCTCGTCTACAAGACCAGCTACGACAAGGCCAACCGCACGTCGCTCTCCGGCAAGCGTGGCGCCGGTCTCGAAGCCGCGCTGCCGATCTTCGACGACATCCGCAAGGAATTCGGCCTGCCGGTTCTGACCGATGTCCACACCGAAGAGCAGTGCGCCATCGTTGCCCCTCACGTCGATATTCTCCAGATACCAGCTTTCCTCAGCCGCCAGACCGACCTGCTGATCGCGGCGGCGAACACCGGCAAGGTCGTGAACGTCAAGAAGGGGCAGTTTCTCGCGCCGTGGGATGTGAAGAATGTCGTCGCCAAGATCGTCGCTTCCGGCAATTCCAATGTGCTGGTTACGGAGCGCGGCGCGTCTTTCGGCTACAACACGCTGGTTTCGGACATGCGCGCTCTGCCGATCATGGCCGAGCTTGGCGCGCCGGTGATCTTCGACGCTACCCATTCCGTGCAGCAGCCGGGCGGGCAGGGCGGCTCGTCGGGCGGCGAGCGGCGTTTCGTGGAAACGCTGGCGCGGGCGGCGGTGGCTGTCGGCGTCGCGGGTGTGTTCATCGAAACGCATGAAGACCCGGACAATGCACCCTCCGACGGTCCGAACATGGTGCCGCTGAAGGATCTGCCGCGTCTGCTGGAAAAGCTGATGGCGTTCGACCGCATCGCCAAGGGGTGAGCCGCTTTCCGAGGAAAGCGGCCGCTGACGCTAAAGCGTGTCGCGATCTTTCAGATTCGCTCCTTACGCTTTAGTCTCTTGTTTTTACGCATGTCGTTATCCCGAAACCGCTTTCCACTTTCGGGCGGCATGCTTTAAGGAAGCGATTGCCTTTTGGCCCCCTGATTGGCTATGACGTGGCCCATCTTTTCAACTGACGGAACGGGGATTTCGAATGACCGCTATTGTCGATGTCGTAGGCCGCGAGATTCTCGATAGCCGGGGCAACCCGACCGTCGAAGTCGATGTCGTGCTCGAAGATGGCTCCGTGGGCCGCGCAGCCGTGCCTTCCGGCGCTTCCACCGGCGCACATGAGGCTGTCGAGCTTCGTGACGGCGGGCCGCGCTATCTCGGCAAGGGCGTGGAAAAGGCGGTCGAGGCCGTCAATGGCGAGCTGTTCGAGGCGATCGGCGGGCTCGAAGCCGAAGAGCAGATCCACATCGACCGCACCATGATCGAGCTGGACGGGACACCCAACAAGAGCCGTCTCGGCGCCAACGCCATTCTCGGCGTCTCGCTGGCGGTTGCCAAGGCTGCGGCGGAGTCCGCCGGCCTGCCGCTCTATCGCTATGTCGGCGGTGTGAATGCGCATGTGCTGCCGGTGCCGATGATGAACATCATCAATGGCGGCGCCCATGCCGACAATCCGATCGATTTTCAGGAATTCATGATCATGCCGGTCGGCGCGTCCTCGGTGCGCGAGGCTGTGCGCTGGGGTTCGGAAGTCTTCCACACGCTCAGGAAGGGCCTGAAAGACGCCGGCCACAACACCAATGTCGGTGACGAAGGCGGCTTCGCGCCGAACCTGAAGAGCGCGCAGGCGGCACTCGATTTCGTCATGGCTTCCATCGAGAAGGCCGGGTTCAAGCCCGGAGAGGAAATCGCGCTGGCGCTCGACTGCGCTTCGACCGAATTCTTCAAGGACGGCAACTACGTCTACGAAGGCGAGAAGAAGACCCGCGATCCCAGGGCGCAGGCCAAGTATCTGGCCAAGCTTGCGGCCGACTATCCGATCATCTCGATCGAGGACGGCATGGCCGAGGACGACTGGGAAGGCTGGAAGTACCTCACGGAACTGACCGGCAAGAAAGTTCAGCTCGTTGGTGATGACCTGTTCGTGACCAATTCCGCCCGCTTGCGCGACGGCATCCGCATGGGTGTCGGCAATTCGATCCTCGTGAAGGTCAACCAGATCGGCACGCTGTCGGAAACGCTGGACGCGGTCGAGACCGCGCACAAGGCAGCCTACACCGCCGTCATGTCGCACCGTTCGGGTGAGACCGAGGATTCCACCATTTCCGATCTCGCCGTCGCCACCAATTGCGGGCAGATCAAGACCGGCTCGCTGGCGCGCTCGGACCGTACGGCCAAGTACAACCAGCTCATCCGCATCGAGGAGCAGCTCGGCCGTCAGGCACGTTACGCAGGCACGTCGATCCTCAAGGGCTGATCGGCCTCCTCAGTATCCATTGTCGAATTGATAGGGCGGGGGAGACCTCGCCCTTTTTGCATCTGACGGCCTGTCGACCCGGCTGGCTGTAACTGTCCATTAAGCACAATCGGCGACAAGGGAGGGAAAGGAATTCCGGGCCGAACCATGTGGACGCGTCAGTACAAGCAGAGAAAGACCGGACGGCTGATCATTCCCGTCCTGTGCGCGGCGTGCGTCGCCTATTTCGGTTTCCACACCTATCATGGTCAGTATGGCATCAACTCGCGCGAGCGCATCGAGGTGCAGACTGCGCGCCTGCAGGAGCAGCTCGACAAATTGCGGGCTGAACGCAGCGAGCTTGAGAAGCGTGTGCGCCTGTTGCATGATGGCACACTGGAAAAAGACATGCTGGACGAGCTGGCCAGAAAGACACTCAATATGTCCGGTCCGGACGAAGTGATTATCATGCTGCGCTGAAAAGCCGGTTAACCGAATTCGGGTTAATCACTATAAATTTCAATGAAAATAACCGCTTAGCTGCATGTCAGTCATGCGTTTTCTGCATGGCGCAATGCAAATATGCATGATAGCTTCCTGAAGATCAGTGGGGAGGCAAGTCTCCCACATGTCCGACAAGAGACGCCTACAGGGAGAGATGCATGGCCACCGCAGCCAGAAAAGCGCCTGCCAGATCGAAGGCCGACAACAAGTCGCCTACCATAGCCGCGCCCAAGCCCGCGGAATTCAGCAAGGAAGATGAACTTGCCGCCTACCGCGAAATGCTGCTTATCCGGCGCTTCGAGGAGAAGGCCGGCCAGCTCTACGGCATGGGTTTCATCGGTGGTTTCTGCCACCTCTATATCGGTCAGGAAGCTGTCGTCACCGGCATGAAAATGGCCCTTATCGAGGGCGACCAGATGATCACCGCCTATCGTGATCATGGCCATATGCTGGCCATGGAGATGTCGCCGCGCGGGGTGATGGCCGAGCTGACCGGGCGTCAGGGTGGCTATTCCAAGGGCAAGGGTGGCTCCATGCACATGTTCTCCAAGGAGAAGCAGTTCTATGGCGGCCACGGCATCGTCGGTGCGCAGGTTCCGCTCGGCACCGGGCTTGCCTTCGCCAACCGTTATCGCGGCAACAAGAATGTGTCGCTGACCTTCTTCGGTGATGGCGCCTCCAACCAGGGCCAGGTCTATGAGAGCTTCAACATGGCCTCTCTCTGGAAGCTGCCGGTCGTCTACATCATCGAGAACAACCGCTATGCCATGGGCACCTCGGTAACGCGCTCTTCGGCCGAGACGGATTTTTCGCATCGTGGCGCATCGTTCAAGATCCCCGGCGTGAAGGTGGACGGCATGGACGTGCGCGCCGTCAAGTCGGCTTCCGACATGGCGGTCGAGTGGTGCCGCAGCGGCAACGGTCCGATCATCCTCGAAATGAACACCTATCGCTATCGCGGTCACTCCATGTCCGATCCGGCCAAGTATCGGTCGAAGGAAGAAGTGCAGAAGATGCGTTCCGAGCATGACCCCATCGAGCAGGTGAAAGCGCGTCTGCTTGAGAAGAAGTGGGCGAGCGAGGATGAGCTGAAGGCCATCGACAAGGACGTGCGCGACATTGTCGCCGACGCCGCCGAGTTTGCGCAAAACGATCCCGAGCCGGATGCATCCGAGCTCTGGACAGATATCGTACTTTAAGGGAGGGGGCACATGCCGATCGAAATTCTCATGCCGGCGCTCTCGCCGACGATGGAAGAGGGCAACCTCTCCAAATGGCTGAAGAACGAAGGCGACAAGATCGTCGCCGGTGACGTGATTGCCGAAATCGAGACCGATAAGGCGACGATGGAAGTCGAAGCCGTCGATGAAGGTATGCTGGGCAAAATTCTTGTTCCGGCCGGGACCGAAGGCGTCAAGGTGAACGCGCCGATCGCGGTTCTGCTGCAGGATGGCGAAAGCGCCGACGACATCGGCAAGGCCGCCGCTCCCGCGGCCAAGGCCGAAGCGCCACACTCCGAAGCGGCGACGGCTGAGGAAAAGCCCGCGCCGGAGGCTGCAAAGCCTGCGCCAGTCGCCGCAGCGCCGAAGATGGAAGTCGCGGCCGACCCCGACATTCCCGCCGGAACCGAAATGGTGTCGATGACCGTGCGCGAAGCTTTGCGCGACGCCATGGCTGAAGAAATGCGCCGCGACGAGGATGTCTTCGTCATGGGTGAGGAAGTCGCCGAGTATCAGGGCGCCTACAAGATCACACAGGGGCTGTTGCAGGAATTCGGCGACCGCCGCGTCGTCGATACCCCGATCACCGAGCACGGCTTTGCCGGCGTCGGCGTGGGTGCGGCCTTTGCGGGTCTCAAGCCGATCGTCGAGTTCATGACCTTCAACTTCGCCATGCAGGCGATCGACCAGATCGTCAATTCGGCGGCGAAGACGCTTTACATGTCGGGCGGCCAGATGGGCGCGCCGATCGTGTTCCGCGGCCCCAACGGAGCGGCGGCGCGCGTGGCGGCCCAGCACTCGCAGTGCTACGCGGCCTGGTACAGCCATATCCCCGGCCTCAAGGTGGTGATGCCCTACACGGCGGCTGACGCCAAGGGTCTGCTCAAGGCGGCGATCCGCGATCCCAATCCGGTGATCTTCCTTGAAAACGAAATCCTCTACGGCCACCATTTCGATGTGCCGAAGCTGGATGATTTCGTGCTGCCCATCGGCAAGGCGCGCATCCACAAGAAGGGCAAGGATGTCACGCTGGTGTCCTTCGGCATCGGCATGACCTATGCGATCAAGGCGGAAGAAGAACTGGCGGCGATGGGCATCGATGCCGAGATCATCGATCTGCGTACCATCCGTCCGCTCGATCTCGATACGATCATCGAGTCGGTCAGGAAGACCAACCGGCTGGTCGTGGTCGAGGAAGGTTTTCCGCAGAGTTCGGTCGGCGATCATATCGCCAATCAGGTTTCGCAGCGCGCCTTCGACTACCTTGATGCTCCGGTGATCACCATCGCCGGCAAGGATGTGCCGATGCCCTATGCGGCCAATCTGGAAAAGCTGGCCTTGCCGAATGTCGGCGAAGTCGTCGAGGCGGTGAAAGCCGTCACCTATCGCTAGGCTCCGGGGGAGGACGATATGCCGATCAATATCACCATGCCGGCGCTCTCTCCGACCATGGAAGAGGGCAATCTGAGCAAGTGGCTCGTCAAGGAAGGCGACAAGGTTTCGCCCGGTGACGTGATCGCCGAGATCGAGACGGACAAGGCCACCATGGAAGTCGAGGCCGTCGATGAGGGCACCGTCGCGAAGATCGTCGTGCCGGCAGGCACCGAGGGCGTCAAGGTCAACGCGCTGATCGCCGTTCTTGCCGAAGATGGCGAGGATGTCGCGGCGGCGGCCAAGGCGTCCGGGGATGCACCGGCCAAGGCTGCCGACGCTCCCAAGCCGGAGGCAAAAGCAGAAAGCGCTGCGGCGCCCGCCGAAGCGCCGAAAGCTGCGGCTCCTGCCGCGCCGGAAGTGAAGGCTGCTGCTCCAACCACGGCTGTCGCAGTAAAGGACACGGATCGTGTCTTCGCATCGCCGCTCGCCCGTCGCATCGCCAAGGATGCCGGTCTCGATATTTCCGCTGTGTCCGGTTCAGGTCCGCAGGGGCGGGTGGTGAAGGCCGACGTGGAAGCCGCGATTGCCGGGGGCGGAGCGAAGGCTGCTACCTTGGCACCAGCGGTTGAAGCGGCAGCGCCTGCCGCTGCCGCCCCGGCTGTGAAGCCGATACCGGATGACGCGGTGCTGAAACTGTTCGAGGAAGGCTCCTACGAGCTGATCCCGCACGACAATATGCGCAAGACCATCGCACGGCGTCTGGTCGAGGCGAAGTCGACGGTGCCGCATTTCTACCTGACGGTGGATTGCGAGCTGGATGCTTTGCTTGGCCTGCGCAAGCAGCTCAACGACGCCGCTCCGGTCAGAAAGACCGAAAAGGGTGAGGAGCCGGCCTACAAGCTCTCCGTCAACGACCTGATCATCAAGGCGCTGGCGCTGGCGCTCAGGCAAGTGCCCGACGCCAATGTGTCGTGGACCGAGGGCGCGATGGTCAAGCACCGCCACGCCGATGTCGGCGTTGCCGTCTCCATTCCCGGCGGGCTGATCACGCCGATCGTGCGCAAGGCCGAGGAAAAGAGCCTGTCTTCGATCTCCAACGAGATGAAGGATCTGGCGGCACGCGCCCGGACCCGCAAGCTGAAGCCGGAAGAGTATCAGGGCGGCACCACGGCGGTGTCGAACCTCGGCATGTTCGGGATCAGGGACTTCGCCGCCGTCATCAACCCGCCGCATGCAACGATCCTTGCCATTGGTGCGGGCGAGCAGCGGGCGGTGGTGAAGGATGGCGAGGTGAAGGTCGCGACGGTGATGTCGGTGACGCTGTCGACCGACCACCGGGCGGTGGACGGGGCGCTGGGCGCCGAACTCATCGGCGCCTTCAAGCGCCTTGTCGAAAACCCGATGGGTCTGGTGGTCTGACGACGCATGCGGACGGTGCTCTGCTACGGTGACTCGCTGACCTGGGGCTATGATGCCTCGGGTCCGCGTCGCCATGCGCTTGAAGATCGCTGGCCGAGCGCTCTTCAGCGCGAACTCGGTGACGGCGTTCAGGTCGTCGCCGAGGGTCTGAACGGGCGCACCACTGCCTTCGATGACAATCTCGCGGGTGCGGATCGCAATGGTGCGCGCTTTCTGCCCACGCTCCTGTCCTCGCATGCGCCGCTTGATCTGGTGATCATCATGCTGGGCTCCAATGACATGAAGTCGTGGATTCATGGCGATCCCTTCGTCGCCCGGCAGGGCATGCGGCGCCTCATCGCTATCGTGCGCGGTCATGACGATCCGCTCGGCCATCCCGAGCCGAAAGTGCTGATCGTCGCCCCGCCGGTGGCTTCTCCCGGCAAGAAGGGAGCGGGTGAGCTGGCCGGCTACTACGAGCAGCTCGCGGATGAGGTGGGTTGCGGGTTTTTCGACGCTTCCGGTGTCTGTGAGGTTTGCCAGATCGACGGCATTCACATGGACGCGGAAAACACGCGCAGGCTGGGTGAGGCGCTCGCACCGGTGGTGCGCGTGATGTTGGAGCTTTGACCGTGCCGGATGCCATCGCCATCAGGCCCGCCCAGAAGAGTGACGCTGCGGAACTCGCCATTCTGGTCGATATTTCGTCGCACGGTTTTGCGTCGTGGTTTTGGTATGGCGCGGTGCTGAACGGCTCGAAGGAGACAGCCTTCGAGGAAGGCCGTTCCTTCATGCGCTCCGATACGCAGCCCGCGGCGTGGCAGGATGCCAGCATCGCTGTGGTTGGCGAAGAGATCGCCGGCGTCATCATCGGCCATCCGGTCCTGCCTTCGATCCGGGAAGAAACGGCGCCGCATCCTGTTGTCGAGCCGATCCTCGAACTGCAGAAGATGATTGTGGATCACTGGTTTATCGACAGCCTCGGCGTTTACCGCCATCATCGCGGCAAGGGGCTGGGCAAACGGCTGCTTGCGCATGAGATCGTTCGCGCCGGCAACCGGCCGGTGAGCCTGATCACCGAAAGTGACAACGACACCGCGCTTGGACTTTACAAATCGCATGGATTCGCCGAGGTGACGCGACGGCAGGCTGTCCCGCTCACCGCAGATGGCAAGCAACATGACTGGGTGCTGCTGACGCGCAGCGCCGCTTGAGGAAAGGCAAGGATTTATGGCCGAGGCTTACGACGTCATCATCATCGGTTCCGGTCCGGGCGGCTATGTGACGGCCGTTCGCTCCGCGCAGCTTGGTTTCAGGACCGCGATCGTGGAACGCGAGCATCTGGGCGGCATCTGCCTCAACTGGGGCTGCATTCCCACCAAGGCGTTGCTGCGCTCGGCCGAGATCAAGCATTACGCCGAGAATCCCGGCGCCTATGGCCTGAAGATCGACGGCAAGGTCAGCGCCGACATCGATGCGGTGGTGGAGCGCTCGCGCGGTGTTTCGCGCCGGCTGAACGGCGGCGTCGCCTTTTTGATGAAGAAGAACAAGGTCGACGTGATCTGGGGCGAGGCCAAGCTTTCCAAACCCGGTGAGATCGTCGTTTCCAAAAGCTCCAAAAAGCCGATGGAGCCGCAGAACCCGGTGCCGAAGGGCGTGAAGGGCGAAGGCACCTATACGGCCAAGCACATCATCGTCGCCACCGGCGCGCGGCCGCGCGCGCTGCCCGGCATCGAGCCGGACGGCAAGCTGATCTGGAGCTATTTCGAGGCCATGGTGCCGAAGGAAATGCCGAAGTCGCTGCTGGTCATGGGCTCGGGCGCTATCGGCATCGAGTTCGCCTCGTTCTACCGCACCATGGGCGCCGAGGTGACCGTGGTCGAGGTGATGCCGCAGGTCATGCCGGTCGAGGATGCGGAAATCTCCAAATTCGCCCAGAAGCAGTTCGAAAAGCAGGGCATGAAGATCCTGCTCGAAGCCAAGGTGACGAAGGTCGAGAAGGGCGCGAACTCGATCACCGCCCATGTCGAGACGAAGGACGGCAAGGTGGAGAAGATCACCGCCGACCGCATGATTTCGGCCGTTGGCGTTGTCGGCAACATCGAAAATCTCGGGCTGGAAGCGCTTGGCGTGAAGACCGACCGCGGCTGCGTGGTGGTGGACGGCTACGGCAACACCAATGTGCCGGGCATCTACGCCATCGGCGACGTCGCCGGCCCGCCCATGCTGGCGCACAAGGCCGAGCATGAAGGCGTGATCTGCGTGGAGAAGATCGCCGGCGTGCCGGGCGTGCATGGTCTCGACAAGTCGAAGATTCCCGGCTGCACCTATTGCAGCCCGCAGGTGGCATCCGTCGGCCTCACCGAAGCAAAGGCCAGGGCGGACGGCCGCGACATCCGGGTCGGCCGCTTCCAGTTCGCGGCCAATGGCAAGGCCATCGCGCTCGGCGAGGATCAGGGTCTGATCAAGACTATCTTCGACAAGAAGACGGGTGAGTTGCTGGGCGCGCACATGGTCGGCGCGGAAGTGACCGAGCTGATCCAGGGTTTCGTCGTGGCGATGAACCTCGAAACCACCGAGGAGGAGTTGATGCACACGGTGTTCCCGCATCCGACCCTTTCGGAGATGATGAAGGAAAGCGTGCTCGATGCCTACGGGCGCGCGCTGAACGCCTGAGCCAGCCTTTTCAGGGGCGAGGAGAAAGCGATCAGGCGCTTTGCTCCCGCACCGGGCCAGCTGTGGAACCAGATGTGAGGTTCGGACGTTGCATGTGAATTCTAATCCTTTCTGGAGGGACCATTCATATGGACGTCAACGGTGTGGGCTGGATCGCGGCTATCTTGGTTGGCGGCGTTGCCGGCTGGCTTGCCGAAATGGTGATGAAGAGCAACATGGGCATCCTCATGAACGTGGTTCTGGGGATCGTCGGCGCAGTGGTGCTGAACGCCATTCTGCAGGCTCTCAATATCGGTTCCTTCGGCGTGGGCTGGCTTGCCTATCTGATCACGGGCTTCGTCGGCGCCTGCATTCTGATCTTCGTCGGGCGGATGGTGCGCCAGTAGCGCCTGGCTCCGACCTGTACTTCGCGAAGGCCGCGGGGGCTTGTGCCTCCGCGGCCTTTCTTATTCCGGAAAAACGTCCTAGATGACAGTGAGTGCGCGGGCCTGTCCCGCGCCAGTGAAGCATTGGATCGGATATGGTCACCGTTCTCGACAATATCGCAAACCCGCCGCGGGTGAGGCACCCTGAAAAGGCGCATCGCCCCGATCAGGAGGTGTTGCGCAAGCCCGAGTGGATCCGCGTCAAGGCGCCGGTGTCGAAGGGCTATGCCGAGACCCGCGAGATCGTGAAGACGAACAAGCTGGTGACCGTTTGCGAGGAGGCCGGCTGCCCCAATATCGGCGAGTGCTGGGAAAAGAAGCACGCCACTTTCATGATCATGGGCGAGATTTGCACGCGCGCCTGCGCCTTCTGCAATGTCGCGACCGGCATTCCCACACCGCTCGACACCAATGAGCCCGATCGCGTGGCACATGCGGTGCGCCAGATGGGGCTTACCCATGTTGTCATCACCTCGGTGGACCGTGATGATCTCGCCGATGGCGGCGCGCAGCATTTTGCCGATGTCATCTACGCCATCCGTGCGGCAGCGCCTTCCACGACCATCGAAATCCTGACGCCGGATTTCCTGCGCAAGGATGGGGCGAAAGCGCTCGAGATCGTGGTCGAGGCAAGGCCGGATGTCTTCAATCACAATCTGGAGACGGTGCCGTCGAATTATCTGACGGTGCGCCCCGGCGCCCGTTATTTCCACTCGATCCGACTGCTGCAGCGTGTGAAGGAACTCGATCCCTCGATTTTCACCAAGTCCGGCATCATGGTGGGGCTGGGCGAGGAGCGCAACGAGGTGCTTCAGCTCATGGACGATTTGCGCACCGCCAATGTCGACTTCATGACCATCGGCCAGTATCTCCAGCCGACCCGCAAGCACCATCCGGTCAGGCGTTTCGTGACGCCGGAGGAATTCCAGTCTTACGCCACCATCGGCAAGACCAAGGGTTTTCTGCTTGTGGCTTCCAGCCCGCTGACGCGGTCGTCCCACCATGCCGGCGAGGATTTCGCCCGGCTGAAGGCGGCGCGCGAATCCTCCCTGCGGAAATCGGCGTAGTTTTTTCGTTTCATGCCAAAGTTCGAGGCCACCCGCCAAGTCGCCCACTCGCCGGATGAAATGTTTGCGCTGGTGGCCGACGTCGAGCGCTATCCGGAGTTCCTGCCGCTGTGCGAGGCGCTGACCGTGCAGTCACGCCGCGAGCGCGACGGCAAGACGCTGCTCGTCGCCTCCATGAGCGTGGGCTACAAGGCCATTCGCGAGACCTTCATCACGCAGGTGCTTCTGAAGCCGCATGAGCGGGCAATCGATGTCAAATACATCGACGGGCCGTTCAAATATCTCAGCAATGTCTGGGAGTTCGAGGAGCACGGATCAGGATGCCTCGTGCGCTTCTTCATTGATTACGAGTTCAAGAGCCGCCTGCTCAGCGCGGTGATGGGAACCATGTTCGATCGCGCCTTCCGCATGTTCGCGGAAGCCTTTGAAAAGCGCGCAGATGCAATCTACGGGCGCTCGGCGGAAACGGCCTGATCGTCGCCAATGGCTTCGAGGCCCATCCGCAACGCATGCTTGACCGTCTCGCGCCGGATGAAATCGCGGCCGCGATTGTCGAAGATGCGGTTTTCGACGTGCACGGGCTTGCCTGTTACCGCCAGACCGAACCAGACAAGACCGACAGGCTTTTCCGCGCTGCCGCCGTCAGGGCCTGCGATGCCGGTGACGGCAATCGCTATGCCTGCGTGGGCGTTTCTGAGCGCGCCTTCGGCCATCTCTGCGGCTGTCTGGGACGATACGGCGCCATGAGCGTCCAGTGTCTGTTCTGAAACGCCCAGCATCTCCATCTTGGCTTCGTTGGAATAGGTGACGAAGCCCCGGTCGACCATGGACGAGGAACCCGGAATGTCGGTCATGGCGGCGATGATGAGGCCGCCGGTGCAGCTCTCGGCAGTGGTTGCCAATATGCCGCTGCGCTTGCAGGCCTTCAGGAAGCGATCCGCCAGTTCTCCGACATCCTGATCCCTGATCTCTCCAACGCCTGCTTCCGTCATGCGGGAACCTCTCCGGGGTAGATGACGCTTGCCGTTACGATGGCCGCAATGCCTTCCTCGCGTCCGACGAAGCCAAGCCTTTCATTGGTGGTTGCCTTGATCGAAATACGCTCTGCCGAAATGCCGAGCATCGAAGATAGTTCCGCCACCATCGCTTCACGGTGAGGGCCAATTTTGGGGGCTTCACAGATCAAGGTCACGTCGGCATTGGCGATACGCCCGCCGCGCTCGCGCACGATCGCCACGGCATGTTCCACGAAAAGGCGCGATGCAGCCCCCTTCCATTGCGGATCGGAAGGCGGGAAATGGGTGCCGATATCGCCGGCGCCACAAGTCGCGAGCAGGGCGTCGGTGAGGGCGTGAAGGCCGACATCGGCATCGGAATGGCCGGACAGCTTGCGCGTGTGCGGAATGCTGACGCCGCACAGCACAACATGGTCGCCGGCCTCAAAGGAATGGACGTCATAGCCATTGCCGGTACGTACATCGGGAAAGCTTGACGCTGTCCCTTTAAGCCTTTGGTCTGCCATGGAAATATCCCTTGCCCATGTGAGCTTAACGTTGTCCGGCGAGCCGGGCACCAGCATGACGGGGATGCCGGCCCATTCGGCGATCGCCGCATCGTCGGTGAAATCGTGGCGGCCGAGCGCATGCGCCCGGTCATGCGCCTGAAGAATTGGCCTGAAGGGAAAACCCTGCGGTGTCTGCGCACCGTGCAGGCCAGCGCGCGGCACCGTCTCGCCGACCATGCCGCCAAAGGCTTCCCGCTTCAGCGTGTCGGCGACCGGCAGGGCAGGCAGCGCACCTTGCGCTTCGGTGATCGTGTCGATGGTGCGGCTGATCAGTTCAGTATCGCAAAAGGGACGAACAGCGTCATGAATCAGCACCTTGTCAGGTGCTTTCTCATGCAGGGCGAGAAGACCCAGCCGCACCGATTCCTGCCGTGTCGGCCCGCCGATGACGATGGTGATGCGATCATGATGGTCTTCCGCCGCCTTGCGCAGCAATTCGCGGTCGTCGGCATGGATGGCGACGATGACGGTATCCACCTGCGGATGCGACAGGAAGGTTTCCAGCGTATGCGCAATGACGGCGCGGCCGCCAATATGGCGGTACTGCTTGGGGCCGTCAGCCTGGCCCGCGCGCTCGCCGCGCCCGGCGGCCACGATCACGGCCGCGATCCGGCACGTTCCCTCGCTAACAGAAATGTCGGTTCGCTCAGCCATGGCGGAGGCTTAGTCGCGCGGAACCGGGAAGGCCAGCATTTTCAGCAGGAGAGCGTGAATGTGACATGATTGTGCATTGCATCATTTCCGGAGATTGTTTAAACAATGTGCATAAACAATAATTGCATGGTTTTTGTGCATGCCCGATCAGGCCATCCTGTCCAAGCCTTTGGATATAGGCGGCGTCGAAATTCGCAATCGCGTTTTTCTGGCGCCGATGTCGGGCGTCACCGATGAGCCCTTTCGCAGGCGGGCCTATGCCCATGGCGCGGGCCTCGTCATTTCGGAAATGGTGGCCAGCGGCGAACTGGCGAAGGGACGCGCGGGCTTCGACCTGCGCATCCGTCACTCTGGCCTGCCGGTGCACATGGTTCAGCTTGCGGGGCGCGAGGCTGCTCACATGGCCGAAGCCGCGCGCATCGCCGTGGGTGAGGGTGCCGACATCATCGACATCAATATGGGCTGTCCTGCCAAGAAGGTGACGGGCGGTTATGCCGGGTCGGCCCTGATGCTGGACCTCGACCATGCGCTGACGCTCATCGAGGCTGTGGTCGGCGCGGTGGACGTTCCCGTCACCGTCAAGATGCGGCTCGGCTGGGATGAAAACGTGCTGAACGCGCCGGTTCTGGCGCAGCGCGCGGAACAGGCTGGTGTGAAGATGGTGACGGTGCATGGGCGCACGCGCTGCCAGTTCTACAAGGGCAGCGCTGACTGGAAGGCGATTGCCGGGGTCAAGGCTGCCGTCAAGGTTCCGGTTGTCGCCAATGGCGATGTCGGCTCGCCGGAGGATGCGGGAACGATCCTGCGGGAGTCGGGGGCCGACGCCGTCATGGTCGGTCGCGCGCATTATGGCGCGCCGTGGACGGCCGGCGAGATCGCTTCTGCTGCCAGCGGTGTCGCCGCGCCGGAAATTCCATCCGCAGGAAGCGAACTGGCCTCCTATGTCACCGCGCACTACGAGGACATGCTGTCGCTTTACGGCAGGGAAAGCGGTCTGCGGCAGGCGCGCAAGCATCTGGGCTGGTATCTCGACCGCCATGCGCCGTCCGTTGGCGCGGGCCAGCGCAAGGCGTTGCTGACCTGCGGCGATCCTCGTCAGGTGATTTCGCTGCTGAACGAGATTTTCAGCCAACCCGCCAATGCGAGGGACGCGGCATGAGTTCGATACCGATCAGGACCGCGGATGCAGGCGATGCCGCGCAGATTCTTCTCAACACGATCAGGCGGCCCGTCATCATGGTCGATCCTGAAGGCTATATCTCCTTCGCCAATGCGGATGCCGAGGACTTCTTCCGCTCCAGCGCCCCGGTTCTGAGGCGCAGCACCTTGTCGAAGCTCATTCCCTTCGGCAGCCCGTTGCTGGCCCTCGTCGATCAGGTGCGCGAGCGCCGCGCGCCGGTGAACGAATATCGCGTCGACATTTCCTCGCCGCGCCTTGGTATTGAGAAGATGGTCGATCTCTATGCCGCGCCCGTTCCGGAGTTCCCGGGCTCCGTCGTGGTTATGTTTCAGGAAAGGTCGATGGCGGACAAGATCGACCGTCAGATGACCCATCGCGGCGCGGCGCGCTCGGTGACGGGCCTTGCCGCCATGCTGGCGCACGAGATCAAGAACCCGCTTTCGGGCATAAGGGGTGCCGCACAACTCCTCGAACAGTCGGCATCCGACGAAGACCGGGCCCTGACACGCCTGATCACCGAAGAGACAGACCGCATCGTGGCGCTGGTGGATCGCATGGAGGTGTTTTCGGACGAGCGGCCGATTGACCGTTATCCGGTTAATATTCATGTGGTGCTCGATCGCGTGAAGGCGATTGCGAAAAACGGGTTCGCGCGCGGCATCACCATCACCGAGGATTACGATCCCTCGCTGCCGCCGGTTTACGGAAATCGCGACCAGCTCATTCAGGTGTTCCTCAACCTGATCAAGAACGCCGCCGAGGCGGTGGGCAGCGATCCGCTGGGGGAAATCGTGCTGACCACCGCCTTTCGCCCCGGCATCCGCATGTCGGTGCCGGGCACGCAGGAGCGCGTGTCGCTGCCGCTGGAATTCTGTGTGCGCGACAACGGGCCCGGCGTGGCCGAGGATCTGTTGCCGATCCTGTTCGACCCCTTCATCACGACCAAGACCAATGGGTCGGGGCTGGGGCTGCCGCTGGTCGCGAAGATCGTGGGCGAGCATGGCGGTATTGTCGAATGCGATTCCAATTCGCGTGGAACCACCTTCCGCGTGCTGATGCCGGCATGGAAGGAGACAGTGCCGGATGAACCGATTCCAGATCAGGGAAATGCCCGATGAGCGTGCATGGACAGATACTTGTTGCGGATGACGACGCGGCTATCCGCACCGTTCTAACTCAGGCGCTGTCGCGGGCCGGCCATGAGGTGCGCGTGACCTCAAATGCCGGCACGCTGTGGCGCTGGGTGGCGGCGGGCGAGGGCGATCTGGTGATCACCGACGTGGTGATGCCCGACGAGAACGCCTTCGACATGCTGCCGCGCATCCGCAAGGCGCGGCCCGAATTGCCTGTGGTGGTGATGAGCGCGCAGAACACTTTCATCACCGCTATCCGCGCCTCGGAGGCCGGTGCCTATGAATATCTGCCAAAGCCGTTCGACCTGACGGAGTTGCTTGGCATCGTGCAGCGGGCGCTTGCCGAGCCGCGCAAGGCGAAGGCCGATCACAGGCCGGAGGATCAGTCCGATTCTCTGCCACTGGTTGGGCGCTCCGCCGCCATGCAGGACATCTACCGCATGCTGGCGCGGATGATGCAGACTGACCTCACAGTGATGATCACCGGCGAATCCGGCACCGGCAAGGAACTGGTGGCGCGGGCGCTGCATGAATATGGCCGCCGCCGCAACGGTCCGTTCGTGGCCATCAACATGGCCGCTATTCCGCGTGACCTGATCGAATCCGAGCTGTTCGGCCACGAAAAGGGCGCTTTTACCGGGGCGCAAAACCGCTCCACCGGCCGTTTCGAGCAGGCTGAGGGCGGCACACTCTTCCTTGACGAGATTGGCGACATGCCGATGGAGGCGCAGACCCGGCTGCTGCGCGTCCTTCAGCAGGGCGAGTACACGACCGTCGGCGGGCGCACGCCGATCCGCACCGACGTGCGCATCGTCGCCGCCACCAACAAGGACCTGCGCGGACTCATCCATCAGGGCCTGTTCCGCGAAGATCTCTTCTATCGCCTGAACGTTGTGCCGTTGCGTCTGCCGGCGCTGCGCGAGCGTTCGGAAGATATTCCCGATCTGGTGCGCCATTTCTTCAAGCAGGGCGAAAAGGAGGGTCTGCAGGCCAAGCGCATTGCCGCCGCCGGCGTCGACCTGATGAAACGCTACCCGTGGCCGGGCAATGTGCGGGAGCTTGAGAATCTCGTGCGCCGGCTGGCCGCACTTTATCCACAGGACGAAATCTCGGCCGACATCATCGATGCAGAACTGAACTCGGGCGAAAGGCCGGATCCGATTGCTGTCGGCACGCTGATTCCTGAGAACCTTTCGATAGGGCAGGCGATGGAGCATTATCTCCAGCGTCATTTCGCGTCCTATGGGCCGGGACTGCCGCCGCCGGGGCTCTATCAGCGCATCCTTGCCGAAGTCGAGCATCCGCTGGTGCTTGCGGCCATGACGGCGACGCGCGGCAACCAGATCAAGGCCGCGGAAATGCTGGGTCTCAATCGCAACACTTTGCGCAAGAAGATCCGCGAGCTGGGCATCAACATCTACAAGTCTGCGGGCTGATGCCTCGGTCCTGAGCCGGCTTTGCTAGGGGAGGCCATATTCTCGCCCGTTTTGTTGCATAATCGCCACAATGTTGCATACATGTAACGCAATTCATGGTGTCACAGGGCGGAATGGCGACTCAAATTCTCAGCACCGGTCAGGTGCGACTGCCCAGAAGCCGCGCGCAGGAAGGCAGGCGTCTGCTCGCCCTGCCGGGCATTCTGGCGATACTGGGCGCCCTTTTTACGGCAGGCGCATCCTTCGCGATTCTCGTTGGCGCCACGCCCATCGCGCCGGACGGCACCATCACGCTCGTTCTCATCGCGGCAAACGCCCTTTTCATTCTGATGCTGATGGCGCTCATCGGCCGCGAGATTCATCGCATCCTGCTGGCGCGACGCATCGGCAAGGCGGCTTCGCGTTTGCATGTGCGCATCGTGACCATGTTCGCGCTGGTGGCGGCTATACCGGCGATCATGGTGGCGATCGTCGCCTCCATCACGCTGAATGTCGGGCTCGACAGATGGTTCGAGATCAGAACCAAGACGATCATCAACTCGTCTCTTTCGATTGCCGACGCCTATGTGCAGGAGAATGCCCGCAACCTTCAGGGCACGACCCTGTCGATGGCTTATGATCTGGACAGCGCGCGTACGCTCTACGGGCTCGACCGTACCGGTTTTCTAGATCTCCTGAACAAGGAGGCTGTGGGACGGGGGCTTGCCCATGCCGCGCTGGTGAGGTCGGACGGCTCATTCGTGATGAGCGCGCAAACCTCGGCTGATTTCGCCATGCCGGAGCCACCGGAAGGTGCCATCCAGGAGGCCGAAAGCGGCCCGCCGCTGCTGATCGAGCCGCGCACGCGCAACATCATGGGCGCGATCGTCAAGCTGCGCGAGCTTGAGGGGCTGTTTCTCTACACGATCCGGGTGATCGACCCGGAAGTGATCAAGGCCCGCGAGATCGTGCGCGCGAATGTCGATGAATATCGCGGGCTGGAATCGAACCGGCGCCCGTCGCAGATCGCCTTCGCGCTGCCCTATCTGTCGATGACGCTGATCATCATTCTCTCCGCCGTCTGGACCGGCATTGCCGTTGCTGACCGGCTGGTGCGGCCGATCCGCCAGCTGATCGGCGCGGCTGACGAGGTGGCGACGGGCAATCTCGACGTGTCGGTGCCGGTGCGTCCATCCGACGGCGACGTCGCCTCGCTGGGCGCGACCTTCAACAACATGCTGCTGGAGCTGAAATCGCAGCGCAACGAGTTGCTGACGGCAAAGGACCAGATAGACGAGCGCCGCCGCTTCTCCGAAGCGGTTCTGGAAGGCGTGACGGCGGGGGTTATCGGCGTCGACGCGGAAGGCATCGTCACCATCGTCAACCGCTCGGCGGAGATCATGCTGGCAATCGATGCGGAGACAGCCACCGGACAGAATCTCTCCGTGCTGCTGCCGCTGGTCGGCCGGGCTTTCGAGATCGGGCGCAAGTCGGAAAAGCCGGTCTATCGCGAGCAGGTGACGTTCTATCGCTCGGGTGCGGAGCGCACCTTCAACATCCAGGTCACCATGGAGGAAGAGGACAACGAGGATGCCTCGAAGTCCTATGTGGTGACGGTGGACGACATCACCGATCTCGTCACCGCCCAGCGCTCGTCCGCATGGGCCGATGTTGCCCGGCGCATTGCCCATGAGATCAAGAACCCGCTGACCCCGATCCAGCTTTCGGCGGAGCGCATCAAGCGGCGCTACGGCAAGGTGATCACCGAGGATCGCGAAGTGTTCGACCAGTGCACGGACACCATCATCCGCCAAGTGGGCGACATCGGCCGCATGGTGGACGAATTCTCCTCCTTCGCACGCATGCCGAAGCCCGACATGAAGCAGCTGGATCTGCGCGAACCTTTGCGCGAGGCTTCGTTCCTCGTCGAGGTCAGCCGCCCCGATATCCGTTTCGAGCGCCAGTTCGGCAATGAGCCGCTGCCCGGAACATTCGATACGAGGCTTTTGTCGCAGGCTTTCGGCAACGTCATCAAGAATGCGTCGGAAGCGATGGAGGGCGTGGAGCGCGAGGATGGCTCGTCGAGCGTCATCATGATCCGCGCCGGCCGCGAGGGAGACACCATCCGCGTCGACGTCATCGATAATGGCAAGGGCCTGCCGCGTGAACATCGCCAGCGGCTTCTGGAGCCCTATATGACGACGCGTGACAAAGGCACGGGCCTCGGCCTCGCTATCGTCAAGAAGATCGTCGAAGACCATGGCGGTCGCCTGGAGCTTCATGATGCACCGCAAGAATTCCATGGCGGAAGAGGCGCCATGGTCACGATCATCCTTCCTGCTGCCGGAGGCTCTGCCCCCACCTCCGCCGGCTCATCGTCTGAAAAAGAAACTGTAAAGGTCGAAAATGGCGTCTGATATTCTTATCGTCGATGACGAAGAAGACATTCGCGAACTCGTCGCGGGGATTTTGAGCGATGAAGGTCATGAAACGCGCACGGCCCATGATGCCGACAGCGCGCTGGCGGCGATCGCGGAGCGCGCGCCGCGCCTGATCTTTCTCGACATCTGGCTGCAGGGGTCGCGGCTGGATGGTCTGGCATTGCTGGACGAGATCAAGACCATGCATCCGAACCTTCCGGTGGTGATGATCTCGGGCCACGGCAATATCGAGACGGCCGTGTCGGCAATACGCCGCGGTGCTTATGATTTCATCGAGAAGCCGTTCAAGGCGGACCGGCTCATCCTCGTCGCGGAAAGGGCGCTGGAAACCTCCAAGCTGAAACGCGAGGTTTCCGATCTCAGGCAGCGCAGCGGAGAGACCTTCGACCTCATCGGCATGTCTTCCGCCATGAGCCAGTTGCGCCAGACGATCGAGCGCGTGGCACCCACCAACAGCCGCGTCATGATCATCGGTCCCTCTGGTTCCGGCAAGGAACTGACGGCGCGCGCCATCCATGCCATGTCGTCGCGCAAGAGCGGGCCGTTCGTGACGCTGAGTGCTGCCACGATCACGCCGGAGCGCATGGAAATCGAGCTGTTCGGCACGGAATCCAACGGCACCGAGCGCAAGGTTGGCGCGCTGGAAGAGGCGCATCGCGGCATTCTCTACATCGATGAAGTGGCCGACATGCCGCGCGAGACGCAGAACAAGATTTTGCGCGTTCTGGTCGACCAGCAGTTCGAGCGCGTCGGCGGCACCAAGCGGGTGAAGGTCGATGTGCGCATCATTTCGTCCACCGCGCAGAACCTTGAGGCGATGATCGCGGACGGCCGCTTTCGCGAAGACCTGTACCACCGTCTGGCGGTCGTGCCGGTCATGGTGCCGGGACTGGCGGAGCGCCGCGAGGACATTCCCTATCTGGTCGACCACTTCATGAAGCAGGTGGCCCGGCAGGTGGGCATGAAGCCACGCCGTGTGGGCGATGATGCGATGGCCGTGCTGCAGGCTCACAACTGGCCGGGGAACATCCGCCAGTTGCGCAACAACATCGAGCGCCTGATGATCCTCGTTCGCGGCGATGACGTGGAAGCGCCGATCACGGCGGATCTGCTGCCGGGGGAAATCGGCGATGTGATGCCCCGCACACCCGGCCAGTCGGATCAGCACATCATGGCGTTGCCGCTGCGCGAGGCGCGCGAGCAGTTCGAGAAGGATTATCTCATCGCGCAGATCAACCGCTTCGGCGGCAATATTTCACGCACAGCCGAATTCATCGGCATGGAGCGTTCCGCTCTGCACAGAAAGCTTAAGTCTCTGGGCGTCTGAGATAATCCATGATTGAATCCCGGCCGTTCAAAGTAACGCCGGGATGCTTTCAGATTGCTGTTTCCTAATTATTTATGAATCCGCCGCTGCCTTCGTATCCGAATATGGGAGGCGCGCCCTGACAAACTGTTTCCACAGTTTTTCAAACGTGTTCCATGGCAGCGAATCAGGTGGTTGATCACCTCATTTGCCGCCTCATTTCTTGTCTAGTGGCTCCGCACGACCAACGGAGCAGATTTAATGACGAAAAGGAACGGGCGGGCCGTGATCATGGCCGCCGTTGCAGCAGGCGTGATGACGGGTGCCTTTACGACCGACGCTTCTGCAACCATTCAGTGTGGACGTGCATCCTGGTATGCGCTGCATTCCAAGACAGCATCCGGCGAGAAGATGAATCCCTCCGCCATGACCGCTGCACATCGCACACTGCCTTTCGGCACACGCGTGAAAGTCACCAACAAGAAAAACGGCAAGAGCATCGTTGTGCGTATCAACGATCGCGGACCCTTCGTGAAGGGAAGGGTTCTCGACCTTTCCAAGGCCGCGGCCAATCAGCTCGGATTTATCCAGTCGGGCCACACATCGGTCTGCATGGCAAAAGCCTGAGATCGCGAAGACCGGTCAAGGCCGCCCCTTGTGAATTACAGGGGGCGGCTTTTTTCTTACCAGCTTCCCGTATTCGGCATGGAAGCCCAGGGCTCGGCTTTTTCCCTGGCGTTCCCCTTTTGCAGCAGCTCGATGGAGATGCCGTCGGGAGATTTGATGAACGCCATATAGCCATCGCGCGGCGGGCGGTTGATGGTGACGCCCTTGTCCATCAGTTTCCGGCAGGTTTCATAGATGTCTTCGACCTCATAGGCGAGATGGCCGAAATTCCTGCCGCCGGAATAGGTTTCGGGATCCCAGTTGTAGGTGAGTTCGAGCAGGGGCGCGCTCGCCTCGCGTCCGTTTTTTTCATCATGATCTGCGGCAAGGAATATCAGGGTGAAGCGACCCTGTTCGTTTTCCTGCCTGCGCACTTCGCTCATGCCCAGCTTGTTGCAGTAGAAGTCGAGCGCGGCGTCGACATCGGCGACCCGAACCATGGTGTGTAGATAACGCATGAAAACCTCCTGAGCGGAGCCTGCAACATAGGGTCGGCGATCAGCGGCGGCAACCGAGGGGTCCGTCAATACAACTGAATGATACGTGCAAAATGTATCTCTGCTCTTGCACAATTGCGAACCCGGAATGCTATCCTGCGGTTGAAGAATCAGTTGTGTGTTGATGCCAGATGGGGGCGTTCTGATGGGGGAAAAAGCCTCTTTTACGGGGCGGGAAGCGGACCGGACCGACACAGTCGCTCGTCAGGAACATGCTGACAGCGCTGATCTCACTGAAGTTTCTGGTGCGATCAAGTGGTTCGACGTCGCCAAGGGATATGGTTTCATCCTGCCGGATGAGCCGCATCTCGGCGATATTCTCCTGCATGTCACCTGCCTGCGCCGTGACGGTTTTCAGACCGCTCAGGAAGGCGCTCGCATCGTTTGCCTGGTTAAGCAGGGGGACCGCGGCCTGCAGGCATTCCGCGTCCTCTCCATCGACATGTCGACGGCAACGCATCCGACGGAGCTTCCCGAGCAGCGCACCCATGTGGTTGTCACGCCGGAAAGCGGGCTGGAGCGAGCCCTGGTGAAGTGGTTCAACCGCACCAAGGGCTTTGGTTTCCTGACCCGTGGCGAGGGCACCGAAGACATTTTCGTTCACATGGAAACGCTGCGCCGCTTCGGCGTCACCGAATTGCGGCCCGGGCAGGTCGTTCTGGTCCGCTTCGGACGGGGCGAGAAGGGTCTGATGGCTGCGGAAATTCACCCCGACGTTGGAACTCTGCCGGTTTCGCACTGACCGCGGATGCCACATTTCCGTGGCTGCCCGTCTATTTCTGTGGCTGATCGTCTCTCGCCACGGCGGTCAGGCAGTGCGTTTCTTTTTCAATCATCTTCGATCTTGCCCGGAAAACCTCCTTGCCAATAAGGTGCCGGCAGAAACTGGCTGAAAGAGTGGCGCAATGATCGTGAAACGCTGGAGTTGGCTGGCGGGTGTGCTTGCCTGCCTCGCGCTGGTGATAGCTGTTTCTGCGCCGTCTCTTTCGCAAGGAACGGAGGTAGCGGCCGGCCAGCCGATGCTTCTGCCGGTCGACGCGGATCCGCTGGAAATCGCCACCACCACCGGCCCGCGTTTTTTTGCCATCGAGGTGGCTGATAACGGCGCCAATCGTTCGGCGGGCCTGATGTATCGCCGGACAATGCCGGACGATCGCGGCATGCTGTTCATTTTTGAGGAAACCCGGCCGGTGAGCTTCTGGATGAAGAACACGCCCATGGCGCTCGACCTCGTGTTCATTGCGGAGCAAGGCCGCATTGAGGCTATTCTGCCGGGCGAGCCTTATTCCATCGCCCCTATCTCGCCGGAAAAACCTGTTCGCTATGTGCTTGAACTGAAGGCTGGAACGACCGGCAGGGAAGGCATATCTGTAGGCGATATGGTACGGCACCCGAGGCTGAACGAAACCGGGGCCACGCAGATGACGCCCGGGAACGGCGGCTAAGGTTCGGCTTTTACGGGCGGGCAGCGGTTTGAAACAGGCGTGCCTTCAGTTTTGCCCGGTGGTCCCCGGTGGTCCATGCGATCGCGATGCAATTCAGGACAGTGAGTTCACATGCAATTCTTTACCCATGACGGTTTCGATCTCGCTTTTCTCGACTGTGAGCCGGCAAGGGGGAAGGGCGACCCGGTGCTGCTCATCCATGGTTTCGCTTCCAGCCATTATGTGAACTGGGTGTCGCCCGGCTGGTTCAAGACGCTCAACGATGCGGGTTACCGGGCCATCGCGCTGGACAATCGCGGTCATGGCAACTCCACCAAGAGCTATGATGAAGCCGATTATACGCCGACGAAGATGGCGTCGGATGCGGTGGCTCTGCTGGATCATCTCGGCATCGAGAGAGCGCATGTCATGGGCTATTCGATGGGCGCGCGGGTTTCCGCGTTCCTTGCATTGGAATCCCCGCAAAGAGTGGCAACGCTTGTGTTCGGCGGGCTGGGGATCGGCATGGTGGACGGTGTGGGCGACTGGGACCCGATCGCCGATGCCTTGCTTGCGGAAGATCCGGCGAAGACCACGCATCCGCGCGGGCGGGCGTTTCGCGCCTTCGCTGATCAGACGCGCAGCGACCGCAGGGCGCTTGCTGCCTGCATCTCGACCTCACGCGAAGTGCTGACCGAGGACGACATGTCCCGCATTACCCAGCCGACGCTCGTCGCCGTGGGTACCAAAGACGACATTGGCGGTTCGCCGCAAGAACTGGCTGCGCTGATGCCCAACGCCGTGCCATTCGCCATCGAGGGCCGCGACCACATGCTTGCGGTCGGCGACAAGAGCTTCAAGCAGCGGGTGATCGGGTTCTACGCAGAGCATCCGCTGTAGAATTTTGCATTATCGCCCGCCGCGCTTGCCGGCGAATACGCTTTCTCAGAAACCCAGAGCAGCGGCTATCTTGGGCCTTGCGTCGTGCCAGTCATGCACGATCGTGATGTCCTGTGGCAGTGGCGGCAGGAATTCGCGCAGGCTGTTATCTGCCATCAGGTGGAAAAGATTGGCGTCTGAGACGGATTCGCGAGCCGAAATCAGGTTCGGCGGCTGGTCGTCGACGAAAGCGACAGGCCGGTTGCCCGGACCGCGCAGGCGCGCCACTGCAGGCCCCTTGGCCATTTCCGTGGTGAGCAGAGGATAGGGAAGGCCGAGCGCGTCGAGATGCGCGCGGCGCGTTTCGCGGTGCCGGTGCGGCATTGCCGTCAGCAGAACGATTTCCGCGCGGCCCTCGAAGCTCGCAAGCGCTTCGGGCGCGCCATCGGTGATGCTTTGCCAGTCGGCCTGCCCGGCGAAGAAGTCGTCCAGCAGGGCCGTGACTTCGGGCTGCTCGACCAGCCTGCCGGTTCCCGTTTCGGCGATGTTGCCGGTCAGGCGAAACGAGGCCATCGTCAACTGAAGTCCGCGCTGTTCCAGAAAACGGGGAAACGGGCGGATGAATTCAAGCAGGACGTCGTCCACGTCGAGGATCAGCAGCGGCCTGTCGTCTGAGGAGAGTTCTTCAATCTGTCGCAGGGTTTCGGGATCGGCACTCATATCGAACTTTCATAGCTTGTATCGCCTGACGGCAGATGGCGCAGGGCCTGACCAACGGCAGCCGGCGGCGTTCCCGTTGCCTCGCAAAAGCGCAGAAGGGTGGGCTCATGCGCCAGAATGAACTGGAGAACACCCGCCAGAAAGCCGGGTTCGCGCGCCGCCTGCCGGATCGAACCGGCGTCGATGCCGGTGATTGCAAGGAAACGTGGCAAAAGTTCGGGGTCCGATGCTACGAAACCGAGGGCGCTGATGGACAAAGCCTCGGCGTGCTCGCGCATTGACGCTGCATCTGTCATTGTTACCCTTCAGTCCTGAGCGAGAATTATTCGAATCGTTCTGGCAAGGTATGTGAATTGCCACACAGGGCAAGTTCTGGAAGCCGTCTGTGGATACCCGACGCAAGATGCGCTTTGTTGACGGTTGATTTCCATTTCATCAATCATCTTGCGCTAGCGTGCATTCGGGTTGGTGCGGCCTGACTGAGTGTAGGGGGACGATGTCATTCTGGAGAATGGCCATCGGGACGGAAAGTCTATGCCGAAGAAAGTAATGATCGTCGAAGATAACGAGCTCAATATGAAGCTCTTTCGCGACCTCATCGAGGCCAGCGGTTACGAAACCGTGCGCACCCGCAATGGTCTGGAAGCGCTCGAACTGGCGCGCACCCACAGGCCCGATCTGATCCTGATGGATATTCAGTTGCCTGAAGTCTCGGGGCTTGAGGTGACAAAATGGCTCAAGGCGGATGATGAACTCCACGTCATCCCGGTCATAGCGGTCACCGCCTTTGCCATGAAGGGCGACGAGGAGCGCATCCGCAAGGGAGGATGCGAGGCCTATATTTCCAAGCCGATTTCCGTTCCGCGCTTTATCGAAACGATCAAATCCTATCTGGGGGATGCATGACCGCGCGCATCCTCGTCGTTGACGACATTCCGGCCAATGTGCGCCTTCTCGAGGTGCGTCTGCTGGCCGAGTACTTTGAGGTCATCACCGCCAGCTCCGGAGCTGAGGCCCTCGATATCTGCGAGACGACCAAGGTCGACGTCGTTCTTCTCGACGTGATGATGCCGGAGATGGACGGGTTCGAGGTTTGCCGCAGGCTCAAGAGCGATCCGGCAACCGCGCATCTGCCGGTCATCATGGTCACGGCTCTCGGACAGGTCTCGGACCGTATCCGCGGACTTGAAGCCGGGGCAGACGATTTTCTGACCAAGCCCGTCAATGATCTGCAGCTCATGACGCGAGTGAAGAGCCTCGTTCGGCTCAAGATGCTGACCGACGAATTGCGGCTGCGTACCGCCACGGCGACCAGCATAGGGCTCGCGAACATTCTCAGCCGTGGCGATAATGGCTCGGACCTGCCTGCCAAGGTGCTGCTGATAGACAGCCGCGTCGAAGTCTTCGAGCGTATTCGCTCGAAGATAAGGGGTGAGATGGAGCTGGAGTTCGCCTCCGATCCCAATGCCGGTTTCTTCCAGGCTGCGGAAGGCAACTACGAGTGTTTGATCCTGTCGACGGTTTTGCCGAATGTGGATCCGCTGCGGTTATGCTCGCAGTTGCGGTCTCTGGATCGCACGCGCTTTCTGCCCATCATATTGCTGGCCGAACAGGACGACGATCCCCGCATCATCCGGGGGCTGGAACTTGGCGTCAACGACTATCTGGTGCGGCCGGTCGATCCCCACGAGCTGACAGCGCGGCTTTATACGCAGATCAGGCGCAAACGTTATAATGACCAGCTGCGGGCCAGCGTCACCCAGTCGATAGAGATGGCGGTGACGGATTCTCTTACCGGGCTTCATAACAGACGCTATCTCGACAGCCACCTTCAGACCTTGTTCGACAGGGCCGTGGCGCGCAGGCGCCCGCTGTCGATCATGATCGTGGATCTCGACCGGTTCAAATCGATCAACGACACTTATGGTCATGACGGGGGCGACGATGTGCTGCGCGAGTTTGCACGTCGCCTGAGGCAGAACATGCGCGGAATCGATCTGATCTGCCGGTTTGGCGGTGAGGAGTTCGTTATTGTCATGCCCGACACGGAAGGCGCCGTAGCTGCCAAGGTGGCCGAACGCATACGTGCGGAAATCGCAAGAACGCCCTTCTCGGTCGGCAGGCAGGGCAACCCGGTCGAGATCACCATCAGCGTCGGCGTTTCGTCGGTCAAAAGGCAGGACGACAGCGTTGCGGCGCTTCTGAAGCGGGCTGATCTTGCTCTCTATGAGGCAAAGAAGAACGGTCGCAACCGCGTCGTCGCCAAGGCGGCGTGAGCATCTCTGCGGAGGGATTCGTCAAGGCGGCGACTGCTGAGAGTTTACCTTAATCCAGCGCTTTCGATTCTCTGGGTTAAGAAATGGTTGATTTTCGCGGTTTCGTGCGCGACGTTGCGGAAATGGTGTAGCAGGCAGTTTCTGGTTACGCCTCAGAGATACCCCATGTTTCTCAGGTCCGCCGCATCTCCTGGGTTCCGTGGGGTTGGCCGGTCGGCCTTGGTAATAGTGGCCTCCTCGTACCGCTGCCATAGTCGACCGGCCCCCGGTTTCCCGGCGCAGTCCCCTTCGGCAAAGCAGCTTGTTCGTCTACAGTGAAAATGCCAGCGTAACGATGTCCACCATCGGACGGCGCACCATGCCCCATGCCTCAAAGTGAGGCTGGTCTATCTCGCTCACGTCGAGCTCGACGATGCCGGAATGGCGCGGGTCGCGCCGGATGGATTCAAACAGGGTTTGAACCTCAGGCCGCGGGCCTTCCAGTATCTGGCACACCCGCTCGCCTTCCACGGCCAGAATGCCGCTGATGCCGTGTCGCTTGTTGAACTCAGCCGCCTTCCCGGTCAGCTCGTCTATGTCTGCCTCGGTGATGTTGGCATTAAAGGTCGATATATAGGTGAGGCGGATCAGCATTGCGGCAATACCCCCGGCAAAAGAATAAAAACATCAGTCAGAATCTGATGCTTTTTATCTGCTCGCAAGGATGAAATACAAGGTCGCGCGATGAAGGGGTAGCCAACAAAAAAAGCCGCCCGTTGGGCGGCTTTTTTCTGTTCGCAGAAATCCGAAGATTACTTGATCTTCGTTTCCTTGAATTCAACGTGCTTCTTGACGACCGGGTCGTACTTGCGGAACGAGAGCTTGTCCGTCTTGGTGCGGCTGTTCTTGCTGGTCACATAGAAGAAGCCGGTGTCGGCGGTCGAAAGAAGCTTGATCTTGATGTTCGCGGCTTTTGCCATGTTGCTCGTCCGTTTATGTTCCTGGGGTTAAGCCGCAACAATACGGGGCGGCGCCCGGAAGCGGAAACTTGGCGCGACACATACCGGATGTGCCCGGAATGTCAAGTCTCTGCTCGTTTTTCGATTATGCAGCCGTCAGCTAGCCCGCAACGATCAGCTCGCATGCGCCACGACGTCTCCAATCGTTTCGGGGAAGAAGTCCGGCGCCGCGCGGTGCTTTCCGAACATCATGTCATACTGGAGGTAGCGGAAATCGCGGATCGAGGGATCGATCTGCTTCTGCCTCGCCCAGTCGGGCGTCGGCTCTCCATCTGCACTGAGCAGCAGCGAGCGCTCCACCACGCTGTAGCGCTGATGCAGATCGCCCAGAAAGCCCGTGTAGTAAGGATGGCTTATCCCCGCAGTCCTGAAGACGTGCAGGGGCAGAAAAGCGGGGCTGACGCCACCGACATCTTCAACGCTGCCGTTGCGATTCGACCAGATGACCAGAGGAGTCGAGCGGTGGAGGCGCATGTTCTCGGGCGTGTCCCGGCGCGGAGCTACATTGGCCTTCAGGAAGCCGGTTTCCACGTAAACGGGGCCGAGGGGCGGCAGATGGTCGCCGAAGAAGGCGATCACCGTCGGACGGTCGCGCTTGCGGGCCCAGTCGATCAGGCGCTGTAACTCGCGGTCGGAATCGGCTGCGCCTTCCGCAAAGCTCGCCAGTGACGCGCGCGCCCAGTCGCTTGTTTCAGCCTGAACGCTATGCGTGGCGTTGCCGTAGCGATTCGGCTCGTAGGGGCCGTGATTCTGGAGACTCACGGAAAACAGGAAGAGAGGCCTTTCGGCTGCATCTGCCGCGGCGATGATCTCGTCCGTCATCGATTCGTCGGAAACAAGCGGGCCACGCTTCGCTATGGTCGCCATCGTTTTTTCGGAGCGAAATTCGTCGAAGCCGAACGCCTTGTAGACATTGGAGCGGTTCCAGAACCAGTCCGTGCCGGGATGGATGGCCAGTGTCTGATAGCCTTCCGAGCGCAGGAAGGTTGCCATGGAAGGCAGCGGCTTTCGCACATATTGCTGGTAGGGAATGCTGCCTGCCGGCAGGAAGGCGTTGGAAAATCCTGTCAGCGCCTCGAATTCCACATTGGCGGTCATGCCGCCGAATTCCGGCGAAAACATTTCGCCCGATTGCAGCGCGCGGGTGGAAGCAATCGGATCTGGCGTGATGGTGACGCCGGGCAATTTGCCGGCATCCCAGAACGATTCGCTCATCACCATGATGATGTCTGGCTGTTCCACCGGCAGTGCGGTGTCGACCGCAGGCTTTGGCAGCGAATCGATCGCCTTGTCGGAGAAGCCGGCCGGGGCCGAGACATGGGCCATCGGCACATTGAGCGCGAAGGCGAGGGTAAAGCCGTTGTTGGCGTAGTTTTCCTTCTGGTCCCACATCATCGGGATGATCCTGAGACGGTCGCGGGTCCAGGAGAATGTCGCATAGTCCATCAGCGAGACGAAGAAGGCGAGGGCCGGCAGAGCCAGCAAAAGGCGCGCGGCGCGGCCCCTGTAGCTCATGCGCGGTATGCGACGCTGCACATAACGCCACGTATAGAGCAGGGCGGTGATCGTCAGAACAAGCCCCAGAACCAGCGCCACGCCGGTCCATGGCCGTTCACCGACCAGAAGCGGCAGCAGCTCGAAGATCTGGCGGGCAAAGAGAATATCCGTCGGAAACAGCGGATCGCCAAGATAGAGCGACTTCTGGTAGCCGATGAAGGCAAGGGTGAGCGTTACCGGCGCGACGGTCAGCAATCCGAGCCAGGCACGGCCAAGAATGGCGTCCAGTCCGAGCAGAAGGAGCGCAAACACCAGAACCGTGGTCCAGCCGGGCTTGTACGGTTGCGTAAAGAAGGCGACCGCGCCTGCGAAATCGCCGCGGAAAATCCATTCGATGGCAAAAACAAGCAGGGCTGAAGCAAGGACCATCAGCACCGCATGACGGGCACTCGCGTTCAGCGCCGAACGGTTGCTGCCGGACGCCATGGCATCCATGCGTGCTGCCTGTTCAGAAAATTCTGGTTTGCGTTTCACCAACTCACAACTTTCCCATTGAATGCCAGCGTCATAGAACTGTCATGCATATGTCACGAAAAGCTATTGCGTGTGGCAAAAATGGGAATAGCCGACGAAAGAATCGTGTTCGTTTTTAACGATATGTGATCCTTTTCCCGCTCCGTCGGATGAAGAGCCATTCCTGCTTCAAAAATCCGGTAAAAAGGGTGCGGGCTTGACTTGCCTTGCTTCAATGCGTCACACGCGGGATTAAGAGCACAAACCGAGGCTGATCATGGCAATAGCATTCACGTTCCCGGGGCAGGGCAGTCAGGCCGTGGGCATGGGCAAGGAACTTGCCGACGCCTACCCCGAAGCGCGCAGGGTGTTCGAGGAAGTGGACGAGGCGCTGGGCGAGAAGCTTTCGGCGCTGATCTTCGAGGGACCCGAAGAAACGCTGACCCTGACAGCCAATGCCCAGCCGGCGCTGATGGCCGTGTCGCTTGCGGCCATGCGGGCGCTGGAATCAAAAGGCTTTTCGCTGAAGGAAAAGGTCGCCTATGTGGCCGGCCATTCGCTTGGCGAGTATTCGGCGCTTGCCGCCGCCGGCTTCGTTTCCATCGCCGATGCGGCGCGCCTGCTGCGCATTCGCGGCAATGCCATGCAGGCAGCCGTGCCGGCGGGCGAAGGCGCCATGGCTGCCATTATCGGACTGGAGCAGGCGGATGTGGAAGCAGCCTGCACGGAAGCCGCGCAAGATGAGGTCTGCCAGATCGCCAATGACAATGGCGGTGGCCAGCTCGTTATTTCGGGCAGCAAGGCGGCCGTGGAGCGCGGAGCGGCGCTGTGCACGGCCAAGGGCGCGAAGCGCGCGCTGATGCTGCAGGTTTCCGCGCCGTTCCACAGCGCATTGATGGGCCCGGCTGCGGATGCGATGCGCGAAGCGCTGGCGGCTGTGGCACGACATGGCCCGGTGGTTCCGGTGGTGTCGAACGTCTCCGTGGAGCCCACCACCGACGCTGATCTCATCACTGCGCGCCTCGTCGAGCAGGTGACGGGCAGGGTGCGCTGGCGCGAAACAGTAGAGTGGTTTGGCGCCGATGGCGTCACCACGCTCTATGAAATTGGCGCTGGAAAGGTGCTTTCCGGGCTTGCGCGCCGTATAAATCGCGATATCGCTGTCAGTTCCGTCGGGACGCCGGCCGATATCGAGGCGGCGCTTGCCGCCCTCGGCTGATCGCGGACTGATCGCTGCTGGCGACGTTTATGGAGGCAGGAATGTTTGATCTGACAGGCCGCAAGGCGCTGGTAACGGGTGCGACAGGCGGAATCGGCGAAGCGATCGCGCGCGTGCTTCACGCGCAGGGCGCCGTTGTCGGCCTGCATGGCACGCGCGTCGAAAAACTTGAAACGCTGGCCAGTGAGCTTGGCGAGCGCGTAAAGCTCTTTCCGGCCAACCTGTCCGATGCCAGCGAGGTCAAGGAACTCGGCCAGAAAGCTGAAGCAGAACTTGAAGGCGTGGATATCCTCGTCAACAATGCCGGCATCACCCGCGATGGCCTGTTCGTGCGCATGAGCGATGCAGACTGGGACGACGTCATCAACGTCAATCTGTCGGCCGTGTTCCGCCTCACCCGAGAGCTGACCCATCCGATGATGCGCCGCCGCCATGGCCGCATCATCAACATCAGCTCCGTTGTCGGCGTTACGGGAAATCCGGGCCAGGCCAACTATTGCGCCTCGAAGGCGGGCATCATCGGCTTCTCCAAGTCGCTGGCGCAGGAGATCGCAACCCGCAACATCACGGTCAACTGCGTTGCGCCGGGCTTCATCGAATCGGCGATGACCGACAAGCTCAACGACAAGCAGAAAGAGACCATCATGTCGGCCATCCCGGCCCGGCGTATGGGAACGGGCGACGAAGTCGCCTCCGCAGTTGCTTATCTCGCCTCGAATGAGGCCGCCTACGTCACCGGCCAGACGATTCATGTGAATGGCGGCATGGCGATGATCTAGGGACAGCTGGCTTTTCGCCTTGGATATGCGGGGAATTTCGTGTAATGCGGCCCGCAATTCCAAGGCTCTTGCCGGAATTGGCCTGCTTCATTGTGTTTCTTGCAGGACCATCTTTCAACTTGATTAGCGTCATGACGACCGCTAACGAAGACAGACCAACCTGAAGACGAGGATGCCCAAATGAGTGACACCGCAGAGCGCGTCAAGAAGATCGTTATCGAGCATCTCGGCGTTGACGCCGACAAGGTGACGGAGCAGGCCAGCTTCATCGACGATCTGGGCGCAGACAGCCTCGACACGGTCGAGCTCGTCATGGCATTCGAGGAAGAGTTCGGGGTCGAAATCCCGGATGACGCCGCCGAGACGATCCTGACCGTCGGCGATGCCGTCAAGTTCATCGACAAGGCCTCTGCCTGATCCTTTCAGGCAGATATTGATTTCAGACATGCGGCGCGTTGTCGTTACGGGTCTTGGCCTGCTTTCGCCTTTCGGAATGGGTTACGAGCACGGATGGAAGGAACTTCTGTCCGCCCGCAGTGCGGCCCGCCGTGTGACCGAATTTGAAGTGGACGATCTTGCCTGCAAGATCGCCCACATCATTCCCCGTGGTGACGGGACGAACGGTACCTTCAATCCGGAATCCGTTCTCGAAGCCAAGGAACTGCGCAAGATCGGTGAGTTCATCCTCTACGGGATCGCGGCTGCCGACGAAGCGCTGAAGGATTCCGGCTGGGAGCCGAAGACCGAGGAGGAGCGTTGCGCCTCAGGCGTCATGATCGGCTCCGGCATCGGCGGCATCGAAGGCATTGCCGAGAATTCCATCATATTGAAGGAGCGCGGTCCGCGCCGTATCAGCCCCTTCTTCATTCCCGGACAGATTATCAATCTGGTGTCCGGGCAGGTTTCCATCCGGCACGGCTTCAAGGGCCCCAACCACGCAGTGGTGACGGCATGCTCGACCGGCGCGCACGCCATTGGCGACGCCGCACGGCTGATCATGTTCGGCGATGCGGATGTGATGCTGGCCGGTGGCGCCGAAGCGCCGGTTAACCGCCTTTCTCTGGCGGGTTTCGCGGCTTGCCGTGCCCTTTCCACCGAACGCAATGACACGCCTGAACAGGCGTCCCGCCCCTACGATCGCGACCGTGACGGTTTCGTCATGGGCGAGGGCGCCGGCGTCGTGGTTCTGGAAGAACTGGAGCATGCCAGGGCGCGCGGTGCGCGGATCTACGCCGAAGTGGTCGGCTACGGTCTCACCGGCGATGCCTATCACATTACGGCTCCCGCCGAAGATGGCGACGGCGCGTTCCGCTGCATGACGGCCGCACTGAAGCGTGCGAACCTCAGGCCTTCCGACATCGATTACATCAACGCCCATGGCACATCGACCATGGCGGATACGATCGAGCTTGGCGCCGTCGAGCGGCTGGTCGGCGATGCTGCCTCGAAGATTTCCATGTCCTCGACGAAATCGTCGATTGGTCACCTCCTCGGTGCAGCGGGTGCAGCCGAGGCGATCTTCTCGATTCTGGCAATTCGCGACAATATCGCCCCGGCGACCATCAATCTGGACAACCCGGAACGCGAGACGGCGATCGATCTTGTGCCGAACAAGCCGCGTCAGCAGCAGATCGACGTTGCGCTGTCCAACTCCTTCGGGTTCGGCGGCACCAATGCTTCGCTGGTCTTCCAGCGCTATAATGGCTGAACAGCCCGCGTAAACGGCATCCGACAGGGTCGGATGCCGTGAATTTTGCCATATTCGCTCCTATTTTTCAGGAGGGGTATCGATTCCACAAAAGACCGGGGTGCCATGAACACCAATTCTGGAGGCAATGAATTCGGGCAGAGCCCGACGCCGCAGAACTCAGCGCCTGCCGGCGCGCCGATCGTGCCGAAAACGGCGAATGAAGCTCTGCGGCCGGAAAAGGGAACTCCTCCGCCGGCGAAGCGCTCGCGCCGCTCCCGCAGCCAGATCGTGGTTTTCCTCAACTTCGTGCTTTCCCTGATCCTTCTGGTGATGGTGGGTGGTGGCCTTGCCGTCTATTTCGGCAAGAAGGCTTTCATCGAGCCGGGGCCTTCCGCCATCGGCGACACCTTGCTGGTCAAGCCGAATACGGGTGTCTCGCAGATTGCAGAGCAGCTGGAGCGTCGCGGACTTATCAGCGATGCCCGCGTTTTCCGCGTTGGTGTGCGCGTCCATAACAATGATCAGGCGCTGAAGGCGGGCGAATACGAGATCAAGCCGCATGCGTCTATGCGCGAGATCATGGAGCTTCTGAAGAGCGGCAAGTCGGTCACCTACGCGCTGACCATTCCGGAAGGTCTGACGGTTCATCAGGCGTTCGAGCGCATCGCGGCCCATGAGGCTCTTACCGGCGATATGCCGTCGCAGCTTCCTCCTGAAGGCAGCATCGCCACCGATACGTTGCGGTTCACGCGTGGCGCGACGCGCCAGCAGATGATCGACAAGCTTCTTTCCGATCAGAAGGCTTTGGTTTCCTCCATTTGGGCGAGGCGTGATTCCGACCTGCCGCTCGCCGACGAGAACGAATTTTTGACGCTGGCGTCGATCGTCGAAAAGGAAACCTCGCGTGGCGATGAGCGCTCGCGCATTGCCGGGGTGTTCCTCAACCGCCTGCGCAAGGGCATGCGGCTGCAGTCGGATCCGACGATCATCTATGGTCTGTTCGGAGGTCAGGGCAAGCCGGCAGACCGTCCGATCTATCGATCGGATATCGACAAGCCGACACCATACAATACCTACACGATCAACGGTTTGCCGCCGACACCGATCGCCAATCCGGGCAGGGCTTCGCTGGAAGCGGTGGCCAATCCGTCCAAGACGGAAGATCTGTATTTTGTCGCTGATGGCACTGGTGGCCATGTGTTCGCGCCGACGCTCAAGGAGCACAACGAGAATGTTGCGCGTTACCGCGCCTGGCAACGCAAGCAGGCCGCGGAGGCTGCCGGGAGCGGGCAGGCTGGCGAGAATGCCGACGACCCCGCAGGAAACAACCCCACCCAGTAGAGGCGGAAAGCCGATCCGGCATTCCGGTCAGACCATGGCTTTGCTGTTTGGGATTTCAATCAGCCGGCCGGAGAGGATCGCATGACCCTGCAGAGCATGACCGGTTTCGCCCGCGCAAACGCCGAGCATAATGGCATTGCCATCGCCTGGGAGGTGAAGTCCGTCAATGGCAAGAGCGCCGAGGTGCGGATGCGTTTGCCTCCCGGCTTCGACCGGCTGGAACTGGCGGCTCGTCAGGCGATCCAGAAACGATTTGCACGCGGGAACTTTCAGGCCAACCTGACCATAACGCGGCCCGTGGGGGCTGGCGTACAGCCTTCGATCAATGAAGCTTTTCTCCGCGATCTTGCTGTCCTCGCCAAGCGGATGCAGGACGATTTCGGAGCGGCGCCGCCGAGTGTTGACGGCCTTCTCGCCCTGCGGGGCGTTCTGGAGCTTCCGGAAACGGTGGAAACGCCCGAGGCGCGCGCCGCTCTGGATGCGACCATTCAGCAGACGCTTGAAGCAGCGCTTTCGCAGCTTCAGCAGGCCCGATGCGAAGAAGGCGAGGCATTGCGCAAGGTTCTGGGCGGTCATCTTGACCGGATTGAGGAACTGACCCTGCAAGCCGAAGCAGACCCCTCAAGGGAGGTGGATGTCATCCGCGCGCGGCTCGCCGATCAGGTAAGCTTGCTGCTCAATTCTGCCGCAGGCTTCGATGAGGCTCGCCTTCATCAGGAAGCGGCCCTTCTTGCCACCAAAGCCGATATCCGCGAAGAGATCGACAGACTGAAGACGCATGTGGCCTCCGGGCGATCCCTTCTCGTCTCAGGCGGCGCCATTGGCCGGAAGCTCGATTTCCTGGCGCAGGAATTCAATCGCGAATCGAATACCTTGTGCTCTAAATCGAATGCAGCTTCGATCACCGCCATAGGGCTCGAACTCAAGGCAGTCATCGATCAGTTCCGCGAACAGGTTCAAAATCTGGAGTAACAGATGCCGTCAAATAATGTCGGATCCCTCATCCGTCGGCGGGGGCTGATGCTCGTGCTGTCTTCGCCTTCTGGTGCAGGCAAGTCGACCATTGCGCGGAACCTGCTGGAAAGCGACAATCAGTTCGAGCTTTCGGTCAGCGTCACCACGCGTCCGCGGCGCGGCAGCGAGATCGACGGCCGCCACTATCATTTCCGCAGCCGGCGGGAATTCGAGATCCTGCGCGACAATGACGAATTGCTGGAATGGGCCGAAGTACACGGCAATTTCTACGCGACGCCAAGAGGCCCGGCCGAAAAGGCGATGGCGGAGGGGCGCGACATGCTGTTCGACATCGACTGGCAGGGCGCCCAGCAGTTGCGGGAGAAGATGCGGGGCGACATCGTTTCCATCTTCATTCTGCCGCCGTCGATGCGCGAACTGAAGGACCGCCTGAAGCGGCGTGCCGAGGATCAGGAAGCGGTGATCGAGACGCGTCTCAAAAACGCGCGTGACGAGATCGAACACTGGACCGAGTATGATTTCGTCGTCGTCAACGACGATCTCGACCGGGCTTTCACGGAAGTCGTGTCCATCGTCACCGCCGAGCGGTTGCGCCGCGACCGCCGGCCTGGACTGTTCGATTTCGTTTCCGGGCTGATGGACGAGGATCTGGGCTGAGAAAGCCGAATTGCAGGGTGGGCGATATGATCCCGCCCATCCTTCTTTCAAACCGTTCCGGGCTTATAGGGGCTGCCACAATCTTTATAAGAATCCTCCAGCGGCCTTCCCGCTGAAGGCTGCTTGCTGCCGTGCGTTCAGACGGCGTTGGCGAGGCGCACGAACTCTTCCACGCTTAGCGTCTCTGCCCGGCGCGTGGGATCGATGCCCACGCTCTCCAGCAGGATCTCGCCGCCCAGTGATTTGAGGCTCTGACGCAGCATCTTGCGACGCTGACCGAAGGCAGCTTCGGTGAGGCGGCCAAGCGTGCGGACGTCTGCTGGAAGCGGTTCTGCCCGAGGCTCCAGATGGACGACCGATGAGGTTACCTTCGGTGGTGGCGTAAAAGCCTGCGGCGGCAGATCGAAGGCGATGCGCGCCCGGGTGCGCCATCCGGCCAGAACGCCCAGCCGGCCGTAAGCCTCGCTGCCCGGTTCCGCCACGATGCGCATGGCCACCTCGCGCTGGAACATCAGCGTCATTGACTGATAAAAAGGCGGCCATTGCGGCACTGTCAGCCAGCGAACCAGCAACTCGGTGCCGACATTGTAGGGCAGGTTGGCCACGATCCTGACAGGGGAGCCGGGTTCGGCAAGCGTAGCGAAATCCGTCTTCAGGGCATCGCCCGGAACCACATGCAGGCGGCCCGGATAATGCTTCGAGATTTCGTCCAGCGCAGCGAGGCAGCGCTCGTCCTTTTCGATGGCGACGACGCGCCTCGCGCCGTGAGCGAGGAGCGCACGGGTCAGCCCGCCCGGCCCGGGACCGACCTCGATGACGGTCACATCACTCAGATCACCGGCGACGCGCGCAATCTTGCCGGTAATATTCAGGTCGAGAAGAAAATTCTGCCCAAGCGCTTTCTTCGCCCGCAACTCGTAGCGGTCGATCACTTCTCGCAAGGGTGGGAGGCCATCGAAGCTCAAGCGGATTCCGCCATCTTTCCGCTGCCTGCCATCTGGCCGGCCAGCCTGAGTGCCGCAATGAAACTGTCGGGCCGGGCCACGCCTTTTCCGGCGATGCCGAACGCGGTGCCATGATCCGGCGAGGTGCGGATGAAGGGCAGCCCAAGCGTGACGTTCACGGCCTCATCGAAGGCAAGGGCCTTGGCGGGTATCAGGGCCTGGTCGTGATACATGCAGATCGCCACATCATAGCCTGCGCGGGCGCTGGCGTGAAACATGGTGTCGGCAGGCAGGGGGCCGAAAGCATTTATGCCCTTAGCCTTCAAGGCTGCTATGGCGGGCGCTACGATGTCGCGATCTTCCGTTCCCATCGCGCCATCCTCGCCGGCATGCGGGTTGAGACCTGAAATCGCAAGGCGCGGGTTGCTCAGCCCAAAGCGGCTCTGCAGATCCCGGGCGGTGATGACCGCCGTTTCCACGATGAGTTCCGTAGTCAGCGCTTTGGGCACATCCGACAGCGCGATGTGGATGGTAACCGGCACCGTTCGCAGTTCCGGCCCCGCCAGCATCATCACCGGCGTGACGGGCGTTCCGGTCCGCTGGGAAGCCAGATACGCCAGATACTCGGTGTGGCCGGGGAAGGCAAAGCCGGCGTCATAGAGCGGCTTCTTGGCTATCGGGCAGGTTACGACAGCGGCCGCCTTGCCTGAGAAGCAATCTTCAACCGCACGGTCTATCGCCTCGATGATGCCGGATGCATTGGCGGCATCCGGTTGTCCCGGGCGGTCGGCCAATCGATTCTCAAGCGCAACAATGGGCAGGCCGTGCGCGAAAGCTTCTGTCGATTGTTCGGGGGAGGTTTCGGCGAACTGAACATCGCTGCCAATCCGCTTGCTGCGCGCGGCAACCAGAGCCGGGTCGGCCAGCAGATAGAAAGCAGGAAGGCGAAGTTCGTTGCGCTGTTGCCATGCCTGAATGGCGATCTCCGGACCTATGCCGGAGGGATCACCAATGCTGACGGCAAGGGGAAGAGGCAGGCGCTGCACGATCAGCGCCGGACGATCTTGGCCGTCTTCTTCAGCTCTTCCATATATTTCTGGCCGAGCTTATCTGCGTCGGCATCGGAATTCTCATTCTGAAGCACCAGTTCGGCAACCCGGTCGTCAGAAACCTCGCGCGCGCTGCAAACGCCGATGAACTCAACCCCGCGTTCCGTTTCGCGAACGCCGGTGGCGCCGCCAGCCTTGGTCTTCTTGATCTGATCGGACCATTCCGGCGGCAATTGCGGAGCAAGAACGCGACCGAGATCGCGCACCGTCACATCGATAAGCCCCTTGGCGAACTGCTGCGTGTTGGCGCAGCCATTGAAGCGCGCCCGCAGCGCTTCCGCTTCGCGCTTGCGCTTGCCCATCGTCGACTTGCGCTCCGCCGGCGGGATGACGAAAATCACCTGCTGCAGCATGTATTCAGTCGCCGAGGGCTTGTTTCCGCCCTTTTTCAGCATGTTGCGCACGGCTTCCTGCTGGCTGGTCAGCCCGCTTCCCGATTGCTCGGCCCGGTAGCGCGCGCCGATTGCCTGGTTCCAGGCCATCTGGGAGCGGATGAAATCCTTGAAATGCTGCTTGGTGACGCCCGATTGCGCCATGACCGAATCGAGCTGTGCCAGCGGCATGTTATTGCTTGAAGCAAAGCGGGCGTAAGCGTCGTTGACCTGCTTGTCACTGATGCGGATGCCGATGCGCTGCGCTTCGGCGAGGCGCAGGGTCTGCTCGATCATCTCATTCGCCGCATCGCCCTTACGCCTTTGCAGACGGAAAAAGGCGTTACGGTGCTGAATATCGGTGGTCGTGATCGGCATATTGTTGACGATATACTTGATCTCGCTTGCCACCGCCGGCGTGGTTACGCCAGTCGCCGCAACAGCCGTCACACCGACGAAAAGGGCAAGGCTTGCAGAGAGAAGATATTTCCGCATTCCGGCATCCAGCTTTCAGTTCACGTCAAAGCACAAATTGAATCGGGCTTCTGCCCGCTTTATACGGCAAAACCGTGTCAGCCACCATTTACTGAACGAAGTTGCTGGTGGCCGAACCGAAATCACCCAGCGTACGGAAGGTGATGTTGAAGCCGATGCTTTGCGAAACTTCCTTGTTGATACGGTCACGCGTCTGAGAATAGGTCATCAGATAGGTGAAGCACTCATCGGCATAGCCAAAGCCTATACCGTTTTTCACCATCACGTTCTCCTCAAGATCGTAGGTGCCGGAGCCGAACACGCGCCAGTTCTCGGCGAACTGAGCGGAGCCTCCGAATGCCACCTCGTGGCGATCTTCAGTGAAACCGTAGTCAGGCTGAGCCTGAATGAAGGCATAACGTGCCGAGAGCGCCAGAGGGCCGCCATTGTATCCAAGCTTTACTTCGGACCGACGGACTTCCCACGTCTGTTCATCAAAACGTCCGCTCAGAGAGGCGGAAATGCCGCTCGGGCCGCTCACGCCGACAAGACCGACATAGTCTGAGCGATCGCTTTCGAGGCCTGAATTGGCGCCGACATTGACCAGATCAGGCGCCGCGAACGAGTTCTCCCCATTCAGGTGGTAAGACTGGCCGAACATGGCATTGGTGGTCCAGCCGCTGTCGAAGGTTCCGACGTAACGGAAGCCAAGATTGGCGCGCGTACCGCCTTCAATGCGATCGTAGCCGGAGAACTTGTCCCGCTCAAACAGCGTGGAGGCATCGAAAACGAAGCTCTGCGCGTCTTCATTGGGCACGGAAAGACCGCCGACATAGTCTTCGTTGGGTCGAACGAAGAGCTGCGCCGTCGGCTCAAGCACATGCGAGGAAGCGGTTGCCGAAAACAGGATCGGCCAGCGCCATTCGAGGCCAAGCGTCGCCATCGAACGGAAGAAGGACGAGCGCATGTCAGCGGTGGTGCCGTTTGTGCTCGCAACACTGTTTATAGCCGCCAGTGATGCTGACGAAGCATTCAGATAGTTTCCATCAGCCTGAAATGCGAGCAGAGGCGTGAACACCATGCCGCCATCAGTGATGAATGATCGCTTCCATTCTGCCTCGGCAGTCAACCGTCCGCTGCTGCCTTCGATTCCGCGAACACGCTGAGTGCTTACATCCAGCTTACTGCGATCAAGGGCACGTGCGTTCACGTTGAAGGACAATTGTCCGCCGGCAAATGAGGCATCGGGGATATAAGCATAGTCAAACGATGGCAGGACCCAGGCCTGCTTGTCGTTACGCGAGCTTGAATTGCTGTCCAGAATATCTTCCTGAATCTGGAACTTCATGCCACGCAGGTCGAAGTAGTTCCGGTCGTTGAGACCAGTCAGATAAACCTCGGAGCGATGAGCATATTGCTCATAATTGTCGATTCCATAGGTTCTGGAGAAATTCTTGTCTGTCTGGAGCAGGACGTTCCAGCCGAAATCCCAGCGCGAATTGATGGCGAACTGGCCTTGCGTGCCCATCATTGCGCGGGTTCGGTTGAGATCACCGGCCGCACCTCTGTTTTCAGTACCTGTCTTAAAAGCCTCCGGATCCTGCTGGCGGATGCCGGCAATCTTCACGCTGTACTGGCCATTGTTGAAGCGCTGGCGCCACTCGGCTTCGCCAAGGAAGCCCTGTTTGGAGTAGTAATTGCCTTTGACCGTCAGATCGTAGGTGGGCGACAGGGCAAAATAATAGGGGATACCGGCTCCGACACCGAGTTCGGACTTGTAGGAAATCGACGGGAAAAGGAAGCCGCTCTTGCGCTTCACCGTCGGGTCGGCAATCTCGAAAACCGGCAGATATGCGATCGGCATTCCGAAGAACTCAAAATTGGAGTTCTGGAATCGGATCGTCTTTTTCTGGCTGTTCCAGATGATCTTCTGCGATTTCACGCGCCAGATGGCGGGCTTGTCGGGCTTATCTTCGCAAGGCTCGCAGGCTGTGTAGACACCGTTGTGGAAGGTGGTCAGCACGCCACCCATGCGCTCGGCGCTTTCTGCAGCGAAATAGGTCTTGTCAACGGTCTCGACCCTCAGCGCGTTGGTAAAACCGTCCGCGAAGTCGTCGGTGATGTCGATATGTTCGGAATGAACCTTGGTGCCGTCGCTGTGAACGATTTCGACGCTGCCGCTGGCGATCAGCCGCTGGGTCTTGCGATCATATTCGACGCGCTGGGCGACGAGGCGATTGCCGGCATAGTCGATTTGCACACCGCCAACCGCGGTCACTGTCTGCGAATCATTATCGTAGACGAGCGTATCGGACTCCAGCAGCATCTGGGCATCCGAAGGGATATTGGAGGTCAGGGAGTCTGGCACCTGCGCAGCGGCAGGAGTCGGCGCAAAGCCGTACGCCATAAGGCAGGCAAGGCCACTGACTCCACACAGGAGCGACAATCGGCTGAACCGACCGTTTTTCACAACCGCCCCCCTCACTAGCCATCTTCCTTGTACAAAAGGAATGTTACCCCGAAAAACATAGCCACGACAACCGGGAACCACGCGGCCACAACAGTGGGCACGAACCCGGCCACGCCGAAAGCCTTGACCAGAACCGAGACGACATAAAGCAGAAAGCCGGCGACAATGCCACCCAGAATCATCGTCACCGATTGCCCCATCCGGGCAAATCTCATCGACACGGTTGCCGCGATCAGGGTCATCGCCACCAGAAGGAAGGGAAGGGCGATCAGAGAGTCGAACTGCATGGCGAAAGCGTTGGCCCCGAGACCGAAGGATCGCGCAACTTCGATCTTCTGCGGCAGCTCAAAAAACGGAATGGTTTCCGGCTGAGCCAGTCTCTCCTGCACGAATTCCGGCTTCAGATCGGTTGGTACGCGATCAACGTCCTTCTTCTCGCCCGGACCGTCGGATGGCCGTACCACGACATTGTGCAATTCCCAGAAACCGTCGCGCAGGTACACTCTGCGCGCGTCGCGGCGTTCGAAGATATTGCCGTCGCGATCGAGCATGAAGAAGGTTGCATCAGCCATCTCCAGCCCTTGGGAAAGGACGGCGCGCGCGCCGATTATGGTATCCCCGGAAGATGTCTTCTGGCGCAGCCACGGCACCGTGTTGCTGTCGACCGTATTTGAGTTGCCCGAGCGCAACAGGCTTTCGACCTGTTGCGAGCGCACCAGCCCATGGGCAGCAAGAGGGTTGAGAACCGTGACCGCCAGGACGCCGAACAGAAAAGCGCCAAGGCATACCGGCAGCAGGAACTGCCATGCTGAGATGCCGGCCGCGCGGGCAACGACCAGCTCATATTTGCGGTTCAGCGATACCAGCGTCGCCATTGCTGCGAACAGGCCGACGAACGGCACTGTCTGAAGCACGAGCATGGGCACACGCAGCCCTGAGATGGCTGCGCCGGTCCAGTAGGTAAAGCCTGCTATGCGGCTGGTACGGCTCGTCAGCTCGGTAAAGTCGATCAGGAAAACGAGAGCGAAGATGCCAAGGAAAAACCAGATGGCGATCACTGTGTAGCGCAGGAAAAAATAGCGCCCGAGGGTCCAGCCCATCACGCAGATCCCTTATGTGCACCGGCTCCGGTGAGCTTCATTCTCAAAGCCAATGCTTTATCGGATATGCGCTTATAGATGCTGTTCAGGGCATCTATCCAGCCGATCGGCAACTCCATGGTTCTCTGCGTGGCGATGCACCACACTGAAATCGCCGAAAATGCGACAGGCACGGCATACAGCGCGTAGTTGAACAGGGGCTGGGTCTTGGTCTGGCCCTCTGCAAAATAGCCCATCCAGCGCACGAACAGCGCAATACAGATGGTGGTCACCAGCGGGTGTATCCGCGCCTCGCGGTGGGACTTGGCATCTCCGGCAACCGCGAGCGCGATAAGCGCGAAGGTGATGGGGAACAGCCACTCGGAAAACCGCTTGTGCAGTTCGTTGCGATAGAGCTGCGGCGTCTTCTTATAGACGTCATCATTGCGGTTCGGATTCAGAAGATAGGCTGTCGTCTGGTCCTTCGGCATCCGGGTGCCGGTTCCGGTGTCGGAATCAAAAGCGGAAAGATCGAATGCATAGGACGTAAAGTGCACGAGCGAGATGTCGCCGCCGACCGCCTTGCGGTGAATGACGCCGTCGTTCATGAGCAGGGCCTTGGTGTCGTCATGATCGATCACCGCACCGGTCTTGGCATAGTAAACCAGATCGACACCCTCTTCGCGGCTGTCGGCGACGAAAATACCGGCCAGCCGGTTGCCCGGAAGGCGCTCGCCTATCTGCACGAACAGGCCATCCTCGATCTTGCGGAATGTGCCTTCCTGAATGACGAGCGAGAGAAAGTCGGCCCTCGCGCCGGCTACGAGGTCGCGATTGCGCTGGCGGGCATAGGGTTCCACGAAATTCTGGATGAGCAAACAGAACACGCTGGCTGCAATTGCCAGAATCAGCACCGGCCGCGCGACGGTCATTCGGGATGCGCCGGCAGCGTTCACGACCACCAGCTCCGAGTCGGCGTTCATGGCCGAAAGGGTCTGCGCTACCGCGCCAGCCAGAGCGAACGGCACGACAATAGGAATGACAGTCGGAATAATAAGAGCGGCCACTTCGAAGAAGGTGAGGGCGGACTGGCCGCCATCGGTCACCAGATCGATGCGCGCCAGAACCTGCGTGGTCCAAACGATAGCCAGCGTCCATGCCAGCGCTCCAAGAAAGAGCAGCAGCATGCGGCGCATTATGTAGCGTTCGATGACCTTCATGCGTACGGTTTCTCTGCCGGTTCAGGCCGTATCAGGGCCTTGCAAAGCGTGTTTGTCCCGGTGCCGCCCGCACAACAGGTGTTCTCCGGAGCCGATATCCGGATCTCATTTTCCATCGATGCAATCTGTGTCCGAATGGATAAAAAAGCGCGAAAAAGCATGGTTAACAACCGGTTCCGGACGGAGAGTGCTTAAATTTCTGACTGAAGCAGGCTGGCGAATCGAACAATCTGCTATTCCCTGTGGCACCATAGCTTGCCAAGACACGTAAAACGACCAACTCTCGACACCTTCCGCGGAACCGAAAGTACAGGCTGATGACATCGACACCTTCTGTGAGCTTTGCCAAATTTTCCGTACCGGCAAAGGGCAGCGTTTGCCTGCTCTACGCCGAAAAGGCCGGCTTTGGCGAAACCGCTGCCAGCATTGATCCGGCCGGTGTTCTCGCGCGAGCCGTGAAAATCTCCGGATTTTCAGGCAAATTCGGGGCGAAGATCGATCTCATCGCGCCTGAAGGTACGCAACTGGACAAGATCGTGGTTCTGGGTGCCGGCGAGGTGGCCAGTCTCAAGGAGCATGCGTGGCTTCGGCTCGGCGGCTCCATCCTTGCCGCGGCGGGAAAAGAGAAGGAGCTGACCATTCTTCTCGATCTGCCCGGTGATGTTGAGGCCGGTGCGGATGAGGCCGCAAGTGTGGCGGCGGGATTGCTGCTTCGCGCCTACGCTTTTGATAAATACAAGACGCGCAGAAACGAAAGCGAAGATGACAAGGCGGGGCGAGCGAAGCCGCCCAGGATCACGATCATGTGCGCGGACCCTGCGGGTGCGCGCAAGGCTTTCACCGGGCTGAATGCCGTTGTCGATGGCGTGAATCTTGCCCGCGATCTGGTCAATGAACCGGCCAATGTCCTTGGGCCTGTCGAATTCGCTGCCCGAGCCAAAGAGCTCGAGGGACTTGGCGTTCAGGTTGAAATTCTCACTGAGAAAGAAATGAAGAAGGCCGGCATGGGCGCTCTGCTTGGAGTGGCGCAGGGCTCGCCGCGCGGGGCGCGACTGGCAGTGATGCGCTGGGAAGGCGGGCGCAAGGGCCGGAAGCCGCTTGCCGTCGTCGGAAAGGGCGTGACCTTCGATACCGGCGGTAACTCGATGAAGTCGCCCGCGGGCATGGAAGACATGAAGGGTGATATGGGCGGGGCCGCTGCCGTCACCGGTCTCATGCATGCGCTTGCCGCCCGCAAGGCGAAAGCCAATGTTGTCGGCATTATCGGTCTGGTCGAGAATTCGGTCGATGGCTATGCGCAGCGCCCCGGCGACATCGTGACCTCCATGTCCGGGCAGACGATCGAGGTGCTCAATACTGATGCGGAAGGGCGTCTCGTTCTGGCGGACGCACTTTGGTATTGCTGCGAGCGGTTCCAGCCTGAGGCCGTCATCGACCTTGCGACGCTGACCGGCGCGATCATGGTGGCGCTTGGCCTCCATCATGCGGGACTGTTCTCCAATGATGATGAACTGGCGGGGCGGCTGACGCAGGCCGGGCTTTCCACGCAGGAATTGCTGTGGCGCATGCCGCTCGGACCCGAATACGACAAGCTCATCGATTCGAAGAACGCCGACATGAAGAACACCGGCGGACGTTATGGCGGTTCGATTGCCGCTGCCCAATTCCTGCAGCGTTTCATCAAGGACGATACGCCATGGGCGCACCTCGATATTGCCGGAACGGCGATGGGGGCGCCTTCAAACGAGGTGAACCAGTCGTGGGGATCGGGTTTCGGCGTGAGACTGCTCGACCGTCTGGTCCGGGATCATTATGAGAAGTAACGGAAGCTCGCGGTTCGCGCGGCCGGAAACTTCAGGGTCATGACCGAAATACTGTTCTACCATCTGACCGAATCGACGCTGGAGGACGCTCTGCCGGGCTTGCTGGAGCGCAGCCTTCAGCGTGGCTGGCGGGTAGTTGTGCAGACCGGCTCCGAAGACAGGCGCGACGCTCTCGACCAGCATCTGTGGATTTTTCGCGACGATTCGTTTCTCGCGCACGGAACCGACCGCGAGGCCTTTCCGGCCGAGCAGCCGGTTCTGCTGACGACGGGAACGGACAATGCGAACGGTGCCCGGATCAGGTTTCTCGTCGATGGCGCCGAACCGCCGGATCTGGCCGTCTACGAGCGGGCGGTGTTTCTGTTCGACGGGCACGATGCCGCGCAGCTTGAGGCCGCACGCCGTCACTGGAAGGTGATGAAGGCGCAGGGGCACGAGGTCACGTACTGGCAGCAGACGTCCGACCGGCGCTGGGAGCGCAAGGCATGATCCGCCACGCCAGCCGTGCAGCCACCGGACAGGATTGAAAATGCGGGTTCTGTTTCTGCTCGTTCTTCTTGCGGGCGCTGCGCTGGGGCTCTGGCCATGGGCCGTGCAGAATTTTTCCGGCTCCGAGATCGGAACGTGGAGCGTCTACAGGGACGGGCGCTTTCTTGCCGCAGAGGTTGGCTTGTCGGCATCCGACGCGCCCGTTCGCGTGCTGGTGGACCTTACCATGTGGAGACCGCACGCCACCCAGAGTGGCATGGCGCTGCTCGCGATAACCGGCACATACAATGATCGCGTGATTCTGGATGAAGGCCTGACCTTCCGTGCGAATCCGACACCCCGGCAGAAAAGCCCGCAGATCACCGAACGGATTTTCCGCGACGATGCGGGTCTCATCGATCCTGTCCAGCCCGGAAATTACCGGTTCGTTCTGCGGCTAGGCGACAAGGTGGACGCGGACATCAAGGCGGTCGATCTGGTTTTGCGGCGCGAGAGCGGCAGTGCGGATCCGCGTATGCTGCAGGCGGGGCTTTCTCTGATGGGGATTGGCTTCATCGGACTGATAGTCGCCTTCCGGCGCTCCGGAAAACGCGATGAGAAAAAGAACTCCGCTCCGCCGCCGCGCTGGGGCAGGGATGGGGGATCATGAATTACCGGCACGCCTATCATGCGGGCAATTTTGCGGATGTGGTCAAGCATGCGGTGCTGGCGCGCATCGTGGAGTATCTGAAGCGCAAGGAAAAGCCGTTTCGGGTGATCGATACCCATGCAGGCATCGGTCTGTACGATCTGGCTTCCGATGAGGCGAGCAAGACCGGGGAGTGGCTGGGCGGTATCGGCCGTATCATGCAGGCGAAGATGAGCGCCGAAGCCGAAGCGCTTCTCGCGCCCTATCTCGATGCGGTCCGCGCCGTGAACGAAGGGCAGGAGCTCGCGCATTATCCGGGCTCGCCGAAAATCGTGCGCCACCTGCTGCGCCGGCAAGACAGGCTGACGGCGATCGAACTGCATCCGCAGGATGCGGCGCAGCTTAAGGCACGGTTCGAGGGCGATATACAGACGCGCGTGATCGAACTGGACGGCTGGCTGGCGCTTGGAGCGCATCTGCCTCCGAAGGAAAAGCGCGGTCTGGTTCTGGTCGATCCTCCTTTCGAGGAAGGAGGCGAGTTCGCCCGCCTTGTGGACGGCCTTGCGAAAGCCCACCGCCGCTGGCCGGGTGGTATCTATGCGCTGTGGTATCCGATCAAGGATCGCGGGGCGGTGGCGACATTCCACGACCAGCTGGCGCAGGCCGGAATTCCCCGCGTGCTCGATATCGGTTTCGACATCAGGCCTTCCGGCAAGGTGCCCCGGCTGGACGGCAGCGGAATGGTGGTGGTCAATCCTCCATTCATGCTCGAAGCCGAACTGAAAGTGATGCTGCCGGAGCTGCACCGGCTGCTTTCGCTGGAACCCGGTGCAAAATGGTCCGTCAACTGGCTGGCCGGGGAGCAGGCAGGTGCTTGACCGCGTGCCGGGAAATCCTCAAAGTGCCGCCAAATCACCTTATGAGGCTGAAATGATCCGCGCCGCCAAGTCCGCTCTTCTCGCTTTTGCAGGCATCTGCGCTTCGGTGCTGATGCAACCTGCCGCCCATGCTGCCGATCTGTCTTCCTATGTGGAGGAGAGCGCGGCGAGCGTTTGCAATGTTCCTTCGGTGCTCAATCGCATCAGCAGCAAATTCGCCCATCAGGTGCGGAACGTTCCCAACCTGCCGCAGGTGGCGATTTCCGATTTCCACCGTATCCATCTGCGCCGCAGCGAGCCGGCAAGCGAAAGATGGCCGATCGCCCGCCATTATTGCGGAGCGAAGGTGACGCTGTCCGACGGTCTTGACCGCGACATCTGGTATCTGATCGAGGAAGGTCAGGGGTACGCGTCGGTCGGCGACAATGTCGAGTTCTGCGTCTCAGGCTTCGACCGCTGGCTCGTCTACAACGCGCAGTGCCGCGTGCTGCAGTAACATTTTGAGGCTTTACCGACCCTCTGCCGAAAAACGCAGGGGCGGAAGCCGTTTGCCTGAAAACATGAAGGAATTCGACATTGCCCAAGCTGCTCTACGCACCAGCGTCACCCTACAGCGCCAAGGTGCGTATGTCGGCTGCATATGCGGGCATCGATCTGGAGGCAGTCGTTACCAATACGGGGCAGCAGCCTGAGGAACTGGTTTCGGCAAATCCGCTTGGCAAGATACCGACTCTGGTTCTCGATGACGGCCGTGTCGTTTTCGACAGCCGGGCCATTACCCAGTATCTGAACCGTGAATCGAAGAATGCGTTGTTTCCACGCAATGCGGACAAGCGCACGGAAGCGGAAGTGCTGGAGGCGCTGGCGGATGGAATATGCGATTGCGCGCTTGCGATCGTGTATGAGCGCCGCATGCGCCCCGAAGAGAAGGTGCATCAGGATTGGATCGACGGGCAGTGGCGCAAGATTGCCCGCGCGCTCGACCATCTCAACGCCAATCCGCCGAAGCTGCCGAAGAAGATCACCACAGGCCACATCGCCGTGCGCGCCATGCTCGGTTATCTGTCCCTGCGCTTCGCCGGCGAATGGGAGCGCGGTCGCAGCCGCCTCACGCGCTGGGCAACGCGCTTCGACGAAAAATTCCCGGAACTGAAGGCCAACATTCCTTCCTGATCCATTGGGTCGAAGCGATTTCAGGCCTTTCAAATAAAAAAAGCCGGAGCATTGCTCCGGCTTTTTTTGCCCAATCCGGTTTCGGATCAGAACTTCATACCAACACCGAAGTTGACGCGATGGTCACGCGAGTCGATGCTGTGCGTGCCATTGTTCAGGTTGAAGTTCTCCTTGCCGTAATCGGTGTAGCGGTATTCGACGCGACCGAACACGGAATCGGTGAACTTGATGTCGGTACCGGCACCGGCGGTCCAGCCGAGCATGGTGTTGCGATCACTGCCGCCGGCGATGTTATCCGTAACCTTCAGGCTCTGTGCGGCGCCACCAGCCGTACCATAAAGCAGGATGTCGGGGCTGATCGCGTAGCCGAGGCGGGCGCGGATCGAGCCTTCAACGCCGGACTTGGCTTCGTAGCCCGAGTTGGAGCCCTTCACGCCGCTGTAGCCGATGTCGCCTTCAGCGCCGATCACGAAGTCGTCGATCTGATGGTTGAAGCCGACGAAGGCGCCGCCGAGGAAGCCGTCGGTGCTGATCGAGTTGTCGATGCTCTTGTCCTTGGCGCGGCCGCTGAAGCCGTAGCCGAGGGTCACACCGGCATAAGGACCAGCCCACGAAGCCACAGGAAGCTCTGCAATCGGAGCCGGTGCAGGGGGCTCTTCCATCACCACGTCTGCGGCGAATGCCGGAGCAGAGACGGCGAAGGCGATAAGGGCTGCCGCTGCCGGCGTTGCGAATTTGAGTTTGGTCGTCATGGTCATTACTCCTTCAGCCACACACACTGGCTTTCCTGACGTGAGGGCGTGGTCTGTCTTGGGAGGAAATGATCCCGCCGCTCATCGGTTCCGAAATTTCCTTCCCAAATGCGGCGGAAGAGAACCTGAAATTAGGTGATTCCCCGGCGCAAATGAGGCCGAAAGGGGGCGTTGCAATCGTGCAACAGAATTTGTCAGGAGAAGGGTGCTTATCCGGTGAAACGCACTTGGTTCAAGGCGTTGGCGGACCTATATTGGGCTGCGGAAAGGTTTGCCGGCCCGCAATTCGACAGCACTGCGAGCGTTTCTGCCACAATCCCGCCCAAGGCGCAAACAGAGTCTGAACGCCGACCGGAGATTACGGTGGGCGGCTGACGGTGGCGACCGCACTGAAAAGAACGGGAATCGATATACATGGCCAAGCCAGCCATAACAGCTCTGGTAACGGGCGGCGCAAAACGGATCGGCCGGGCTATCGTGGAAGACCTGGCCGCTCACGGCTTTGCTGTTGCCATCCATGGCCACAGTTCTTCCGGCGAAGCCAGCGAACTGGCTGCCCAGATCAGCGAGCGCGGTGGCAAGGCTGCCGTTTTCGATACGGATCTCACGAATCCTGTGCAGGCGGGCGAATTGTTCGACAAAGTTCAGCAGGCGCTCGGTCCGGTGCAGCTTCTCGTCAACAATGCCTCGCTGTTCGAAAATGATTCCGTTCTCGATTTTGACTGGCAGCTCTGGGACGACCATTTTTCAATTCACCTCAAGACCCCCGTTCTGCTGTCGCGGAAGATGGCCGAAAGCCTCCCGGAAAACGAGGATGGGCTGGTGGTGAACATCATCGATCAGCGGGTCTGGCGTCTGTCGCCGCGCTATTTCTCCTACACGCTTTCCAAGTCGGCCCTGTGGACCGCGACCCGCACCATGGCGCAGGCGCTTGCGCCGCGTGTTCGCGTCAATGCAATCGGCCCCGGCCCGACGCTGCGCAATGCCCGGCAGGAGGAAGCCGATTTTCGCCAGCAGGTCGATGCCCTTCTTCTGGGGCGGGGACCGGAGCTTGCCGAGTTTGGCGCAACGATCCGCTATCTGTGGGAGGCCCGTTCGGTGACCGGCCAGATGATCGCGCTTGATGGCGGCCAGCATCTGGCCTGGCAGACGCCGGATATCGCGGACGTCGTGGAATGAGTGCAGCGCGCAAGGGTGGCGCGGCGCTGGACATGCCTGACGCCGAACCGGATGACGACATCGTCGAGCAGCCGGCGGGGGCCGTTCCGGACGTTTCGTTCACCGGGATCGATCTCGAAAAAGACCACAACGAGGGCAGGACCGGCGCCGAAGTCATCCAGGAACTGGTCAAGCGTCTGCCCAACGCGCCCGGCGTCTATCGCATGATGAATGCGGCAGGCGACGTGCTTTATGTTGGCAAGGCCCGCAGCCTGAAGAAGCGCGTGACGCAATATGCGCAAGGCCGCTTCCACACCAACCGCATCGGCCGGATGGTGCGCGAAACGGCCCGCATGGAATTCGTCGTCACCCGCACGGAGACAGAAGCTCTTCTTCTTGAAGCCAATCTTATCAAGAGGTTGCGGCCAAGATTTAACGTCCTGATGCGGGACGACAAATCTTTTCCGTACATTCTGCTGACGTCCGATCATCCGTCTCCGGGAATTTACAAGCACCGTGGCGCGCGCTCCCGTAAGGGCGATTACTACGGCCCCTTCGCATCGGCGCAGGCCGTGGGCCGCACAATCAATTCGCTGCAGCGCGCCTTTCTGCTCAGGAGTTGTACCGATTCTTTCTACGAGAACCGCACCCGCCCATGTCTGCTGTTCCAGATCAAGCGGTGCGCTGCGCCCTGCACCGGCGAGATTTCGGCGGAAGATTATGCGGCGCTGGTATCGGAAACTCAAAATTTCCTTTCCGGCCGCAGCCAGAAGGTGAAAGCCGAGATTGCGGAGGCCATGCAGCGCGCCTCGGACAATCTCGATTTCGAGCATGCCGCCATCTACCGGGACCGCCTCGCGGCATTGTCGCATGTCCAGAGCCATCAGGGCATCAATCCGCAATCGGTGGAGGAGGCGGACGTCTTCGCCATCCATCAGGAGGGCGGGCAGAACTGCATACAGGTGTTTTTCTTCCGCACCGGCCAGAACTGGGGCAACCGCGCCTATTTCCCCAAGGCGGACCCCGCGCTTGAGGCGGGAGAGGTGCTTGGCTCGTTCCTCGCGCAGTTCTACGACGACAAGCCGACGCCCCGCGCCATTCTTCTCTCGCACGCGATCGAGGAAGCGGAGCTTCTGGCTGAAGCGCTTACCGCCCGGGCAGGGCGGAAGGTTTCGGTTTCCGTGCCGGTGCGTGGCGAGAAGAAGGACCTGACCGATCATGCTTTGCAGAATGCGCGCGAGGCTCTGGGGCGGCGTCTGGCCGAGACCTCCACGCAGGCGCGCCTGCTGGAGGGATTCGCGGCGACCTTCGGTCTGGAGAAAGCTCCGACTCGCATCGAGGTCTATGACAACTCGCACATCATGGGCACAAATGCGGTTGGCGCGATGATCGTTGCCGGTCCGGAAGGTTTCGTGAAGAACCAGTACCGCAAGTTCAACATCCGCTCGACGACCATCACGCCCGGCGACGATTTCGGCATGATGCGCGAGGTGATGGAGCGGCGCTTTTCGAGGCTGATCAGGGATCATTCCGACGAGGATTCGGACGCCGTCGAGGATGCGCAAGGGTTCCCGGCGTGGCCGGACGTCATCCTGATCGATGGCGGGCAGGGGCAGATGACGGCGGTGCGCCAGATTCTGGCCGATCTCGGCGTCGAGGACCGCGTCGTCGCCATTGGTGTTGCCAAGGGGCAGGACCGTGAGGCAGGCCGCGAACGCTTTTTCGCTCTGGGCAAAGCGCCGTTCACGTTGCCGGTGCGTGATCCGGTTCTTTATTTCGTGCAGCGGCTGCGCGACGAAGCGCACCGCTTCGCCATCGGCTCGCACCGCGCACGCCGCAAGAAGGAAATGGTGGCGAGCCCGCTAGATGAGATCGCGGGAATCGGACCGACCCGCAAACGCGCGCTGCTGCATCACTTCGGCACCGCGAAAGCGGTCGGCCGCGCGGCGATGGAAGACCTCATGGAGGTGGAGGGAATTTCGGAGCGTGTCGCGCAACTAGTCTATGACCACTTCCATGACAATGGCTAGGCCAGATCAGGGAAAGGTCATGGTTTTGCCGTGCTGAGGGCTTTCGATGGTTGCCCATATGACTGCGTTCTGATTTGACTATGCGTCAATCCATCCGATTTGCTTGTGACGAGTGCGCTTAACATGGCCAGCCCAGCCTTCAATCTGCCGAATATGCTGACCTACGCCCGCATCCTGGCGGTGCCGCTGATCGCATTGTGTTTTTATCTGGAGGGGCATCTCAAATCGAGTGACTTTGCCCGATGGTCGGCTCTGGCGATTTTCGTGGCGGCCAGCATAACGGATTATTTCGACGGCTATTTCGCCCGCGCATGGAAGCAGACCTCCAATATCGGCCGTATGCTTGATCCGATCGCCGACAAGCTGCTGGTGGCCACCTGCCTGCTGCTTCTGGCAGCGGACACCGATCATCGCGGCGGCATTGCAGGCTGGTCTCTGTGGGCCGCGATCATCATCCTGTGCCGCGAAATCCTCGTTTCCGGCCTCAGGGAATATCTCGCGGCGCTCAAGGTCAGCGTGCCGGTGACGCAGCTGGCGAAATGGAAGACCACAATCCAGATGGTGTCGATCGCGTTCCTTCTGGCCGGTCCGGCCGGAGACAAGATCTTCCCCTACACGACGCAAACGGGTCTGGCGCTGCTGTGGATCGCGGCCATCGTCACCCTTTACACCGGCTATGACTATTTCAGGGCTGGCCTGAAGCACATCGTGGACGAATAGGCGATGAAGCTCATCTATTTTGCATGGGTTCGCGAGCGCATCGGCAAGGCGGAGGAGGTCGTCGATCTTCCGGCCGGGCTGGAAACCGTGTCGGACCTGCTGGGCTGGCTGAGAGAGCGCGGCGAGGAGTATGAGAACGCCCTCCAGCATCCTGAAGTGATCCGTGTGGCGATCAATCAGGAGCATGTCGCCCATGGCGAGAAGATCGCAGGGGCAAACGAAATCGCCCTGTTCCCGCCGATGACCGGCGGTTGATGTCGATGCCTGCCATTACACCCCATATCCGCATCCAGACCGCGGATTTCGATGTGGGCGAAGAGATTGCCGGGCTCTCCCGCGGCCGCAAGGACATCGGCGCGGTCGTGACCTTTACAGGGCTGTGCCGCGATGAGGCGGGCAAGCTTTCGGCACTGGAACTCGAACACTATCCCGGCATGGCGGAGGCCGCGATACAGCGCATCGCCGGCGAGGCCTGCACGCGCTGGCCGCTTCAGGGTGTTACGGTCATCCACCGTTACGGCAGGATGGAGCCCGGCGACAATATCGTGCTGGTCGCCACCGCTTCCACGCACCGGCAGGCGGCCTTCGAGGCTGCGACATTCATCATGGATTTCCTGAAATCACGGGCGCCGTTCTGGAAGAAGGAACATCGCGCGGATGGTTCGCAGGGCGACTGGGTAGAGGCCAGAGAAGCCGACGAAGCAGCACTTTCCGCGTGGGGCAAGTGACCTTTGGTCAACCACAGGTTTTACGAGGCGCCATGCTTTTTCCTCATTCCTGCGGCCCCTTGGGATCCCGAAACGAGGACATGAAATGCTGAAGAAACTGATTTTGCTGGGACTGGTGCCTGTGGCCGGGCTCGTTGCTGTTTCAAATCCCGCATTCGCCGCCGAAAGGGTGATTTCGGGTGAGGTTCTTTACCGTGAGCGCATGGCCCTGCCGGAGAATGCGGTCGTGTCGGTTCAGCTGGCGGATGTGTCGCGAATGGATGCATCGGCGGACGTGATCGGTGAGCAGGAGATTTCGCCTGCCGGGCAGGTGCCGGTGAAGTTCGAAATCAGGTTCGACGATTCGAAGATCACAAAGAACATGACCTATGCGCTTCAGGCGCGCATCACGGTCGATGGCGAACTCTGGTTCATCAACGACACGCACCATGGGGTGGATCCGCTGACCAGCGAAGCGCAGACCATTCTCGTGAAGAGGATCGCCCGGCATACCACTGACGCGCTTCACGGCGTGGAATGGACGCTGGTATCAATCGAAGGCTTCGGAGAACTGCCAGACAACCCTGTGACATTTTCCATCGACAACGAGGACCGCGCAGGCGGGCGCGGGCCTTGCAACGGTTATTTCGGCGGAGCCAAGATTGACGGTGAGGCGATTTCGCTGAGCCAGATAGGCGCCACCCAGATGGCTTGCGAGCCGGCGCGCATGAAGGCCGAGCGGGCTTATTTCGATGCACTGGGCGAAGTGAAGGCCTACGCCATCGACGACGGGCAACTGGTCCTGAAGGATTCCGGCGGCAAGGAAGTGCTGCGCTTCAAAAAGGGTGCGTAACCTCTCTCCCAAACTAAAAAAGCCGGGGCATGCCCCGGCTTTTTTGCGGCTGGCTGAAATCAGCCAACGATCTCGGTGTCGGAGAACCAGTATTTGATCTCCTGCGCAGCGGTCTCGGGCGCATCCGAGCCATGCACGGAGTTTTCGCCGATCGAAAGGGCGAAGGTCTTGCGGATGGTGCCCTCGGCAGCGTCAGCCGGATTGGTGGCGCCCATCACTTCGCGGTTGCGGGCGATGGCGTTCTCGCCTTCCAGCACCTGAACGATGGTCGGGCCGGCGGTCATGGAGTCGACCAGCTCGCCGAAGAAGGGGCGTTCCTTGTGCACGGCATAGAAGCCCTCGGCTTCGCGGCGGCTCATCCACACGCGGCGGGACGCGACGACGCGCAGGCCGGCCTCTTCAAGCGCCTTGGTGATGGCGCCGGTCAGGTTGCGGCGGGTGGCATCCGGCTTGATCATGGAGAAAGTGCGTTCGAGCGCCATGGGTCTTCCTTGTAAATTGGGATTGAAGTGTGGCGCGCTCTATACAGGTCAGCCTGCCTATTGCCAAGTGTGTGAGATACGAGAGCTTGGCGGCAAGCCGCGGCGGCGTTAGTGGTCTAAGGGCAAATTGGCGGGAGAAATTCCATGAAGCAGCATTTCATGATGTTTGCGGCCTACAACCGGTGGGCCAACGCCCGCATCTACGATGCCGCCAGCGAGCTGAGCGAAGATGAATTCCAGCGCGATGTCGGTGCCGCATTCGGCTCGCTCATGGGCACGCTCAACCATATTCTGGTCGCCGACCGGATCTGGATGAAACGCTTTACAGGCGAGGGCGACGCACCCGCAAAGCTGGACACCATTCTGCACAGGGAGCTTTCGTTACTGCGGGAAGCCCGGCAGGCTGAGGATGCCCGGATTGTCGACTGGATCGGCGGCATGACGCCTGAAGGGCTGGCCGGCCGCTTTACCTACATCACCGTCACCGATGTGCGCACCATCTCGCAGCGACTGTCGCCGGCGCTCGGGCATGTGTTCAACCACCAGACCCATCATCGCGGGCAGGCGCATGCCATCCTGACGATGCTCGGCCAGCCTTCCGTGGTTCTGGATCTCGTCTATTTCCAGCGCACCGAAGAGGGCAGGGCCTACGCCTGAGCGGACGGATCGCGCTTTCGGCCTTGCCATTGGCGTAAAGGCGGGCCAAAACGCGCCACCATGTTGATCATAAATGACCTTTCGCTGCGTATTGCCGGCCGCCTGCTGCTCGACCACGCCTCGCTGACCCTTCCGGCAGGAAGCAAGGCCGGTCTGGTGGGACGCAACGGCACCGGCAAGACAACGCTGTTTCGCGCCATCACCGGCGATCTCGCCTCCGAAACCGGCAATGTTTCGATGCCGAAGAACACGCGCATCGGCCAGGTCGCGCAGGAAGCTCCGGGCACCGAGGAACCGCTGATCGAGATCGTGCTGAAGGCCGACAAGGAGCGCGCGGCCCTTCTTGAGGAAGAAAAGACGGCGACCGATCCGAACCGGATCGCCGAAATTCACATCCGTCTCGCAGATATCGACGCGCATACGGCCGAAGCGCGCGCGGCGACCATCCTGTCCGGGCTCGGTTTCGACGAAGAAGCGCAGAAGCGCCCGGCGTCGTCGTTTTCCGGTGGCTGGCGCATGCGCGTGGCGCTAGCTGCGGTGCTGTTTTCGGAACCGGATCTGCTGCTTCTCGATGAGCCGACCAACTATCTCGATCTGGAAGGCACGCTGTGGCTGGAAAGCTATGTGGCGAAATATCCGCATACCGTGCTGCTCATCAGCCACGACCGCGACCTTCTGAACCGGGCGGTGAACTCCATCGTCCATCTCGACCAGAAAAAGCTGACCTTCTGGCGCGGCGGCTACGACCAGTTCGAGCGCCAGCTCGCCGAGCAGCGGGAGCTTCAGGAAAAGGGCCGGGTCAAGCAGGAGGCGCACCGCAAGCATCTGCAATCCTTCATCGATCGCTTCCGCGCCAAGGCCAGCAAGGCAAGGCAGGCGCAGTCCCGCATCAAGGCGCTGGAGCGCATGAAGCCGATTGGCGCGGTGCTCGATGAATCGGTGCGGCCATTTTCCTTCCCCGAGCCGCAGAAGACCGTGGCCTCGCCCATCGTGGCCTTCTCCGGCGTCGATGTCGGCTATACGCCGGGCAAGCCGGTTCTGAAGCGCATGACGCTGCGCATCGACAATGACGACCGCATCGCGCTTCTGGGCGCCAACGGCAATGGCAAGTCCACCTTCGCCAAGCTGCTGGCTGGAAGGCTGCCGCCGGAAGCGGGCACGATCACCATTGCGCCGGGCCTGAAAGTATCGATCTTCGCCCAGCACCAGATGGACGATCTGCGGCCGGAGGAAAACGCCTATGAGCATGTGCGGCGGCTGATGCCGGATGCGCCGGAGGCGAAGGTGAGGGCGCGCGTCGCCCAGTTCGGTCTTGCAACCGAGAAGATGAACACTGCAGCCAAGGATCTCTCCGGCGGCGAGAAGGCGCGGCTTCTGATGGGGCTTGCCGCCTTTGAGGGCCCCAACCTGTTCATCCTCGACGAGCCGACCAACCATCTCGACATCGACAGCCGCGAGGCGCTGATTCACGCGCTGAACGATTTCCCCGGTGCCGTCATCCTCGTCAGCCACGACCGCCATCTGCTTGAAGCGACGGTTGATCGCCTGTGGCTGGTCAAGGATGGCCGGGTCGAGCCTTTCGACGGCGACCTCGACGACTACAAGACCATCGTCACGGGCCAGCCTGCCGACCGCCGCGAAAAGCGCGAGGCCGAAAAGGCGAACAAGGCTGATCGCCGCCGCGAGGCCGCGCAGCGCCGCGCGGCGCTTGAGCCGCTGGCCAAGCAGATCAGGGCTACCGAAGGCCTGATGGATCGGCTGCGCAAGCGCATCGACGGGATCGAGGACGAGTTGGCCGATCCGGCTCTCTACGAGAAAGACGCGGCCCGCGCCACAAAACTGGCCAAGGAGCGTTCGGAGCTTGCTTCACAGCTCAGTGGGCATGAAGAGCGCTGGCTGGAAATGTCTGCCGAATATGAAGCGGGCATTGCCGAATAGAGCATTTTGCAGTCAGACGGGATCGTCTGACGTAGCACAAATGCGGCAAGGAAAACATGCTTGAGCAGGAGGCGTTCTGACTGACGCCTCCTGCTCAAGCGTCAGGCGATGTCCTTCGGTGTGATGAAGTCGGTCAGGCGGGATGTTTCGGCGGATAGGTCCTGCCAGTTTGAGCCTATTTCGAGGCGCACGATCGCGGCTGTCGGAAACTTACGTTCAAGTTTTTCGAGGGCGGGGACCGAGGAGCCCGGCCCGGCGAGCATGCTGACCAGAAGCTCCAGCCCCGGATTGTGCCCGATGACGAGAAGGCTGCCTGCCTCGTCGGGCGTTTTCTTTATTTCTGCGAGAATGTCAGCCGGGTCGGCTTCATAAATCGTGTCGATAAATATGCTGGTGCAGGGATTTTTCCATTGCGCGGCAGCCAGTTCCCATGTCTGGCGCGTGCGCACCGAAGACGAGATCAGCGCGAGATCGGGGAGCCAACCCCGTCGCGCCATTTCCCTGCCCATGAGTGGAGCGGCCCGCAGGCCGCGGTTGGCGAGCGGGCGCTGGAAATCGCTGAGCGATGGGTCGTCCCAGCTCGATTTCGCATGCCGCAGGAGAAATAGCTGGCGCACCCGCTTCAGGGCGTGAAACGCGCCAGCGCTTCCAGATCGACCTCGTCGCGCAGGTCGGCCGGGGAAAACAGGACGGTGTCCGCATTCTCGACCAGACCTGTGCCAGCGGAAAAGCGGACCTTTCCGTCTTCCATGGCGACCTTGCCCTCTGCCAGCATCTTGAGCGCCAGCACATAGAGCGGATGCTCGGCCTTCAGAATGCGCGCGACAAGCGAAGCTTCGTCGTCGCCGGCCAGAACCGGCACGGCCGCCTGCGCGATGATGGGGCCGTCATCCATCTCGGGCGTGACGAAATGGACCGTGCAGCCATGGACCTTCACGCCGGCCTCAAGCGCGCGCCTGTGCGGTTCGAGACCCTTGAAGGAGGGCAGCAGGGAAGGGTGGATATTGATCATCCGCCCCGCCCATTTCTCGGCGAACCCGGCGGTCAACAGGCGCATGTAGCCGGCAAGAGCGACGATCTCGGCATTGAACCCGTTGAGTGCTGCATCGATGGCGGCGTCGTGATGTGCTTTGCTGGCATAGTCGCTACGCACGATGGTGCGGGTGGGAATGCCGCGCGCGGCAGCTACGCGCAGGCCGCGTGCCTCCGGCTGGTCACTGATGACGCCGACGATTTCAGCCGGATAGCTGGTGTCCGATGCCGCCTCGATCAGCGCGGCCATGTTCGAGCCGCGTCCGGAAATCAGGACGACCGTGCGCTTGCGTGCGGTCTTCATAGGCCGATTTCCCCCCGATAGATCACACCTGCGTCGCCGCGCGGCACGATGCGGCCGACCGGCTTCACGGTCTCGCCGGCTTCCTGCAGAACGGCAGCCACTTGCGCTGCCTGACCGGAAGCCACCACGATCACCATGCCGATGCCGCAGTTGAATGTGCGCATCATCTCATTGGCTTCCACGCCACCCGTCTTTGCCAGCCAGGAGAAGACAGGCGGAACGTCGATGGTGTCGAGATCGAGTTCGGCGGAAAATTCCTTCGACAGCACGCGCGGAATGTTCTCCGGGAAACCGCCGCCGGTGATATGCGCCAGAGCCTTGATGCCATGCGTGCTGCGTATCGCCTTGAGGATCGGCTTCACATAGATGCGGGTGGGTTCCAGCAGGGCTTCGGCAAGCGTCAGATCCTTGTCGAAGGGAGCGGGATCCGACCAGTTCAGACCGGATGCGGCGACGATGCGGCGCACCAGTGAATAGCCATTGGAATGCACGCCAGAAGATGAAAGGCCGAGAATGACGTCGCCTTCGGCGATGTCGTCGGTCGGCAGAAGCTGGCCGCGTTCGGCAGCACCCACGGCAAAGCCGGCGAGGTCGTAGTCGTCGCCGTGATACATGCCGGGCATTTCAGCCGTTTCGCCGCCGATCAGCGCACAGCCGGCATCGCGGCAGCCACGGGCTATTCCGCCCACAATGGCCGCGCCCTGTTCGGGATCGAGCTTGCCGGTGGCCAGATAGTCGAGGAAGAACAGCGGCTCCGCGCCCTGCACGACGAGGTCGTTGACGCACATGGCAACGAGGTCGATGCCGATCGTGTCGTGCTTGCCCGCATCGATGGCGATCTTGAGCTTGGTTCCGACACCGTCATTGGCCGCGACGAGAACCGGATCGGTGAAGCCGGCTGCCTTCAGGTCGAACAGGCCGCCAAAGCCGCCGATTTCGCCATCGGCCCCGGGCCGGCGGGTAGCCCGCACCAGCGGCTTGATTTTCTCGACCATGAGATTGCCGGCATCGATATCGACGCCCGCTTCCGCATAAGTCAGCCCGGTCTTGCGCTCAGCCATCGCTTTCCCCTTGCTAAAGCGGGCTCTTCGCATGAACCGCCCTGTCCCGCAAGGTAGCGCATCGGCACATGATGACGGAACTGGGGAAAGCCACATTTTGCACCTTATGGCGTCGGCAATTTGTCGGTTTGCGGCAATATTGCCGGACAGTCGGCAACTCTCGTTCCACAGGCAGTGCTCCGGATTGTCAGGCCAGCCTCTTGACCATCACTTCGACAGCGGCCTATCTCGATTATTGGCTGAAGCACATGAGCGGCAATGGCAAAGGCAACACGACCGGCAAGCGATAAAGATGCCTCCAGAGCCGACATGTCTGTCGCTCTGAGACGGCAGGCGCTGTTCTGGGGAACAGCGATGGTTCTGCTGATCCTCTTTCTCTACGTGTTCTCGGGAATCCTGCTGCCTTTCGTAGCCGGCATGGCGCTCGCCTATTTCCTTGATCCGGTGGCTGATCGCCTGCAGCGTCTCGGGCTCTCGCGCCTGATGGCGACGATCGTCATTCTGTTCGCCTTCGTCATCGTGCTGGTGCTTGGCTTTGTCGTGCTGGTGCCCATCCTCGCATCCCAGATGGCGGATTTTGCCGCACGGCTGCCAGATTACATGACGCGGCTTCAGGCGCTGGTCACCAATTTCGACCCGGCATGGCTGGAACGCCGCTTCGGCGTTGATGCAGCGGGACTGAAGGAGGGGCTCAACTCCTTGCTGACCTCCGGATTCGGCCTGCTGACGTCTCTCTTCCAGTCGATCTGGAACTCGGGAATGGCGCTGGTTTCCGTGGTCAGCCTGCTGGTGGTGACGCCCGTGGTTGCATTCTACATGCTGCTCGACTGGGACCGCATGATCGCCGTCGTCGACAGCTGGGTGCCGCGCGACCATGTGCAGACGGTGCGGACGATTTTTTCCGACATCAACACGGCAACGGCCGGATTCGTGCGCGGGCAGGGCACTTTGTGCCTGGTTCTGGGGGGCATGTATGCGTTCGGCCTGACGCTGACGGGGCTCAACTTCAGCATCCTGATTGGTCTGTTTGCGGGCCTGATCAGCTTCATTCCCTATGTCGGATCGCTGACCGGGCTCGTGCTGGCGGTAGGCGTTGCCTTTGTGCAGTTCTGGCCGGACTGGATCATGGTCGCGGCTGTCGCCTGTGTGTTCTTTGTCGGGCAGTTCATCGAGGGCAATATTCTCCAGCCTAAGTTGGTGGGAAAGAGCGTGGGCCTGCACCCGGTCTGGCTGATGTTCGCGCTTTTCGCCTTCGGCGCGCTGTTCGGCTTTGTGGGCCTTTTGATTGCCGTGCCGGCAGCAGCCGCAATTGCCGTGCTGGTGCGTTTTGCGCTCTCCCGTTATCTGGAATCTCCCCTCTACAAGGGAATCAGCAACGAAGAAGCGCCGGCTGTGGCGCGCCCCGGAAAAGACTGATCCCGGCATGGTACAGCAGCCCGAAAAACCACGGCAATTGCCGCTCGATTTCGGCCATGCGCCGGGCTATTCGCGCGATGAACTCGTCGTTTCGCCGGCCAACGAAGAGGCTGTGGCGCTCATCGACCGCTGGCCGGACTGGCCGGCGCCCGTCATGGTGCTTTCCGGCCCTACAGGTGCTGGAAAAACCCATCTGGCGGCGATCTGGCGCGCTCAGGCAGATGCTGTGGCGCTGAGGCCAGCCAACATCTCATCTTCACTGGAAACGCTCGAAACCCGGCCGGTGCTGCTCGATGATGTCGACCGCGGACCGATCGATGAAACCGGGTTGTTCCACCTGATCAATCATATACGCGCCAATGACAGCCATCTGCTGATCACCGCGCGCCGTTTTCCGGCTGCGTGGGGTGTGACGCTGGCGGATCTGGTGTCGCGCCTGAAAGCAGCGCCGGTGGTGGAAATACGCGAGCCGGATGACCTGTTGCTCGCCGGCGTCATAACCAAGCTCTTCGCAGACCGGCAGATCGAGGTCGATCTTCCGGTGGTTCAGTATCTCGTGCGCCGCATCGAGCGCTCGCTGGCAACCGCGATACGGGTGGTCGAGCGGCTGGATCGCATGGCTCTAGAAGAGCACAGCCGCATAACGCGCGCTCTTGCCGCCGAAGCCGTCAATGCCATGGACGAGGGGCAGGCCGAATTCGATCTCTGATCGCGGACGGAAGGTATGTTTTCCCGCAATCGTGATGACCAGATTGTCCTGAATTTTTCAGCGGTTACGAAATGAGGATTATCTGACGCAGGAAATATGAACTTGCCATGTGCGTGGCGAGCGCTGCGCATCTTTGCGACGATTAAGGCGGGCGATTTTGTGAAGAAAGAAATTTGGCTGGGGAACCTGGATTCGAACCAGGACTAACGGAGTCAGAGTCCGTGGGTCTACCGTTAACCTATTCCCCAGCAGCGCATCGCCTGCGATGCTTACCTGCCTTTTCCAACCGGTCTCGTTTGATCCGGTCCGGGGCGCCTCGGTAAAGTGCGCCCGGCAAGTGGCTGCGTTTTAATCGTCGCTTTGAATTAGTCAACCCCGCCTGTGATTTCAATTGTGGGATTGTGCATTCAATTGTCGTTTCGACGCAGTTGAGCGCGTTCGAACAGCAGAACGACGCCGAGGCTGATGATCAGCGGCACGATCAGATAGAACAGCCGGAACACCAGCAGGGCGGCCAGAACGTCCACCGCCTCCATATCCGGCAATCCCATAAGAAATACGACCTCCAGCACGCCGAGGCCGCCCGGAGCATGGGAAATCTGCGCCACCGAGAACGACACCAGAAACACGCCGAGAACGACGAGGTAGCCGGGATTGCCTGCTTCCGGCAGCGCGAAATAGATGATCGCGCCAGCGGCAAAAAGCTCCAGAGGCCCGATGATGAGCTGGCGCGCGACGATCGGCAGGCGCGGATAGTGAATTTGCAGAGAGCCGATTCGTAATGGGCGTAGATTGAGCCACGAACAGAAGACATACGCGATAACCGGCACAAGCAGGAGCATGCCTGTCAGGCCGGAAAATTCCCGCAAGCCGAGGTCGGAAAAGCGATCGAGCAGGCCGGGAACCAGAATCAGCACGATTGCGCCGACCGTGATGGTGGAAAGCACGAAGGTGAACCAGCAGACCGCCACCAGAACGCCGACTTCCTGACCGCTCAGCCCTTTGGTGACATAGGCGCGATAGCGAATCACGGCGCCCGAAAACACTGATCCGCCGATATTGTGGGACAGCGCATAGGTGGTGAAGGAACATAAGGTCACGAACAGCCAGGACACACGCTTGCCGATATGCAGGAGGGCGATGTGATCGTATCCGGCAAGGGCCGCATAGGCGACCACCGCACTGAGCGCAGACAGCGCCCAGTGGGTGGACGAGATGGCCATCAGGCTGTCCCAGACATCATCAAGCGAGATGCCGCGCAATTCGTGAAGCAGAATCCAGATGGAGAATGCGACGGCTGCCAGCCCCACGGCCGGCCAGAAATAGCGTTTCCAGTTCATGCACGGCCTGTCATGCGCGGCGGGTGCCTCCATGAGAAAGGTTCAAGGGACATGCATGGCTGCCGGCCCCCCGGCGAATCCGAATTTCAGGAATGCATGATGAATGTGGCTGCTTCAACCTTTGACAGGCCATAAAGTTCACTCTCATGATTCTTTCTGCGGTTTGCTCTTGGTGAAACCCGGCACCGCTGCTAATCTTTCCTCAACTTGAAAATATGAGCGCCTGCAGCGTCCGGCTCTATCGGTTCGCGCGGCGTCGGAAGGAACGACTGTGAGATACCGCGACGCCGGCGCCAGGACGCCGGGGAGTGGCGGGTCCGGGGAATCGGCGGAGCCTTCGGGCGTGTCCGCTCCCGTTGCTGATGGCCGCCTTGAGGGCGCCCCGGCAAATCTGTCCGCTGCCGGGCAGGATGGCCCCACCACCCAGAACGGAAAGCCCAGAAAGCGACGCAAGCGTCGACGTGGCCGTAAGGTTTACGCTCGCGACGGGCAGGGCGCGCCCCAGGGCCAGCCAACGGAAAAAGCGGGGTCGGGTCAGGCCGCCAAAACTGCCTCCACCTCGTCGGGCCGGTCTTCGGCAGGCGTGAAAGAGCGCAGAAGCGAAGCCACTAACGGGCAGGCCTTCACGGGTGCGCCTGCCCGAAAGCCTTTTGAAGATCTTCCCGTATTCGCCGCGCTGGACCTTGGAACCAATAATTGCCGGTTGCTGGTCGCCATCCCCACACGTTACGGCCAGTTCCGTGTCATCGATGCATTTTCGCGCATTGTGAGGTTGGGCGAAGGGCTTTCGGCGAGTGGACGTTTGTCGGACGCCGCGATGGACAGGGCCGTCGAGGCATTGAAGATTTGCGGCGACAAGCTGCGCAGCAGAAATGTGCGCCGGGCGCGCCTCATCGCCACAGAAGCCTGTCGCTCGGCTGAAAACGGTTCGGAATTCATCGACAGGGTTGAGAAAGAGGCCGGACTCAAGCTGGAGATCATAGATCGCCAGACAGAGGCCCGGCTGGCAGTTTCGGGTTGTGGTTCGCTCGTCGAGCGCGACACGCAAGGCGTGGTGTTGTTCGACATTGGGGGAGGCTCCTCCGAAATCGCGCTGATCGATCTGAGCAAGGGGCGGCGCTCCCAGCACCTTGCCAATCACATCGTGTCCTGGACATCGCTGCCTGTGGGCGTTGTTTCGCTGGCGGAGCGTTTTGGGGGACGCACGGTCACGCGCGATTCGTTCGCTGCCATGGTGGATGACGTAGCCACGCGGCTTTCCGCCTTCGAGGGTCGCAACCGGCTCAATCACGTGCTGCAAAGCCCCCGGTTTCACCTGCTTGGCACATCGGGTACGGTGACCACGCTTGCGGGCGTGCATCTTGATCTGCCGCGCTATGATCGCCGCCGCGTCGACGGCTTATGGATGGACCGCACCAATGTCGACCGCATGGTGGAAAAGCTGCTCGGCTGGGATTTCCAGAGCCGCGTTGCAAATCCCTGCATCGGGCCGGACCGGGCCGATCTGGTTCTGGCGGGATGCGCCATTCTGGAAGCGATCCGCGCCGTGTGGCCCTCCCAGCGCCTGCGGGTGGCGGACAGGGGCCTGCGCGAAGGCATATTGAGCGAACTGATGGCGGATGAGGGCGTGTGGCGCGACGCCCGCAGAGGCGGGGCAAGGCGATGACGAAGAAACCGGAAAAGCCGGGCGCGGGCGTCTCCCGCGTGCTGCGTACCAAGATCAAGAAGAAGAGCGGGCTCAAGGAGTCGTCGCGCCGGTGGCTGGAGCGGCACATGAACGACCCTTATGTGCAGCGCTCGAAAGCAGATGGCTATCGCTCGCGCGCCGCCTACAAGCTGATCGAGATCGACGACAAATATAAGCTCCTGAAGCCCGGCATGCGCATCATCGATCTTGGCGCAGCGCCCGGAGGCTGGTGCCAGGTGGCGGCAGCGCGCGTGAAATCGAGCGCGGAAGCGCCGACCGTCGTCGGCATCGACTATCTGGAGATGGATCCGGTTCCGGGTGCAGCCATCCTTCAGATGGATTTTCTCGACGACGATGCGCCTGAAAAGCTGATCGAGGCGCTGGGTGGGGAACCGGACGTGGTGCTGTCCGATATGGCCGCACCCACCACCGGGCATCGCCGCACGGATCACCTGCGCACCATGCATCTTTGCGAGGTTGCGGCCGACTTTGCCATGACCGTTCTGCGGCCGGGCGGGCATTTCCTCGCCAAGACCTTTCAGGGCGGCACCGAGACCGGATTGCTGGACGACCTGAAGAAGAGTTTCCGCACCGTCCATCACGTTAAGCCGCAGGCTTCGCGCGCCGAATCCGTTGAGCTTTATCTGCTGGCACGTGATTTCAGGGGCAGGGCGGAGCAGCAGGAAAATGACGAATAAAGGCTGATCTTTTCCGGCCGCCGCTTTTCAGCGGCCGGGAACCGTGTTACGAGCCACCGCCAATCCTGAAAGGGACAGACGAGTCGGCGCGGGCCATGCGGGTTCCGTGCCCTTCACGCATTCCGGGAAATTGGCCATGGCAAAAATCATCGAAACGTCCACCGGCGCGCTGGCGCTCACCTTTGACGACGTGCTGCTGCAGCCGGGTCATTCGGAGGTCATGCCGGGCGAAGTTGACATCTCAACGCGAATTGCCGGCGATATCGATTTGAATTTGCCGATTATTTCGGCAGCCATGGACACAGTGACGGAATCTCGACTGGCCATCGCCATGGCGCAGGCTGGCGGCATCGGCGTCATCCATCGCAATCTCACCCCTGTCGAGCAGGCCGAGCAGGTCCGCCAGGTGAAGAAGTTCGAATCCGGCATGGTGATCAACCCTGTCACCATCGGCCCGGATGCGACGCTGGCCGATGCGCTGGCGCTGATGAGCGCACATGGCATTTCCGGCATTCCGGTGGTGGAAAATGGCGGAACCGGCGGTCATAAAGCGGGCCGCCTCGTCGGCATTCTGACGAACCGCGACGTGCGCTTCGCCTCCGACCCCGCTCAGCGCGTCTACGAGCTGATGACCCGCGAGAACCTTATCACCGTCAAGGAAAACGTCGACCACGACGAGGCCAAGCGCCTGCTGCATCAGAATCGCATCGAAAAGCTGGTCGTCACCGACGGCAAGGGCGTGTGCGTCGGTCTGATCACGGTCAAGGACATCGAGAAGTCGCAACTCAACCCCAACGCCTCCAAGGATGCGCAGGGACGCCTGCGCGTGGCTGCCGCGACCAGCGTCGGCGCGGATGGTTTCGAGCGCGCCGAGCGCCTGATCGACGCCGGTGTCGATCTTTTGGTGATCGACACGGCGCATGGCCATTCGCAGCGCGTTCTGGATGCCGTCACCCGCGCCAAGAAGCTGTCGAATGAAGTGCGCATCATGGCTGGCAATGTGGCCACCGCGGAGGGCACGCAGGCGCTGATCGACGCAGGTGCCGATGCCGTCAAGGTCGGTATCGGTCCGGGCTCGATCTGCACCACCCGCATCGTTGCGGGCGTCGGCGTGCCGCAGCTGTCGGCTATTCTGTCGGCGGTCGAGGTCGGCCAGAAGGCCGGCATTTCGATCATCGCCGATGGCGGCATCAAGTTCTCAGGCGATCTGGCCAAAGCATTGGCGGCAGGCGCATCGGCCGTCATGGTCGGCTCGCTTCTGGCCGGCACCGAGGAGAGCCCCGGCGAGGTCTACCTGCATCAGGGACGTTCGTTCAAAGCCTATCGCGGCATGGGATCGGTCGGCGCCATGGCGCGCGGATCGGCTGACCGCTATTTCCAGGCGGAAGTGCGCGACACGCTGAAGCTGGTGCCGGAAGGCATCGAGGGGCAGGTGCCGTACAAGGGGCCGGTCGCAGGTGTCCTGCATCAGCTCGCCGGTGGTCTGAAGGCCTCGATGGGCTACGTCGGCGGCGCCGATCTGGCTGAGTTCCGCAATCGCGCTACGTTCGTGCGCATCTCGAACGCCGGCCTGCGTGAAAGCCATGCCCACAACGTGACCATCACCCGCGAAAGCCCGAACTATCCGGGCAGTGTGTGACCCGGGAGTTTTGAGGTTTCCGGCATATTGAAATGATATGCCGGTGATTTCGTGCCCGCATGTCTTGTGCGGGCAACGTCTGCGATCTTCATGATCGTATTCACCGATAGGCGACGTGCTGGGTTCGTCGCCCTTCTGGTTCACCCGCCAGACGCTTTTTCTTCTATTGAGAAGCCAGCAGCGAGACATACCCGCCTGAATGGCGTTCAAGTCTTCCGACAAGGTCCAGTTCGAGCAGAACCATCTGCACCTGTGCGGTTTCCAGACCTGTGTGACGGATGATTTCGTCAATCCCAACCGGGGTTGGCCCCAGCGCATCGATGACAAGACGTCGTTCGTCTTCCTGTGGTGGTGGTGCATCCGACAGGTCGGTCGATTCCTCAAGCGGGAACTCCGCCGGCTGCGCTGTGCCGTAGAGTGGTCTGACCGCCTCCAGAACGTCATTGGGTTCCGTCGTAAGGATGGCGCCATCCTTGAGCAGGCCATTGGTGCCGCCGGCGCGGGGATCGAGCGGGGAGCCCGGAACCGCGAAGACCAGCCTGCCCATTTCTCCGGCAAGGCGCGCTGTGATGAGGGAGCCGGAGCGTTTCGCGGCTTCCACCACCAGCAGCCCTATGCCCATGCCGGCCACGATCCTGTTGCGACGGGGGAAATCCTGCGCGCGCGGCTGCCAGCCGAACGGCATCTCGGAGACGATGGCGCCGCCGCGTTCCGCGATTTCGCGGCAAAGCCCGGCATTTTCCGGCGGATAGGGCATGTCGAGCCCGCCGGCCAGAACGCCGATCGTGCCTGTATCGATACTGCCGCGATGTGCCGCCGTGTCGATGCCGCGTGCGAGCCCGGAGACGATGGCATAGCCGGCCTGACCGATTTTCACGGACAATGCAGCCGCCAGCCTCGTTCCTGCGACGGAGGCATTGCGTGCACCCACAACGGAGATCGCAGGCCGGCTCAGCACCGCTCCCTCGCCGATCACGGCCAGAACGGGCGGCGGATGGTCGACCTGCTTCAGCAGCAGCGGATAGTCTGGATCGCCGATGCAGACGAAACGCGCGCCGAAACCGGCGGCATGATCCATCTCCCGGAGGATTTGCGCTTCATCGGGTATCCGCACGATCCGGCGCGCCCCGGCGGACTGCATGAGATCCGGCAGCATGTCGAGCGCGGTCTGTGCCGAACCGAATCGATTGATGAGATCGCGGAATGATGCAGGGCCTACATTGGGCGTTCGTATCAGGCGCAGCCATGCGAGCCTTTGTCTGTCGCTCAGACCGGGCCGGGCCCGGTTCACCCCCCCTATCACCCCCGGGCCCCGATCCGGCCTTCGGTGCCGGAGGCAAGGCGCTGGATGTTGGCGCGGTGCTTGATGAAAAGGATCACGCTCATCACGGCAAACAGCCCGGCAAGCTGCGGCGTGGCGAGGAACCACAGGGCGACCGGCACGGCGATGGCTGCGCAAAGCGCTGCCAGCGAAGAGTATCGGAAGACTATGGCGACCAGCAGCCAGACGGCGGCGAAGATCAGCGCCACCTGCCATGCGAGAGCGATCAGCACGCCGAGATAGGTCGCAACGCCCTTTCCGCCCCTGAAGCCCAGCCAGACAGGGAAGAGGTGGCCCAGAAACGCACCAAAGCCGGCCCATAAACCGAGATCGGGAGCATAGAAGTTTGCCAGAAGAACGGCTGCGGTGCCTTTCAGCGCATCCAGAAGCAGGGTGGCCGCGGCAAGCTTCTTGTTGCCGGTGCGCAGAACGTTGGTCGCGCCTATGTTGCCCGAGCCGATGGAGCGCACGTCACCGAGCCCGGCCGCGCGTGTCAGCAGCAGGCCGAACGGGATCGATCCCAGCAGATAGCCGAAGATCAGCGCCGCGATGGTGATGAAGGTCATGCTTCCCCCTGGCTGACCGATTGGTTCCGTCCTAGCGCAGTTCCGGCAAAAGTGCGACGCGGTTTTGCGCCCGGAACTGCCTGGAAACAAAGAAACAGAGCATTGGAGGTGATCCGTTATTCACCAAAAACGCTCTAGATGCTGAACACTGTGCGGCCCGCAACCATGGTTTGCAAGACCCTGCCTTGCAGCCGCGCGCCCTCGAAGCAGGTGTTCTTGGACCGGGAGCGGATGCCGGTTTCGCTGACCACCCATGGCTCGTTCAGGTCTACAACCGCCAGATCAGCCGGTGCACCGGGCTTCAGGCTGCCGCCGGGCAGGTCGAAGAGGCGGGCAGGCGCCGTCGACAGCGCCTCGATGATCCTGAGGAGCGGCACCTCGCCGTTGTGATGGAGGCGCAGGGCAACGGCCAGCAGCGTTTCCAGCCCGATTGCGCCAGCCGCTGCATCCGAGAACGGCAGGCGCTTGGTGTCGACGTCCTGCGGGTCGTGAGAGGAGACGATCAGATCGAGCGTGCCGTCCTTCAGCGCATCGATCATGGCGATGCGGTCTTCCTCGGTGCGCAGCGGCGGCGTTAGCCGGAAGAAGGTGCGGTATTCGCCGACATCATGCTCGTTCAGTGCCAGATTGTAGATCGCCACGCCGGCGCTGACATTGGCGCCGTCGCCCTTGGCGCGGCGGATGGCATCGGCTGCCATGCCCGTCGAAATCTTGGCGGCGTGGTAGTTGCCGTGCGTGAGGCGGGCGAGCGCCAAATCGCGCTCCAGCGGGATGGTTTCCGCTTCGCGGGGAATACCGGAAAGGCCGAGCCAGCTCGCATAAAGCCCTTCGTTCATGACGCCGGATGAGGCGAGATCCGCATCCAGCGTCTCGTGAACGATGGTCGCGCCGAAATCGCGTGCATAGGTGAGCGCGCGGCGCATCACCAGCGAGTTGGCGATGGTGTGGCGCCCGTCGGTAAAGGCGACTGCACCCGCCTCGCGCAGAAGGCCGAACTCGGTCATCTCGCGGCCTTCGAGGCCCTTGGTGATGGCAGCGGCGGGGAAGATGTTGACACAGGCAGTATCGCGCGCGGTGCGCAGCACGAATTCAACCAGCGCGACATTGTCGATCACCGGATCGGTGTCCGGCATCATCACCACCGAGGTGACGCCGCCGGCGGCAGCGGCCTGACTGGCAGAAGCGATGGTTTCGCGATGCTCGCCACCCGGTTCGCCGATGAAGACACGGCTGTCGATCAGTCCGGGGATAATGGTTTTGCCTGTGCAGTCGATGACGGTGGCGCCTTCCGGGGCACCCTGATTGAGCGCTTCCTTGCCGGCGGCGGCGATCTTTCCGTCCTGCACGACGACGCTGCCGGTCTCGTCCAGTTCGCGCGAGGGATCGACGATGCGGGCGTGGCTGAAGATGGTGGTGCTCATGCGCTCAGCCCTCCGTCATTATGGGCCGGATTACGGCGTGGATCGAGCAGCGCCTCCATCACCGCCATGCGCACTGCGACGCCCATCTCCACCTGTTCCTGGATCACGCTCTGCGGTCCGTCCGCGATTTCCGACGCGATCTCGACGCCGCGGTTCATCGGGCCGGGATGCATGACCAGCGCGTCATCTTTGGCCGCTTTCAGCTTTTCGGCATCAAGGCCGAAGTAGCGGAAATATTCGCGCACGGAGGGCACGAAGCTGCCGGCCATGCGCTCGCGTTGCAGGCGCAGCATCATCACCACGTCCGCGCCTTTCAGGCCTTCTTCCATGTTGCGGAAGACGTTGACGCTCATCTGATCGATGCCGGAGGGCATCAGCGTCGATGGAGCGACCACGCGCACCTGCGCGCCCAGCGCGTTGAGCAGGATGATGTTGGAGCGGGCGACGCGCGAATGAAGAATGTCGCCGCAGATCGCGATTGTCAGCCCGCCGATGCGCCCCTTGGCGCGACGGATGGTAAGGGCGTCGAGCAGTGCCTGTGTCGGATGCTCATGCGTGCCGTCGCCGGCATTCACCACCGAGCAACCCACCTTCTGCGCCAGCAGGGCGGCCGCACCCGCCGACTGGTGGCGGATGATCAGGATATCCGGCCGCATGGCGTTGAGCGTCATCGCCGTGTCGATCAGCGTTTCGCCCTTCTTCACCGAAGAGCTGGCAACCGACATGTTCATGACATCGGCGCCGAGGCGCTTGCCAGCCAGCTCGAACGAAGACTGGGTGCGGGTCGAGGATTCGAAGAAGAGATTGATCTGCGTGCGCCCGCGCAGGGTCGACGTCTTTTTCTCCGATTGCCGGGAAATCGAGACGGCGCGATCGGCGCGGTCCAGCAATATCTCTATATCGGGTGGGGAAAGGTCCCTTATGCCAAGCAGGTGGCGGTGGGGGAAGAGCGGCAGGGGCGCGTCTGTTTGGGTCATCTCAGGGGCGTGCTATACGGCCAGCAGAAGTGACCTGCAAGGACCCGCTTTGCATTGGATGGGCATCTTCCCCTATTTTCATGGCCTGCTCATGCGACCATGGGATATAAAGCCGCCAATGAAGCGGATTCGACAAGCCGCTGAAGGCCCCGGACCGGAGGCCGCCACGACATACAGGGACATTGCGTGACAGACGACGTGACCAACCAGCCGCCGCCCCTCACAGGCACGAACGCCTGGAGAGGCGATCCGCTGCTGATCCAGCTCGCTGAGCAGTTCTCCGACCCTGTGCGCAAGGACCTGGACGGCCTTGGCCGCTTCGTGCTGACGCAGGAGGCGCAGGATCTGGCGCGCCTGGCCAACACCGAGACGCCGCGCCTTCGCACCCATGACCGGCAGGGCCGTCGCATCGATCTAGTCGAGTTCCATCCGGCCTATCACGCGCTGATGCGGCGCTCGGTGGCCAACGGCCTGCATTCCTCGATCTGGGAGAATGGCGATACGGAAATCGGACGGCGGCATCAGGTGCGTGCCGCGCGATTCTATCTGACCGCCCAGCTTGAAGTCGGCCATCTGTGCCCGATCACCATGACCAGCGCTTCGCTTGCGGCGCTGATGGGCAGCCCGAAAACATTCCGCGAATGGGCGCCCCGCGTCACGACACGCAAATATGATCAGGCGCAGAAGCCGCCTGTGGAGAAAACCGGTCTCACGCTCGGCATGGGCATGACCGAGAAGCAGGGCGGCACCGATGTGCGCGCCAATGTCACCCGCGCCGAACGCGCGGGCTCGACCGGGTTTTTCCGGCTCACCGGCCATAAATGGTTCATGTCGGCCCCGATGTCGGACGCGTTTCTGGTGCTGGCGCAGGCGACCGAAGGCCTTTCGTGCTTCCTCGTGCCGCGCATCCTGGGGGACGGCACCGGCAACGGTTTCCGCTTCCAGCGCCTCAAGGACAAGCTCGGCAATCGCTCCAATGCATCGTCCGAAGTCGAGTTCGAGAATGCCATCGGCGAGATGGTGGGCGAGCCGGGCGCGGGCGTGCGCACCATCATGGACATGGTCACGCTGACGCGGCTCGACTGCGCCGTCGCTTCCTCGGCGCTGATGCGGGCCGGTCTTGCCGAGGCGGTCCATCACTGCCGCCATCGCCAGACATTCGGCAAGCGGCTGATCGACCAGCCCCTGATGCAGCGCGTGCTGGCCGACATGGCGCTTGACGTGGCGGCGGCGACCGCTCTGTCGTTCCGCCTTGCCCGTTCCTTCGACGAAGCCGCGGGCGACCGGGGAGAAGCCGCCTTCGCCCGCGCCATGACGCCGGTGGTGAAATACTGGGTCTGCAAGATCGCCCCCGCACTTCTCTATGAAGCGATGGAATGCCTCGGCGGCAACGGCTATGTCGAGGAAGCTCCGCTTGCCCGCTACTATCGCGAAGCCCCCGTCAATGCGATCTGGGAAGGTTCCGGCAATGTCATGGCGCTCGACGTGTTGCGCGTGCTTGGCCGCGCGCCGGGTCTTTTCGACGATGTCATGGCCGGTATAGACCGGGATCTGGGCGCCAGCGGCCACGGCACCGTCGGTGTGCTGAAAGCGGCCATGCAGGTTGCGTCCAGCGACGAGGGTTCGGCGCGCATCCTGACCGAGCAGCTTGCGCTGGCGGCAGCTGCCGCCGAGTTGCGGCGGCTTGGGGCAGGGCGCATCGCCGACGCCTTTGTCGAGACCCGGCTGGCCGGCCAGTGGCGTACCACCTATGGCCTGCTCGACTCACGGCACGATGCGCGCCTCATCATCGATACGCTCTATCCTCCGGCCAGCTGAGTCAGAACCCTCCGAAAGCAAAACCGCGCAGTTCTGCGGACGTTAACCATAGTTAACGAAATCCGTTGCGATGCGCCGTTGCGACCGTCACTCTTATGGTTAGCAAAGCGTTAACGAGCGGGGTTGATCAGCCGTGCCGACAGGACATCCGGAACAAGACGGCACTGCCCGCAAATTCGCGGGTGTTTGCTGATGCGCTACGTTTTCGCACTGTGGGCCGCACCGCTGCTTCTGTTCTGGGGCTGGTATTTTCTGTCCTTCAACGACATGAATTTCGGCTATGTGATGCTAAGCCGCCCACTGCATGACTTCGTGTTCCAGCTTTACGGCGACATTCTGGGCATCGACCCGGAGATCATTCCGGGCTTGGTGGCGCGGGCGTGCATCATGGACACCGGCCTCATTCTGGCGTTCTGGGCTTTTCGCCGTCGCCGCCAGATCGCTGCCTGGATCAGGAGGAAGCGGGGGCTGGAAACGGAGTCAGCCGTCGCTGCGCAGCCGGCGCAACCTGTCGAGAACGCCCTGCAGGATGAAGGACGCGGCAGCCGAATCGATCTTCCCGCTGCGCTTGGCCCGCGAAAAGTCCATTTCGATCAGGGTGCGCTCGGCAGCCACGGTTGACAGGCGTTCGTCCCAGAACAGGAACGGCAGGTCTGTCAGCTGCGCCATGTTGCGCACAAAGGCGCGGGATTTCTGAGCGCGCGGTCCATGGCTGCCGTCCATGTTGACCGGCAGGCCGATGGCGATGGCTCCCACATTGTCCCTTTTCAGAAGATCTAGGAGGGCTGTGGCATCCTGCGTGAACTTCTTTCGCATGATGACGGGGCGTGGATGCGCGAAGGAGAGGCCGGCATCCGAGACGGCAACGCCAATCGTCTTGTCGCCGAGATCAAGGCCTGCCACGGTCTGGCCCGGTTGAAGACGCTGGATCAGTTGTTCCGCTTCAATGATATTCAAGGTGGCCCCGGCTTTCCTTTGACATGGCTGGTCAGGCTTCTATCCTCGCACCGACTTAAAATCCCGAAATAAATATCATCGAGGACGCTCACCATGAAACTGACCTGGTATGGCCATTCCGCTTTCCGTATCGAAACCGGCGACGCCACGATCCTCATCGACCCCTATCTGGTTGGCAATCCCGTCTGGCAGGGTGGCTGGGAAGAACCCGCGCAGGGTGTCACCCATGTGCTTCTGACTCATGGCCATGACGATCACATCAGCGGAGCGGCGGAAATCCTGAAGCAGTCCGGCGCCATGCTGGTCGCGAATTTCGAGATCTGCATGCATCTGGTCGGCAAGGGCGTCAGCGATCAGAAGATCAATCCCGGCAATATCGGCGGCACGGTGGATTGCGGCGGTTTCACCACGACTTTCGTGCAGGCGCTGCATTCGTCTTCGGCTTCGGCGGAAAACGGCAATGTCTATCTCGGCAATCCGGGCGGTTTGGTGCTGCATTTCCCCGACGCGCCGACCCTTTACCACATGGGCGATACCGACATCTTCTCCGACATGGCGCTGATCAACGAGCTGCATGAACCGAAGATCGGCATCGTGCCGGTCGGGGATCGCTTTACCATGGGCGGCGCGGTGGCCGCATTGGCCTGCCGGCGCTTCTTCCGTTTCGACACGGTCGTGCCCTGCCATTTCGGCACTTTCCCGCTGCTCGACCAGACCGCCGACAAATTCGTCGAGGGGCTGGAAGGGTCGGGCGTGAAGGTTGCGCTGCCCGGGATCGGCAAGCAGATCACGATCTGACCGGCTCTGGATGTTGCACCCGCCAGCCTGCACCGCTATAGCGCAGGCTGGTTCCAAAACAGTTTTGAAGCGGACTTTCTACATGTCGGTCGATCTGGATACGGTCAAACGCGTCGCACGTCTTTCACGCATCGCGGTCAGCGAGCAGGAGGCGGCCGTCATGGCGGACAAGATCAATTCCATCCTTGGTTTCGTCGAGCAACTGAACGAAGTAGATGTAACCGGCGTCGAGCCGATGACGTCCGTGCTTCCGATGGACATGCGCAAGCGCGCGGATGCGGTAACCGACGGCAACAAGGCCGCCGACATCGTTGCCAATGCGCCGGCGACAGAAGAGAATTTCTTCCTCGTTCCGAAGGTGGTCGAATAGAAGCGATGTCGATCTCCATTACCACGGAACCGCCGTTGCAAGACGATGTGCGCACGCTCGTGGCCGAGCTCAACGCCTATCTGATGCCGCTTTCGCCGCGCGAATTCCAGTTCCAGATGACGGTCGAGGAAATGTCCGAGGCTGCTCTCACCCTGTTCATCGCGCGCGACGGCACCGGCCAGGCCGTCGGCATGGGTGCGCTCAAGGAGCATGGCGACGGGCTTGGCGAGATCAAGCGGATGTACACCTTGCCGCAGGTGCGAGGCCAGCGTGTCGGCGCCCGCATTCTTGAGCGCATAGAGGAACTGGCGCACAAGAGGGGGATCAGGCGTCTCGTACTCGAAACCGGCGAGGGCGCGGGCTTCGAGCCCGCCTGGCGTGTTTATGAGCGTGGCGGTTTCCAGGTATGCGGCGCTGTCCTTGACTATCCCGATTCCGGCTATTCGCGATTTTACGAAAAGAAGTTTGCCTGATGACCGACCTGACCAGACTCACGATTTCACAGGCGCGCGAGAAGCTGCGCGCTCGGGAGATTTCCGCCGTCGAGCTGACGGATGCCTATCTGGGCGCCATCGACGCAGCCAATGACAAGCTCAACGCCTACGTGGCGGTCACGCATGACAAGGCCCGTGACATGGCGAAGGCTTCCGACGCGCGGCTGGCCTCCGGGCAGGCCGGCGCGCTCGAAGGCATTCCGCTTGGCGTGAAGGACCTGTTCGCGACGGAAGGCGTCCACACACAGGCATGCAGCCATGTGCTCGACGGTTTCAGGCCACGCTATGAATCGACCGTCACGGCCAATCTGTGGGCCGATGGCGCGGTGATGCTGGGCAAGCTCAACATGGATGAGTTCGCGATGGGCTCTTCCAACGAGACCTCCTATTACGGCCCGGTGAAAAACCCGTGGCGGACGAAAGGCTCGGACGCCGATCTGGTACCGGGCGGCTCGTCTGGCGGTTCCGCTGCCGCGGTTTCGGCGTTTCTGTGCGCCGGTGCGACCGCAACCGATACGGGCGGCTCCATCCGTCAGCCGGCTGCCTTCACCGGCACGGTCGGCATCAAGCCCACCTATGGCCGCTGCTCGCGCTGGGGGATCGTGGCCTATGCCTCGTCGCTGGATCAGGCAGGTCCCATTGCCCGCGACGTGCGCGATGCGGCAATCCTTCTGAAGTCGATGGCCTCCGTCGATGTGAAAGACACCACCTCCGTCGATCTGCCGGTGCCGGATTATGAGGCGGCGCTCGGTCAGTCGGTGAAAGGCATGAAGGTTGGCATTCCGAGGGAATATCGTGTCGAGGGCATGCCGCAGGAAGTGGAAGCGCTCTGGCAGCAGGGTATCGCCTGGCTGAAGGAGGCTGGCGCCGAGATCGTCGACATTTCCCTTCCGCACACGAAATATGCGTTGCCGACCTATTACATCATCTCGCCGGCCGAGGCCTCCTCGAACCTCGCCCGTTATGACGGCGTGCGTTATGGTCTGCGGGTTCCCGGCAAGGACATCGTGGAGATGTATGAGAACACCCGCGCCGCCGGCTTTGGCGACGAGGTGAAGCGCCGCGTCATGGTCGGCACCTATGTGCTGTCTGCCGGCTATTACGATGCCTATTATCTGCAGGCCCAGAAGGTCCGCACGCTGATCAAGAAGGACTTTGACGATGCCTTCGCGGCCGGCGTGGACGTGATCCTGACGCCTGCCACGCCATCGGCCGCTTTCGGCATTGCCGACAAGGAAATGTCGAGCGATCCGGTGAAGATGTATCTCAATGACATCTTCACGGTGACGGTGAACATGGCGGGCCTTCCCGGCATTTCCGTGCCGGCCGGCCTCAATGATCAGGGGCTGCCGCTGGGGCTGCAGCTTATCGGCCGGCCTTTCGACGAAGAGACCCTGTTCCGCACCGCGCACGTCGTGGAGCAGGCAGCCGGAACCTTCCAGCCGCAGAAGTGGTGGTAACACCTGCCCGGGAGGGATAAGACATGTTCTTCTATCTCTCCAAGCTGTTCTGGTTCGTGATGCAGCCGATCAACCTGATCGGCCTGACGGCGCTGGCGGGGATCATGCTCGCCATCGTCGGGTGGCGCCGTTTGTCCATCTTCTTCTCGTCCATCGCGTTTCTTGTGCTGGCCATCGGTGCATGGACTTCGACTGGTGCGCTGATGCTGCACCCGCTGGAGGATCGGTTTTCCCGTCCTGATCCGGCCCCTGCCGGCATCGCCGGCATCATCGTGCTGGGTGGCGGCTTCGAGGGCGGCGTGAACCTTGTGCGCGGCGGCTACGAGCTGAACGCAAGCGGCGATCGGTTTGTCGAGGCAGCCGTTCTTGCTAGGCGCTATCCCGAAGCCCGGGTGGTGGTGACCGGCGGTGCCGGCAGCATGATGCTGGAAGGAGAGGGCGATGGCGACACCGCCCCGCGGCTGCTGACTGCGCTGGGCGTGGAGCCCGGGCGGCTGGTTCTCGAAAACAAGTCTCGCAATACATACGAAAATGCCGTTTTCACACGCGAGATCGTCAAGCCGCAGGCGGGCGAGACATGGCTTCTGGTGACGTCCGCCTTCCACATGCCCCGATCGGTCGGCCTGTTTCGCAAGGCCGGATTCGATGTGGTGCCTTGGCCTGCCGATTACCGCACCGCCGGCAACGAGTATTTCGGCCCGGCGCAGGACAATGTGTCGGACTCCCTCCAGAATCTGACGGTTGGCCTGCGCGAATGGATCGGCTTGCTCGCCTACTGGCTGTCGGGCCGTATCGATTCGCCGCTTCCCGGTCCCGTAGACTGATCGTTCTGCTCATTCATTTCCGTCAGAACGGCTTCGCGCGCATTGGAAAAGAACTGGCGGCGCATCAGAACGACTGCCAGCAGTGCGCTCGACAGAATGAAGGCTACCGGTCCGACGAACCAGCCGAGATAGCCGATCGAGAAGAAAATCGCGCGCAGACCCGAATTGAAATGTTTGCCGGCAAGCTGGTTCATCTTCGCCGCCCGCATCACGGCGTTGCGGGTTTGCGGATTGCGCGCCATCTCCCCATGGGCGACAGGCACGGCGCCGATCAGGATCGAGCAGTAGTTGAACAGCCGGTATGACCAGCCGAACTTGAAGAAGGCGAAGGCCAGGATAATCACCAGGCCGACGACCTTGAGCTGGAAGGCTGTGCGCGTGGCCGCACCCTGAAGGTGGAGATCGGAAAGCACGCCGATCACCTGATCGGATGCGCCAATGAGCGCAAAACATCCGCCGATTGCAATCAGGGAGCTTGAGGCGAAGAAAGCGGTTCCCTGCTGCAATCCGCTCATGATGGCGGTGTCGACGATGCGGATCTCCCGCTCGGCCATGCGCTGCATCCATATTTCGCGCTGCCGGTTCATCGCCATGGTGAGCGATGGCCGATGGAACAGCCAGCCGTCAGAGGCCAGCGTGTGCAGCCCCCAGGCCAGAAGGAAGAAAGCCAGTGCGCCGAAATCGGCCGCCGACAGATGGTAGGAATCGAGCATGGTCATCCTTTACCACAGGAGAGCCTGTAGCCGCAGCAGGCAGGGCTTGTCGCTGGCTCATCGAAAAGTGCAGCAAATGGTGACAGGAAACATTATATAAGCATGATAAGCCAATCTGCATTGGCTGTTTCTGTGAGGTGACGGTTCTTGTTTCTTTCGGTTTTCGACCTTTTCAAGATCGGTATCGGCCCTTCCAGTTCCCACACCATGGGGCCGATGACGGCGGCCGCGCGCTTTCTTGCGGAAATCCTGTCTGACGACTGGCCGCGCCCGGCCGGGGCAAAAGTGAGCCGTGTCGGCGCGAGCCTGCATGGCTCGCTGGCCTATACCGGTGTCGGCCATGGCAGCGACCGGGCTGTCGTGCTGGGCTTTACCGGCCTGGTGCCGGTCAACGTCGATCCCGATGAAGCTGATTCCATTGTCGCGAAGGTGACCGCCGAAAAGCGTGTGACGCCGCCCGGCCATCCCACCTACCATTTCGATCCGGCAACCGATCTGGTTCTCGACAAGAAGACGCCGCTCAAGGGACATGCCAACGGCATGAGCTTCTATGCCTATGACGCCGGTAACAGGGTGCTTCTCAGGCGCATCTACTATTCCATCGGTGGCGGTTTCGTCGTTTCCGAAGAGGAGCTGCAGCGCATAAAGCAGCGCGGCTCTGTCACCACCGAAGGCAAGAAGGTGCCGTATCCCTTCAAGAACGCGGTGGAAATGCTGGCGATGGCGAAACGGAACGGGCTTTCCATCGCCGAGATGAAGCGCATCAACGAAGAAACCTACATGGAGCGCGAGAAGCTCGACGGCGGGCTCGATGACATCTGGGCTGCCATGAAGGGCTGCATCGACCGGGGCCTGTCGCAGGAAGGCATCATGCCGGGCGGCCTCAAGGTGCGCCGGCGCGCGCGCCAGCTCCACGACAAGCTGCAGGAGGAATGGAGCCGCAACCGGCCGAATCCGCTTCTCGCCAATGACTGGCTGTCGATCTATGCCATGGCGGTGAACGAGGAGAACGCCGCCGGCGGGCGTGTCGTCACTGCGCCGACCAATGGTGCGGCCGGCACCTTGCCGGCCGTGCTGCGCTACTGGCTGCATTTTCACCCCGAGGCCGATCAGGACTCCATCCGTGATTTTCTGCTCACTGCTGCTGCCATCGGCGGCATCATCAAGACCAATGCCTCGATTTCGGGCGCTGAGGTCGGATGTCAGGGGGAGGTGGGCTCCGCCTCCGCCATGGCCGCCGCGGGTCTGTGCGCCGTGATGGGCGGCACGCCCGAGCAGGTGGAAAACGCTGCGGAAATCGCGCTGGAACATCATCTGGGCATGACCTGCGATCCCGTTGGCGGACTGGTGCAGGTGCCCTGCATCGAGCGCAACGCGCTGGGGGCGGTGAAGGCAGTGACGGCCGCATCGCTCGCCATCAAGGGCGACGGCCAGCATTTCGTGCCGCTGGATGCCGCCATCGAGACGATGCGGCAGACCGGTGCCGACATGAATGAGCGCTACAAGGAAACCAGCCTTGGCGGCCTTGCCGTCAATGTGGTGGAATGCTGAGCTCCCATTTCGCTGTCAGGTAACGCAATTGTGCAAAACCTCGCGCCGCGTTGAATGACGCGTCGCCAGACGTTAGTTTCCCCTCATGGCTCTGAACATTCTCAAACTGTGCGTAGGCTGTGAAAGCGTCGAGGATCTCGAAGCGTGGGTCGCTCACCGGCTCGAAGAGCGCCGCCGCAATGGCGAGCCGGCCGAGCACTGGCATGTCACGCGCATGGTGCCGACCCGCGGCGCCGAGATTACCGACGGCGGGTCGATGTACTGGGTGATCAAGGGCAGCGTTCAGTGCCGCCAGCTGATCACGGAGATAAGGCCATTTACCGATAATGAGGGCATCGGTCGTTGCAAGATCGTTCTGGCGCCGGAGATCATCCGAACCGAATGGCAGCCGAGACGACCGTTTCAGGGATGGCGCTATCTGAAGGCCGAAGATGCGCCGGCCGATCTCGGAAAGGGAGGGGCGGGTCTCGTCGAACTGCCGCCCAAGCTTCGTCAGGAACTGGCGGAACTGGGGCTGCTGTAGTCCACCCGTCAGCGCTGGACTGGGAAAACTAATCCCTGAACCTGAGCTTCAGGCCCGGCATTCCGCCGGGTGCGCATACCTTCAGGCGGATTCGAACCACAGGCTGCGTGTTGCGCCATGTGCGGGCGCCATGACTCAGAAGAAGGCCGACGAGATCCCGCGTCTTGAAGCGCGAGTTGCCGGGCCGGATATTCTTCAGCCGCGTGGCGGCCTGATAAAGGGCCTGCGTTCCGATGTCGCTGGCCGGTTCCCTGTCCTGGAGAACAGGGTTGGCTAAACCGGCTACCTGCTTTTCTCCGATCACCACTGACACTCCTTCGATACCGAACATTTCCGGGAGTTTTTTTGCCGGGCAGCTTATTGCTGCACGGCAAAGCATTCGATGCGCTGCTTCTTCAGGGCCGTGCAGGCCCGCAGCGCCGCGGTCTGCGTCTCGAAGCCGCCGAAACGGGCGCGGAAGTAAGTCACGCCGCCCTTCCTGAAGGGAACGGTGTAGCCGGAGGCGCTGGCAAGAACGGCGCGGGCCTGCGCGGCTGTCTTGTCGAGCGCGGCTTCCGCCTCGGACTTGCTGGGCGAGGAGGCCACCTGCACGACCCAGCCTGACGGCAGGGAAGCGGTGTTGACAGGATCGATCTGCTGCGGCTCGGGGCCGGAGTAAGCCTGTGCAAACGGGATGTCTGCGGGTTCAGGCGCAGCCATCGCCACCGGAAGCTTGGGCTTCGGCGCGCGGGCGGGAACCGGAGCCGCACTTGCAATGACAGCTTCGACGTCCGTTCCGGGTTTGAAGTCCGGAGTTGGAGCGTCATGCTTGGGCAGCGAAACCCTGGCGATCGCCTTGGAAGCGGTGTCGTTGTCCGTGCGGGCGATCAGCGCCCCGCCGCCACGCTGTGACGCCTTTGGCAGATAGGCATTGATCAGTCGTGCCATTTCATTGTCGCGGCTGGCGCCGGACTTGCCGCCCATGACCACGGCAACCAGCTTGCGGCCATCGATCGAGACGGAGGAAACGAGATTGAAACCCGACGCGCGGGTGTACCCGGTCTTGATGCCGTCCACGCCCTTGATCCGGCCGAGCAGGCGGTTATGGCCATTGATGCGCTGGCGTCCATACATGAAGGACCGCTCTGCGAAATAGCCATAATATTGGGGGTGATGTTCGCGCAGCGCCATGCCCAGCGTCGCCATGTCCCGCGCGGTGGTGAACTGGCCCGGATTGGGCAGTCCGTGCGCATTGCGGAACACGGTGTTGGTCATGCCGAGCGAGCGGGCCTTGGCCGTCATCATTTTGGCGAAATTGGCCTCGCTGCCGCCGAGCAGTTCCGCAAGGGCAGTCGAGGAGTCATTGGCGGACTTCGTCACCATGGACAGGATCGCCGTTTCCACGGTGATCGAACCGCCCGAACGCACGCCCAGCTTGGTCGGCGGCTCTCCTGCTGCATTGGCAGAGAAGGGAACCTGCGTGGTTTTGCTGATCTTGCCCTTCGAGAGTGCCTCGAAGGTCAGATACAGCGTCATCATCTTGGTCAGCGAGGCCGGATAGCGCCGCGCATTGGCATTGGAGGAATAAAGCGTCTTACCGGTGTTGGCATCGATCACGATGGCAGCGTCATTGGCCGCCGCCTGTGATGCCACGGTGGCGCCAGCCAGAAAAACTGCGGCTGCCGTGGCCGTCGCCACGACCCGGAAAGAACGCACGGAAAGGGAAACGATACCCGAGAACGCCTTACGCACTGTTACTTCCTTTGGGTTTCATTGTGGAGGGGACGGCAAAGGTCCTATCCCAGCCTGATTTTGACAGACCCTATCCACCCACCGTTACCAATCCGTTTATGGTAACCGGCGCGTTCACCATTTTCGGCGCAGTCGAGGTTAATTTTATGGGAATTTTAGCAATTGCCGGCCGACAACCGCGCAGTTGACATTTTGTGCAATGCACAATATTTTATCTGGCATCGCACAAATGCCGGTCATTCATTTTGCGTCCGGCCAATCCGATCCCACGAAGGAGGGCATCCGATGTCCCAGACCGCTTACGAAGACTTCAGCAAATACGGCAAGGAATTCGCCGATTCGGGCCTCAAGAGCCTTGCTTCTCTGTCCAAGGGCGCTCAGGCGATTGCCGTAGAGGCCAGCGAATACACCAAGAAGAGCCTGGAGACCGGCAGCGCCGCTTTCGAGAAGCTTCTGTCGGCCAAGTCCTTCGAGGACGCGCTGGCGATCCAGACCGACTACGCCAAGCAGGCTTATGAGTCCTTCGTCGCCGAAGCGACCAAATTCGGCGATCTCTATTCGGATCTCGCCAAGGAAGCCTACAAGCCGTTCGAAGGCATCGTGGCCAAGGCCAGCTAAGTTTCGACAGACTCATTTGCCGGCACGCGCCGGTAAGAACCCGGTTGCGCATCGCGCAGCCGGGTTTTTGCGTTTCCAGCCTGTGTGCAAAGCCCGGATTTCACCGTTGACGCATTATTGGTGTTGTCTGCGTATTGTCAGTGGCGAAGAAGGGCTTAAAATTCCACAATAACGACCTACATGTCGGTTTGCCCTTGGGGCTGGATCGAGAGGCAGGGATAAAGTGACTGGCAGTCTGGTGGCCACGCAAAATACAGTACGGATGCAGAAAGACCAACGTGGCAACGGTGGCGGTCGTGGAACGGCGGTCATCACGCGCACGCAGACCAAGACCAAGCGGCCAAGCCTCTATCGTGTGCTGATCCTGAACGACGATTACACGCCAATGGAATTCGTCGTGCACGTTCTGGAGCGTTTTTTCCAGAAGGACAGGGAGGCCGCCACGCGTATCATGCTTCATGTGCACAACCACGGTGTGGGAGAATGTGGCGTTTACACATTCGAGGTGGCCGAGACGAAAGTGTCTCAGGTCATGGATTTCGCCCGACAAAATCAGCATCCGCTGCAATGCGTGATGGAGAAGAAGTGAGGTAACATGCCGGCTTTCTCCCAAGGCTTGGAAAAGGCACTTCATCAGGCGCTGACAATCGCCAATGAGCGCCACCATGAATATGCGACACTGGAACATCTGCTGCTGGCGCTGATCGACGACACCGAAGCGGCCGCCGTGATGCGCGCCTGCAATGTCGATCTCGACGAATTGCGACAGACGGTCCTGAACTACATCGATACCGAACTCGACAACCTCATCACGGGCTATGATGAGGACTCGAAGCCGACCGCCGGTTTCCAGCGCGTGATTCAGCGCGCCGTCATCCACGTGCAGTCCTCCGGCCGTGAGGAAGTCTCCGGTGCCAACGTGCTGGTGGCGATCTTCGCCGAGCGCGAAAGCCACGCAGCCTACTTCCTGCAGGAACAGCAGATGACCCGCTACGACGCGGTCAACTACATTTCCCACGGCATCGCCAAGCGGCCGGGCGCCTCCGAGACGCGCATTCCGCGCGGTGCAGAGGACGATCAGCCCGGCGGAGCCACCGGCGAACAGCATGAGGACGGAAAGAAGAAGGCGCAGGACGCGCTGACGGCTTATTGCGTCAATCTCAATGAAAAGGCGCGCGCCGGCAAGATCGACCCGCTGATCGGTCGTGGACCGGAAATCAGCCGCACCATTCAGGTGCTGTGCCGCCGCTCGAAGAACAACCCGCTCTATGTGGGAGATCCCGGCGTCGGCAAGACCGCCATCGCCGAAGGTCTGGCCAAGCGCATCGTGGAGGGCGATGTGCCGGAAGTGCTGGCGGACGCGACCATCTTCGCCCTTGATATGGGCACGCTGCTCGCCGGAACCCGCTATCGCGGTGACTTCGAGGAGCGGCTGAAGCAGGTCGTGAAGGAACTGGAAGACTATCCGGGCGCCGTCCTGTTCATCGACGAAATCCACACCGTCATCGGTGCGGGTGCGACGTCGGGCGGCGCGATGGATGCCTCCAACCTGCTCAAGCCCGCCTTGTCTTCTGGTGCAATTCGCTGCATCGGATCAACGACTTACAAGGAGTTTCGTCAGTTCTTCGAGAAGGACAGGGCGCTTGTTCGCCGTTTCCAGAAGATCGATGTCAACGAACCGACCGTCGAGGACGCCATCGAGATCATGAAGGGGCTGAAGCCCTATTTCGAGGAGTTCCACAAGGTCAAGTACACCAACGACGCCATCAAGGGCGCGGTGGAGCTTTCGGCCCGCTACATCAGTGATCGCAAGCTGCCGGACAAGGCCATCGACGTGATCGACGAGACCGGCGCTTCGCAGATGCTGGTGCCGGAAAACAAGCGCAAGAAGACGATCGGCATCCGCGAGATCGAGGCTACCATCGCCACCATGGCCCGCATTCCGCCAAAGACGGTTTCGGCCGATGACGAGAAGGTGCTGGCCGGTCTGGAGAACGAGCTGAAGCGCGTCGTCTACGGTCAGGATACCGCGATCACGGCGCTGAGCTCGGCGATCAAGCTGGCGCGCGCCGGTCTGCGCGAGCCCGACAAGCCGATCGGTTCCTATCTGTTCTCCGGCCCGACCGGCGTCGGCAAGACCGAGGTTGCCAAGCAGCTTGCCGCATCGCTCGGCGTCGAACTGCTGCGCTTCGACATGTCGGAATATATGGAGCGCCACACCGTATCGCGGCTCATCGGCGCGCCTCCCGGCTATGTCGGCTTCGATCAGGGCGGCCTGCTTACGGACGGCATCGACCAGCATCCGCACTCGGTGCTGCTGCTGGACGAGATCGAGAAGGCCCATCCGGACCTGTTCAACATCCTGTTGCAGGTGATGGACCACGGCAAGCTGACCGACCACAACGGCAAGCAGATCGACTTCCGCAACGTGATCCTGATTATGACCACCAATGCGGGTGCTGCCGACATGGCGAAAGCCGCGATCGGATTCGGGTCCTCGAAGCGCGAAGGCGACGACACGGAGGCGATCAACCGGCTGTTCACGCCGGAGTTCCGCAACCGTCTCGATGCGATCATTCCATTCGGCTCGTTGCCGGTGCCGGTGATCCATCAGGTTGTGCAGAAGTTCGTCATGCAGCTTGAGGCCCAGCTTTCCGAGCGCGGCGTGACCTTCGACCTCTCCGACGAGGCCGTCGCATGGCTGGCTGACAAGGGCTATGACGAGCGCATGGGCGCGCGTCCGCTCGGTCGTGTGATCCAGGAGCACATCAAGAAGCCGCTGGCCGAGGAAGTGCTGTTCGGCAAGCTGCGAAAGGGCGGCACGGTTCGTGTCACCGTCGAGACGAAGGACACAGGCGAAACCGGTCTTAAGCTGGAGACTTTGCCCGAGGAGGCGAAAGTCCAGCCGAAGAAGGAACCGGAAGAGCAGCCGAAGGCCCGCAAGCCGGCGGCTAAGAAGGCTCCTGCGAAGAAGGCTGCGTCGGCCAAGGCTACGCCTAAGCCAAGGGACGCCAGCAAGCGCAGTCTGGTGCCGCAACTTCCGCGCAAGTAAACGACAAAAAGGCCCCGGAAACGGGGCCTTTTTCCTGATCCCTGCGATTGGCTGAAGCTGGCTATTGCGCCAGTGCTGCCCGGATTTTCTCCGCATTCGCCGCCAGAATTTCCGGCTTCTCCATTTCCATGGCGTGCTTGCCGAGGTCAACGCCCTCGAAGCGCGGCAGAATGTGGACGTGCAGATGGAACACCGTCTGGCCGGCCGCCGTCTCGTTGAACTGGGAAACGACGACGCCATCGGCATCGAAGGCTTTTTTCACCGCATTTGCCACTTTCTGGACCGTCGTGAAAAGCGCGCCCAGTGTTTCGGGGTCGGCGTCCAGCAGATTGCGCGACGGGGCCTTGGGCAAAACCAGCGTATGGCCGACGCCCTGCGGCATCACATCCATGATCGCAATCGTATGCTCGTCCTCGTAGACGCGATGTGACGGGATTTCGCCGCGCAGGAGTCTGGCGAAGATGTTGGTTGTGTCGTAGGCCATGCTGGTCTCTCGTTCTCTTCTGGAGCATTTTGCAGCCAAGTGGGCTCACTTGACGTCGCATAAATGCGGCAAGCACATATATGGAGCGGCAGCCCGGCATTTATCCGGGTGCCCGCCGCTCCGGGGCATGATCATATCGGATCGATATGCGAATCAAGGGTGAGCACGATGCTCCTGACTTATCTTTATCTGTTTGTGGCAATCATATTCGAGGTGATCGCCACAACGGCGCTGAAGCAGACCGATGGTTTTACCCGGCTTTTGCCTTCGCTGATGACGATTCTGGGATATGCGCTTGCCTTCTATTTCCTCGCCCTGACCCTGCGCACCATGCCTGTGGGCATCGTCTATGCCATCTGGAGCGGAGCGGGCATCATCCTCATCACAGCCATCGGATGGCTGCTGTTCCGGCAATCACTGGATCTGCCGGCGCTGGTCGGCATGGGGCTGATCATGGCCGGCGTGCTGGTGATCAACCTGTTCTCGAAGTTGGTGGTTCACTGATCGTCTTTGCGGAACGGGGTATGTTCCGCCAGATAATCACCCATCAGCTCGACCTCCTGCCTTTCGCGCCGGAGGTAGTCTGCCACCGCCCGGCGGAATGACGGGTTGGCGATGTAGTGCATCGAATGCGTGGTGACAGGCTGGTAGCCGCGCGCCAGCTTGTGTTCACCCTGAGCACCTGCCTCTACGACCCTGATTTTGTTGGCAATGGCGAAGTCGATCGCCTGATGGTAGCAGACCTCGAAATGCAGGAAAGGGTGGTCCTCGATACATCCCCAGTTGCGGCCGAAGAGCGTGTCGGAGCCGATGAAATTGATGGCGCCGGCAACATAGCGGCCGTTGCGTTTCGCCATCACCAGCAGAATGTCGTCCGCCATTCTCTTGCCGATCAGGGAGAAGAACTGCCGGTTGAGGTAAGGACGGCCCCATTTGCGCGAGCCCGTGTCCATGTAGAAGGTGAAGAAGTCGTCCCAGACACGTTCGGTAAGATCGCTGCCCGTCAGCCAGTCTATGCTGATGCCGTCAGCCAGCGCTTCGCGCCGTTCCTTCTTCAGCGCCTTGCGCTTGCGCGACGCCAGCGTGGCAAGAAAATCATCGTAGCCGGAAAAGCCTTCGTTGAAAAAATGGAACTGTTGGTCGGTGCGGTGCAGGAAGCCGGCTGCCTCCATCGGAAGCACATCGTCCTGCGGCAGGAACGAGACATGTGCCGACGAGACGCCAAGCCTGTCGGTAACCATGCGGAGCGCTTCAGCCAGCCCGGCTTTGACGGTGAGTGGATCGCATCCACCGGCCACGAGCAGGCGCGGACCCGTGGCGGGTGTGAACGGAACAGCACTTTGCAGCTTGGGATAGTAGCGGCCGCCGGCGCGCTCGAATGCATCCGCCCAGCCGTGGTCGAAAACATATTCGCCCTGACTGTGCGATTTGGCATAGCATGGTATCGCGCCGACAAGGACACCTTCCGCGCTTTCGAGCCTCAGGTGGTGAGGTTGCCAGCCGCTGCGCCCGCCGACGCATCTGGATTCTTCCAAGGCGCTTAGGAAATCATATGAAATGAATGGGTTATATTGATTTCCGCATGTTTTTTGTGAGCCTGAAAGGCTGTCCCATTCACCACGCGTGAAGCCATCCATGCCGCCGGCAACGCGAACGACATGCCCGGTGGTTTTGCTGTTTGCCTGATCGTTGCCCTGATCCATCCGGTTTACTTAAGTTGCCGGCAGGGAGGTGCAAGCCCGGCCAGCTCAGGCGCTGGCCACGGGTGGCTCGAATCCCTCAAAAGTCATCTGGTCGGCATATCTGAAGGTGAGGTCCACGGCGGGCTGGTCGCGGATGGTCCATGTGATGACCGGCATGCCAAGCTTCTCGCGCACGAACGACACGAAGCTGTTCGGCAGGTCGCCCGCCGCATAGGACACGAACGAAATGCCGTGCGCCAGCATGGTGAAATGGGCTTCTATCTCGTGCTGGCGGCGCCCGCAGGCGGTTAGCCCGGCCGGAATGCCGGGGGCGTGGCGGCCGAAATCGCGGATGAGCCAGTGATCGAAGGACATGATCGCCGCTTCGCCCCGATAGGGTTTCAGGCGCTGGCCGACCGCCTCGACAAGGCCGTCGTCATGGCCCGGCGTTCCCTTCAGCTCGATCACCAGCGGCACGCGGCCGCCGACCAGTTCCAGCATCTCATCGAGGGTCGGCGGATGGTCCGCGGTGCCGCCGATCCTGAGCACGGCCATTTCAGCCGCGGTTCTCTGCCATACGAAGCCATCCTCTCCCGTCAGCCGCTTCAGGTCTCCGTCGTGAAAGACTATCGGAACCCCGTCGCTGGTCAGCTGCACATCGCATTCGATGGCGTAGCCACGCTCCACGGCGGCGGAGAACGCCGACAGGGTGTTTTCCCAACATTTGTTGTTGAGATCATGCAGGCCCCGATGTGCGATCGGGCGTGCCGTCAGCCAGGAGAGACCGGTCATCGCAGTTTATTCGACCTCGAGAATCGCCTCAACCTCGACCGCGGCATTGAGCGGAAGGGCAGCCATGCCGATCGCCACGCGCGCATGCTTGCCGCGCTCGCCGAGTACGGCCACGAAGAAATCGGAAGCGCCGTTGCCGACCAGATGCTGCTCGGTGAAAGTCGCGGCCGAAGCCACATAGACGGTGATCTTCACCAGCCGCCTGATCTTTTCAAGATCGCCGAGTGCCGCCTTGGCCTGCGAAAGCACGTTGATTGCGCACAGCTTCGCGGCCTCCTGACCGGCCGCCAGATCTACATCCTTGCCGAGCAGGCCGGTCACGGCGAGCTTGCCATCCTTGATGGGCAGCTGGCCGGAAGGGAACAGCAAATTGCCGCTTTGCACGAACGGAACGTAGTTGGCGGCTGGTGCCGCAGCCACAGGCAGCGTCACGCCCAGATCGTTCAGCCGCTTTTCGATTGTTTCGCTCATGGTAATTCCCTATTGCTTGATGCCCCTGTGGCGGTGCAGCTGAAAGTGCAATTTTTGCCTCGCTTCCGCCACGACTATTTTTATGCTTGGCCATTCCCGCCGCCGGAACGGCCGGCTGCCATGACCGGAGCTTGTACATGCGCGCAACGCGCCTTGCCTATACCGCCATCCTGCTTCCGACCATTTTTTCCACCGTTCCAGCCTTTGCAGCACCGGTTCTGCAGCCCCACCGCGCCGTTTATGACATCTCTCTGAACAAGGCTAACGAGCGCTCCGGCATCACCGGCATATCGGGGCGCATGGTGTATGAGTTCGACGGCTCGCAATGCGACGGCTACACGGTCAAGTTCCGTCTGGTCACGCGCATCAGCACCACCGACGCCATGCGCATGACCGACCAGCAGACGACGACCTTCGAGGATGGCGACGGCAAGACGTTTTCCTTCGTCACCAAATCCTTCGTCGACCAGAATCTGGAAAAGGAAGTGAAGGGCACCGCCCATCGCGAGCAGGATTCGGTGCGCGTCGACATCGACAAGCCTGAGCCGAACACGGTGACGCTCGATCTCACCCAGTTCCCGACCCAGCACATGTTCGAGCTGATCGACAAGGCGGAGAAGGGCGAGAACTTCTACGAGACCAGCCTGTATGACGGTTCGGAAGATGCCGACCGCACCATGCTGACCACCGTCGTCATCGGAAAGCCGGCCGAAGCGGACGGCAAGGATCCCGAGCTTCCGGTTCTGGCAACGCTGAAAAAGGACAAGTTCTGGCCGGTCGATATCGCTTATTTCAATCCCGCTGAAACCGACGGCGGCGAGGAAATGCCGGAATACCGCATCAGCTTCAAGATGCATGCAAACGGGCTGACACGTGATCTGCAGATGGATTACGGCGACTTCTCGATGACCGGGAAGCTTGTCGATCTGTCGCTGTTCGATGGAGCCCGCGCCGGCTCCTGCAAGAAGTAAGGCGCGTGCGATGGCGGTCTATGTGGATGCCCCCATATGGCACTTCGCGGGCCGGCGCTGGTGTCATCTGATGGCCGACGATACTGCCGAACTGCATGGTTTCGCGGCGCGGCTCGGGTTGAAGCTGTCTTCCTATCAGGGGCCGCCGAAGACATCCGCACCGCATTACGACATCACCGGTCTTGAGCGCGACCGCGCGCTGCGACTGGGCGCTGTCGAATGCAGCCGTGAGGAGATCGTGGCGATCTTCCGGCGCGTGCGCGTGTCGAGCCGGGGCAGGGCGTTTCGCAAGGCAGCGTGAACCTTTTCGCCACCCGGGTTGCGTTTTGCTGCCCGAGCCGATATATGCGCGACCATTCCACACACGGACTTTGGGATCGTGCCGGGAGAAATCCGGCCGGTACCTCCGGTGGCATCGGGGCAGAACCCCGGATGCCGATGTCCGTGGAGGCTAACCGGAAAGGAACTACAGAATGGCAGTGCCAGATTTCACCATGCGCGAGCTTCTTGAAGCAGGCGCGCACTTCGGCCACCAGACCCACCGCTGGAACCCGAAGATGGCCCCATACATCTATGGCGCCCGTAACAACGTCCACATCATCGATCTGTCGCAGACGGTTCCGCTGCTGCATCAGGCCCTGAAGCAGGTTTCGGATGTCGTCTCCCGCGGCGGTCGCGTCCTGTTCGTCGGCACCAAGCGTCAGGCTTCGGACATCGTTGCCGACGCTGCCCAGCGTTCGGCTCAGTACTACGTCAACTCGCGCTGGCTCGGCGGCATGCTGACCAACTGGAAGACGATCTCCAACTCGATCCAGCGCCTGCGCAAGCTCGACGAGCTTCTGGCCAGCGATGCACAGGGCTTCACCAAGAAGGAGCGCCTGAACCTTGAGCGCGAGCGCGAGAAGCTCGACAAGGCCCTCGGCGGCATCAAGGACATGGGCTCCACGCCGGACCTGATGTTCGTCATCGACACCAACAAGGAAGCGATCGCCATTCTGGAAGCCAAGCGTCTTGGCATTCCTGTGGTTGCCATCATCGATTCGAACTGCGACCCGGACAAGGTGGACTTCCCGATCCCCGGCAACGACGACGCTGCCCGCGCAATCCAGCTTTATTGCGATCTGATCGCCAAGGCTGCGATCGACGGCATCGCCCGTCAGCAGGGCGCGCTCGGCATCGATATCGGCGCTTCGGCAGAGGCTCCCGTCGAGCCGGCACTGACCGAAACGCCCGCTGGCGAAGCATCGCCGGAAGCCTGAGGCGTGGGGCCGTCAGGCCCCGTGTTTTCCGCTATATGACGCATTGAGCGTCCGGGCATGGCGCATCGCTGAAAATCCGGCGGTGCGCATTCCCGTTTCTGAACGAAGAGGCATAGAATGAGCATTTCAGCAGCACAGGTCAAAGAGCTCCGCGAGCTTACCGGCGCGGGTATGATGGACTGTAAGGCCGCCCTTGCCGAGACCAATGGCGACATGGAAGCTGCGGTCGACTGGCTGCGCAAGAAGGGTATCGCCAAGGCAGACAAGAAGGCCGGCCGCACGGCAGCCGAAGGTCTGATCGGCGTCGATCAGGGGCTGCGCGAGGCAGCGCTGGTCGAGGTCAATTCCGAGACCGACTTCGTCGCCCGTAACGAGGCTTTCCAGCAGATCGTCGGCAACATCGCCAAGGTCGCCCTTGCATTCGGCGACACCGAGGCTGTCGCTGCTGCGAACTATCCGGGTTCCGACAAGACCGTCACCGACACCATCAAGGATGCGGTCGGCACCATCGGTGAAAATCTGAGCTTCCGCCGCTCCGCCAAGCTCGTGGTCTCCGAAGGCGCGGTGGCCACCTATGTGCACAACGCGGTTGCCGACAATCTGGGCAAGCTCGGCGTGCTGGTCGCCATTGAAACCGCAGGCGACGCGCAGAAGGCTGCTGCCTTCGGCCGTCAGGTTGCCATGCACATCGCCGCGATCAATCCTATGGCGCTCGACATCGACGCCCTGGATCCGGCCGCCGTCGAGCGTGAGAAGGCCATCTTCTCCGAGCAGGCTCGCCAGTCGGGCAAGCCCGAGAACATCATCGAGAAGATGGTCGAGGGTCGTCTGCGCAAGTTCTACGAGGAAGTCGTTCTCCTCAAGCAGTCTTTCGTTCTCAATCCCGACGTCACCGTCGCGGACGCGCTGAAGGAAGCAGAGAAGGAAATCGGTGCTCCGGCTAAGATCACCGCTTATCTCCGCTTTGCTCTCGGCGAGGGTATCGAGAAGGAAGAAACCGACTTTGCAGCCGAGGTTGCAGCGACGGTCAAGAAGTAAGCTTCGGCATCCGCCTGTTATATTGCGAGGGGCGCCGCGTGACATCGCGGCGCCCTTCGTGTATCGGGTCGGCCCATTACATGCAGGCTGGGGCATATTGGCCCCGCAGTGCCATTCAACGCTTTTACCGGGGATCAGTATGACGGGCAGGCTTCCTTACCGACGGGTATTGTTGAAAGCGTCGGGCGAGGCCCTGATGGGAGACCAGCATTTCGGGATCGACGTTTCCGTCGTCGACCGTATCGCCTCCGACATCGCGGAAGCCCGCAGCCTCGGCATCGAGGTCGGCGTCGTCATTGGCGGCGGCAATATTTTTCGCGGCGTGGCTGTAGCCTCCAAGGGCGGGGACCGCGTGACCGGCGACCACATGGGTATGCTCGCCACGGTGATCAATTCGCTTGCGCTGCGGACCTCGCTGATCAAGATCGGTGTCGATGCGGTCGTTCTCTCGGCGATCGCCATGCCTGAGCTGTGCGAGAGTTTTTCGCAGCGGCAGGCAACCGCCTATATGGATCAGGGCAAGGTGGTGATCTTCGCGGGCGGCACGGGCAATCCCTTTTTCACGACAGATTCGGCCGCAGCCCTTCGCGCTGCCGAAATCGGCGCCGATGCGCTGTTCAAGGGCACGCAGGTCGACGGCGTCTATTCGGCGGATCCGAAGAAGGACCCTTCCGCAACCCGCTTCGAGCGCATTACCCATGCCGAGGTGATCAATCGTGGCCTTTCCATCATGGATACGGCTGCAATTGCCCTTGCGCGGGAAAACAACATTCCGATAATCGTCTACTCAATCCATGCACAGGGTGGATTTGGAGAGATTCTGCGAGGCGGTGGCCGCTGCACGGTCGTTGCCGACGATTGAACGGTTCGCGGGGAGGAAATGCCTGCCCGCTTGTGCACATAGTGAATGACGAGCCTGGAACGGCAGGCTGAGGAGAAGATCATGAGCGGCAATTTTGAAGACCTGAAGCGGCGCATGGACGGCGCAATCAACGCATTCAAGCAGGATCTGGCTTCCCTGCGCACCGGGCGCGCTTCCTCGAACCTGCTCGATGCGATTCAGGTTCAGGCCTATGGCTCGGCCATGCCTATCAATCAGGTGGCTACCGTGGCCGTTCCCGAGCCGCGTATGATTTCAGTCTCCGTGTGGGACAAGTCGATGGTTGGCGCGGTGGATCGCGCGATTCGTGAGGCCAATCTCGGTTTCAATCCGATCGTTGATGGCAACAATCTGCGTATTCCGCTGCCGGAGCTCAACGAGCAGCGCCGCAAGGAGCTGGTCAAGATCTCTCACACCTATGCCGAGAACGCGCGCGTTGCCGTGCGCCATGTTCGCCGGGACGGCATGGATGCCCTGAAAAAGGCCGAAAAGGACGGGGATATCAGCGAGGATGATCAGCGCAAGCAGTCGGATCAGGTTCAGAAGCTGACCGACGAAACGATTTCCTCCATCGACAGCCTTCTGGCCGAGAAGGAAACGGAGATCATGCAGGTTTAATCCTGGCTTGCGATCTGTTGCATCAGCCGGCCTGAAGGCGGACGAATGACAAGCCCAACGCATGTTGCGATCATTATGGACGGAAATGGGCGCTGGGCGAAATCCCGGGGCTTGCCGCGCGTTGCCGGTCACCGGGCCGGTGTCGAGGCCCTGCGCAACCTTGTCCGCGCCATGCCGGATTTCGGCATCTCCGTCCTGACCGTCTACGCATTTTCATCCGAAAACTGGTCGAGGCCCAAGTCCGAGGTTACGGATCTCATGGGCCTGCTGAAGCTGTTCATCCGCCGAGATCTGGCCGAGCTTCACAGAAACGGCGTTCGTGTCCGGATCATCGGAGACCGTGCAACCCTCCAGCCCGACATAGGTGGCCTGCTGGAAGAGGCTGAAAACCTTACGCGCGAGAACACCAATCTCACGCTGGTCATCGCTTTCAACTATGGCAGCCGCGACGAGATCGTGCGCGCGGCGCGCAAGCTGGCGGAAGCTGCCGTTCGTGGAGAAATTCTGCCTCAGCAGATCGAGATGGACGACATCACCCGGTCGCTCGACACGGCCGACATTCCTGATCCCGACCTCGTGATCCGCACCAGTGGCGAGTTGCGCCTGTCCAATTTTCTCCTTTGGCAGGCAGCCTACAGCGAGCTTGTATTCGTTCCGTGTTACTGGCCGGATTTCGGCAGCGATCATCTGGCGGAAGCATTGCGTGATTATGCGGGACGCGAGCGCCGGTTCGGCGGGCTTTCGCCTGAGGAGGCCGTGGCGCCGGCAATCGTGCGATGAGCAACCTTCAGCTGAGAATCATATCGGGCGTCATTCTTGCCGCCGTTGTCCTCACGCTCACCTGGCTGGGCGGTGTGCCGTTCCGCTTTCTGGCTGTCCTCATTGCAGGGGCGGTTTTCTACGAGTGGACGCGGATGACGCGTCAGGCTCCCGCCCGGGGGCTGGAACTGCTTCCCGAAGCTCTGATGGCTGTGCTGCTGGTGGCGCTGGCGCTCGGCGTGCCCGCATTGACCTTTCTGGCGCTGACGCTCGCTGGTGTCGTCATTCTTATTGCTTTCGGAGTGGCTCGCGGCACAGGTCAGTGGGACGCTGCGGGGCTGGCCTATGCGTCACTGTCCGGTTTTGCGCTGGCTTATATTCGTGGTGCTGATCACGCTGGTTTTCTGGCAATCCTGTTTTTGTTCGCCGTCGTCTGGACCACCGACACGCTGGCCTATTTTGTTGGCCGCGCGGTTGGCGGGCCAAAGCTTACTCCTGCCATTTCGCCGGGCAAGACGTGGAGCGGGGCCATTGGCGGCACTGTCGCAGGCGTGGTGGCGGGCGTTCTGGTCGTTACTTTGGCCGGAACGGGCAATCAGGGGCTCGCAGGACTTGCCGCCTTGCTTCTTTCGATCGTGTCGCAGATTGGCGACCTGTTCGAATCTTGGGTAAAACGGCGGCACGGCGCGAAGGACTCCAGCCAGCTCATTCCGGGGCATGGCGGCGTGATGGACCGGGTTGACGGACTTGTCGTGGCGGCACTCGCGCTTTACGTCATCGGCAGTCTGGCGGCTTCCCCCGACAGTCCGGCACAGGGTCTGTTTGGAGGGTAGGCGGCCTGATGATGGCGATCCGTGAGGGTTCAGCCGGCTTTGGCGCATCAGTCGCAACAGCGGTTCACTTCTTCCCGAGATGAACCGGCGAATCGAGGACTTGATTTGAACGACATCTGGCAGGCGCTGTTCAGCACCGAAGGTATATTGCTCGGTACTCTGGTGCCGTTTCTTTTCGTGCTGACCGTGGTCGTGTTCGTTCACGAGATGGGACATTACCTCGTCGGCCGCGCCTGCGGCATCGGCGTGCAGGCCTTTTCCATCGGCTTCGGGCCGGAGCTTGTGGGTTTCAATGATCGGCGTGGCACCCGCTGGAAGCTGTGCGCCATACCGCTTGGCGGTTATGTGAAATTCGCGGGTGACATGAATGTCACCTCCAGCCCTGTGGGCGATGATGCGGGCCCGGAGCTGAGCGAAGCTGAACGTCGCGTCGCGTTTCATACGCAGCCGGTCTGGAAGCGGGCGGCGACCGTCTTCGCCGGTCCGCTTTTCAATTTCCTGCTCACCATCGCGGTGTTTGCGGTGATGTTTTCGATCCATGGCCGTTATGTCGCCGAGCCGATGGTTGCCACCGTCAACGCGGGCAGCCCCGCAGAGGAAGCCGGCATCATGCCCGGCGACCGCTTCGTCAGCGTCAATGGCGAGAAGGTGGAAACCTTCGCGGATGTGCAGCGGCTGGTTTCGGGCCGGGCAGGCGATGCGCTTACCTTTGTCATGCTGCGGGACGGACGCGAGGTCAGCCTGACCGCGACGCCGCAGCCGATGGAGCAGGAAGATGCGCTGGGCAACAAGATCAAGGTTGCCGTCATCGGCGTGGTCAACAATCAGGAGCTCGGCCAGCCGCGGCTGATCACCTACACGCCTGTCGAGGCTCTGTCAGCCGCCGTGACGGAAACCGGCCACATCATCGAGCGTACCGGCCAGTTCATGAAGCGATTCGCGTTCGGTCGGGAGGATAAATGCCAGCTCGGTGGGCCGGTGAAGATCGCCGGCATGTCGGCGCAGGCCGCCAAACTGGGCTTCGACTGGCTTGTGCAGCTCGTGGCGCTGCTTTCCGTGGGGATAGGCATCCTGAATCTTTTGCCGATTCCGCCACTCGATGGTGGACATCTGCTTTTCTATGCTATGGAGGTCGTTCTGCGGCGGCCCGTGACAGAACGCACGATGGAAGCCGTATACAAGGTTGGCATGTTCGTGGTTCTCGGCTTCATGGGATTCGTGTTCTGGAACGACCTGTTTGGCTGTTGAAATCATGAACGAATCCTGATCAGGGAGCGAGGTCGTTGATAAGGCGTTTACCATGGCCCGGAATATGCGTGACGCGAAAGCAACGCTGGCCGGCCAAGTAAACACTAATTAACCAGAAGCCTTGCGTGTAGGGAAAATCCGGTTAATACGGTATGGGAATTTTGGCCGAGTGTCCGGTTTCTCGCCGTGGAATACGAGAAGGTTATATAGCCCGATGAAGGCAGCATCCAAGTTTCTGAGCGCCGCTTCCGCGGCGGCATTGTCCGCCGCGCTGGTCGTTCCGGGCGCGTTCACAGTACAGTTGATGTCAGTGTCTGCCGCTGAGGCTGCTGTGGTCAGCCGCATCGAGGTTCGCGGAAATTCGCGCATCGATGCCGATACGGTTCGCAACCAGATCGCGATCAAGCCGGGTCGCGCGTTCTCCAGCGCCGATGTGGACAATGCGGTGAAGACCCTGTTCGCCACGGGCATGTTCTCGGACGTGCGCATCAATCAGGTTGGTTCGTCTCTGGTCGTGACGGTGTCTGAGTATCAGATCGTCAATCAGGTCATGTTCCAGGGCAACAAGAAGGTTAAGGACGCACAGCTTTCGGGCGCCGTGCAGCTGAAGCCGCGCAGCCCCTATTCGCAGGCGGCTGTCGATGCGGATATCGAAGCCATCAAGGATGCCTATCGTCGCGTCGGCCGTGAGGATGCAGCTGTCACCTCACAGGTGGTCGATCTCGGCAACAATCGCGTCAATGTCATTTTCAATGTGGTTGAGGGCGGGCGGACCAAGATTGCTGCGGTGAATTTTGTCGGCAATCAGGCGTTCAGCAGCCGTAGGCTGTCCGATGTCGTCAACACCAAGCGCTCCAACTTCATGTCTTTCCTGCTGCGGGATGACGTCTACAGCGACGACAAGCTGCGCGCTGACGAAGAACTGCTGCGCCGCTTCTACTACAATCGCGGCTATGCCGATTTCCAGGTCGTGTCGTCCTTCGGCGAGCTGGATGAAGCCACCAATCAGTACACGGTCACCATCACCGTCGACGAAGGTCCTCGCTACACCTTTGGCGATGTGAGCGTCGATAGCTCGATCGGTGAGATCGATCCGAATTCACTCCAGTCGCTGGTTCAGACCCGCTCGGGCGCGGTTTACAGCGCCAAGGCGGTTGAGGACACGCTGATTGCACTGACCGAGCGTGTTGCCGAGCGCGGCTATGCCTTCGCGCAGGTGACGCCGCGTGGCGACCGCAATTTCGAGAACCGCACTATTTCGGTGGTCTATACTGTCGATCAGGGCGCCAAGGCCTATATCGAGCGGATCGAGATCCGTGGAAACAGCCGTACGCGTGACTATGTGATCCGTCGCGAGTTCGACCTGAGCGAGGGTGATGCCTTCAACCAGGTGCTCGTCCAGCGCGCGAAGAAGCGCATCGAAGCCCTTGATTACTTCGAGCGCGTCGAGATTTCGACGGCGCCGGGCTCCGAGCCGGATCAGGTTGTTCTGGTTCTCGATGTGGTTGAGAAGTCCACCGGTGAATTCTCCATCGGTGCCGGTTACTCGACCGGTGGCGACACGCCCGGTGCATCCGTGCAGGGTTCCGTCACCGAGCGCAACTTCCTCGGCCGCGGCCAGTATATCCGCCTGTCGGCGGGCGGCGGCAAGGATTCGCGCGACTTCATGGTCTCCTTCACCGAGCCGTACTTCCTCGGTCGTCGCATTGCCGCTGGTTTCGACATCTTCAAGTCAACCCGCGAGTACAAGCGCTATGACAGTGAAGTGACCGGCGCAACCGTCCGCTTCGGTCTGCCGATCACCGAAAACATCACGACGCAGCTTGCTTATAACTACTCACAGGAGAAGTATAAGTATCGTGATAGCTGTGTGGACAATACTACCGGGCTTTATGATCCTGTTGCTTGTGGAACGCTTCCGCAGGCTATCCATGATGCTATAGCGGATGGTACCTGGGATAAATCTTCGGTTAGTGCGAACTTGGTGTATAACACCATCGATGACATGAAGAATCCGCACTATGGCATTTTCGCTAATGTTGGCGCTGAAGTTGCCGGCCTTGGTGGCGATGCGAAGTTTATCAAGTTTACTGCGCGCGGATCCGTGTATCATACGCTCTCCGAGGAAATGGATATTGTCGGCTTGCTCACTGCCGGCGCTGGCCATGTGGAAAGCTATGGCAGCAAGGAATTGCGGGTGTTCGATCATTTCAAGAGTAATGATCGCATCATTCGCGGCTTCGATTACAATGGCATCGGCCCTTATGATAGCACCGACTATGACGGTCATCTTGGCGGCACCACCTACTTCCACGCCTCGGCAGAAGCACAATTCCCGCTGCCGGCTATTCCGGAAAGCTTTGGCCTGCGTGGCGCAGTGTTCGCTGATGCCGCTACCCTTTATGGCAACAAGACGGGTACAAATCTGGCCTCGACCGACTCCAAGTGGCGTGCCTCGGTCGGTGTGGGCCTGATGTGGGCTTCGCCTTTCGGTCCGCTGCGTATCGATTACGCGGTTCCTGTGGCCAAGGAATCGACCGACAAGGTGCAGGAGTTCAACTTCGGCATGTCGACACGCTTCTAAAACAGCGGATAACGGCGGCTCCGGGCGATCGCGCCCGGGCCGAACTGTCCGGGCAAACAGGATAATTGCTCTCGAATGACCGATCCGGTGTTTTTCGTGCCCTCACGCCATTATACGGCGGGTGAGGTGGCTACTCTTACTGGATCGACGCTGGCGAATCCGGCCTATTCCGACACGGTTATAAAAACCATCGCCTCAGCCCTCGAAGGCGGAGACCATGCGCTGGTGTTCGTCGACGGCAAGCGCAACGAAGCGCTGATGGCGAACCTGCACGCCGCTGCCGTTCTCTGCCCCGTCGAACTGGCCGACAAGGCGCCGACAGGCGTGGCCGTTCTCGTCAACCCGCGTGCGCAGCAGGCTTTTGCCCATATCGGGCGGCTGATGTTTCCCGCTGCCGCAACACCCGTTCCGTCTACGTCAGAGCGGAGTGTGTCGCCGCAGGCGCATGTGGACCCCACAGCTGCCATCGAGCCCGGTGCAATCGTTGAAGCGGGCGCAGTCGTCGGGCCCGGCGTTGCAATCGGGTCGGGTACTGTCATTGCCCCTAACGCGGTGATCGGCGCCTCCTGCCGGATCGGCCGCAACAGCTATATCGGCCCGAATGTGGCCGTTCAGTATGCCCTGATCGGTGACCGCGTCATTATCCATGGCGGTGCGCGCATCGGGCAGGACGGCTTTGGCTTCGTTCCCGGCGCGAAGGGCCCGGAACGGATGCCGCAGATCGGGCGGGTCGTTATTCAGGACGATGTCGAGGTCGGTTCCAACACGACGGTGGATCGTGGCGCGATGGCCGATACGATTATCGGTGAGGGCACGAAAATCGACAACCTCGTCCAGATCGCCCACAATGTGCGCATCGGGCGAGGCTGTGTGATTGCCGGCCAGTGCGGCATTTCGGGATCGGTCACATTGGGCGATTTCGTCATGCTGGGTGGCCGCGTTGGCATTGCGGACCACATCAGCGTGGGCGACCGGGTGCAGGTCGCCGCGTCCTCGGGTCTGATGTATGATATTCCCGCAGGAGAGCGCTGGGCAGGTATGCCGGCACAGCCGATGCGGGATTTCTTCCGTGAATTGTCGGCCATCCGTGCATTCACCAAGTCATCTAAAGGGGAAAAGAATGGCTGACGTTGCCGGCTCCGTGCTTGAGGCCGTTGATATTCAGGAACTGCTCAAGCTCCTGCCGCATCGCTATCCGTTCCTGATGATCGATCGGATCGTTGAGATCGATGGTGACGATTCTGCTGTTGGTATCAAGAACGTCACTGTCAACGAGCCGCATTTCCTGGGCCATTTTCCTGGCCAGCCGGTTATGCCGGGTGTGCTCATTATCGAGGCCATGGCGCAGACCGCCGGTGCGATCTGCATTCGCCTTGCCAATGCGGACCAGCCGTCGCTTGTCTACTTCATGACCATCGACAACGCCAAGTTCCGCAAGCCTGTGGTTCCGGGTGATCAGTTGCGCATTCATGTGCGCAAGATCAAGAAACGCGGCAACATCCTGAAATTCGCTTGCGAAGGTCTCGTGGACGGCGCAAAGGTCGCCGAAGCCGAAGTCTCGGCGATGATGGTCGAGAACAGCTGACGAGGCACAATGGAAAACCAGACGATCATACATCCGTCCGCCGTCATCGAGAGCGGTGCCCGGATTGGCAGCGGTGTGCGTATCGGCCCGTTCTGCCATGTCAGCGCGGATGCAACGATCGAAGACAATGTCGAACTTGTCGGACATGTCTCCGTGCTGGGTGCCACCACTCTGGGTTCCGGCACCAAAGTCTTTCCCATGGCAACTCTCGGAGCGCCGCCCCAGAATGCCAAGCATACGGGTGGTCGCACCACGCTGATCGTCGGTGCGAATTGCACGATCCGCGAAGGCGTGACGATGCACACCGGCACCGACACCAGCCGCGGCGAGACGATCGTTGGCGAGAACGGCAATTTCCTTGCCTACGCCCACATCGCCCATGATTGCGTGGTCGGCAAAAACGCAACCTTTGCCAATGGCGCCACGCTCGGCGGTCACTGCGAGATCGGCGACAATGTCAATATCGGTGGTCTGACCGCCGTTCACCAGTTTGTCCGCATCGGTAACAACGCCTTCATCGGCGGCTGCTCGGCCGTAGTGGGGGATGTCATCCCGTTCGCGATTGCTGTCGGCAACCGCGCCAAGCTGCGCGGGCTCAACATCATCGGGCTGAGGCGCTCAGGGTTGCCGCGCGCTGAAATCCATCTGCTTCGTCGCTGCTACCACACCCTGTTCGATCACAGCCGCCCGGTCGCGGAGAATATCGAGATTGCAAAGTCCGAGTTTTCCGGCTCGCCGACTGCCATGAAGATCATCGACTTCATAGGAAGTCGCGGAAAGCGGCAATATACGGTTCCGCCGCTGAAGGGTGGGGCCGCCGACGATGGCGATGACGAGGACTGAGAGCAATCCTCGTGGCCGTGCCGGCGATCCTCACAGCAGGGTCTGCATCATTGCCGGCGGCGGAAACCTTCCCGGTGCGATAGCTGAAGGTCTGGCAAACACAGGCCTGAAGCCGTTTGTCCTGATGGTTGAGGGCGAGCCGGATGCCGAAGCGGGGCTTGAGCGCTACGATCACGAGACAATCGCGCTGGAAGATGCGCCATCGCTTGTTGCGCGCCTTCGCCGGCGTGGCATCACCCATGTGGTGATGGCGGGAGAAATCAAGCGCCGCCCGCGTGTCGCCGCAATGCGTCCCGGAATAGGACTTCTGCGCTTTGTTCCGTCACTCATACGGGCTCTGGCCAAAGGGGACGATGGCCTTCTGCGCTTCGTGGTCGAATGGCTTGAGAAAAGCGGCTTCAAGGTCGTCGGGGCGCATGAAATCGTTCCGGATCTGGTTGCCGTTGAAGGGACTTTCGGCAACCATTCTCCATCCGAGGCAGACTGGCGCGACATCAAGGCGGCGCGCATCGCTGCGGAAGCCATAGGCGCGCTCGACATAGGGCAGGGTGCAGTCGCCATAGGCGGCCGCGCGATCGCGCTGGAAGGCATTGAGGGAACCGACGCCATGCTGGAGCGCGTCCGCGACCTGCGGGATCATGGGCGCCTCGCGGGAAAGAAGCGCGGCGTGCTGGTCAAGTGCGCCAAACCGGGGCAGGAGGCTCGCACGGACCTGCCCTCCATCGGCCCCCGCACGGTGATCGGAGCGCATGCGGCAGGACTGGCGGGCATCGCTGTGGAGGCCGGTCATTCGCTCGTGCTGGACGGGCCGGATATGATCGCACAGGCTAATGCGCTTGGCCTGTTCGTCATCGGCCTGCCGCCTAAGGATACGCCATGAAGGAGCAGCGACCTCTGCGCATCGCCATCGTGGCAGGTGAAGAATCCGGGGATCTTCTGGGCGCGGACCTTATCCGTGAACTGGAAAAGCAGGCCGGCCGCAAGGTCGAGCTTGTTGGTGTCGGCGGACGTCATCTGGAGGGGCTTGGACTGAAGTCTCTGTTCAGTTCGGGCGAGATCGCCCTTATGGGCGTCAGCGCCATCCTGCGTGATCTGCCTCGTCTTATCCGTCGTATTGGTCAGACTGCAGCAGCGATTGTTGCCGCAAAGCCGGACTGCCTGATCACCATCGACAGCCCCGATTTCTCCCTGCGCGTCGCGAAGAAGGTGCGTTCGGGTGATGCCTCGATCCCGATCGTTCATTACGTGTGCCCAAGCGTGTGGGCCTGGCGGCAAGGCCGGGCGGCGGCGATGCGACCTTATGTGGACCGCATTCTGTGCATCCTGCCCTTCGAGGTTGGGGAACTGGAGCGCCTTGGTGGCCCCGCCGGCACCTATGTGGGGCATCGGCTGACTCAGGATGCGGGTGTCAGGCTTGCCGCAGCGGGGCAAGACCAGCCGCGGGATATGTCGGCCGGGAACACCAGAACGCTGCTTCTGTTGCCCGGCTCACGACGCGGAGAAGTGAACCGTTTGCTTGAGCCATTCGGTGAAACGGTGAATGAGTTGCGCGCACGCGGCCACAAGCTGCGGCTGGTTTTGCCAACTGTTCCGCATGTTGCTCCGACGATCGGGAAGTCGACACAGAACTGGGACCAGAAACCGGAAATCGTGACCGAGCCGGATGCAAAGTGGCAGGCCTTTGCAGAGGCTGATGCGGCGCTGATTGCATCGGGAACGGTTTCTCTGGAGCTGGCTTTGTCGGGGGTGCCGATGATCTCCTGTTACAAGCTCGATCCCGTCATCAGGCCTGTTGCGCCGCTCCTGCTGAAAATCTGGTCCGCATCACTGCCCAATCTGATCGCCGACCGGGCCATCGTGCCTGAATTCTACGACCGCTTTGTGCGGCCCGGAATATTGGCCCGACAGGTCGAGGCGCTTCTTATCGATGGCGGGATGCGCGATTGGCAGAAAGCCGGCTTTGCGGAAGTGCGCCGCCGCATGGCAACCGATCGCCCGGCCGGAGCGATTGGAGCCGAGGCGGTGCTGAACATGATCCAGTAAGAGAAATCAGGAAGACAAGCTCTTATTTCAAGAGAAAAAGGCCGCGAACTTCGCGGCCTTTTTCGTATCCGGTCAGCGCTTGGCGATCGGAATGTAATCGCGCTCGGGCGAGCCGGTGTAGAGCTGGCGCGGACGCCCGATCTTCTGGCGCGGATCCTCGATCATTTCCTTCCACTGGGCAATCCAGCCCACGGTGCGGGCGACGGCAAACAGAACGGTAAACATGGTGGTGGGGAAGCCCAGCGCCTTCAGGGTGATGCCGGAGTAGAAGTCGACGTTCGGGTAGAGCTTCTTCTCGATGAAGTACTCGTCAGTAAGAGCGATCTTTTCCAGCTCCATGGCGATGTCGAGCAGCGGATCGTCCTTGATGCCGAGCTCACCCAGAACCTCATGCGCGGTCTGCTGCATGATCTTGGCACGCGGATCGTAGTTCTTGTAGACGCGGTGACCGAAGCCCATGAGGCGGAACGGATCGTTCTTGTCCTTGGCGCGGTTGACGAATTCGGGAATGTTGTCGACGTGGCCGATCTCGGCCAGCATGTTGAGGGCAGCTTCGTTGGCGCCGCCATGAGCCGGTCCCCACAGGCAGGCAATGCCGGCGGCGATGCAGGCGAACGGGTTGGCGCCCGACGAGCCGGCCAGCCGAACGGTCGAGGTCGAAGCGTTCTGCTCATGGTCGGCATGAAGGATGAAGATGCGCTCCATGGCGCGCGCCAGAACCGGATTGACCTTGTATTCCTCGCAAGGCACCGCAAAGCACATGTGCAGGAAGTTGGCGGCAAAGTTCAGGTCGTTCTTGGGATAAATGAACGGCTGGCCGATGTGATACTTGTAGGCCATGGCCGCAATGGTCGGCATCTTGGCGATCAGGCGCATCGAGGCGACCATGCGCTGATGCGGATCGGAGATGTCGGTGGAGTCGTGATAGAAGGCCGAAAGCGCACCGACGACACCGCACATGACCGCCATCGGGTGCGCATCGCGGCGGAAGCCTGAGAAGAATTTCGACATCTGCTCATGCACCATGGTGTGGCGCGTGATGCGGTGATCGAAATCCTCTTTCTGGCTCTTGGTCGGCAGTTCACCGTAGAGCAGGAGGTAGCAGACTTCGAGGAAATCGCCGTGCTCGGCGAGCTGGTCGATGGGATATCCGCGGTGCAGCAGAACGCCTGCGTCACCATCGATGTAAGTGATCTGCGATTCGCAGCTTGCCGTCGAAGTGAAGCCGGGATCGTAAGTGAAGGCGCCGGTGGTAGAGTAGAGCGAGGCGATGTCGACGACGTCCGGTCCGATCGTTCCACTTCGGACCTGGAGTTCGTGAGTTTTGCCGCCAAGCTCCAGTTTCGCAGTTGATCCGGTCATCGCAAACTCCTTGTCAAGTCTCATGCCCAAGCGGCAAAAATCGTTGGTCGATGTTAAATCCGAAATACGGGAAAGTTCAAAAGTGCAGCCTGTATAAGGTGCCGAACCGTTTCGGTTCGCGCGCTAATGTTGCACCGCAACACAGGCCTTTCAACGTCAATTTTCGTAGCCGTGTCCCTTAATCGATTTGATCCCCAATGCGTGCGAGGCTTTCTTCACGCCCAAGCACATCCAGCACATCGAACACGCCCGGGGACGTCGCCCGACCGGTCAGCGCCGCGCGCAGCGGCTGGGCGATCTTGCCCAGTTTCAGCCCGGAACTCTCAGCGTATTCCCGGATCGCCGCTTCGGTCGTCTGAGCATTCCACTCGCTGATATCCTGAAAACGGGTCAGCACATCCTTCAGCACGGCCCTTGCGGCGTCATCGAGTATGGTCGTCGCTTTTTCATCCAACTGGAGAGGCCGCCGGGCGGTCAGATAATAGGTGTTGTCCGCAAGCTCGATCAGTGTCTTGGCGCGATCCTTGAGCCCGGGCATGGCGCGCAGCAGCCGTTCTCTGGCCGCGTCGTCAAAGCCTGTGGCAAGGGCTTCGCCATCCGGCAGATATGGGAGGGCGGACAGGAGAGCTTCGGTGAGTGCCGCGTCATCCATCGAACGCATGTGAATGCCGTTCAGCGCTTCCAGCTTGGCGAAGTCGAAACGCGCTGCCCCCTTGTTCACATCGGTGATGTCGAACCATTCTGTCATCTGGGCAATCGACATCACCTCGTCGTCGCCATGGCTCCAGCCGAGGCGTGCAAGGTAGTTGAGCAGGGCCTCGGGCAGGTATCCCATTGCCCTGTAGGCTTCCACGCCGAGCGCACCGTGGCGCTTGGAAAGCTTTGCGCCATCGGCACCGTGAATGAGCGGGATATGCGCCATCTCCGGCACCTGCCAGCCCATGGCATCATAGATGATGGTCTGCCGCGCCGCGTTGGTGAGATGGTCATCGCCGCGGATGATGTGGGTGACGCCCATGTCGTGGTCGTCCACCACCACTGCATGCATGTAGGTTGGATTTCCATCCGAGCGCAGGATGATGAAGTCATCAAGATCCTTGTTCGGAAAGCGCACATCGCCCTGAACGAGATCACGCACCAGGGTTTCTCCCTCGGTGGGTGCCTTGATGCGGATTGCGCCGGGAACGCCTTCGGGCGCTTCGGAAGGGTCACGATCGCGCCAGCGGCCATCATAGCGTGGCGGGCGCCCTTCGGCGCGTGCCTTTTCGCGCATTTCTTCCAGTTCCGCCGGTGTGGCGTAGCAGTAATAGGCCTTGCCCAGACCAACCAGTTCTTCCGCCACCTCGCGGTGCCGGCCGGCGCGCTCATACTGCGATACGGGATCGCCTTCCCATTTCAATCCAAGCCAGCTCAGGCCTTCGAGAATCGCAGCGGTAGCTGCATCTGTGGAGCGTTCCCGATCCGTATCCTCGATGCGCAGCAACATGGTGCCGCCGGTGTGGCGGGCATAAAGCCAGTTGAACAGCGCAGTGCGCGCACCGCCTATATGCAGGAAGCCCGTGGGCGAGGGGGCGAAGCGGGTGACGACCTTGTCAGACATTCAGTTCTCGCGAGGTGACGAAAGCCAGCTGCCGGACTTTCGCTGTTTGCGCGTTCATGTAGCATAGGAGGTGAGGGGTGCAAGGGGGAGGCTTGGTGACTTTGTCGTCGGCCGGCAGTCACGGCGCAAAGAATGCGCCTTTTGACGTCAGTGAGCGAAATCTTTTTGCTCTGCCGGAGGCAACGGCATTGCCGGCACCGCAGGCGCCCACCCTTCCGGAGGGCACTTCTCCCGCACTTTCTTCAGAGCGTGCTCCACTGCCTCCACGGCGATCGCGATTCCTGCAGGCAGCACATGTCACGCTGCCACTACGCAGATTCGGACGATCTGCTTCACTGGCGTTTGTGCTGGAAATGGAGCGTGGAGCCGGCTTTCTTCTCGTACCGGTGTTCCTGTCCATTGGCGTCGTATTCTACTTTTCGATGTCTCATGAACCTCGATGGACTGTGCTGCTTGGTCTGACCGGGGCTTCTGCGGTTTTGACATGGGCCGTACGCAGACATCACAAAATTCATCTGTGTTGCCTGGCTCTCCTATTTTGCATTTCCGGCGTCGCCCTCTCCAAGTTTCAGACATGGCGTCTGGATACCCGGGTGATCGGCTCCAACATCACCGTACGACTTACCGGCAGGGTCGTTGAAATTGAGGACATGGCGAGCGGGCGCAAGCGTCTGACAATCGATGTCGTGTCCACCGAGCGGCCGAAACTTCGCTACCAGCCGGAACGGGTACGAATTTCCGCTCGCAACCTGCCGCCGGAAATAGGCGCGGGCTCTGACGTGACCGGCCTCGTCCGCCTGCTACCGCCAAGCGGACCGATTCGACCGGACAGCTACGACACATCCTTTTCCAATTATTTTGGAGGCATTGGCGCGAGCGGCTTCTTTCTCTCCGGACCAAAGCTGTCCGAGCAGACTGACGCGCCATTGGCCACCCGCATCAGTGCTGCGATCGAGCGGGGGCGGCAGGCGGTTGCCGAGCGCATCAGACACAGAATCGGCGGGCCGGAAGGCGAAATCGCGGCAGCGCTGATCGTCGGGGTGCGGGCAGGCATTCCCGAAGAAATAAACGAGGCAATGCGCAAGACAGGCATCTATCACATTATCTCCATATCCGGCCTGCATATGGCGCTGGTGGCGGGTACGGTGATGGGATTGATGCGCGGATTGTTCGCCGCATTCCCGGATTTTTCCTCCCGTCATCCGGTCAGGAAATATGCAGCACTTACCGCACTTTTTGCGATTTTCGCCTACCTGCTGATCTCCGGCATGGTGGTTGCTGCCGTGCGCTCGTTCATCATGCTGGCCGTCATGCTGGTGGCCGTCCTGTTCGACCGAAGCGCGCTCACAATGCGCAATCTCGCCATTTCGGCGATCATCGTCATCCTGGTCACGCCCCATGAGGTGGTGGGGCCCAGCTTCCAGATGTCGTTCGCGGCAACGGCGGCGCTCGTCGGCGCCTATGCGGCATGGTCGGACTACAAGGCGCGCCGCCCTGTCGCGCGGGTTTACAAAAAGTCAGGCCTCGTTCGGTCGCTGATCCGCGCTCTGGTCACCATGATGATTGGCCTTGCCGCGACGTCCGTGGTTGCCGGTGTTGCCACGACCCTCTACGCGGCATGGCACTTTCAGCGCGTTGCACCGCTCAGCCTGCTGGCCAATCTGGCGGTGATGCCGGTCGTCTCGATCATTGTCATGCCTTTTGCTGTCTTTGCATCGCTCGCCATGCCTTTCGGGCTTGATGGCCCTCTCTTGCAGATCATGGGCAAGGGGCTGACGGCAGTGATTTTCCTTTCCGAAAAGATCGCGGACATGTCGCCAGTCGACGCGATCGGGCTGATTCCACCCGAGGCAGTGCTTCTGGCGACGATTGCGCTGGTGATTGCAACGATGACGACAACATGGCTGCGCCTTGTTGCACTGCCATTCGCCATAGGCAGCCTGCTCACGCTGGGTTCCGCCCGAACGCCTGACATTCTCATTTCAGAAGATGCCCGGCTGATTGCCGTCGCCATGGAAGGCGGGCAGGTTGCGGTCAACCGACCCCGCCCGAATGCCTTCACCATGGATAACTGGAGCCGGGCGATGGACTCTGAGATGGTATTGCCGCCAACCCGCGTAAAGCAGCCGGACGAAGGTATTTTTCTGCAGGATTTTATCGCCTCTGCGAAGCAGGAAAGTACAGCAGCAGGGTTTGTATGCTCCGGGAAAACATGTGCGTTGCGCAGTCCCTCTGGCCTGCTTGTCGTGCAGGCTCCGGATGCAGCTACGGCCGCCAAAGCATGTGCCCATGCAACAGTCATCGTGATCGAGGACGCGGTTACGCGTAGCCCATGCCGAAAATCTCAGGCAATTGTGGTGACCCGTCGGGAGCTGGCGCAAAAGGGAAGTGCCGAAGTCTATCTGGAAAAGATCGACACTGCTTCTGCTGTTGTTTCAGCCGGAAATTCATTGCCAATCATCGGAGAGCCAAAGGTGCGCTTCGCAATTGAAGGGAATTATCGGCCATGGCACACCCAGCGCCGATACTCGCGGGAAGCCCGTGGCTTGCCGCCCTATGAGAGAAAAGTTGCCTCAGCACCTGCGGAAACGCCTGTTCTCTCGGCCTCGGACAAGATCGAATAAGCGATAAAGACAGGGCGCATCCTGAACAGTGTGCACCTCCCTAGGCACGTCTGCTTGCGCGGGTGGGTAAAATGCAGACCCAGTTACGCGGGAAATCGAACATCGTGGCAGATCGCTCGACTGGCGGCTCACCTATGAAGATAAAATCTGCTCGCCGTTCGTACAGGCCGTAAAGTGCTCTTCAACTATCTGCGATCAACAGATTGATTCCAGCGTTTTAAGAGCGCTCAAATGGCGACATAAATATTTCGATCATTTCCCCAAGATGTTGTTTTAATATCCTGATAGATAATGTTTTTTCAGAACAGAGCGAAAACAAAAATCCGGTTCGCTCCGTTTCATTTCCGGATCAATAACGGCGGATCAATCCGACCAGCCTGCCTTGCACCTTGACGCGGTCGGGTCCGAAAATCCGGGTTTCGTAAGCCGGATTGGCGGCTTCAAGCGCGATGGAGGCGCCTTTGCGACGGAACCGCTTCAGGGTTGCTTCTTCCTCGTCAACGAGTGCCACGACTATATCGCCCGGGGTGGCTGTATCGCCGTTGCGGATGATGACGGTATCGCCATCAAAAATGCCTGCCTCGATCATGGAATCGCCCCGAACTTCGAGGGCATAATGCTCGCCGCCCGACAGCATCTCCGGCGGCACCGAAATGGAATGTGTCTTGTGCTGGATCGCATCGATCGGAACACCCGCAGCGATCCGCCCCATCACGGGGATGGAAACCGCCGAAGCGCTGTCATCGTCATTGCTGGCGACCTGCGGCTTGCGAACATCCTTTGCCGGCTGCCCAAGGCTTCCCTGAATGACGCTGGGTGAAAATTTTCGTGCGCTGTTTAGGCCGGGGGCAATGGAATCGGGCAGGCGCAGCACTTCCAGCGCACGCGCACGATTGGGCAGGCGACGGATGAACCCACGTTCTTCCAGTGCGGTGATCAGGCGATGGATGCCCGACTTCGAGGCAAGGTCCAGCGCTTCCTTCATTTCGTCGAAAGAGGGCGGAATGCCACTCTCCTTCAAACGCTCATGGATAAACAGAAGCAGTTCATGTTGCTTGCGCGTCAGCATAGGTTCCCCCGGCAGCGGCGAATCCAGAATCGGAAAACAAACCCGGAACAAACACTATATGTTCCAGTTGTGTTCCGCAACCGCTTAAAATCAGAACGATCCGGGACGGCTTCAACCGATCATCATCAACTGGCAGGGATCGCCGATTTCCGATGCTGGCTGGAAGGGGGCGCGTATGACGAGACCCCCGGATGCGGCCATGGTGCGCAGCATGGAGGAATCCTGTACACCGAAGGGCGTGGCAATCAGCTGGCCGTCGCGTTCCTCGATGGCGGCACGAACATAGTCCTGCCGATGGTCGTTGGCTGAAACCGGTGCCCCGAGCGTCGCTGTCCTGATGTCCTGATGGAAAGTCCGGCCGCCAAGGCGGGCGAGCAGAGGTTTCAGGAAAAGCTGCGAGCAGACGAGGCTTGCCACGGGATTTCCGGGCAGGCCCAGACATCTGATGTTGTCCATTCTGCCGAACATCAGCGGCTTTCCTGGCCGCATGGCGATCCGCCAGAAGTCGAGCGTCATGCCTTCGCGCGTCAGAACCTTGTGAACGAGATCGTGATCGCCGACGGAGGCTCCGCCAGATGTGACGATGACGTCCGCGCCGGCAGCAACAGCCTGCTTCACCAGCGCCGAGATTGCATCCTCGCGATCTGGTGCGATGCCAAGATCGAGAACATCGGCGCCCACGGCGCGGGCCGCGGCTGCGATGCCATAGCTGTTGGATGAAATGATCTGCCCCGGCCCCAGTTCGCTTCCCGGCAGGCACAATTCGTCGCCGGTGGCGATGATGGCGACCAGAGGCCGTTTGACGACCTTGAGGCGCGCGTGATTGGCCGAAGCGGCAAGCGAAAGCGCGCTGGCACGCATCAGATGGCCTTTTTCGACGAGAAGGTCGCCAGTCGTGAAATCCAGTCCGGCGCGCCGCACATTGCGACCGGCAGCGGTCGGCTCGCGCAGGCGAATGACGCCATCTGCCGGCCTGTCGACATTTTCCTGAATAACGACCGTATCGGTTCCAGCGGGCAGGGGTGCGCCGGTGAAGATGCGCACGCACTGGCCGGCCTCGACAGAGCCTGAAAATGTGCTGCCGGCGGCCACTTCGCCGATGACGGCCAATTCACCGTCCGTGGTCTGCGCGTCGGCGCCCTGCATGGCATAGCCATCCATCGCCGAGGCGTCGAACGGAGGCTGCGTACGCAGCGCCACGATTGACTCGGCAAGCACGCGATCATACGCATCCTTGAGGGGTACGCTTTCGCCATCGAGGGGTCCGACATCCTCCAGAAGGCGTTGCAGCGCCGTTTCCATCGGGACCAGCGCCATGTCAGGGTTCTGCCTTGTAGTCGCCTGATTTTCCTCCGGTCTTGGAGGTAAGCCTGATGTCGGAAATAATCATCGCGCGGTCCACGGCCTTGGCCATGTCGTAGATGGTGAGGCAGGCGACGGACGCAGCCGTCAGCGCCTCCATTTCAACGCCGGTCTTGCCGGTGACGCGCGCCAGCGCCTGAACCCTGAGGCCCGGCAGATCGTGATCCGGCTCGATATCGACGCTGACCTTGGTGAGCAGCAGGGGGTGGCAGAGCGGGATGAGCTCGTGCGCCTTCTTGGCGGCCATGATGCCGGCTATGCGGGCTGTCGAAAGGACGTCGCCTTTCTTAGCGTTGCCTGCGAGGATCATGGCAAGCGTTTCGGCCTGCATGCGAACGCTGCCCCCGGCGATAGCCTCCCGTACGGTCTCGGCCTTGCCGCCGACATCGACCATATGCGCTTCGCCGGAAGCGCCGATATGCGTAAGGCCGGTTCCGGCCGGGGAGGGGCGTTCGCTCACGGCAGCTATGCCTCGCCTGATTCGAGCCCAAGGAGGATGCGCGTGGCACTGGTAACGTCATCCTGACGCATCAGGCTTTCGCCAACGAGGAAGGTGCCGATGCCGCTCCGGGCCAGCCGCTTGCAGTCCTCATTGGTGAAGATACCGCTCTCGCCGACGAGCAGCCTGTCGGCCGGAATCATCGGGGCAAGACGTTCGCTGGTTTCCAGCGAGGTTTCGAAGGTGCGCAGATTGCGGTTGTTGATCCCGATAAGGCGCGAGGAAAGGCGAAGCGCACGAACCGTTTCTTCCTCGTCATGCACCTCGATCAGTGCGTCCATGCCGAGCGAGAAGGCGGTGTCTTCGAGCGCCTGCGCGGTGGCATCATCGACGCTTGCCATGATGATGAGGATCGCATCCGCCCCCCATGCGCGCGCCTCATGCACCTGATAGGTGTCGAACAGAAAATCCTTGCGCAGCGCGGGAAGGCTGACAGCCTCACGCGCCCGGGTCAGATATTCCGGGGCGCCCTGAAAAGACGGTCCGTCCGTCAGCACCGAAAGGCAGGCAGCGCCGCCGGCCTCATAGGCACGGGCAAGAGCGGGCGGATCGAAATCGGCCCGGATAAGGCCTTTTGACGGGCTGGCTTTCTTGATCTCGGCAATGAGCGCGAAGCGGCCTTCGTGATTGCATGTTTCAAGTGCGGACAGGAAGCCGCGCGGCTTTTCCTGATCTGCTGCCCGGGCTTTCAGCTCGGAAAGGGGCCTGCGCGCCTTTGCTGCGGCGATCTCGTCACGCTTGTAGGCTTCAATCTTACGCAGAATGTCTGACATGGCTAAGCGTTGGAAACCTCGATCAACTTGTTCAGAACTCTGGTCGCATTCCCATTGTCGATCGCTTCGCGGGCTCTGACGATTCCGTCTTCAAGTGTCCTGACCCTGTCGGCAACGACCAGTCCGGCACCAGCATTCATCAGCACCGTATCACGATATGCGCCGGGAGTTCCCGAAAGAACACCGCGCAATGCGGCCGCGTTGAATTCCGAATCTCCTCCGCGCAACGCTTCCTTGGAATGGCGTTGCAGCGCAAAGGCTTCAGGGGTGAGGGTGAAACTGCGGATTTCACCGTTCACGAGTTCGGCAACATGGGTTTCGCCCGTTACGGTGATCTCGTCATAGCCATCGCCGTGAACGACCCACACATGTCTGGAACCGAGCGCCTTGAGGGCTTCGGCCACCGGCAGCACCCATTCGGGCGCGAACACGCCCACGAGCTGCCGTCCGACCCCTGCAGGGTTGGTGAGAGGCCCGAGCAGATTGAAGATGGTACGTGTGCCAAGCTCCACCCGGATCGGCCCCACGTGCTTCATTGCCGGGTGATGCGACGGCGCGAACATGAAGCCGATACCAGCTTCCTCAATACACCGAGCTATGGTCTCCGGCGCGAGCTCGATGTTGACACCCAGCCGCGTCAGCACGTCTGCGGTGCCCGTCAGCGAGGAAAGGCCGCGGTTCCCATGCTTGGCCACCGGCACGCCGCAGGCGGCAATGACGAAGGCGGAAGCTGTGGAGATGTTTACGCTGTGCGAGCCGTCGCCGCCTGTGCCGACGATGTCGATCGCTTCCACCGGGGCCGAGACGGGCAGCATCTTGCTGCGCATCGTCGCGACGGCACCGGAAATCTCGCTGACGGTCTCACCGCGAACACGCAGCGCCATCAGGAAGCCGCCGATCTGACCCGGAGTGGCGTCACCCGACATGATGATATCGAAGGCATCGCACGCTTCATCGAAGCTCAGTGCGTCGCCGGTGGCCACCTTGCCGATGAAGGGTTTCAGCGCGCTCATCTGGCCAGTGCCTGCGAGATGGCCACCTGGTCGATCTCCACCGGATACTGGCTCTGCAATTGGGCAACCAGCTGATCGAGGAGATCGCCGGAGAGGCCCGCGGCGAAGGAGTTCTTCACGTCATCCGGAACGGTCTGTGCGTCGGCGGCGGCCGGTTCCACCACCTGAGTGACCTTGAACAGGATTTGCGCGCCGCCGGTCGGTGCCGGAATGACGCCGGACTGGCCCTCGCCGACATCGAACATTTCGGCTGCTCCCTCGCGGCCGAAGTCGGCATCGTCCGCGGAGCGTTTCAGGCCGCGCTTGGTCTGCTTTTCGAGCGAAAGCTCGGAAGCCACCACATCCAGCCCGGCCCCTTCCGCAACACGCTTCTTCAGCTCCTCGGCTTTGGCCAGAAGTCTCTTTTCGGTTTCAAGCGCCGTCCAGTCGGCAACGACGCGGTCCTTCACCTCATCCAGTGCGCGATCACGGGCAGGGGTGACGGAGTTGAGTTCATAGAACAGATAGCCGCCATTCGCCGTTTGCAGCGCCTCGTTCTCGGCGCCCGGTTCGGATTCGAAAACCGCGCGGATGAGGTTGGCCGATTCCGGCAGATTACGAATGACGTTCTCGTCAGGCGCACGGCCTGAACGATCGATCGCCTCGACCGTGACAACCTTCAGGCGTTGTTTGGCAGCGGCCTCTTCCATGGTCTCGCCGCCGGCGCGGGCATCCTCATACGCGTCGTGAACTTCGAGCAGCAGGCGGCTGGCTTCGCTGAGGGCGAGGTCCTTGCGTATCTGATCCTGAACCTCGGAGAGAGGCTTGACCACCTCGGGATTTATTTCGGTCACGCGCAAAAGCACCGGGCCAAAAGTACCTTTTACCACATGGCTGACTTCATTCAGCCCCAGCGCGAAGGCTGCTTCCGCCACGGCCTGATCTGCAATCTTGTCCTTTGCCAGCGTTCCGAGCTGAACATCGGATTCGGTCTTGCCCTGCGCGGCATAGACCCGGTCGAAAGTTCCGCCGTTGTTGATGGAATCGCGAGCCGTCTGCGCATCCTGCTCGGATGAGAAAACGATCTGCTCGATCTTGCGGGTGGCAGGGGTGGTGAACAGCGACTTGTTCTTCTCGTAATCTTCGCTCACCTGCTGATCGCTGATCGCGGCCGGATCGGAAATATCTTCGGGTTCGAGACGGACATAGGAGAATTTACGATATTCGGGCGCGGCATATTTCTGCTTGTTCGCCTCGAAATAGGTGGAAAGCTCGGTGTCGGACGGAGCTTCAACCGGCTCTACCAATGATTTCGGCAGAACCAGGTAATCGACCGTACGGTCCTCACCCTGATAGAGAGCGAATGCCCTGAGGAATGTGTCGGGCACCTTGAGTCCATCCGAAACGGCTTCGATGATCTGCTGGCGCCGGGCGACCTGCGCCCTGTTGTTCAGATAGTCTTCCGGCCGCATGCCGACCTGACGCAGCACATAGTCGAACATCTGCCTGTCGAACTGTCCGTTTGCCCCGCGGAAAGCCGGATCTTCATGGGTGAGGGCGGCGAGGCGGTCCTGCGAGATGCCGAGACCCATCTTGCGGGCCTGTTCGTCGAGCAGCGCTCCGGAAACGAGCTGTGCGATCACCTGACGGTCCAGCCCGAGGGCGTTGACCTGCTCCTGCGTAAGACGCTGGCCGAACTGCTGGGAGAGCGAATTGATCTGCCTGTCATAGGACAGACGATATTCGTTGACCGAGACCGACGTGCCGCCAACGCGCACGACGGATTCGTGGCCGCCGATCACGCCTGCAACCTGACCCGAAATTCCCCAGACAGCGAAGCTCAGCACCAGCATGAGGAGCAAAGTTTTGGCGACCCAGGTTCCCGAGGCTTTTCTCAGACTATCGAGCATGTTCAATTCCGGTTTCAGATGCAGCCAAGGGCAATAGCCTCCTTGTGCGCCAGTGTCGATTGCTTTGTGGCCTGATTTTGATACTGAAGGCGCCCATATGGAAGCTTTCAGGGACAGAAAAGACATGACGCCAGGAATTCGGCCGCTTGTTGCGGGCAACTGGAAGATGAACGGCACCAGCGCTTCGCTCGATGAGCTCAGAATGATCGGCGACGGCTTCATGCGGGGCCTTGATGCCCAGACCGAGGCGCTGGTCTGCGTACCGGCCACGCTTCTGGCAAGGGCTGCTGAAGTCCTGTCCCGCACGCCGGTTCGCGCCGGCGGCGAAGATTGCCACGCCAACAGCAGCGGCGCGCATACGGGCGACATCTCGGCCGAGATGCTGAAGGATGCAGGCGCAAGCCATGTCATCGTCGGCCATTCGGAGCGGCGCACCGATCATGGCGAGAGTGATGCTACGGTTCACGCCAAGGCCGAAGCCGCGTGGCGGGCCGGGCTCATCGCCATCATCTGCATCGGCGAGACGAACGATCAGCGCCAGGCCGGCGACACGCTCGACGTGCTGTCGCGCCAGATCGAGGGGTCGGTGCCTGAAAGCGCCAGCGCCGCCAACACCATTATTGCATATGAGCCGGTCTGGGCTATCGGAACCGGCCTGACGCCAACTGCCGATGATGTGGCAAAGGCCCATGCCCACATCCGGGGCCGGCTTGTGGAACGGCTGGGCGAGGCTGCGAATTCGATGCGCATTCTCTATGGCGGCTCGGTCAAGCCATCCAACGCCGTCGAACTGCTCGGCGTTGCCAATGTGGATGGTGCTTTGGTCGGTGGCGCGAGCCTGAAGGCGGCCGATTTCCTCGGCATAGCCGAAGCATACGAGCATCTGTGACAGAGAAAAGGCTGGCGCACGGCTTCGTGCGCCCCTACATGGTGGCTTCGAAGGCTAATTCCGGGCCCGGACTTGGAAATGCCATCAAAGCATTGTATTGAGCCGCGTCCTCAGGAACGCTCGCGCAAGCGGGCGCAGGCATTGCCAGGGTAGACCTATGGAAACCGTACTTATCGTCGTCCACCTCATGATCGTGCTCGCCCTTGTCGGCGTGGTACTGGTTCAGCGTTCCGAAGGTGGAGGGCTTGGTATCGGCGGCGGTTCCGGTTTCATGACGGCGCGCGGCGCTGCCAACGCCCTGACGCGCACCACGGCAATTCTCGCCGCCGCGTTTTTCGTCACCTCGCTCGGGCTCTCCATCATTGCCCGTTATGGCGCAAAGCCGACCGATATTCTCGATCGGGTTCCTGCTGCGACCCAGCAGCAGAATGCTCCTGCACAGCAGGGCGTTCTCGATCAGCTTCCGGGTCAGGTTGCGCCGCAGGCGCCCGCAGCGGCCCCGGCCGCTCCTGATGTCCCTGCACCCGTTGCACCTACTGCTTCCGAACCTGCTGCTGCGGTTCCGGCGCCTGCCGAAGGCGCTTCGCAGCCTGCGGAACCTCAGGTTCCCAACAATTAAGCCTGTTTCAGTGGCCGGGAGCGGCCACTGCCGGCTACTGTTGTTGTTTGAACACAGTTGTCGCAAATGAATTTTATCACGATGATTTGCCGGGCAAGATGCAAAGCCCCGCTTGAGGTGCGCCCGGCCAATCGATTATAGATCAGCAGATGGTTGCCCGTGCGGGTATTGCGGGCAAAGCCACGGGCAACAGCAGTTTTTCTGATCGGATTTTCGCCATGCAGCTTCGCAGCTTCATTTTGATGAGCCTGTGCGCCTCCCTGTATGCGGGTGCGCCAGTTCATGCAGCCCCCATTGCAGCGGGCGCTGGCCCTAAAACCCCTGCCGCTACTGACGTGGTTGAAGTGGCCGCCAAAAGCGCCGCTTCCGAGCTCAGAACCTTGAAGCGCAAGAAAAAGCCGACCGACGAAGATCTTGCCAGAATCCAGGAACTGGAGAAGCAGGTCAAAATCGAGCAGGCTGAGGCTCGCGCACGGGCTATCGAGGCCAAGAAGCTGGCCATGCGTGAAGCCGCCAAGGCAAAGTCGGAGGCCGAACGCAAGGCATTTCAGGAAAAGCGCGAGCAGAGCAGGGCGGCGCGAGCAGAGCGGGCACCCGCGCCTGCGCGTCAGGCTCCTGTGAAGCCACAGGTCGTCGCAGCCCCTGCCGTGATCGAAGAAGTCCAGCAGCCGCTGTCCGCCGATGCGATGGCCATTGCACGCACCGGCAACAATGGCGAACTCAGAAGTGAAGCACGCGACGTTCCCCAGCAGCGCAGCGGCGGTCTGTTTGGCGGGCTCTTCAACGCCAGCGCATCGGCCGGCGCCGTTGCCTATCTTCCCGAGACGCGGGCTCTCGACTCCGTTTTGCAGGAACGTCAGGCAAAGAAGAAGTTCAATGTGAAGCCGGAATTCGAGCCACAGCAGGTGAACTTCACCGGCTATGAGCCGGGCACCATCGTCATCGACACCAATGCGCATCGTCTCTACCTGGTCGAGACGCCCTTCACCGCGCGTCGCTATGCGATTGCGGTTGGCCGCGACGGCCTTCAGTACAAGGGCACCACGGTCGTCGGCGACAAGCAGGAGTGGCCGCGTTGGATTCCCACCAAGGACATGCAGCAGCGTGAGCCCGCCAAGTATGGCCGTTACAAGGACGGTATGCCGGGCGGCCCGGACAATCCTCTGGGCGCGCGCGCCATCTACCTCTATGAGGGCAAGAAGGACACCTATCTGCGCATCCATGGCACCAATCAGCCGCAGACAATCGGCACCAATTCGTCGAATGGCTGCTTCCGCATGATCAACGACCATGTGATGGATCTCTACAGGCGCGTGAAGACCGGCACGAAAGTCGTCGTTCTCTGACAGTTCGCGTCAGCTTTGAAAGGGGCCGGCCGGAGCCGGCCCCTTTTGCTTGAAACACTTAAGCCCGGGAAAACCTTATGCGGCAGGGTTTTTCCACTGGCGGAATCGGTTCGGCCGCGCTAAGCGATGGTTCCCATGGCGCGATATGTTTTTATTACTGGCGGCGTGGTTTCCTCGCTTGGCAAAGGTATAGCTTCTGCGGCTCTTGGAGCCCTGTTGCAGGCGCGCGGCTATCGTGCGCGCCTCAAGAAACTCGATCCATACCTCAACGTCGATCCGGGCACGATGAGCCCCTATCAGCACGGCGAGGTTTTTGTGACCGATGACGGTGCCGAGACCGATCTGGATCTTGGCCACTATGAGCGTTTCACCGGCAGGTCCGCCAACAAGCAGGACAACATCACCACCGGGCGCATCTACCAGAACATCATCGAGAAGGAACGTCGCGGCGACTATCTGGGCGCGACCGTGCAGGTCATTCCCCACGTCACCGACGAGATCAAGAATTTCATTCTCGATGGCAATGAAGATTATGATTTCGTGCTCTGCGAAATCGGCGGCACTGCCGGTGACATCGAGGCAATGCCTTTCCTCGAAGCGATCCGCCAGCTCGGCAACGATCTGCCGCGCGGTCAGGCGGTGTATGTCCATCTGACCCTGATGCCGTGGATTCCGGCGGCGGGCGAACTGAAGACCAAGCCCACCCAGCATTCGGTGAAGGAGCTGCGCGCCATCGGCATCGCGCCCGACATTCTGCTCGTGCGCGCCGATCGCCAGATCCCGAAGGAAGAGCGGCGCAAGCTCTCACTGTTCTGCAATGTGCGCGAATCGGCCGTCATCCAGGCGCTGGACGTGCGCCACATCTACGATGTGCCCATGGCCTATCATAAGGAGGGGTTGGATTCGGAAGTTCTGGCTGCCTTCGGCATCGATCCTGCGCCGAAGCCGCGCATGGAGCGCTGGGAGGCAGTGGCGCGGCGTATCCACAACCCTGAAGGCGAAGTCACGATTGCTGTCGTTGGAAAGTACACCGGTCTGAAGGATGCCTATAAGTCTCTGATCGAGGCGCTTTCGCATGGCGGTCTCGCCAACCGGGTGCGCGTGAAGCTCGAATGGATCGAGTCCGAGATATTCGAGAAGGAAGATCCGGCGCCCTATCTCGAAAAGGTGCATGGCATTCTGGTGCCAGGCGGATTTGGCGAGCGCGGCTCCGAAGGCAAGATCCTTGCTGCCCGTTTCGCCCGCGAGCGCAAGGTTCCGTATTTCGGCATCTGCTTCGGCATGCAGATGGCCTGCATCGAAGCTGCGCGGTCTCTGGCCGATGTCGAGAAGGCTTCGTCTACCGAGTTCGGGCCTACAAGCGAGCCGGTTGTCGGCCTGATGACCGAATGGCTAAAGGGCAACATGCTCGAAAAGCGCAAGGCGAGCGGCGATCTCGGCGGTACCATGCGCCTCGGCGCTTTTGACGCCACGCTGACGGAAGGTTCGAAAATCGCATCGATCTACGGCACCACGAAGATTTCGGAGCGCCATCGCCATCGTTACGAGGTGAACATCGAGTACAAGGAGCGCCTGGAAGAGTGCGGGCTGCAGTTCGCCGGCATGTCGCCGGATGGCGTTCTGCCGGAGACGGTGGAATATCCCGATCATCCCTGGTTCATCGGCGTGCAGTACCATCCGGAGCTGAAGAGCCGTCCGCTTGAGCCGCACCCGCTGTTCGCGAGCTTCATCGAAGCAGCCGTGGAGCAATCGCGTCTCGTCTGACGAGCGCTCTGACGCATATCGCCCGGAACCGGGAATCGGTTTCGGGATAAGGACATGCGTGAAAACAGAGGCTTAAAGCGTCAGCGAATCTGAAGGATCGCGACACGCTTTAAAGACAGGCAACAAAAATGGCGGGGACATTCCCCGCCATTTTTGTTCATCGGTTTCGCATCAGGCAGCGCTTGCTGTCTGCTTGCGGGGCCTGCGCCGGAACTTGCGCGGCTTCGCGCCATCGGGCGCACGCTCGCCGGAAGGGCGGGGGGCATTGGCCTTTTCCGGCCAGTGCCGGTTGGTGTTGCCGCCGCGCTTTGCGGCATTGGCCGGTCTTGCCTGCCCCTCGGCCGCTCCTGCCTGCCTGCCGTTGCGTCCATTGGCATTGCCGGCGGAAGCGTCAGCACCGGCCTCGCCACCACGTCTCGGGCCACGATTGCCATTGGCGTTGCGCTGGCCGCCGGAAGGGCGGCGATTGCCATCACGCCGCTGCGGACGGGTATCCTCGCTGTCCGGTCTGGCATCGCTTCCCTGCGGCCGCGCCCTGGACTGCGGATCCGGCTCATCGAGGTGATCGGCAAGCACCGGCAGTTGCATGCGGATGATCCGCTCGACCTGTCTCAGCTTGGCGTTTTCAGACGGGTCGACCATGGTGATGGCGACGCCGTCCTGTCCGTTGCGGCCGGTGCGGCCGATACGGTGGACATAGCTCTCCGCCTCGTCGGGCAGGTCGAAATTCACCACATGGCTGATGCCGGGAACGTCGATGCCGCGCGCAGCGATATCGGTGGCCACCAGAATGCGAACGGAGCCGTCACGAAATCCGTTCAGGGCCTTCTGGCGTGCGTTCTGGCTCTTGTTGCCGTGAATGACGCCAGCCTCGAAGCCGTCACGCTCGAGATCGCGGGTCACGCGGTCGGCGCCATGCTTGGTGCGCGCGAAGATGATGACGGAACGCATCGCTTCATCGGCCAGCATTTTGGAGAGGACCTGCCGCTTCTGCTTCGTGCGGGCAAAGATCACGCCCTGCTTTATCTCGGAAGCGGTGGTGCCCTGCGGAGCAACCTCGACGCGGACGGGATCGTGCAGAAGGCCCTTTGCGAGCTCGGCGATCTCGTTCGGCATGGTTGCCGAGAACAGCGCCGTCTGCCTTGCGGGGTGGGTGGCCTTGGCGATGCGGCGAACGTCGTTGATGAAGCCCATGTCGAGCATGCGGTCTGCTTCGTCGAGAACGAGCCAGGTCGTGTCGGAAAGGATGAGGTCCTTCTCGCGCACGAGATCCGTCAGGCGGCCTGGCGTTGCGATCAGGAAATCGACGCCGGGGGCGATACGCTTGACCTGGCTGTGACGCGACACGCCGCCGAGCACAAGCGCGGTCGAAATATGCGCGCCCTTGGCGAGCAGCTTCACGGTGTCTTCGATCTGCACGGCGAGTTCGCGGGTTGGTGCGAGGATCAGCGCCCGCGCTGTCTTCGGCCGGCGCTTGGTGCCCAGAGCGATGATCTTCGACAGGATCGGCAACGCAAAGGCGGCTGTCTTGCCGGAGCCCGTCTGGGCAATGCCCAGAATGTCACGGCCTTCGAGCTGGGCGGGGATGGCCTGTTCCTGAATAGGCTTCGGTTCTGTGAAGCCGGCCGCATGCGTGGCTTTCAGGAGCTGCCCGGAAATTCCCAGAGCGGCGAAGCCGGTCGGCTCCGCAATGGTTTCATTGGTCAAAATTCGTCTTCTTTCAGGCGACATGCAGCCGCCAAAACGTACGGCGGAGCGCAATCCACCTGACATAAACATCGGAAACGACAAGGCGGCGGATGGTATCCGCTCGGCTGCGCTGTCGCGCCCACACGTTTCTGCGTGTGGGGCTTTTCATCACCGCGCCGGCAGGCGCAAGGTGTGAAACAGACGCAACCAGTCTCATTCTTCGAGAAAGCCGGATCAACCGGCCCAAGCGCCTATGAGCCGCATATGGAGGAGCGGGGCCAAAATTGCAAGGAGATTATGTTGCGGCGCAAAAACGATGGCTACGCATCATTGCTCCTGCGGGACCCAGCCCGCCCAAAACTCAGCGGCCGTGAAGACCAGCGCGTGAGCCTGTTGATCACCCAATGGCGAACCGGTCGCGGCAGCATACTCGTCAGCTTGAGGCCCCAGACCAGACGCTTCGGGAAGGCGATTTCAAACCCACCGCGGGTGATGCCCCGCAACATGCGGCTTGCCGCATCCTCAGGGGTCATCAGCGCCGGAACCATGGAAGCCGTCTGCTGCAACTGGAGCAGCGGCGTGTTCACAAAACCGGGGTTGGCGACCTGAATGCGGATGTTGATTTTGTCGAAATCATATTTCAGAGATTGGGCCATCACGTTGATGGCGGCCTTGCTGGCGCCATAAGCAGCCGTGGTCGGCCAGCCGAACCAGGCGCTGATCGATCCGAGCAGCACGATATGGCCGAAACCGCGCTTTTGCATTCGGCGAACTACCGGCACCAGCCCGTTGATGACGCCCTGAAGATTGAGATCGAAGGTCCGCCTGAATTTGCGCACCGAAAGGTTTTCGCCGGCCACCGGCACATAAGTGCCGGCATTGAAAATGGCGAGCACCACCGGACCGGCCGCGCTTTCGATGGCGGCCAGCGTGTTTTCAAGGCGCGCCTCATCGGTAACGTCGCAAGGATAGGACAGAATCCGGCCGGAAAGGGGAGCCGATTCAGCTATCAGCGCCTCGATTTCATCGCCTTCGCGTGCGGTGACCGCCACCGTGTAACCGGCTGCGGCCAGCATTTTCGCAAGTGCCCTGCCTATTCCGGAACTGCCGCCTGTGATCCAGACGACGCCGTCTTGGGGGTTGGCCCTGTAGAGTCCCATTCGTCACCATATCTGCATTGCAAAACGGTCTAGCCATCTGCGCCAGTTTAGGAAAGAGGGGATGTGGGAAGAGAACAAGGTTACAGCTTTCGTGTTGGAATAATGTCCTAAAAAACTGGATTCATGAGAAAAATAGATCCTTGTAAGGAGCCGGATACACTTCTAGTTTCGGACAAATTCACCAGATCGAAGGAATTTCCATGCACCGCTCGGTGATCGACGCTATCGGCAACACTCCCCTGATCAGGTTGCGGCGAGCTTCCGAGGAGACGGGGTGCGAGATTCTCGGCAAGGCCGAATTCATGAATCCCGGCCAGTCCGTGAAGGACAGGGCAGGGCTTTTCATTATACGCGATGCGGAACGGCGCGGTCTGCTGCGGCCGGGCGGCGTCATCGTGGAGGGAACGGCCGGCAACACAGGCATCGGCCTCACGCTTGTGGCCAGGGCGCTGGGCTACCGGACAGTGATCGTCATTCCCGATACGCAGAGCCAGGAAAAGAAGGACGCGATCCGCCTGCTGGGTGCGGAACTGATCGAGGTTCCGGCGGTGCCTTACCGGAACCCGAACAATTATGTGAAGCTGTCCGGGCGTCTGGCGGCGCAACTGGCGGCGACTGAGCCGAACGGCGCTATCTGGGCCAACCAGTTCGACAATGTGGCCAATCGGGACGGCCATATCGAAACCACCGCAAGGGAAATCTGGGAGCAGACCGGCGGAAAGATCGACGGGTTTGTCTCGGCTGTCGGATCCGGCGGCACGCTCGCCGGGGTTTCGGCCGGGCTGCGCAGCAAAAGCAACGGCATAAAGGTGGCGCTGGCCGATCCGCTCGGTGCAGCCCTCTACAGCTATTACACCAGCGGCGAGTTCGCTGCCGAAGGCTCTTCGATCACCGAAGGCATCGGTCAGGGGCGCATCACCGCCAATCTGGATGGTTTCGCGCCGGATTTCTCCTATCAGATCCCGGATGAGGAGGCCTTGCCGATCATCTTCGACCTGATTCAGGAGGAGGGGCTTTGCGTCGGGGGTTCCACCGGCATCAACATCGCGGGCGCCATCCGCCTCGCAAAGGAACTGGGGCCGGGCCATACCATCGTGACCATTCTGTGCGATTACGGTACACGCTATCAGTCGAAACTCTTCAATCCTGAATTCCTGCGGGCGAAGGACTTGCCTGTTCCGGGCTGGATGGAGAAGAAGGTCGGGATCGACGTGCCGTACGAACAGGTGGAATGATGGAACCCAGCACACACGCCCTCTTTCGCGATGATCCCTATCTGAAGGAGGCGGCGGCAAGTGTGCTGGCGGTCAATGAACGCGGTGGCGTCATCCTCGACCGCACCATTTTCTACGCGACCTCCGGCGGACAGCCGGGCGATACGGGGTATTTCGAACGCGCGGACGGAAGCCGTGTCGAGATCGCGGCGACGGTCACCGGCCAGACCAAGGATGAGATCATCCATGTTCCCGCGCCGGATCAGCCGGCCCTTGCTCCTGGTGAATCGCTCAGGATTTCCATCGACTGGCCCCGTCGCTACCTGCTGATGCGCATGCACACGGCCTGCCATCTGCTCACCGTCGTGTGCCCCTATCCGATCACCGGCGCGGCCGTATCTCCCGATGATTCGCGGGTGGATTTCGACATTCCGGATGCAAGCCTCGGCAAGGAGGAGGCGACCCAAAAGCTCATGGAGCTGGTCCGGGCCGATCATCCGGTTTTCATACGCCAGATCAGCGACGCTGATCTTGCTGCCAATCCGGGACTGGTCAAATCCAAGAATGTGCGCCCGCCGCAGGGCACGGGCAGCATCCGGCTTGTCTGCATCGGCGACGAAGGCCTGATCGACAGCCAGCCCTGCGGCGGCACGCATGTCGGCCGCACCTCTGAAATCGGCGAGATACATATCGGCAAGATCGAGAAAAAAGGCAGGGAGAACCGGCGCTTTCGTCTTCGGTTCGGTCCCCTGCCGGTCGCCTGACGCTTAAAGCGTGTCGCAATCTTCCAGATTCGCTCCTCACGCTTTAAGTTCCTGTTTTTACGCATGTCGTTGTATCGAAACCGGTTCCCACTTTCGGGCGACATGCTTTAGTAGAAGAACAGCAACTCAGGGAAGGACACGAACATGGCTGCGGACAGCCCATTTACGGTGGATGCGGAATGGTTGCAGCAGCGCCTCGGTGAGCCGGGCCTGACCGTTATCGACGCCTCCTGGTATCTTCCCGACCAGAAGCGCGACGCGCGCGCCGAGTATGAAGCCGCACATATTCCGGGAGCCGTGTTTTTCGATCATGATGCGGTTTCCGATCCGAATTCGGATCTGCCGCACACGCTGTCTTCGCCACAGCATTTCGCCCGCTTTGTCGGCACGCTCGGCATTTCCGCCGACGACACCATCGTGATTTATGATGGTCCGGGTTTCTTCTCCGCTCCAAGGGCATGGTGGATGTTCCGCATCATGGGCGTCTATCAGGTCTACGTTCTGGATGGCGGCTTCGACAACTGGAAGGCTGAGGGCCGGCCAGTAACCTCGGAAGTCACCCGAATAGCGCCCTGCATCTTCCATGCCGAATTCGACGAGAAACAGGTAGTCGGCCTCGCCGAGATGCGCCGTGTCGTCGAGACGCGCGAGAGCCAGATCGCCGATGCGCGCGGTCCCGGCCGTTTCACAGGCGCCGCCCCGGAACCCAGAGCCGGCATCCGTTCCGGACACATGCCGGGCGCACGCAATGTTCCCTATTCGGCCCTCTCGCGAGATGGCGAGCTCCTTCCGGCTCCGGAATTGCGCAAGCTGTTCGAGGACGCCGGTATCGATCTGAATCGGCCGGTGGTGACGTCCTGCGGGTCGGGCGTGACGGCGGCCGTGCTGATACTGGCGCTGGAAACACTGGGGCACAGTGACAACCGCCTGTATGACGGCTCATGGACCGAGTGGGGCGGATTGACGGACACTCCCGTTGAGACGGGCGCAGGCCGCATTTCTGAAAACTGATCTTACGATGTCGCAGATGCAGCCAGACCCGATAGATGTGACCGTCGTCTTTCTTGAGATGAAGGCGCCACCGTCTTCCTATCCGCCGGCGCCTTACAACCGGCAGATCGCGCTTCTGAAGACCAGCAACATCCCGCTGCACTACTACCGCTATCTGACCGACAGGGTCGGGCGGAAGTGGCACTGGGTGAATTCCCTGCGCAAGAGCGACGAAGAGCTGGATGCGGAACTCCATCGTGAGGGCAGGGAGATCTCCGTGCTCTATCTCGACGGTGCTCCGGCTGGCTTCTTCGACATCAACCGCATTTCACTGGAGATCTCCGATCTGGCGTTCTTTGGCATGATGGAACATGCGATGGGACAGGGGCTCGGCCGCTGGTTTCTGGGGGCTGCCATTGCAGCCTGCTGGGCAACACGCCCTCAACTGGTAACGGTGCAAACCTGTACGCTTGATCACCCTGCAGCGCTGCCTTTGTATCAGAAGCTGGGGTTTACACCCGTGGGGCAGTCCAGAGAAACAATCCGGCCCATGAGCTTCGAGGAGCGGAGCGACAGCGTGATGCGCTGATGATAAGCGCTTGCGTTCCTGAACGCCTCGTTCATGCCCGCTTCAGGCAACTCCTGTAAGTTCGCAATGAGCCTCGAAGAAACACGTGCGGGGCAGCGACACAAGGAGAAGACCATGCTCAACCGCCGCAGCTTTGCGACCGCTCTTGTCGCGGCCGTCATCTTGCCCGGAGCCGCTTTCGCTCAGGCGCAGACACCTTCGGCCGCAACCATCCAGCGCCAGCTTGAAAGCGCGCCGCGTATGCGGCTCAACCAGAACCAGCGCGTCACCGTGGGTGAATTCAAGCGCCGGCCGGATCTGCGCCGCGCGGCCCCTTCGATCGACATCCAGTCGATCAACTTCGAGTTCGCTTCGGCGGAAATCGCCCCATCGCAATATCGCAAGGTTCAGAATATCGCGGATGCCCTGAACGGCATTCTTCGCCGCGACCGGCGTGCGCGCGTTCTGATTGAGGGCCATACCGATGCGGTGGGCTCATTCCAGTCCAATCAGGTGTTGTCGGAACGCCGTGCCGAGTCGCTCAAGCGGGTTCTGGTGCGCCAGTTCGGTGTGCCGTCCCGGGCGCTCGAAACGGTTGGCTATGGCAAGGAATTCCTGCTTGTTCCCACGCAGAACGAAAACTGGCGCAATCGCCGCGTCACCCTGCGCCGCATAGACAGCTTCCTTCGCTGACACTTCACGATACCGATATCCTGAGAAAGCCCGGCTTGACGCGCCGGGCTTTCGGCGTGTCTTCTCTCCCTTCAGTTGTGAGGGCGAGCAATGACGATAAGAGTTGTTATGGCCGGGGCGACCGGTTGGGTAGGCAAGGCTCTGGTGCCAGCTATCATCACTGCGGATGATCTTGCTCTGGCAGGCGCCGTTGCGCGTCAATCCGCTGGGCAGGACGCCGGACTGGCGGCAGGGTTGCCGTCGGAAGCCGGGGTCAAAGTATCGGGTTCTCTGGAGGAAGCTCTGCAGGCACCATCCGATGTGGTGGTGGATTACACCAAACCGGATGCGGTCAAGGCCAACACGCTTCTGTCGATCTCGAAGGGACGTCATGTCGTGATCGGCACTTCCGGACTTGGAGCGGAAGACTATGCCGAGATCGATGCTGCCGCCCGCAGCGCCGGCGTCGGTGTGATTGCGGCAGGCAATTTTTCGATTACCGCCACGCTTCTGAAGCGGTTTGCCCTGATGGCCGCGAAATACGTTCCGGACGTCGAAATCATAGACTACGCCAGCGCCAGGAAACCTGATGCGCCCTCCGGCACCGCGCGCGAGCTGGCAGAACAGCTTGCGCAGATACGAAGACCCGCAACGAGCCTGCCGCAATCGCAGGTGTCTGGCGTGCCTGCCGCACGCGGGGGCGCGGTCGGGCAGGGCGAGGGCGTGCAGGTTCACTCGCTGCGCCTGCCTTCCTACATCCTCTCATGCGAGGCGATCTTCGGTCTCCCCGATGAGCGCCTCACCATCCGGCACGATGCCGGATCCTCGGCAGCCCCCTATGTTGCGGGAACGCTGCTGGCGATACGCCGGGTCGGATCCATCACGGGACTGGTGCGCGGGCTCGACGCCCTGATGGACTGAGATGCGTCTCCGTTAACTCTTTGTTAACCATAAGGGCTCACATTATGAGTAACTGTCGTATTGCCGTTACATTGGCCTTCTAAAAGGCAGGTGTCGACAAGGTTGCTGACCGCGGATGTACCGGCGGCGACCGCGACAGACGAGGAAGCGGAGCACTTGCTCCGCTTTTTTGTTTCTCCCGTTGCCGCCCGGTCGGAATCGCATATTGTGGGCGCGTTTCTCGGGAAAAGACCATGCCGCGCATCGCTTACGTCAACGGGCGTTACATCGCCCATCGGCACGCCACCGTTCATATAGAAGACCGCGGATATCAGTTTGCCGATGGCGTTTATGAAGTCTGCGAGATTGCCCGCGGCTTCATCGTCGACATGAAGGGGCACCTCGACCGGCTGGACCGCTCGCTCTCCGAACTCTCTATCGGCTGGCCGATGCACAGGTCAGCGCTGATGGTCGTGATGCGCGAGGTCATCCGCCGCAACCATGTGCGCGACGGTATCGTCTATTTGCAGGTCACACGCGGGGTCGCGCCGCGCGATCATCCTTTCCCGGTGGGTGTAACGCCTTCTCTGGTGGTGACGGCGAAGAAGTTCGACGCCGCCAAAGTGCACCAGAAAGCCGAAGCGGGCGTGCAGATCATCACTGTTCCGGAAAACCGGTGGGACCGGGTCGACATCAAGAGCGTCGGCCTGTTGCCGAATGTACTGGCCAAGCAGAAGGCCCGGGAAGCCGGAGCGCAGGAAGCATGGTTCGTCGATCCGGACGGCACGGTGAAGGAAGGCGCTTCCACCAACGCCTGGATCGTGACGCAGGATGGCGCTCTGGTCACGCGCCCGGCCGATCATGGCATTTTGCGGGGAATCACCCGGACCACCTTGTTCAAGGTCGCCGAGAGCCTCGGTTTGCGGATCGAGGAGCGCCCGTTTACCGTCGAGGAAGCATTGGCGGCGCGCGAGGCGTTTTTGTCGTCTGCGACCACGCTGGCGACGCCGATCATTGCAATAGATGGCCATCCGGTGGCAAATGGCCACCCCGGTTCGGTGACACTTTCCCTGCGACAGGCGTTTTTTGACATTGCGGAAAAAAGTCCGGCCTGATAACCGCTGGGTGTAAACAATCGTAAATCTCGTCCTGCTTGCTTTTTTGCAGGCAGGTTTGTTTGCGACGGAATATGCCTGCGTTGCAGGTGTATTGACGGACAGACAAAAAGGGATCCGGCGGGAAGATAAGAAAAATGGCCGAACGCTCGCAAAATCTTCAGGACCTTTTCCTGAACTCGGTTCGTAAAAGCAAAAACCCTCTTACGATATTCCTCATCAACGGCGTGAAACTGACTGGTGTCGTGACGTCGTTCGACAATTTCTGTGTGTTGCTGCGCCGCGACGGGCACTCCCAGCTCGTCTACAAGCATGCCATCTCCACGATCATGCCGAGCCAGCCCGTTCAGATGTTCGACGGCGAGGAAGGCTGATACTGCTTGGCACGCAACCGCGACGCCGCTGACAAATCCGGAACGCAGGCTGACAAAGGCGAGGGCGGGGACAAGACCGCGCCCGTCCGGGCCGTCGTCGTCGTTCCGGTTCTGACGCGGCCGCAGGCCGTGGATGAATCATCCCGGCCGCGCCTGACGCGTTCGCCTTCCGCGCGCCATGACGAGGCCGTGGGGCTGACGCGCGCGATCAATCTCGACCCGGTTCACAGTCTGGTGGTGACGGTCAATGACCCCCGCCCCGGAACCCTTCTGGGATCGGGCAAGGTGGATGAAATCGCTGCCCTGGTAGCAGAAAGCGATGCGGAGCTGGTCATTGTCGATCATCCGCTGACGCCGGTACAGCAGCGCAATCTCGAGAAAGAGATGAACGTCAAGGTGCTCGACCGCACCGGGCTCATTCTGGAAATTTTCGGCGAGCGCGCCCGTACCAAGGAAGGCACGCTTCAGGTCGAGCTGGCCCATCTGAATTACCAGAAGGGCCGTCTGGTGCGGAGCTGGACCCACCTTGAGCGCCAGCGCGGCGGTGCTGGTTTCCTCGGCGGACCGGGTGAAACGCAGATCGAGGCCGACCGCCGCATCCTTCAGGACAAAATCGTCAAGCTGAAGCGAGAACTGGAAACCGTTCGCCGCACGCGTGACCTGCATCGCGCCAAGCGCAGGAAAGTGCCTTTTCCGGTGGTTGCCATCGTCGGCTACACCAATGCCGGAAAGTCCACTCTGTTCAACCGGCTGACGGGAGCTGCGGTGCTGGCCGAAGACATGCTCTTCGCCACGCTCGACCCCACTCTGCGCCGCCTGCGCCTGCCGCATGGCACGCCGGTGATCCTGTCCGACACGGTGGGGTTCATCTCCGACCTGCCCACGCATCTTGTGGCGGCATTTCGCGCTACGCTGGAAGAGGTGGTGGAAGCCGATCTCATCCTACATGTGCGCGATATTTCCGATCCCGACACCGCCGCACAGGCGGAGGACGTGGAACGCATATTGGGCGATCTCGGCGTCGATGCGAATGACGACCGCCGGGTGATCGAGGTCTGGAACAAGATCGATCTTCTGGACGACGCCAATCGCGAGCGACTGCTTGGCGAAGCGCATCAGGACCAGCGGCAGGGGCCGATTGCCATCTCGGCCATCACCGGAGAGGGGCTGGAGCGTCTTCTGGCGACCATCGAGACTTATGTCTCGGGCGAACTGGCGGAAATGACCGTCAACCTTGCGCCGGATCAGTTCAGCCTGCTCGACTGGCTCTATCGCAATGGCGACGTCATCCGGCGCACGGACAATGACGACGGCAGCCTCACGCTGGTGTTGCGGGCAACGCAAAGCGCGCGCGAGGAAATCCGCAACCGTGTGCGTGGCGCAGCGAAGGGAGCTGCCGCGGACGAGGGTTAGACCTTACCCTTCGCCTGTTGCCAAAGCTCTTCCATCTCTTCCAGAGTGGCATCTTCAAGCGATTTTCCCTTTTCATCAAGGGACCGCTCTATGTAGTGGAAGCGATTGCGGAATTTGTCATTTGTTCCGGCAAGCGAAGCCTCTGAATCCACGCCGAGATGGCGGCCGAGATTGACGAGCGCGAACAGCGTGTCGCCAAACTCATCCCTGATGGCATCCGATTTTCCCGCTGCCAGCGCCTGACGCAACTCGCCGATTTCCTCCTCGATCTTGTCGAGGATCGGGGCGGCAGCCCCCCAGTCGAATCCGACGCGCGCGGCTTTTTCCTGAAGCTTGAGCGCACGGGTCAGAGCCGGCAAGGGCAGGGGAACGCTGTCCAGATAGCCCTTACCGTTGTCTTCCGGGTCCTGTCCGCGGGCAATTCTGGCCGCGCGCTTCTCCGCCTTTTCTTGCGATTTGATCTTTTCCCACATGCCTTTCGCCATGCCGGCGCTGCGTGCATGGTCGTCACCGAACACATGCGGATGACGGCGGATCATCTTGGTGGTGATCGCCTCCACGACATCGGGAAACGCGAATTCGCCCTGCTCCTCGGCCATGCGGGCGTGGTAGACGACCTGCAGCAGAAGATCGCCCAGCTCCTCGCGCAGATCGTCGAAATCGCCGCGCTGAATGGCGTCCGCCACCTCATAGGCTTCCTCGATCGTATAGGGCGCGATGGTGGAAAAAGTCTGCTCCACGTCCCACGGGCAGCCACCGACCGGTGCGCGCAGCGCAGCCATGATCTCGATGAGCCGGGAAATGTCTTTCGAAGGCGTCAGCGAGGGAATTGCGCCGTCTTTGTCCAGCTTGCGCGCAAAATACCTTACGGTCTTCGAGCCGCCATGAATGGTGGCTTCGCCGACTTCCCGAAAGCCGAGCCGGTCATGAAATGCATCCGATGCCGGATTGGGCGGATCGGAGTTCACCTCGCACACGATGGTATCGTGCCCGGCCCTCAGGGCCAAGTCGAACAGATGTTCATAAAGCCGTCTGGCATGGCCGCGCCCGCGTGCCGCCTCGCTGACGACAACGCGATCAACATAGAGGAAGCGTGGGAAATTTTCGCGGAACCAGAGAAAGTTCGGGCTGTCATAGTCGGCATTCTGGTCGAAGCTTATCAGAAATGCCTCGGCATCCCCAATGCTCAGCGCGTGGGCTGCGTTGTCCAGAAGGTGGGACAGGCGCTCCGGTTCCAGCCATGAAAGCTCCAGCGCATGGAGATTGTTCAGCTTAAGGATCGCCGCCTCGCGATTTCTGTCCACGGATTCGATGGGCGGCAGCGGCTGGCTTGACACGATGAAAGTCCATCCTTGTTGGAAAGCGCCCCACGGTTAGCACCGCTGCCAGCGCCGCAAAAGCCCCTTGTGGCCGGTATGATATCCGTTCAGGGCAGTGTTCAGGGCCGGTCCCGATGCAGCGTCGTGGTAATTACGCTTTGAAAAACCGGTCCGGATGCGCCACATGTCGGGTCAGGCCGTGGTGCGCGGCTCGCCTTGTTGCCAGAAGAACGCGTGAATGTCTGAGTACAAAGAAAAATTCTCAATTGCCCCCATGCTCGACTGGACGGACCGGCATTGCCGGTTCTTTCATCGGCAACTCTCGGGCAAGGCGTTGCTGTATACCGAGATGGTTGTCGCCGATGCCGCAATTTTCGGGAACCGGGCAAGGCTGCTTGGATTCGATGATACCGAGCATCCCGTGGCGTTGCAGCTTGGTGGGTCCGATCCGGTCAAGCTGGCTGAGGCGGCCCGCATCGGTGCCGATTTTGGCTATGACGAGATCAATCTCAACGTAGGATGTCCGTCGGATCGCGTGCAGAGTGGCACATTCGGCGCCTGTCTGATGCTGTCGCCACAACTGGTTGCCGATTGCGTGGCGGCCATGAAGAAAGCCGTCCGCATTCGCGTGACCATAAAGTGCCGGATCGGCGTCGATGAGCAGGATCCGGAAATCGCGCTTGATGATCTTTCTGAGAAAGTTTTCGACGCAGGCGTGGATGCGCTGTGGGTTCATGCACGTAAAGCGTGGCTGAAGGGGCTCAGCCCGAAGGAAAACCGGGATATCCCGCCGCTCGACTATGACAGGGTCTACCGCCTGAAAAGGGCAAATGGCGAGCGCTTTATCGGCATCAATGGCGGAATCGCAACTCTTGAAGAGGCAGCGCGGCATCTGCGCGAGGTCGACGGCGTCATGCTCGGTCGGGCCGCATATCACACGCCTGAAATCCTGACCGGCGTCGATTCACTGCTGGAAGGAAAGGAAGCCCCGGATTTCGATTATGCCGCGCTGGTCGAAACCATGGCGGATTATGCCGCGCGCCATCTGGCCGGGTGCGGGCGCCTTGGGCAGGTCACACGCCACATGGTCGGGCTTTTCCACGGTCTTCCTGGCGCCCGGCGCTGGCGCCAGATCCTGTCGACCGACGCCATGAAGCCCGGCGCCGGCGCAGAAATTCTTTTCGAAGCATTTGCAGCCGTGGACCTGTCCGCGAGACAGGCTGCCTGACAGTCTTCGGAGACGGATCGTTACCCGGCTTACTTCGCCTGATCGTCGGCGATCGGCTTCTGATAGGTGAAGCCCATATCCCACGGGAAGTAGATCCAGGTGTCCTGACTGACTTCGGTCACGAACGTATCCACAAGCGGACGGCCCTTGGGTTTGGCATACATGGTCGCAAAATGGGCTTTCGGCAGCATGGCCCGCACGATGCCTGCGGTCTTCCCGGTGTCGGTCAGGTCATCGATGATGAGGATCGACTCACCGTCATTCTCAAGAAGGCTCGGAGTAACCTCCTTCAGGACCTGCAACTGCCCCTGCGAGCTGTAATCGTGATAGGAAGCCACGCAGACGGTTTCGATGATGCGGATGCCAAGTTCGCGCGAAATCACGGCAGCAGGCACCAGCCCGCCCCGCGTGATGCAGACGATGGCCTTCCACTGCTGGTTGGCGCCGGCAAGCCGCCAGGCCAGCGCTCGGGCGTCGCGGTGAAACTGATCCCACGAAATCGGGAAAGCTTTGTCGGGAAGGGACATCAGAACGCACTCCGCAGGCGCGCTCCGGCGCGCAGGTCACAAGGAATGCGAGCGGAATTAGCCGGAAATCCACATGCTTGGCAAGAGGGCCGAAATCACAGGATGAACCTGTTCAGCGCGATATCAGGACCGTGACTGGAGACGAACGCAGAATCGAACGTGTTACCCCGCCAAAAAGTAACTCTCTCAGCCATGAGTGGCTGTAAGCGCCAAGCACGAGAAGATCTGCACCGATGGCAGCCAGCCGCTCCTGAATGAGCGCCTCCACTGACTGGCTGCCCGATTCCTGCACCGACACGCTGACATTGACGCCGTGGCGTGACAGAGAGGCGGCAATACGGGCTCCGGCCGCATCGGGCCCTTCTTCTGCCGTATGAGATGGATCTATGATAAGTATGTCGGTCTGTTCAGCGTCAATCAGGAAGGGCAGGGCATCGAAAGTGGCACGCGCCGCTTCCTTGCTGCCGTTCCATGCAAGCAGAACCCGGCGATAGGAGGAAAGCACCGCGCCGGATTGAGGCACCATCAGGATTGGCCTGCCGGAATCGTACACGAGGCTTTCCACATCCGTCCCATCCTCGCTTTCGACGTCTCGCTGTGCCGCGATAACAAGATCGGCCGAGCGGATGCTGGAGAGTCCGGATATAGATCCGTCACCGGAAAAGCTTTCGAGGGTGCGCCATTCGAACGACACGCCGGAATCTTCGGCCCGTTCGTGGAAAATCCCCCGCAATTTCAGCGTCGTTTCCTTGTTGAGTTCCGTCGACACCTGAATGAAATCCGTGTCAGGAAAACCAACCGCCGACGTGTATGGAACCGGCAGGACTTCAGCATGGACGCCGACAAGATGCGCTCCGGTGCGAGTTGCAAGCGAGACAGCGCAATCCAGTACGCGTGACGATTCCTGCTCACCTTGCAGGATGACGGCGATGGTCCTGTACGTCATGATCTGACCCTTCCGCGTGGGAATATGGCCAGTATAAATGCGTTTGACGGGTTCCGGTTCCGAAATTTTATCAAGCGTCTGCGCTTAACGCCGAGACCATGGCTTCCACATCGCGGCGGGCGGCTTCCAGAATCTCCGGCGATCGTGCGCGCACGACCAGTTCTGTCCAGAATTTGCCTTCCCCGAATTTCGGATAGGAGCCGATGATGGTTTCCGGGTGTGCCTTCTGGATTTCGGCCAGCGGGCCACCGATGACACCTTCGCCAAGCGCGCAGGGCACGGTGGCCGAAAGCATCTTCAAGCCGGTTTTCAGCGTGGGCACGACCTTGTCCAGCATTGCCTGGAACACGGAAGGAACGCCAGCCATCACATGAACATTGCCGATGCGAAAGCCGGGCGCTACCGAAACCGGGTTTTCGATATGGGAAGCCCCGCGCGGCATTCTGGCCATGCGTTTGCGTGCCTCTGTGAACTCAAGCTCCCGGCGCGCATAGTGTGCGGCCAGCAGGGCATAGGCTGCGTCATCATATTCGCAGGGCACCCCAAAGGCTTTGGCGACCGAATCCGCCGTTATGTCGTCATGGGTCGGACCTATTCCGCCGGACGTGAACACGTAGGTATATCGGGCGCGTACCGCGTTAAGAGCCGAGACGATCTCATCCTCTTCATCGGGAACGATGCGCACTTCCTTCAGGTCTATACCTATAGCGGTGAGGATATCGGCCAGATGCCCGATGTTCTTGTCCTTGGTGCGCCCGGAGAGGATTTCGTCGCCGATCACGAGCATGGCGGCAGTAACGATCCCGGTCATGGCGACTCCTTATTGCATAAGCGCAGGACGTCCAATACCGCGTCAAAGCCACAGGCGCAAAGGCACAGGTTTTGTGAACACTGTGTCGGCATCCTGATACTTTTCCGTGAACGTTCGCTGCCCTAGATTGTTTTTGCAATTCGAGCGGACACTCACGTCCGCCTGCCGCAATCGTGGAGATGAAAATGGCGAAGGTGCTTGTCCTTTATTATTCCAGCTTTGGTCACATGGAGCAGATGGCGAAGGCTGCTGCCGAAGGCGCGCGCGAAGCCGGTGCTGACGTGACGATAAAGCGCGTGCCCGAACTGGTGCCGCTGGAGGTGGCGAAGGCCTCGCACTACAAGCTCGATCAGGAAGCGCCTATCGCCGAACCGCTGGAACTGGCCAATTATGACGCCATCATTCTCGGCGTCGCGACGCGCTATGGCGCCATGGCCTCACAGATGAAGAATTTTCTCGACCAGACCGGCCCGCTGTGGGCCAAGGGCGCGCTTCTCGACAAGGTCGGGTCAGTGATGGTGTCGACGGCGACGCAGCACGGCGGCGCGGAAATTGCTCTGCTCAGTACGCAGGCTTCACTGCAGCATCACGGCATGATCATTGTCCCACTGTCCTATGCCTATCAGGGCCAGATGGGTAATGACGTGGTGCGCGGCGGTGCGCCCTATGGCATGACCACCACCTCCGACGGCGATGGCTCGCGCCAGCCTTCGGCGCAGGAGCTTGAGGGTGCGCGCTTCCAGGGCAAGCGGGTTGCGGAAATCACCGCACGGCTTCACGGCTGAGCCGTCATCCCTCCGGAACTGAAAAGAGCGGCCTCAGGCCGCTCTTTTTGCAGGAATCCAGTAATAGGTGACGGGACAACTATTCCGAAACCTCGGTTTGCGGCCTGTCACGCCCGTCAGACAGTTCCTCATGCCATTTGCCGGAACTGTCCTCATATTCGATGCCGTCTGATTTGCCGGCTATCTGCTGTTCTCCTGCGGCGCGTTCGGCAGCTCTCACCGCGTCATCATGAGTGGGAAAGGTCTCCGAATAGGTCGAGCCGACCTGATAGGCCCAGCCTCCGTCATGCTCCAGAATCTTGTAGACGACTTTGGTCATTATCGCTCTCCGCATATCACCCTATGAAAGGGATGGATGGAAAACGCGGCCGGCATTCATTGGTTGCCTCGTTTCTTCAGGCGGGAACGACCCAGTGGCGCATAGTGGTTATCGAACGCTGGTATTGCGGAGCGGCTGGAACTTCTGCGCCCAGCGTGGCGGCAGCGCGCCATCCCCAGCGGGGATCAGCCAGAAATGGCCGGCCGAGCGCAACCATGTCGGCGCGTTCCTGTACAAGCACTTCTTCAGCCTGTCGCGGTTCCGTGATGAGACCAACGGCCCGAACCGGAATATCGGCGCCCTTGCGCACGGCTTCCGCCAGATGCACTTGGTAGCCGGGGCCGCCGGGAAGCTGCTGCAGGGGAGAATTGCCTCCGCTGGAGCAGCAGATATAGGCGAGGCCTTCAGCCTTGAGCGCTTTGGCCACGGCGATCGCATCATCGACATCGAAGCCGCCGTCTACCCACTCCTTCACCGAAAGACGCGCCCCTACCATCAGCCCCGGAGCAGCCTTGCGCACGGCGCGTCCCACTTCCACGGCGAAGCGCATGCGATTGTCCAGCGATCCTCCCCAGCGGTCGTCTCGCTGATTGGAGAGTGGCGATAGGAACTGAAAGATCAGATAGCCGTGCGCGGCATGAAGTTCGATGAAATCGAATCCTGCGCGTTCCGCTCTTTCCGCGGCTTTCGCGAATTGCCCGATGAGCTGCCAGATTTCGTCCTCGGTGAGCGCGTGAGGCGTCTGCCAGCCCTCATCGTAGGGAACTGCCGAGGCGGAAACGATCGGCCACGGATCCTCATTCCGTTCCAGAGGGCCGCCGCCTTCCCACGGTCGCCGGCACGAGGCCTTGCGGCCGGCATGCGCGAGCTGAGTTCCGAACACGGTTCCCGCAGGAGAAACGCGTCTGGCCGCATCAAGCGCGCGCCTTGCCGCCGCTTCGTTCTCATCCTTGTAAAGTCCGAGACACCCATGGCTGATGCGGCCCCGACGCTCCACATTCGTCATCTCCACGGTGACCATTCCGGCACCGGACATTCCAAGGTTCATCCAATGCTGAAGGTGCCAGTCGTTGGCCGAGCCGTCGTCAGCCGAGTACTGACACATGGGCGCAACGGCCAGACGGTTTGGAACGGCAAGATTGCCAAGCGTGATGGGCTGGAAAAGCGCTGAGGTCATGAGATGCTCCGGGAGAATGTCGGCGCCAATGTAGGCAGGCCGGGTGGCCGTGACCAGTACCGGTTATACACAATCGAACAGGAGTCTCCGTGGAAAGCCAGCAAGTGGTGCGGACGACGGGAATCGAACCCGTACGGATCGCTCCGAGGGATTTTAAGTCCCTTGCGTCTACCAGTTCCGCCACGTCCGCGCGGCTTGTTTCTCACGGCTCGCACGGCGTTCGTCAACTGATGTTTTCCAACACCTGTCATGAATCGTCATGACAGGTGTCGGGTACAGATCTGGATTGGCGGTTCGCGAACCGTTGTCTAACCGCCAGTCGCGATCGACAGTACCTTGAACGGCGTGGTGATGACGATATCTGCCACCGACCCCACGGCCTGACCAATGTCTTTACCGATGGTGCTCATCGGATTGCCCAAATCGCCATTTTCGGCTGCCGCCAGCCCCGCGTTGGACCGCAGGCCTTCGCCAAGAAGCTGAACGAGGAACGGATTGTCGGCGAATTTGGCGTGATTGAGCCTGTCACCGGAGCGGGCCTGAGTAAGGTCCGCAACGATCACGCCATAGCTGGCAAGATCGGCCGCGTCGGCGTAATCGCCCACGCGCGGCTTGTCGCCCGAAATGAAGGTTGAAAGCTGAAGCGCCCGGTCATCGTCCGAGAGCAGGACGACGAACGGCCTCTTCGGCGTTCCGTATCTCAACATCTGCTTCTTGAACACGTCGACGTCGATATCGGGCGAAGCCAGAACCACGTTGCCCAGCTTGCCGCCAAGATCGCGGTCGCCACGGATTGCGAGCTGGCGCAGCGTTTCCATGGTCACCCATGTGCCCATGGAGTGTGCAAGGATATCGATGCTTGTGGCTTTGCTTTTGGCCAGCATGCGCAGCGTCGCTTCAAGGTCGTCACGGGCTGCGTTGGCGCTTTCCTTGTCGTACAGATAGCCGGTTGTCCTGGCGCTCGATGCCCATGAGAACAGCACCGGTGTTCCGCTATACTGCGCGTCATTCACGATCTGCGTGATGCGATACACGCCGTCGTCGAAACCATTGTTAAAACCGTGGACGAAAACAAGAACCCTGTGGTCCTTGTTTTCGACGATACTGGCATCAATGGCGCGGGCAAACTGCTCCGGCTCCTTGTAGAAGCTGACGCTGCGTGCCGTGAAGTGCTTGGCGGGGTCTGCGGGTGCCCGGCCTTTCGCTCTTTCTATGCGGCCTGTCTCGTGGATACGCGGAACCGTTATGTCGACACTTGCATAGGCGACGTTGGCAGAGCGGTCACCACCATAGACGGTGCGCGGCTGATCGATGGACTGGCGCCGGGTGGTGGCCACGAAAATCTCATGCTCCGCCGAAATATCCGAAGCCTTTGCCGGGAACGAGGAGATGTTGAGAAGTTCATGCCGGCCGGGACCTGCACACCCGCTGACCAGCGCGATCAGCGCGACAATCCATAAAGCCTTCAATCGCACGGCACCAAAGCTCCACAGTGTCCAGTCTCCGACACGACTACAAAGCCGCAGGAGCCGTTTCCGAATATAGGCAGAAACCTGTCGGGTCCAGCCCTCCGCCGGGAGTTACCTACAGCAGACCGGCTCCGGCCTGCTGCGTTACCTGACGAATGCGGTCCGTGATCTCCCGATCGGTAGCGAAGCCGTCATCCTCGCGCAACCTCTGGCCCAGCATGCGCACCATGACGGGATTGTCGGCGAATTTCGTGTGGTTGAAGGAATCCGCGCCTTTCTGCTTCGACAGATCGACAACGGTGACGCCGTAATCGGCAAGTTCCTTGCCGGCATCCGCATAGTCGCCGACACGCGGCCGCGAACCGGCCAGCATGCCCGAAAGACGCAACGCGCGGTCGTCCTGCGACAGAAGCAGGATGAACGGCTTTTCCGGTTTGCCATAGCGGCGCATCTGGCTCTTGAACACGTCCACATCGATATCCGGCGACGCCAGAACAACATCTCCCAGCTTGCCGCTGAGATTGCGGTCGCCGGTAATGGCCAGCTGACGCAGCGTTTCCATAGTCACCCAGGTGCCCATCGAATGCGCCACGATATCGATGCGCCGCGCGCCGCTCTGGGCCAGCAGCCGCAGGGTGACCTCTAGCTGGTCGCGGGCAACGCTGGCGCTTTCCTTGTCGTAGACATAGCTGGTGGTCGAACCGCCGGAAGCCCATGAGAACAGCACCGGCGTGCCGGGATAGCCTGAATCATGCGCAATCTGCGTGGCGCGGTAAACGCCGGCATCGAAACCTGTGTTGTAGCCATGGACGAAGACCATGACACGGCCGCCACGAGCCGCAACATCGGCGCTCAGAGCCTGCGAGAACTGCGGCCCGGTATCGTAGCCGACCGCTTCGGAAGCCATGAAATATTTAGAGGGGTCGTCAGATTTCCCACGCTTGCGGCGCTCGATCTGCCCGACCTTATGCTCACGTGGCACCGTCACATTGATGCGGGCGAAATTGAGGGTGGCGGAACGCTCGCCATCGAACACCTTGGAAGGATCGTCGGAACGCTTCCGTGTCGTAGCGATGAAAATCGAGTGATTTCCGGCAATATCCGTTACCGATGCCGGCACCAGTGCGCTGCCGAGAATCGCGTCGGTCTTGTTCGTGGTGCAGCCGGCGACAGCCAGCGAAAGCACAAGGGCGAGCAGGGGCTTCAGGTTCACTTGGTTTTCCGTCAGTCACGCCACGGACGATCTTCATGCCCGCAGTCAGAGCCTTTCCCACCCGCAGAGTGCGGCGGAAGTAAGTCCACAGCCGCAGAAGTCCGTACTTGTCCGTTTGCGACATCTTCAGTGTTGCGTAAATGCCAAAATCGCGTCAGGAACGGATGCTCATTCACGATACCGGAAACACGACATGACAAGCTTCGCCGACAGGGTCGCAACCGCTGCGGAAGCCATACGGGAGATTTTCCCGATAACGCCGCTGCAAAAGAACGACTACCTGTCGCGCAAATATGGCGCACGCATTTATCTGAAGCGCGAGGATCTGACGCCGGTACGTTCCTACAAGATCCGCGGTGCGCTGAATTTCTTCCGAAAGACGCTGGCTGCCGGCAACAATGCCAGTCTTTTTGTCTGCGCCTCGGCCGGAAATCACGCGCAGGGCTTCGCTTTCGTGTGCCGGCATTTCGGCCGCAAGGGCGTGATCTTCATGCCGGTGACCACGCCGCAGCAGAAGATCGACAAGACGCGCATGTTCGGCGGCGAATTCGTCGAGATCAAGCTGGTCGGCGACTTCTTTGACGAATGCTATCAGGCGGCCATCGACTTCACGCAGAGCAATGGCGCACACATGGTGCCCCCATTCGACAGCCGCGACATCATCGAGGGACAGGCAACGGTCGCCCGCGAAATCGTTCAGCAACTGGGAGAGGGGGCAACTCCTGATATCGTCATGCTGCCTGTGGGCGGAGGCGGACTTGCAGCCGGCGTGACGCAATATTTCCAGGCCATTGAACAGACACCACAGTTCATATTCTGCGAACCGGCTGGCGCTCCCAGCCTCTCTCGCAGCCTTGCCGAAGGCAAACGCGTCAGGCTCCCGGTCGTGGATAATTTCGTGGACGGCGCTGCCGTTGCCGAAATCGGCAAGGAGAACTTCCGCCTGCTCAAGGATTTTCCCGCGACATCAACCCGTCTGGTTCCTGAAAACCGGCTCTGCGCGACCATGATCGAGATGCTCAATGTCGAAGGCGTGGTGCTGGAGCCCGCCGGCGCTCTGGCTATCGATGCCCTGAAGGATTTCGTGAAAAAGGACATTCGCGGAAAGACCATCGTTGCGGTGGTGTCCGGCGGAAACTTCGATTTCGAGCGCCTTCCCGACGTCAAGGAACGGTCGCTCCGCTTCGAGGGGCTCAAAAAATACTTCATCATCAGGCTGCCGCAGCGGCCGGGCGCGCTGCGCGACTTCCTGCAGATGTTCGGCCCCGAAGATGACGTCGCGCGCTTCGAGTATCTCAAGAAATCGGCACGCAATTTCGGTTCGGTGCTGATTGGCATCGAAACCCGCGACAAGCGCAATTTCGGACTGCTGCGCGCAAAATTCGATGTCGAAGGCGTACAGTATCAGGACATAACCGACGACGAAACGCTGGCGAACTTCATCATCTGATCGTCATAACAAACTGAAAATATGATCTTTTCAAGGGTGGGGCATGATCTGCGATGCCCTGCTTCGATCGTTTTTACCGGTTCGTTTCCCGGCATTCCGGAGTGTGGATGCAGTTCAGAAAACGCGTCGGAAAGCGGATCAGTTGCCTGAAACGACATCCGCCGAAAAGCGCAGATCGCGCATGGGGCGGACCTTTGCGGTGGTCTGCGAGTAGATCGGGTCCGCCTTGAAAGCATGTAGGGCGGCTTCGTTCTCGAACTCCGCATACACAACGATATCGATCTGGTTTTCATACAGATCGACCTTGCGGTTTACCGACACCTCGAAATGGGACGAGTGGGGGATGCGGCCGAGATTCATGAGCCCTTCGCGCACAGTCTCGACATCCATGTCTGGCTTGACGGTAAAGAACACGATGTGCCGGATCAATTCGGCCTCCTGAAGGGTCGTGGTGGAAGGATGGTCACACATAGCTGTCCGGGACGCGCATTCGTCTGACGCCCCCTTTTGATCCGGAAGGCTGAGTCGCGTCAACCGGCGCGATGTCGCGGCAGGAAATGGCCGGGAAAGCTCAGCCGGTGACCATGCGCAGCAGGTGGTCTGCGGATTTGACCGCCATATCCATGTAACGGCCTCCATTATAGAGGCCGTCCCAGATCAAAAAGCCTGCAATGGCGACAAAGAGGATGACATAGCGCATGGCCGCAACTTAGCTGAAACAGCTCGCCGCTGCCAGATGCCGTCAACCCGGATGGGTCATGTCTTCCGGACGCACCAGACGATCATAGTCCGCCTCGCTGACGAGGCCGGTTGCAAGAGCCTCCTCGCGCAAAGTGGTGCCGTTCTTGTGCGCCGTTTTGGCAATCTTTGCAGCCGCATCATAGCCAATGGTGGGTGCGAGCGCGGTAACCAGCATCAGCGAACGCTCCAGCGAAGCCTTGATGTTATCCTCACGCGCCTCGATGCCGACGACGCAATTGTCGGTGAAGGAAACCGATGCGTCGGCCAGCAGCTTCACCGACTGAAGGAAATTGTAGGCCATCAGCGGGTTGTAGACGTTCAGCTCGAAATGACCCTGGCTGCCGGCGAAGGTCAGCGCGGCATTGTTGCCGAACACCTGCACACAAACCTGCGTCAGCGCCTCGCACTGGGTGGGGTTCACCTTGCCGGGCATGATAGACGAGCCGGGTTCGTTTTCCGGCAGGGCAAGCTCGCCAAGGCCGGCGCGGGGGCCGGAGCCGAGGAAGCGGATGTCATTGGCGATCTTGAACAGCGAGGCCGCAACCGTGTTGATGGCGCCGTGCGAAAACACCATGGCGTCATGCGCGGCAAGCGCTTCGAACTTGTTCGGCGCCGACGTGAAGCCAAGGCCGGTGATGGCGGCGATCTTCTCGGCAACCTTTTCGGCAAAGCCGACGGGTGCGTTCAGCCCGGTGCCGACAGCGGTGCCGCCCTGAGCAAGCTGCATCAGCGCGGGCAGGGTCATCTCGATGCGCTCGATACCGTTCTTCACCTGGGTGGCGTAACCGGAAAATTCCTGACCCAGGGTGAGGGGGGTTGCATCCTGCGTGTGGGTACGGCCGATCTTGACGATGTGGCCGAATGCCGTGACCTTGGCTTCCAGAGCGCCGTGCAGATGCTTCAGGGCAGGCAGCAGATCGTGAACGATGCGCTCGGCGCAGGCGATGTGCATGGCCGTCGGATAGGTGTCGTTCGACGACTGGCTCATGTTGACGTGATCATTGGGATGAACGGGCTTCTTGGAGCCCATTTCGCCGCCCAGCTTTTCGATGGCGCGGTTGGAAATCACTTCGTTGCTGTTCATGTTGGACTGGGTGCCCGAACCGGTCTGCCAGACCACCAGCGGGAAGTGGTCATCGAGCTTGCCGTCGATGACCTCCTGTGCCGCTTCGATGATGGCCGCGCCGAGCGTGGGGTCGAGCCTGCCCAGTTCCATGTTGGCTTCGGCGGCGGCGCGCTTGACGATGCCGAGCGCCCGCACGATGGAAGCCGGCTGCTTTTCCCAGCCGATCCGGAAATTGCCAAGGGACCGCTGCGCCTGAGCACCCCAGTAACGATCGGAAGCGACCTCGATCGGGCCGAACGTATCTGTTTCGGTTCTGGTGTTCTTTGTGCTCACGGGCCAGTCTCCTGAACAAGCGGATTGAGATGGCACCGGCCTAACGCTTTGCCTCTCCGGCTTCAAGGGAAGATTTCCGAAGCCCGATGGCCTAATCGTTTGAACTGTCGACAAGCATCCGGGGCCGCCTTACGGCGAGCTGGAGAATGAGAAAAAGGCGGCTGAGACAGCCGCCTTTTTGCCTGAAAGCTTGTGTTGGAAGTGCTCAATGGGCCTTGCGTACCTTTTCCTTGATGTCGCCGGCGGCTTTCTGGACCTTGCCTTCGACTTTTTCGGCCTTGCCCTTGAGCTCGGTCTTCTTGTTGCCCGTAAGCTTGCCGGCGGCTTCCGTCACCGCGCCCTTGGCCTGCTTTGCAACACCCGACACCTGATCCTTGTTCACCATGATCGCATCTCCTGAGTTGAACTTGCGCGTATCAACGGAGCGCTGGCGGGTTTGTTCCTGCAGGCAAAAGAAAAAGGCGGCCGAAGCCGCCCTTTCCGATGCGAAGCCGGACTTTCTTAGAAGTCCATGCCACCCATGCCGCCCATGCCGCCGGGCATGGCCGGAGCAGCAGCTTCCTTCTTCGGCGCGTCGGCGATCATGGCCTCGGTGGTGACCAGCAGGCCGGCAACCGAAGCGGCGTCCTGCAGAGCGGTGCGAACCACCTTGACCGGGTCGACGATGCCGAGCTGGATCAGGTCGCCATATTCGTCCTTGGCAGCGTTGTAGCCGTAGGTCGCGCTCTTGTTGTCGAGGATCTTGCCTACGATGATCGAAGCTTCCGCACCGGCATTGGTAGCGATCTGACGGGCCGGAGCCTGCAGAGCGCGACGGACGATGTTGATGCCGGCAGCCTGGTCGGCGTTGGCGCCTTCCGCCTTGATCGCCTGGGTAGCGCGCAGAAGAGCGACGCCGCCGCCGGGGACGATGCCTTCCTCAACCGCAGCGCGGGTGGCGTTCAGAGCGTCGTCAACGCGATCCTTCTTCTCCTTGACCTCAACCTCGGTCGAGCCGCCAACGCGGATGACGGCAACGCCACCGGCCAGCTTGGCAAGACGCTCCTGAAGCTTCTCGCGGTCGTAATCGGAAGTGGTTTCCTCGATCTGAGCCTTGATCTGGGCGACGCGGCCCTGGATCTCGGCCTTCTTGCCGGCGCCGTCGACGATGGTGGTGTTTTCCTTCTCGATGCGCACCTTCTTGGCGCGGCCGAGCATGTCGATACCAACGTTCTCGAGCTTGATGCCGAGGTCTTCGGAGATGACCTGACCACCGGTGAGGATGGCGATGTCTTCCAGCATGGCCTTGCGGCGATCGCCGAAGCCCGGAGCCTTGACCGCAGCGATCTTCAGGCCGCCGCGCAGCTTGTTGACGACCAGCGTGGCCAGAGCCTCGCCCTCGACGTCCTCAGCGATGATGACCAGCGGCTTGGAGGTCTGAACGACAGCCTCAAGCACCGGCAGCATGGCCTGAAGGTTGGAGAGCTTCTTCTCGTGGAGAAGAATGTAGGCATCTTCCAGCTCAGCAACCATCTTGTCGGGGTTGGTGATGAAGTAAGGCGACAGGTAGCCGCGGTCGAACTGCATGCCTTCGACGACTTCCAGCTCGGTCTCGGCGGTCTTGGCTTCCTCGACGGTGATGACACCCTCGTTGCCGACCTTCTGCATGGCCTCGGCGATCATCTCGCCGATTTCCTTCTCGCCATTGGCGGAGATGGTGCCGACCTGCGCGACTTCCTCGGAAGTCTTGATCTTCTTGGCCTTCTTGACGAGGTCGGCAACGACTTCGCCCACGGCCAGATCGATACCGCGCTTCAGGTCCATCGGGTTCATGCCGGCGGCAACGGCCTTGTGGCCTTCCTGAACGATAGCCTGCGCCAGAACGGTCGCGGTGGTGGTGCCGTCACCAGCCTTGTCGTTGGTCTTGGAAGCGACTTCGCGAACGAGCTGGGCGCCCATGTTCTCGAACTTGTCTTCCAGCTCGATTTCCTTGGCAACGGAAACGCCGTCCTTGGTGATGCGCGGAGCGCCGAACGACTTGTCGATGACGACGTTGCGGCCCTTGGGACCGAGGGTGACCTTCACCGCGTCGGCGAGGATGTTGACACCGCGCAGCATACGCTCGCGGGCGTCACGGGAGAATTTTACGTCTTTGGCAGCCATTGCTTACTCCTGGACCTTTGGTCCGAAATTCGGATTGCAGTGATTGTTGATGAATGGGAACGGCCAGATCAGCCGATGATGCCCATGATGTCGGATTCCTTCATGATCAGAAGGTCTTCGCCATTGAGCTTGACTTCGGTGCCCGACCACTTGCCGAACAGGACACGGTCGCCGGCCTTGACGTCGAGGGCGACGAGCTTGCCGCTTTCATCGCGGGCGCCCGAGCCCACAGCCACGACTTCGCCTTCCTGCGGCTTTTCCTTGGCGGTATCGGGGATGATGATGCCGCCAGCCGTCTTCTCTTCGGACTCGACCCGGCGAACGACCACACGGTCATGAAGCGGGCGGAACTTCGTCTTTGCCATTTGATTTCCTCGGTCACAATGATGAGAAAGAATTCCTCCGTCCGGCTTGACCGGACCTGTTAGCACTCGCTTTCGGAGAGTGCTAACGAGCCATGAGATAGTCAGCGCCCCGGACGGTGTCAAGAAGCGAGAGCCGTTTCTCTGCGAACAGGAAAGGGCGGCCTCGGTCAGCTTGCCAGAATCATGGCCCAATAGCGCCATTCGGGGCGTTCCGGCCGGGTTGCCCAGGCAAGGCCGAAGCGGCGAAAACGCCCGTCCAGCATGTTGCGGCGATGGGGGGGCGAATTCATCCACATATCGATGGCGCGGGCGGCATCCATGCGCCCTTCGGCAATATTCTCGGCCGCAGCGCCCCTGATGCCGTTGCCTTTGACCCGGGCCTGAAAATCTTTTCCGAAGCCGGTGGTGTGGTTCATCCTGCCCGAGGCGGCCATATACTGCGCCTGTTGCAGGGCTGCCTGCTCCAGTTGGTGATCGGGTGAGACGAGCGCCAGCCCTTCGGCCGTGCGAATGCCATCCATCGTCTGGCGGGAAGCGGTCGACGCACCGCCTCCGGGGCCATGCCGGGGCAGGGAGCCGCAACCGGCAAGCGCCGTGAGAACCAGCGCGCCGCCGCCAGAAATCAGGTTCCGGCGGGCAGGGCTGAATGAAATTTCATTGCGATTGGCAGGCAGAATAAAAGTCATGACGCCTGTAAGGCCAATGATCATGGCTTTTGCCGGGCAGGCATCTGAAATTCGGAGCCTGCCCGGCAGAAGCTTACCTGGTTACGCGCAGATTGGACAACTCGTCCGCGATCTCACGGAACGCATTGGACAGATCGTTGCCAGCCGCGTTCCAAAACAGCTTTGCCGGCTTGCTGGGGTCCGTTGCATCGCGCCGGTTGCGCGAATCCGAGGAACAGGTCATCAGACCGGTGATCTGTTCTTTGACCTTTGCGTCTTTCTTTGCTTCCGCCTCAAGATCCAGACCGACCGTCATGATCATGATGTTGGCGGCCTTCGCATTCGCGCAAAGCTCCTGCAGTTTTTCGTTCATCGCCTTGGAGTAGTTTTCATTAGCGAAGCTAGTCTTGCTGTAGGTCTTGTTCGGACCAAGGAAAAGGCGACCATAGGCGAGCGAGCTGTTGTACGGCTTGAGAAATCCGTAATCGCCATAAATCGACTTTACGTTGTTATTGTCCGACGCCGCAGAGGTCGATCCGTTCAGCCTGCGAACGCTGCTCGGCGTGTAGTACGTGTTAGCTCCATCGGTCAGCACGATGACGACCTTGTCATTGCCCCGATCGGTTTCCGGCCTGCCTTCCGTGAAGGGTTCGCCACTTGAGAGGACACGCCATCCCCACGCAAGACCGCTGCCGACACTGGTGCCACCCAGAGGCTCCATCGCTGCAATGGCATTCTTGATCTTTGTCATTCCCGCGGGATCGGTAACATCGACCAGTGGAGTAATCGGTTGCGTGGTGCAGTTGGCGTTAGGACCGTTGCCCTGTCCCATTTTTTGAGAGCCATAAGGCGCCACATATCCGTTCTGCGTCCCGTTCACAGACGTGCGCAGGTCAAAATACTTGGTCATATCGTGCGGCGCACGGTTGCTGTCACTGTCCCAGAAGAGCGTGTTTTTAGAGGCGTCATTGCTGTTGACCACCTTGGTGATCCAGTCGTTGTAACCGTTTCTGGCATCGTCCGGGTAGAACATCGGAACAAAAAGCGTGTCCGGATTCGACGAGCGTGGCTGTTCATCCGTCAAATCATAAGGGTAGGGGCGCTGTTCCACGCATCCTTCCCATTCGGCATAGGGCAACGTCTCCTTCTTGCCGCTGTCCTTGTAGTACTTCAATTCGTCAAACAGCGTGAGCCGCGTGACGATATCTCCCTCCTTCTCTCCCCAGTCCTTTCCCCGCTTGACGTAGATGTTTCCTTCTTTGGAAATCTTGCGGCTTGCCCAGGTGAAAGAATTCCAGTTGAAATTTTCATGATGGATGGCGGAAATGCCAAGTGTGTCTATCCAGGAAGCATCCTTGTTTGCCTTCCCGACATTCACTGATGTCGCGAACGGCACGAGAGCGAACTGGATAGGCTTTTCGACCTGCTTTACGCTGTCCGCCTGTTTCACCATCGTCGCGATGAGTTCGTCAGCGGCCTTTTTCAGCAATTCCATACGCGTCTGGCTGGAACCCGTTCCTTTTGCGTCCATCGAGCCCGAATTATCCAGCACCAGCGCCACTTCCAGCGTGTTCTTCAGGCGCACTTCTGAGCAGGTTATGAAGTCGTAATCCTCGGATTGCTTGCCAACCAGTGCGGCGGCTGCGGGGAAGAAGATCGGTGAATAGGTCAGCGTGGCGCACATCGTCATCGAGCCGCCGCCGACGACCTGACTTGGCAGCGTAACCTGAAGCGTCGATTTCGCCGGCACCACATGCCGCAGATTGGCGTAGTAGAAATTGTTGGCGTAAGCGATGGCATCGGCGTCGCTGATCTGGGACTGAATCTCGCGTGCCGTTGCGATATTGGCCGCGTCCAGCGCGTTGCGTGTATCGAGGCGCTGCCGGGACATTTCCGAATAGTCGACAGCCAGCGCGACAGCGCCGAACAGGGGTGCCATCAGCAACCCGGTGATCATGGCATAATTGCCGCGCGTGTCGGCAAGGAATTTCCGAAGCATCTGGCTCTAGCCCCCGCTGCCAATATCTGACTGGTTGGAGGCACTATCCCTGAAACATTTAAATTTCGGGTTTGCGCAATTGTCTAAAATTGCTCTCTTTCATTCAAAGCATGTTAACCAGCATCCGGGCCGGCAAGGCAGGAAAGCTGGTGACAGTCAGGGCCGCATCGGTTAATCCGGGAGCCCGCACGGCCAACAGGCCTGACCATCTTCGAGATACGGACGTTTCTGCCGACATGACGGTTCATTCTCCTATCATCACTTCGCTCGAAACGATTTCGGGCAACTATGCCGCTTTGCTGTGCGATGTGTGGGGCGTGGTCCATAACGGGGTTGAGCATTTCCCGCAGGCGGCCTCTGCGCTGGCAGAAGCACGGGCGAGGGGAGTGGCAGTCGTTATGATCACCAATTCGCCAAGGCTCGGAGCCGATGTCGTGGCACAGATGCGCACGATCGGCGTTCCGGACGGCACCTATGACAAGCTTGTCAGTTCCGGCGATGTCACGCGCGATCTGATTGCCGAGGCCCCGCGCCGGATTTTCCACATCGGCCCCGATCGCGACACCAACATCTATGATGGGCTCGATGTCGAGCTGGTCGAGGATTTCGAGGCGCAGGCGGTCGTGTGCACCGGTCCTTTCGATGATGAAACCGAAACACCTGAGGATTATCAGGAACTGCTGACGAGGCTGCGTTCACGCAATCTGCCTTTCATCTGCGCCAACCCCGATATTGTGGTTGAGCGCGGCGACAGGCTGATCTGGTGCGCGGGAGCGATCGCGCGTGACTACGGCCAGATGGGCGGGCGTACGCTGATTGCCGGAAAACCCCACGCGCCGATCTACAAGGCTGCCCTCAGGGCCGCCGCCGACATTGTCGGGCGCGATCTGGACCGGCGCGAAGTGCTCGCGATCGGTGACGGAATCATGACGGACATAAAGGGCGCGGCCGACAATGGTGTCGATGCGCTCTACATTTCAGGAGGCATCCATGCCCGCGATTATGGCGATGCCCTGAATCCGGATCCGAAACAGCTCGCCGGTTTTCTGGAAAAGCATGGCTACGCCCCCGTGGCCGTCATGCCGCGACTGCAATAGGACTTCCCATGCTGGCGCGCATTGCCGGAAATAAGCAACTGCCTGCGGATCTGCGCGGTGGTGTCGTGGCGATCGGAAATTTCGACGGCGTTCATCGCGGCCATCAGGCTGTGCTGGGGCGTGCACTGGAAGAGGCCGGGAAGCGTGGCGTTCCCGCACTGGTCCTCACCTTCGAGCCCCACCCGCGCAAATTCTTCCGGCCGCAGGTCCCGCTTTTCGTGCTGACGCCGCCAGCAATGAAAGCGCATCTTCTCGAAGAGCTGGGTTTTTCAGCGGTTGTGGAGCAGGCCTTCACGGCACAGTTTGCGGCACAGTCGGCGGAGGATTTCGTGGCCGGAATCCTTCAGGAAAATCTTGGCATCAGTCATGCCGTCACCGGCTTCAACTTTCACTTCGGCAAGGACCGCCAGGGCGGCCCGGCCTATCTGATGAACGCCGGAGAACGTCACGGCTTTGGCGTGACTCTGGTGGACGCCTTTCGCGACGAGGGCGCGCAGGTCATTTCTTCCAGCCGTATAAGAGAGCTGCTGGCCGCAGGAAATGTGTCGGAGGCGGCGGGACTTCTCGGCTACCGCTTCACCGTGCAAAGCGAAGTCATCGGCGGTCAGCAACTCGGTCGCACGCTGGGTTTTCCAACGGCCAATATGTGTTTGCCGGAAGATGTGGAGTTGCGCGAAGGTATCTATGCGGTGCGGTTCCGGCGCGCAGACGGAAGCCTTCATGATGGCGTTGCCAGTTTTGGCCGCCGCCCCACGGTCAATGTCAACGGAGCGCCGCTGCTCGAAACCTTCGTGTTCGATTTCTCCGGCGATCTCTATGGCGAAGTCTGCGATGTTTCGTTTTTCGCTTATCTGCGCGGCGAAGAAAAATTCGACGGGCTTGACGCACTCGTCGCGCAGATGAGGCGCGACGAGCAGGAGGCGAGGGCCGTGCTGAGTGGCGTCCGAAGCCTTTCTGCTCTGGACGCCGAAATCAGCTTCTGACCTTTACTTCTTCAGCGCCAGTCCGAACGCAATGAAGGTCCAGCCCTGAAAGACCAGATCGATCGCGAGGAACAGTCCAATCACCCAAAGGCTGTTCACCGGCCAGCCGATGGCAATTACGATGCCAGCCAGAATGGTCACGATACCGGCCGTAACGATCCAGCCCGAGCCCTTCTGTTCCCAGTTCTGATAGCCGACCCATGCCCGCAGCGCGCCGGAGGCGACCAGAGACACGGCCAGCAGAAATGTAAGTGCGGCCGCCGAGGCAATCGGATCGTAGAAAACGAAGAAAATGCCTGCCAGCGCATAGAGCAGGCCGCTCGCAAGCCACAGGAAGAACCGGCCCCAAGTCTGCACTCCGAAAGCGTGAATGATTTCGATGACGCCAGCAAAAAGCATCAGCCAGCCGACAAAATAGACAGATGCAATTGTCGCGATGAACAGATTACCGAACGCGACGCCGCCCAGGATGAGCAGCAGAACCCCGAGTGCTACGAACCAGCCCCATTTGGAGCGCACTTCGTCGGTGATGCTGCGGATTGAATTGTTCTCAAAAGTCATGTTGCCTCTCCTGCTAACCTACCCCTCCACATGACTAAGCTAGTGCCGCCGCTTCGAAGCGTCCAGTAGGCAGGCGCATCATAACATTACGGATTTAAAACAAATTTTACCAAACTGACTGCAACAATCGCTTCAACTCCCACTTGTATTGCGTAAACGGTGAGACATGTCTGTTTTGAAGCCTGCGGCCGCGTTGTCGGCAATGTTTTCTCTTGGCGTCCCCACGATTGTCCATGCTGCCGATGGCATCGGCGGATGGCTGTCCGGTGACTGGTATCTTACCCTCGGTGCAACAGTGCTGGTGGCGCCCGATTTCGAGGGCAGCAAGAAGTATATGCTGGGTGCGACGCCGATCATCTCGCTCGGCAAGGCCGGCAATCCCGTGCGCTTCTCATCGCGTAACGACAACATATCTCTGGCGCTGACCGATCAGGGCGATTTTCGCGCCGGCGTGACGGGCAAGTTCCTGTGGAAGCGCGACAATGACGAAGACGCCATTCGCGGGCTGGATCCGATGCGTTGGGGCGGTGAAGTTGGCGGTTTCTTTGAATTCTATCCGCTGGACTGGGTGCGCATAAGGGCTGAAGTCCGTCAGGGTATCCGCGCTCACAAGGGTGTGGTCGGCGATATCGCGGTAGATGCCTTCCACGACGTCACGCCGGAAATCCGGATTTCCGGCGGACCCCGCGCATCGTTCGCATCATCAAAATATTTCGACGCTTACTATGGCGTCACCGCAGATGAAAGCTTCCGCTCTGGCCTCAGCGAATACAATCCGGGTGGCGGTGTTCGCTCGCTTGGCGTCGGCGGCGCGGTAACATGGAAAGTGTCCGATCCTGTCACCACCAGCGTTTTCGGTGAATACTCGCGCCTCATGGGACCTGCCGCGGATTCCAGCATCGTGCGTGAGCGCGGTTCCCGCAATCAGTTCACGATGGGTGTTTCGGCCACATACCGCTTCGACTTTACCATGTAGCGCCCTTTATTCCTGGGTCTGCATAGGTTAGAAGCGCGGCCATGATACGCCTACCGCACCATGTCGCCTTCGCGATACGAATTACCAGCCCGGTGCTCCGGGCGGGCTGAGATGCAACTCGCCTGCCGGAGCCGCCGGGAATTGCGGTGCGCGCGCTTCGCGCATATTCCAGAAATCATGAATTTCAGGCCCTGTGTCCAAACCGGCCGGGCAATCCATATGGCGAACCTATGACCGATACTGTCGAACCGATCGATTATTCCAAAACACTCTATCTGCCGCAGACGAATTTCCCCATGCGTGGCGGCCTGCCCGAGAAAGAGCCCCAGATCGTGGCCCGCTGGGAGGAGATGGACCTCTACAGGCAGTTGCGCGAGGATGCCGCTGGCCGCCCCAAGTATGTCCTGCATGACGGCCCGCCCTATGCCAATGGCACCATCCATATCGGCCATGCGCTGAACAAGATCCTCAAGGACGTCATCACCCGCTCGTTCCAGATGCGCGGCTACGACTCGAACTATGTTCCGGGATGGGACTGCCACGGCCTGCCGATCGAATGGAAGATCGAGGAAAAATACCGCGCCGCCGGCAAGAACAAGGACGAGGTGCCGATCAACGAATTCCGGCAGGAGTGCCGCGAGTTCGCGCAATCATGGATCGACGTGCAGACGAAGGAGTTCCTCCGGCTCGGCGTGATCGGCGACTTCAAGAAGCCGTACACGACGATGAATTTCCACGCCGAGGCGCGCATCGCCGGCGAACTGCTGAAATTCGCCATGTCGGGCCAGCTATACCGCGGCTCCAAACCGGTGATGTGGTCGGTGGTCGAGCGCACGGCACTGGCCGAGGCCGAGGTCGAGTATCAGGACTACGAGAGCGACACCATCTGGGTGAAGTTTCCAGTGGCCGGCGGCGTCGCAGATCTTGACGGCGCGTCGGTCGTCATCTGGACGACCACGCCGTGGACCATCCCCGGCAACCGTGCCGTCGCTTACTCGCCGCGCATCGCCTACGGTTTGTACGAAGTTACCGCAGCCGAGAACGATTTCGGGCCACAGGCCGGCGAAAAGCTGATTTTCGCGGATGCGCTGGCCGAAGACTGCTTCACCAAGGCCAAATTGCAGTTCCGGCGTCTGAGCGACGTAAGCGCCGATCAAATGGCATCGATCACGCTGGCTCACCCGCTCAAGGGCCTGGGCGGCGGCTATGAGTTTATTGTTCCAATGCTTCCCGGCGATCATGTCACCGACGATGCCGGCACGGGTTTCGTGCACACCGCTCCCGGCCATGGCCGGGAGGACTTTGACGCGTGGATGGATGCATCTCGTGATCTCGCAGGGCGCGGCATCGATACCGCAATCCCGTTCACCGTCGACGATGCCGGCTTCTTCACCAAGGACGCGCCGGGCTTCGGGCCGGACCGTGATGGCGGTGCCGCACGCGTCATCGACGACAACGGCAAGAAGGGCGATGCCAACAAGGCCGTGATCGAAGCGCTGATCGGCAGAAACATGCTGTTCGCGCGCGGACGCCTCAAGCATTCCTATCCGCATTCGTGGCGCTCCAAGAAGCCGGTGATCTTCCGTAACACGCCGCAATGGTTCGTCTATATGGACAAGGAGCTCGGCGACGGCACCACGCTGCGCTCGCGCGCTCTGAACGCTATCGACGCCACCCGCTTTGTGCCGGCTGCGGGCCAGACGCGTCTGCGCGCGATGATCGAGGACCGTCCCGACTGGGTGCTGTCGCGCCAGCGCGCATGGGGCGTGCCGATCTGCGTCTTCTCCGACGAGGACGGCAATGTCCTGAAGGACGAGGCCGTCAATGCCCGCATTCTCGAGGCTTTTGAGCAGGAAGGCGCGGATGCGTGGTTCGCAGAAGGTGCGCGTGAGCGTTTCCTTGGCGAGCGCGCCAACGAGCCGTGGAAAATGGTGACCGACATTCTCGATGTCTGGTTCGATTCCGGTTCCACCCACACCTTCACGCTGGAAGATCGCCCCGACCTCAAATGGCCGGCTGACGTCTATCTGGAAGGCTCGGACCAGCATCGCGGCTGGTTCCATTCTTCGCTGCTGGAAAGCTGTGGAACGCGGGGCAGGGCGCCTTACGATGCCGTCGTCACCCATGGCTTCACCATGGACGAGGACGGCCGCAAGATGTCGAAGTCGCTCGGCAACGTGGTCGTGCCTCAGGAAGTCATGTCCAAGTCCGGTGCCGACATCCTGCGCCTGTGGGTGATGACCACCGACTACTGGGAAGACCAGCGCCTCGGCAAGAACGTGCTGCAGACCAATATCGACGCCTACCGCAAGCTGCGCAACACGATCCGCTGGATGCTGGGCACGCTTGCCCATGACGATGGCGAGGACGTGCCGCTGGCAGACATGCCCGAACTGGAGCGGCTGATGCTGCACCGGCTGGCCGAACTCGATGAGATCGTGCGTTCCGGCTATGACGGCTTCGAGTTCAAGCGAATCACCCGTGCGCTGCTCGATTTCATGGTGGTCGAGCTGTCCGCTTTCTATTTCGACGTCCGCAAAGACGCGCTCTATTGTGAAGCGCCTTCCAGCGTGAAGCGCAAGGCGGCGGTGCAGGTGGTGCGCCATCTGTTCGACTGCCTGGTAAAATGGCTGGCGCCCATGCTGCCGTTCACGACGGAAGAGGCATGGGGCGATCGCTATCCGCAGGATCGCTCCGTGCATCTTGCCCAGTTCCCCAAGGTGCCTTCCGAATGGCGCAATGACGAACTGGCCGCCAAATGGCGCAAGGTGCGGCAGGTGCGCAGCGTCATCACCGGGGCGCTCGAACTGGAGCGGGCGAACAAGACCATCGGGTCGTCTCTTGAGGCCGTTCCTGTCGTCTACGTGACCGACGAAGGGCTCCGGCAGGTTGTGAGCGATGTCGATTTAGCCGAGATCAGCATCACCAGCGATCTGGTGATTTCGTCTGACGAGGCGCCTGCCGGTGCTTTCAGCCTGCGCGAAGTTCCCGGCGTTGCCGTGGTGATCGGCAAGGCGGTTGACCGCAACCTGCGCAAATGTGCGCGTTCCTGGCGTTATACGGACGACGTCGGCAGCGATCCCGCTTTCCCGGATGTGTCAGCGCGGGATGCCAAAGTGCTGCGTGAACTGCAGGCGCAGGGGCGTATCTGATTGTGGCTGAGGGCAGCGCGTACCGGCTACGCGTTGCCCTCGCACACAGCTTAAGGTAAAGACCACGTTTCCCGACGACAAATTGTCGCCGGATTTACCATTACAAGGACATGTTGGAATTTCGACAATGTCCGGCTGGCATCAATCAGGGGGCCGCTCTAAGTGAGTTTTTTCGGCATGACTGACAAAAACCGTGGTCGCGTGGCGTTGCTGGCTTCGCTGTCCGCTTCCGGTCTTCTGCTGGCTGGCTGCGTTTCCTCGCCCACCTATGGCACTGACAAGACCGCTTCCGAGCAACTGGCGACCGATCTCACCAGTGCGCTGACTTTTGCCCCGACGAAGCGCGAAAAGATCGACTATCAGCCGCGCCCCGAGCTGGTGAAGCCTTCCGCTGCCCAGAAGGCCAATCTTCCCGCACCTCAGGACAATGTCGTCACCACCGCCAGCGCACAGTGGCCCGAATCGCCGGAACAGCGCCGCGCGCGCATTCGTGCCAGTGCCACGGCCAATCAGGACAACCGCTTCTACGAATCGGAAGTGATCAACGATCTGCCGACGCAAACGTCGGCTTCCGCGAATCCTTTCGTTTCAGACAAGTTCGATCCCCGTGAAAATGCCCGTATGGCAAGGGAACAAAGCCCTGAGGTGAAGAAGCGACTTGCCCAATCCAAGCAGGGCAGCCCCAACACGCGCCGTTATCTGAGCGAGCCGCCGCTGGATTACCGCGTCGCTTCCGCCAACGCGCCGCAGGATGAGCTTGGCGAGGACGAGTATGTCAAGGAGCGCCGGCTCAAGCGTGCGGCCTCCAAGAAGGGCGGCATGTTCGACTGGCTGCCCTGGTAAACTGGCTTTTCGGTATGATTTCACCGGCTTCTAGCGGCGCGCCCTGAAGAAATCCTTCAGAATCGTGGCCGCTTCGGTTTCGCCGAGACCGGAATAGACGTCAGGCGAGTGATGGCAGGTTGGCTGCGCAAAAAAGCGCACGCCTGAAACGACAGCCCCTCCTTTTTCATCCGTCGCCGCGAAATAGAGCCTGCGCAGACGGGCGAAGGAAATCGCGGCCGCGCACATCGTGCATGGCTCCAGAGTGACATAAAGATCGCATCCACCCAATCGCTCGGCCGAGAGCTTGGCAGCCGCGTCGCGAATGACCAGAATCTCCGCATGAGCGGTGGGATCGGCAAGTTCACGGGTGCGGTTACCGGCCTGAGCGACGACGACGCCATCGGCTACCAGCACCGCTCCGATCGGCACTTCGCCGCGTAACGCCGCATCCTTTGCCTGCTCAAGCGCCAGGGCCATGAAGTCCGGTCGCTTCATTCAATACGATCTCCCGCTATTATCCCCTCGCAAGCAGGGGCCTGTCCTGCTATCTAGCCCGCCAAAAGAGCAAACACCACATGACCGAAGACGACAGATCAAAACGCAGACCCGGAGCGAAGCCCGGCGGACAGAAGCCGCGCGGGCCGTCGGCCGGAAAAGGGGCTGGAAAACCGGCAGCGGGCAAGGGCTTTGCCAAGCGGCCCGGCGCGGATTCGCGCTCCGGAAGCCCGAAGCGTAAATTCGATGCCGCAAACAGCGGCGATGGCGCGAAGAAATTCGGGGATCGTGATCGTCCGAAGCGTGATTTTGGAGGTGATGACCGTCCGGCTCGCGATTTCAGGCGCTCCGACCGGCCGCAAGCCGCCGATGCCGGTGCCGAGCGCCCCTTCCGCAAGGGGCCGCGCCCTGATGGCAAGCCGCCGTTCCGAAAGCGCGAGGATGGTGAACGTCCGTTTGCAGCTCGCGACGGGGATCAGCGCAGAAACGAACGGGGCGACAGACCGCAACGCGATTTCCGGCCGGACCGACGGCCACGCGAAGAGGGCGACCAGAGCAGCGGCGACAGCAGGTTCGCCAGAGGCCCACGCTCCGAGGGCAAACCTTTCGCGAAGCGGGAGGGGGACGGCAAAACCTTCTCCAAGCGCGATGGCGCAAGGCCCTTTGTGAAGCGGGACGGGGGTGACAAGCCTTTTGCCCCGCGCGGCGAGCGTTCTGGCGGCTTCAACCGGAGCGATCGACCCAAGCGTGATTTCGCGGACGATCGCAAACCCTCGAGCAGCCAGTTCAGGCCGAGGCCTCGTCCCGCTGCCGAGGAGCAGGAGAGCGGGGAACGCATAGCCAAGCGGCTGGCGCGGGCCGGCATTGCCTCGCGCCGCGATGCCGAAGAACTGATCGCGGCCGGCCGTGTCCGGGTCAATGGCGTTGTGCTTACCTCGCCGGCCTTCAACGTTCAGGCCAGTGATATGATTCAGCTCGACGGTGTCACCATCCCGCCGATTGAGCGCACGCGGCTGTTCCTGTTCCACAAGCCTGCGGGCGTGGTCACGACCAATCGCGATCCAGAAGGACGAAAGACCGTATTCGACGTGTTGCCGGCCGAGCTTCCGCGTCTGATGACCGTCGGGCGTCTCGACATCAACACGGAAGGCCTGTTGCTGCTGACCAACGATGGCGGGCTGGCGCGGGCGCTGGAATTGCCGGCCACCGGCTGGCTGAGGCGCTACCGGGTGCGTGTCCACGGCAAGGTCGACGAGCAGGCGCTGGCCGACCTCAAGAACGGCATCGCCGTCGATGGCGTATTCTACGGCGGGGCGGAAGCAAGCCTTGAACGTGTGCAGGGCAGCAATGCCTGGATCAACATCGGCCTGCGCGAAGGCAAGAACCGCGAGGTGCGTAACATTCTTGGCGCGCTCGGTCTTGAGGTCAACCGCCTGATCCGTATTTCTTACGGCCCCTTCCAGCTTGGCGAACTGCCGGAGGGCCATGTGCTGGAGATCAAGGGACGCACGCTGCGTGATCAGCTTGGTGAGCGTCTGGTCGAGGAATCCGGCGCCAATTTCGATGCCGACATCGTAAAGCCTTTCTCCAACAAGCCGGTCAGGCGCGAAGAGCGTCGGGATGGCGATTTTGACGAATCGCGTCCTGCAGCGAAGAAGTCGTCGCGCCTCGATATCGGCGAGGGCGGGCTGATAAAGCGCCGCAAGATGCGTGAAGGCAGCCGCGACGAGGCGCTGGGCAAGCTCTCCACCCGGCCGGGGCCGGGGGGAGGTCAGGGCTTCGGCGGCAAGCCCCCGCGCAAGGCGGAAGGTGGCAGGGAAGGTTCCCGCAACAAGGAGCGTCCGCCGCTGGATCCGCCCGGCCAGCGCAGGGCCAATGTGTGGATGGCGCCGGGCGCGCGTCCGCAACGTGAGCGAGATCAGGATTCACCTGCCGACAAGCGTTCCGACGGTGGGCGTTCCCGGGATGGGCGCCCGGACCGTGGGCCTCGCAAGCCTCAGGCCGGTGGTCGCGGCGGACCGGGCAAGGGTCCGAAGAGGTCATAGGCATGCGCATCGTTGGTGGCGAGTTTCGGGGACGGCCGCTGGTCACGCCCCATTCCGATTCCATCAGACCCACGACAGACCGCACGCGCGAGGCCGTGTTCAACGTTCTCGCGCACCGTTTTCCCGACAAGCTGGAGGGCGCGCGGATTCTGGACCTCTTCGCCGGCACCGGCGCGCTTGGTCTGGAGGCTCTGTCGCGGGGCGCTTCGCATGCGGTATTCATTGAGGAGTCCGCCGAGGGGCGGGGCCTGATCCGCACCAATGTCGAGGCATTCGGCCTGACCGGAAGGACCAAAATCTTCCGGCGTGATGCCACGGCCATCGGCAACATCGGCACCTTGTCACCGTTCGGGCTGGTGTTCGCCGATCCGCCCTATGGCAAGGGGCTTGGCGAACGCGCGCTGCGCAGCGTGCGCGAGGGCGGCTGGCTGCAACCCGGCGCTTTGTGCGTTGTGGAGGAGGTCGCCTCCATTCCGTTCGATCCCGGTCCTGACTTCTCGATCATCGATGAACGCGGTTATGGCGATACCGTGATCCGCTTCATCGTCGCTGCCTGACTTCTGCCGCGTTCGGCCTTCACACCACCCGCAATCCTTGAGATTCGGACTGCGAACAACCGGAGACTGCCATGAGATCAGACCCGAACCGCCTTCGTTCAGCGCTTCTGGCTCTTTCACTCGGGATATTCAGTTCCACCGCCTTCGCAGACACGCCAGAGAAGAAGGAATGGGCGGTTTCCCATTTCACGCTTGAAAATGGCATGGAGGTCGTCGTCATTCCCGATGGCCGGGCACCGATCACCACCCACATGGTGTGGTACAAGGTCGGAAGTGCCGACGAGCCCCCCGGAAAATCCGGCATAGCTCATTTCTTCGAGCATCTGATGTTCAAGGGCACCAGCAACCACAAGGCCGGCGAGTTCGACCACGCCATCGCCGAGATCGGCGGCAACAACAACGCTTTCACCTCCTACGACTACACCGCCTATTTTGAAACCGTACCTTCCGACGCGCTTGAGAGCATGATGGGCTACGAGGCCGACCGCATGCGCAATCTCGTGCTCAACGACGAGGTGGTGGCTACCGAGCGCGACGTGGTGCTGGAAGAGCGCCGCTCGCGTATCGACAACGATCCAAGTGCATTGCTGGATGAGGAAGTCAGCGCAACCCTTTGGCAGAACCAGCCTTATCGCATTCCGGTCATTGGCTGGATGCAGGAGATGGAAGAGCTAAACCGCAAGGATGCGCGCGAGTTCTATGATCGCTATTACACGCCCAACAACGCGGTCCTGGTTGTTGCCAGCGATCTCGATGCCGAAACCGTGAAAGCCATGGCCGAACGAACCTATGGGAAGATCGAGCGGGGCCCGGACCTGCCTGCGCGCGTTCGCCCGGTCGAGCCGGAGCAGAACACCAAGCGTACGGTGACGCTGACCGACGAAAGGGTGAGCGTTCCAAGCCTTTCCTCGCAATGGGTCGTGCCTTCCTACAACACGGCAAAACCCGGCGAGGCCGAAGCGCTCGACCTCCTTTCAGAGATACTGGGCGGCGGTCTGCGCAGCCGTCTCTATCAGGAACTGGTGGTGAAGCAGGGCATCGCGGCAAGCGCCGGCGCGTCCTACAACGGCACCATGCTCGATGCCACGAGCTTTACCGTTTACGGCACTCCACGCGGAGAGGCGACGCTGGAGCAGGTCGAACAGGCGATAAACAAGCAGATCGAGCGTATCGCAAAGGATGGCGTTACGGACGACGAGCTGGAAAAGGCCAAGAAGCGCTTTGTCCGGGCAACCATCTTTGCAAGGGATCGCCAGATCAGCATGGCCAACATGTATGGCAGCGCTCTGGCGACCGGGGCAACCGTGCAGGATTTGCAGGAATGGCCGGATCGCATCGGCAAGGTGACGGCAGAGGAGGTCAGAGCCGCTGCGGTGCGCTATCTCCAGCCATCGATTTCCACCACCGGATATCTTCTGCCGACTATGAAAGCCGGGAATTAAGCGCATGCAAAAGCTTTCGATTTCTCTCAGGCAGGCCGGCGCGCTCGTCGCTGGCACATTGCTCCTGTTGTCTCTTGTCGTGCTGCCCGTACAGGCGGACGTGAAGATTCAGGAAGTCCGCTCGGAAAAAGGCGTCACTGCCTGGCTGGTGGAAGACTACACCGTCCCGATCGTCACCACGCGCTTCGTCTTTCAGGGCGGCAGCAGTCAGGATCCTGTCGGCAAGGAAGGCCTCGCCAACCTGATGAGCGGTTTGTTCGATGAGGGCGCCGGCGATCTCGACAGCAATGCCTTTCAGGAAAAGCTCGATGACGTCGGCGCTGAAATGCGATTTTCGAGCACCCGCGACGGCATTTATGGCACGGTTCGCGTTCTGGCCGAGGACAAGGACGCGGCTTTCGATCTGCTGCGTCTGGCCATCGAGAAGCCGCGTTTCGACCAAGGGCCTGTCGACCGTATCCGCAGCCAGCTGCTGACGGGCATCGATGCTGCCGAGCGTGACCCGAACGATCAGGCCAGAAAGCAATGGGCGCGCGCCGTCTATGGCGAGCACCCTTACGCCCGCCCGGACGAAGGCACGAAGGAAAGCCTTGCGGGCCTGTCGACCGATGATCTGCATGCCTTTCACGACAGCCAGTTCGCCCGTGATGGCCTGTATGTCGCGGTTGTGGGAGCAATCGACGCCGAAACACTGAAGCGCGATCTCGATCGGCTGTTCGGCAATTTGCCGGAAAAGCAGAAATCCGTTCCGGTTGCGCGTGTCCAGCCCAAACTCGACCAGCAACTGAAGGTCGCCTACGATCTTCCCCAGACATCGATTCAGATGGCTTTTCCGGGACTTGAACGCACCGAGCCGGACTTCTTCGCTGCAGTCCTGATGAACGAAATCCTCGGCGGCGGAACATTCACGTCGCGCCTGTTCAAGGAAGTGCGTGAGAAGCGTGGACTGGCTTATTCGGTCGGCTCCATGCTTTCAAACCGTCGCTATTCGGAAACGCTGGGCATCAGCACGGCGACGAGATCGGACCGCGCCGCTGAAACCGTGGAAGTCATCCGCAGCGTGATCCGGCAGATGGCGCAGGAGGGGCCGACGGAGGCTGAACTTGAGGCCGCCCGCAAATATCTGATCGGCGCCTATGCGATCAACAATCTCAATTCTTCCGGGGCGATTGCCTCCACTCTGGTGGAATTGCAGGTGACCGGGCTTGGCAAGGATTACATCGAACGCCGGCCGGCCCTTCTGGAGGCGGTCACCGTTGCCGATGTCAAAAAGGTTGCGGCCAAACTTCTTTCGGGCGAGCCAGCTGTCATGCTGGTAGGGCCGGATGTCGAGAAAGTCCCGGCTGAATGAGCCCTACCTTCGGCATCGCATTTGGCGGTGGCGGTGCCAGAGGCCTGGCCCACATCCATATCGTCGAGGCCTTCGACGAACTGGGGATCAGACCGGTGTCTATCGCGGGATCGTCCATCGGGGCGATCATCGGGGCTGCCATGGCTTCCGGCATGACGGGAAAGGAAATCCGCGACTATTGCCGCTCCATTCTGTCGAAACGCTCGGAAGTGGCCAGCCGCATCTGGCAGTCACGCCCGGGCAGCCTTGCCGAACTCATGAAGGGCGGGCTTCACGTCAGCCAGTTCAATATCGAGCGGATCCTGAAAGCGTTTTTGCCGGCGTCTATACCCGATAGCTTTGGCGGATTGCAGATTCCGCTGAAAATCACCGCCACCGACTATTACGGCCACAGCCTGGCGGTGCTGGAGGATGGCGATCTTTTGTCGGCGATCGCCGCATCCGCAGCCATACCCGCTCTGTTCAGGCCGGTCATCCGTGACGGGCGGTTGCTGATCGACGGCGGTATCTACAACCCCATCCCGTTCGATCTGATCAGTCATGAAGCGGACATCGTCGTGGCTGTCGACGTCATTGGCGCGCCGGTCGAAAACGGATCGCGACGCCCGACCTCGGTCGACCTGATGTTCGGTGCGACGCAATTGCTGATGCAGTCGATCATCGACAACAAGCTGACGCAGGTGCGTCCCGACGTCATCATATGCCCGCCGGTTTCCAGGTTCCGTGTGCTCGATTTCCTCAAATTCGATGCGGTGATGAAGGAAACGGCTTCCGTCAAGGACGAGACCAAGCGCAGGATCGACGAGGCCCTGAAGGCGCGTTACGAGCCCAAAAAGCATTGATGCCCATGAAAAAGCCGGCAGAACTGCCTTCGCCATTGCGAAAGCACGGTGCCGACAATAGATGGAAGCTCGAAAGTCGCCATCTCACCCTTCATGGGATCATCTCGATATGACTGACAAGATCGACGCCGCGAAGCTGACAGACCGTGTTTCGGCGCTGGTGGAAGCGGCCAGAAAGGCCGGTGCGGATGCAGCCGATGCGGTCGCCATTCTGAGCAGGTCGACGGGCGTTTCGGTGCGGCTTGGCAAAGTCGAGGAAACCGGCGCATCGGAAAGCGAGGATGTGTCGCTGCGCGTCTTCGTCGGCAAGCGCGTCGCAAGCGTTTCCGCAACTGCCGCATCGGATCCCTCCACGTTGGCTGAAAGAGCCGTATCCATGGCGAAGGTTTCGCCTGAGGATCCTTATCAGGGTCTTGCCGATCCCGCACTTCTGGTTCGCCATCCGGCCGATCTCGACCTGTTCGATGCGACCGAGGTTTCTCCCGGCAGGCTGAAGGAGGATGCTCTGGCTGCGGAAGCAGCGGCACTTGCCGTCAGCGGGGTGAGCAACTCCTCCGGCAGCAGCGCCGGCGCGGGCATGGGCGGGCTCGTTCTGGCCGCCTCTAACGGCTTTGTCGGACACTATGCCGTAACCCGCTTTTCCCGCTCCACAAGCGTGATCGCCGGCGAAGGCACAGGTATGGAACGGGATTATGAGTTTTCGTCCCGCCAGCATTTTGAGGATCTGGAGTCTCCGCAAGATATCGGCCGCAAGGCCGGGGAACGCGCAGTCCGGCGACTGGGCGCACGCAAGGCCGCCACCGGCGCGGTGAATGTGATTTACGATCCGCGCGTGGCGCGCGGCATCGCCGGTCATCTGGCCGGGGCGATCAACGGCGCTGCGGTTGCCCGAAAGACCAGCTTTCTGCGCGACATGATGGGGAAAAAGATTGCCAATGCCGCGATCACCGTGACCGATGATCCCCTGCGCCGGCGAGGTCAGTCCTCTCGTCCTTTCGACGGCGAGGGCGTGTGCGGCGAGAAGCTGGTGATGGTGGACAATGGTGTTCTCAACCATTGGCTGCTTTCGCTCTCCACTTCAGCGGAGCTCGGCCTCATCACCAACGGACGTGGTTCCCGCAGCGGCTCTTCGGTCTCTCCCTCGTCCAGCAATTTCGCGATCGAAGCAGGGGCGGCGTCGCCCCAGGATCTGATCGCCAGCCTGAAATCCGGCTTTTATGTCACGGAAGTGTTTGGACAGGGCGTGAATATGGTGACCGGCGAATACAGCCGCGGCGCCTCCGGTTTCTGGATCGAGAACGGCGAGCTGGCTTATCCCGTTTCCGAGGTAACGATCGCTTCCAACCTGAAAGACATGTTCATGAACATGGTTCCGGCCAGCGATCTGGACCGCAATTTCGGGACGGCCGCGCCGACATTGCTCATCGAAGGGATGACCCTTGCCGGAAGCTGACAAACGCAACCTTCCAGACCCTCAGGAGGATCTGACGCTGCTTCTGGAAGCGGCACGGGAAGCCGGTGAAATTGCCATGGGCTATTTCGGCAAGGACCCGCAGGTCTGGATCAAGGAGGGGTCTTCACCGGTCAGCGAGGCCGATTACGCCGCCGACAGGTACCTGCGTGAGACGCTTCTGAATGCGAGGCCGGGGTATGGCTGGCTTTCGGAGGAAACCGCCGATGACCTGAAGCGGCTGGATGCTCCGCGCACTTTCGTCGTGGATCCCATCGACGGCACCCGCGCCTTCATCGCCGGAAATCCGACATGGTGCGTCAGCATCGCGGTGGTTGAAGAGGGCCGGTCGCTGGCGGGCGTGCTCGACTGTCCCGCCAAGGGGGAAATCTTTTCCGCCACAACAAGTGGCGGCGCTTTCCTTGACGGCAAGCGCATTGCCGTCAGGACGGCTGGCTCATCGCCGGAAATCGCCGGTCCCAAAGACATGATCGATGAGCTACCGAAGGATCTGATCGCGCGCGCCAGCAAGGTCGGCTATGTGCCGTCTCTGGCCTACCGTATCGCCATGATTGCCGCCGGCCGCATCGATGCCAGCTTCGTCAAACCCGACTCTCATGACTGGGACCTCGCCGCGGCCGCGCTCATTCTTGAAGAGGCTGGCGGCAAGCTGATTGCCGAAGACGGACTGCCGCCGCGATTCGCCGATGAGATGATCCGGCATGGCGCGCTGGTTGCTGGCAGCAACGAGCTTCTTGACGAGCTTTATGCCGTGATCGCCAAACCGGAAGGTCGCGCACCACATTTCCCGGTTTAGGCATCGCTAAAGGTTTAATTGTCGGCCGGTTTGGATTAGACCGGGCGCGGTGTTTTTCAGTAAGAGGACGGATATGAGCAGCGGTGATGACAAGCAGCTTCTGCATCTGGTGTTCGGCGGCGAGCTGAAGGAACTCGGAAGCAATGAATTCCGTGACCTCAATGCGTTGGATATTGTGGGAGTTTACCCAAATTATCAGGCGGCGCAGGCAGCATGGAAATCCAAGGCGCAGGCGAGCGTTGACAACGCACATATGCGTTATTTCGTGGTGCATCTGCACAGGCTGCTCGATCCCGATAACAAGGCCGACGCCTGAGCATGGAGCAGGAAGCCGCACCGGCCGAGGCGCAAGCGCCTGCTGTGCGTGAAAAGCGCCAGACGGCGTTGAAGCGGCTGTGGCGTCGCATTCGTCAGCCGCTCGCACGGTCGCGCTTTACCAAGGCTGTGCTGACCAGTCTCCTTTCCTGGTTTCTGCGTCTGGTCCGGCTGACCAATCCTTTGACCCGTGGTTCTACCGTCGTTGCCGACGGCGAACATGAGCATCTGCAGCCGGGAATTATCGCATTGTGGCATGGCCAGCACCTGATGGCGCCGGTTTTCTATCCGAAAGGACGCCCGCTGGTCGCCATGGTGTCACGCAGTGCCGACGCCGAGCTGAATGCGCTTGTGGTCGAAAAATTCGGCATCGAAGCCGTGCGCGGCTCAGGCGGCCGCGAAAATACACGCCATCTGGACAAGGGAGGAGCCAAGGCTCTGATTGCCCTCAAAAAGTCGCTGGTGGCTGGCAAGAATGTAGCCATGATTGCAGACATTCCGCACGGCACCCCGCGCGACGCAGGGCTGGGTGTCATTTTGCTGGCGCGCCTTTCCGGGCGCCCGATCCTGCCGGCAGCCATGACCACCAGCCGCCGCAAGGTTTTGGAAAAAAGCTGGGACAAGACCACCATCAATCTGCCCTTCGGGAGATCGTCCTTCGTGATCGGCACTCCTGTCTTCGTTCCCAAGGATGCGGATGATACGGAAATGGAACGCAAGCGTCAGGAACTGACGGCATCGCTCAACGAAGCTACGGCAAAAGCCTACGCTCTGGTGGATACAGCGCAATGAGCGAACGTGCAGCCCGAACCCTGTTGACGCTCTACCGATATGCGGGAGCTGCCGCGTTTCCCCTGATGGGACCTTATGTTGCCTGGCGTGCCTCGAAGGGCAAGGAAGACAAGGGCCGTTCGAAAGAGCGCTATGGCATTGCAGGACAGCAGCGCCCGGATGGCCCCCTGATCTGGTTCCATGCCGCCAGCGTCGGCGAAACCATCGCGATCGTGCCGCTCGTGCAGACGATCCTGAGCTATGGCGTCAATATCGTGCTGACGACAGGCACGGTGACATCCGCCAAAGTTGTCCGCGAAAGGCTGGGTGACAGCGTCATTCACCAGTATGTGCCTCTGGATATCAAGCCGGCCGTCAGCCGCTTCCTCAATCACTGGCACCCTGACCTCGCGATCATCGCGGAATCCGAAATCTGGCCCATGACCATACTCGAACTCGGTGCGCGCAACATTCCGCAGGTGCTGGTCAACGGACGCATGTCGGACAAGTCGTTCGCATCATGGACCAAGCGGGCAAGTCTTGCCGAGGCTCTGTTCGAGAATTTTTCGCATGTGGTGGCGCAGTCCGAGATCGACGGCGAACGCTTCCGTACGCTCGGCGCACGCCCGGTGAGCGTGTCGGGCAACCTCAAGGTGGATACGCCGCCGCCGCCGGTCGATGAAAAAGCACTGCTGGTTCTCCAGCGCCAGATAGGTGCACGTCCAACCTGGGCCGCAGTTTCCACGCATGACGGCGAGGAAAAGATGGCGGCCGAAATTCATGCCGCGCTGCGCAAGCGCCATCCCGGCCTGCTGACGATCGTGGTGCCGCGCCATCCGGCCAGAGCCGATGAGCTGGCGCAGGAGATCGGCGCCATGGGCCTGCGGCTGGTGCGGCGCAGTTCCGGCGAGCCCGTTGCGGCCGATACCGATATTCTGCTGGGCGACACGATCGGCGAGATGGGGCTTTATCTTCGGCTCACGGAAATTGCCTTCGTCGGCCGTTCGCTGTCTTCCACAGGAGGGCAAAACCCGCTGGAGCCGGCAATGCTGGACACTGCGATACTGGCGGGACGCGACGTCCAGAATTTCCGCGAAGCCTACAAGAATCTGATCGATGCCGGCGGTGCCAAGCTCGTACGTGATCGCAACATGCTTGCAGGGGCCGTCAATTATCTGCTGGCAAATCCGGATGCCAGGCGAGGCATGATGGTTGCCGCAGCGGCGACAGTGCAGAACATGCGTGGGGCACTGGCCGCCACGATGAAGGCGCTGGAGCCGTTCATTCATCCTCTGATCGTGCAATCGAGATTGCACCGGGCAGGCAAGGGCTGACACATGGCCAGCGAAGCACCGCCTTTCTGGTGGGAAAAACCGGACTGGCGCGCCCTGGCGCTTTCGCCGCTGGCTGCTGCCTATAGTTTCGTTGCAGGTCGCCGACTGCGCAATGCGCGCCGCGAAAAAATGCCCGCACCTGTGCTATGCATCGGCAATTTCACCGTCGGCGGCACTGGCAAGACGCCCGTCGCGATCGCTTTCGCCGAGCAGGCCCGCGCCTTGGGTTTTGCGCCCGGCATTCTGTCGCGCGGGCATGGCGGCGGATTTTCAACCCCGCATGTGGTTGACCCCCATCACGACGCGGCGAAGCATGTGGGCGACGAACCGCTGCTTCTGGCCGCGCATGCACCCGTTGCAGTAACCGCCAACCGCGCCGCCGGTGCCCGTCTGCTGCTGGAGCAGGAGGGCTGCAACTTCCTCATCATGGATGATGGTTTCCAGAGCGCCCGCATCCACATCGATTATGCGCTATTGGTGGTCGATTCCCGTCACGGATTAGGCAATGGCAGGGTCATTCCCGCCGGCCCGCTGCGGGCTAAGGTCGTCGATCAGCTGGTCTATACGGATGCCCTGTTGCGAATGGGTGATGGCAGCGCCGCTGATGGCGTTGTGCGGCAGGCGGCACGGGCCGGAAAACCGATTTTCGATGCCGGCTTACAGCCGCTCGATGGCGAACGGTTCGCGGGACGCCGCTTTTTCGCCTTCGCAGGCATCGGTCACCCGGAAAAGTTCTTCGACACGGTAACGAGGGCAGGGGCGACGGTCGTGCAGGCCCGCCCGTTTCCCGATCACCATTTCTATGATGCCGATGAGCTGGCCGGGCTGTTGTCCTCGGCGAAGGCCGAAGGTCTTGAGCTGATCACGACGGCGAAGGATGCGGTGCGGCTGCGCCATGGCGCGGCGGAACCGGAATTTCTGGACAAGCTGAATGTGCTGGAGATCGCTACGGTGTTCGACCAGCCGCATACGCCGGTTCGCATCATCAACGAAACGGTGGAAGCCTGGAAATTACGGCGACTTGCCGAATAGAGTATTTCTGCTTTTCTCTGAATCGCAGAAATGCTCTATCTCTTTGTTTTGGCTGCATTTATGCGACGCCAGATGTTTCCGTCTGGCTGTAAAATGCCCTAGCGGTGTTACTTTGAGCGATCGCGCAGTTGCGGGTTCATCTCAAGTTCGCGCTCGAAGGACACTTTCGCGCTCACATAAGGTTCCTGCCGCTCGACGCTCCAGTATCTCAGCTCATCAAGCGTGATGTTTTCGCCGGTGACAGCGCAGCGAACGAACGAGCCGGGGCTGGTGACCTGAAAGTCGCCATCCAGATAGCGGATGCGGGCCTCGCGGCTGCCGGGCCCTTCAAAACGGTTCATCATGGAAATCTGCCAGTTGAATTGATCTTTCATCGCCGCAAAAAGTGGCAAGGTCAAGTTCGCGCTCGTTATCGCCGGCCGAACAGGCGCTCGATATCGGCAAGCTTCAGTTCGATATAGGTGGGCCGGCCATGATTGCAGGTGCCGGAACCGGGCGTGGCTTCCATCTGCCGCAGCAGGGCGTTCATTTCCTCGGGCTTGAGCCGGCGCCCGGAGCGCACCGAGCCATGGCAGGCCATGGTGGCTGCGATGTGATGAAGCCGCTCCGTGAGTGTTTCGGTGGTATCGTGATCGGCGATTTCATCCGCGAGATCACGGACCAGTTGCTGCACGTCGACTTCACCCAGCATGGAAGGGGTTTCCCGTACCGCAACAGCGCCGGGGCCAAAGCGCTCCAGCCTCAGCCCGAAGCGCTCCAGAGTTGGCGCATGGACAGCAAGCCGCTCGGCATCGTCCTGCGGCAGATCGACGATCTCCGGCAAAAGCAGCATCTGTGAGGGCACGGCCCGCGAATGCAGCGCATTTTTCAGTGCTTCATAGACCAGCCGCTCATGGGCTGCGTGCTGGTCCACGATGATCAGCGAATCCTGCGTCTGGGCGACGATGTAATTCTCGTGGACCTGCGCCCGCGCCGCACCCAGGGCGGTTGCTTCTAGCGCTTCATCTGCCTCGGCAAGGCCTGCGCGCGCATCGGCACTCGCTGCCGTCATCGGCGTAAAGCTTGCCTGATCGCTCTCTGAAAACCGGCTGTCAGAATCGAGCGGACGATGAGGAGAGCCCCCCAGATCGAAATTCGCCGGCCGCTGCATGGGTGCCTGCCCGCCGTAGGAGAAAGCCGGGCCGGCTCCGGTCGAGGGTGCGGGGCCGGAACGAAAGGCCGCCATCATGCCGGCGGCTCCCGTTGTCGCCGCCCGAACACCTGCTTCCGCAAGCGCCTGACGGATCGATCCTACGATAAGGCCACGCACGAGACCGGGATCGCGGAAGCGCACATCGGCCTTCGCGGGATGAACATTGACGTCCACCGTGGCGGGATCGACGTTGAGGAAAAGCACGGTCACGGCGTGCCGGTCGCGTGGCAGAACATCGGCATAGGCACCGCGTATCGCACCTGCAAACAGCTTGTCGCGGATCGGGCGTCCGTTCACATAGGCATATTGCTGAAGCGCGTTGGCCCGGCTGTAGGAGGGAATGGAAACATAGCCCTGAAGATGCACGCCTTCGCGCATGGCATCGATGGGAATAGCGTTCTCTGCAAACTCACGTCCCATGACCTGCGCGATACGCTCCAGCTGGCCCTCTAGCGTATCGCCGGTGGCCGGCAGGTCGAGCGTCGAGCGGTCAGCGCCTGCCAGTGTGAAGCGCACGGCAGGAAAGGCGATGGAAATGCGCCGGATGATGTCGCTCGTCGCGGAACTCTCCGCGCGCTCGGTCTTCATGAATTTGAGCCGGGCAGGGGTGGCGAAGAACAGGTCCCGCACCTCCACGGTAGTGCCGCGATTGGCGGGGGCCGGGCGCACCGGAGCGATGCGCCCGCCTTCGACTGCGATTTCCGCGCCGCTGTCGCTGTCTTGCGCCCGCGATCGGATCGAAAGCCGGGCCACCGATCCGATAGAGGGCAGCGCCTCGCCCCGGAAGCCCAGCGAGCGGATGTCATGAATGTCGTCGGCAAGCTTGGAGGTGCAGTGGCGGCCGATGGCCAGAGGCAGTTCCTGCTCGCTCATGCCCGATCCGTCATCGGTGACGCGGATCAGGTTGAGCCCGCCGCCGCCAGTGACGATTTCGATACGGGCAGCACCCGCGTCGAGTGCGTTTTCAACGAGTTCCTTGACCACCGAGGCAGGGCGTTCGATCACCTCGCCGGCAGCGATCTGGTTGATCATGGTTTCGGGAAGCTGATGAATTCGCATGCCCGCATGATAGCCGGATTCTTCCCTGCAGCGAAAGCGATCCAGCCCTTCCACCCCCAGCCAAATCGATGCGAATGCCAATGCGGATAATCTCTGAATTCATTGCCCGACGCCACGACGAGCGGATAAATGCGTGATATTGACGGGACCGTTCATCGCTGGAGGATTGCAATGAAACTGCCTTTGCTTGCCGCTGCACTTACTGCTCTCGTTCCCTCCGTTGCGATGGCAGGGCCGGCTTCCGATGCCGTGAAATTCTTCTACACGCAGGGCCGTTTTGTCGGAGATACCGACTACCGCGACAGGTTCATCGAGCCGGTCAAGACATTGTTCGACCAGAATGACGCGGCGCTGGACAGCGAAGACGGCGTTCCCTGCATAGATTCCGATCCCGCGCTGGATGCGCAGGATTTCGATGATGAGGAACTTGCCCGCACCCTGAAACTGTCGGAAAGCGTCAACGGCGATCGCGCCGAAGTGACGGCCACCTTCAGGCTGTTTGCCGATGAAGAAGACGGTTCGCGCGAGATGGTCTGGACCTTGCAGAAGGTCGGTGGAAGCTGGAAAATCTCCGACATTGCATCAAAGACCAACGGCTGGCGGCTGAGCGAACTGGAATGCTTTGCCGCTCCCGCTGAATAACCATCCAGCGGGAAACGGGCCTTGGCGAAACTCAGCCCTTTGATTGCTGAATGGCAATGAAGAGATTGGTGCAGCGCGTGCCGGAACGGCAGTAGGCAAGAACCGGGGCGGGAAGTTCCGCCAGAGCACTGGCCTGTTCGGCGACATTTTCCGCAGTCATCTGGCCGCTGATGACGGGAATGTAGCGGAAAGTCAGTCCTGCCGCTTCAACGGCGTTGCGCACGGCGTCATTGCCCGGCTGGTCGGGCTGCTCGCCATCGGGCCGGTTGCAGATCACGCTTTTGAAGCCGGCGTCACTGATCTGTTTTATATCTTCCGGCGCAATCTGGCCGGTTACCGAATAGTCTTCGCTGATCTGGCGGATATCCATGGCTACCTCTGTGCAGAATGTGCCGCGGGATCTGCGGCGTCCGGACCTTCATGCCAAAGCTGAAGTTCGTGGACAAGATATGGACCACCCTTCGGCCAGCTTTTTACGCAACCCGCGGCTTCCGGCATTTCTCAGGCTTGCCCGGATCTGATGTGCTATCTACACAGTTATCGCCCATAAAGGGCGGTCAGAATTTCAGGAGTGGAGACAGAATGAGCATTCGTCGAATTGGAGTGGGCCCGCGCATGAGCGACATCGTCGTGCACGGCAACACGGTTTATCTCGCCGGTCAGGTAGGCGAAGGCGAGACCGTCGAGGCGCAGACGCGCGATATTCTGGCCACGGTCGACAAGCTGCTCGCCGAGGTAGGTTCGGACAAGACGAAGATCCTTCAGACCATCATCTGGCTGTCGGACATGTCGACATTTGGCGAAATGAACAAGGTCTGGGACGAGTGGGTTCCGCAGGGCGACACGCCTGCCCGCGCCACCGGCGAGGCCAAGCTTGCCACGCCTCAGTACAAGGTCGAAATGATCGTTACCGCCGCGATCTGACGTGACACGTCGCTTGCGCGCCACCTGCAGAGATGGCGCGCAGCGATACAGGATGCGTCCGCATCACGCCATTCGGCAGCTTTGTTAAGGTCTGTCGCAAAGCTTTATTGGAGCTGCGCCGCAGGCGCCGCCCCATTGCTCGCAAAACACGAAAAAGCCTGATTTCTCTCCTTTCGCTCCGGTCACTGCAACCGGAATTGGGGGGAGGCTGGCTCGTGTGTGCTGCGGTACGATCTTCAGAAAACCGGATTTGCTGCCGGATGCAACCATTTGCATTTAAAACGGTTTACAATTGAACTGCTCGTGATCGAGCCACGGTTCTTTTTGGCCTCGCGGATTTTTTATGAATATTCAGACCAGCCCGGATAAACTGACAATCGAGCCAGCATCCATTCCTTCGGCTGCGGAGGAACCGATCAGGTCGCAATTTTATCAGGAAGACAGGCTCAGGCTGCTCGGACGGCAGATGGCCGAGGGCGATACGCACAGTCTTGCCGGACTTGGCGCTTTCGATTTCCAGAACCGTATTCGCGAAAGTGCGGCCAAAATTCTGGAAGTGTACCGTTCAACCAATGCCGCTCAGGCCAAAGGCGAGACGATCACGCCAGCAGCCCAGTGGCTGCTCGACAACAACTATCTGGTCGAAGAAACGATCTATCAGATCAAGCGCGACTTGCCGCGCCGCTTTTATCAGCAGCTTCCCACGCTTCAGCTGAAAGACGGCACCTCCGTGCCGCGCGCACTGGCGATCGCCTGGGCCTATGTGGCGCATTCCGACAGTTCTGTTTCCGCCCAGACATTCAAGGCAATCGTGGAGGGCTTTCAGGCTGTCGAACCGATGAAGATCGGCGAGATATGGGCGCTGCCCTCGCTGCTTCGTTTCGTGCTCATCGAAAACCTCAGACGTCTTGCCGTGCGCGTGGAGCGCGCAAGGAAGATGCGTCTGGTGGCGAACGAGGTTGCCGATACGGCTCTTGCCTCTGCAGATGGCAGCGAGCGTGAGCAGACCATCGACCGTTACGGTGTCTATGCCCGCGACACGACCTTCGCCACCCAGCTTCTGTATCGCCTCCGCGACGGATCGCAGAATGCGGGCAGGGCGCTTCTGTGGCTTGAAGGAGAGCTTGAGAAATCCGGCTCCGACGCCGAACAGATCATCATGGCCGAGCACCAGACGCTGTCAGCCGGCAATGTCACCACCGGCAACATTATCAGGGGCCTGCGCCTTATCAATGATGTCGACTGGACGGTGTGGTTCGAGGAAGTCAGCCGCATTGACGAGCTGCTTCGCCAGCGTGGCGATTACGCAGCGCTCGACTTCGCTTCCCGCGACCAGTACAGGACCGCCATCGAGGAACTGGCCCGTCGCTCGGGCCGGTCGGAATATGACGTTGCCGAAACCGCAGTGGCGCTGGCGGAAAAGTCGGCCGGCGAAACAGCCGATGTGGGTTTTTATCTGGTTGGGCCGCGCCGCGAGGTGCTGGAGCAGGAAATTGGTTTTCGTCCCTCATTCGGCCTGTCGCTGAAGCGATCTTTCCGCAAGGCGGGCTGGCCCGGCATAGCGGTTCCCGTTTTCGCCCTCACCGCCTTGCTGCTTTACATGAGCGGCAATGCGCTCGCCGCCCTTGGTCTGTCCGGCTGGGCCCTCGCGATCATGCTGATCCTGTTCGCTGTACCAGCGAGCGAAGGCGCTCTCGGGTTCTTCAACACGGTAGTGCTGTTGTTCCTGAAGCCCACGCGGCTGATAGGCTATGACTACAAGGAAGAAATACCTGCCGCATCGCGCACGCTTGTCGTCGTACCTTCGCTGATTGGTTCGCGCGATGATGTGGAGGAAAACATCCGCAACATCGAGGTGCATCATCTCGCCAATGTTTCCGATGAGCTTTATTTCGCGCTTCTATCCGACTGGCCGGACAGCGACAGGGAACTGAGCCAGTCCGACACGGAAATCCTTGATTTCGCCAGAGCCGAGATCAACCGCCTCAACCAGCGCTACCCTTCGCAGGGCACGCCCCGCTTCCACCTCCTTCACCGCCGCCGCCTCTACAACCCGTCTCAGGGTGTGTGGATGGGCTGGGAGCGCAAGCGCGGCAAGCTGCACGAGCTTAATCTGCTGCTGCGCGGCGACGGCGACACGACATTTCTGCCTCTGGACGCACCGCTTCCCGAAGGCGTCGTCTATGTGATGACGCTGGATGCGGATACGCGCACGACACGTGATGCAGTTTCCAAGCTCATCGGCAAGCTTGCCCATCCGCTCAACCGCCCGCATTTCGATGCGGCGACCAAGAAGGTGAGCGCCGGCTACACGATTCTGCAGCCGCGCATCACGCCGTCGCTCACCACCGGCGACGAGGCGTCATTCCTGCAACGTGTGTTCTCGTCCGACAGGGGGCTCGACCCGTACGTCTTCGCGGTTTCCGATCTCTATCAGGATGTCTTCGGAGACGGCACTTTTACCGGCAAGGGCCTCTATCACATCGATGCTTTTGAAGCCGCGCTCAAGGATCGCTTCGACGAGAACGCCATCCTCAGCCATGACCTTGTAGAGGGTGCTTTCGCGCGCTCCGCGCTGGTCACCGATGTCGAACTGGTCGAGGATTATCCCACTCGTTATTCGGTCGACGCCTCGCGCCAGCACCGCTGGGCGAGAGGCGACTGGCAGCTTCTGCGCTTCATCCTCAATCCGCTTTCGGGCGTGCCGGCGCTGTCGCGCTGGAAGATGGTGGACAATCTCAGGCGTACGCTGACACCCATCTTCTGGGTCATGGCGGCCATTGCCGGCTGGACGCTGCTGCCCTTCACGCAAGCCGCCCAGTGGCAGGCGCTGCTGATCCTGACGCTGTTCATGGCGCCTACCTTCAACATCGTGAACGGCCTTTTCCCCAAGAGCCTGGATACCACGCCGCGCGGCCATTTTTCCGCACTGGCGCGGGACATCGCTTTTGGCACGGCCAATGTGGCGCTGCGCGTGGTGCTGATGGCCCATTCCGCATGGATGATGGGCGATGCAATCATCCGTACGCTCTACAGGCTCTTCGTTTCACGAAAGAAGCTGCTTGAATGGCGAACTGCCTCACAGGCCCATAAGAGCGGAGCCAACGATCTCGGCTCGTACTATTCGGCCATGTACGGAGCCGTCATCATCGGCGTCGTCGGCCTCGCCATTCCCGTTTTCAACGATTCCACCGGCGCTTTCGTTGCATTCTTCTTCGCTCTGTTCTGGGTTGGCTCGCCGGCTTTCGCCTGGCTGATCAGCCGCTCGGCAGAAACCGAGGACCGGCTTCATCTGGCACCGCGCGACATGCACGAACTGCGGATCGCCGCACGGCGGACCTGGCACTATTTCGAAAATTTCGTCACCGAAGAGCACCATCATCTTCCGCCGGACAATTTTCAGGAAAGCCCCGCGCCGGTGGTGGCGCCCCGCACGTCGCCGACCAATGTGGGTGTCTATCTGCTCTCGGTGGTTTCTGCCCGGGATTTCGGCTGGATCAGCATGGCCGATGCCGTCTCGCGGATCGAAGTCACGCTTTCAACCATCGAGATCATGCCGCGCGAGAGGGGACACCTCTTCAACTGGTATGACACCAGAACGCTGGCCCCTCTGCATCCGCTCTACATTTCCAGCGTGGACAGCGGCAATCTCGCCGGTCACCTCGTAACCGTGGCCGCGGCCTGCGCCGAGTGGGCGGAAGCGCCTTCGGTTCACTTGCACGGCGATTTCGAAGGCGTGCTCGACGTTGTGGCCATCATCGATGAAAGCCTCGACGAGTTGCCGGACGACAGGCGCCAGTTGCGGCCGCTGCGCCAGCGTCTGGCCGACCGGCTGGATGGCATGCGCCGCGCTGTTCTGACCATCAAGGAACAGCCCGAGATGGCGTCCATCCGCACCATCAACCTGTCGGTGCTGTCGGGAGAAATCCGCAAGCTTGCGGTCGCCATGCATACCGAAGTGGGCTCCGCCCGTTCCGAAATCCTGGTCGACTGGGCGGCAAGGCTCGAAGCCACCTGCGAAGCGCATGTCCACGATTCCCATGCCGACGATCGCACGGTCGAGGAATTGCGGACCCGTCTGCTCAAATTGCGGGAAAGGGCGCGCCGTTACGCGTTCGAAATGGATTTCTCGTTCCTGATGCGAAACGAGCGCAAGCTGCTCTCTATTGGCTATCGCGTCGATGAGCATCAGCTGGACGAGAGTTGCTACGATCTTCTGGCCTCTGAAGCGCGCATGACCTCCCTGTTCGGCATCGCCAAGGGCGATCTGCCGACTGAACACTGGTTCAAGCTCGGCCGCCCGATTGTCGAGATCGGCTTCCGTGGTGCCCTGATGTCATGGTCAGGCTCGATGTTCGAGTATCTGATGCCGCCGCTGGTGATGAAGGAGCCGCACGGCAGCCTGCTCAACCAGACCAGCAATCTGATCATCAAGCGCCAGATACAGTATGGTCGCTCAAGAAACGTGCCGTGGGGCATTTCGGAGGCGGCATACAATGCGCGCGACCGTGAGCTCACCTACCAGTACACCAATTTCGGCGTGCCGGGCCTTGGCCTGAAGCGGGGCCTCGCGCAGAACCTCGTCATCGCCCCTTATGCGACCATTCTCGCAGCCCAGTTCATGCCGCGCGAGGCGGTTGAGAATTTGAAGCGCCTGAGAAGCATCGGTGCGCTGGGGCGTTATGGCTATCATGACGCCGTGGACTTCACGCCGCAGCGTGTGCCCGAAGGCGCCAACCATGCCGTGGTGCTGAACTACTATGCGCACCATTCCGGCATGACCATTGCCGCCGTGGCGAACGTCGTGTTCGAGGGCCGCCTGCGGGACCGCTTCCACTCCGACCCGGTGATCGAGTCGGCCGAGCTTCTGCTTCAGGAAAAGGCACCGCGCGAAATTCCGGCCGATACGGTCCGCACAGAGGCGGAGGAACGGCCGCTGCTCGACGAGCAGGAAGTGCAGAGCCTCGACACCCGCATCGTACCGGACCCGGCCAACGCGCTGCGCGCGACCAGCCTGATGTCCAACGGGCGCTATTCCATGATGGTGACGGCGACCGGCTCCGGCTACAGCCGCTGGGGCGATCTGGCGGTCACGCGCTGGCAGCCGGATCCGGTGGAAGACCGCATGGGTTCCTACATCTTCCTGCGCGACGTCGATACGGGAGACTGGTGGTCCGCCACGGCGGAGCCGAAGCAGGCGCCCGGCGAGGTGTCACAGACCTACTTCTCCGACGACAAGGCCACTTTTGCCAAGGTCGTGCAGTCGCTGCGCTCGGAAGTGGAATGCATCGTCATTTCCGAAGGCCACGGCGAGGGCCGCCGCGTCACCCTTCACAATGACGGTTCGAGCGACCGCTACATCGAAGTGACATCCTTTGCGGAGCTGGTTCTGGCGCCCGAAGTCTCGGACAATGCGCATCCGGCTTTCTCCAAGATGTTCGTGGAAACCGAGATCGCCGACGACAATGGCGCGATCTTCGCGAAGCGGCGCAAGCGCGACCAGCGCGAGGCCGACATCGTCGCCGTGCATTTCGTGACCGACCCCACCGGCCTTGCCCGCGATACGGAAGCCGAAACCGACAGGCGCGCCTTCATCGGGCGCGGTCGCAACATTGCCGATCCCGCGGCTATGGAACCCGGCGCGCGGCTGGAAGGCAATGCGGGCTTCACGCTCGACCCCATCGCCGCGCTGCGTCGTAAAGTCCGCGTCCCGGCGAACAAGAAGGTTTCGCTCACCTTCTGGACCTGCGTGGGAGCCAACCGGGAAGAGCTGGACGACGCCATCAACCGCCTCGACCATCCCGAAAGCTTTGCCCGTCAGGCCATGCTGTCGTGGACCCGGTCGCAGGTGCAGACCCGCCATCTCGGCCTCAGCCTTGCGGAAGCCGCCATCGGGCAAAGTCTGGCGCGTTATCTGATCTATCCCGACGCCAACATGCGTCTGCCTTCGGAAGCGATTTCGGCAGGGCTCGGCAAACAGTCCAGCCTTTGGCCGACCAGCATTTCGGGCGATTACCCGATCTTCGCCATCCGCATCGACGACCTTGCCGATCTGGAGATCGTGGCGCAGGGCCTGCGGTATCAGGAATATATGCGGGCCCGCGGGCTGACTGCCGATCTGGTCATCGTCAACGAGCAGTCGTCTTCCTATGTCCAGGATCTGCAGCAGGCCATCGACTATCTGTGCGAAAACAGCCGCCTGCGCGGCTCCGAGCTTGGCCCGCGCCAGCATATTTTCGCGGTGCGGCGCGATCTGATGGACGAGCCGACCTATCGCACGCTGCTGGCCTCGGCGCGCGTGGTTCTGCATACACGCAACGGCACGATCAGCGATCAGATCGAGCGTGCCGAAATCACCGCGCTTCAGGCGCGCGAAACAGCCAGCGGCGTCGCCATCGGCGCGGTGGCGACGGCAGCACTGGAGCCGAGCGTGCCGCTGAAGCCGAAGACGGCCGATGGCAAGGGGCTGTCGAACTGGAACGGTTTTGGCGGTTTCGAGGGCGATGGCCGCCGCTATGTGGTGCGGCTGGCGGGGCGTACGGTTACGCCGCAGCCGTGGATCAATGTGATCTCGAACGACGCTTTCGGTTTCCATACGTCCGCCGAAGGCGCGGCCTTCAGCTGGAGCCGCAACAGTCGCGATTATCAACTCACCCCATGGTCGAACGATCCGGTGACCAACCGGCCGGGCGAGGGCATCTACATTCATGACCTCGACAGCGGCGCTTCGTTCTCTCCGCTGGCAGCGGTGGTGCGTGATCCGGGCGTGCTTTACGAGACATGCCACGGGCAGGGCTTTACGACCTTCCGCGCCAGACGCGGCGCGCTCGACATGGAGCTTACCCACGTTGTCGACCCTGCAGATCCGGTGCGGATATCGCGCCTGCGCATCCGCAACACGGGGGCCGGCACCGCGCGTCTGCGTGTCTATGCCTATGCCGAATGGGTTCTGGGCACCCATCGTTCCAGAACCGCCGGCACCATCATTCCCTCGCAGGACACCGCGACGGGCGCCATGCTCGCAACCAACCCGTACAATCTCGATTTTGGCGGGCGCGTCGCCTTCCTTGCCAGCGATCAAAGGCCGGACTCTGTCACTGCCGATCGTGGGGAATTCATCGGCAGGCGAGGTTCGAGTGAGAAGCCCGTCTCTGTGCTCGCCGGCAGCCCTCTTTCGGGCCGTATCGAGGCAGGTGATGATCCCTGCGCGGCGCTCTCTCGCGACGTCGAGCTTGCCGCCGATGGTGAGGTAACACTCCTGTGGCTGCTCGGCGATGCTGAAAGCCCACAGGAAGCAACCGCACTTATCGAGCGGCACCGCAACGTCGATTTCGACAGCCGCCTTGCACAAACTGAGGCTGGATGGCGTGATTTCCTGGACACCATTCAGGTAGAGACGCCCGACAAGACGCTCGATTTCATGGTCAATCACTGGCTCCCTTATCAGAGCCTTTCCTGCCGCATCCGCGCACGCTCCGCGTTCTATCAGGCAAGTGGCGCTTTCGGCTTCCGCGACCAGTTGCAGGATACGCTGTCGCTGATGGCCCATGATCCCGGTCTTGCCCGCGCGCAGATACTGAATGCGGCCGGACGTCAGTTTGCCGAGGGCGATGTGCAGCATTGGTGGCTTCCGCGCACGGGTGCAGGCGTTCGCACCATGATATCGGACGACGTGGTGTGGCTCGCCCATGCCGCTGCTTACTACATCGAGGTTTCAGGCGATCGGGCCATTTTGCGCGAAAAGCTGCCCTTCCTTCAGGGGCCGCAGCTTGGGGAGGGCGAGCACGACGCCTTCTTCACTCCGGAGCCTTCCGCCGAAATTGTCCCGCTTTACGAGCATTGTGCCCGTGCGCTGGACCTTGCTGCGAAGCGCAGCAGCCCCTCGGGCTTGCCACTCATCCTTGGCGGTGACTGGAACGACGGCATGAACAGCGTGGGTGACGAGGGAAGGGGTGAGAGCGTCTGGCTCGGCTGGTTCCTGCTCAGGACGCTGAACGATTTCATTCCGATCGCCAGTGAACAGGGTGATGCAAAGCGTGCAGGGGTGTGGCAGGCTCATGCGGATGTGCTCAAGCGCGCGCTCGAAAACAGTGGCTGGGACGGCCAGTGGTATCGCCGCGGAACATTTGACGATGGAACACCGCTGGGCTCCCGCGAGTCGCAGGAGTGCAAGATCGACTCCATTGCCCAGTCCTGGAGCGTGATTTCAGGCGAGGGCGATCCGGCCCGCTCCCGCACGGCCATAGACAATGCCGGAGAAATGCTGGTCGACGAGGAGCACGGCATACTCAAGCTGTTCACGCCGCCCTTCGCAAACTGGGACAAGGACCCCGGTTACATCAAGAGCTACCCGCCCGGCGTCCGCGAGAATGGCGGCCAGTACACCCATGCGGCAACGTGGTTCGTCATTGCGCTGGCTGAAATGGGGCGCGTCGAGGAAGCCTATAAATGCTTCTCCATGCTCAATCCCGTCAGCCACTCCACGGACGAGGCCTCTGCCGAACATTATCGGGTCGAACCTTATGTCGTGGCCGCCGATGTCTATGCGGCCGACAAGGCAGGCCGGGGCGGATGGACATGGTATACGGGCTCTGCCGGATGGCTCTACCGCGCAGCTGTCGAAGCCATACTCGGCATAAACAGGCGTGGTGACGCGATCGAGATCACCCCGCGCATTCCCGCGCACTGGGATGGCTATACGGCCAGACTGGCTCTGGGCGGCGGCTCCCAGACCATCCGGGTCGTGCGCAACCGGGCTGCGAAAGCGATTTCGCTGGAGGTAAACGGCAGGAAGCTGGACGGCACGACATTTCCGCTGTCGCAAGGCCAGACAGAAGTTGTCGTAACCTTGCCGGCTAATGGTGCTCAGCCGCGTGTGGGCGTCAGTAAGAAGCCTTAAATAAGGGCGGCCTGCTCGCTGTCCTGCCAGTGACATGTGCTTTCCCGCTAAAATTGCGGCAGTCCCCTTGCGGGATTGCCGCAATTTCGCCTTCAGAAGGACATTTTACGTTTGATCTCAAACCGTTAGTCGATCACGCCAGATTTCGTTTCGTAGCTATGTTTTGTTCGCGAAACGGGAACTCCCGCGTTAAGGGAACATTGTTCTGGTTCACATCGGTTCATATGTTTCCAGAAATGGTGCATCGCACAATGAACGGTTTCGCGGAGTAAACGAGTGTCCCTTCTGCAAGTCTACTGGAGAGCGCTCGGCTATATGGCGGCAGACAGGAAGCGCGTTGCGCTTATTTGTGCCGCCAATGTCACCCTGGCTATCGTCGCTATCCTTGAGCCCATCATGTTCGGTCGCGTCATTGATGCGATTTCCGAGCGCGTGAACGTGGTCCCGCCGCTGGTGATCTGGGCCGGCCTTGGCGCCTTCAACATCGTTGCATTTGTTCTCGTGGCGCGCGGCGCCGATCGCATGGCTCACAAGCTGCGCGGCGAAGTGCTTTCGCAGTCGTTCGAGCGCATCATCAACATGCCGCTGGCCTGGCACCATACGCGTGGTACGTCCAATTCGCTGCATACGCTGTTGCGGGCGGTGGAAACGCTGTTTTCGCTGTGGCTGGAATTCATGCGTCAGCATCTGTCCACTGCGGTGGCTCTGATGCTGCTCGTGCCCACCGCTTTGTCGCTCGATGTGCGCATGTCGATGGTCCTGCTCGTGCTTGGCGTGGTGTATTACGGCGTCGGCCGTCTGGTCATGCGCAAGACCCGCGAAGGGCAGGCGAGCGTCGAGCGCCACTACCACAAGGTGTTCGCGCATGTGTCCGACTCGGTCAGCAACGTCGCTGTGCTGCAGAGCTACAACCGCATTGGCCACGAAACGGCAGCCCTGAAGCGGTTCGTCGGTGAGCTCCTCGACGCGCAGTATCCGGTTCTGGACTGGTGGGCTCTGGCCAGCGCGCTGCATCGCCTCTCGTCCACGATCTCGATGATGGTTGTGCTGCTGATCGGTTCGTTTCTGGTCATGAACGGCCAGCTGCGGATCGGCGACGTCATCGCCTTCACCGGCTTCGCTACGTTGCTCATCGCCCGCCTCGATCAGGTTTCCACTTTTGTGAACCAGATCTCGGAGGCTCGCGCCAAGCTCGAAGATTTCTACGGCATGGAAGATTCCGCGTTTGAAATCCGCGAGCCGGAAGGCTTGCGCGATATCGGCAGGGTTTCCGGTCATGTCCGTTTCGAGAATGTCGGCTTCGAGTTTCCGAATTCGGGGCAGGGGCTGGACAATGTCACCTTCGAGGTGGGCGCCGGCCAGACAGTCGCGATCGTCGGTCCGACCGGTGCGGGCAAGACCACGCTCATCAACATGCTGCAGCGCGTGTTCACGCCGCAGCGAGGTCGCATCCTGATCGACGGCATCGATACCCGCACCGTCTCCACGTCGTCGCTCAGAAACTGCATCGCCACGGTGTTTCAGGATGCCGGCATGCTCAACCGTTCGATCGAGGACAACATCCGCATCGGGCAGGCTGAAGCCACCTATCAGGAAATCCACGCGGCGGCAGAGGCTGCGGCGGCACAGGATTTCATTCTTTCCAAGGCCGAAGGTTACGACACCATCGTCGGCGAGCGCGGCGGGCAGTTGTCGGGCGGCGAGCGCCAGCGCATCGCCATTGCCCGGGCTGTGCTGAAAAATGCACCGATCCTCGTTCTGGACGAAGCCACCAGCGCGCTTGACGTGGAAACGGAAGAGCGTGTGAAGCAGGCGATCGACGAGTTGCGCCGTGACCGCACCACCTTCATCATCGCCCATCGCCTGACCACGGTCAGGGATGCCGATCTTGTGGTGTTCATGGACAAGGGCAGGGTTGTCGAGATGGGCGGCTTTGCGGAATTGTCCCTGCGCAATGGCCGCTTCGCTTCGCTGCTGCGAGCAGGCGGACTGCTCAATGACGAGGAAGTGCGTCGTCTGTCCCGGATCTCGCCGGTGAACGAGGACGCCGCTGCCTGACGAAGCACCGGCCTTTGCGTCGCAGTTGCCCGCGGCGCAGGGCAAGGTTATGTAGCTTGTCATGACAGTTTCACGCACCCGCATTGCCAGCTGGATGGACCTCGCCAATCCGACGCGTTTCGTCAGTTTTGCGAACAGAGCTGTTCCATGGCTGGCGGGTGCAGCATGCCTTGTTCTGGCGATCGGCCTCTACATGAGCTTTGCCGCACCCGAGGATTACCAGCAGGGCACGACGGTGCGCATCATGTACATTCACGTGCCGTTCGCCTGGCTTTCCATGATGTGCTACGCGCTCATGGCAGCCTCAGCGATAGGCACGCTGGTATGGCGCCACCCGCTCGCCGATGTCTCCCTGAAGTCGGCTGCGCCTATCGGCGCGTGCTTCACCGCTCTGGCGCTCATTACCGGGTCCATCTGGGGCAAGCCCATGTGGGGCACATGGTGGGTGTGGGATGCGCGGCTGACCTCCGTATTCGTGCTGTTCCTGATGTATCTCGGCATCATCGCGCTGACGCGCGCGCTGGAAGATTCGGGCAAGGCGGCATGGTCGGCGGCGATCATCACATTGATCGGGTTCGTCAACATTCCGATCATCAAGTTCTCGGTGGACTGGTGGAACACGCTGCATCAGCCGGCTTCCGTGTTCCGTGTCGACGGGCCGACCATTGACGGAAGCCTGCTAAGGCCCCTTCTGATCATGGCGATCGGCTTCACGCTGCTTTTCTTCACACTGCACATGATGGCCATGCGCACCGAGATCAGCCGACGGCGTATCGCTTCCATGCGCAGGCTGGCTGCTCGCGGAGAGCGCTGACCTTCGGGACGCTGGCAAAAAACACTGACGGGGAGGGACCATGAAGCGCTCTGGAGTGAATGAGATCATCCGTGAGGGCGACGCCTTCATCCGCTCCTTCGGTTATGTCCTGCCGCCGTTCGCCTATTGGTCCCCCGAAGAAATGAAGCGGCGCGGGGCGGAATCTGCTGGTGTCTTCAATGCCCGGCTGGGCTGGGACATCACCGATTACGGACAGGGGAAATTCGAAGAGCTGGGGCTCTTCCTGTTCACGGTCCGCAATGGCCGCTTCGAGGATATGAGCAAGGGTGCCGGCATGCTCTATGCCGAAAAGATCATGATCTCGCGCAAGGACCAGCTCTCGCCGATGCACCGCCATGTCATCAAGGCGGAGGACATCATCAACCGCGGCGGCGGCAAGCTCGTGCTGGAGCTGTTCATGCCCGACACAGAGGGTGGGATAGATGCACATGCCGAAGTGTCCGTTCCCGTAGACGGAACCATCCGCAGGCTTCCCGCCGGCGGTCTTCTGAAGCTCGATCCCGGTGAGAGCGTGACCTTGCTGCCGGGCGTATGGCACGCATTCTGGGGCGAGGGCGGCGACGTTCTGATCGGCGAGGTCTCCACCGTCAACGACGACCTCACCGACAACATCTTCCGCGACCCCATCGGCCGGTTTTCCGAGATCGAGGAAGATGTGGAGCCGGCTCACCTTCTGGTTTCGGACTATGAGCGCTGGCTGACGCGATAGCACGCATCGCCAGCTTCATTGCCGCGCGCTTTAAGACTTCGCGCCCACCTGACCATTCTCGACAACAAATGTCCTGTCGGTATGGACGGTGCCGCCGGGCTGGTCGGTGCGGTCGATTGCGCGCATCTCTACGTTCAGGCTTTCCGGCGTTACGTCGAAATGCATGTAGCCACGCTTCTGGCTTTCATAGTAGCGAACCTGAGGGTTGGCGGGCAGGGCATCATGCATGGGCCTGGCCAGAGGTTCCGGCCAGAGTGAGCTGATCGAGGTGCCTACGAATTCCGTCATCAGCGACCTGCCTGGCTCCTCGCCCGCGCGGCGGGTGACTTCCGAAATCAGCGTTGAATGAATGTCGCCTGCGATCGAAACCGGATTTGAGACCCTGGAACCTTCAATACGGTCGAGAATGCGTTGCCGGGCGGCCGGATAGCCGTCCCACGACTGCAAATAGCGATACAGCTCGCCTTCGTGATCCATGTCGAAGGTGCTCATCATCACGGTTGAGGCGATGGCGTTCCATTTTGCCTGCGAACCCGAAAGGCGCGCATCCAGCCAGTTTTCCTGCGCGACGCCCAGCATGGAACGTTGCGGATCTTCGGCTGCCTCGCACGGCTTCTGGAACACGCCGAAGGCGAAATCCTTGTCAGATCCGGAAGCGCACACACTTTCCGAATCACGAAACTGGCGGGTATCCGGAATGCTGATCCGCAGCAGGTCGCCAATATCGAGACCCCGCAAGACAGGCATGGTCGGAGCGTGTAGGGCAGGCGCATGGCGCACCGGCTGGAACTCGTACCAGGCATGATACGCGGCGGCGCGATGCGCCAGTTCGCCGGCGTCGCTGGAGTCTTCTGTCAGCGCATCGTGGTTGTCGAGCGTGACCATGAACGGCAATCGCTCGTGCGCGCGCCGCAGAGCCGCATCGGTCTTGTAGAGCGCATGACGACGGCGATAGTCGTCGAGTGTTCTGAGCGGCTTGTCGGTCTCGTGCGTGCGCACACCACCGCGACCGACTTCGTAGATGTAATCGCCCAGATGCAGCACCAGCGAAGAATCGTCGTCGGCCATGCCGTCATAGGCATCGAAGAAGCCGTTTTCCCAGTGCTGGCAGGAGACGACGTTGAACCGAAACCGCGACACCAGCGCATCCGCAGCCGGCAACGTGCGCGTCCGGCCGATGGGGCTCATCTCACCGCCAATGCGAAACGCATACCAGTACCAGCGATCCGGGCGCAGACCCTGAACATCGACATGGACCGAGTGACCATATTCCGGCAAAGCGCTGCCTGTGCCGCTGCAAACGACCTTCGACAGGCGCTCATCCTGGGCCACAATCCATTCCACATCGATCGGCAGTCTGGAGAGGAGTTCGAGATCATCGGCGGCTCTGGCCAGCTTCGTCCATAGCACCACGCTGTTGGCGGTCGGATCGCCGCTGGCCACCGAAAACGGAAAGAGGGACGCCGCAGGCGTTTGGGCGGCGGTGCGGTTCACAAAGACCGCAGGGGCCATGAGAGCCGCTGCCGTACCGGCAATAAACTGGCGTCGTTGAAGAATGGTCATGGGGCTCGCTTTCGGCTGGCAGTTACGCTGCAACGGCACCTAACGCCGCGAGATAACACTCCCATGACAGAGCTGTACGGTGTGTCGTCGATGCAAGAATGTCTCTTGATCTGCCGCCAATTCAATACTTCAGAAAAACATATTTTGAAAATCATAAATCGGATTATCATTCGGAATTTCGTCGGATTTTCATTAATTTTTTCAGTAAAATATAATTATATAAATGAACAATATTTGTTTTACTTTAAAATTCCGTCTTATCAGAATCGGCGGAATACAACGCGCTGAAGGATGAATGAGGATTTCTTTTGCAATCCGGTGAGCTGTGATTAGATGGGGGAAGGCAAACTGAACTATCCTGACACTGGGCATACCAGCCGGGCGCGGCCCGCAACGTGGATTTGACGACATGAACCCGATCGCAATTCTGTGGCCGATGGTGGCGCATTTCGCGCTGGTGGCGATCATGTATGCGTTGCTTGGCATGCGCCGCCGGCAGGCGATGCTGAACGGTTCAGTGGCGCGCGGCCAGTGGAAGCTGCGCTCCGGCGGCGAGCCGGAAGTCAGCGCCGCAGTGTCGAACAACATCATGAACCAGTTCGAGCTTCCGGTGCTGTTCCATGCCGTCTGTCTGGCGCTTTATGTAACGGCGGGCGTGTCATGGATTGCCGTGATACTGGCGTGGCTGTTCGTGCTGCTGCGCTATGCGCACGCGTTCGAACATGTCACCAGCAACCGCGTGTCGCGGCGCGGCATGTTGTTCGGCGGCGGCTTTCTGGTTCTGGTGCTTTTGTGGGCGTGGTTTGCCTTGCATCTGGCCGGAGCTGTCTGAGACAGACCAGACCACCATGCACTGAACCCGGAGTATCCGGCTCAGACTTCCAGCAGCACGATCTTGCGCTTTTCGAACTTGATGGCGATTTCGCCGCGCACAAGACGCAGCGCCTTTTCGCCGAACACCGCCCGTCGCCAGCCCTGCAGCGCCGGTACCTGCGCTTTCTCACCATGAGCGGCGATCTGGTCGATGTCATCGCTCGATGCCAGCACCTTTGCGGCAACGCCTTGCTGTTCGGCGATGATCTTCAGAAGCACTTTCAGCAATTCGGCCGCGGCATTGGTGCCCTCCGGCTGCTGCTGCTGTTTCGGCAGTTTTGGCAATTCATCCTTCGGCACGGCAAGGGCGGCATTCACCGCTCCCAGCAAAGCCACGGCGGTCGATGAGCGCTCCCAGCCCTTGGGAATGGTCCGCAAGCGACCGAGCGCATCACTGTCGCGCGGGGCCTGCTGGGCGATCTCGTAAATGGCGTCATCCTTGATGATCCGGCCGCGCGGCACGTCGCGTTCGCGCGCTTCGCGCTCGCGCCATGCGGCGACCGATTTCAGGATCGCCAGTTCCTGCGGCTTGCGCACGCGCATCTTCAGGCGCTTCCAGGCATCATCCGGATGCGGATCATAGGTCTCGCGCGAGGTCAGAACCTGCATCTCTTCCTTCAGCCAGTGTGCGCGGTCCTCGCGCTCAAGCTGGGCCGTCAGATGCTTGTAGACGTCGATCAGGTGGGTCACGTCCGCGAGGGCATATTCCAGCTGCTTTTCCGAAAGCGGGCGATAGCGCCAGTCGGTAAAGCGAGAGGATTTGTCGAGCCTGACATCGGTGATCTTCTGGACGAGCTGGTCGTAGGAGACGGCATCGCCGAACCCGCACACCATCGCAGCCACCTGCGTGTCGAAAATCGGGGAGGGAACCAGATCGCCCTGATGAACGATGATCTCGATATCCTGCCGCGCTGCGTGGAAGACCTTGACCACATTCTGATTGGCCATGAGCCTGAAGAAGGGTTTGAGGTCGAGGCCGGGCGCCAGCGGATCAACAAGCGCGGTAAAGCCCGGCACCGCCATCTGGATCAGGCACAACACAGGCCAAAACGTTGTTTCCCGAATGAACTCCGTGTCAACGGTGACAAAGTCCGATTGCTCGAGTCTTTCAATGGCGCTCTCGAGTTCGCTCTGCGTGGTAATAAGGTTCATCAAATCGCTTTTCAGATCAAACTCGTTTCTCAATTCCAGCCGCAGACGGGCGCGTCAAGCCATCGGATGTGAAACGGGTGGCAAGACGGGCCCCGAAAGGCGGCTTACGGCCCTCTTGCCTTGACAAAAGGGCCTGCCCATGCGCTTTTCGCGCCAATTTTGCGGTCGGGCAAGTGCTTCGGCCCCATTGAACCATTGTTAGGCGGAAAATCAGGCAATGCATCGTTATCGCAGCCACACCTGCGCGCAGTTGAGAAAGGCCGATGTCGGCTCCAATATCCGTATTTCGGGCTGGGTGCATCGCGTTCGCGATCATGGCGGCCTGCTGTTCATCGACCTGCGCGACCACTACGGGCTGACGCAGATCGTGGCGGATCCGGATTCGCCGGCTTTCAAGACGGCTGAAACCGTGCGTGGCGAATGGGTCATTCGCGTCGACGGCGAGGTCAAGGCGCGCGCGGCCGATGCCGTGAACCCCAATCTCGAAACCGGTGAGATCGAGGTTTTCGCCACCGAGATAGAGGTGCTTTCCGCAGCGAAGGAACTGCCGCTGCCGGTTTTCGGCGAACCGGACTATCCGGAAGATATCCGCCTGAAGTATCGCTTCCTCGATCTGCGCCGCGAAACGCTGCACAGAAACATTGTCATGCGCACGAAGATCATCGCCGAGATGCGCAAACGCATGGGCGAGGTGGGGTTCACTGAATATTCCACCCCGATCCTGACCGCATCGTCGCCCGAGGGCGCACGCGACTTCCTGGTTCCCTCGCGCATCCATCCGGGCACGTTCTACGCGCTGCCGCAGGCTCCGCAGCAGTACAAGCAGCTCATCATGGTGTCGGGCTTCGATCGCTATTTCCAGATCGCGCCCTGCTTCCGCGATGAGGATCCGCGCGCCGACCGCCTGCCGGGCGAATTCTATCAGCTCGACCTCGAAATGAGCTTTGTCGAGCAGAACGATGTGCTGGCCACCATGGAGCCGGTGATGCGCGGCGTGTTCGAGGCGTTTGCCGACGGCAAGCCGGTGACGCAGGAGTTCCGCCGCATTCCTTACGACGAAGCCATGCGGAAATACGGATCCGACAAGCCGGACCTGCGCAATCCTATCGAGATGCAGGACGTGTCCGAGCATTTCAGCGGTTCCGGCTTCAAGGTTTTCGCCAACATCCTCGCCAACGATCCCAAGGCCGAAGTGTGGGCCATTCCGGCGAAGACCGGCGGCTCGCGCGCATTCTGCGATCGCATGAATTCTTGGGCGCAGGGCGAGGGACAGCCGGGTCTCGGCTACATCTTCTGGCGCAAGGAAGGCGACAGGCTCGAAGGCGCCGGACCTATCGCCAAGAACATCGGCGATGAGCGCACCGAGGCCGTGCGCCAGCAGCTTGGTCTTGAGGATGGCGATGCCGCTTTCTTCGTTGCGGGCGATCCGAAGAAGTTCGTTGCCTTTGCCGGAGCTGCGCGCACACGCGCGGGTGAGGAACTGAACCTCGTGGACCGCGATCGTTTCGAACTGTGCTGGATTGTCGACTTCCCGTTCTACGAGTGGAACGAAGAGGAGAAGAAGGTGGATTTCGCTCACAACCCGTTCTCGATGCCGCAGGGTGGCATCGAGGCGCTGAGCGGTCAGGACCCGCTGAGCCTCAAAGCCTACCAGTACGACATGGTCTGCAACGGCTTCGAGATCGCCTCCGGCGGCATCCGCAACCATCTTCCCGAAACCATGGTCAAGGCCTTCGAGATCGCGGGGCTGGACCGGCAGACCGTGGAAGAGCGCTTTGGCGGTCTTTATCGCGCGTTCCAGTATGGCGCACCGCCGCATGGCGGCATGGCGGCCGGCATCGACCGTGTGGTCATGCTGCTCGTCGGTGCGAAGAACCTGCGCGAGGTCACCATGTTCCCGATGAACCAACAGGCCTTTGATCTGCTCATGGGGGCGCCAGCGCCGGCTACGCCGCAGCAGCTGCGCGAACTGGAACTGCGCGTCATGCCGCAGAAAAAGGAAGCCTGAGCGATCAGGCAACAGAAAAAGCCCCGCCGCTTATGAAGCGTGCGGGGCTTTTCTTTGAGCGGTGTCTGGCAAAGGCGGAAACGCTCTATTTTTTAAGCAATTGCGAGCGCAAGACGGCTGCGCACTTTTGCAGGAATTGCTCTAGTGACGAACCTGATATCTGGGCTCGTAATGTCCATCCGGCGTTTTCAGGAACAATTCTCTGATCTGCGGATGACGCACAGGCTCATCTGAAACATCTTCAACCAGATTTTGCTCGGAAACATAGGCGATGTAGTCTGTTTCGGAGTTTTCAGCCAGAAGATGGTAGAAAGGCTGGTCCTTGCTGGGGCGAACGCCAACAGGAATTGCCTCATACCATTCATCGGTATTGGCAAACTCCGGGTCGACATCGAAAATGATCCCGCGAAACGGAAAAAGCCGATGGCGCACAACCTGTCCGATTGAAAACTTTGCTTTTTTGATCGCCAGTCTGTCCATGCTTCTTATTTGGCTCATCACACCGGGTAATTCAATGCTGAACAGGTTACACAGCCATGTGAGCCTGTTTGCGGATTGGGCCGCAGGGCTGAAAGGAAATCCGAAATCTCTCACAGCAGGTTGAAGTTCACGGGGCGAATCTGAAAGCTGGCTGTGCTCCGGGCACAAGGCTGCTGGCCGGTTAAGAGGCGAAACGATCATGTCCGAAATTGCCGGCCTCGTTCTTCCGTTCTTCGGGCTGATCTTCATCGGGTTCGCTGTCGCACGCATCACGCGCCAGCCTCTCGAAGCGCTTGGCTGGCTGAACACCTTCATCATCTATGTCACGCTGCCGGCCCTGTTCTTCCAGCTTCTGGCCAGAACGCCGTTTGAAGAGCTGACGGAATGGAGCTTCATCTTTGGATCGGTGTTCTCCACCTTTCTGATTTTCATGATGATGTTTGCGGGCTCATTGCTGGTAGCCGGCAATATCGCGGAATCCACCGTGAAGGGGCTGGCGGCTGCTTACGGCAATATCGGCTATATGGGCCCCGGGCTGGCGGTGCTCGCCTTCGGGGAGAAGGCCGCGGTGCCCGTCGCTCTCATCTTCTGTTTCGAAAACGTCATGCATTTCACCATTGCCCCGATGATGATGGCGCTTGGCGGTGGCGACCGCAGGTCATGGCCGCAGCTTGCGGCAGGCATCGTCAGCCGCATTGTGCTGCACCCCTTCATCATCGCGACTGCACTCGGCGTTCTGGCGGCTTATTTCGAATGGAGCCCGCCACTGCCGCTCGACCGGTTGCTCGGCTATCTCGCGAACGCGGCCGCTCCCTGCGCCCTGTTCGCCATGGGCGTGACGCTTGCCCTGCGGCCGCTGCGGCGCATACCTGTCGAAATCGTGCCGATCAGCCTGCTCAAGCTCGTCGTGCATCCGCTGCTTTGCTACGTGATGCTGAGCCTGATGGGAGATTTTTCGGAGGTCTGGCTATTTTCCGCCGTTCTGCTGGCGGCTTTGCCCACAGCCACCAATGTCTTCGTCATCGCCCAGCAATATGGGGTGTGGGTCGAGCGGACGTCGGCAACGATACTGGTCACGACCTGCGCCTCGATCATGACCGTCACCGGCCTGCTTTACATGATCCGGGCCGGGATCTTACCGCTGGATCTGTTCCCGTAACGCGCTGCCCAGTGCGGAAAAACCGCTACCGGGATGCAGCCCTTCACGCATGAAGAAAGCACGCAGCGGCGCAAAGCGCCCGAGCAGCTCAAGCGTGGCGCTGCGGGCGATCTGGGCAGGAAGCATATTCGACAGCAGCGACCGGTTGAGGAGATTGACCGCGCTGGTGCGGGCCACGATGTCGGGCCTGCGCCGGAGATCGTAAGTGATCATTGCCTTGTCCGATCCGGGATCGGATCGGTTTTTTGATGAGACATCAACGAGATCGACGATATCCCTGATGCCGAGGTTCAGCCCCTGTGCGCCGATGGGCGGAAATACATGTGCAGCTTCGCCCACCAGCGCCACCCGGTTCCGGGCAAAGCGCTTCGGCGTGGAGGTCGACAGCGGATAGATCTGGCGCTTTGGCTCCACCGCCACTCGCCCCAGCATGGATTGCATGCGCCGCTCAATGTGAAGTGACAGGGCATCGTCGTCCAGTGCCGCCAGTTCGCTGGCGGTTTCGGGACGCACGACGCAGACAAGGCTCGATCTGCGGCCACCGGGAAGCGGCACCTGCGTGAACGGCCCGGTCTGGGTGTGGAATTCGGTGGAGGTGAAGTTGTGATCGAGCGTGTGGCCAAAATTCAGAACCAGCGCCGCCTGCGGAAATGGATGCGATGATACCGAAATGCCGGCAGCCTGGCGGGCCGGCGACATCCGCCCATCGGCAGCGACGACCAGCTTTCCTGAAACTTCGCTGCCATCCGCAAGCCGCGCCACTGCCTCGTCGGAACCGGGGTTCCAGCTTTCCACCAGCGTCTTTTTCCAGTCGATCGACGTGTTTGCCGCCACGGCCTGCGCCAGCGTCGCCACCAGCACCTTGTTCGGTATGTTGAGACCGAAGCGCTCTTCACCGATGTCGCCGGCATGGAAAGTTGCGGGCGTGCTGCGGATCAGCCGCTCCGTCGCATCCACGATGCGCATGATCTTCAGCGGTGCGGACTGATCTGACAGTGCTGTCAGAACGCCGATCCGATCCAGCGTTTCGAGGGCGGGATTCATCAACGCCGTGGTGCGCCCGTCCTCGATATTCGGCTCGGGACCGACCAGCGTGACCGCAAAGCCTGCTCCGGCAAAGGAAAGCGCGGCGATCAGACCGGCAGGGCCGGTTCCTGCAACGAGGATCTTTGCTTCGGCTTCAGCAGGGATGGCGGTCGTTGGCATATCGGAGCCTCCTTGTCGCCAGAGCTATACGCCTTTCCCTATCGGCCCATCAACGCGACCTTTCAGCCGAAGCAAGAAAAACAACGCCTTTGCGCCTGTTACGGTCAAGAAATCCTGTGTGGCCTTATGTCTAATCGACGCTCCCGCATTGACCCCGGCGGACAGGTGGTTGATCAAGAGGGATTATGGATGCCATGCAAGATGGACTGGTGGCCGTGGATAAAAAACCGACCGGCAGGAAGATCAGGGACCGTATTCCCAGACCGAGGAAGAAGGTGACCTGGCCACAGGCAAGAGCCTTTTCCGTGCATCTTCTGACGGCGTCCGGATCTTTCCTTGCTTTCGTTTCTCTCGTTGCGGCCAGCGAAGAGCGCTGGACGGCGATGTTCTGGTGGCTGGGGCTGGCATTGTTCGTGGACGGCATAGACGGCCCGATCGCGCGCAAGCTGGAGGTCAAGGAAATCCTGCCGACCTGGTCGGGCGAATTGCTCGACAATATCATCGACTATGTCACCTATGTGCTGATCCCCGCATTCGCGCTGTATCAGTTCGGGCTGATGGGTGAGGGGCTGTCATTTATCGCCGCCGCCATCATCGTCGTGTCGAGCGCGATCTACTATGCCGATACCGGCATGAAGACCAAGGAGAACTTCTTCAAGGGGTTCCCGGTGGTCTGGAACATGGTGGTGTTCACGCTGTTCGTGGTCGGTCCGGGAGAATGGGTGTCATTCGCTGTGGTCGTGATCTGCGGACTGCTCACCTTCGTGCCGATCAATTTCCTGCATCCGGTGCGGGTCAGGCGCCTGCGCCCGATCAATCTCGCCATCACCTTGCTTTGGTGCGCGTTCGGGGTTCTGGCGCTGGCGGAATCGGCGCTGGCCGAATTCTACAATCAGATCGGCATACTGGCTGAAAACGTCAGCCTGTTTACAAAGGGCGGCATCACGGTCACCGGGCTTTACCTGTTCTGCATCGGTGGCATCATGCAGCTTTTCCCAAATCTCGGCGCGAAGAAGGCGTGAGCTGACATGTCCAAGGCAATTCGTATCCATAAGCATGGCGGTCCCGAAGTGCTGGTTTTCGAGGACGCGGATCCCGGCCGCCCCGGTCCGGGTGAAATTCTGGTGCGCCACACGGCGATCGGCGTGAATTTCATCGATGTCTACCATCGCACCGGCCTCTATCCCGCACCGAACGGCCTGCCATTCACGCCAGGCGGCGAGGCTGCCGGCGTGGTTCTCGAAGTGGGCGAGGGGGTCGACTGGTTGTCCCCGGGAGACCGGGTCGCCTATGTCGTGCAGCTGGGCGCCTATGCGGAGCAGCGTGTTGTGGGTGCCGATCGGGTCGTTCGCATTCCGGATGGGATCAGCGATGAGCAGGCTGCTGGCATGATGCTCAAGGGCATGACGGTGGAATATCTTGTGCGGCGTACATTCAAGGTGAAGCCCGGCGACACCGTACTCTATCACGCAGCGGCCGGCGGTGTGGGGCTGATCTTCGGCCAGTGGGCGCATCATCTTGGCGCCACTGTCATCGGAACGGCCGGCTCGCCGGAAAAGGCCGAGCTCGCGCGAGCCCACGGTTTCCATCATGTGATCGACTATCGCCGCCAGGATTTCGTGCAGGAAGTGGCCCGCATCACAGACGGCAGGAAATGCGATGTCGTCTATGATTCGGTTGGCAAGGACACATTTGCAGGCTCACTGGACTGCCTGAAGAGGCTCGGAACGCTGGTTTCGTTCGGCCAGTCTTCAGGTCCGATCCCACCTTTCGACATCGGCATTCTCGCCCGGAAAGGATCGCTGTACCTGACCCGCCCGACGCTGTTCAGCTACAATGTCACGCGCGAGGAACTTGACGCATCGGCAGCGGCATTGTTCGACGTGGTGCTGTCGGGGGCCGTGAAAATCATGGTCAATCAGCGCTATGCCCTCAAGGATGCCGCGCGCGCCCATTCCGATCTGGAGGGACGCAAAACCATGGGAACAACCGTACTCATCCCCTGAATGTCGCGGCGACTGCCATCGAAATTATTGAAGCTCTTTCAAAGTAAGCATCGGTTTGCGCAGAAACGCGCCAGTGCCTACGATGCCATCGGGAACACAGAACATATCTGTTAAACAGATGGGAGGCACTGTGAGTTTACATCAAGGCGCTGCGGACCTGCTCGAGGTCCGTGGCCTGACCAAGATATTCGGCTCCCTGAAAGCTTGCGACACCATCGACCTTGGCATTGCCAAAGGCGAAATACATGCGCTTCTGGGAGAAAATGGCGCCGGCAAGTCCACTCTGGTCAAAATGCTGTTCGGCTCCCTTGAGCCACATTCCGGCGAGATCCTGTGGAACGGCCAGCCGGTGCGCATCACCAGTCCGGGCGTTGCCAAGAAACTCGGCATCGGCATGGTGTTCCAGCACTTTTCGCTGTTCGAGGCGCTGACCGCAGCCGAAAACATCGCTCTCTCGCTCAATGACGGCGCGCCGATCAGCACTATTGCCGCCAAGGCCCGCGCCTTGTCCTACAGCTATGGTCTGCCGCTCGATCCTGATGCGCTGGTGGGCGATCTGTCGGTTGGAGAACGCCAGCGGATCGAAATCATCCGCTGCCTGTTGCAGACGCCTGAACTCATCATTCTTGATGAGCCGACGTCGGTGCTGACACCGCAGGAGGCCGACAAGCTGTTTGAAACGCTGGAGCGGCTGCGGGCCGAAGGCAAGTCGATCCTCTATATTTCGCACCGCCTCGAGGAGGTGAAGCGTATTTGCGACCGCGCCACCGTGCTGCGTCATGGCAAGGTGGTGGGACACTGCAATCCGCGCGAGGAAACCGCTTCATCGCTTGCGCGGATGATGGTGGGCACCGAGGTTCGCGCTGTCGAGCGCACGCCGGCTGCGGGAATCGACAAGGCCAGGCCGCTGCTGGAGATCGTCAATCTCAACCGAAAGCCGGCAACACCGTTTGCAATTGCCTTGAAAAACATAAATCTTTCCGTGCGGGCAGGGGAGGTTGTCGGCATCGCCGGCGTTGCCGGTAACGGACAAGGCGAGTTTTTCGAGGCCGTGTCCGGTGAGGTGCTTCAACAGGACCGGGGGTCGGTGCGCATTGGCGGCGTCGATGTCGGCGGGCTCGACATAACGGGCCGGCGCCTGCTGGGCGCTGCCTTCGTTCCCGAGGAACGCCTCGGCCATGGTGCTGCACCGCGCATGACGCTGTCGGAAAATCTTCTCCTTTCCCGGCACGCCACGGACGGCAAAAAATTCGTCGGCAAAGGCGGCCTGATCGAAAGCAAGGCGATCTACGACACCGCACAGCGTATCATCGGGATCATGGACGTTCGCAAGAGCGCGCCTGATCCGGAAGCAGCGTCCCTGTCCGGCGGCAATCTGCAAAAATTCATCGTCGGGCGCGAACTCGACCGCAATCCCTCGGTGATGATCGTCAACCAGCCGACATGGGGCGTCGATGCCGGGGCTGCGGCTCATATCCGGCAGGCGCTCATCAGCCTCGCCCGTAATGGCTCCGCCGTGCTGGTGATAAGTCAGGATCTGGATGAGCTTTTTGAAATGTCGGACGCCATTGCCGTGATGCACAATGGCGAGTTGTCGCCCGCACTGCCCATAGCCGAAGCGACCTACGAGAAGATCGGCCTGCTGATGGGCGGCGCCGAGCCCGGGCATGCCGCCACAGCCCATGCAACCGAAACGGCGGAGGTGGCATGATGCGCATCGAGCTCGTCAAACGTCCGCAGCGCTCGGCGCTGTTTTCGATGCTCTCTCCCTTCATCGCCTTCGCGCTGACCGTGATTACGGGCGCGATCATGTTCGCGGTTCTGGGGGTTAACCCCGCCAGGGCGCTCTACGCCTATTTCATCTCACCACTTACTGAAATCTGGCAGTTGCACGAGCTGGCGATCAAGGCCGCACCCCTTATCCTGATTGCGGTGGGCTTGTCCGTCTGCTTCCGCGCCAACATCTGGAACATCGGGGCGGAAGGCCAGTTCACGGTCGGTGCCATTGCCGGCTCGCTTTTGCCCGTTCTTTATCCTGATCTGCAGGGCGCATACCTTCTCCCGCTGATGCTCCTGATGGGCATGATCGGCGGAGCGGCATTCGCGAGCATTCCTGCTTTTCTCAAGGCACGCTTCAACACCAACGAAATCCTCACCAGCCTGATGCTGGTCTATGTCTCGCAACTGTTTCTCGACTGGGTTGTGCGAGGCCCGTGGCGTGATCCCATGGGCTATAATTTCCCGCAGACGGTTCAGTTCAGCCGGGCCGCGCGCCTGCCCGAACTGCTGGATTCCGGCCGGGCCAATCTGGGCTTCATCTTCTCGATCGTTGCGGCTGTGCTCATCTGGCTGATGATGAGCCGCATGCTCAAGGGGTTTGAAGTGCGGGTGATGGGATCCAGCCCGCGGGCAGGGCGGTTCGCCGGCTTCAGCATGAACCGCATGGTGTTCTTCGCCTTCATGCTTTCCGGTGCGCTGGCCGGATTGGCCGGCATTTCGGAGGTTTCCGGCGCTATCGGCAGGCTTCAGCCGACGATTTCACCCGGTTACGGCTTTGCCGCCATCATCGTCGCGTTTCTGGGCAGGCTCAATCCGCTCGGCATTATCGCGGCCGGTCTCGTGCTGGGGCTGACCTATCTCGGCGGCGAGGCGGCACAATCCTCGCTTGGCGTGTCGGACAAGCTGGCGCGTGTCTTCCAGGGCATGCTGCTATTTTTCGTGCTGGGCTGCGACACGCTGATTCATTACCGCATTCGCTTTGTCGGCAGGACAAATCCGGCAGCCGACACGATTGCAGCACAGGAAGGGGCAAACTGATGGATATCTGGATCAGCATCCTTCTCACCATTGCCACTGCTGCCACGCCGCTGCTCATCGCCGCAATCGGCGAACTGGTTGCCGAGCGCGCCGGTGTGCTGAACCTCGGCGTCGAGGGCATGATGATCATGGGCGCGGTTGGCGGTTTCGGGGCCGGGTATCTGACAGGATCTCCGTGGATCGGCGTACTCGCGGCCATCATCATCGGTGTTCTGTTTTCCCTGCTCTTCGCTTTCATGACGCTCACGCTCGCAACCAATCAGGTGGCGACAGGGCTTTCCCTCACCATTCTGGGGCTCGGCCTATCAGGCATGATCGGAACCAGTTTTGTCGGGCAGCCGGGCGTTCGTCTGCAGAATCTTGACATTCCCGGCCTGACCTCGCTGCCTGTGGTCGGAAAGCTGCTTTTCGGGCAGGATCCAATCTTCTACCTGTCGATCGTGCTGGTCATTGCCGTCGCCTGGTTCCTGTTCCGCAGCCGTACGGGGCTTACCATGCGTGCCATCGGCGACAGCCACGGCTCCGCCCATGCCCTCGGTATCCACGTCATCCGCTACCGCTATCTGGCGGTGATGTTCGGTGGCGCCTGTGCAGGGCTTGCAGGCGCGCATCTGTCGCTCGTCTACACGCCGCAATGGGTGGAGAACATGAGCGCCGGGCGCGGCTGGATCGCGCTGGCGCTGGTGGTGTTCGCCTCGTGGCGGCCATGGCGGGTTCTGGCCGGCGCCTACATCTTCGGCGCGATCTGGATAGGACAGCTGCATGTGCAGGCCATCGACCTGTCGGCATTCAGCAATTCGTCGTGGCTGATCTACCAGCCGCTGGCCCTGCTGAAGTCCTTGCCATCCCAGTTCCTGTCGTCCTTGCCCTATCTCGCGACGATATTGGTTCTGGTGGTGATTTCGCGTAACAAGCGCCTGACCATGATGAACACGCCAGCTTCCCTGGCCCAGCCCTTCGTGCCTGAACGCTAAGAAATTCAGCGCGTTAGATGTTAAACCTAAGATGGAGAACACTCATATGAAAAAGACCATGACAGCTCTGATGGCAGCGGTGGCAGCCCTTGCCTTTTCCGCGCCCGCTCAGGCGCAGGACAAGCTGAAGGCCTGCTGGATCTACACAGGTTCCATCGGCGACTTCGGCTTTGCCTTCCAGCACGATCAGGGCCGCCAGATGGTGGAGAACGAGCTTGGCGATCAGGTCGAGACCGCCTTCCTCGAAAACGTTTCGGAAGGGCCGGACGCTGCCCGTTCCTTTGAGCGCATGGCGCGCGACGGGTGCAAGATCATCTTCGGCACCTCCTTCGGCTTCATGGATGCCGAACTCGAAGTGGCGAACAAGTTCCCCGACGTGAAATTCGAGCACGCCACCGGCTTCAAGACATCCGACAACATGGGCGTCTACAACATCCGCTTCTATGAAGGTCGTTATGTCAGCGGCCAGATCGCGGCCAAGCAGTCGAAGACCGGCGTAGCCGGTTACATCGTTTCGTTCCCCATTCCTGAAGTCGTGATGGGCATCAATGCCTTCATGCTCGGCGCCCAGTCCGTCAATCCGGATTTCAAGCTGAAGGTTGTGTGGATCAACTCCTGGTTCGATCCGGGCAAGGAAGCCGACGCCGCCAAGGCGCTGTTTGATCAGGGGGCAGACATCATCGCCCAGCACACCAATTCGACGGCTCCGCTCCAGATTGCCGAAGAGCGTGGGATGCACGGCTTCGGTCAGGCAGCCGACATGTCCAAGTTCGCTCCCAAGGCACAGCTCACCGCGGCAGTGAACAACTGGGGCCCGTACTATGTGAACCGCGTCAAGGCTGTCATTGATGGCAGCTGGAAGGCGGAAAGCCGGTGGGAAGGCTTCAAGGACGACATCCTCTACATGGCACCCTACACCAACGTGCCGGATGAGGTTGCAGAGGCTGCAAAGGCAACCGTTCAGAAAATCACGGACGGATGGAACCCCTACACCGGCCCGATCACCAGACAGGATGGTACGGAATGGCTGAAGGACGGCGAGGTTGCCGATGATCAGACCCTTCTGGGCATGAATTTCTATGTTAAGGGCATCGACGACAAGCTTCCGCAGTAATCGTCAGCGGAGCGAAAGCAGAGAAGGGCGCCTTTCGGGCGCCCTTTTTTGCTTGTTTGGGGGAGGGTGTGCTTTTCAGAAAATGCTTGGGCTCTGCCTCAAGCCAGATAACCGCTAACATGCGGCCACACTTCCAGCGCGCCCCGATAGATCATGTCGAGCGCGACATAGAGGATGATCAGCAAGCCGATATAGGCGATCCAGCGATAGCGGTGGAGAAGCCGTGCAATCAGCGACGCGGCAAGCCCCATGAGAGCGACAGAGAAGACGAGGCCGACGACGAGTACGGTGAAGTGGTCGCGCGCTGCACCAGCTACGGCCAGCACATTGTCGAGCGACATGGAAACGTCGGCCACGACGATCTGGATCGCCGCCTGCAGAAGCGTTTTGCGGGGAGCCTTCGAGGGAGAAGATTCCGCGCCATCGGCCAGAACCCGCGTCGCTTCCTCTTCATCCTCATGAGAGGTGCGCAACTCGCGCCACATTTTCCAGCAAACCCACAGCAACAGGATGCCGCCAACCAGAAGCAGGCCGAGTATTGCAAGGAGATGTACGGTTATCACCGCAAATACGATACGCAGAATGGTTGCAGCCAGAACCCCGATCAGGATCGCTTTCTTGCGTTGGTCAGCCGGCAAGCCAGCGGCTGCAAGACCGATAACGATGGCGTTGTCTCCGGCCAGAACCAGATCGATGAAAATCACCTGAAGGAGCGCAGTGAAGCCAGCTGCGGTAAAAATTTCCATGGCCAGATCGCCTATCCATGTCGTGGGAACACCGGAGGCCTACGCCCAAGCCGGCAATGCAGTCAAGGGTTGTTGGGCCGTCAGGGGTTGTCGTCTCCATCGTCCTGCAACCTGCGAAAGCCCGGCGGTAGGTCACCCTGAGCGCACTTCAGGAAATAAGAATTGCAGCAACCGTCTCATCTGTTGACTGTCGACCATGCTCGGCGCTAAAGCCGTGTATTGCATGCCTTTACTGTGAGGCGGCAGTCGGGCAGGAGGGATGGCCGAGCGGTTTAAGGCACCGGTCTTGAAAACCGGCGAGGCAGTGATGTCTCCGTGGGTTCGAATCCCACTCCCTCCGCCACGACCTCTGATTTCCAATGGCCGCAAAGGCTTTTCCTCTTTCAGCGTACACACGAAAGTACAGTTGTGAAGCAGGGCTACATGCCTGCTTTGCGGCAATATCAAAAAGTCGCATAAGATAGATTATGGAACTATTCTGGTAATCTAATGGGAGATTTGCGCCTTGATCGGAGCCCGGGGGTTATCGTGTGATTCCCAGATGCACACGTACAGAATGGGTGTGTATCGCGGATCAGGCCGGCTGGATTGGAAATTCCAGCACCAAGCCGTCATAGGCCGGCTGAACATTGTCCGGCGTTTCAGCCAGAACCGTCTCGTAATCCAGCGGTATGTGCATATGGGTCAGAACGGCTTGCTTGGGCTTCAGCCGGTCGATCCATTCCAGTGCCTCGCCGAGCGAAAAATGGCTGGGATGACGGCGGTATTGCAAGGCGTCGACGATCAGCAGTTCAAGGCCGTTCAGGCGCAATGCCGTAGTTTCCGGAATACCGCTGACGTCGGGACAATAGGCAATGTTTTCAACACGGAAGCCGAGCGAGGTTATGTCGCCATGCACTTGCGGCAGCGGCTCGAAGGTGAGGGCACCGCCCTCTCCTTCCACAGTGACCGTCCGGTCATGATCGATGCCGCGCGCCCAAAGGATCGGCGGATATGAGCTGCCGGGCGGCGTTTCAAAGCAATAGCCGAAAGCCTCGCGCAGGCGCACCATGGTCGCTGCGTCGGCATAGATGTCGATGAGGCGCTTCTGCTCGAGCACATAGCCACGCAGATCGTCTATGCCATGGATATGGTCGGCATGGGCATGCGTATAAAGCACGGCATCGATATGGCCGACTTTCGCCATCAGCATCTGGGCGCGGAAATCCGGGCCGGTGTCGATCACCACCGTGGTGCGGCGCCCGTCGGCCCTGATGCGCTCGAACATGGCGGAGGCGCGCATGCGTCGGTTTTTCGGGTTGGCGGGATCGCAGGCGCCCCAGTCACCGGTGATGCGCGGCACGCCGGGCGACGAGCCGCACCCCAGGATGGTGACGCGCAGCCGGTCGCTCACGCCTCTATCGCCACTTCATCGGGTCGAGACATCTTACTGAAAAGACGAAAGAAGTTTTCCGTGGTCAGCCTTGCCACCTGTTGGGCATCGACGCCGATGGTTTCGGCCAGAACCGCTGCAGTATGCACCACGAACGCAGGCTCGTTGCGCTTGCCGCGATGTGGAACCGGGGCGAGGTAAGGCGCATCCGTCTCCACCAGCAAGCGCTCATGCGGCACGGCAGCCGCGATGTCGCGAATGTCCTGAGAGTTCCGGAATGTCAGAATGCCGGAAAAGGAGACATATCCACCAAGCGCAACGCCGACCTCTGCCAGCCGCTTTCCGGAAGAGAAGCAATGCAGGACGAAGGGGAAAGCCCCCTTCCCCATCTCCTCTTCCAGAATGGCCGCTACGTCATCATCGGCAGAACGGGCATGGATGACCAGCGGCAAGCCGGTTTCGCGTGCGGCTGCGATGTGATTGCGGAGGCACGCGGCCTGAAGCTGCGGCGTGGCATAGTCGTAATGATAGTCAAGACCCGACTCGCCGATGGCGACCACCTTGGGATGACTGCTGAGCCCGATCAGGTCTTCCGCAGAAACAACGGGTTCCTGCGCCACGCTGTTCGGATGCGTGCCGACTGAACAATAGACCTCATCATACGCCTCAGCGACTTCAAGGATGCGGTCAAACTTCTGCACCTGAGTCGAAATCGTCACCATGCGGCCAACGCCGGCTTCGCGGGCACGGGCGATGATTGCATCCCGCTCCTCGGCGAAATCCGGGAAATCGAGATGGCAGTGACTGTCGACCAGCATCAGGCGGCAGGCTCCTGCTCCACATAGCGTGGGAACACGGGCTGCGGCGCCGGCAGCGGCGTGCCGGGCACCAGAGCGTCGAGCGTGTCGACATGTCCGAAACCGCGCTGATCCTCGCCGACGGCCAGAAGATCGAGCAGTTTGGCGGCGGAACCGGGAATGAAAGGCTGGCACAGAATGCCGACGCGCCGGATGATCTCGGCCGTCGTCCACAGCACCGTTTCCATGCGCGCCGGATCGGTCTTCTTCAGCGCCCAGGGCTCCTGCCCCGCGAAATAGCGGTTGGCTTCCGCCACCACGCCGAAGATCGCTGCCAGCGCCTGATGGATGGCCTGTTCGGCCATGGTCCTGCGCGCGGTCGCCAGCGCGTCCACCGCCTGTGCCAGAATGGCCTTGTCAGCCTCCGCCAGTTCGCCACGCGCCGGCACCACGCCGCCGCAGTTCTTGGCGATCATGGACAGCGAGCGCTGCGCGAGATTGCCGAGATCGTTGGCGAGATCGGCATTGGTGCGGTTGACGATCGCGTCATGGCTGTAGCTGCCGTCCTGCCCGAACGGCACTTCGCGCAGGAAGAAATAGCGAACCTGATCGAGGCCGTAATGCTCCACCATGGTGAAGGGATCGATGACGTTGCCGAGCGACTTCGACATCTTTTCACCGCGGTTGAACAGGAAGCCGTGGCCGAAAACCCGCTTCGGAAGCTCGATGCCGGCCGAAATCAGGAAGGCCGGCCAGTAGATGGCGTGGAAGCGCACAATGTCCTTGCCGATGATGTGCGCGTCGGCAGGCCAGAATTTCCATTTCGCTTCATTTTCATCAGGATAGCCAAGCGAGGTGATGTAATTCGTGAGCGCATCCACCCACACATACATCACGTGCTTTTCGTCGCCCGGCACCGGAACGCCCCAGTCGAATGTGGTGCGGGAGATGGACAGGTCCTTCAGGCCCGAGCGAACAAAGCTTGCCACTTCGTTGCGGCGCTCGGCCGGTCCGATAAAATCGGGACGGCTTTCATAAAGCTCCAGCAGCTTGTCCTGATAGGCGGACAGGCGGAAGAAATAGCTTTCCTCCTCGACCCATTCCACCGGCGTGCCCTGCGGTCCGTAGCGCACGCCATCTTCGCGCACTTCGGTTTCCTCTTCGCCGTAATAGGCTTCATCGCGCACCGAATACCAGCCGGCATAGCCGCCCTTGTAGATGTCGCCCCGGTCGGCCATAGCCTTCCAGATCGCCTGCGAGGCCTTGTAGTGGCGCTCCTCGGTGGTGCGGATGAAATCGTCGTTGGAGGCATTCAGCGCCACGGCCATGCGCTGGAACGCGGCGGCATTTCGGTCCGCCAGTTCACGCGGCGAAATGCCTTCCTTCTTGGCCGTCTGCAGCATCTTGATGCCGTGTTCGTCCGTCCCGGTGAGGAAGAAGACGTCCTTGCCGTCGCAGCGCTGGAACCGCGCAAGCGCATCCGTGGCGATCAGCTCATAGGCATGGCCGATATGCGGCTTGCCGTTAGGATAGGAAATGGCAGTGGTGATGTAGAAACTATCGCGCGACATGAAGGGACCGTCTTGAAGTCTGCAAAGGAAGAATGTGCGGTGGATATAGCATCGGAACGGCGATTGCCATCCCGCGGCAAGGCAGAGCTTCACATTCGAAATGCAGAGTTCAGGCGATCAATCATCGAAAGCGCGTGCTGCTTCTTGTCGAGGTTATAGGTTTCCATCTCGATTATCGCATTGCGTGCGTCCTGCCAAGCATCGGTGAGCGATTTGGCGCGGGCGAGGTTTCCGCCAAGGGCGGCCTGCCGCGCTTCCCCGGAAAGCAGATCGAGCGCGTGACGGTTGAATATGTCAAAGGGCACCGCCCCGTCGCGGCCTGCGACCACATCGGCCAGCCGGTGTGCGCTCCCTACCTCATAGCGCGGCGAATGCACCAGATCGTCGAGGGCCTGCGCTATTTCCAGCCCGCCATATTGGGCGAGCATGATGGCATTGCGTACGCTGCCCCCTGCCCGCTCCGCAACCTCGCTCCCTGCGGAAGACTGCCCCACGGTTTCCAGAACGCTGGTAAGCTGGAGAGGCTCCAGCGGCGACAGGCGCACCACCTGACAGCGGGACCGAATTGTCGGCAGAAGCGAGCCAGGCGCATGCACGATGAGGATGAAAAGCGTGCGCGCCGGCGGTTCCTCAAGGTTTTTCAGAAGAGCGTTGGCCGCATTGGCGTTCATGTCGTCGGCCGGATCGACGATGACCACGCGGTAGCCGCCATCATGCGAGGTCAGGGACAGGAAGCTTCCGACCTTGCGAATCTCGTCCACGGTGACGACCGATTTATAGGCCTTGGTGCGCTCATTGAGCGGCCGCGTGAGATGCAGGACCGAAGGATGCGCGCCCTGCGCGATCTGCCGGAACAGCGGCGAAGCGGGATCCGGCACCGCAAGCTGTGCCGGGGCTTCCTGATGGCGCGGATATTTCAGCAGATGGTGGGCAAGGTGAAAGGCCAGCGTTGCCTTACCTATCCCGACCGGGCCGACAAACATCAGCGCATGGGGCAACTTGCCCGAGCGATAGGCATTGACCAGCATGCCGGAGGCCTCTTCATGGCCGACCAGCACAGGCGTTTCCGCTGGTTCAGGCACGCCTTCCAGAGTGTCATGCTGCTCGGGTGCCAGACGCTCGAACATCATGGCACCTCTTCGCGCTTCTTGCCGTTCGCGAGCGCGCGCGTCTCCAGCCTTCCGAACACGGCTTCCGTCACCGCATCGTCAACCTCGTCGGGAGAGGATGCGGCATCGATCACCACGCAGCGGTCGGGCTCCGCCTCGGCGATGGAGAGGAAGGCCTCCCGCCGCTGCCTGTGCATCTCGATGGTTTCCTTCTCGAAACGGTCCGGCGCATCGCCGCTGGAGCGCCGCGCATCGGCGCGCCTGAGGCCCTCAATCGGATCGATGTCGAAGATGATCGTCATGTCGGGCATCATGCCGTTCACGGTGACCTTTTCCAGCGTCTCCATGAAATCGGGAGGCAGCCCGCCCGTCACGCCCTGATAGACACGCGACGAATCGACAAACCGATCGCATAAGACAATCGCGCCGCGTTCGATTGCCGGCCTGATCAGTTGCTCGACATGATCGGAACGGGCAGCGGCAAAAAGCATCGCCTCCATTCTGGGGCCCAATGCCTCGGCCGCGCCAGAAAGAATGACGTGGCGCACCGCCTCGGCTCCGGATGAACCGCCCGGCTCGCGCGTGACCACGACATCATACTTCTTGGCGCGCAGCTTGCTGGCAAGCCGCTCGATCTGGGTGGACTTTCCGGCGCCCTCCCCGCCTTCGAAGCTTATGAAGAATCCCTGACGCACTGGCTGATGTTTCGTTCCGTTGTCGCGACAAGCCTTTCGCTTATCAGCGCAGCCAGCCTATGGCCAGTTCCTTGAGCGCATCGAAGGCGCGGTTGTGGAGTTTGCCGACCTCGACCGTCTCCGCTGCCTGCAACGGCACTTCCTGGCTCAGCGTGTCGCCTATCCATATGCGCAGCGAACCAACCGCCTGCCCCTGCTCCACCGGCGCCCGAAGTGGCCCCTGATAGACGATCCGCGCCGTCAGCTTGTCGCGATTGGCGACAGGCAGAAGCAGATCGACCGGCCCTGTTGCGGTAAGCGCGACACCGCCCTTGCTGCCACCATAGACCTGCGCGGTTCCCACCGTTTCATTCGCAGCGAAAATTTCGGTTTTCTCGAAGGAGCGCAGTCCCCATTCCAGAAGCTTGCGCGATTCTTCCGCACGCTCGCGATCTGAAGAGAGGCCGGCAAGTGCCGCAATCACGCGCCGGCCGTTCTGCGATAGCGCGCCGACAATGGCAAAACCGTTCTGCTCGCTGGCGCCCACGGCCAGTCCCTCTGCGCCGATATCCATCGCCAGCAACGGGTTGCGGTTGCGCTGGTTGATCTTGTTCCAGGTGAAATCGGTTTCCGAAAACAGCCGGTAAAGATCCGGGTAGGTCTGCTGGAGGTGACGGGCAAGCAGCGCCAGTTCGCGCACCGTGGTCATCTGGCCATCCGCTGGCAGTCCCGTCGCATTGACGAACACGGACTTTTGCAGGCCGATCTTGCGGGCGCGCTCCGTCATCTGGAGGGCAAAGCCGCTTTCCGATCCGGCGACGCCCTCGGCAATGATGATGCAGCCGTCATTGGCTGCCTGCACCGCAATGCCGCGCATGAGGTCCTCAAGGCGAATGCTGGACCTGACAGCAGCGAACATGGTGGAGGTGCGCGAGGGTGCGCCGCCGGTGCGCCATGCATTCTCGCTGACCACGAATGTGTCATCCAGCTTCAGCCGGCCGGATTTCACAGCGTCGAAGGCCATCTCCAGCGTCATCAACTTGGCCAGAGAAGCCGGCTGAATAGTGGCGTCGGCATCCTTGGCGAAGAGCACGCTCCCCGTTTCGCCATCGATCATGAAGGCTTGTGCGGCCTTCGTTTCGAACAGCTGCGCGAAAGCGCCGGCGGCGGAAAGCCACAGGCAGGCCAGGGCCGTCAGGGCAATGAACGGAACGCGCAAAAAAAATGACATTAAGACGCCTGCCCGTAAGGAATGAACTTCAGGCTATCAGGCCGCAGGCTGGCAGATCAACAGCCGTGCATGCGCTTCGATTGCGGCCGTCGCCATCAGTTGCGCACGACGAGGGCATCGGGCGCGCCATTTTCCCATGCTGCCTGCAGGATGGCGTCGAGGTCCGCATGACCGTCAGCGTAAATCTCCAGCGCATGCCATTCGGCTCCCTCGCCTTCTGTGCGCTTGATGACCACCTTGCCCAAACCGGACAGACGCCGCGCGACGCGACGTGCCTCTGCTTCACTATGGTAGGCGCCGGCTGCAATGTAATCGCCCGCTACATTCTGTGTCGGATTGGCGCGCTTCCACGAGTCCACGACAGCCCGCGGCGTCATCGCACCGCGATCGACCGCGGAAAAGGCCTCAGTGGCAGATTGAATGCGTTCGTCCGCGTAGGAAAGCGATGCAAGCGCGAAGGGCGAATCCGCAGGCATGCCGCTGTCCGGGCGTATCGGGACGATTGGCCCGTATTCCGGCAAGCTTCCGTCACCGAAGGCAAATGCCTGCTGCGCATCGGAACTCCGGCCGGGGAACGGCACGCCCCGTGAAGCGGCACCCATGCTCGGGGTCGAGCCGTTCATGGCAATCATCACGCCTGTCGGCAGGCCAACCGATGGATCGGGGGCACCATTTCCGGGCTGATAAGAAGCCATCAGATAAGGTTCGTCGTCGCCATTCAACGGCGCCCGCCCCACATACTCAACCTTGACGTTGGCCGTGCCCGCAGTGCGGTAGCCCAGCATATCGGCCGCGCGCTTCGACAGGTCGATGATGCGGTTGCCGTGATAAGGACCGCGGTCATTGACGCGGACGATCATGGAACTGCCATTGGCCACATTGGTGACCCTGGCATAACTCGGGAGCGGCATTGTCGGATGAGCGGCGGTCAGATGCTCGGTGTCGTAAACCTCGCCATTCGCAGTCAGCCGCCCGTGAAAGGCGTCGCCATACCAGGAAGCAGCCCCGGTTTTCGAGTATTTCGGGTCTTCCTTGGGATGATACCATTTGCCGGCCACCTGATAAGGCTTGCCAACCTGATCGCGGCCACCGCCGCGCCTGATCTTCGAACCCTGCGCCACACGCGGGCTGGCCTTAACGCCATATTTGGATTCGGGGAAATATTCCTTTGAACGCGGCTTGGTCTGCTGCTTTGGCTGTGGAGTTCCGCATGCTGCAAGAGCAATGGCCGAAACCGCAAAGGACATGATGGTAAGGGTGCGGCGAAATCCCCTGCGCGTCACGACCTGCATGTAACACAACCCCCTGACCGACAACAAAGAAGGGCACAGAAAAGAGATCGCTCGCTGCTCGCGCCGATCCCGAGCACGGTTTCCTGCTTGTGCTCATAGTTATTTGCGCAGGAATTTCTTAGCGGCGTATTAACCGATTGTGGCGGCAACCGGGCATCTTTGTGTTGGCGAAGGGAAGCAGCTGATCCTCAGACAATCTCGCGCAGGAGATCGGCGACCTTTGCATTCACGGCTCATCCGCGGAGTGCGAAGTCTCACGGGCGACAGTCCGGCTGACCCATCCTGTCGTTGAGCATGGTCCAAGAGGTTTAGTAGAGAGGCTCCTGAAACAGCAGTTGCTCACCATCCATCAGCGCCTTTACCTGCGATTTCCCGGCGTTTGAAACGGCGACACGCACAGCAAAGGGGCGGCTGCCCATGTCCCGCTCGATAGCGCGCCCCTCGCCCTCGGGCAGATAAAAGCGCTCAATGCCATAGGTGACACGAACCTCTCCCTGCATATGAACGCGGTTCAGCGCAGGTATCTGCCCCTCGATGTCCACTTCATCGGCGCCAGCAGGTGTTGGAGGTGGTCTCACCCATGCATTTACAGCTTCCCAGTATCCGTCCTGCGCCTTGCGCAGGCGCACGACGATGGTGGTGCGCGTTGCAAGCTCTTCGTCAAGCTCATCGATATCCGCAACCATCGAAAGCGGAATGCGCGAGATGCCGTAACTGAGGATCACATAGTCGCCGCGCAAAAGATCGCGCGGATCGACCGGCTCGACTTTCAGGAGCACCTCGCGGCCATCCCGCAGCACAGCAGCGCGGTCCACGATCATCCAGCCCAGAAATATGATCTGCACAAGCGCCAGCGCAATGGAGGCGAATATCAGCTTTCTGCCACTGGTCATGCCCGGCCCCCATCCGTCCGGGTCTGCCCCATCCGCTTTTCAAGCCTGAGGATGATTACGGCGAGCAGCCCCAGCAGCACGGCGGCGAACAGGAAGAAGCCGGCGGTGCCCAGCATGGTACCCATTGTGACCCCATATATCAGGCACAGTTCGAGAGCGAAGGCGAGATAGGCAATCCAGCGGAGTCCACGGCTGGTCCTCCCCTGCAGAACGATCGCTGCGACGATGCCAGCCAGCGTCACCGCAGCGGCAACGGCGAAAGTGTCCTCGCCTTCAAGCTCGATCTGAAGCAGAGCCATTGCGACCAGAAAGCCGATCAGTGCGTGAACGGGTAAACGCCCCCCGAGACGCACAATATTGTCCACCTCGCGCGGCGCGACATGTGCGACGGCAAACAAACCAGCCGAAACGCAGGCCATGACAAAGCCGTTCTCGACGATGTTTCCGTCCACCACCAGCCAGCTCGCATAGGCGATGACCGACAGCAAAATGAGGTGGCGAGCCGTCCCGCTTTGCGTCCAGTAGGAAATGGCGAACAGAACCGCTGCAACCGGCAGAAACAGATGCGGCGTGGCGACATGGGAGAAGCTGAACAGGCCGCCCGTCAGCAAACCAGCAAGCCACGCATCAATAATGCCGACTGCGGCAACGGTAAGCGGACCGGAGCGCAGGACGATGGCCGCCAGGGCCGTTGCCGCGCACCAGGTCAGCATAGCGGCGGATTCATCGCCGGAAATATGATACATCTGGCCGATAAGGGCGAGGGAGCCGCCGAAGGCTGCAGCCGCGACGATCCACAGCGCCTCGCCGATTACCCCGTGCCCCCTGCTTCTAAAGATGGCGCCTCCCACATAGCCGCCGGCTATCACGGAAAACAGCGCGCCGACGCGCAGCAATCTGGGAAAGGCTTCCCAGTTGGCGGCAACGAAGATGAGGATTGCCGCACCAAGGAGCAGCGCCGCCATCATCGCAAGGACAGTTCCCGACCCGAAGCCCTGGCGGTCACGGCTCTCGGCGTCGGCAAGCAGTTTTCCGGCCGTTCCGGTATCGATCAGCCCATTCGAGACCCAGCGCTCAACATCCTGTCGCAGCCGCACGACATAGCGCGCCATATGCTTTTTCCATTAAAAGAGTGGGATTACCAAGCATGCATTCCAAAGCGTTGTTCGAACGTGCTTTTTCGAATTTGACCTTTTTATGTCGGACCCGTGAAGGAGCAAAGATATTGCATTGCACAAATTGCATTGCTGCCATGCGCCATCCGCTCTTTCAAAGCAGGACGGGTCATCCTATCTAGGCTGTGTACCAAGACGAACGAACCCGCAAGAACAATAAAGAGAATGACCATGAACCTGATCCGCAATTACCGCAACTGGCGCCGCTATCGTGAAACGGTTTCCGAGCTGAGCCGCCTGAGCAACCGTGAACTGACCGATCTCGGCATCAGCCGCAGCGACATCCACTTCGTCGCCCGCAAGTCGGTCTGATTTCTTCGGGGTGAGCACCTCACCCCGAAAAAGTTTCTGGGAATACGGCGATGAGGCTGATCCAAAACTTTCGCAGATGGCGCGCATGCCGCAGCGCTGTGATTGAACTGGGTCGACTTTCCAATCGCCAGCTTGAAGACCTTGGCATAGCGCGTCACGAACTGGCGTATCTGAGCCGAAAGGTGTTCTGAAACGGAATTTCGTCGAAGCGACCTCCTCCCCGCTTCGACGGATAAGGTCAGCCCTCCTCCTCCCAATAAGGCTGACCACCCTAACGGCGCCCGCCGGACCTCCTCCCCCGGCGGGCGTTGTTAAGAATTCAGCTCTTCAAAGAGCAACAAGTTTCGTCGAAGCCTACCTCCTCCCGGGCGACGACGATTGGTCGATCTCCTCCTCCTCCCTTGATCGACCACCCTAACGACACCCGCCGGACCTCCTCCCCCGGCGGGTGTTGTCGTTTGTGGGCCACCCCTCCCCGAACATTGCATTCCACGCTGCAACGGATTAAGTGCGCGGCATGACAATCAAGCCCATTCACATCATCGGCGGCGGTCTCGCCGGATCGGAAGCAGCATGGCAGGTGGCGCAGGCAGGCGTGCCGGTCATACTCCACGAAATGCGTCCGGTTCGCGGCACGGACGCGCACAAGACCGACGGGTTGGCCGAGCTGGTCTGTTCCAATTCATTTCGCTCCGACGATGCCGCAACCAACGCGGTCGGGCTTCTTCATGCCGAAATGCGGCTGGCCGGATCGCTCATCATGCAATCGGGCGACGCCAATCAGGTGCCGGCGGGTGGCGCGCTCGCCGTCGATCGCGACGGCTTCTCGCAGGCCGTGACGGCAAAGCTGGAAGCACACCCGATCATCACCATCGCGCGGGAAGAAATGACTGCATTGCCACCCGAAGACTGGGATCAGGCAATCATCGCCACCGGTCCGCTGACGTCAGCCGAACTCGCGGCTGCCATTGCCGAAAAGACCGGCGCCGATGCGCTGGCATTCTTCGATGCCATTGCCCCGATCATCCATTTCGAAACCATCGACATGAACGTGGCATGGTTCCAGTCACGATATGACAAGGTCGGTCCCGGCGGCACGGGTAAGGATTACATCAACTGCCCGATGGACAAGGCGCAATATGACGCCTTCATCGAAGCGCTGATTGCCGGCGGCAAGACAGAATTCAAGCAGTGGGAAGGCACGCCCTATTTCGACGGCTGCCTGCCGATCGAGGTGATGGCCGAGCGCGGCCCTGAAACCCTGCGCCACGGCCCGATGAAGCCGATGGGGCTGACCAATGCACATAATCCGACGATCAAGCCCTATGCAGTCGTGCAGTTGCGGCAGGACAATGCGCTTGGCACGCTCTACAATATGGTCGGCTTCCAGACGAAGCTGAAACATGGCGAGCAGGTGCGCATTTTCCGCACGATTCCCGGGCTGGAGAATGCGGAATTCGCGCGTCTGGGCGGGCTGCACCGCAACACCTACATCAACTCTCCCGAGTTGCTGGACGACACGTTACAGCTCAGGGCCCGACCCGGCCTGCGGTTTGCGGGACAGATCACCGGTTGCGAGGGTTATGTGGAAAGCGCTGCCATCGGCCTGCTTGCAGGTCGGTTTGCCGCTGCTGCACGTCTTGGCCGCTCGCTTTCCGTACCGCCCGTTACAACTGCATTTGGCGCGCTTCTCAATCATATCACCGGCGGACACATCCTGTCGGATGATGAACCCGGCAAACGTTCCTTCCAGCCTATGAACATCAATTTCGGGCTGTTCCCCCCGGCGGAGGTGCCGAAGGTGGAGGGCAAGCGTTTGCGCGGCAAGGAAAAGACCATTGCCAAAAAGCAGGCAATGTCGGCACGTGCCTTGCAGGATTGCGCCGCATGGCTTGAGACGGTCAAAGCTTCCGCGGCCGCTGAATAGCGCACAAAAAGGCGTCGCGTTATGCAGAATCAGGCAGCGCGCCTGATATCGCTTGGTTTTCGCCTGCCGTTGGCTCCAAAATAGTCGCCACTTTCGGTGGCGTGACTACCGCCATCCTCTCATCGCATGGCGCCACAGCAACCAGTGGCGTCGCAGATGCGAGAGCGAAACTCGCCCTTCCAGCACGGCGACCTCCCTGCCTTCCATGCGCTGCAGCAGGCAGGCGGTCAGAGCAAGCGGCAGAAAGGCAGGCCGCAGTGAGACAGGAAGCGAGACCGCGCCTTTCCGGAAAGCAAGCAGGTGCTCACGCGCCAGCGCGACCATCGCCGCGACGGCACCCGCAGCACTTTCCCGATCTTCCCCTTTGATGAACTCCGTGGCCGATGTGCCCACGGCGCCCAGAATATCCGCCGGAATGAAGCATTGCCCCCGCGCCCTGTGCTTCGGCAGCAGCAGAAGCAGGCCCGTTATCGCCTGCGCGCACCCGGCATGGCCTGCCAGTTCGCTAAAGCCGGGCGCCTTCTGAGCATCCAGAATGATGGATGAAAGCTGGATCAGTGCCGATGCAGTCTCCCCGCAATAGCCTTCCAGATCCGTGCGGGAGGGCATGGGATCGTCATAGAGATCGAATATCCGTGCCTCGAGGTAATTCTCGAATGCATCAATCGGAAGATTGTATGTGCTGATCACAGCGCGCAGGGCATCTGCTACGGGCTGACCCGTTTCCGGGCTGCCTGCGGGAGCGCCAAGAGCATCACGCCACCACTGCAGGCGCACTTCACCAGGCAAAGCCTCTCGAATGCGATCCCGCACACCCGCCACCTCTGCATTGAAGGCGTAAAGCGCCATCAGCGCATCGCGTTTCTCCGGCGGGGCATAAAGTGCAGCCAGATAACGGTCGTGGTCGGCCTCTCTTACGGCCTCTGTCACCAGTGGATGGGCGGTATCCATGGCTGTCAGTCGACAGCGATAAAGGCAGCGCCAACTGCACGATTATCCGCAAGCAGCACATTGTAGGTGCGCACGGCCGCTCCGGTCGACATCGGGTCCGAGGCTATTCCGGCCTGTTTGAGCGCTTCCCGCAAAGGCTTGGGCAAAGGCCGCAGATCGGGTCCCATCCCAACCAGAAAAACTTCCACATCGGCAGCTTCAGATAGCAGTCGATCGAAGTCTGCGACCGTCAGGCTTAGGGGATCAGCCGGCTCCCACCCGTAAATACCGGATGGGAGGCATAGGATCGAGCCTTTGTGCGACATGTCGGCAAAGCGGAAACCGCCATTGCCGTACGCCTCGATGGGGGCGCGGCCGGGGAAATGCGCCTTGCGCATGACGATACCCTGTCCCATCGGTTCTCACCGCTGCTCAAAGGATTCAGCCACGCCCGTCATTCACGCCCCTGACGCCGGCGCAGGAGCCGAGCCTGCGCCCTTCTTGGTGCCCTCTTCCTTCTCGAACATTTCCGGCCGGAGCTTGAACAGGATCAGCATGGGGCCGGCAATGAACACCGACGAGTAGCTGCCGACAAACACGCCGATGATGATCGCGAACACGAAGGAGGAAATGACCTCGCCACCGTAGAAATAGAGCGCAAGGAGCGCCAGCAGCACCGTCAGGCCGGTCAGCAGCGTTCGTGACAGCGTGTGGTTCAGAGCCAGATTGATGATCTGCTCGATCGGCATCTTCTTGTACTTCCGCAACATCTCGCGGATGCGGTCGTAGATGACGACGGTGTCATTGATGGAGTAGCCGACCACGGTGAGGATCGCCGCAATGGATGACAGGTTGAACTCCAGTCCGAAGAAGACATAGATGCCCACGATCACGATCACGTCATGTGCCGTGGACACCACCGCGCCAACGCCGAATTGCCACTCGAACCGGAACCAGATGTAGATCAGCAACGCCAGCATCGAAGCGAGAATACCCAGAGTGCCTGTGCGCGCCAGTTCGCTGGAAACGGTTGGACCCACGGTCTCGACACGCCGGAAGTCGTAATCGTCAAGGAACTCGCCCTTGATTTTCTCGACCGCAGACTGCTCGGCATTGTCCCCGGCATCCTGCGCGGCGACGCGAACCATCAGTTCGCCCTGATCTCCGAATTCCTGAACCTGAACGTCACCCAGATTGAGCTGCTCCAGGCGCGAACGGACATCCGCCGCATCGGCCTGATGCGACTTTGCCTGTATCTCGATGACCGAGCCACCCTTGAAGTCGACGCCGTAGTTGAAGTCCTTGACGAACATCATGCCGATGATGGCGAGGGAAAGAACGCCGGAAATAGCAAATGCCCAGTTGCGCAACTTCATGAAAGGCAAGGACGGCTCCAGAGGCAGGTAATGCACCAGCCCCTTCGGATATTCGGTCGGCTTGGAACGCTTGATCCAGAACGCAACCATCCAGCGCGTCAGCGTGAAGGCCGTGAACACAGTGGTGATGATGCCGATGCCGAGTGTGACGGCAAAGCCGCGAACCGGGCCGGTGCCGACATAGAACAGGATGACGGCGACGATGAAAGTGGTCAGGTTGGCATCGACAACAGTTGCAAGCGCCTGCTTGAAGCCCTGATCGAACGACTGGACAATGGATTTTCCATACGCCCTCTCCTCGCGCACACGCTCGAAGATGATGATATTGGAATCGACGGCCATGCCCATTGTCAGCACGATACCCGCGATACCCGGCAGCGTAAGCGTCGAGCCAAGCAGCGTCAGGATGGCGATCATCATGGCGACGGTGGCCGCCAGCGCCAGATTGGCGATGAGACCGAGCTTGCCGTAGACCAGCAGCATGCAGACGATGACAAGAACGGCGCCAACGGCCGAGGCGAACTTGCCGGCGTTGATGGAGTCCGCACCGAGGCTCGGACCGACCGTGCGCTCCTCCACGATCGTCAGCGTCGCAGGCAGTGCGCCGGCGCGCAGAAGAACGGCCAGATCGTTGGCGGTCTGTGGTGTGAAGGAACCCGAAATCTGCCCCGAACCACCAAGGATCGGCTCGTTGATGCGCGGAGCCGAAATCACCTGATTGTCGAGGATAATGGCGAACAGCTTGCCGGTATTCTGCTGTGTGGCCTGACCGAAGCGCGACGCGCCCTTCGAATCGAAGCGGAAAGACACCACCGGCTCATTGGTCCGCTGGTCGAAGGTCGCCTGTGCATCGACGAGGTTTTCGCCGGAAACGATAACACGGTTTTCGATGAGGTAAGGAACCGGCGGATCGTCGCGCGAGAACAGCACGGTCGACCCGGCAGGCGGACGGCCTTCCATGGCTTCCTGAACCGGAACGCTCTGATCGACCATCTGGAATGTCAGCTTGGCCGTCTGGCCCAGAATGTCCTTGAGGCGCTCAGGGTCCTGAAGTCCGGGAACCTGAACCAGAATGCGGTCGTCACCCTGACGCTGAACGATTGGCTCGGTCGTGCCCAGTTCGTTGACACGGCGGCCAACCACCTCGATCGACTGGTTGAGTGCCGTCGCCGTACGGTACTGAATGCCGGAATCGGTCATGGTGAAGCGAAGCAGGCCGGGCTCCGGCTCGTCCATCGACATTTCCGTCACGCTTCCGGAGCCAAACAGGCCGGAAGAAACCGGGGTGGTCAGCGACTTCAGCGCTTCCTTCGCTGCCGGTACCTGCCCGGCATCGCGAATGCGCACCTGCACCACCTTGCTGGTGCCCGACAACCCCGTGTAGCCGATGCGGGCATCGCGAAGCTGCGTCCTGATTTCATCACGCGCACTTTCGAGCTGCGCCTTGATCAGGTCGTTCGTATCGATCTTGAGCAGGATGTGCGAACCACCCTGCAGATCAAGCCCGAGTGTCATCTGCCGAGTTGGAAACCAGTTCGGCAGCGAAGACAGCATAGACTGCGGATAGATGTTGGGTAGCGAAAACAGCACGCCCAGCAGGACGACGGCCCAGATCGAAAACGTCTTCCAGCGCGAAAAATAAAGCATCTGTCGAAAACCTGTTGGCGTGCCCGTGGGCCATGTGATGAGGGCCATCGGCCCCCATTACGGTTATTTCTTGGCGTTCTGGTTCGCGACCGGCTCGCCCTTGACGCGAACGTCAGCAATGGTCGAACGCAGCGCCGTCACTTTCATGCCGCCGAGGTCGATTTCCAGCTCATTGTCGTCGATGACCTTGGTCACCTTACCGATGAAGCCACCGCCGGTGACAACGGTATCGCCCCGACGAATGGCCTGCAGCATCTCGCCACGCTTCTTCATCTGAGCGCGCTGCGGGCGGATGATCAGAAAGTACATTACCACGAAAATAAGAACGAAAGGCAATATGCTGATGAACATATCGGGTGCGCCGCCTGTGGCCTGCGCATATGCCGGGGTCACGAACATGAATAACTCCTGGATAAAAAGGAAAGCCGTATTCCGGCCAGAAAATCCGGCCGGAATATAGTCGCTCAAGCAGCCATTGCAACCGCGCTGCGCGCCCAATCCCGCGCTTTTCGCGCCAACCGACCCATGATACAGCCTTCTCAAACCCATCGATAGCAGAAGAAATACGCCAGCCATGACCGACACTCCACTCGATGCCCTGAACAGCAAGCTCGATCGCCTGATTGAAGCCGTCAGCCGTCTGGCTCCCGCAGAGGTCCCGAAAAGCGACATCGATGCCGCCGATTGCTTCGTGTGGCAGGCAGAACTGTCGTTTCTGGAGCCGGTTCACAGCGTGAACAGGGTGGACATCGACCTCATCAAGGGAGTCGACCGGGTGCGCGACATTCTGGTGGACAATACCGAACGCTTTGCAACCGGCCTGCCGGCCAACAATGTGCTCCTGTGGGGCGCACGCGGCATGGGAAAATCATCGCTGGTCAAGGCGGCGCACGCTACGGTCAACGCATCCGGCAAAGCCCCTTCGCCGCTCAAGCTCATCGAGATTCATCGCGAAGACATAGACACGCTGCCAAAACTGATGAGCCTGTTAAAGGCAGCGCCGCACCGCTTCATCCTGTTCTGTGACGACCTGTCGTTCGACCATGACGACACGTCCTACAAATCTCTCAAAGCAGCACTGGAAGGCGGCGTCGAGGGGCGACCGAACAATGTCATCTTCTACGCCACGTCCAACCGTCGCCATCTGCTGCCCCGCGACATGATCGACAATGAGCGCTCGACGGCCATCAATCCGTCCGAAGCGATCGAAGAAAAAGTTTCCCTCTCCGACCGATTCGGATTGTGGCTCGGTTTTCACAAATGCTCGCAGGATGATTATCTGGCTATGGTGGACGGCTATGCCAGCCACTACGGGCTGGATGCCGACAAGGACTCGCTGCGCGCGGAGGCACTTGAATGGGCAACCACCCGAGGAAGCCGCTCCGGGCGCGTGGCGTGGCAGTTCATTCAGGACCTGGCAGGCCGGATCGGCAAGCCTCTGTCGAAGATCTGATCCTGTCGCGGCATTCACGCCGCAACTGCGTGAATGCTGACGCAATCACTGTTTCGCAAATGCGCTTTCCAAAGACGAAAAACCCGCCCCATCTCAGGGGCGGGTGAAGTGGCGGGGCAGACTGGAGGTCAGGAAGACCCGCCAACAGTTCCTGTTGCCTATTCCAGATAGGTTGACGGATCGACCGGGGCCGAATTCTTGCGGATCTCGAAGTGCAGCTTCGGCGCATTCGCATTGCCGCTCATGCCCGAAAGCGCGATCTGCTCGCCCCGCTTGACGGTCTGGCCGCGCTTGACGTTCAGCTCGCTGGCATTGCCATAGACAGTCACGAGGCCGTTATCGTGGCGCACCAGAACCGTGTTGCCGAACTCCTTGAGACCGTCGCCGGCGTATATCACAACACCGTTCTCTGCCGCCTTCACAGGGGTGCCCTTCGGAACGGAAATATCGATACCGTCTCCGCCAGGTCCGCCAAAGCCCGAAATCACCCGCCCCTTGACCGGCCAGCGCATCTTGCCGATTCCGGTGGAATCAGGAGCTTGCGCACCATCGTCCTGAACCTGATCGAGCGCCTTCGTTGCCTGTTTGGGCGGTGTGTAGGAAGCGACCTTCTCGCTCGCGGTCTGCTGCGGAGCGGGCGGCGTCGAGGCGGTCTTTACCGGATCGACATTGGCCGGGGTCTTCACCGCAGCGACAGCCGTGGTTGCGGCGGCTGTCGCACCCGGCACCTTCAGGCTCTGACCGATACGAATATTGCCATCAGCAAGGCCGTTCGCCTGCTGCAGGGCAGCGACGCTGACGCCGGTCTTGCGCGATATTGCCGAAAGCGTATCGCCCTGCTGAACCGTGTAGGCTCCTGCTGCGGCAGCGACTGCCGGTGCGGGCTTGGCCGGGCTGGCCGGCTGCGGCACTGCCGCGACCTGCTGGGGCTGGGAAACCGGCTGGGTAGTGCGGTCGGCAAGACGCTGCGCTTCCTGCCCTGCCGTCTGGAACGGCTTGTTGGAAGGAACCGGCACCTGCTTCTGCGCCACGGAAGCGGTCGTGGTCGTATCGAGGCGGGGCGCGGCCGCAACCTGCGCCGGAGCAGCGGGAACTGCGGCCGGAGCCGGAGCCTGTGCTACTGCGGCGGGCTGCGACGGCGGTGGCAGCGAAGAACGCCCGACCGATCCGGAACCGTAGCCGCCGCCTGTATAGACGGGCTGTTGTGCTGCAACATCGCCCGGATATGGCTGGGAAACATTGCCATACCCGCCAACATTGGCCCGAGGTGTGGATGCGGTGGTTATCCCGTCAAGACCATCGGTAAACCGCATGGCACCCGAACTGCAACCCGACACGACGGCGACGACCAAGAACATGGCGCATCCGCGCGCCAGATTGCGCCTTTTTGCCTTCAAAATGCTGAATTGCATGACACTGACCCGCGCTGACCCGGAACGAACTGGGTACGATTAAAGCGCGTTAATGTTACTGGTCGGTTAAGCCATTCAATTCAGCGTAAAATTTTCCTAAAAAACGCTGATCAGATGACCGAGGCAATTCCGGGGATAAGCGGCTGGAGACGCACCACGCCGATGTCTTCGCGCTCGAAGCGGCTGCCCACCTTGGTGAGTTTGGCGACGAGCTGCTCGCCTTCCGCCGGCCCGACCGGCGCTATGACAAGTCCGCCGCTCGACAATTGTTCAAGCAGGAAACGCGGGATGCTCTCGAACGCAGCCCACACCACGATGCGGTCGAAAGGCCCTTCATTGTGGAGACCGTTGGAACCGTCGGCATGGCGCACGATGACGTTGGAAATGCCCAGCGCGTCGAAACGCTGCCGCGCCTGCTCGGCCAGCGTCTTGTAGCGTTCGACTGTAATGATGCGGCCGGCCAGCCTTGACATCACGGCTGCCGTGTAGCCCGAGCCGGTGCCGATCTCCATGATCCGCATCCCGGGCTCCAGCCCCATGGCCGCGATGATGGCTGCCTGAATGTCCGCGCCTTCGATTGCCTCGCCGCACTCGATCGGCAACATGCGTTCCGACCAGGCGACATTGCTGAACTGGGGAGCCAGAAAGCCACGGCGAGGTGTGGCTTCTATCGCGGCAATCAGAGCTTTCGGGACTGTTCCCTTGCCACGCAGGCGAAGCAGGAAGGCTGCGAACCCTTCGCGATCCTCATCTGTCATGCAAGCGCCTTGGTCAGCTGATCGCGGATTTCATATGCGGTGAAATCGAGCTGCAGCGGAGTGACCGAAACATAATCATTCTCGATGGCGTGAATATCGGTGCCGGTCTTGCCGTTGCTTTCGCCCCTGCCGAACCGCATCCAGTAATAAGGGAGCCCCCGGCCATCGCGGCGCTCGTCGATCCACAGGCGGTGGACGACCTTGCCCTGCGATGTCACCTGCGTACCCTTCACATCCTGCGCGGCACATTTTGGGAAGTTGATGTTGATGAGCACACCTTCCTGATGCGGCATCGCCAGCAGCTTCTTCAAAAGATCCGGAGCCAGTGCCTCGGCGGTCTCATATGGCACGACGCGCTCCTCGCCATCATGCGTGTAGGACTGGCTGAGCGCGATCGAGCGAATGCCGAGAAGGGTTCCCTCCATCGCACCGGCCACCGTTCCTGAATAGGTCACGTCATCGGCGATGTTGGAGCCGGAATTGATGCCTGACAGAACAAGATCGGGAAGGCCCGGCAGCACCTTGCGCGCGCCCATGATCACGCAATCGGTGGGGGTGCCGCGCACGGCGAACCGCTTCTCGCCGATCTTACGCAGGCGCAGCGGTTCCGAAATCGACAGCGAGTGTGCATAGCCGGACTGGTCGTTTTCAGGTGCCACCACCCACACATCGTCCGAAAGGGTGCGGGCGACGCGTTCCAGTGACTGAAGACCCTCGGCGTGGATACCGTCGTCGTTCGTAAGCAGAATACGCATCTATCTCACTTCTATCTTTTCGAGGCCGCCCATATAGGGCCGCAGAACGTCAGGGACAGTGATCGAGCCATCCTCGTTCTGGTAATTTTCCATGACAGCGATAAGCGCACGGCCCACCGCCACCCCCGAACCGTTGAGCGTATGGATAAAGAGGTTGCCCTTGCCATCCTTGTCCTTGTAGCGGGCGTTCATGCGGCGCGCCTGAAAGTCCCCGCAGACGGAGCAGGACGAAATTTCGCGATAGGTCTTCTGCCCTGGCAGCCACACCTCGATGTCGTGCGTGCGGCGTGCGCCAAAGCCCATATCGCCGGTGCACAGAACCACGGTGCGGAACGGCAGGTCGAGGCGCTTGAGCACATCCTCGGCGCAGGCCGTCATGCGCTCATGTTCCTCGATCGAGCTGTCGGCATCGGTGATCGACACCATCTCGACCTTGTAGAACTGGTGCTGGCGCAACATACCGCGGGTGTCACGCCCGGCCGACCCGGCTTCTGAACGGAAGCAGGGCGTTAGCGAGGTGAAACGCAGCGGCAGCTTTTCGTGCGCCGTGATCTCCTCGCGCACCAGATTGGTGAGCGGCACCTCGGAGGTGGGAATGAGGCCGAGCCTGCCATCGCCATGCGGCACGAAAAACAGGTCTTCCTCGAACTTCGGCAGGTTACCGGTACCGAACAGCGCGTCATCGCGCACCAGCAGTGGCACCTGAACCTCTGTGTAGCCGTGCTCGGTGGTGTGAAGATCCAGCATGAACTGGCCAAGCGCACGCTCCAGCCGCGCAAGCTGGCCCCTCAGCACGGTGAAGCGCGAACCGGAAAGGCGCGCGGCGCACTCGAAATCCATCATGCCGAGCCCTTCGCCGATGTCGAAATGCTCGCGCGTCCAGTTCGCAGGCACCGGCACCTTGCCGACCTTGCGCAACTCGACATTGTCGTTCTCGTCCTTGCCGACCGGCACATTGTCCAGCGGCAGGTTCGGGATCACCGCCAGTGCATCGTTGAGCGCCTTGTCGAGACGGCGCTCCTCCGCCTCGCCATCCTGAATGAAGGACTTGATGTCCCCCACCTCGGCCTTCAGCTTTTCGGCCAGATCCATGTCCTTTGCGGCCATGGCCTTGCCGATCTCCTTCGAGGCGGCGTTGCGGCGTTCCTGCGCCTGCTGCAGCTTCAGCACATGAGCGCGGCGCGCCTCGTCACCGGCAACGATCTCATCGACCGTCGACTGCGCATCCGCCTGCGACCAGGAGCGCTTCTTCAGCGCTTCAACCAGAGCGTTGGGGTTCTCGCGAATCCACTTGATGTCAAGCATGGCAGGCCGTTCCTTGGTGAAGTGTCATCGCCTAAACCGCATCCGGAGACGTTTCAAGCTTGGGACCTGCAAGCGGGTCAAATTTTCGCGCATTGGCGCAATTCCCGCCATCACTTCTTGCCCCTCCGGGCAAACAGGACAAATCTGTCAAGGGTCGATACCCGCCTGAAAGAATCACGTCGCAACAGAAAGCTGCACGACAAGATGACTGATTTCGCGCTTCCCCTGCCTGCCACTCCTTCCGTGGCGATCCGGAACAGCCAGCAGCGTTTTCCGGTCCGGCGCATATTTTGTGTGGGGCGAAATTATGCCGCCCATATCCGCGAAATGGGCAATGACGAGCGCGACCCGCCCTTTTTCTTCACAAAGCCAGCCGATGCGGTCGTGGATTCCGGCACCGTGATCCCCTACCCCCTTGCGACAGAAAACCTTCATCACGAAATCGAGCTGGTGGTGGCCATCGGCGAGCGCGGCGTGAATATTGGCCGCGATGCTGCGGCCGACCATATCTGGGGTTATGGCGTGGGGATCGACCTGACCCGCCGTGACCTTCAGGATGTGGCGAAGAAGGCCGGCAGGCCGTGGGACTGGGCGAAAGCGTTCGATCATTCGGCCCCTTGCGGCCCACTTACCCCGGCGGATCGCAACAGCATTCCGCACAGCGGACGGATCCGGCTTTCCGTCAATGGAGAAACGCGCCAGCAGGGAGATCTGGCCGAGATGATCTGGCCTGTGCCGGATATCGTGGCGATTTGCAGCCAGGCAGTGGAATTGCAGCCCGGAGACCTGATCTTCACCGGCACGCCATCCGGCGTCGGCCCCGTGGTCGCAGGCGACCGCCTCAGTGGCGAGATCGAAAACATTGGCGTGGTCGAGCTGGAAATCGCCGCCCGGCGATAAAGGCCGTCCGCTAGGATGAAGGGCGCCGGCGCGGCTTTCGGCGTCTTTCATAGAACATCACAAGTGTTTCTGCGGTCAGTGCCGGTGTTTCCTCGCCCTCGATATCGATGGTGTTGAGGAACTTCATCAGATACTGCCCCGGCGCCTTGTCTTCCATGGAAAGCAAGGTCGCGCGCAGGCGGACACGCGAGCCGACCCGCACCGGCGCAAGAAAACGCACCTCGTCGAGCCCGTAATTGAATGCCGCCTGCGTGTTTTCCGGGATCGCGCCGAGTTCATGGCAAAGCGCGCCGACGATCGACAGCGTCAGATAGCCATGGGCAATGGTGACGCGCAGCGGGCTTTCCCGCCTCGCCCGCTCGGGATCCGTATGCAGCCACTGGCGATCGCCCGTACAATCGGCAAACTGGTCGATCCGCGACTGGTCCACAATCGTCCAGCCGGAAACGCCAAGCTCGTGGCCGATCATGCTCTTCAGTTCATCGAATGTCGGTGGCCGTCTGTCCATTCCGCCTTTCCAGCATATGCCTTCATCAAATCCGGTTATGGCTACTATAAGCGCTTCAGTGTGGCAATTTTGGAAACGCTGTCGAATCTATCGATTCATTCCGGAAGATCGAACTCCCGAAGAATCAGATTCTTCTAAAACCATACGGATGGATTTGGTTGCCCTATGAAAGAAAAATACTCTCGAACACATAAAGCGCTATGCCGGCAATACCTCCGACGATCATGCCGTTGAAACGGATATATTGCAGGTCCCTGCCAATGTTGATCTCGATCAGGCGCGTAAGCTGCGCCAGATCCCAGCGCTTGACCTGATCGGCGATGAAGGTCGACACGCCGCTCTTCTGGCTTTCCACGAAGGCGGCGAGCGCCACGACGAAGCCTGCGTTCATATCCGCCTTCACCTTGGGATCCTCGGCCAGATGGCGCCCGATCTCCACGAACATGTTGGTGAGATGCGACTGGATCGCCCCTCCCTTGCCATCCGCTCCCTGCTCGATGAAATCGCGCAGGCTGGCCCACATGGTGGAGATCAGTCCGCGCATTTCCGGCCGCGCCAGCAGATCCCGCTTCAGCTTCTCCGCGCGCTCGGCATAGTCCCCGGACGTTTTCAGGCGAACGATGAAGCCCTCGACAAAGCGGTCGAACTCGTCGCGCAGCGGGTGCGCGGGGTCGGCCTGAACATCCTCCAGAAGCGTCACTGCGGAAGCCACGATCTTTTTCAGAAGATAAGCGTCCGCGCGGAAGAGGTTGAAAAGCGTCGGCAATTCGGCGCGGATCTTTTCGCGCATGGCTTCCAGAGCTCGCTCATCGGCGAGAAAGCCCGAAACGGCCCGCACCAATTCATCGAACAGCTTCTGGTGGCCCCGATCATGGGTGAAGGCGGACAGAAGGTCTGCGGCGAGCGGCGCCACCTTCACCTTCTCCAGTTCGTCCGTCAGGCGTTTGCCCACGAAATCCCGCAGTCCGGATTGCTCGACGGCGGCGAGCATCTGCGGCACCAGCCGGCCGACAAATCGCGACAGGCCGGCCGAGCGTTTTTCGTCCGCCAGCCAGTCCGCGACGAGTGCTGCGAAATCCACCTCCTTCAGTTTTTCGCGAACCGGTCCGGGCGCCAGAAAATTGACCTCAATGAACCGGCCGAGATTGTCGGCAATGCGGGTCTGGTTGGAAGGGATGATCGCCGTGTGCGGGATCGGCAGCCCAAGCGGCCGCCGGAACAGCGCCACCACCGCATACCAGTCGGCCAGCCCGCCAATGGTTGCCGCTTCGGCGAAAGCGGCAACCACGCCCATCGCCGGATAGGCCGGTTGCAGAAGCTTCGCCACGGCAAACAGCGCCACGCAAAACAGCAGGGCCATGGCGGCCACGAATTTCGTGCGCCGCAGGGCAGCGATCTTCGCCGCATCCTCCGCAACCGGACCATCGCGCAAAACATCTGCTGTGGGATTTGTCATCGCTTCAGGGTTCCGTTGTTTTCCCGCCGTGCCTTGCGCAAACATGTCAGGCGGCGGGTAAAAGGTAGAAGGGCAATCTTTCAAAAATCGTGTGTGCGACCTTAACCAACGAGGCGCTGGCAAGTTGCATCTCGTTTCTGTAGTTGTTGCACTGCGAAAAGGAAGTTCAAGGAGCAAGCATGTCTTCGAGGACAATCGACTACGCGTTTACTGCGCGCACCAGACGAGGCGCAGCTTCCGATCCCACCTATGCCGGCGCGCTGTCCTTCATGCGCCGCAAGCTCACCAAGAACGTGTCGGGCGCCGATGCGGTGGTTTGGGGCATTCCCTTCGATGCCGCTGTCACCAACCGCCCCGGGGCGCGATTCGGACCGCAGGCCATCCGCCGCGCCTCGGCCATACTCGACAACGACCCGCAATATCCGTTCTCGCGCGATCTGTTCGAGGATCTCGCCGTGGTGGACTATGGCGATTGCCTGCTGGACAGCGGCAACCACAATAAAACGCCGGCCACAATCGAGCGCGAGGCCGCAAAAATCCTGAAATCGGGCGCCTTCCTGCTTACGCTGGGCGGGGATCATTTCATTACATGGCCGCTGCTGAAGGCGCATGCGGCCATTCACGGCCCGCTGGCGCTGGTGCAGTTCGATGCGCATCAGGATACCTGGCCGGATGACGGCAAGCGTATCGATCACGGTTCCTTCGTCGGCCGCGCGGTAAAGGAAGGCATCATCGACCCGGACCGCTCGATCCAGATCGGCATCCGCACCCACGCGCCGGAAACGTTCGGGATCAAGATCCTGCACGGCTATGAGGTGGAGGAAATGCGCGCCGCCGAGATCGCCTACGCGATCGTGGAACGCACGGGCGGCCGCAAGACCTATCTGACGTTCGACATCGATTGCCTCGATCCGGCTTATGCGCCCGGAACAGGAACGCCGGTCGCCGGCGGCCCGTCCTCCGCGCGCATGCTCTCCACCCTGCGCAAGCTTGGACAGGTCGACATCGTGGGTGCCGATGTCGTAGAGGTTGCGCCGGCATACGACCATGCCGATATTACCTCTATAGCCGGTTCCATGATCGCCATGCACTATCTCGGCCTGCTGGCGGAACGGAAGGCAAAACAGGACAACGTCGCAAACAACATCCATCACGGGCAGGACATTTAGTCCTGCCGGCATTCAGGCGGATACGAGCAGGCACACAGGAATGAAACCGAAAATCTTCATTGACGGCGAACACGGCACCACCGGGCTCCAGATCCGCACGCTGCTGGCCGGGCGCGGCGATCTTGACATCATTTCCGTGCCGACCGAACGCCGCAAGGAAAAGGAAGCGCGCGCGGAGTATCTCAACGCCGCCGACATCGCCATCCTGTGCCTGCCGGACGATGCGGCGCGCGAAAGCGTGTCGCTGATCGCCAACGACACCACGCGCGTCATAGACGCCTCGACCGCCCACCGGGTGGCCGAAGGCTGGGACTACGGTTTCGCTGAACTGGACAGGGACCAGCCAGCCCGCATCGCCGCGGCAAAGCGCGTCGCCAATCCGGGCTGCTGGCCGCAGGGCCCCATTGCCACGCTCCGGCCGCTTGTGGAGGCAGAGCTGCTGCCCGCCGATTTCCCGGTCACCATCAACGGCATCACCGGCTATTCCGGCGGCGGGCGCACCATGATCGAGGATTATGAGGCGAAGGGCGAAAGCGCCTGCGAATTCTTCCCCTACGGGCTTTCGCTTCAGCACAAGCATATTCCCGAGATCAGGACCTATGGCCGCCTCAGTCGCGATCCGATCTTGCAACCGGCGATCGGCAATTTCGCTCAGGGCATGATCACCGTCGTGCCGCTGCAACTGGGAACGCTGGATTACATTCCGAGTGGTGCAGAGCTGCACGCAGCCATTGCCGACCACTACGCGGCCATTCCGGGCTCCGTGGTGGAAGTCGCGCCTTACGAGCAGGTCGAGCGCGTTCCGGACATCGATCCGGAGCTCTACAACGGCACCAACAGGATGAAGGTCTATGTCTTCGCCAATGACGACCGCGCACAGGCCCTTCTGATTGCTGTCTACGACAATCTCGGCAAGGGTGCGTCGGGTGCTGCCGTGCAGAATCTCGACCTGATGATCGGCTCGATGACCGGCAAAGGCGTTTGATACAGACGCCGGCATTTCCGGATCGCTGGAACATCAGGACGGCGCGGCTGATCGCGGATACGTTCAGCAGCCGCGTCTGGAAGGTCACGTGTGGCGACGGTTCGATTGCCGTCGTCAAGGACCTCAAGCCCTTCGATGATGTGGACGACGAGTTGCGCGGCGCACATCTGCTTGCCTGGCGCAACGGCGTCGGGCTTGTTCGCCTGATCGATCAGGACGGGCATCGGATGCTGATCGAATATGCCGGCGAGCGGCATCTGACCGATGTGCTCGACGCTCAGGGCGATGCGGCAGCCACCGACATCGCAGCCGACATCATTGTCCGTCTGCACACACCCGGCGCGCACCCTGCCCCGCCGCAGTTGCAGCCGCTGGCCGAGCGCTATGAAGCCTTGTTTACCAAGGCAAAACAGGATCGCGCAGCCGGCATCGACTCGATCTATGTGCAGGCGGCGGAACTGGCGCAGCGGCTTCTCGACACCGTAAGCGACGTGCGCCCGCTGCATGGCGACCTGCATCACGAAAATATTCTGGAAGGGCCGCGCGGCTGGCTCGCCATAGACCCGAAGGGCGTGTTGGGCGAACCCGGCTTCGATGCCGCAAACCTGTTTTTCAACCCGCTGGAACGGGACGATCTGTGCCTCGACCCCGAACGCATAGGGCGCATGGCCGGCCAGCTTGCGCAGGCAATGCAACAGGACCCGCGCCGGCTCCTCGACCATGCCTTCGCCTATGGCTGCCTTTCGGCCGCCTGGCATCACGAAGACGGCAATGCAGCAGACGAAAACCGGGAACTGGCTGTCGCCTCTGCGGTCCGGGAGGTCAGGAAACGGTTCTGACCTCTCCGGGGAGCGGGTAAGCGCCCCTGGTGCCGCGCCAATGCGCAGCGGCGAAACCCAGCACCACCAGCGCGAATCCCTGATGCGTCAGCGCCGCATGCATCGGCACTTCCAGAACCAGCGTGGCGATGCCGATGATGGCCTGTATCAGCACCAGAATGAACAGGAATACGGCGCGACGCGAATGCGTGGTGCCCGGAAGGCGTCGCCCGGTGGAGATCATGTGCCACAGCGCCACCACGAACAGCGTATAGGCGCCGATGCGGTGCACGAACTGCACGGTCTTGGGGCTTTCAAAGAAATTGCGCCACACCGGCTCCAGGATCAGCAGGTCGCCGGGGATGATCCTGCCGTCCATCAGCGGCCATGTCGTGTAGCTCAGTCCCGCATGCAGCCCGGCGACCAGACCGCCCAGATAGATCTGCACCATGATCAGCAGAACGAGGATGCCGGCCATCCGCTGGGTTCCGCGGTCGGCAGCGCCCTGCGAGTGCGGCGCCAGTCCGCGCGCCACCACCATCGTGGCCATGAATATCAGCGAAGCCAGCGTGAGATGCGTGGCGAGCCGGTACTGGCTGACATTGACACGCTCGACCAATCCCGACGCGACCATCCACCAGCCAATTGCGCCCTGAAGTCCGCCCAGAGCGAGTATGCCAATCAGCTTCGGCGTCAGCCCGCGCTCCACCCGCCGCGTTGCCCAGAAGAAGATCAGCGGAATGGCGAACAGGAAGCCGACCCCACGTGCCAGAAGCCGGTGCGCCCACTCCCACCAGAAGATGGTCTTGAACTCATCGAGGCTCATGCCATGGTTGATTTTCTCATATTGGGGAATCTGCTGGTATTTCAGGAACTCCTCCTGCCACTCCTCCACATTGAGCGGCGGAATGACGCCATGAATGGGCTTCCATTCGGTGATCGACAGGCCGGAACCCGTCATGCGCGTCGCGCCGCCAACGAGGATCAGCGCGAACAGCACCACCAGAATGCTGTAGAGCCAGAAACGCACCTGCGCCCGGTTTCGCAAGAGGCGATCCCGGTCAGGCAAGGCAGATGCGTAATCGGCGTCGACAGCCATTGCGTCTCTCCAGCAGTTTCAGCGCATCGGACAGAAAATCGAACCGGCTTCCAGCCTGTTCCGATGGCCAGTCAAAACGTCGGGGCTCTTGTGGCGTGTCGACGACGACGCGCATCACCGTGCCCGGGCGGCGGATTGGTGGACCATGGCGCGTTGGCTGGCAAGACCGGGCGGCGCGGCACGCCGTCGCGCCACTTCATCTTGCGTCAGCTTCCTGCAGGGCCTATGCGAATGCAACGGAAAGGACGACCAGATGCCAGTTCGCCTCAAAAAGCTGATCGGAACGATTCTTCTGGTGCTTCTCGTCGTCGTCTATTCCCTGCTCGCCACGATGATCGCGGTCGCGCAGCTCTCGCAATCCGGCCCCATCGCGCATCTTTTGTTCTTCCTGATCGGCGGCCTCGTCTGGATCCTGCCGGCAATGGTCATCATAAAATGGATGGTCAGCGAACCCAAACGGGGCTGACGCTCATCCCTCGCCGCTCCGCTTACCAAGCCGGTTTCCCGGTTCTTCAACATTTCGTGCATTGATTGCCTGCATTGCGTGCAGAATGGTGACGCGAACAGGGACGGGGAACTGATGGACGCAGCAGCGCCATTCAGCAGGGATGGCCAGCCTCGGAGGGAAACCGCTTCCGTCTCGCTGGCCTCGGAGAGCGCTCTTCGCAACTATGAGCAGCTTTGCGACGTTGCTGTTCATGCTCCGCCGCAGGGACCGCTTTGGGTGCGGAACTGGAGCCGGCACCATCCGGACACCAGCATCATCGCCACACTGAGCGTTGACGGGCGTCCGGTGTTTGCGCTGGCTCTGGAGATCGTCGCCCTCGGACCGCTGCTGATTGCAAGATTCATGGGCGGCTGTCATGCCAACGGCAATTTTCCGGCGACCGACCCTGTGTGGCTCGATCACGCAGGCCCCGCCGTATTTGCCGCACTATTCGATGAGCTGGCCGGCTTCCGCCCCGCAATCGACGTGGTGCTGCTCGACCGGCTTCTCCCGGCCAGCGATGCAATGCCCCTATCCCGACCCAATCCGCTGCGCGCCTTTCGCCCGTTCGACAGCCCCGATATTTCGCTGGCCGTGGACCTCTCCGGCGGCTTCGAGGTGATGATCGCCAGCCCCGAAGGCCGGGGAAAACACAAGAGATACCGCTCGCAGGCACGCAAATTCGCGGCCGCGGGCACCTGCCAGCGTATCGAGGCGACGAATTCAGAGGAAGTGGACAGGCTTCTTGACGCCTTTTTCGAGATGAAGGCGGCCCGCTTTGCCAGCATGGGGATCACCGATGTCTTTGCGCCGCCCGATGTGCGTGCGTTCTTTCGCAACCTGTTTGCCGAATCGCTTAGGGAGCCCTCCCCGCCTTTCGTGTTGCACGGGCTCGAAGTGGCCGGAAAGCTGCGCGCCATCACCGGGTCGAGCCGTTGCGGAAATCGTCTGATCTGCGAATTCGGCTCCATCTCGGAAGATGAGCTCTGTCATCTGAGCCCCGGCAACTTCCTGTTTTTCGACAATATCCGGGAAGCGAGCGAACAGGGGTTTACGGTTTATGATTTTTCCATCGGCGACGAACCCTACAAGCGGCAATGGTGCGATACCGAAATCCGCTATCTGGAAACGCTGATCCCGCTGACAGCCGCCGGCAAGGCCTATGCATTCGCCCACAGGCAGAAGGTCCGCCTCAAGACACGCCTCAAGCAAAGCCCGACGCTATGGCCGCTGCTGAAAACCATGCGCCGCATACTGGCCGGGCGTCCGGCGAAGAAGGATAGCGATTAGCTGGCCATAGCGATCAGCTGGCAGGTGCGCGCACTGCCTCGGTTGCTTCGATCGCCTGACGCAATCGCGCATCACGCCCATAGACATCGCCGAAATATTCCACCTTGCCGGCCATGTCGGGCCATGCGGTGAAGTAGGCGACATAGACGGGAATCCTGCGCGTCACCTTCTCGGTGGAATGCCCCTTGCCGAGCTTTTCGGCCACATGCTCCACCGAGGTGCCGAGCACGGCGGCGGCCATGCCGCGCGGGTCCTGCAAACGCACGCAGCCATGGCTCAGGGCGCGCATGTCACGCTCGAAGTAGGATTTTTGCGGCGTGTCATGCATGTAAATGGCGTGCTTGTTGGGAAACAGGATCTTGAGTTCGCCCAGCGCATTGGCCTCGCTGGGCGCCTGCCGCACGTTGAACGGAACCTTTCCGCCATATTGCGACCAGTTGATCGAAGATGAAGGGATGCGCTTTCCCTTGGAATCGGTGACTTCGTAGCCCGCGCGGTCGAGATAGCCGGGATCGTTGCGCAGCCTCGGCAGCATCTCGTTGACGATGATGGACTGCGGCACCCCCCAGTAAGGGTTGTAATCCACCTGCTTTATCTCGTCGAAGAAGAAGCTGGTCTGGTTGCCGGTTCCGCCAATGACGGTTCGCGTCTTCAGCTTCTCCTCGCCGCCCTCGATATAGCTGGCCGTGAATGCGGGCTGGTTGATGAACACGCGCGGGCTGCCGAGATCGGAAGGCAGCCAGCGGATCTGCTCCATCGCGATCCGCACCTTTTCCTGCCGGCTGGCCCTGGATTCGCCCGCCAGTGCCGCCACGGTGCGCGATCCGATGACGCCGTCCGGTTTCAACCCCGCATTTTTCTGAACTTCCATGAACAGCGGCACCAGTTCGGGATCGTAGGTTTCGCCGCCGCCCAGCCGCGCAATCGTCTCGCCATAGCTGGCGCGCATGTCATCGGTGAGATGCCCGCGCCCGATCAGCGTCAGCAGCTTCGGCAGTTCGGGACTGGACTGGCCCGGCTTCAACAGCAATGCGGGATCGACGAGGATCTCGTTCTCCACGCTCACCTCAAGCGTCTCAAGCTCGACCCGCAGCGCCTCATATTCCGGATTTTGCGGATGCCGTGATTCCAGATAGGCGCGCACCTCGCGCGTGTTGGAAAGAATTCCGAGTACCCCCTTCAGATTTATAGGCTTTTCTGGAAAATCATAATAGCCGGAAATGCGGTTCGGCTGCACACGCCCCTGCCGTGCGTCCCGCACATATCGCAGCGCCCTCGCCGACAGCGCCATCTCGAAACGGATCAGATCGGCCCGCCGCGCGGCCTCGTCGGCGCCGGCCTCTGCGACCGGAACCGCGATGGAATAGTCGGCAGGCGAGAAGCCATGGCTCTCCGCTTCGCCCAGCACGCGGATGGCTTCGCGGGCCTTGTCATCAATGGCGCCATTCGAGATCCAGATGAAATCAGGATGCGCGCTGTAATGCTCGATCAGGGCCTTCGCTATGGCCGGCTCGGCCAGCAGATTATAGCCTTCGAGGCCCGTAAGAGCCTGACGAAAGTCGTCCTTTTCCGCTACCGGCGTAAACGAGGCTTTTTGCGGCGCGTCGGTCAGCGCGGAAAAATCCACGCGCGTCAGCTTGTCGGCCTTGTAGGTGTTGTAGCCCGGGCTCGATATTTTGGTGATCGGGGCCGCCTGTCTGGGTTTCGGCGGCGGCGGAAATTCACCCTGTAAAGGGGCGGAATGGCGTTTGGCCGGACCTCCGAACAGCATGTCCAGCAGGTTCTGGGCATTTACCGGAGAGGCTCCCAGCACAAGACCGGCCCCAACCAGACATGCCGGAACAAGCCGCATCCGTGTTCCCGATCGCTGCATGAATGACCACCTGCTTTGACAACATCACCGCGGCGCCAAACTGCGAGAGCAGCCCGGCACATGTTCGCGACTATAATGATTCACGGCGATTTGGTTAAATTTATCTGAAATTCCTGTTTGTCTGACATCCGGACATGGGTGGCCAGCACCGGCTTGCTGTGCCATCAATCCAGACTGATGCACATTCGGGAGGAGATTTGCATGAAGAAGGGTTTCCGCGCCTTGCTGGACGAGGCCAATGCCGAGGTGGAAGCCATTTCGCCCGAGGCCGCCGCCGAGCTTCTATCGGCCGACGGGATCACATTCGTCGACCTGCGCGACCCGCGCGAGATCGAGCGGGAGGGCAATATTCCCGGCGCGCGGCATTGCACGCGCGGCATGCTGGAATTCTGGATCGATCCGGAAAGCCCGTACCACAAGCCATTCTTCGCAACCGGAAACACCTTCGTGTTTTTCTGCGCCGGCGGCTGGCGCTCCGCTCTGGCGGCCAAGACCGCGCAGGATATGGGACTGGAGCCGGTCAAGCACATCGAAGGCGGTTTCGGGGCATGGAAAAAGGCAGGACTGCCGGTCGAGCCGGCCCCCAATTAAAGCCCGATCATAAGGCAAGAACCTGAGCGTCAGTTTGCCAGCGCGACAGGTACGGGCTGCGCGCGGGCGACGAAATCCACCGACCGTTCGACAACCGCGGGATCGGCGAGGATCCGCCTGTGTCCCAGTCCTTCAGCCCAGTAGATCTGCACATGCGGCCCGGCCTTCGTGAAGGCCTGCGCCTGTTCGGCGGGAACCTCGCGATCATCCGGCGCATGCACGACAAGCGTGGGCACCTGTAATTGCGCCAGTTGCCGGTCGCCGATGAAATCACTGAGCGGGCGACCAGCCATCCGATGCAGGCGCCGCGACATCGCACTTTGCGATCTCGGTCCGACATTGAGGGCCTGACTAAAACCTTCAAACACAGCGGGAATGGAATTCGGAGCGGCAACCAGCACAAGGCGCTTAGCCGACAAAGGCGCAATGCCCGGAATGGAGCCGGCTATGGCATTCAAGGCAACGGCCCCGCCAAACGAATGGCCGACAACCGCGGCGAACGGGCCGAAACGGTCGGAGGCCACCCTTACGGTATCGAGCGCATTGAACATGGTGAGCTTACGCCCTTCTGACCGCCCATGCCCCGGCAGATCCAGTGACACCACTCGGTAACCGGCATCGCGATAGCCGGCGATGAGCCATCGCATATATTCAGTCCGCGAACGCCAGCCGTGGACGACCAGAACCGTATCCTGTCCGGCCGATGAAGGCTCAGGGCTGAATTCATAAGCCGCCACGCGCCCCGTGCGCGTTTCCATCATATGGTGGCGCGCCTCCTTCATGAACCCTGTGGCACTGCTCACCGCCCTGCTCTCACCCGCGGTCAGCTTGCCGGGGTTGGGTGTTCTCGAAAACAGTGCAAAAGCGGCGCGGCCAGTAAGACCGGGAGCCACTCTCTCACCGATACCGAACATGCACCGGATGACCTTCGGCTGAATTGGTGCCATAGTGCAAAATCCAAAACTGGTTCAATGATGAACAATGATAGTTCAAGAATGAACAATAAACAAGAGCTTCCCTGGGACAATCCCCGCTTTCGCAACTGGGTGGCAGTGGCACGCGCGTGTCATGCGCTGGAACGCACCCTGGCTGCCAGGCTGGCCCCGCTCGACCTGAAGCCTGCCCAGCTCGACGTGCTGATGAACCTTTATCGCCATCCCGGCATGTCGCAGCACGATCTGGCGCGCAAGCTGCTCGTCGGCCGTTCCAACATCACAATGCTGTTGCCGCAGCTTGAAAAGCGCCGGCTGGTGCGGCGCGAGGGCGACCCGAAGGACAAGCGCATATTGCGCCTGTCCCTCACCGAAGACGGCACGGCGCTGCTCATGGAATCGCTCACGATCTACACGGGGCTCATCGAGATCGCGATGGCCGGAACCTCGCCGGAACACTGCGACATGATGGGCGACCAGATGCGGCGCATCACCGAGGTTCTGGACAAGGCCCGCGAAGGTTGAACTCTTCCTTGAAAACGTGAGAAATCATCCTCAACATACTGATAATCAATGATTTTGATTATCTCCCATCGCGGGACAGCCCCTTCGCGGCGAGTTCGTCCAGATAAGCCTGCCAGCGGGCTTCCTTTTCCCGGCCGAGTTCGGCAAGGTAGATCCAGGTAAAGATCCCGGTATCGTGGAAATCGTCGAAGGTGATGCGGACGGCATAGTTGCCGACAGGATCGATGCGGGTGATGGCCACTTCGCGCTTGCCGGGAACCGTGACACGCTGCTCGGGCGAATGGCCCTGCACTTCGGCCGAAGGCGACAGCACCCGCAGCATCTCCGCCGGCAGTTCGATCGGCTCCGCGCCCGGAAATGTCACGAACAGCGTTTTGCGGTCCTTCGAGACCCTGAGTTCCGATGGGGCGGTCATGGCAGCCTCTCTCCTTTGGGATGCATCCGTCTACAATAACCGCGCACGGCCCGCCACAGCTGAAGATTAAGTCTGATACGCAAGCCAATTCACCTTGAATGGCAAGCCGCTTCGTATCACATAGGAGTATATAACGCCTGCGCCGGCCACGAGAACGGCTGCGCGGGCGGAAGATGGGAATGCGCAATGGACATGATCGACCCCTTCGGTCGCCATATCAGCTATCTTCGCATATCGGTGACAGACCGCTGCGATTTCCGCTGCGTGTACTGCATGGCCGAGGACATGGCATTCCTGCCGCGAAAGGATCTGCTGTCGCTGGAGGAACTGGACCGGCTCTGCACCATCTTCATCGAAAAGGGCGTGCGTAAGCTTCGACTTACCGGTGGAGAGCCGCTCGTGCGCAAGAACATCATGCATCTGGTGCGCGAGCTTTCGCGACATCTGAAAAGCGGCGCCCTTGAAGAACTGACTTTGACGACCAACGGCTCGCAATTGTCGCGTTTCGCAGGCGAACTGGCGGATGCCGGCGTGCGCCGCATCAACGTGTCGCTGGATACGCTCGACGCGGAAAAATTCCATGCAATCACGCGCTGGGGTCATCTGGACAAGGTCATGGCCGGCATAGATGCCGCGCAAGCTGCCGGCCTGAAGGTCAAGATCAACGCCGTGGCGCTGCGTGGCTTCAACGACATCGAAATGCCTGACATGCTGCGCTGGGCGCACGGGCGCGGCATGGACATGACCGTCATCGAAACCATGCCGATGGGTGAGATCGAGGCAGACCGCACCGACCAGTATCTGCCCCTTTCGGTTCTGCGCGCGCAGCTTGAGAGACAGTTCACGCTCACCGACATTCCATTCAAGACCGGCGGCCCCGCCCGTTATGTAGAGGTGGCGGAAACAGGCGGAAGGCTGGGCTTCATCACGCCGATGACCCATAATTTCTGCGAAAGCTGCAACCGCGTGCGCCTCACCTGCACCGGCACCCTCTATATGTGCCTCGGTCAGGACGACGCAGCGGATTTGCGCGCACCGCTGCGCGCATCGGAGGGCAATGAGCTGCTTTCCGCCGCTATCGATGAAGCCATCGGCCGCAAGCCGAAGGGGCATGATTTCATCATCGACCGCCGCACCAACCGTCCCTCTGTTTCGCGCCACATGAGCGTTACCGGTGGCTGACCGGTAAGTTTCCCCCTCATGGGCCATTGCCGTGCCCGCAACGCCTGCTAGCGTGGGCGCGGGAGTATGAGGGGACCGGTTTCTTGAATCTTTCTGACAATATGCGCGGCGCGCTTTACATGGTCGTCGCGATGATCGGCTTCACCATCAACGATGCCATCACCAAGCTGATGTCAGAATCCATGAATCTGGCGCAAGTTATGCTTGTGCGTGGAATTTTCGCATCAACGACAATCACGCTCATAAGTTGGCGAAGCGGTGCGTTCTCGCAGATGCGCCTGCTGCTTCAGCCGCTGGTCGCAATTCGGGCTGTCAGTGAAGTCGCAGCTACCGTCACCTTTCTCATGGCGCTGTCCCAATTGCCGATCGCAAATGTGTCAGCCATTCTGCAGGCGCTGCCACTGGCGGTGACCATGGGGGCGGCGCTGGCGTTCGGACAAACTGTCGGCTGGCGGCGCTGGATAGCGATATGCGCCGGCTTCATAGGCGTGGTGATCACCGTCCGCCCCGGATATGAAGGCTTCAGCTCCTATTCCCTCTATGCGCTCGCCAGCGTATTCTGCTGCACGGTGCGCGATCTGGCCACCAGCAAGCTGCCCGACAATATCCCGACCTTGCTCGTATCCACGGTCACGTCGATCGTGGTCACGGCCACGGGCGCACTTCTCCTCGCGCCGATGGGGGGCTGGACGCCGATAGAAACCCGCAATCTGGCGCTGATGGCGCTGGGAGCCATGCTTCTGCTGCTCGGTTATCATTTCATCATCATGGCCATGCGAGTGGGCGAGGTGTCGTTCATATCCCCCTTCCGCTACACCTCGCTTTTGTCATCCATCCTGCTTGGGATCATCATTTTTTCCGAACTGCCAGATATGCTGATGATTCTCGGCGCAACGATCATCGTTGCCTCCGGCCTTTACACGCTTTACCGCGAGCGCACGGTCGGCCGATACGAGACCGCGGCCAAGAGCGCCGGCCCCAGCATGGGACCCGACGGCATATAGGACAGCTGAAAACCATGGTGCAGAACATTGCAGGCATCATCCTGGCTGGTGGATTGTCGAGCCGCATGGGCGGCGGCGACAAATGCCTGCTGGAATTGTCCGGCAAGCCAATTCTGCGCCATGTGATTGAACGGATCCGGCCGCAGGTCGCCACGCTCAGCCTTAGCGCCAACGGCGATCCGACCCGTTTTTCTGATATCGGCCTGCCCATATTGCCCGACACCATCGAAGGCTATGTCGGCCCGCTGGCCGGCGTTCTGGCCGGCCTCGAATGGATAGAGAAGCAGGATTCGGTCCGCGCACTGGTCACTGTCGCTGGCGATACGCCGTTCTTTCCGCAGGATCTGGTCAGCCGCCTCGCGCTTGCTGCCGACACCACAGCGGATACGATCGCCGTTTCGCGCGCCGGTGAGCGTGACCACCCGACATTTGCCCTTTGGCCCAAGGCGATGGCCTCGCCGCTACGATCTTATCTGCTTCAGGGCGGGCGCAGGGTGTTCGGCTTCATTGAGGCGCGGTCCAGCGTTGCGGTGGATTTCCAGTCAAATGGCGGGGCCGATCCCTTCTTCAACATCAATACGCCGGAAAATCTTGCCGAGGCGGAACGGATCGTCAGAGAAGGCAGCGCATGAAACACCGTGTCTTTGGCATCACCGGATGGAAGAATTCCGGGAAAACGACCCTCACGGAACGGCTTGTGGCGGAACTCGTCGGGCGCGGCTGGAAAATTTCCACCGTCAAGCACGCGCATCACGGCTTCGACATCGACAAGGAAGGGACCGACAGCTATCGCCATCGCGCCGCCGGTGCAGGTGAAGTCGCCATCGTATCGGGCCTGCGCTGGGCATTGATGCACGAGCTGGCCGGAGAAGCGGAACCATCGCTCGATGACATTCTCGAACGGCTGGCAGAATGCGACCTCGTGCTTGTCGAGGGCTACAAGCGCGAATCGCAGCTCAAGATCGAGGCACGCCGACGCGGTGCGCGCGAACACACGCCGCTTTCCATAAACGATCCCAACATCGTGGCCATCGCCGCAGATCATCCCCAGCCCGGCGAGACACTGCCGGTATTCGACATTGACGACATCCCGGCTATCGCGAGCTTTATCGAGAAAGTTACCGGCCTCAATCCCTGACTCCCGCCTCCCTCCAGCACGTCTCCGCACCGCCCCTGAACGTGTTGCGCTGCAATCTGCATCAATGGTTTTAGCGGTTGCTTTTCCAGCAAAAACAATGGGAATATCTTGCCACCCAGCGGCCGCGAGAGCCACGCGAAGATGCCGAACAGGCATTCACAATAACGATAGGGAACACTATGCGAACTATGGAAACTGCGCCGGTTGCCTCAGTAGACGAAAGCTGTCCGGCAGCAGCCGTAAATACGCTTCAGGCAGTCGTAGACAGGCCCGCCGCGGGTTTCCTCTTGTTGTATCCGGCTTATTGAGCTTCATCAGCAGGCGTGCTCACTTCCCTGAGACGGAAACCGGGCAAGCCTGCTGGCACTTCAAGGTATGTTTGCCGGCTTCGATCCGGCTGGCATGATAACAGACCATTCAAACAGCAGGCACGGGCGGGATAATGCAAAGCGTTTGGACGCTGCTCAGTTGGGGGCCGGAAGGCTGGCTGGACGAGATTGCGTATGGTGTTTTCATCACTGTCAGCCTTGCTCTGGCCACTCTGCCGCTCGGATTGCTGATCGGTTTTCTGATCGCGGTTGCCAAGCAGTCTCAGGAGCGCTCGCTCAGGCTGGCAGCCAACATCTACACGACCATCTTCCGGGGCCTGCCCGAATTGCTGACGCTGTTTCTCGTCTTCTACGGTGCCCAGATCGGCATCCAGCAGGTTGTGAAGTTCTTCAGCCCCGGCGCCAGCGTGGAGGTGAACAGCTTCGTATCCGGCATGATCGCGCTTGGCGTGGTGTTTTCTTCCTATGCCAGCGAAGTTTTCCTTTCCGCATTCAGGGCCATCCCTCAGGGCCAGTATGAAGGCGGATATGCAATCGGCCTGTCGAAGTTCCAGACCATGCGGCTTGTCGTTGTGCCGCAGCTTATCCGCATTGCCCTGCCAGGCCTCGCCAATCTCTGGCTCATTCTGCTGAAAGATACGTCGCTGGTTTCGGCCATCGGGCTTACTGACATATTGCGGCAGGCTGGCGTCGCAGCGCGGGTGAGCAAGCAGGCATTTCTCTTCTTCGGCCTCGCGACGCTGATCTATCTCGGCCTCGCCATCATCTCCTCCATCGGCATCGGCCTGATCGAGCGTCGTGTCGGCCGGCAGGAGGTGCAGCGATGATCATGACGAGCAGGAGCACCAAAGAAGTGCTGCGTCCGCCACCGCCTGCACGCGGATGGCCGCGCCAGCGCATCATCGGCTATGCGCTCGTATCGCTGTGGATCGTGGTTTTCATCGGCCTGATCGCCTATCTGGTGTCTGCGTGGAAACCAGACATGTTCTGGCGTTATGCGCCCAGCTATGTCTCCGGTGTCTGGGTTACGCTCAAACTGGTCGGGCTGTCCGTCGTGATCGGCGCGGTGCTGTCGGTGCCGATCGCCTATGCACGTACTTCGCGCAATCCGTTCATCGCTGCCCTCGCCTATGCCTATGTCTATTTCTTCCGCGGCACGCCGCTGCTGGCACAGGCCTTCCTGATCTATTACGGGTTCGGATCCTTCCGCGCGCAGTTCGAGGCGGTCGGCCTGTGGTTCTTCTTCCGCGACGCCTTCAATTGCGCCCTTTTCGCCTTTTCGCTCAACACCGCAGCCTATCAGGCGGAAATCCTGCGCGGCGCCATCGCCAGCGTGCCGAAGGGCCAATGGGAAGGCGCGAACTCTCTTGGTCTGCCGCGGCTGATAACGCTGCGTAAGATCATCCTGCCACAGGCACTGATCGTAGCGCTGCGTCCCTACGGCAACGAGCTGATCCTGATGATCAAAGGGTCGGCCATCGTCGCCATCATCACCGTGTACGACCTCATGGGCGTGACCCGTCTCGTCTATTCGCGTACTTTCGATTTCCAGTCTTATCTGTGGGCTGCAATCATCTATCTGCTGATCGTTGAAACATTGCGCCACGCAGTGGAATGGATCGAAAAACGCATTACACGACATCTCAAGCGCTGATTCTCCCACGCATCGATGCGGCCCGCGAGCGGCATCGCTTCGCATGAAAGGATATTGAACAATGGCAACAGTGGCTTTCCTCGGTCTGGGCGTCATGGGCTATCCAATGGCCGCCCATCTGAAAAACAAGGGAGGCCATGACGTCACGGTCTACAACCGCACCGGGGCCAAAGCAGAGCGCTGGGTGGCCGAGCATGGCGGCAGGTTCGCCGCCACACCGGCTGAAGCCGCGCGCGACAAGGATTTTGTGTTCTCCTGCGTCGGCAATGATGATGATCTCCGTTCGGTAACGATCGGCCCTGACGGCGCATTCCAGAGCATGAAGAAGGGTGCTATTTTCATCGACAACACTACGGCGTCGGCGCAGGTGGCACGCGAACTCGCCGCTCACGCGGATAAAGCCGGTTTTTCCTTTCTCGATGCTCCCGTGTCCGGTGGTCAGGCCGGCGCTGAAAATGGCGTTCTGACAGTCATGGTCGGCGGCGAGCAGGCCGCTTTTGACCATGCTCGCCCGGTGATTGAATCCTTCGCCCGAATGGTGGGCCTGATGGGACCAGCGGGCGCCGGCCAGCTCACAAAGATGATCAATCAGATCGCGATTGCGGGACTGGTGCAGGGACTGGCAGAAGGCATCCATTTCGGCAAGAAGGCCGGTCTCGACATCGAAAAAGTGGTCGACGTCATCTCCAAGGGCGCGGCAGGCTCGTGGCAGATGGAGAACCGCCATAAGACCATGAACGAAGGCAAGTATGATTTTGGCTTCGCAGTGGACTGGATGCGCAAGGACCTTGGGATCTGCCTCGATGAAGCCGACCGAAATGGCGCAAAACTGCCGGTGACGGCCCTGATCGACCAGTTCTACAAAGACGTGCAGGACATGGGCGGCAATCGCTGGGATACGTCTTCGCTTCTGGCGCGTCTGGAACGGTAAATGGCCGGCACTCAGGCAGATCGCGCGCTCCCGAAGAATGCTATCTGCTCAAGGTGTTCCGGAATACGTTGTTTCCTCAAAACAGGCTCTTGCTTCCCGGCACCATGCTTTAGCTGTGTCCACGCGGTTTTCTTGCTTGTTCGTATCATTTAATCCGCTAATCATCGCATCCCATGGCAAGTGCATCGCAAGAACCACGAAAAGCAACACTCGACCGCATCGATATCGCTATTCTCGATACGTTGCAGAAGGACGGGCGCATTCCCAATGCGGCGCTGGCCGAGAAGGTCGGGCTGTCACAGTCCGCCTGTTCGCGTCGCCTCGACAATCTGGAGCGCTCCGGCACGATCCGGGGGTACCATGCGCGGCTGTCGAATGCGGCGCTCGGGCATCACACGACGGTGATCGTCCACATCTCCCTTTCCGGGCAGTTTGAAAAAACGCTGTCGGATTTCGAGGCTGCCATCAAACGCTGCCCGAATGTGCTGTCCTGCCATCTGATGTCGGGCGAGTACGATTACATACTGCGCATCGCTGCCCGTGACCTCGCGGACTACGAACGCATCCACAAGGAGTGGTTGTCGGCGATGCCGCATGTCACGCGCATCAACTCTTCCTTTGCGTTGCGTGAAGTCGTGGATCGCACAGCGCTCGGCATGAAACCGGAAATGGCCTGATCGCCGCCTTACTTGGCGACGATCACGTCCGGTTGCCCTTCAACAGCCAGAACCATACGCAGCCCCAGGACTTTTCCGAGCTGGGTGACACGCGCCGCCGGTCGCTCGCCATAAAGGCCGGAGAGATTCTTCGGAATGACCAGAGCGAGAACGCCGTCATCGCGCTTTCGCCATCGGAGTTGCGGTATGACGCCGGGCATTGCCGCCGAAAGCAGGTAAACCACCCGCATCGCACCGGCCAGAATCCGCGCCCGCTCAAGATAGCGCGGCGTTGCCAGTTCATGGAACGCTGGCGCCAGCCCGCTGAAAAGCCCCTCATGCCGGAACAGATTCGTCAGCGCCAGATAGGCGCGCCCCGGATGATCGACGCCAAGAAACGCAGCATGGGCGATGATGTTGAGCGACTGTGTTCCACGATATTCCGGATGCGCTCTCCAGCCAATGTCGGCCAGCAGACAGGCGGCTTTCCGGTAGCGCGCCTCATTAACCGTTTCCTCTATGCCGAACGTCCGGAAGGACTCGCTCGTCCACTCGACAAGTTCACGAACGTGAGTGAACGAGCGCGAGCGCAGCCGTGCAAGCTCCTCGCAGGCTGAAAGCAGCGGATCTGCCGTCTGTTCCGCAGCCGGCAGAAGGGAATGGAGATAGCCCTCACGCACGCCGACCGCCGACACGATGATGCGCGACGGCTTCATCGCGGTGATGATTTCCTTCTGAACGATGGCGCCATACGGCAACAGCGCACGGCGAGCCTTCGACACGCCTTCGATGCCCTTGATGCGTTCGATATTTCCCTTGGCGACCTGCTTGAGAAAGGACATCGCGCTGGCGGGGTCGATCTCATAGTGATGCATCACGCCAAGCGGATATCCCGTCTTCTCCATATGGAGGCGGGCGAGATTTCGCCAGGTGCCGCCCACGGCATAGAAGGTGCGCCCCTGCCCCGCCTTGAGAAGCTTTGCTCTGGCCACCTCTATGCGCGCAATCTTGGTTGCCACTTCCAGCGAATTGCCTGCCATATCCTGCAGGCGAAGGCCGCCCAGAGGCAGCGTAATGCCGTCGCCGATGGTCGTGCCCGCAACATCGACAAGTTCGAGGCTGCCACCGCCGAGATCGCCTGCAATACCATTTGCAGGTTCAAAGCCCGAGATGACGCCGAGCGCCGAATAATAAGCTTCCTGCCGGCCACTGAGCACGTGAACTTCCGTGCCGAGCACATCTTCCGCCCGGCGGATGAAATCCGGGCCGTTTTCAGCCTCGCGCGCGGCCGCCGTGGCCAGCACATGCATGTGAACGGCGCCCGCCTGCTCGGAAAGGCTGCGAAAGCGCCGGAACTCTTCCATCGCCCTGGTAACCGCTTCAGGATCGAGCTTGCCGGTGGAGACGATGCCGCGGCCCAGACCCGCCAGCATCTTCTCGTTGAACAGCATGGTGGGAGACCGCGCCAGTCCTTCATAGACAACGAGGCGTATGGAATTCGATCCGATATCGATGATCGAAACCGGGCGCCGGTCCTGAAGCCGGCCCTGAGATGCAGCAATCATCAGCTGGTCGTCGGATCAGTTTTCTTGCGGCGCTTGAACTGCGCGATCCGCTTCGGCGCATGCAGTTTCAAGGCATCACCCCGTCCGGAAAGGCTGGGATTGGTCATGAAATATTCCTGCGCATTGAACGGCTCCTCGCCCTCTTCAATCGTCACCCGGCGCGATGTGCCATCCGGCAATACTTCGAAACTTTGCTGGTTGTCCACCAGATTACCCAGCATGATCTGTCCGAGAATCTGCTCATGCACGGTGGGATTGGTGATCGGCACCATCGTTTCGACGCGGCGGTCGAGATTGCGCGGCATCAGATCGGCCGAGCTGATATAGACGATGGCCTCATCCGACGGCAGGCCGTGTCCGTTGCCGAAGCAATAGATGCGGCTGTGTTCAAGGAAGCGGCCAACAATCGATTTTGCCCGGATGTTCTCCGACAGCCCCGGCACCTGCGGCCGCAGGCAGCAGATGCCGCGCACGACGATGTCGATCTCCACGCCGGCACTGCTGGCATCGTACAGCGCATCGATCACCTGCGGATCGACCAGCGAGTTCATCTTCATCCAGATTCGCGCCGGGCGCCCTGCCCTGGCATGGGCGATCTCGTTTTCGATATGCCCGAGAATGCGACTGCGCAGGGTATAGGGCGAAAGCGCGATCGCCATTTCGTCTGTCGGCTCAGCATATCCGGTGATGAAATTGAATATCTGAGCGACGTCACTCGCCATCTTCGGGTCGCAGGTGAAGAAGGACAGGTCCGTATAGATACGCGCCGTGATCGGGTGGTAGTTGCCGGTGCCCAGATGAACGTAATTGCGCAGCTTGCCATCCTCGCGCCGCACCACGGAAGACATCTTGGCGTGCGTCTTCAGCTCCAGAAAGCCGAACACGACCTGCACGCCGGCCCGTTCCAGATCGCGAGCCCAGCGAATGTTCGCCTCTTCATCGAACCGTGCCTTGAGCTCGACAAGCGCGGTCACGGATTTTCCGGCCTCGGCCGCATCTATCAGCGCGCGCACGATCGGGCTGTCGTTGGAGGTTCTGTAAAGCGTCTGCTTGATTGCAACGACTTCGGGGTCGACCGCTGCCTGACGCAGGAACTGCACCACCACATCGAAAGATTCATATGGGTGGTGGACGACGATATCCTTCTCACGGATGGCCGCGAAGCAATCGCCGCCATGCTCGCGAATGCGCTCAGGAAACCGTGGATTGTAGGGCGTATATTTCAGGTCGTCGCGCGCAATGGAGACAATCTCCGAAATCTGGCTGAGCGCCAGCGGCCCCTCGATGACGCTGACGCGGTTGCCGGCAACCCCAAGCTCTCCCGCCACGAATTCACGCAGGCTTTCCGGCATGCGGCTGTCGAACTCGATGCGGATGACCGAGCCGCGCCGACGGCGCTTCAGCGCGGTCTCAAACAGACGCACCAGATCTTCGGATTCTTCCTCGACTTCGATGTCACTGTCGCGGATGATCTGGAAGGTGCCCGAACCCTTGACCTCGTAACCGGGGAACAGGCGTCCGATATAGAGACCGACCACATCCTCAAGCGGAACGAACCGAATGCGGGTCTTGCGATCAGGCAGGCGGACATAGCGCTTCAACGCCGGCGGCAGACGCAGAAGCGCGCTCATTTCCTCGCCTTCCCGCAGATGGCGCAGCTGCAGCGCCATGGAGAAACCAAGGTTCGGGATGAAGGGAAAAGGGTGCGCGGGGTCGATCGACAGCGGGGTCAGAACCGGAAACACCTGCTCGCGGAAATACTCTTCCAGCCAGACCTTTTCGTCCTTGGCAAGCGCAGAAACGCTGACCGTTTCGATGCCTTCCGCGTCGAGACGTGCCATCAGTTCCGCCAGCACCTTCTGCTGGTCAGCCTGCAGGCGCTCAACTTCGCGCAACACCTGTTCGAGTTGCTGCTCCGGGGTGCGTCCGTCCGGGCTTTTCAGGCTGATGCGCTGCCGCACCTGCCCGGCCAGACCCGCGACACGCACCATGAAGAACTCGTCGAGATTTGCGGCGGATATGGAAAGGAAGCGGACACGTTCGAGAAGCGGGTGGCGTTCGTTGCGGGCCTCCTCAAGCACGCGGCGGTTGAACTGCAACCACGAAAACTCACGATTGACGAAACGATCAGGGTTGCCGCTCTCTGTTGCCGCGACCTCAGATGTCGTGAACTCTGCCTGTTTTGGCCTCAATCCGCTCATATCCCCGCTTTCCTGCCTCTGCCGGCGTGAAACCCGTCACACCGCCAGCCGGCTACATTGTTTCACATTATCCTCTGGCAGGGTTTTACGACAGTTTGATTTCACAAGCCTTGCAAAGAACCCTGTTATGATCCAAACGCTGGATAACAGCTCGAAGGAGACGATGATGGCTGGCGGTATCATTCCCCACTTCCAGAACGATCAGGGTCACGCAGCGATCGAGATCGGCGTCAAGGAATTCATGTGCGTGGGAGCGACCTCTCCGTACGATCATCCGCATGTGTTTCTGGACATGGGCGCGGATGACGAGAAGGTTTGCCCCTACTGCTCGACGCTGTACCGCTACAATGCGGCCCTCGCTGCAGACGTAACCATCCCCGCCGGCTGCGCCTATATCGACCGGGCCGCCTGAGCGGCAAACGGCCGGAACCCATCATGGCATACAGGGGCGAAAGCCCGATCGTGATCGCCGGGGCCGGCATTGCCGGCCTTACCATGGCGATTGCTCTCGCGCGCCGGGGTATAGCCTGCCGTGTTTTCGAGCAAGCGCCCAAACTGGAAGCCTTTGGCGCGGGGCTTCAGATTTCGCCAAACGCCGCACGCATTCTGAAAGATCTCGGCGTTCTGCCGCATCTGCACCCCCACGCTGTGCAGCCGCAGGCCGTGCGACTGAAAGACGCCAACACGTTGCGCGAACTTGCCGGCGTTCCGCTTGGGAAATTCGCTGAACAGCGCTGGAACGCGCCCTATCTCGTTTCGCACCGCGCCGACCTTCAGCAAGCATTGCTGACGGAGGCGCGTTCACGGCCGGAAATCGAAATCAACACGGGCATGAAACTGGCGGAGGTTTCGCGCGAACCGCCGGGCCATGTTATCGCAAGCTTCGGGGACCCTGAAGGCAACACGACCACCGCAGAGTGCCCGCTGCTGATCGGAGCCGATGGCGTCTGGTCCGCTTCCCGCCGGTTTGTCGAACACTCGGCCCGAAACCGATTCAGCGGACAGATCGCATGGCGCACGACCATAGACACCAACAGCGCCGCCGGCGAAGCGTTTCGCAAGCTTGCGGACAGCGACAGTGTCACCACTTTCGTGCATGCCAGCTTTCATCTGGTGGCATACCCCTTGCGGGCCGGAGCAGAAATCAATCTGGTCGCATTCACGCCCGCGATGGATATCGCGCAAAGCTGGGCAGTACAGGCGGAAATGTCGATTCTGCTGCATGCCGTCGCGCGAAGTTCACCCGCTCTGGCGCGTCTGGTGGAAATGGCGGGGCATTGGACGGCATGGCCGCTTCATACGGTTGACCCTGTGGCCAGCTGGACCACACCGGGAATCGCACTCATCGGGGATGCCGCGCACGCCGTCACCCCCTTTGCGGCGCAAGGTGCCGCCATGGCCATCGAAGATGCGGCCCTGCTGGCGCAATATATCGCTGAGCCCAACACCCGTGAACAAGGCGCGATATCCTTGTGGGAACAGCAACGTAAAGCGCGGCTGTCTAAAGTCGCGCGGCGTGGCGCACTGAACAAAATGGCGTGGAATGCAGCAGGGCCGGTGGCTCTGGCGAGAAATCTTGTGCTCAGGATGCGCTCTCCGCAAAGCCTCGCAACCGATCTTGACTGGCTTTATGGGTGGCGGCTCCCGCAGGAGCGCTGAACAAGCAGCCGCCCTCTTCGTTTCCAGATTCCGGAAGCTGCGCGGCCTAGCAAAATTGCTATGCCGCGCTTGTCTTCCTCAATGCAGGATCTGGCTGAGGAACAGCCGGGTGCGCTCGTGCTGGGGGTTGTCGAAGAACTCGACCGGCGTGTTCTGCTCCACGATCTGGCCCTGATCCATGAAGATCACCCGGTTCGCAACCTGACGCGCGAAGCCCATTTCATGCGTCACGCACAGCATCGTCATGCCTTCCTCGGCAAGCCCGACCATGGTTTCCAGAACCTCCTTCACCATCTCCGGGTCCAGCGCCGAGGTCGGCTCGTCGAACAGCATGATCTTCGGCTTCATGCACAGCGAGCGCGCGATCGCCACCCGCTGCTGCTGCCCGCCCGAGAGCTGGCCGGGATATTTGTGCGCCTGCTCGGGGATCTTCACCCGCTCCAGATAGTGCATGGCCGTCGCCTCGGCCTCCTTCTTCGGAACCTTGCGAACCCAAATCGGCGCCAGCGTGCAGTTTTCCAGAATGGTCAGGTGCGGGAACAGGTTGAAGTGCTGGAACACCATGCCGACGTCGCGGCGCACCTCGTCGATCTTCTTCAGATCGTTGGTCAGTTCCTTGCCATCGACGATGATCTTGCCCTTCTGGTGCTCCTCCAGCCGGTTGATGCAGCGGATCATCGTCGATTTGCCCGAGCCCGAGGGACCGCAGATGACGATGCGCTCGCCGCGCATCACCTTCAGGTTGATGTCCTTCAGCACATGAAACTCGCCATACCACTTGTGCATGCCGATGATCTCGATCGCGACCTCCGTCGCCGAAACCTGCATCTTGCCGGTGTCGACCTCGATCTCTTCAGCGCTGACTGCGTTTTCGGTGGCCATTTGCCATTCCTCTTGCCTAGCGTTTGTGACCGGTATCGAGCCGGCGTTCCATATACTGAGAATAGCGCGACATGCCGAAACAGAACACCCAGAAGATTGCGGCTGCAAAAATGTAGCCGGTCTTTGCCGTCTGCGGGGTCGCCCATGTGGGATCACCCGAAATGTTCTGCTTCACGACGCCGAGCAGATCGAACATCGAAATGATCAGCACCAGGGTCGTATCCTTGAACATGCCGATGAAGGTGTTGACGATGCCGGGTATGACCAGCGTCAGCGCCTGCGGCATGATGATCAGCCCCATCTTCGGCCAGTAGCCGAGACCGAGCGAATCCGCGCCTTCATATTGCCCCTTGGGGATGGCCTGCAATCCGCCGCGGACCACCTCCGCCATATAGGCCGAGGCGAACAGAGCGACACCGATCAGCGCCCTCAGGAGCTTGTCGAAACTGGTGCCCGGCGGCACGAACAGGGGCAGCATGAAGCTGGCCATGAACAGAACGGTGACCAGTGGCACGCCACGCACGGTTTCGATGAAAATCACCGAAAGCAGCTTCACGATCGGCATTTCAGAGCGCCGGCCGAGTGCCAGTATGATGCCAAGTGGTAGTGACACGACGATGCCGACATAGGAAATGACCAGCGTCACCATCAGGCCGCCCCACATCGGGGTTTCGACATAACGCAGGCCGAAAGCGCCGCCCACCAGCAGGAAGTAGGCTACGAACGGAAACACGCCGAAGAACAATATGGCGTTCAGCTTCTTGTAGGGTACGCGCGGTATCAGAAGCGGCGCCAGCAGCGCCACGAAGATGATGCCGGTGAGGATCACGCGCCACCGCTCGTCCATGGGATAGCGGCCGAACATGAACTGGCCGAAGCGGCCGCTTACAAAAGGCCAGCACGCGCCGGACCATCCGGCCGGAAGCTGGCCGCCCTGCTCGGTGGTCAGGCAGGCTGTGCGGTCAGCGCCTGTCCACACCGCTCCGAAGAACAGCCAGTCGAGCGCCCGCGGCAGAAGCGAAGCCACAACCAGTAGGGCAAGCACGGTGAGAACCGAGTCAATCGGAGTAGCGAACAGGTTCTTGCGCAGCCACGCTGCCGCACCCACCTGCGAACGGGGCGCAGTTTCGGCCAGAGCCATTTCGGTGCGCACCCAGGATATGTCATGTTCCTGCATAGCTCACCTCTCCTTCAGGGCCATTTTGGTATTGAACCAGTTCATGAAGATCGAGGTAATGATGCTGATGCTGAGATAAACGGTCATGAAGATGACCACCACCTCGATCGCCTGCCCTGTCTGGTTGAGAATGGTTCCGCCGATTGCGTAGAGATCGGGATAGCCGATCGCCACAGCGAGAGATGAGTTCTTCGTCAGGTTCAGATACTGGCTGGTGAGCGGGGGAATGATGATGCGCATTGCCTGCGGGATCACGATCAGCCGCAGCCCCTGCCCCGAACGCATGCCCAGCGCCGAATAGGCTTCCGTCTGCCCTTTGGAAACACCCAATATGCCGGCGCGCACGATCTCGGCGATGAACGAGGCCGTATAGAAGGACAGCGCCAGATAGAGGGACAGGAACTCGGGCTTCACATTGAAGCCGCCAGACAGATTGAACGTACCCTTCTGCGGATAATCCACCGAGACCGGCATCCCGGCCAGAAGATAGGCCAGCAGCGGCAGCAGAATGATCAGCGCAAGGCTGGTCAGGAAGACCGGGAATTGCTGGCCCGTGGCCATCTGTCTTGCCCGCGCGCGCCTTGCCACATACCAGGACAGGATGACCGCCACCACGAACCCGGCAAGGATCAGCCAGGCGCCCGGTTCCCACACCAGCCGCGGAAAGTAGAACCCGCGATTGTTAAGGTAGGAGCCAAGCGGCAGCGAGAGACTGTCGCGCACATTGGGCAGCACGGCCAGCACGCCCTGATACCAGAACAGGATGACCAGCAGCGGCGGAATGTTGCGGAACACTTCCACATAGACCGTCGCCAGCTTGCGGATCAGCCAGTTGTTCGATAGGCGGCCGACGCCGACGAGAAAGCCCAAAATCGTGGCTGTCACAATGCCGGCTGCAGCTACGATCAGCGTATTGGCGATACCCACCAGAAGCGCGCGGCCATAGGACGAATCCGACGTGTAGTCGATCAGCCGGTCGGAAATATCGAATCCCGCCCGCCCCCGCAGAAACGCGAATCCGGTGGAAATGTTGGAGCGACGCAGGTTCTCGATCGTGTTGTCGACGATCCACCACACGCCAAGCACCAGCAGCGCGACCAGAACAACCTGAAATGCAATGCTGCGAACCCTCGGATCATATATCAGCGGGACCCGCGCGGATTCGTCTCTGATAACTTCCTGTGACACATGGTTCCCCTTGAACAGGTGTCTGAATTCCCGCCGGTGTTTGTTTTTGTGTTCCGGCAGGAAGGGAAAAAGCCGGAAAGGTGAACTCTCCGGCTTTTCTGGTCGTCAGCGGATCGGCATACCGTATTGCAGGCCGCCCTTGGTCCACAGCGCGTTGACGCCGCGCGCGATCTTGAGCGGGCTTCCGGTACCAACATTACGCTCGAAGATTTCGCCGTAATTGCCGGTGGCCTTGATGATGTTCACGACCCAGTCATTGCCGAGGCCAAGGTCGGTGCCGATCTTGGTTTCAGCTTCCGTTCCAAGCAGACGCTTGATGTCGGGATTGGCGCTGTTCTTCATCTCATCGACATTGGCCTGCGTGATACCGGCCTCTTCCGCGTTGAGAAGAGCGAAATAGGTCCACTTCACGATGTCGAACCACTTGTCGTCACCCTGCCTGACAGCCGGACCGAGCGGCTCCTTGGAAATGATTTCCGGCAACACGACATGGTCGTCGGGTGCCGCCATCTGCAGGCGCACGGCATAGAGGCCGGACTGGTCGGTCGTGTAGGCATCGCAACGGCCCGCATCATAGGCGGCGTTGGCTTCCTCGAACTTCTCGAACACGACCGGATTGTATTCCATCTTGTTGGCGCTGAAATAGTCAGCCAGATTCATTTCCGTGGTCGTGCCGGACTGGACGCAAACCGAAGCGCCGGAAAGCTGGAGCGCGGAATTCACGCCCGGAAGCTTCTTCGCGTTGATCATGAAGCCCTGACCATCATAGTAGGTCACGCCGGCAAAATTGAAGCCGAGAGCCGTGTCGCGGTTGATGGTCCACGTCGTGTTACGCGAGAGAATGTCCACTTCGCCGGACTGAAGCGCTGTAAAGCGGTCTTTCGCGCTCAGGCTCGTAAACTTGACCTTGGTTCCATCGCCGAATACCGCCGCAGCCACAGCACGGCAGAAATCGACGTCAAGCCCCATCCACTCACCCTTGTCATTGGGAGCGGAGAAGCCGGCGAGCGACGTGTTCACCCCACATTGCAGGAAGCCCTTGGCTTTCACATCGTCAAGCGTATCCGCGCTGGCTGCTCCCGCCAGCATTCCGAATGCGGCAGCACCGAGCACACCGATTGCCAACTTTTTCATAACCCACATACCCTTTTCTGTTATCCGGGAATCGACCCGGTTTCGTCGTGTCCAGGCGATCTCCCCCGACCGCTTTTTACTCGGGATGTAAAGTCTTCAAGACCTATGACCCGCTCCCATTCACGAACGTCATCGAAGGCGATAATCTTCGTGAGGTCAAGAAAAATGAATGATTGGGCCAGAGCACTGGTCATTTTGCACTCAACACATTGCCGTGAAAGCAAAATTCATTCCTGAAATTGCGTCACGGTTCCGTTGCGGAAGGCTTCTTCATGTCCTGAAAGCGACATAAAATGTCGCCTGACCACCGATCTTGGGAGGTTGTTTCCCCGACCGGCAGCTTTTTGCACAACGAGCAAAATGCAAGCCGCTCAGGGGTATCACGGTTGCGGGTGCATAAGTGCGCCACTAAGCTTGCGAAACAACATCTGGAGCGATCTCTACATGGCCAAAGACAGCACCGACCTGGGCATCAATACGCGCCTTGCCCACTGCGGAAGCAATCCCCGGGATTTTTATGGATTCGTGAATCCACCCGTCGTCCACGCATCCACCGTGCTGTTCCCGGATTCAGCCACGCTTGTAGGACGCTCACAGAAATACACTTACGGTACACGCGGAACGCCGACCACCGATGCTCTGGCTGCGGCCATGGACGAGTTGGAGGGGTCGGCCGGAACGATTATCGTTCCATCCGGCCTTGCAGCCGTCACCGTGCCGCTGCTTGCCTTTGCCGAGGCCGGGTCTCATGTCCTGATCGTGGACTCCGTCTACCATCCCACCCGTCACTTCGCCGACACCATGTTGAAGAGACTGGGCGTGGAAGTGGAATATTACGATCCGCATATCGGCGCCGGAATCGCCGCACTCATGCGCCCCAATACCAGCGTCGTCTTTACCGAATCGCCCGCATCCAACACATTCGAGGTGCAGGATATTCCGGCGATTTCAAAAGTGGCGAAACAGGCCGGCGCCGTCGTCATGATGGACAACACATGGGCAACGCCGCTCTATTTCAGGCCGCTCGATTTCGGCGTGGACATCTCCATCCATGCCGCCACCAAGTACCCCGCCGGGCACTCCGATGTGCTTCTGGGCACGGTATCTGCCAATGAGCAACACTGGCAGCGCCTGCATGATGGCTTCATCACGCTGGGCTGCTGTTCCGCGCCCGATGACGTGTATCAGGTTCTGCGCGGTCTTCGCACCATGGGCATCAGGCTCGAACATCACCGCACCAGCGCGCTTGCAGTGGCCGAGTGGCTTGAAGGCAGGCCCGGTGTGGCCAGCGTGCTGCACCCTGCCCTCCCAGGCCATCCCGATCATGAGCTTTGGAAGCGCGATTTCTCCGGATCGAGCGGCATTTTCTCCATTGTCCTGGACGGCGGCAGCCAGAAGCAGGCGCACGCCTTCCTTGATGCACTGAAGATATTCGGGCTGGGATTTTCATGGGGCGGCTATGAAAGCCTTGCCGTTCCCGTGTCGCTGGCTGACAGAACGATCGCCAGAGGCAAATATGCGGGACCGGTCATACGCCTCCAGATCGGACTGGAAGATGTGGAGGATCTGAAGACGGACCTGCAGCGCGGGCTCGACGCTGCAGCATCGGCCTGAGTTTTCGCCTCAGGTTCTCACTCTGGCCCGGCGCAACAAATACTCCCGTTCCGGAATGCCTTCAAAAATAAAAAGGAAACAGCGGCCGGGTCGCAGAACCATTGTCTGCACCCTGTCGCTTTCGTGAAAAGTCATTTCGCCATCCCAACGGGAAGAGGCACTACCTTTCTTTATCCGCGCCGCCGTCGCAGCCAGAATTTCAGCGGCACGATAAGGTGCCTTGGCTATTCGGCAGGGACGCGTTGATGACTTTCAAATTCAAGACGGCATTCGATTCCACCAATGCGGCCCTTGCCGCTGCACCGCAAAATGCACGCGCTACATTTTCAGCCAGTTCCACCCTTGGAGACGGCGTCAACAGCAACGTCGCGATTCGACAGTTCAACGTGGCCGTTGACGAGCCGCAGGCGCTTGGCGGCACCGATACCGCCCCCAATCCGGTCGAATACATTCTTGCCGCTCTCGGCTCGTGCCAGGAAATCACCTACCGTCTTTACGCGGACGCGCTCGGCATTCCAGTGAACAGGGTTTCCGTTCGGCTTGAAGGAGACATCGATCTGCGCGGCCTGTTCAACGTCGACAAATCCATCCGCCCTGGCTTTCAGGGTATCACCGCCGAGGTGACCATAGACAGCCCGGCTTCGGAAAATGATCTTCTCCGTCTCAAAAGCGTGGTCGACCGCCACTGCCCGGTTCTCGATATTCTCCAGAACCCGACGCCCGTGCAAATCGACTTCCGCCACGAGCAGGCTCACGCGCTGGAGCCGGTTTGAGGCACCGCCAACACTGTGGAAAAATCCGGTGAAGGGCGAGCGGAACGATAAGTTGCAAATGCAGGCTTGCATGCAGGCATCCGGGCTGATACGGCATCCCCACTCGCAAATTGTTGGTGAAAACTGACAGCAGCCGGTGGTCACCGGAGTGTAGCGCAGCCTGGTAGCGCACCTGATTTGGGATCAGGGGGTCGCAGGTTCGAATCCTGCCACTCCGACCATGTAACCTCAGCTTTGGAATGACGGTGCTGCGGCGTTTGCGATCTTGCCGCCGCCGGTTTTGCGAAGTATGGAGACGCTACGGCTCGCAAGCCGCACTGCAAAGAGGTTTCCATGTCCGCGCGCATTTTCAGCCCTGCCAAGACTGCTATGCAATCCGGCACAGCCAAGACCGGATACTGGGTTCTGGAGTTCGAGCCCGAACAGCCGCGCAAGATCGATCCCCTGATGGGTTACACCACGTCCGGCGACATGAAGAGCCAGATTCGCCTCACCTTCGAGACGAAGGAAGAAGCCATCGCTTATGCCGAGCGCGAAGGTCTGGCTTACCGCCTGCAGGAACCCAATCAGCCGAAGCGCAGGCAAATCTCCTATTCGGATAATTTCCGATACGACCGCCGCACGCCCTGGACGCATTAAATAACTGGAATTTTACTGCGCTGCTTTTTGTACAGTCGCGTATATCTGGTCCCGTAGCTCAGCTGGATAGAGCACCGGCCTTCTAAGCCGATGGTCGCAGGTTCGAATCCTGCCGGGATCGCCATCCTTTCGGCCCCTTCCACTCCGGAAATCTCACCCATCCATAAGGCGTGAGTCCGGTACCAGCCGAGCCCCCCTGTCTTTTAACTATGAGCTTTCATACCGACTAGCAGACTTTCAGGCGATTTTAGCTCTGCGAGGCTCTGCCCCTTCCCGGTTCTGAAACCGATCGCGCTTGCTTCTCCTTCCAGCGCGGCATCACCATCTCGACGCCGTTTCCTGCCGTTGTTGAGCCGGTTTCTGTGGCGCCCGGGGCTGATGGCTTCAAGGTTGTACAGCTCGCAATAATTACAGCGCAAAGCGCTTCGCCCTGCTCACAGGGGATTTTTGATCTTTCCAGACAGGAATGTCGAAGTAAGGTGGGAAATGCCTTGTCACCGGCACTGCAAGGCGCAAGCTGTGTCTGGAAGTCAACAGCAGGTGCCTCACGATGATGAGGCAGAAGACGTTGTGCCACGAAATATTCTTAAGGAGGGATCGTGAAGGCTCTTATCGTGATCGACATGCTCAACGACTTCGTGACGGGCGTACTCAACAACGAAGCCGATGCGGCAAAAATCATCCCTCCGATTAAGCGCCTGATTCAGCATGCACGCGCAGATCCCGACTGGCTTGTTGTGTACTCGAACGATGCGCATCGTTCAGATGACAGGGAGATCAGCGTCTGGGGCCGCCATGCTATGGCCGGCACATACGGTGCCGCGGTTGTCGACGAACTTGCGCCTGTCGGAGCGGAGCGGGAAATCGTTTCGCCGAAACGCTTCTATGGCGCTTTCGACGGCACTGATCTGGAAGAAGTTTTCAGAAAATACGGGGTAAGCGAGGTCATTCTGACCGGTCAGCATACCCATTGCTGCGTGCGCCATACCGCCTATGGGGCATTTGTTCGCGACTATAAAATTCGGGTCCCCGCAGATGCGGTTTGTGTCTTTCCCGGAGTGGATGGTGATGCGGCACTCGATTATCTGAAAATGGTGTATGGAGCAGAGATCACAACCACATCTGCGGTAATGCTGCCCAACAGCTGATTCCATGCCAGCCTTGGCGAACGGTTGGCCCTACAATGAAGATTTATCCCCTCTGCCCGAGGCAGCAGCGCCGGGCAAAAGGTGATCCCGTTATCTGACTTAAGGCGCGCACAACGCCAGCGCTCCGCCTTCTTGCGGCAACTCATTGTGTCGCAGATGGCGCGTCGGCGCGGCTAAAGTAGAATAAAGATGCCTGATGATGGTGAGCCGGGAGGGGATCGAACCCTCGACCACATGATTAAAAGTCACGTGCTCTACCGCTGAGCTACCGGCCCATCATTGAAATGCGGGATGTTCCGGGAAATCTCCGGAACCTGACTTCAGACGATGCCTCTCCTGCACCTTCCGCCCACCGCATTATCCGCAGCAGTTCGCTGCCCCGGAATTGGGCCGGAACATAGGGAGCGACACAGAGCCGGTCAACAGTAAAAAGAGCCTCCCGACAGCCTTTCCAGATTAACTTCAACAGAAGTCAAACAGGGGCGCAAACCGCCCCTCGAACTCCGTCATCGAACGACAGTTTCTGTTGCCGTGGGAACAATTTCGCCGCTAATCTGTTTCAGACACAAAGGGACGCTATCGCAGATCAGGAGAATCTTATGAAACGCATCGTTGCAGGTCTGCTTGCATCGGCCGTATCGCTGTCGTTTCTGGCGGCGGACATCTCGCTCGCCAGCGCGGCACCTATCTATGTCGCACCGAGTCAAACCATGACGAGCGACATCCAACAGATCGACCACAGGCCGGGGCACCCTCCGCGCGCCAATCCCCGTTACAAACGGCCGGATCGACGCCCCGGGCCACGCCCCGATGGAAGGCACGAATATCGCCGTCCTCATAACAACGATGTCTACTGGCGCGGCCATCGTGGCTATCGCGAACCGAGACCCGGCTACAAACGCCACGGTGATTACTGGTTCCCGCTGGCTGCGTTCGCAACGGGCATGATCATCAGCGGCGCCATAGCCAACAGTGCACCGCCACCTCCTGCTCCTGCCTATCGCGGCGGCGGCAATGCTCACGTGAACTGGTGCTACAATCAATATCGCAGCTATCGTGCGTCGGACAACACGTTCCAGCCCTATAACGGGCCGCGCAAGCAGTGCGTATCGCCCTATTACTGAGGGTTCCCGAACAAAAAAAGCCCGCACAATGTGCGGGCTTTTTTATTTAGATCCAGAAGCTTATGCTCTTCTTCCGAAAATCAGCTTCAACGCTTTCAGGCCTTACCAGAAGAAGATGAGGTGGTCAGCGTACGCCGCACCGCATCGCGCCAGCCTTTGAGCTTGGCTGCCCGTGTGGCTTCATCAAGCTCGGGATTGAATTGCCTGTCGAGAGACCAGCTCTTCGCAAACTCTTCCATGCCGGGCCAAACCCCTGCCCTCGAGCCTGCAAGCCATGCGGCACCGAGAGCCGTGGTTTCCAATATGGTCGGCCGGTCGACAGGAGCATCCAGAATATCCGAAAGACGCTGCATGGCCCAATCGGAGGCGACCATGCCGCCGTCCACGCGCAGCACCGTGTCGGCCCCATTCGCCTTCCAGTCCTTGTGCATAGCATCGAGCAGATCGCGGGTCTGATAGGCCACCGATTCCAGCGCTGCATGGGCGAATTCCGCCGGCCCCGTGTTGCGCGTAATGCCATAGATGGCTCCCCGCGCCTCGGCATCCCAATGCGGTGCTCCAAGGCCGACGAAGGCCGGAACCAGATAGACCGACTGCGCCGGATCGGCTTTAAGCGCCAGAGGTCCGGTTTCGTCGGCACGGCTGACGATCTTCAGCCCGTCGCGCAGCCATTGCACCGCAGCGCCGGCGATGAAGATCGATCCTTCCAGCGCATAAGTCGTCTTGCCGTCAAGGCGGTAGGCTATAGTCGTGAGCAACCGGTTCTTCGACCGCACGAGATCGCTGCCGGTGTTCAGCAGCGCGAAGCAGCCCGTGCCATAAGTGGATTTCATCATTCCCGGCTGAAAACAGGCCTGCCCGATCGTTGCCGCCTGCTGGTCGCCGGCGACGCCCAGAATGGGAATGGCAGCGCCAAACAGCTTTTCGTCGGTCGCGCCGTAATCGTCGGCGCAATCTTTCACCTCCGGCAGAAGCGAGGCCGGGATGTTGAGGATGCGCAGAAGCTCCTCATCCCACGCGTTCTTCTCGATGTTGTAGACGAGCGTACGGGACGCGTTGGTGGCATCGGTGGCGTGAACCTTGCCGCCGGTGAGGCGCCAGATCAGAAAGCTGTCTATGGTGCCTGCCAGCAACTCGCCTTTCTCGGCACGCTTGCGCGCGCCCTTCACCTTGTCCAGCATCCAGGCGATCTTGGTGCCTGAAAAATAGGGATCGAGGAGGAGGCCGGTCTTGCGGGTAAACTTCCTCTCCAGCCCCTGCTTCTTCAGTTTCGCGCACATCTGCGCAGTCCGGCGGTCCTGCCACACGATAGCGTTGTGGATAGGCTTTCCGGTTTCCTTGTCCCAGATGACGATGGTTTCACGCTGGTTGGTGATGCCGATGGCGGCCACATCGCCGGCCGCGCATTTCGCCTTTTTCAGCGCCTGTCTGACGGTTGCCAGAACGCCAGACCAGATTTCCTCCGGATCGTGCTCGACCCAGCCGGATGCCGGATAATGCTGGGTGAATTCTTTCTGACCGACACCGACGACGTTCCTGTCCTTATCGAACACGATAGCCCGGCTCGACGTGGTGCCCTGGTCGATAGCAAGGATGAAGCCGTTCACGGTTTTCTCTTGTCGCTGATGCAGTTCAATACGGCATCCTTCCGCATTTGGCAGATGGGATGCAAGGCTTTGAATGATTTGTCAAAGTAAGGACGGGGACGGCCGAAGCCGCCCCCGCTGCAGTCGTCTGGAGGATTATTCCTGCCAGCTCTTGACCAGTTCGTCATAATTGACGGTGAGAGGCTTTTCCTTCTCGTTCTCGATCTTGAGCTGAGGCGCGAGGCTGCCCTTCGCCACCGCATCCTTGTTCCAGTATTCAAGGTCATGCTGCTCGGCCATCTTCGGGCCGATGTCACCCTGAACGCCGGAACGCTCGATGCGCTCCATCACCTTTTCCTGCTCCGCGCAGAGCGAGTCCATGGCCTCCTGAGCAGTCTTTGCACCCGAGGATGCATCGCCGATGGCCTGCCACCACAGCTGCGCCAGCTTCGGATAGTCAGGAACGTTGGTGCCCGTGGGCGACCACTGCACGCGGGCCGGTGAGCGATAGAACTCGATCAGGCCGCCCAGCTTCGGTGCACGCTCGGTGAAGCTTTCGTGACGGATCGTGCTCTCACGGATGAAGGTGAGGCCGACATGCGCCTTCTTCACGTCCACGGTCTTGGAGGTGACGAACTGCGCATAGAGCCATGCGGCCTTGGCGCGGTCATCAGGAGTCGACTTCATGAGCGTCCAGGAACCGACGTCCTGATAGCCGAGCTTCATGCCTTCCTTCCAGTAGACGCCATGCGGCGACGGGGCGAAACGCCACTTCGGCGTACCATCCTCGTTCACGACCGGCAGGCCTTCCTTGACCAGATCAGCCGTGAAGCCGGTGTACATGAACATCTGCTGGGCAACCTCGCCCTGCCCCGGCACCGGGCCGGATTCGGAGAAGGTCATGCCCTGTGCGGCGGGCGGAGCGTAGGCCTTCAGCCAGTCCAGATACTTCTGGATGGCGTAGACCGCAGCCGGGCCGTTGGTGTCGCCGCCACGGGCAACGCACGAACCGACCGGACGGCTGTTCTCGTCAACCTTGATGCCCCATTCGTCGACCGGAAGGCCGTTGGGCAGGCCCTTGTCGCCATTGCCGGCCATGGAGAGCCAGGCATCGGTGAAGCGCCAGCCGAGGGACGGGTCCTTCTTGCCGTAGTCCATGTGGCCATAAACCTTCTGGCCGTTGACATCACGGCCGGTGAAGAATTCGGCAATGTCCTCATAGGCCGACCAGTTGACCGGAACGCCGAGATCGTAACCGTACTTCTCCTTGAAGTCGGCCTTGTTCTTCTCGTCGTTGAACCAGTCGTACCGGAACCAGTAGACGTTGGCGAACTGCTGGTCGGGCAGCTGGTAGAGCTTCTTGTCCGGAGCGGTCGTGAACGAAAGGCCGATGAAGTCGTCAAGGTCGAGATTCGGGTTGGTGACGTCCTTGCCTTCATTGGCCATGAAGTCGGTTAGGTTGCGCACCTGCTGGTAGCGCCAGTGGGTGCCGATCAGGTCGGAGTCGTTGACCCAGCCATCATAGAGGTTCTGGCCGGTCTGCATCTGGGTCTGAATCTTTTCAACGACATCGCCCTCCTGGATGATGTCATGCGTGACCTTGATGCCGGTGATGGCCGCGAAGGCCGGGGCCAGCACTTCGGATTCGTAGGAGTGGGTGGTCATCGCTTCCGAAACCACCTTGATCTCCATGCCCGCGAAAGGCTTGGCGGCGTCGATGAACCACTGCATCTCGGCTTCCTGATCGGCACGCGAGAGCGATGAGACGTCACCGATCTCCTTGTCCAGAAACGCCTTTGCCTCGTCCATGCCCGCATAGGCGCTGCCGGCGCCAAGCAGAAGGACGAGCGCTGTCGTCGATGTTAAGAGCTGCCGTCGCATGAAATTTCCTCCACTGTTAAGGTTTATGCGTAAGCCCGACGCAGCCGTCCTCAGACGGATGCGCCAACCGTTCCCTCCCTAGACGTAGCGAAACACCAGAATGGCGTAGACTACGGACAGAGCGAGAGCCCACCACAGGCCGGGGCCGACAAGCCCCAGCCACGCGAGATGGATGAATGCGCTGCCAAGCAGCGATATGAACAGGCGGTCGCCGCGCGTCGTCTCGAAACGCAGAACGCCCACACGCGGATTTCCACCCGGCGAAACATATTCCCAGACGCCCATGCTGAAGATCAGCAGAGCGATGACGATGAAGAAGGTGGCGGTCGGCCACGTCCACGCCATCCATGACATGTCGATGCCCATGATCAGACCCTCCCCAGGGCAAAGCCCTTGGCGATGTAGTTGCGGACAAACCAGATGACGAGCGCGCCGGGGATCAGCGTCAGTACGCCGGCGGCGGCGAGCAGCCCCCAGTCCATGCCGGCCGCCGAGACGGTGCGCGTCATGGTGGCGGCGATCGGCTTGGCGTCGGTGGTCGTCAGGGTGCGTGCGATCAGCAGTTCCACCCATGAGAACATGAAGCAGAAGAAGCAGGCCACACCGATGCCGGAGGCAATCAGCGGCATGAAGATCTTCACGAAGAAGCGCGGGAAGGAATAGCCGTCGATGTAGGCGGTTTCATCGATCTCCTTGGGCACGCCGGACATGAAGCCTTCGAGAATCCACACTGCCAGCGGCACGTTGAAGAGACAGTGCGCCAGCGCCACCGCGATGTGCGTGTCGATCAGGCCGAAGGCCGAATAAAGCTGGAAGAACGGCAGGGCGAACACTGCCGGCGGAGCCATACGGTTGGTCAGCAACCAGAAGAACAGATGCTTGTCGCCAAGGAAGCGGTAGCGAGAGAACGCATAGGCGGCAGGCAAGGCAACGGCAACCGAAATCACCATGTTTATAACCACATAGATGATCGAGTTGATGTAACCCGAATACCATGAGGGATCGGTGAATATGATCCGGTAATTGCGCAGCGTGGGCTCGTGCGGATAGAGCGTCAGCGACGATATGATCTCGTTGTTGGTCTTGAAGCTCATATTGATGAGCCAGTAGATCGGCAGCATCAGGAACACGATGTAGAGGGTGGGAACGACCCACCACCATTTCGATTCCTCGCCACGGCGCTTCATGAGGCGGGCGATCGCTTCCTGCGACATGCCGGAAGAAGCACTGCCTGCGCTGCGGGCAGTCGCCTGTTCGGTTCGTTCGTTGACACCAGCCATATCAGCGCTCCGCGTCATAGTTGGTCATGACGGTGTAGAACACCCACGACAGCAACAGCACGATCAGGAAGTAGACCAGCGACATCGCCGCTGCCGGCCCCAGATCGAACTGGCCAAGCGCCATCTTGACGAGATCGATGGACATGAATGTCGTCGAGTTGCCCGGCCCGCCACCGGTCACCACGAACGGTTCCGTGTAGATCATGAACGAGTCCATGAAGCGCAGCAGCACGGCGATGAGCAACACACGCTGCATCTTAGGCAACTGAATGTAGCGGAACACGGACCAGCGCGAGGCGCCGTCGATTTTCGCGGCTTGATAGAAGGCATCGGGAATGGAGACCAGACCGGCATAGCAGAGCAGCACGACAAGGCTGGTCCAATGCCACACATCCATGACGATCACGGTCATCCATGCATCGAACGGATCGCGCACATAATTGTAGTCGAAGCCCATCGAGTTGAGCGTGTAGCCAAGCAGTCCGATATCGGTGCGTCCAAACACCTGCCAGATGGTGCCGACGACGTTCCATGGAACCAGCAGCGGCAGCGCCATCAGCACAAGGCAGAGCGGCACGCCCCACCCTTTGCGCGGCATGTTGAGCGCAATGAAAATGCCGAGGGGCACCTCGATCGCGAGGATGATGAAGGAAAAGACGAGGTTGCGGCCCATGGCCGCCCAGAAACGGTCGGAATGCAGCAGTTCCTCGAACCATTCGGTTCCGGCCCAGAAGAACTGGTTGTTGCCGAACGTGTCCTGAACCGAATAGTTCACCACCGTCATCAGCGGAATGACCGCCGAGAAGGCCACCAGAACCAGCACCGGCAGCACCAGGAACCATGCCTTGTTGTTCCAGGTCTTTTCCATATCAGCCCCCCTTGCCGCGATGGCCGTTTTCGGCGCGCGCGCCGTCTGCCCGCGCCACGTCTGCCCGCCCCATCTCCACCCGCCATGAATCGGCATAGATGTTGATGCCGGCCGGATCGAACAGAACGTGGGGCTCGGCCGGGATCTCCGCATCCTCGCCGACGATAGCCGCGATGTCCTGACCTTCGAGCGTAGCGCGCAGCACCTTGTGGCGGCCCACATCATCGATACGGGTGACGGAAACCGGCATGCCCTCTCTGCCGACACGCACATATTCGGGGCGGATGCCCAGTTCGATCTTTCCGGGTCCGACGGACGGCGCGGCGGGCAGTTTAATAGTCTGGCTGCCCAGCCGGGCGGCATTGCCGTCGATTTCCGTGGCGAGGAAATTCATGCCCGGAGAGCCGATGAAATAGCCGACGAATGTGTGCTTTGGCCGCTCGAACAGTTCGGCCGGCGTGCCGATCTGCACGATCTGGCCGTCATACATGACGACCACGTGCTCGGCGAAGGTCAGGGCTTCGGTCTGGTCATGAGTCACATAGACCATGGTGTGGCCGAATCGGCGGTGAAGCTGCTTGAGCTGCGAGCGCAGCACCCATTTCATGTGCGGATCGATGACGGTCAGCGGCTCGTCGAACAGGATGGCGTTGACGTCGGAGCGCACCAGACCGCGACCCAGCGAAATCTTCTGTTTCTGGTCGGCTGTGAGCCCCCGCGCCTTGCGCTTTGCCCAGTCGGCCAGATCGATCATGGCCAGCGTCTCGCGCACCTTGCGGTCGACCTCGGGCTCGGACACGCCGCGATTGCGCAGCGGAAAGGCCAGATTGTCGTACACCGTCATGGTGTCGTAGATCACCGGAAACTGGAACACCTGAGCAATGTTGCGCTCCTGCGTCGACAGGTTGGTGATGTCCTTGCCATCGAACAGAAGCTTGCCGTGCGAGGGCTTCAACAACCCTGAAATGATGTTGAGCAGCGTGGTTTTTCCGCAGCCGGAAGGTCCCAGAAGCGCGTAGGCGCCGCCATCCTCGAAAGTGTGATGCACTTCGCGCAGCGCGAAATGCTCATCGCGCGTCGGGTTGGGCAGATATGAGTGGCGGATATGGTCGAGATCGATGCGTGCCATGTGTCCCGCTCCTATGCCGCCTGTCCGGCCACCGCGACCGACCGGCCGGCGGCGTCGAACACCATGATGTGGCGGGGATCGATGAAGACCTCGATCTCATCGTCCGGCTCAAACTGATGGATGCCATGGGCCAGCATTACCCAGCGCACATCGGCGAAATCCAGATGCACGAAGCTTTCCGAACCGGTGATCTCGGTAACGGAAACCCTGGCGCGAACCGGCACGGACGCTGCATCGACGCGCTCAAGCGACAGATGATGCGGCTGGAAGCCGATCGTATAGCTGCCGTCAGCAATGGATGCGATCTCCGGGGAGACCGGCAGGTTGATCGCGCCGTCGAGAATGAACGAAGCGCCCTTCTTCGGCAGCACGATGGTGTTGAGGGGCGGATCCGCGAATGTGCGCGCGGTCAGCAGATCGACCGGCTTGCGGAAGACTTCAACGGTCGACCCGAACTGGGTGATGCGCCCTTGCGAAAGCGTTGCCGTGTTGCCGCCCAGCAGCAATGCCTCATGCGGCTCAGTGGTCGCGTAAACGAAGATCGTGCCGGCTTCAGCGAAGATGCGCGGCAGTTCCAGCCGCAATTCCTCACGCAGCTTGTAGTCGAGATTGGCCAGCGGCTCATCCAGAAGCACAAGGCTGGCATTCTTGACGATGGCGCGCGCGAGCGCCGTGCGCTGCTGCTGCCCGCCGGAGAGATTGAGCGGCGTGCGATCGAGATAGGGCGTCAGCTTGAGCAGTTCGGCCGCACGGCGCACCTCGCGGTCGATCTTTGCCTTGTCGACACCAGCCACGCGCAGTGGCGAGGCGATGTTCTCATAGACCGTCATCGCCGGATAGTTGATGAACTGCTGGTAGACCATGGCAACGTTGCGCTTCTGCACGGGCGTTCCGGTCACATCCCTGCCGTCGAACCAGACGGAGCCGCTGCTCGGCACGTCGAGGCCCGCCATCAGGCGCATCAGGCTGCTCTTGCCCGAAAGGGTAGGACCAAGCAGCACGTTTAGTGATCCATGGTTCAGGGAAAGCGAGACATCCGCAATATGCGTTTCTCCACCCACCACCTTGGAAACATTTCGTAATTCCAGCACAGGCCCCTCCCCGCTATTCCGCCGCAGCCGATTCCCGGCGGCTCAGGCCCTTCATAAACTCATCCAGCGCAGCGGCTTCCTTCTGCGACAACCTCAGACCACGCTTGGTCCTGCGCCACAGTACATCTTCCGACGTCACCGCCCACTCATGATCGACAAGGTAACGCACTTCGGCTTCATAGAGATCGGCGCCGAAATTCCGGCCCAGTTCAGCGAGAGATTTCGCATCGCCCAGCAGAACACCGGCATTCGTGCCGTAAAGACGCACAAGCCGCCGTGCATGGTGAAGATCAAGGAAAGGATATGCCTTCCGCAACTTCTCCACTTCAGCCTCATAGCCGGTCGGTGGAAAATCACCGCCGGGCAGCGGCGCATCTGCCGTCCATGACCGACCTTTTTTGCCGAGGATGCCCTCGATCTTCTCAAGCATGGATTCCGCAAGGCGCCGATAAGTCGTGATCTTGCCGCCAAAAGCGTTGATGATCGGCCCGTCGCCCGGCTCGGTTCTCAGCACATAATCGCGCGTTGCTTCCTGCGCCTTCGACGCTCCATCATCGTAAAGCGGACGCACAGCGGAATAGGTCCATACGATATCGGAGCGCTGCACAGGCTCGACGAAATATTCGCTGGCCGCGGCGCAAAGATAATCGATCTCCGCATCGGTGATCTTCACATCATGCGGATCGCCCGCATAATCCTGGTCGGTCGTGCCGATCAGCGTAAATTCTTCCTCGTAGGGGATCGCGAAAATGATGCGCCCGTCCGCATTCTGGAAGAAATAGGCGCGCGGATCATCGAATTTTCTGCGCACGACAATATGACTGCCCTGCACGAGGCGCACATTGTGAGCGTTGTTGCGACCAAGCGCACGCGACAGCACCTGATCAACCCACGGACCTGCGGCATTGACAACCAGACGCGCCCTGACCTCGCGATGCTCCTCAGTCAGCCGGTCATGAAGAAGAATGCTCCAGATACCATCCTCGAAGCGGGCATCCTCCACCATGGTCCGGGTGTGGATTTCCGCACCCCGCGCCGCGGCATCGGTTGCATTCAGCACAACGAGGCGGGCATCGTTGACCCAGCCATCCGAATATTCAAAAGCTTTAGCGAAACCGGGCTTGAGTGGCTTGCCTGAAGGATCGCGACGCATGTCGAGCGTGCGCGTCGGCGGCAGCAGCTTTCGCCCGCCGATATAATCGTAGATGAACAGGCCGAGCCGCAGCATCCATGCAGGACGCAGACCTTTCGCATAGGGCAGGACGAAGCGCATCGGCCAGATGATGTGCGGCGCATTGCGCCACAGAACCTCGCGCTCCATGAGCGCTTCGCGCACCAGCCGGAACTCGTAATGTTCCAGATAGCGAAGGCCGCCATGAATGAGCTTGGTGGAGCCAGACGAGGTGCCGCTGGCCAGATCGTCCATTTCGGCAAGGAAAACCGAATATCCCCGGCCCACGGCGTCACGGGCGATACCGCAACCGTTGATGCCGCCGCCGACGACAAGAATGTCATAGACTGGGGAACTATCCACCAAATGCCTCCCATGGTTTCGCAGCGCAGCAAATTTGCCGGCATCCAAACCATAAGAGAATTATTACGAACTAAATACGAATGTCAAACGAAACATGACGAAAATCTGACAGTCATCCACCGGCTGCCGATGTCTCGATCAGCGTCACGCCTGCATCTGAGCAGATGCGCCGAACAGACTCGATCTCGCACCGGTCGGTGATCATGGTGTTGACCTGCGACAGGTGCCCGATGCGCACCGGAGCCGTGCGCTCGAACTTGGTCCTGTCGGAAACGAGGATGACATGGCGCGCATTGGCGATGATCGCCTGTGCCACCTTCACCTCGCGAAAATCGAAATCGAGCAGTGCCCCGTCATGATCGATCGCGGAGGCTCCGATTACTGCGTAATCGACCTTGAACTGGCGGATGAAATCGACCGCGGCCTCGCCGACGACACCGCCATCGGAGCCGCGCACAACGCCGCCCGCGATCACGACCTCAATCGAAGGGTAAACCCGCATCCTGTTGGCAACATTGATATTATTGGTAATGACCATCAGGCCGGAATGATCGAGAAGCGCCTTGCTGACCGCTTCCGTGGTGGTGCCGATGTTGATGAACAGGGAAGCATTGTCGGGAATGAGTTCCGCGGCGGCCTTCCCGATCGCATCCTTCTCGTCGGCCGCGATCTTGCGCCGCGCCTCATACTCCATGTTCTCGATGCCAGACGGAAACAGCGCGCCGCCGTGAATGCGGCTCAGCAGGCGCTGGTCACACAGGTCGTTGAGATCCTTGCGTATTGTCTGCGGCGTGACGGCAAAATGGGCGGCAAGATCATCGACCAGAACCCTGCCCCTGTCCTTGGCCATCTGGAGGATTTCGGCGTGGCGTGGCGGCAGATACATATCCGGCATGCTGCATGGCTCCGTTTTCGCTTTTTTCGCTTTTAAACGAAAACGAAAGCCGTGAATAGTGCAAACACTTCCCTTGCGGCATGCATAAGGCAGGTGCGCCTAGCCACCCTCAGGGGGGCTCGCTCACCGCAACTACCTAGAAGGCCCGGAAAGTCACCATCGTAAAAGTATCCTTGATGCCCGGAATGATCTGCACGCGCTGATTGACGAAGTGGCCGACATCCTCGTCATCATCGACATAGAACTTGGCGAGCAGGTCGAACTGGCCGGCAGTTGAGTAGATCTCGGAAGCGATCTCGGCATCCGCCAGCTCGCTGGCCACCTCATAGGATTTGCCGAGGTCGCATTTGATCTGCACGAAAAACGTCTTCATCGCCTGTCCAGTCCGCAATCGGTTATGTTGATGCTGTTGTCGCAGTTTGGCCGGCTGCTTTCAAGTTGTGCGGCGAAAGGCTTACAGGGCCGGGATGTCGCCCCTCGCCCAACCTTCCGAAATTGCGGCGGCACGCTCGACGAACTGTCCGGCCTCGATGGCGTCGCGAATATCCTGCATCAGGCGCTGGTAGTAGGCGAGGTTGTTCCAGGTCAGCAGCATCGCCCCCAGCGCTTCCTGCGAACGCACGAGATGATGGAGATAGGCCCGGGAATAGTCGCGCGCGGCGGGGCAATCGCTTTCCTCGTCCAGCGGACGGTGATCGTCGGCATGGCGGGCATTGCGCAGATTGACCTTGCCGCGACGCGTGTAAGCCAGCCCATGCCGCCCTGCCCGCGTCGGCATCACGCAGTCGAACATGTCGATGCCGCGTGCCACTGATTTCAGTATGTCGTCGGGCGTACCCACGCCCATCAGGTAGCGCGGCTTGTCGATGGGAAGTTCCGGACAGGTGATCTCAAGCATGTCCAGCATCACTGCCTGCGGCTCGCCCACGGCAAGACCGCCAACCGCGTAGCCTTTCAGGTCCATCGCCTTCAGCGCCTGTGCAGACCGCACCCGCAGTTCCGGATTGTCGCCGCCCTGCACTATGCCGAACATGGCCTTGCCCGGCTGGTCGCCGAATGCCGTCTTGCAGCGCTCCGCCCAGCGCAGCGACAGCTCCATGGCGCGCTCGATCTCGGCATGTTCGGCCGGCAGCGCCGTGCATTCGTCGAGCTGCATCTGAATGTCGGAATCGAGCAGCCCCTGTATTTCGATCGAGCGCTCGGGCGTCATCTCATAGGGTGCGCCGTCGATGTGCGAGCGGAAGGTGACGCCATGCTCGGTCAGCTTGCGCAGCTTCGACAGGGACATGACCTGAAAGCCGCCGGAATCGGTGAGAATGGGCCACGGCCACCGCGCCAGTTCATGCAGGCCACCAAGCCGGGCCACCCGCTCCGCGCCCGGCCGCAGCATGAGGTGGTAGGTGTTGCCAAGGATGATGTCGGCGCCTGTGCCGCGCACCTGATCCATATACATGGCCTTGACGGTTCCGCCGGTGCCTACAGGCATGAAAGCCGGAGTGCGCACCGTGCCGCGCGGCATCACAACCTCGCCTCGCCGCGCTTTGCCATCACTCGCGAGCACGCGAAAGGAAAAATTTTCCGTCATGTCTGCTGCCTGAAAAGAAGGCTGGAATCGCCATAGGAATAGAAGCGATAGCCGGTCGAAATCGCATGTTCGTAAGCGGCCCGCATCGTTTCCATTCCGGCAAAGGCCGAAACCAGCATGAACAGCGTGGAGCGCGGCAGATGGAAATTCGTCATCAGCATGTCTGCGGTGCGGAAGCGGTATCCGGGCGTGATGAAAATATCCGTGGCCCCGGACCATTCCTTCAGGGAGCCATCTTCCGCCGCCGCACTTTCCAGAAGACGCAACGAAGTCGTCCCGACCGCAACGATGCGGCTTCCACGCTCGCGGGCGGCATTGAGGGCAGCGGCAGTTTCAGCGGATACGACGCCGCTTTCGGCGTGCATCCTGTGCTGGTCTGTATCGTCCGCCTTGACTGGCAGGAAGGTGCCGGCCCCGACATGAAGCGTCACGAAGCGGCGTTCCACGCCCATGTCATCGAGTGCCGCAAACAGCTCCGGCGTGAAATGCAGGCCGGCGGTGGGAGCGGCGACCGCGCCTTCTTCCCTGGCATAGATGGTCTGGTAGTCGAGACGGTCGCGCTCGTCATCCGCGCGCTTCGAGGCGATGTAAGGCGGAAGCGGAATGTGTCCGACCGCATGCAGCGCCTCGTCGAGGAAGGGACCCGACACATCGAAAGACAGCAGCACTTCGCCGCCTTCCCGCTTTTCAACAACAGTGGCATCAAGCTGACCGAGGAAACAGGATGAGCCGTCGTGGCCGAAATGAATTCGGTCGCCTTCGGCTACCCGTTTGCCGGGCCGCATGAAAGCCAGCCACCGGTCGGGGCCGACGCGCATATGCAGCGTCGCGTCAACCAGCGCCGTTGCTTCGCCGCGCCGGCGCATGCCCTTCAGCTGTGCGGGGATAACTCTGGTGTCGTTGAACACCAGCACGTCGCCCGGCTGCAGCAACGAGGGCAGATCGCGCACGGAGAGATCTTCAAAAGGTTCGCCGGAGCGGACTTTCAGCAGCCTTGCGGAGTCGCGAGGCTCGGCCGGGCGCAACGCAATGTGCTCTTCAGGAAGATCGAAATCGAAAAGATCGACACGCATCAGAGATAGCGGACCATCACCGCTCCGACGATCAGGAGCCCCGCGCCGGCCAGCCGTCCGAGCGATATTTCGCGCACGGCAACGCCCAGAAATCCAACGCGGTCGATGACCATTCCTGCAATGAGCTGTCCGGTAATCAGAAAGGCGATCAGCGCTGCGGCACCGATGCGCGGAATAAGGAGAATGCTCGTCGTGACATAGACGGTGCCGAGCAAACCGCCCGCCACGAACAGCCACGCCTGCGGCTCGCGCCAGGTAATAGAGGTGCCCTGCGTGCGGGTCACGATGAAAGTCACCACACCAAGCACGATGGCCCCGGCAAGAAAGGAGATGGCAGCAGCAGCCAGCGGCGAGCCAAGCCCGCGCGCCAGTTCAGCATTGATGGGCGCCTGAATGGCGACGAAAGCGCCAGCCATCACGCCCAGCAGTGCCCACAATACAGCTGCCATCTCCATGGTCCCTTCAGCTTCAGGCTGCGACGTCGGCCGCGACCTTCAGCGAGACGATCTTGTCGGGGTTCTGCACCGGCTCACCGCGCTTGATCTTGTCGACGTTCTCCATGCCTTCGATCACCTGACCCCAGACCGTGTACTGCCGGTTGAGGAAGGAAGCGTCCTCAAAGCAGATGAAGAACTGCGAGTTGGCGGAATTCGGATTCTGGGCGCGGGCCATGGAGCAGGTGCCGCGACCGTGATTGGTGTTGGAGAATTCGGCCTTCAGGTCCGGCTTGTCCGAACCACCCATGCCGGCGCGGCCCGGGTTGAAATCCTTCGAGTCCGTCTTGCCGAACTTCACGTCGCCGGTCTGGGCCATGAAGCCATCGATGACGCGGTGGAAAACAACGCCATCATAAGCGCCTTCGCGGGCCAGTTCCTTGATGCGCCCGACATGGCCGGGGGCCAGATCGGGGAACAGTTCAATCACCACCTGTCCCTGCGTGGTTTCCATGATGAGCGCGTTTTCGCGGTCCTTGATCTCAGCCATGTTCAGAATTCCTCTTTTAAAATGATCAGTTGTCGGCCGCTATGCGGGCTTTGACGATGCGATCGGGACTGGCCACCGCACCATTCTGCGCGTTTGAGCCCTTCTTGATCTTGTCCACCAGGTCCATGCCGCTCTCGACCTTGCCGACAACGGTATAGTCGCCGTTCAGCGACGGAGCCGGTGCAAACATGATGAAGAACTGGGAATTCGCAGAGTTCGGGTTCTGCGCGCGGGCCATTCCGACCACGCCACGCTCGAACTTCTCGTTCGAGAACTCCGCCGGCAGGTCCGGAAGATCGGAGCCACCCGTGCCGACGGCACCCGGATTGAAGCCGTCTTCCATGTCGCCGTATTGCACATCGCCGGTCTGGGCCATGAAACCGTCAATGACCCGGTGGAAGGCCACATTGTCATACGCGCCGTCGCGCACCAGCTTCCGGATCTGCTCGACATGCTTTGGCGCGAGGTCCGGGCGCAGCCCGATGGTGACATCGCCATCCTTGAGTGTCAGGACAAGAGTGTCTTCAGGTTCGGCGGCCGTGACCGGGAGCGCGGCGACGGCAAGGCCGCCAACCACGATGGCAAAGGCCGCGAGCTTCTTGAGCATGATGGAATATCTCCAGCTATTTCGCGAATTTGGCGATCAGAGGTGAGACGACCGCAGCGGGCACGAACGGCTCGATATTACCGCCCATGGCAGCGATCTGCCGCACGAGTGTGGCGGTAATGGTTCGCACCGAAGGACTTGCCGGCAGAAAGATGGTCTGAAGATCAGGCGCCATGACTTCGTTCATGCCGGCCATCTGCATCTCGTAATCGAGATCCGTGCCGTCGCGCAGCCCGCGAATCATGATCGAGGCCCCCAGACGGCGCGCCGCCTCCACCACAAGCCCATCGAACGAAACGACGGAAATGCGCTCGCTGTCGCTGCCCAGTTCATGGCGTGCAACCGAGCTGATCAGATCGACGCGTTCTTCGAATGAGAACAGCGGCTTCTTGCCCGGATGAATGCCTATGGCGGCATAAACCTTATCGGCAATCGCAAGCGACGCTTTCAGCACGTCCAGATGGCCGTTGGTGAGCGGGTCGAAGGAACCGGCATAGATGGCGATACGTTCAGTCATGGCAGATTGCTTCTAGAGACAGCCGGAGCCGAACGCAACGCATTGGCTTCCTCAAATGGGTTTGGCGCACATGAATGCAGAATGAACAGGCATGTCAGAAGCCGTTCAAGGCGAATCGCCGAACTTAAGCAGAACAATCAGCATGAAACCAAAATCACAGTCACGCGTTGAGGTTACAGGAGACACGATCATGATTATTTACATGCTCGCAGCCGCCATGACTATCGCGATGCTGATAGCCACAGTTTTCGGACTGCATCAGGAAGCGGAACGCAACCGCTCACAACGCCGCTCTGCCGGCTTTCCGCTGCGCCCGCGCAATCCCTACCAGATGTAGGGAAGCGCAGGAGTTGTGCTGAACCGACATGAGTCGCTGCGGATCATTCCGCCTGCGGCTCACCGCCTTCAGAAATTTCCGGTCCTTCGGAAGTAGCAGGAATATCGCCGGCTGCGTCAGAACCTTCGCCGCCATTGACGGCATCAGTTTCGGCGTCGCCGTTTTCGTCCTCGTCAGATCCGGGTTCGGAAATCCGCTCGACGGAAACCACCTTCTCGCCTTCGGCGGTATTGAAGATGGTAACGCCCTTGGTGGCACGGCTGGCGAAGCGAATGCCGTGGACGGGGACGCGGATCACCGTACCGCCATCGGAAACCAGCATGATCTGGTCGTCATTACCCACAGGGAATGTCGCGACAAGCCGGCCGATTTCATCGACCTTCGAGACGTCGGTGGCACGAATGCCCTTGCCGCCACGATTGGTCAGCCGGAAATCGTAAGATGAAGAGCGCTTGCCATAGCCGAACTCCGTGACGGTGAGCACGAACTGTTCGTGCGCCTTCAGGAATTCATAGCGCTCGTCATCTATCTGCGCATCCTCGCCAACTTCCTCGTTGGTGAGCGCAATTTCCTCGTCGTCACCATTGCCGGACAACAGACGCCGCTCGACGGCAGCACGCTTGAGATAGGCGGCGCGCTCGGCCGGGCTTGCATCGACATGTTCGATGATCGTCATGGAAATGGCGCGATCGCCTTCCGCCATCGATATGCCGCGCACGCCGACCGAATTGCGGCCGGCAAAGACGCGCACATCCGAGACGGAGAAGCGGATGCACTGTCCCGACGCAACCGTCACCAGCACGTCGTCATTCTCGGTGCAGGTCTCGACCCCCAGAATTTCGTCGCCTTCATCCAGCTTCATGGCGATCTTGCCATTGCGCTTGACGTCAACAAAGTCGGACAGCTTGTTGCGGCGCACGGTGCCACGGGTAGTGGCGAACATCACATCCAGTTCACCCCAGCTTGCCTCATCCTCGGGCAGCGGCATGATGGTGGTGATGCGCTCGCCCTGCTGCAACGGCAGCATGTTGATGAGCGCCTTGCCGCGCGATTGCGGGCTGCCGATGGGTAGTCGCCACACCTTTTCCTTGTAGACGATGCCGCGTGACGAGAAGAAAAGCACCGGCGTGTGCGTGTTGGCCACGAACAGCCGGGTGACGAAATCCTCGTCCTTTGTCGACATCCCGGAGCGGCCCTTGCCGCCGCGACGCTGCGCCCGGTAAAGCGACAGCGGAACGCGCTTGATGTATCCGGAATGGCTGACGGTAACGACCATATCCTCACGCTGGATGAGGTCCTCGTCATCCATATCGGCGCCGCCATCGGCAAGCTCCGTCCGGCGCGGAACGCCGAACTCGTCACGAACGGCGATCAGCTCATCCTTGACGATCTGCTGGATACGGGCGCGCGAGGACAGAATGTCCAGATAGTCGCGGATTTCCTCACCGATGGTGTTCAGCTCGTCGGCGATCTCGTCACGTCCAAGCGCGGTGAGGCGCTGCAGCCGCAGTTCGAGAATGGCGCGCGCCTGTTCCTCGGAGAGGTTGTAGGTGCCGTCCTCGTTGATGCGGTGGCGCGGATCGTCGATCAGATGGATCAGCGATTCCACATCCGCCGCCGGCCAGCGGCGCTCCATCAGCTGCTCACGAGCTGTCTGCGGATCGGGTGCATGACGAATCAGCTTGATGACTTCATCGATATTGGCAACGGCAATCGCCAGACCGACCAGCACATGGGCCCGGTCGCGCGCCTTGCGCAGCAGATATTTCGTGCGGCGGCTGATCACCTCCTCGCGGAACGTAGCGAAGGCCTTCAGCATGTCGATGAGCGTCATGACCTCCGGCTTGCCGCCATTCAGAGCCACAACATTGGCGCCAAACGAGGTTTGCAGAGGCGTATAACGATAGAGCTGGTTGAGGATCACCTCGGCATTGGCGTCGCGCTTCAGCTCGACCACCACGCGATACCCCTGACGGTCGCTCTCGTCGCGAATATCGGAGATGCCCTCAATGCGCTTGTCGCGCACCAGTTCGGCCATCTTCTCGATCATCGAGGCCTTGTTCACCTGATAGGGAACCTCGGTGATGACGATGGCTTCGCGATCACCGCGCATGGGCTCGATATCGACCTTGCCGCGCATCACGATGGACCCGCGGCCGGTCGAATAGGCATTGTAGATGCCCGAACGGCCAAGGACGATGCCTCCCGTTGGGAAATCCGGACCGGGAATGATCTCCATCAGGTCCGTCAGATCGATGGCGGGATTGTCGATGACGGCGATGGCGCCGTTACAGACCTCGGCCAGATTGTGCGGCGGAATGTTCGTGGCCATGCCGACCGCGATACCGCCCGAGCCATTGACCAGCAGGTTCGGGAAACGAGCCGGAATGACGCGCGGTTCCTGACCGGAGGCGTCATAGGTATCCTGAAAATCGACAGTGTCCTTGTCGATATCCTCCAGAAGCTCGTGAGCGACCTTCGCAAGGCGCGCTTCGGTATAGCGCATGGCAGCCGGCGGATCGCCGTCGATGGAGCCGAAATTGCCCTGCCCGTCGATCAGCGGCACGCTCATCGACCAGTCCTGTGCCATGCGCACAAGGGCGTCGTAGATCGAGGCATCGCCATGCGGATGGTATTTACCCATCACGTCGGCCACCGGGCGGGCCGACTTCACATATTTGCGGTTCCAGTGGTAGCCGCTTTCATGGGACGCGTAGAGGATACGGCGATGGACGGGCTTGAGGCCGTCGCGAACGTCAGGCAGAGCGCGGCTGACGATCACGCTCATGGCGTAATCGAGATAGGAGCGCTGCATCTCCTCGACGATGGAAATCGGTTCGATGCCAGTCGGATCGCCGTCGGCACCGCGCGGTGTATCTTTGTCGGTCAAATCAGGTCACACATTCTGGGAATCATTCTTCCCTTATATAGGATCGACCCTCAATTCTCCAACAGTCAGCGATCTTTTCCAGAACTGATTTTCCACGTTATTTCAAATGGATATGGGTTTTTAGAGAAAATCGGCAAACCGGTTGCCTGCACGCGCGGAACCATCCGCCCGAATACGCCGCCCCGCCACTGGCGCCAGCGGCCGCGTTGCGTTAGCCTGAAACGACAGGGGACATGTGCCAATGCCGAATTTCGACAGCCTTTTCAATGCGTTCGTTACACTGCTTGTAACGATAGATCCGCCCGGACTGGCGCCGATATTCCTGGCTGTAACGAGCAACATGAACCGCGCCCAGCGCAAGCAGGTGTCAGTGCGTGCCAGCGTGATCGGCTTTGCCCTGCTGGCGCTTTTCGCAGTCGCGGGCTCTTCCATCCTCTCCGTCTTCGGCATCACGCTGGCGGCATTCCGCGTCGCCGGCGGATTCCTGCTTTTCTTCATTGCCTTCGAAATGGTTTTCGAGAAGCGCAACGACCGCAAGGAAAAGATTTCGGACGTTGCCATAACCCGCGATCACATCCACAATATAGCCGCCTTCCCGCTCGCCATTCCCCTGATCGCCGGCCCCGGCGCAATTTCCGCCACCGTGCTTCTGTCGGGCTCGTTTCAGGGCTTTGCCGGACAGGCAGCGCTTGTCGGCATCATCTTCCTGTGCCTTGCCGTCACCTATCTGGTGTTTCTTCTGGCTGAGCGCATCGACCGCATTCTGGGCGAAACCGGACGCTCGATCCTCACGCGCCTGCTGGGCGTCATTCTGGCGGCGCTGGCCGTGCAATTCGTGGCGGATGGCGTGAAAGCCCTCATCGCCGGCTGACAGGCCGGCTCAATCAAATCTTAACCCTCATTCCCGAGTTTCGGAAAATCATCCTTTCCGGAGAATCGTCATGAGCAGGTTTCTGATCATCGCCATCGCCGTTGCGTCGCTGTCAGGGTGCGGCTCCTCGCAGGCCATGCGCACAGCCAGCGGCGCTGCCATCGGTGCGGGTTCGGGCGCACTTGCAGGCGCCGCAGTCGGCGGAACCGGCGGAGCCGTTGTCGGCGGGCTTGGCGGCGCGGCACTTGGAGCCGTCATCGCCAGCAGCAACTGATACAGGGCTGCCCAAACGTAAGTCGCGCGATCGGTAAAATCGGTTCCTTCTGCTTGACCCTGATTTCCACGCGATGTTGAACTTGCCTGCATTGCATCACGAGCAGGAGCCAGCCATGCATCATCTTCCCCTCATCGCCGCTGCCGGGCTTGCCGCCTGTGTGGTCTCCGCGCCTGCACACGCCCAGCAGGCCCAGCCCCACATCACGCTTCCGCTCGAAGCCTCCGGTGAAGCGAGCATGAATACTGTTACCTACACATGCGGAGGCGAGACCCTTTCGGTCAGCTATGTGAATGCGGATCCGAACTTCCTCGCCATCCTGCCGGTCGAGGGAAAATCAACCGTCTTTGCCTCGGTGATAGCCGCTTCGGGAGCCCGCTACGCAGCAGGCCAGTATGAATGGTGGTCAAAGGGCGACGACGCCACATTGCGCGACCTGACTGCCGGTGAAGACGCAAAACCCGTTCTCGAATGCACTTCGGCTTCCGAATAGCAGAAAAGCATCGCAGGCATTTTTACCCGGAAAAAAACCGCCCCGTCGCAAAACGGGGCGGTTTCATTTTTGGAGGCAAGCTGATCAGTCGTTGGCGGACAGGTTGGTTCCCAGCGTGTCCTTGACGAATAGCAGGCCGACGATCAGCGACATCGCCGCAATCGCCACCGGGTACCAGAGGCCGAAGTAGATATCGCCCTTATAGGCACTCAGTGCAAACACGGTTGCCGGCAACAGGCCACCGAACCAGCCATTGCCGATGTGATAGGGCAACGACATGCCGGTGTAGCGGATGCGGGTCGGGAACATTTCGACCAGAATCGCGGCGATCGGCCCGTAAACCATCGTCACATAAAGGACGAGGATGAACAGGATGCCGATCGTCAGCGGCCAGTTCACCTTGTCGGGGTCGGCGTACATGGTGAACGCACCCGAGTTAGGAATGCTGTAGGCCGTTATCTCGGTGGCGCCGGCAGCTTCCTCCGCAGTGATCACCTTGTCGGTGATGGCCTGCGCGACCGGAATGGTCTTCTTGTCACCATTGCGCACGGCCGCCGCATCCAGATTAAGTTCAGGATTGGCTGCGACGAAGGCATCCAGTTTCTGGTCGGCCACCACGCTGGCTGCACGCCGCAGCGGATAACCGCCATCCTGCAGCGCGATGTTGACGCCCTTCTGGAAGGCCGTTTCCTTTGCCTTGGCATCGGCGCCGGCGGCAATGGCATCGAACGACCCGACCGTTTCATCACCGATCGTAACGGTGGCTGCCGTGCCCGGCGCGGCTGTCGCCACCACGTCATACGGCACCGAGTTGCGGGTGAGGAACGATGTGGCGATGTCGCAGGATGTGGTGAACTTGGCCGTGCCAACCGGATTGAACTGGAACCGGCAGTCGCCCGGCGCGGCGGTCACGGTTGCACGCATGTTCTGCTGAGCGGCCGCGAGCGTCGGGTTCGCCGCCCATGTCAGTGCCTTGAACAGCGGGAAGGTGGTGAGGATCGCCAGCACGAAGCCCGCCATGATGATCGGCTTGCGGCCGATCTTGTCGGAAAGCCAGCCGAACACAACGAAGAAGATCGAACCAACCGCGAGCGCAATCGCGATCATGATGTTCACCGACCACGCATCGACCTTCAGCACATTGGTGAGGAAGAACAGCGCGTAGAACTGGCCGTTGTACCAGACCACGGCCTGCCCGGCGGTGAGACCCAGCAGCGCCAGCAGCGCGATCTTGGCGTTTTTCCACTGGCCGAAAGCCTCAGAGAGCGGCGCCTTGGAGGTCTTGCCCTCAGCCTTCATGCGCTTGAAAGTCGGTGATTCCGAAAGCGACAGCCGGATCCATATGGACACGCCCAGCAGCAGGAAGGAGACGATGAACGGAATGCGCCAGCCCCATGCGGCATAGCTCTCGGCGCTCAGCGAGGCCTGCACCAGCAGGATCACGATCAGCGACAGGAAGAGACCGAGCGTTGCCGTGGTCTGGATCCACGAAGTGTAGAAGCCGCGCCGGTCGTCGGGCGCGTGCTCGGCGACATAGGTGGCGGCACCACCATATTCGCCGCCCAGCGCAAGGCCCTGAAGCATGCGCAGAACGATCAGGATGATCGGCGCGGCCATGCCCCAGCTCGCATATCCCGGCAGGATGCCGACCAGAAACGTCGAAAGCCCCATGATGATCATGGTGACGAGGAAGGTGTATTTGCGGCCGACGAGATCACCGAGGCGGCCGAACACCAGCGCGCCGAATGGGCGCACGAGAAAGCCGGCAGCGAAAGCGAGCAGAGCGAAAATGTTGCGGGTTGCTTCAGGGATAGCCGGGCTGAAGAAGGTAGAGCCGATGAACACGGCCAGAGACCCGTAAAGATAGAAATCGTACCATTCGAAGACGGTGCCGAGAGAAGAGGCAAAAATGACCTTCTTCTCCTCCCGGGTCATGCCGCGGCTCGAACCGCCGGCGGTTGATGCCATTGCCATTGGGGGTCCTCCTCTTTGCTGCCTCCCTGGCGACCCTCCTGTCGCCGGTAAGAGGCAAAAAGGCGCCGACTTCAGCCGTGCGCCATATGCAAAAAAGTGACAGAAAGCCGTGGCAAACGGCACCAGTGCTTTCGGATTATGACTTTGGTCTAATATAGCCGGCAAAGCGATGCCTGGCCGGTTTCGCGCGCCGCGTCATGCTGTGGCGGCAAGTTCCTGTCGCGAAAAAGTTTTCCGCTGCTCGATCAGCCGAGACTGTCGAGCAGCTTTACTGCGGCGACGAAATCATGATGCCGCTGTGCGCGTCGCGCCACGGCCTCGGCATCCTGCCCCCACTGGGCGATCTGCCAGTCTTCGTCGACATGGGCTGCCAGCCAGGCGGCTTCCGATTCGATCTCACTGGCTTCAACCGCCAGTGCCAGCAAGGCCGAACCGGTCAGCGATGTCATGACATGCAGGCCGGCCAGCCGAAAGGGATCATTGCGGCGCGCCAGCCATACGCCCAGCACCGCAATCGACTCGCGCGGCTGCTCGACATGCATGACGCCTTCGGCAAGATTGAAACGCGCGCCCACGCCCGTCTGAACCCAGTCGAGAACCGGATCCCAGTGTGTGTTCTGTCTTTCGACAAGGCTTTCCGGGCCTTCCGCGCGATAGCAAAGCATGTCCGTCGAGGCGAAGCGCAGAATATCCTCCAGCACCGCCTGCGGATCGGTGGCCACGCCATCAATCGCCGTGTTGACCAGCCTCAGGACCGGCATCTTCATCGGATCGATGACTTCGGTCTGCTCTTCGAATTCCTGCGCCACCAGCTTCGCCGCCGCCTCGGTCGGCAATGCGAGCAGGTTCTTGCCGGGCGTGCGCACAGGTTTGCCATCGAGATGAACGGCAAAGCGGTCTCCATCCTGCACAACGGCGGCCTGCTTGTAGAACCGCTTCGGCAAAGGGGTGCGCATCTGGATCTGGGCGCGTTTGACCGGATCGGGATCCGACAGCTGAATGCTGTTTTCAACGTCTTTCAGCACATCTCGCATATCCGGCTTCCCGCCCTTATCCGGTGAACCCATTACTCGTCCTCGGCATTCTGCTCGTCAAAGCCGAGCAAATTCCAGCTCTGGCGCATATGTTGCGGCATGGGCGCGGTCACATCGATCCGGCCGCCGTCGGGATGGGGAATCACGATGCGGCGAGCATGGAGGTGCAGGCGGTTCTGCATTCCACCGGGGAAATCCCAGTTGGTGTCAGCTTCGAAATATTTCGGATCGCCGATGATCGGGCAGCCGATATGGGCCGCATGCACACGCAGCTGGTGAGTGCGGCCCGTATAGGGCTCCATTTCCAGCCATGAGAGCGACTGCGCCGCCTGCTCGACGACACGGTAGAAGGACACGGCATGGTCGGAGCCCTTCTCGCCATGTTTGGCCACCCGCATACGGTCGCCATCCGGCGTCTGCTCCTTGATCAGCCACGTGGAGATCTTGTCCTCGCGCTTCGGCGGAACGCCCTTCACCAGTGCCCAATAAGTCTTCTTCGTCTCGCGATGACGGAACGATTCCGAAAGCTTCATCGCCGCCAACCGCGTGCGCGCCACCACGAGCACGCCGGACGTGTCGCGGTCGAGTCGATGGACGAGGCGCGGCTTCTCGCCCTTCTTGTTGCGCAGTGCTTCCAGCATGTCGTCGACATTGCGGGTCACGCCCGAACCGCCCTGCACGGCAAGGCCGGCCGGCTTGTTGAAGACATAGACCTTCGGGTCTTCATGCAGCAGCATGCGGGCCAGAACATCTCCGTCATCCTGATTGCGGATGGAATGGCCGGTCATGTGCTCGCTGGCCTTGCGGTCCACCTCAAGCGGCGGAATGCGGATGACATGGCCCGGCTCGACGCGCGTATCGGCCTTGGCGCGGCCGCCATTGACCCGAACCTGCCCGGAGCGCAGCAGTTTCTGCAGATGTCCGAAACCCAGCCCCGGATAGTGAGCCTTGAACCAGCGGTCGAGCCGCATGCCGGCCTCGCCGGCCTCAACCGTTATCTGTTCTACGCCTGCCATGAGCCTGTCCATTGATCCCGGCCGCCAGATAGCACCAAGCGCCAGCTTTTGCGAGCCGCTTGGGAAGATGGATCAACGATCTTTGGACAATTGGGAGGTTTCTTTCGCGACCGGCCACGTTGCGCTATGATGGCGAGCCTGCATTACAGCTTCCATTGCCAAGGCAAGCCACAAGTCTCGTAGCGGCCATTGGGTAGGCCGCTTTACAGATCTGGCCTTGGCAAAGAAAACTGAGGTAAGGAATTCAGGCAAACTAAGTTGGCCCTTTGCCTGATTGCATTCACGACAACTGGGAACAGTTACAAAACCGCCATCATGAGCGCGTGGTAAAATATGATCGCGCGTGGCGCCGGTTAGGGCCGGACTTGGCCCCTTACGCATCCGCATCTGCCGTCCACAATAAGCGCACCATTTGCGTCGCTCATCTTGCCACCAGTCCCCGGTCTTCCTCGCAATAAGGTCGACTGGATTTTTTAACGGTCTGGATGCGGCCTTCACCTTGCTCATGCAGAATCTATATGCCAGCAATTCTTTCGTTTTATCTAATCTGAGTTTCCTGATTTGCCGCGTTCCTTGCGCAGCTTCGCCCAGTATTCAAGGCGTTTCCTGATCTCGCGCTCGAAACCGCGTTCGGGCGGATCGTAAAACGTCTTGCGGCCCATCTTTTCCGGGAAATAGTCCTGCCCTGAAAAAGCGTCCGGCTCATCGTGGTCGTAGCGATAGCCGGCGCCGTAGCTTTCTTCCTTCATCAGCTTTGTCGGCGCATTCAGGATGTGCCTTGGCGGCAGCAGGGAACCGAACTCCTTCGCGGCACGCATCGATGCCTTGTAGGCGGTGTAGACCGCATTCGATTTCGGGGCGGTGGCGAGATAGACGCAGGCCTGCGCCAGCGCCAGTTCGCCCTCCGGCGAGCCCAGAAAATCATAGGCATCCTTGGCGGCGTTGCAGACCACCAGCGCCTGCGGGTCGGCGAGCCCGATGTCCTCCACGGCCATGCGCACCAGCCGGCGTCCCAGAAACAGCGGGTCCTCGCCGGCATCGAACATGCGGGCCAGATAATAGAGCGCCGCGTCCGGGTCTGAACCGCGCACGGACTTGTGCAGGGCCGAGATCAGGTTGTAATGCCCGTCCTGCCCCTTGTCATAGATCGGCGCGCGCCGCTGCACCACGTTCAGCAGGGTTTCCGCGTCGAACACCTCGCCCGGTCCCGCCGCCCGCCACACTTCCTCGGAAAGGGTGAGCGATGCGCGCCCGTCGCCGTCCGCCATGCGGATCAGCGCCGCCCTCGCCTCCTCATCCAGCGGCAACGGCTTGCCTTCGGTCTCCTCGGCACGCGAAAGCAGCTTTGCGATGCTGTCCTCGTCCAGCGAACGGAAGGTCAGCACGCGGGCACGCGAAAGCAGCGCCGCATTCAGCTCGAAGGACGGATTTTCCGTCGTCGCGCCGACGAGAATGACGGTGCCGTCCTCCATCACGGGCAGAAAGCTGTCCTGCTGGGCGCGGTTGAAGCGATGAATCTCGTCGACGAAGAGCAGGGTCTGGCGGCCGTTGGCACGGCGCAGGCGCGCCGCCTCGAACACTTTCTTGAGATCGGCAACGCCGGTGAAGATCGCTGAAATCTGCTCGAAGGCGAGGCTTGTCTCGCCTGCCAGCAGGCGGGCGACCGTGGTCTTGCCCGTTCCCGGAGGTCCCCAGAAGATCATGGAGCCCAGCGAGCCTGAGCGGATCATGCGCGACAATGCACCGTCCGGCCCGGTCAGATGCTCCTGCCCCACAACCTCGGCCAGCGTTTTCGGCCGCAAACGGTCAGCCAGCGGCTGGCCGGGCGGGGTTGCCTCGGGCGTTGCGGAACCGAACAGGTCAGCCATCAGCGCCGTCTCAGTACCGCAGCACCTGACGCATGAGCTGGCCGTTGCGCTCGATGGTAAACCGCCACCAGCGCGCGTTCTGCTGCGATGCGTCGGACAGCTTGCGCGCGCTGTCGATAGTCTGGCCGTTAACCTCGCGCACGATGTCGCCCGGCCTGAGGCCGAAATCGCCGGCCGGCGAATTGCGATCGACCTCGACGACAGCGACGCCCTTGGTATCCGCGTTCATGCCCAGACGCTGGGCGAGCCGCGGCGACAGTTCCGCCACCTTCGCGCCGGCGAAGGGGCTGCGACCGCGCAACTGCACCTGTGCCACCGACGCACCTTCCGGCGCACGCTGCAAGGCGATGTCGACCGTCTTTTCCTCACCCTTGCTCAGGACGCCGAGTTGCGATTGCGTACCGATCGGCTGCGTTGCCAGACGGTAGCCGAGCGCATCGACACCTTCGATGCGGGCGCCGTTGAAGCTCAGCACCACGTCGCCCGGCCGAAGCCCGGCCACTTCCGAGGGTCCCCCGGCCTCGACCGCGGAAACCAGAGCACCGTGCGGCGTTTCCATTCCGAGCGATTCCGCGATCTGGGGGGTGACCGCCTCGAAAGTCGCGCCGATATAGGGACGCTCGAAGAAATCGCGGCCGGCCTTAGCCGCCTCCACGAAAGCGCGCACCATGTTGGAGGGAATGGCGAAGCCGATGCCGATCGATCCGCCGCTACGGCTGTAGATCGCCGTGTTGATGCCCACGAGCTGGCCGCCCATGTTGATCAGGCCGCCACCGGAGTTACCCGGATTGATGGCCGCATCGGTCTGGATGAAGAAGCCGGAATCGGAAATGCCGATGTGGCTGCGCGCAAGCGCGGACACGATGCCGGAGGTCGTCGTCTGGCCGACGCCGAAAGGATTGCCGATGGCAAGCACGAGATCGCCGACCTGCAACGCGTCGGAATCGCCGATCGCGATCACCGGAAACGGCTTGTCGGAATCGATCTTCAAGACGGCGAGATCGAGCGACTCATCCTTGAGCAGCACCTTGCTCGAAAACTCGCGGCCATCGGACATGGCCACCTTCACCTCGTCCGCATCCTTGATCACATGGAAATTGGTGACGATGAAGCCGGCTTCATCGACGAGAACGCCGGAGCCGAGCGAGGACTGCGAGCGCGGCATGGAGCGGCCGAAGAACTGCTCGAAGAAGGGATCGCCATCGAAGGGCGAGCGCACGCGCGCGGTCTGCGAGGCATAAACATTGACCACGGCCGGCGCGGTCTGCCGGACCAGCGGCGCGTAGGACAGCTGCACTTCATCGCGGCCGAAAGGCACCCGGCGGTCGGGACCGCTGTTCTCGCTGCCGCCCGATCCCTGCAGAAGATCGGTCAGGACTTCCGAGAGCCCGGGAGACTCCTTCTTTTCCTGCGAAATCGCGTAAGGCACGGAAGGTGCGGCGAGAAGCAAAGACAGAGCGCCTATGAAAGCTAGGCTGAAGCGCTTGGCGACCATGGACGAATCCTCCGGGCAATATCACTGCTTATTGTGGTGATGATTGTGCTGAATGAAAGGCCTGATAAGCCTGAATTCCCGCCCCCTTCAAGGCATCTGGAAAAGATTTCCCGAAACCCGGCAATTCCCCGACCGTCCGGCACTTTCCGTTTCATTAGACCAGCGGACAGGCACCACCCGCGCATACACGAAAATGTGGCCGGCAGAAGCCGTCGTCACGGTCGAAACCATGCCATGCGGGCGTTATATAGTTGAAATCGTGACAAGGACAACGCCAGCGAGGCAACGCCAATGCCTGCCTATTCCTCCCCCCGGATCACAAACAGGGAAATCACGCCGGAAGCCGCATTTCTGGATCGGCGGCGCTTCCTTGCCGGTGCCGCCGGACTGCTCGCCTTCGGTGCAACCTTGCCCGCCACGGCAAAACCGCTCAAGGCGAGTGAGAGCGCTTTGTCGACCGACGAGAAGCTGACGTCGGAAGATGACATCACCTCCTACAACAACTTCTATGAGTTCGGCCTCGGGAAAGGCGATCCGAAATCCAGATCGGGTAAATTCGAGCCGACTCCGTGGACCATCAGCGTCGACGGAATGGTGGCAAAGCCGCGCGAATTCGGGGTGGACGATCTTCTGGCCTTCCCGCTTGAGGAACGCATCTATCGCATGCGCTGCGTGGAAGCATGGTCCATGGTCATCCCATGGACGGGATTTCCCCTGTCGGCCCTTCTCGACAAGGTCGAGCCGCTCGGTTCGGCCAGATATGTGGCTTTCGAGACGGTGGTGCGGCCGGACCAGATGCCCGGCCAGAGCGGTTATTTCCAGTCTATCGACTGGCCCTATGTCGAAGGCCTGCGGCTCGACGAGGCACGCCATCCGCTGACGATTCTGGCGCTCGGCCTCTACGGCAAGACATTGCCCAGTCAGAACGGCGCGCCCGTGCGCCTTGTCGTGCCGTGGAAATATGGCTTCAAGGGCATCAAGTCGATCGTGCGCATCACGCTGACCGACAAGCAGCCGCCGACCAGCTGGAATATTCTGGCGCCGCATGAATATGGCTTCTTCGCCAACGTCAACCCGGCGGTCGATCACCCGCGCTGGAGCCAGGCCAGCGAAATCCGCATCGGAGAAAGCGGCTTCTTCGGAGCGAACCGGCGCCCCACCCTGCCCTTCAATGGTTATGGCGCAGATGTTGCCGATCTCTATGCCGGCATGGATCTGGAAGCCAATTTCTGATGGCCGGATTTCCGGCAGCGTTGTCGCCGCGCCTGCGCAAGGCATCGATATGGATGCTCTACCTGCTCGGCCTCCTTCCGGCGGCATGGGGCTTCTGGCTAGGCGCCACAGGCCGGTTGCCGGGAAATCCCGTCAAGGAATTCGAGCACCTTCTGGGCTTGTGGGCGCTGCGTTTCCTCATCGCCACGCTGGCAGTCACGCCGTTGCGCGACCTGTCTGGCATCAACCTGTTGCGCTACAGGCGCGCGCTCGGTTTGCTGGCGTTCTGGTATGTGCTGATGCACTTCACGACCTACATGGTGCTCGATCAGTTCCTGAATGTCGCGGCGATCGTCGAGGATATTACCCGGCGTCCCTTCATAACCATCGGCATGGCGGGCCTGCTGATGCTCGTGCCGCTGGCGCTCACCTCCAACAACTGGTCGATCCGCAAGCTGGGCTCACGCTGGGGCAAATTGCACCGGCTGGTTTATGTCGCGGCGGCTGCCGGAGCGCTGCACTACGCGATGTCGGTAAAGATCGTTGGGCCGCAGCAATGGATTTACATCGCAATCATCGCGCTGCTGCTGGCGTGGAGACCACTGCGCCCCTATTTCAACGCTCGCAAACGCCGCCGGCGCCCACCTGAAAAGCCGGCATGAAACGGAGCAGCCTCTGAAATACAAAAAGGCCGGGAGATCGCTCTCCCGGCCTTTTTCAATTATTCAGATGCACCTGAAAATCAGGCTGCATCGGTCTCGGCAGCAGCTTCGGCTTCCAGGCGGGCGCGGTCGGCAGCGCCCTTGGCCGAGGTGTCGCGCTCGACGAACTCGATCACGGCCAGCGGAGCGTTGTCGCCGCGGCGGAAGCCGGCCTTCATGATGCGCAGATAGCCGCCGTTGCGGTTGGCGTAGCGCGGAGCGATGGTGTCGAACAGACGCTTCACCACGTCTTCGTTGCCGATCTGAGCGATCACCTGACGGCGGGCATGCAGGTCGCCGCGCTTGCCGAGGGTGACCAGCTTCTCGACGATCGGACGCAGGTCCTTCGCCTTCGGCAGCGTGGTGACGATCTGCTCGTGCTCAAGGAGCGAAACAGAAAGGTTCGCGAGCATCGACTTGCGATGGCTTGCACTGCGGGAGAAACGACGGCCTTTGAAACCGTGGCGCATGGCTCTTTTCCTTCTTTAGCTGTTCAGGAGGCCACGGCCTCCGATGGTTTTCCGCATGGCCGTCGGACCGGAATATCCGGTCCTCGGTACCATGCTCTATTCAGGCTCAGTACTGGTCTTCGTACCGCTTGGCGAGATCTTCGATGTTCTCCGGCGGCCAGTCCTGAACCTCCATACCGAGGTGCAGACCCATGGAAGCCAGAACTTCCTTGATCTCGTTCAGCGACTTGCGACCAAAATTCGGAGTGCGGAGCATTTCCGCCTCGGTCTTCTGGATCAGGTCGCCGATGTAGACGATGTTGTCGTTCTTCAGGCAGTTGGCCGAACGGACCGAAAGCTCCAGCTCGTCCACCTTCTTCAGAAGCGCCGGGTTGAAGGCGAGTTCCGTCACCTGCTCGGCGGCGGCTTCCTTCTGCGGCTCCTCGAAGTTGACGAACAGGGCAAGCTGGTCCTGCAGGATGCGGGCAGCGAATGCCACTGCGTCCTCGCCGGTCACCGAACCATCGGTTTCGATGGTCATGGTGAGCTTGTCCTTGTCGAGTTCCTCGCCGTGGCGGGTGTTCTCGACCTTGTAGGAGACCTTCTTGACCGGGGAGTAGAGGCTGTCGACCGGGATGAGACCGATCGGGGCGTCCTCGGCCCGGTTGCGCTCGGCAGGAACATAGCCCTTGCCGGTGTCGACCGTGAACTCCATGCGGATTTCCGCCCCCTCGTCCAGCGTACAGATCACGTGGTCGGGGTTCAGAATCTCGACGTCGCCGACAGTCTGGATGTCGCCGGCGGTGACGGTGCCCGGACCCTGCTTGCGCACAACCATGCGCTTGGGGCCTTCGCCTTCCATCTTGATGGCGATTTCCTTGATGTTCAGGACGATGTCGGTGACATCTTCGCGAACACCGGCAATCGACGAGAACTCGTGAAGAACGCCGTCGATCTGCACGGCAGTGACGGCTGCGCCGCGCAGCGACGACAGCAGCACCCGGCGCAGGGCATTGCCCAGCGTGAGACCGAAACCGCGCTCCAGAGGCTCGGCAACCAGCGTGGTCACCGTCTTGCTCTTTGACGAGAACTCGACCTTGTTCGGCTTGATCAGTTCCTGCCAGTTTTTCTGGATCATATTGTATTCCTTCCGCTACCCCACCACCATCCAATCGTGGTGGGCGATCTGGAAAACCGCAAAAGCGCCCAAAGGGCGCTCAAGCAGAGAGAGAAAAGTCAGACGCGACGCTTCTTGCGCGGGCGGCAGCCATTGTGCGGAATCGGCGTCACATCACGGATCGAGGTGATGGTGAAACCGGCAGCCTGAAGCGCGCGAAGAGCCGACTCACGACCCGAACCCGGACCGCAAACCTCGACTTCCAGCGTACGCATGCCATGTTCCTGCGCCTTCTTGGCGGCATCTTCGGCAGCCATCTGGGCAGCGAACGGGGTCGACTTGCGCGACCCCTTGAAGCCCTGGGCGCCAGCCGACGACCAGGCAATCGCGTTGCCCTGGGCGTCGGAGATGGTGATCATGGTGTTGTTGAAGGTCGAGTTGACGTGAGCGACACCCGACGAAATATTTTTACGTTCGCGACGACGAACGCGTGCGGCTTCCTTGGCCATTTTTGTCCTTTCAGTTGATCTCTGCACCGCCGTAATGCCAGCGGCTACACCTTTGAAGCGATGCGGGTATGGCGCAGGACAGCATCAACCGATGCCACCCTGCCCCGCACATTCCAAAAATTACTTCTTCTTGCCGGCGATTGCCTTGGCAGGACCCTTGCGGGTGCGCGCATTGGTGTGCGTGCGCTGGCCGCGAACCGGCAGCGAACGGCGATGACGCAGGCCACGGTAGCAACCCAGATCCATCAGGCGCTTGATGTTCATCGAAACTTCGCGGCGCAGATCGCCTTCAACCTGATAGTCGCGGTCGATCGTCTCGCGGATCGCCAGAACTTCGGCGTCGGTGAGCTGGTTCACGCGGCGCTCAGCCGGAATGCCGACCTTGTCGACGATTTCCTGAGCGAACTTCTTGCCAATGCCGTGAATGTACTGGAGCGCGATAACGACGCGCTTGTTGGTCGGAATATTTACACCGGCTATACGAGCCATCTTCCAGTTCTCCATGTGGGCCGGGCTGAGCCGGCACTGTTGCATTTACCCGCGTCCGGTGGAGGCCGGCCCCTGCGGGGTAGTCAAACAAGCGAACATGCCAAAAAGGCACGCACACCTCACGCCTTGTGGGAATGAGGGGTCGCCATACTTCACATGACGGCTTACGTCAAGTGAAAGTCTTAATAGTTAACCGACTGTCTCGGGCAGCAACGCCTCGATCTGCGCGGTTACCTCGTCCATGGACGCCATGCCATCGACGCCCCTGAGCATGCCCTTGGCGTGGTAGTAACCGATCAGAGGAGCGGTCTTCTTGTAATATTCCCGCAGGCGTTCCTCGAACACTTCCGGATTATCGTCCTTGCGCACCGGCTGTCCGGCGGCCTTTGCTTCTTCGGCGCGCCTGACGATACGGCCCACCAGGGCACCATCATCAACCACCAGCTCAATCACCGAATCAAGCTTCTGGCCGCGCTCCTTCAGCATCGTCTCTACCGCATCGGCCTGTGCGAGCGTACGCGGATAGCCATCGAGGATGAAACCTCTGGCGCAATCCGGCTGGTCTATGCGCTCGGCAACGATCGCATTCACGATCGCATCCGAAACCAGTTCGCCGGCATCCATGACCGCCTTGGCCTTCTGGCCAACCGGCGTCTGGGCAGCGACGGCAGCACGGAGCATGTCGCCGGTGGACAGCTGCGGAATGCCGTATTTGCTGACCAGCCTCTGTGCTTGGGTCCCCTTGCCCGCCCCCGGCGGGCCCAGCAGTATAAGCCTCATCTTCCCCTCTTACCTCCACGCAGCTTCGACTTCTTGATCAGTCCCTCGTACTGATGAGCGATCAGGTGCCCCTGAACCTGAGCCACAGTATCAAGCGTCACGCTGACCACGATGAGAAGCGAGGTGCCGCCGAGGTAGAAAGGAACGCCCGTCGCCGCAATCAGATATTCCGGCATAAGGCAGATGGCGACCAGATAGATGGCCCCGATCACGGTGATGCGGGTGAGCACATAGTCAATGTACTCAGCAGTCCGCTCGCCGGGACGATAGCCGGGAATGAAGCCCGAATGCTTCTTCAGCTGGTCAGCCGTTTCCTTGGGATTGAAGACGATAGCCGTATAGAAAAAGGCGAAGAACACGATCATCGCGCCATACAGGAACATGTAGATGGGCTGACCGTGACCGAGCGCCGTCAGAATGGTCGACGCCCATGAAGGCAGGTTCTGTGTATTGGAGAATCCGGCGAGCGTTGCCGGCAGCAGCAGCAGCGACGACGCAAAGATCGGCGGGATGACGCCTGCGGTGTTGAGCTTCAGCGGCAGATGCGACGTGTCGCCCTGGAACATGCGGTTACCGACCTGACGCTTCGGATACTGGATCAGCAGCCGGCGCTGGGCGCGCTCGACGAACACGATGATGGCGATAACCGCCACAGCCAGAACCATGATGGCAAGCACCAGCCCGGTGGACAATGCGCCGGTCCGGCTCAGTTCCAGCGTACCGCTGATCGCTGCAGGCATACCCGCCACGATACCGGCGAAGATGATGAGCGAAATACCGTTGCCGATGCCGCGCGCGGTAATCTGCTCACCCAGCCACATCAGGAACATGGTGCCGCCCGTCAGGGTGATGACGGTTGAAATCTGGAAGAACAGCCCCGGATTCGAAACGATGTTGTTGCCGCCCTGAAGTCCGACGGCGATGCCATAGGACTGAACCAGTGCCAGCAGAACAGTGCCGTAACGGGTGTACTGATTGATGATCTTGCGCCCCTGCTCGCCTTCCTTCTTGAGGGCTTCGAGCGTGGGAACGACGGACGTCATCAGCTGCATGATGATCGACGCGGAAATGTAGGGCATGATGCCCAGCGCGAAGATCGCCATGCGCTCGACTGCACCGCCGGCAAACATGTTGAACATGCCAAGAACGCCGCCGCTCTGCTGCTGGAAAGCCTGCGCAAAAGCGTCGGGGTTGATTCCGGGCAGCGGAATATAGGTGCCCAGACGATACACAAAGAGCGCACCGAGCGTAAACCAGATGCGCTTCTTGAGATCTTCGGCCTTGGCGAAGGCCGCAAAATTGAGATTGGATGCCAGTTGTTCAGCAGCCGAAGCCATGCAAAATTCTCCGCAGGATGACGCGGGGGCCCGCTTCGGGCGGCGCGTATCACCGAAGACCCGAGATAGGCCCGGCGCAGCCAAGATGCAAGCGGCCGCATTGACGCGGCCGCTTCATTATTCCGAAATTATTCGGCAGCCGCCACTTCGGGCAGCTTGATGGAGCCGCCGGCCTTCTCGATCTTCTCGACCGCGGCCTTGGAAGCGCCAGCAACGTCGAAGGCAACCTTGGCCTTCAGCTCGCCGCCGGACAGAATGCGAACACCGTCCTTGACGCGACGCACGACGCCGGCCTTCACCAGCACATCAGCCGTCACCACTTCCTTGGCGTCGAGCTTGCCGGCATCGATTGCCGTCTGGATGCGCTCGAGCGAAACCACGGAGTAGCTCTTCGCGAAGATGTTCTTGAAGCCGCGCTTGGGCAGACGGCGATAGAGCGGCATCTGGCCACCCTCGAAGCCGTTGATGGCCACGCCGGAGCGCGACTTCTGACCCTTGACGCCGCGACCACCGGTCTTGCCGAGGCCCGAGCCGATGCCACGGCCCACGCGCTTCTTCGAAGGCGTCGCGCCTTCGTTATCACGCAATTCATTGAGTTTCATGTCAGGTCTCCTGCGCTGTAGCTCAGCCCTCGTCCACAACGCGGACGAGATGCGAGACGGCGGCGATCATGCCACGCACCGAAGGCGTATCCTCCAGCGTGCTCTTCTTGTGCATCTTGTTGAGGCCGAGGCCGACCAGCGTGGCACGCTGCTCCTTCGGACGGCGGATCGGCGAACCGATCTGCTCAACAGTGACGGTCTTGGTAGCTGTTTTTGCCATGATGATGATCCCTCGTCAGCGCCGACTATTCCTCGGCAGCCACGGCAGTACCGCGACGAGCCTGGAGGGTCGAATACTTGATGCCACGGGCAGCGGCGACATCCTTCGGATGAAGCTGCTTCTTCAGGGCGTCGAAAGTGGCGCGAATCATGTTGTAGGGGTTCGAGGACCCCATCGACTTGGCGACCACGTCATGCATGCCGAGCGTCTCGAAGACAGCGCGCATCGGACCACCGGCGATGATACCGGTACCCTGCTTGGCGGTGCGCAGAAGCACGCGGCCAGCGCCGTGACGGCCTTCAACATCATGGTGAAGCGTACGACCCGAGCGCAGCGGCACGAAGATCATGTCGCGCTTGGCAGATTCGGTTGCCTTGCGGATGGCTTCCGGCACTTCGCGTGCCTTGCCGTGACCGAAGCCGACGCGCCCCTTCTGGTCGCCGACGACGACGAGAGCCGCGAAGCCGAAGCGACGACCACCCTTGACCACCTTGGCGACGCGATTGATGTGAACCAGCTTGTCGACGATGCCGTCGTCGCGCTCTTCACGGTCGCGACCGCGCTCGCGGCCACCTTCCCTACGTTCCTGTGCCATATCCTGATCCTTGTTTTTTTCCGGAAGCACGGATTGCTGAAATGCCGGCACCCCTGTTCTGGAATGCCGGCGGCGAAATTTCGTCTCCTGTGGACGATCCGGACGAAAAAGTCAGCAACTTTTTTGTCGCTGACTTGTCCGAAACGCCTTAGAAGCTCAGCCCACCCTCACGGGCGGCATCGGCAAGAGCCTTGATGCGGCCATGGTAGATGTAGGCGCCACGGTCGAAAACGACTTCTTTCACGCCTGCCTTGGCAGCACGCTCGGCGATCAGCTTGCCCACTTCCGCTGCAGCAGCGGTGTCGGCGCCGGTCTTCTTCGAGTCGCGGAAAGACTTTTCCAGCGTCGAAGCAGCAGCCAGCGTGCGGCCCTGAGCGTCGTCGATGAGTTGAACATAGATGTTCTTCGACGTGCGGTGAACCGACAGGCGCGGACGACCGTTGGCAACGGCCTTGAGCTGACGGCGAACACGGGCGGCGCGGCGCTGTGTGGTTTCCTTGGAAGCCATTTTGTATTTCCTGCCTTGTAAAACGGGAGCTGCTTATCCGGTAAACCAGAATGCGCGGTAGACCAGACAGTCTCCCGCAGCACCTTCCCGTGGCGTTGACGTTATTACTTCTTCTTGCCTTCCTTGCGGAAGACCTTCTCACCCGCATAGCGCACGCCCTTGCCCTTGTAGGGCTCCGGCTGGCGGTATTCGCGGATCTCGGCAGCCACCTGGCCAACCTTCTGCTTGTCGATACCAGTGATGCTGATCTCGGTGGGCTTCGGGCAGGCAAGCGTGATGCCTTCAGGGGCCTCGTACACCACTTCATGGCTGAAGCCCAGCGAAAGCTGGATATTCCTGCCCTGCATGGCGGCACGATAGCCGACGCCCTGGATTTCAAGCTTGCGCTCGAAGCCGTCCTTGACGCCGATCAGGATGTTCTCGATCTGCGAACGGGACATGCCCCACTTGGAGCGGGCGTCCTTGGACTGGTCACGCGGCTCGACGCTGATCTCGCCGTTCTCCAGCTTGACCAGAACCTCTTCGTTGACGACGAACTGCAGTTCGCCCTTCGGGCCCTTCGCCGTAACGGTCTGACCGTCGATCGTCGCGGTCACGCCCTGCGGGACGGATAGGGGCTTCTTACCAATACGAGACATGGTATTGTCCTCGTCACTCTAATTGTTTCAGGTCCTGCCGGGAGTTACGCACTCACCGGCAATTCCTATCGGGAACGGTTACCTGATCAGAACACCTGGCAGAGAACTTCTCCGCCAACATTCTGTTCACGGGCCTCGTGATCAGCCATCACGCCCTTGGGCGTCGAAAGGATGGCAATTCCAAGACCGTTGGCAACCTGCGGGATCGACTTGGCCGAAACATAAACGCGGCGGCCGGGCTTGGAGACGCGGGAAATCTCGCGCACCACCGGGGAGCCGTCGAAATACTTCAGCTCGATCTCGATCTCGGACTTGCCGTTGTCAAAGTCGGTCTGGCTGTAATCACGGATATAACCTTCAGCCTTCAGCACGTCCAGAACACGGGCACGCAGACGCGAAGCGGGCGTGGAAACGGTGTTCTTCTTGCGGCCGTAGGCATTACGGATACGGGTCAGCATATCGCCGAGAGGATCGCTCAGGGACATCTCGTCTACTCCTTACCAGCTCGACTTGACCAGGCCCGGGATCTTGCCCGTATTGCCCAGATCGCGCAGCGCGATACGCGAAACCTTGAGTTTGCGATAATAGGCGCGCGGACGGCCGGTGACTTCACAACGGTTGCGAATGCGGATCTTGGCCGAGTTGCGCGGCAGGGCCGACAGCTTGAGCTGAGCGCGGAAACGCTCCTCAAGCGGCAGCGACTGATCCATCACGATGTCCTTCAGCGCCTTACGCTTGGCTGCGTACTGATCGACAAGCTTGCGGCGCCTGTTGTTCTTCTCGACTGAGCTGGTCTTTGCCATTTCAGATTTTTCCTTTTCTCGCTGCCGTTACTGGCGGAAGGGGAAGTTGAAAGCCTTGAGCAGCGCCCGGGCTTCGTCGTCCGTCTTCGCAGTCGTACAAACGATGATGTCCATGCCCCACATCTGATCAACCTTGTCGTAGTTGATCTCCGGGAACACGATGTGCTCCTTGAGGCCCATGGCGTAGTTGCCACGACCATCAAAGCTCTTCGGATTGAGGCCACGGAAGTCGCGAACACGCGGCAGCGCAATGTTCACGAGACGATCGAGGAACTCATACATCTTCTCGTTGCGAAGGGTCACCTTCGCGCCGATCGGCATGTTTTCACGCACCTTGAAACCGGCGATCGACTTGCGTGCGCGGGTTACAACGGCCTTCTGACCGGTGATGAGGCCAAGATCCTCAGCAGCCACCGAAGGCTTCTTGGAATCTGCGGTCGCTTCACCGACGCCCATGTTCAGCACGATCTTCTCGATGCGCGGAACCTGCATTTCGTTGGAGTAGTTGAACTGCTCCTGCAGCGACTTGCGGATGGTCTCTTTGTAGACCTTCTTCAGGCGCGGCGTGTTCTTGGCTTCTGCCTGTGCTGCCTTAGCCATTGATCGTTTCTCCCGAGCGCTTGGCGAAGCGCACCTTCTTGCCGTCCTGCTCAACACGGAAGCCAACGCGGGTCGGCTTTCCATCCTTGGGGTCGGCAATGGCGAGATTCGACAGTTGAATCGGCGCTTCCTTGGTGATGATGCCGCCTTCCTGAGACTGGGTCTGCTTCTGGTGGCGACGAATGAGGTTCACACCGCGCACAATGGCGGTGTCTTCCTTTGGCTGCACGGAAAGCACTTCGCCGGAGCGGCCCTTATCCTTGCCGGCCAGGACGACAACCTTGTCGCCTTTACGGATCTTTTGCATGATTGCGGCTCCTTACAGCACTTCAGGCGCGAGCGAAATGATCTTCATATGGTTCTTCGCGCGAAGCTCGCGCGGAACCGGCCCGAAGATACGCGTGCCGACCGGCTCTTTCTTGTTGTCGACCAGAACCGCTGCGTTCTTGTCGAACCGGATCACGCTGCCGTCCGGACGACGGATGTCCTTGGCCGTGCGAACGACGACCGCCTTCATCACATCACCCTTCTTAACGCGGCCGCGCGGAATGGCTTCCTTGATCGACACCACGATGATGTCGCCAACGGAGGCATACTTCCGCTTCGAACCGCCCAGCACCTTGATGCACATGACACGACGTGCGCCGGAATTATCCGCCACGTCGAGGTTTGTTTGCATCTGAATCATGACTGGCCGCCTTTTTCTTCTCTATTGGGAGAGGCCCTGCCCTCCCCGGTCTGTCCAAAATTCGTTAAACGCCCGATCAAGCCTGGTCCTGGGTCACGACAACCCAGCGCTTGTCCTTGGAGATCGGCGCCGATTCCTGGATCAGGACGCTGTCGCCAACCTTGTGGACGTTGTTCTCATCGTGCGCCTTGTACTTCTTCGACATGCGCACAACCTTCTTCATCACCGGATGGGTGAAGCGACGCTCCACCTTCACGACGACGGTCTTGTCATTCTTGTCGCTGACGACGACGCCCTGCAGAATACGCTTCGGCATGGTTTTTTCCTTATGCCTTCTTGGCCGCGGTTTTCTCCGCGGCGATGGTCTTGATGCGAGCGATGTCCTTGCGGACCTGCTTGACGCGGTCGGTCTTCTCAAGCTGGCCGGTGGCCTTCTGGAAGCGCAGGTTGAACTGTTCCTTCTTCAGGGAAGCCAGTTCGTCAGAGAGCTGATCCTGCGTCTTCGAGCGGATATCTGAAGCTTTCATCTCTGCTCTTCCTTATTCAGCGATGCGCTGCACAAAGCGCGTGCGCACCGAAAGCTTGGCAGCACCGAGACGCAGCGCTTCACGCGCGACATCTTCCGGAACGCCGTCGATTTCGAACATCACGCGACCCGGCTTGACCCTGCAAGCCCAGTAGTCGACCGAGCCCTTACCCTTGCCCATACGGACTTCGGTCGGCTTGCTCGTCACGGGAAGATCCGGGAAAATACGGATCCACACGCGGCCGGCGCGCTTCATTTCACGGGTGATCGCGCGGCGGGCCGCCTCGATCTCACGCGCGGTGACGCGGTTCGGCTCCAGCGCCTTCAGTCCGAAACCACCGAAATTCAGATCGGTGCCGCCCTTGGCGGTGCCGTGGATACGGCCCTTGAACTGCTTGCGGAACTTTGTGCGCTTTGGCTGCAGCATCTTACTTGCTCCAAATTCTCAATTATCAGGCGTTCTCGCGACGACGCTGGCCGCCCCGATCGCTACGCTCGCCAGTGTTCGCATCACCCTCGGTGGCCCGACGCTCGGAAGCCATCGGATCGTGTTCGAGGATTTCGCCCTTGAATACCCACACCTTCACGCCGCAGATGCCATAGGCAGTCTGGGCTTCAGCTGTGCCGTAATCCACATCGGCGCGCAGCGTGTGCAGCGGAACGCGACCTTCGCGGTACCACTCCATACGAGCGATTTCGGCACCGCCGAGACGGCCGGCGCAGTTGATGCGGATGCCCTCGGCGCCCAGACGCATCGCCGACTGAACGGCACGCTTCATGGCGCGGCGGAAAGCGATACGGCGCTCGAGCTGCTGCGCGATGGACTGCGCGACCAGCGTGGCGTCGATCTCGGGCTTGCGCACTTCAACGATGTTGAGGTGCGTTTCCGACTGGGTCATCTCGGTCAGCTTCTTACGAAGCTTCTCGATGTCCGCACCCTTCTTGCCGATGATCAGGCCCGGACGAGCGGCGTGGATGGTCACGCGGCACTTCTTGTGCGGACGCTCGATCACCACCTTGGAAATGGCAGCCTGCTTCAGCTCCTTTTCCAGATACGCGCGGATCTTCAGATCCTCATGCAGCAGCTTGCCGTACTCTCCGGTGTTCGCGTACCAGCGCGAATCCCAGGTGCGGTTGATGCCGAGGCGGAGACCGATCGGATTGATTTTCTGGCCCATTATGCGGCCTCCCCTTTCTCTTCGACTTCACGAACAACGATCGTGAGGTGCGAAAACGGCTTCTCGATCCGGCTGGCGCGACCGCGGCCACGGGCATGGAAGCGCTTCATGACAATCGACTTGCCAACATACGCTTCCGCCACAACCAGCGAATCAACGTCGAGATCATGGTTGTTCTCTGCGTTTGCGATCGCCGATTCCAGTGTTTTCTTCACTGTTTCGGAAATACGCTTGCGCGAGAATTCCAGATCGTTCAGCGCAGTCTGGACCTTCTTGCCACGGATGAGCGCGGCAACCAGATTGAGCTTCTGCGGGCTGACGCGGATCGTGCGCAGAACGGCACGTGCCTCGTTGTCAGCAAGCCTGCGCGGAGCTTTGGCCTTGCCCATCGTTACTTCCTCTTCGCCTTCTTGTCCGCTCCATGACCGTAATAGGTACGGGTCGGGGCAAATTCACCGAACTTGTGGCCGACCATGTCCTCATTCACCGAGACGGGAACATGCTTCTGACCATTGTATACACCGAAGGTGAGGCCGACGAACTGCGGCAGGATGGTGGAGCGACGGCTCCACATCTTGATCACCTCATTGCGACCGCTTTCACGAACCTTGTCTGCCTTCTTCAGAAGGTAGCCGTCGATGAAAGGGCCTTTCCAAACAGAACGAGTCACAGGGGCTTACCTCTTCTTAGCTCTTACGCTGATGACGCGAGCGAACGATAAACTTATCGGTCGCCTTGTTGGACCGCGTCTTCTTGCCCTTGGTCGGCTTGCCCCATGGCGTCACAGGATGACGGCCACCCGACGTGCGTCCCTCACCACCGCCGTGCGGGTGGTCAACCGGGTTCATGGTCACGCCGCGGTTATGCGGACGCTTACCGCGCCAACGGGTACGGCCAGCCTTGCCGTCCTTGATGTTGGCGTGTTCCGGGTTGGAAACGGCGCCAACCGTGGCAAAGCAGGAGCCGTGAACGATGCGCTGCTCACCCGAGTTCAGGCGAAGGATCGCCATGCCCTGGTCGCGACCGACGAGCTGACCATATGCACCCGCCGAACGGGCAATCTGGCCGCCCTTGCCGGGCTTCAACTCGATGTTGTGGACGATCGTGCCGACCGGCATTGCCGAAAGCGGCATTGCATTGCCGGGCTTCACGTCGGCGGACTCGCCGGCCACAACCTTGTCGCCGGCAGCAAGACGCTGCGGAGCCAGGATGTAGTTCAGCTCGCCGTCTTCGTACTTCACCAGCGCGATGAAGGCCGTACGGTTCGGATCGTACTCAAGACGCTCCACCGTGCCCACGACGTCAAGCTTGCGGCGCTTGAAGTCGATGATGCGGTAAGTGCGCTTGTGACCGCCGCCGATGAAACGCGCGGTGACGCGACCGGCGTTGTTACGGCCGCCCGACTTGGTCAGGCCTTCGGTCAGGCCCTTGACAGGCTTGCCCTTGTGAAGACCGGCGCGGTCGACGATGACCAGCTGGCGGGTGCCTGGCGTGATCGGGTTATAGTGTTTCAATGCCATTTTCTTATCCTCGCCGCTTCGCTCACAGGCCGGTCGCGACGTCGATGGAATGGCCGTCGACGAGGGTGACGACCGCCTTCTTGACGTCGCCCTGACGGCCAATCGTGCCGCGGAAGCGCTTGACCTTGCCCTTGCGGACAAGTGTGTTCACTGCCGAAACCTTGACGCCGAACAGCGCCTCGACAGCAGCCTTGATTTCCGGCTTCGTCGCCTTCTTGGCAACGTTGAACACAACCTGGTTCTGCTCGGATGCCATGGTCGACTTTTCGGTGATCGCCGGCGAGACGATCACGTCGTAGTGGCGGAGATCGGTCATTTGAAGCGCTCCTCGAGAGCCTCGACGGCGGCCTTCGAAAGGACCAGCGTGCCGCGGCGCAGAATATCGTAGACGTTGATGCCCTGAACCGGCAGCACGTCGATGTTCGGGATGTTGGTAGCCGCCAGCTTGAAATTGGCGTCCAGTTCCGCACCACCGATCACCAGAGCGTTGGTCAGGCCCAGCGACTGCAGGCTTGCAACCAGCGACTTGGTCTTGGCCTCAGCAAGCTTCAGCTCGTCCACGACGATGATCGAGGATGCTTTGGCCTTGGCCGAGAGCGCATGCTTCAGACCCAGAGCGCGAACCTTCTTGGGAAGGTCATGCTCGTGGCTGCGGACAACCGGGCCGTGGGCCTTGCCACCACCACGGAACTGCGGTGCACGTGCCGAATGGTGACGGGCGCGGCCCGTACCCTTCTGCTTGTACATCTTGGCGCCGGTGCGTGCGATTTCCGAACGACCCTTGGCCTTGTGCGTGCCCTGCTGCTTCTTGGCAAGCTGCCAGCGCACGACGCGCTGCAGAATGTCCTCGCGCGGATCAAGACCGAAGATCTCGTCCGAGAGCTGAACCTTGCCAGCATCCTGGCCGGCAAGCGTTGTGATCTTGATATCCATTATTCCGCTCCCTCGCTGGCCGGAGCTTCAGTCTTTTCAGCTGCCTTGGCAGAGGCACGGAAGGCCGCCGGCTTCGGCGCATTCTCGGGCAGCGCCGCCTTCACGGCGTCGCGCACCAGAATCCAGGCACCCTTGGTGCCGGGAACGGCGCCGCGGATTAGGATGAGGCCACGCTCGACGTCGGTCGAGACGACCTCGACGTTCTGTGTGGTGACGCGGGTAGCGCCCATGTGGCCGGCCATCTTCTTGCCCTTGAACACCTTGCCGGGGTCCTGGCGCTGGCCGGTCGAACCATGCGAGCGATGCGACACGGAGTTACCATGGGTAGCGCGACCACCACCGAAGTTGTGACGCTTCATGACGCCCTGGAAACCCTTACCGGTCGAAGTACCGGTCACGTCGACCTTCTGGCCCGCGACGAAATGGTCGGCGGTGATCTCGACGCCGATATCGAGCAGGTTATCGTCAGAGACGCGGAACTCGGCCAGCTTGGCCTTGGGTTCCACGGAGGCGGTGGCGAAATGGCCACGCATCGCCTTCGACGTGTTCTTGACCTTGGCGAGGCCGACGCCGAGCTGAACGGCCGTGTAGCCATTCTTCTCCTGCGTGCGCTGCGCCACGACCTGGCAGTTCTCCATGCGGAGAACCGTGACAGGGACATGCTCCCCGGCATCGTTATAGATGCGGGTCATTCCCAGCTTTTGTGCAATTACACCTGAACGCATCGGTTCATTTTCCTTCAGAGGAGCTCAGGGTTTCCCCTTTGAGCTCATGTTTTAAGCTCTCAGAGCTTGATTTCGACGTCCACACCTGCGGCCAGATCGAGCTTCATGAGCGCGTCAACCGTCTGCGGGGTCGGGTCCACGATGTCGAGAAGACGCTTGTGGGTGCGCATCTCGAACTGCTCGCGGCTCTTCTTGTCCACATGCGGCGAACGGTTGACCGTGAACTTCTCGATACGGGTCGGAAGCGGGATCGGGCCGCGGACATTGGCGCCGGTGCGCTTTGCCGTCGAAACGATTTCCCTTGTCGAAGCATCGAGCACGCGATGGTCAAACGCTTTCAGGCGTATGCGGATATTCTGTCCGTTCATTCGTCTATTCCTTGTTCTGGCGCGGCGCGGGCGTTTACCCGCCCGCGACAGATCGATTGTTTGTTCTTATTCGACGATTGCGGCGACGATGCCGGCGCCGACGGTGCGGCCGCCTTCACGGATGGCGAAGCGCAGGCGCTCTTCCATCGCGATCGGCACGATCAGCTCAACATCAACCGTGATGTTGTCGCCCGGCATCACCATCTCGGTGCCTTCGGGAAGCGTCACGATGCCCGTCACGTCCGTCGTGCGGAAGTAGAACTGCGGACGGTAGTTCGTGAAGAACGGCGTATGACGGCCACCCTCTTCCTTCGTCAGAATGTAGGCCTCGGCCTTGAACTTCTTGTGCGGCTTCACCGAACCGGGCTTCGCCAGAACCTGACCACGCTCCACGCCTTCACGGTCAACACCGCGCAGCAGCGCACCGATGTTGTCGCCGGCCTGGCCCTGGTCGAGCAGCTTGCGGAACATCTCGACGCCCGTGCAGGTCGTCTTCGTCGTCGGACGGATGCCGACGATCTCGAGTTCCTCGCCAACCTTGACGATGCCGCGCTCAACGCGACCGGTCACCACCGTGCCGCGGCCCGAGATCGAGAACACGTCTTCGATCGGCATCAGGAACGGCTGGTCAACCGGACGCTCAGGCGTCGGGATGTACTCGTCAACCGCAGCCATCAGCTTGCGGATCGCGTCCTCGCCGATTTCCTTGTTCGAGTCCTCAAGGGCAGCAAGCGCCGAGCCCGGAACGATCGGAATGTCGTCGCCGGGGAACTCGTAAGCCGACAGAAGCTCGCGGACTTCCAGCTCAACCAGCTCCAGAAGCTCCGGATCGTCAACCTGGTCCACCTTGTTCAGGAACACCACGATCGCCGGAACGCCAACCTGACGGGCAAGCAGGATGTGCTCGCGCGTCTGCGGCATCGGGCCGTCGGCAGCCGAAACAACCAGGATCGCGCCGTCCATCTGCGCGGCACCCGTGATCATGTTCTTCACATAGTCAGCGTGGCCGGGGCAGTCGACGTGGGCGTAGTGGCGCGCATCCGTCTCGTACTCAACGTGCGACGTCGCAATCGTGATGCCGCGCGCCTTCTCCTCAGGAGCGTTGTCAATCTGGTCATAAGCCTTGAAATCACCGAAATACTTCGTGATCGCAGCCGTCGTCGACGTCTTGCCATGGTCAACGTGACCAATCGTGCCAATGTTCACATGAGGCTTATTGCGCTCGAATTTACCTTTTGCCATGTGAGATCTCCATTCCTGCTTGCCCACCGGGGCGTTGAATTAAGTTACAATGCAACCCGTGTGGGATTACGCGTATTTCTTCTGGACTTCCTGAGCCACGGCAGTCGGGACCGCTTCGTAGTGGTCGAACTGCATGGTGTACTGGGCGCGGCCCTGAGACATCGAGCGCAGCGTATCCACGTACTTGAACATGTTGGCCAGCGGAACCATGGCGTTGATGACCACGGCGATGCCGCGGGCTTCCTGCCCCTGGATCTGACCACGACGGCTGTTCAGGTCGCCGATGATGTTGCCCACATACTCTTCCGGGGTCACGACTTCGACCTTCATGACCGGCTCGAGCAGCTGCACACCGAGCTTCGGAGCAGCTTCACGGAAGCAGGCACGGGAAGCGATTTCGAACGCCAGAACCGACGAGTCGACATCGTGGAAGGCACCGTCGATGAGCGTCGCCTTGACGCTGATCATCGGGAAGCCAGCGAACGGGCCGGAAGACAGAACGCTTTCGATGCCCTTCTGAACGCCGGGGATGTATTCCTTCGGCACGGCGCCGCCGACGATCTTGGACTCGAAGGAGTAATCCTCGCTCTCGGTGTTCGGCTCGAAGACGACCTTGACGCGGGCGAACTGACCCGTACCACCGGTCTGCTTCTTGTGGGTGTAGTCCTGCTCGTGAGTACGGGTAATCGTCTCACGGTAGGCAACCTGCGGCGCACCGACGTTGGCCTCGACCTTGAACTCGCGCTTCATGCGGTCGACGATGATGTCGAGATGAAGCTCGCCCATGCCGGCGATGATGGTCTGGCCGCTTTCCTCGTCGGTCTTGACGCGGAAGGAAGGATCCTCGGCAGCAAGGCGATGCAGCGCGAGGCCCATCTTTTCCTGGTCAGCCTTGGTCTTCGGCTCGATCGCGATCTGGATGACCGGCTCGGGGAACTCCATGCGCTCAAGGATGACCGGAGCCAGCGGATCGCAGAGCGTGTCGCCGGTGGTGGTTTCCTTGAGGCCGGCCAGAGCAACGATGTCGCCAGCGAAGGCTTCTTCGATGTCAGCGCGCGAGTTGGAGTGCATCTGCAGCATGCGGCCGACGCGCTCTTTCTTGCCCTTGACGGTGTTCTCAACCGACATGCCCTTGGTGAGCTTGCCGGAATAGATACGAGCGAAGGTCAGCGAACCAACGAAAGGATCGTTCATGATCTTGAACGCCAGCATGGACAGCGGCTCATCGTCGGTCGAATGACGAACGATCTCAGCCTCAGTCTTGGCGTCGATGCCCTTGATGGCCGGGATTTCATCCGGAGCCGGCAGGTAGTCGATCACAGCGTCGAGCAGAGGCTGAACGCCCTTGTTCTTGAACGCCGTACCGCAGAATACCGGATGGAACTTGACCTCGATGGTGCCCTTGCGGATCAGCTCGCGCAGCTCGTCGATGGAAGGAACATTGCCTTCGAGATAGGCGTTCATCGCATCGTCGTCCATTTCGACGGCGGTTTCGATGAGCTTCTCGCGATATTCTTCAGCCTTAGCCTGCAGATCGGCAGGAATCTCAACGACGTCCCACTGAGCGCCCAGAGCTTCATCATGCCAGATGAGAGCCTTCATCTCGAGCAGGTCGATGACGCCCTTGAAATCGCTCTCAGCACCGATGGGGAGCTGCATGGCCAGCGGAACAGCACCAAGACGCGACTTGATCATGTCGAGGCAGCGGTAGAAGTCCGCGCCGATCTTGTCCATCTTGTTGCAGAAGATCATCCGCGGAACGTCATACTTCTCAGCCTGACGCCAGACGGTCTCGGTCTGCGGCTCAACGCCAGCATTGGAGTCCAGCAGGGTGATGGCACCATCGAGGACGCGCAGCGAGCGCTCGACTTCAATGGTGAAGTCGACGTGGCCGGGGGTGTCGATGATGTTGAAACGACGATCCTTGCCATCACGACCCTTCCACGACGTGGTCGTGGCAGCCGAAGTGATGGTGATGCCGCGTTCCTGCTCCTGCTCCATCCAGTCCATGGTCGAAGCGCCATCATGCGTCTCGCCCATCTTGTGGTTCTTGCCGGTGTAATAAAGGATACGCTCGGTCGTCGTCGTCTTGCCAGCATCGATGTGAGCCATGATGCCGAAGTTACGATAGTCGTGGATGGGAAATTCGCGGGCCATGGGAGGTGCCTCTTACTCTTCTTTCGCGCTTTACCAGCGGTAGTGCGCGAAGGCGCGGTTGGCTTCCGCCATCTTGTGGGTGTCTTCACGTTTCTTGACGGCAGTACCGCGGTTGTTCGCAGCATCCATCAGTTCGCCCGAAAGACGATCGATCATGGTGGTCTCGTTGCGGTTGCGGGCAGCGGAGATCAGCCAGCGGATGGCCAGAGCCTGACGACGCTCAGGACGAACATCGACGGGAACCTGATAGGTTGCACCACCAACGCGGCGCGAACGAACTTCCACATGCGGCGCGACATTGTCGAGCGCCTGATGGAAAACCGAAACCGGCTCCTGCTTGGTCTTGCTCTGAACCTGATCGAGCGCACCATAGACGATGCCTTCGGCGACCGACTTCTTGCCATCATACATGACGGCGTTCATGAACTTGGTGATGACCAGATCGCCGAACTTCGGATCCGGGTTGATCTCACGCTTATCTGCACTGTGACGACGGGACATGCTCTTGTCTCTCTTCTCTCGCGCGGCGCCTTAAAAAAGAAGCGCCGAAGCCGCAAACTTACTTCGGACGCTTGGCGCCGTACTTGGAGCGACGCTGCTTGCGGTTCTTGACACCCTGCGTATCGAGCACGCCGCGAATGATGTGATAGCGCACACCGGGAAGATCCTTGACGCGGCCGCCACGGATCATGACCACGGAGTGCTCCTGGAGGTTGTGCCCCTCACCCGGGATATAACCGATGACTTCAAAGCCATTGGTCAGGCGGATCTTCGCAACCTTGCGCAGAGCAGAGTTCGGCTTCTTCGGGGTCGTCGTATAGACGCGAGTGCAGACGCCGCGCTTCTGCGGGTTCTGCTGCATGGCCGGGACTTTGTTGCGCACTGCCGGCGCTTTGCGCGGCTTGCGGATCAGCTGGTTGACGGTAGGCATTAAACCCTCTTGTCTCTCAATTCCGTGTCTCAAACCCAGTCAGGGCAGTCTCAAGGACCGTTTCCATACGCAAATTCGGGCCACAAACCGCGCTTCGCGGTGCTGCCCGAACAAAAAGCAGAGGAAGCGTTACCGCTTCATGCGTGACGGAAATGTCTTTTCGCTCGTAAAACGAACCCTGTTTGAGGCTAACTCCGAAGCGCGTCGCCTCGAAAAGGAAAGTCTCACATCGGTTCAGACTGGGCGGCTTCTACTCGCAACACCCGGTTTCGTCAACCCCGTGACGCCATATTCTGCGCCAAAACCCTGCAAACGCGCTGTTTTGAGCGCTGCTGGTAATTTTCTGTCCCGGCGGATATGCGATTGCGCATAATGTGGTCGCGTTTTCGGTGCCGGGCAAGGTCCCTTCAAGTGATCTGCGACTCATGACAGTGATAATCCACGAACAATTCGGGAATCAGCCATGAACGACAACGATACTCACGACTCAGAGCGGGCCGTCACCATCATCACCGGCCGGGTCTGGCGGCGTAAGGGCGGTAAGGCCGAAGGCGTTCACGTGATGCTGGTTGCGCCGGATGACGATACGGCGGTCCGCAAGGCACTGGAATCACTTGCGGCGGAAGGCTACGCAGAAGCCGAACTCGACCAGATCGGCGACATTCAGGGCGAGCCGGACGACGAACCCCATATTTCAGCCTATCAGGGAGCGCTTGAGGGCGAAGTTTCCGTCATCACGTTTGACGAACCGGATTAAGCTGCCCCGCAGCTCCAGACGGCCACCCTGCCCTGATCGAGCACTGGCCGGCTTTCTGGGCACAACAAAAAGGCCGCCGGATCGCTCCGGCGGCATTTTTCTTTCTGTAAGACCTGTTGCGAGACTTACTCGGCAGGCGTCGTCATGTCGACCAGCATCGGCTCGGCTGTTTCCGCGCCCGAAGCCTTGCGGCGCTCGTCGAGGATCAGCTCGTCGCGCGAAGTGGCGATGCGGCGGATCTGGCTCATCTGCCCACCGGTACCGGCCGGGATCAGGCGGCCCACGATGACGTTCTCCTTGAGGCCCTGCAGCATGTCGGTCTTGCCGGCAACCGCTGCCTCGGTGAGAACGCGCGTGGTCTCCTGGAACGACGCTGCCGAGATGAAGGACGGCGTCTGCAGCGATGCCTTGGTGATGCCGAGCAGCACGGGTTGACCTTCGGCAGGCTTCTTGCCTTCCTCGATCAGACGGTCGTTGACCTCGTCCAGCTCGATCACGTCGACATGGTCGCCCGCGATGTAGGTCGAGTCGCCCTGCTCGGTGATCTCCACCTTCTGCAGCATCTGGCGAACGATCACCTCGATGTGCTTGTCGTTGATCGGCACGCCCTGCAAGCGGTAGACTTCCTGGATCTCGTTGACGAGATACGAAGCAAGCGCTTCGACACCGCGGATCGCCAGAATGTCGTGCGGCGCCGGATTGCCGTCGAGGATGTAATCGCCCTTCTCGATCGCGTCGCCGTCCTGAAGATGGAACGGCTTGCCCTTCGGGATCAGGTATTCCATCGGTTCCAGCGTCGAGTCCTGCGGCTCGATGATGATGCGGCGCTTGTTCTTGTAGTCGCGACCGAAGCGGATCGTCCCATCGATCTCTGCGATGATGGCGTGGTCCTTCGGACGACGGGCCTCGAACAGTTCCGCAACGCGCGGCAGACCACCGGTGATGTCCTTGGTCTTGGCGCTTTCCATCGGCACACGGGCCAGCACGTCACCCGGACGGACCAGCGCACCAGGCTCGACCGAGAGAATGGCCTCGACCGAAAGCAGGAAGCGTGCGTCGCCGCCCTTGGACAGCTTGGCGACCTTGCCCTTGGAGTCCTGAATGACGATGGCCGGCTTGAGGTCCGTACCACGCGGCGTGGAACGCCAGTCGATAACCTCGCGCTTGGTGATACCGGTCGACTCGTCGGCGGTTTCCCTGACCGAAATACCGTCGACCAGATCCTCGAACTCGACGCGACCCTCGACCTCGGTGAGAACCGGACGGGTGTAGGGATCCCACTCGGCCACACGCTGGCCACGCTTCACCGTATCGCCGTCATCGACGAAGATACGCGAACCGTAGGTGACGCGGTGCGTGGCGCGTTCCTTGCCAGCCTCGTCGAGGATCAGGATCGCCATGTTGCGGCCCATCACCACGAGATGACCGTCGGAGTTGCGCACCACATTGCGGTTGCGGATCGCGACGGTGCCCTCATAGGAGGCTTCGAGGAACGAGCTATCCACCACCTGCGCCGTACCGCCCATGTGGAAGGTACGCATCGTGAGCTGCGTGCCCGGCTCGCCGATCGACTGAGCGGCGATGACGCCGACAGCCTCGCCGATGTTGACCGGCGTACCACGGGCAAGGTCACGGCCGTAGCAGACCGCGCAGACGCCGGTGCGCACTTCACAGGTGAGCGCCGAGCGGATGCGGACGGACTGAACGCCGGCCTTCTCGATGAGCTCGACATCGCGCTCGTCCATAAGCGTGCCGGCCTTCACCAGCACCTCGCCGGAAACCGGATGCAGGATGTCGTCAAGCGCGGTGCGCCCCAGCACGCGCTGACCGATCGAAGCGACCACCTGGCCGGCATCGACGATCGGCTGCATGGTGAGCCCCTTGTCGGTGCCGCAGTCGATGGAGTTGACGATGCAGTCCTGCGCCACGTCGACAAGACGACGGGTCAGGTAACCCGAGTTCGCCGTCTTCAGAGCCGTGTCGGCGAGACCCTTACGAGCACCGTGCGTCGAGTTGAAGTACTCGAGAACGGTGAGACCTTCCTTGAAGTTGGAGATGATCGGGGTCTCGATGATTTCGCCCGACGGCTTGGCCATCAGGCCGCGCATACCGGCAAGCTGACGCATCTGCGTGGGCGAGCCACGTGCGCCGGAGTGCGACATCATGTAGATCGAGTTCATCGGCTTCTGGCGACCACTGTCGTCGAACTCGACAGCCTTGATGCGGCCCATCATTTCCTCGGCGACCTTTTCCGAGCACTTGGCCCAGGCATCGACCACCTTGTTGTACTTCTCGCCCTGAGTGATCAGGCCGTCGTTGTACTGCTGCTCATATTCCTTGGCGAGCGCTTCGGTGTCAGCCACCAGCTTGGCCTTGGTGTCGGGGATGACCATGTCGTCCTTGCCGAACGAAATGCCGGCGCGGCAGGCATGGGCAAAGCCGAGCTGCATGATGCGGTCACAGAAAATGACCGTCTCCTTCTGACCGCAATGGCGGTAGACGGTATCGATCATCTTGGAGATGTTCTTCTTGGTCATCTCCTGATTGGCGATGTCGAACGGCACATTGACGTTCTTCGGCAGCAATTCGCCGATGATCATGCGGCCGGGGGTGGTTTCGTAGATCTTCGAAACTTCCTTGCCTTCCGCGTCCACGGTGCGGAAGCGGCCCTTGATCTTGGCATGAAGCGTAACGGCCCGGGTTTCGAGCGCATGCTGCATCTCGCCCATATCGGCGAACGCCATGCCCTCGCCCGGCTCGTTCTGGTTCATGATCGACAGGTAGTAGAGGCCGAGAACCATGTCCTGCGACGGCACGATGATCGGCGCACCGGAAGCCGGATGCAGGATGTTGTTCGTGGACATCATCAGCACGCGGGCTTCAAGCTGCGCTTCCAGCGAAAGCGGAACGTGCACGGCCATCTGGTCGCCGTCGAAGTCGGCGTTGAACGCGGTACAGACCAGCGGGTGGAGCTGGATCGCCTTGCCTTCGATCAGCGTCGGCTCGAACGCCTGAATGCCGAGACGGTGCAGCGTCGGAGCACGGTTCAGAAGCACCGGGTGTTCGCGGATAACCTCATCAAGGATATCCCAGACCTCCGGACGCTCCTTCTCGACCAGCTTCTTCGCCTGCTTCACGGTCGAGGAGAAACCCTTGGCATCGAGGCGCGCATAGATGAACGGCTTGAACAGCTCCAGAGCCATCTTCTTCGGCAGGCCGCACTGATGCAGCTTCAGCTCGGGACCGGTCACGATGACCGAACGGCCAGAGTAGTCGACGCGCTTGCCGAGCAGGTTCTGACGGAAGCGGCCCTGCTTGCCCTTGAGCATGTCGGACAGCGACTTCAGCGGACGCTTGTTGGCACCGGTGATGACGCGGCCGCGGCGGCCGTTGTCGAACAGGGCGTCGACGGCTTCCTGCAGCATGCGCTTTTCGTTGCGCACGATGATGCCGGGCGCACGAAGCTCGATCAGGCGCTTCAGGCGGTTGTTACGGTTGATGACGCGACGATAGAGGTCGTTCAGGTCGGAGGTCGCGAAGCGACCGCCGTCCAGCGGAACCAGCGGACGCAGGTCCGGCGGGATCACCGGCACGACCTTCATGATCATCCATTCCGGACGGTTGCCGGATTCCATGAAGTTCTCGACCACCTTGAGGCGCTTCAGCAGCTTCTTCTGCTTCAGCTCCGAGGTCGTGGACGCGAGATCCGAACGCAGGTCGCCCGCGATCTTCTCCAGGTCCATGGAGGACAGAAGCTCATGAATGGCTTCCGCGCCGATCATGGCGGTGAAGCTGTCCTCGCCATACTCGTCGACGGCCAGCATGTACTCTTCTTCGGAGAGAAGCTGGTTTTCCTTCAGCGCGGTGAGGCCCGGCTCGGTGACGATGTAGTTCTCGAAATAGAGAACGCGCTCGATGTCCTTGAGCGTCATGTCGAGCAGCGTGCCGATACGGCTCGGCAGCGACTTCAGGAACCAGATGTGCGCGACCGGTGCAGCCAGCTCGATATGGCCCATGCGCTCACGGCGAACGCGCGACAGCGTGACTTCAACGCCGCACTTCTCGCAGATGACGCCCTTGTACTTCATGCGCTTGTACTTGCCGCACAGGCACTCATAGTCCTTGATCGGGCCAAAGATGCGCGCGCAGAACAGGCCATCACGCTCGGGCTTGAACGTACGGTAGTTGATCGTCTCCGGCTTCTTGATCTCACCGAAGGACCACGACAGGATCTTTTCCGGGCTGGCGAGCGAGATCCGGATGGAATCGAACACCTGCGCAGGGGCCTGCGGGTTGAAGAGATTCATGACCTCTTGGTTCATGCCATTCTCCTTTGCGGGGTCCTCGAATACCCCAATTTCGTTTTCGTGCGGGGGAAACCCGCGAGAACCGGCCTCAGCCGGAAAATTTCACGTGGCCGTTCAGGCCAGCCGGCAGCCGCGCTCCGGCGCGGCCGCGTCAGGCTTTTACTCCGCAGCGTCAGGCATCTGCGTCGGGGCATTGTCCTGCTTGGTATTCTCAAGCTCGACATTGAGACCCAGCGACCGCATTTCCTTGACGAGAACGTTGAAGCTCTCGGGAATGCCGGCCTCGAAGGTGTCGTCGCCGCGCACAATCGCCTCGTAGACCTTGGTACGGCCTGCCACGTCGTCCGACTTCACCGTCAGCATTTCCTGCAGCGTGTAGGCGGCGCCGTAGGCTTCGAGCGCCCAGACCTCCATCTCGCCGAAGCGCTGACCGCCGAACTGCGCCTTACCGCCCAGCGGCTGCTGGGTGACGAGCGAGTACGGGCCGATCGAACGGGCGTGGATCTTGTCGTCGACCAGATGGTGAAGCTTGAGCATGTAGATGTAGCCCATGGTCACCTTGCGGTCGAACGGCTCTCCGGTACGTCCGTCGTAGAGCTGCGACTGGCCGGAGGTGTGCAGGCCGGCCTGGCTCAGCATGTGGTCGATGTCGGCTTCGTTCGCACCGTCGAACACCGGCGTTGCGATCGAGACGCCGCGGCGCATCTGCTCGCCCAGACGCACGACGGACTCGTCGTCATACTCGCGCACCGGCTCGTTGCGGTCGTTGGCAGGGATGACCGCCTCGACCGTCTCGCGCAGGGGCTTGATGTCGCCGCTGGCCTTGTAGGCATCGATCAGCTCACCGATCTTCCTGCCCATGCCGGCGCAGGCCCAGCCAAGGTGCGTTTCGAGAATCTGGCCGACGTTCATGCGCGAAGGCACGCCGAGGGGATTGAGCACGATGTCTGCATGCGTACCGTCTTCGAGGAACGGCATGTCCTCGACCGCAACGATGCGCGACACGACGCCCTTGTTGCCGTGACGGCCGGCCATCTTGTCGCCCGGCTGCATCTTGCGCTTCACAGCCACGAACACCTTGACCATCTTCATGACGCCCGGAGGCATCTCGTCGCCGCGCTGCACCTTCTCGACTTTGTCCATGAAGCGCTGCTCAAGCGCCTTCTTGGAGTCGTCGTACTGGCCGCGCAGGGCTTCCAGCTCGCTCTGCAGCTTTTCGTCCTCGACGGCGAACTGCCACCACTGCGAGCGCGGGTAATCGTCCAGCGTCTCGCGTGCCAGCGTGGAACCCTTCTTGAAGCCCTTCGGCCCCGCAATGGCTTCCTTGCCGATCAGAACGTCAGCCAGACGCGCATAGACGTTGCGATCCAGGATCGCCTGCTCGTCGTCACGGTCCTTGGCGAGGCGCTCGATCTCCTCGCGCTCGATCGCCATGGCGCGCTCGTCCTTCTCCACGCCGTGGCGGTTGAAGACGCGCACTTCGACGACCGTGCCGAAGGTGCCCGGAGGCATGCGCATGGAGGTGTCGCGTACGTCGGAGGCCTTCTCACCGAAGATGGCGCGCAGAAGCTTCTCTTCCGGCGTCATCGGGCTTTCGCCCTTCGGCGTGATCTTGCCGACGAGAATGTCACCCGGCTGCACTTCCGCGCCGATATAGACGATGCCGGCCTCGTCGAGGTTCTTCAGCGCTTCTTCCGAAACGTTCGGAATGTCGCGCGTGATTTCTTCAGGCCCGAGCTTGGTGTCGCGCGCCATGACCTCGAACTCCTCGATGTGGATCGAGGTGAAGATGTCGTCGGCCACGATCCGCTCGGAGAGCAGGATGGAGTCCTCGTAGTTGTATCCGTTCCACGGCATGAACGCGACCAGCACGTTGCGGCCGAGCGCCAGATCGCCGAGATCGGTCGACGGACCGTCAGCGATGATATCGCCCTTGTTGACGTGATCGCCAACCTTCACCAGCGGACGCTGGTTGATGCAGGTCGACTGGTTCGAGCGCTGGAACTTCATCAGGCGGTAGATGTCGACGCCCGACTTGCCGGGATCAAGATCTTCGGTGGCGCGCACGACGATACGGGTTGCGTCCACCTGATCGACGATACCGCCGCGGCGTGCGCCGATGGCAGCGCCGGAGTCACGGGCGACGATCGGCTCCATGCCGGTGCCGACGAACGGAGCCTCGGCGCGCACCAGCGGCACGGCCTGACGCTGCATGTTCGAGCCCATCAGAGCGCGGTTGGCGTCGTCGTTTTCAAGGAACGGAATCAGCGCTGCGGCGACCGACACCATCTGCTTGGGCGAGACGTCCATAAGGTCGACCATCTCGCGCGGCGCCATCATCACCTCGCCGGCGTTCCGGCAGATGACGAACTCGTCCACGAACTGACCGTTAGAGTCCAGCTCGGCGTTGGCCTGCGCCACATAGTGCTTGGCCTCCTCCATCGCCGACAGATAGACCACGTCATTGGTGAGCTTGCCGTCCACGATCTTGCGATACGGGCTTTCGATGAAGCCGTACTTGTTGACGCGCGCAAAGGTGGCCAGCGAGTTGATCAGACCGATGTTCGGGCCTTCCGGCGTCTCGATCGGGCAGATGCGGCCGTAATGCGTCGGGTGCACGTCGCGCACCTCGAAGCCGGCGCGCTCGCGGGTCAGACCACCCGGCCCGAGGGCCGAAAGACGACGCTTGTGGGTGATTTCCGACAGCGGGTTGGTCTGGTCCATGAACTGCGAGAGCTGCGAGGAACCGAAGAACTCGCGCACGGCAGCCGCGGCCGGCTTGGCGTTGATCAGGTCCTGCGGCATGACGGTGTCGATCTCGATCGACGACATGCGCTCCTTGATGGCGCGCTCCATGCGCAGGAGGCCCAGACGATACTGGTTCTCCATGAGCTCGCCCACCGAACGCACACGGCGGTTGCCGAGATTGTCGATGTCATCGATCTCGCCCTTGCCGTCGCGCAGGTCGACCAGCGTCTTGACCACGGCAAGGATATCGTCCTTGCGCAGCACGCGCACGGTGTCCGGGCAGTCCAGTTCCAGACGCATGTTCATCTTGACGCGGCCGACGGCCGAGAGGTCGTAGCGCTCTGCATCGAAGAACAGCGAATTGAACATCGCCTCGGCTGTCTCAAGCGTCGGCGGCTCGCCCGGGCGCATGACGCGGTAGATGTCGAACAGGGCGTCCTGACGGCCTTCGTTCTTGTCCACGGCCAGCGTGTTGCGGATATAGGCGCCGACATTGACGTGATCGATGTCGAGGATCTGGATTTCTTCCTCGCCCGTGCCGAGCAGAACCTTCAGCGTCTTCTCGTCGATCTCGTCACCGGCTTCGAGATAGATCTCGCCGGTCTGGTAGTTGACGATATCCTCGGCGAGATACTGGCCGATCAGGTCCTCATCGGTTGCCTTGATGGCCTTGAGGCCCTTTTCGGCAAGCTGCCGTGCCTGACGGGCGGTGATCTTCTTGCCAGCCTCGACCACGACTTCGCCGGTATCGGCGTCGACCAGATCGTTCACGGCCTTGAGACCCTTGAAGCGATCCTGATTGTAAGGGATGCGCCAGTGATCGCCTGCACGCTTGTAGGTGATCTTGTTATAGAACGTCGACAGGATGTCTTCGCCATCCATGCCGAGCGCCATCAGCAGAGAGGTCGCCGGAATCTTGCGGCGACGGTCGATACGGGCGTGCACGACATCCTTGGAATCGAACTCGATGTCGAGCCACGAACCACGATAGGGAATGACGCGTGCGGCGAACAGCAGCTTGCCGCTCGAATGCGACTTGCCCTTGTCATGGTCGAAGAAGACACCCGGCGAACGGTGCATCTGCGAAACGATGACGCGCTCGGTGCCGTTGACGATGAAGGTGCCGTTGGACGTCATGAGCGGCATGTCGCCCATGTAGACGTCCTGCTCCTTGATGTCCTTGATCGACTTGGCGCCGGTGTCCTCGTCGACATCGAACACGATCAGACGCAGCGTCACCTTGAGCGGCGCGGCATAGGTCAGGTCGCGCTGACGGCACTCGTCAACGTCGAACTTCGGGGCTTCGAACTCGTACTTGACGAATTCGAGCATCGAAGCGCCGGAAAAATCGGAGATCGGGAAGACCGACTTGAAAACCGCCTGCAGTCCCTCGTCCGGGCGGCCGCCTTCGGGCTCCTCGACCATCAGGAACTGGTCGTAAGACGCCTTCTGAACCTCGATGAGGTTCGGCATTTCCGCGACTTCGGGTATCTTCCCGAAGAACTTCCTGACGCGCCTGCGGCCGTTAAAAGTCTGGGTCTGGGCCATTATAGCTCCTTAGCTCGCATCTCGGGGCGGATCACGCCGCGATCCGCCTTGCTTCCAGGCCGCACGATAGCGACCTTGTCCAAAACAGGTGAAAACCTGTTTCCTGAAAGCCCGTTTTTGGCCCTCAGGAAAGAGGTTCTCAAACACATCCGCCGGGCCACCTCCGAAAGCGGAGGTGGCGGACGGCCCGAAAGCCGTCCGCCGGAACCCAAACGCTTACTTGAGCTCGACCTTGGCGCCAGCTGCTTCGAGCTGAGCCTTGATCTTGTCGGCGTCGGCCTTGTTGGCGCCTTCCTTGACGGGCTTCGGAGCAGCTTCAACCAGATCCTTGGCTTCCTTGAGGCCCAGGCCGGTGATGGCGCGGACTTCCTTGATGACCTCGATCTTCTTGGCGCCGGCGTCAGCGAGAATGACGTCGAACTCGGTCTTCTCTTCAACCGGGGCAGCAGCAGCGGCGCCCGGAGCAGCAGCAACGGCGACCGGAGCAGCAGCGGAAACGCCCCACTTCTCTTCCAGCAGCTTCGACAGCTCAGCCGCTTCGAGAACGGTCAGGGCCGACAGGTCTTCAACGATCTTGGCGAGATCAGCCATTTTGATTTTCCTTCAATAAGATTCGAACGTGTTGATGTTTTGGTGTGAGGAACAGCCTCACGCCGCCTCGTCCTTCCGGGCATAAGCGCCGATAACGCGCGCGACATTGCCTGCCGGTGCGTTGACGACCTGTGCGATCCGGGTTGCCGGGGTGGAAATCATACCCACCAGACGTGCACGCAGCTCGTCGAGCGACGGCAGCGAGGCAAGAGCCTTCACACCATCGGCATCGAGCGTGGTCGAGCCCATTGCGCCGCCGAGAATGACAAGCTTGTCATTGCCCTTGGCGAAATCGGACGCGACCTTCGGAGCCGCAACCGGATCGTCCGAATAAGCGATCAGCGTCTGTCCCTTGAACAGATCGATGATGCCTTCGGATTCCGTGCCCTGAAGAGCGATTTTGGCGAGGCGGTTCTTCGCGACTTTGACAGTTCCACCGGCTGCGCCCATCTTCACACGAAGATCGTTCATCTGCGCAACGGTGATACCGGCATAGTGGGCCACGACGACTGATCCGGCGCCCTTGAAGGCGTCGTTCAGACTCGAGACGAGTTCGCGTTTTTCCGCTCTATCCACTGCCTATCTCCAGTTGACCCCCGCAACATTTGCGAAGCGGGCGTCGGGTTGCCTTTTGCCGGTCGCTACAGCCCTGGAAAGAGCTTTCACGATCAGCGCTCGAGGATCCTGTCCCCTTTCCGCCATGCCCGAAGGCATACAGACAAAAGGCACACACGGTTCGAACCTTTCTTCGGAGGGATACCCTCCTCTGTCCGGTCTTCACCCGTCTCATGCAGACCCGTATGGATTAAGGACCACCCGAAAGAGGTCCGCCTGCAATCTCGGACAGGATTCCGGGACTTTCATCCCGGCTTCCGGCCCCCGCATGAGCGGGAGCCGGAATTTCAGAAAGGACCGGCGCCTACGCGCCAGCCCTCGGAAATCGCATCAGGAAATGGCGAGAGAAGCCACATCCAGCTTCAGGCCGGGGCCCATGGTCGAGGACAGAGCCACCCGCTTGACGTAAATGCCCTTGGCGCCCGTCGGCTTGGCCTTGTTGACCGCATCGGCGAAAGCACGAACGTTCTCTTCCAGAGCCTTGACCTCGAAGGAGACCTTGCCAACGCCGCCGTGGACGATACCGGCCTTCTCGACGCGGAACTCAACGGCGCCACCCTTGGAAGCCTTGACCGCACCAGCCACATCGGTGGTCACGGTGCCGACCTTCGGGTTCGGCATCATGCCGCGGGGGCCGAGCACCTTGCCCAGACGACCGACGAGCGGCATCATGTCCGGCGTGGCGATGCAGCGATCGAAGTTGATCTCGCCCTTCTGGACGATCTCGACCAGTTCCTCGGCACCGACGATGTCCGCACCGGCTGCCTTGGCCTCGTCAGCCTTGTCGCCACGGGCAAACACGGCGACGCGAACATCACGGCCGGTGCCGTTCGGCAGGTTGACCACGCCGCGGACCATCTGGTCGGCATGACGGGGATCAACACCGAGGTTCATCGAGATTTCGATGGTCTCGTCGAACTTGACGGAAGAGCGGTCCTTCAGAAGCTTGATCGCGTCTTCGAGGCCGTAGACCTTATCGGGATCAAGGCCTTCACGAACCTTGGCTATGCGCTTGGAAATCTTTGCCATCTGATCAGCCCACCACTTCCAGGCCCATCGAGCGGGCAGAACCTTCGACCATACGCATCGCCGCTTCCACGTCGTTTGCGTTGAGGTCCTTCATCTTGGCTTCGGCGATCTCGCGCACCTTGTCGCGGCTGATCTGGCCAGCCTTCGCCTTGCCCGGCTCCTTGGAACCCGACTTCAGGTTGACGGCCTTCTTCAGGAAGTAGGTCACCGGAGGCGTCTTCATGACGAAGGTGAACGACTTGTCCTGATAATAGGTGATCACGACGGGGATGGGCGAACCCTTCTCCATCTCCTGGCTCTGGGCGTTGAACGCCTTACAGAATTCCATGATGTTGATGCCACGCTGACCAAGCGCAGGGCCGATCGGAGGCGACGGCGTAGCCGACCCCGCGGGAACCTGAAGCTTGAGCTGGCCTGCAATTTTCTTAGCCATCTCTTATCTGCCTTGTTTCATGCCAGCCCCGAAATCGGGAAAGCCGGCGGTTGCAGTCCGGTGGTGCGGTTCCGGCAGCCGGCTAAGCCGCCCTCGCCTCCCACCATTCAAGCGACGCAGAGACTGCGCCACCCTTCGGCACCATCACAGGGACAGCGCCGCTTCGGATCAGCCCTTTTCGACCTGTCCGAATTCCAGATCCACAGGCACGGCGCGCCCGAAGATGGAAACCTCAACCTTGAGACGCGCCCGCTCCTCGTCCACTTCCTGAACGAAGCCGTTGAAGGAAGCGAAGGGACCATCGGAAACGCGGATCGCCTCGCCGACCTCGAAGGTCACCGAAGGCTTCGGCCGCTCCACGCCTTCCTGCACCTGATGCAGGATGCGCTCGGCCTCCTTGTCGGTGATGTACATCGGCTTGGCGGTGTGCTTGTCCTCACCGAGGAAGCCGGTCACGCGCGGCGTGTTCTTGACCAGCGAGATCACGGCGTCATTCAGATCAGCCTTCATCAGCACGTAGCCGGGGAAGAACTTGCGCTCCGCATCGACCTTCTTGCCACGGCGAACCTCGACCACCTTCTCGGTGGGCACGACGATCTGCTCGATCCTGTCGCTCAGCCCCTTCTGACGGGCCTTGTTCTCAATGTCATCCGCCACCTTCTTCTCGAAGTTGGAATAGGCGTGAACGATGTACCAGCGCGCGGTCATGTAAAGACTTCTCCGTAATCGCCGAACTTAGCGCCCGATGCCGAGAATCAATTCGACGGCAAAACCCATGAGCTGATCGGCAGCAAAGAAGAAGAGCATCGCCAGCAGCGAAAAGATCAGAACCATCACCGTGGAGATCATCGTCTCGCGCCGCGAAGGCCAGGTGACCTTGGCAGCCTCGGACCGAACCTGCTGAAGGAAGACGAAAGGATTGGTTGTCTTCGACGCCATGTGCCACTCTGCTTTCAGGATCCGTGGGCCGGACCCTCTGGATGATCCCGCCGGGCGGGACGTGAGACATGAACTTGGCTACCGCAGCGAATCAGCAAGTAGTTTCGTTCATGCAAATCAGACGCGCAAAGCTGGATTACCAGCTCCACGCGTCGCGTGTCTGTTGGTGCCTACATAAAACCGATTCTCGACACGCGCAAGTGGCAAGCATCCGCTTTACGATCATATGCCGCCTCGGAACCATCCAGTCGTCCCGTCCCGGCCACGCCGTCTTATGGCGTAAATCGCATTGTAAAGCAAGAGATCGCCGAAACGAAAGCTGTCCGGCAGAAAAATGGCAGGGGCAGCAGGGCTCGAACCCGCGACCTGCGGTTTTGGAGACCGCCGCTCTACCAACTGAGCTATACCCCTAGGTCGGCCGCATATCGATGCAGCAGCCGCTTCCTAGTCAGTAGAGCCGCATCTGTAAAGAGAGAAAGCGCATCATCGCACGCAACTGGGAAAAGACAGGCGAAGGCCGCGAAAGTCAGCCTTTTCAGACCACACTTTACGACTGATCGGCAACGGCGCGATCCCCCGGAAAAATTTCAGTATCGGGAAAAGGCGGAAGCCACGACTCGCGACGAATGCACCACAGTTCATAAGTGGGTCTGAACAGATTCGTTTCATCCAGCGCACCGAGATTGATTTCGACTTCTTCGCCGGTTCGGCCAAACATCGATGAGCCGCAGGCCGGGCAAAAATGCCGCCCCTTGTACGACCCGGCTTCTCCCCCGAAGCTGAACTCGGAGGCCGGATAGATGGCCGACGCATGGAAAAGCGCGCCATGGTGCCTGCGGCAATCCATGCAATGGCAAATGCCGACCCGCAGCGGCTCGCCGCGAGCGCGGAAGCGCACCTTGCCGCACAGGCATCCACCTTCCACAATCCTCATCGCCTAACCTCCCAGCCGGCACAACCTCCGGAGTGCTCCTGCTCGCCGCCACCCGACACAGTGGTCAGCAGGGTTGCCCGTGCAGACAAGCAACAATACCGCGATAAAGAAAAAGGGCGACCCGAAGGCCGCCCTTTTCCATGTTCCTGCTGACAGAAAGCGTCAGCTTATTCGACGATTGCGGCGACGATGCCGGCGCCGACGGTGCGGCCGCCTTCACGGATGGCGAAGCGCAGGCGCTCTTCCATCGCGATCGGCACGATCAGCTCAACATCAACCGTGATGTTGTCGCCCGGCATCACCATCTCGGTGCCCTCGGGAAGCGTCACGATGCCCGTCACGTCCGTCGTGCGGAAGTAGAACTGCGGACGGTAGTTCGTGAAGAACGGCGTATGACGGCCACCCTCTTCCTTCGTCAGAATGTAGGCCTCGGCCTTGAACTTCTTGTGCGGCTTCACCGAACCGGGCTTCGCCAGAACCTGACCACGCTCAACGCCTTCACGGTCAACACCGCGCAGCAGCGCACCGATGTTGTCGCCGGCCTGGCCCTGGTCGAGCAGCTTGCGGAACATCTCGACGCCCGTGCAGGTCGTCTTCGTCGTCGGACGGATGCCGACGATCTCGAGTTCCTCGCCAACCTTGACGATGCCGCGCTCGACGCGACCGGTCACCACCGTGCCGCGGCCCGAGATCGAGAACACGTCTTCGATCGGCATCAGGAACGGCTGGTCAACCGGACGCTCAGGCGTCGGGATGTATTCGTCAACCGCAGCCATCAGCTTGCGGATCGCGTCCTCGCCGATTTCCTTGTTCGAGTCCTCAAGGGCAGCAAGCGCCGAGCCCGGAACGATCGGAATGTCGTCGCCGGGGAACTCGTAAGCCGACAGAAGCTCGCGGACTTCCAGCTCAACCAGTTCCAGAAGCTCCGGATCGTCAACCTGGTCCACCTTGTTCAGGAACACCACGATCGCCGGAACGCCAACCTGACGGGCAAGCAGGATGTGCTCGCGCGTCTGCGGCATCGGGCCGTCGGCAGCCGACACAACCAGGATCGCGCCGTCCATCTGCGCAGCACCCGTGATCATGTTCTTCACATAGTCGGCGTGGCCGGGGCAGTCGACGTGGGCGTAGTGGCGCGCATCCGTCTCGTACTCAACGTGCGACGTCGCAATCGTGATGCCGCGCGCCTTCTCCTCAGGAGCGTTGTCAATCTGGTCATAAGCCTTGAAATCACCGAAATACTTCGTGATCGCAGCCGTCGTCGACGTCTTGCCATGGTCAACGTGACCAATCGTGCCAATGTTCACATGAGGCTTATTGCGCTCGAATTTACCTTTTGCCATAGTCTCTTTCCTTAGGCGCGTGGACCTTTGGTTCAGTCGGATGCGGGGCGATTAGCGAGAACGGCCGCAAAACACAAGTGTCTTTTGGCCAGCGACGGTGCAGCCATACACCCTGACATGCAACTGCGGGTGAATGACGCAGATATAGGCAGAAAATATTGCTGTTGTAAGGGGCTGGATGAACGAACCCGGCCCTGCGCTTCGCATTCAGAAAACTGGAGCGGGTGAAGGGAATCGAACCCTCGTATTCAGCTTGGAAGGCTGCTGCTCTACCATTGAGCTACACCCGCATTTCAGGTCTCCGGTGCGGCAGTGGTGGAGGAGGTTGGATTTGAACCAACGTAGGCTAAGCCAACGGATTTACAGTCCGTCCCCTTTAACCACTCGGGCACTCCTCCAGTCTGCCGACGGAGCCTGCTGCGAGGCACTTACAGATGCCGGAGCCCTGTCGATGCCCGCCATCAGCGAAGCGCCTTATGGCCGCAAGGTTGTTTTGTGTCAACCGCGCCGGAGACGTTTTCTCCGCAGTTTTTTCATGGCGTCGCCGCCATAGGCAAAAGCAGGCACTACAGCTATAGGACGAGCATGAGCGACATCAAGAAATCCGGCACCCCCAAAGACGCGCATTATGCAAGGCTGCGTCGAACCTTTCGTGACGAAAAGGCCGGCGGGCCACGCGCGCACAGGCCACGGCGCAAGGTCATGCCCGGCGACGGTCCCTCCGAAGGTCTCGTGCATCTCTATGGCCTGCACACGGTGCGCGCAGCCCTTGCCAATCCCGCGCGCAAGGTGCGCTCCATGCTGGTCACGCGCAATGCGGCCGAGCGGCTGGAACTCGGCCCTGTGGATGGCCTTCCCTTCCCGGCCCGCATCGTCGAGCCGCGCGAGATCGACAAGATCACCGGATCCGACGCCGTCCATCAGGGCGTGCTGATCGAGGCCGAACCGCTCAGGCCCAAGCGCCTCGACGCGCTGGGTGACACGAATCTCGTGCTTGTGCTGGATCAGGTGACGGATCCGCACAATGTCGGCGCAATTCTGCGTTCCGCCGTGGCCTTCGGCGCCGGCGCGCTCATCACGACCAATCGTCACAGCCCGACCGAATCCGGCGTGCTGGCCAAATCGGCATCCGGCGCGCTGGAACACATAGACCATATCGAGGTGCGCAATCTCGCCGAAGCGCTGGAAACGCTGCATGGGGCCGGCTTCCAGACGATCGGTCTCGATTCGGATGGACCCGCCGAGCTGGAAAAGACCTTTTCCGCACAAAGGCTGGCGCTCGTTCTCGGCGCGGAAGGCAAGGGCCTGCGGCAGAAGACGCGCGAGACGGTGAGTGCGCTGGCCCGGCTCGACATGCCCGGCGCCATCCGCTCGCTCAATGTCTCCAACGCCGCAGCCGTGGCGCTCTATGCGGCGGGGCGGTTTCTGAACGAATAGAGAGAACAGCAGGCGTTCAGGCAAAGGCTGATTCCGCTGCTCCAGTCCCCAGTTTAGCGGGATCTATGCGATGTCAGTCGCTTGCGTGTGACTGCAAAATGCCCAAACGGGCGGCAAGGGGAACATCTTTTTGGGAACACGACCGTTCCCCTCCCCGCCCGCTGTTCGCACCGGCTGTTTGCCGGTTCGATTCGCGTGATCGTCTGGCCACTTTGTGCCGATTTGATCGTCAGGCTACGTCGTGGCCGGCCATCCGCTCCAGCGCGCGCACCAGTGCCGAATGATCCTCCTTCGCCCCGCCATTGGCGGCGCAGGAGTTGAAGAGCTGCTGCGCCGTCGAGGTGTTGGGCAGCGAGACGCCGAGCGAACGGGCGCCTTCGAGGGCCAGATTGAGATCCTTCTGGTGCAGTTCGATGCGGAAGCCCGGGTCGAAGGTGCGCCTGATCATGCGCTCGCCATGCACTTCGAGGATGCGCGAGGCCGCGAGCCCGCCCATCAGCGCCTGCCGAACCCGGGCAGGATCGGCTCCCGCCTTGGACGCAAACACCAGCGCCTCGGCCACCGCCTCAATGGTGAGCGCGACGACGATCTGATTCGCTACCTTGGTCGTCTGCCCGACGCTATTGGGGCCGACCAGCGTGATGTTCTTGCCCATTTTCTCGAAAACGGGGCGCGCTCGCTCAAAAGCGTTCTCCTCGCCGCCGACCATGATGGTGAGCGACGCAGCCTTTGCGCCTACTTCACCGCCCGAAACCGGCGCGTCCAGATAATCGCAGCCCAGAGCGTTGATCTTCTGCGCGAAGGTTTTGGTGGCGATCGGCGAAATAGACGACATGTCGATGACCAACTTGCCCTTCGACAGGCCCGACGCCACGCCATCCTCGCCGAACAGCACCTCATCCACCTGCGGCGTGTCCGGCACCATGGTGATGATGATGTCTGCGGCCTGTGCCACGGCGGCGTTGCCGGTCACGGTCTTCAGGCCTTTGTCGACAAGGTCGGCAGGCGGCGGCGAGCGATGGTCGGTGGTGATGACCGAATAGCCTGCATCCAGCAGATGCCCGGCCATGGGAGATCCCATGATGCCCAGACCTATGAAACCGATGTTTTCCATTGTGGCGTCCTTTCGATTCGTCACGCTGCCGCGTCCGCCTTGCCGGCGAATTTCCCGAACCAGCCAAGTCCCGCTTCGGTGCCGGCTTTCGGCTTGTATTCGGCACCAATCCAGCCGGAATAGCCGAGGCCGTCGATGAAATCGTAGATGAACGGGTAGTTGATCTCGCCCGTTCCAGGCTCATGGCGGCCGGGGTTGTCGGCAAGCTGGATATGGGCGATGCGCGGCAGGTTGGCCTCTATCGAGCGCGCCAGATCGCCCTCCATGATCTGCATGTGATAGATGTCATATTGCAGCCACAGGTTCTGCGATCCGACCTTTTCCATCAGATTGAGCGCCTGCTGCGTGCCGGTGAGGAAGAAGCCGGGAATGTCGCGGGTGTTGATCGGCTCTATCAGCAGGCGAATGCCAGCCTCGCCCAGCCTGTCGGCGGCAAATTTCAGGTTTCCGACGAACACCTCTTCAAGCTCTTCACGCGGCGCACCGGCAGGCACGATGCCGGCGAGGCAGTTCACCTGCCCGCAATCCAGAGCCCTCGCATAGGTGATAGCCTTGTCGACCCCGGCGCGGAACTCCTCGATCCGGTCCGGCAGGATGGCAATGCCGCGCTCCCCGGCGGCCCAGTCGCCGGATGGCACATTGAAGAGAACCTGTGTCAGTCCGTTCTTCTTCAGCCGTGCCGAAACTTCTTCGGCGGGATGGTCGTAAGGACCGAGATATTCCACGCCGCGAAACCCGGCCCGGGCGGCGGCATCGAAGCGGTCGAGTAACTCATGTTCCCCGAACAGCATGGAAAGATTGGCTGAAAACCGTGGCATAGCTGAATTTCCTCACAAATTGATTCAGTCGAGCATGGCGATTGCAGTGGGCGCATCCTCATTGCGCTCGGCCAGTTCCTCGAACTCGGTGATGTTGTCGATCTCGGTGCCCATGGAGATGTTGGTGACACGTTCGAGAATGAATTCCAGCACGACCGGAACCTGATGTTCCTTCATCAGCCGGCGCGCTTCAGCGAAGGCACCGGCGAACTCGTCCGGCCGGCGCACGCGCAGCGCCTTGCAGCCCATGGCTTCGGCAACGGCGACATGATCGACGCCATAGCCGACCTCCGCATGGCCGACGGTATTGATGTTCTCGAAAGCGAGGCTGACCTCGTAGTCCATCGAAAAACCGCGCTGCGCCTGCCGGATGAGGCCGAGATAGGCGTTGTTCACCACGACATGGATGTAGGGCAGCTTGTGCTGGGCGCCGACGGCCAGTTCCTCGATCATGAACTGGAAGTCGTAATCTCCTGAAAGGGCGACGATATTCGCATCCGGACGGGCGGCCCTCACACCGAGCGCCGCCGGCAATGTCCACCCCAGCGGACCGGCCTGCCCGCAATTGATCCAGTTGCGCGGCTTATAGACATGCAGGAACTGCGCGCCCGCTATCTGGCTCAGACCGATGGTGGTGACATAGGTGGTGTCACGGCCGAAAGCCTTGTTCATTTCCTCGTAGATGCGCTGCGGCTTCAGCGGCACCTGCTCGAAATGGGTCTTGCGCTTCATCGTCTTCTTGCGCTGCTGGCATGCCTTCGCCCAGCCGGACCAGTCGCGCAGTTTTCCGGCCGTCTTCCATTCGGTCGCCACATCGAGCAGCATCTTCAGCGCCGCGCCGGCATCGGAGACGATGCCGAGATCGGGCGCGAAGACACGGCCTATCTGCGTCGGCTCGATGTCGACATGGATGAATTTCCTGCCCTTCGTATAGACGTCGACGGAACCGGTATGACGATTTGCCCAGCGGTTGCCGATGCCGAACACGAAATCGGCCTCCAGCATGGTGGCGTTGCCATAACGGTGCGAGGTCTGGAGCCCGCACATGCCGGCCATCAGCCGGTGATCGTCCGGAATGGCGCCCCAGCCCATCAGCGTGGGGATGACCGGAACCCCGGTGATCTCCGCGAATTCGATCAGCAGGTCGGACGCATCGGCATTGATGATGCCGCCTCCGGCGACGATCAGCGGCTTCTCGGCCTCGTTCAGCATGGCCAGAGCCTTCTCGGCCTGCGCTCGGGTCATGGCGGGCCTGAAAGCAGACATCGGCTCGTAGGCATCGATGTCGAAATCTATTTCGGCCAGCTGAACATCCAGCGGCAGGTCGATCAGCACCGGGCCGGGCCGCGACGAGCGCATGAGATGAAACGCCTTTTGCAGCGCCATCGGCACCAGATAAGGCTCCATGACCGTAACCGCCCATTTGGTGACGGGCCCCGCGATGGCGGCAATGTCGACAGCCTGAAAATCCTCCTTCGTCAGCCGTGCGCGCGGGGCCTGCCCAGTGATGCACAGGATGGGAATGGAATCGGCAGACGCGGAATAAAGCCCGGTGATCATGTCGGTTCCGGCGGGACCGGACGTGCCGAGGCACAGGCCGATATTGCCGCTGGCGGCGCGCGTATAGCCTTCCGCCATATGCGAGGCGCCCTCCACATGACGGGCAAGAATATGACGAATCGTTCCCCGTGCCTTCAGAGCGGAATAGAGCGGATTGATGGCTGCGCCCGGCACCCCGAACGCACAGGAAATCCCTTCCTTTTCAAGAACGAGAACAGCGGCATCGACAGCACGCATTCTGGCCATGGCGGCATCCTCCAGAGCAATTCTGATGATTTGAGGATGTCAGCACTTCACCTATTTTTCAATTTTTTCAAAAAAGTTTTTCATTTCTGTTATTTCCTCATAAAATGCTGACAAACCTAGCCATTTCATTTTTCATTTACGCGCTTTTCAATTTCTTATAAAAAAGTTTTTCATTTTCATGGGAAATCGAAGGCGCCCGCGATGGAACAAGCCGAAAAACGTCAGCGCGGCAGGCCACGCGCCTTCAGCCCTTCCCCGGATGCCGGGCCGGTGCAGTCTCTCGACCGGGCCTTGCGGATACTGGCGATCGTGGCGCAGGCAAGCGGCCTTTCGCTGAGCGAGATCGCCGACCAGTCGGGCATTGCCGCGGCGACCGCCTATCGCATGCTCACCACCCTCGAAGCGCATGGCATGGTGGAATTCGACCGAACCGAACAATTATGGTCGATAGGCGTCGAAACCTACCGAATGGGGTCGGCCTTCCTGCGCGGGCGCAAAATTGTCGACCGGGCGCGCGTGGTGATGCAGGATCTGATGGAGAAAACCGGAGAAACCGCCAATCTGGGGCTGGCGGAAGATGATTGCGTGGTGTTCGTCAGCCAGGTCGAGACGCATCAGGCCATCCGCGCCTTCTTCCGGCCCGGCACCCGCACCGCCTTTCATGCTTCCGGCATCGGCAAGGCCGTTCTCTCCCATATGGATCCGGAGCGGGTGGCCGTGCTCATCGACCGGCTGGGTCTGGAAACCTATACGGACCGCACCCTTGCGACCCTGCCCGAGCTAATGCGGGATCTCGCCGAGGCAAGGGTCCGCGGCTGGGCCGTGGACGACGAGGAACGCAATCTCGGCATGCGCTGCGTGGCCGCCGCCGTTTTCAACGAACATGGCGAGCCGGTGGGAGGGGTGTCCGTCTCAGGCCCCACGGTGCGGGTCACGCCGGAACGGCTGGCGCAGATCGGGCCTGTTGTTCGCGATGCGGCGGCAGAAGTCACGGCGATGATCGGCGGCAGGAACTGAGTTCCCTCCCCTTCAGCCCATTGCGCTGACGTGGCGCAGATAGAACGCAAGCGCGACAAAGCCGACCATGAAAGCGACGCCGGTCCAGTCTATCTTCAAGCCGCGCATCACCCGGATCGTATTGAGCACCAGCGCCCACGCAGCAAGCACAATCAAAGCGACGATGACAAATCTGAGCATCGGCTCTCCCCTGAATGGCTCTTGTTCTCCATGTAGGGAGCAGCAAAGGCTATTTCAGCATGCGAAACGGTGAATCCGGCTCTGATTTGTCTTTACTGACACGACAAATATGCTAACCGGAGCACGTTGCCCTTGTAGCTCAGCTGGTAGAGCAGCGGTTTTGTAAACCGAAGGTCGCGGGTTCGATCCCTGCCGGGGGCACCACCACCCATTTCAGGGTGTTGATTTTCCTTGTTAAATCGGATCATTTCGCCCCACCTTCTGCACCACTTCACATAGTGGGACAGTTTCTTCCATTTTTGTTTTTGTTGCCGGGTTCCATGAGGTGGCACATCCGCCAATCCCGGAGATGCAAAAGCGGAATCGGCCATCCGATACGGTTCCAATAATGCCTTCAACGCAGTGGGACCGCCCGCGGGATCAGGAATTTGTATCGGCAATGGAAATGAGGTGACAACACAGTTGCCCCCTCTGTTTGGAATGGTCTGATAGGTCACGATGACACTGCGGGGCCGCCAACGTGTCCCCAACCATGCACAGGCTGAGCGGGAAGCGCAATAAAAGTCGTGCCGCGTGAGCGATGATCTCGGCGGGAAAGCGGCAGCGACTACAGGATGGGGCACGAGCAGTTTTCAACATTGCCCATGCTTGCTGAGCTTCATCAGATGTCGGTTAAATTTTAGCGTGCCGTTCTTGCTCGGATCCCAAACAGCAAGCCGACCAACTTGACAGTTTATGCGATCTGCGATCACATAATAATACCCGCGATCGGTATCGTGCGGGCGCTGCCACCATAGCCGGACCTGCTGATCGCGGAGGAGATCTCCTCGTTGTTCGAGCCAGCGCGGTTGATAACCAATTCCGAACAGCAACAGCGACGACAAAACCTTGTGGTTGCCATGGAGACAGAAATGACCGACGGCACGAACGAGCGCCTGCGCAACCCGATGTCGCCGGGCGCCCCGATCATCCCGCGTAACGAATGGGATTATCCGCCCTATCATCGCTGGACGTTCCAGCACATCCGCGAGATGACGCCGACGGCACAGATATGGCGCGGCCCCGGGCCGGTACTGCCCTTGCCGAGCGCACCAGTCGATATCGATCAGGTGAAGTTCGAAACCAGCGGCACGACGCATACAATCGCGGAGTTTCTCGATGGAAGTTTCACCGACGGCTTCCTGGTGCTGTGGCGCGGCAATATCGTCGCCGAGCGTTACATGAACGGCATGCGCCCCCACGGCCAGCATCTCGCAATGTCGGTCACCAAGTCGATTGTCGCCACGCTGTTCGGCGTGGTGCATGGCAAGGGTTTGGTAGATACGCGCGCACAGGTGACACACTATCTTCCGGAACTCGCCGCGACCGCCTATCGCGGAGCGACTGTGCAACACCTTCTGGACATGACTGCCGGCGTCACCTTCGACGAGTCATACACGACCGAGGGATCGCACATGCAAAAGCTCGACCATGCCTGCGGATGGAAGCCAATCACGCGACCTGATTGGCCAAAGACCATGTGGGAGCTGATCATTACCCTGACCGAGCAGGAAAGGCCGCACGGCAGCCAGTTCAGTTACCGGTCGATCGAGACAGACATTCTGGCACTTGTACTGGAGCGTACCACCGGCACGTCGCTGGCCGAGCTCCTCAGCTCGGAACTGTGGGCGCCGATGGGGGCGGAGGAAGACGCTTACATCACCGTCGATCCGGCTGGCATGGCGCTGGCCGACGGCGGTTTCAACGCGACGCTGCGCGACATGGCCCGGTTCGCACTGCTGCATCTCAACCGTGGATGGGTGAACCACCGGCAGGTCGTTCCCGAAGAGTGGATCAGCGAATGCCGCAATGGCGGCAATCCCGACCTCTATACGGGCGTGTATCGCACCAGCCTGCCGGATGGCGCCTACCACAACCAGTTCTGGATCGAGGATCAGCAGCGCCGCGCCTACATGTGCCGGGGCACATTTGGCCAGTTCATTTACATGGACCCGCAATCCGAATTTGGCGTCGTCAAGCTGTCCACCTGGCCGGAATTCGTAAGCTCTGAGCGTACCATCGAAACCCTCGCCGCGTTCCATGCAATCCGCGACTATCTGGAGCGCGAGTGCCTATGAGAAAGTGCGTCTGACCGTCAGGTCGGATCTTTGTGCGGGGGCCTTCCTCACATTGCTGCCGCGGCGAGGATTTCGGCGGCTGCGGCCTGTTGGAGAGATTGGATGAACCTTCGTTTCCTTGAGACATTTCTCTGGATTGCGCGGCTTGGAAGTTTCTCGGCCGCGGCGGCGCGGCTCAACACGACACAGGCGGCCATCTCTCACCGCATTGCCTCTCTTGAAGCAGATCTCGGCGTGCAACTGTTCAGCCGCGAAGGACGTGCGGTGTCGCTGACGCTGGCCGGACGGCGAGCCATAGCCCATGCGGAAGAAATCATGCTGGCCGTTGCCTCATTCCGCGAAAGCGTCGCAGATCCGAGCCGGATGACCGGATCGGTGCGGATCGGCACCAACGACGTGATCGTCCATACATTCCTGTCGCGCTTCATGGACGATGTGCGCAAGGCGCTGCCTGACATCACCATCGATCTCAGTCTCGATACCAGCCCGGCGCTGGCGCGTGACGTGCTCGGCGAAGACATCGATATGGCCTTGGTGCTTGGACAAATCGTGAGCGGCAGCGTTACCAATGTCGAGCTGTCGTCGTTCAGGTCGGTGTGGGTTGCCAAGGCGGATTCAGGCCTGGCTGGCCGGCCTTTGACGCTGGCCGACGTTGCCACTCACCCATTGCTGACGTTCTCGAAGGACAGTGCTCCCTATCACTGGCTGCTGCAGCAATATTCCGAAGCCGGGCTGGGCGCGCCGAAGATTACCAACATCAACTCGCTGGTGACGATTGTGCAGCTCGCCGTGGACGGCTTCGGCATCACCGCGCTGCCGCGGGCCGTAGTGCTCAACCAGCTTGCCAGCGGCCAGCTGGTCGAGCTTGACGTCACTCCGCAGTTTCCACCCTTCGTCTTGTTTGCGTCGTTCATCGACCGCAATGACCGACCGGTCTTGCCGATGCTGGCGGCCATCTGCGCGAACGCGGCCTCAGCGTTTGCGCGTGGTGGCTAGCGTCGCCACCTATAGATTTCTCCTATCAATGAAGACAAAAACTTCTCATTTGAATTAATCGAACTGCCCGCCGATACTTCGTTTTACGAAATCCGGAGTATCCAATGAAGATCAGCGTTGTCCAAATGAATTCTCAAGGAGATAAAGAGGAAAATCTCCGTAATGCAGAAATTGAAATTCGATCTATTTATGAAGATGAAAAACCAGACCTGATCGTTCTTCCTGAGTACTATGCATCTCTTGGCGGAAATCGCGATCACGTCTATGCCAATAGCGAGACATTTCCTGACGGACAAGCCTACAGACTCATGTCTGCCCTCGCGTCTGAGCTCAACCTGACAATTCATGCAGGCAGCCTGGTGGAGCGGGAAGGAAACCGCTACTTCAACACCACGCTCGTTTTCGGGCCAGACGGCAGCGAAATCGCCAAATATCGGAAGATCCATCTCTTCGATATCGATGCGCCCGGGGGAACGTCCTACCGCGAGTCGGATACGATCAGCCGCGGGACGGAAGTCGTCACCTATAAGGTCGGTGACGTCATTGTCGGCTGCTCGATCTGCTATGACATCCGCTTCCCCGAACTGTTCCGGGCGCTGCGCGATCGAGGCGCGCAGGTGATCGTCCTGCCCGCCGCATTCACGTTGATGACCGGCAAAGATCATTGGGAAGTGATGTCGCGGTGCCGCGCGATCGAGACACAGACCTATTTCGTCTCTGTTGGCCAGACGCTGTCGCATGGTGACGGCAAATTCTGGTGCTGGGGTCATTCGATGATCATCGACCCGTGGGGTCATATCATAGCGCAGTGTTCGGACGGCGTCGGCAGCACGACAGCCCGGATTGATCTCGCTTATCTCGACAAGGTCCGCGCCGCGGTGCCGGTCGCCAACCACCACGTGCTCTGAGGTCCGCTATGTTCGAAGTACACGATATGCCAGCTCAGCTCGATCAAGATCTGATCGAACTCATGGGCAAGGTAGAGACTGCCACCGTCGGCCATTTTCGTCATGCAGGCTTTATTGACAATCGTATCGGCGCAATTCTTGGGGACTGCCGCGTAGCCGGTACGGCTGTGACGATCCGACTGCCGCACGCCGATTCGACGGCACTGCATTATCTCACGAGACTGGTCCGTCCGGGCGACTTCGTCGTTGTCGAGCGTTGCGGCGATCTGAGGCACGCATGCTGGGGCGGGGTCGTGACGCACGCGATGGCACTTGCCGGAATTGCCGGCGCGGTAATCGACGGGCCGGCGACCGACCTGTCCGAAATCAGGAAAGTGAGGCTCCCGGTGTGGTGTCGTGGTCCATCACCGATCACGACCAAGATTCTCGGCCTTGCCGGTGCGATCAATGTGCCGGTAACAGTCGGGGATCAGGTGGTCATGCCTGGCGACGCGATCATTGCAGATGAGAGCGGCGTGATCGCGATCTCGCCGGAAGACGCGGAAGTCGTGGCTCGCCGCGCGATTGCCATGCAGGAGGGGGAGATCGTGCTTCTGGAGCGCCTGCGCAAAGGCGAGAGCCTGCCCGACATTTCCGGCGCGACAAGAATGGTCGAAGAAAAGCGCAAGGGCGCCTAGGAGGAGGACAGACATGAGAGTTTCTGCGTGGTTGGCCACAAGCGCCATCGCTCTGATCGTGCCGGGGGCGGCGCTGGCTGACACCGTAGCACTCGCCGGCTATTCGGGCCTGTTCAAGGAACGCTACGTCAAGGCGGTCGTCGAACCTTTCATGGCAAAGAACCCCGACATCAAGGTGGAGTTCTTCGCGATGCCAAACTCCGCACAGATGCTCGGCACGCTGAGGGCGCAGAAATCGGCGCCGCAGATCGATGTCGCCATCCTCGATGTTACCGTGTCAAAGGTGGGAACCGACGAGCAGCTTTTCGCCAGGGTGGACGAAAGCGTCTCGGCCAATGTGGCTGACCTGATCCCGGCGGCACGCCGGGAGGGCGTCAATGGTGTCGGCCTGACACTGGACAGCCTCGTCATGCTCTACAATCCCGCAGAGGCGGAAGCGGCGCCGACATCGTGGGAGGCCCTTTGGGATAAGCAGTTCGATGACAAGCTCGCGCTGCCGGCGGTACCGGACATTCAGGGCATCGCGCTGACCGTCATTGCCGACAAGCTTGCTGGCGGCGCGGACTACACAAAAAGTCTCGAGGCCGGGTACGGGAAGCTCGAAGAGCTGGCGCCAATGGTGCAAAGCTGGGAGCCGAAGCCGGATATCTACACTGCGGTCTCAAATGGCCAAATTGCCCTGGGAATCAGCTGGAATGCACGCGCCCAGTCCTTTTCCGAAACGCTTCCCAATCTGAAGGTTGCCATTCCGCAGGAAGGAACCAGCTTCCAGATGAACACGATCAATCTGGTTGCCAACGGACCGGCCGGTGAGTCCGCCAGGAAATTCATCGATTATGCCCTGAGCGTCGAGGCGCAGTCAGCCTTCGCCAATGCGATGTTCTATTCGCCGACCAACAGCAAGGCGACGGTTGAAAAGGATGCCGCGGATCGGCTGGTGTCGACAGAGACAGGACAGGCCGTCGACATCAATTGGCTTGAGATTGCCAAATTGCGCGAAGGCATCACCGAAGAGTGGCGTCGTCGTATCATCCCCTTGAGCCGATAGGGTGTGAAGCCAGTGAACATCAAGATATGTGAAGCATCGCTGGCCCAGCAATCGGGCCGGAGTTCCATTGGCGCATCGCCTTATCTGCGGCTCGACAAGGTGGCCAAGCGTTACGGCTCTTTTGAAGCAGTCACGGATTTCGACCTTGAGGTGCCGCGCGGCGATCTGGTCGCGCTGCTTGGGCCGTCCGGGTGCGGCAAGACCACGACGCTGCGAATGATCGCTGGCCTGATCACGCCATCGTCCGGGACGATCAGGGTTGCCGACACAGATGTGACCAATCTGCCGCCACACCGGCGCGACATGGGCCTCGTGTTCCAAAGCTACGCGCTGTTTCCGCATATGTCGGTTGCGCGCAACGTGGCCTTCGGGCTCGATGTTCGATCCGTGCCAGATCAGGAAAAGCGACGGCAGGTGGCGGCCGCGCTCGATCTCGTGCAACTTGGCAAGCTCGCCGATCGCCGCCCGCGCGAACTGTCGGGAGGCCAGCAGCAACGCGTTGCGCTTGCGAGGGCGCTCGTCATCCAGCCCTCGATTCTCCTGCTCGACGAACCCCTTTCCAATCTTGACGCCAAGCTGCGCGATGAGATGCGAACGCAAATCCGCGATATTCAGCAAGAGCTCAGGATCACGACCGTTTTCGTCACACACGACCAGGTGGAAGCGTTGAGCATGTGCGACAGCATCGTCGTCATGAATGGCGGGCACATAGAGCAGATCGGAACACCTTATCAGATCTACGAGCAGCCGGCGTCGCCCTTTGTGGCATCTTTCGTGGGACGCACGAACCGAATTTCTGGCAGGCGCACCGACAGCAACAGGCTCGACTTCGCCGCTGGAGCAATCAGGACTGCTACCGACGTGGCGGAAACGAATGTCGAGGCAATGGTACGACCTCACCGCATCGCGGTGTCGTGGACGAACAAGGGCAGTGGTCCTCTTTTGCCGGGCGACCGCAACAGCCTCCAGGCAAAATTGCAACGGGTCACTTTCGTAGGCGACATGATCCAGTTCCATTTTGACGCCAATGGCGTAGGGCTCGTCGCCGAGCAATCCTCGATCCAGGCGCATGACATTCGCGAACCCGGAACCGAGGCGACATTGTCATGGGCTGTGTCGGATACCCGAATGTTCGGCAGGGCCGAATGAGTGCGGCGGCGATCCCGGACAAGCCGGCAACAAGCGGACTTGGCGGCCAAACGGGCCTTGCATTGCTGTTTCCGATCGTGCTGGTGAACGTGATCGGTTTCATCATACCGATGCTCAATCTCGCTCGCATGTCGTTCAATGAATATGTGCCCGGAGGCGGCATCCGTGAGGCCTTCATCCTCGGCAACTGGATCAAGGCGATCGCCGATCCGTTCAATCTGCAACTGATCGCCAACAGCATCACGCTCAGCCTTGGCGTCACTCTGGCGACGCTCATCGTCAGCTACCCGATCGCGCTGTACATTCACTGGTCCAGCGGCCGGTGGCGTAGCTTGCTGATCTTCCTCGTGATTGCGCCACTGCTTACGTCGGCAGTCGTCCGCACCTATGGCTGGATAGCACTGCTGTCCAATGACGGCCCGATCATCCGCTCGATCAAGGCTCTCGGCGTCGAAAACCCACCGCGGCTCCTGTTCAACACAACAGGCGTCATGATTGGTCTGACTGAAATCCTGATGCCTTACATGATCCTGGCGCTGCTGGCCGGCTTCGGCAGGCTCGATCCCCGCTTTGAAGAGGCGGCACGTTCGCTCGGCGCGACTCCAGCCCAGACGTTCCGCAGGATTATCCTCCCGCTCACCTTGCCGGGCATCGCGCTCGGCTGGCTGCTCTGTTTTGTTCTCGCCATCTCCTCTTTCGTCACGCCGAAACTGATGGGCGGCGGCCGTGTATTTCTGTTGGCGACAGAGATCTATGACCAGGCGATCGTCACATTGAACTGGCCGGTTGCCGCGACGCTTTCGATCCTGGTGCTCATCCTGTTTGGCCTATCGCTCGCCGTCTACACCCGATTGTTGAAGAGGCTCGATTGATGGAGGGACATCAACTTTCTTGGCCGCTGCGCGCTCTAGTGTTCGTGCTGATGCTGTTTCTGTTAGCGCCCGCGCTTCTGGTCTTCCCGATCTCGTTCAGCGGCGACCGCCTTCTCAGCTTTCCACCAAGCTCTTGGTCGTTTCGCTGGTACCAATCGCTGTGGCAGAACGAGCTCATCATCTCGTCCTTTCTTACCAGCCTGTCCCTGGCGGTTGTCGTCACCATGTTGTCGCTGGCAATCGCGATTCCCGCAGTTTACGCAATCATCAGATTGAAGACGCCTGGCTCGGAATTTCTCTACAATCTGTTCACCGCCCCACTCCTGCTGCCGACCATCGTTCTGGGTCTGGCGATACTGATCATCTTCGCGACCATCGGCTTGCTTGGCACGTTCCACGGTATCGTGCTCGCGCATCTCGTCGTCACGCTGCCCTACGCGCTGCGCGTGCTCGCCGTGGCGCTGGGTAACGTCAATCTGGCCTGTGAGGAGGCGGCAGCCTCGCTGGGTGCAGGGCCGCTGACGGTCGTACGGCGCGTCACACTGCCCATGATGATGCCCGGCATCATTGCGGCGACAGCGTTATGCTTCCTCGTCTCGTTCGACGAGTTGGTCATCACTCTGTTTCTGACGGGGCCGAAGCTGACCACACTGCCGGTGGAATTGTTCCGATACGTCGAGACAAGCGCCGACCCGATGGTCGCCTGCGTCTCGGTGTTGCTGTTCTTCTTCACGCTGGCGATCATCATGATCATCGATCGAGCCATGGGACTGACCCAAACCTTCGTCCGCTAGCCGGTTGCCGTAGCCCACCCGGGCAATCGGGCGAGGCCACGGCCATGATTAGTCCGCAAGTTGTTAGCGGCTTCCGCCGAGGCTGGATGAAGCGCCCGGCGTTTCCGTTGGTGCGCTGGGGTATAGGGCCTTGTGCACTTGTGACGGATGCCGTGATCGGCGAGTGCCTTGCGGAAGAGATGGCATTCGCAGGCCGCGCCATTGTCGGTTACGCCCCGCTCGATGGTGATCCCATGTGTCTCGAAGAGGACGAACGCTCGCTCAAGGAAGGCGGCTGCGCTCGCTTTTTTCTCGTCGGGCAGACTCTCGGTGCAGGCCAACCCGGAGGCGTCAGCGATGGCAACCTGCAGCGCCCTCCCATTCCAAACCCTGACCACGCGCGCGACGGTTGCTCTGACCATGCCGGTTTGCGGCGATGCGCTCCAGCTTTTTGGAATCGATTCTGATCAGTTCGACGATCTGCCCGACAAGACCAGAGACTTCATGTCTGGACTTCATTGTGGTGAAGTCGACACCCTCGACGGATGACATCCGGGTGGATCTGTGGATGTTGTCGGATTGGTCATCTTTGTCACGTTATCATTGCGGGCAAAACAGCGACTGATTTGGGGCCATGGTTTCAGAATATTTGTTCGCCATTGTCGCAACGATGATGCTCTCGAACGGGCTGGTTCTGGCAATCATGTCCCGCGATCTGCCGGACAACCTGCGCCCTGCCGCCCACACATGGCAGGCCGGAACATTTCTGATCGCCATAGGATGCGGACTGTTCGCCATAGCGTCGGAACGACCTCCTCCGATGCTGCTGGTGATCGTCAACACCGCTTTCCTGATAGGGCTGCTCGCCTATAATCGGGCTCTGGCCAAGTTCTACGGTTTCAAAGCCTCGAACTGGCTCTATCTGCCGATAGCGGTGGGTGCATTTTCAGTATTCTGGTTCTCGATGGTAGACGAGAATTTTCAGGCCAGAATCATCATCATCACGATAGCCTGGTGCTGGCTGATGCTCGCCAGCATCAGGATACTGGCGCGTCCGCCACGGGCGGATGACTCCATCAGCCGTCGGGTACTTCTGATCATCTTCATGATTATGGCCGTGTTTACAGCATTGCGCGCCAGCGTTTTCCTCTTCAGCCCCCTGCCCACGGACTTCAGTGTCACCACCGGCGCATCGACGGTAAATGTGGTGACTCCCATCTTCATGGCCGTTCTGCCTGTGCTTGGCACAACGTCATTCATACTTCTGTGTTCCGACCGCATCCGCCTGCAATGGGAGCATGCCGCCTCGACCGACTACCTGACCGGCCTGCCGAACCGGCGCACGCTGACCCAACGTGCCGAACAGCTTTTCAAGACGGCAGGACAGGCAGGTGCCGGACTGAGTGTCGCGATCTTCGATATCGACAGTTTCAAGAAGATCAACGACACCCACGGCCACGATGTCGGCGACAGGGCACTTCAGCATGTGGCCGATATTCTCAGCACACATGCCGGCAACCGAACCATGGTCGCCCGCTCCGGCGGCGAGGAATTCGTCATGCTGCTCGATGGCCCGCCGGAACAGCGGCTGGAAGGCCTGAGAAAGGCGGTGGAGGACGCTCCGTGCAAAACGGACGGTAAGGTTCTGCCACTGACGGTTTCCGTCGGCGGCGCGTCACGCGGTCCGTCGGACGCGGATTTTTCCGGACTGCTGCGCCGAGCCGACCGGGCGCTCTATGCTGCCAAGTCTCTTGGCCGGAACCGGGTCGAAGTAAGCGACCCGCAAGAGGATGGTTTAGCCGCAGCGGGGCCGCGAGCTGTCTAGGCCGGTGGCAATTCAAAAAGCCTGGAACCGTTACCCTGCAGTTGCTCGTAGCCGATTATGCGGAACCACCGCGTCACCTCCGGCTCACCAAGCCAGCTTCTCGAACGGATCGGCATGTTTCCTGTCAGTTCCTGTATGCGCCTGATGTGTTTTTTGCAGAACCTCACCGTTGAAGCGGTGAAGAAGCCTTCGCGCGCCGCAAAGGCGGTTTCCGCGACGTGATCGATTTCGTGCCAGGTAATGATGGCAACCACAGTGTCATCATCTAGCAGTGCATGAGCCCGCCCCTCTTTCAGATCCATCGTCAGGCTGTCCTGCGCACCTTCAACGGTCAGGCCAGCAGCAACATAGTCAGCGGACATGCGACCGGAAAGGTCGCGGAACACCGTTTCGAGATCGCCAATCGTGGCTGTACGTGCTCTCATTCCGTCTCCTTGTCGAAAAGTGGTATTATGGCGTCCCTAATGGGTGAGGCCAAGCAAACTCTGCCTCCATCCATTTCCGAATGCGCAAATCTGTTCCCGTTCGATGACGAAGGAATGACTACATCTGGCGCCGCGTCGGGCAGGCTACGCCGGTTCCCTCTCCGCAACTCACATCCGAAGGCTCCTGCCGGGAAACCCCTGAATCTGTGTTCCTGACCAGATTCGAGAAGGCCATGGCAAAGGCTGCCATGAGGAGAGCGATGATGAACATACGTGTGAACGGCAATTGGGAAGTCCCTGTCAGTCAGGCCCCCGCCTTCCATGCCGAAGCAGCATCGGCCGCTTCCGTTTAAGCCAGCTTAATATGTGTATCCTTTCCGGTAAACCTGTCGGCCCGCAAGGCGGCGCTCCTGTCATCCGCTTTGCCAGCACCCGAAACCCATGTTAGGTCCACATTGCATTCTGATCGGGGCCATCGCATTAAAATGAACACCAAGCCCATGACGAAGAAGCCATCCGCGCTGGCTTTCGTGTCCTCCGGCACTCCCGAAGCGCTTGATGCCCTGGCTGCATTGTCAGCCGAATATGGGCAGGTTCCGGTCGAGCAGGCCGACATCATCGTGGCTCTGGGTGGTGATGGATTTCTCCTCCAGACCCTGCGCGAGACGATGGAGACCGGCAAGAAGGTCTATGGCATGAACCGTGGCACCATCGGTTTCCTGATGAACGAGTTCGCGCTTGACGCCCTGCCCGAGCGGATAGGCGCCGCCGTGGCCGAAACCATCCGCCCCCTTGAGATGGAAGCAACCACCATGGACGGCGAAACGGCAAAGGCGGTTGCCATCAACGAGGTGGCTTTGTGGCGGCAATCCTACCAGACCGCAAAGATCCGGATCTCGGTGGATGGCAAGGAGCGGCTGGAAGAACTCAGTTGCGATGGCGTGATGGTGGCGACGCCTGCCGGATCGACCGCCTACAATCTTTCCGCCCACGGTCCGATCCTGCCTCTGGATGCGCCGCTTCTGGCGCTGACCCCCGTCAGCCCGTTTCGCCCGCGTGCCTGGCGCGGCGCCCTGCTCTCCAACCGCTCCGAAGTGCGGTTTGACATCCTTGAGCCCGGCAAACGACCGGTCAATGCCGCGGCAGACCATACGGAAGTCAAGAGCGTGCAATCGGTCACCGTGCGCCAGTCAAGAAAAGCAACGGCGACCCTGCTGTTCGACCCCAGCCACTCGTGGAACGAACGCATCCTGAAGGAACAATTCAGATATTGATGGTGAATTCGGTGCTATAAAGGGCCGGGCACCACGGCAGACCCGGCAATTGCCGCGATTATGCTCTGTTTGTGTTGACAAGACGCGGGCTTGAGCCTATCGCGATGCACATTAATAGCGTGACCATATGGCATGCTGCAATGCAGACCGCCACGCGATCCGAACCAGCTCAAAGACAGCAAGCGAACTTGTCCTCAGACACCCAGACCGCTCAAGAAGCGTTGACATTCGCAGACCTCGGCCTTTCGCCGAAGGTTGTTTCCGCAGTCGCTGACGCCGGCTACACCCAGCCGACGCCAATTCAGGCAGGCGCCATTCCTCACGCCCTTGAAGGCAAGGACGTTCTGGGCATCGCCCAGACCGGCACTGGCAAGACCGCCTCTTTCGTGCTTCCCATGCTGACACGGCTGGAAAAAGGCCGGGCCCGTGCGCGCATGCCGCGCACGCTCATCCTTGAGCCGACGCGTGAGCTCGCCGCGCAGGTCGAGGAAAACTTCGTCAAATACGGCAAGAACCACAAGCTCAACATTGCCCTGCTGATCGGCGGCGTTTCGTTCGACGAACAGGACAAGAAGCTCGAACGCGGCGCCGACGTGCTGATCGCCACGCCGGGACGTCTGCTCGACCACCGCGAGCGCGGCAAGCTGCTGCTCAACGGCGTCGAAATTCTCGTCATCGACGAGGCAGACCGCATGCTCGACATGGGATTCATTCCCGACATCGAGCGCATCTGCGAGATGATCCCCTTCACCCGCCAGACGCTTTTCTTCTCCGCGACGATGCCGCCGGAGATCACAAAGCTGACGGAGAAATTCCTCCACGCGCCTGTTCGGGTAGAGGTTGCGCGCGCCGCCAGTGCGGCCACCACCGTTACCCAGCGGCTGGTCAAGTCCATGTCCAAGCCGTGGGAAAAGCGCGACGTTCTGCGCAAGCTGATCAAGCAGGAAGAAGAAGGCCTCAAGAACGCAATCATCTTCTGCAATCGCAAGGTGGATGTGTCGGAGCTTTACAAGTCGCTCATGCGCCACGAATTCAGCGTCGGCGCGCTTCATGGCGACATGGATCAGCGCGCGCGCATGACCATGCTGACCAATTTCCGGGACGGAAAGCTGAAGCTTCTGGTCGCCTCCGACGTGGCCGCGCGCGGGCTCGACATTCCCGATGTCAGCCATGTCTTCAATTACGACGTTCCGATCCATTCGGAGGATTATGTCCACCGCATCGGCCGCACCGGCCGCGCCGGACGCCTCGGCAAGTCGTTCACCATCGCGACGCGCAACGACACGAAATACATCGACGCAATCGAGAAGCTGATCGGGCAGTCGATCGAGTGGCACGATGGCGACCTCTCGACTGTGGAAGAGAGCGAGGGTGAAACCGATGCTCCCCGTCGCGGCAAGGGTGCCCCGCGCCGTGCAGGACGCAAGGACGAGGGTCGCGAGCGCAAGCCACGCGGCGCGCGTCACGATGCAGGCGAGGCCGCCGCACCCAAGGCAGAAGCCGATCAGGAAGTGCAGGCGCAACCGGCACCTGCCCGAGCAGCCGCGCCTGCGCGAAAGCAGCGTGACTGGTCCAATGAAGGCAACAGGCCCCCGCGCGAAAATCGCAACTACCGGCGACGCGATGACGATGATGGCGACACACCGGTGGGCTTCGGGGATGATGTCCCGGCCTTCATGCTGATTGAAGCCAAGGTCTGACTTTCAGACGAACAATTAAACAAGAAGGGCGGCCTTGTTGGCCGCCCTTCTTGTTAGGAAAACCTTCGGTTTTGTTCAGAGAAGCTCCGCGCTCCAGAAGACAATCTGCGCGGCCGCATCGCGGAAAGCGCGGTCGAGTGCTGCAACATAGGCCTGATTTCCGGTTCCGCCCGAAACAGGCGCCACAGCGGTGAAGCTACGGGCTGCACGCACTTCCCCGGTCCGGTCGTTCAGCAAGCGCACGAAAAGCTCCACATTGGCCTTCTGGCCACCGGAGACACGCACGTCGAAAGCACGTATCTCGGCGATCACCTGATAGTCGATGGCGAGCCCCTCGCCCGGCTTGCCAACGCCCGCGAAGCGGCCGGAGCGCTGGAAGGTCTCGGCCAGCCGCGCCTGTACCATCAGCGGCAGGCGGTCCGCCCATTGGGCGCCCTTCAGATATTGTATCGATCCGTCGGAGGGCTTGATGACGATGTTCTGGCCATCGAAGGCTTTGAGGGCAGACGGTTCCGCGATGAGGATCTGGCGGCGGCTGCGCCCCTCGACGCTGACATTCGCCGCCGACAGTTCGAAGGTGTCGAGCGGAGCAGGTCCGCCACCCGGCAAGGCTGCGCAACCTGCCATGCCGCAGGCAAGAAGAAGGGCTGCGAGACGAAACTTCACGGAACTCGGCATACAACCTCCGCCCTCAAAGGCTCAGCTCCCGACGGAGCACGGCTGGCGTGGGAAACTCTAAGGAATTTGCAATCACAGGCCATCAACGGCGAACCCTTCCGTCATATTGCCTGACCTCGCCATCGCCCCCCGACAGAATGCGCTGCGGATTGCGTTGCAGGTCGCTGACGGCCTGCTCGATGCGATTGATCGAGCGGCGGCTGTCATTGACCAGCGCCTCCACATTCTGAAGCCCCTTGCCGGAAAAACGTTCCAGATTTGCGGTGATGGTGCCGAGCCGCGCGTTCAGCGTATCGGCCACCTGTTTGAACGACTTCAGCGTCTCGCGCGCATCCGCCATCACGCCGTCCGCCTGATCCGAACCCAGCATGGTATCCACCTTGGCCAGAATGCCGTCGACACGCACGGAAGCGTTGTTGAGGCGTTCGGCCAGTTGCTGCGCGTCGGAAATCGTCTTGTCGATGTCATCGGCCCGGTTGCTGAACTTCTCGGTCACCTGCGCCACGTCGGCCGCCGCCTTGTTGGCGTTCTCGCTGGCGGTGCGAATGTTTGCCAGCGCCTCGCGCACATCATCGGGATCGATGCCGTCCAGAACGCCGTCCACCTTGGCCAGCGTGCCCTGCGTGCGCGTGGCAAACTCGTTGATGGATGCGACCGCCTTGTCCACGCCATCAATGACATCATCGAATTTTTCGCCCGACCTGCTGAGGTTGCGGGTGAAATCATCGACGTTCGACACGATCTGCTTCACACGATCCTGATCGATCGAGTTCAGCAGTCCCTCGGCCGCCTTGAGTGTGCCGTCAAGCTTGCCCGAAACACCCTGCAACTCCTCCGACAGCGCACCGACGCTGGTCAGGAACTTGTCGATGGAATTGGCATTGTTGGCCAGCGCTTCGGAGAACTTCTGCGCATTCTGGACCGTCTGGGTCAGCGGTCCGCGCACATCGGTGGCGAAACCTTCCAGCTGCGAGACGACGCTTTCGGCGCGCGTGAATATGTCCTGCGCTGTCTGCAGCAGATTCGTGACCGCAGAGGGATTGGCCGTGATTTCGGCCACGGTGCCCGCGGCCTCTGCCTCATCAAGCAGCTTCGGTTCGTTGCGGTTGGCGCCCTTCAGCTCGATATTCGCCTGGCCGGTAAGGCCGGCGAGGCCGATGTCAGCCTGGGTGGAGCGGGTGATCGGGGTCAGCCGGTCGATTTCCGTGTCGGCAATGGCGACGCTCGGATTCTCCACATCGATATAGACGCGGCGCACGTCGCCAACCTTCACGCCATTGAACAGCACGAAGCTGCCGCGCCCGAGGCCCGAGGCCGAGCCCGGTATGCGCACACGCATCATCACGGTTTCGCCACGGTCGCCAATCGCCGCCGTCCAGTAGACGAAGCCGAATGCCGCCAGTATCGCAACCAGCGTGAAGATGCCGACAATGACGTAGTTGGCTCTTGTTTCCATTACACCACTTATCGCTATGTACGGGCCGAGAGATCAAGCTGACGGGCGCGTTTTCCGCGGAAATAGGACTTTACCCACGGTTCTTCGCTCTTGAGCATCTCTTCTATCGTACCTTCGACGATCACCCTTTTCTGGCCGAGGACTGCGATGCGATCACAGGCGGTAAACAGCGAATCGAGATCGTGGGTGACCATATAGACGGTCAGTCCCATCGTATCGCGCAGCTTTATGACTAGCTCGTCGAACTCGGCCGCGCCGATCGGGTCCAGCCCCGAGGTCGGCTCATCGAGAAAAACGATATCGGGATCGAGCGCCAGTGCGCGCGCCAGCGCGGCGCGCTTGATCATGCCGCCCGACAGCTCCGAGGGAAATTTATAGGCTGCATCCGGCGGGAGGCCCACCAGCTCGATCTTGAGCATGGCCAGTTCATCCATGAGCCTTGCCGGCAGATCGAGATATTCACGCATGGGAACCTGCACGTTTTCCAGCACCGTCAGGGCCGAAAACAAAGCCCCATGCTGGAACAACACGCCAAGCCGCATATCGATCCGAACTCTTTCGGCATCGCTCATCTTATCCACGTCCTCGCCGAAAAGGCGGATCGTGCCGGAGCGCTTGGGCGTGAGCCCGAGCACAGTGCGCAAAAGCACCGATTTGCCGGAGCCGGAAGCGCCGACAAAGCCCAGAATTTCGCCCCGCCTCACCTCAAGCGACAGGTTCTGCAAAACTGTCTTGGTTCCGAACGCCACCGTCACATCGGTAGCCGACAGGACCACGTCGCCCTGCCCGTCCGCGTCCGGTTCTGCGATAGAATGTTCGCTCACGCCTGCCATCTCAGAAATCGATCGCCGCGTAGAACATGGCGAAAAGTCCGTCGAGCACGATGACCACGAAAATCGCCTTCACGACCGAGGTCGTAACCTGCTTTCCGAGCGATTCCGCGCTGCCGCCGACCTTCATGCCCTCGACCGAGGCGATGGTGCCGATGATGATGGCCATGAAGGGCGCCTTGATCAAACCCGCAGCGATGGTGCTGACATCGATAGCCACCCGCAACCGGTCGATAAAGGCGGCCGGCGGAATGTCCGAATAAAGCCAGGCCGCGACGATGCCGCCGCCAAGGGCGGCGAAATTCGCGAGAATGGTCAGGCAGGGCAAGGCAATCACCAATGCCACCAGACGGGGAAACACCAGAACCCCGATGGGATTGAGGCCGATGACCTTGAGGGCATCAACTTCCTCCCGCATCTTCATGGATCCGATCTCGGCTGTGATGGCGCTGCCGGAGCGGCCGGCGATCATGATCGCGGTCAGCAGCACGCCAAGCTCGCGCAACACCAGCACGCCGACCAGATCGACGACGAATATGTCTGCTCCGAAATAGCTCAGCTGATACGCGCCCTGCTGGGCGACGATGGCGCCGACGATCCCCGACATGAGAAACACGACCGGGATCGCCCCGACACCCATGCGGTCGATCTGGTTGAAGATGGCGGCCGGATTGACGGCATGACCGCGCCCGAGCTTCATCTGCGCGCCACGGATCGTGGCGCCAAGAATGTTCATTCCGGCGATGAAGTCGTCGCGCATGGAATACACGCCGCGCCCCACCAGTTCCAGAAACCGGATGATGATGTTGACCGATGGCTCGGCCGCCGTTTCCGTCTGCCGACGCGATATTTCGCCCACGGCTCCGAGCAGGATGCCGGCGACATCGCTCTGGCCCTCCACGCGAACCGGGCCGCCGCGCGATTCGCAGGCCACCACCAGACGATCGATCAGCCAGGCGCCCGCGGTGTCCAGCTTGTCAATGCCGGAAAGATCGACGGTCAGCGCCCCCCCGGCTGCGCGTTTGGCGACATCGCGCATCTGTGCATCGACATGGGCCACGGTCAGCGTGGTCCAGACGCCGGAAAGCGCGCAGACAAGGCCGCCGTCGCGCTCGCTCAGATGCACGCGCGGGGTTTGCGTGTCATCTCCTGATTTTGCTGCGCTTGCGCCGCGTTTGCCGATGGTCAACATGGTGTCCTGTTTAACCTGACGTGGCCGGCCTGTCGAACGGCAGATGGCCGCCACATGGCGAACCGGAGAAAGAAAGATATGGCGCGTGTCATTTCCGTCGAGGTCGAAAAATTCCCGATCGCGGGAAGCTTCACCATCTCGCGGGGTTCCAAGACCGAAGCGGAAGTCGTGACGTGCATCCTGCGCGACGGGACCAATAGCGGACGCGGCGAATGCGTGCCCTATGGCCGCTATGGGGAAAGCGTCGAAGGGGTACGCGCGGCGATAGAAGCGATGGCGGAGAGAATCTCTGCCGGCCTCGACCGCCAGTCGCTGCTCGATTCGATGCCAGCGGGTGCGGCCCGCAATGCCGTGGATTGCGCGCTGTGGGATCTGGAGGCCAAGGCTTCGGGAAAACCCGTGCGCAGCCTGATCGCGCCGGATGCGGGGCCGCTTGAAACCGCATACACGCTCTCCCTTGCCGCCCCGGATGAGATGGCAAGGCAGGCAAGCCTCAACGCCGCGCGCCCGCTGCTCAAGGTCAAGATCGGCGGAGGCGGAGACGACATTGCCCGCATCCGTGCGGTGCGTGAGGCAGCCCCGCAAAGCAGGCTCATCATCGACGCCAATGAAGGCTGGACCGACGAGAACGTGGAGCGCAACCTTACGGCTGCGGCCGAACTGGGCGTCGCGCTGGTCGAGCAGCCCCTGCCGGCGGGCAGGGATGAAATCCTGCGGCGGATAGCTCATCCGGTTGCGATCTGCGCCGATGAAAGCGTGCATCAGGCCGCCGATCTCGATGCGCTTGCCGGGCTCTACGATGCGGTCAACATCAAGCTCGACAAGGCGGGCGGGCTGACGGCAGCGCTTCTGCTGCGCGACCGGGCCCGCGCGCTCGGCATGAAGGTCATGGTCGGCTGCATGGTCGGCACATCGCTTGCCATGGCACCGGCCGTGCTTCTGGCGCAGGGCGCGGATTTCGTCGATCTCGACGGGCCGCTGCTGCTTGCCCGCGACCGTAATCCGAACCTTCTCTATGAGGGGTCGGTGGTCTTCCCGCCTGAGCCCGGGCTCTGGGGCTGAATCTTCAGGCGGCTTCCGTCAGGCGGGCATCGATGCGGATCGGCACCAGCACATCGCCCGATGGCGGTGCTTCGATCTGCACATGCGACCAGCGCAGGATTTCCATCTGGCCATCGAAATGCTCGACAACCGCCGTACAGCTCTCAACCCAGTCGCCGGTGTTGATGTATTCGACGTCGCTGGTCTTTTCGATAACCGCATGGTGGATGTGGCCGCAAATCACCCCTTCAACCCCGCAGCGCTTTGCTTCGTCGGCAAGCACCTTCTGGAAAGAACCGATAAAATTCACAGCCTTCTTGACCCGAAGCTTGGCCCAGGATGAAAAGGACCAGTATTCGAGGCCCATCATATGCCGCAGCCGCGCGATCGCCCGGTTTGCCAGCATGGCAGCGTCATAGGCATGGTCGCCGAGATAGGCGAGCCAGCGCGCGTTGTGCACGACGGTGTCGAACTGGTCGCCATGAATGACGAGATAGCGCCTGCCGTCGGCGGCTTCATGGATGACGCTGTCGGCCACGACGATGCCGCCGAAATGCACGCCCTGGAACTGCCGCGCGAACTCGTCATGATTGCCGGCTATGTAGGTGATGCTGGCACCCTTGCGCGCCTTGCGCAGGATCTTCTGCACCACATCATTGTGCGCCTGCGGCCAGTGCCAGCTGCGGCGCAGCCGCCAGCCATCGACGATATCGCCGACCAGATAGATGTTGTCCGCATCGTGATGACGCAGAAAGTCAATCAGAAACTCGGCCTTCGCGGCTTTCGAGCCAAGATGAAGGTCCGAAATGAAAATCGTGCGGAAACGACGAGGCTGCTGACCCGGCATTGGCAATCCCACCTTTCGTGGCACCGCTATGCCTTGATTCATGCAACAAACATGTGACGCTCATTCACAAACGGTCTTCATTCGCAAGAATAAAATCCAAAATCAGCCTTGCCTCGCAATTGCCACGGTGCGTGCTAAAAGACCATTGTACGCTTCCGGAGCGTTGCCGCTTTTCCAGGCATCGCTGCACCGCTCCAACTCTTTATTTTCATGCAGATCCGATCGCGGAACCGGTTTCGTTTCCTGCGCGGATTGATTCAGGGGGTCCGCTTTGATGGATAACGGCAACGGCAAGAGAACACGCTCCGACATCGAGGAGGCAGCGCTGTTCTTCCACCAGTATCCGGTGCCGGGAAAGCTTGAGATACAGGCGACAAAGGCTCTGGGGAATCAGCGCGATCTGGCGCTCGCCTATTCGCCGGGCGTTGCGGCGCCCTGCCTTGAAATTCAGGAAGACCCCGAATCGGCAGCCCTCTACACCACCCGCGCGAATCTCGTAGGTGTGGTCTCCAACGGAACCGCTGTTCTCGGTCTCGGCAATATCGGCCCGCTTGCCTCCAAGCCGGTCATGGAAGGCAAGGCGGTTCTTTTCAAGAAATTCGCAGGCATCGACGTATTCGACATCGAGATCGATGCGCCGGAAATCGACCAGATGGTGAGCACGATCTCCGCGCTGGAGCCGACCTTCGGCGGCATCAATCTTGAAGATATCAAGGCACCTGAATGCTTCGAGGTCGAAGAGCAGCTCAAGGCGCGCATGAACATTCCGGTTTTCCATGACGACCAGCATGGAACGGCGATCATCGTTGCTGCCGCGATCCTCAATGGGCTGGAAATCGCCGAAAAGAAGATCGAGGACGTCAAGATCGTGACCTCGGGCGCGGGCGCGGCTGCGCTTGCCTGCCTCAACCTTTTGGTTTCGCTCGGCGCGAAAATCGAGAACATCTGGGTCACGGACCGTTTCGGCGTCGCCTACAAGGGCCGCACCGAGGAAATGGACCGCTGGAAGGACCCCTACGTCAAGGACACCAAGGCCCGTAAGCTGGGCGACGTCATCCGTGGTGCCGACGTGTTTCTCGGCCTCTCCGCAGCAGGCGTCCTGACACCCGACCTGCTCAAGATGATGGCTGAGAAGCCTCTTGTGCTGGCGCTGGCCAACCCCTCGCCGGAAATCATGCCGGAGGTTGCCCGCGATGCCCGCCCGGATGCCATGATTTGCACTGGCCGTTCCGATTATCCCAATCAGGTCAACAACGTATTGTGTTTTCCTTACATCTTCCGTGGCGCCCTCGATTGCGGCGCCAGGGCGATCAATGAGGACATGAAGATGGCTGCCGTGCGCGCCATAGCCGGCCTTGCCCGCGAGGAACCTTCCGATGTCGCCGCGCGCGCCTATTCGGGGGAAACGCCGATGTTCGGGCCAGACTTTCTCATTCCGTCGCCTTTCGACCCGCGCCTTATCCTGCGCATTGCTCCGGCAGTGGCCAGAGCTGCCGGTGAAACGGGTGTGGCCACCCGTCCGATCACCGATTTTCCCGCCTATATCGACAAGCTCAACCGATTCGTGTTCCGTTCGGGTCTCGTCATGAAGCCGGTGTTCACCGCCGCGCGGTCATCGGCGAAGAACCGCATCGTCTACGCCGATGGCGAGGACGAGCGCGTTCTGCGCGCGACCCAGGTGGTGATCGAGGAAGGAATCGCAAAGCCGATCCTGATCGGCAGACCGCATGTCATCGATGTGCGGCTGCGTCGCTACGGGCTGCGCATCCGCCCCGGCGAGGATTTCGAACTGATCAACCCTGAAGACGATCCTCGTTATCGCCACTATGTCGACCTGTTGATCGACATCGCCGGCCGGCGCGGCGTGACGCAGGAAGCCGCGCGCACCATGGTGCGCACCGACAACACGGTGATCGCGGCACTCGCCCTGCAGCGCGGCGATGGCGACGCCATGCTGTGCGGTCTTGAAGGCCGTTTCGGAAAGCATCTGCGCAACGTGTCGCTCATCATCGGCCCGCGTCCGGGCATACGCGACCGCGATCTGTCGACGCTGTCGATGCTGATCACCCAGCGCGGGCCCCTCTTCTTCACGGATACATTCGTGACGGTGGACCCATCCGCCGAGGAAATCGCCGAAATGACGGTTCTGGCAGCAGAGGAAATCCGGCGTTTCGGCATCGAGCCGAAAGCAGCGCTCCTGTCGCACTCGGATTTCGGCTCGCGCGATACGCCGAGCGCCGAGAAAATGCGGCGCGCAGCCGAGATTATCCGCGAGATCGCTCCCGACCTCGAATGCGACGGCGAGATGAACGCGGACTCCGCCCTGTCGCCAATACTGCGCCAGCGCGTCTATCCGCATTCGCGCCTCAAGGGCGAAGCCAACCTGCTGGTCTTCCCTAACCTGGACGCCGCCAACATCGCGATGGCGACCGTCAAGCAGATGATGGATGCCCTGCATGTCGGGCCGATCCTGCTGGGTGCCGCCATGCCGGCGCATATCCTCACGCCGTCTGTCACGTCGCGCGGCGTGGTCAACATGACGGCGCTTGCCGTCGTCGAGGCCACGCAAAGGTCGCAGGCCTCCGTCGACATGGATGCGCTGCTCGCCGCCGCCTCGGAATAGCGAAAGGCGGAATTAACCGGCAACCGCTACTCTGCCCGCGCAATTCATGGCGAGGTTGGAGTGGCGGGCCCGGTTCGCAATATTGGCTTAGGCATCATGTCGGCTTTTGCACTGGTGGGAACGCTGGTGCTTTGCGGCGTGACGCCCGCCAATTCGGCCCCTTCCTGCCGCCAGCTGGAGGCCGAACTTGCCCGCGCCTCCGTGCCGAGGAAAGTGGGCCAGGCAAAAAAGTACGACGACGCGATAGCCAGGCAACGCGACCAGATCGCCAGGGCGCGCCAGCGTGCCAGCGCCTCGGGGTGCAGCTTTTCCATCTTCGCCCGCAAAGGGTCACAGTGCGGCGAGCTGAACGAAACCATCAAACGCATGACGCAAAATCTGCAAAGCCTGCAGAACACGCGCGCGGGGATGGGCAAGGGCGTTGGACGAACCGACCGCAAGCGCATACTGGCGGCGTTGGACGCAAACGGATGCCGTGCCAGGAAGGCGCCTGCCAACGCGGCGGTCCGCAATGCGTCTCCCCTCGCCCAAAATGACACCGACGCGGGCGCCAATGCGGGGGTTGTCATCCGCGGCACCGGCTCCTCGTCCATCTATTATCCGGCAAACCGGCCCTACCGGACGCAATGCGTGCGCACCTGCGACGGCTATTTCTTCCCGATGTCGAAATCCACGAGCCCGGCCGACTTCCAGCGGGACCAGAACCGCTGCGAGGCGGCCTGCCCCGGCACGCGAGTCGAGATGTTCTACAGCCAGAGCAAGGGCGAGGACACGACCGCCATGATCTCGGCGGTGACCGGAAAGCGCTATGCCGACCTGCCCCGCGCGCTGTTCTTCCGGCGACTGGACGTTCCGACGGAGCCGGGTTGCAGCTGTGGCGGCAACATGGCGGCGCAGGCCACTTCCTTTGCCGGTGAAGCCGTCCCGCCCCCTGTCCGCATATCGACGAAACCGGGCTCCTCCGTTTCAGCCATGGAAGCACCGCGCAAAAGTGGCGGTCAGAACGAGACCGCGGAAAAACCTGTCGAAACGGTGGAGCGGGAAGCTGACGACGACCGCAAGATCAGGGTCGTCGGGCCAACGTTCCTTCCCGACCGATAATCGGCAGAAGCTCCGCCAGTTCCGGGCCGGATGAACGCCCGGTCAGCGCCAGCCGCAGCGGCGCGAAGAGCTCCTTGCCCTTTCGCCCGGTTTCCTTGCGGATCGCCCCCGTCCACTGTTTCCAGACGGTATCGCCCCACGGCTCTTCGGGCAGGAGTGCGAATCCTGACCGCAGAAACTCCAGCGTCTCCGCATCGAACTGTTGCGCTTCCAGCGGCCCCTCGTTGACGATGCGCCACCAGTCGCGGGCATCTGCGATCTTGTCGAGATTGCCGCGAACGGCATTCCAGAAGGCCTCCGCCCGCTCATCGGCGATGCCGAACAGAACGAGCCGGTCGCGCACCTCTTCAAAAGGCATGCGATGCAGCAGCGCGCGGTTCAGAACGAACAGCTCGTCCGGGTCGAATTTGGCGGCCGATTTCGAGGTCGATGCGGGATCGAAATGCGTGGCCAGTTCCGCCAAAGAGTCGATCGCCTGAACATTTTCGGAGGTGCCGATCAAAACCGCCAGTGAAGCAATCGCCATCGGCTCGACGCCCGCCTCACGCAGGCTCTCGACCGAGAGCGCGCCGCTGCGCTTGGAAAGCCCCTCGCCCGACGATGTGGTGAGCAGATTGTGATGGCCGAACACCGGCGGTTCGGCTCCCAGCGCCCTGAACAGCGCAATCTGCACGCCGGTATTGGTGACATGATCGTCACCACGAATGACATGGGTGACACCCATGTCGATGTCGTCGACGACCGACGGCAGGGTGTAGAGATAGGTCCCGTCCTCGCGCACCAGAACCGGATCGGACAGCGATGCCAGATCGACGGTTTCCTCGCCCCGCACCAGATCATTCCAGTGCACTTCGGTGCGCTGCGTTTCAGCGGGGTCGCTGGCGAAATTGGGCAGCAGGAAACGCCAGTGCGGCCTGCGCCCATCCGCCTCGAACTCTGTGATCTCATCCTGTGTCAGGGCCAGCGCTTCGCGGCCATAGACCGGCGGCAAACCGCGCGTGCGCCTGATCTTGCGGCGCAGATCCAATTCCTCCGGCGTTTCATAGCAGGGATACAGAACTCCGGCCGCCTTCAGCTTCTCCACTGCCTGATCGTAAACGTCGAAACGCTTCGACTGATATTCGATGCTGTCGGGGAAAATTCCCAGCCAGTGAAGATCATAGAGGATGGAGTCCGCATATTCCTTGCGCGACCGCTCCACATCGGTGTCGTCGAAACGCTGGATGAAGCGGCCATTGTGCTTTTGCGCGAACAGCCAGTTGAACAGGGCCGTACGGGTATTGCCGATATGGATTCGGCCCGTGGGCGAAGGTGCGAAGCGGACGGTTATGGTCATCGTTGTGGCCTACCGGATGGGGTGGAAATTGGCAACACAGCCATTGGCAGTGTGCTGTGGCATTTCGTTGGCGTAACAATGCCTCAGCGCACGAAGCGCATATACATGCCATCTCTCGAGACTTCGAAGCCGAAAGCCTCATAGAACGAATGCGCGTCGCTGGTGCGCAGACTGAAAGCCGGAATGCCGGCGAGGTCGGGATGGTCAAGCATGGCCTGCACAAGCTTCTTGCCGATACCCGCCCCACGCTTGTCCGGCCAGACGATCACGTCACAGAGATAGGCAAAGCAGGCATAGTCCGTCATCGCGCGGGCGAAACCGACCTGCTGTCCATCGATGAAAGCCGCCGCGCAGGCCGAGTGGTCGAAAGCCCTGCGGTTGATCGCATCAGTGCGCTTTTCGCCCCAGTAGGAGGCTCTGATCAGTTCCGACGTGCGCTCGAAGTCGATCCGCTCAAGATCATAGGAAATCTCGACTTCGGGCCTGTCAGCCACGGTCGCGGAACCTGTTGGTGATCGGGTAGCGGCGGTCGCGGCCAAAGTTCTTCTTCGTGATCTTGACGCCCGGAGCCGCCTGGCGGCGCTTGTATTCGGCAATGTAGAGCAGGTTTTCTACGCGCATCACCGTCTCGCGGTCATGTCCGCGCGCGACGATGTCATCAACGCCCATCTCGTTTTCGACCAGACATTCCAGAATATCGTCGAGAACCTCATAGGGTGGCAGCGAATCCTGATCGGTCTGGTTCTCGCGCAATTCGGCGGTCGGAACCTTCTCGATGATGTTGACTGGGATAACCTCGCCGGAAGGCCCCAGGGCACCCGGCGGCACTTCATTGTTGCGCCATCGCGAAATGGCATAGACCTGCAGCTTGTAGAGGTCCTTGATCGGATTGAAGCCGCCATTCATGTCGCCATAAAGGGTGGCGTAGCCGACCGACATCTCGCTCTTGTTGCCGGTAGTGACGACCATGGAGCCGAACTTGTTTGAGATCGCCATCAGCAGGGTGCCGCGGGCGCGGCTTTGCAGGTTTTCTTCGGTGATACCCGCCTGCGTGCCCTCGAAAAGCTGCGCCAGCGCGTTCTGGAAGCCTTCGACGGGCTCGGCAATCGGCACGATGTCATAGCGGCAGCCGAGAGCACGTGCGCAATCCTCGGCATCTTTCAGCGATTCCTTCGAGGTATACCGGTAAGGCATCATCACGCAGCGCACACGCTCCTCGCCCAGCGCATCCACGGCGAGCGCAGCGCAGATGGCTGAATCGATACCGCCCGACAGGCCGAGAACGACATTTTTGAAGCCGTTCTTGTTCACATAGTCGCGGAGGCCAAGCATGCAGGCACGGTAATCCGCCTCTTCCTTCTCAGGAATCCGCGACATGGGCCCCTGATCGCAGGCCCAGTGGTCGCCCTGCCTTTTCCAGGTGGTGACGGCGAGCGTTTCCTCGAACTGGCTCATCTGGAAGACAAGCGACTTGTCGGCCCCGATGGCGAAGGACGCGCCATCGAACACCAGCTCGTCCTGCCCGCCAACCTGATTGGCGTAGATCAGCGGCAGGCCGCTTTCGATCACCTGCCGGATGACGATCTGATGGCGAATGTCGACCTTGCCGCGATAGTAGGGCGATCCGTTCGGCACGACCAGCAGCTCCGCGCCGCTTTCGGCCAGCGTCTCGCACACGCCGAAATCGCCCCAGATGTCCTCGCAGATCGGAATCCCAAGACGAATGCTCCGGAAATTCACCGGGCCCGGCATGTCCGGCCCCGCCTGAAAGACGCGCTTTTCATCGAATTCGCCATAGTTCGGCAGATCGACCTTGAAGCGCTCGGCAATGATCTTGCCACCATCGGCGACGATCACGGCATTGTGGGTTCCGCTGCTGCGCTTCAGGGGAACGCCGATGATGATGCCCGGACCACCATCGGCCGTTTCCGCCGCGATCTCTTCGGCGGCCCGCTCGCAGGCCCTGAGGAAAGCGGGCTTCAGGATCAGATCCTCCGGCGGATAGCCGGATATGAACAGTTCAGTGAACAGGACGAGATCGGCGCCCTGGCTGGCCGCGTCGGCCCGCGCCTGCCGCGCTCTGGCAAGATTGGCCGCAACATCCCCGACAGTGGGGTTGAGCTGGGCAATGGCGATGCGGAGAATATCGGGCGATGTCTTCTTGCTCATGATGCCGGTTTAGCGGGAGTCTGCGCAGAAGGAAACTGCCCCTAGACCGGCGATCCGAACAGCCGCTCGAAGATGGCGACCACCCAGACACCGCCGGACAGAAGAATAGCGATCAGCACCGCCAGCGATCCGCAATCCTTGGCGAGCTGTATGTCGATGTTGAATTCCCGGCTGACGGCATCGCATGCAGCCTCGATGCCGGTATTGAGCACCTCGACGAGGATCAGGAAGAGAACCGCGGCGATCAGGAGCGCATAGCCCTTCCACGATGACGAGACGAGCCAGCCCACCGGAATGGCGATCAGCAACAGGATCAGCTCCTGCTGGAAGGCAGGTTCGCTCCCGGCCAGACGGCGGAAAGCCCGCACCGAGTTGAAGAATGCATCCATGAGCCGCTTCATGTCGTCTTTGCCTCCTGCCGGGCGTCCTGCTGATCGCAGGCGAAGAACGGGAAGAATGTGACCGTTCCGTGAACCGGATGCGCTTATCCCTCACCCTCCCGAAATGGGCAAGCGCACTCAGCAGAGCAGAATGCCTGAACCATGCGGCCCCATATCCCTGAAGTTGAAAATCTTCATATTCATGACATCAGGTTGTAGGTTTTTAATAAAGATTTAGCGCACACCGACTAAGAATTTCAGTGCGCGGTGTGCATTGGGGGCATGGGACAGCGCCATTTGTCTGATGCATATCAAGGCTCCCGATTGGGCGCATGCCTGACAGGCGCGCCGGAACAACGGACAAACGAGTCATCTTTATGCAGGCCGCAGCAACGCATCAGGAAAGACCCCAGAAAGATCTGGCCGGAGCTGTGGTGGCAACGATGCGCCGTCTGGGTGTTATTGGACTGCCGCGCAACTATGAAATCTTTTATGAAGCGCTCAGCGGCGCCAACCCTGCCCTGGGGCTGGCCGTGGTGGCGCTCGGCAATCGCCCCACGCAGCAGCAACTGGATGAAGTGGGCAAGCGCTTTTGCGCGCATCACTATGGCCAGGGTTTCGTGGAGCAGGCACGCGAAGTTCTTGCGCGGGAACTGGAAGACGTCGCCACGCTTCTGCGCAGCGAACGCACGCAGGTCGAAAAATACGGCCGCATCCTGAGCGAAACATCCGACGGCCTTGCCAACAGATCGGCCATTTCGCGGGAACTGTTGCAGAAGATCGTCGGTGCCGTGGCGGTGGCCACGACCTCCACCATTGACCGTGGCAGGCAGATGGAAAGCACGCTCAGCGAAAAATCCGACGAGCTGGAAGCTGTGAAGTGCAAGCTTGAGGAATACAAACGCCTCGCCGAAACCGATCCGCTCACGCAAATCCTCAACCGTCGTGCATTCGACACGGAAATCGCGCGTATCTACAGTTCTAAAAAGGACATACTGTTCAACGCGCTGATCCTTGCCGACATCGACGATTTCAAGAAGATCAACGACCGTTTCGGCCACCCGGTAGGTGACCGCATCATCCGCTCCATCGCAGACATATTCCAGAGCAGCGTGCGTCGCGGCGTGTTCGTCGCCCGTACTGGCGGAGAGGAATTCGCCATCATCGTCGAGGGAACGAGCGAGGACCACACCACCGAGATCGCCGAACGCCTGCGCAGGCTGGTGGAGCAGACCCGGTTCACCGATCCTGTGACGGGGGTGAGCTACGGCCCGGTGACGGTTTCGATGGGCATCTGCATGGCAGCCGAAGCCGCGACCTCGGATGAATTGTATATCAAGGCAGACAGGGCGCTCTATCGCTCGAAAGTCGCGGGCAGAAATCGCGTGACACGCCATTCCGACATCGGCACCGAAAGCACCAACAAATGGCTGCTTTACCGGAAGGATTGATGATCCCCTCGCGCTTCATGCGCAGCCGCAGGCATAAAAAAGGCGCTCACCGGGAGCGCCTTTTTCCTGTTCTGCAAGAATGATCAGGCTGATGCGGCCTGCTTCTGCTGTTCCGCAGGGCGGTTGTCACGCAGAAGATCGGATACCAGGAAAGCAAGCTCGATCGCCTGATCGGCGTTGAGGCGCGGATCGCAATGGGTGTGGTAGCGATCCTGAAGCTCCTCGGCGGTGATCGCACGCGCACCGCCCGTGCATTCCGTCACGTTCTTGCCGGTCATTTCCACATGGATGCCGCCCGGATGAGTGCCTTCGGCGCGATGCACGTCGAAGAAGGTCTGGACCTCCTTGAGGATGCGGTCGAAGGGACGCGTCTTGTAGCCGGCCGCAGTGATGGTGTTGCCATGCATCGGATCGCACGACCAGACCACCGAACGACCCTCGGCCTTCACCGCCCGCACCAGCTTCGGCAGATGCTCTTCCACCTTGTCCGAGCCGAAGCGCGCGATCAGCGTAAGGCGGCCGGGTTCGTTTTCCGGGTTCAGCTTGTCGATCAGCTCAAGCAGATTGTCAGGAGTGATGCTCGGGCCGCACTTCAGGCCGAGCGGGTTTTTGATGCCCCGGCAATATTCGATGTGAGCGTGATCCGCCTGACGGGTACGGTCGCCGATCCAGATCATGTGACCGGAAGTGGCATACCAGTCGCCGGATGTGGAATCGACGCGCGTCAGCGCTTCCTCGTAGCCAAGAAGCAGCGCCTCATGGCTGGTATAGAAATCGGTCTCGCGCAGAGCATGGTTGGTTTCCGAGGTAATGCCGACGGCCTTCATGAAGTCCATCGTCTCGGTGATGCGATGCGCGAGCGATTCATACTTCTCGCCCTGTGGGCTGTCGGACACGAAGCCCAGCATCCAGCGGTGGACGTTCTCAAGGCTGGCATATCCGCCCTGCGCGAAGGCGCGCAGAAGATTGAGCGTCGCCGCCGACTGGCGGTAAGCCATGACCTGACGGCGCGGATCGGGTACGCGGGACGCGGCGTCGAAATCGATGCCGTTGATGATGTCGCCGCGGTAGCTCGGCAACGTCACTTCACCCTTGGTCTCGTTATCGGACGAGCGCGGCTTGGCGAACTGGCCGGCAACGCGGCCGACCTTAACCACCGGCTGTGAGGCAGCAAAAGTCAGGACGACCGACATCTGGAGGAAAACGCGGAAGAAGTCGCGGATGTTGTCCGCGCCATGTTCCACGAAGCTTTCGGCGCAGTCGCCGCCCTGAAGCAGGAAGGCTTCGCCGGCAGCCACGCTGGCAAGCTGCTTCTTGAGCTTTCGCGCCTCGCCCGCAAAAACGAGTGGCGGAAAGCTGGCGAGCTGGGCCTCGACAGCCCGCAGGGCGTCGACGTCCGGATAAGCCGGAACCTGCTGGATCGGCATTGCTCTCCAAGAATTCGGGGACCACTTCGTCATTGTCTCAACCACTCTTAATTTCCGGGGTCTCGCCCCATTACTCCCATATATAGTATAGGAAACGTCGCTCCATACATGAAGCGGCACTTTAGTGCCAGCCTGCAATTTACCCTGCGTCCGCCAGACCTCCCCACGCGCATTCATTCCTGAACACAAGCGCGTCGCTGATTCGCCGGCTCAAAGGATTCCCGGCCATCAGGCCGACAGAAATGCGTGGTGTGCAGCCTCCCGGTCGCAGCGGGCACTCGCGATCTATTTACCAAACGTAAACCACGCAAGAGTCTCAGGGAAAAACCATAGCCAACTGATTTAAATCGATTTTTTCGAATTCAAATTAGCTCTCTCGCGTTTTGCGTGCTGTGGCGCTGATGTCACTTCACGCCACAGCTTTGCTGTTCACGACACATTACTCATTGAATCTGATCAAGCAGTGTTACTCTCTGTAACAGAATTCGAGAGGTTCGATCGGTATCGTGTTCAGGTTCGGCACAGCACAGTGGGGAGGCAGCAGAGGCGACGGCAAGACGCCGGCTTCCCGCACGCCTGTTTCCGCGATGCAGTCGTTCTGGGGGCTGATGCGTGCCTACTGGTTCTCCGACAGATGGAGAGAAGCCTGGGGCCTTACCCTCGTTGTCGCGTTCCTGACCGCATTTTCCAGCAAGGTCGGCGTATGGTTCGCCGTGGCTTCGGGCGAGTTGGTCAATTCCATCGCCTATTTTCACAGCCCCACAAACGAGGCGCCGCTGGCCAGTCTTCTGAGCAATGCGGCCTTCCTCGTCGCTCTGGTTGTGTTCAAGGATGCGGGCATCACCGGCACCAAGAGCTTCGTGTCGGCCACGCTGCATCGCCGCTGGCGCGCCTGGCTCAACTCCAGGTTCAACGACGCGCTGCTGGATGCCAACCACACGCATTTCCACGCCCAGCACGGAGCCGATACCGCGCCCGACAATATCGACCAGCGCATACAGGAATCGATCAAGGGCATGACCGGTGGCGCCATCGGGCTTGCCATGGGCGTCATCGCGGTGGCGAGCTCGGTTTTCTTCGTCGGCCAGAAGCTACTTGAAACCTCTACTGAGGTGCGCGGCTTTGAATTTCTGGGTGAATATGGCGGCCTTGTCTTCGCGCTGGTCGCGGTTGCCGCCTATGTGCCGGTCAACACATGGATCGCGGTCCGGCTGGGCGGCCTTCTGGAGCGCTTGTCGATCCGCATGCAGAAGGCCGAAGGCAGCTACCGCGGCGAGCTTTCCACCCTGCTGCGGCGCAGCTTCCATGTGGCATCCGCCCACGGCGAAGCGGTGCAGAAGACCATGCATGAGCGCCTCTACACCGAGATCGACCGCACCTGGGGGCGGCTGAACTGGATCAATGCCGGCTACGGTTCCTTCGAACGCATCTATAATTTCGTCGGCGCCCGCGTCGTAGCCTATGGACCGGGCCTGCTGCCTTTCATTCACAACCGCATAGACCTCAAAGGCTACATCACCGGCGCGGAACTGGTGAACTCCCTGATCAGCCAGTGTTCGTGGTTCATCCATGTCATGCCGGCGATCGCGACCCTGCGCGCCAACAGCCGTCGTGTCATCGATCTCGCTCAGGCCATCGAGAGCGTGCAGGAGCCGGTGAATTTCTATCGCCTCACCGGCGACTGCGAATTCCGCTATATGACCCAGAACCCTGTGTTCGGGCTTGCCATCCACAATCTGCGCCTCAGCCATCACGGCCATGGCAGCGAACCTTTCCTTGTCTGCGACAGGCTTGGCTTCAGGCGTGGCGAATGGACTTTCCTCAAAGGCGAATCCGGCTGCGGAAAAACATCGCTGATCAAGGCCCTCAACGGTCTGTGGCCTTACGGCGGCGGCACGATCGCATTCCCGGAAGGGGTGACGAGTTTTTATGCCGCGCAGGAAGTCAAACTGCTGCCCGTCACTCTCAAGGAGCTTGTCTGCCTGCCGCAGGGGGCTGAAAACCACAATGACGCAACAGTGGCAGCAGCGCTTCACAAGGCGGGGCTCGGCGAATTCATCGAACATCTGGCCGACGAAACCCGCGCGGGCAAAAGCTGGGACCAGTTGCTGTCGGGCGGTCAGAAGCAGAAGCTGGTGGTTGCCCGCATCATCCTGCACAAGCCCGGCCTGCTGTTCCTCGATGAGGCGACGGGCGCGCTGGATCCGGAAAGCAAGATTGCCTTCCATCAGGCCATCCGGGACAATTGCCCCGGCGTGACCGTCATCAGCGTCATGCACGAACAGGCTCCGCCGCGGTCGGCTTCCGGTGAAGAGTTTTATCACAGCGTTCTCACCATTGCCGACGGCGTGGCGACCAAGGAGCCGATGATCCCCAGCCTGCCGCCCGAACTCACCGAAATTCTCAACCGGCCACCACAGGCGGCCGACGGCTGGCTGCACATTCCGCGTCGTCGCCTGAGAACCAGCAGCCAAAGTTGACCGGACCAGATTTCCTGCCTCATTGCCGGTTGACTTGCCCTTTTACTTTCCTATGTTGCGGCCACTCGCAGCCCTCAACCAAACCTGCGATCGGAAAGGTCAACCCCGCCATGTCTGGCGACAGTTACAGTCGAATAAAATCGCCGTCTGTCTGATGTGACCCTTTCGGGCTCGCCTCCGGCCGACGGCAAGGAGTGAGCCAAATGAACAATTTTTCGCCCGCCATGAGCGGCGACGCCATCGCAATCGCCCGGGTTCTCGCCAACGACCATGTCGCGGATATGGTCGAAGCGCTGAACAATGAGCCGCGCGATCTGGCGGCCGAGCTGCTTTCGACAGTTCCGTTCGAGCGCGCGGTCGAAATCTTCGACCAGCCCGAGCTTGAAGACGCATCGGAGCTGATCGCCGCCCTGCCCCGGCCGCTTGCCGGCAGGCTGCTTGCGGAAATGTCCGCCGACCGCGCCGCCGACGTGCTGCGCGAACTTTCGGAGCCGGCCAGATCGGAGCTGCTGCATGCCATGGCGCCTTCGCTGCGCCATTCGCTGCTGGCTATCCTCGGCTACCCGGAAGGCAGCGCCGGCTCGATCATGACCACGGAATATGTCAGCGTTCCGCCGGACTGGACCGTGGCGCGCACGCTCGACTACATCCGTCAGGTGGAGCGCACCCGCGAGACGGTCTATGCCATCTATGTTGTCGACCCCGCCACGCACCATCTGCTGCGCGCCTTCGGCCTGCGCAAGCTGATCACCAGCCAGCCGGAAGACCGCATCGTCTCGATCGCAGCCGACACCACGCCGGTTTCCGTGCCGCCGCTGATGGATGTCGAGCAAGTGGCGCAGCTCATCCGCAAATACGACTTGCTGGCCGTTCCGGTGGTCGAAGACGACAAGATCCTAGGCATCGTCACGGTGGACGACGTTCTGGACACGATGATCGAGGAAAACACCGAGGACGTGCACCGCCTCGGCGGCATGGAAGCGCTGGACGAGCCCTACATGAAGATGGGCTTCCTTTCGATGATCGGGAAGCGCGGCGGCTGGCTGTGTGCGCTTTTCCTCAGCGAAATGCTGACGGCCAGCGTCATGCAGCACTATGAGGTGGAACTCGAAAAGGCGATCGTGCTGACCCTGTTCATTCCACTCATCATGAGCTCCGGCGGCAATTCCGGCTCGCAGGCCACCTCACTGGTCATCCGCGCGCTCGCCCTGCGCGAGCTTTCGCTCGGCGACTGGTGGCGGGTTGCCCTGCGCGAACTGCCGAGCGGTCTTGTGCTCGGCGCGATGCTTGGCGCCGTCGGCATGATCCGCATCGTTCTGTGGCAGTATCTGGGACTTTACGACTACGGCCCCTACTGGCACCTCATCGCCCTGACCATCGGGCTGGCGCTTGTGGGCATCGTCACCTTCGGTTCCCTGACCGGCTCGATGCTGCCCTTCATCCTCAAGCGCATCGGCTTCGATCCGGCCAGCGCCTCTGCGCCATTCGTGGCAACGCTGGTCGATGTGACGGGGCTCGCCATCTACTTCACGGTGGCGGCGCTCATCCTGACCGGCACTATCCTGTAGTCTGAGCCCGGCGGGCGGATCAGTCGATCCGCTCGCCGTTGCGCACCCGGTAGGTGGGCTTGTACATGGTGACAAGCTCCTCGGCAGCGGTTGGATGGACCGCCATCGTACGGTCGAAATCATCCTTGGTGACGCCGGCCTTCAGAGGAATGCCGAGCAGCTGCGCCATCTCGCCGGCATCAGGCCCCATGATGTGCGCGCCGACCACCCTGCGCGAGACGGCATCGACAATCAGCTTCATCAGCATCTTCTCGTTGCGGCCCGACAGCGTGTTGCGCATGGGCCTGAAGGAAGCGCGATAGACTTCCAGTTCAGGATATTTTTCCGCCGCCTCATGCTCGGACAGACCGACCGTGCCGATTTCCGGCTGCGAGAAAACGGCCGTGGCGATGAGATCGTGATCCGGCGCGGTGGGATTGTCCCTGAAGGCGGTTTCGACGAAGCACATCGCTTCGTGGATCGCCACCGGGGTGAGCTGCACGCGGTCGGTCACGTCGCCGATCGCCCAGATGTTGTCGACATTGGTGCGCGAATAGGGATCGACGACGATCGCGCCCGTCACCGAAGTCTCGATGCCGACGGCCTCCAGCCCAAGGCCTTCCGTGTTGGGTGAGCGGCCCATGGCCAGCATGAACTGATCGACAGTGCGCGTCTCGCCGTTGCTCAGGCGCACGTCGAGGCGGCCATCGTCACGGCGCACCACCTCCTCCGCGACGGCCCGACAAACGATCTCGATGCCCTTGTCGGTCATCGCTTCCTGCAGCCCGGTGCGCAGGTCGTCATCAAAATGATTGAGGATCTTCACTCCGCGGTAGACCAGGGTGGTCTCGACGCCCAGCCCGTGGAAGATGTTGGCGAACTCGACCGCGATGTAGCCCCCGCCCCCGACCATGACAGATTTCGGCAGCGTCTCCAGATGGAATGCCTCGTTGGAGGTGATGCAGTGCTCGTGGCCCTTAAGTGCCGGATGCGGTGACGGACGGCCGCCGGTCGCGATGAGAATCTGATCAGCGCTCACAGTTCGGCCATCAGCAACCAGCCGCACCGTGTGACGATCGACAAGTTCGGCGCGCGTATCAAGGATCGTTGCACCCGAGGCTTCGACATTGCGGCGATAAATGCCTTCAAGCCGGGCGATCTCGCGGTCCTTGTTGGCCAGCAGCGTATTCCAGTCGAAGCTGGCTGGCGGAACGTTCCAGCCGTAGCCGGCGGCGTCCTCGAAATGCTCGCTGTATTGAGAAGCATAAACGAAAAGCTTCTTCGGCACGCATCCACGGATGACACAGGTTCCGCCGAAACGATACTCTTCCGCGATTGCTACACGTTTTCCCATGGCCGCAGCTACACGCGCGGCGCGCACACCGCCTGAACCTCCACCGATGACGAAGAGGTCGTAGTCGTAAGCGGCCATATGAAAAACCCTTCAGGCAGGAGTGATGCTTACAGGTAGGACGCACCCGCAGAAAAGAAAAGCCCGGCACAGGCCGGGCTTCATGCGACATTCAGTCAGACGGAAAATCAGTTGCCGCTGGCGGGCGCCTGCCCTTCGGCCGGAGCCTCCGTGCCATCTGCCGGCTGCACCTGCGCACCTGCCGCCGACTGCAAGGCTTCACCGACTTCCTGCGCCAGATCACGCGCAATGCCGTTCTGCCAGATTTCGGCGGCGCGAACGAGTTCACGCGAAACGATCGGGCCGCTTTCAAGCAGCTTCTTGCCTGCAGCCGAGGTGTAGAATGCGGCAATGGCCTTCAGATCGTCTTCAGAAAAAACCTTCGCATAGGCAAGGGCTGCCTCACGCTCAAGATCGGCACGGCGGGATGCCATGGCCAGCGCCTTGGCGGAAACCGTTGTACCGATAAGCTCCTGCAGATCCGGGTTCTTCTGGATGAGGCTCGCCTGCAGCGAGGCTGCGGCCTGCGGCAGGATGGCGTCGAAGGCGTCCGTTGCATTGATGGAGGCAACGGCGTCGCGGGCAGCCTTCAGATGGCTGTCGGAAACATCCTGCGCGAAAGCCGGCACAGAGAAGGACACCAATGCTGCGGCCGTGCATGCGACGGCAAGGCGACGAATCCGGTTCTGAAATTTCATGATCTGGCAGGGCTCCCTGATTTTACCGGACGGCTTGTATGGTATCGATGCCGTCGCTGCCGGCGACAACCGCCGCAGACGCCAGCCCGATGAAAAGACCGTGCTCCACCACGCCCGGAATGGCGTGCAAAGCTTCGGATAGCGCTCTTGTATCCGGAATGCGGCCAAAAGATGCATCCAGGATGAAATGATCGCCGTCTGTAACAAATGGCTGCGAATCCGTCATCCGCAAATTTATATCGCCGGAAAGCCCAAGCCGGCCGGCCGCTGCGGCGATCGCCAGTTCGGTGGCACGCAAGCCGAAACGGTTCACTTCTATGGGAAGCGGAAAGCGTCCCAGCGTGTCGACCACCTTCGATTTGTCGGCAATGACGATCATGCGCGCCGAAGCGGCAGCAACGATCTTCTCACGCAGGAGCGCGCCGCCGCCGCCCTTGATCAGGCTGAGCTCCGAATCAATCTCGTCGGCGCCATCGATGGTGAGGTCGAGTTCGGGCGTCTCATCCAGCGTCGAAAGCGGCACGCCGAGTTCCCGGCACAGTGCCGCCGTCCGCTCCGACGTCGGAACGCCGATGACGTTCAGACCCGTGGCAACCTTCTGCGCCAGCAGGCGCACGAATTCCTCGGCGGTGGAGCCGGTGCCGATACCAAGCCTCATCCCGTCCGAGACGTGGGCCAGCGCCTCACGCGCCGCCTCGATCTTCATTTGCTTCTGGTCCATTGGAACGCCCGCCATGTTTTGCGATGCCGGCTCCTAGCACTTTTGACGGTGCGGTCAAAGCTTCCTGTCTGCGCGTCTTCGAACGTGCCGGCAGCCGCGCTTGCAAGCCATGGACCTGCGGGCTACCAGCTTTTGACACATAAAATCAGGAACAGCAGATGACCGCACCGATTATAGTCTTCGACCTCGACGGAACTCTGGTCGATACCGCACCTGATCTGATGGCAAGCCTGAACCACACGCTGGAAACCGCAAGGCTTGATGCGGTATCCGAACCGTCATTCCGGCAGTTTGTCGGCAATGGTGGCCGCGTGATGATCGAGCGCGCCTTCGCCGCGCAGAACAAGGAGCTTTCGACCTCGGAGCTGGACAGGCTGCTGAAGGTTTTCCTTGAGCACTACACGGCCAATATTCCCGGCAGATCGCAGCCCTTTCCGGGTGTGACCGGAACCATCGAGCGCTTTGAAGCCGAGGGTTACCTGCTGGCGATCTGCACGAACAAATATGAAGCGAATTCCCTTTCTCTGATCGAGGCGCTGGGTCTCAGAAGGCATTTTTCAGCCAATTGCGGGCAGGATACCTTTCCCTTCCGCAAGCCGGATCCGCGGCATCTCACGGAAACCATTCTGAAAGCCGGCGGCGATCCGCGCAACGCAATCATGGTGGGCGATTCCCGTACCGATATCGACACAGCCAAGGCTGCCGGGATTCCGGTGATCGCGGTGGATTTCGGCTACACCGACCGTCACGTCCGCGAATTCGATCCTTCCGTCATCGTCTCGCACTTCGATGAGATCACCGTGGAGATGGCGCGCCGCCTCATGGAGGCTGCGCGCTGACGGACCGGCGCACCGCGATAGGCCCCCGCAAAAATGTTTGCTTACAGTCGCAACCGGGGTGGTTGACAGAAACGGATACCGCCCCTTATATCGCGGCGCGCTTGGCCGACAAGGCAACGAGCGGGCGATTAGCTCAGCGGGAGAGCACACCCTTCACACGGGTGGGGTCGTAGGTTCAATCCCTACATCGCCCACCATTCCTTCTTCGAAGCTGATACTCAGCATTCGCTCGCAGGAATGGACAACGTTTATCCAACAGAAACCTTACAACTGATGCGGATACGAAATAAGCGTGTCTGACATTGGATTTCCGCGCATTCGCTGTAAGTGTGCCTTAGATTTGGCCGGTATCACTGCCATGATGACGTCGATGGCACCGATGCTTCAAGAATGAAGGGGCGCAGCCGATGAAACCGCGCTACACGACCTCAGCAGCATTCATCGTGCTGGCGCTCAGCCTTGCCGGCTGCGGTTCCACGACCGTGAAACCCTCCGCCTATCAGTCGGTCTCCTGCACCGAACTGGACGACGCAATCGGCGTGAACTCAAAAGAGATTTCGGCGACGGCGATTCGTCGGGGAAAGGTGGACAGCTGGCAACCTCCCTTCTGGATGGCGGGCGCGAAAAAGGGCGCGGCCGCAGTTCACAACAAGCAAACCCGGAAGATCGGGCGCCTGCAGGAGCAGGGAGAGCAGATGACCGGCGAAAGAGCGCGGCGCTGCCGGGGCATATCACCCTGAAATCATAACATTTGCGGAAGATGGGGTGAGGTGCCAGATACAAGTCTCGGGAACCGAAACCGTCAAAAAAGCGTGCTCAGCACCTGAGTTCGGTCTCTTCTCACCCGGTCAGGATATCACCCTGTCCGCTTCCCATTTTTTTCGGCTCACGCGAGCGATATTCTTTCTGGCACGTTTCTTCCGATAAAGATTGCTGTCGGTCTGGGCGATCATGTCCCTGAATGTCTGACCCTGCCGGCAAACCTCGTAACCGCATGAAATGGAAAGAACAGGCTCGTCCTTTCCGATTCTTTCGCGGAACTGGCGACCCGCAAGACCTTCGATCCTTGCGATCAGCTCAGCAGCGCTTTCGCCATCCCGCAGCGGAATGAATGCGCAGAATTCGTCACCGCCGATACGTGCGATCAGGCTGCCCTCTCCAAGAGCCGATTTCAGGGCAAAGGCCGTCGAGATGATGGCATCGTCACCCGTCAGATGCCCGTATTCATCATTGATCGTCTTGAGATAATCGACATCTGCGATCAGGAACCCGCCCCTGATTCCATGCTCCATGGCGAGGTCGAACTGATCGGCGAAACTGCGCCTGTTGAGCAGGCCGGTCAGAGGATCGGTGCTGGCGGAATAGGCCAGGTCGCTGGCCTGTTTCAGCAGGCTTCGATAGGCCATGTCCAGGCTTTCCAGCTTGCTGAACCAGATGATGCCCAATGGAATGGCAATCATGAAAGGCAGCACAAAGCGGACGACCACCGTTATCGTATCCGCCTCAGAGCCGGTCAGATAGCGAATTCCCGAGGAAATGGATATCGATATGGCGGCCGCCAGCAAGGCGGTAACTGCGGTACGCTTCAGCACATATCGGGATGGCCATCTCAACGAAAGCACCATGTCCAGACCATTCAATCCAAACCACTGATACAACAGATAGTCACGAGAAGTGATGACACCAACGAAGATTGCTGTTGATTGTAGCGGCTGCGACATACGGTCCGGCTTGGCAAGACATGCCCCTGCCCTGACCCAACCCATTGCGTGGCGCTCCCGCCCATGGTTCATGGCTCTCAGGCCATCGTGTCCCGGACAAAGACAGAACCGTTGCGGTCTCCCAGATGTATGAAAAGATCACGGACGATTATCTGCCGAAGCACAGGTTCGCCACGCGAATGCTGCTTCATGCCGCTCTGGTTCTGGCTCTGATGGCAGTCTCGATTGGCGTCGGCGTGATCGGCCTTGTGTTTTTCGAGGGGAAGGGTCTTGAAGAAGCGATACTGCACGCTGCCTATATGCTGAGCGGCTTCGGACTGATTGAAGTGCCGACAAGCTTTTCGGGCAAACTTTTCATCGGTCTTTACGGCCTCTACGCCAGCGTTTTCTTTCTGGCTTCCTTCAGCATCATCTTCGCACCGATCGTTCACCGCATCCTGCACAAGCTGCATCTCGACTAGGAAGGTGCAATCGCGCCGGCGCACATGATGTGATGCGCTGCCTTTCCACCTGCCATTAGCAAACGAATTTGTGAACACCGGCAGGCGGCAAGTCTGCCTATACTCCTGCGTTGCCAACAGCGCGGAGCGCCGGTCATGACCCGTCTCACAGCGAAGGATTTTCCGCAGGAACTGCTTGAACTCTACGACTATTACGCACACGGCAGGATCAGCAAGCGCGAGTTCCTCGACCGCGCCGCCAAATTCACCGTAGGTGGCATGACCGCCGCAGCCATTCTGGCATCGCTGAGCCCGAACTATGCGCTCGCACAACAGGTCGAATTCACCGATCCGGACATCATCGCTGAATACATCACCTACCCTTCGCCGAATGGAAATGGCGAAGTGAGGGGTTATCTGGTGCGCCCGGCTGCGGCTGAAGGGCCTGTGGGCGGCGTCGTGGTGGTGCACGAGAACAGGGGGCTCAATCCCTATATTGAGGATGTAGCGCGCCGCGTCGCGAAGGCAGGTTTCGTAGCGCTTGCGCCCGATGGCCTGACATCCGTTGGCGGATATCCCGGAAATGACGAAAAAGGGCGGGAATTGCAGCGGCAGGTCGATCCAGAAAAGCTGATGAACGACTTCTTCGCAGCCATAGAATTTCTGATGAAAAGCGACCTCGCCACCGACAGGATCGGCATTACCGGCTTTTGCTATGGTGGAGGCGTTTCCAATGCGGCAGCCGTGGCCTATCCGGAACTGGCCGCAGCCGTTCCCTTCTATGGACGTCAGGCAAGAACCGAAGACGTTGAGCGCATACAGGCACCGCTGCTGATCCACTATGCCGAACTCGACACCGGCATCAACGAGGGCTGGCCCGCCTATGAGGCTGCACTGAAGGAACACGGCAAGACCTATGAAGCCTACATCTATCCTGGGGTGAACCACGGCTTCCACAACGACTCGACCCCGCGTTACGATGAGGCTGCGGCCAGGCTTGCCTGGGACCGCACCATCGAATGGTTCAGGCGCTATCTGACATAGGATCTACAGGCGTGCCGCGGACGCACAGGCCATGCACGGGAATAAGCGCCGGGAGCGCAAGGCGCGTTTGACCGGAAGCAGGCGATTCCGCTAAAGGCGGCGATACTTAGCTGGGAATCGCCGCATGAAGAAGCTTGTACAGATCGTGCTTATCGCCGCCATAGCGGTCGCCGTTGCCGTAAGCTGGCGATGGTACAGCTACGTGACGAATACCGAAACGCCGTATGACGAGGTCGGTATTGAGTTCAACAGCCGCATGCCCGGTCCGATCAACAAATGGGGCTGCGATCGGCTTCACGCGACCTTCGGCAATGTTGCTCCGCCTCTGGGATGCCGTGCAAGCGGCGAAGGCCGGTCCTGGCGATAATGCACCTCGGCCACGCCTTGCCCGAGGCGTGGCTTTTCCTGACCGGATCCAGCCTTGAACGCGCTGATTACTTCTTGTTCAGCGATGAGACGGCGAGATTGGTGAGCTTGTTGTTGGCCGCCTTTTCCTGATCGAGAATCTCGGTCAGCAGATTGTGCGCCTCGGTGTTTCCGAGCACCTTCGCCCATTCCCGCAGCGAGCCATATCTGGCGATCTCGTAGTGTTCGACGGCCTGCGCAGCGGCCAGCAGGCCTGCATCCAGCGCATTACCCGATGCCTCTTCCATCAGGCCTTCGCATTCCCTGATAAGGCCCTCGATCGCATCGCATTTTTCACCTTCGGCTTTCACGTCGATCGTCGCGAAAACCTTCTTCAGGGTTTCGATCTGCCCCTTCGTCTCTTTCAGGTGACCGTCGACGGCTTTCTTCAGGTCGGGGCTTTTCACCGCCTTTGAAACCTTGGGCAGAGCCTTGGTCAGCGCGTTTTCCGCGTAGTAGATATCCTTGAGCGTGTGCTCGAAAAGTTCGGCCAGCGTTTTCATCTCTTGTCCTCGTTAAGAACTGGATATCCCGCCCTCATCTGAAATGTGGAGAACACCTCCAGGTTCCACTGACCCTGCGTAATCGCAGGGTGAGCATCTGCGCATTGGAGGCCGGCGCAGGCCTTTGCACACAAAAAATCGCCCGCTGCGGATGGCGGGCGATTTCATCTGCAAGGACAAGATGATCAGGCCGGATTGTCGGCAGGCGGGCTGTCTTCCGGCTTTTCTTCCTCGCCGTCTTCGGCTTTGCGCGCGCTTTCTTCTTTGGCCTTGGAACGCTCGATCATGCGGGCCGTGATGATCGAGATTTCGTAAAGGATGATCGTCGGAATGGCGAGACCGATCTGGCTGAGAGGGTCGGGTGGCGTGAGCACCGCCGCCACCACGAACGCGATGACGATTGCCCACTTGCGCTTGTCGACCAGTGCCTGAGACGACAACATTCCCACCCGCGCCATCAGGCTTGTCACCACCGGCAGCTGGAACACGAGGCCGAAGGAGAAGATCAGCGTCATGATGAGGCTGAGATATTCCGAAACCTTCGGCAGCAGGGAAATCTGCACCTCACCGTCCCCGCCGGACTGCTGCATGGTCAGGAAGAACCACATCACCATCGGGGTGAAGAAGAAGTACACCAGCGATGCGCCGATCAGGAACAGGATCGGCGAGGCGATGAGAAAAGGCAGGAAAGCCGCACGTTCGTTACGATAGAGGCCCGGTGCGATGAACTTGTAGATTTGCGTGGCAATGAGCGGAAAAGCAATGACCATGCCGCCAAACATGGCGAGCTTGATCTGCGTGAAGAAGAATTCCTGCGGTGCCGTATAGATCAGCTCGACCTTGGTCGGATCAAGCCCGGCCCAGCTGGTCGCCCATTTGAACGGGACGACCAGAAAATTGAACAGCGCCTTGGCAAAGAAGAAGCAGAACAGGAAGGCGACGAAAAACCCACCGATCGACCAGATCAGCCGGGTCCGCAATTCCATCAGGTGTTCTATGAGAGGCGCAGACGACTGCTCGACCTCATCCTTATCGCTGGCGCTCACTTGGGCGTCCTCGTCGTCTTGCTTGCAGTACGGGTGCGGGATTTGGCGGCAGCCGGCTTTGCCGCCGCTACCGTTTTGGGTGCCGCAGCATCAGTTTTGGCGGGTTTGGGAGCGGCCGGCTTTGGCGCCACAGCCTTAGGAGCCACGGCTTTGGGTGCGGGGGCTTTCGGTGCTTCTGCCTTCTTTGCCGGAGGAGCTTTTGGTGCCGGTGCCTTCTTCGCGGCGGGAGCTTTCACAGCTTTGGCGGCGGCAGCTTTCTTCGCGGCAGGCGCATCCGCAACACTGGCCTTGCCATCCGCTTTCGCCGCAGACGTCTTCGCCGTGTCTGCCGCTGCCGTGGTTTTCACCGTCCTGGCGGCAACACTGGTTTGCTCGGGTGGCACTGAGGCGTCTGTCATTGCTGGGAAAGGCGCGTCACTTGCAGCCGGCGCGACCCCAGGAACAGGCGTCGCCTTCAGCTTTCCGGCATCATCGATGCTGCTCCTGACGTCGGCAGCGGCCTTTTCAAACGGATTCAGCTGCTTACGGATTTCTGCTGCCGGATTGAGACTGCGCAGGGAATCGACGGATTTCTTGACGTCGTCAAGTTCGGCTTCCTTGATCGCCTCGTTGAACTGCCGCTGAAAATCATTCGCCATGCCGCGCATCTTGGTCGTCATACGACCAAAGGTACGCAGCATCTTGGGCAAATCCTTTGGCCCGACGACCACGATCATCACGATCGCGATCACCAGCATCTCAGACCAGCCGACATCAAGCATGGCTATTCAACCTGACAAGCGAAAATGGAATCAGCTCTTGCCAGCTTTTTCCTTGGAAGGGGAAACGGTTTCATCGGCGCGATGTTCGACAGTGCGCTTGTCGTCATCGTCGTCGGCCATACCCTTCTTGAAGCTCTTGATGCCCTTGGCCATATCGCCCATCAGTTCCGGAATCTTGCCGCGGCCGAAAACCAGCAGCACGATCACCAGCACGATAAGCCAGTGCCAAATCGAAAACGAACCCATTGCACTCTCTCTCGTAAGTGTTCCTGAACACTGATCTATGCGTTTTCGCGTTCAGTTTCAAACGCAACCAGCGCTATGTTCACGACTGATTTAAGATTGTCACGCAGTTTCAGGTCTCAATGCCGCGCAAAAGCGCGCACCCTGGTGCCGCAACGGTTTCAATCTTCCGTGACACGGGGCGTCAGCAGGCCCAGATCCTCAAGGTCGAGGTCCGTCAGCGGGTCCTCGTCATCGCTCAGCGCATCGGCATCGACCGGCGGTAAGGGAATAGAGAAATTGGCCGGCATGCGGCCGGACAGGAGCCCTGCCCCTTTCAGTTCATCAATTCCCGGCAGATCACGCAATTCCTCAAGGGAGAAATGATCGAGGAAAGCTTCCGTCGTGCCATAGGTAACTGGTCGCCCCGGAGACTTGCGCCTCCCGCGCATACGCACCCATCCGGTTTCGAGCAGCGTGTCGAGCGTGCCCTTCGAGGTTTCTACACCGCGAATTTCCTCGATCTCTGCCCGTGTCACCGGCTGGTGATAGGCAATGATGGCCAGAACTTCGAGCGCGGCCCGTGACATTTTCTTCTGCTGCACCGTATCCCGGCTCATCAGAAAGGCCAGATCTCCGGCCGTACGGAACGCCCAGCCGTCGCCGATACGCAAAAGGTTCACGCCGCGTGGAGCATAGATTTCCTGCAACCGCCGCATGGTAGCCGCCACATCGGCCCCGGCGGGCAGACGTTCCGCAAGCTGCTTTTCGCTGACCGGTGCGGCGCTTGCAAAGACGATCGCTTCGGCCATGCGGATCACCTCCGCGATGTCGCTTCGGGAGCTTTCATTCGTCCCCTCGTCATCGAATGGAAAAGGGATCACCGAGGCATTGCGGCCGTCGCTCATGATGAAGCCCCGCCGGAATCGCCGGTGTCGCGCGCGCGCACATAGATGGGGGCGAAAGGTTCATTCTGGCGCACCTCAACAGACCCCTCTCGAACGAGTTCCAGAGAAGCGGCAAAGGAACTGGCTATCGCCGTGCGCCGCTCCGCCGGTGCAACCAGATATTTGATGAGAAAACTGTCGAGCGCCGTCCAGTCGCGCAGTTCGCCGACCATGCGGGTCAGAATATCGCGCGCCTGCTTAAGGGACCACACGCCGCGCTTCGCGATCTGCACATTGGTGATGGCCTGCCGCTGACGCTGGGAAGCATATGCGCTCAGAAGATCGTAGAGCGTTGCCGAATACTGGTTGCGCTTTTCAACGATCACGAGTTCGGGCATGCCGCGCGCGAAAACATCGCGACCGAGACGGTTTCGGTTGACCAGCCTTGCTGCCGCGTCGCGCATCGCTTCCAGACGGCGCAGGCGAAATTGCAGCACTGCTGCCAGTTCCTCGCCGCTTTCCCCCTCCTCACCCGGCTGCTTCGGGATCAGCAGCTTCGATTTCAGGAAGGCCAGCCACGCAGCCATGACGAGATAATCGGCGGCAAGCTCCAGCCGCAGCGCGCGCACCTTGTCGATGAAGACAAGATATTGCTCGGCCAGCGCCAGCACCGAAATGCGGGCCAGATCGACTTTCTGGTTGCGGGCCAGATGCAGGAGAAGGTCGAGCGGGCCTTCAAATCCATCGACGTCGACGACAAGAGCAGGATCGTCGGTGCGGCGATCGTCGTCACCATCCGCCCACAGCCGCTCCATGGGCGTTGGCCTGACTGGCTTCTGATCACCTGCTGCCGTTTGCGCCACGTTCCGTTGCTCCGATATGCCTGTTGGGCCGCCTTGCAGCCCTTGTCGGTGGTCAGGCCACCGCCGCGAAATACTCCGCAAATTCGGCGCGAAGCTCGTCTTCAGCACCTTCATTCTTCGCACCGATGACAGCCATTGCGCTGTCGGCCCGCCTGCGTGCCGCACCTTCCAGCGCTTTTGCCTTCGCTGCGGCGGCAGTCATCTCCTCCATGACCCCGTTACAGTGAAGAACGATATCGACGCCGGCCGCAAGGATTGCCGCTGCCTTGGCCCCGAAATCCCCAGAAAGCGCCTTCATGGAGATGTCATCGCTGATCAGCAGGCCATCGAACCCGATCTCGCCCCGGATCACCTCCTCCACGACCTTGCCCGAAGTGGTCGCCGGCCCTGCCGGATCGATGGCGCTGAACACCACATGCGCCGTCATCGCCGCCGGCAGATCGTTCAACGCCGTGAACGGGGCGAAATCGTGTCTGCGCAACGCATCAAAGGAGGCGTGCACCGTCGGCAGTTCGAAATGCGTATCGGCAGAGGCGCGACCATGGCCGGGAATGTGCTTCATGACCGGCAGCAGGCCGCCGGCCATCAGCCCTTCGGCCGAGGCGCGGCCGAGAGCGGCCACCGCCTCGGGATCGCGTCCATAAGCACGCTGGCCGATGACATCGCTGGCACCCTCGACCGGAACATCCAGAACCGGCAGGCAATCGGCGCTGATCCCGTAACGCGCAAGATCGAAGGCGTGCATGCGGCCATGCAGCCAGGCGGCGCGCAGGCCGGCCTCGCGATCCCGCCGGTAGATTTCACCGACCGCAGCAGCCGGCGGATAGTTCGGGGCCAGTGGCGGGCGCAGGCGCTGCACTCTGCCCCCTTCCTGATCGATGAACACCGGCGCATCGTCGCGTCCCACGCAATCGCGCATCGATGCCACCAGATCACGGATCTGCTCCGGCTCGCTGATGTTGCGGGCGAACAGGATGAAACCCCACGGACATTCGCCGCGATAGAAGCGGATTTCCTCGCGGGAAAGCGAGTGGCCGGCACAGCCGAGAATAAGTGATTTTGATTCGGTCATGGCCCGAATTTACCGGGTTCGTGCCGGAAAGGGAATCATTCGCCACGCCCATGCAAAAGGGCCGGCGCATAGTGGCACCGGCCCTTTTTTAAAAGTCTGACTCGCAGGCGCTTTACTTCGAAACGAAGCAGTTCCCGCCAGCGGCCTTGTAGCTCTCGCAGAGGCTGATCGCATCGGCACGCGACTGGCTTGCCACGCGGACCCGGTAGAAGGTGCCCTTACCGGCCACTTCAGCCTTGACGATGTTGACGCTGCGGCCCTGAAGCACGCCGGCATAGCGGCGGGCCAGATCCTGATAGGTGGACTGGGCGGCCTCGACGCTTGGCTGCGAAGCGATCTGCACAGCCCATGTTCCGGCTGCCGCCGCGTTGGGGTCGAGTGCTGCGACCTGCCCCGGCTTGACCTCGCCAACGATGTTCACCGGCTGTTCAGCAGGGCGCTGCGGAGCAACAGGCGCTGCCGAAGGCGTATTGGCGGATTGCTGGGGCTTTGCCGCCGGCGTCACGGCACCGGTCTGCTCGGCACCGGGAGCGCTCACCGCCTGCGGCGCCGGATCCTGCGGTTCGGTCGCCGCAACCTGCTGGGCCGGCGCGGGCTCTTCGCGAGGCACCAGCGTGCCGTCGGGCTTCACGACCATGGTGCGAACCTTGCGCGGTGCAACGGCAGGTGTTTCCTCGGAGGCGACATCATCAACGGTAGCCGGAGCGACGCGCTCTTCCGACTTGGCAGAAGCCGGCGCACCCTCGCCCACCACGCGCGCCTCGGGAGCCCTTGCGGCAACATCCACAGGCTTTTCGGCGTCAGAGACGAGCTTTTCCTGAGTGGGGGCCGCCGGAGTACCGCCCCTGGCAACCATGTCGTAGACCTTGTTGTCCTGATTGGGGATCACGGTGCCGCCCGGATTTTCCGGCTTGACCTTGATCGGTGCGTCATCAGCGCGGACAAGTACAGGCGCATCGCCGGAATCGCCCCCGCCGAAAGAGAGGGCAAACGCCCCAATGCCACCGATGACGGCCACTGCGGCGACGATCGCGCCGGCCAGCCACAAACGGTTGCGCGGCTTCTTGTCCTCCGCTTCCGAAATGGTCTCGCCATAATCGGGATCATAGTCGAATCCGTCATCCGCAGCCGCTGCTGCGGCAGGCTGATAGGACTGTTGTGCAGCGGCATCGAAATCGAAGTCGAAATCCTCGTCAAAAGTCCGGTCATAGGATGACGATGGCTGAGCCGCCTGTGCGACAGCATTTTCCGCCTGTTTCTGAGCAGGCCCAGCAAACACGTCAGCCTGCTGTGCGGCAGGTTGAGCGGCTTCAGCTTCGGCGGTGTTCATATCGCTGAGAAGATCGGCGAAATCGGCTTCCAGATCATCATAGGAAGCCGGCTCGGCGACATCCTGCTCGAACGGCACATCCGGAATTTCCAGATCATCGGCAAGAGCGACGGCCCGCTCAGGAATATCGATGGTCTCAAGCTCGGGGATTTCCGCAACGGGCGGCCGGGCCGGTGCCTGCGGCACGGGCGGCTCGTGCGCCACCGGAGCTGCAGCGGGCGTCTCAGGCACGTAAGCGTCGGAGGTCACCTGATAGGCACCGGATGACGGCTGCGGCTGATGACGCTGCCATGCCGCGGCATTCGCCTGCGCATCGGGCTGAGCGCTCGCCTGCGGCTGCGGCACTGCAGCAGGCTGTTGCTGCGGGCGCAGGAACGGCGTGCTGCGGCTCCAGCTGTGAGCCTGCGTTGCCGCCGCGACAGTTACGGCAGCCGGGATGAACGACTTCAATGCATCGACAGGATCTGCCGGTGTCTGCGGCTCGAACTGCCGCTGAACGCTCTGCGCAGATTCGGAACCGAAATCGCCGAGATCGAGATCCAGGTCGAAATCATCACGCGCAGATGCGGGCGCAGCAGCTTGCTGCGTGGCACCGGCTGCCTGATGCTCCACATGAACGTCGAGAGGCCGTTCCAGCTCGAAATCCGGTTCGTAGCCGGGCTGAGGACGTGCCGACATGCGGTTAAGCAAGGCGTTCAGCTCATCTTCAAGGGTGGGAGCTGGCGCTTCGGCAGCCACTTCCGCCTCAACGGAAGGCAGCTCGGCATGAGCATATGCAAAATCATCGTGCGGCTGCTCATAGGATTGGGGTGCAACATGCAATCCATCGGCAGGGGCAGCATCCCATTCGGGCTCATCCGCAGATGCGGCAGGCTGCTCATCGAACACCGCGGCAGCCAGCTGACGTTCAAAATCGTCACCAGCATCAAAAACCTGCTCAGAGGCTGCGGGCGCCTGCGGCTCAGGCGCTGCAACGGCAGGTTCTTCAAAGACGAAATCGGCATCGTCGAAGACGGCAAAATCATCTGCTGGCTGCGCCTGTCCGGCCAGCTCATCGGTGAGAGCGGCATCGAAATCGGCGAAGGGATCCGCGTCGGCAGTTCCGGCGACCGTCAGCTCATGCTCCAGAGCAAGATCGAAATCCTGATAGTCCGCCTCTGCGCTCTGAACAGCGGCGACCTGCGCTTCCGAATGGGCGCCGGCTTGCTGCTCAAAGGCAGGCTCATCGAACGAGATGTCGTCGAAATTGAAATCCGGTTCAGCAGCCGAATGCGTTTGGGCAGCGGCATCCGCACCTGCATAGCTCGCGGAAGCATCATAGCTTACAGAAGCATCGTTGCCGGCTTCCGGCCAGGCCGCAGCCTGCGGCTCCTCGCCAAACTCGCCCATCAATTCCTTTTCAAGGTCGATGGTGAAATCATCGTCAGCAACGTCTTCGAAGCGAGGTTCATTGTCCGGCTTCACTGGCACGCGCGGGTCGAAACCCATGATCCGTGTCAGCTCCGCGAACGGATCATCCGCCGCGATATCGTCGCGGTCTGCTATCCTCAGCTGGGTTCTGTCTGCCATCGTCGTTCCCGAACTCGCACAATCGGACGCCATCGACGTCGCGTAAGGTTGGCCCCTACCAGCGCAATGTGGGCAAATGGTGACAGGTACTCCGCTGCTGTCTAACGCATTTCCTTCGGCGCATCGGCCCCGATCAGCGTCAGACCGGATTGAAGTACATCCGCAACGGCCTGCACCAGCCCTAGTCTGGCAAGGGTCAATTGTGGATCGTTAACCTTAACAAAACGTAAGTCCGGATTATCCGTGCCGCGATTCCAGTGTGCATGGAACGCGCTGGCAAGGTCATAAAGGTAGAAGGCAAGCCTGTGCGGCTCCTGCGAGGAGGCAACCTGCTCTATCAGGCGCGGGTATTCGGCAAGCTTGCGCACCAGCCCGATTTCGCCCTCGTCGGTAAGGCCGGAAACGGCAGCCGAAAGCGTTGCGCGCTCGGGCTCCGAGATGCCCATCTGCTCTTTCGCCTGACGGAACACGGAGTGGCAGCGCGCCGAAGCATACTGCACATAGAAAACCGGATTGTCCTTCGACTGCTCGGTGACCTTGGCGAAGTCGAAGTCCAGCGGCTCGCTGTTCTTGCGGTAAAGCATCATGAAGCGGATCGGATCGCGCCCGACCTCCTCGACCACTTCGCGCAGAGTGACGAAGTCGCCCGAGCGTTTGGACATGCGCACAGGCTCGCCGTCGCGGAACAGCTTGACCAGATTGCAAAGCAGAACGGTGAGCTTGACCTTGTCGCCGCCAACGGCGCGCGCCAGCGCCTCCAGACGCCGGACATAGCCGCTGTGATCGGCCCCCAGCACATAGATCAGCTCCACGAAGCCGCGATCGACCTTGTTCTTCAGATAGGCAACGTCAGCGGCGAAATAGGTGTAGGTTCCGTCGGACTTGACCAGCGCGCGGTCAAGGTCGTCGCCAACAGCGGTTGAGCGGAACAGCGTCTGCTCGCGATCTTCCCAGTCTTCCGGCTTCTCACCCTTGGGAGGCGGAAGCTTTCCCTTGTAGATGTGGCCCTTCAGGGTCAGGTCGTTGATGGCCGAGCGGATTGCATTGGCATTATCGGCGTGCAGGGTGCGCTCGGAAAAGAAGACGTCGTGGCGCACGTTGAGCAGCGCCAGATCATCTTTGATCATCTTCATCATGGCGTCGATGGTGCGATCCTTGACGATTGCCAGCGCCTCATTGTCCGGCATTTCCAGCAACTTACGGCCAAATTCCGAAGCAAGATCCTGCCCCACGGGCACCAGATAATCGCCGGGATAGAGGCCTGCCGGAATATCGCCGATGTTTTCGCCAAGGGCCTCGCGATAGCGCAACAGAACGGAACGGCCGAGCACATCGATCTGCGCACCCGCATCGTTGATGATATATTCCTTGGTCGCCTCATAGCCGGCGAAATCCATGATGTTGGCGAGCGCATCGCCCACCACCGCGCCGCGGCAATGGCCGACATGCATGGGTCCGGTCGGGTTGGCCGAGACATATTCCACATTCACCTTGCGTCCGGCACCGGCGGTGGAGCGGCCATAATCGGTGGCCTTGCCCAGGATGAAAGCCAGATGCTTCTGCCAGAACGCATCGGTGAGGCGCAGATTGACGAAGCCGGGACCCGCCACTTCCGCCCCGGCAACATCGGCATCCTCGCGCAGCGTCGCGACGATACGATCCGCCAGCGCGCGCGGATTTTGTCCGGACGGTTTGGCCAGCACCATTGCAGCGTTGGTGGCCAGATCGCCATGGCTTGCATCCCGCGGCGGTTCGACGGAGATGCGTGACAGATCGAGCACGTCCCCATCCTTGTCCTTCAGATCAAGCGCTTCGACTGCTTTGATGATCCGCGCGGTGAAGTCGGCGAAGATGTTCATGAGGGGGCTTTCGATAACTGCGGAAACTCATTCACACGCTTTTGCGTGAAAATCATGGAAAAAGCGGCGTTTTCCTGCGCCTAACTCAAATCCGGCGTGTGGTCAAACAAACGCCGGTGCTCTTTCACGGCGTAGGTATCGGTCATGCCGGCGAGGAAATCGGCGACATGACGCGCCTTTATGCGATCTTCCGCGCGATCAAGCCCCTCTCGCCAGCCTTCCGGCATGGCGCGCGGGTCGGAGAAATAGACGTCGAACAGATCGCAGACGATCTTCTCCGCATTGACGCGCACGCGCATGACTTCCGGATGCCGGTAGAGATGCTTGTAGAGAAACGCCTTGAGTTCCTTTTCCTCCACCGCCATGGCCGGCGTGAAGGTGACGATGGTTTCGCCGGCCGCCCTCACCGCCTCGGCGCTTTCGGGCCGCAGGCGCGCCAGATTTTCAGTGGCGGCCCTGATCACGTCTTCGACCATGATGGTGATCTGACGCCGCATCAATTCGTGGCCGACGCGCACATCGTCCAGAGCGGGATAGCGCTCCCTCACCTGACGCAGGATACTGCCCGGCAGGGCCAGATCCTCCAGCATGTCCAGTTCGAGAAGCCCTGCTCTCAGGCCATCGTCGATGTCGTGGGTGTTGTAGGCAATGTCGTCGGCGATCGCCGCGCACTGGGCTTCTATCCCGGCGAAGCGGTCGAGTTCGAGATCATGCAGTTCGTTGTAGGCGCGGATGGTGGCAGGCAGAGCACCATCAAGCCCCTCGCCGTTCGCGCCGGTTAGAGGCCCGTTGTGCTTCACCAGTCCTTCCAGCGTTTCCCAGCTCAGGTTCAGACCGTCAAACTCCGCGTAGCGCCGCTCCAGTCGGGTGACGATGCGCAGAGACTGGGCATTGTGATCGAAACCACCCCAGGCAGCCATCTTCGCGTTCAGCGCATCCTCGCCTGTATGCCCGAAAGGGGTGTGGCCGAAGTCGTGGACGAGCGCCACCGCCTCGGCGAGATCCTCATCGCCGCGCAGCGCACGCGCCAGCGCCCGGGCAATCTGCGCCACCTCGATGGAATGGGTCAGCCGTGTGCGGAAATGGTCGCCTTCATGGGCGATGAACACCTGCGTCTTGTGCTTCAGACGCCGGAATGCGGTCGAATGGATGATGCGGTCGCGGTCGCGCTGGAAAGGGGTGCGGGTCGGGCTTTCCGGCTCCGGCACGAACCTTCCCCGCGTTCTGGCGGGATCGGTTGCATAAGGCGCGCGCGGCCGGTAGCCGAAGCCTATTCCCTCATAGACGGCGTTCGCGATGCCCTTTCCGGCGTGTCCTTCGTCCATGCTTTCTCCGCAGATCGCAACGGCCACTCATGGCCAGCGACCAGTTGTTGACTTGATGGCACGGCGTACATACCTATCAAGAGAAATCAAATGCAAGGTGACGCCGTGAACGCGAACGCCGCGATGAACTCCAACGTCGAAGTAACCGAGGCCGCAGCAAAGCGGATCGCCAGAATCGTTTCCGGCGAGCCGGGCAAAAGCGCATTGCGCGTTTCCGTCGAAGGTGGCGGCTGCTCTGGTTTCTCCTACAAGTTCGATCTCGTTGAAGGCCCCGATGATGGCGACGTCGCCATCGAGAGAGATGGCGCAACAGTGCTGATCGACGACATTTCTCTGGTCTATCTCGGCGGCTCCGTCATCGATTTCGTCGACGACCTGATGGGCCAGTCATTCCAGATCAGGAACCCGAACGCCGTGGCGTCCTGCGGCTGCGGAACCAGTTTCTCCATCTGACGCAGCAGTCTGCCACAGAAAAAGGCCGCCCTTGGGGCGGCCTTTTCGTGTTGATCCGCGATTCTGGCCTCAGGCTTCGGCCGACATGGCGGCCTTGCGCAGGCCCTGCGCATCACCAGTGGCCCCGTTGAAGACCAGATTGAGCGCCACGGCGGCAATGGATGCCAGCAGGATGCCGGAGTCCACCAGCGGGCCGATGGCCTTCGGCAGCCAGATGTGGAAGTCGGGCGCCACGACCGGGATCATGCCGAAGCCGAGCGAAATCGCCACGATGAACAGGTTGTTGCGATTGGCCTTGAAATCCACGGCCGACAGGATGCGGATTCCGGTTGCGGCCACCATGCCGAACATGACGATACCCGCACCACCGAGCACCACCGTGGGAAGCGCCTCCACCAGCGCACCCATCTTGGGGATGAGGCCCAGAACCACCATGATGACGCCGCCCGCCACGCAGACGAAGCGGCTGCGAATGCCGGTAACGCCCACCAGCCCGACATTCTGCGAAAAGCTCGTATAGGGGAAGGTGTTGAAGATGCCGCCTAGCACGGTGCCGAGACCGTCCATGCGCAGGCCTGCCGACAGCATCGGCTGGGTGATCTTCTTTTCCGTCATGTCGCCGAGGGCCAGGAACATGCCCGTCGACTCGATCATCACCACGATCATCACCAGAACCATGGTGATGATGAGGACCGGATCGAAAATCGGCATTCCGAAATGGAATGGCGCGATCGGGGCGAACCACGCGGCGTTGGCCACCTTGTCGAAATGCATCATGCCGAGCGATGCCGCAATGATGCCGCCGGCTACGATACCGACGAGAACGGCGACGTTCGACAGAAAGCCCCTCGCGTAGCGCGCGACACCTATGATGACGCCAAGCACGACCAGCGAAAGCACGATGTTCGATACGGGCGCATAGGCGGCATTCGGAACGCTGGGCGCCAGCCCCATCCCGGCCGGCACGGGGGGCAGCGTCGAGCCGGCGGCCCCTGCCGCCTCCTTCACCGAATTCAGCCATGCCGCATGTTCGGGGTTGATGATCTTCGGCGCCGTAGGCCCGAACGGCATGCCGAATATCCAGTTTATGCCGATCTTCATCAGCGACACGCCGATGACGAGGATGATCGTGCCCGTGACCACAGGCGGGAAAAGCCGCAGCATGCGGCTGACAAAGGGAGCGATGAGCACGGTTATGATGCCGGCCCCGATGATGGCGCCGAAGATCATGCGCGCGCCTTCATAGCCTGGGTTTGCCGACGCCATGGAGACCATGGGGCCAACGGCTGCAAAGGTTACGCCCATCATCACCGGAAGCTTGATGCCGAACCATTGCGTTGCGCCCATGGATTGCAGGATCGAGGCGATGCCGCAAACAAACAGATCCGCGGAAATGAGGAATGCGACGTCGGCCGGTTCAAGCTGAAGCGCCCTGCCCACGATGAGCGGCACGGCAATAGCGCCTGCATACATAACAAGAACATGCTGAAGGCCGAGCGTAAACAAACGCGGCGCAGGCAGCATCTCGTCGACGGAATGCGTCGATGCTGTTGACATTATGGTCCCTCCCTTTGCGCGACAGCTGAAACGGGTTCCATAGACTGCCGCGATGGTGCAGGATGACCTCAATCAAACCGACATGCCATCAAGAACTGTTTGAAATAGTCGCGAGAATTTCATGAAGATTGCCACCTGGAACATCAACGGCGTGCGGGCCCGTATCGGCAATCTCACCCATTGGCTGCAGGAGAGCGCGCCGGACATCGTCTGCCTGCAGGAAATCAAATGCGTCGATGAACAGTTCCCACGTCTGGAGATCGAGGCGCTTGGCTACAATGTCGAAACGCACGGCCAGAAGGGGTTCAACGGCGTTGCCCTGCTTTCCAGGTTGCCATTCGACGAGGTGAATCGCGGCCTGCCCGGTGACGATGGCGACGACCATGCACGGTTCATCGAAGGCGTTTTTTCGACGCCAAAAGGCGCGCTGCGCGTCGTCTCGCTCTACCTGCCCAATGGCAATCCCATAGATGATCCGGTGAAATTTCCCTACAAGCTCGCCTGGATGAAACGCCTTGAAGACTGGGCGCACGAGCGACTTGCTCTGGAAGAGGCGCTTGTTCTGGCAGGAGACTACAACGTCATCCCGGAGCCGATCGACGCAAGACATCCCGAAGCGTGGGTCAACGACGCGCTTTTCCAGCCTCAGACCCGGCAGGCATTCCGGCGACTGGAGAACCTCGGCTTTACCGAGGCGGTGCGCGCGGTTACCGACGAACCGGACGTCTACACATTCTGGGACTATCAGGGCGGTGCCTGGCAGAAGAACAACGGCATCCGCATCGACCATCTACTCCTGTCGCCGGAGGCGGCTGACATGCTGGGTTCGGCATCGATCGAGAAACATGTGCGAGCGTGGGAAAAGCCGTCCGATCATGTTCCGGCGGCTGTGGAACTCAGGCTGGAAGCTGCCTGAAGCGCTTCGTGAAGCAAAGGTAACGATTCAAGGGAAGCCCGCATCCTGCGGAAAAAGAATCACAATCGCGTCTGACTTTAATCAGCGGGCGCGTTTGGCTTTGAGCAGCGAACACGCCGGGCTGCACGCGGCCAGTTACTGGTTGATGCCCTTGGTCAGCATGTCATCGGCCAGAGCGATAGCCGTGCGGCGGTCGGCCTCCGGCGCCAGAGCGAAGGCCTCTTCCTGCATGTTGCGTATCCAGCCCTGATCGACAGGCTGGGCACGCTCAAGGGCTACGGTCATCAGAGCCAGACCGCGAACCGCTTTGCCGCTGTGAAACAGCAGATTGCCGAGCGTTGCCTGCGCGCCGGCGTGCCCCTTCTCGGCAGCAAGCTGCAGCCAGCGGCCGGCCTGCCTTGCGCTGGCCTTCACGCCGCCCTCGCCATTGAGGAACATCCTGCCCATTTCGTACTGGGCATTGGGGTTGCGGTAATTGGCTGCGGCGCGCATGAAATATTCCTGCGCAGCGGTCGCGTCCGGCTGGACCGGCGTTCCGGGTATTCCTCTGCGGATATAATCTCCCAGCGCAACCAGCGCATCGGAAACATAGCTTTCCTCAGGCGAACCCGGCTCGACATCCTGTTCGGCGATTTCGCTGAAAAACTTGAAGGCTTCATAGTCGTTGCGGGCGACACCGTCTCCCTCGGCATACATGCGGGCCAGCTTCCACGTTGCGCCGATCTGACCATTTTCCGCTGCGTAGCGATATGCCTCGACCGCCTGTTCCTTATGGCCGCTGTGATAGGCGGAGAAACCAAAACGGAAAACGGCGAACGGATTGGATTTCGGCTTCACGCCGGTCTTGTCGTCAAACACCTTGTCGTCAAAGGCAAGCGCGGGCTCGACAGCAGACAGGGAGGCACAAGCTATCACTGTGCCCAGCATACATGAGCGCAACACCCCCGAAATCTGTCGGGAATGGGTTGCCACGGAATGAACCGGCTGTTGCCGCACGCCGGCATCTCTTCCCGCGCGGGGAAGCAACATCGAAACTGAGCGGGAAATAACCGGGACTTCCATACTCTTCCTTGCGCCTGCCACACTGCCAGCCTGCCTCATCATCCGTTGATGAAACCACGACTGAAAATACCTGCGGACCCCTGTTCCTTGCCGCTTGTTTTTCCGGGGCCTTAACGAAGTGCCCCCGGTTTATGGCGGGAAGTTGGCGGTTCTCGCTGCGGCAGGCCTAGCACAAGGGAAGTTGAACGACTGTTGCAGATTCACCACAGACTGAAGAAGTCGCTAACCGAAGGTGAACAGCCGTTCGGAAACAGATTCCGAAAAACCTGTCAAGCGTATGATATTAAAAGATAAAAGCCCGGCAATGCCGGGCTTTTATGTCATTCAGGAGATCAACTCACCACTTGAGGCTGTAGCCTGCAAGACCGGAAACGGACCAGCCACTGCCGACGGCGTAGTTATAGTTGGAGCTGCCGTCCCCGTATTTGTCTTCCTTCACGGAACCGACCCGCGAAACGCCACCACCAAGACGCAGTTCACCGAAGCCGTCCTTCATGATCAGACCAGCGCCGAGGGTGACAACGTCTCCGTGCAGATCCCAGCCCGTGGAGGTGCCGCGGTCCCACATGAGGAATGCGGTGCCCGAAATCTGATCGTTGAACGAATGACCGATACCGCCCATGATGGTCCAGCCATCACGCCAGTAATATCTGTTCTGGCTGCTGAACCCCAAATTCGTCGTGAGATCCAGCGTCTTGTTGACAGACCAGTCGGTCCATTTCACCGAACCATAGGCAAGCCAGCCCGGCGCTATTCCGGTCTGGAACTTGGCTTCAACACTCTGAGGAAGCTTTCCCTCACCCTCGGCATACCCAAGGCCGCCTGCAGCAGTGCCGGTCGCTTCGATCTTCGTTCCCGAACGATAAAGCACCTGCGCGCGCAGCGCGATGTCCGGGATCTCATAGGCGAGACCGCCGCGCCAGCCCCAGGCGGTGCCGCCCAGTTCGACAGGCAGACGAGTGGGTGCACCACCGGTACCGGGAATGACGACACTGAGGTCGTAGTCAAAATCGTCGACATAGGCGCCGGCGATAACGGACAGTCTTCCCTTGTCCAGGTCAAAGCCTACGGCGCAGGTTGCTGCATACTCCATGACCGTGAAGGTTTCATCGAGCTTGCCATACATGGTGTAGGGGAAAGCCGCGGCCTGAGCGCGTGGCGCATCGAAGGAAGATGCTGCACCAAACGAGTTCGCGACCGTACCCGCGCATGACAGATTGTCCGAAATGCGGAACTTCGCCGCCAGCGACGGCATTACATAGCTGTCGGCATAATCGTGGCCGACATTGGAAGGACCGCTGACGATCTTCCGTTCCGGGCTCACAACCGTGACGCTGGTGCGCGCGTTGAAATTGCCCTGCTCGAACAGAATATCCGTATCTGCGGTTCCACGCGAAAAACCGCCAGCATTGGCCGCAGCCATCGCAAGAAGAGAAAGCGCGGTTGCTCCGGAAAGCGTCGCGATACCCTTAATAACCATGAAGTCCTCTCCCCGAAAGTTCCTGATTTCTAGGTAGAACCAATTAGACGGCGCGATGCAACACCGTTGTGTACGCCGTACAAGTACGAGAAAATCCGACAACTGTCCGCAGACTTGCCGTCATCTTGAGCAGGCGCCTGAAAACCGGATTTTTCAGCAGCGCAAGCCTTGAAATTGCCCGGCATGTTATACGGGATACTCAAAAACAGGCCGTTTTCGAGAGAAAAAGGGGACATTGTTACATTATGGCAACAATGGGGCCTAATCTTCCGTATACGTCAATTCTTACGTTACGGGAGGGCCTCGAAATGAGGCCTCAAAGCGCAACCGGAAGTTTTGAGAGTACGCGAATCGCGCAACAAAAAGACCCGAAAACCGGGCAGGGTTTTCGGGTCTTTCAGCAACAGCAAGCTGGCCCTGAGTGTTTAACCGGCTGAGCGCACCCGTTCGAGAGCCGTGGCAAGCCGTGCCTGCGTTTCCTCGAACTCCGCCAGCTTCTCCCGCTCAGCCGCCACCACATCCTCGCGGGCGTTGGCGACGAACTTCTCGTTTGAAAGTTTCTTGGCGATGCGGGCGATCTCCTCGGTGACCTTGGCCACTTCCTTCTTGAGGCGCGCTTCCTCGGCCTGGAGGTCAACCAGATCGCCAAGCGGCAGACAGATCGTTGCCTCGCCCAGAACCAGCTGCGCCGACCCTTTCGGAGCGGTATCGGCCAGCGTTATATTGCCAACGCGCGCCAGCCGGCGAATGGCCGTCTCATGGCGGACAAGGCGTTCGCGGGTGGTCTCATTGGCTTCCACCACCACCAGCGGCGCGATTGCGGCTGCCGGCACATTCATTTCCGAGCGAACCGAGCGGATGCCGGAAACCAGATCGACAAGCCAGTTGACGTCGCCCGCTGCCTCCGCGTCCTCGAACTCGGGAGCCGGCCATGCCGCGTGGCACAGCAGCGTCGAACGCTCACGCCCCTCGCCCGCCGTCTGCGCCCACAGCTCTTCGGTCATGAACGGCATCATCGGATGCAGAAGCTTGTAGATCTCATCCAGAACGAAAGCGAAGCAGGCGCGGCTTTCGACCTTGGCAGCTTCATCGTCACCCATGAACACAGGCTTCAGCAATTCGACATACCAGTCGCAGACCAGATTCCAGACGAAGCGATAGGCAGCGCCCGCGGCCTCGTTGAAACGATAGCTGGTAATGGCTTCGGTAACAGCGCGCGCAGTGCGGGTCAGTTCCGTGAGGATCCAGCGATTGACCGCCAGCTTCGCATCGCCAAGCCAGAAATCGTCATTGCGCGCCACGCCATTCATCTGTGCGAAGCGCGTGGCGTTCCACAGCTTGGTGCCAAAATTGCGATAGCCGGCAATGCGGGCGGGATCGAGCTTCACGTCGCGCCCCTGCGCGGCCATGATGGTCAGTGTGAAGCGCAGCGCATCGGCGCCGTATTCGTCGATCAGTTCCAGCGGGTCAATGACGTTGCCCTTGGACTTCGACATCTTGGCGCCGTTCTTGTCACGAACCAGTGCATGGACGTAGACCGTGTGGAACGGCTCCTCGTCCATGAAGTGCAGGCCCATCATCATCATGCGGGCGACCCAGAAGAAGATGATGTCGAAGCCGGTCACCAGCACGTCGGTCTGGTAATAGGTCTTCAGTTCGGGCGTCCGGTCCGGCCAGCCAAGCGTCGAGAACGGCCACAGCGCCGAGGAGAACCATGTGTCCAGCACATCCTCGTCGCGGGTGAGGATCGCGCCCGGCTCGAAATTCTCCAGCCGCTCCTCGACCCATGCCTTCCACGGGCCTTCATGGGCGAGATAATGCTGGATGGCAGCATTCAGCGCCTCTTCCTCGCTCTTTTCCACGAAGATATGGCCGTCCGGTCCGTACCAGGCCGGAATCTGGTGTCCCCACCAGAGCTGACGGGAGATCGTCCATGGCTGGATGTTTTCCATCCAGTCGAAATATGTCTTCTCCCAGTTCTTCGGCACGAAGTTGGTGCGGCCTTCACGAACCGATGCGATGGCCGGTTTCGCCAGTTCGGCGGCATTCACATACCACTGGTCGGTCAGCAGCGGCTCGATCGGCACGCCGCCGCGATCTCCGTGGGGAACCATGTGGCGGTGCGGCTCGATCTTTGCGAGGAAACCGCCCTCTTCCATGATCTGAACGATGAGCTTGCGCGCCTCGAAACGGTCGAGGCCATGGAGTTGCTCCCACACGCCCTCGCGCAGAGGCGTGACCTCGACACCTTCGAGAAAATCCTCGTTGTCGCGGATATCGATCTTCGCCTCGGTTGTCAGGATGCTGATGGCGCGCAGATTGTTGCGCTTGCCGACCTCGAAGTCGTTGAAGTCGTGCGCCGGCGTGATCTTGACCGCGCCGGTTCCCTTTTCCGGGTCGGAATATTCATCGGCAACCACCGGGATCAGCCGGCCGACGATCGGCAATACGACATTGCGCCCAACCAGATTTTTGTAGCGCTCGTCATCGGGGTGAACGGCAACGCCCGTATCGCCCAGCATCGTCTCAGGACGCGTGGTGGCGACGGTCACATAGGTGGCCGGGTTTTCAGGGTCGTAGCTCTCGCCCTCGACGGGATAACGGAAATGCCAGAGATTTCCGTCCATCTCCTTCTGCTCGACCTCCAGATCGGAGATCGCGGTGAGCAGCTTGGGGTCCCAGTTCACAAGGCGCTTGTCCTTGTAGATCAGCCCTTCCTTGTAGAGGGTGACGAATACTTCGAGCACGGCCTTCGACAGGCCTTCATCCATGGTGAAGCGCTCGCGCGACCAGTCGCAGGATGCGCCCAGCCGCTTGAGCTGGTTGAAGATCGAGCCGCCAGACTCGGCTTTCCACTCCCACACCTTGTCGATGAATTCTTCGCGGGTCAGATCGCGGCGATGAATGTTCTTTTCCGCCAGACGGCGCTCGACCACCATCTGCGTGGCGATGCCCGCATGGTCCATGCCCGGCTGCCACAGAACATTCTTGCCACGCATACGCTCGAAGCGCACCATGATGTCCTGCAGCGTGTTGTTGAGCGCATGGCCCATATGCAGCGAGCCGGTGACATTGGGGGGCGGAATGACGATGGCGAACGCTTCAGCGCCTTCCTCGGCACCAGCGCCGGCGCGAAAGGCTTCTGCCTCGTCCCACGTGGCGGCAATTCTGGGTTCGACGGTCTTCGCGTCGTAGGTTTTTTCAAGCATCAAATGGGGTCCGGACTGTCGGGAACTGGTTTTCACGGTAAATCGGATGGGCAGCTACAAGTCAACCGCGCGTCAACGGCGCGCCGCAGCGACAAGTTCCGCCAATACGGGCGGAATCGCCTGCGGCAGGTCTTCGGCAATCAGGCCCGGACCGAAGCGGCTGCCGACCTCCGCATGCATCCATACGGCCGCGCAGGCGGCCTCGAAGGCCGGCATGCCCTGGGCCAGAAGCCCGGCCACCAGTCCCGCCAGAACATCGCCAGAACCCGCGGTCGCCAGCCATGGCGCGCCGTTGGAGTTGATGGCGGCGCGACCGTCGGGTGCAGCAATGACCGTATCCGCCCCCTTGGCAATGACGACGCCATGCGCCCGTGCCGCAGCCTCACGCGAGCGTTCCAGCTTGGACAGGTCTTCCTCTGACGCCAGATCGGGGAACAGCCGCGCAAACTCACCATCATGCGGCGTCAGGACCAGCGCCGGTGCGCCTTCCGCGTCCGCCGCCTCAAACAGAGCTGCCGGCTCATCCCGAAACGAGGTGATGCCGTCCGCATCGAGCACCATTCCCCCGGCTCCCGAGCGAGAGGCCAGCACCGCCAGCGTGAACTCCCGCGCCTTGTCACCCACGCCGAAGCCGGGGCCGAGCACTAAGGCTGATGGCCGACGATCTGCGAGATATGCGCCCAGCTCTGAGACTTCATCGGCCTTTCGCAGCATGATGGAGGTGAGATGCATGGCGTTCACCGCCAGCGCATTTGCCGGCGACAGAACGGTGACCGCCCCTGCCCCGCTGCGCGCTGCGCCAAGCGCGGAAAGACGCGCGGCGCCCGTTGAAGCCGGTCCGCCTGAAAAGATGCCGACATGGCCACGCCGGTATTTATGGGTATCTACGCCCGGCACCGGAAAATGCGGCAGCCACAGTTTTGGAGCATTGGCAAAGGTGCGCACGTTGAGTTCCGCGATCACGGCGTCCGGGATGCCGATGTCGGCCAGAACGACCTCCCCGCAATGGTCCCTGCCCGGCAGCAGCAGATGACCGGGTTTCCTGCGGGCGAATGTAACCGTCAGCGCCGCACGGAACGCCGGGCCGGTGATTTTTCCGCTCGCGCCCGAAACACCGGACGGCAAATCGATGGCGACCACCGGCAAGCCCCTCGCCGTGACCAGTTCGATCGCGCGGGCGCTATCGCCCTCCACTGGCCTGGACAGGCCGGCCCCATATAGCGCATCGACAATGACCGCCCCCGCATCGGCATCGAGTGCGGCAAGCGGTGCAGGCTGAAGCGGGCACTCTGCAGCCGCGACGGCGGCATCGCTTCCCGGCCGCGGCTCTTCCGAAGCCCACAGCGAAACAGCCATGCCGCTTTCGGCAAGCAGCCCTGCCACAACATATCCATCGCCACCATTGTTACCGGGACCGCACAGCACATGCACCTGTTCGGCAGCCGGGTAATGTCGCATCACTTCCCGCGCTACCGCTGTGCCCGCATTGCGCATCAGTCCCATGCCGTCGAACGGTCCGCCCACGATCGCCCTGCGATCGGCCTCTGCCATTTCCGTCGGCGAAAGAAGTTCGGTTTTCATGGGTAGATTCCCGCAGTTACCGCTTCAGGCACAGCGCCCTGCTTCCATATTAGCATCCGGGCGCGCTTGCGACGATGGCTTTGCCACCGTCTCTCCGCTCACGAAATGTCCACCATGCCTATTTTTTGTGCAGCATCCATATGGACATTGCGGCGCGCGTGGCTTCCCATGCTGCCAGCTATGCCAGTCCTGAGCATGCAGGCAGCGAAAATTGCCTTTGTGAGGGTTCATCGACCGAATTGGCACGGTTCATGCTTGAGATTTGCGCGAGTGGGTTTTTTACCCCTATGCCATTGGAGATTCAGCTCATGAAGAAGATCGAAGCGATCATAAAGCCGTTCAAGCTCGATGAAGTGAAGGAGGCCCTGCAGGAAGCGGGTCTGCAAGGCATTACCGTTATCGAGGCCAAGGGCTTCGGCCGCCAGAAAGGCCATACCGAGCTCTATCGTGGCGCCGAATATGTCGTCGATTTTCTGCCGAAGGTTAAGATCGAGCTGGTGCTGGGCGACGACGCAGTCGACACCGCCGTGGAAGCCATCCGCAAGGCCGCCCAGACCGGACGCATCGGCGACGGCAAGATTTTTGTCTCCAACATCGAGGAAGTCGTGCGCATCCGCACCGGCGAGACCGGCACCGACGCCATCTGACCCTCTTTTTCCATTTCCAATATTCTCAAGCCAAGGAAGCCTGAAATGACTACAGCCGCCGACATTATGAGGCAGATCAAGGACAACGACGTCAAGTTTGTCGATCTGCGCTTTACGGACCCCAAGGGCAAGCTGCATCACGTCACCATGGACGTGGCCGAAGTCGAGGAAGACATGTTTGCCGACGGCGTCATGTTCGACGGCTCGTCCATCGCCGGCTGGAAGGCGATCAACGAGTCCGACATGGTGCTGATGCCCGATCCCGAGACGGTGCATATGGACCCGTTCTTCGCGCAGTCGACCATTGTCATCCTGTGCGACATTCTCGATCCGGTTTCCGGCGAATCCTACAATCGTGACCCGCGCGGCATTGCCAAGAAGGCCGAGGCCTATATGAAGGCGGAAGGCATCGGCGACACCATCTTCGTCGGCCCCGAAGCGGAGTTCTTCATCTTCGACGACGTGAAGTACAAGTCCGATCCCTACAACACCGGCTTCAAACTGGATTCGTCCGAGCTGCCGTCGAACGACGATACCGACTACGAAACCGGCAATCTGGGCCACCGCCCCCGCGTCAAGGGCGGCTACTTCCCCGTTCCGCCGATCGATTCGTGTCAGGACATGCGCTCGGAAATGCTCTCCGTGCTGACCGAAATGGGCGTGCGCGTGGAAAAGCATCATCATGAGGTAGCAGCCGCCCAGCATGAGCTTGGCGTGAAGTTCGATACGCTCGTACGTAATGCCGACAAGATGCTGCTCTATAAGTATGTCGTTCATCAGGTAGCCAACGCCTACGGCAAGACGGCGACCTTCATGCCGAAGCCGGTATTCGGCGATAACGGCTCGGGCATGCATGTCCATATGTCGATCTGGAAGGACGGCAAGCCGACCTTCGCCGGCAACGAATATGCGGGCCTTTCGGAAAACTGCCTGTACTTCATCGGTGGTGTCATCAAGCACGCCAAGGCCATCAATGCCTTCACCAACCCGCTGACCAACTCCTACAAGCGGCTGGTTCCGGGCTATGAGGCCCCGGTGCTGCTGGCCTACTCCGCCCGCAACCGCTCGGCCTCCTGCCGCATTCCCTTCGGCTCCTCGCCGAAGTCGAAGCGTCTTGAGGTCCGCTTCCCCGATCCGGGCGCGAACCCCTACCTCGCCTTCGCCGCGCTGCTGATGGCCGGTCTCGACGGCATCAAGAACAAGATCCATCCCGGCCAGCCGATGGACAAGGATCTGTACGACCTGCCGCCGAAGGAACTGAAGAAAATCCCGACCGTTTCGGGCTCGCTGCGCGAGGCGCTTCAGAACCTCGACAAGGACCGCGCCTTCCTGAAGGCCGGCGGCGTGTTCGACGACGATCAGATCGATTCGTTCATCGAACTGAAGATGGCCGAAGTGATGCGCTTCGAAATGACGCCGCACCCGATCGAGTTCGACATGTACTACTCGGTCTGATCCGGCACCTGCACCATCAAAAGAGGCCCCGCACGCTGTTGCGGGGCCTTTTTCTTGGCTGCCCGGAGCCGTCTCCCTGACTGCGGAACCCGGTTTATACGATTGTCGTGACATATGCAGATTGTTTGTCGGTTATGTCTTGGCAATTGCCGCCGGATCGACTAGATCAGCCCCGCGCCTGCTGCTTTGCGGCTGCGCGCTGGACAGGCAGCCCGAAGGTCATGGCTGCTTCAGCGGCTTTCGGGCCGATGTCCGCGGAAGTGTGCATTTCCGACCAGCACGGCGCAACCGGCCGCTGCCAGCACACAAGACGGAGAGGTGGCCGAGTGGTTGAAGGCGCACGCCTGGAACGCGTGTATAGGGGCAACTCTATCGAGGGTTCGAATCCCTCTCTCTCCGCCACATTCAGACACCGAATCCGTCCAAGGGCCCCGATTGGGGCCTTTTTTCTTTTTGTTTCAAAGCGCGTTGGCAGGGCCATCCGCCCTTCGGAGACCGGGCGCTTGACGTAGAATGGGTCTCCGAATGGCCTGCGTCTCTCTTCGAGCGCCCCTCGACGGCCACAGGACGGCGTAAACATCCTCGCATTTCCAATGGGTTGCCATGTTCATGGGGTCGCCCCGTTCGCGAGATAATCCGGTGACGGAGACCGACACGAAGGCGCAGGGCGGTCAGAAGGACGGCTCCGTGGCGGCCGATCACCGGGCCGGTGCGCTGGTGCATGGGCCGGCGACAGCAGCAAGATCCCTGCCGGAAGTCTCTGATGACAAACAGACTTCGCGCCCATAGCCTGGCGCAATGTCGAACGGGCCCTGGACGGATGAAGAGAATGACCTGATCGTCGCGGATTACTTCGCGATGCTGGCCGACGACATCTCCGCGCGCCGCTACAGCAAGGCCGAACACCGTCGCGCGTTGCTGCCGCTGCTGAACGACCGGTCCGAGGGGTCTGTCGAGTTCAAGCACCAGAACATCAGTGCGGTGCTGAAGGGCCTCGGCGAGGACTGGATCCCCGGTTACAAGCCCGCGTTCAACTTCCAGATGACCTTGGTGGACGCCGTGGCGCGGTGGCTGGCGCTGAACCCGGCCTGGCTCGGGCGCCAACCGAGGCTGCGAACCGCCGCTGGCCTGCGCGAGGCAGCGCAGATCTGGATCGGACCGCCGCCGACGCTGTCGAACCAGCCGCCGCCGCAGGACCTGGACCAGATGCTGCACATCGCCCGCAAGTTCGACGTGGCGGGCCGGGACGAGCGCAACCGGGCCCTCGGGCGCGCGGGCGAGGAGCGTGTGTTGGCGCATGAGCGCGCGGCATTGCGGACGGCAGGACGTGACGATCTGGCGCGCAAGGTGCGCTGGGTGTCGGAGGAGGATGGCGACGGCGCGGGCTACGACATTGCGAGTTTCGCTCCGGACGGGTTCCCGCGGCTGATCGAGGTCAAGACGACGAACGGATGGGAGCGCACGCCCTTCCACATCACCCGCAACGAGTTGGCCGTGGCCGAGGAGCGCCGGTCGGAATGGCGCCTGTTCCGGCTGTGGAATTTCTCACGCGAGCCGAAGGCATTCGAACTGCACCCGCCGCTGGACGCGCATGTCTCGCTGACCGCGACGACGTTTCAGGCGAGCTTTCACTGAGGCTCAGTCGAACACCTGCCCCGGCTGTTCGTGCCATGGCAGGGCCGCGACATCGGTCAGTTTCAACAGGGTCACGGCAGGCACCTCGCGCTTGTAGACCAGTCGCTTGAGGACACCTGGCGCGAGATAGGCGAGCCGCAGCTGTCGGCTGACATGGCGTTCGGCAAGCCCTACGGCTTTCGCCAGATCGGTGACCGTGTTGAATTCACCAGCCTCCATGCGCCGCCGCCAGCCCCACGCCCGGCCGATGGCGCGCAGGATATGCGGATCCTGCGTCCGGTCTTCGCTGGGCAGATAGGTGGCGGGCGGCATGATCTTTGGCCGCCCGTTCTGCTTGCGAACCTTGAGCGGCACGAAGATCTGGATGGAGTCGTCGGGTTTCATCATTCCGCCGCCACCTTCTTTCGTGGCGCCATCATGTCGCGCATGACGCCGGAGACGCCGTCGGTCCGGACATCGATCACCAGTCCCTCGGACGTCACGGTGACCCGGCGCACCAGCAACTGCACGATCCGGGTCTGCTCTGCAGGGAACAGCTGGCCCCAGACGTCATCGAACGTTTGCAGCGCGGAGATCACGTCGGCCTCGGCGAAGACGTGACCCTCGCGCGCCAAGTGGGCGATGACCTGCGCCGTGATCGAGGGCGCGCGCATCACCCGCCGCAACTCGGTCACCACGGCCGCTTCCACGAGGTCGGCAGGAAGACGGCGCGGGATGCCTTCATCGCTGGGTTCGCGGTTTTTGATGACGTCCATCGAGACGTAGTACCGGTATCGCCGCGCGCCCTTCTTCGTGCTGCTCGGGGTCATGGCGGCGCCCGTGGCCGTGAAGATCAGCCCCTTGAGCAGCGCTGGCGCCTGCGCGCGGGTGTTGTTGGCGCGCTTTCGCGGATTCTGCCGCAAGATGGCATGGACCTGATCCCACAGCTGCTCGTCGATGATGGCCTGATGCTCGCCGGGATAGGCCTTGCCCTTGTGGACCGCCTCGCCGCGATAGACGCGGTTCACCAGCACTCTGTAGAGATATCCCTTGTCGACCAAGGTGCCCTGCTTGTTGCGGAGCCCTTTGCGGCGCAGTTCGCGGGCCAGCACGGTCGCTGATCCGACCTCGACGAACCTCTCGAAGATGCCCCGCACGGTGGCAGCCTCGTCTTCATTCACCACGAGCTTGCGGTCCTTCACATCGTACCCGAGCGGGACATAGCCGCCCATCCACATGCCCTTCATGCGGGAGGCGCGGACCTTGTCCCGGATGCGCTCGGCCGTGACCTCGCGCTCGAACTGCGCGAAGCTGAGCAGGATATTCAGCGTCAGGCGCCCCATGGACGTGGTGGTGTTGAAGGACTGCGTGACCGACACGAAAGTCACGCCGTTGCGGTCGAAGACCTCGACCAGCTTCGAGAAGTCCATCAGCGACCTCGACAGGCGGTCGATCTTGTAGACGACCACCACATCGATCAGGCCGTCCTCAATGTCGGCCAGAAGCTGCTTGAGGCCGGGCCGTTCCAGCGTCCCGCCCGAGATGCCGCCGTCGTCATACTGATCGCGGACCAGCACCCAGCCCTCGGAGCGTTGGCTGGCGATGTAGGCCTCGCAGGCCTCTCGTTGGGCGTGCAGGCTGTTGAACTCCTGCTCCAGCCCTTCCTCGGACGACTTGCGCGTGTAGATAGCGCAGCGCTGGCGGCGGACGGGATTTGGACGCTGATCCATCAATCATTCCCCCGCTTTCGTTCGCGCAACCCGAAGAAGCGGTAGCCATTCCAGCGCGTCCCGGTGATCGCCCGCGCAATCGCGGACAAGGATTTGTACGGTCGCCCTTGCCACTCGAATCCGTCCCGCAAGACCGTGATCGTGTGCTCTACCCCGTTCCATTCTCGGATCAGCCTCGTGCCGACCACGGGATTGCGAGGATCGGCGATCTGGCTCTTGCGTGTCAGAGTGCCGCCGACCTCGTCGGCTAGCAGGTCCAGCATGCGCCGGGTTTCGCGATCAGGACCGCCATAAGTCAGTTCCTGGATGCGGTAGGCCAACCGGCTCTCGAGGAACGCCCGACTATTGTTTGGCGCCGCCGTGGTAAAGATCGTCTGCCACTCCGCCTTCAACTGGGTGACGGACATGGACTTCAGCGCGGCCAGGCGCGCGGGGATGGGATCGGGCTTCGTCATGCGTTTCTCCGGTGAGTTGGAGTTGCATGACGGCATTGGTCGTCGGGATAGTGTAGGCAACGTTCTCCAGTATTGTCAGATACTTCGCGTCCATCCTGTCCGAGCAGCCGAACCAGCCCGAGCGCCAGCAGGCCGCAGAGTTCGGCGCGGCGCTCGGAGGCGGTCATCTGGTCGGGAGGGAGCGGGTTCGGGCGTTTCATGTCTCGGCAGCCGTGTTCGGTGGTGTCGTTACCGATCAAAAGCCACCCAGCCTCCCCCGACGGGACATCTCAGCTGAACGAGATGAGTGAATGCGAACAGGAAGGGAACGTCAGGGCTTGCCGATCACGGATTTGTCCATGATCATCGGGAGTTGAATCAAGCGAGAGCAGTTGTTCGATGAGGTGAGTTCATGCCGTGCAAAGCAAGCCCGATCGGTCCCCGTATTTCGGCGCTGATCGAGGACGCGCGCGTGAATCTTGCCCTAACGATTCTCTCGGCCCGGGAGGGTGGTGTTAGTCAAATCGGCCCCCTGAGGCGACGTCGCGGTGTCGAGCCCCGAGCTAGGCACTACGGTCGCGATCTATAGTTCAGCTCAGTATTTTCGGAGATTTATATGGTACGCGCCCCGGCCAGAACTTGCCCCAATCTTTCTCGGCTATTCGACGATGCAGAGCCGGAACTGCTGTCCGGATTCCTCAAGAGCAAGGCTTTCGAGAGGCTGAGCTGGCTTGGGCCCTACAGGTTCGACCCCGAGAATCCGGACGGTCCGTCGGTTGCCAGAAATATGCTGTCCCAGGAAAAGAAGGACCGGCTGGGGCCTCTCGAAGCTGAAGCTGCCCGGATCGTCACAATCGCAAGCGACCGTGGCGAGTATGTCCTCGAAGGTCTCGCCAAGACCACGCTCGAACCCGAGCGCGCCAAGGAACTTCTGAACCGGCGGGACAAGCTCGCGCGAAGCCTGTGGGCTTACGCCAACGAACACGGCTTGTTTGAAGCGGCGGAGAACAGCCTGCACCTGCGTCTCTACCGGCGCTACGACAAGCACTACCAGACCTTCATGGCCGAGCCTTCGGTCGATGGGGGCCCCGACGCCGGCAGTGCATTGCTCGACGAGCTTCTGGTCGACCTCAACAAGCGTCTCGATCGCGGCGACGGCTACAGCATCGACAAGTTCGACATCCCCGAGGACGGCGATGAACCGGCGGCGGAGATGTACCTGCTGTTCCATCCCGATCCCCCCACGAGCGTTCGGGAGATCGATGACGATGGCAATCGGTCGAGCATCTATTTCCGCCCGCCTGGAGAGGCGATGATCGTCTACACGCCATCGACTGGGCGGGTCCATGTCCGCGCAGGCAACCGAAAGCTCAGGCACACAGTTGCCGAACGCTTCATCGAGACTGCCCTCGAGCAGACTTACTCCAACCAGCCCGTCGACTTTCAGGCCTACGACATTTCGCAGTTCCTGCAGGGGCTCGATCTTGAACCGCCGGAACTTGACGACGTGGTGATCGACCGCGCGCAGGTGATCCGCGCTGACATCAGCATCGGCAATCTCGCCAACCGCCTCTCGCTTTCCACCACGATCGACCAGGACATCTCAGAGATCATCGACAGTCATCCGGGCCTTCCGAGGATCTTCGAGCGGGCGCTCGCAATCCGCTTCGTTGAGATTGCGGTCCGGTATTTCCGCGCGGGACGAGATGAGGCGCAAACCCTCAACTTCACGCTCACCGACCGCAACACGAGCAGCCTTCTCAGCATCGACGACCCTTTCGAGCGCGTTCTGGGGCATCGCTTGCTCAGACACTGGAACATCCTCCGTGATGGCCGTGCACCGGGCGATGAGGAGAGCATGGCTGTCATGCCCGCCTTGCTGGCCATATGGGATATCGGAGCTGACAGGGTCACCGGCGCATGGCTCCAATCTCGCGGTGTCGATCCTGGCCTCCTGAACGATCTGGGCTTCCTCGTGCCGGCCGGCTGGGAAGGCGACGACCTGATCGACGATGAAGACGAGGTCGGCCCGGTGGCAGCCGAAGTAGTCGTTCGTATCGAGAAGGGAGATGCAGAGGAAGAAGACCGTAAGGTGGCCGACCTCAAGGTCACTGAGGGACAGGCGACGTCTGCGGGCAACCCGGATCGCTACAGGATCTATCGGGTGCGTGACGGCTGGGTCGCGCAACACCTGAAGGAAAGTCTCGAAAAGGCGCTCGATGCGCCCGCCATCGAGAAGCTGACCGATCATCTCCTCTACCTTGGAACGCTCAGTATCGATGGCGGCGATGTTCCGATCTACCTTGCGCGTGGTCTCGACCGGGAGAGGGTCCGGTCTGCCGTCGATACGGAACTTCGGGCGCGCCACAACCTCGGTATTGGACTGGTTCTGCAGGCCGGCACCGCTCCTGGACCGTGCCTGGCGGCCAATGTTCTGACGCCGCTTGTTGATCAGATCGACACCAAGCAAGCCGAAATCGCGTTGGTCGCAGACAAGCTCCGGTCCGTGTTCCGGCGACATCGGATATTGGCCCGTGGAGGCATGACGGTCGGACTCACCCGTAGTGGCGATGATATCGCGACCCTCTTCGTGCCAGGGAAAGGCACCATCGACATCAAGGGCGAAAACCGCATCCAGATCATCCAGCGGCTGGTCGATGCCCACAACAACGGCCCGACGCCGATGTCGACCAAGGATCTTGTCAAGGGAATCGCTGAAGACCAGTCCCTGTCGAACATCTTCAAGCAGCCGCTGTGGGACAAGCTGAAGGCCAACTTTCTGAGAAGTCTTGGCGCCAAGGGGCCGTGGGAGATCGCAATCTGACAGCTGGCTCCGATCCGGCTCCGATTGGGGGGTCTGACGGGCTCCGATTCCTCAGGCCAATGGGAGTGCTCCATCGATCAGAGGAGCACTTCCATGCCGACTCCCTTCCCCTCGCGCCAGGCAGCCCCGACGAACTGGTCCGGCGCCGCGACGACCAAGCCCACCACCTCCAACTCGGAATGGCGCTGCACGCGCTGTGACAAGCTGCTCGGCGTCTGCCGGGACGGCCGCATGCACCTGCGCTTCGCGCGGGGGCACGAGTATCTCGTGGGCTTCCCGGTTCAGGCGACCTGCCGGGGCTGCGGCACGCTGAACAGCGCGACCGCACCCGCGCGCTGACGCGCGCATTCACCCAACCCCCTGAAATCGCAGAGACGCGCGACGTCCTGACCTGGCCACGAGAAGGCGCCGGACGCCTGGCCGCAAGGCAGGCGTCCGATGTCCTTCGCGTGGCACCAGATCCGTGATCACCTTATGCATTCGTCCTCCAACCTTCACTTCCAGCGCAGTTTCGACGCCGTCCGGCGTGCGCAGGCTGCCCTCACACCCTTCCGCGATCCTGCGGCCCTGCTGGACGGGTTGCACCGCACGACCGGCGATCCCGCCCGGAAAAACCTGATCTTCGCCGCGCTCGTCAGAGCGGCGCAGGGCGACGGGCCCGCGTCCGACTGCGCCCTGACGCTGCTGTTGCTGGCACTCTGGCCCGGCCTCGACGCCATCCGCCGCCGGTCGATCTGGCGCAGGATCGGCACTGCCGACGAGGTTGCATCCGACGTTCTGGCGCGCACGACCGAGGCGGTCCGCAGGCTCGACCTCGGGCGTGTCAACTGGATCGCGGCCACGGTGCTGCGGAATGTCGAGCGCGACATGATCCGCGCCCGCCAGCGCGACCAGACACGCGAACATCTCGCCAGCGGCGCCGATCCCGACGAGGTGGCGGACAACGGTGACAGCGGGATCGGCGCGGCCGGGTACGCACGACTGAACAGCGCCGTGCGGAATCTGCTCGGCGATGACGCCCTCCTGGTGATCCGCGTGGCGATCGAGGGCTTCTCTCAGGCCGAGGCGGGAGCCGAACTGGGCCTGACCGAGGCCGCCGCCCGCAAGCGGTACCAGCGCGCCATGCGCCGGCTGCACGACGCCCTCGAGGAAATCCCCTGAGCCGATGTCCCGATCCGGCCCCGCCGATGGCTTTTTCCATTCGAGCGCCCCGAGCGCCTTCCCTCCAACCGAAAGCAGACACGCATGAACCGCACTGCCGATCTGTCGCTCGAGGATTTCAGGCGTCTTCCGGGGCTCTATCGCCGCTGGGAGCTGACCGAGGTCTGCGAGCCCAACCGCAACTACCAGATCGAGGACGCCGGCGCCCATGCCGACGGGACGCCGCTGCTGGCGATCTACGTCGCCGAGCCCGCGCCCGACGTCCGCGAGGCCGCGTGATGCACCTCCTCGATCACATCATCCCACGGAGAACAGCTATGCCGGACCAGCCGGACGACATCACCCGTCTTCGCAAGGCGAGCTACGCCCTTGAAGACCTCCCCGAAACTATTTCCCTGCCGCAGCGCGCCGGTGACGAGCCGCACGAGCCGCTGCCGGTCGTCGAGGCCACCGTCGACGAGATCGCCTTCGCGATCGTGGAGGCTGAGCGCGAGAGCACGGCTGCCTACCGCCGCGCCGATGCGCTGAAGCGGCTCTACAAGCTCGCCCGCGAGGCGGGGTGCATCGGCGCCGATCGCGCCGCCACGGCGGTGATGAAGAAGGAGGGCCAGTGATGGCCCTTCCCATCATCGGCGCCGACGAACGGCTCGCGCAGCGCAAGGGCATCAAGGGCGTCATCTTCGGCCGGTCCGGCATCGGCAAGACCTCGCTGCTCTGGACACTGAACGCCTCGACCACGCTCTTCCTCGACCTCGAGGCCGGGGATCTGGCGGTCGAGGGGCTGGAGATCGACACGCTCCGGCCCCGCACCTGGAAAGAATGCCGGGATTTTGCGGTGTTCATCGGCGGGCCGAACCCGGCGCTGCGCGAGGACCAGCCCTACAGCCAAGCGCATTTCGACGAAGTCTGCGGGCGCTACGGCGATCCGGCGGTGATCGGAAAGTACGAGACCGTCTTCATCGACTCGATCACCGTGGCCGGGCGGCTCTGCTTCCAGTGGTGCCGCGGTCAGCCCGAGGCGTTCTCCGAGAAGACCGGCAAGCCCGACATCCGTGGCGCCTACGGGCTGCATGGCCGCGAGATGATCGGCTGGCTGACCCATCTGCAGCACACGCGCGGCAAGCATGTCTGGTTCGTGGGCATCCTCGACGAGCGGCTCGACGACTTCAATCGCAAGGTCTTCCAGCCGCAGATCGACGGATCGAAGACCGGGCTCGAGCTGCCGGGCATCGTGGATCAGGTCATCACCATGGCCGACATCCCTGACCCGGGCGGCCAGCCGCAGCGCGCCTTCGTCTGCCAGACGCTGAACCCCTGGGGCTATCCGGCCAAGGACCGCTCGGGCCGCCTCGACAGGGTCGAGGCCCCGCATCTCGGCCGGATGATGGAGAAGATCCAGCGCCCCGCGGCGCCTGCCTCCGAACGCCTGACCTGGCCGCCAGTGACGCCCGCCGATCCCGCCCCCGCGCAGGAGCCCGTCAATGGCTGAGCGCCTCTCGCCACGCCCGGTGTCCCGATCCGGTCGCCGGGGTGGCTTTTCCCCTCTGACGCCGCTGCGCGTCCCATCCTCCAACTGAAAGGAGCCGCGCAATGTCCGGACCCTGGAACGACTTCAACTCCGCGCAATCCAACACCAACGTCATCCCCAAGGGCACGCTCGCCAAGGTGCGCCTGACGCTCCGCCCCGGCGGCTTCGATGACCCCTCGCAGGGCTGGACCGGCGGCTGGGCGCGCCGCGCCGCCACCGGCGCCGTCTATCTTGACGCCGAATACACTGTCGTCGAGGGCCCCTATGCCCGGCGCAAGGTCTGGTCGCTGATCGGCCTCTACAGCCCGAAGGGCCCGGACTGGGCGAACATGGGGCGCGGCCTGATCCGCGGCATCCTGAACTCGGCGCGCGGCGTGTCCGACAAGGACAACTCCCCCGAGGCGCAGGCCCGCCGCCGCATCAACGGCTTCGGCGATCTCGACGGGGTCGAGTTCGTCGCCCGCATCGACATCGGCACCGACACCAACGGCGAGGACAAGAACGAAATCCGCGCCGCCGTCACGCCCGACCATCGCGACTACGCCGCGCTGATGGGCACGGTCGCGCCGCAGTTCACCGCCGCCCCGGCGCAGGGCCACGCCGCGCAGCAGCCTGCCACCGCCACCCAGCCCAGCCAGCCCGCGTCCGCCCCCGGCGCCGCCGGTCGGCCGAGCTGGGCGCAGTAAGGGGAGACCGGCCATGCGCCTGCGCCCCCGCCAGAAGACCTTCGTCGAGCGCAGCGTGGCTGCGCTCGCTTCCCGCGGCAACACGCTGGGCGTGGCGCCCACGGGCGCGGGCAAGACCATCATGCTTTCGGCGGTCACCGGCGAGATGATCGGCGACGGCGCCAAGGCCTGCGTGCTGGCTCATCGCGACGAGTTGACGGCGCAGAACCGCGCCAAGTTCCAGCGCGTGGTGCCGGGCGTCGCCACCTCGGTCATCGACGCCACGGAGAAGTCGTGGGGCGGTCAGGTCGCCTTCGCCATGGTGCCGACGCTGGCGCGGGCCTCGAACCTGGCCGACATGCCGCGCCTCGACCTGCTGGTCGTCGACGAGGCGCACCATGCCGTCGCCGACAGCTACCGCCGCATCATCGACCGCGTGCGGGAGGCCAATCCCGACGCCCGCATCTTCGGGGTCACGGCAACGCCGAACCGGGGCGACAGGAAGGGCCTGCGCGACGTCTTCGACAATGTCGCCGACCAGGTTCGGCTGGGCGAGCTGATCGCCTCGGGCCACCTCGTGCCGCCGCGCACCTTCGTCATCGACGTGGGCGTGCAGGACGAGTTGCGCTCGGTCCGCAAGACCATGTCGGATTTCGACATGGCGGAGGTGGCGGGCATCATGGATCGCGCCCCCGTCACCGACGAGGTGATCCGCCACTGGAAGGAAAAGGCGGGCGATCGGCAGACCGTGGTGTTCTGCTCCACCGTCGCGCATGCCGAACACGTCACCGAGGCGTTCCGGGCCGCGGGCGTTTCCGCCGCGCTGATCCACGGCGACCTGGCGGCCGAGACCCGCAAGGCGATCCTCGCCGACTACGCGGCGGGGGACATCCGCGTCGTCGTCAACGTGGCGGTGCTGACCGAGGGCTGGGACCACCCGCCCACCTCCTGCGTCGTGCTGCTGCGCCCCAGCTCCTACAAGTCCACCATGATCCAGATGGTCGGGCGCGGGCTGCGCACCGTCGACCCCGAGGAACACCCCGGCATCGTGAAGACCGACTGCGTCGTGCTGGATTTCGGCACCTCGAGCCTGATCCACGGCACGCTGGAACAGGATGTCGATCTCGACGGCAAGACCGAGACCGGCGAGGCGCCCACCAAGACCTGTCCGGCCTGCGAGGCGGAGATCCCGCTGGCCGCCACCGAATGCCCGCTCTGCGGCGAGGCGTTCCCGCGGGAGGACGAAGAGGCCGGTGAAGGTGGCGGCGCCATGCCGCTCTCGGGCTTCATGATGACCGAGATCGACCTGCTGAAGCGGTCCAGCTTCGCCTGGGTCGACCTCTACGGCACGGACGACGCGCTGATGGCCACGGGCTTTGCGGCCTGGGGCGGCATCTTCTGGCTGGACGGGGTCTGGTACGCCATCGGCGGCGCGAAGGGCGAACGCCCGCATCTGCTGGGCGTGGGCGAACGGACCGTCTGCCTCGCGCAGGCAGACGACTGGCTGAACACCCACGAGACCGACGAGAGCGCCTTCAAGACGCGCTCCTGGCTGCGCCAGCCGCCCACGGAAAAGCAGTTGCAGTACCTGCCGCCCGAATGCCGCAATGACTTCGGCCTGACGCGCTACCGCGCCTCGGCGCTGATGACCTTCGGCTTCAACAAGCGCGCCATCCGCCAGCTGATCGGCACGGCGGCCTCTCCCGAACGGAGGGCGGCATGACCCATGGCTTCCATCACCCCCATCACCGCCGAGGACCGGCGGCGGCTCTGGCATCCGCGTGGAACGCTCTGTGCTGTCTGCCGGCAACCCACCCGTGGTTTTGGCTGGTTCGATCCGCACCGGTCGAAGCAGCCTCGGCCTTCGGTCTGGTTCTGCTCGATGCCCTGCCAGTCCTTCTGGACGCGCTTGGCGCGGGAGCGTTTCGCCATGGTTGACCTGACCGAGGAAGAGCGCGCCGCGATCACCGCCACCATGAAGCGCGTGGCTCTGCTGATGGACGAGATCGGCTGGGCCACCCCGCTTGCCGAACTCACCGAGGCGCAGGTGCGCGCGCTGATCGAGGAAGCCGTCGAGGGCTTCCGCGAGGCCATGTCCGACATCGCCCGGGCGCAGACGCCGGAGGTGCCGTTTTGACCCTCGATTACAATCACCGGCCCAGCTTCGCCGAGCGAGTCAACGCCGCCGTCGATCGGGCGCTCACCGCCGATCAGGCGACGCGGCCGCCCCGCGACTATCTCGGCGGCTCGCGCCTCGGCCATGCCTGCGAGCGGGCGCTGCAGTTCGAGTTCACCGCGACGCCGAAGGACGAGGGCCAGGACTTCTCGGGCCAATCGCTGCGCATCTTCGCCATCGGCCACACGCTCGAGGATCTGGCCGTCGCCTGGCTGCGCGGCGCGGGCTTCGACCTCTACACCCGCAAGGGCAACCGGCCCGATGGCGGCCAGTTCGGCTTCTCGGTCGCGGGCGGGCGCATCCGGGGCCATGTTGATGGCATCATCGCCGCCGGGCCCGAGGGCTTCGGTCTTGCCGTTCCGGCCCTCTGGGAATGCAAGACGATGAACGCGAAGAACTGGCGCGCCTGCGTCAAGGACGGCGTGACCAAGTCGAAGCCGGTCTACGCCGCCCAGATCGCGCTCTATCAGGCCTACATGGAAACCAGCGTGCCAGGCATCAGCGCCGCGCCTGCTGTGTTCACCGCGATCAACAAGGACACGGCCGAGATGCACCACGAACTGGTGCCATTCGACGCCGACCTCGCGCAGCGCATGTCCGACCGGGGCGTGCGGATCCTGCAGGCGACCGATGCGGGCGAGTTGCTGCCGCGCATCGCCACCACGCCCGACTTCTTCGAGTGCCGCTTCTGCCCGTGGGCCGAGCGCTGCTGGAGGCTGCCGGCATGAGCGACGACGGCATCCTGCATTTCAACCCGTGGATGGACTTCAATGACGGGCCACCGTCCGAGAACCCGTTCGGCTGCGACCCTGATCCCCAGCAGATCGCCGTCTTCCTCGACACCGTGTTCAGCTGGTGCGAGGGGCTGATCCCGCTCCGGGGTTTCGTCGACAAGGGTCAGGGCCGAGACGGCAAGCCGCACAACATCTGGATCCCGGCCGACGACACCGCGCCCGAGAAACTCGCAACTTTCGCTGGATGGGCGAACCGCGAAGGCGCCGCCGTTTATGTCATCCCCGGCACGGTCGCCGAACAGGGTCAGGCCCGCGCCGCCGATGTGCTGCAGATGCGGGCCATCGTCGTCGATCTCGACGCAGGCGATATACCAGCCAAGCTGGATCATGTCACCCGCCACATCGGAACGCCGACGCTGATCATCGAAAGCGGCGGGCGCACGCCAGAGGGCGCCGCGAAGCTCCATGTCTGGTGGAAACTGACCGAACCCGCCGAGGGCGGTGATCTCTCCACCCTCTGTCGCCTGCGCGGCGAGATTGCCGTGAAGGTCGGCGGCGACACGCATTTCCGCTCGGCACACCAGCCGATCCGGGTGCCCGGCACAGTCTATCACAAGCACGGCCACCAGCGCCTCGTGCAGATCCGCGAACAGCGCGACGTCGAAGTCGACCTTGCGGACTTCGCCGAGAAGGTCGCCGAGATGCCGCCGCTGCCCGGTGTGGGCTTCGCCAGCGACGTTGCCGCGCCGACCGCGAAGCCCGGCATCGACGCGGTGCTCACCACGCCGGTGCGCGAAGGCGCGGTGGACGACTGGTCCCGCTTCCAGGGGGCCAGCGCCGCCATCGGCCATTACGTGCGCCTGGTGCACGAGGGCCGCCTCGACCCCTTCGCGGGCTGGGAGGCGATCTGCGGCTACAACGCCGCCATGCTGCGCCCATCGTGGCCGCTCGATCGGCTCATGGCGGAGTCCGAACGGCTCTGGGCGCTGCATGTGAAGCGCAACGGTCCGCCGCTCCTGCGCGCAGCCCACGTCGATGCCCCGACCAGCCCGCTGCCGACCTTCAGCCTTGGCGCGCTCCTCGACGACACGAGCCCGATGCCCGAGGACGTCATCGGGCCGCGCGTGCTGACGCCGGGCGGTCTCCTGGTGCTGGGCGGCGCGCCCAAGGTCGGCAAGAGCGACTTCCTGATCTCATGGCTCGTGCACATGGCCGCTGGCGTGCCGTTCCTCGGCTTCACGCCGCCCCGGCCGCTGCGCGTGTTCTATCTGCAGGCCGAGATCCAGTATCACTATCTGCGCGAGCGCATGCAGCAGATCGCGCTGCCCGCCGCCGTGATCGCCGCCGCGCGCGACACCTTCATCGCCACGCCGAAGCTGAAGCTACTGCTCGACGCGGAAGGCGTCGCCCGCGTGGCCGAGGCGATCCGGGCCGCATTCCCCGAGGCGCCACCCGACATCATCGTCATCGACCCGATCCGCAACCTCTTCGATGGCGGCCCTGAGGGCGGCGGCGAGAACGACAACACCGCCATGATGTTCTTCCTGAAAGATCGGGTGGAGCTTTTGCGCGAGGCGGTCAATCCGGACGCGGGCGTCATCCTCGCCCACCACACCCGCAAGGCCACCAAGCATCAGGTCAAGGACGATCCCTTCCTCGCGCTCTCCGGCGCAAGCGCGCTGCGCGGTTTCTACACCTCGGGGCTGCTCATGCACCGGCCCGACGAGGACAGCACCGTCCGCAGGCTGGAGATCGAGCTGCGCAACGGCCCCGCGCTGCCGGGCAAGCTGATCGACAAGGTGAAGGGCGAATGGGTCGAACTGAACCCGCTGAACGAGCGACTGGTGCGCAAGGAGGTCGGGGCCAGGCTCGATGCCGAGCGGCTACGCAAACACGATGTCATCCTCGGCATGCTGCTGGATGAGGCGGCGAGCGAGCGCCTCTACACCGCGATGCAGTTCGCCGAGACCTTCGAGAACCGGGGCGGTCTGGGCAGCAAGCACACGATCCGTGAACGCCTCAGCGTGCTGGCGACCAAGGGCTTCGTGAAGTTCCTGCGCGACCCCTCGGGGTTCGGCTTCCCCGTCACCCGGTCGCGGTTCGGCTATCTCTGCGTCGAGGGCATGCAGTTCGGCGCGCCTGTCGAGGAGGTCGATCCGGACATCGGCGAGGTCACCACAACCGCCCGTCCGGTCCTGCCCAGCCACTTCAAATGCCCCCAATCCGGGCTCTGCCTGCAGGTCGAAAACCCCGCCGTCTGGGTCTACCCGGAGGGGCTGGAGGACGACCTAACTCATATGAGTGAGGCCTGACTCATATGACAGCGCCAACTGTGCACTCAACGAAATCAAGGGGTTACGGGCAAATAAGAGTCAGGTCCCTAACTCATGCCCGAAGACTTCATGAAGTCTTATTCCGTAATGATTTCAGCTACTTGTCCTCCCCGGAACAGTTAGGTGTCAAACCCCCATACTACGTATGGGAGGGCCACCCCACAGGGTTGGCCACTCCTCCCATACGTCCGGGCCAGCCGCGCGCGCCGCCGTGACGCTCCCTTGTGCTTCCCGATCCGACGACGGCGGCCCCGTACCGCCAAGCACCAGACCGCCGTCGTCTTCCACCACCACAGGCCACCGGCAAAGGAGACCCATCATGGCTCAGCCGACTCTGATCCCGAATTGCGACGGCGCAAGATTTGAATCGCTGCCGCTCGACACGCCCCGCAACCGCTGCATCCTCGCGCTCGACCTCGGCACCTCGACCGGCTGGGCAATCCGCGGACATGACGGCCTGATCACCAGCGGCACCGTCTCGCTGCGCCCCGGCCGCTTCGACGGGGGCGGCATGCGCTACCTGCGTTTCACGAACTGGCTGACCGAGATCGACCGGCTGTCCGGTCCTGTTGCTGCGATCTGGTTCGAGGAGGTACGCCGCCACGCAGGCACCGACGCGAGCCACATCTACGGCGGGCTCATGGCCACGCTGACCGCATGGGCGGAACTGCGTGGCGTGCCCTACGAGGGCGTCCCGGTCGGCACGATCAAGCGTCATGCCGCAGGCAAGGGCAACGCCGACAAGGCCGCCATGGTCGCCGCCGTCCGCGCCCGCGGTTTCAGCCCGGCCGACGACAACGAGGCCGACGCTATCGCGATCCTGCTCTGGGCGATCGAGACGAACGGGGGTGTCGCATGAGATGGCACCCCCATGGCTACGGCGGCCGACGCCGCGATCCCGAGCAGGTCAAGCGCGAGGGCTGGCACGAACAGGGCGTCCTCGCGGTCTCCGCCGATGACGACCGCCTCACCTGGCCCGAGCGTGAACTGGTCCGCCAACTCGGCGAAAAGCTCTACGGCCCGCGCCCTTCCGACAGGGAGGCGCGCCATGGCTGATCGCGAATGGACCGCCGACTGCGTCGCCGATCATTTCGAGGAGGCGTTCCGCACCCTGCGCAAGCTGCCGCCGGTCAAGGCGCAGGGCTACTTCAACACCTGGCCCGACATCGTGCGGACGAGCCGCGAGATCGCGGCGATGGAGCCGCAGCCGATGCGGGTCTGGCCCTCGGCCGCCGCGATCACCCGGCTCGAGCAGACCTTCGACTGGGTGCTCTGGATCGAGGAGGCGGAGCGCAAACTGGTCTGGTCGCGCGCGGCCCGGGTGCCGTGGAAGCAGATCAGCGGCGAGCTCGGTTGCGACCGCACGACAGCGTGGCGTCGCTGGCAACTGGCGCTGACCAAGATCGCCGCGCGCCTGAATGCGCAGTGACTCCAATGTGTTGCAACACTTTTTCCTTCGACATCTGCAACAGATCCATGCTATTCGGAAGGCAAGATGGGGAGAGTGCGCTGGAAAGCTCGCTCTCCCCTTTGCGTTGACGGGGGCCACCTGGACCCCGGCATCCAGCGAGGGTCCGGCCCGGGTCCACCTCACGGCAGTTTCCGGTTCCTTCCTGGCGACATTCCTATGCTGGCGGGCGAAGCGCGGGACATCGCCAGCGACAGGGCCGGATTTTTGGGAAGCCACCCGGAAGCCGGAGCCACTTACGCCCCGCGCAAACACCAATGAACGCTGGCCTTACGACCGGACACCGCTTGTAGCCGCTGGACTCCGTTTGGAGTCCGGCCCGGCATCCGGAGTCCGGAAGCCACCGGCATCCACCCGACCGAGGAACCTTGCCCACCATGACGCTGAGCTTCGCCCCGGACGCGATCGAGACGTGGCCGCTGTCGCGCCTCCAGCCCTACGCGAAGAACGCGAAGGCGCATGGGGCGGACCAGGTGGCGAAGATCGCCGCCAGCATGGCCGAGTTCGGCTGGACCGTGCCCTGCCTCGTCGCCGAGGACGGGGAGTTGATCGCGGGCCACGGGCGCGTGCTGGCCGCAACCCAGCTGGGACTGACCGAAGCGCCGGTGATCGTGCTGGGCCATCTGACCGAGGCGCAGCGGCGGGCCTACCGGATCGCGGACAACAAGCTGACGGAACTCGGCACCTGGGACGAGGCGCTGCTGTCGGCGGAACTGAACGACCTGATGGCGGAAGACTTCGACCTGTCGCTGGTCGGCTTTTCCGATGGCGAGTTGGACAAGCTGCTGGCCTTCGTGCCGGAGGCGGACGGTGAAGAAGGTGGCGCCGGAGGCTCCGTGCCGACGGTGACCATCCCCGAACCACCCCGCAACCCGGCGTCGCGCACGGGCGATCTGTGGATCCTCGGAGACCATCGCCTCCTTTGCGGCGACAGCACCAGCGCTGCCGATGTGCGCCGCCTGATGAATGGCGAGCGGGCGGTGCTGTTCGCGACCGACCCGCCGTATCTCGTGGACTACGACGGCTCGAACCATCCGACCCGCAACAAGGACTGGTCCGCGTCCTATGGCACGACCTGGGACGACAGTTCGCAGGGGGCCGAGCTTTACGATGGCTTCATCGCTGCAGCCGTGACGGAAGCCATCGCCGAAAATGCTGCTTGGTATTGCTGGCATGCCTCGCGCCGCCAGGCGATGCTGGAGGCCTGCTGGGAAAAAGCCGGGGCCTTCGTCCATCAGCAGATCATCTGGGTGAAGGACCGAGGCGTCCTGACCCGGTCCCACTACCTCTGGAAGCACGAACCCTGCTTCATGGGCTGGCGCCGTCCGAACCGTCCGCCGAAGGTGGCCGAGCAGACACTGCCGTCGACCTGGGAGATGCCGTCCTTCGCCAAGGACGAGCGCCCCGACCATCCGACGCCGAAACCGCTCGACGCCTTCGGCATCCCGATGCGCCAGCACGTCGCCCGCGGCGGCCTCTGCTACGAACCCTTCTCGGGGTCCGGCTCTCAGATCATGGCAGGCGAGGCCAACGGACGCCGCGTCTTTGCGATGGAGATCAGCCCGGCCTATGTCGATGTCGCCGTGGAGCGCTGGCAGGCCGAGACCGGCCGCGACGCGATCCTCGACGGCGACGGCAGGACCTTCGCGCAGGTGAGAACCGAGCGGCTGGGCGACGACGCCGAAGCCCCGGCCGATACGCCGGACCTGGACGCCGCCCCCGAACCCGCGCGAAAGCGCAAGACCGCCGCGTGACATGCATGACCTGGCTTTACCTTCCTCCGGACGCGCTTCCGGGGCCGGAGACGCATGCCTCTTCGGCCTCTCCCTCTGCTCCGGCGCGGGCGGTCTCGACCTCGGGCTGCACCTCGCGTGCCCCGGATATCGTGCTGTGGGCCATGTCGAACGGGAAACCTACGCCGCAGCCACTCTCGTGGCGCGGATGGAAGACGCGTCCCTGGATCACGCGCCTGTCTGGGACGACGTTGGAACCTTCGACGGCCGCCCATGGCGCGGCGCGGTGGACATCGTTACTGCGGGCTATCCGTGCCAGCCGTTCTCCGTCGCGGGCAAGCGCCGGGGTGCGGATGACCCGCGCCACCTCTGGCCCCATGTCGCCCGCATCATCGGCGAAATCAAACCGCCCTTCGTCTTCCTCGAGAATGTCGCCCATCATCTCCGCCTCGGCTTCCCCGAAGTCGCCGCAGGACTGGTCGGCATGGGCTACAAGCTTGCGGCAGGCCTCTTCACGGCGGCGGAAGTCGGCGCGCCCCACAAACGCGAGCGGCTGTTCATCCTCGCCATCCGCGAGGGGGACGAGCTGGCCGACCCCGCGCGCCTGCTCTGGCACCCGATCGAGTGGCGGGAACCGGACGGAACTGCTGCGCCTCTGGCCGACGCCGAGGGCCAGCGCCAACGAGAACCGGCAGACGAAGCCGACGCCATCGCAGGAAGCAGGCCAGCACGGCATGAACCTGGCGACCACGGCCGCGCTCTGGCCGACGCCGCAGATCGACAGTTTCCGCAGCCGGGGTGGCGAGCGGAGGGACGAGAAAGGTCTGGACCGCATGGCGCGGGATTGGCCGACGCCGATGGCGAACGACGGCTGCAAGCCGAGCGCGGGCAATCGCCGGACGGCGGACCTGACCCATGCGGCGGGGATGTGGATGACGCCGACGGCCCGCGATCACAAGGACGGGGCGACGACGCTGGCGAACACGCCGGTCAACGGCCTGCTTGGCCGCCAGGTCCTGGTGATGCCGATGGCTGGGAGCGATACCTCCGAGCCGCGCCGGACCTTGAACCCGCTGTTCGTCGAGGCACTGATGGGCTGGCCCACCGGGTGGACCGGCTTCGCCTCTGTGGCAATGGCGTGGTCCCCCTGGTTGCGGCGCATGCGCTGCGAACTCTCGCGGCTGAATTGCTGGCCGATGGATGAGGCGGCGACATGAAGCAATCACGCCTCATGTCGCTGGTCGAGTCCGTCGCCAACGTGATCGTCGGCTACGGCGTCGCGGTCATGACGCAGATCCTGATCTTCCCGATCTTCGGCCTGCACACGACGCTGGCGCAGAACCTGAAGATGGGCGCCATCTTCACCATCGTGTCGATAGCGCGTTCCTTCGCCTTGCGGCGGGTGTTCGAGGCGATCCGGATGCGGACCGCCAAATGATCGACCGCCGCCCCGGAGGGACGGCGGCCATCAACTTGTCGGGTCTGGTGCGTCAGGCTGCGGGGAGTTTGTACACGCGCCCCCGGTTCTCGACCTTCTCCGAGGTCACCTCGAGCCCGAGTTTCTTCTTCAGCGCCCCGGCCATCGCGCCGCGCACCGTGTGCGACTGCCAGCCCGTCGCGGCCATGATCTCGTCGATGGTCGCGCCGTCCGGCGCGCGCAGTATGGCGATCAGCGTGGCCTGCTTGGTGCCCTCGCGCGGCGTGCGCATCTTGCGCGCGGTCTCGGCCCCGGTGGGGGTATCAGGCGCGGGCTCCTTGGTCGGCGCGTCCGTCGCGCCCGCAGGCGCGAGGTTCGCGTCCTCGGGCTCGATCCCGATGGCGGCGAGGCCTGCCTCGGTGGCGATCAGTGTGACGCCGTGGCCGTCGCCGGTCTCGCGCCAGACGAGCTCGCCCTTGCGCATGTCCGCGTCGGCCTCCTGCAGGAACCCCTTCGCGAGCATCGCGCCGACCACCTTGGCGGCAGCTCCGCCGCGCAGGCTCTCGGGCAGCGGCAGGGCGATGTGCTCGTGCCGCTGGGCGGCGGCGCTCAGGATCAGGGCTTGGGTGTCGGAAAGCTTGGTCATCGTCGTCTCCCGTATCGGGGCGCGCGGAATGCGGGCCCTTCTACGAGGTCGAGCCCGCCAGTCGGCGGGCGGGACCGGGACCGGGTCGTCTCATTCGGCGTATTCGCCTTCCTTGAAGGCGCTGTCGGTGATCTCGCGCAGCTTGGCGCGGTAGTGGTTGAGGGTGCCGACATGGCCCCAGTTGATCTCGTCGGGGTGGGTCTCGAAATGCTCCGCGCTGAGGGCGGCGAGCCGCTCCAGCATCGCGTCGATCTCGGTCTTCGCGGCGATGAAGGCGTCGAGGGCTTTCGTGTTGTCGGTCGCGCGGCGGGTCATCGGGGTGGCTCCTTTGTGAGTTGCATCGCTTCGTTGGAGTGACGTTCGCTCCGGTCGCGACGCTTATCAACTCGATAAGCACATGATTCGGAATGATAATCGGAGCCGTCGATGCAGGGCATGAGCGAGCGCCAGTACGCCGCGCATGTCGGGTTGTCGCGTGGCGCGATCCAGAAGGCGAAGACCGCCGAGCGGCTGGTTCTCTATCCCGATGGCAGCATCAACGCGGCCGCCAGCGACGCCCGGCGTGCCGAGACGACGGACCCATCAAAGACCCGCAAGCCGCCCGCGCCGAAGCTGAAGCCCGTTCCCGAAGCGGCGGTGGCCGCCGTCGGCGACACGCTGCGCGAACAGGGGCTGGCAGTCCCCGCCGTCGGCGGCGGGGCGACCTTCCTGCAGGCGAAGACCGCGAACGAGGTGCTGAAGGCGCAGGAGCGGCGCATCCGGCTCCAGAAGCTGAAGGGGGAGTTGATCGAGCGGGCCCGCGCGCTGGCGCTGGTGTTCCGGCTGGCGCGGGAGGAACGGGACGCATGGGTGAACTGGCCCGCGCGCGCCGCCGCGCTGATGGCGGCAGAGCTCTCGGCCTCGAGCAGCGACGCGACGGGCCAGCAGATCGCCGTGGAGTCCGCCGCGATGCAGAAGGTCCTGGAGAAACATGTACGCGCCCACCTCATTGAGCTCGCCGAGGTCCGGCCCGACTTCCGGTGAGAGCGGCGATGGCCTGACGGACTTCGACGGTGCGGGCGAGATCCTGCGCGCCTGGGGCGCAGGGCTGCGGCCCGACCCAGACCTGACCGTTTCGGAATGGGCGGACCGGCACCGGATGCTCTCGGGCCGCGCCTCGGCCGAGCCCGGGCGATACCGCACGGTGCGCACGCCCTACATGCGCGAGATCATGGACCGGCTGTCGCCCGGCGACCCCACGCAGCGGGTCGTGTTCATGAAGGCCGCGCAGGTCGGCGCGACCGAAGCCGGGAACAACTGGATCGGGTTCGCCATCCATCAGGCGCCCGGGCCGATGCTGGCGGTCCAGCCGACGGTGGAGCTGGCGAAACGCAACTCTCGGCAGCGGATCGATCCGCTGATCGACGAGAGCCCGGAGCTGCGGGAGCGGGTCAAACCGGCGCGCTCGCGCGACGCGGGCAACACGATGCTGTCGAAGGAGTTCGCGGGCGGCATCCTGATCATGACCGGGGCGAACTCGGCGGTCGGGCTGCGGTCCACCCCGGCGCGGTACATCTTCCTCGACGAGGTCGACGCCTATCCGGCCTCGGCCGACGAGGAAGGCGATCCGGTGACACTTGCCGAGGCGCGGTCGCTGACCTTCGCGCATCGGCGCAAGGTGCTGCTGGTCTCGACGCCGACGATCCGGGGTCTGAGCCGGATCGAGCGCGAGTACGAGGCATCCGACCAGCGCCGGTTCTTCGTGCCGTGCCCGCATTGCGGCGCGATGCAGTGGCTGAAGTTCGACAGGCTGCGCTGGCAGAAGGGCCGCCCGGAGACGGCGGAGTATCACTGCGAGGGCTGCGACGCGGCAATCGCGGAACACCACAAGACGGCGATGCTGGAGGGCGGCGAATGGCGGGCGACCGCCACGGCCGCCGATCCGACCACGGTCGGGTATCACCTCTCGGCGCTCTATTCGCCGATCGGCTGGCTGAGCTGGGAGCGGATCGTGCGGGCTTGGGACGCGGCCCAAGGGTCGGACGAGGCGATCAAGGCGTTCCGCAACACGATCCTCGGCGAGACATGGGTCGAAACCGGGGAAGCCCCCGACTGGCAGCGGCTCTACGACCGACGCGAGAGGTGGACATCCGGAACGGTGCCTGCGGGCGGGCTGTTCCTGACCGCCGGGGCCGACGTGCAGAAGGACCGGATCGAGGTCGATGTCTGGGCATGGGGGCGTGGTCTGGAAAGCTGGCTCGTCGATCACGTCGTGATCGAGGGCGGGCCGGATCGGCATGACGCATGGTCGGAGCTGACCGCGCTGCTCGACCGGTCCTGGCCGCATGAACGCGGCGCGCAACTGCGGATCGCGCGGCTCGCCATCGATACCGGCTACGAGGCCCCGGCGGTCTATTCCTGGTCGCGGGCGCAAGGCTTCGCGCAGGTCTCGCCGGTCAAGGGCGTCGAAGGGTTCAACCGCTCGAGCCCGGTGTCTGGGCCGACCTTCGTCGACGCGACCGAGGGCGGGAAACGCCTGCGGCGCGGGGCGCGGCTCTGGACCGTGGCGGTGTCGACCTTCAAGGCCGAGACCTACCGCTTCCTGCGGCTGGCGCGGCCAACCGAGGAGGAGATGGCCGAAGGCGCGGCGTTCCCGCCCGGCTCGGTGCACCTTCCGCATTGGGTCGAGAACGAATGGCTGAAGCAGTTCGTGGCCGAGCAGCTGGTGACGGTGCGCACCAAGCGCGGCTTCGCCCGGCTGGAATGGCAGAAGCTCCGCGAACGCAACGAGGCGCTGGATTGCCGGGTCTATGCCCGCGCCGCCGCCTGGATCGCGGGCGCGGACCGCTGGCCCGACGAGAAATGGCGCGACCTCGAGGATCAGCTCGGGGCCGCCCCCACCGACACCGATCCCGCCGGACAGATCAACCGGCCGGGACAGGCCCCGCAGGGCAAGCGCCGCTCCGACTGGCTCGGGCGGCGCGGAGGATGGTTCTGAAGATGACCGACTGGACGGAAACCGAGCTCTCGGCGCTGCGCCGGGCCTATGCCAGCGGCACGACCCGGGTCAGCTATGACGGCAAGTCGGTGGACTACGGCTCGGCCGAGGATCTTCTGGCGCGCATCCGCACCATCGAGCGCGCCATCGCGGGCACCACACGGCCGCTGCCCGTGGCCGGGCTCGCAGGCTTCTCGCGCGGGGATCGCTGATGTCGGCGACCTGGTTCGATCACGCCATCGCATCGGTGGCGCCGCGCATGGCCGCGCGTCGCGTGCTGGCGCGTCAGGCCTTCGAGACCCTGACGCGGGGCTATGACGGCGCTGCACGCGGGCGGCGGACGGAGGGCTGGCGCGCGCCGGGATCCTCGGCCGATACCGAGATTGGCGTGGCCGGGGCGCTGCTGCGCGACCGGATGCGCGATCTGGTGCGCAACAACCCGCATGCGGCCAAGGCCGTGGCGGTGCTGGTGAACAACATCATCGGCGCGGGCATCATGCCGCGCGCCGCCAGCGGCGACGACAAGCTCGACCGGAAGGTCGATGCTCTCTTCGAGCGCTGGACGGCGGAGTGCGACGCCGACGGCCAGCTCGACTTCTACGGTCTGCAGACGCTGATCTGCCGCGAGATGGTCGAGGCGGGCGAGGTGCTGGTGCGGCGCAGGCTGCGGCGGTCGAGCGATGCCCTGCCGGTGCCGCTGCAGTTGCAGGTGCTGGAAGCGGACTTCCTCGACGCCACCAAGTCCGGAGCCCTCGGCGCAGGCCGCCTCGTGCAGGGGATCGAGTTCGACCCGGTCGGGAAGCGCCGGGCTTACTGGCTCCATGCCGAACATCCCGGCGACGCCTATGGGGCCTTGCAGAACGGTCTGCAGAGCCGCCCGGTCCCCGCGACCGAGATCGCCCATGTCTACGAGAAGCAGCGCACGCAGGCGCGCGGCGTCCCTTGGGGCGCGCCGGTGATCCGGTCCTTGCGCGATCTCGACGACTATGAAGTAGCCGAACTGGTCCGCAAGAAGACCGAGGCCTGCGTCACCGCCATCGTCTTCGGCGACGACGAGGCGCAGCAGGGCATCGCGCCCTCCGTGGTCGATGCCGACGGCAACCGGGTCGAGCAGTTCGAGCCGGGGCTGATCGCCTATGCGCGCGGCGGCAAGGACATCCGCTTCAACCAGCCCTCGGCCACCGGCGGCTATGGCGAGTACAAGCGGGCCAGCCTGCACACGATCTCGGCCGGCTTCCGGGTGCCCTACGAGCTGCTGACCGGGGACCTGTCCCAGGTGAACTACTCCTCGATCCGGGCGGGGCTGGTCGAGTTCCGCCGCCAGATCGACGCCGTCCAATGGCAGCTCTTCATCCCGATGTTCTGCGCGCCGGTCTGGCGCTGGTTCACCGAAGCCGCATGGGCGGCGGGGCAGATCCCGTCGCCGACCGTGCCGGTGGAATGGTCGCCGCCCAAGTTCGAGGCGGTGGATCCGCAAAAGGACGCGATGGCGAACCTGCTGTCGATCCGCTCCGGCACCATGACGTTGGCCGAGGTGATCGCCCGGCAGGGCCGCAATCCGGACGCGGTCCTGGCGGAAATCGCCGCGACCAACGCCAAGCTGGACGCGCTGGGGCTGGTGCTCGACAGCGATCCGCGGCGGGTGACCAAGACCGGCAGCGCGCAGAGCAGCGATCCGACGAACGACGACCCGGCCGCCGACGAAACGGACACCGACGACCCGGCCGCCAACGCGGACAATGACCCGGCGCAGGCCGACCAACAGGACTGACCTTCATGGACACGATGATCGAACTGCCGGCCATGCGCCGGTCGGCGGAGCTTGCGCCGAACACGGCCGATGCCGACAGCCGCACCGTCGAGGTGGTCTGGTCGGCGGGGGCGCGCGTCCGGCGCGCGACATTCTTCGGGGAGCCCTACGACGAGGAGCTGAGCCTCGATCCCGCCCATGTCCGGCTCGACCGGCTGAACGCGGGCGCGCCGTTCCTCAAGGTGCACGAGCTCGACACGCTCGACGCGGTGATCGGCTCCGTCGTGCCGGGCTCGGCCCGGATCGAGAACGGCCGCGGCATCGCGCTGGTGCGGATCAGCGAGCGTGCCGATGTCGAGCCGATCTGGCGCGACATCCAGGACGGGCACATCCGCGCGGTCTCCATCGGCTACCAGGTCCACCGCTTCGAGGTCTCGAAACCCGAGGCCGCCCGCGAACTCTGGCGCGCGGTGGATTGGACGCCGTTCGAGGTGTCCGCCGTCGCGGTCGGCGCCGACCCCGCCGCGGGCTTCCGCGCCCAGCATCCCCTTCACGACTGCGTCCTCCACCGCCGGGACGCCCCTTCAAGCACGAAAGGACCGATCCCGATGACCGACAAGACCCAGACCCCGGCGAGCGACGCCGCAACCCCCGCCACCACCCAGCCGACCGCGCCGGTCGAAACCGAGGACACCACCATGACCGAGCCGAAACCGGCTGCGCCCGACCCGAAGGTCGCCGCCAGTGAGACGCGCGACCAGCCGAAGACGCAGGCAACGCCTGCGCCCGACACCGAAGCGGTTGCCACCCGCGCCCGCGAGGCCGAGCGCGACCGCGTCTCCACCATCTACGATCTCGCGGGCCGCCTGAACCTCGAGCGCGGCTTTGCCGATGATCTGGTCAAGCGCGGCGTCAGCGTCGACGAATCCCGCCGCCTGATCCTCGACCAGGTCGCCGCGAAGTCGGACGAGACCCGGACCTTCGGCCATGTCTCCGTCCCGCTCGGCGGCCGGGACGAGCGCATCACCCGCCGCGACGCGGTGGCGAACGCGCTGCTGCACCGCTACAGCCCGACGCTGTTCCAGCTGGAGGACGCCGCCCGGCAGTATCGCGGCATGACGCTGCTGGAACTGGCCCGCGAAAGCCTCGGCAATGCCGGGGTGAACACGCGCGGCCTCTCGCGCGACGAGGTGGCGACGCGGGCCCTGCATTCGACCTCGGACTTCCCCGAGATCCTGTCGGCGGTGACCAACAAGACCCTGCGGCAGGCCTACGAGGCCTATCCCCGCACCTTCATGCTGTTCTGCCGCCAGGTGCTCGCCACCGACTTCAAGGCGATGCACCGGGTCCAGCTCGGCGAAGCGCCGCAGCTGCTCGAGGTCGGCGAAAGCGGCGAGTTCAAGCGCGGCACGCTGGGCGAGAGCAAGGAGAGCTACAAGGTCAAGACCTATGGCCGGGTGGTGGCGATCACCCGTCAGACGCTGATCAACGACGATCTCGACGCGTTCACGCGGATCCCGGCGATGTACGGCAACTCCATCGCGCAGCTCGAGTCGGATGTGGTCTGGGGCATCATCACCGCCAACCCGGCGATGGCCGACGGCAACGCGCTGTTCCACACCACCCACAAGAACCTCGCGGGCACCGGCGCGGCGCTGGCGGTCGATGCGGTGGGCGCGGCGCGCGCAGCGATGGCCAAGCAGACCGGCCTCGACAAGAAGACGGTGCTGAACGTCCGCCCCGCCTTCCTGATCGTGCCCGCCTCGCTGGAACTGAAGGCCGAGCAGCTGGTCGCCCAGAATCTCGTGCCCGCGTCCAGCGGGAACGTGGTGCCGCAGTCGATCCGCACCCTCGCGCCGATCAGCGAGCCCCGGCTCGACGCCGCCAGCGAGACTGCGTGGTACCTGGCGGCCAGCCCGAACCAGATCGACACCATCGAGTACGCCTATCTCGAGGGCCAGCAGGGTGCCTACATCGAGACCCGCAACGGTTTCGACGTCGACGGCGTCGAGATCAAGTGCCGTCTCGACTTCGGCGCCAAGGCCATCGACTGGCGCGGCCTCTACAAGAACCCGGGCGCGTAACCCGCACCCCATGCTGAACCCTGACACGCGGGCGGTCCAATCGGGCCGCCCTTCGTCTTTCCACGAGGACCCTCCCCATGAAAAACTACGTCCAGCCCGGCAACACCATCACCCTGACCGCGCCCTATGCCGTCGCCTCCGGCGATGGGCTGCTCGTCGGCTCCATCTTCGGCATCGCCGCCGGAGACGCCGCCCTCGCCGAGCCCGTCGAGACCGCGCTCGTCGGCGTCTTCGACATCACCAAGGTTGGCAGCCAGGCCTGGACCGTCGGCGCCAAGGTCTACTGGGACGACACCAACAAGCGCTGCACCACGGTCGCAACCGACAACATCCTCATCGGCGTGGCGTTCGAGGCGGTGGCGAGCGGCGCGGGTGACACCGTCGGCCGGGTGCGGTTGAACGCGACGTTCTGATGAGCGCCTTCGCCGCCGCCGTTGGCGCGCTCTTCGCCGATCCGAATATCGGCCGGGACGCGGTCTACATCGCCGACGGTGGCGCGCCCGTACTGGTGCGTGTCGTGGCCCGGCGCGCGGACGCGGTCACCGACTTCGGCGACGCACGGCTCTGGTCCGAGACCACCCGCATCGACCTGCGCGTCGCCGAGGTGGCGAACCCGCGCCCCGGCGACCGTATCGAGATCGACGGGGACGCCTTCCTCATCCAGGGCGAGCCCGTCCGCGACCGCGAGCGGCTCGTCTGGACCGTCGATCTGAGGCCCGCGTGATGGCCATGAAGCTGAAGCTCGACATTGATCCCGACATCGTCGCGATGATGGCCGCCGAGGTCGCGGCGGGCGAACGCGCGGTGACCGCCGCCATGCGCGAGGCCGGAACCGGGCTGAAGTCCGCATGGCGGCTGCAGATCACCGGCGCGGGGCTCGGCACACGGCTGGCCAACTCGATCCGGCTCGCCAACTTCCCGAGGTCGGGCGAAAGCCTGGATGCGGCGGCGCTGGTCTGGTCCAAGGCCCCGGTGATCGTCGGCGCCCATGACACAGGGCCGCTGATCCGCTCGAAGAATGGCTTCTGGCTGGCGATCCCGCTGCCTGCGGCAGGCAAGTCCCTCCGCGGCGGAAGTATCACCCCCGGCGAATGGGAACGACGGCGCGGGTTGCGCCTGCGCTTCGTCTATCGGCGCACGGGTCCGAGCCTGCTGGTGGCGGAAGGCCGGCTGAACACGAAGGGCCAGGCTGTGGCGTCGCGCTCGAAGACAGGGCGGCGAAAGGTTACGGCGCCTATCTTCCTGCTGGTGCCCCAGGTCAAGCTGCCGAAGCGGCTGGATCTGGCGCGGGACGCGGAGCGTGCACATGAGACCGTGCCGGGGCTGATCGTGGCGAACTGGGTGGAGGTGCGGCTGTGATTACGTTGGATCGCCAAACGCCGCAGCCGGTGCGAATCCGCCGGATCGATCACCCGGCGCAGCACGACAGCTTCGCGACATCCTTGTCGAAGGTCTGCGCAGCGAGTTTCAGGCCCTCGACCGTGGTGAGATAGGGGAAGATCGTCTCGCCGAGCGCCTTGGTGGTCATGCTGGCCTTCAGTGCCATGGCAAGGGTCTGCACGCTGTCGGCGCCCTCCGGCGCCATGATCACGCCGCCCAGAAGGCGGTCGGTCCTGGCGTCCGCGACCAGCTTGATGAGCCCTCGCGTGTCGCGAGCGGCGAGCGCGCGGGGCACGTTCTCGAGGGCCAGCAGGCTGGTCTTGACGTCATGGCCCGCCGTGCGCGCCTGTTGTTCGGTCAGCCCGACGCCGGCGACCTGTGGGTCGGTGAATACCACCCACGGCATCGCGGCGTTGTCGTAGCGCTCGGACCCACCTAAAACCGCGTTGCGGGCCGCGAGCTTGGCGCCATACGCGGCCATGTAGACGAACTGGTCCCGGTCCGTCACATCGCCCGCCGCATAGATGCCGGGGCGTGTCGTGGCCATGTCGTCGCCAACCTTGATCGCGCCGCGTCGATCGGTCTCGATGCCCATTTCGGCCAGACCCAGTCCTTCGGTGTTGGGCGCGCGTCCGGTGGTCAGGACAAGGTGGTCCGCGGTCAGATCGCGTACGGTGCCGTCAACCGTTACCGTCAGAACGGCGCGGTCGCCGTCGCGCCGCGCGGCGTCATAGGTCACGCCGTCGAGGATCGTGAGACCTTCGGCACGCAAGACCTTGGCGAGCGCTTCGGACACCTCCGGCTCGATGCGCGGCAAAAGGCGCGAGCGGCAGACGATGGTGACGCAGGTGCCCATCCGCGCCATCATTTGCGCGAGTTCCACGCCTATGTAGCCGCCGCCGAGGAAGATCAGGCTCTCGGGCAGCCGCTCCAGCTCCAGGAGCGACGTGCTGTCGAGCGTAGGGACGTCCGGGGTACCGGGGATGTCGGGAACGGCGGGCCGCCCGCCGGTGGCGACGATGACCTTGGGGGCTGTGATCTTGCGCCCGCCGATTTCGACGCCGCCTTCGACCAGACGTGCCGGACCCTCGTCGAGATAAGTCACGCCATCGTAGCCCGGCAGCAGGTCGACATATTTCTTCTGGCGCAGCGTCGAGACGAGATCGTCCTTGGCCGCGACCAGCGCCGCCCAGTCGGCGACCTGCGCCTCGCCCTTGAGGCCCGGGAACCGATGCGCCGACTGCGCGCCGTGCACAGCCTCGGCGGCGCGGATCATCGTCTTGGACGGCACGCAGCCCACGTTCACGCAGGTCCCGCCGATGGTGCCATGACCGATCAGGGCAATCCGCTTGCCTCCTTCGGCGGCGGTGATCGCGGCCGAGAACCCGGCCGAGCCGGCACCGATCACGGCAAGGTCGAAATCGTCTTTCGGGGCGCAGTCGTCTTTCATTGGGTCATCCGTCCGTTCGAGTGTTCAGTCGCCGCTGCCGCCGTCAGACGGCATGGACCTGTAAAAGGCGCCCAACAGCCACCCGCTGCGAGCCATCCCTTTCGGGCCGGGCGATCCGCGGTCGGGCTGCCCGTTCGGTCGTCTGCAAGCTCCCTGTCGCGTACCTCTCGTCTGCTATTGATGAGGGGTGTAGGGTCTGTAGCGACTACAGGCTCAAGGGGAAACTGACCGATGACCGATCACGAGAGCGAGAGCGGCCTCACACGCGGAGACCTGGCCCGGACGACCGGCTGCAACATCGAGACGATCCGCTATTACGAGAAGACTGGCCTGCTGCCCGACCCGCCCAGGACGGGCGCAGGCTACCGCATCTACTCCTCTGTGCACGCCAGGCGCCTGCGCTTCATCCTGCGCGCGCGCGAACTCGGGTTCTCAATGGAGGACATCCGCGGATTCATGGGGCTCGAAGACGGTGCCGCGCCAACTTGCGCAGAGGTCAAGGAGCGGACCGAGCGCCACCTTGCCGATGTCCGCGCGAGGATCGCGGATCTCAGGCGCATCGAAATCGTCCTCACCGAGACCGCATCCAAGTGTTCGGGCGCCGAGGTTCCGGACTGTCCGGTGCTCGACGCAATTTCCAGGTCCGCCAATCCATGACCTCTCGCGAAACCATCCTCGCCGCGCTGCACGCGCGGCTCTCGGCGCTGCCCGCTACCGCCCTGCGCGGTGAGGTGCTGCCCGAGCGCGTCCCGGCCGAGGGCCTGCTGATCCTGCGCGATGGCGAGCCGGGGGAGCCCGAGGTCACGCTGTCGCCGCTGGCCTACCACTACCAGCACCGCGCCGAGATCGAGGCGGTCGTGCAGGGCACCGACCGTGACGCTGACTTCGACACGCTGATCGCCAGCATCGGGGCTGCGCTCTCGATCGACCGCACACTCGGCGGCCTCTGCGACTGGGTCGAGGCGGAAGCGCCGCGCCCGGTCGATCTGCCGGTCGAGGGCGCGGCCAGCCTGAAGGCTGCCGTCATCCCGGTGGTGCTGCATTATTCCACGGCCGACCAGCTGGCCTGACCCAACCGATCATAGGAGACGAACATGGCACGAGCCCAGGGGGCGCGGGCGCTGATGGCGCTTGCGTTCGAGACCACCTATGGAACGCCGCCCGCCAGCGGCTTCACCCGCATGCCCTTCGCCAGCACCTCGCTCGGCGCGGAGCAGCCGCTGCTGAACTCGGAACTGCTCGGCTACGGCCGCGATCCGCTGGCGCCGATCAAGGACGCGGTGACGGCCGATGGCGACGTCGTCGTGCCGCTCGACGCGGAGGCCTTGGGCTTCTGGCTCAAGGCGGCCTTCGGCGCGCCCACGACTACGGGCGTCGAGGCCCCGTACAGCCACGAGTTCCAGTCGGGGTCCTGGACACTGCCCAGCATGTCGATCGAGACCGGCATGCCCGAGGTGCCGCGGTACGCGATGTATTCCGGATGCGTGCTCGACCAGATCACCTGGCAGATGCAGCGCTCCGGCCTCCTGACCGCGACGGCCCGGCTGGTGGCGCAGGGCGAGACGGTGGGCACGACCACCAGCGCCGGAACACCCGCTGCGCTGGAGCTTAAGCGCTTCGGGCATTTCAACGGGGCGATTACCCGCAATGGGACCGCCTTGGGGAATGTGGTCTCGGCCGAGATCACGTACGCCAACAACCTCGACCGGATCGAGACCATCCGGAACGATGGTCGCATCGACGGCGCGGACCCGTCCATCGCCGCGCTGACCGGCCGGATAGAGGTGCGCTTCGCCGACCAGACGCTGGTGACGCAGGCCATCAACGGCGAGGCCTGCGAGATGGAATTCGCCTACGTCCTGCCGTCCGGCGAGAGCTTCACCTTCACCGTGCACGCCGTCTACCTGCCGCGTCCGCGCATCGAGATTTCCGGGCCGCAGGGCGTGCAGGCCACCTTCGACTGGCAGGCCGCGCGCGACAGCGTCGTCGGCCGGATGTGCACCGCAACCCTCGTGAACGATGTGGAGACGTATTGATGCTGACGCTAGACCTGACCAACGCGCCGCGCTGGCATGACCTCGCCCCGGGCGTGCGGGTGCAATTGCGACCGCTGACCACAGCGCTGATGGTGGCGACACGCAGCGACCCCGCCGTCGAGGCGGTGCCCGAGGAGGCTTCCGACGAGGAGCGCGCGGTTGCCTTCGCCAAGGCGCTGGCGCGACGGGCTGTGCTCGGCTGGGCGGGCATCGGCGATGCCGACGGCAACCCGATCGATCCCAGCCCGGAAGCCATCGATGCTCTGCTCGACGTCTGGCCGATCTTCGAGGCCTTCCAGCTGACCTACGTCTCGAAGGGCCTGCTGCTGGAACAGGAAAAAAACGCCTCCGCGCTCTCGCCGAATGGTCCTTCGGCGGGGGCGAGCGCTACTGCGAAGCCTGCGCGCAAGCCTGCCCGGACTGCCCGGCGCGGCTGAACCGCCCGGAAACTCCGGAGGGTTGGCAGGTCTGGGACCTCGTCGGCCGTCTGGGTGGCCAGCTGCGCGTCCTGCCTGGCGCGGTGATCGGCTGGGACATGTCGGCGGCGCTGGCGCTCGGGGACGCCCTCGGCGTGCCGCCGCTCGCCATGGCCGAACTGCTGCCCGTCATCGAAGCGGTGATGGTCGCCAAACTCAACGAACAGATGGATCATTCCCATGGCTGAGAAGAGGGTCAGCGTCCGCCTCGCGGCCGTGGGCGGACGGCAGGTGCGCGCCGAACTCGAAGGCGTGGGCGAGGCCGGGTCGCGCGGCTTCGGACGGCTGAGCCGGGAGATGGAGGCGGCGAACGCCCGGCTCGCGGCCTTCTCGCGCCGGGTCCGGGTCGCGGCCGCCGCCGCCGTGGCCGCCGCAGCCGCCGCGGGCGTGGCGATGATCCGCTCCGGCCTCCAGACGGTCGATGCGCAGGCGAAGCTGGCGCAGTCGCTCGGCACCACCGTCGCATCGATCCAGACGCTGGAGCGCGCGGGCGAGCTCGCGGGCGTCTCCATGTCCGGCATCGAGCAGGCGACGAAGGATCTGACGCGCCGTCTCAGCCAGGCGGCCGCCGGGACCGGCCCGGCTGCTGACGCGCTCGACCGGCTGGGCCTTTCCGCCACCGACCTGATGGCGCTGCCGCTGGACCAGCGTGTGGGGGCCATCAACGCCGCCATCGAGAGCTTCGTGCCCGCCGCCGAACGCGCCGCCGTTGCGGGCCAGCTCTTCGGCGAGGAAGGCTCCATCGCCATGTCGCGGATCGACACGGCGACGCTGCGCCAGGCGACGGAGGATGTCCTCGCCTTCGGCGTCGTCGTGTCGGAGCAGGACGCCGACCAGATCGAGCGCACGAACGATGCGATCTCCCGGCTCGGGCTGATCTGGCGCGGGCTGTCGAACCAGCTGGCCGTGGCTGCGGCGCCTGCGCTGGAAGCGGTCGCGGATGCCATGGCGGCGGTCGCCAGCCGGACCGGTCCGCTCGGCATCGCGATCCGCGGCCTCTTCGAGAACATCGGCCGCCTGACGACCTACGCCGCCACCTTCGCAGCCTTCCTCGCGGGACGGTGGGTGGCTGGCATGGCCGCTGCCGCGCTCTCGGTTCGTGGCCTCGCCACGGCGCTGGTCGTCCTGCGCGGGGCGCTGATCCGGACCGGCATCGGCGCGCTCATCGTCGGCGCGGGCGAGCTCGTCTACCAGTTCACTCGCCTCGTGTCCGGTGCGGGTGGCTTTGGCGAGGCCATGGCGCTCCTGAAGGACCTAGTAGTCGAGATCTGGGAGCGGATCAGGATGGGCGCCGCTGCGGCGGGTGCGGCCACCACGGCGATGTTCCTCGACCTGAAGGCCGACGCCGCCTCCGGGATGCAGAGCGCCATCGAGAGCGTCGTGGCTTTCGGCAACACGGCGGCGAACACCTTCGAAGGCGCCTACGAGGCGATCAAGGCGATCTGGGGTCTGCTGCCCGCCGCCATCGGCGATCTGGCGTTCCAGGCGGCCAACAGCCTGGTCGACGGCGTCGAGGCGATGCTGAACGGCGTGGTCTCGCGCATCAACGGCTTCATCGGCGGCATCAACCAGGGGCTCGAAGCGCTCGGGTCCGAGCGGCGCATCTCGCTGGTGCCCGACCTCGACCTCGGCGAGATCGAGAACCGCTTCGAGGGCGCGGCCAGCGCTGCCACCACGGCGGCGCAGGCGGCGTTCGACCGGGCCTTCGAGGACAACCCGCTCACCGCGCCCGATCTCGGCCTGACCGAGGCGGCAAACCGCGCGCTCGAGTCCGCCAACCTCTATCGCGGGGCCGCGCGCGATCTGGCGGAAGGGGCACGTGCGCCCCTCGAAAGCTGGCAGGCGCTGCGCGACGCGGTGCGTGGAACTGACGAGGCGAGCGCGGACGCGCTGACCGAGGCCACCAGCGCGGCCGAGCAACTCGAGACGGCACTCGGCGATGCGGAACGGGCCGCGACGGGTGCAGGCGCGGCGGCCGGGGCTGCTGCGGCTGCGGCGGAGCCCGAGATTGAGACTGCCGTTACCGGCTGGCAGGCGGTCACGGCGGCGCTGTCGGACTACGCCAGCAAGGCGCGCGAGATCGGTGGCGACATCGGCCAGAGCCTCGTCGGCGCCTTCCAGTCGGCCGAGAACGCGGTGGGCCAGTTCGTGAAGACCGGCAAGCTGAACTTCCGCGATCTCGTCACCTCGCTGCTCGCCGATCTCGCCCAGCTGGCGGCGCGGCGGTTCATCCTCGGGCCGATCGCCAATGCGCTCTCGGGCGTGTTTTCTGGGGCGGGCGATATCTTTGCCAACGTCCTGCATGCGGGCGGGATGGTCGGATCGGCCGGACCCTCGCGGATGGTGCCTGCCATGGCATTCGCCGCAGCGCCTCGGATGCATGGTGGCGGCATGGCCGGGCTTCGCCACGACGAGGTGCCCGCGATCCTGCAGCGCGGCGAGCGGGTGCTGTCGCGGCGAGAGGCGCAGAGCTACGGCGCGGGCGGCGGGGTCAACGTCACCATCATGACCCGCGATGCCGAGAGCTTCCGTCAATCGCGGACGCAGGTTGCGGCCGACATCGCCCGTGCGGTCTCGCTCGGGCGGAGGGGCATGTGATGGCGTTCCACGAGGTCCGGTTTCCCGACAACATCAGCCGCGGCGCGCGTGGCGGACCGGAGCGGCGCACCCAGATCGTCGAACTCGCCTCGGGCGACGAGGAGAGGAACGCCAGCTGGGCCAACTCGCGCCGCCGCTATGATGTGGCCTACGGCATCCGGCGCGCCGACGATCTGGCGGCGGTGGTCGCGTTCTTCGAGGCGCGGAACGGTCGGCTGCATGGCTTCCGGTTCAAGGACTGGGGCGACCACAAGTCCTGCCTGCCTTCGGGCACGCCAGCGCCAACCGATCAGGCCATCGGCACCGGCGACGGCACGACGACCGCCTTCCAGCTGGTGAAGCGCTACGCCTCCGGCGCGCAATCCTGGTCGCGCGCCATCGCCAAGCCGGTGACGGGCAGCGTGCGCATCGCGCTAGCCGGGGTGGAGCAGCCCTCCGGCTGGTCGGTCGACACCACGACCGGCGTCTTCACCTTCGGCGCCGCGCCGGGCGCTGGCGCCGCGATCACCGCGGGCTTCGAGTTCGACGTGCCGGTCCGCTTCGACACCGACGTGCTCGACGTGACGCTCGACCTCGAGCGGCTCGGCTCGATCACCTCCATTCCGCTTCTGGAGATCCGGCGATGAACGACACCGGCAGCTTCATTGCGGCCGTGCTGCGCGAGCTCGCGGCCTCGACCGCCGTGATCCTGGCCGCCTGGGGGGCGCTTGGCGGCGCGACGAACGCGCTGACCACGAAGATGCGGCTGCGCGATGCGCTCCGGCACATCCTGCTCGGCGGTCTGATCGCGGCCGGGATGGGCAGCCTTTCCATGGCCGTGATCACCGCCTGGCTCGGCCTTCCGCCCGAAGCGATCCCGGCGGGCGGGGCGGCGGGGTCTGCCGCCTATCTCGTAGGGGTCTTCGGACCGGCCTTCATCGAGATGCTGCTCGCGCGCCTGCGCCGTGCCAACGAAGGCGGCGGCGATGAATGACCTTCTCCGCCTCGCGCGCTCTCTCCGCTGCGACCCCGCCCACCCTCGGCAGGCCTTCGCTCACCGCCTGCGTATCGGTCTCGTCGTCGCGGCACTGATCCTGATCCTCTCGCTTCTCCGGTAATCCCATGCACATGACCGACCGGGGCCTGCTGGCCCTCGTCCGGCACGAAGGACTCGTGCCCGGACCCTATCTCGATGTGAAACAGGTCTGGACCTTTGGCATCGGCCACACGGCCGCGGCCGGGCCGCCCGATCCGGCCAGCATGCCGCGCGGCATGCCCGCTGATCTAGACGCCGGGATCCGCGAGGCGTTCCGGGTCTTCCGCGCCGATCTTGCGCGCTACGAGGCCGCCGTCCTGCGCGCCGTGAAGGTGCCGCTGGCGCCGCACGAGTTCGATGCGCTGGTCAGCTTCCACTACAACACCGGCGGCATCGCCAAGGCCGCGCTGACCCGACATCTCAATGCCGGAAATCGCGTTGCAGCCGCCAACGCGTTTCTGAACTGGCGGCGACCGGCCTCGATCATCCCCCGCCGGGAGGCCGAGCGCGACCTGTTCCGCCATGGCCGCTATCCCGGCGGAACCATCCCGGTCTGGTCCGTGGATCGTGCAGGCCGCGTGGATTTCTCGCGGCCGATCCGACGCCTGACCGAGGATGAGGCTCTGGCCTTGGCTCGCGGGCCGTCGCCGACGCCTCCGGTCCTCGCTCCTTCACCCACCGCGCCGACCGGCTGGCTCGCCCGGCTGGCCGCCTTCTTCTCCACCCTGATCCGGAGGGCCTGACTCATGCGCTACGTCCGACCCAACTCGCTCACCTGGTGGGCGGGACTTCTCGCCATGCTCACCGGCATCGCCTCCCTCGCATTGCCTTCCACCGGGCCGCTCGGGGAACTCTCCCGTCTCGTCGCACTGCTGGCCGGCTCCGGCGATGCCTCGCCCGCAGGCCTCATGTTCCTCGGTCTTGGCCTGATCGGTCTGCGCGACCGGATCGAGCGCGGGTTCCGCGGCGATGCTTGAGTTCTTCGCAGGTGTGTTCGTGGGCGGCTTTCTCGGCGTCTTCGTCGTCGCCCTCTGCGTCGCCGCCGCATGCGGGTATCGGGACGATGGCTGATCTCCTGATCTGGCTGGTCGCGGCTCTGGGCGCGGTCGGGGGCGTCGTCCTCGGCCGGGTCTGGGGACGCGCGGAAGGAGAACGAACGGGCAAACGGGAGGCGGAACGCGATGCCATGGAAGACAAGAACAACCGTGTTGAGCGCGGTCGCGACGCGGTTCGTGATGGCCGCGGCGCTGGCGATCCCGCTGACCGGCTGCGCCGTAACGACGGGCGCTGGTGATGCGGGCTGTGCCTCCTATGCGGAGGCGCGGCTCTCCCGGCCAGATGCCGAGACCGTTGCGAAGGTTCCGCCGGACTGGGCGAACTGGATCGCCGATCTCGACGACCGCATGACGGGAACCTGCCGATGAAATCCCTCTTGCCCGCCCTGCAGGCCCATCTCGACGAGGGCACGACGACGCTCGCGTGGTGCTGGCGGATCACCCGCGCCGATTGCGTCGCCTTCGGCTTCACCGACCACGACCGGACGCTCAGTTTCGACGGCACCGACTTCGAGCCGGAGAGCGGGCTGACCGCCTCCGAGGTCCGCTCGGGCTCGGACCTGTCGGTCGACGCGCAGGACGCGGAAGGCGTTCTGACCTCGGACCGGATCACCGAGACCGACATCCTCGACGGCCGCTGGGACAACGCCGAGGTCGAAGTCTGGCGCGTGAACTGGGCGGACACGGGCCAGCGCGTGCTGATGCGGCGCGGCGCCATCGGCCAGATCCGGCGCGGGCGGCTGGCCTTCGTGGCCGAGGTGCGCTCGCTCGCCCATGTGCTCGGCCAGACGGTCGGGCGAACCTTTCAGGCGACCTGCGATGCTGCGCTCGGCGATGCGCGCTGCGGCGTCGAACTCGAGGATCCCGCCTACAAGGGCACGGGCGCCGTGATCGATCTGCTGCGCGACCGGGCCTTCACCGCCTCGGGGCTCGGCGGGTTCGAGGCGGGCTGGTTCACCTTCGGCACGCTCGAATGGACGAGCGGCGCGAACGCGGGGCGGCGCACCGAGGTGCTGGGTCATGACATCACCGATGGCATCGCGATCCTGACCCTGCTCGAGGCACCGGTGCGGCCCATTGGCGAAGGCGACGCCTTCACCATCCGTGCGGGCTGCGACAAGCGGATGGAGACCTGCGGCGCGAAGTTCGCGAACGCAGGCAACTTCCGCGGCTTCCGGCACATCCCCGGCCAGGACGCAGTTCTGCGCTATGCCACCAAGGACGGCGGGCACGAGGGATCGGTGCTGTGACCAACGTCGCTTCCACCGGAAACGACGGGCGGCAGTGCATCGCATCGCGATGCACGAGAGCCACCGCCGATCCCCAGCGCGTCATCGCCATCGCGCGGGCCTGGCTGGGCACGCCTTATCACGACCAGGCCAGCCTGCGCGGCGTTGGCTGCGACTGCCTCGGGCTGGCCCGGGGCGTCTGGCGCGAGGTGGTGGGCCCCGAGCCGTTCCCGATCCCGTGCTATAGCCGGGACTGGGGCGAGACGGGCCCGCGCGAGGTGCTGGCCGAAGGCGCGCGGCGCATGATGATCGAGGTGGAACCGGCAGAGGCCGGTCCCGGCGCGCTGGTCCTCTTCCGCATGAAGCCCCGCGCCATCGCCAAGCATGTCGGGATCCTAACGAGCCCCGACTCCTTCCTCCACGCCTACGAGCGGCTCGGCGTGATCGAGGAACCACTCACCCCATCCTGGCGGCGGCGCATCGCCTTCGCCTTCCTGTTCCCGCAACGCTGAGACCCCGACATGGCAACGCTCGTTCTTGGTGCCGCTGGCGCCGCCATTGGCGGCAGCATCGGCGGCGCGATCCTTGGCGTCAGCGCCGCGACCATCGGCGGCTTCATCGGCTCCAGCATCGGCTCCGTGGTCGACAGCTGGATCATCTCGTCGCTGGCGCCCAACCAGCGCATCGAGGGTGCGCGGCTCGACACGCTGCGCATCACCTCGGCCACTGAGGGCGCGGTGATCCCGCGGCTCTATGGGCGCATGCGGATGGGCGGCAACATCATCTGGGCGACGGACTTTCGCGAGGAGACCAAGACCACCACGCAGGGCGGCGGCAAGGGCGGCGGCGGCGGCAAGGTCAAGACGACCGAGTATCTCTACTATGCCAGCTTCGCGGTCGCATTGTGCGAGGGGCCGATCACCGGGATCGGGCGCATCTGGGCCGACGGCAAGCCGATGGACCTCTCCGGCGTCATATGGCGCTGGTATCCCGGCGGCGAGGCGCAGACGGCGGACCCGTTCATCGCGGCGAAGATGGGCACCGCCAGCACGCCTGCCTATCGCGGCACGGCCTATGTGGTCTTCGAGGAACTGGCGCTGTCGACCTACGGCAACCGCCTGCCGCAGCTCTCCTTCGAGGTGTTCCGCCCGCTCGCGGATCCCGACACCGCCGAGGGCCTGACCCGCGCCGTCACCATGATCCCGGCCTCGGGCGAGTTCACCTATGCCACGCAGGCCATCCGGAAGACCGATGGCGGCGCGACGGTGCCGGAGAACCTGAACGCGCTGGCCGACTCCACCGACATGGTGGAGGCGCTGAACCGGCTGCAGGCGATGGCCCCGGCGGTCGAGAGCGTCAGCCTCGTGGTGGCGTGGTTCGGCGACGATCTGCGCGCGGGATCCTGCAAGGTGCGGCCGGGCGTCGAGGTGTCGGCCAAATCGACCACGCCCGCCAGTTGGTCGGTCAACGGCGTGAGCCGCGCCAATGCCTTCCTCGTCAGCCGCGACGATCAGGACCGCCCCGTCTATGGCGGCACGCCGTCCGACTTCGCCGTGGTGCAGGCGATCCAGGAGATGAAGGCGCGCGGGCTGCGGGTCACCTTCTATCCGTTCATCCTGATGGACGTGCCGCCCGGCAACACGCTGCCGAACCCGTATTCCGACAACGCTGCCGAGGCAGGTCAGCCCGCGTTCCCCTGGCGCGGGCGGATCACCTGTTCGCCTGCCGCTGGTTTCGCCGGGACCGTGGACAAGACCGCCACGGCCGCAAGCCAGGTCGCTGCGCTGTTCGGCGCGGCCACGCCCGCGAGCTTCAGCGTTTCGGGTCAGTCAGTTTCGTGGACCGGCACGCCCGGCGACTGGGGCCTCCGGCGCATGGTGCTGCACTACGCCCATCTCTGCGCGGCGGCAGGCGGGGCCGATGCGTTCCTGATCGGCACCGAGATGCCTGGGCTGACCACCATCCGCTCGGGTGCGTCCACCTATCCGGCGGTGCAGGCCTATCGCGATCTGCTCGCGGATGTGCGCTCGATCCTCGGCTCCGGGACCAAGATCGGGTACGCGGCGGACTGGTCGGAGTATTTCGGGCACCAGCCCGGCGATGGCACCGGCGACGTGTTCTTCCACCTCGACCCGCTCTGGGCCGATCCGGAGATCGATTTCGTCGGGATCGACAACTACATGCCGCTGTCCGACTGGCGCGACGGCTTCGAGCATGCCGACGCGGCCGAGGGCTGGCCCGCGATCTACGACCGCGCCTACCTGCAGGCGAACATCGCGGGCGGCGAAGGCTTCGACTGGTTCTATGCCAGCGCGGCCGACCGAAGCGCGCAGGTCCGGACCCCGATCACCGACGACTCGGCCAGCAAGCCCTGGGTGTTCCGCTACAAGGATCTGCGGGCCTGGTGGTCGAATCCGCACTACGACCGTCCGGGTGGGGTGGAGAGCGGGACGCCGACCGGGTGGGTGCCGCAGTCCAAGCCGATCTGGTTCACCGAGCTCGGTTGTCCCGCCATCGACCGGGGCACCAACCAGCCCAATGTCTTCTTCGATCCGAAGTCGTCCGAGAGCTTCACGCCGCATTTCTCGCGGGGCTGGCGGGATGACGCCATCCAGCGCGCGTATCTGGAGGCGACGTATCTCTGGTGGGGCGAGGCCGCGAACAACCCGGTGTCCTCGGTCTACGGCGGCCGGATGGTGCATGTGCCGGAATGCGCCGCCTGGACCTGGGACGCGCGGCCCTATCCGTTCTTTCCCGCACTGACCGATGTCTGGACGGACGGCGCGAACTGGCGGCTCGGGCACTGGCTGACGGGGCGGCTCGGCGCGGTGTCGCTGGCGGCACTGGTGCGGCACCTCTGCCTCCGCGCCGGGCTCTCTGAGAGCCGGATCGACGTCACGGGCCTCTGGGGCGCGGTCGAGGGCTACGCCATCACCGCGCTCGAAAGCCCGCGCGCCTCGATCACCACGCTTTCGCGGCATTTCGGCTTCGACGCGGTCGAGACCGAGGGCGTGATCCGCTTCGTCATGCGCGGCCGGGCGTCTGTCGCCACCCTCGCGCCCGACGATCTGGTCGCCGCCCGCGAAGGCGACGTGCTGGAGCTGACGCGCGGCCAGGAGACCGAACTGCCGCAGGCGCTGAAGTGGCAGGTCGCGCGGGCGGACGAGGATTACGACGCGGCCCTCGTCGAGGCGCGACGCATCACCGTGGACACGACGCGCATCGCGTCCGAGTCCTTCCCGATGGCGGTCCCGCCCGAGGAAGCCGAGCGGCGCTGCCGCCGCGCGCTGATGGAGGCGTGGGTGGGGCGCGAGACGGCGGCGTTCCGTCTGCCGCCCTCGAGGCTCGCTCTGGATCCGGCCGACGCAATCCGGCTCCCGCATGACGGGAGGTTGATCGATCTGCGGCTTGTCTCCATCGCCGACGCCGAGGCGCGTGGGATCGAGGCGGTCCGCCAGGACCGCGCGACCTACGACCTGCCGCCCGGCGATCCCCGCGCGGCGTCGCTGACGCGCGCCGTCGTGTTCGGCGCGCCGGATGCGGTGTTGATGGACCTGCCGCAGCTGACCGAGGACCAGCCCGCGCACCGGCCACTGGTCGCCGCGCATGCGGTTCCCTGGCCGGGTGAGATGGCGGTGTTCCGCAGCCCCGCGACGGACGGGTTCGCGTTGCTGACCACGTTCGGCAGTCGCGCCCGGATCGGGGCGCTGGTCTCGGACCTCTACGCGGGGCCCACGTCGCGCTTCGATCTTGGCAATACGCTTGTGGTCGATCTGCTCACCGGCACGCTGGAAAGCGTCACCGACCTGACGCTGTTCGGAGGGGCCAACGCGCTGGCCATTGAGAGCGCGCCCGGCACCTGGGAAATCGTGCAGGCGGGCGTGGCAGAGCTTCTGGCGCCGGGTCGGTATCGGCTGACCCGGCTTCTGCGTGGCCAGCGGGGTACCGAAGGTGCGATGGGTAACCCGGCGCCTGCAGGCGCGCGAGTCGTCGTGCTGGACGCCGCGCTCGCATCGCTGCCGATCGCCGAGGCCGACCTCGGCATCCCCTGGACCTGGCGCATCGGCCCGGCCAGCCGCCCGGTCAGCGACGAGACCTACGTGGCGCAGGCCTTCACGCCCGCGGGCGCCGGCCTGCGGCCGTTCTCGGTCGCCCATGTGGAGCAGCCGTGGCGCCAGGCGCGCAGTCCCGGCGATCTGACGATCCGCTGGACACGCCGGTCCCGGGCACTCGCTGCCGACAGCTGGGGCGGGCTCGAAGTGCCGATGGCGGAGGAACTGGAAGCCTACGAGGTCGAGATCCTCGACGGCGCGGCGGTCAAGCGGGTGCTGAGCACGACCACGACCAGCGCGGCCTACACCGCCGCCCAGCAGACCGCTGACTGGGGTGCGCCGCTCGGCCCCGGCGACAGCCTCACCGTCCGTATCTTCCAGCTCTCCGCCCTCGTCGGGCGGGGCGCGCCGAAAACCGTCACGCTCACATTCTGAGGACCCCATGTCCGACGCCACGACCCATCTCCTGCTGCCCTACATCCTGGCAGCGCAGGCCCAGAAGCACGTCACCCACAACGAGGCGCTGCTGATCCTCGACGGGCTCGTCCAGCTCTCCGTCCTCGAGCGCGATCTGGCAGCACCCCCAGCGAGCCCCGCCGATGGCGACCGCTACATCGTCGGCTCGGGCGCGACGGGCGACTGGGCGGGGTGGGATCTGAACGTGGCACTCTGGACCGACGGCGCCTGGCTACGCCTGCCACCCCGGACCGGCTGGCGGGCGTGGGTCGAGGACGAGGGACTGCTGCTGGTCTACGACGGCGCGGGCTGGACCGGCACCACGCCCACGACGCTGCAGAACCTCGCGCTGCTGGGGCTCGGCACCACCGCGGATGGGGCGAACCCGTTCTCTGCCAAGCTCAACGCCGCGCTCTGGACGGCGAAGACCGTGGCCGAGGGCGGCACGGGCGATCTGTTCTACACCATGAACAAGGAGGCGGCGGGCGACGATCTCGGGCTGACGCTGCAGACCGGCTTCGTGACCAAGGCGCTGGTGGGGCTGTTTGGGTCGGACCGCTTCCGGCTCGCCGTCTCGACCGACGGCAGCACCTTCTTCGACGGGCTAAGCGTCGACAACGCCACCGGCATCGTGGACCAGCCCCGGCTGCCGCGCTTCAAGGCGTATACAAACTATGACAACTACGTCGGCGTCGGAACCTGGACGAAGATCGGTCTGAACAACACCGACTACAACGATCAGGGGGCGTTCGACGCTGCGAACAGCCATTTCGTGGCGCCTGCCGATGGCACCTACCTCGTCGGTGCGACGCTCCTTTACAAGATCAACGCAAGCGCCACGGCGCGCATGCGCGGACGGCTGGTCCTGAACGGCACGACGGAAATCCGCGGCTCCCTCGGCGAAATCTCCGCCACCCACGTCTCGCTCGCCACCGCGATCTGGCTGCAGACCATGGTGCCGCTGACCGCGGGCGATACCGTCGAGCTCCAGGGGTATTTCCGGGTCGCGGACGGCTACTTCGCCGCCGATCACACCTCATTTTGGGGGATGAAAGTTGGCTGAGGAGCAGCAGCGCAGTCGCACTGCCCAGACAGGGCGTCAGCCTAGTATGTGTCGCGGCCTCCGTTCGTCTCGGATCGCAGTTGCTATCTAAGCCTACTCATTCCGACTCTATCCGCAGTATAACGATTGTGATAGCCTCACTACAGTCGTATCCAGACGTATGGGAAGCAATGAGCGATCGTTGGGTCTCCGTGACAGATGTCGCTGAGCATCTCGGTATCTCACGGGACACTATCTACCGTTGGATCGAAACGAAGGGTCTTCCTGCGTACCGCGTTGGCCGGCACTGGAAGCTTAAGCTGGCAGATGTCGATCGGTGGGTCCGTCAGGGCGGCGCCAATGAAGCCGCTAGTGTTTTGCGAGGCAGCGAGGATTAAAGGTGTACGAAGAACTCCAGCATTATTCGGACGCGCTCCGCACCTACATTACTTCCACCTACCACATTTCGAACCCCGCCTTGGTCGATCTACGAGATGAATTGCTCTCTCGGAGTGGGGCCATTGCGCAGACACCCTACCTAGAGAGCACCGCGAGGTACGCAGCTTCGCGACGTTATGAGGAACTTTCGCTTCCGTCGGATGTGGCGGGCCTTCTAAGATGGCTCGGCGAGCGAGGGGTTATTTTCGATCCGCCGTACGACCACCAGGCGCATGCTCTCGAACTCGCGCTTACACCACCGTTCCGTGACCTCGTCGTGACGACCGGAACTGGTTCGGGCAAGACTGAGACCTTCCTCCTCCCGATATTGGGCCGAATGGCGGAGGAGGCTATGAGCGGGAGCTCGTTCTCGACGCGCGCCGTTCGGGCGTTACTCCTCTACCCGATGAACGCGCTGGTCAACGATCAACTCGGCCGCTTGCGTGTGCTCTTCGGCGACAACAACGTCGCACGCTGGTTCACTGACAAAGGTGGGCGCCCAATGAAGTTCGCTCGCTATACGGGGCGGACCCTGTACCCAGGCAGCCGCAGGGAGGACACTAAAAAGCACTGGACGCGCTTAAAAGAGCCGCTCGAGTTCTTCACGAAACTCGAAGATCGCGCAGCTTCTGATGCCGACGTGAAACGCTTGATCGGCGAGTTGCGGCGCCGCGGCAAATGGCCAGCGAAGCCGCCAACCAGTCCGGATTGCGAGGACGGCATGAGCGCCTGGCTGGGCAAGGGCGCTTGGAAGCGAGGTGACGAGTGGGTCCGTACTGTCGAGCGTCCAGAGGATCCAGAACTATTCCTGCGGCACGAGGCGCAGGAGGGGGTTCCTGATCTCCTTGTCACCAATTACTCGATGCTGGAGTACATGCTCCTTCGTCCCATTGAACGGGACATCTTCAGGGTGACCGCCGAGTACTATGCGGATCATCCAGAAGAGCGGCTGATCCTCATTTTGGACGAGGCCCACCTTTACAGGGGCGCACAGGGGACTGAGGTGGCGATGTTGATCCGCCGCCTACGTAACCGACTGGCACTTCGTCCGGAGCAGTTGCAGGTCATCTGTACGAGCGCGTCGTTTTCAGATCCTTCAGCGGCAAAGAAGTTCGCCGCTGACCTCGCGGGCAAGCCTCCAGAAGGATTTGAGGTTCTTAGAGGGACGAAGCGCGCGTCTCATCCCTCCGGGCCCGGCGACAGGCGAGTTGCGGAGACGCTAGCGGGAGTGGACCTCCGCCGGGTCTACGAAGGCGACCTGGCGGCTCGTCTTGACGCGGTCATGCCGGTTCTTCAGTTGGCAGACGATCAAGTCTCGTCTGAGTCCCTGCTGGACGAGGCAAGCGCGTCGCCTGACGGAGATCCGTTGGGGAGGGCTCTCCACCGCGCGCTCAAGCAGTTCCCGGTGACCGGTCGCCTCGTGAACCTCACAAGCGGCGCGGTAGCCGACGAAGACCTCGAACGTGACTCTGCAGGCGTGGGACCGGCTCAGGAGATCGGAGAACTGGCCTCACGGCTCTTTCCGGAAGTTGAGGCTGATCTTGCCCGCGTTGCCACTAACGCCTTGGTTGAACTCACTTCCATGGCGAAGCCTGACAGCAAGCAGGCACCACTCCTAGCTGCTCGCGCCCATGCATTCTTTCGAGGGCTCCCGGGCTTATGGGCATGCTCGGATCCGCAGTGCTCCCATGTCTCCGACTCTCAGCGAGAGCGTTGGGACACATTACCGCCGACTGGAGCGCTTTACGCTCAGCCTCGTCGGACATGCGAGTGTGGAGCGCGGGTGTTCGAAGTTTACACGTGCCGGTCGTGTGGCTGCGCATACTTTAAGGCCTATTCGTTCGATCCCGGCACTCCCGACTATCTGTGGGCAGAGGATATCGGTGAAGTGGACGGCGTGGACGGGGTCGTCCAGCCCGTATTTCTCTCACTGGAGGAACCTCCCGCAGGCTCAGGAGCGCGGTTCGAGTACCTGGATCCGGTGTCTGGCCGCGTAGGATCAGGGAACGACGCAGCTCGTGAGATATGGCTCCCGCCTCTTGGGCAAAAGGACACGAGCCCCGGAGAGTTTCAAAACTGCCTCCGCTGCGGAGCGGACGGTTCAGACCACATAATGGACCATGTGACGAAAGGCGATGAGCCGTTCCAGGAGATCGTTTCCTCGCAGGTCCTCGAGCAGCCCCCGCGCCAAGAGGTCGACACTCCGCTCAAGGGGCGCAAAGCACTCATCTTCTCCGACGGGCGACAAGCAGCCTCACGGCTTGCCGGGAAACTTCAACAGTATTCGATGCGCGACGCGGTGCGGCCGCTGCTCCTAGACGGGTTGAGCCGGCTAGAGCAGCGTTTCGGAGGTCCGGTGACACTCGACCATGCCTACGCCGCCCTCCTGACAGGCTGCGCCATGAACGGTGTCACCCTGCGCCCCGCTCAGGCGCCGCACTTCGAGGAGGATCTTGCTCTATTCCGGGAGTTGCTGACTAGCGCCCCGCCAACCACGGAGCAGGAAATCCGCAGCAGGTCAGCGGAACTGAACACGCACCGCACAAATAAGGCCCTGATGCTCGCGCTCTATCCGGTGCTGAAGGACCCACATACCGGGCTCAGCGCCCTTGGCTTGGCGACAATCCGCGCCTCGCTCGACCCAACAGACCTGCGAGCGTTCCAGAAGTTGCCGGCGCCGCCTGAGCCCGGTCACCTTAGCGAGGAAGAGCGCCGTTGGGCGCTGCTTGATCTTTGGCTGAACGACGCGGTCCTTAGTCACGCATTGTATCTGCCCACCACGCCGAGCGAGTGGCTCGACGCTAGCACAGGGGCGAAGATACGGCGCACAAAGGCGACGTTTCCATCGTTCGTGAAGGATTTCGTCGGTACGAAGTGGTTCAACGCAAACCTCAAAGGACGAACAGGGGCGCCGTCGGAATGGGGGAAGTTCCTCTCGAAGGTCTTCGGGACCAACGAGACCGCCAATGGATTTATACTGAGGGCCGCCAAGCTCCGAGTGGTTACAGAGGAAATCGAGTGGCGCCGCTGCGATACGTGCACCACAGCCCAGCCGTTCAACCCGCTCGCCGCCGATCGCTGCCGCGTTCGTCCGGGCCACAGGGTCTGCACCGGCACGACTAGCGCGCTAGATCCTGCGACCGACACCGTGTTCCGGTCGCGAAAGGGGCACTTCCGCCGACATGTGGAGAGGCTCGCGGCCGAGCCCGATTACGCGCCCCACCCATACGTCGCCGCCGAGCACTCCGCTGCGCTCAACGACAGCAGCAACAGCGGCGCAGTGGCGCGAGCGGAATGGCATGAACTGAGGTTCCAAGATCTCGACGTTGAGGGTCCGGAGGGGCGGCGCGACGGCCCTATCGACGTTCTGTCATGCACGACGACGATGGAAGTCGGCATCGACATTGGCAGCCTCACGGCTGTAGCCTTGCGCAACGTGCCGCCTGGGCGGGCAAATTACCAGCAACGTGCCGGCCGGGCCGGTCGCCGGGGCTCTGCTCTCTCGACCGTAATTACCTACTGCGGCGCGGACAGCCATGACCAGGAGTTCTACTCGCACCCCGCAGCGATGGTTAGCGGCCCAGTGCCTGACCCGACGCTGAACCTGGACAACCTTGAGATCATTCGCCGGCACTGCTTCGCGCTCGTGATGAGCATGTTCCAGATGGCCGCGATCGCCGATCCCGACGACGAAAGCGTCAGTTCCAACGTCTTCGAGAGCCTCGGAATGCTGCAGGACTTCCGGACCGGAGATGCGATGGAGTTCTCCTACGCCGGCCTCAAGGCATGGCTCAATCGAGAGGCGGCCCGAGTCCGCGGTGCGTTAGAGGAGATCGTCCCTGCGTCCGTTGTTGCTGCGGCACCAGGGTTCGTGGACGACGTGCCTTTGGCGCTGCTGTCCGCACTGCGCGAGGTGGGCGCCGGCCCGTTGGAGGCATCGGAGGTGGAGGATCAGTTCTCACCCGCCGTCGAGGAACTCGTCGCGGAAGGTGGCGGGGAGGAGGCACAAGCTGCCCGTGGCACGCTAATGATGGGCTGGGGTGACGACGTAGACTTCGATGCGGTCGATACCGGCGCACCTGAAGCAGCGCACACCTCGGCGGACGTTGATCGGACCGAGGACGCGCCCGACGGAGGGCTCGATCCGGAGAAGTTGCTGGATCGTCTCTTTGATCGTGGGGTGCTCCCACGATACGCGTTCCCTACTGATGTGGTGACCTTTCACGTCTTTGATCCGGCCGCGAGTACCGAGCGCAAGGCAGTCCTCAAGTACTCTCCGCAACTCGGTCTCAACCAAGCGCTATCGGGCTATGCGCCAGGTCGAGAGGTTTGGGTGAACGGTGAGCGCCACTACTCGTTCGCCATCTGGACGCCATTCAACCGCCGGGACTGCTGGCAGGCGTGGTTCGGCATGAAAGTCTACTTCGAGTGCGACCGCTGCGGTTACGCTCGCGTCGAGCAGAGGAGCGACGAACACTATGTTGGCCAAGTTCTAGACTGCCCAGCCTGTGGTTCTGGCGGTTCCCTAGGGGTCGGTACGCGCTGGCTTCGTCCGCCGGGCTTCGCCCATCCGGTCGACCTCGACGCTGAGCTCCCCCTAGATGACAGCCCCACTCCCACAAGGCCGACCCGCGCGAAACTGAGCGCGCCCTTCACCGACAGCGGACCAGCCGAAAGGTCGGACATTGCAACCAACGGCGCAGGCTACGAAATCTGGACTGCCAAGCAGCGGCTCGTTCTAACGAACACGGGCTCCCATGATCAGATGAAGCCGGGCTTCCTCTATTGCCCGAAGTGCGGTCGAGCAGAGCCGAACGGGTGGGCTGCCGGCCGCTTCCAGCGGGGCGGTCACCCTCGTCCAAACCCAGACCATCATCCGCATGGCGCGAGTTGCAACGGTACCCCCACGGTGGTGGTCCTAGGCAATGAGTTTGAGACGGACATCGCTCTATTCCGCTTTCAATTGGCCGGCGCTGTCGCCCTACCGCCGGGGTCGGTCGTGGCCAAGATTGTGCTCACCACCGTCGCGGAGGCGCTTGCCTCCGCAGCGGCAATGATCATGGACATAGAAGAGTCTGATATCGGCGCTGAGTTCCGCGTGGCGATGACAAGCGGAGGCCGGACGGGGAACGAAGTCGAGGTATACCTTTATGACCTCACACCGGGCGGCGCCGGGTTTGTGCGCTCTGCGGCCGCAGATCCGAAAAGGCTCTTCGAGGAGGCCCTCACGCGCTTGGAGTCCTGTGACTGCACGCATTCCTGCTACGAGTGCCTGCGCAGCTACAAGAACAAGTGGGACCACAAGTATCTCGACCGCAACTTGGGCGCGGCATTCATTCGCCACGTCATTCATGGTGAAGCGCCTACACTCGGGACCGATGACGAAGAACGCCTCCTTCAAGCGCTAGAGGTGGACCTGACTGAGTCGGGACATACAGTGGAGCGGCTAGAGGGGGGACTAAGGCTGTTGGACCTCTCGGGTCGGATCGTGGTGCTCGGGCATCCGATGACGCCCGGCGCGGCCGGCTCAGCGACCGGCAGAGCACTCATCGCGAGCGGAGCGCCTCACGTCGTAGTGGATAAGTTGCTCGTGGACAGAGCACTCCCAGCAGCGGTTCGGGAGGCCACTGGGGCAAAAACAGGCGGCAACTCTGGATTCACGCTACCTGCGTTTCTCCCCTCAGAAGACGACGGCTGCCCCGTCTACGACTTGGCCTCTCTCGCTACCGACGAGCAGCCAGAGCCGCTCGCTAGGGTGGCGGTTGGCGGTGCCCCATCGGGATCGTTCATCGTTCAGCTAGCACGCCCCACGCTGGAGCGAATGGGAAATAGTGAGTTCGCCGCGGGGGCTTGGGTGGTCTTCACACCGACGCATCAGGATGACTTCGTAGTCGGCAACAAAGACCACACGCCTCGCTTGCTTGTCAGCAAGGCTGGGGCCTTCAACGCCACAAACGACCGCTGGACCTTTGGCTTGCCGCGCCTCCGGAAGGACAAGGTGAGTGTCCTGTATCTATCCCATGTCGCGCCCCGCTCGGAGACGCCGCGGGCCCAGGACGTGAGCGTCCTAGGGAGAGCGTTTGGCGTGTTCGTAAACGGTGTCCTCCACAAGTTGGGAGAGGCGTAATGGCCCGGATGCTGCCCGACGTTGATCCTTCCCAACTCCAGCACGCCTCCGAGGAACCTGTATATGTCGCGCTACGCGACCAGTTGGGCGACGATTATATCGTTCTACATTCCTATCCGTGGCTTCGCCCGTGGCGCAGCAAGGCTCTTGCCGAAGGCGAAGCGGATTTTGTCGTGCTCCACCCTTCCCGCGGTCTTCTCATCCTCGAGGTCAAGGGAGGGGATACGATCCGCTACGATGGCTACCGATGGTTCCGCGACACAAAGACCGGGCCGGACGAGTTCCAAGACCCGTTTAGGCAGGCGCAGCGCAACATGCACGCGCTTTTGGAAATCGTACGAGAGCGATCGGGAGAACGGATCCGAAAGCAGGACCTCGTACATGGTTATGCGGTTGTCTTCCCACACCTAGACTACGAGGGTTTGCCGCCACCTCACGCCGACAAGGCCATCGTGATCTCTCGGCGCAATCTCCCCTTCATGGCACAGGCAATCGAGACTGCATTCGCGGCTTGGACCGATGAACCGCGATTGCTTCCTCGCGATCGATACACGATGCTGGTGAACGACTGCCTGATGCCCAAGTTCAGGGTCTTCAGGCCCGTAGGCCCGGATATTGAACTGGTGGCCAACCAGTTGCTCGAACTTACCGAGACACAGGCCCAAGTGTTCACCGGTCTCTACGTCCAAGACCGGGTGCTGGTTGAGGGAGTGGCTGGGTCTGGTAAGACGTTCCTCGCGATACATCGGGCGCTAGCTTTCGCGCGCGAGGGTATGAAGACCCTGTTCGTCTGCTTCAACAAGGAACTCGCGGCCTGGATTCGGCGACAGGTGCAGGAAGATCCGAGTACGGCCGACTTCCGCGATTTGCTGACGGTCAAGCATTTCCATGGTCTCGCCGCGGAACTTGCAACTGAGGCGGGCTTAGATTTCCGCCCTGCGGCTGGTGGCGCTCGAACGGAGGCATTCTGGAACGACGAAGTCCCTGACCTCATGGAGCAGGCCATTGTCGATCTCGCCATGGAGGGTCGCGAGATCCACTTCGACGCCATTGTCGTGGACGAGGCGCAAGACTTCTCGTTGGGCTGGTGGTACACGCTGACACAGTCGCTTCTGTCGGAGGCAGATGGCCCCCTTTATGCCTTCATAGATCCCAATCAGTCGCTTCGCGGTGAAGTGCAGTGGCCTGATGTCGAATTTGCAGCGCGCTTCAAGTTGACGATCAACTGCCGAAATACAAGGCGGATCGCCTTGGCGAGCGCCTCGGTTCTCAATCTAGAGTGTCACATATTCCCGCGTGCACCCCAGGGGAGTGCTCTGCGAGTGCTCCGCGCCAATTCCTCTAGGCAGCAAAAGGGGTTGGTAATTCAGGAACTACGGTCGTTGTTGCAGCGGGAGGACGTGGCGCCTAGACAGATCGCGGTGATAGGACCTGCAGCCAAGGAGAACGGTAGTCTGTCAGACCTGACGGACATTGATGGCGTACCTCTAGTTATGTCAGCGGAGGAGTGGCGCGACGGTGGGGGTATACTCGTAACCACGGCCCGCTCATTCAAGGGACTCGAGGCCGAGGTGGTCGTGCTGTATGATCTCGACGGTTTTGGCCGACTGTTCCGAAGGGAGGACCTCTACGTCGCGTGCACACGCGCTAAGGTGCTGCTGATCGCGGTCGTGCATGGGGACCAGTGTCGCGAGGTTATAACAGCGGCCCAATCAGTTTCCGAGGCGTAGGCATGAGACTTCGAACGCAGTCTCGTGCCCAACTCAGCACCCAGTTTGGCTACCTCGATGCCGAGGGGAGGCCGAGCGAACGTGCAATCGCAAATATTGTGCGCGCGCCGCTGAGCCGCTGGGGGCTGAGTCCCAAGCGAGATGTTGTCAAGCACGCACGCGCCGAGTTCCGGGCCAGCGGCGTTGAAGACGTTAGCGATATCCCACGCGTCCTACGGCGGCTTGTCGATATAGGCGAATGCGAAGAGGTTTACGTTGGGCACGAACTCTATTTGGCGCCGACTACACCGAGGTGGATCTCAGTGGGTGAGGGTGTCTCCGCTTTTCTGGGAGTGTCGGAGCCCCCCGATGGACTCTCGCTGGTGGACAGCGACAACCACGACATAGTTCGCAGACTTCGTGTCGGCACTGACGACGAAGTCGCTATTTTGGAACTTGCTGGGGTGCAGGAGGTATCGCTCTCGGAGTGGTTGGTGCCTCCAGGCTACCTTCGTCACGCAAGTAGGCGAATGCGGCAGCCTGCGAGGAGCGACGCGGTCACGCTCGGCCGATTCTGGGACTTACTTGAGGAGGCACTGACCGAGGAAGGACTGACGGTCAGTGCTGACGCTGAGGTGCGTTTTCTAGGGGGGCGTCCAGGAGATTTCTTCGGCCGTCACAACTCGGCGCAGCCTGAGGGTAGGTGGACGACAGATCCGGGAGAGGGGCTGTGGTGTGCCTATCGCCGCGGCTACGGAGACACTCACTGGCACCCATGCATCGTCGCCGTGGCTGGAGACGGTCAGCGGGCGCTTGACCTCTACGACGAGGATGAGTGGCGATGGGCTGTGCTCGCGCGTGGGAGGCGTGTCGGCGCCGAGGAGGTCGTGCGTGCAGACGGGCTCAGGATCCAGTTAACGTTCCCGGCGCCGGTTCAGTTGCGCGCGGCCATGGATATCCTTGGAAGTCCTAGCGGCGCATGGGCATGGGATGTGAGCCCGAAGGGCCCCGACCTGTGGCGACTGCTAACCTAGGCCAACGCTCCCACGGCTAGGAGACTTTTCGAGTTTGAATTATTGCTGTCAGCTTTTCTCGAGGGAGGACCGTGCGAACCTCCTCCTTGCACTCCCGAAGCCAGCGAGTGCGCTCGTCCCAAAACGCCCGGGTCATGCCCAGAGTGTCCCCAGCGGCATTACGAGCATTCTCCGCACGCGTGATCTGTGCTCGATTGCCTCGCTCCCGTGCCAACTCAAGAGCCGCCTCAGCCCGACGCAGTTCCTCAGTGGCAATTGCGACCGCATCGTGGCCTTCCTCTTCGACGACCACCAAGCGAGCCGTGAGCGACTCCCCAAAGTTAGAAAAGCGATGGCTCCACGCTGAGCGTGCGGCCGTCGCGTCAGCCTGCCGCTGACTAGACAGTTCCGCCTCAGCGGAGGCGATGTCCGCCCCGTCTTTGCGCAGGTCGCTTGCCCTCGGGACGCCATTGCGCTCATGTGCCATAGGGTTGAAGAGCGCCGCAGCCTCCTCGGCTTCGACCTGGACCCAATTTCCGTGCTCCTGTCTTCGTAAATCGAGGGTCATGCACGCGGTGAACTGTGCGCGGAGCCAACGAACGTCAGCTTCCATCGCGCAACGCATAACTTTCCTAAAAGGACGCAACAGATCGGGAAGTCGATCAATTTCACTGAGAGTTGCGGCTTGGACCACGGCTCCGAGTGTCCTCTCCTCCAAGCCTCGTGCCATGAGTGCATCCGCCGGATCAATGACGGACAGCCTAAGAAGGTACAGACCGGGCGCCCGGTACTGCCAAACGCTGTGATCGTCGAAGAACGTGACGCTCAGCTTCAATAGGCCATTACGTTGCGGTAACCAGCCGTCAATTAGTTCATCGTGGAGCGCATCGCCAAAGTTGAGGAACCGAAGAGTCCGTCGGACATGGTCACCGTCCAGCACCATGGTGACGCTCCGCCGAGGGGGAGTCCCGATGTCACCGCGACGAGTTATGAATGCGTACGCGTGTCGTGGGCTGCGCTCGTGCGATGGATCCGCGCCGAACGAGAAAACCACCTTCGACCGGACCTCTCGCCGACCGTACATCCCCTTCTCACCGAACTGATACCACAGCGTCCGAAAACGGCCACCTGTCTCCGGGTCTGTGTTCCAGCGGATGTGGTAGTCGGCAGCATAGTCAAGCAAACTTAGCATCCCCTCGAGCGCCCGATCCCACGCTCGGGGGCCTAACGCCGAGTGCTCGGGAAGAGCTTTGAGGACAGGAGGAGCGGGAGGTATTGAATCCAGCCACTGGCGCTCAGCGGTGGCTAAGTCGACTGTCCAAGGGAGGTGCTTGCGCAGAGCAGAGGCGAGTTCCTGTACCTCGTCTTCGGCCGCCATCTCCTCCGTAGTGTCCGCTAGTTCTCGCCAGTCGATCCGTTTTGGGCGTAACGCGGCGTCTTCAATGAGGCTCGCTAGCTCGTCGAGGTGGTCTCCGTCGAGGTTCACACTTCTCTCAAAGACATGGAAGCGCTGGAGAACAGTGACGACCTTCTCATCGACGAGGCCACGCTGAGCAATGGTGTACACGTCGATCGTCTTTGCACCGCCCTCGTTCGAGAAGGCGGCGACGTTGCCGATCCTGTCGAGCCTGCCGATCCACTGCTCAACTTCCTCGGGGCGCCACGGGACACTGTAAAGAACCAGAACGCGTGCGCATTGGAGATTCAGGCCGACTTGCACGGCCTCTGGCGCGAACAATACCTGCGCGTCGCCGCGTTGAAAGGCCTCAAGGTTCTCGTTTGTCTCGTTGCCAAATCCACCGAGATCCTCGACCGCCCCCGTCATCATCCCTTGGCGAACCCGAGCTGCAACCAGCGGGACTCGCTGGGAGAGTGGACCAACGACCGAGAGTCGCGCCTGGACGAGATCAAAGAGATAATCGACTGTCAGGTTGTCCTGCGCTGCTACGAGTACGCGTTCAGTTGGGTCCTCGGTCCAGATTTCCGCCAGAAGATCGATGAGGGCATCGGCGCGGGAGTCACCTTGGCTGCGGTGAACGAGCGGTTTGACGCGCTCAAGCAGGCCAGCGCGCTCGTGCCCTCTTCGCCGGAGGAAGTCTACGCGCTGCTCGAGCGACGGTGGGCTGAGGACAACACGTTTCGCGAGACGTACTGAATCGAATTCCCGGCTCAGATCGCCGAGGTGTTCGAAGTACTGCCACATCAAGGACTGTCGCTCAACTTCCGCGCCGAGAGGCTCGACGACAAGCGGCCGGTGACAGCGGCGAGGGAGCACGCCGCTGTAATCCACCCGTCTCGTTCGAATGACCCTACGGTACGCGCAATGAGCTAGCGCCGCAGTGCAAAGGCTGGAATGCACTGAGGCGGACGCCGCGGTGCGATCAGCCTCGATAAACTCATTGACCACGGCGGCCGCAGCCCATTCGGGCCACTTAGAGACGTCGTCGCCAGCCGCCAGACCTTCGGCAACTCCGCGATCTCCGGTGGAGATTCTTCCTCGCGCCAGCGAGGCCCGCTCCGGCTCTAGCAACGCGAATAGCTGCGCATGTCGCTTGACGTGCTGGAAGGCGGGCGTCGCCGTGAGCGCCAGTACGTGCTCGAAGCGGGCAGCGACGCGAACAATCCGGTCCTGGACATCTGCGCGCAAGCGATGGAGTTCATCAACTACGAGGACATCGAAGCGGTCGGGGTCGATGTCAGAGAGCGCGAACTTCGGGTTGCCCGCGGCGTCACGCATCCCGAACTGCTCCTCCCAAGCCAAGCGGATATACTGCCTGCCCTCGGCTGCGTCGTGTTCCCCGAACGGTGCGGTATGAGCTCGCGTCATGATCTCGTCGCGCCACTGAGTGACAAGTTGATCGGGCACCATGATCAGTACTTGCAGGTCAGCCCTCTGGCTCCGAAGCGCGTTCAGCACCATCAGAGCTTGGACGGTCTTGCCGAGCCCAACCTCATCGGCAAGCAGATGCCTAACCCTTACGTCCGTCAGCACCCTATGCACGTTCGCGACCTGATGTGTGTAGAGCGATGCAGCTATGCCGACTGCGGGAGCAAGCGGCGTCCGGATGCGTTCGAAATCGCGCCGGACGGCTTGAATTTGTAGACACAGGTCGACGTAAATGTTTCTCATCTGCTGCTACTTCCTCGGGCCGCCCGTCGACTTCGCAGGGCCAAGTATCGTGCAGCGCGAGCAACGGACCGCTCAGCGAGCAGCACGTCAAGTGCGCGGCGCCAGTCCAGGCTTGCGGCGGCCTCGGGCTCGGCCCACAGCGCGAGGATTACCTTGAGGGTGTCGCTTGGCGGCACGCTCCCGGAAAGCGCTCTCCTCGCGCTTCGGGCCCACGCGGTGAGTTCCTCGGTAAGTTCGTCTAGCGTCATCATGGACGGTTCGAGCGTCATGAGCCCATGAGCGGTGTCGGATGGGAGAAGCATTTCGGCGAGCGGCTGAAGTTCTGCCGTAGACTTTACGCGTCTAAGGACGGAGTCCCAGTCGTCTGGCGCCGCGCCGGGGTCGCCCTCTGCAATCCCTGTGGCGAAGTCCTCCTTACCTTTATTTCGGTACTTATCGGCAAGTTCTGTATACGCGCGGGCGCAGGCCAGATCGAGCGCCTCATAGTCTTCCTGGCTCAGGGCGCAAAGCGGGCCGACGCGCGCCCAGAGGTCTGGGAACTCAGACCGAATCTCTCGGATGGCGATGCGTGTCACCTCAACCTCGTCCTCGCGCGAGAGTTCGACATACGAGTCACGTCCGAAGCCTGTCTCGTCGCAGTCTCGGGCCAATTCTTCCCACGGGTCCACATCGCCCAGCGCCGCCTCGCGACGCACCCACTCCTCGCCGCAGCAGATTTCTGTTAGCCATCCGTCCAGTACCGCGGCGATCTGCCGGCGCCATATCTCGGCGATGAACGTAGTACTTTCGGCGAGGGACCATCTTAGGTAACTCTCGACCATGTCCTCGAGGCCGAGCGCGCCATTTCCAGCGTAACGGCGTCTGGTGAGGATCGGCTTCTTGATAGCGGGTAACCCTAGTCGCGCATGCGAGGGAGCGATGCAGAGCGTGGTGAACTCGGCGACCCCGCCGTGCTCCGAGACGTCAAGCCCGATCGGTGCGAGCAGTCGCGCCTCTTCGTGCGAGTCGTCGAGTTCCGGCGCTGGCGGAGCCGCTGGAGTGGTCGCCAGCACCCAGCCGAAGGGGAGCATCCCGACTTCGCTTGTGAGGGCAATCGTACCGTCGTCAGTTCGCTGCCACCAACAGGGCCGCACGCGCTGCTCCAACATCATATAGTGTGAGCATAGGTTCCCCACGCTGAGCCGCAGTTTGAGCGAGGGAGACCGCGCCAGTAGCCCACGAGTCTCGTCATCAAGTAGCGTCGCGAAGGGCTCCTGCTCCGAGGAAACCGAGCAGGGGAGAGGGCCGAGCGGGGCGGTGGCAAAGAGCCTTCGACCGCTGGCATCGATCTCAACTGTAAGTTCCAGGCCGTCGAGCGGGGCAAAACTCTCGACGGCGAATTCGAGCGCGCCGCGCAAGAACGCCTGGACTGTCAGGTCACCGAAACGCGGTTCTATTGAGCAGATCGTGGGCGGCACAGATCGAGGCGCTAGCGTCCCGCGGAACGTGTAATCGCGGTCCTCACTACCGTTCGACACCCGCAGCGTATGGTCACCTCGCTCAACTCTAACGGTCACGACGTCGTCGCTCGAAAGATGGACCTGTTCGTCGTCCAACTGGACACTCAAGCCCTCTGGCGGAACACGTCGAGGCACCACAGTCCGTTGGTCGCCGACCACGAAGACCGGAACCGGCGCATCGCGTTCAAGCGGAGGTCTGCCTGCAAATTCAACTGAGATGCCGAAGTGCACATGAAATCCAAGTTCGCGCAGAACCTTCCGTGCGATCTCTTCCGCGGGGTCTAGCAGATAGCAGTCGTACGGCCCAACGTCCCTCAGGGCTGCGAAACCCGAAGGGCCCTCGCCTGACGGGGAGAGGAGCCAATACTTGCGGTGGCCAGAGATACTCGGACCGTGAACCCGACGTCCAATTTCTTCATCGGAGTCAACGGCGAATAGCAAGGGGCACGCGATGTTCAGTTCGAAGGTGGCAAGTACGTCGCGAAGTTCCTGGTCGATTTCTACCTGGCCGAGGTCTGGAAAGAGTTCCGCAACCTCTGACGGGACTGACGTTAACTTGAGCGTGAAGGGGAGCCCGGAGAGCAACTGTTCACTGGGAACCGGCCCTGATACGCCCCACAGACGTGCGGCGTATCGGCGACGGCGCAGCGCTCGACGGAGTTTCCCTTGCAGGTCCGCTTCCACTTGTGGAAAGGCGGCCTGGAGCGTCATTGAACTGTCTTGGCGTCGGATTGTGAGCGAACCTGCGATCGATGGAAGTTGCAGCCACGATGATGCGGCAGGTGTCTTTCGCTGCGCGACAGTGCGTTGTCTCCGGCGAGCGACCGCAACTGCGCGCCGAGCGATTTGGTCGGAGGCGAGGTCAGTTGCGATACGCTCCATCGTCTGGGGACAGAGTTCGGCACTGTCGTCACCCAACAACCTTCTCGTCACGGCTACCACCAGAGTTGCGTCCTCGAGCAAAGTCGCGAACCGCGCCGAAGAGTTGGAAGCAACAATTCGGATTGCGCGGTGCAGACCATCGTCATCGAGTTCGCCGACGTTCACGCGCAGGTTCGCAAGCGTGAGCGCGAGCGGACGATGGAACTCAAGAGGCACAAGCGCGTGAGTGATTGGCCAGGCGATGAAGCGGAAGGCGTCGGCCCACGGGGTAGCTGGCGGCTGCGCACCTCGGTAGGTCTTTGCAGCGCTGGCGAAGAGATCGCGAATGTGATGTCGATCAGGCGCACTGATACGCAGGCCGAGTTTGGCCTCAAATACCGGCCAAAAGTCAGTCCCTGACCCTCTATAGCGGTACCCGACCTCTGTGGCCGCGACGAGCAGTGGGAGGCAGTTGGTGCGCCACCATCCGCTTTCAATCGGGTGCGTGCTTAAGACATGGCTAACGTTCGCGAAGACGTCAGTGACCTCGTCTTCACTTAACCCGTGCTCGAGAAAGAAGACCGGCCCCGTTCTTGAATCCCGGAGCGTGCGGTACCTCTCGTCGAGTCTGTTGTGCGTCTCAAGCATTGGGCCCGCCGCGCGATAGGTTTTTCCGAACAGCGCAGTGAGCACGGAGCAATTTCGGGCATTCGTCGCACGACGCAGATGCAGCGTGGCTGGAGACGCGCTCGCTCGCGCGCCAGTTGCCCTCGTTCGCAATCTTTAAGAGCATCTCGTCCTCTCCGGCGGCGAACTGGCTTTCATAGGCGGTCGAACAGCCGACAATGCTTTTCTGGAACGCGATAGCGGCGCAGCACGCAAGGCACTGTAATGCTTAAAGCTTGGTTGTGGGACCTCGTGGGCCATAGTTGCTCAGCGCTAGTATGTGAACTCTTCAAAAAGGGTCGCCTGACCGTCGTCGATATTAGGGAGCACGACCCGCGCCCCGTGGCGGATAGGTCGGACTAGAGTATGTTGTTCTATCCTCGCCAAGACGTCGTCGGATTCGATGCGATTTCTCAACCAACGCTCTGTCCACCAGCGGCCAATCTCCCCAGTGCTGCGTTCTGGTTCGTTCAAGTCGAAGCAGTACTCAGGCTCATTATCCATTCCGAGGAGGAACTCGCGAAGGTTTCTTACGACTGGAACGCCATACACGATGCGCTGCCGTCCGTGCTGGAGGAGCACGTCGGTCGGAAGTTTGAGCGCGTCGAGCCCATCTCGGATCTTCCGGAGTTTTGGGCTCACGCCCTCGCCGAAAATGCTGTTGACACGTTGGCCGTTACTTGACTGCTGGACCAGAGAGACGAGGGCTCTGACCGTGTCCGAACTAAATTGCGAAGTCCCATAGGCGTCTGACTTACCAAGTTCAAGAAACGCGAGTTTCTCGCCTTTCTTGCCACCGATGCGCTCGGCCGGCATCCGCAACCTGTTGTATTGGCTGGATCCGATCCCGTAGAGCGAAGTCGTCCCTAGGAACACGAGTTCTGATCGCCGGATAATCGGCCGTCCCGCCATCGAGGAAGCGATTTCGCTCTCTTGCGCTAGATACTTGTTGCGGTAGGCGGTCACGACCTCCGGGCTGGCTGCGAGCATCGAGACGAGTTTCCCCCCGAGGATCAGGTTATATGGGGCTACCGAGCCGCAAACCGTTATGTCCGCCATCGCGATACCGACGCGGTCGGCCTTGGCTTTCCGCAGGATGTTCTTCACTATCCTGCGCCCATCGCTCGTGTTGAGCAGCGCGCGCACTTCTTCGCTAGTTGGCGGCGACGACAGGTGCTGCTGAAGAACCATGCGCGATCGGAGCATGTCCACCAGTGAGAGCGCTCGTTTGCTGCGGTAGAGGTGTGTCCGTGCACGCGCCTTCCAGTGCGCATCAGTGCTGCCCGTATCGTCGCGCTTTGTTGAGCGCTTCAGATCCTTCGAACTGGCAAGTCGATGGTGGAGTTCCCGCTGGTTCTCCCCGAAAGCGGACAGATCCCGAAGGACCTCCGGCGTCGGAGTGCGGAGGTCGAGCGGAGACAGCAGTTCTTCCTCAAAAAAGTCGTCGAGGTAGATCTCGCCAATAGCTGTTTCCACCGTTTTGTGGAGCCAAATCCCGAGTTCTGCGGACGGCGACTCGCTAGCGAACTCTAAGAACGCCTCTGGTTGCCAGCCTATCCAGGCATCGCGCTCGCGGATTTGCACAATTGGGCTCCCGAGAGACCCGATCCCTATGACTGGGTGGTACTCCCGCGCGCGGTCTCGGATTAGGAAGGCCATTGAGCGCCCAGGTGTGGCCGTGTACTGGTTCGTCCATGTGTGGCGGAAGTATCGCCAGATGTCTTGCAGACGGAGCCCGGTGTGCTCGCAGTACTCGGCCCCGTCGACGAATTGGAGGTAGGGATTGATCACCTCCCTCAACGCGCGAACGCGATCTTCGCCTTTTAGTGCGCGCGCGGCGCGGAGCGACTCCGCGAGTTCTCGCCCGTCCCGAATGACCGAGTAAATCGACACTAAATTCCCATTGTGGAAGGACTTCTGCTCCATCCCCTTAATGAACCGCCTCGCCGCGGGTTCTCGAAGTTGCTCATCGCGCTTGATGAGTTCCTGGGCTCGGATGCGCGCCTTCTCGCGCAAAGGGTCGAGTTGATTTTCTGCGGGGCGCTTCACCTCGACGCCGCGTTCCTCGTTGACCCGGATGGACCAGCGCTGCCGAGCCAGGTCGGTCAAGACGCACAACGCAGCGCGTAAGGCGGCATCGTGCTCGTCTGCGGTGTGGACGCGCAGTAAGCGCTTGAGAGCCTCATCGAAGTTCTCGCCGTCGCATTCCTCGCTCAGCAGTTTTGACAAACTTGCCGCATGGGCGCGGAAGGCCTGCTTTGCGGGGCTGCGTTCTGGGAGTGGTGGTGAGAGCACGACCCAGTTGTTTTGTGCTTGGCGGCTCATCCTCTAACCGTTCAGGAAAGTAGCTAGCGTGTCACTCCAATCGGCCCGCAACTGCTCGGCGACTTTGAGACTCTCTTTGTTCTCGAGCAGCGCCTCGGCACGCGCCGCCGCGAGCAGCAGTAAGTCGATCTGCGATCGCACGATCTCGTCACTTGGACTGTCCGATTCAAGCAGAGGCTTGTAAACAAGCTTATAGAATGGGTGTTCCGGGTTTAGCACGAGGATCAGCCGACCTTGGTCGCGCGCATAGTTGAAGAAGGCGGTCTCGTTTAGTGCGGTAGGGACGATTCGGTATTCAGTCGAGCCACCACAATTGTCGCGTGCGCTCTCGGTTGACGTCAGTTTCTTGCCCAGTGCGTCGAGGACCCTCTTGTCGCGGAGCCGCGGCTTCGGTGGCAGCGGCGCCAGCATCTCGTCCTTCTCGCTTGCGCGGTATTCAGACCTAGTGAATCGCTCCGCGACCTTCGCATTTAGGTGTGCCTTTCTCGCGCGGCTATTGAGTGCGCGAGCCATCACCTCCAAATCTGCGCTCAGTGCCTCGATGAGGTGGAGGCGTGGCCGGATTTGCTGCTTCGTGTGGGTGATGCCAAACGCCTCGTCTAGGATTGGGTCGAACCTGATCTCGCAGCGCCACCAGTCGTCGTAGTTCTCGCGGCGCTTTCCTCCGAGGAAGAACCAGCCGTAATCCACCTCGCGCCCCGCACGTACGATTGATACGCCCGCACCCTTAGCGATCCCGCGGGCTCTCTTCTCCTCGTTACTCAACTTCGACCAATCGTCGACAGGCAGTTCCGAAAAGCGTACCTTCACGATACCGGTGATGCTGGGGTCGTCGGGGTTCGCTGCAACCTCGTAGACCATGTCCTCTGCGAACTGAGTTGCGCCACTGTACAGCGCGGCAGGGTGGAGGAAGAGCGGGTCGATGGGCTGTACAGCGTCGCCGTTCACCTTGATGGACACGCCGTTCCACAAGAAGTGTCGGAACTGCCGCCCCAGAGCCCCCAAGAGTTTCCGTGTGATCGTAGAAATGCGCTTGTGATCGAGCCGGTCGCAGCGCGACCAAGTTACGGCGGTGCCAGACTCATATCCATTTACGAACTCTGGTCGTTTGACCCAACGTGGCTGCGGCACCTCGGTCAGTTTCCCGGCCGCAATCATCTCGAGATCGAGATAGGAAGTGAGTACCTGACCGCGCTTCGAGTTCCAACTATGCACCGTGACCCGCTTAGCCTGGCTCAACGAACTGTTCGGCAGACCCATGCCGTAACGCCCAAGGCCGTCACGATCGTTGAAGCGAGTGCTACCGCCGAACCGAAGCGCAGTCCGCAAGGTCTGGGCGTCCATGCCAGATCCGTTGTCGATAACGGTTAGGACGATCGAGCGCCCGTCCTCTTCCTCATCCACCGTGAGGGACACCGTGATTGAGGTCGCGCCCGCCTGCAGCGAGTTGTCGACAAGTTCTGCGACAGCATTCGACGTTCCCTTGTACCCCGAGTCGCGGGTCGCCTGGATGAACTTGTCGACGGCGACAATCGAGAAGTCCTGTTGTCTAGTGGTGTTCATTCGCCTGATTCCGTCCCTTCCGCATTCGCTTCTCCCGTCGATCCGACCTCCACTCGCTGCGCCTCCAAGTACCCCTCAAGGTCGCACTCTTTGACGCGGAGTTGACCGCGCTCGCCCACTTTGTAGGCGGCAAGATCACCGCGCTTGATCAGTCGTCGGACCGTTTTCTCGGAGACCTTCATCGCGTCCGCGACGTCCTGAACTGTGAGAAGCTTCATGTTCCTCGCTCCTCGCGAGCATGGCCATCATTGACCAGCAATGTCCATGAAAGACCCTAGACGGGGCCGCATGTCAACGGTTGGTCACATGTGACCCCTCACCTGATCGGACTTTTGGGCGATGTCTCGATTTGGTCTCTGATCGCCTGGGTCAAATCTGGTCCTTCTCCTCTTCATCCCGCGCGCCGTGCCGATGAAGATTCTGGAGAGGGAATTGGGGTTCGGTACCTTGTGCGAGATCTGGATGACCCGGGCACAATCCGATTTCAGATATCATCCAACTTGGCTTAGAATTGAGTATCGGCGTCGCGGATCAGGAAACGCGTCGTGATCCCTGCATTGGTGCGCCACATCAGTTTGTTGCGGGTCTGCTGCATGGAGTCCGCGTGGAGAGAGTTCGGTATTTGGTACACTTCCTCCGCCACTGTCAACTGAAAAATCCCATATTTTCAAAGTGTTTGCGACCGGGCGGTTAGTTACCTGCTAACCTATCAGCTAATCACTCCCTGCCGATGACTTCACCGTTAAATGCGCTTGACGACGGCATTGTGCAATCTATGACGGCTTATGGAACTTATAGCGACGCGGGGGTAATCAATATGAAGCACATTCTTGCAGTCATTCCATTAATCGCACTTACTGCGTGCAGCGAATGCGGTGGCGGCGAAGGCATGGCTGAAATCATGGCCGAAAAATTTGTTAAGAAGCAGTTGAATGACCCATCATCCGCAGAATTTGACCCGCCGTCCACATTGGATATGGGCGAATGCAAATATCAAATTGTTGGTCATTTTCGCGCGCGGAACGGTTTCGGTGGTATGATAAAATCCCGCTACGCCATAGAGATTAAATACAACAACGAAACACGTATGTGGCATAAAAATACAATATTAATAAAATAATAATATGTTTTTTCCAAAAATACCAAATAAATTTATTAAATCATAGAAACACGACTTCCTATATTTCAAAAATATGTAACAGGACAGAATCAGTCGCTTACGTCGATTTCAAGTAGGACGCTAGGTTCACGATGCTGCAAAGCTGCGAACGCGTCGGGGTGCTGTCGAATGAATTCGGCCTTGATGTGGTCGAGTTCTCCCGGAACGGCCATGCCACCCGCCGCAGCAAGAGATGCGGTCGGATAGGAATCGATACGTATTCCATCGCCGCCGCCGAACAGACGCTGAAACGACTTGAAGAATTGCCTCCCGTCTTTCCAATCGCGCTGTTCTACAGCCCACACCAGCAAATCTATCAGCGCCAGCCCGTCCACAAACAGGATGGCTTTTTGCCTGTCGAAGTGTGTTCGCTTGGAATGGTCTGCGAGCCGCAATTCTTCGACAATGCGAACATCGGAGAAATGCTTGTCTGCTCGGCCTTTGATGACAGCGAGAATTGTTTGCGCGTTTCCATCAATGACAAGCCCGAATTTCTTCCCCTTGATGTAGTAAATGTCCTTATCGTTCAGATCGATCATCGTATGTTCTCCATTATCTGCCGCCACTTCTCTGCGGCCTCCGCTTCACTATCGGTTGTCAAGATTTGCGGCAGTTGGGGGAATAGTTGGCGCTCAACATGCCGGGGCAGTTTTGGGCCCGTGTCGCCGTCGATTATCGCGGTATATAGCTCTGACCCGGTGAACTGGCGGCACCACGCAACCCGTGCATGCTTCCATGTGTCATATGCCGCGCGATCCGCTGACGGCAGAGCGTCCAACCTGCGCTGAAGTGGACTGACCATCTTGCTTTCGAGCGCTTCCAGCCGAACCAACAAGCTTCTACCGCGCTGCATTTTGAAGCCTTTCGAGAGCTTCCAGCCGTTCACGAAGCTCTGTGACCTGCTCGATTGACGCGACCTTTTCGAGCACCGTGGCGACGTTTTTCGCTTCCTCGCTCGTGATCGTGCCGTTAATCAGCGCGCCCGTGATTGCCGATGGTGTCGCCGCGTCCAGTTCAATCGGACGGCCTTTTGGCAAACAGCGCTCCAGCACGAACAGAACCGCTTGCCAGTCGCCAGCAATCAGCTTTTCACGCAATTGCTGGATTGCGGCGTCCTTCATGTCCCGGACGGCGGCCAAAGCCGCATTAGATACGAGATTTTTGCTGCCCGGAACACGCCCGCCCGAACCCGGCGCAAATTGCCCGTTCGGCAGCCGCTGCAACTGATGGACGGTTGCGCTAGATGAAGCGGGATTATCGGTCATAGCCATTCCACTGTCACACCATGCTTAACGAGCCATGCAGCTACGTCGCGGGTCCGCATTCGCCGCTGCTGGCCAGATGCCGGAAAATCATACCGGCTGCGGTAATTATGGAGCCGCTGGCGGCTCCATCCAGTGAGCCGCAGGACCTCGCCGGACGTGACTGTGGCCGCAGCCGGGAGCCATATGGCTCCCTGCAAGCCCTGAGGCCCCGACAAGCTTGGTAGGCTCATGCTGCGAATTCCGCCCATGTCGCGTCCACGGTCTTTCCGGTAGCAGAAGCAGCCAACCTGACCACATCTCGAAGAACACCAGCGGCAAGCTGCACCCGGTCTGCCTGCACTCTGAACGCCGCAAGCTGAGGTTTCACCGCAGCCATGGCAGCTTCTGTGTCCGCACCCACCGGTAGTGGATTATCGAAGGATGGCTTAGCGCTGTAGTCAGCCTGCGCACCCGTTCTGATGGCATAGCCGAGCAGCATGTGCCGTTCCATCACGTCAGCAATAACCCGCTCGGGCAGTTCGAGCCAATCCAGATCGCCATGGCGGACCAGTGCCGACGATTGCTCGTAAGACAGGTTGGCTACAGCGCCGATACGCTTCGGCACGTCCATGGCAGCCAGCGACTGGACGAACCGGCTTTCATACGCTGCGTCAGTCTGTGGACCGGGTTGGCGTGCTCTGGCGTCCGCTTCTGCTACCGTCCTGGCCTCAGCCCGATAAGCGCTCATGGCGGCGCGCCATGCCGTCCGCAGGTTCGATATAGCGACCGCGTTTGCCTCGGGAACAGCCTCAGGCTGATAGACAGTGCTATTTGCGGCGATGGCCGCAACGGCGGCACTCAGCGCCGTTTCAAGGGTCTCTGTGGGTTTAGCCAGCGCGCCGGTCCTTAGTTCGGACGGTACGAAGGCAATGCTACCTTCGACTTCGTAGATGGTTCCACGTTCTGTCGGCTGATTCCGGGTGTGCATGTGGATGGTTCCTTCTATTGCCGGCAGCAAGGAATCACATTCTCTCATGTAATGTCAACATAGAACGACAAATTATACTGTCTTTTTTTCAATAACTCCACATCGTAAACTTAGAATGAAAGTACATCGTAAATAACAAACGCAACTAATCGTAAACAGCAAACGCAACGCATCGGAAATGGTTAGCGATTTTGATTAGCTGCCAATCGGAAACGGCAACTACAGTTGAATTCGCAACATAATCGGCTGCCGCATATAGGACCAGTGCTCCGCCACAGTCAGTAGCAGCCTGCTTAACACTGCTTAACATGGCGTCCTAATCGGCCTAATCGCGTCCTAATCTTAAAACTTTAGGGCGTACTATTTCTATTATATTTCAATGACTTAACATATGCACGTCCTAATCGGCCTAAAGTTTCTATACTGCTAGGGAAAAATACATATAATATACGCCTATATAGAGAGTGAGTGGGGTTTTTTAGGCCGATTAGGACGCCGCGAAATACCCGTTTAAAATCAACATGTTATGCGACGCCCTAATCCGCGTCCTCAAGTTTTCGATTAGGACGTCCCGTCGATTAACGGCGGTTAACGGCATTTAACGGCCAGTTGCTGCAAATAACGGAAAAAAAGAGGCTCGTCAGTAATTAACGAGCCTCTCTGTAAATTGCTGCAATTATAGCAAATTGCTATTCGTATCCTTGTGCCCGTCCATAATCGGCCAGATTGGCGTTAGGCGATGTGTTCCAGAGCCAAGGCCGCTTTGTCGGGTTAGCTGGATCGTCCTGCATCCACCCGCGTCCAGCCTTGCCGATCCTGTAATAGCCCAGTTCTTCCAAAGCCTGTCCGAGTGAGCGACTGGCTACTGTCTTGCGCTGTCCAGACAGGAGCCGCTGGACCGCTGATGTGCTGATCCAGCCGCCCCTGAACCCATTGGCCTCGCCGTCCACCGCTTCCATAATCATCTGCGCCAACCAGCCCCGGCTTTCGATCAGGGCGGCTTCCGTAGATGACGTGACCGGTGCGCGCTGGCTGATGGCACCGCGCTCGACGGGATAGGCCATAAGCCATCCCGCCACGGCCTAAGTCCGTATTGATGCCCGCCGTTCTGATGGTCCCCAAGCCAGCTATAGAGCCGTCCGAAATAGGTATCGTTCATGCCGCGCGCGGCCAGATCGGATACCGACTGAATAGCGCTGTAGAAAATGCCGAACCGCCGTCCGTTCCGATGAATTGGAATTGCATCCTTGTGGTTCGAGAGAAACAACCAGTTCCCCGGCGTGTCTCCCATGCGCTGGTTTGAACCCTTGCCCTCTATCTCAAGCTGAGTTTCCGTAACGAAAGGTTTCAGCGTCTCTACCATGTCCCGCTTCTCGCCGGTCATAATCTCGTCCACAAGGAAAAATAGCCTCCCCTCCATCCAAGCGTTAAATTTGCTGCCGCTGTCATTCAGCTGCTTGGCTTTCGGCTCATAGAAGTAATGCGAGCCGATGGCATAGCGCATGACCTGCTTGATCACGTTTTTGCCGACGCCTTCGGTCGATTGAATGAGCGGAGCCCATGGGATTTTGTATCCCGGATATTTCACACAATGCGCCAGATATTCCGCCAGCGCGCGCCTGTCGTTCGGGTCAGGCAGAAGCAATTCCAGATGTCGCAAAAATGGCGTTACATCAGCCTGAAAGGTTTCAATGGTCGCTGGCACGTATGTGTTGACGTAGGTCCGGCCTAGCGCGTCCGTGCTGATCTCGCCGGTAGGCCGTCCCGGCAGGAACCGCGTGCCGTCCACCTTCGGAACCGTCCAAAGCATCGAGTTGGTTGCCGCTTCCCACGCCCGGTTTGTGGTCTTGCCGTTCGGGTCGATGACGAACAGCTTGCCGCCAAACGCAGAGTTGAAAGCGTCCGGGCCATAAGTGACACCGCGCGGCCCTATAATCCTATTCTCGGGCCCAACCAGCGTGCAGCCTGCGAACCATTGGCGGCATTCAGTTTCGCCAAAGATCGGTTGCGCCAGATCGATTGTCAGCGGCGGTGGCGGTCCATCGTATATGCTTGCGAATGCTGTGGCGCACAGGATGCGCAGGTTGCCTGCACGGAACGAAACGGGTACTGTGTTGGTCATTGGAATGCACTTTCTAGCCCGGCCACGTCCGCAAAACGTGCCGGGCTTTTCTTTGCGAGCGGAGGAACCGTCCGCCGCAGGATTTCACGTAACTGTCGGAAATGATTGGCTGTGCCGGTTCTATCGTCTGGAAACCAACCGATACGGCCCACCACTACGCCGCATTTTGCTGTCTTGATGCCGCTTCACGCTGCTGCATCAGCCATGCGTGAGCATCTGCTCGTAGATATCCGACACGGCGCAGAGACACATGGATTTTGAGCGGAAACGTGGGGTCCGCCTTCTCAAGCCGCTGGCGGGTGGTGTCGCTGATGTTGAGAAGTGCGCAAAGCTGGTCGCGTGTGATGAGGGTCGTATGGTCGGACATGGGTGCCGCCTCTGTCTGGGAGTTGTCGGCACCGTAGCAACGCCTTCTGAAATCGATTTGGGCGACGGCTCCATATCCTGATCACAGTACGGAACCAGTAGTCAAGCCTACCCATAAAGAAAAAGCCCGCCGAAGCGGGCATTGTTCATGCTGCAATATCTATTTCATTTACCGCTATATAGCGTTTCCACTTAATTTCGTATTCAGTTTCTTTCATTGTCAGATAATCGCACCAGTGTTGCATGAGAATTGCGCGCCGTTCAAACGCTTCTCCACGTCGATATGCTGCTTCCGTCTTGTTTCCGATAGTATGTGCAAGCGATGTTTCCGCGATTTCCGATGAATGCAATGTCGTATCGGTAATCCAGTCGCGGAACGACGAACGGAAGCCGTGAACCGTCCAGCCGTACCCCCTCATGCCGCGCAGGACCTCAAGCATTGACATGTTGCTCAACGGCTTGCCGCGTTTCGCGCCGGGAAACACGTATCTGTCGCCCTGAAACCGTGGCTGCGTCCGCAGCAATTCGACTGCCGCACTGGACAGCGGCACGCGGTGCTGCCGTCCTGCTTTCATTCGCTCCGCTGGTATGGTCCACACGGCGGCATCCAGATCGATTTCAGACCATTCGGCATGCAAGCACTCGTTTGTGCGGACGGCACTCAATATGGTGAGTGCCAGCGCCCGAGAACTGAAATCCCGTTTGCCTAGCAACTCCTGTACGATTGCTGGCACATCCTGATACGGCAGGGCTGCAAAATGGTCCGATGCCGACTTGTCCTTTGACAGCCAGTGTTCCAGACCATCTTTCCAGATCGCAGGGTTTACATGCCCGGTCCATAGCGCGCGCACGTCTCGGTCGCCGCTGCCAACGCCTTTCGATTTTGCCGCACTGATGATTTTCTCAATGCGCATTCGGACGCGGCTTGCCGTCTCCGGCACGCTGTCCCACAGTGGCGCGGCTTTCTTGCCGTTTCGCCTCCTGTGCGATTGCTGCAACACGCGCAGCACGTCCTCTATGCCGATTTCATGCGGGCGCATGTTGCCGATACGCGGATAGACCAGTTGCGTGAGCGTGCTTTCCCACTGGTCAGCGTGCTTCTCGTTCTTCCAGCCGCCACGTTGCGAAGCAATGTAGCCTTCGGCCACTTCCCGGAATGTCTCGACGGTGTTCGTTTGTACGGCACCGTTGACCTTACGCTGTGCGAGGGGATCGACGCCACCTTTGACCAGATCGCGCAACTCGATGGCGCGCAGTTCGAGCGCCTTATAGTCCTTGTCGCTGATGTGGTCCGAATGCGATTGCAGTGTCATCACGCGGCGCTTGCCGCCGAACGTATATCTGAACACCCAGTCTGCCCGTCCGCTCTTAGCGAGCGCGAAACACAGACCGTTGCCGTGTGACCACAGATTGGGCTTGCCGGCCCGGATGCGGGTCCGAAGTTCCTTGTTGAGGCTGTCAATTTTTGATGCCATTGCGGAGCGTCCTTTGCGGTTAGTCGGCGTGTCGTGACCAACCACTTTGAAGCCCGTCGCAGATATTATGCCTATTCACGGTTAGACAAAATCGTTAAATATCAACAGGTTGGCTATAAGTGACTAACCACGAATAGCCTCATCATTGGACTCTCTCTCCGCCACTTTCACAGACTAAATCCTTTTCCTTGGCACTTCGTTTCAGTGCGCGAGCTCTTTCCTTCGGTGTCGAACCTGCATCGGCAGATGGTTTAGGCGGGATTGCTCCTGGCTTTCAGTCGGTTATTCTGCAGCCATGAAAAAAGCTGGCGTTATCTCTGTTTCAATCCGGGCATTTGCCTTCGCGCTGCTTGCGGCAGTCCCAGTGGCAGCTCAGGAGACGTCGCCGCCTTCAGAGGAACCTCCCGTTCTGGTGCAGCAGGATTGGAATCGGGCAGTCAGCGCGCGGTTGCAGAGAGCTGGGGCGGAAGTGGTGGCGAGGGGCAGCGAGAGCGGTATTTCCGGGCAATTCACGGCAAAGGTCGGATTTTCAGTAGCCGCGGATGGAATGATCACGGATGTAAAGATTGCCGGATCGTCAGGAAATGCGGCTGTGGACCAGCTTGCCGTCCAGATTCCGACACTGGCCTCGCCGATGCCTTCGTTCACACCTGATATGACACCTGACGCAAAGGCCGTGGTTGCGCCTCTGCAACTGAATTTCGAAGCACCGCAAACCGGAGACACCACCCAACCGTGATGTCATTCAGGAGGCTGCCTAAAAGCAGCGCTGCCTCGCGGTAATTGTGAACGGAGAGAAACGAATGAAATTCAGATCAGCGCTTGCGATCGGACTGATCGCTGCCGGTACCCTATCTCAGCCGGCTCAGGCCGCATTGTCTGGCTACTGGGAAAGCTCCAAGGTTCTGCATGCTATTCTGGGCCGCAACGAAGTGGCCGATGCGCTCAGGCAGCAGCCCGTCTCTTCCATCGAGACCACCAGATCCGGCTATCGGCTGAAAAGCAGGGATTGCACCGTGGACGTGACGGTCGAGCGGCAAAACACCCGCCGCCCTGGGCCCGGCAACATGAAAATCATGGTTGGCAACGGCCGCTGCCGCTAAAGCGTATTGCGATCCATAAGAATCGCGCCTTACGCTTTAGGTTCCGATTTTTACGCATGTCGTTGTCATAAAACCGGCTTTCGCTTTCGGGCGACATGTTCCGGCATTTGCCGGTTTATTTGCCGGACGGGCTACGTAGATCACAGCCGGTCGCCGTTTTGAACATCAGCATGATCAGATCCTCGACCGGCAAGGCATCCGCGGCCGTTGCCTGAACGATGGAGCCTGACCACAGCGCATGCAGGGCAATCGAAAGCTGAAGCGGCGGAATGACAGGTTGCAGCTGGTAATGCTCGATCACCTTGGCGATCACCTGCGCGAACTCCCGGTGATAAGCCGCTTTCACGCGCTCGAAATGGGCCGCAAAGACGGGGTCGCGCAGCGCATGAATCTGAAGCTCGATAGCCAGCAATGAAAGCACCGGCCGGCGTGCAAGCTCTGCAAGACGTGTTGCAATGCCCCGCAGGCTCTCCTCAAGAGAACTGTCACTCGCCTGATCGACCGCGCCGTCGAGAACGGTGGCGATCTCGCTCATATATCGCTCCATAAGGACGAGCAGAAGCTCGTCCTTGGAAGCAAAGTTGGAATAGAAGGCGCCCTGCGAAAAACCGGCCCGTTCGCACACGCCTCTTATGGAAGCCGCCGCCACACCACTTTCTGCGATGATGTGGAAAGCAGCCTCCAGCAGGCGGGCACGGGTATCCTGCTGCATCTCGCGACGCGTTCGACGTTTGTGCCCTGCCTGCATCGTCATGGGTAGGTCCGTTTTCTCAATCCTTGCGGCGCAAGCCTTCCCGCAGATTTGCATACCAGTCTGCTGCGGCTTTCAGCGACTGGCTGCCCTTTCCGAGCAGAGCCGCCAGTTCGTCCTCGAACCGTTCCTTCAACGTCGTTTCCTGCTCCCTGATGGGTGGCAGGACATGCGCAAAATAGGTTTTGTCGAGAATGCGATGCAAGAGCCGCTCGCCGGGGAAAGGTTCGCCATTGCTCAGCGCTCGGGCCGCTTTCAGCAATGTACGGATATCATATTGCGTGGGGCTGATGTCGGGAACCTGCTTGTTGAGGCCGAGCAATGTATAAACCGCGACGCGCGCCGTGCGCACGGAGCTTTCCATCGTAAACACCACGTCGTTGCGGGTTTCCACGAACTGGCCGATCAAAGCCAGATTGGTACAGCCTGCCGGCACGACTTCGGGACGGTCGCCCGCGGCACGCGGCATGAACTGAGCGGTGATGTAGGGCATTAGTGCCGTGCGAACCCTGGTGTTGGCGGCCACGTCATCCAGCTGATCGACGATGCCGAGATGATAGCAGAGCTCGGCCAGAATCTCACGTCCGGTGCATTCGGGCATGGCCTTCTTCACATAATTGCCCTGCTTGTCCATGAGCAGCGCATAGACCCACAGCACAAGCACATCCTTTGGCTGGTCGGGGAAATGCGGCTGCCGGTTGGCGGTGAAGCTCAGCACCCAGTTTGAATCGGTGAAGGTGATGACGCCGCCGGTAACGGTGCGGCCCGAATATGGATCGTTGACGGACAGCTCCTTCAGCTTCTCAACCAGCGCAGATGGCCTGCAGGTGAGCGTCGCCGACTCCCAGATCGACCGGTCGATATCGCCATAAAACTTCTCAGGCTTGCCGAAGACTGGGGACTTGTTCGCGAGATTGCGCCACAGGGTCCAGTCGCTGTCCTCGCCGGGTTCGGTGCGGCCGCGTTCAAGCACGGGAACCGTGTCGAGATCGCCATAGGCCGTGCCTTCCGTCATGGTGCCGGTCAGCGCGAATACCAGATCCTGCGGCCCTACCTTGATTGTGGTTTCCTTGCCGGACACCTTGCAGCGAATAGCGGTGACGGTGCGCTTTCCGTCTTTCTCCTCCATGTCGAGATCATGGACGCGGGTGTCGAACTGCACTTTCACGCCCTTGTCGCGCAGCATTTTGATCAGAGGACGCACGAAGCTGTCGAACTGGTTGTATTTTGGGAAGACCAGCGCCGACATATCGTTGAGGCCGTCGAGCGCATCGAGGAAGCGGTGCATGTAGAGCTTCATCTCAAGCAGGCTGTGCCAGTTCTCGAAGGCGAACATGGAACGCCAGAAGAACCAGAAATTGCTCTCAAGAAAGCCCGCGCTGAAATAATCCTCGATGGTGAGGTCATCGAGATCTTCCTTGCGCTTCATCAGCAGGCGCGTCAGTTCCCATTGCTGGGAGCGGGTCAGGCCGAGCGTGGAAAAGTCGCGGATCTGGCCCTGCCTGTGCATGAGGCGGGCTTTTGAATAGTTGGGATCGTTGTCGTTCACCAGACGGTATTCATCGAGCACGCTGTAGCCTTCGGGCAGTTCCAGCGCCGGCACGTCCTGAAACACGTCCCAGAAATTATCGTAGTTCCAGTTCATCTCGCGGCCGCCACGCACGATGTATCCATCCTGCGCATTGCCGGCGCCGTCGAGCGAGCCGCCCTCGATGTCGAGGCTTTCAATGATGGTGATGTTCTTTGCCGGCATGCGGCCGTCGCGGATCAGGTAGAACGCCGCCGTCAGCCCGGCAATGCCGCTGCCGATGATGTAGGCCTTGCGCTTCTCCACCCCTTCGACCGGCATGGGACGGTTGCGCATATAAGCGCCGACCATGTCCGGCGGCGGAACGGTGTTGTCGGGCGAATTGTGCCAGTAGGCCGCTCCTGCATCCGGCTGCTTTTCCAGTTGAACGGTTTTCTTGTCGGTGAAGGGAACGTCGTTCATCGCAAATCCTTTCGTGCCGGAACGGCATCAGCCTGTTGAACACATCCGGAAAGCTAGAACTTCAATTTAAAATGTCAATTGATATTTGAATATCGAATGAAATTCAGAATGGAGGATTTCTCAGCCAAGCCCCCCCGGCAGAGAGCTCCCTGCACAGTCCTCAGACCACGCCCGAAAGCGTGAACAGGCGCACGTGCCATGCGAAACAGGGCCAGATGAAAAGGATGAAATCTTCAACTTTGCCCGCGCTCGTTGAAACTGGCCACTCTTCGCGAACAGGAAGCCGGATGGCCAAGACCTTCGCGTCTATAAAAGCTGCAGAAGCGCAAAAGAGGCAGCGTCGGAAACGCTGCCTCCCTCACCCGCCACCCTCATTTTCAGGCTTCACCAGGAAGGTGATGCCATCTCGCCACCGGCAAGCTTGCAGACCACAGCCGGTCTCGGTCAGATCGCCAGATATTCGTTGCGCAGTTCCTCGCTTTCAAGCAGGTCTTTTGCAGCACCGGCAAAGACAAGCTCGCCGGTATCGAGGATGACAGCACGGTCGGCGAGCCGGAGTGCCGCCACCGCATTCTGCTCGACGATGATCGTGGTGATGCCGCGTTCCTTGATGCCGTGGACGATCGTCTCGATCTCCCGGACGATGACCGGCGCCAGCCCTTCATAAGGCTCGTCGAGAAGCAGGAGCTTTACCTCCCGCGCCAGCGCACGGGCCACGGCCAGCATCTGCTGCTCGCCGCCGGACATGGTCACGGCTTCCTGTTTGCGGCGCTCCGCCAGCCGGGGAAAATGCTCGTAGAGCTCGTCGATCGACATGCCATGCCCCGGCGCCACCTGCGCGAGGATCAGGTTTTCCTCCACCGTCATGCCGGGAATGATACGCCGGTCTTCGGGAACGAGCTGGATGCCCGCGCGCGACGCCTGCCACGACTTCATCGTGTGGAGCGGCTTTCCTTCCAGCCAGATTTCGCCCGAACGCAGCTCGGGGTCGTCCATGCGGGCGATGGTGCGCAGCGTCGAGGTCTTGCCGGCCCCGTTGCGCCCCAGAAGGGCGAGGATCTCGCCCTTCTTCACGTCGAGCGTCACGCCCTGCACGATATAGCTTTCGCCGTAATAGGCGTGGACATCGCGCACCGCGAAGAAGGCTTGCGACGGATCGGCCTCGGTCGCGGCCGAAATTGCTTCCCGTTTCATTGTCGCGACGCTCATTCCACGCTCCCGCCGAGATAGGCTTCCTGCACACGCGGGTCTTCCTTGATTTCCTGCGGAAGTCCCGAGGCGATGATGCGGCCCTGCGCCAGAACCGAGATCCGGTCGGCCAGCGAAAACACCACATGCATGTCGTGTTCGATGATGACCTTGGTCATGCCGCCCAGCTTGATCTTGCGCAGAAGATCGATGGTGCTGTTGGTGTCATGGCGGCTCATGCCGGCCGTCGGCTCGTCCAGCAGCAGAAGGCGCGGCCTCTGGATCAGGCACATGGCCAGCTCCAGCCGCCGCTTGTCGCCGCGCGACAGCGAGCCGGCGTGGTCCCCGCGCCGGCCGTGCAGGCCGATATCGTTGAGCATGTCTTCCGCTTCTTCACGAATCTCCGTTTCGGAATCGACGCTGCGGAACATGTTGATGCGAAAGGCACCATCGCGCCGTGCAAATGCAGGCGCCATGACATTTTGCAGGACAGGCAGATCGGGGAAGATCTCCGGCGTCTGGAACACCCGTGAAATGCCAAGCTGGTTGATCTCGTAAGGCGCTTTGCCGGTCAGCACCGTGCCGTCGAAAATCACCGCTCCGCTGCTCGGCGGTATGCGGCCGATGATAACGTTGAGAAGCGTCGATTTGCCGGCCCCGTTGGGGCCGATGATGGCGTGGGTCTTGCCTTCCTCGATCTGCAGGTCGATATCGGACAGGGCGCGCAGTCCGCCGAAATTCTTGTGAACGTCGGCTGCGTGCAGAATGATGTTGGGCGGTGTATCGCTCATGGTCTTTCCCCTATTCCGCCGGCTGGACCGAGGTGGCGCCATCCGGAACCGCCTTTCGTCGCTTCAGACGTGCCGTCAGCCGATGGAAACCTTCAACCAGACCACCCGGCAGGAACACCACGATCAACACGAACATCAGGCCGAGCGTGAGGTGCCATCCCTCACCCACGAATTTGGACAGCACCGTCACCACGAAGCTCTGAACGCCGTCCGGCACGAAGGAGAAGAAGTTGTTGAGCATGTTGGTGTTGATGGCCGAGAAGATGTTCTCGAAATATTTGATCAGCCACGCACCGATCACCGGGCCGAACAGGGTTCCGACGCCGCCGAGAATGGTCATCAGAACAACGTTGCCGGACTCCGTCCACTTCATGCGCTCAGCACCCGCAAGCGGATCGGTGATCGACAGAAGACCACCAGCCAGACCCGCGAACATGCCGGAGATGACGAAGGCCGCCAGCATGTAGGGCTTGGTGTTGAAGCCGGTATAGTTCATGCGTGTCTGGTTGGACTTGATGCCGCGCAGCGCCATGCCGAAGGGCGAAGCGAAGATCTTCTGCGACACGAAGAAGGCAATGATCAGGACCACCGCGCAAAGATAAAAGCCCGTGTAGCCGGTGACCGAGTTGCCAAAAAGAGTTGGCTGCGGCAAGCCGGCCACGTTCGCCTGCGCACCCAGCATGGCGTCCAGATAACGCGGATCGTCACGCGCCAGCAAAAGCCCGGTTTCACCGTTGGTGATGGGCGTCAGCACCGAGTAGGCAAGGCTGTAGCACATCTGGGCGAAGGCCAGCGTCAGGATCGAAAAGTAGATGCCGGTGCGGCGCAGGCTGAAATAGCCGATCACCAGCGCGAACACCCCCGTAGTGATGATCGCGAAGATCATGGCCGGTACGATGTCCATGGTCAGCAGCTTGAACGACCACACGGTTGTGTAGGAGCCGACACCGATGAAGGCCGCATGGCCAAAGGACAGATAGCCGGTGAGGCCAAACAGAATGTTGAAGCCGATGGCGAAGATCGCGTAGATCGCGAACTTCTGCATGAGGCCGGGATAGGCAGCGCCCAGCGGCGACAGCCAGATCGGCATGGTCAGCACCACGGCAGAGAATACCACGAGTGCGACGAGGTCCTTGCGAGAAAGCGAGAACATGGCGGATCAGCTCTCCATGATTCCGCGCCGTCCCATCAGGCCGCGCGGACGCACGAGCAGGATGATGACTGCGACGAGGTAGATGATGACCTGGTCGATGCCCGGGATGAGCGATTTCACCTCGGTCATCGATGCGAAGGACTGCAAGATGCCAAGCAGGAAGCCGGCGGCCACGGCACCGGGCAGCGAGCCCATGCCACCGACGACGACGACCACGAAGCTCAGCACGAGGAAGTCCATGCCCAGATGATAGTTGGGCGCCAGCAGCGGCGTGTACATGACGCCGGCGACACCGGCGACGACGGCCGCCAGACCGAAGACGATGGTGAAGCGCCGGTCGATATCGATGCCCATCAGCCCGACGGTTTCGCGATCTGCCATGCCGGCGCGCACGACCATGCCGAAGGTGGTGAACTGGAGGAAGGCGAACACCCCGCCGATCACAAGTCCGGAGAACAGCAGGTAGATCAGGCGCCACCAGGGGTAGGTCAGCACATGCGGGGCCATGCCGAACCACACGCCGATGTCGGCCGCGCCACGCAGGTCCGTCGGGATCGGCTGCGGCACCGGATTGGCGCCGAAGAAGCTCTTGACGATCTCCTGCAGCACGATCGCGAGACCGAAAGTCACGAGGATCTGCTCGGCATGGGTGCGCTTGTAGAAATGCTTGATGATGCCGCGTTCCATGGCAATGCCGATGATCAGCATCGTCGGAATGGCCAGCAGGATGGAGATCGGAACCGAATAGTCGACCAGAACCGCGCCGAAATCGCCGAACCAGTTCTGCACCAGCGGCGTGCGCACTTCCACGGGAGCGCCCCAGGGCGAGAGCTTTTCAGGGTCGACCGTCACCGTTTCCAGCGTGATGAGATAACGGAAGGTAACGGCACAGAAGCAGCCAAGCATGAACAGGGCGCCATGGGCGAAATTGACCACGCCGAGCGTGCCGAAAACCAGCGTCAGACCAAGGGCGATCAGCGCATAAGCGCCGCCCTTGTCCAGCCCGTTGAGCAACTGGGCTAAGAACACGTTCATCAGAATATTCCTTCGATGCGAGACGCAACGCAGTTCAGATGTCAGGGAGCGGACGAAAGGGCTTTACCCCGCCTGTCTCACACAGGCGGGGCAGATACCTTCATTCCCGTCAGCACTTGTTGGGTTCGTAAGGTCCCAGTTCCCCGCCGAAGATCGAGGCGTCATAGGTGACGTCCTCGCGCGTCGTCTTGCCGATCACGTTGAGCACATCGAAACGGCTCGACGGATTTTCATTGCCGCGCACCACCAGAACTTCCTTGAAGCACTGGTGATCGCTGTCGCGATAGACGGTGTGGCCATTGCCCATCCCATCGAACTCGAAGCCTTCGAGCGCCTTGATGACTTCAGGCGGATAGAAGGTTCCCGCACGCTCAACGGCATCCGCGTAGAGGATGGTCTGCACGTAGCCTGTGTGGGCCGACTGCGACGGCGGCTCTCCGTAGGCTTCCCCGTAGGACTTGGTGAAGGCCTTGGTGCCTTCATCATCCAGCGACCATTGCCAGTTCGAGGTGCCGATGATGCCCTTCACCGCCTCGCCCGCGCCCACCGCCATCAGTTCGGAGAACATCGGCACGACGATCTCGAAGTTCTTGCCGTTGGCCTGACGGTCGCGCAGGCCGAACTGCACCGCCTGCGGCAGAGAGTTGACCATGTCGTGACCGTAGTGGTTGAGAATGAGCACGTCGGCGCCGGAATTGAGCACCGGCGTCAGATATTGCGAATAGTCGCCTAGGCCAAGCGGGGTGCGCACGGTGGCCACCGTTTCCCAGCCGAGCGCCTCGGTGGCGTTCTTGATCGATTCTTCCTGCGTCCAGCCCCAGGTGTAGTCCGCAGTCAGGTGGTAGGCGCGGCGGTCCTTGCCATACTCCTGAGCCAGGAACGGCGCGATCGCGACACCCGACTGATAGGCATTGAAGAAATGCCGGAATCCGTAACGGCGCTTGTCCTTGCCGGTGGTGTCGTTGGAGTGGGTCAGGCCGGACATGTAGATGACGCCCATTTCCTGACACAGGCTCTGCTGCGCGATCGCCTCGCCGGAGGTGACGGACCCCGTGACCATGATGGCCTTGTCGCGCTCGATCATGCGCCGTGCGCCATCGCGCGCCGCGTCGGTATTGGTCTGGGTGTCGCCGGTCACATATTCGACCTTGCGCCCGAGCACGCCGTTGCCCTTCAGGGCAATGGGCTTCAGCGTCTTCATCAGCCCGCCGTCGCCTTCGCCGTTGATGTGCTTCACCGCAAGCTCATATCCCTTGAGCTGCTCCAGCCCCTCCTCCGCATAGGATCCGGTCTGCGGCACGTTGAAGCCCAGCACGATCTTGCCGTTGGTCGGGTCGTTGCAGAAATTCTGCGCCCAGGCCCCCCTGGTGAATATGTACGGCGTACCGAGCGCGGCAATGCCAGCGCCCGCGCCCTTGATCAGGCTGCGCCTGGTGGGTTTAAAAATAGCCATTTCATCTCCTCCACGCGTCCGAGATTTCGGTTTCGCATCAAGAGACTGTCACAGATTGTTATATTCTCAATAAGTATTTGACATTAAATGCATTTTTTGTCAAAAATCGGATATTAGTAAATTCACTTTTGTAAATAATTTACAATGCCGAAAGTAAGAACACCGATCGGAGCGCGTATCCGGCGAAAGCGTCTGGCGGCAGGCCTGTCGCAGGTTACGCTTGCGCGCATGCTCGGCATCTCGGCCAGCTATCTCAACCTTATCGAGAACAACAAGCGCAGCATTGGCGGAACGCTTCTGCTGCGGATCGGCGAGCGGCTGGGCATCGATCTCGAACATCTTTCCGGTGACAGCGAGGCGCGCAACATAGCCGCCATCGGCGATCTGATGGCCGATTCGCTGATGAGCGGCATCGAGCTTGATGCTGCGGCCATCCGCGACCTTGTCGCCCGCTTTCCCGAGGCCGCAGCCGCGCTCGTGCGCCTACATCGCACCTATGCCGATGCGACGATGGAAATCGAGATGCTTCAGCACCGGCTGAAATCGGATCCGCTGCTTTCAGAGCTTCTGCACGAAATCCTCAATCGCATTGCCGGCATCAAATCCGGCGCCGAGATTCTGGCCGACATTCCCGACCTCACCGAGAATGAACGCAGCCGTTTTGTGGGCAACATCAATGCCGAAGCGCGCGATCTTGTACCCGTCACGCAAAATCTCGTCGCCTATTTCGACCAGACTTCCGCCCGGCAGCGGCCCGTATCACCACTTCGCGAAGTCGATGAAGCGCTGATCACCCACAACAATCATTTTCCGCAGCTTGAAGAGATTGCCGCCGACCTGCGCCGGGATCTGGCCAGCGCTCAGGGCATAGATGAAGACAAGCTGTCAGCGGCGCTCGCCGAAAAGTTCGGGGTAAGCTGCACTATCAGCACGGAAGCGCCTGCCGCCCGATCTCCCGCCGCTGGCGCAGCGTCCCTGCTCTTTCCTCCGACGATGCCCCGACCAGCCCGGATTTTCCGTATGCTGCACGCCTATGCGGCGCGCGCCGCAGCCGGCGTTCTCGAAGAGACGACGAACGGATTTGAGCTTTCCACCGACGAGGCGCGCGAACTCGCATTGCGTGCTATCTCCTCCTATGTCGCGGGGGCGATGATGATGCCGTACGACGAGTTTCTGTCCACGGCGGAGGAATGCCGCTACGATGTGGAGTTGATCAGCACCCTTGCCGGGGTAAGCTTCGAGCAGGCCGCTCACCGTCTGGTTACGCTGCGCCGCAAAGGGCGCGAGGGCCTGCCCTTCGGCTATCTGCGTGCCGATCGTTCGGGACGCCTCACCAAGCGTTTTCCCCTGCCCGGCCTGACCATTCCGGGCTTCGGGCATGGCTGCCTGCTGTGGCCTATCTACGATGCATTCGCGACGAATGACGTGGTGCGGCAGGTCTCCGCGTTTCCCGGAGGCGGACGCTTCCTGCTCATCGCCAGAACCGTGGCCAAGCACGCCACGCGCTTTGGCCAGAAGCCGCTGACCTTCTCCATCATGCTGGCCTGCGACATCGTGCATGCCGATCGCACAGTCTATGGCGACGGGCTCGATCTCGGCGGCATGCCGGTGGAAGTCGGCCCCTCCTGCGTACCCTGCCCCCGGCTTGGCTGCAGCCACCGGCAGGAAATCCCCGTGTGAGGAAAGCGGCCCGGCAGATACGCTCCGCTGATGGCACTTCCTTCATGCATCCAGTGGGGCAGGCGTTGTCTGCGCCTCCTGCCATACCGGAAGTATGATGCGGAAGCAGGCGCCGGGCAGCGTGCCAGTGGTCAGTTCGAGGCGGCCATTCAGTTTGCCGACGATCTTGTGGCTGATGTTCAGGCCCAGCCCCAGACCTTGCGAATCCGGCGTCCCATCTGGCTCGGCCCGCACGAATTTTTCGAATATCTTGGTGTGGAACAGCGGAGGCACGCCGGATCCATTGTCCGAAATCTCGACGCTGTAGACATCATCATCCAGCCGCGAAGAAATATGGACGACCGGTTCCCTGGCATCGTTGTGGGAGATTGCATTGGCGATGATGTTGATGAAAACCTGACTCAGTCGTCCAGCATCTGCAAGAACCACACATGCGCCGGCCCGCGGCCCGCTTTCAATCGTAACCAGCCGCTTTCTGGCAAGCGCCTCGCACACGGCAATCGCCTGATCGAGAATCGCTTCCGCATCGACCGGCACGTTCTCCCAATCCCGTTCGCCCTGCTCCAGCGCGCTCAGATCGAGTATTTCGTCGAGTAGCTTGGTCAGGCGTACGCTTTCATTATGAATGGTGGTGATAAAGCGCGCACGCTGCTGCTGCGTCAGTTCATCGGGCACCATCAGGATTTCGGCGAATGACCTGATCGAGGTCATCGGCGTGCGCACCTCATGGCTGACCTGCGACAGGAACTCATCCTTCTTCTGATGCAGTTCCTTCAGCAGTGCATTGGCTTCCTTGAGTTGCTGAGCGGTCGAGTGAAGCTCCTGCGACTTCACCTCCAGCGCATGCGAATATTCGATCGCCTGTTGGGTCTCATCGGCGATCTGCATCATTTCCTCCAGCGATATGGCATCGCCGGCCACCGCCTTGGTCAGCAGGATATGAGCCGATGCCGAGCCGATGGAGCCGGCAAGCTCCCTTTCGAGACGCGCGATGAAATCCGCTGAAACGCCCTGCTGGGGAGCGGCCTGCCTGTGCGGCACCCCGGCTGAATCAAACAGCGCTCTCGCCCGACTCCACCCCAGAACGCGCTCGGCAACGAAGAACAGTTCGCTGGTGGTGGCAGAGCCACGCAATATGCGCGGCTGGTAGGATGCTGAACGGCGAAACACGTCTACGAAGAGCGAAGCCTGAATGCGCTCCAGCGCGTTCTGGCTGGTTGCCGCCGACACGCACAGAAGGACGGACACATTGGCGAGCATGCTCCAGAACACGGAATGCACGAGCGGGTCGAGCCCTTCCATGCCGAACAGCGCCTGCGGCCGCAGCGCACGAATACTCCAGGGACCTTCGGCGATGAGATCCTTAACCACCGGGCTGAAGGTGACGAAAGACGGCAGGAACAGCGTCCACGCCCAGACGATGAACCCCACCGATATGGCTGCCAGCGCCCCCTTCATGGTGGCGGTGCGCCAGTACAGTGCCGCCATCATGGCGGGAAAGAACTGCGCCACGCCGCCGAAGGAGATCAGCCCGATGGGGGCAAGCGCGTCTGACCCCTGCGTGAGCCAGAAATAGAGAAAGCCCAGCAACAGCATCAGCGCGATGGAGATGCGCCGGCTGCGCAGCAGAAGCCGGGCAATGTCGTGCTCTCCCTTTTCATCACCGGGCGAGGTTCTGCGCAGCGCAAGCGGGACCACGATATGGTTCGAGACCATGATCGAGAGGGCGATGGATGCGACGATGATCATCGATGTCGCGCTGGAAAAACCGCCGATGAAGGCAAAAAGCGCCAGCGCATCGTGGCCCGTCATCATCGGCAAGGTGAGAACGAACATGTCGGGGTTCGATCCCGCCGGCATGGTTGAAAGCCCATAGAGCGCAATTGGCAGGATAAAGACGCTCATCGCCAGCATGTAGCAGGGGAAGGCCCAACTCGCGGTGCGCAGATGATCCTCGTTCGAATTCTCCACCACGGTGATCTGGAACTGGCGTGGCAGGCAGATGACGGCACAGGCCGACAGGAACAGCGCTGCCACCCAGCGGCTGCCAAAAGTGTCCGCTTCGTGGATGCGTACGCCGGCCTCGACCGCGCGGGCATAAATATCGCCGATGCCGTCGCTGACGCCGTAGATCACGAAAATACCGACGGCCAGCAATGCCAGCAGTTTGACCACAGCCTCGAAGGCGATGGCCGCCACCACGCCCGGGTGCTGTTCGCGGGCGTCGACATTACGGGTGCCGAAGAGAATGGTGAACACGGCCATGCCGATGGCGACGCCCAGCGCCAGCGTCACCTCGTCCAGCGTGGCAAGATGATCCGCGCCGGTTCCCTTGGCGACCGACACGGTCTGGATGGAGGTGGTGATCGCCTTGAGCTGCAGGGCGATGTAAGGCGTGATGCTGACCACCGCGATCAGCGTGACCAGCACGGCAAGCCGGCTTGACTTGCCGTAGCGGGACGAGAGAAAATCGGCGATTGAGGTGATGTGCTGGCTGTGCGCGATGCGGATCAGCTTGCGCAGCAAAAACCACCAGCCGACGAAAACCAGCGTCGGCCCCATATAGATGGCCATGAATTCCAGCCCGCTTCGGGCGGCGGTTCCGACCGCGCCATAGAAGGTCCAGCTTGTGCAGTAGACGGATATCGACAGCGTATAGATGGCGGGAGAGCTGAGGAAACCGGCATTGCCGCTCTTGGCGCGGGCATCTGAAATATAGGCCAGCAAAAACAGAAGCCCGACATAGCCGACAGCCGTCAGGATGACGAAGTCCGGCGACAGCATCAGGCATGCCCCGGAGGCTCGGGCGGCACAGCCGGCCCGGTTTCCGGCAGGGATTTGGCAGGTGTCTCCCGAAACTGACGCCCGCGCGACAGCAGCACGGCGCCTGCAATCACCAGAAACCAGACCCCGAACAGATACAGCACCTCAACAGGCACACCGAATGGGCCGATCATGCCTGCAAACAGGTTGAGGAATGGCGGCAGCAACAGAACCACTCCGAAGAAGGGCACAAGAGCCGCGACGTCCTCGCGCTCGGTCCGTTCCTCCCTGGGTGCCGGAGTGCTAGACATGTGCTGCCGGGCGCGGCTGGCTGTCAAGAATGCGCCTTACCGCATCCACGACCTCGCCATTGGCGTAAGGCTTGGTGATGAAACCGTCGGCTTTCAGATCCATGGCTGCCTGCCGGTCATATTGCTGGCCGCGCGCGGTCAGGATCACCACGAAAGTATCGGCGAACAGTTCATTGGCCCGCAAGGTCTTGAGCACTTCCAGCCCGCCGCGCTTGGGCAGCATGATGTCGAGCAGGACCATACGCGGCCTGAAACGGTGTGCAGCCTCAAGCGCGGCCTCGCCATCGCGCGCCACGCCGACGGACCAGCCGCAACGCGTGAGAATGAACTCAAGCGATTCCGATATCGCCGGCTCGTCCTCGACTATAAGAATGTCCGTCATCACAGCAGCCCCTCCCAAGGCTGTGAACGGGCTCGTCTTGCCATCCCGGGATGGCATGCGCCGGAACATTGAACGCCCGGTCTTTTTATTTTCCCCCTATCCCAGTCGAAACCGGCCAGTAAATCAAGTCATCTAAAGTCGTGGTCCAGCGAACATCATCCTTCCCAAGTTTCAGATCACGCCCGGCCTGATTATCACCGGAACTTCCGTCACCGGACGTAAGATCTGCAGGCCTTTGTTTTTCCAAACAATTTTATAAGAACAAGCGTTTCCGCGCTGCTCAAATGACGGCTGGGCATAGTTTTCCGGCTATCGCTGACCCAAAAGAATGAAAAACGCCGCGCGGCCTTTCGGTCGGCGGCGTTTTTCTGGTTTTGATCTCAGTCGCCCCATGCCGGGGTCAGCCCCTCAGGCCAGTGGTCACCCCTTCGGGCATTGCTCAGTTTGCCGGCAGCCGATCAGAACGGAATTTCGTCGTCAAGGTCGCGCGAGCCGCCACCGCCCATTCCGCCGCCACGCGAGCCGCCGAAATCGCCGGAGCCGGACTGGCCGAAATCGGAACCGCGCCCACCGCCACCGCCGCCGCCGGAATAACCGCCGCGATCGTAGCCGACCTGACCGCCGCCTTCACCCTGCCCGCGCGCGTCGAGCATCTGCAATTCACCGCGGAACTTCTGCAGCACGATCTCTGTCGTGTAGCGCTCCTGACCGTTCTGGTCCTGCCACTTGCGGGTCTGGAGCTGGCCCTCGATGTAAACCTTCATGCCCTTTTTCAGGTACTGCTCGGCCACCTTGGCAAGGTTGTCATTGAAGATGACGACGCTGTGCCATTCGGTTTTCTCCTTGCGCTCGCCCGACATCTTGTCGCGCCAGCTTTCAGAGGTGGCAATGCGCAGGTTGACGACCGGATCACCGGAGTTCAGGCGCCTGATTTCCGGATCAGCACCCAGATTGCCAACCAGTATGACCTTATTGACGCTGCCCGCCATGACGCTGTCTCCACGCTCGTCCTAAATTGGAAGTCGCTTACCTTACAGTCTGCCGCGCCGTTTGGCCCGCACGGTCCTGCTGTTTCCCCAAAAGGTTTTTTTTGTTCTCTTTTTGCTCGTTAATTTTCAACCAATGTCAATGCCGATTGGCACTCTGTCACACGTCTCTGTGAACCATAAAGGAAAGCAGCGCTCTGGAAGAGCCATCCACATCCGCTTATATCAGGCTCATGAACCACGTTTTAGCAGCTTTTCTCTGCGCCCTGCCCGTGCTTGTGGCTGCCAGCCCGGCCCTTTCCGGAAGCAGGCAGACACCGGCGACAACGCCCGCTCAGACGAACACCGACCTGCCCGGCGTGGACCGCAGTTTCAGCATCGTAACGCCTTTGCCGCCCGAACCGGACGATACGCCCCGTCCCGGCCAATTCGGTCAGTTCAGGGTCGGGAATTTCGATGTGAAGGTTTCAGGCAAACTCACCTTCGATGTCGGCGTCGGTAACCTGCCTCCAGCCAAACGCTGAATTTCAGCCGAAAAAGCTTTTTCAGGTGCGAGAAAGCAGCAGTCTGCTCCTCATGCCCTCACAAAAAGACAAGCTCCTGACGCTGTCATTGCAGCATCAGGAGCTTTTTATGGGCTTTCCCATAATGCCGGGAGCATTTTACCGGCTTTTCCTCGGATGCTTCGCGGCGTTCAACCGACGATCCGACTAAAGTCTCTGATTTTCGGGGGAACGGCCAGGCTCCGGCTTCACGATGAAAATCTTCACCTGCCAGATGGCTGACCGCGGTTCCGCTCAGGCGCGAAACCAGTTCGAACTGTCAGGTGGGGTCATACCTCGCTCCTTCTGTTCGTTTCCACGCATGATCGAAAGCACTTCATCCGCAGGCGCACCATCCATCCCGCGACTTTTCGCAGATGCCATGCGCCTTCCGGAGATCAGCCCCGTAAGGCGATCGGCTTCCGTTCCTGAAATCTGGCGCTTCTGTTACCCTACGTCAACCGCCCAAAGCGCCATCAGCCAAAATGTGAACTTTGTAACAGCATACCCGCCCTTTATGTCAGGAGGCTGTTCATTTTTTGTTCTTTTCACTTGCCTGCCCCGCTGAAAGGCGCGTAAACCCTCAAACGGAAAGTCGCGGCATCTCTCGAAACCGCGCAGGAACGACCTATATTCGCGGAGGACGGGCAAGCCCGCCATTCCGAAACATCCAGTCGAGGCGGCGGAGCGGCCATGGCCGACCATAAGTTTATTTCCATTCGCGGTGCCCGCGAGCACAATCTCAAGAATGTCGATCTCGACCTGCCCCGCGACTCTCTGGTCGTGATGACCGGCCTGTCGGGCTCGGGCAAGTCATCGCTGGCGTTCGACACCATCTACGCCGAGGGCCAGCGCCGCTATGTGGAAAGCCTGTCGGCCTATGCCCGGCAGTTCCTCGAAATGATGCAGAAGCCGGACGTCGATCAGATCGACGGCCTGTCGCCGGCGATCTCCATCGAGCAGAAGACGACCTCGAAGAACCCGCGCTCCACCGTCGGCACGGTCACCGAGATCTACGACTACATGCGCCTGCTTTTCGCGCGCGTGGGCGTTCCCTATTCGCCGGCCACCGGCCTGCCCATCGAAAGCCAGACCGTTTCGCAGATGGTCGATCGCATTCTGGCACTGGACGAAGGCACCAGGCTTTTTCTCCTTGCCCCCATCGTTCGTGGCCGGAAGGGCGAATACCGCAAGGAGCTTCTGGAACTCCAGAAAAAGGGCTTCCAGCGCGTCAAGGTCGACGGAACTTTCTACGAGATCGCCGACGTTCCGGCGCTGGACAAGAAATACAAGCACGACATCGATGTCGTGGTGGACCGCATCGTCGTGCGGCCCGATCTTGCGACGCGCCTCGCCGACTCCATGGAAACGGCGCTGCGGCTGGCCGATGGACTGGCGGTCGCCGAGCTTGCCGACAAGCCGCTGCCTCCGGAAGAAACCGCCGGTGGTGGCGGCGCTAATAAGTCGGCCAACGACACCCATGAGCGGATCCTGTTTTCCGAGAAATTCGCCTGCCCGGTTTCCGGCTTCACCATCCCGGAGATCGAGCCGCGTCTGTTTTCGTTCAACAATCCCTTCGGCGCATGCCCGACCTGCGACGGGCTGGGCAACCAGCGCGCCATCGATCCCAATCTGGTCGTTCCCGACGACAATGTGACCCTGCGTGACGGCGCCGTCGCCCCGTGGGCGAAATCCAGTTCGCCCTATTATGCGCAGACACTGGAGGCGCTGGGCGCGGCTTACGGATTCAAGCTCGCCGACAAGTTCAGCGCTCTGCCCGAGGAAGGGCGCAACGCCATATTGCATGGCACCGGCAAGCGCGAGATAGCCTTCGATTACAATGACGGCCTGCGCGCCTACAAGACGACCAAGACCTTCGAGGGCGTCATTCCCAATCTGGAACGGCGCTGGAAGGAGACGGAATCGGCGTGGATGCGCGAGGAGATCGAGCGCTACATGTCGGCCACCCCCTGCCCGGCCTGCGGCGGCTATCGCCTCAAGCCCGAAGCACTGGCGGTGAAGATCGCGGGCAAGCATATCGGCGAGGTCACCGAGCTTTCGATCCGCAAGGCCGATCTGTGGTTCAACGAGTTGCCGGGCCTTCTCAACGACAAGCAGAACGAGATCGCGCTGCGCATCCTCAAGGAAATCCGCGAGCGTCTGCGCTTCCTCAACGATGTCGGCCTCGACTATCTGACCCTGTCGCGCAATTCGGGCACGCTTTCGGGCGGCGAAAGCCAGCGCATTCGCCTCGCCAGCCAGATCGGCTCCGGCCTGACCGGCGTTCTCTATGTGCTGGACGAACCCTCCATCGGCCTGCACCAGCGCGACAACACCCGCCTGCTCGACACGCTCAAGCATTTGCGGGACCTCGGCAATACGGTCATCGTCGTCGAGCATGACGAGGATGCGATCCTGCATGCCGACTATGTGGTCGATATCGGCCCCGCCGCCGGCGTGCATGGCGGACGCGTGATCGCGCAGGGAACGCCGCGCGAGATCATGGCCAATCCGAACTCGATCACCGGAAAGTATCTGTCCGGCGAGATGGAGATCGCCACGCCGGCCGAGCGTCGCAAAGGCAAAAAAGGCAAACGCATCAGGGTCGTGGGCGCGCGCGGCAACAATCTGAAGAATGTAACAGCGGAAATTCCACTCGGCACCTTCACTGCCATCACCGGCGTGTCGGGCGGGGGAAAATCCACTTTCCTGATCGAGACGTTGTTCAAGGCCGCCTCGCGCCGCATCATGGGTTCGCGAGAACATCCTGCCGAGCACGACCGCATCGAAGGGCTGGAGTTCCTCGACAAGGTCATCGACATCGACCAGAGCCCGATCGGACGCACGCCGCGCTCCAACCCCGCCACCTATACGGGTGCGTTCACGCCGATCCGCGACTGGTTTTCAGGCCTGCCGGAAGCCAAGGCGCGCGGCTATCAGCCAGGCCGTTTTTCCTTCAACGTCAAAGGCGGCCGCTGCGAGGCGTGTCAGGGCGATGGCGTCATCAAGATCGAGATGCACTTCCTGCCGGACGTTTACGTCACCTGCGACGTCTGCCACGGCAAGCGTTACAACCGCGAGACGCTCGACGTCACCTTCAAGGGTAAATCCATCGCCGACGTTCTCGACATGACGGTGGAGGAAGGTGTCGAATTCTTTTTAGCCGTGCCCGCTGTTCGTGACAAGCTACAGACGCTCAAGGATGTCGGTCTTGGCTATATTCGCATCGGCCAGCAGGCGACCACGCTTTCCGGCGGTGAGGCGCAGCGTATCAAGCTGGCCAAGGAACTGTCGCGTAAGGCCACCGGCAAGACGCTCTACATCCTCGACGAGCCGACCACCGGCCTGCATTTCCATGACGTGGCAAAACTGCTCGAAGTGCTGCAGGAACTGGTCGAACAGGGCAACACGGTTGTCGTCATCGAGCACAATCTGGAGGTCATCAAGACCGCCGACTGGGTTCTCGACCTTGGACCGGAAGGCGGCGATGGCGGCGGCGAACTGGTCGCTTCCGGAACGCCTGAAGACATCGTAACCGAACCGCGCAGCTACACTGGCCAGTTCCTGAAAGAGCTTCTGGAACGGCGGCCGGGCGGAAAGCAGGTCGCTGCGGAGTAGCACGGCAAGCCGTCAGACTTTCGGCTCGATTATCGGCAGGGGTTCGGGCGACTTTGCCTCCCGACCTCTTCCGCTCCTTCCGGGACGGTGGCGGGACGATTTTCAGGCGCACCCGCGCGGTTCCGGGCACGATATCTGGCCCGGGAAAGCCGCGCTTCGGCCCGTTTCATGAGTGTGCCCAGCGTATCGCGCTCCATCACCTCTGCGAAACCGAAGCTCGCCATAATCGGAACGCTTTGCTCCGGCTCGCCGCAGCAGATGTCGTCAATGGCGTTACGGAGCAGACCTACCCAGTTGAGCGCCCCTTCATTCGTCGCGCCCTGAAGCAGGATGGCGAATGACGCTTCCTCCATGCGGCCGACGACATTGACAGGCCCGGCCGCATCACGGAGCAAAGTCCCCATTTTAGAGAGCACCCTGTCATCAAAGGCAGTTTTCGGCGCGTCGCCGACCGGCCGGGAATGGTGAAGCGCGCACAGCACCAGCGATATTGGAGCATTCCATTGGCCGTCCAGAATGGTTTTGATGCGCCGCTCAAAGCCTCGCCGGTTCAAAACTCCGGTCAACCGGTCCTTATGGTGACGGGTTCGCCTGTATCCGATCCGTACCACCACCAGCGCACAACAGAAGGTGGCCAGCACAACTGCGCCGGCGAATGCCAGATCGATGTCTGCAAGGAGTTCATCCATCAGTCATACCAGCCGCCTTGCATGAAACCGGAGCGCGTGGACATCATGTCATATATCGGGTCGACAGCCCCTGCCTCATGCGCCACTCCCTCTTTCTGAAGTGGCATCGGTGCAGGCGGCACTGTCAGCAGACAACGCCGCACGGTTTGCACCGGTTCCTCCGTGATGAAATACTCTTGCAATCCTTCTTCTTTTTGCGCCCGGGAGCGACAGATGACCCAATCAGGAACGATCCGTGCCGGCATGGGTGGCTGGACCTTCGAGCCATGGGACACTTCCTTTTATCCCCAGAAACTGCCGAAGACCAAACAGCTCGGATATGCGACGCATCAGGTGCCGACGATCGAGGTCAACGGCACCTATTATTCGTCGTTCAGGGAGCCGACCTTCATCAAGTGGGGGAATGACGCTCCGGACGGTTTTATCTACGCCCTCAAAGGCAACCGCTTCGTGACCAACCGAAAGGTTCTCGGCGAGGCCGGAGAATCGATGATGCGGTTTCTTGGCTCGGGAATCGCTGCGCTGGGCGAAAAACTCGGACCGATCCTGTGGCAGTTCGCACCGACCAAAAAATTCGAGCCGCAGGATTTCGAGGCCTTCCTGAAGCTGCTGCCAGAGCGTCAGGATGGCGTGAAACTGCGCCACGCGCTTGAAGTACGGCACGACAGCTTCGTCACTCCCGATTTTGTCACGCTGGCGCGGAAATATGGTGCCGCCATCGTCTATGCCGACCACGCCAAATATCCTGCGATAGGCGATCTGACCGGCGATTTCGCCTATCTGCGCCTGCAAACGGGAAGCGACGATAATCCGGATTGCTATACGCCGCAGGCACTTGACGAATGGGCGGAACGCGCGCGCGTTCTCGCGGCAGGCAAAATGCCTCCGGATCTGCCGCTGGCCGATCCCGCCACATCAGCACCGGAAAAGCCGCGTGACGTCTTTGTCTACTTCATCACCGAGGGAAAGGTCCGTGCGCCGTTTGGCGCGATGGCCCTGATGCAGAGGGTGTCAGGATAGAGCACGTCACCTGTGCCTGACAAATCGATTCAAGCGGCTCTCATTCCGATTCATGAAATGAACGCATAGCGTTGATTTCTATATCAAACCGGATGCAGGCAGCCGGTTGAAAAGTCGGCCGGGGGCGCCTCAGGCGCACCGCGCCACCCGCTCGATTTCCTCGCGCACCAGTCGCTCGACCAATGTGGGGAGATTGTTGTCGAGCCAGTCCTGCAGCATCGGGCGCAGCATCTCTTCCGCCATCTCGTCCAGAGATTTCTTGCTGCGCGCCGCGAATGCGTCCGACAATTCCCCGAACGCAGCGGCAACCTGCCGGCTGGTCTTCTCGGAAACCAGAGCAGGTTTGGGTGCAGCGACGTCATGCGCCTCGGCAGCGGAAGGAGTGCTCGGAAGAGGCGCTGGCTCCGCCTCTGTTTCCATGGCGGAAGCTTCTGCGCCCTGAATATCCTGCACGCTGTGGAGCGATGCCGACGATACCGGATCCGCAGGCTGGTTCTCAGAATGGCCGGAATGCCTGCCTTTGTCGCCGCTGCCGACATCCAGGGGCACCAGCCAGTCATCAGCCTTGGTCGCAGGCTTCTCCGACGCAGGAGCCGCCGGGCTGGAGAGATCGGTTCGCGTGAAATCAATTCTCTTGAACGAGGAGGATGCGGACGGCTCCTCGTCCGTCTTGCTGTCTGCCGCCACCGCCTCCGGCTGATGCGCGGGTGCAACCTCGGTCGGCTTTGGCGCATCGATATCCGCAGAAGGCTTCAGCGGCACGGCTTGCGAGCCTGAGCGCAGCTCATTGCGAAATACGTCTACGACGGCTGGAGCCGGCTCATCCGGAATGCCAGCCTCGTCGCCAGCCTGAGCAAAAGCCTCGGCTGGCTTGCGACCCGAATCGCTGTCCTCGATGATCCTGCGAATCGACGCAAGGATCTCTTCCATCGAAGGTTCACGCTGCACACTGCTTGCCGTCGCCATCGTCACGTCCACCGCCCCCGCGATTCGCTATTCTGGTCAGCATCGGCCGCGGCTCACCGGGTCAGTGCCGGCCGAATCATCTGCCTTTAGCGTAACGGACCCTGCGGCCGGGGAGAATCCCCAAACGTTATCAGCATCCTGTTTCAACAGAATAGAGCCGAACGACACACCCCGAACGGTAATCAGTCCCTGTCAGATATACAGTTCACAACAAAAAAGGCGCCGAAGCGCCTTTTCCCTGAAGCTCAAAAAGCCCGGAACGCGTCAGCGGCCATCCGGGGTGCGCAGGCCGAACCACTTGTCCTTGACCGCATTGTAATGCTCTTCCGGCTGGTACTTGGTCACCTGCAGGCCCAGACGCTCGACCGACAGCCTGCCCATGGCCTGAAGAATGGCATAGCTGGCGAGAACGACATCACGCTCCGCGCTGGCAAGGTTGATCTTGGCGTTGATCACGTCGCGCTGCGAATCCAGAACCTCCAGCGTGGTCCGCTGGCCGACATTGCGCTCTTCGATAACACCGTTCAGGGCGAGCTGGGCGGCGCTGACCACGGTGCGGTTAGCGGCAACGGCTTCCTGCGCGGCAGTATAGCCTGTCCAGGCTGCGGTGATCGCCTGCCGCACCTGGTCGCGGCTGACATCGACCTCGATACGGGCCTGACCGAGCTGTTCCTTCGACTTGCGCACCTGAGCGGATGTGCGGCCACCCTGATAGATCGGCACGGAAAGCGTAGCACCGATATTGGCGGCGTTAGAATATCCGTCGGTATTGCTGATGCCACCGGGAGAGGTGTGGCTGTAGTTGCGCGAAATGCCGGCGGATGCAGTCACCGACGGCAACAAGGCACCCTCAGCGGCTTTCACGCCAAAAGCCGCGGCATCGACCAGATGGCTGGTTGCGATGATCGCCGGATGCTCCTGGGAAGCGACGGCAACCGCCGCGTCGAGGCTGCGTGGCAGCTGCTTGGCCAGCGGTGCGGCGGCCTTGAGCTGGCCCGGCTCCTCACCGATCAGCTGCCGGTAGGCAGCCGCACTGGACAGGGCCTGCGCGCGGGCGGCGCTGAGCTGCGCCTCCGCGTTCGACCGCGCCGCGTCAGCCTGCGCAACGTCGGTGCGGGTGCCCTCGCCGACCTCAAGGCGCGAACGTGCGGCACGTGTCTGCTCGTTGAGGAATTCCAGATTCTGCTGTGTGAGAGCCGCGACCTGACGGTCGTGAATGACGTTCATATATGCCTGTGCGGCACTGTACAGGATGTTCTCTTCCGTGTTGCGCAGGCTCTCCTGCGAGGCGCGAACCCGCGCTTCGGCCGCGGCGACGGTGTTCTTGGTCTGAAAGCCATCGAACAGCATCTGATTGACCTGAACGCCGAAGCTTCCCGAAGTCAGGCGGGTCGACATGTCGTTGCGCCGCCTTTCCGTGTAGTCGATGCTGGCAGAGCCCACGACGTTCGGCCGGTATCCGGACTTGGCGATGGCCACGTCCTCATCGGTCACGCGAACGCCGGCGCGCGCAGAATTAAGCTGGGAGTTGTTGCGGTAAGCTTTTGATAACGCTCCGGTGATAGTTTCAGCCGAAGCTGCAACCGGCGACAAAGCCGTTGCGGTGATCAAAAGGGCGGCAAAAACGGTCTTGCTAAAGGACTGCACGTCGACCCTCAACTTTACAAATAATGACGACGCAACTGAAATCCTGTTCAGGCTTGTTGCGCCCTTACGCTCATACGCACCGCAGATACGACCCTTACGGCCCGCATCAGATTCGGCTCAGGCGCCAAGCCATCATGCCTAGGCTTCGGCTGCAAGTTAAATCCATTCAGAACTCGAAAACTCTGCTGCGTTCGAATCCCGGTAGTGGCCTAATTGCCGCATTGAAGGCACGTCTGCCGGTTACAACACCATTGGTATTCAGGAAGATACGGGCGACGCCCGCATTGCCTCTGCCCTCCACGGCAACCAGCCGGCCGCCCTCGGCAAGCTGCACCTGCAACTGCTCCGGAAGCTCGTCAATGCTGCCCTGCAACACAATTACATCATAAGGCGCGGCAGTTTTCCAGCCGTCACGAAGTGGGCCTTCCACCACCGAAACATTCCCGCAACCGAGCGCCCCCAGCGTCTCGCGCGCCTTGCCGGCCAGCACCGGATCACTTTCCAGCGCTGTGACAGAGGCGGCGACCTGCGAAAGAATTGCCGACGAGTAACCCGTGCCGCAGCCGATATCGAGAACAGAATCGCCTTCCCGGATCTCCGCGGCCTGCAAAAGGCGGGCCAGCGGCGAAGGCTCCATAAGGAAGCGGGGGCCACTCTCAGTGTCCGCTATGCGGATATCCTCGTCGATATAGGCAAGCTCACGCATCGCCTCTTCAACAAAAAGCTCGCGCGGAACAGACAGAAAGGCTTCAAGCAGCGGCACATTCGTGACATCGGTCGTGCGAATCTGTCCGTCGACCATTTTGACGCGGCGTTCGGTAAAATCAGCGCTCATGTGCAAGCTGCCCCGCTCTGGCGCGCACCGCGCGCTTTCAGTACGTTGGAACGAACAAATCCTGCCGAATGCGGCAGGATGCCCTGAAAAACTGGAGGCCTCGCCCGGAATCGAACCGGGGTGCAAGGATTTGCAGTCCTCTGCGTAACCACTCCGCCACGAGGCCCCACGCTGTGCAAGCGTTCCAGCGGCCTCAATAGGTTAGCCCCATTTCCCAGTCAAGCCGCTCTCCGTCATTCTCAATGTTTTCCTTGCTTCATTCTGAAGAGCCATCTTCGGTGCGCCGGCATCACGCTGAAAAATGTCACCGAAAGCGCAATCCCAGCCCCCCCCGAGCCATTTCAGGGCAATCGTGATTATCCCGCAGGAATGGAACCGCCTCGGCCTCCGGCACGTTTGTCCTGCCGGTTCACCTCACCTCATGCAGCGGTTTTGCAATAGCCGGCGGGTATGGTTAGCTGAGGCGTTAAAGACAGAAGGAGATATCATGGCCATTAGCCGCAAAGAGGAAGAACGGGCACTGGATAAGGCCGAGCAGGAGCTTGTAGCCAATACCCGCCATCCTGCATTGCAGGAGCTGTCGGATAAGGATCTCTCCCACCATATCAAGCTGTTGCGCGAACGGCGGGACAAGGCGCAGGGAGAAGTCCAGCGCCGCCGGCGGGAGATGCGCGGTAAGGCAACCGCCAAAGGCGCGGAAGCGGCAACATCCGCGGCTGGCAACAGCACGAAGCAGGAAGTGCTTTCGCAGGCAGTACGCCGTCTGAATGCAGAACGCACAAGGCGCGAACGCATGGCCGCGCAGGTTTCGCAAGCCGAGCTTGCGCACACGGCACTCCAGCTCAAGCAGGCTTCCACGGATCAGGGAGCGCCTCTTAACACGCGGCACGCCCATCAGGGCATGCGCAATGCGGCGTCACAGCGGCCCAAGAACCTGATCAGACCCATGGAACTCGGCCGCCAGCGCAAGGCCGGTGCGGTTGCACAGGCAAAACGCGACAGCTGACAACGCAGCAATCGGCCGGAAGGAACAAGTCTCCCGCAGGACAGCGCTCCTTCCGGCTATCCACGCCCCCGGCTATCCACTCCCCCGATTATCCACTCCATTGAACACGCGCGCGACCTGCGGTCAGGTCGGTAACCAGGCGCTCTATGTCAAATGCCGCATCCTTCGGAACATCGAAGGACAGCTCGGCCCCGCTCTCGTTGAACCGGGGCGCGTGAAGCTTCGCATCCGGCACAGCCTCCAGCCTCGACTGCACAAGCGACAGATCGCTGAACCCGCAGGCGACAGTGGCTGACAAGGTTTCCACCAGCGGCTTCCTAGAAGCCTCATGCAGGCATGATGCCGCCGTTCCGCCATAGGCACGGATCAGCCCACCGCTTCCAAGCAGCACGCCGCCGAACCAGCGCGTGACCACCACCGCCACATTGTCCAGCGACTGACCATCAATGGCCTGCAAGATCGGTTTACCCGCCGTCCCACCGGGCTCTCCATCATCGCTGAACCGGTAATTTTGCCCCACACGCCACGCCCAGCAATTGTGATTTGCGGTGCGTTCGGCATGCATATCTATAAAGGCTCTGGCCGCAGCTTCATCGGCGACAGGTCCTGCTACGGCGACAAACCGACTCTTTTTGACTTCGAGCCGCGCGGATACCGTGTCGATAAGTGTAAAAAGCTTGCTCATTTCCCCCATGTAACATGAATGCGAACGCCTTAGCGGCGGCGGCGACGCTCCCACCATACGGCGGCGCGCCTGCGCCAGCGGCGCACACGGGCGAATTCATAGGAGAGTATCAGAAGCCCGAGCGGAATCATCCAGAAGCCCAGCACCGGCAGGAAGCCGAAACAGCCGAGCACCATCAGGCTTATGCCGATGGCGATGCGCGCACGGCGCGACCGCGGCAAGGTAAACTCCTTGCCCAGCAAAGTGATCTTGCGGCGCGTCTCTTCACAACCGTTTGAGGAATCGTCCTGAATCATAATTCTCCATGCACCGTTCAGCTGCGTATCCGGTAACACGACATCTCGGCAAATCCGCGGTTCAGCCCATGTTTATGCTCTTAACCTCCGGCTCCTGACGGCTGGCCGTGGGGTCAATATGGCCACAGGCCTGCGACATTTCGAGCAGGTCTGTGAAAATGGTGTAAAAAAAGCGAAATGCTTCTTTGCAAAGCCGAAAAGGGTTTGCTATAGGCTGCCTCGTTCACGCAAGAGCCTGCTGTTCCCCGGTAGCTCAGCGGTAGAGCAACCGGCTGTTAACCGGTTGGTCGATGGTTCGAATCCGTCCCGGGGAGCCACTTCAAGTGGCAAAGGCAAGTGAATTATCCCTTCGGTTATCTGGTATGCCTTGCCTGGTGTTTGTTCGGGCATGTTTCAGCCTGCGATTTGCCGGCTTCGGATCAGCACTTATGCTGACGCATTATACCGATGCTACAATTGTCAATCTGCCCTCGCCTCCCTGATACCTTGAGAACGGCATCCGGCCAGCATCGGCCGATGCCGAAAACAATCTTCCACGACCATCCGCGACACAGGTGACAAGTCTGCACGACTAGTCTATGCATTCGGGCGTCGGGGGGCCTCACAAGGGCTTCAACTGTTTGCGGGAGAGAGCAGCGCAAAGCTGCCGCCGAAGGGGAAATCGCCCGAAATCTCTCAGGCAAAAGAACCGTAAGCAGGAACGACACTCTGGAAAGTCGAGGCATTGCTGCTTCGCGCCGAAGGTGTAAGTGCCGCCGACAGAGTTCCGGTTGCACGAGTCTCTCAGGCTTCAGACAGAGGGGCACGAATGGTCGCCGTTGCGGCCGGTTTCGTGTTGTTCTGGAGAAGTTATGGCAGGCCCTGAAGACAAGCACCTCCCCCTTGAAGATCTGCACAAACAGGCCGGAGCGCGCTTTGGCGCCTTTGCCGGCTGGTCCATGCCGCTGACCTATCCGGCCGGCGTCATGAAAGAGCATCTGCACACGCGCGAACATGTCGGCGTGTTCGATATATCGCACATGAAGCTGATCGAGCTTTCCGGCAGCGGTGCCGGCGCGCTTCTCGAACGCGCCTGCCCTCTTGATTCTGCGGCGCTGCCGCTGCTTCAGTCCAAATATTCCTTCCTGCTCAACGATGCCGCCGGCATCCTCGACGACGTGATCGTCACCCGTCTTGGCGACGACAGCTTCATGCTGGTGGCCAATGCCGGCAACGCGGCACAGGACGAGGCGCATCTGCGCAGCCTCGCCGAGGGGCTCGACGTCACCATCGATCCGCTCGATCGCGTCTTCCTCGCCATTCAGGGCCCCGAAGCCGAAGCCGCCCTCAACAAGGCCGGCGTCGAAACCGGCGCGCTCATCTTCATGCATGGGGTCGAACCTCGCGACGGCTGGTTCCTGACGCGCTCCGGCTATACCGGCGAAGACGGCTTCGAGATCGGCCTTCCGGAAAAGGACGCCCGCGAGCTGCTCGAAAAACTGTTCGCCGACGAGCGCGTGATGTGGGTGGGCCTTGCCGCCCGCGACAGCCTTCGCCTTGAAGCCGGCCTGTGCCTGCATGGCAACGACATTACGCCCGACACCAATCCGGTGGATGCGGTGCTGATGTGGGCCGTGCCGAAGAGCCTGCGCGCCGAAGGCCGGTTCGTGGGCGCAGACGCGTTGCGCGATCTGATTGCCCGCGGCGCTTCCGAAAAGCGCGTCGGTCTCAAGCCGGAAGGGCGCCAGCCGGTGCGCGCCGGCGCTTCCCTCTTCGATACGGACGGCAATCCCGCCGGCCGCATCACCTCGGGTGGTTTCGGTCCTTCGGCCGGACATCCGGTCGCAATGGGCTACGTGCCCGCCACTCAGGCAGCCGTTGGTACCAGGCTGTATGCCGATGTGCGTGGCACGAAAGTGCCGGTCGACATACATGCCCTGCCCTTCACACCGCATCGCTACCGCAAAGGATAATTCTCATGGCAACGACCTATTACACCGAAGACCACGAATGGCTGCGCGTCGAGGGCGATGTGGCGACCGTAGGCATCACCGACTATGCGCAGGAGCAGCTTGGGGATCTCGTCTTCGTCGAACTGCCTGAGACCGGCAAGAGCCTGAGCAAGGGCGACACGGCCGTCGTGGTGGAATCCGTCAAGGCGGCGTCGGACGTCTATGCGCCCGTCGATGGCGAAGTGACCGAAGCCAACGAGGCACTTTCCTCAGACCCGGCACTGGTGAATTCCGCCGCCACCGGCGACGGCTGGCTGTGGAAGATGAAGCTTTCCGACACGAGCCAGCTCGACGGTCTCATGGATGAAGCGGCCTACAACGCCCATATCGGCTGACAGGACAAAACAATGACCACGGCACCCTTTACTTTCACGGATCGCCATATCGGCCCCGGCGATGACGATGTGCGCGCCATGCTCACCCGCATCGGCGTCGCTTCGGTCGATGAGCTGATTGATCAGGCTGTTCCGAAGTCGATCCGCCTTGATCGCGCCCTCGCCCTGCCGGCCCCGGCCAGCGAAGCCGAAGCGCTTGCCGAACTCTCGGCAACCATGTCGCGCAATGTCGTCATGAAGAGCTTCATCGGCGCGGGCTATCATGGCGTTCAGGTGCCGCCGGTCATTCAGCGCAACATGTTCGAGAACCCGGCCTGGTACACGGCGTATACGCCCTATCAGGCAGAGATCAGCCAGGGCCGTCTGGAAATGCTGTTCAATTTCCAGACGCTGGTGTCGGAGCTGACCGGCCTGCCGGTGGCGTCCGCCTCGCTGCTCGATGAAGCCACGGCTGCCGCCGAGGCCGTCGGCATCGCCGTGCGTCATCATCGCGACAAGCGCAACAAGATTGCGCTCGCCGGCGTACCGCTGCCGCAGACGCTCGACGTTCTGCACACCCGCGCCGAACCGCTGGACATCGTGATCGACGGCGACACGATCGATGACGACACCGCAGCCCTCATCGTTTCATGGCCGGACGCCAATGGCGTCTATGGCGACCACAAGGCGGCGATCGAGAGGGCGAAGTCAGCCGGCGCGCTGGTCATCTTCGTGTCCGATCCGCTGTCGCTGACCGTCACCAGCTCGCCGGCAAGCCTCGGCGCGGATATCGCCGTCGGCTCCATGCAGCGCTTCGGCGTGCCGATGGGCTTTGGCGGTCCGCACGCGGCCTATTGCGCCGTGTCGGAAAAGCTCACCCGCCTGATGCCCGGCCGGCTCGTCGGCCAGTCGGTCGATGCGCATGGCCGCCCCGGATTCCGCCTCGCACTGCAGACCCGCGAGCAGCACATCCGCCGCGACAAGGCCACCTCCAACATCTGCACGGCGCAGGCCCTGCTCGCCAACATGGCCACCGCCTATGCCATCTGGCACGGTCCGTCCGGCCTGAAGGCTATCGCCACCCGCATCCACAGGCTCGCCAACGGATTGGCCGAGGGCCTGAACGCCGCAGGTGTGAAGGTGCTCGGCAGCCGTCGCTTCGATACGGTCACCGCCGAAGTGAAGGGCAAGGCCGAAGCGATTGCCGCTGAAGCCGAGAAGGGCGGCAGGCTGCTGCGCGTCATTGATGCCGATCATGTCGGCATCGCCTTCGACGAGACCTCGACCGAAGCCGATCTCGAAGCCATTGCCGCGCTGTTCAACGCAAAGGCAACGGCCGCCGCTTCGGACAACCTGCCCGGCAAGCCGCGCGGCGGGGAGTTCCTCACCCAGCCCGTGTTCCACGAAAACCGCTCCGAAACCGACATGATGCGCTATCTGCGCCGGCTGGCCGACAAGGATCTGGCGCTCGACCGCGCCATGATCCCGCTCGGCTCCTGCACCATGAAGCTCAATGCGGCAGCGGAAATGATGCCGGTGAGCTGGCCGAACATCGCCAACCTGCATCCCTTCGCCCCGAAGGCACATACTCTCGGCTTCCGCGACATGATCGCCGAGCTCGAAAGCTGGCTGGCCGAGATTACCGGCTTCGATGCCGTGACCCTGCAGCCCAATGCCGGCAGCCAGGGCGAATATGCGGGCCTGCTCGCCATTCGCGGTTATCACAAGTCGCGCGGCGAAGGGCACCGCAACATCTGCCTCATCCCTTCCTCCGCGCATGGCACCAACCCGGCTTCGGCCGCGATGGCCGGCATGAGCGTTGTGGTGGTGCGCTGCACCGATGACGGCAACATCGACATCGACGATCTGAAGGCCAAGGCCGAACAGCACGGCGCCAATCTGGCGGCCCTGATGTTCACCTACCCGTCCACGCATGGCGTGTTCGAGGAAGGCGCCAAGGACATCTGCAATATCGTGCACGCGCATGGCGGACAGGTCTATTTCGACGGCGCCAACCTCAACGCGCTGGTCGGTCTCGCCCGACCCGGTGACATCGGCGCGGACGTCTGCCACATGAACCTGCACAAGACCTTCTGCATCCCGCATGGCGGCGGCGGCCCGGGCGTCGGGCCGATCGGCGTCAAGTCGCATCTGGCTCCGCATCTGCCGGGCCACGTCGCGGAAGGGTCTGCCCATGCGGTTTCGGCAGCCCCCTTCGGCAGCGCATCGATCCTGCCCATCACATGGATGTATATCCGCATGATGGGCCCCACCCTGAAGAAGGCGACGGAGATTGCCATCCTGTCGGCCAACTATCTGGTGGCGCGGCTCGGCAACCACTTCTCGGTGCTCTACCGGGGCCGTGGCGGACGCGTGGCGCATGAGTGCATCCTCGACACCCGCGTGCTCAAGGACCGTTCCGGCATCACCGTCGACGACATCGCCAAGCGCCTGATCGACTACGGCTTCCACGCTCCCACCATGTCGTTCCCGGTTGCCGGAACGCTGATGGTGGAGCCGACGGAATCCGAGCCGAAGGCCGAGGTGGATCGTCTGTGCGAAGCGCTGATCGCCATCGCCGACGAAGCCGCCAGAGTGGAGAAGGGCGAATGGCCCGCCGATGACAACCCGCTGGTCAATGCGCCGCACACGGCATCCGAGGTTCTGGCCGGCGAGTGGGCGCATCCTTATTCGCGCATGGAAGCCGCATACCCGGCTGAAAATGCCGACAGCATCGTCAAATACTGGCCGCCGGTGTCGCGCATCGACAATGTGGCCGGCGACCGCAACCTGATCTGCTCCTGCCCGCCCGTGTCCGAATACAGCGACGCGGCCGAGTAAGCCGATCCGGAATGAAGACATGGCAGAGGCCGGCGCAAAATGCCGGCCTTTGCTTTTTGGGGCAGCGTTTGGAAGCGTCCGGCCCTTGCTCCCCGCGCTAATCCTCTGTATTGCGTGGAAACGATCCTGAACAGAACCGGAACCTTGGTCGCGCTTGCCCCCAAAGCGTGGCAGACTAGCCGGTGATTCGCAGCCTCCGCTCACGGACCCGCATGGACGACAGCAACGATCTTTTCGCCCGCATCGATGACAAGCCGCAGCCGGTGCGCGCACCTGCACGCCCGGCCGATCCGCTTGTGGAAGCGGCCCGCAAGGCGGCGACGGCTGCTGCCCCGGCAGCATCCGCAACTCCGAAGACGGTGCCTTCCGCGCCTGCGCCAATCGGCGACGGATACAGCGCGGCCGACATCGAGGTTCTGGAAGGGCTGGAGCCGGTTCGGCGTAGGCCCGGCATGTATATCGGCGGCACCGACGAAAAGGCGCTGCATCATCTGTTTGCCGAAGTCATCGACAACTCGATGGACGAAGCCGTTGCCGGCCACGCCACCTTCATCGAGGTGGAGCTTTCCGCCGACGGTTTTTTGACCGTGACCGACAATGGGCGCGGCATTCCCGTCGATCTGCACCCGAAATACAACCGCCCTGCCATTGAGGTCATCATGACCACGCTGCACTCCGGCGGCAAATTCGATTCCAAGGTCTATGAAACCTCGGGCGGCCTGCATGGCGTCGGCGTCTCCGTCGTCAACGCGCTTTCAGAAGAACTGGAAGTCGAGATCGCGCGCGGGCGCAAGCTCTATCGCCAGCGGTTTTCGCGCGGCAAGCCGCTCGGCGATCTCGAACATCTGGGCGACATCCACAACCGGCGCGGGACGAAGATCCGCTTCAGGCCGGACGATCAGATTTTCGGCAAGGGCGCGAAGTTCGATCCGGCACGCCTCTACAGGATGGCACGCTCCAAGGCTTATCTTTTTGGCGGCGTCGAGATCCGCTGGAGTTGCGATCCGCTGCTGATCGGCGAGAAGGACACCACGCCCCCGAAGGACGAGTTCCACTATCCGGGCGGTCTCAAGGATTATCTGGCCGCCTCGCTGGGCGGCGATTTTCAGGTCACGCGTGAAATCTTCGCCGGCAAGACCGAGCGTCAGGGTGGTCATGGCTCGGTCGAATGGGCCGTGACCTGGTATGGCGGCGACGGCTTCCTCAACTCCTACTGCAACACCATTCCGACCGGTGAAGGCGGCACGCATGAAACCGGCCTGCGCAACGTGCTGCTGCGCGGCCTGCGCGCCTATGCCGATCTGGTCGGCAACAAGCGCGCCTCGGTGGTGACGTCCGAAGACGTGATGATCTCGGCCGCCGGCATGCTGTCCGTATTCATCCGCGAACCGGAATTCGTCGGCCAGACCAAGGACCGCCTTGCGACGGTCGAAGCCGTGCGCATCGTCGAAAGTGCGATCCGCGATCCGTTCGACCATTGGCTGGCCGACAACCCGCAGGAAGCCTCGAAGCTGCTCGACTGGGTGATCCAGCGCGCCGACGAGCGCGTTCGCCGCCGTCAGGAGCGCGAGGTGTCGCGCAAGACCGCCGTTCGCAAGCTGCGCCTGCCGGGCAAGCTGGCCGACTGCACCCAGAATGCCGCCGCAGGCGCTGAACTGTTCATCGTCGAGGGCGATTCGGCTGGTGGCTCCGCCAAGCAGGCGCGCGACCGCGCCACGCAGGCCGTTCTGCCGCTGCGCGGCAAGATCCTCAACGTCGCCAGCGCCGGTCACGACAAGCTCACCGCCAACCAGACGATTTCCGACCTGGTTCAGGCGCTGGGCTGCGGCACGCGCTCGAAATATCGCGATCAGGACCTTCGCTACGACCGCGTCATCATCATGACCGACGCCGACGTCGACGGCGCGCACATCGCCTCGCTGCTCATCACCTTCTTCTATCAGGAGATGCCGCAGCTCATTCATGGCGGGCATCTCTACATGGCGGTTCCGCCGCTCTATTCGATCCGGCAGGGCGGCAAGGTCGCCTATGCGCGCGACGACGCCCACAAGGACGAGTTGCTGCGCACCCAGTTCACCGGGCGCAGCAAGGTGGAGATCGGGCGTTTCAAGGGCCTTGGCGAGATGATGGCGCATCAGCTCAAGGAAACCACCATGGACCCGAAGAAGCGCACGCTTCTACGCGTCGATGTGATCGATGAGGAAGCGGCAACCCGCGATGCCGTGGATGCGCTGATGGGCACGAAGCCGGAAGCACGTTTCCGGTTCATCACCGAGCGTGCCGAATTCGCCGAGGCCGACGCGCTGGACATCTGAGACCCCGATGCGGGCGATGAACCGGATCAGGGACACGCTTACAGGCCTGATGCGTCCGACGCGCGGCGACTGGGTTTTCGCGCTTCGCACCACGCTTGCCGGTCTTGTCGCGCTGTTCGTGGCCTATGCCCTGCGGCTGGAGCATCCGCACTGGGCCATGATGACGGTGTTCATCGTCGCCCAGCCTGTTGCCGGCATGGTTCTGGCCAAGAGCTTCTACCGGCTGATTGGAACGCTGGCGGGCGCATTTGCAGCGCTCGTCATGGTGCCCCTGTTCGGTGGCAATGCCTGGCTGTTCCTGGCCGTGCTGTCGCTGTGGATCGGGATCTGCACATGGTTCGCCTCCATGTTGCGCAATCCGGAAGCCTATGGCGCCGCCCTCGCCGGCTATACGGCGATCATCATCGGCTTGCCCGGCTTTGCCGAACCGCATCTGCTTCAGGATCTGGCCCTGGCGCGCTGCGGCGAGATCGTCATCGGCATCTTATGCGCCGGTATCAGCAGCCGGCTCATGCTGCCGCAACTGGCTTCGGAAGCCATGGGAACCCGGCTGGCCGGCTGCATCAGTGACCTTGCCACTTATGCGCGCGGGGCCTTTTCAGACGCCGACATTTCAACGCTGCGGCCCGTTCACCGCAAGCTGGTGACGGACATACAGGCACTCAGCGAAATGCGCGCCTATGCGCGGCTGGAAACGCCCGGACGCGCCAGCCGCGCGCATTCCGTGCGGCGCGCCATCGGCCATCTGCTGTCCGCCATTTCGGCGACCCGGATGCTGCGCCAGCACGCGCTGCCGGACAATGAGGCGCTGCAACCCATACGCGACGCACTGAAATCGCTGGTCGACGATATGGCCGCGCCCGGCGTCCTCGACGATACGTCCCCGTTCATCGCGCGCCTCGACGAGATCGCAACCATGGCGGCAATGGCGAGATCCACGGACGGGGACGATCCCGTCGCCACGGCTTCGCGGCTGGCGCTGGTGCGGGAGTTCGTCCATGCGCTGAAAGGTGCCTTGCGCGGGCTGGACATGCTGCGCCACGAGCCCGACCGGCAGAAAAGCCTGCGCCGGCAGCCGGCTCTCGTCATTCACCGCGACCATGATGCGGCGCGGCGCAACGCCATCCGCGCCATGGTGGCCACGGCGCTGGTCGCGGCCTTCTGGCTGGAAACGCAATGGTCGAGTGCGGCGGGCATCGTCGTCATTGTCGCCGTCGTGGCCAGCCTGTTCGCGGCGCGGCCGTTTCCGGTCAAGGTCGCATGGGGCTTCTTCAAGGGTACCCTCCTTGCCCTGCCTTTCGCCTTCGTGGTCGGACAGGTGCTCCTGCCCGCCTTCCCCGGATTTTTCTGGTTCGCGCTGTTCGTGGTGCCGATACTGGTGCCGGCGGCACTTGCCATGGCCAATCCGCGCCTGACCGGCGTCGCAACCGCATTTGCGATCAATTTCCTCGCCTTCCTGAGCCCGCACCAGTCCATGAGCTACGACCCGGCGGAGTTTCTCGCCGGTTCTGGCTCGATACTGATCGGCATCCTGCTGGCGATAGGCGTGTTCCTCACCGTGCTTCCAGCTAATCCGCGCCGGACGGCCGAAGGCATCGTGCGCGCCATGCGTGAGGATCTGGCGCGCCTGTGCCTGCATGAGCGCATCGCGAAGCGATCCGCTTTCGAAAGCCTCGCATACGACCGTATAAGCCAGTTGCTGCCGCTGTTGCAGGGGAGCGGAAAGGAAGGCGAGGCGCTCATCGCCGGCAGCGTGGCGGCGGTGACGGCCGGCCTTTCGGTGCTGCGCCTGCGCATTTCCATGCTGGGCAGCGGGCTGACGGCAGCAGACAAGGAAGAGGCAGGTGATTTCCTGCGCCAGGTGGCGCGCGGGCTGCTGGTGAAGCCTGCCGGCTCGTCATGGGCGGGAACGGTTGCCGCCGCTCGCCAGACAGCCGGCCGGATCGCAGCTTCCGGCAAGGGCGAGGCCTTGCAGGCCGCTGCCTCCATGCGCGTTATCGCGGCGGCGATCGAGGATCACCCGGCCTTTTTCAGTCGCAGGGCCTGATTTCAGGCAGCGGCTATGGCGAGGGCGTGGCCACGCGCGTTTTCGCGCAGCGCATCGAGGTGGATGGATTTCACCAGCGTGGCGAGGTCGCCCTGCGCGCCCTGCCCGCCGAGTTCCTTCAGCATCAGCCAGCTCACCTCCTGAACGCCGGCGACGCGCTTGCCGTTTGCGACCTCGCGCCAGATCTTCAGCGCGCGCAGGATGATGGCATGGGTGGCATCCGCAAGGCCGGCACTTGTCAGCAATGCACGCAGGGCAACGTCGTTGCCGGCGGCCAGCAGGGAGGCCACGCGCTGCTCGCTGCGGCGCGTCAGAACCACCAGCGCCCGGCCGAAGAAATCGATCTTGCCGTGGGCAACCGTGCGGATGAGAAAGGAAGCCGTCAGGTCTCCGCGCAGGCGCAGATGCTCGGCCAGCGCCTCATGTTCATCGGCATTGGTTGCCTCTATCAGCGTCAGCGACGCCTTTGTGCAGGCATCGCGCAGCAGGCGGTCAGCGCGCGCGGCACCCATCAGCGCCTGAACCAGCGGCGATCCTTTCAGCGTTTCGCCAAGCCTGACAAGCAGCGTGTGCCGGCAATCCGCAGGCAACCGCACATCGCCAACGAGCGCCTCACGCACCGGCCCCAGATGGCCGAAACGTTCCGTCATGCGGCGAAAGCTCAGCGAGGCAATATCCGCCCCGCAGTTTTTAAGCAGCATAACGCAGGCGTCCGCTTCGCCGATCTCGGCGATAGCGGCAGCCACCTGCATCGACACGAAGGGGCGGTCTGCCACCAGCTTCTGGGTGGCGAGGGTTCCCGCAGCAACCCGGTCGATGAGATCGGCATCCGTCAAAAGCGGCGAGCGGGCAACGACGAGGGCCGCCACTTCCGGCTGGTCGGCGGCAAGGGCAGCGATCACCTGAACCGGCGCATGCCGGCTCATGGAAAGCGCCTCGGCCATGGCCTGCCGCACCTTGGAGGACGGGTCGTCGAGCAGCAGCGTCAGCGCCGCCTCGGCCGCGCAGCGGTCCTCGAAAGGCAGCGTGTTGTTGACATAGGCATGGGCAAGAGCCGCGGCCGCGGCCGCGCGTTCCGAGACCTTCGCCGTGCAGATCCACTTCAGGAAATGCGAAACAACTATCATATGCCCTGCCCCACCAGGCCAGCCCCGGCCATGCAACACAGGATAGATTCGATGGCTTAATAAAGCGTTCACCATGTTTCAGCGTGAAGGCAACGCTTGCGGGACATGCGGCAGCGCCCTATCAGAAAACACGAAGAGGAGAATGCAATGGCCGGTCTTTATCTTGAGGAATTCGAAGTCGGACACGTCTTTCGCCACACGCTGCGCAAGACCGTCACCGAAAGTGACAACATGCTGTTTTCGGTAATGACGCTGAACCCGCAGCCTCTGCATATCGATTTCGATTTCGCCTCGAAGACCGAATGGGGCAAGCCGCTGGTCAATTCCCTGTTCACGCTCGGCCTGATGATCGGCATCGCGGTGAACGACCTTACCGTTGGCACCACCATCGGCAATCTCGGCATGACGGACACGGTGTTCCCGCACCCCCTATTCCATGGCGATACGGTCCGGGTGGAAACCACCGTCGTCTCGGTACGCGAATCGAAATCCAAGCCCGATCGCGGCATCGTCGAGATGGAGCACAGGGCCTACAACCAGAACGACGTTCTGGTGGCGAAATGCCTGCGGCAGGCCATGATGCTGAAGAGGCCGGCCTGATGCGCTCGCTTCTTTTCGTTCCCGGCGATTCGGAAAAAAAGCTGGAGAAAGGCTTTTCATCCTGGGCCGATGTGGTGATCATCGACCTTGAGGACTCCGTGGCGCCGGACAACAAGGAAAACGCGCGCCGAATCGCCGCCGATTTCCTTTCCGCGCGCCAGTCAGGCGGAAAGCCTGACGTCTATGTGCGCGTCAACGATCTTGCGACCGGCCTCACCGATGGCGACCTCGCCGCAGTGGCGGGCGCCCGCCCGCAGGGCATCATGCTGCCCAAATCGACCAGCGGCGCGGATGTGCAGCAGCTTTCCGCAAAGCTGCGCGTGCATGAAGCGCAAAACGGACTGCCGGATGGCGGTATCGCCATCATCGCCATCGCCACGGAAACGGCTGCCTCCCTGTTCACAGGTGCTACCTATGCCGGTGCCAGTGCCCGCCTTGCCGGGCTGACATGGGGAGCCGAGGATCTGTCGGCAGCCATCGGCGCGCGTTCGGCACGCGATGCGGACGGGCGCTACACGGACGTGTTCAGGCTAGCCCGCACCGTCACGCTGCTCTCGGCATCAGCCGCCGAAACCACGGCCATCGACAGCGTGTATCCTGATTTCCGCGATCTGGCCGGGCTGGAAGCCGAATGCCTTGAAGCCGAGCGCGACGGGTTCACCGCCAAGATGGCGATCCATCCCGCGCAGGTTCCCGTCATCAACGCCGCCTTCACGCCCTCGGCCGAGGCGATAGAGCATTCGCAAGCCGTGGTGGCGGCGTTCGAGGCCGCCGGAAATCCGGGCGTGGTGGGTATCGGCGGCAAAATGTACGACCGCCCTCACCTGCGCCTCGCCGAGCGCCTTCTGGCACGGGCACGGGCCGCCGGTGTGACCAGCTAGAGCATGATCATCCCTGCCAGGGGCCGGTGTAATCCGCATAAAGCGTTACCGGATCGGGACGCGGACGGTCCTGCACCGGCCCGTCGAAAGACCCTATGTGGACGAAGCCGACGACACGCTCGTCGGGCGCCAATCCCAGCACCGCCCGGCCTTCGGGACTATCAGAATACCAGTTGGTGATGAGATTGGTGCCGAAGCCCAGCGCATTGGCGGCGATCATGAGGTTCATCGCCGCCATGCCGCCCGAGAGGAATTTCTCCCAGTCGGGTATCGACGGGTGATGTTTTGGCGTCGAGACCACGCCGATCACCACGGGCGCGCGTGAAAACCGCGTTTGCTCTTTCATGCGCCGCCCTTCCGGCAGCGGGCCTTCCAGCTCTTCGGCAAGAGCCACCAGCCGGCGCCCGACCTCCTCACGCGCTTCACCGCGATAGATGATGAAGCGCCACGGCGCCAGCTTGCCGTGATCCGGCACGCGGGAAGCCGCCGCGATGATCTTCGCGATCTGGGCATCGTCGGGACCGGGAGCTTTCAGGTCCTGAACCGGAACCGAGGTTCTGGTCAGCAGGAAGTCCATGATCGTCTCGTTCATCGGCATGCATCCTCCGGAGGGATTGGGTTCGGCGGCTGGGGCGTTCGATCTTGCGATCTGCCCGGGCATTGCCGGAAAATGAAGGCATCCGTCCACACGGATGCTGTCGGGCCTTGAAATTGCCACCAGCTTGCGGTTCAAGGCAAGGTATGTTTGCAGCGGTTCGCCGTCTTTCCCCGTTCCTGTTGGCCGCCGCGCTCGGCATGGCCATGACCGTGCCATCCGGGGCACAGGACGATGACGGCATCGGCGAACTCAAGCTCCCCGGCATTTCCAGCTATGCGACGCCGCACAGCGACACCCAGCTTGCCGTCTCGGACGGAAACGTCACCCTCAGCGCACATCTCACCGAAGGCGGAGAGGACATCAGCCGCGGCATGGTGTGGCGCGTTTTCAGGCCCGAGCCGGATGCCGACGGCAAACTGCCGCTGATCGCCTCGGCTCAGGGCGGCACCACCTCGTTCGAGCTCGAACCGGGCAGCTATCTCGTCCACGCCTCATATGGCCGCGCAGGCGCTACCAAGCGCATTTCCGTGGGCAGGCAGCCCCAGCGCGAGAGCTTCGTTCTCGATGCGGGCGGCCTCAAGCTTGATGCTGTAGCCGTAGGCGGCGGGCGCATTCCGCCGGCAAAACTGCGCTTTGCGATCTATGAGGGCGATGGCGACAGCCCCGGCGAACGCCCGCTGATCCTGCCCAACGTGCAGCCGAACACCGTGGTCCGGCTGAATTCCGGCACTTACCACATCGTTTCGACCTACGGTTCGGTGAACGCCATCATCCGCTCCGACATAAGGGTCGAGGCCGGCAAGCTCACCGAGGCGACCGTGGAGCACCATGCCGCTGAAGTCACGCTGAAGCTGGTGCGTGAAGCCGGCGGCGAGGCTATTGCCGATACGTCGTGGTCGGTCCTCAACGAAGCCGGCGAACAGGTCAAGGAAAGCGTCGGGGCCTTCGCGCCGATGGTTCTGGCCGATGGCGACTATACGGTGATCGCCAAGAACCGTGATCGCATCTACCAGACGGATTTCAAGGTGGAACCGGGCCGCAACCGCGAGATCGAGGTGGTGGCGTCCGAAGCCTCGGCGGTGGACCCCGAAGCCGCAGACTGACTGTTCACCACTTTCAAGGTTGCAACAGTTTTCCTCCCATGACACAAATACAGCGTTCTCAGGGCGGGGTGAAACTCCCCACCGGCGGTATGCAGGCGTAGCCTGCGAGCCCGCGAGCGCTTTCCTCCCAGCCATTTTCTCCGGCCTGTGGGGAAAGGTCAGCAGATCAGGTGCGATGCCTGAGCCGACGGTTACAGTCCGGATGGAAGAGGACATGTGGGCACCGCCGGCTATGCGGGCGAAGTGCCTTCATGTGATCGCCTTGGGTGACGTGTCTGTTGCTGAAAGGAGATCGCCATGACACAAGCCCGATCAGAAGTAGCTCACCCTTCTTTTTCCCGTTCCGCGCGCTATGCCTTCATCAAGGCCAACTGGCACAGTGACATCGTCGATCGCGCGCTGGAAGGATTTACCCAGCTCATCCCCGCCGAACAGGTCGATGTCTTCGACGTTCCCGGTGCATTCGAGATGCCGCTGCTCGCCCGTGATCTTGCGCAGACTGGCCGCTACGCGGCTGTCGCGGCGGCCGCGCTTGTGGTGGATGGCGGCATCTACCGGCACGATTTCGTCGCGCAGGCGGTTGTCGACGGACTGATGCGCGCCGGCATGGATTCCGGTGTTCCCGTGCTGTCGGTATCGCTTACCCCGCACCACTATCAGGAAACCGAGCATCACAACCGCATCTTTTCCGAGCACTTCGTCAAGAAGGGCCGTGAGGCGGCCGAGGCGGCGCTGACCATCGGGAGGACCCGAGCGCAGCTGGCTGCCGCTGCCTGAATAATCTATTCATCAAAATAAAAACGGCGGCGGATTGCTCCGCCGCCGTTTTTCGTATCCCTGAGCCCAGCCTGATTAGCCTGCGCGGGCGCGCTTGAGGTCTGGCGGGGTCGCCTCGTCGACAAGTGCGGTAATCGCCTCGTCCAGCGTCATCGACTGCTGGTCGCGGGAACCGAGGCGGCGCATGTTGACCGAACCCTCCTCGGCCTCGCGCTTGCCGCAGACGAGGATGACCGGCACTTTCGCCAGGCTGTGCTCGCGCACCTTGTAGTTGATCTTCTCGTTGCGCAGATCTGCTTCGGCAGACAGGCCGGCGGCCTTCAGCTTCGCCACCACCTGCTTCACATAGTCGTCTGCATCGGAGGTGATCGTCGCCACCACCACCTGCAGGGGCGCGAACCACAGGGGCATCTGGCCGGCATGGCTCTCGATGAGAATGCCGAGGAAGCGCTCCAGCGAACCGCAGATGGCGCGATGCACCATCACCGGCTGCTTCTTCTCCGAATCCGCACCGATGTAGAAGGCGCCGAAGCGCTCCGGCAGGTTGAAGTCCACCTGCGTGGTGCCGCACTGCCATTCGCGGCCGATGGCGTCCCTCAGCGTGTACTCGAACTTAGGCCCGTAGAAGGTGCCCTCGCCTTCGTTGATGCCAATCTTGATGCGGTTGTCCTCTCGCGCCATGCGCGCCAGCGCGCGGCGCAGGATGTCCTCGGCATGATCCCATGCCGCATCGGTGCCGACGCGCTTTTCCGGCCGCGTGGCGAGCTTCACCACCACTTCCTCGAAGCCGAAATCCTTGTACACCGACATCATCAGGTCGTTGATCTTGAGAATTTCCGCTTCAAGCTGATCCTCGGTGCAGAAGATATGCGCATCATCCTGCGTGAACGCGCGTACGCGCATCAGACCATGCAGAGCGCCGGACGCTTCATAGCGATGCACATTTCCGAACTCCGCAAGCCGGATCGGCAGGTCGCGATAGGACTTCAGGCCATGCTTGAAGATCTGCACGTGACCCGGGCAGTTCATCGGCTTGAGTGCAAACACGCGCTGATCGGCATCCGGATCATCCGGATGGGTGAAGGCGTGGGCCGACTTCACCGCGAACATGTTCTCCTGATACCAGCCCCAGTGGCCGGAGGTTTCCCACAGGCTCTTGTCGAGCACCTGCGGGGCGTTTACCTCCTGATAGTCGTCGCCGAGGCGGCGGCGCATATAGGCGATGAGGTTCTGGAACATCTTCCAGCCCTTGGCGTGCCAGAAGACGACGCCCGGCCCTTCCTCCTGGAAGTGGAACAGGTCCATCTCGCGGCCAAGGCGGCGATGGTCGCGCTTCTCGGCCTCTTCCAGCATGTGCAGATACTGGTCGAGCTGTTCCTGCGTCGCCCACGCGGTGCCGTAGATGCGCGTCAGCATCGGGTTGTTGGCGTCGCCGCGCCAGTAGGCGCCGGCCACCTTCATCAGCTTGAAGGCGTTGCCGATCTGGCCGGTGGAGGCCATGTGCGGACCGCGGCAGAGATCGAACCAGTCGCCCTGATAGTAGATTTTCAGGTCCTGATCCGCGGGGATCGCCTCGACCAGCTCGACCTTGTAAGCCTCGCCCTTGTCGCGGAACACCTGCTTCGCCTTCTCGCGCGACCAGACTTCCTTCGTGAAAGGCTTGTTGCGCTGGATGATCTCGCGCATCTTCTTTTCGATGGCCGTGAAATCGTCCGGCGTGAAAGGCTCGTTGCGGGCGAAGTCGTAGTAGAAACCGTTGTCGATCACAGGACCGATGGTCACCTGCGTGCCCGGCCACAGCTCCTGCACGGCTTCGGCCAGAACGTGCGCGGCATCGTGGCGGATCAGCTCCAGCACGCGGGGATCGTCGCGGGTGACGATCTCGACCTTGCCGGACCCGCCCAGCGGATCGGACAGATCGCGCAGGGTGCCGTCGAAAGTGTAGGCGACAGCCTTCTTGGCCAGCGACTTCGAGATGGATTCCGCAAGTGCTGCACCGGTCGTCGCGGCGTCATACTCGCGCGACGAGCCATCGGGAAATGTGAGGGAAACGGTATTCGACACGGGTGTTCTCCTATCCAGTCCCGCAAACGAGCGCGGGTGGGTTTGATGCGGCTTGAATGCCGAGCCGGTCTGATAGTGCCTGTTCCCGCGTGAGTAAAGGCGGCGAAGCATCGCGGCATCCCCGCGATTTGCCGCCGCCCGGTTCAGGGAACTTCGATGGTGATGCAGTCGTGCCGGTTGCTCTTCAGCATCGCGCAGGCGCGGGTGGCGGCTGCCTGATCCTCGAACCCCTCGAAGCGGGCGCGATAAAGCGTGCGGCCGCGGCGGGATGTGGTTTCGATCTGCGCAAGAGCTCCCGTATGGACCGTGCGCACCAGCGAGCCCACCTTGTCCAGAAGCTCCTGTGCCGCGCCCCGGCTGGGCAGCGCGGCGATCTGGATCTGCCAGCCCGTCAGGGAAGGTACCGGAAAGCCGCCGTCGCCCTGCTCGATTTCAGGCATGTGCATCTCGGGCATGTGCATGGCAATTTCCACAGCCGGCCTCGGCGTCGGCACCGGCACATTCATCGCCACCAGAGGCGCTTTGACGCCTTCACCATTGCTGAAGCGTGTCAGCAGCGTCGCCATCTGGTTGTCGCGCGCGCGGGCCGTCTTTCCGCCCAGCACGACGCCGATCAGGCGATGACCGTTGAGGTTGAGGGAGCTTGCGAGGTTGTAGCCGGCTGCATCGGTGTAGCCGGTCTTGATGCCGTCAACGCCGCCATAGCGATACATGAGGTTGTTGTGGCCCCTGCGCAGCTTGCCGCGGAACACGAAGGACGGCTGCGCAAACAGGCGATATTCCTTCGGAAAATCCCGCTGCAGGGCAAGGCCGAGCAGAGCCATGTCGCGCGCGGTCGTGGTTTGTTTCAGGCCATCCGTCAGCCCCGACGGGTTGGTGAAGGCCGTATCCTTCATGCCGATCTGCCGGGCGCGCTGCGTCATCAGGCGCCCGAACTGAGCCTCCGAGCCAGCCAGATACTCGCCGATGGCAGCCGCAGCATCATTGGCGGAGACGACGATCATACCGTCCACGGCTTCGCGCACGCTGATGGTGTCGCCGGGTTTCACCCACAGCTTGGTGGGGATCTTGATAGAAGCGTTGCGGGATACGGTGACGCGGTCCTCCCAGCGCAGACGGCCATCGCGGATCGCCTCGAAGGTGATGTAGAGCGTCATCATCTTGGCCAGCGAAGCCGGCGGCTGGATGCGGCTGCCACCGTCCTCGCCGACGAAAACGCCGCTGTCCACGTCGAAGACTGCCCAGGAGGTTTCGGCGAGTGCCGCACCAGCGCCCAACACGATGGAGCCAGCGGCAAACAGGGCCGCAAGAAAATTGCGGACACCCCGCCCAGCACGAAAAGCCTGCATCAAGTCCCCTCGAACGAATCGCGTCTGTGAAAAATATCGCGGCAAAATGTAAGGCTCGGGATCGAAAAAGCCGAAGCCGTTCCACCCTCACCATGGTAAATTTTTGCTAACAAATAATGAGGAAAGTTTTAACGGTTGCCAATCCGGCGACACGATCTGCAGACTATCCACAGCCGCGTTTTCTGCCGATCTCGCGATACCGCCACGGCAGGAACCAGCGAAAGCGCTGTCCGAGCTGTTCGGGCACGTTATCAATGCCGCGCGTTCCGCCCGGCCCGCAGCGCAGAAAGCGGAAAAGCCCCATCCAGCCGCCGGCCCACAGGCCATGGCGGGCGATCGCCTCATAGGCATATTCGGAACAGGTCGGCAGATGCCGGCAGGTGTTGCCGACGAACCCTGACAAGGTCAGCTGATAAAACCGAACCAGCGCCGTACCCAGAACGCGGCCCGGCGTTTTGCGCCACGGCCCGGCCCAGTTGCGGCCTGCCCTGCCGCCCTGCGGTGCATGATGGTGCCCGTCTGTCACGCTTTTGTCCCGGCTGATTGCTCATCCAGACAGATGCGTTTTCCAGGCGGGCTTTGCAACGTTTCAAGGGCGCGGCGTCAAGGATAAGTGAACACTGCGTTGTCGCCTCCAGCCATTTGAATGGACGGTCAGGCCTGACTATCTTCGGCGCAACACAACGCCCGGTCACACCCCGGACAGGAGGCCGCTATGCCCGACATCACTGAACCGCAGATCATAGAGCTCGGACTGGACACTTTCGGCGACGTCACCTTCGCCGATGACGGCACCCTGCTGCCGCAGGCGCAGGTGATCCGCAACCTGATCGATCAGGCCGTTCTTGCCGACCAGACCAAAGTCGACTTCATCGGCGTTGGCGAACATCACCGGGATGACTTTGCGGTCTCCGCCCCCGAAGTGGTTCTGGCCGGCATTGCGGCACGCACGGAACGCATCCGGCTTGGCTCCGCCGTCACCGTTCTGAGTTCGGACGATCCGATCCGCGTGTTCCAGCGCTTCTCGACGGTGGACGCGATTTCCAACGGCCGCGCCGAGGTCATTCTCGGGCGGGGGTCGTTCACCGAATCCTTCCCGCTGTTCGGCTTCAAGCTCTCCGATTACGAGACGCTGTTCACCGAAAAGCTCGATCTGTTTTCGGCGCTGATCAAAGGCGGTCCGGTAACGTGGCAGGGCTCAGTGCGTCCGCCACTCCATGAGCAGCGTGTCTATCCGCCCATCGAGCATGGCACGCTGAAGACCTGGATCGGGGTTGGAGGCAGCCCGGAATCGGTGATCCGCGCAGCGCGCTACCAGCTGCCGCTGATGCTCGCCATCATCGGTGGCGATCCGAAGCGCTTCAAACCCTATGCGGATCTCTACCGCGATGCGCTCTCGCAGTTGAAGGCACCGGCCCTGCCCATCGGCGTGCATTCGCCCGGCCACATCGCCGAGACCGACGAGCAGGCGCGCGAGGAACTGTGGCCGAGCTACAAGAAGATGCACGACCGCATCGGCGGCGAGCGCGGCTGGGGCCCTGTGACGATCGCTGCCTTCAATTCGGAGGCCGATATGGGCTCGCTCTATGTCGGCTCGCCGGAAACGGTGGCGAAGAAGATCGCTGCAACCGTCAAGGCGCTCGGCGCCCAGCGGTTCGACCTGAAATATTCCTCAGGTCCGATGGAACACGGAAAGATGATGCGTTCGATCGAGCTTTACGGAACGCGCGTCATTCCCATGGTTCGCGAACTGCTGGCAGACTGACCTGCGAAAATCCCTCTCCCATGACCGGGAGGGGGATTTTTTATGCCGCTTCCCCGGCCTTCGCCTTTTCGATCTGATCTATGCAGTCGACCACAGCGTCGAACACCAGCATGGTGGAGGCATGACGGGCCTTGTAGTCGCGCACCGGCTCCAGATATTTCAGATCGTCGAAACGCCCCTGCGGTGCAGCCCCTTCTTCCTTCAGCATTTTCAGCATGGTCTCACGCAGGTCGCGCAGTTCCTGCGCGTTCGCGCCGACGACATGCTGCGCCATGATCGACGAGGACGCCTGACCGAGCGCGCAGGCCTTCACGTCATGCGCATAGTCCGTCACGATGCCGTCGCGCATGGACAAATCGACGACAACCGTCGAGCCGCACAGTTTGGAATGTGCTTTCGCAGTTGCGTCAGGATTTTCCAGCCGCCCGATGCGCTCGATATTTCCGGCAAAAGCCAGAATTTTCTTGTTGTAGACGTCGTCGATCATGATTTTCCGGTTCCTCGCCATCAAATGGACGGCGATTGCCTGATCCACACTTTCAATCGTGGCCCTTGCTCCATATATAATGATGAGATTCCGGGAACGGCAAGCTGCCTTTGCGCGTCTATGCTTCCGGAACCCAGTCACGCCGCATGCGGGCTTTCAAGCGATCCCGTAACAGGCTGTGGTCCGTTCAACTCGTTCCTCCACCGAGGGGAACTACGGGAGACGCCTTTATGGACGCCGTCATCAAGCAGAAAATGCCTGCCTCCTCCTATCTCGACAAACCGGTTACCGACCGGCCGACGCAGGAAGAGGTCGAAGCCGCGGTGCGCACCCTGCTGCGCTGGACGGGAGACAATCCCGATCGCGAAGGCCTGATCGATACGCCCAAGCGCGTGGCCAAGGCCTATCGCGAGATGTTCAACGGCTACGACATGTGCCCGGCCGAAGAGCTTGGCCGCACCTTCGAGGAAGTGGCCGGCTATGACGATCTCGTCGTCATCCGCGACATCCAGTTCCATTCGCATTGCGAGCACCACATGGTGCCTATCATCGGCAAGGCGCATGTCGGCTATCTGCCGGACGGCAAGGTCGTCGGCCTCTCCAAGATCGCGCGCGTGGTGGACATCTTCGCCCATCGCCTGCAGACGCAGGAATCGATGACGGCGCAGATCGCCAACGTCATTCAGGATGTGCTCAATCCGCGCGGCGTGGCCGTGCTGATCGAGGCGGAACACATGTGCATGGCCATGCGCGGCATCCGCAAGCAGGGCTCCACCACCCTCACCTCCACCTTCACCGGCACGTTCAGCGACAATGTCGAGGAACAAATCCGGTTCATGACCATGGCGCGGGGCGGGCTGGTGCGCTAGACGCGCCTTCCCCACTTTCGCAGCCAACGCACTTACGGGAGCAGCCGGCATGGCGCTGACCTTCACCCCCGCCCCTGCGGACAAGACTGCGCTCGAACAGGAGGACGGGGCCTTCACCCCGCGCTTCGATGCCAGCGGGCTTGTCACCGCGGTGGTCACCGATGCCGCTGACGGCATGCTTTTGATGGTGGCGCATATGAACGCCGAGGCGCTGGCGCTGACGCTGGAAACCGGCGTAGCCCATTACTGGTCACGCTCGCGCAACGCCTTGTGGAAGAAGGGCGAGACGTCGGGAAACCTGCAACAGGTCGTGGAACTGCGCACCGACTGCGATCAGGATGCGGTGTGGCTGCGCGTTAAGGTCGCAGGCCACGATGCAACCTGCCATACGGGCAGGCGTTCCTGCTTCTACCGGAAAGTGGACGTTCGCGACGGCGATGCCATCGTTTCCGGAGATGGAACCGCACCCCTGTTCGACGCAGATGCCATCTATCGAAAGTCTCACTGACCCACCCGCCGGCTTGCTTCTATACTGATTCACCTTTTCGATACGGGACGGGCATAGACTGAACGGAACACAAGGGAGATCGTGATGCTCGAATGGGCGTCATTACGTGGCAAACCACAGGTCAGCGAAGCCAACGGGCTCTCGTCGGCCAGCGGCTCCGCAGATCCCTTTCCACCTCCTGCAAAAGGCATTGCGCTGGCACTCGGCGGCGGCTGCGCGCGCGGCTGGGCGCATATCGGCGTGCTGCGCGCGCTGGACGAAGCCGGCATCGAGATCTCCATGATCGCCGGCACCTCCATCGGCGCGCTGGTGGGCGGCTGCTACCTTGCAGGCAAGCTGGATGAACTCGAAGAGTTCGCCCGCAGCCTCACCAAGCGCCGCATTTTCGGCCTGCTCGACATCACCTTTCGCGGCAGCGGCCTGTTCGGCGGGCTGAAGCTCGATGCGCGCCTGCGCGAGCATCTCAACGGAACGCGTTTCGAGGATCTTCCCAAACCCTTCGTCGGCGTCGCGGCGGAAATTCACAGCGGGCACGAAATCTGGCTCTGGAAAGGCTCGCTGATCACCGCGATGCGCTCCTCCTATGCCCTGCCCGGCATATTCGCGCCGGTGCAGTGCAACGGACGGCTGCTGGTGGATGGCGCGCTGGTCAATCCGGTGCCGGTGTCGGTGTGCCGCGCCTACGAGCAGCCGGCGGTGGTTGCCGTCAATCTCAGTTCCGACAATTTCGGCCGCGCGGCCGTGATCCGCCATGACGCCGGAAACGGAGCGACCGACGCTTCCGCCCATGCGGCCGAGCAGACTTCGGCGCATGACGCGCGGCTTGGCATTACCGGCGTGATGTTCGAGGCCTTCAACATCATTCAGGATCGCATTTCGCGGTCACGGCTTGCAGGCGACCCGCCCGATCTGTCGCTGCAACCGAGGCTCAGTCATATCGGGCTGGCCGATTTCCATCGCGCCAGCGAGGCCATAGATCTCGGCTACGAAGCCGCCATGGCAAATGTGGAGCAGCTCAGGCGGCTGCAAAGCGCGCTGGTCTGATCGTGCCGCCCTGATTACGATTCTGCGGCGTCGATGATCCTGAACTGGGCGCTGCGGTTGCCGTTCCAGTAGTTTGACGACAGCGAACCTGCCGTATGAATGGTCTGCCCGCGGTTCCTGAACAGGAAATCGCCAAGTGCGGTGTCGGCGGCGCGAAAGGCGATGCCCTGAATGCGACCGCCGCTATCCGAGCGCAGTTCTGCCCGGATGTGGTTTGCGCCCACCAGCCGCGCATCGACCAGCCTGTGACGCGGCAGCGCGAACACCGGCGCGACATGGCCGGTGCCGTATGGTCCTGCCTTTTCCAGGGTGTCGAGCAGTTGCAGCGTTGCGCCTTCGGCAGCAAGGGCTGCGTCGATCAGCAGACTTTCCTGATCCTGAAGCCGGAAGACATCGGCCGCCGCCCGCTCCTCGAAGAAGGCGCGCAGCGCGCCGAGCTTTTCCTTCTCTACAGTGATGCCTGCCGCCATGGCATGGCCGCCGCCCTTGACCAGCAGCCCCGCCTCCACCGCCTCGCGCACCATGCGCCCGAGGTCGAAACCCGGAACCGAGCGACCCGACCCGGTGCCGATGCCATTTGGATTGAAGGCGATGGCAAAGGCAGGCCGGCGCGCGTGATCCTTCAGGCGCGAGGCGAGAAGCCCGACAATGCCCGGATGCCATGACGGATCGGCCGTAACGAGAACAGCAGGGCCATTGCCGCCAGCCAGCTCGGCGTCCGCCTCGGCGCGAGCCTGCGCCAGCATCTCGGTTTCCATCGCCTGCCGCTCCTGATTGAGGCGGTCGAGCGTTTCCGCGATCGATTGTGCCTCGACCGGGTCGTCGGTTGCCAGCAGCCGGCTGCCCAGCGCGGCATCGCCGATGCGCCCGCCGGCATTGATGCGCGGTCCGATGAGGAAGCCGAGATGGAAGGCGTTGATCGGCTCGCCGATGCGGGACAGTTTCGCCAGTGCTGCAAGCCCCACATTGGACTGCTGGCGCATGATCTGCAGCCCCCTGACCACGAAGGCCCGGTTCACCCCTACCAGAGGCACGACATCGCAGACCGTCGCCAGCGCGACCAGATCGAGCAGACCCAGCAGGTTCGGCTGCGCGCTTCCGGCAAGTCGCTGGCGCAGCACTTTCGCAACCTGCACAAGTGTCAGGAACACGACGCCTGCGGCGCACAGATGCCCCTGCCCCGAAAGGTCATCGTCCCGGTTTGGGTTGACCACCGCCACGCCCTGCGGCAGCGCGCCGCCAACCTGATGGTGGTCGATCACCACGACATCGGCGCCGGCTTCCTTCGCCGCGTCGATTGAGGCGGCACTGTTGGTGCCGCAGTCGACGGTCACGATCAGCGAAGCGCCGCGGGCCACCAGTTCGCGCATCGCATCCGGATTGGGGCCGTAGCCCTCGAAAATGCGGTCTGGAATGTAGATTTCGGATTCGACGCCGAAATGCGCGAGAAAGCGCTTCAGCAGGGCGGAAGAGGCAGCGCCATCGACGTCATAGTCGCCGAAGATGGCCACTTTTTCCTTGCGTGTCACGGCATCGGCGATGCGGCTGGCCGCCTGCTCCATGTCGGTCAGCGAGGCAGGGTCGGGAAGCAGGTCTCGGATCGTCGGGTCGAGGAAGCGCGCAGCATCGGCAGCCTGCACACCGCGCCCGGCCAGCACCCGCGCCACGATATCGGGAACGCCGTGCCCCTGAGCGATCGCCAGAGCAATCATGTCCTGGCGGTCGCTCAGCCGGTGTTCCCAGAAGATGCCCGTCGCGGAACGCCGGACATCGAGGAAAAGACGCTTGTCGGCCATTATCTCTCGCATTCCCTGTGTGAGACGCGATTACAGGCCGACAGCATCGCCACCGTAATCAGAACTTGTCCAGATCCTGATGGCGCGCCTTGATCTCGCGCACGGTGCGCGAGGACGAGCGCAGCACGATGGTGTGCGTGGTGATGTAGTTGCTGGCGAACTTCACGCCCGACAGCATGTTGCCATCGGTGACGCCGGTTGCGGCGAACAGCACGTCGCCGCGCGCCATTTCCTCGGCGCGATAGACCTTGCGCGGATCGCTGACGCCCATGCGGGCGGCGCGCTCGACCTTTTCCCGCGTGTCCAGAATAAGGCGGCCCTGAATCTGGCCGCCGATGCAGCGCAGCGCGGCAGCCGCGAGCACCCCCTCAGGCGCACCGCCGGTGCCCATATAGATGTCGATGCCGGTCTCGTCGGGATCGGTGGTGTGAATGACACCGGCCACGTCGCCGTCGCCGATCAGGCGGATGGCGGCACCCGTGGCGCGCACGGCCTCGATGATCGCGACATGGCGCGGACGGTCGAGAATGCAGGCGGTGATCTCGGAAACCGGCACGCCCTTGGCCTTGGCGAGGCGGGCGATGTTCTCGGCCGGCGGCGCGTCGATGTCGATCACGTCAGCCGCATAGCCAGGACCGATGGCGATCTTTTCCATGTAGACGTCGGGGGCGTTGAGCAGGCTGCCCTTTTCGGCCAGCGCCACGACGGCGAGCGCGTTGGGCAGGTTCTTGGCGCAGATCGTCGTGCCTTCCAGTGGATCGAGAGCGATGTCGACTTCAGGACCATTGCCGGTTCCGACTTCCTCGCCGATGTAGAGCATCGGCGCCTCGTCGCGTTCGCCCTCGCCGATCACCACCGTGCCCTTGATGGCAAGGCGGTTCAGCTCGGTGCGCATCGCATCCACGGCAACCTGATCGGCGGCCTTCTCGTCGCCGCGTCCGCGAAGCCTGGCCGCAGCCACCGCCGCACGCTCGGTAACGCGCACCAGTTCCATGGTCAGAACCCGGTCAAGGCCCGCACTGATCTTGTCTGCCGCATTCATGATCTTGCTCAATCCCTTTTCCCATGCCCCTTCGTGGAGCTTTGCCCTCTTTTGTCAAAGGCGCGTGACAACAGCAAGTCCCGGCGCAACAATCAACAAAGAAGCAGCAATATCAATCGATTGAAAGGCCTGGAGCAGTGGGCGTTCTGACGAACGAACCCCCGCTGCTCCAGCTTGTTTTCCCGGCCGCATTTGTGCAACGTCAGACGATTCCGTCTGACTGCAACATGCTCTATCCGGCCCGTTCGATACGGATCACCTGCGGCTTGTCGACCAGATGTCCATCCGCGACGATACCTTCCACGGCCCTGCGCACCGCCGCTTCCGTGGTCTCGTGGGTGACGAGGATGACGGTCTTCTGCGTTTCAGGGTTGGCGCCGTTGGCGTGCTGGACAATGGATTCCAGAGAAATCTCGTTCTCGGCCATGCGCGTGGCGACGGCGGCGAAGACACCGGCGCGGTCATGCACGGTCAGGCGGATGAAATAGCCGCCCTCATGCGTGCGCATGCGCGCCCTGACATAAGGATGCAGTTCCTTCGCCGGGCGCCCGAACACCGGCCCATGCTGGAACCCCGGACGGCTCTTGGCGATGTCGGCAATGTCGCCGATGACGGCGGACGCCGTGGCGTTGCCGCCGGCACCGGGGCCGGACAACAGCAATTCACCCAGAATATCCGTCTCGATCGCCACCGCGTTGGTGACGCCATGCACCTGTGCGATGACCGATGCCGTCGGCACCATGGTCGGGTGCACGCGCTGCTCGATGCCGGTTTCGGTGCGCTGGGCAACGCCCAGCAGCTTAATGCGATAGCCGAGTTCGCTGGCAGCGCGGATGTCGGCCTGGGTGATATTGGAGATGCCTTCGAGATAAATGTCGTCGGGAGCGATACGGCTGCCGAAGGCAAGGCTGGTGAGGATCGACAGCTTGTGCGCGGTGTCGTTGCCTTCGATGTCGAAGGTCGGATCGGCCTCGGCATAGCCAAGGCGCTGCGCGTCCTTCAGGCAGTCCTCGAAGGACAGGCCTTCCGCTTCCATGCGGGTAAGGATGTAGTTGCAGGTGCCGTTCAGGATGCCGAACACCCGGCTGACCGTATTGCCGGCCATGGCCTCGCGCATGGTCTTGATGACCGGAATGCCGCCGGCGACTGCCGCCTCGTAGTTGAGGAGAATGCCGCGCTCTTCCGCAATGCCCGCCAGTTCCACGCCGTGACGGGAGAGGAGAGCCTTGTTTGCCGTGACGACATGACGGCCGGCTTCGAGTGCGGCGGTGACGCTGGCGCGGGCTGCGCCCTCTTCCCCGCCGATCAGTTCGACGAAAACGTCGATATCGGCATTGCATGCGAGGTCCACCGGATCATCGAACCATTTCGCGCCCGAAAGATCGACGCCGCGGTCACGGCTGGCATCGCGCGCTGACACCGCGCTGACAATAATGTCCCGGCCGCATTGGCGAGTGAGTTCAGCGGCCTTTTCCGCCAGAACCCGTGCGACCGAGGCACCCACGGTGCCGAGGCCAGCTATTCCAACGCGCAATGCTTCAGCCATGACAGGCTCAGTCCCTTCTTCAGATGTTCAAGAGTGTAGCTGGCCGTCAGCGATGGGCTGAAAGCGGAACCACATTTTGAAATTGAGCGGCGTCCATGGACAGGAAGCGCTTGATGTTGCGCGCTGCCTGACGGATGCGATGCTCGTTTTCGACCAGCGCCACGCGAACGAAGTCATCGCCATGTTCGCCGAACCCGACACCGGGAGCGACGGCGACATCGGCGTGTTCGATCAGGAGCTTGGAGAATTCCAGAGAGCCGAGATGCCGATACTTCTCCGGAATGGGAGCCCACGCAAACATCGAGGCCGCGGGCGCTGGAATCGGCCAGCCGGCGCGCGTGAAGGCGTCCACCATCACGTCGCGGCGCTTGTGATAGACTTCGCGCACCTCGGCGATGTCGGAACCGTCGCCATTGAGTGCCGCGGTCGCGGCCACCTGAATGGGGGTGAAGGCGCCATAGTCGAGATAGGATTTCACCCGGGTCAGTGCCGAGATCAGCCGTTCGTTGCCGACGGCGAAGCCCATGCGCCAGCCGGGCATGGAGAAGGTCTTCGACATGGAGGTGAACTCCACGGTGCAGTCCATCGCGCCCGGAACCTCCAACACGGAAGGCGGCGGGTTGCCGTCGAAATAGATTTCCGAATAGGCGAGATCGGAGAGGATGATGATGTCGTTATTCTTCGCGAAGGCGACCACATCCTTATAGAAGTCGAGCGAGGCGACCAGCGCCGTCGGGTTCGACGGATAGTTCAGGATCAGAGCCAGCGGCTTCGGGATCGAATGGCGAACGCCACGCTCCAGCGCCGGAATGAAGTCATCATTCGGCTCGACCTGCATCGAGCGGATGACGCCGCCGGACATGATGAAACCGAAGGCATGGATCGGATAGGTCGGATCCGGGCACAGCACGACATCGCCCGGCGCGGTGATGGCCTGCGCCATATTGGCGAAGCCCTCCTTGGAGCCGAGCGTGGCCACGACCTGCGTGTCGGGATCGAGCTTCACGCCGAAGCGGCGGGCATAGTAATTGGCCTGCGCCTTCCTGAGACCCGGAATTCCGCGCGAGGAGGAATAACGATGCGTGCGCGGATCGCGAACGACCTCGCACAGCTTGTCGACGATCGCCTTCGGCGTCGGCAGATCGGGATTGCCCATGCCAAGGTCGATAATGTCCGCGCCACGGGCTCGCGCGGCCGCCTTCAGGCGGTTGACCTGCTCGAACACGTAAGGTGGAAGGCGGCGGACTTTATGAAATTCTTCCATGGCAATTCCAGCGATCGGAAAGCGTAAAAACAGGTGCGCGGTATAGACCTATTTACAGGTCGGGTCGAGGGCGGGATCGCATTTGCCCTCGATCTGCCTCAGCGTATCGGGACCATGCGTCGCAGCAAGCTTGCGCAGGGCCGCGCTTTCATCCTTCACGCCCTTGGAGCGGGCCGGATTCTGCGCGGATGCACGCTCGGCATTAAGCTGCCTTAGCTTGGCCTGCGCCTCCGCATCAGTGAACTGGGGGGCCGCCTGCCCCGGCTTTATATTCAGGTTGGGATAGGAGCCGGTATCGCGCGGGCCAACCACATTGCCGCTGGCCAGCGAGGAGGCGCCCTGAGCGCTGCTGCCGGAAGGCCCGTTACTGGCGCAGGCAGAGAGGCCGAGGGCCGTTGCTGCCACTGCGATTGCAAGGAAATATCGCACCCTTGAGCCTGCCGCTTTTTCGATACCAGCTGTCATCGTAAATCCGTAAAATCCGGGGTAGACCGTGTTGGACCCTATCCGCCTAGTCATGATAGCATGTCAACCACAGGGTCAGGGAGGAGTTGCGCGAACCATGTCCGAAAAAGCGGGCCAAGGCAAAGGCGAAAGCGACAATCATTCCTCCATCGAGCAATATCTGGTGAAGGATCCTGAGCTTTTCGCGCTCAATCTCGCCCGCATGATCGAACAGGCCGGCAAGGCAGCCTCGGCATGGGTGGAGCCTCGCGAAAAAGGCGAGGTTCGCGACCACATGGCCGAGCCGGTGGCCGACATGGTGAAAACCTTCTCCAAGCTCAGCGAATACTGGCTTTCCGATCCGCAGCGGGCGCTGGAGGCGCAGACGCGCCTGTTTGCCGCTTATATGGACGTGTGGAGCAAGGCCATCCAGCGCCTGAACACGACGCCTGACACGCCGCAGGTCGAGGATGCCGTAAAGCCGGAGCGCGGCGACAAGCGCTTTCAGGACCCTGAGTGGGGCCGCAACGCCTTTTTCGATTTTCTCAAGCAGACATATCTTGTCACGTCGCGATGGGCTGCCGATCTCGTGCACCAGACAGAAGGGCTGGACGAACACACGCGGCAGAAGGCCAATTTCTACGTCAAACAGGTTTCGGCAGCCATGTCGCCGTCGAATTTTCTGTTCACGAACCCCGAACTGTTCCGCGAAACCATGGCCTCACATGGAGAGAACCTCGTTCGCGGCATGAAGATGCTGGCCGAGGACATCGCCGCCGGCAAAGGCGAACTCAGACTGCGGCAGTCGGACTACAAGCGCTTCTCGATCGGCGAGAACATCGCCGTCACGCCGGGCAAGGTGGTGGGCCGAAGCGACGTCGCCGAAATCATCCAGTACGCGCCCTCGACCGACAAGGTGCTGAAGCGGCCGCTGCTGATCTGCCCGCCATGGATCAACAAGTTCTATATTCTCGACCTGAATCCCGAAAAATCCTTTATCCGCTGGGCCACGGAGCAGGGTCACAGCGTGTTCGTCATCTCATGGGTGAACCCGGACGAACGCCACGGTGCCAAGAACTGGGAGGCCTATATCAGAGAAGGCCTGCAATACGGGCTGGACACAATAGAGAAGGAAACCGGCGAGCGTGAAGTCAATGCCATCGGCTATTGCGTCGGCGGCACCCTGCTTTCGGCCGCGCTGGCCCTCATGGCGCAGGAAGGCGACCACCGGGTACGTTCCGTGACCTTCTTCACAACGCAGGTCGACTTCACCCATGCCGGCGACCTCAAGGTGTTCGTCGATGAGGATCAGATCAGCGCGCTGGAACGCGCCATGCAGGAAAAGGGTTATCTGGACGGCACCCGGATGGCGACGGCCTTCAACATGTTGCGCTCCAGCGACCTCATCTGGCCCTATGTCGTAAACAATTACATGCGCGGCAAAGACCCTATGCCCTTCGACCTGCTGTACTGGAACGCCGATTCCACGCGCATGACGGCGGCCAACCACTCCTTCTATCTGCGCAACTGCTATCTGGAGAACAATCTTTCAGCGGGACGTATGCAGCTTGCCGGCCGCACCATATCGCTCGCCGACATCAGCATCCCCGTCTATAATCTGGCGGCCAAGGAAGATCACATCGCCCCTGCCCGGTCCGTTTTCCTCGGCTGCAAATTCTTCGGCGGCGATGTGGAATATGTGATGGCAGGGTCGGGCCATATCGCCGGCGTGATCAATCCGCCGCATCTCAACAAGTACCAGTACTGGACCGGCGGCAAGCCCGAAGGCGATTTCGACAAATGGTTCGCGCATGCCAAGGAAACCCCGGGTTCCTGGTGGCCGCACTGGCACGGATGGATCGAAAGCCAGGATGCGGATCGCGTGGATGCCCGCCTTCCCGGACAGCGGATTCAGCCTCTGGATGAGGCGCCCGGCACATATGTCCGTGTGCGTGTGTAACAATCTGTAATGTCTGGTGAGTTGACGACCGACGCCAAGCGGGTGAAATGGCTGCGTCAACTCTCTGGTAATCTTATTCTGTCGATAGTCGCCGAATTCACAGCAAGGTTGCCGATTTGACACAGGTCCCGTTTGCGAACCCGGGGACACGATCAGATCGATGCTGACGCCTCAAACGCCTGCGTCGATACGACATCGGACGGAATGCAAGGGAGTTTTGTTTTGAAATCAGCAGGATCGCGCCTCGCAAAAGGTGAATGCCGGTTCGTTACCGCTGCCCTCCTGTCCATATTCCTTGCTTCCTGCTCGTCGACCGTCGATCCGACTTTGTCTGTCGGCATGCCGGGCTACAATGCAACTGATCTTACGCCCGCATCCTCTGCCGCTTTCGCCGGCGAATCAGCAGCCGCCGCCGAGCCGCAGCAGCTGATGAGCGCCGAGGGTGACACCGATTTGCCTGATCAGGTCGCTTTCATGCCGGCGCAGAAACCCTCGACTTCGGTTGCAGCGATGGAAGCCGTGAACGGTGAGGCCGCGCACACGCTTCAGGCCCAGGCTGCAGCGCTGGGTCAGACACAGGCTCCGCAGGAAACGGCTCCAGCCGCAGAAACGCCCGCAGTGGCAACGGCAACAGAACCGGTGCCTGACGCAAAACCGGTTCAAACAGCCTCCGTCCAGACTGCACAGCCGGCTGAGGTCCAGCAAAAACCCGTAGAATTTTTCGTAACCGCCACCGAACCCCCGCAGCAGCCGGCGCCGCAAAAGAAGAAGGGCTTCCTTGCCTCTTTCTTCGGTGCCTCTTCAGCTTCAGCATCTCCTGCAGCAAAGTCGAACCCGGTCGTTCCGGCGCAAACCGCCGCCAAGCCGGTCGTAACGCTCGCCTCGACCGGCGCTGCGAAGCCCGTGATTGCCTCCGCGAGCGCGACGCGCAGCAATTTCTCCGGTGATTCCCTTCCCGGCGTTCGCCAGAACGCCCTTTTCGAGATCAAGCGCAAATCCGGTATCGATGACGACAGCGATGTCGATATCAATGAGGATGAAGGCCCGGCCACCTATCAGGTGGCTTCGGCAGCTGGGCTCGCCCGCCTTGCACCCAACGGCCTTCTGAAACAGACGGAGAGCGTGGACGTCGCGTGTCTCAAGCCTTCGCTGGTGCGTGTGCTCAAGAGCATCGAGAACCACTACGGCAAGAAGCTGATCGTCACTTCAGGATATCGCGACCCCTCCCGCAACCAGCGCGCACGTGGCGCGAAGAATTCACTGCACATGTATTGCGCAGCCGCCGACGTGCAGGTTCCGGGCGTCAGCAAGTGGGAGCTTGCCACCTATCTGCGCTCTATGCCGGGACGCGGTGGCGTTGGAACCTACTGCCATACCGAGTCGGTTCATGTGGATGTCGGCCCCGAGCGTGACTGGGATTGGCGCTGCCGTCGCCGCAAATAAGCTTCCCGCCCGGAATTTTTCGGGCGATATCGAAAAAACGGCTTTCTCCACAAGCATTTCGAGAAAAAAGTTGTCGCAGAGCCGGATGATGGGTTGCCCCTTTCAAACAACCCAACTATATACCGCCAACATCTGAACGCGCCCATCGTCTAGCGGTTAGGACGGCGCCCTTTCACGGCGCAAACAGGGGTTCGATTCCCCTTGGGCGTACCAGATTTTTCAAGCACTTCATCCAGACCCGGTACGTCGCACAAGCGGTCGCTCGTGCGCTGTCAGCCTTGCCCGTAACATGCTTTTGCAAATCGTCATTGGCATGCGAGGGCTGCCGATGCGATCAGTTCGGCAGCGGCGGACCTTCGGGCGAGCTTGCGGGGGTGGCTTCAGGCAATGCTCCTTCGGGAGCGCCGCCCTTGAATATCTCCCCTCTGGCCGATCTGTGTGGTCCGGTTTGATCGGACAGCCTGCCGTGATATGGTCGCGATGGGGCTGGCGGAAGACGGGTTGTGAAATTGAGCGAAGCAGAGCAGGTCAGCGGGCGGCAGATCGCAGCCGGAAGGGTTTTGGCGGGCATTGGTCAGGACAGGCTGGCGCGGCTCGCAAACATCTCCATCACAACCTTGCGGCGCATGGAATCCAGCGAAGGCCCGGCCGGCGGTCTCCCAAACAATGTGCGCGCCGTCAAAGCTGCTCTTGAGCAGCTGGGCATCCGTTTCATTCCCGAAAATGGCGGCGGCGCTGGCGTCCGGCTGAAGTTCAGCGCTTCCGAAGTGAGACGAATCGCAACGCTGGAAGGCGAAGGCGGGATCGTCGCGGACGACGACTTCTGATCAGTCCTCAAGCCCCGGATCAGCACCCTGCCTGACAGGGTGTTTCATCATGCATATCTGAAAGGAAACTCTTATGACCGACATCGTGGTTCGTGACAGCAACGGAAACCAGCTCAATGAAGGCGACAGCGTCACCCTCATCAAGGACCTGAAGGTCAAGGGCACGTCGGAAACCATCAAGCGCGGCACGATGGTCAAGAACATCCGCCTGAACGGCAATCCGGGCGAGATCGAAGCCAATACCAAGCAGGTCAAGGGTCTGGTCCTGAAGACCGAATTCGTCAGGAAGGCGTGAACAAGCGGAGAGGCACAGCGCGTTTTAACGGAACATTGACTCTTGCACTCCATACCCGAAAGCATGAGCCAAAATGACGAAAAACAAGCGCCGCGCCGCTGGGAGACACTGATCTGCCTGGCGCGGGTCGGTGTGCTCTTCGCACCTGTTTTCGTTGGCCTGCTTGCGCTGGCGATTCTTTCGGCCAGAGAGCCTTCGAGGTCCCTTCCCGCCGCGGTCGATCCCTTCATGACAGGCTCGATCCGGCGCTGAGGCGTCAGCCTTTTCTGGTCGCTTTCACGTCCCGAACAAGCGCACTGATGACAAGCCAGACACCGTCGTCTGGCTTGCAGGCCTGCCCCGAAGGTGTTTTCCGGTGATCAGGCCGTACCATCGCGCTGTTGCAGGTAGCTTCCCTGAAGCTCCGCCTGAACCGCATCCTGCAAGCCAAGTATCTCGGTGCGGATTGCATCGTCACTGAGACCGGCTCCCCGCATTTCACGAACGATGCCGGCAATGCGCTCGCGCCAGAACAGATTGGCCGCAGGGCCGTGCACGACCTTGAGGTCGTCAACGAGGGACCGGATAAGCCGGGTGCGGGAATGAAGGGGGAAAGGAATCAAGTCAGCCATGGGAGGCATGCTTGAGCCATCATGGTTTACAGATGGTGAACGCGGAACGAATTATCGTCCTTCAAATCGATACGCGCTCGGCCTTGAAACCCCGATTCAGGGTTAACATATCCTGACAAGGTGAAGCCGCGCCGTGGCGCGCCACCCCATTCAATTCGCAAACTCTTCGGATTCAGGAGGACCTGATGAGCACAAGGACGTTCGACAGCCCCGTTTTCGTCAAGCAAAGCAGCGGGCTTATACAGGAGATCGCATGCCTCGAAGATGCACTCGAATTTCTATACGAGTGGCCGGGCGAACGGCGTGGCCCCATCCATGCCACAGCGCTGCGTGCCTGCCAGAAAGCCTTCGAAACGGACTATCCGCTTGCCGCGGCACGCGCCGCATTCGTTGGCTTCGCAAAATCCAGTCGAATCCTCGAAGACATCACCACAACCATGCCGTGGTCTCAGGTGAACAGTTCGACGGCGGGCAGCGCACGCGGAGCATGACGGAGGTGATTTTCGCGAGCGCTTTGCCGCTATGCCATCGCCTCAGATCTTCGCCTGACGCAGCAACTCGTTGATACGCGACTGCCAGCCGGGACCGGTGGCCTTGAACTTGGCCACCACCTCCGGATCCAGCACATTTTCCATGCGCATTCCCTCCTGCGGCACAGGGCTGGGGCGGCGCCAGCGGCGGCGCTCATCAATGGCGTTAAGAACATCACATGCCGAGCGCGCCTCGCTTTCGGAGAGGCTGCACAGCACCCTGTCGCCGAACACCGCCGGCGTCTCTTCCTCGCCATCCCACACAGTCCACAGATTGGTGGGATCAAGGACGATACTGAATCGTTTCTCGCGAATCGACATCTCGCTGCTTCCGGTCTGCGCCCCCGACAGCAGGTTGTTCGCGATTCCTATCGCTGGATGATTAATATGAACAGCGAGATTGTATTCAAATAAATATCTGTTTTTACTAAACTTTTATGGATCGATCGAAGTTGTGGGTCAGCGACGGGTTAGCGTCAGGCCGGCCGGATCCGATGCTCCTCGCCGCCTCGATCCGAAAGCACCGCATCTTTGGCAAGCAGGTCGCTCACGCGACAGAACGCAGCGAACGCCTTGCGCGCCTCCTCAGTGGAAACAACATCGACGCTCGCGCCAAAGCAGGCATCGAAAGCTGCCTGAAACAATGGCCCCTGCCTGCCCACCGGCCAGTTCTGGAGAAAGGCGAGCGCCTGGTCGACGCAGTAAATCTCTTCAACGGGCTGCCCGTCCTTCAATGAAAGACGCACCGGAACTGAAAACTGTAGCCTGTCCATTTGCTTTTCCCCGTTTCGGCCGATCCTGTGAGAATATGGTGAGGCGGCATCGGCTTTCACAGGTCAGCGCCATGATTGCCGCCACAGTGCCGGCTGTCTGGTAAATGCAGCGGGGTCCCGGTGGTTCCCGAAAACACCCCCGTTTCGGGCGATGGGTTGAAGACGAAGGCAATCGGTGCCAAATGATGGGGAAATCAATTCTGAAGTCAGTCGCCGGAAGCCATGACCACTTATCTCGACGCCGAGACCGCGCCTCTTCGCAATACCGGGCAGATCCGCCTCTACAATGAAGAAGGCTTTGCCGGCATGCGCAAGGCCTGCAACCTGACCGCGCGCTGCCTCGACGCGCTCGTCGACATCGTCAAGCCCGGCGTGACGACCAATGCGATCGATCGTTTCGTGTTCGAGTTCGGCATGGACAATGGCGCCCTGCCCGCAACGCTGAACTATCGCGGCTATACGAAGTCGACCTGCACCTCCATCAATCACGTCGTCTGCCACGGCATTCCCGACGACAAGCCGCTGCGCGACGGCGACATCGTCAACATCGACGTCACCTACATCGTGGATGGCTGGCATGGCGATGCCAGCCGCATGTATTCGGTTGGCACCATCAAGCGCGCCGCCGAGCGCCTGCTCGAAGTCACCTATGAGTGCCTGCTGCTCGGCATCGCGGCGGTGAAGCCCGGCGTTCGCACCGGCGCTATCGGCGCCGCGATTCAGGCCTATGCCGAGGGCGAACGCTGCTCCGTGGTCCGCGACTTCTGCGGCCATGGCGTCGGCCAGCTTTTCCACGATTCGCCGAATATCCTGCACTACGGCAACGTCACCGACGGCGTGGAGATGCGCCCCGGCATGATCTTCACCATCGAGCCGATGATCAATCTCGGCCGGCCCCATGTGAAGGTGCTGTCCGATGGCTGGACCGCCGTGACCCGTGATCGCTCCCTTTCCGCGCAGTACGAGCACTCCATCGGCGTGACCGAAACGGGCTGCGAGATATTCACCTTGTCACCCAAGGGGCTCGACCGACCCGGCCTGCCGTCCTAACATCAGGGCCGCCGGCAAAGGTGGCCTGCGCGTTATGGGGGTCTGCATGGGTGTGTCGGGGGGCGTATGAGCAAGAACGGCGGCGATTCGCACGGGTTTCTGGCGGAGCAGCCAATGCCCGAGCTTCGCAAAAGCGCCTCAGCCGACGAGAAGCCGCACTATCTCGGACACCGGGACCGGCTGCGCGAACGCTTTCTCACCTCAGGACAGGGCGCCCTGCCCGACTACGAGCTTCTTGAGCTGTTGCTGTTCCGCCTGATCCCGCGCTCAGACACCAAACCCGTTGCCAAGGCGCTGCTTGCAAGGTTCGGTTCGCTGGCGGAAGTTCTGGGTGCTCCCATCAATCTTCTGCAGGAAGTGAAAGGGATTGGTCCGGCCGTTGCTCTGGACCTCAAGGTCATCGCGGCCGCTGCCCAGCGCATGGTGCTCGGCGAAATCAAAGGGCGCGAGGTGCTGACTTCATGGTCGCAGGTTCTGGACTATTGCAAGGCCGCCATGGCCTTCGAGGAGCGCGAACAGTTCCGCATCCTGTTCCTCGACAAGAAGAACGGACTGATAGCCGATGAAGTACAGCAGACCGGAACGGTCGATCACACGCCCGTCTATCCGCGTGAGGTGATCAGGCGCGCTCTGGAGCTTTCCGCAACTGCCATTGTGCTCGTCCACAATCACCCCTCGGGTGATCCGACACCGTCGCGCGCGGACATCGACATGACGAAGGAAATCATCGAGACGGGCAAGCGCCTCGGCATAGCCGTGCATGACCATCTCATCATCGGCAAGAAGGGCTATGCCTCGATGAAAGGCCTGCTGCTGATCTAAGGCCTGTCGACCTGAAGTCGGAACCTGTTTCGGGACAACGGCATCCGTGAAAACAGGAACTCCAAGCGCGGGGAGCGGTCCTGACGGTCACGACACGCTTTAAGGCTCAGCTTCAGTTCGTTCCTGCAGCGTCCGGGGCCGGAACGTCGGACTTCTGCTTGCAGTCCTTCAGCCACACGTCATAGACGGCGTGTTCCACGGCGTTGAGGCCCGGGCTTTCGGCAAACATCCAGCCGGTGAAGATGCGCCTGATCTTGCGATCCAGCGTGATTTCATCGACCTCGACGAAAGAATCCGTCTTCGGAGCTTCAGCACCCGGGCGGGAATAGCAGACGCGCGGCGTGACCTGCAGCGCGCCGAACTGGACGGTCTCGTCGATGTAGACATCGAAGGTGATGATGCGGCCAGTGATCTTGTCTAGCCCTGCGAACTCGGCAACTGCGTTGTTCACGCGCTCTGCGACCGTGGATTCGGCAGCATGAAGCGGTGCCGAAAATGCGCAGGCGGCGATGACCGACGCCGCAGCGCTTTGCCAGATACGGCCGAATTCCCTCATGCAAAAACACCGATTGTTGCGCCAGCGATGATTCGAAACGCTAGCGGGCGTTGCGGATGAGGCAACCAGCTAAACACAAAATGTGGCAACAAAAGCCACGCAGCACTGGATTCCTCAGGCGCCCGGCGTCCAGGCGTCATAATCGCCGGTAACCTGCGGACGATGGCCTGTGCCGAGAATCGAGCCCTTCGGACGATAGGCCGCCGGCGTTCCCGTCAGATTCGCGTGGTGCGGCTTCTGCCAGTCGCGGGGCTTGTAGTCTTCCCTGACCGGCGGAACGTCAACGCGGTGATGGATCCAGCCATGCCAGCCCGGCGGAATGGCCGAGGCTTCCGAATAGCCGTTGAAAATGACCCAGCGGCGCGTGCGCCCTTCCGAATTGACCCCGCCTTCGTAATAGACGTTGCCGAATTCGTCTTCACCGACGCGCTTGCCCTTGCGCCACGTATAGAAGCGCGTGTTCAGCGTCTGGCCGTTCCACCAGGTGAAAATCTGCAGGAGAAACTTTTTCATCCAATCCTCGCCGGGCAAAACCGCCTGCCCGCTGCTTATGACCCTGCCATATGGCAATGACAAGCGTTTTGGGCAAGCCTTTTGCTATTGCGGTGCACAATGCGCCTTGCCAAGCCCCTGTCATATTTCTAATGCTGCCAGCCCATCGGGGCCATGCGGCAAAATACCGGAGGGAGAGAATGGCACCTGTCTTGTCGGCGCAATCGCACGCCAGAACCGAGGCGATCCGCTCCGCCAAGGGCGGCGAACCGGTGGTGTGCCTCACTGCCTATACCTATCCGGTCGCAAAGCTTCTGGACCCGCATGTCGATCTGCTGCTGGTCGGCGACAGCGTGGCCATGGTTCTGCACGGCCATGAAAACACGCTTGGCGCCACCATGGACATGATGATCCTGCATGGGCAGGCCGTCATGCGCGGGGTGCGCAATGCCTGCGTGGTGGTGGACATGCCAGCCGGCAGCTACGAAGATTCGGCCGAACAGGCGCTGGCCTGTGCCAAGCGGATTTTCGAGGAAACGCATTGCCATGCCGTGAAGCTGGAAGGCGGCATGGACATGGCCGACCGAATCGCCGCTATCGTCAAGGCCGGCATTCCGGTGATGGGCCATATCGGTCTGCAGCCCCAGTCCGTCGAGAAAGAAGGCGGTTACAAGATCAAGGGCAGGACCGACGAAAGTGCGGCAAAGCTTTTGGCGGATGCGCGCGCGGTTGAACAGGCCGGCGCGTTTTCCGTGGTGATCGAGGGCACGATTGAGCCTCTTGCCGCAGAAATCACGCGGATTCTCTCGATCCCGACCATCGGCATCGGAGCAAGTGCGGCCTGCGACGGGCAGGTGCTGGTGATCGACGACGCCATTGGTCTGACCATCGACCGGGTTCCGAAATTCGTCAAGGAATATGCCGATCTGCGCAACGAGGTTGCCAAGGCGGCTATGAGCTATGCGGCCGAAGTACGCGCCCGCGCCTTCCCGACTGCGGACCATGTGTTCCGCAAGCAGACACCGAAGGGCTGACATGAGCGGACCGCATATTTCACCGACCATCGCGGATCTGCGCGCGCAGGTGAAAGACTGGCGCCGGCAGGGGCTGAGCGTCGCCATGGTGCCGACCATGGGCGCACTGCATGAGGGGCATCTTTCGCTGATGCGCGAGGCGCTCTCGCGCGCCGATCGCTGCATCGTGTCGATTTTCGTCAATCCCGCGCAGTTCGCACCGACAGAAGACCTCGACAAATATCCGCGCCAGCTTGAGCGGGATATCGAGCGGCTGGCGGAAGTCGGCGTGCAGCTTGCCTTCACGCCCACGCCTGCCGAAATCTATCCGGCCGGCTTTGCGACCAAAGTGTCGGTAGCGGGGCCTTCCGCCGGACTGGAAACGGACTTTCGCCCGCACTTCTTCGAGGGCGTGGCAACGGTCGTCACAAAGCTCCTGCTGCAGGCCGCACCCGATTGCGCCGTGTTCGGCCAGAAGGATTATCAGCAGCTATGCGTGGTGCAGCAACTGTGCCGTGACCTCGACATTCCCGTCGAGATCATCGGCGCGCCGACGGTTCGCGATGAGCACGGCCTCGCCATGTCCTCGCGCAACGCTTATCTGGATGAGGCACAGCTCACCACCGCCCGCAAGCTCAACGTCATCCTGCGCACGGCATCCAGCGCGATTTCGCGCGGAGCCGATCCAGAGCAGGAAGCAGCGAAAGCCGGGCAGGCCCTGCTGGATGCGGGTTTCAGAAGCGTGGACTATGTAGCGGCGCGCGAAAGCGGTTCGCTGGGACCATGGCAGCCTTCAGCCGAGGGGCGGCTGCTCGTTGCCGCATGGCTTGGCAGCACGCGGCTGATCGACAATGTGGAAATTGCCGCGGTGGCTTGAGCGTTGCCGTCCATCGGCACGGCAATATCGGCGCTCGCTGATCAGGCGAGCGCTTTTTCCATCACCACGACCGAAACCTCATCCTGCGTCGTTTCAGCGGCATCCGACACGATAAAGCCCTGTGCGCGGTAAAACCCGATTGCGTTCAGGTTTTCCGCTTCGACCTCAAGCCGGATCAGGCTGGCCTCGGGGAAGCTCTCGGACACCTCGTCGAGCAACATGGCGCCGATGCCGCGTCTCTGCTGTGCGGGCAGCACGTAGAGCTGACGCAGCCACACCACCCTGCCCTCATCTACAGAAGCGGCGAATGCCATCCCGGCGATGGCCTTGCCGTCATCGGCGACAAGGAATTCGGAGTGCGGGTGCGTCAGGCGCGTCCTCAGCGCAGCCATCGAATGCCATTCGGCGGTGATCTCGTTCACACGCTTCCGGCCGTAGATGGCATCGTAGGTGGCGTGCCAGGTTTCAGCCAGAAGCGCCTTGATCGCCTCCAGGTCGCGTTCTCCGGCGGTGCGGATGAACATCTATTCGAGGCCCAGTTTTGCCTTGATCAGATCGTTGACGGCCTGCGGATTGGCCTTGCCGCCGGTCGCCTTCATCACCTGACCGACGAACCAGCCGGCCAGCGTCGGCTTGGCCTTCGCCTGCTCGACCTTGTCGGGATTGGCGGCGATGATCTCGTCCACAGCCTTCTCGATGGCGTCGGTATCGGTAACCTGCTTCATGCCGCGCTGTTCCACCACCGCGCGCGGATCGCCGCCTTCGTTCCAGACGATCTCGAACAGATCCTTGGCGATCTTGCCGGAGATGGTGCCTTCCCTGATCAGGTCGAGGATGGCGCCCAGCTGATCGGGCGAAACCGGAGTCTCTTCAATGGCTTTGCCGGCTTTGTTGAGGGCGCCCAGCAGGTCGTTGATGACCCAGTTGGCGGCCAGCTTGCCGTCGCGTCCAACCACGACCTGCTCGAAATAGTCGGCGATCGCCTTTTCGGAGACGAGGATCGAGGCATCGTAGGCCGACAGGCCGAGCTTTTCGATCAGCCGCGTCTTCTTGTCGTCGGGCAGTTCCGGCAGATCGACCGCCAGCGCATCGACATAAGCCTGATCGAACTCCAGCGGCAAAAGATCCGGATCGGGGAAGTAGCGGTAGTCATGCGCCTCTTCCTTCGAGCGCATGGACCGGGTCTCGCCCTTGTTGGCATCGAACAGGCGGGTTTCCTGATCGATCTTGCCGCCATCTTCCAGAATAGCGATCTGGCGGCGCGCTTCATATTCGATGGCCTGACCGACGAAGCGGATCGAATTGACGTTCTTGATCTCGCAGCGCGTGCCGAACCCTTCGCCCGGACGGCGCACCGAAACATTCACGTCGGCGCGCATGGAGCCTTCATCCATGTTGCCGTCGCAGGTGCCGAGGTAGCGCACGATGGTGCGCAGCTTGGTCAGATAGGCCTTCGCCTCGTCGGACGAGCGCATGTCGGGCTTCGACACGATCTCCATCAGCGCCACGCCGGAACGGTTCAGGTCGACATAGGACATGGTGGGATGCTGGTCGTGCATCGACTTGCCCGCATCCTGTTCCAGATGCAGACGCTCGATGCCGATCTCGATGTCCTCGAACTCGCCCTTCTTATCAGGCCCGACCGAGACGATGATCTGGCCTTCGCCGACGATGGGCTGCTTGAACTGCGAGATCTGGTAGCCCTGCGGCAGGTCGGGATAGAAATAGTTCTTGCGGTCGAAGACGGACTTCAGGTTGATCTGCGCCTTCAGGCCAAGGCCGGTGCGGATCGCCTGCTTCACGCACTCCTCGTTGATCACCGGCAGCATGCCGGGCATGGCCGCATCGACCAGCGACACATTGGCGTTGGGCGCGGCGCCGAACGCCGTGGAAGCGCCGGAAAAAAGCTTCGACTGCGACGTCACCTGCGCATGGACTTCCATGCCGATGACGACCTCCCAGTCTCCGGTTGCGCCGGGAATAAGGCGTTTTGCGTCGGGCGTGCGGGTGTCTACGAGGGTCATGTGCGGCCTGTCGTCTTTTCGGATATGCCGGAATAGGCTTGCTTACCCGGCGGATATAGATCGTATCGCTTGGCTATTGCAAACCCGGCTGCCAGACAAGCACAAAGCCGGCATAAAGCCGGCTCTGGCAGTTTTCGAGCTAAACTCTGGAAGGCTCTGGCAAGCCTCCTATGCGGTGGCGATATAGGCCTTGATCTCCTCGGCCTCGCGCTCCGCATCCTCTATGCGTCGCTTCACCACGTCACCGATGGAAATAATGCCGTCCAGCCTGCCATCCTTTTCAACGGGAAGGTGGCGGAAGCGGCCCGCCGTCATGACTTCCATGACTTCGGTGATGGTGTGGTGCTCGTGGCAGATTTTTACTTTAGCCGTCATGCCGTCCCGGACGCCCATGTCGAGCGCCGAAGCTCCATGGGCGGCCATGACACGTACGATATCCCGCTCGGAGATGATGCCGACGATGCGGCCCTCCTCATTGGTGACGACCAGCGCACCCACGCGGTGTGCCGCGAGTTTGTGGATCGCCTCGGCGAGCTTTTCGTCAGGCCCGAGCGTCAAAACGTCGTGCCCCTTCTGGGCGAGAATAGCTTTAACCGTCATTGCGTCCTCCTCTGCGTTCGGCCGGACCGCTCCTCCGGCCATGACGTTCGCAGGGACATGGTGCGCCCGGCCCGCCAGCTTTTCAAGCTTCCGTGGAGACACAACCGGTCAGAAGCGACGGCGCGGACCTGCCTCGAAAAGACGCAGCCCAAAGAAACCGGCCAGAAAACCGCCGATATGCGCTTCCCATGCGATCTGGGATTCCTCGCCCGGAACGAACCCGGCAAGGCCGGTGACGAGATTTATGACCATCCACACCGCCAGAAAGGTCACGACGCTGCGCGAGCGCACGATTTCGCCCATCGGCAGCGGATCGCCGGCAAAGGCGCCCTTGCCTGAAGAACGGTCGATGCGGAAGGCGAAGCGCGCGGCAGCGCCCATCATGCCGGAAATGGCGCCGGAAGCGCCGACAAGCGGGTTCTGCCCCAGCGGGTGGATCGCATAGAAGAAGAAAGCGGCCGCGAGGCTTGTCACCGCGAAAAAGATCGCGAAGCGCACTGCCCCCAGCCGGTTGGCGAGCGGTGCGCCGAACGCCGCCATCCAGACCATGTTGACGGCAAGGTGCGCGAAGCTTCCGTGCAGCAGCGCATAGGTGAAGGGGCTGGAGAACGCATAGACATCCAGCACATAGTCACCGGAATAGCGGATCGGCACGAATGCGGCGCGGATGATCAGCTCGAAATCCTGCTCGGCGGTCAGAACATAGGTGCGCAGCACATGTATGCCGGTGCAGAGCACCAGAAGCGCAATCACGATGCCCGGCAGGTTGAACATCGGCTCGCGGCGCTGCATCGCAGGCTGCGTCGGCATGTAGGGCTCGGGCTGGCTCATGATATCGTCCTGTTTGAGAGATGCGATGTAGGCGACACACCGGCTTTTTCCAAACGGCGAATCGTCGCCACAGCGCGGACGGGACTTCTGAAACAGGCGAATCGAATCAAAAAAATGGCCGTTCAGGACATGTCCTGAACGGCCGATCGAGCCCCTGGGCTCCCCTGGACTTCTGACTGGAAAACCGCCGCCGCTTTCCGGCAGGCCGTTTTCTGGAATGAATTCAAAGTCTCACATGTCATGCGTGGCCGCAATCTAAACCGTTTGTTAACCTTAACGGCCTCGATCCGTGAACAAGCCGCCTCAAAGCTGGCACGGTTTATGCTCCGCACCGCATGTAGGTAGTCGGAAATGTCCTCCTGTTCATCGTTGGGACAATCAGACTTCAGATTGCACGAAGCGGAGCGAACATGAAACTCGCAGGATCCATTGCACTGTTCCATTATTGGAATCGGCTGCGCGGGGACCGTTCTGCGCCACAGCGCACGGAGATCGAGCCGGCAGACATTAAAAAGCTGCTTGCCGATACTTTTATTCTTGAAAAGGATACGCGTGGCGAGGCCGTGTTCCGCCTGGCGGGAACACGGCTGTGTGCTGCTTATGGGCGGGAACTGAAAGGTTTCAGCTTCCCTTCGCTTTGGCGTCCGAAAGACCAGAGGCTGGTCGCCCGCCTGCTCGACAACGTGTTCGACAGGCACGCGGTGATATTGATCCGTTACGAGGCAATCAGTCAGGCAGGACGCGCCCTTCCCTTTGAACTGCTGGCCCTGCCTCTGGAAAGCGGAATCGGAAGCTCACGCTGCCTGGGCGTCGCAGCCCCCGCGCACAAGCCATTCTGGCTGGGTGCAGATCCCATCAACGACGCGGTCATCGAAGCCCTGCGCGTCGTGGACCCCGCTACCGAGAAAACCGAAGCCTTTCAGCGTCCTGCAATCGAGGCGCCGGAACTCGCACCTGTCGATCTCGACACGGCCAGCACCATTGCCGGTTACGGCAAGGCCCGCAGGATACGTCACCTGCTGGTGCTTGACGGCGGCCGCGACGAGTAAGCGCCCTGCAGATGCCTTGTTTGCCGGTTGTTAACTTTCCCCATTCATAATCTGGTCAGGAATCCGCCCGAAAGGCGGGACGGCCAGTGGGGTGAAGGCAGTTATGGTTTCTGCGGCGAAGGTCCTCGCGCCGTCTGTTGCCGAAAGGCGCAGCTTCCAGCGCGTTCGCGTCAAGGTCTACGGACGCTTCATGCTTGAGGACCGCTCCGAACACCCCTGTCAGGTCATTGAAATGTCGCCCGGCAATATGGCTCTGCGCACGGACCGCATCGGCGAGCCGGGTGAGCGCATTATCGCTTATATCGACCATATCGGCCGCGTTGAAGGCATTATCGTTCGCACCTTTCAGGACGGATTTGCCATGACCGTGCTTGCCTCCGAGCGCAAGCGCGAGAAACTTGCCGCCCAGCTCACATGGCTCGCGAACCGTCACGAGCTCGATCTGCCGGAAGATCGCCGCCATGAGCGCATCGCGCCGCGCAACCCGATCAGCGTTCTGCGCCTCATGGACGGTCGCCAGTATCCCTGCCGGATCATCGACCTGTCGCTGTCTGGTGCCGCGGTTGAGATCGAGGTCAAGCCGGCGATCGGCGTGCAGGTCACGCTGGGCACCATGCGCGGCCAGATCGTACGCCACTTCGAAGATGGGGTGGCCATCGAGTTCGCCGTCGTCCAACGGCCCGAATCCCTGAACGCGGAATTCAACACGACACTCGGCTGAAAATAGTCGCGTCAAGCGGGAGCGGTTTCCCGCATTGGGCTTCTTCTGCGCCGGTCAACCCTGCTGACACTCCTGCCGGGCCCATCAGACGTTAACACACCTCAGCTTCCCGGGTGGACGTCTTCGCCACCCATCGCCGGGCAAAACCCACGAAATCAGGCGAGTTGCGCCCTGCCGCTTCAGGCGCAGACATGCGCCCATGCTTTGCCAGAAAGGATAAAATTTGAATCAAATTTGTTTATTATTTTATTCTTGTTTTCTCTTAAAATGATCTATGTTTTACTCAATGTCTTCTTCGGTACTTTGCGCCAAATAAATCCGGACCTGTCATTGTCTCCTCAAACGGGGAGACACCGCAATGACTTTCAACTGGGGCGCTTCGCTTATAACGGCCATGACGATGCTGATCGCCACGCTGGGCAGCGCCCATGCCGGCAACAGCTTCATGCCTACGGGCGGCCGCACCACACAGCCGGTCGGACACTATGAGTTCTGTCAGGGTCTGCCGCAGGAATGCCGCCAGAAGACTGCGAAGAAAGCTCCGGTCGAACTCACCCGCAAGCTGTGGGCAACGATCATTTCCGTCAACAACGACGTGAACACCAGCGTCATCCCCATGACCGACATGGAAATCTGGGGTCGAGAGGAAGTCTGGTCCTACCCGGTCAACGGCATGGGTGACTGCGAGGACTATGTGCTGGAAAAGCGCCGCCGCCTCATGCAGGCCGGTGTGCCGGCCGGCAACCTGCTCATCACCGTCGTGCGCCAGCCCAATGGCGAAGGCCACGCGGTTCTGACCGTCCACACCAGCATGGGCGACTTCATCCTCGACAATCTCGAAAGCCGGGTTCTGGCGTGGTCGCAAACCCAGTACACCTACCTCAAGCGCCAGTCCGCGCAGAATTCGGGTGTGTGGGTTTCAATCACCGATGGCCGCGCCGACGCGGTGGCCTCCGTCCGCTGACCTCAGCCAAAGCTGAATGGCTGGCTTTCCGCCAAAAATCCGGTCGAGTCCCCCCGCCCCCCCCCGACGACCGGATTTCAGGAGCCGGCTTTTAACCGGAGCCGGCTCCGTTTTCTCAGGCCGCAGACGGTTGTCGTCAGGGTCAGTCTTCGAGTTTTCTGAAACCTTTATTGAAACGGCGGCCATTCGCCACGTAATGCCCGGCAGATTGCCGCAACCGCTCGATGGCTGCCTCATCCAGCGTTCGCACCACCTTGGCCGGAGAACCGACGATCAGTGAATTGTCGGGAAATTCCTTGCCCTCCGTAACCAGCGCGCCGGCACCGACAAGCGAGTTCCTGCCGATCTTCGCGCCGTTGAGGACAATCGCGCCCATGCCGATCAGGCTGTTGTCGCCAATGGTGCAGCCATGCAGCAGCGCGCGGTGGCCGACCGTGCAGCCCTTGCCGATGGTGAGGGGGAAGCCGGGGTCCGTGTGCATGATCGTGTGTTCCTGCACATTCGTATCCTCGCCAATCACGATCGCTTCATTGTCGCCACGGATGACGGTACCGAACCAGATGCCGACATTACGACCGACATGGACATTGCCGATGAGCGTCACGTCCGGGGCAAGCCAGTTGGTGTCCCTGTCCTCGAAGCTGGGCTCTGCTGCATCGATTGCGTAGGTGGGCATATCTTCTCCTGTCAGACCGGCACGGTTGCCGCAGCCGTTTCTTTACCCTCCCTTTACCATAAATCTCCACAGTCTCACCTGATACGCCGCTGTTTCTCGCGGCCACTGCAACAATTTCACGGAGCAAGATGAAAGACGCCGTCGCCCCGAACGAATTCAAGGTCGTCGGTTCCTCGCTGACGTCGCGGCTGTTTTACGGCCTCGTCGCTGTGGCGATTTTGTCGGTGGCGATCACGTTCGCCGGAAAATGGTTCGGCGAACGGATGGCGATGGGCGGCCATACCGACGACACAACGATCCACGCCGTGGTCATCGGGAACAATCTTCTGGCTGTGCCGGCCAACATGATCCGCTTCGAGCAGGCAAGGCGCAGCGGCAATGCGGAACGGCTCGACCTTTATGTGCATTATCCTTCGATGGCAGGATATACGCAGGCGTCGCACGACGAATTCAATCACGCGACCGCGGCCGATTCGATCATCTTTCTCGGTTTTTCGGAGCAGATGATGTCCCGCGACATGAGCGGCCGCTTTGCGCCGATCTACAGCGCGCTGATTGCCAGACCAGGCCGCAACGGTCCCGCGGGCATCACCTTCTACGAGTTTTCCGAAAACTCAGGATATATGGGAGAAAAGCTCGCCGTGGCGGACAGGCAGGGGCGGGAGCCATTCGTGGCGCGCTGCCTGACCGGTGAAGCGGCAGAAAAGTCGCTCGCCCCGTGTGAGCGCGACATTCTGGTCGGCGAGCGTCTCACGCTCACCTACCGCTTTCCGAAACGATTTCTGGAAGAGTGGCAGGCACTGGACACGGCGGTTGAAAACCTCGCCGCATCCATGCTTGGTGCCCCGGCTTCACCGCAACAATGAAGGTGAAGCGAACACGAAGGGCTGAAAAAATCAGCCCAGATCGATGTCGAGAATGGCCATCGAGAAATTGTAGTCGCCGTCATCCTCGTCCTTGAACACGATGCCGAGGAATTCGTCGCCGACATAAACTTCGGCTGAATCGTCCTTGCGCGGACGAGCCTTCACTTCAAGGCGCGGATTCTGGAAGACGCGCTTGAAATAGGCGTCGAGCTTTCGGATTTCGTCGGGTTTCAAAAAAATTCTCCGCTAAGGGACTGGATGTGAGAGGCGCTTCTTGCACGCGGTCAGGGCGCTGTAAAGACGAGGCGGTGACGACACAACCCCGTCATGTTCAGTTCATTCTCAGATGTCGAAACTGACGACATGATCCATCGCCTGTGAAGGCAGGAGCTGATCCATCTCGCGGGAAGGCTGATCGTCGCAGCTCGTTTCGCCGACAATGCGCGCCGGCACGCCGGCAACCGTTCTGTTGTGGGGAACGGTAGCCAGCACGACCGAGCCGGCAGCCACCTTGGAGCAATGTCCGATCTCGATATTACCGAGGATCTTGGCCCCTGCCCCGATCAGAACACCGCGCCGGATCTTCGGATGCCGGTCGCCGCTCGCCTTGCCGGTGCCGCCCAAAGTCACATTGTGCAGGATCGAGACATCGTCCTCGATGACGGCGGTCTGGCCGACCACGAGGCCGGTCGCGTGATCGAGGAAGACGCCCTTGCCGATGCGGGCGGCCGGATTGATATCGGTCTGGAATACCGACGACGAACGGCTCTGCAGATAGAGCGCAAAATCCTTGCGGCCCTGCTTCCACAGCCAATGCGCCAGGCGGTGCGTCTGGATCGCATGAAAGCCCTTGAAGTAGAGCACAGGCTCCAGAAAGCGCTCGCAGGCCGGATCACGATCGAAATAGGCCTGAATGTCGACCCGCACCACCGTCGACCATTCCCGGTCGTCTTCGCGCATGGCATCGAAGGTCTGGCGGATCAGGTCCGCCCCGATATCCTGATGCGCGAGCCGCTCGGCCAGCCTGTGGATGACGGCATCCTCAAGGCTCTCCTGATTGAGGATGGTGGAATAGAGAAACGCCGCCAGAAGCGGATCGCGGTTGACCGCCGCCATCGCCTCATCGCGGATGGAGCGCCAGATGGGATCGACCGGTTGCAGCGCGTTGTGACGCAACAGACTGTTCATGACATTAACTCCCCGCCTTCGGGTATCGGCGCCGGCGCATGAATACCGGTGCTCGAATGAAGCAAACCGGCGCGCGCCTCGCGGCACGACATAAAGGGTCAGGACATGGCCCCAACCAACTCCACGACAGATATAGAGCAGATCGGGCAGGTGGTGAACCCAATTTTCCTTAATCTGCCTTCAGCGCAGGAATTCCGCATGCGAACCGCGCCGTCATCCGGCCTTGCCCTGCCTTCATCATATCATTACCCGCACCATGGAACCGGGTCGCGCCAGCGGATGAAAAGCCGCGCTCAGGCCGAAACGAGGTTCGCCACGATCGCCATTGCAACAGGCAACAGCCTTGCGCGCTTCTCCCCGATATCCACACCCTTCACATACAAGATGTTGGGGGTCATAAAAGTTGGACGAACGAGCGCTTGACGCTCCCCCGCGAGTCGCCTTTTATTGGCCATGCGTTCGATGTTGCGGACGCGGCCGGAAAGTTTCGAGCCCGGTCTTTTTCCCGTTCAATCGCGTTTCAGTCGCACTCCGCCTTCTGAAGAGGCCGTTTGCGGAGCGTTTTTCCATGCGTGGAGAGAAGCGGAATAGCTGGTAAAATTAATCGTTTAATACTATATTTAGTGTTTGCGATCAGTATTCCAGCTAGATAATGTAAACCTTCCCTTGTGAGGGAATTGCAGCGTTTTTGTGGGTACGGCATGCGGACGGCTTCGACTGTCCCGGAATTGCTGGTGCATCCGGTTTCAAATCGCGTCAGGGAAAGCGGAGCAGATCCGCGACGGCGCAGTCTGTCCGGATCAGCGCCAGTCCCGCGGAAAACCGGTTGGGCGGCCGCCCTGAAACGCGCTATATATAGATGAAGGAAGAAACCAGATGCGCATCGAACGGCACTTCACAAAAGCGGGTCAGTCTCCCTATGCGGAGATCGAGTTCCGCAAGGCCTTGTCGGAGATCAAGAACCCCGACGGCTCGGTTGTGTTCAGGCTCGACAACATCGATGTGCCGGCGCAGTTCAGTCAGGTTGCCGCCGACATCCTCGCCCAGAAATATTTCCGCAAGGCCGGCGTTCCCGCGCGCCTGAAGAAAGTCGAGGAGAACGACGTTCCTTCCTTCCTGTGGCGTTCGGTGGCCGACGAGGCCGCCCTCGCCGAACTGCCCGAAGGCGAGCGCTATGGCTCCGAGACCGACGCGCGTCAGGTCTTCGACCGTCTGGCCGGCACCTGGACGTACTGGGGCTGGAAGGGCAAATATTTCGACAGCGAGGAAGATGCGCAGGCGTTCAAAGACGAGCTGTCCTACATGCTGGCGACGCAGCGCGTGGCGCCGAACTCTCCGCAGTGGTTCAACACCGGCCTGCACTGGGCCTACGGCATCGACGGTCCCGGTCAGGGCCACTTCTATGTCGACCCCTTCACGGGCAAGCTGACCCGCTCGAAATCTGCCTATGAGCATCCGCAGCCGCACGCCTGCTTCATTCAGTCCGTGGGCGACGACCTCGTCAACGAAGGCGGCATCATGGATCTGTGGGTGCGCGAGGCGCGCCTGTTCAAATACGGTTCCGGCACCGGCTCCAACTTCTCGCATCTGCGCGGCGAAGGCGAAAAGCTTTCCGGCGGCGGCAAGTCGTCGGGCCTGATGAGCTTCCTCAAGATCGGCGACCGCGCCGCCGGCGCCATCAAGTCCGGCGGCACCACGCGCCGCGCGGCCAAGATGGTCATCGTCGATGCCGACCATCCCGACATCGAGGCCTTCATCGACTGGAAGGTGAAGGAGGAGCAGAAGGTTGCCGCCCTCGTCACCGGCTCCAAGATCGTGCGCAAGCATCTCGACGCGATCATGAAGGCCTGCGTGAACTGCGAAGGTCAGGACGACGACTGCTTCGACCCCTCGATCAACACGGCGCTGAAGCGCGAGATCAAGGCTGCGAAGAAGAACGCCGTGCCGGAAAACTATGTCCAGCGCGTCATCCAGTTCGCACGGCAGGGCTACACGGCAATCGAGTTCAGCACCTACGACACCGACTGGGATTCGGAAGCCTACCTGACCGTTTCGGGCCAGAACTCGAACAATTCCGTCTCGCTCAAGGACGATTTCCTGCGTGCGGTCGAGAACGACAGCGACTGGCACCTGACCGCCCGCAAGGACGGCAAGGTGACGAAGACCCTCAAGGCCCGCGACCTTTGGGAGAAGATCGGCTACGCGGCATGGGCCTCGGCCGACCCCGGCCTGCACTTCAATACCACCATGAACGACTGGCACACCTGCCCGGCCGCCGGCCCGATCCGCGCCTCCAACCCGTGCTCGGAATACATGTTCCTCGACGACACGGCGTGCAACCTGGCCTCGGTCAACCTGCTGCCCTACCGCAACCAGGATGGCACCTTCGACATCGCCGCCTACGAGCACACCGTGCGGCTATGGACCATCGTGCTCGAAGTCTCGGTCATGATGGCGCAGTTCCCGTCGCGCGAAATCGCTGAACTGTCCTACAAGTACCGCACGCTCGGCCTCGGCTACGCCAATATCGGCGGCCTGCTGATGACCTCCGGCATTCCTTACGACTCCGATGAAGGCCGCGGCATCTGCGGTGCGCTGACCGCACTGATGACCGGCGTTTCCTACGCCACCTCCGCCGAGATGGCAGGCGAACTGGGCGCTTTCCCGGATTACCAGCGCAACGCCGAAAACATGCTGCGCGTCATGCGCAATCATCGCCGCGCCGCCTATGGCGAGAGCAATGGCTATGAGAAGCTGGCTGTCGACCCGGTGCCGCTCAATGCCGAACATGTCAGCCAGAAGGAACTGGTCGAACATGCCCGCGCCGCATGGGACCGAGCCATCGAACTTGGCGAGAAGCACGGCTATCGCAACGCGCAGGCAACGGTGATCGCGCCGACCGGCACCATCGGCCTCGTCATGGACTGCGACACCACCGGCATCGAGCCGGACTTCGCTCTGGTGAAATTCAAGAAGCTGGCCGGCGGCGGCTACTTCAAGATCATCAACCGGGCCGTGCCGGAAGCCCTGCGCACGCTGGGTTACTCCGAGAGCCAGATCGCCGAGATCGAGGCGTACGCCGTTGGTCATGGCAATCTGAATCAGGCTCCGGGCGTAAATCCTTCAACGCTCAGGGCAAAAGGCTTCACGGACGAGAAGATCGAGGCGCTGAACGGTGCGCTGAAATCGGCCTTCGACATCAAGTTCGTGTTCAACCAGTGGACGCTGGGCGCTGACTGGCTGAAGGAGACTTTCGGCTTCACCGACGAGCAGCTCAACGACTTCTCCTTCGAGGTCCTGCCGGCGCTTGGCTTCTCCAGGAAGGAGATCGAGGCCGCCAACATCCATGTCTGCGGTGCGATGACGCTGGAAGGCGCGCCCTTCCTGAAGGATGAGCATCTGGCCGTGTTCGACTGCGCCAATCCGTGCGGCAAGATCGGCAAGCGCTACCTGTCGGTCGAGAGCCACATCCGCATGATGGCCGCGGCGCAGCCCTTCATTTCGGGCGCCATTTCCAAGACCATCAACATGCCCAACGAGGCGACGGTCGAGGATGCCAAGAACGCCTACATGCTGTCGTGGAAACTGGCGCTGAAGGCCAACGCGCTCTACCGCGACGGCTCCAAGCTCTCGCAGCCGCTCAACGCTTCGCTGATCTCCGACGAGGAGGAAGAGGACGATGCGGTCGAGGCTCTGGTTGCCGCTCCGGCGGCTGCCCGCGCCGTGGAAGTGACGGAAAAGATCATCGAGCGCGTGGTCGAAAAGGTGGTGCGCGACCGAGAGAAGCTGCCGAACCGCCGCAAGGGCTACACCCAGAAGGCAGTCGTCGGCGGCCACAAGGTCTACCTGCGCACCGGCGAGTTCGACGATGGCCGCCTCGGCGAGATCTTCATCGACATGCACAAGGAAGGCGCGGCCTTCCGCGCCATGATGAACAACTTCGCCATCGCCATTTCGCTCGGCCTGCAATATGGCGTGCCGCTGGAGGAATATGTCGAGGCCTTCACCTTCGTGAAGTTCGAACCGGCCGGCATGGTGCAGGGCAACGACGCCATCAAGAGCGCCACCTCGATCATCGACTATGTGTTCCGCGAGCTGGCGGTCTCCTATCTGGCGCGCAACGATCTTGCCCATGTCGATACCGACTTCTCCAACACGTCGCTCGGCAAGGGCATCACCGAAGGCAAGGCCCTGCCCTTCTCCAAGGGTCTGGTGCGCGGCGCCTCGACCGTGAAGCTGGTCAGCAGCGAGCCGAAGGGCATGGGCGGCGGCTCGGGCGACAAGGCCCAGCGCACCGCGCCGACCGCATTCGCCTCCAACGTCCATCCGATCTCGTCGGGTGCGACTGCCCTGAAGAGCGAACTGGCCACAGACGGCGCCGTCGCCTTCAAGCGCGACTTTGAGGAGCAGGCGAAGGAAGCGACCGAAGATGCTCCGGAGGCCACGGCCGAAGTCCTGTTCACCGATGCTGCCGCCCGGGAAGCAGCCGATGCCAAGAAGCTCGCCGCCGCCCGCCGCCAGCAGTCGCTGATGCAGGGCTATACGGGCAACGAATGCTCCGAGTGCCACAACTTCACCATGGTGCGGAACGGCACCTGCGAGAAGTGCGACACCTGCGGCGCAACCAGCGGCTGCAGCTAAGGCCCGCGCGGCAATCGACTAAAGTGATGGAAACGGCCCGTCTTTCAGGCGGGCCGTTTTGTCATTGGAGATGAAAAAAGCGCAGCACCTGCACCCGGACGTCAGGTTCGATCCGCCGAACGGGCCCGGCGACGGCCACCGGCGTAGTATGCGGGTAATACCCGCTTCCGCAGTATCGCGCCTATCCTGCCTGCTCCATCGGCAGAGGAGGATAGATGATGGCCAGAATTCTGATGATTACCGGCGATTTCACCGAGGATTATGAAACCATGGTCCCGTTCCAGACCTTGCTGGCGACGGGACATCAGGTGGATGCCGTGTGTCCCGGCAAGAAGGCAGGCGATACGGTCAAAACGGCGATCCATGATTTCGAGGGCGACCAGACCTATTCGGAAAAACCCGGTCATAATTTCGCACTCAACGCCACTTTCAGCGAGACCGACGCCACCGTGTATGACGCGCTGGTCGTTCCCGGAGGTCGCGCGCCTGAATATCTGCGGATGAACAACGAGGTGCTCGACATGGTCCGGCACTTCTTCGATGCCGGCAAGCCGGTGGCCGCGATCTGTCACGGCGCGCAGCTTCTGGCCGCGGCAGGCGTGCTCAGGGGCCGCACCTGCTCGGCCTATCCGGCCTGCGCCTATGAGGTCACCGCCTCGGGCGGCACCTTCGCCGATATTGCGGTGACAGAAGCGGTAACCGATGGCAATCTGGTGACCGCACCGGCATGGCCGGCACATCCGGCATGGCTGAAGCAGTTTCTCGCCATTCTGTAGCCAGTGCGCGCCTGTCTTTGCGGCTCTTGAGGAGGTGGTCCGCGATGTGTGAGCTTTTCATCAAGGCTGATGCCAGCCAGTGGCAAAGCCGTACCCATAGCCTGCGCATCGATGGAGTGGCCACCTCAATCCGCATCGAGAACCATTTCTGGGACACGCTGACCGAGATCGGGCTGCGCGACGGCATGAGCGTCGCGCAGCTCATCACCCGCCTGTGGCACGAAGCCATGGACGCCGATCACGACCTTGGCAATTTCACGTCATTCCTGCGCGTCTGCTGTGCGCGTTATCACGCGCTGATCGCCGCCGGCGACGTATCTGCGGACATCGGCGTGCCGATTGCCAGCCATCCGGCGGCCGATATTCTCTCGCGGGAGAACATGCGCCGCAGCCGCATCGTCAACTGACCGGCGCCGCCCGTAATGGTTCAGTTCGCGTCCGCCACAAGCTGCCGCCCGCTCACCCAGTTGCGCCATTGCGCCTCGGTGCCGTTGAACACGTTGAGGTCGATGTTGCCCTTGACCCCGTGCGACAGGCCGGACCCCGAATACTGCCAGAACACCCATTTGCGGCCGGGATAGACCTTGGAGGGGTGCTGGGCGACGGCGCGCAGCCAGAATGGATAGTCCCGGAACGCGTCCTTCAGGTTGTCGGCGTAGAAGTCGGGGGCGGTATAAATGATCGGGCGCTGGCCATAGTGGCGCTCCAGCCGGTCCATGAAGACCTGCATCTTCTCGCGCACCTGTGCCGGAGACGGGCGCTTGCGGCAGCGCGATTCACCGTTCCATTCCACGTCGATAACCGGCGGCAGCGCGCCTGCAACCTTCGGCACGTTGCGGATGAACCAGTCCGCCTGCTGGCTGGCCGGGCGGCACCAGTAGAAGAAGTGATAGGCACCGCGCCGGATGCCGGCCGCAGCCGCGCCGTTCCAGTTCTTCATGAACATCGGATCGAGATGATCGCCGCCGTCGGTGGCCTTGATGAAGGCGAAATTGGCGCCCTGGCTGCGCAGCTTGGGCCAGTTGATCTCGCCCTGCCAGCGCGAGACATCGACGCCGTGCACTGCATAATGGCGCGGGGCGACCTTGCCGAAATTGATCGGCTTGGCATCGCGGAACTGCTGGGGATGAATGACCGCATCGATGGCTTTTTGCGACTTTGTCGCCGGCCGGGGCGTCGGCACGAGCGCAGCCGTCTCAAGAGACGGCATGGCGAAGCCGGAATCCGATTGGCTCTCGCTTTCGACCAGCGCTGCCAGCGCATCGGAGTTGTTGTTTTGCGCAGACGTATCTGCAATCTGAGCAGCATTTCCAACCCTGGCCGAGGGTGTCAGCGGCCGCGCTATCGAACTGGTGGTCTCCTGCGACGGACGCGGAACAATGTCCTCTATGCCGACGCTCGATGAGCAGCCGGAGACACCAAGACCGAGAACGAGAAGAGCAAGGTAAGCTGAAGAACGCATCCGGGACCTGTACGCAAAACACATCGGCCGGCCGGCAGACTGGAGCCACTCCGGAACTCGCAGACAATTATGAAGGATGAATTACCAACAAAGTTTGAATCAAATTTTTAACTTTTGCGGGCGAACGCGAAAAGACACCCGATTCTTTCCTGACTGACTGCCTCCCTCCACCCGGTGTATCGGCTGAAGGGAGGCGGGAAGGTTTTCAGCAACCGATGTTCTGCTCGCAGCATTCACGCGCCACCATATAGGCCGGCGGCAGCGAAGGATCTTCGATACGGGCACGGGCACGCTCCAGCATCCAGCGCAGGCCTTTCGGGCTTACCCGGTCGCGTTGCATGACAAGCTGGACCATTGGATCGTCCAGCAATTCATCAAGCCTGCTCTGTGTCGCGCTCATATCGTGCCTCTTTATTCGGCCCCCGCCGATGGGTCATAGATAGGAACCCAATCTTGACGCGCCAATGGCACCAAGGCGACTAAGCTATGGCAAATGCGTGAAATTTTGCAGTGCCGGGGAGCCGCTGCTTCGTCGGCTTAGTGCTTTCTGGCCTGCACAAGATAAGCGTCGATCGCAGGCTCGCCCAGCCATTTGGCGGCTTCCAGCCGGTGCAAGCCTTCCACCAGAATGTACCGCTTGCCATCATGGCGGACCTGAACAGGCGTTTTCATGCCGTTTTCGAGAATGTCTTCGGCCAGATGGCGAACTGTTTCAGGATGCAGCGTTTTGCGACGTGCAGCCGGGACGTAAATGTCGTCCACCGGCACTTTCTGGATTTTCATCATATCGGCCTGCCCTCTTCTCCGGGCAGCGAAAGGCCACCTTCGGCAGGAGCAATGTAAGTGGCCGATGCAATGACGGCAACGCGATACGGGCTCAGCGTATTTTCTTCTTCAGGCCCGCTTCATCGATCAGCATGTTGGCGATCTGCATGCGGATCATGGCGCGATGGCGCAGATGCGGCGGCATTCGATCCGGATGATTCGACAGAGCGAACCGGCGACGCACCTCGCGCAGGTTAACCGCGGGTTCGCCAAGGCCAAGCTCGGCCGCGATGCGATCCGGATCGATGGAGGGCAGTTCTTCGCGCTGGGATGGCGCTTCGCCAGCAAGTGCGGCCCGCGCCTGATCGAGAAGAGCGGAAAAATCAAGGCCGGTGTCGGCTTCGCTTTCCAGATACCGGGCAGCCAGAGCCTCATCCGAAACTTTGATTCGTCCCGAATGCAATTCTTCCACCACAGCCAGATAATCGAATGGTATGGACGGCAACGGCGCTGCCGGCTCCTCCTCGCGAGGGGGCGCAAAGAGATCGTCCAGCAAAGACGCAAAATCCATTTTGGTGCTGCTGGCTATGGCAGCCTCCCCCCGTTTCTCACGGATGCGGATTCTATTGCCCGCCGGTTAAAAATGGATGCCTTATGTGGGAAGAACTTTAATTTGTGCCCCTGCATATCTGCCATGCGAATGCTGCACCGCACAATTGTCACAAACAATGTATATTGAAAGCCAAGCGGGAGGACAATGCAGGAGCCCTGTCATGGGTTTTGTCACCGAACTTTTCGCGCGCCCCCGCCCTCAGGAAGAAGTGCGCTACCGCACGGCGCTCGCCCTGCTCAACGCAATGAGCAATGCCGACCGCGCCGATATAGGCATCAAACCGGCTGACTTCCCCCGAATCGCCCGCGAGATGTCGCTGCGCTGATCATGAGCCGCCGCGCCGCTGCATGGCGAATCGCTGACTCGTCGCATAAGCTTGTCCTGAGGCACCTCGCTTGTTTTTGCGGCAGCCGTTCCGGCGCTTCATGAGACGGTCAGTTGCCTTGTTTTCGCGAAATTCCGGACGGAAATTCGTGATTCGTCAGCACCGGAACCATTCCGGCGACCGGCTCGGGCAGGAGAAAGCCTCATGAAAGAAATGTTGGCGCGGACCTTCGTGGCGCTTCTCGGCGGTTGCGTGATGATACCGGCCGTTTCATCACAAGCCGCAGCGCAGACGGATGCCCCCTATATCGATGATCGTTCCGATCCCGCGGCGTTGATCCGTTCGCTCTACAGCGCCATCAATCGCCACGAATATGCGCGCGCCTGGGACTATTTCGGCGAAACCAAGCCCGCGGCCGACTTTGAGAGCTTTGCCGGAGGCTATGAAGGCACGGTTTCGGTCGATGTCGAAACCGGCGGTGTTCTGGAGGAAGGTGCTGCCGGCAGCATTTATTACACCCTGCCTGTGGCGATCCGCGCCGAGCAGGAGGATGGCAGCCACAAGGTTTTCGCCGGCTGCTACACGCTGCGCCAGCTCAGCGCCCAGACGCAGGAACCGCCCTTCAGGCCGCTGCATATCGAAAAGGGAGCGCTGGAGCCCAGTACATCGGATTTCGACAAGGCGCTTCCTTCAAGCTGCGAGGATGGCCAGATGGTTCCCGAGCGCGACACGCTGCTTGAGAAGGCCAGGATCGTTTTCGCAGCGAACTATGGCGATCGTTGCGATGCCGCCCTCACCTCGGGCGATGAGGCGCAGGAGCCGTCCGCCTATACCATCCGCTACAGCACCAAAACCGACGATGCGGAAAGGCAAGCGCGGCTGTTCCGTTTCCTGTGCATGCGCGGCGCCTACAACGAGACATTCGCCTTCTTGATATCCGACGAGGACGGCGGCGTGCGCCAGCTTCAGTTCTCCGAGCCGGATCTCGACATTCACTACGCCAACAACGATCCCGAGGGCGAGCTCGAGGCGGTGAACGTCATCGGGTACAATGTCACGGATGAGCTGGTGAATGCCGACTATGACGAAGCCGGCCACACGATTATCTCGCATGCCAAATGGCGCGGTGTCGGCGACGCTTCCTCGTCAGGGACGTGGCTGTTCAGGAACGGCAAATTTGTGCTCGTCCAGTACGATGTCGATGCGTCCTATGACGGCGAGATCAACCCGCAAAGCGTGCTCGACTACAATTCGGCACCTTGAGCCGCCGGCTTACCTGGTTTCGGAAAGCATCCAGTTGAGCGTTTCACGCCAGTCCGTCATGCGGATCGGGGTTCCGTGCGTGCCCGTCTCGAAACGCACGAAGCGCGCGGGGTAATTCTTCGACTTTGCCAGAATAGCGCGGAAGAAGGCTTCCTGTTTTTCCACCGGGAACACCGGGTCGCGGCTGCCCTGCCCGAAGAAAACCGGAACGCGCCGCTGAAAGGCGGGGCTGGACAGAAAGCTCTCATCCCACAGGGAGCCCAGCAGCAGCAGCCCGTCCACCGCAGCCCCCTCACCCTTGCCGGATGCCAGTTTCCAGCACAACGCACCTCCCATGGAGCCGCAGGCCACGAATATCTTCGCCCCCGGCGAGCGCGCCCGGTAGTGGCCGATCAGGGCCGCGATCTCGGCGGCGCCCTTGTCGCCGAAGTCGGAAAAATCAGGCGACAGGTAAAGTCCGCCATTTTGCGCCATCAGGTTCTTGATGCGATTGAAATTGCCTCCGAAGGTGAAATCGTCGATCCCCTGACGGCGGCTTCCGCCCTGCCCGTGCAGATAAAGCACGATGAGACTGGCATCATCGGTGCGCCCCACGGCGAAATGGCGGATGGTGCCAGCCTCCGTCTTCAGCGCCAGATCCTTCTGAACCTTGCGCACGCCGGTCGATACATAGGCGCCCTTCACCCTGCGCTCGGGTATCTGGTCGCGCCCGTTGATGTCGCGCATTTCCTGATAATCGACGACCAGATAGCGATCGCCGGGCTTACCCGACAAGAGGGCGGGATAGGCGAACAGGTCGTCCTTGTAGGGCTTCAGCGTTGCTGATCGGGCGCTGGCCGGAAAGGCGGCGAGCAGCAGCAGGGACAGCAGCGGAACGAAAACGCTCCTCATGCCGCATCGTCCCGCGCCTGGAAACCACGCAGGCGGAACGATTGGATGACTTCGGCCAGTATGGCGACCGCTATCTCGGCCGGATTGGCCGCCGCGATGTTCAGGCCGATCGGAGAGCTCACAAGTGCCACGCTTTCCGCGCTCAGACCCGCAGCCGCAAGTCGGGCGACTCGGGCGGCGTGCGTCTTGCGGCTGCCGAGCGCGCCAACGTAGAAGCAGCCGGCTTCCAGCGCGATGCGAACCGCAACATCATCGATCTTCGGATCATGCGTAACCGCGGCAAGGGCCGTGTAACTGTCCAGCGGGACGTCCGCCCGCAATACTTCCTGCGGCCAGCGCGCATGCAATGGCACGTTCGGAAAGCGCTCGGGCGTTGCGAACGCGCTTCGCGGGTCGACGATCTCGACCGGATAGCCGGCAAGACGCGCCATGGGCACCAGAGCCTGCGTGATATGCACGGCGCCGACGACAACCAGTCGCGGCTGCGGCACATAAGCATTGAGAAACAGGGTTTTGCCGCCAACTTCGACGCTGCGGGATATTCCGGTACGGTGCGCCTGTTCGACGGCGTCGTTCATCGCCGCGTCGACGGCATCGCCCTGCCGAAGCAGGCTGTTTGTCCCATCAGCCAGATCGGTCGCAACAAGCACCGCCCTGCGCGAGAGGCGGGCAGCGTTCAGCGTTTCCAGATTGCCTTGTTCCGGAGCTCCGATCTTTCGGACATGCACCCGGATGCGTCCACCACAGGACAGCCCGACCTGCCATGCCGTCTCATCGGTCACACCGAACTCAAGCAGCTTTGGGCTGCCAGCGGCAATCACGTCAAGCGCCTCGGAGACAACCGCCCCCTCGACGCAGCCTCCGGAAACGGAGCCCTGAAAATTGCCGTCTGCATCAACGACCAGATGGCTGCCGGGGGGACGCGGCGCCGAGCCCCATGTCTCGATGACAGTGGCAAGCGCCACTTGCCGCCCCTGCTTCAGCCATTCCTCCGCGACGCGAAGCGGATCGTTAATTTCCTCAATGTTTTCGGGCACTCCCACGCCTTGCTTCTCCCCTTGAATCAAGCCGTTACAGCGCGGGTCCGGATGTGACGCGCACTACAGAACGTCGTACCGGCGATCGTGATAGATCAACGGCCGCTGGGCCTCACCTATCCGCAAGCCAACCACACGCCCGAACAGGACACGATGTGTGGCGACATCCTTGGTGTCGATGAGTTCGCAGTCGAACACAGCCACGGCATCCTCAAGCGTCGGTGCTCCCGTTGCGATCCGGTCCCACTTCCCTGCCCTGAAACGCTCGGCCATATCGGCGATGCCGGTCTGGCCGGAGATGGAGGCGGCAAGCGCACGGTGCTGCTCGCCCAGAGTATTGAGCGCGAAGTTGCCGTTGGCCAGATAGATTTCGTTCTTGGGATTTTCCCGGTTCAGGCACACCAGAACGATCGGCGGCGTGTCGGATACCGAACAGGTCGCAGTTACCGTGGCACCTCGGAGCCCGGCCGGACCATCGGTGGTAACGATATGGACGTGTCCGGCAAATTGGGCCATCGCATCGCGATAAGCCTGTGGTCCGATATCGTTCTTCTTCAGCACCAGCGGAAATCCAGTTTGCGACAGTCGGTTATATAAGGCGGTCGCTCACAGGCCACAAGCAAGGCCGGCGGGCGAGACGGGCTGTTTCGTCCCTTACCCTGTGCCATGTTGCTTAAGAAGTCTGCAACCTCTACAGCAAAGCGGACACGCACGGACCCTTCAGGGATATATTTCGGCACCAATGCGCATTGCACAGGCCTTTGCAGCAGCCTTGACCGGCCTCATGCTCACCGGCAGCGCCCATGCGGAGCAGCCTGCAGCAGGGATTGTCGCGCCGCTTTCCGGTCCTTCGGAACTGCTTGGAAAGCAGATATTGACCGGCGCCACGCTTGCCGCCGGCAAACAGGCCAGCCTCACCATCGCCGACGACGCCTGCACGGCCGAGGGCGGTGCAAACGCCGCCAGAACGCTGGTGCAGGCCGGGGTGAAGGTGGCCATCGGGTTTCTGTGCATCGAATCCATCGAGGCGGCAGCGCCAATCCTGAAGGAAGCAGGCATTCCCATCATCGCCATCGGCGTGCGCGCCGACAGCCTGACCGACCAGCGCGCCCGCAGCGGCTGGCCGGTCTTCCGGCTCGGACCTCGCGGCGACGGCGAGCGCAACGCGGTCGCCTCGATCCTGACCAGGCTGTGGAAGGATCAGCATTTCGCTATTGTCGACGACGGCACGATCTACGGCCGTGAACTGGCGGAGACGTTGCGCGCGCAGGCCGAACAGGCCGCCCTCAAGCCGGTTTTCACGGACACGTTCCGGCCCGGCCTCGACAACCAGATCGCCATTGTCGGTCGGTTGCGCCGCGCCGGCGCCACGCATGTGTTCGTCGGCGGCGAAGCTGAGGACGTCGCGATCATGGCGCGCGATGCCGCCGGGCTGGATGCCGGCATCACTTTCGCCGGAGGCGAGGCGCTGCGCGCCGCCGTCGCAGACGTTCCGCTCGCGGCCGGGACGCTGATGATCGGCCTGCCGGAATGGTCGGAAGTGGCCGACCCGCATGTGATTGAAGCATTCAATGCCGCCGGCGTGCTTGCCGAGGGCTATGCCCTGCCGGCCTATGCGGCGGTGCAGATTGCCGAACAGGCAGCCGAAATCGACAAACCGCTGGCGGACGCTCTGTCGCAACAGGCGTTTTCGACAGCCATCGGCCAGATCCGTTTCGATGAAAAGGGCGACCTGACCCAAAGCCCCTATCGCCTGTTCCGTTTCGACGGGCGGCGTTTTGTTGAACAGGAGGTTCCGTGATGTTCCGCACGGGTGCGCGCAACCTCATCACCGATGTTGCCGGGCTTCGCGTCGGCAATGCCGCTGACCTGCGCATCAGGTCCGGCGTCACCGCCGTGCTGTGCGACGAACCGGCCGTGGCCGCTGTGCAGGTTCTGGGTGGCGCACCCGGCACCCGCGAAACCGATCTGCTTGAGCCGCACAACACGGTCGAGGCCGTCAATGCCGTGGTGCTGGCTGGTGGTTCCGCCTTCGGGCTCGATGCCGCCTCCGGAACGCAGGCCTTTCTGCGCGAACAGGGTGTCGGCTTTACCGTGCAGGATCAGGTCGTGCCGATCGTCCCGGCCGCCATCCTGTTCGACCTCACCAATGGCGGCGACAAGGACTGGGGTCGCTATCCGCCCTATCGCGAACTCGGATATGAAGCGGCCCGCCTCGCCGCCGCGGATTTCGCCATCGGCACGCAGGGTGCGGGCACCGGCGCGATGACCGCAGGCCTGATGGGCGGGCTGGGCTCGGCCTCGACGGTTCTCGACAACGGCATCACCGTCGGCGCGCTGGTGGCGGTCAACCCGCTGGGATCGGTGACGGTGGGGCGCAGCCGCCACTTCTGGGCCGCGCCCTTTGAAATCGGCGAGGAGTTCGGTGGGCTCGGCATGCCTTCGCCGATGCCGGAGGATGCCCGCGAAATCCGCCTGAAATTCAGCGAAAAACCGCAGGGCGCAGCGACCACGATCGCCATCATCGCCACGGATGCGGTCCTCACCAAAGCCGCCGCGAAGCGGCTGGCCATCGCCGCCCATGACGGTTTCACCCGTGCGATCTGGCCAAGCCACACCCCCTTCGACGGCGATCTGGTCTTCGCGCTGGCGACGGGGCGCAGCGGCACCACGGTTTCGCCAGAACAGGCCATCGAGCTCGGCGCCGTGGCCGGCGCCACCATGGCGCGGGCGATCGCGCGTGGGGTCCATGCGGCCACGGCCGCGGAAGGCGATCCGTTTCCGGTGTGGTCGGCCAGCTGAGCGTCCCATGCCCATGATGGCTGGACGCACGGAGGCCGCGTCTCTATCCTGATCCTCGCATTATCGGGAGAGCCGCATGTCTGCCCTCTACTTCCATCAGCTTGAGCGGCAAAAGACCGCGAGAGGCGAGAAACTTCTCTCCGACACCAATCTGGACAGCCACAAGCCTACAGTCATCAGCGCGCCACCCATGCCCGACAACGGGAAAATCCGCATCGAACTCAACGAAAACGGGGCCACGAAAATCATCGTTTCCGATCGCTGAAAAATTATCCTGCCACGTCCGCAGCCCCCTTCCCTTTATAAAGCCTGATTTTCCGGCGAAAGCACGGGCTGATGATCCTGCTTTCATTCCACAGGAGCCTGCCTTGCGATTCGCCACATTTTCGTCCTCCTTGATCCTTGCCGGCGCCCTTGCCACCGCAGCCCATGCCGGTGATATGGCAGAGCTGAATATTCTCGGCTTCAGCCAGAATGGAGGCATCTTCGCCTTCGAGGAATATGGGGTGCAGGACGGCTCCGGCTTTCCTTATGCCAACCGCTATTACATCGACACGGCAACCGACAGCTATGTGAAGGGTTCGCCCGTGCGCGTACGCATCGACGACGAGAGCGCGACACTTCAGGCGGCACGCGACAAGGCGCGCGACGAGGGCGAAGCCATCGTCAAACAGGCCGAGCTTGCGGCCAATCGCGGCTACACGGCCGGCCAGAACGCCGTCACCGAGCTTTCGGCCGATCCGTCGCGCATGGCGGTCAATCCGCGTCCCGTCTTCCCGGCCATCGACAAGCCGCTGGAATTTCGTCTGGAGGCCATACCCTTCGGCGAGCTGGAACAGTGCCACGGCATGGGTGAGGCACAGGGCTTCCGCCTCATGCGCATCGACGCCACCGATGGCGGCAGGAACCAGCTTGTGCATGACGACGAGTCGATACCGCAAAGCCGTGGCTGCCCGACAGGCTACTCGATCGGCGCAATCCAGACCTTCGCCAGCGAGGGCAGCGTCAGCCACTATGCCGTGCTGATTGCCGTTCAGAAGATCGGCTTCGAGGGCCCCGACCATCGCTGGATGGCAGTTACCGGGAAGTACTGAGGATCCTGCAGATCGATTTTTACGGGAAGGCCGGGCATCTGTCCGGCCTTTTCGTCGGCGGCATGGGTCATCCCGCGTTGAGCATCGGCGCTCACTCTGTTAGGAGGCGGGCACACTCACATTTAAAGTTAGGTGGTTGAGATGATCCCCCGTTATTCCCGGCCGGAAATGGTCGCCATCTGGTCGCCTGAGACCCGCTTCCGCATCTGGTTCGAGATCGAGGCCCATGCCTGCGACGCGCTGGCCGAGCTTGGCGTGATTCCGAAGGAAGCCGCGAAGACGATCTGGGAAAAGGGCGGCAGCGCCACCTTCGATGTCGAGCGCATCGACGAGATCGAGCGTGTCACCAAGCACGACGTCATCGCCTTCCTCACTCATCTGGCCGAGTTCGTCGGTCCGGATTCGCGCTTCATCCACCAGGGCATGACCTCTTCGGACGTTCTCGACACCTGCCTCGCCGTGCAGCTCACCCGCGCCTCCGACCTGCTGCTGGCCGACATCGACGCGCTGCTGGAAGCTCTCAAGCGCCGCGCCTTCGAGCACAAGGACACCGTCACTATCGGCCGCAGCCATGGCATCCATGCAGAGCCCACCACCTTCGGCGTCAAGCTGGCCGAGGCCTATGCCGAGTTCAGCCGCTGCCGCGAGCGGCTGGTGCACGCGCGCGAGGACATTGCCACCTGCGCCATTTCAGGCGCCGTCGGCACCTTCGCCAACATCGATCCCTATGTGGAAGAGCACGTGGCGAAGAAGCTCGGCCTTAAGCCGGAGCCCGTGTCCACGCAGGTCATCCCGCGCGACCGCCACGCCATGTTCTTTGCTACGCTGGGTGTCATTGCCTCGTCCATCGAGCGCGTCGCCATCGAAATCCGCCACCTCCAGCGCACCGAGGTTCTGGAAGCGGAGGAATATTTCTCGCCGGGCCAGAAGGGCTCGTCGGCCATGCCGCACAAGCGCAATCCGGTTCTGACCGAGAACCTCACCGGCCTTGCCCGCATGGTGCGCTCCTACGCCTTCCCTGCCATGGAGAACGTGGCGCTCTGGCACGAGCGCGACATCTCGCACTCCTCGGTGGAGCGCATGATCGGTCCTGATGCGACCGTGACGCTCGACTTCGCGCTGGCGCGCCTCACCAACGTGATCGACAAGCTGCTGGTCTATCCCGAAAACATGGAGCGCAACCTCAACCGCTTCCGCGGGCTGGTGCATTCGCAGCGCGTGCTGCTGGCGCTGACACAGGCTGGGGTGTCGCGCGAGGATTCCTACCGCCTCGTGCAGCGCAACGCCATGAAGGTGTGGGAGCAGGGCAAGGATTTCCTTGAGGAACTGCTGGCCGACGCGGAAGTCACAGCCGCCCTTTCCGAAGCCGAAATCCGCGAGAAGTTCGACCTCGGCTATCACACCAAGCATGTCGACACGATCTTCAGGCGGGTGTTCGGCAAAAGCTGAAAGTCCCTCGATTAACCACCTGCCGATCTCCCGAGGGGCAGGTGGACAAGAGTTTCAGGACGCGAACGCATCCATCAGAATGAACGTCCCTTCCCTGCGCTGGTGCCGATTGATGAGCGGCACCAGCCTCCTGAAGTGTTCGCTGCGGCAATGAGCATCGAGCGCCGCCCGATCCGGCCACTCTTCGATAAAGACGAAATGCCCGGCATCCTTCTGGTCCACAAACAGATCGTAAGCGATGCAGAGCGGTTCCTGCCGCGTCTTTTCCACCAGCTCTGCATAAAGCGGTGTGACGATGCCGATTCGATCCGGCTTGATGAAGTCTTCGGCGATAACCTTGAGCATGGCGCAACTCCTTGCCCGGAAATGGAATCGTACCCGGGCTTACGCTTCATCTGACACATAGCGCGATCAGAACATGTCAGGAGTGTTGGCATCCGGGCGCAGAATGTGACGTGACCTGTTCGACTGCGGAAATATGCTGTAAGCCTGACGGCAGGCACTCTCCCACGCCGGAGTATCCCGATGCCCGATCCGAACAATCTTCTGGCCTTCGCCCTGATCGCGCTTGGCATGGTTCTCACGCCGGGGCCGAACATGGTCTATCTGGTGTCGCGCTCAATCTCTCAGGGGCGTACGGCCGGGCTCATATCGCTCGGCGGCGTTGCACTCGGCTTCGTGTTCTACATGCTGTGCGCGGCCTTCGGCATCACGGCGCTGCTGATGGCCGTGCCTTACGCTTATGATGCGATCCGGTTCGCCGGAGCCGCCTATCTTCTGTGGCTTGCCTGGCAAGCTTTCCGCCCAGGCGGACGCTCTCCATTTCAGGTGCGGGACCTGCCGAAAGACAGTCCCCGAAAGCTTTTCCTCATGGGATTCCTGACCAACCTGCTCAATCCCAAGATCGCGGTCATGTATCTGTCCTTGCTGCCGCAGTTCATCGATCCGTCAAACGGAAACCTGCTTGCGCAGGCTCTCGTCCTTGGCACGACACAGATTGCCATCAGCGTCATCGTCAATGCGATGATTGCCATATCGGCCGGCACGATCGCGCTCTTTCTCGTGCGGCGCCCGTCCTTCGCCGTTCTCCAGCGCTGGGTTATGGGCACCGTTCTGGCTGCGCTGGCGGTGAGGATGGCCACCGAAGCACGGCGGTAACTTTATCTGCCGCCGCGCGGGTAAGAACTTCGCGACGGCAGGTTATGGTATTTACGCCGCCTTGCCGGGAACGGTGCGGATCAGAGTGCCCCAAGGATCCTCGCGGCTGGTCTCGGCGGAGGCTTGCGACGACCGCATCTCCACCCATGACAGGCCGCTGCGGCCGGGGTCGCGCCGCCCTGCGCCGGGGCTCTGCCAGATGTTGCCGGCGATGTGGTGATGATAGCCGCCGGACGACATGAAGACGGCCTTGTCGCCATAGTGCGCCACGGTGTCGAACCCGAACTCCTTCTGCCACCAGTTCTCCGCCTGCGACGGATCGCCGACGCGCAGATGGACATGGCCGACAACCGTATTTTCAGGCGCGCCGTGCCAGCCGGCATCGCCGGCGGGGACGGAACCGATGACGCCCTCGACATCCATGCGCGCGGTGGCCATCTCCACCTGCCCGTTCTGCCATTTCCAGCCCTCATGCGGGCGGTCGGCGTAGATTTCAATGCCATTGCCTTCCGGATCGGTCAGGTAGAGGGCCTCGGACACGATGTGGTCGGAGGCGCCGTCGATCCTGATCTTGTCGCCTATGGCATGGTTGATCCAGCGCCCGAGATCGGCGCGTGAAGGCAACAGAAAGGCCGTGTGGAACAGGCCCGCCGAACGCGGATCGTCGGGTTTTGCTGACTTGTCAGATTCGATCACCAGCAAAGGCCGGCCAGCGGCACCGAGCGTGATCGTCTCTCCGTCCCGCGACAGTTCCTGCAGGCCGACGATCGTGCGGTAATAGGCGGCCAGCGCTTCGGCATCGCGAGCGCGCAGGCCGACGCGGGAAACGCTTACCGGTGTCGTGGCGGCAAAGGGAAGTCCACTCATTGTTGTCTCCATTCGGGGCGCCTGCGCTCCGCCCGCTCCAGCCATGAAGGGCAGGACGGCGGCCGCACCGGCAAAGCTGCGTCGTGTCAGTTTCAAGGGAACCTCCGGCACGATTTTTCAGCCTCAATATCGTTCAACGATGTTGTTCATACAATAATGCAGATATCGAACATTTCGTTCACTTTTCCGATAACAATTATTGCTGATCGACCGGCTGCTTGTGCCAGAAGCCAGTATGCCTGACCCCGGGGTCTTCCTCATGTTAAGATGAATTTCTTCCTTCCAGATGAGACCATTCCCCATGAGTGCAAATCCCTCTCCCCATCTGCGTCCCGCCCGTACAGGCGACGGCGCTGCCGTCTTCGAGGTCACCCGGCTTTCCGTACGCGCTCTGGCAAGGGACCACTACTCAGCGGAGCAGATCGAGGGGTGGATGGGCGCACGCACGCCGCACTATTATGAACAGCTCATCGCTCAGGGACGCATGGTCGTTGCCGAACTCGAGGGTGAGATCGTGGGCTTCGTCGATGCCGAACCCGGCGAGGTGACACGCCTGTTCATTCTGGAACGGGTGGCCGGTTACGGGCTCGGCAAGCGTCTTCTGGAGATCGGAGTGGAAAATGCGCGGCGCGACCATGAAGGCCCCATCCGCATTGAATCCACGATCAATGCAGAGGGTTTCTATAGGAGCCAAGGGTTTCGCCCCGTGGGACGAGGGTTTTTCTCACATGGGCTCGGCGGCGATCCGATCGAGATCGTGCATATGGAGCTTTGAGCCACGGCAACCGCTTTGCGCCGTGGGCTGTACCGGGGCTGTACCGGGCTTGCACCGGCAAAACAGCATCGCTACATGCGGCCCATGAAAGTCAAAGACGCAGAACTCCTCATCGTTCCCGGCTACACCAATTCCGGCCCCGATCACTGGCAATCCCGTTGGGAAGCCAGGCTGTCGAGCGCGCGCCGCGTGGAGCAGGCGGAATGGTCGAAACCCGTGCGCGAGGACTGGACGGCGACGCTCGCCAACGCGGTCAACGCGGCTGAAAAGCCGGTCGTGCTTGTCGCCCATTCGCTCGGCGTGCCCACGGTCATGCATGCGCTGCCGCTTTTCAATAAGCCGGTGGCAGGCGCGTTTCTGGTCGCGCCGCCGGATGTCGCCAATCCCGCAATCAGGCCCAGGCATCTGATGACCTTCGGCCCGTATCCCCGCGATCCGCTGCCCTTCCCCTCGATCACGATAGCCAGCCGCAATGATCCTTACTGCGCTTTCGAGGTGGCGGAAGACATCGCCTCGGCCTGGGGCTCGCTGTTCATCGATGCAGGGGAATCCGGCCACATCAATGCCGATTCCGGTCATGGTCCATGGCCGGAAGGATCAATGACCTTTGCCCACTTCATGAGCCGCCTTTAAGGCGCCCTATCTGGAACCGACGGACTGCTTCAGGCTCGACAGCAAGCCGGCGGCTCCCTGCGCAATGAGCTGGTGCTCCGATCCCGTGGCCAGCAGGCGGTAGCCCATATCCACGAAACGGCCGGCAATTGCCGGATCGGTGACATAGATGCCTGCGTGCTTGCCGGCCGCCCTCGCCCGCTTCGCCACCGAAGCCACGGTTTCCATGATCGCCTCAAGCGTCGAGTCGACCTGACGGCCTTCGGTCCACGCGATCGAGAAATCGCCGGGCCCGAGAAATATGGCGTCGATACCCGGCGTGGCCAGAATGCCATCCAGAGCATCCAGCGCCTCGCGCGTCTCGATCATGGCGAAGGACAGCGTGCGTTCGTTGCTCGTCCGCAGCCATTGCTGATGATCGCCCTGCCCGTGGCGCGGAAAGGCATAGGTCGGGCCCCATGAGCGCCCGCCCAGCGGTGGGTACTTCATGGCGGCGGCGAATGCCCGCGCATCCCCCACCGAGTTGATCATCGGCGCGATGACCGCTTCGGCTCCAAAATCGAGCGCACGGCTGGCCATGTCGAAGCGGCCCACCGGCACGCGCACGATTGCAGCCTTTCCCGCGGAGAGAACCGGAACGAGGCAGCGCAGAACGCTGTCTTCATTATGGCCGCCATGCTGCATGTCGAGCGTGACGGCATCGAACCCCTGCGCCGCCATGATCTCGACGGTCAGAGCATCAGGCACGCCGGACCAGCTTGTGAACACCACCGCATCGGATTCAAGGCGTTGTTTGAGCGACATGTTTTTCTCGCAATCTGATTCCGGAAAAGACGGGAACCTTCTGTCTTTTAAACGAAAAACCGCCCGGACTAACCGGGCGGCTCCATTTTTCAGCCTTGATCAGGCGTGCAGCGAAGCTGAAAAACCTCGCGCAACACCGCTGCCTCAGCCGTTCTTGACCTGCTCGGCGGCAGTCGCCAGCAATTCTTCCATGGTACGGCGGATCTGGTGGTCGGACTGTGCGACACCGGCGGCGTCGAAATCCTTGCGCACCTTGCGGAATACGTCCTCGTCGCCTGCTTCCTCGAAATCGGCCTGCACCACTTCCGTGGCGTAGGCTTCCGCATCGGCGCCGCTCTTGCCGAGCTTTTCGGCGGCCCAGAGGCCCAGAAGCTTGTTGCGGCGGGCGATTGCCCGGAATTTCTGCTCTTCGTCCAGCGCGAACTTGCGCTCGAAGCCCTCCTGACGGTCCTTCATATTGGTCATGGCCTTAATCTCCGGCTGCAAGCGATTCGAATTGCCCATGCAATATGGGCTCACAACCCACAAACCAAAAGGCTGCCGGGCGGTCAATATGCGATCTTGCATGGCGCGATCCGGCCGCATGTGCCTCAACAGCTGTCGAAAGCGGTGCATGTCCGCGATTCCAATTGAGCAAACGGTTCGTTTGCGCTAGAGACCCGGCTGAGCCCCATGGTTGCCGCAACAGCGGCCTGTAAAGGGATGGTCGCCGTGGCCCTCCCTTCGAACCAGAGAAAACACCGCGATGAAGTCACGCCGCCGCATCTATGAAGGCAAGGCCAAGATTCTCTATGAAGGACCTGAGCCTGGCACCCTGATCCAGTTCTTCAAGGACGACGCCACCGCCTTCAACGCCAAGAAGCACGAAGTTGTGGATGGCAAGGGTGTGCTCAACAACCGCATTTCCGAGCACATCTTCACCCATCTGAACCGCATGGGCATCCCGACCCATTTTATCCGCCGGCTGAACATGCGTGAACAGCTCATCAAGGAAGTGGAGATCATCCCCCTTGAAGTGGTGGTGCGCAACGTTGCCGCCGGCTCGCTGGCCAAGCGCCTCGGCATCGATGAAGGCACTGTGCTGCCGCGCTCGATCATCGAGTTCTACTACAAGGCCGATGCGCTGGACGACCCGATGGTCTCGGAAGAGCACATCACCGCTTTCGGGTGGGCAAGCCCGCAGGAAATCGACGACATCATGGCGCTCGCCATCCGCGTCAACGACTTCCTCTCCGGCCTGTTCCTCGGCGTCGGCATCCAGCTCGTCGACTTCAAGATGGAATGCGGACGTCTGTTCGAGGGCGACATGATGCGTATCGTCGTCGCTGACGAGATTTCGCCGGACTCCTGCCGACTGTGGGATGTCGCCACTCAGGACAAGCTCGACAAGGACCGTTTCCGCCGCGACATGGGCGGCCTCGTCGAAGCCTATCAGGAAGTGGCCCGCCGCCTCGGCATCATGAACGAGAACGAACCGCCGCGCCCCGCCGGCCCGGTGCTTGTTTCATCCGGTTTGCCCAAGGGCACAAAACCGCATTGACCTTTTCCGAGAGGAGCATCTGAGCGTGATCAAGGCCCGCGTTATCGTAACTCTCAAGAACGGCGTGCTCGACCCGCAGGGCAAGGCCATCGAGCATGCGCTCGGCGGACTGGGCTTCGACAGCGTTGGTCCCGTGCGTCAGGGCAAGGTGTTCGATGTCGAGCTTACCCATGGCGACAAGGCAAAAGCCGAAGCCGACCTCAAGGCCATGTGCGAGAAGCTTCTGGCCAATACCGTGATCGAAAACTACGCGGTGGAGATCGCCTGAAGTGAAGTCAGCCGTCGTCCTCCTCCCCGGCCTCAACCGCGACCGCGACATGATCGCGGCGCTGACGAAGATTTCCGGCAAGCCGCCGGTGACCGTCTGGGAAACCGACACGACCATTCCCGATGTCGATCTCATCGTCATTCCCGGCGGTTTTTCCTATGGCGACTATCTGCGCTGCGGTGCGATCGCCGCGCGCATGCCGGCCCTTCGCGCCGTGGCGGAAGCCGCTGCCCGGGGCGTGATGGTTATCGGCGTCTGCAACGGTTTCCAGATTCTCGTGGAAGCCGGCCTGCTGCCCGGCGCGCTGATGCGCAACACCTCGCTGAAGTTCGTCTGCCGTGAAGTGAAGCTTCAGGTGGCCAACGCCAACACCTCTTTCACGCGCAACTATCAGGCCGGCCAGATCATCCGCTGCCCTGTCGCGCACCACGACGGCAACTTTTTCGCCGACGCAGAGACGCTGGCCAGACTGGAAGGTCAAGGGCAAGTCGTGTTCCGCTATGCGGAGGGCACCAATCCCAATGGTTCCGTCAACGACATAGCGGGCATCGTCAGCGACAAGGGCAACGTGCTTGGCATGATGCCGCATCCGGAAAATCTGATTGAAGCAGCGCATGGCGGGACCGATGGCCGTGGCTTGTTTGAAAGTGCGCTGGGCATAGCGGCCTGACGCAATGCGGCAGCCCCGTCCCGGTGCGGCGTGGCTTCTGCTGAAAGAGTTGCGGTTCGATATGGGCGGGCAGATGACGGCTACCTCGATGACATTCAGGTTTGCGGTGCTGGTCGCGGCGACATTTGCACTCGCCTCCTGTCAGTCAGGCTCAAAAGCGCCTTCGCAACCCACGGGAAAGAGCGCGGCCCTGAGATCTATGGAACAGGTGGCGACGGCAGCCCACAAATGCTGGTTTGCCAGCAAGGATCCCGCTTTCCGTTCCTACCAGATGGCCAATGAGCTCAATAATTTCGGAGGCACGCCGCGCTTCCTTCTGGTTCCTGCACGAAACTACGGCGCCAAGCCGCTTCTGGTGGTGCAGGCGACCGGCAACTCAAGTCGCGTCGATGTTTTCGGACCGCTGATGGGCGATGCCCTCGGCTCCCGCATCAGTTCTGATATCGCCCGCTGGCAAAGTGGCAATCCGGCCTGCTCTGCCTCAGCATAGGCACAGACATTTTAAAAGCAGCCGGTTTTTCCCGGCAATGACCACCGACAGGAACGCCAGTGCAGAAGACCATTATATATCCCCGGCCCGCGACGTGGATCGGCTGGGGCCTTGTCCTGTTGCTGGGCGGGGCGCTGGCCGGTTATCTGGCGGAGGTCTACACCGATCTCGATTATTATCTGTTTGCCGAAAACGGTCCTGTGGAAGGCTCGCAAACCATTGTTCTGGGCGTTGCTGCCGCCATTTTCGCCGCGCGCGGCTGGCGCAGCAAAGGCCCTGTGGCATTCCTGTGCATCGCCGTCGTCTACGTGCTCCTGCATGCCATGGTCCGGGAGACGCCGCGTTGCGACAGTCCTTTCTATCCGGGCGGCATCTGTCTGACGAGAACAGCGAAAGAAGCACTGTGGGTCATATTCACCGTTGGTCTTGCCGCCCTTCTGTTCCTCAGGCGCGCAGACTTTCTGGACGCCCTGAAGCCGCGCTGGAGCTTTGTGTTCTGGCCGCTGGGCGTTGCGTTCATCATGCTGCTGGCTGGAGAACTGGCCGAGCACTACAATCAGGAAGGCATCGAGGAAACGCTGGAAATGCTCGCCTATTGCTACACGCTGGCCTGTTCGATCTGGATTTACCGCCACACCTGACTTATCCGATGCCAAAGCCTAAATCCTTCCCTGATCCCTGCCGCGCAGGCGATCGCAGCCCATGCAGTCGAGACAGGAACAGATGACCATTCCGAACACCGTGCAGATTACCCCCGAGCTCATCGCGGCCCATGGGCTGAAGCCGGATGAATATCAGCGCATTCTGGACCTCATCGGTCGCGAGCCGAGCTTTACGGAACTCGGCATCTTCTCGGCCATGTGGAACGAGCATTGCTCGTACAAATCGTCCAAGAAGTGGCTGCGTACGCTGCCGACCACGGGCGAGGTCGTCATTCAGGGTCCGGGCGAGAACGCCGGCGTGGTGGATATCGGCGACGGCGACTGCGTGGTCTTCAAGATGGAGAGCCACAACCACCCCTCCTACATCGAGCCCTATCAGGGCGCGGCGACGGGCGTGGGCGGCATTCTGCGCGACGTCTTCACCATGGGCGCGCGCCCCATCGCGGCTATGAACGCGCTGCGCTTCGGCGAGCCCGATCATCCGAAGACGCGGCATCTGGTGGCCGGAGTGGTCTCCGGCGTCGGCGGCTACGGCAATTCCTTCGGTGTGCCTACGGTCGGCGGCGAAGTGAATTTCGACGCCCGCTACAACGGCAATATCCTCGTCAACGCCTTCGCGGCCGGCCTTGCGAAGACCGACGGCATCTTCCTGTCGCAGGCCAAGGGCGTCGGCCTGCCGGTCGTCTATCTCGGCGCCAAGACCGGCCGCGACGGCGTCGGCGGCGCGACCATGGCCTCGGCCGAATTCGACGATTCCATTGAGGAAAAGCGTCCCACCGTGCAGGTGGGCGACCCCTTCACCGAAAAGTGCCTGCTGGAGGCCTGTCTGGAGCTCATGGCGTCCGGCGCGGTCATCGCCATTCAGGACATGGGCGCTGCCGGCCTCACCTGCTCGGCCGTCGAGATGGGCGCCAAGGGCGACCTCGGCATCGAGCTCGACCTCGACAAGGTGCCGGTGCGCGAAGAGCGCATGTCGGCCTACGAGATGATGCTGTCGGAGAGCCAGGAGCGCATGCTCATGGTGCTGCGTCCCGAAAAGGAGAAGGAAGCCGAGGCGATCTTCACCAAATGGGGCCTCGACTTCGCCATCGTGGGCAAGACGACCGACGATCTGCGCTTCCGCGTGCTTCATCAGCGCCAGGAAGTCGCCAACCTTCCGATCAAGGAACTGGGCGACGAGGCTCCCGAATATGATCGCCCGTGGGTGGAGCCTGCAAAGCCGGCGGCGCTTGCCTCGACCGATGTGCCGCAGGCCGACATCGCCGATGCACTCCTGAAGATGCTCGGCGGGCCGGACCTGTCCTCGCGGCGCTGGGTGTGGGAGCAGTACGACACCATGATCCAGGGCAACTCCCTGCAACGGCCGGGCGGCGATGCCGGGGTGGTGCGCGTGGAAGGCCACGTGAGCAAGGCGCTCGCCTTCTCCTCGGACGTGACGCCGCGCTATTGCGAGGCCGATCCTTACGAGGGCGGCAAGCAGGCGGTTGCCGAATGCTGGCGCAACCTGACGGCCACCGGGGCGCTGCCGCTTGCCGCCACCGACAACCTCAATTTCGGCAACCCCGAGCGGCCGGAAATCATGGGTCAGCTCGTCCACGCCATCAAGGGCATCGGCGAGGCCTGCCGTGCGCTCGACTTCCCGATCGTTTCCGGCAACGTCTCGCTCTACAACGAGACCAACGGACAAGGCATCCTGCCGACCCCCACCATCGGCGGCGTCGGCCTGCTGGGCGACTGGCAGAAGATGGCCCGCATCGGCTTCGCGGCGGAAGGCCAGCCGGTCCTGCTCGTCGGTGCGCCGGAAGGCTGGGGCACGCATCTGGGACAGTCGATCTATCTGCGTGACGTGCATGGCCGCACGGATGGGCCGCCGCCGGCGGTCGATCTCGCCCATGAAAAGCGCTTGGGCGACGCTGTGCGCGGCCTGATCGCCTCCGGCATAGTCACCGCCTGCCACGACCTTTCCGATGGCGGCCTTGCCGTCGGGCTCGCGGAAATGGCGATGGCGTCGGGCATCGGGGCAGAGGTGGATGCGCCGCCGGCCGAGCCGGTTGCCGCCTTCTTCGGCGAGGATCAGGGTCGCTACCTGCTGACGCTTTCGGTCCTGCCGGGCACCGCCGAATGGGCCGCTCTGCTCGCCGATCTTGAGAAGAGCGGCGTGGTTGTCCACCACATCGGCACCACCGGGGGCGCCGAATTGAAACTTGGGCAGGCGCGTGGCATACCGGTCAGTGAACTGGTGACCACGCACGAATCGTGGTTCCCGGGCTTCATGGGTACCTGACAGGGAAAACGACATGGCAATGGACGCGCACGAGATCGAGAGGCTGATCAAGGAAGGCATTCCTGACGCCCAGGTCACGATCCGCGATCTTGCCGGCGACGGCGACCACTACGCCGCAGAAGTGGTTGCCGAGAGCTTCCGGGGCAAGAGCCGCGTTCAGCAGCACCAGATGGTCTACGATGCCCTGAAAGGCAATATGGGCGGCGTTCTGCACGCGCTCGCTCTCCAGACCAGCGCGCCGGATTGACGTGATATTGCCCTTCTCCCCTTTCCGGCGGAGAAGGGCTATTTCCTTGCGAAGACCGACAGGACCGGCCCGGCCGGGTGCCTGCCGCCGATGACGATCTTTCCGTTCGCGGTCAGGGTCGATATCGCGCCATCGAGAAAAAGCGCATTGCGGCAATCCAGCTCATCGCGAAAGAGTCTGGCGAAACTGCCGAGGCTGACGGGCTTGCGCGAAATGGCCAGCACGACGCGGTTCTGGCCATCGACGCCGACGCCGTTGCGGATGTAGCGCGAAGCTCCGTCGGGCTCGAATCGTGGATGGATGTTGCCATCGATCACCAGCATAGGGCCGGATTGCGTGGCATAGAGCGCGTCGGGCTTTTCTCGCTGATAGGCCCGCGATTCGATCACCGCGCCCTGCCCGCTGCGGTCGATCATGAAAACCCCATTCGGCTTCATGAAGAAATTGCCTTCGGCATCGTCGAGGTTGAGGGCCGCCTTCTCCTGCCCCTCCTCCACCAGCAGCCCGACCGGCGAAAGATCCTTGTGGTACATGCCCGCATTCATGGAAAGCACCGGCGGCCTGCCTTGCGCCGTCATGCTCTGGTCAGCGGCGGCAACCGTCCCGAAGGGCTTGCCGTTCCGGTCTTCATGCAGGATGCGGACATCATAGCGGTCCGCAGACAGCACGCAGACGATATGGGGCGTACCTTCAAACGTCACATCGCGGCACGGTTCCGGCAGGGTAACGGCCGCTTCAGGTCTGGCGGGCGGCGGGGAACTTTTTCGGGAGCGCAGCTGCCAGACCACCGCGCAGGCGATGACAAGCAGCAGCGCCGCACAGAGAAACAGCACCAGTTTTTTCATGCTTCAATCCGGATGTTGGCAGTGGTCAGGCACCCGCCGGGGCGAAGCCTGACGCAGCGGTCTTGTGTCTGCGCGCGCTCGGGGCTATTTGAATAGCAGGTTTGCGGCCTGATTTCCTACAGGCCTGAAAGGATTGGCCATGAGCGGAATCAGCGATTACATCGATAGCGAAGTCAAGAACAACGACGTCGTGCTGTTCATGAAGGGCACGCCGGGCTTCCCGCAGTGCGGCTTCTCCGGGCAGGTGGTACAGATTCTCGACTATGTCGGGGTCGACTACAAGGGCATCAACGTGCTCGATTCCAGCGAGTTGCGACAGGGTATCAAGGATTACTCCAACTGGCCCACCATCCCCCAGCTTTATGTGAAGGGTGAGTTTGTCGGCGGCTGCGACATCGTGCGCGAAATGTTCCAGGCCGGGGAATTGCAGTCGTTCCTCGACGAGAAAGGCATAAAGGTCAAAGGCGCCGCCTGACCTGACTTTTGCGCTGCTGCGGCAGCGCCACATATTCCGGACAAAGGCGCTGGCACCCACCAGCGCCTTTGCTGCTCTTTGGAAACTGCGTTTCCGGGTGCGTTTTCACGCGCTCACAAGCCCGTAAACGTCGGAAAGATTTGAAGGTTATTTCATGGACGTATCCGCACAAACCGCACCGCCGCGGCTTGCCGGAATGGGCAAGATGGAATTCATCGCGCTGATGGCGATGCTCATGGCCCTGAACGCGCTGGCCATCGACATCATGCTTCCCGGTCTGCAGGAAATCGGCTCCACTCTCGGAGTCGAGAACGAGAACCACCGGCAGTATGTGATTTCGGCCTATCTGCTCGGCTTCGCCTTCGCACAGCTGGCCTATGGTCCGCTCGCCGACCGGTTCGGACGACGCACCCCGATGCTGATCGGCCTCGGCATCTACATCGTGGCCGCATTCGCGGGCGCGATAGCACCTACCTTTGCAAGCCTGCTTCTGCTGCGCTTCGTGCATGGTATCGGTTCCGCCGCCACGCGCGTCATCACCGTCTCCATCATCCGCGACGTGTTCGGCGGGCGGCAGATGGCGGAGGCCATGTCTCTGGTCATGATGGTGTTCATGATCGTGCCGGTCATCGCGCCGGGCACCGGACAGGTGATCATGCTGTTTGCCGAATGGCACATGATCTTCGTGTTCATGGGGCTGGCGGGCATTGTCGTCACCCTCTGGATGGCGCTCAGGTTGCCCGAAACGCTAGATCCGGCCGACAAACGGCCCTTCAACCCGCGCGCGATCGCGCAGGCGTTCGGCATCGTGCTCAGCAACCGGCTGGCGCTCTGCTACACGCTGGCCAGCACCTTCATCTTCGGCTCGCTGTTCGGCTTCATCAATTCGGCCCAGCAGGTCTATGTCGGCATCTACGATCTGGGAACGATGTTCCCTGTGGCTTTCGCCGCCGTGGCTGCATTCATGGCCCTGTCGTCCTATCTGAACTCGCGGCTGGTCGGCCGGTTCGGAATGCGCAAGATTTCACATGGCGCGCTGATCGGCTTCCTGATCGTCAGCGCCATCTGGTTCGTGCTTTCGCTTTTCGGAACGGTGCCCTTTCCGCTGTTCATCACGCTGTTCGCCCTGGCCATGTTCCAGTTCGGCCTGATCGGCTCGAACTTCAACTCTCTGGCCATGGAACCGCTCGGCCATGTCGCCGGCACGGCCTCCTCGGTCCTGGGTTTCATGGGAACGGCCGGTGGCGGCCTGATCGGCGCGCTGATCGGTCAGGCTTTCGATGGCACCACGACGCCGCTGGCGTTCGGTTTCGTCAGCGTCGCGGTGATCGGCCTTGTATTTGTTCTGATCGCCGAGCGTGGAAAGCTGTTCCACGCGCACCACAAGCCGATCTGACAGCCGTCAATGCGGGGCTGTACCCCCAAGGTTCAGCCCCGCGAAATCGAACAGGTTGCGGTCAAGCAGATGCGAAGGCCGCACATTCGCCAGGGCCCGAATCATGGTGTCCTTGCGGCCGGGCATCTTCTTTTCGATGTCGTCCAGCATCGCCTTCATCAGGTTGCGCTGAAGCCCGTCCTGGCTGCCGCACAGATTGCAGGGGATGATCGGAAAGCGCATGGCGGTGGCGAACTTCGCCAGATCCGCCTCGGCACAAAGGCTCAGCGGCCGCAGCACCATCACATCCCCTTCGTCATTGACGAGCTTGGGCGGCATGGCGGCAAGGCGCCCGCCGTGGAAGAGGTTCATGAAAAAGGTTTCGAGAATGTCCTCACGGTGATGGCCGAGCACCAGCGCCGAGCAGCCCTCTTCACGCGCGATGCGATAAAGATGGCCGCGCCGCAGCCGTGAGCACAGCGAGCAATAGGTGCTCGATTCCGGCAGCTTGTCGGTCACGATAGAATATGTGTCCTGATATTCGATGCGATGCACGATGCCGTTGGCATCGAGATAATCGGGCAATATGTGCTTCGGGAAATCCGGCTGGCCCTGATCGAGATTGCAGGCGAGAAGATCGACGGGCAACAGGCCACGCCATTTCAGGTCGAGCAGCAGCGCCAGAAGCCCGTAAGAATCCTTGCCGCCGGAAAGCGCCACCAGCCAGCGCTCTCCCGGCCTGACCATGGCATAATCCTCGATGGCCTGCCGCGTCAGTCGCAGAAGACGCTTGCGCAGCTTGTTGAACTCAACTCCGCCGGGAGCGGCTCTGAACATCTGGTGGCAACCATCGGCGTTCGCTTCCGGTGCAGCATCCTCGGTAAGCATCGGCATATCCATGACGAGCGTGCCTTCAATCTTTCCTGTAAACGCCCGCAATAGAGCATCGGAGCGAATAGTGAAATCAGGTTTTCCGTTTCGCTGCCGCGATTTCCCGGAAAAGAAAAGGCCGCCCCGAAGGCGGCCTTTCCAGTGCAAAAAATGCAGTATGATCAGCGCGAATAGAATTCGATGACCAGGTTCGGTTCCATCTGGACGGCGAAAGGCACATCAGACAGGCCCGGAACGCGGGCATAGGTGGCGACCATCTTGTTGTGGTCGACTTCGATGTAGTCCGGCACGTCGCGCTCGGCGAGCGACACGGCTTCCAGAACGATGGTGAGCTGCTTCGACTTCTCACGCACCTCGATGACGTCGCCCGGCTTGCAGCGGTAGGAACCGATGTTCACGCGCTGGCCGTTGACGTTGACGTGGCCGTGGTTGACGAACTGACGGGCAGCGAAGATCGTCGGAACGAACTTGGCGCGGTAGACGATGGCGTCGAGGCGCGATTCGAGCAGGCCGATCAGGTTCTCCGGAGTGTCGCCACGGCGACGGGCAGCTTCCTCATAAGTCTTGCGGAACTGCTTCTCGGAGATGTCACCATAGTGACCCTTCAGCTTCTGCTTGGCGCGCAGCTGCAGACCAAAGTCCGACAGCTTGCCCTTGCGCCGCTGGCCATGCTGGCCGGGGCCGTATTCACGCTTGTTGACCGGAGACTTCGGACGACCCCAGATGTTTTCGCCAAGACGGCGGTCAATTTTGTATTTCGCGGATTCGCGCTTGCTCATCGCATTCCCTTTCAAAAAATCACCCACGGCCCCATGGCTGCGGGTAAGGAAACGCGCCCTCCTCTGGCCTCCGTTTTCGAGACCTGACAGGATCGGCCGCGCAAAGCGACGGACGATCCACGGGACACGTCAAATGAAACAACCGGGCTTGCGGCCCGGTGCTTCGCGGTTTCCACTAGAGGGATCGGCCCCCGGTGTCAAGCGCCGGCGCCGTCTGCGGCTGCATCGAAGGCCGCGCGGGCAGCCGCCAGTTGCCCCCTGTTCTGCGCCGCCCAGTCCCCCAGCGCACCAATGGGCACGGCGATGGAACGGCCGAGCGCCGTCAAGGCATATTCGACTTCGGGCGGCGTGGTCGGCCGCACGGTGCGGCTGACCAGCCCGTCGCGCTCCAGCGAACGCAACGTCACGGTCAGCATGCGTTGCGATATGCCTTCGATCGACCGCCGCAACGCATTGAACCGCATCGGCGCCGGCTGAAGGCTGATGATGACGAGCAGGCTCCATGTGTCGCCCACCCGGTCGAGAACGTCACGAATGGGGCAACCGCCCTTGCCGTCTTCGGCAAAGCCCGGCGAAGCTTGCAGCAAGGGGACGGGTGCCTCATTTTCGGGTCTGCCCGCAACAGCCGTTCCAAGGATAGCATTCATGGCGGTTCCCTTCATGTAACCTGAGCACGAAATCATGCGTTCTTACAAACGTCATCGCACCCGGCTATATAGTTACTGTCAGTAACCTGATTATGCAACGTGCCCTTGTATGGCAAAACGCAGGAGACCATCATGACACAGACCGCAGACCTTCTCGTCACCGGCGCTTCCGGCCATCTGGGCCGTGCAGTGCTCAATCATCTCATCGGCACGCTGGGTGTTCCGGCAGCGCGGATCATCGCAACCAGCCGCAAGCCCGAAGACCTCGGCGAATGGGCCTCTCGCGGCGTCACCGTCCGCAAGGCCGACTACGACGATCCGGCCACGCTCTCTGCCGCCTTTTCCGGCGTGAAGCGGCTGGTTCTCATCAGCACCGACGCCCTTGACGAGCCGGGCAAGCGCCTGCGCCAGCACAAGGCCGCCATCGAGGCCGCCGACAAGGCGGGCGTTCAGCACATCGTCTATACATCCCTGCCGGATGCAGAAACCTCGGCGGTTTCCTTCGCCCCCGACCACGCCGGCACCGAAGCGGCAATCAAGGCAAGCGCGATTGCCGGCCACACGCTGCTGCGCAACAGCTGGTACTCGGAAAACGTTCTGCATGCCCTTCCCCATGCTCTGGAGACCGGCAAGTGGTTCACCGCAGCCGGCAAGGGCGGCACGTCCTACATTGCGCGCGACGATCTCGCGCTGGCAGCCGCCACCGCCCTCGCCGCCGACTTTTCCGGCAAACGCACGCTCAGCCTTTATGGCGCGAAGCCGTGGACTGTTGATGAGGTTGCAGAACTCGCCCGCAAGGCGACAGGCAAGCCCCTCGAAGTCGTGCAGGTTTCGGTCGATGATCTGGTCAGGGGCATGACCGGTGCCGGGCTGCCCGAACCGGTGGCGCGCGTGTTCGCCTCGTTCGATGCGGCGGCTGCTGCCGGAAACCTCGCCGGCTCCGACACGGAGTTCAGGGCGCTGACCGGACGCGAACCTCAGTCCTTCGAGGAATGGTTCACCAGGAACGCAGTCCCGGTGCTGACGCAGGCCGGCTGACGCCTCCGGGTGGGGGCCATAGAGCCCTCACCCGCTCTTTTTGTGCTCCGGCAAGCCCTTGTGCTTTGTTTCGGCGAATTCCTCGAGCTCTTTTTCGCTCATCGATTCGTACATTTCCTTTGAAGCGCCGATGAGCTTGCTCTTCGGAGTTTCACCGCGCTTGGCAGACAGGGCAGCGCCGGCTGCCTTCTGCTGGGCTTTCGATTTTGCAGGCATGATGGCGTTCTCCTTATCAGGAGAAAACGACCGTCCGTGGCGCATGTTCCATCAAACCGGAACGGTGAGGCCAAAACCCTGCATCAGCCGCCGCGTGGCGAAATCCGGCCTGCCAGACGTGAACACGGCGATATCAGGTTCCGCGACAGCCGCATCCTGCTGCGAACGCCCGTCGCTCTCCAGCAGGGAAAGCGCACGTCTTGCGATCGCTTCCGCCGGGTCGAGCCAGTCCACCGGCCAGGGTGCCGTCTTGCGCATACGGTTCACCAGAAACGGATAGTGCGTGCAGGCTAGAACGACGATGTCGGTGCGCTTTCCGTCCTGCTCCACGAAACAGGGGAAAATCTCCGCCCTCACCTGCTCCTCATCCACGAAGCCATCGCGCATGTAGATTTCGGAGAGTGAGGCCAGCCGCTCCGACCCGACCAGCCGCACATGGCATTTCGTGGCCCAATGATGGATGAGGTCGCGCGTATATTGCCGCTTCACCGTTCCGGGCGTCGCCAGCACCGAAACCAGCCCGGAACGGGTGCGTTCGGCGGCAGGCTTGATTGCCGGAACCGTGCCGACGAAAGGATGCCCCGGAAAGCGCCGGCGCAGATCGTCGATCACCAGCGTCGAGGCGGTATTGCAGGCGATGACCGAGATTTCGGGCTGGTAGCGATCGAGGAGTGAAGCGAACAGGTCCAGAATATGCGCCCGCAGCGCCGGCTCCTCCCACGCCCCGTAGGGAAAGCCCGCATCGTCGGCCACGTAGATGAAGCGGCGATCCGGCATCAGCACCCGCGCCTCGCGCAGCACGGTGAGGCCGCCAACGCCGGAATCGAACATCAGGATCGGCTGCTCAGTCACGGCCTGTCTCCTCTTCTTCGCCTGGCCGGTTTTGGCCGGGCGACGCAGCAAGGCCGGATGATGGGCGGGTGTAGGCGGCCCCGCGCGGTGAGTTGCGGGTAAAGCGATCCAGCGAGGTGATGACGCCGCGCAGCACGCGCAGTTCCGCACCCGCAAAGCCGGCCCGCGTTAGGACGGAGCGCAGATTGTCCACCATCTTCGCCTTTTTCTCCGGCGGCCGGAAATAACCGCGCGCCTCCAGCGCCTCTTCCAGATGGCCGAACAGCCCCAGAAGCTCATCCTTGGTGGCCGGCTCCATATCCGGCCCACGGAAATTGGTGCGGGTTTCGTCCTCGAAGCCGGACTTCATCCATTCATAGGACATCAGCAGCACCGCCTGCGCGATGTTGAGCGAGGCAAAGCCCGGATCGACCGGAAAGGTCACGATCTCGTCGGCAAGGCCTACCTCGTCGTTGTTGAGACCGAAGCGCTCGCGCCCGAAGAAAATACCTGTGCGCTGGCCAGCCTCACACCGCGTCCGCAGCGCCCTGCCCGCCTCAACCGGGCCGCGCACCGGCTTGAAACCGTCGCGCTCGCGGGCGGTGGTGGCGAATATGAAATTCAGGTCCGCGATCGCGGACGGCAGATCGTCGAACACGCGCACCGCATCGATGACGTGGTCGGCCTTGCTTGCCGCCGCACGCGCCTTATCGCTCGGCCAGCCGTCGCGCGGATTGACCAGCCGCAATTCGCTCAGCCCGAAATTGGCCATAGCGCGCGCCACCATGCCGATATTCTCGCCGAGCTGCGGCTCGACAAGGATGATGACCGGACCGGCGACGGGGGAATTTGAAGGTTGTTCTTGAGATGGCATGGGCTTCAATGCATTTCGCTTTGCGGCTTTTTGCTGTCCCTGACACATCCGGGTGCGAAATTGAAGCTCCCACATGGCCCGTCAGGAGAGGACAGGCCACTTCCCCGGAGCGCTTGACCTCTTGCCGATACAGGTCGATCATCACCCCATGATCGACCTTTCCGGACAGATCCTCATCGTCACCGGCACGCCCGGCGCGGGAAAGACGACGACAGCGCGCAGCCTCGTCGAAAGCTGCGGCCAGCCGGCGGTGCATATCCATGCCGACGATTTCTGGCACTTCATCCGAAACGGAGCCATCCCGCCATACCTGCCGGAATCACGCCGGCAGAACGAAGTCGTGATGGGCGCTCTTTGCGCGGCAGCCCAACGCTATGCGGATGGCGGCTATTTCGTGGTGATCGACGGCATCATAGGCCCATGGTTCCTGCCGGCGTTCAGCGCCGTCAGCCATCCTCTCCACTACATCGTGCTGCGCCCCGACCTCGACGAGGCGATAAGGCGCTGTCAGTTGCGCGGCGGCGAAACGCTGGCAGACCCGATCCCGATCAGCGACCTGCACAGCCAGTTCTCGCAACTGGACAGGCTGGACAACCACCGGATTGATACGGCCGGGCTCAGCAGGCAGGAAATTCTGGAAGCCGTGGTCCGGGCACTCACCGGCGGCAGGTTTCTTCTCAACTCTTAAAACGCGGATAGCGTGCCCTCATCAGAAGGCCTGTTTGGAACGCCGTGTCCGTTTGCGCACCTTCGCTTGCTTTGGTATAGGGGCGCATCCCAAACGGCCTACCCTTCCGGCAAGGCCCTTTCCAAGACGAGGCAGTTTTCATGGCGAAGATCAAGGTGGCGAACCCGGTCGTCGAACTCGACGGCGACGAGATGACCCGCATCATCTGGCAGTTCATCAAAGACAAGCTGATTCACCCCTATCTCGACCTCGATCTCGAATATTATGACCTCGGCATCGAGCATCGCGACGCCACCGACGATCAGGTGACCATCGACGCCGCCAACGCGATCAAGAAGCACGGCGTCGGCGTCAAATGCGCCACCATCACGCCTGACGAAGCCCGCGTCGAGGAATTCCATCTCAAGAAGATGTGGAAGTCGCCCAACGGCACCATCCGCAACATCCTCGGCGGTACCATTTTCCGCGAGCCGATCATCATGAAGAACGTGCCGCGCCTGGTGCCCGGCTGGACGCAGCCGATCGTCGTCGGCCGCCATGCCTTCGGCGACCAGTACCGCGCCACCGATTTCCGCTTCCCCGGCAAGGGCAAGCTGACCATCAAGTTCGTGGGCGAAGACGGCCAGACCATCGAGCACGAAGTGTTCGACGCGCCCGGCTCCGGCGTTGCCATGGCCATGTACAACCTCGACGAATCGATCCGCGAATTCGCGCGCGCCTCGCTGAACTACGGCCTGCTGCGCAACTATCCGGTCTACCTGTCGACCAAGAACACCATTCTCAAGGCCTATGACGGCCGCTTCAAGGACATCTTCCAGGAAGTGTACGAGAAGGAATTCGAGGCGCAGTTCAAGGAGCGCAAGATCTGGTACGAACACCGCCTGATCGACGACATGGTCGCTTCCTCGCTGAAGTGGTCCGGCGGCTATGTGTGGGCGTGCAAGAACTATGACGGCGACGTGCAGTCCGATACGGTTGCGCAGGGCTTCGGCTCGCTCGGCCTGATGACCTCGGTTCTGATGACGCCGGACGGCAAGACGGTGGAAGCCGAAGCCGCCCACGGCACCGTGACCCGCCACTATCGCCAGCACCAGAAGGGCGAGCAGACCTCGACCAACTCGATCGCCTCCATCTTCGCCTGGACGCGTGGCCTCGCTCACCGCGCCAAGCTGGACGACAACGCCGAGCTGAAGCGCTTCGCCGAGACGCTGGAGCGCGTGTGCATCCAGACCGTCGAGAGCGGCTTCATGACCAAGGACCTGTCGCTGCTCATCGGTCCCGATCAGCCCTGGCTGTCGACCACCGGCTTCCTAGACAAGGTGGACGAGAACCTGCAGAAGGCCATGGCCTGATCCCCACGACACTGACGACTGCCCGGTTCGCCCGGCGGGCTGACAAATGACAAAAGAGCGGTTTTCGGAAACGGAAGCCGCTCTTTTTCTTTGGCGCCTGATAACGCTTGATTACCGGGAAACCCCGCCCGCACATGCTTGCGGCAGAGGCGGGCCCTGTGCTGCCCCACCGCCTGCAACGACCGGCCTTTCTCCCTGTCACGACTCAAGGTAGTTTATTGCCCGGTCGGGTTGTGATGTGGGGGACGACGCACTCAGCTTTACCTTGTCAGTGCCCATTGAAGTTCCGGATTTTGGAAATGTTCCGTTCTGCGCTTCAAAACTCCCAAGGAGAGAGAAAATGCCTCAGAAACTCGCAGCCGAATTCTTCGGCACATTCTGGCTGGTCTTTTGCGGATGCGGATCAGCTGTTCTTGCCGCCGCATTCCCCGACGTCGGCATCGGCCTGCTCGGCGTTTCGCTTGCATTCGGCCTGACGGTCGTCACCATGGCCTATGCCGTGGGGCGCTTTTCCGGCGGTCACTTCAATCCGGCCGTCTCCGTCGGCATGGTCGTCGGCGGCCGCATGCCTGCCGGTGATCTGGTCGGCTACATCATCGCGCAGGTGGTCGGCGGCGTCGTCGCTGGCGCTGTGCTCTATGTCATCGCCTCCGGCCAGCCCGGCTTCTCCGCCGGTGGCTTTGCTTCCAACGGCTATGGCGAGCTGTCGCCCGGAAAATATTCGCTTCTGGCCGGCCTGACGATCGAAGTGGTGCTGACCGCCTTCTTCATCTTCATCATTCTGGCAACGACGACCGCAAAAGCTGCGGCAGGCTTCGCGCCGCTGGCCATCGGCCTGACGCTGACGCTGATCCATCTGGTATCGATCCCCGTGACCAACACCTCGGTCAACCCTGCCCGCTCGACGGGCGTCGCCCTGTTTGCCGAGACCGGCGCGATCGGACAGCTGTGGCTGTTCTGGCTTGCCCCGATCGTGGGCGCGGCCATTGGCGCAGCCATCTGGAAGGCGATCTTCGCAGACGAATAAAAACGTCTTCAGAAACGGAAAAGGCGGCCATAGGCCGCCTTTTTTGTATCGGGACTGAAAAGCTCGCAGCGGATCTGAAACGCAATCTGCCCCGAGTTTCGTCGCTGGAGCTGCGGGCGTTCTGACGAGCACAGCTCCGCCGCTCCGGCTTGTTTTCCCATGGCTGCATTCATGCGACGTCAGACGACTCCGTCTGACTGCAAATGCTCTATTCCAGGGCCTGCGAAACTGCCTGCAGGGCTGCTTCCGCCTTCGCTCCATCCGGTCCGCCGGCCTGCGCCATGTCCGGCCGGCCGCCGCCGCCCTGCCCGCCCAGCGCTGCGGATGCGGCGCGCACCAGATCGACGGCCGAGAAGCGCGATGTCAGATCGTCGGTCACCGCAACCACGACGCTGGCCTTGCCATCCTCGGCTACGCCGACGAAGACGACGACGCCCGAGCCGACCGACTTCTTGCCTTCGTCCGCGAGCGATTTCAGATCGCGTGGCGAAACGCCCTCGACCACCTTGCCGAGGAACTTCGTGCCGGCGACATCCTTCACGTCGGACGCCGCGCCACTGCCGGAACCGCCGCCGAGCGCCAGCTTGCGACGGGCCTCGGTCAGCTCACGCTCCAGCTTGCGGCGCTCTTCCACCAGAGCCTCGATGCGCGCGGGAACCTCGGAAGGCGAGACTTTCAGCAGCGCGGCCGCAGACTTCAGCCGGCGCTCCTGCTCATCCAGATATTGACGTGCGGCATCGCCGGTCAGAGCCTCGATGCGGCGCACGCCGGCCGCAACCGGGCTGTCGGAAACGATGCGCACCAGCCCGATGTCGCCGGTGGCCTTCACATGTGTGCCGCCGCACAGTTCGATCGAATAGGGCCTGTTGGCTTTCTCTCCATGCAAAGCCGTACCCATCGAGACGACGCGCACCTCGTCGCCATATTTCTCGCCGAACAGCGCCATGGCGCCTTCGGCGCGGGCGTCGTCCACCGACATCAGCCGTGTCGTGACCGGGCCATTCTGAACCACGATCTCATTGGCCATGCGCTCGACCTCTTCAAGCTCCTCCGGAGAAATCGCCTTGTTGTGGGAAATGTCGAAGCGCAGGCGCTCCGGCGCAACCAGAGAACCCTTCTGGGCCACATGCGTACCCAGCACCTCGCGCAACGCCTCGTGGATGAGGTGCGTGGCCGAGTGGTTGGAGCGCAGGCGGTTGCGGCGGGCATGATCGACTTTCAGCTCCGCGGCCGCGCCAAGCCTGACCGCGCCCTTCACCACCTTGCCGAGATGGACGAAAACGCCGTCACCCTTCTTCTGCGTATCTTCCACCTCGATGGAGAAGCCTTCGCCCGAAATAATTCCGGTGTCGCCCATCTGACCGCCGGATTCGCCATAAAACGGCGTCTGGTTGACGACGACGGCGACGCTCTCGCCAGCGGAAGCGCTCTCGACTTCCTTACCATCCTGCACAAGCGCCTGAACGATGCCTTCAGCCTGCTCGGTGTCATAGCCAAGAAATTCGGTCGCACCGGACTTTTCACGCACGCCGAACCAGACGGTCTCGGTCGCCGCTTCGCCGGAACCGGCCCAGTTGGCGCGGGCTTCGGCCTTCTGACGCTCCATCGCCGCGTTGAAGCCTTCCAGATCAACGGCGATGTTGCGCTGGCGCAAGGCATCCTGTGTCAGGTCGAGCGGGAAACCATAGGTGTCATAGAGCTTGAAGGCGGTCTCACCGTCCAGCCGGCCTCCGCTGTCCAGCCCTTCGGTCGCTTCGTTGAGCAGGGTGATGCCGCGCGCCAGCGTCTTGCGGAAGCGGGTTTCCTCCAGCTTGAGCGTTTCGGAAATCAGGCTCTCGCCGCGCACCAGCTCGGGATAGGCCTGCCCCATTTCACGCACCAGCGCGGGAACCAGCCGCCACATCAGCGGATCGCGCGCGCCCAGAAGCTGCGCATGGCGCATGGCGCGGCGCATGATGCGGCGCAGCACATAGCCGCGACCCTCGTTGGAGGGAAGAACGCCGTCGGCAATGAGGAACGAGGACGCGCGCAGGTGATCGGCGATGACGCGATGGCTCGCCCGGTTCGCCCCGGTTGCCGGCACGCCGGTGGCTTCCTCGGAGGCGCGGATCAGCGCCTTGAACAGGTCGATGTCGTAATTGTCATGCACACCCTGCAGCACGGCAGCGATACGCTCAAGCCCCATGCCGGTGTCGATCGACGGACGCGGCAGCTCGATGCGCTCTTCCTTCGTCAACTGCTCATACTGCATGAAGACGAGGTTCCAGATCTCGATGAAGCGGTCGCCGTCCTCATCCGGACTGCCGGGAGGTCCGCCCGCGATATGGTCGCCATGGTCGTAGAAGATTTCCGAGCAGGGGCCGCAGGGGCCGGTATCGCCCATCGCCCAGAAATTGTCGCTGGTCGGGATGCGGATGATCTTCTCGTCGGAAAGACCTGCGATCTTCTTCCAGAATTCGGCCGCCGCATCATCTGTGTGATAGACCGTGACCAGCAGCCTGTCCTTCGACAGCCCGAACTCGCGGATGATCAGGTTCCAGGCAAGCTCGATGGCGCGTTCCTTGAAATAGTCGCCAAAGGAAAAATTGCCGAGCATCTCAAAGAAGGTGTGATGGCGCGCGGTGTAGCCGACATTGTCGAGGTCATTGTGCTTGCCGCCGGCACGAACGCACTTCTGCGAGGTGGTCGCGCGGTTGTAGGGGCGTGTTTCCAGACCGGTGAACACGTTCTTGAACTGAACCATGCCGGCATTGGTGAACATCAGCGTCGGATCGTTGCGCGGTACCAGAGGGCTGGAGGCAACGACCTCGTGACCTTCCTTGCGGAAGTAGTCGAGGAAAGCCGACCGGATCTCGTTAACACCACTCATGAAAGATGCCTTTGTTCAGGAAAACGCCTGCGGCGCCAGTGCGGAAAACACAGCCTTTTAGCGGTCGGCCAGCACCCTGTCCAGAATGAGGAAAGATCGCCGGCGAAACCTCAGATGCCTCACCGCTGAGGCCTTGCTCAACCCTGATGCACTCTTTCAAAAAATGCTGCCCGCAACGAAAACCGCCAGCCTCCCCGAGACCGGCGTTTTTCACTTTAAGTTCATTCGGCCGAGGCCGGACAATCCGTGCCGATCAGCGCATCAGCCCTCGCCGGCCTCAGCCTCGAAGCCGCCGTCTTCCAGGAACTTCTCGGCAATCAGCCCGGCATTCTGGCGCAGCGCCAGTTCAATCTCCCGCGCCGTATCCGGATTGTCTCGCAGGAACTGCTTGGCGTTCTCACGCCCCTGCCCGAGACGCTGTGAATTATAGGAGAACCAAGCACCCGACTTTTCAACCACGCCGGCCTTGACACCGAGATCGATGAGCTCGCCGGTCTTGGACACACCCTCGCCATACATGATGTCGAACTCGATCACCTTGAAGGGCGGAGCCAGCTTGTTCTTGACCACCTTGACGCGGGTCTGGTTGCCGACCACCTCGTCGCGATCCTTGACCGAGCCGATACGGCGGATATCGAGACGTACCGACGCATAGAACTTGAGCGCATTGCCGCCCGTGGTCGTCTCAGGCGAACCGAACATGACGCCGATCTTCATGCGGATCTGGTTGATGAAGATGACCATGGTGTTGGAGCGCGAGATCGAAGCCGTCAGCTTGCGCAGCGCCTGGCTCATCAGGCGAGCCTGAAGACCAGGCAGCGAGTCGCCCATCTCGCCTTCGATTTCGGCGCGCGGCGTCAGGGCCGCCACCGAGTCCACCACCAGAACGTCGATCGCACCGGAGCGCACCAGCGTGTCGCAGATTTCCAGCGCCTGCTCGCCGGTGTCCGGCTGCGAGATCAGGAGGTTTTCAAGATCGACACCCAGCTTGCGGGCATAGACCGGGTCCAGCGCGTGCTCGGCATCGACAAAGGCGCAGATGCCGCCCTTCTTCTGTGCTTCCGCAACCGTATGGAGAGCCAGCGTCGTCTTGCCCGAGCTTTCAGGGCCATAGACCTCGATGATGCGCCCGCGCGGCAGACCGCCAACACCCAGCGCAATATCGAGACCGAGAGAACCGGTCGAAACCGTTTCTATCTCGACCACCTGCTCGTTTGCGCCAAGGCGCATGATCGAGCCCTTGCCGAAAGCCCGCTCGATCTGCGACAGCGCAGCGTCCAGAGCCTTTGATTTGTCCACCGAATTGTCCTCTACAAGCCGCAATGAATTCTGAGCCATGATACAGTACCTTTTGGTCGTCAATGACAGACGGACAATTCGCTGACCGCTCAGATTTTTGTACCCTCTTTGTTCCATTTTTGCAAGAGGGATTAACCAATTGTTTTATTTTGGAATTCTACAAAAGTTCCCATTTTGTCCATGATACCGGATCGGTTTAACGGGAATACGAACACCTGAAGAAAATTTCCGGCCGCCCGAATCGCCTCCGGTTCGTTTCAGCCTTCCCGCCGGGCTTCCTGAGCTGTCGCCCGTAAACCCGCATCATACGCCTTGCGCGCCCACGCCGCCATTTCTTCCGGATCGTCGAACGCGACATCGGGAGTGGTCCAGTAGGGCATGGCCACCTCCCTCCCCTTTCCGGCATAGGTCCATTGGCGCGCGCCCGCAGAAACAAAATCGGGAGCGCTTATCGCATCCGCCTTGAGCATCAGTTCGCCTTGCAGGACGATGGCGATGATGACGCCGCGATGGTAGATGCCCTTGCCGCCGAACAGGCGGCGGATGGTGACGGGACCAAGCCCTTCGAAAAGCTCTTCGATGCGCCCGTTGTCCATGGAGGGAAAATCAGGCCTCGGCTGTCGCCCGGGCCTCGGCCAGCGCCTTCAGGTCGGCTGGTTTCAGTTCCACCGATTCGCCGCAGCCGCAGGCGGAAGACTGATTGGGATTGCGGAACACGAAGCCCGTGCGCAGCGTGGTGACCTCGAAATCCATCTCGGTACCGAGCAGAAACAGTGCCGCTTCCGGCGCGACATACACATGTGCGCCCTGATGCTCGACGTGGTCGTCCTTCGGGTCAGGTTCAGTGACCAGATCGATGGTGTACTCCATGCCGGCGCAACCGCCCTTCTTCACGCCGAGCCGGATGCCGTGCGCACCATCACGCGCACCGATGATTTCGCGCACCCGTTCCGCCGCCTTGTCGGTCAGCTTCATGATGGAAAAACGTGCCATCTCAGTCTTCTCCATGCCATGCAGGTTAAAGGCCTGCCGGAATGATTTCATATCTCCCCCTGAAGATGGGGGAATTTGGAAGGCTCTGCAAGAGCGGCTCCTGCCAAGCAGTTGCGAGCAAGTGCGGCGTCGGTCCTCAGTACCAGCCGACGGCGATCTGGGCTTCCTCCGACATGCGGTCGGGCGTCCATGGCGGATCGAAGGTCATGTTGACCTCGACGCCGGAAACGCCTTCCACCGCACCCACAGCATTCTGCACCCAGCCCGGCATCTCGCCGGCCACCGGACAGCCCGGGGCGGTCAGCGTCATGTCGATCTTAACGGTGCGGTCGTCCTCGATGTCGATGCGGTAGACGAGGCCCAGCTCATAAATATCCGCCGGAATTTCCGGATCATAGACGGTCTTCAGCGCTGAAATGATGTCGTCGGTCAGGCGCGCCAGTTCTTCCTCGGGAATGGTCGAAACCGGCCCGGTTCCGACGGCTTCCTGCTCAGGCTGCCCTTCGGCTTCAACACGTGTGGTGGTGTCGTCCATATCCGTCATCCGAAAAATTTCCGCGCCTTTTCCAGCGCTTCGGCCAAAACGTCGATCTCGGCTCTGGTGTTGTACATGCCGAACGATGCCCTGCATGTGGAGGTGACGCCGAAGCGTTTCAACAGCGGCTGGGCGCAATGGGTGCCGGCCCGCACGGCAACGCCCTGACGGTCTATGACCATCGACACGTCATGCGCATGGATGCCCTGCAGCTCGAAGGACACGATGGCGCCCTTGCCCGGCGCATTGCCGAAAATGTGCAGCGAGTTGATGGCGCCAAGCCGCTCATGCGCATAGGCGGTCAGATCCGCTTCATGGGCGGCAATGCGCTCGCGGCCGATGCTGTCCATGTAATCCAGCGCGGCCCCCAGCCCGATCGCCTGCACGATGGGAGGCGTACCGGCTTCGAAGCGGTGCGGCGGGGCGTTGTAGGTGACCCTGTCCTCGGTCACCTCCTCGATCATCTCGCCACCGCCCATGAAGGGGCGCATTGCCTCCAGCCGCTCTTTCTTGCCGTAAAGAACGCCGATTCCAGAAGGTCCGTAGACCTTGTGGCCGGTGAAAACAAAGAAATCACAATCGAGATCCTGCACATCGACCGGCATGTGAACGGCGCTCTGGCTGCCATCGACCAGCACGGGAATGCCGCGCGCATGGGCGATGCGGCAAATCTCGCGGATCGGCGTCACCGTGCCCATCGCATTCGACATGTGGGTGATGGCAACGAGCTTGGTACGATCGGTCAGGCTTTTCTCGAAATCCTCCAGATGCAGCGCACCCAGATCATCCACGGGCACCCATACCAGCTTCGCACCCTGCCGCTCGCGGATGAAATGCCATGGCACGATGTTGGAATGGTGTTCGAGGATCGACAGGACGATCTCGTCGCCTTCGCCGATGTTCGGCATGCCGAAACCGTAGGCCACCGTGTTGATGGCAGCCGTGGAGTTCGAGGTGAAGACGATATTGTCCGTCGAGGGCGCGTTCAGGAAGCGGCGCACGCTCTCGCGCGCCTTTTCATAGGCATCCGTAGAGGCATTGGAGAGGAAATGCAGGCCGCGATGAACATTCGCGTAGTCCTGCTCATAAGCGTGGCGGATGGTGTCCAGCACGGCACGCGGCTTCTGCGCCGAGGCGCCGTTGTCGAGATAGACCAGCGGCTTGCCATGCACCTGTCGGGCAAGAATGGGGAAATCGCGGCGGATAGCCTCGACATCATAGGGTGCGGTTTCGATCTTCTGGTCCATATCTCTTCTCTGCACCGCAGTTGCGACGCCCCGGCAAAAGGCCGGGACATCGAATCGCAAACGGCACTCAGCCGTGCGTGGCGAACCAGTCATCGAGGCGGGCTTCAAGGGCCTCGACGATCTGCTCGTCTTCCAGCTCCTCGATCACCTCGGCAACGAATGCCTTGACCAGCAGCCCACGGGCGGACTTTTCGGTAATGCCGCGAGACATCAGGTAAAACAGATGATCGCCGTGGATTTCGGTCACCGTAGCGCCGTGGCCGCAAGCCACGTCATCGGCGAAGATTTCCAGCTCCGGCTTGGCCGAGAACTCGCCATCGTCGGACAAAAGAAGCGTGTTGCAGGCCATGCGCGCATCGGTCTTCTGCGCGACCTGATGCACGTTGATGCGGCCCTGAAACACGCCATGCGCCTTGCCCGTCACCACATTTCGCACCACCTCGACCGAGCCGGTGTGCGGAACGGCATGGTCCAGCACCATGGTCACGTCGGTGTGGCTGTCACCCGAAAGCAGGTTGACGCCGCGCAGCTGGAAGTCCGAGCCTTCGCCCGACACCTTCACATGCACTTCCTGACGCACCAGCTTGCCGCCCGCATTCATGATGAACAGGGTGAGCTTGGCGTCGGCGCCGATCTCGGCCTTGAACTGGGCCAGATGCTGGGCGGTTTCCGGCTGCTCCTGGATAATCAGCCATGTGACCTCGGCGCCATCGCCAACGGTGAGCTGGCTGACGGAGCTGACAAGACCGGCACCCTCGCCCGACTGACGCTCCACGATCACGGCGCGCGAGCCTGCCCCTGCATTGACCACCATGCGAACATGGGTCTGGCCCCCGGCCTGCAGGTTCTGCAGCTCAACCGGCTTTTCCAGTTCCGTTCCGGCAGCGATATCGAGCGCAACACCGTCTGCGACAAAAGCCGCATTGATGGCTCCGATCGTGTCATCCGAGCCATAGGTCTTCAGCTCAGCAGCGGCGGAGCCATCAGTCAGCTTCTCGGCCAGCGACGCAAAGGAAACGCCTTCGGCCACCGACGGCTTGCCCGAAATCGCTCCATTGATAAGCGTAACCAGTCCGGAGCCTTCCAGAATGGGATCCGGCGCCCTGACCGATGCCGTGGCATCGAATTCCGGCACCTTGCCAAGCAGACGACGCAGATCCGTGTAGTGCCAGCTCTCGATGCGGCGGGTGGGAAAGCCCGCCTTGATCATCTCAATGGCGCCATCGCGCTGGACCATCACCTCGCTGTCGCCCGGCAGAAGACCGAGCCGCTCGCCGAAAGCCTCGATCAGGGCCGTCTCTGCTGGCGTGCGCTGGGGGGTTGCATGTACATTCATTGCATTCACCTCACCTTGGCGCCGCCTCAGGCGGCTTCGCCGATTATGCCGGCATAACCATTGGCTTCCAGTTCCAGAGCCAGCGACTTGTCGCCCGACTTGATCACCTGTCCCTTGTACAGAACGTGGACCGTATCCGGGACGATGTGCTCCAGCAGTCGCTGATAGTGCGTAATGACGAGGAAGGCACGGTCGGGCGAACGCAGCGAGTTCACGCCGTCGGCCACGATCTTCAGCGCATCGATATCGAGGCCGGAATCGGTCTCGTCGAGCACGCACAGCTTTGGCTGCAAAAGTTTCATCTGAAGGATTTCTGCGCGCTTCTTCTCGCCGCCGGAGAAGCCGACGTTGAGCGGGCGCTTCAGCATATCCATGTTCATGTTGAGGGAGCCGGCAGCTTCCTTCACACGGGCGATGAACTCGGAAATCTTCAGCGGCTCCTCGCCGCGCGCCTTGCGCTGCTCGTTCATCGCCACCTTGAGGAACTCCATGGTGGCAACACCCGGTATCTCCATCGGATACTGGAAAGCGAGGAAAATGCCGGAAGCGGCGCGCTCGGCCGGATCCATCTCAAGGATGGATTCGCCATTGTAAATGATTTCGCCTTCCGTCACCTCATAGTCCTCGCGTCCGGCGAGGATGTAGGAAAGCGTCGACTTGCCGGAGCCGTTCGGTCCCATGATGGCGGCGACTTCGCCGGCCTCGACGGTCAGGTTCAGCCCGCGGATGATTTCCGTGCCGTCCTCGGCGATGCGGGCGTGCAGATTCTTGATCTCAAGCATGTGTTCTTCCTGAATATCTGTATGCGGTCAGCCGACCGAACCTTCGAGCGAGATGCCGATGAGCTTCTGCGCCTCGACGGCGAATTCCATCGGCAGTTCCTGAATGACATCCTTGACGAAGCCGTTGACGATGAGCGCGATGGCCTCCTCTTCGGGAATGCCGCGCTGCATGACGTAGAACTTCTGGTCCTCGGAGATCTTCGACGTCGTTGCCTCGTGCTCGAACTGGGCGGTCGCGTTCTTGGCTTCCATGTAGGGCACGGTATGCGCGCCGCACTGGTCGCCGATCAGCAGCGAGTCGCAATTGGTGAAATTGCGGGCGTTGGTCGCCTTGCGGTGAGCCGAAACCTGTCCGCGATAGGTGTTCTGCGAGAAGCCGGCGGCGATACCCTTGGAGATGATGCGGCTGCGGGTGTTCTTGCCCAGATGGATCATCTTGGTGCCGCTGTCGATCTGCTGATAGCCGTTGGAAACGGCGATCGAGTAGAACTCGCCCTGGCTGTCGTCGCCGCGCAGAATGCAGCTCGGATATTTCCAGGTGATGGCGGAACCCGTCTCGACCTGCGTCCACGAGATCTTGGAGCGGTCGCCACGGCAATCGCCACGCTTGGTGACGAAGTTGTAGATGCCGCCCTTGCCCTCGACGTCGCCCGGATACCAGTTCTGGACGGTCGAGTACTTGATCTCGGCATCATCGAGCGCGATCAGCTCGACCACGGCGGCGTGAAGCTGGTTCTCGTCGCGCTGGGGAGCGGTGCAGCCTTCCAGATAGGAGACGTAGGCACCTTCCTCGGCGATGATCAGCGTGCGCTCGAACTGGCCGGTGTTCTTCTCGTTGATGCGGAAGTAGGTCGACAGTTCCATCGGGCAGCGCACGCCCTTGGGCACGTAGACGAACGAACCGTCGGTGAACACCGCGCTGTTGAGCGTCGCATAATAATTGTCCGACACAGGCACCACGGAAGCCAGATATTTCCGGACCAGTTCGGGATGCTCGCGGATCGCTTCCGAGATCGAACAGAAGATGACGCCGGCCTTGGCCAGCTCTTCCTTGAAGGTGGTGACGACCGAAACGGAATCGAACACCGCGTCCACGGCGACGCGGCCGGAAGCGTAAACATTGTCGCTCGCTTCACCGTTTTCCGCAGCAGGCTTCTGCACGCCGGCCAGAATTTCCTGCTCGCGCAGTGGGATACCCAGCTTTTCATAGGTGCGCAGCAGTTCCGGATCGACCTCGTCGAGGGACCTCGGGCCGGACTGGTTCTTCGGCGCGGCGTAGTAGTAGATATCCTGAAAATCGATCTTCGGATACGAAACGCGCGCCCAGTTCGGCTCGTCCATGGTCAGCCAGCGGCGAAAAGCCTCAAGCCGCCATTCGAGCATCCATTCCGGCTCATCTTTCTTGGCAGAAATGAAGCGGATGATGTCTTCGTTCAGGCCCTTGGGGGCCTTGTCGGTCTCGATTTCGGTTTCAAAACCATATTTATACTGATCGACGTCGATCTCACGAACGGCATCGATCGTTTCCTGCACTGCAGCCACAGGCGTTCTCCATCCTTATCGGGGGCAAGGCCCGACAGTTTTCAAACTATGGCATCGCCGGGGGGCGACGTAAGTTTCATATAGTGCGGAGCGCCCGGATTTACACCCGCACATCCCGCACCGTTTCACCGGGCCGAAGGCCCGCGGCCACCCTCAGGCAGCCCTGCTTCCTCCGGCCCGGCGGGCTGCAATGCCCTCCAGAGCCGACCGGAACAGTTCAAGGTCCTGCGCGCTCGTCTCCTGCCCGATCGACACGCGCAGCGCACCCTGTATTTCATCGACTCCCATCGCTGCCAGAACATGGCTGGGACCGACCTTGCCCGACGAACAGGCGGAACCGGCCGACAGAGCCACACCGGCAAGGTCGAAAGCGATCTGTGCCGTCTCGGCCTTCAGGCCGGGAATGGCGAAGAAACTCGTATTGGCCAGACGAGGCGCAGCACGGCCGAAGAAGACCGCATCTGGCACCAGTTCAAGGATGGCGGCCTCGAAGCCGTCGCGCAGGCTTGCGATCCGGCTTATGGACGGCAAGGCTTCCAGCGCGCTGGCGGCAGCAGCGCCAAATCCGGCGATGCCGGCAAGATTCTCGGTGCCGCCGCGATGTCCCTTCTCCTGCCCGCCACCGCTCACCAGCGGCTTCGGCATCATCAGATCGGCGGCGGCAACGATCGCGCCGACCCCCTTGGGACCACCGATCTTGTGCGCGGAAAGAATCAGATAATCCGCGCAAGGCTTTGACATATCGAGCGAAACGCGCCCTGCTGCCTGCACGGCATCCAGCACCAGCACACCGCCGGCGGCTCTCACGACAGCGGCGATTTTCTCAATCGGCTGGATCACGCCGGTCTCATTGTTGGCCGCGTGAACCGCAACCAGCGCCAGGCCGGTTTCCTTGTCGTGAGCCGCAAGAGCGGAAGCGAGTTCGTCCAGCTTCAGCACGCCGTCGCCATCGACACCGATGCGCTCGACCTGCTCCGCCGGGAACCGCCCCCCGCTCAGCAGGCAGGGATGGTCGGCCGCGCACACATAAAGCCGCCCCATGCGCAGATCGGCCTTGCCCATGCGCCATTCGGGCGTCAGCAGCGTGGCGGCAGCCTCGGTGGCGCCGGATGTGAAGACGACATGCTGCTTCCCGGCATTGACCAGCGCCGCCACCTGACGGCGGGCCTCCTCAATCAGGCGGCGGGCATTGCGACCCTCCTGATGGACCGACGAAGGATTGGCGGCAACGTCCAGCGCTGCGACCACGGCCTCGCGCGCGCGGCCAAGCAGCGGCGCGCTGGCGTTGTAGTCGAGATAGGCGCGAACAGCAGCCATTTCCCTGCCCAATTCTCCCTGCATGAAGGCTCACGCCAGGCTCTGGCGTTATTTCCTTGAAATCATGAGGCCAGCCGTCCTATCTACGCATTCGCGGCGTGGGTGGGCTGACCACTCAGTTTTGAACAATTCTAATCTAGCTTCTAAGAAGGTCATCGCCCTACGTCAAGGTCGAATCTTGTGGGAAGCGTTCAAGAAATGTTCTGGCACCGCCGGTTGGTTTTCAGTCGGAGTTCTTAATGCCTGAGGTCATATTTACGGGTCCCGCCGGTCGGCTGGAAGGTCGCTATCAGCCATCGAAGGAAAAGAGCGCGCCCATCGCGATCATCCTTCACCCGCACCCGCAGTTCGGCGGGACGATGAACAACAAGATCGTCTACGACCTCTTCTACATGTTCCAGAAGCGCGGCTTCACCACGCTGCGGTTCAACTTCCGCGGCATCGGCCGCAGCCAGGGCGAATTCGACCATGGCGTGGGCGAACTGTCGGATGCGGCTGCCGCGCTCGACTGGGTGCAGTCCCTGCATCCCGATTCCAAGAGCTGCTGGGTTGCGGGCTATTCGTTCGGTGCGTGGATCGGCATGCAGTTGCTGATGAGGCGTCCGGAGATCGAGGGCTTCATGTCCATCGCGCCGCAGCCTAACACCTACGATTTCTCGTTCCTCGCGCCCTGCCCGTCGTCGGGTCTCATCATCCATGGCGACGCCGACAAGGTTGCACCGCCGAAGGACGTTCAGGGACTGGTCGACAAGCTCCACACGCAAAAGGGCATCACCATCACGCAGAAGACCCTGCCCGGCGCCAATCATTTCTTCTCCAATGACGCCGAGCTGCTTCTCGAAGAGTGCGCCGACTATCTCGACCGCCGTCTCGCAGGCGAGCTGTCCGATCCGCGCCCCAAGCGCCTAAGGTAACGGCTTTACCACAACACCGCCGCTCACCGGCTTTTCGCATCCCGTCGTGTTCGGAAAGGTGAGCGGCAGCCCGTTGAGAGACCGCACGGCCAGATAGGCCCATGCTTCCGCCTCGGTCGCATCGCCATCGAAACCGGCCTGTTCGGCGGAAATAACGTCGGCTCCCTCGGCCTTTGCGCCCGCCTTGAGATCGCTCATAATGTGCGGGTTCTTGCGGCCGCCGCCGCAGATGATCCACAGCTTCGGCTTTTCCGGCAGATACTCCGCCGATTTCAGGATCGCCGCCGCCGACACCGCCGCCAGCGTGCGCGCGCCATCCGTCACATTCAGCCCCTCGGCTTCAGCGAGCGTGAAATCGCTGCGGTCGAGCGACTTCGGCCCGCCCTGCGCAAAGAACGGTTTTGCCAGATAGCGGGAGACAACTTCCCGGACCGTCGTGCCCTTGCCGGCGATCGCGCCATCGGCATCGAAGGACACGCCCGCCTCGCGCGCCACCCACTGGTCGATCAGCCCGTTGCCCGGCCCCGTGTCGAATGCAATCGGGTCGCCATGTTCCGGCACAAAGCTGATGTTGGATATGCCACCGATATTGACCAGCACCACCGGAAACCGCGCAAGCCCGGGCGGCAGCGAACGTGCCAGCGCGGCATGATAGGCCGGCACCAGCGGCGCGCCCTGCCCGCCATGGCGCATGTCTTCTGCACGCATGTCGAACACCACAGGCAGACCGGTCAGGTCGGCCAGCATCTGCCCGTCGCCGAGCTGAACGGTGAGCGCCTGCTGCGGCCGGTGCAGCACCGTCTGCCCGTGGAAGCCGATGAGTTCGGGCTTTCCCCATGAGCCTGCCGCACCGGCGAGAAATGCAGCCACCGCATCGGCATGGCGGCGGGTAATGTCCTCTTCCAGCACCGCAAGGCTGCCCGGCCGCTCCAACCGCTGCCCGATCTGCTTTGCCTCTTCCAGCCCCGCCACGATGCGCGCGCGGAATGCGGCCTCATAAGGCACGAAAGAACCGGGTCCCTGTTCGACGATATCGACACCATCTGTCCGCAGCAGAGCGAGATCGATACCGTCCATCGAGGTGCCGCTCATCAGGCCCAGTGCGCAGATTGTCGCCATTTGGCTCGCCGTCCTTGTGATTCCATGTCAACGGATGCTAAACGCGCGCGGTCACACTTGCCACGCCGGTGCCTGTTTGCCGGTGCTTTCGGGAAAAGAAAAATGACCGCCTTCAAATCCGACTTCCTGCGCATCATGAGCGAGCGCGGCTTCATCCACCAGATTTCGGATGAAACCGGTCTGGACGAGCTGTTCGCGAAGGAGACGGTGTCGGCTTATATCGGCTTCGATCCGACGGCGCCGAGCCTTCATGCGGGCGGTCTGATCCAGATCATGATGCTGCACTGGATGCAAAAAACCGGCCATCGCCCGGTAGCCCTGATGGGTGGCGGCACCGGCATGGTCGGCGATCCCTCGTTCAAGGACGAGGCGCGCAAGCTGATGACGCCGCAGACCATTCAGGACAACATGGATGGCATCAAGAAGGTGTTTTCCAACTACCTGACCTTTGGCGATGGCCCGCACGATGCGCTCATGGTCAACAATGCCGACTGGCTGCTGCCGCTGAACTATCTGGAATTCCTGCGCGATGTGGGGCGGCATTTTTCGGTCAACCGCATGCTGTCCTTCGATTCCGTGAAGCTGCGGCTCGACCGCGACCAGTCGCTGTCGTTCCTAGAATTCAACTACATGATCCTGCAGGCCTACGACTATGTGGAGCTGAACAAGCGCTATGGCATACGCCTGCAGATGGGCGGCTCTGACCAGTGGGGCAATATCGTCAACGGCATCGATCTCGGCCATCGCATGGGCACGCCGCAGCTCTATGCGCTGACCACGCCGCTGCTCACCACAGCTTCGGGCGCCAAGATGGGCAAGTCGCTGGGCGGCGCCATCTGGCTCAACCCGGACATGCTGAGCCCGTATGATTTCTGGCAGTACTGGCGCAACACCGAGGACGCCGACGTGGAGCGCTTCCTGAAGCTCTACACCACGATGCCGCTCGATGAGGTGGCGAAGCTGGCGGCACTGGGCGGTGCCGAGATCAACGAAGCGAAGAAGATCCTCGCCACCGAGATCACGGCTCTGCTACATGGCCGCAAGGCCGCCGAAGAGGCAGCGGAAACGGCGCGCAAGACTTTCGAGGAAGGCGCACTGGCGCAGACCCTGCCCACCGTCGAGGTTGAGGGCGCGGCACTTGAGGCCGGCATCGGCATCCTGTCGCTGCTGGTCAGTGCCGGTCTGGCATCGTCCAACGGGGAGGCCCGCCGGCACATTCAGGGCGGCGCCGTCCGTCTGAACGACCAGCCCGTCGCCGATGACAAGCTCGTCGTGACGGCTCAGGATCTGAATCCGGAAAACGTCGCAAAGCTTTCTCTCGGCAAGAAAAAACACATTCTGGTTCGTCCGGCCTGACCGGACCGGCCAAATTCCTTGTTCCGGATGGGTGCGACGTGCAGCACCCGTCCGGCCGCTTCGCCCTTGACTTGTCGCCGAAGAGAGCCCATCTGGAGCATCGGTTGCTGGCGCCTGCCGCCCGCGGATCGCATGATCCATGGTGAAGCCCAGCCTTATCGATGACCCTTCGGTTGTTTTCTCCCGGGGCGCATCATGGCAATGCGGGCTCCCATGCAGGAAGTCGCCTCCTTTTCGGAGAGACCCGACATGTCTTTATCCCTCGACACCCCATCTTCACAATCGCTGAAGACCGAGGCCAGAAACCTTCGTGAGCATCACGCCCGGTCCGGCCAGCCCATGACCCACAGCGCTGCTCTTGAAGCGGTGGCCCGATCCCATGGCTACCGGGACTGGAACACCGCGCGTGCGGTTCTGCCGGAGCGCACGGCCGTGCCCTTTCAGGTCGGCATGCGTGTGCGTGGCTTCTATCTCGAACAGCCCTTTTCAGGGGTTCTGATCGGCGCGCAGCTTGTTTCCGGCTGGCGGCACCTGAAAGTCACGGTGCTGTTCGACCAGCCGGTGAACGTCACGCCAAAGCTGATGTTCGCCGCGCTGCGCCAGCGTGTCACCGCTACCGTGGACGAACGCGGTGTTTCGCCGGCCCTGCGCGGCAATGGCCAGCCGCAGATGCGGTTGATGGCGGAGTGAGCGCGATACTGCCCTGCCTTCCAAACATAGGCGGGGCAGCCTCGCTCAGGCTCTATCTGTATTCAAAGATCGAGCGGAAGATGCCGGGTGCGATCACCGAAAGCGGATTGATTTCGAGTTCCGGCTTTTTCACGTTGCCGCGCAGCCTGTAGGTGACGCCGATCAGACCCCGGTCGCGACCATTGCCAAGAATCGCGCCGACCAGAGGCAATTCGCCGAAAATGCGATTGAAGCCATAGGCCGGCATGAAGGTGCCGGTCATGTCCATATTGTCGTTCTGATCGTAGAGGATGCCCTGGAAAGTGGTGCCGATCAGCGGTCCGCGCAACACGCCATTGGCGAGCTTCACATAGCCGGTGCCGGTCTCCACCTCCGTGAAACCGCGCTCGAACTGAACGCGGGAAGTGTCCATGTCACCGCGTACAGCCTGATTGAGGCTGCGGCTGTCGCCCTTTGGCGTGGTGGATACGATCGAGGCGAGCTTCGGCTCGTTGACCACCAGAAAATCGCGCGCATCGATCTTGCCGCGCAGCGGGCCATCAACGCCACCTTGCAGGGCGATGGAAATGCCGCCACCCTGAACGTTCCGGTAAACATCGAGAAAACGCAGCACGGCTCCCGCATTGGCGGATCGCATCGTGATGGTCCGCTGGTTGCCGCTTGTGCCGGCCTCGGCTGTCACCGTGGCGCCATCGCCGGTCATCGCGCTTGCCTTGAGCGCGTTGATGCGCGAGCCGGTCGCGTCGTAGTTCAGCCTGAAGCCGCCAAGTACCTCGCCATGGAAGCCGCTCAGCCGCGCTACGTTGGCGGTCAGGGAAATCGCGTCGCGATTCGTCCCCTTCTTGCCCGAACCGGCGGGCTCGGCGGTAAACTGCCTGATCACCGAGCGGGCATCGAGAACAGCGCCTGACACGTCCACCTTGTAACCAGACCCGTTGCGGCGAATCGAAACGGCGACATCGTCATCACGGTTCAGCCGTACCTTGTCGAAGGTCGCGGAAGACAGTGCGCCGCCTGCAAGCTGCATCTCTCCGCGCAGGGAGAAACTTTTTCCATCCAGACTGATGTTGGTCAGTCTGGTGTTGGTGCCTTCGGTCTTCATCAGCAGGGAGAGCTGAGCAGGGATGCCCGCTCCCTTGCTCCAGCCCGCCCATGGAATCGTCAGCTTTGTCGAGGTCAGATCGGTGGTGAGGGCGCGCAAGCCGTCGGGCCTGTTTTCCAGCCCAACCTTCATCGTGCCGCTGAGAAGCCCGGCAAGTCCGGGCATCATCTTCTCGCGCAGCTTATCATCCAGTATCAGAGCGACCTTGCGGCTGCGGGCATCACTCTCCCCCGGCTTCAGCGGCTCCACCAGACTGATTTCCGCCGGGATACCGTTCAGGGTGGCGTTTGCGGTAATGGTGGCCTTATCCGGGTCCACCACGATCGAGCCATTGGCTCCCGACACGTTCTGGCCGTCGAATTCGCGCTGAAGCCCCAGATCCGTGTAGTCGAGCGCAACCAGCCAGTTCAGCTTGCTGACATCGGCGCCAGACTGAAGGGGGATATCGGCCTTCACATTGCCGGTCACGTGGCCGGAAAATTCCTCCGGCTTCATGCCCACATAACGCATGGCGCTGATCGGCTCGTAGGAGGCAAGCTCGACAATCGCGTCGGCCTCGCCCTCGACATCGATGTCCAGCTTGCCGATCACCGGGCGCTTCTCCGCGTCATCAACCGTCAGCGTGCCGTTGCTCGCCGCGGCAATGCGCCCGCTCGGCATGTAGACGGTTCCGGAATCGAGCGAGATGCGCACTTTCGTGCCTTCGAACTCGATCCGCCCCACCGCATCGCGCACCGGCGGGATATGCCCGGCCGTATCGAAGCGCGTGCTTTCGACGTCGAACCGGCCGAACACTTCTTTCGGCCCCGGAGGCAAACCGGAGCCAAGACGTCCCGGCGGCAGATCATAATGCAGGCTGGCTTCCGTCACCCGCCCGCCGAAGAGATTCTTCAGCACCCACTGGCGGGCACTTCCGGCCGCCATCCATGGCCACAGCTGCTTGGCATGGGAGACGGGCATATCGTGAACCGTAAGCGCCAGAAACACGCCCGGCACCTTACCCTCGGCGAACTGGACCGCCCCCATGCCGACGGCATCGCCGCCCGCGCCCGAGCGCACAGCAATGGTATCGGCAACGAGCCTGCGGCTCGCCACGTCGTAAGTGCCGGCAATCCGGGTCAGGAATTTCAGCGCCGGCTCCGAGGAATCATCTGGAGAAAGGCTCGATCCGTCGCTGACGAAATCATAACGGTAGGCAGGCTTGCCATCCGGCGACGCGCCAACGGGCCGGGGTCCGATAGAGCCCTCAAAGGCGAAGCTAGACTGACCGGTGTTAAGCTGTAACCGGCTGACATCGATCTTGTTCGAGCCGCTTTCCAGAGCAGCCTCGATGGCAAGGTCTCCAGCCACCAGCCCGTTTTTTCCCAGATCAAGTGCCGAGCCCTGAAGTTTCAGCATCGCGTTCAGCCGCGACTGATTTTCTCCAGCTCCTTCAGCTCCGGTCAGCCGAAGCGTTCCCGAACCAACTTCATGGCCTGCGCCCGGCCAGAAAAGCTCACGCCGGTCTCCGGCTATCTCGATGGTGGCGTCGAGATCGGTGATGCGCCGCGTTCCGGCTTCCTGCGCCGCATTTCCAGCCACTGTGATGGCCCGGCCATCGATCAATGCCGAAGTGGAAAGTTCCATGCGATCGGCCCCCGCCTGCCGGACCACGGCATCGGCGATCTTCACGGATCCCAAACCACTTTCCTCAGGCAGCGCCACCTCGACATTGATCAGCCTGATACTGCGCACGGAATCGAGCCTGACGGCATCCAGCGCCTCACGAACCCCGTCAAACACAGCGGCAATGACCTTGTCGGGATCGATCAGACCCTGCCTGTCGCGCAGCGATGCCGCCCAGTCGCCCCCGGCCGAAGGCAGCGCCGCAAGGTCGATGCGCGCATCGGACAGTCTGGCGCTGGTCAGTCGAACCTCGCCCGTCACCAGCGGCAGGGCCCGCATACCGAACCGGACACTGCCCGCCTGAAGCATGGGCCTGCCATCTTCGCTCAGGAGGCTGAGGTCACGGACCTGAAGGGCAAGGAAGCTGGATCCGTCCAGCGTGACGCCTGCCGGGCCGCTCTCGACCTTCACATCGGTCTCGGCCAGCCGGCGAATGGCAGCCTCAGCCTCCTGCTGGAGGCGCGCTGTTCCGACACCCGACGCACCGATGCCATAGACCGCCACACACAGCAGCACCGCGAGAATGGCGACGGATGCAAGAAAACGCTTCAGCCAGCGCGCACGCCGCCGCAATGACGCGCGTCCAAGCGGCGGGGCGCAGCCGGCAGAAGGCAGGGCACCGAGATCCACGATCTCCGTGCGCCGAAACCTGATCTTCTCATGTTGCGGAAGTTGCTTATCCACACCAATGCCCGGTTGGAAGCTCAGACCACAAAGCCGTCTTCGGGTTTTGCTTGCCGCATCCTATGCTCTTGCCATCATCTGTGCTCAAACGCGAATCCCGGCAGAAGCTTATATTGCTGAGCCCCACCGCGTAACCTCAAACAAGGGCATAGCTATGACAGCCACAAGGGAAATCGAACTTCAGATCGGCGACACGGCCCCACTGTTCGAACTGCCGGGCGACGGCGGCGCCACGCTGCGGCTGGCCGATTTCGCCGGCAAACCGGTGATCGTCTATTTTTATCCAAAGGACGACACCAGCGGCTGTACCAGCGAAGCCATCGCCTTTTCGCAGCTCAAACCCGAATTCGACAAGGCCGGCGCGACAGTCATCGGCATTTCTCCCGACAGTGCTGCCAAGCATGACAAATTCAAAGCCAAACACGATCTGACCGTCTCGCTTGCCGCCGATGAGGAACGCAGGATCGTGGAAGCTTATGGGGTCTGGGTGGAGAAGCAGATGTACGGGCGCAGCTACATGGGCGTCGAACGCTCGACATTTCTGATCGGTCCTGACGGACGCATCGCGCAGATCTGGCGAAATGTAAGGGTGAAAGGCCATGCCGAAGCCGTTCTTGAGGCAACCCGCGCTTTGTAGCGGGAACCTTTCCTCCGCAAGAGGCGTTGAGACCGCAACAAGCCAAGGAGGACTATATGCGAAGCGTGCTGTTGTGGGCGATTGGAGTTCCGATCCCGATCATCATACTGTGGTGGATATTCGGGTAAGCTTTTTACGGCTGCCTCCCCGTCAATGGCCCGCTGTTTCGACAGCGGGCTTTTTTCATTTCGCAAGGCCATCCGGCCCTTCACCCAGCAGGAGGCAAAGCTTTGTTAACCCTAACGCCGCATAAATCGAAGGTGGGAATGGTTAACGGGGCGTATCGTGACAGCAGTTCAGTCATCGGTATTTGGCAAGCGCAGGGAGCCGCACACGGTGATCATCGCCCGGGGCGATGAGATCCGGCATTTTACCGTGCGGCCATGGATCGCGGCTCTGGCCGGGTCCCTGGCCATTGCACTGTCGATCGGTTATCTGGGCGCCACATCCTATCTGGTATTGCGCGATAACATCATCAGCGCCGCCACAGCGCGGCAGGCGCGGGTGCAGCAAGCCTATGAGGATCGCATCTCCGCGCTTCGCGCGCAGGTGGATCGCATAACCAGCCGGCAGCTGCTGGACCAGCAGCTCATGGAAACCAGGGTCACCGAACTGATCGAGCGTCAGAGCCGGCTGAGCGATCGCCATGGCCGGCTGGGGCCGATCCTCGACCGTGCCGGCCGCGAGATCTCCGGACCGTTGCCGCTCAGCGCTCCCCTGCCCTCGCAGCGCAACAGCGCCGTTCCTGAAATCACCGGCTCGATCGAAAAACCTGAGAAGCCGGTCAGCGCCGCTGCTGCCGGGGCCAATCCCTTCGCAAACTGGACCACGCGTGGCGCGGATCCGGCGTCCATGCCGGTCATGACAGCCTATGCCTCGCCTGCACAGACTGGATCGCAAGCCGATCGTGCCGACGAGCTGTTCGTCACCATCAACCGCTCGCTCAAAGAGATCGAGGACGATCAGCTTGCCCACATCACGCAGCTGGCCGATGCGGCTTCATTGAGCGCCGATGCTATCTCCAACGCCCTCGAAACGGCAGGCCTTCCGGTCGATCTGGATCTTCCGGCCGACGGCATGGCCAGAACCGATGTCGGTGGGCCACTGATTCCGGTCGACACGGCGAATCTTTTCGACATGAGGCTCAGGGAACTCGATGAAGCCCTGCAAACGCTGAGCCATGTCAAGAGCGAGGTGCGACGGCTGCCTCTGTCCAATCCCGCGCCCGGCCATGCCGTAACCAGCACGTTCGGTGTGCGCAGGGATCCGCTGATCGGTTCGGCTGCTTTCCATTCGGGCATGGATTTTCGAGCCCCCGTGGGAATGGAGGCCAGAGCATCCGCGGCGGGAACCGTGGTCAAAGCTGAATGGAGTGGCGGCTATGGACGCATGGTCGAGATCGACCATGGGCAGGGTTTCTCAACCCGTTACGCACATCTCAGCCGAATCTCGGTGAGCGAAGGGCAGAAGGTTGAAGCTGGTGACATTGTCGGACGCACCGGGAACACCGGCCGGTCGACCGGCCCGCACCTCCACTATGAAGTCCGCCAGAACGGCACACCGCTCAATCCGCTGCGCTTCCTCAAGGCCGGTAAGGCAATCGAGAAATATCTGTAGCATCCGCGGGGTCGTTCGGCGGCCGGCATCAGCATGCGATTTCAGGCCGGCCGAAAGCGAAACGCATGCTGAACGCCTCCTGAATGGCGTTTACAGCGAAGGTTCAAACAGAGGCAGGCATCCTCCGGCATGTTCAAGAGGAGGAATGAACCATGACCATCAAAACCATCGCCAAAGCCGCCATTGCGTCCGTCTTGCTTCTCGCTCCGGTCTCCGGCGCCTATGCGTATTCAATCCACGTGCTCAACGGCGTTTACACGATCAAGTGCGAAAACGGCGTGACCTCGACCGGAACCACTTTGCAGGTTTCCCACGCGCAAGCGGCCTATTTTTGCAAGGTCCGGGGCAGCAGCATGACGACGAACAAGGGCGACGCTGCACCGAAGGCGCAGGCGGCTCCAAAGAAGCAGATTGCTCCCGGCCGCTGAGACGTTTGATTATCCGAAAATGAAGCCCCGGTTCCGGCCGGGGTTTTCGTTTTCCGTGACCGGCTGACCTTTCAGGGCCGTCTACGATCGGTGAAATCTGACATGCAGGCTGTGTACGTCGTCTGCGAATTCCTCGACGGGCCCATCAACAGCCGTGCCCGTGATCACCTCGCCAATCGGCAGCGGGCGCACTCTCGATGCAGGAACGTTGAGCTCCGTCAGCCAGGTGGTCAGCTGCTTTGAAGAGCAGGCATAGACGATCCGTCCCAGCCCAACCCATCCATGTGCCGCGGCGCACATCGGGCAGTGCTCACCGGATGTGTAGACGGTGGCAGCCGCTCTTTCATCAGGCGTCATGTTTTCCGCTGCCCAGCGGGCAATCGCGAATTCTGGATGCTGCGTGTGATCGCCGCCAGCCACGTGGTTGTGATCCTCGAACAGAACCACGCCATCCCGGGATACGAGAAGCGATCCGAAAGGCTCGTCGCCAGAAGAAAGCGCCTCGGCCGCCAGCTCAACGCAGCGCCTCAGATGCTTCCTGTCCACATCACTGATCATCGTCCGGCCCCTTTCCGATATTACCAGCCGCATCAAAGCATCAGAGCTTCTCTGCCTTCAAGACGAGAGCATTCCCACAGGGGATGATTGCCCGTGCCGTTCCGCATCATAGGGCACAATCGAGGCCATGCCCTGCCCCAGTGCAACGGCAAGTGCATGTCATCCACCGGATTACCGGCGCGATATTGGCGCGTCTTCGCTGGTCCAATGAGCCCGCAGAGCGCTTCGCGACAAAACCGAAAAATCCTGAAAGCTATGGTGGGCGATGACGGACTCGAACCGCCGACATCTTCGGTGTAAACGAAGCGCTCTACCAACTGAGCTAATCGCCCATAGCGGGGCGGAGCAATACGAAGTTCCGTTCTGCTTCGCAAGCCCCAACAGGCAATTCCCCCTCTCTGCCTGTGGTAAAACAGGGCCTGAACAGGCTTTCGGGAAAAACATTCGATCTTTTCACAGAACCGTCACCGGAGCGCTTGACACCTGTCAGGGAACCCCCTATTCAGCCGCCAACGACGAACACATCAACGGTGTCCGTCCGAAGCGCGGGTGTAGCTCAGTCGGTTAGAGTGCCGGCCTGTCACGCCGGAGGTCGCGGGTTCGAGCCCCGTCACTCGCGCCATTCTTTCAAAATCTTATGAGAATAGTTTCAGGCAAAGCTTTGAATGCCTCTCTGGCAATTCGGAGCCTGATGCGCTTGTCTCCCGAAGTCATTGTTCGGGGAACATCCGGCTCTGCGAAAACAGAATCAGAAGCTGGTTCTCATCGTGGAAACCGATTCGGGATCGTCCGCCATTTTGCGTGAGCATCTGTTCCGGCTTCACTGACCGGCATTTTTTTCTTCGCCAGACAGTGCCGACCAGTCGGCGTTTGGCAGGCAAGACAGTTTCGGATTTGATGGCGGTGCTCCCTGAGGGAACTGTCGATGACATATATGCCAGAATCGGTATCGCACCCGTCTCTACTATCATTTCATCCGCTGCCGTTGCCGCGATGCCGTTGAGAAACCGCTCGGGCGTGAACCTGCATCTGAGAAGCCCTCAGCCGGCGGCCGCGATGTGCGCGGCTACTGATCACCGAAAGCCAGCACGTCCTTGGAAGCAAGCCTCTGGCGCTTGCGGGGAAAGCGAGCGTACAGCGATGCTGAATGCCTCCGGCAGGTGGTTCGCACCAGCTCCGCTTCTCCCTTAACAGGACAGCCTCTGGAAGCCCGCTGTGATGCTTCGGTGTAGCGCAGACCAAATCTGCCAGCCTTACCGGATCAGCTGAAGACAATGGCTGCTTACGTCACAGCGATGCACATCACTGCCCCCGCTATACCGGGATGACGTAGACCGAATTCAGCCGTCCTTGTTTTCGGATGCTTCGCGATAATAATTCTCGCCAAGCACGACCGGTGAGCGCCCCTGATTGCGGCGGTGAATGTTCGTGTCACGCAGAGAATAGACGCAACCGCAATATTCCTGCTGATAGAATTCCTCGCGTTTGCTGATTTCGATCATGCGGGCGGCACCACCACCCTTGCGCCAGTTGTATTCCCAATAAGACAGCCCGTCATAGGGAGCAGCGGCGCGCTTGCCGCAGTCATTGATCTGCGCCATGTTTTTCCAGCGCGAAATGCCCAGCGAGCTGGTCATGACGGGAAAGCCATGCTCGTGAGCGTAGAGCGCCGTGCGCTCGAACCGCATATCGAAGCACATGGTGCAGCGGATTCCGCGCTCCGGCTCCCATTCCATGCCTTTGGCGCGGGCAAACCAGTTGTCCTTGTCGTAATCGGCATCCACGAACGGCACGCCATGCTTGTCGGCGAAGCGGATGTTCTCGTCCTTGCGCAGGAGATATTCACGCTCGGGGTGAATGTTGGGATTGTAGAAGAAGATCGTGTAGTCGATGCCGGAGGCGAGCATCGCTTCCATCACCTCACCGGAACAGGGCGCGCAGCATGAGTGCAGCAGCACCTTGCGTTGACCGTCGGGCGGAGTGAGAACGGGGCGGACCAGATCATTCATGATGCGCCAGATAGCAGCTTTTGCCGCCGAAATCCAAGGTTGCGGCAAATCAGTCCGGACATCCGCGAGCCTGCCACAACCCGACACCGATCAATTGCCACAGCCCCCTCTTCGCGCCTGCATGGCAGCAATGAGCCCAAACGGAAAAACCCCGCCGATCAGTCGACGGGGTTTTAGCAAGTCCCGAACGAGGCATGCACTGCCCCGATGAGATGACTGCACCTTAGTTGACAGCGTCCTTGAGGCCCTTGCCGGCAGTGAACTTCGGCACGGTGCGGGCGGGGATCTGAACTTCGGCGCCGGTCTGCGGGTTACGGCCGGTCGAAGCCGCGCGCTTGGACACAGAGAAGTTGCCGAAACCGACAAGCCGGACGTCGCCACCGTTCTTCAGTTCGCCGGTGATGACGGAGAAAACCGCATCAACCGCCGACTGTGCGTCAGCCTTGGAGAGTTTCGCAGCATCGGCGACAGCGGACACCAGTTCGTTCTTGTTCATAAACTTTCCCTTTCATGAGAAAACCGGGACGAAAGACTCATCCGGCAGGAGCTGAACTTTAAAAAGAAGCGAGGCCGCAACCAAGCGAAATCACGGCTTTCAGCCCCGAAAATCCCCTGTTTTCCGGGCTTTTCAGCAAAAAAGGCCGGGCTTTTTGCCCGGCCTTTCGATTCATGCACTGCAATGTGAGCAATTTCTAATGCGCCAGCGACTTTCCGGCGTCGTCAGAAGTGTCGACGGCAGCCGGCGTACCAACCGGCTCGACCCACTCGATCGGCTCCGGCATGCGCAGCAGCGCATGCTGAAGAACCTCGCCCACACGGCTGACCGGGACGATTTCCAGACCGTTTTTCACGTTGTCCGGAATCTCGGCAAGGTCCTTGGCGTTCTCTTCGGGGATCAGCACCTTCTTGATGCCGCCACGAAGTGCTGCCAGCAGCTTCTCCTTCAGTCCGCCGATCGGCAGCACACGGCCGCGCAGCGTCACCTCGCCGGTCATCGCGATGTCAGCGCGCACCGGAATGCCGGTCAGCACCGAGACGATGGCCGTGACCATGGCGATACCGGCCGAAGGTCCGTCCTTGGGCGTGGCCCCTTCCGGCACGTGGACGTGAATGTCGCGCTTGTCGAAAAGCGGCGGCTCCACGCCGAAATCGATGGCCCGCGAGCGGACATAGGATGCCGCCGCCGAGATCGATTCCTTCATCACGTCCTTCAGGTTGCCGGTCACGGTCATGCGACCCTTGCCCGGCATCATGACGCCCTCGATGGTCAGCAGCTCGCCGCCAACCTCGGTCCATGCCAGACCGGTGACAACACCGACCTGATCGTCCGTCTCGGCCATGCCGAAGCGATAGCGCTCGACGCCAAGATACTGGTCGAGGTTTTCGCGGGTGATCTTCACCGACTTCTTCTTGGTGCGCAGGATCTCCGTCACCGCCTTGCGGCCGAGCTTCATCAGCTCGCGCTCCAGAGACCGCACGCCCGCCTCGCGGGTGTAGGTCTGGATGATCGCGCGGATGGCGTCGTCCGTAACCGAGAACTCCTTCGGCTGAAGGGCATGGTCACGCACCACCTTGGCCAGCAGGTGCCGCCTGGCGATCTCGACCTTCTCATCCTCGGTGTAACCGGCGATGCGAATGATCTCCATGCGATCCATGAGCGGCGCCGGGATGTTGAGCGAGTTCGCCGTCGTCACGAACATCACGCTCGACAGGTCATATTCAACCTCGAGGTAATGGTCCATGAAGGCGGAGTTCTGCTCGGGATCCAGCACTTCCAGCAGGGCCGAAGACGGATCGCCACGGAAATCCTGGCCCAGCTTGTCGATCTCGTCGAGAAGGAACAGCGGGTTGGACTTCTTCGCCTTCTTCATCGACTGGATGACCTTGCCGGGCATCGAGCCGATATAGGTGCGGCGATGGCCACGGATCTCGGCCTCGTCACGCACGCCGCCAAGCGCCATGCGCACGAACTCACGACCCGTTGCCTTGGCGATCGACTTGCCAAGCGAGGTCTTGCCGACGCCGGGAGGGCCGACGAGGCACAGGATCGGACCCTTGAGCTTCTTCTGGCGGCTCTGCACGGCCAGATACTCGACGATGCGCTCCTTGACCTTCTCAAGCCCGTAGTGATCGGCATCGAGCACGCCCTCGGCGAATTCGAGGTCCTGCTTGACCTTGGAATTACGGCCCCACGGAATCGACAGCAGCCAGTCGAGATAGTTGCGCACGACGGTGGCTTCCGCCGACATCGGCGACATGGTGCGCAGCTTCTTCAGCTCCGCTTCCGCCTTCTCGCGGGCTTCCTTCGAAAGCCGGGTCTTCTTGATGCGCGCTTCCAGTTCGGCGGCTTCGTCGCGGCCGTCCTCGCCCTCGCCGAGCTCCTTCTGGATCGCCTTCATCTGCTCGTTGAGGTAGTATTCGCGCTGGGTCTTCTCCATCTGGCGCTTGACTCTGCTGCGGATGCGCTTCTCGACCTGAAGCACGGAAATCTCCGCCTCCATGAAGCCCATGGCGCGTTCAAGACGCTCCTTCACCGAAAGCGTGGAGAGCATCTCCTGCTTTTCGGGAATCTTGATGGCCAGATGCGAGGCAACCGTATCGGCGAGCTTGGAATAGTCGTCGATCTGGCTGGCGGCACCCACCACCTCGGGAGAAATCTTCTTGTTCAGCTTCACGTAGTTCTCGAAGTCCGAGACCACGGACCGGGCAAGCGCCTCGATCTCGACCTCGTCCTCGGCAGGCTCCTCAAGCGTGGAAGCGTGTGCCTCGTGAAAATCCGTGCGATCGGTAAAGCTGTCGATGCGGGCACGCGAAGTGCCTTCCACCAGCACCTTGACGGTGCCGTCGGGCAGCTTCAGCAACTGCAGCACATTGGCGAGCGTGCCCACCTCATAGATAGCGTCGGCTTCGGGATCATCGTCAGCGGCGTTCATCTGGGTGGCGAGCAGGATCTGCTTTTCCTGACCCATCACCTCTTCGAGAGCCTTGATCGATTTTTCACGGCCGACAAAGAGCGGCACGATCATGTGCGGAAAGACCACGATGTCGCGCAGGGGGAGAACTGCGAACACACCGCTACCTGCGGACCGGGCTGTTTTGGCCATTGTCAAACCTTTCCTTCGCGCACGCTTTTAGCCGAACGCGAATCCTATATTAACGACCGGGGATCGTTCCGCCTACCACCGTTTGCGACGGAGGCTCATGCAGCGCGGACCAGATACCCGAACTCACCCGTTAGGTGGATGCCGGCAAAGCAAAGATCAAGTGGCGATATGCGCCATAAACCGGGTGGAGGTCGTATAAGCGGCTCTGGCGCGCTTCACTCTGGCCCGTTTACGGGGCCGGCCGGTCTGTCTGCCTTGCGGATGAGCCCGTCATTGCGCCTGCGAGACAAGAGCCCGGAGACCGCCTGGCGGCTTCCGGGCCTGATAACGTCAGGCGCTGACGTTACCCTTCTTTTCCTTGGCGTCCGAGTAGATGTAGAGCGGACGAGCATTGCCGGACACCACCTCCTCGGAGATGACGACCTCGCGCACGCCTTCCAGCGCCGGCAGCTCGAACATGGTGTCCAGCAGGATCGCTTCCATGATCGAACGCAGGCCGCGCGCACCAGTCTTGCGCTCGATGGCGCGGCGAGCGATTGCGGCAAGCGCGTTTTCGTGGAAGCTCAGCTCGACATTTTCCATCTCGAACAGGCGCTGATACTGCTTCACCAGCGCATTCTTCGGCTCGGAGAGGATCTGGACCAGAGCGGCCTCGTCGAGATCCTCAAGCGTCGCCAGAACCGGCAGACGGCCGACGAACTCGGGGATCAGGCCGAACTTGAGCAGATCCTCCGGCTCGACCTGACGGAACAACTCGCCCGTGCGACGCTCTTCCGGCGAGGCGACACTGGCGCCGAAACCGATCGAGGTCTTGCGGCCGCGGTCGGAGATGATCCGGTCGAGGCCCGCGAAAGCACCACCGCAGATGAACAGGATGTTGGCGGTATCGACCTGCAGGAATTCCTGCTGCGGATGCTTGCGGCCACCCTGCGGCGGCACGGAGGCAACGGTGCCTTCCATGATCTTCAGAAGCGCCTGCTGCACGCCCTCGCCCGAGACATCGCGGGTGATCGAGGGATTGTCGGACTTGCGGCTGATCTTGTCGATCTCGTCGATGTAGACGATACCCCTTTGGGCACGTTCAACATTGTAATCGGCCGACTGGAGCAGCTTGAGAATGATGTTCTCGACATCCTCGCCGACATAGCCTGCTTCGGTGAGCGTGGTGGCGTCGGCCATGGTGAAGGGAACGTCGATGATGCGCGCCAGCGTCTGGGCCAGCAACGTCTTGCCGCAGCCCGTCGGGCCGATGAGCAGAATGTTCGACTTCGACAGTTCGACATCGTTGCTCTTGCCGGCATGGGCAAGGCGCTTGTAGTGGTTGTGAACGGCAACCGACAGCACGCGCTTGGCGTGCGGCTGGCCGATCACATAATCATCCAGAACCGTGATGATTTCCTGCGGGGTGGGCACACCCTCGCGCGACTTCACCATCGAGGTCTTGTTCTCCTCGCGGATGATGTCCATGCACAGTTCAACGCACTCGTCGCAGATGAACACCGTGGGACCGGCGATCAGCTTGCGCACTTCGTGCTGGCTCTTGCCGCAGAACGAGCAGTAGAGCGTGTTCTTGGAATCTCCGCCGCCGCTGTTGCTGACCTTGCTCATCTTCCAGTCCTTTCATGACCGTCCACCGGGGCCCCGATCAGCAGGCGCATTCCCATGAGCCCGGGAAATCCGCCTTTACCGACCTGTCCAGCACCTGCAACGTATTCCGTACGAAACACCAATCAGAAAACGCGGCAATGATTCTCTTAAAGCCTTTGCTGAAGCTAAGCCGTCGAAAATCAACATTGCCTTAACGTAGGCAATCGCGCGAGCCGTGGGAACAGCAAATTGTGGCCGAAATGCCGCAAATCTTCTCAAAAGCGCGTCATCCCGGCCCAAGCCTGTCTTATGCCGAAGCGGTGTCTGCCTCAGCGGCCTCACGCGTGGAGTGAACCTTGTCGATCAGGCCGAAGGCCAACGCCTCTTCCGCAGTCATGAAATGGTCGCGGTCGAGCGTTTTTTCAATGGTCTCGTAGTCTTTGCCTGTGTGCTTGACGTAGACCTCGTTGAGACGGCGCTTGAGCTTGATGATGTCCTGGGCATGGCGCTCGATGTCGGATGCCTGCCCCTGGAACCCGCCCGATGGCTGGTGAACCATGATGCGCGCATTCGGCGTCGCAAAGCGCATGTCCTTATGACCGGCGCACAGCAGCAGCGAGCCCATGGACGCGGCCTGGCCGATGCAGAGCGTCGAAACAGCCGGCTTGATGAACTGCATGGTGTCGTAGATCGCCATGCCGCTCGTCACCACGCCGCCCGGCGAATTGATGTAAAGGGAGATTTCCTTCTTCGGGTTTTCGGCTTCAAGGAACAGAAGCTGCGCGCAAACCAGCGTCGCCATGCCGTCCTCAACCGGACCCGTGATGAAAATGATGCGCTCTTTCAGGAGGCGGGAAAAAATATCGTAGGCCCGCTCGCCGCGATTGGTCTGCTCGACCACCATCGGAACGAGGTTCATATAAGTTTCGATCGGGTCTCTCATGAAGTGTCCTTGTCGAGATGGTCCGGCACGGAACGATGGCAAGGCCGGCATTGAATCATTCTGGCTTCTCATCCCGTAAATAGGATGGCCTCTCACCCTTGCGCAAGGGTGAGACTGATGCAGTTATCGTTAAGATTGCCGCAAGCCGGAATGAAACGCCGGCCCACATATGAAGGCCGGCGCATATCTTCGACAGACAGGAACCGTCAGATCTTGAGCGTGCGGTTTTCCTCGCGGCCGACGCCACGCACTTCGAGGCGGTCGCCATAAACCTCGACGACCGCATAGGCGGTGGTGTCTGGCGTGTCGACCATGCCCTTGAAATTGAGGAAATGCTTGCCGCCGGTCTCGCCATAATTGCCGGCGTGGTTGTGGCCGTTGAAATAGGCGACGAAGTTGTCGTAGCCGGTCAGCATCTTCACGATGCGCTCGGAATCCCACTGGTTGTGCTCGTTGGCCGGGTAGACGGGATAGTGATTGAGAACGATCACCTTCTCGCCGGCGGCCTGCGCCTTCTTCATGGTTTCCTCGGCCCATGCGAACTGCTCGTCGCTCAGCGAGCCGTTCCAGCTTTGCGCGTTTTCGGCGCCCTGCGCCTTCAGTTCGTCCAGACGTTTGGTGGCGATTTCGCGGCGCGGATCGCCTTCCGGCGGCGCAAAGGTGCTGACATCGTTGCCGTCGAGCACGATGAAGCGATAGCCGCCGCCGGTGAAGTCGTAATAGGCCTTTTCCATGCCCACGGTGCGGACGACCGAGGCCAGATATTCTTTCGCGATGTCATAGTCGTGATTGCCAAGCACGAAGAAGTGCTCGTGCTTCAGCTTGTCGTAAAGCGGCAGGATATGGGAAAAACTCTCCCAGTGGCGATCGATGATGTCGCCGAGCGTCGCCACGAACTGGAGGTCTTCCTTGTTGAAGGCCTCGATTGCCTCGGAAAGCTTCCAGAGGCTGTTGGCATAGTAGCGGTTCATCTTCAGGCTCGGCACAACCGGCGCATATTGCGGATCGGCGACGATGCCGAAGCGGAACAACGGCCCGCCCTGCGCGGCAGCGCTGGTGGCGGTGAAACCAGCGAAGGGTGCGAAAAACGCGGCGGCAGCGCCGCCCTTGATGATGTTTCTGCGGGTGACCATGGGAGGCCTCCTTGGCTTGTTGGAAGGACAAGCCGCAGCTACCTGCCGGTCATGACACCCGGGTGACGGTCAGCCGATCGCTCAGAGGCGGATCACATATTCCTTGCGAGTCGTTTCAAGGACTTCCCAGCTTCCCCTGAAGCCCGGCCTGAGGATAAAGGAATCGCCGGCCCGTACGGTTCTGGCTTCACCACCCTCCCCGGTGATCACCGAAACGCCGGACAGGATACGGCAATACTCCCATTCGTCATATTCGATGCGCCACTTGCCGGGCGTCGATTCCCAGACACCCGCGTAAAGGCCTCCGTCACGCTCCTCGGCGTTCCAGGTGCGGAACACGGGTGCCCCCGATATGATGCGTTCCGGCGCGGGCGCACCGGCTTCCGGCTCGATGCCGGAAATGTCGAGCGTGAGGAATTTCTGTTCCGACATATCGTATGCAGACCTGAAAAAAGGGCTCCGGTCCGAACCGGAGCCCTTATTGGCGCGAAGATCAGGCCTTGGCCAGAGCCTGTTCCAGATCGGCGATGATGTCCTTCACATCCTCGATGCCGACCGACAGGCGAACCGTATCGGGGCCGGCGCCGGCAAGCGTCTTCTGCTCGTCGGAAAGCTGGCGGTGGGTGGTCGAAGCCGGGTGGATCACAAGAGACTTGGTGTCGCCGACATTGGCGAGGTGCGAGAACATCTCCAGTCCCTCGACGAACTTCACGCCGGCATCGTAGCCGCCCTTCAGGCCGAAGGTGAACACGGCGCCCGCGCCCTGCGGCGAATACTTCTTCTGCAGCGCATTGTTCGGATCGGAGGCGAGGCCCGGATAGGAAACCCACGATACCTTGGGATGCTTCGACAGCCATTCGGCCACCGCCAGCGCATTGTCGCAATGGCGCTGCATGCGCAGCGGCAGGGTTTCAAGGCCGGTGAGGATCATGAAGGCGTTGAAGGGCGAAATGGCCGGGCCGAAGTCGCGCAGGCCAAGCACGCGCGTGGCGATGGCGAAAGCGAAGTTGCCAAACGTCTGGTGCAGCACGATGCCGCCATATTCCGGGCGCGGCTCCGACAGCATCGGATACTTGCCGGACTTCGACCAGTCGAAGGTGCCGCCATCGACAATGATGCCGCCGATGGAATTGCCGTGACCGCCGATGAACTTGGTCAGCGAGTGAACGACGATGTCAGCGCCATGCTCGATCGGGCGCACCAGATAGGGCGAGGCCAGCGTGTTGTCGACCACCAGCGGCAGGCCGTGCCTGTGGGCGATGTCGGCAATGGCCGCGATATCGACGAACTCGCCATTCGGGTTGGCAAGGCTCTCAACGAAAATGAACTTGGTCTTCTCATCGATTTGCGACTCGAAGGTCGACAGATCCTTGGGATCGCCCCAGCGCACTTCCCAGCCGAAATTCTTGAAGGCATGGCCGAACTGGTTGATCGTGCCGCCATAGAGGCGGCGTGCCGCAATGAAGTTTTCGCCAGTCTTCAGCAGCGTATGCGCAACGAGAAGCTGCGCAGCGTGACCGGACGCGACGGCAAGTGCTGCCGTGCCACCCTCAAGTGCCGCCACCCGCTCTTCAAGCGCGCCCTGCGTCGGGTTCATGATGCGGGTGTAGATGTTTCCGAATGCCTGCAAGCCGAACAGCGAGGCCGCATGGTCGGCATCGTTGAAGACGTAGGATGTGGTCTGGTAAATCGGAACCGCGCGGGCTCCTGTGGTCGGATCGGGCTTTGCACCGGCGTGAACGGCGAGCGTGTTGAAGCCGGGGGCATTCTGCGACATTTCATTCCTCCAGAAAGGGAAAACCGGAAACTCAATGCTATCATTGAGACCAACAAGGCAAGTTGCAAAGCGGAAAACTCCATCCATGCAATTTGTTTGGAATGAAAATCCCCATTTTGCCCAGATACGAAGAATTAAATTCCAGCCCCGGTCATTTCACATTCCGCCACCTCTCCCAGCCGCCTGCCTGATGAGGTCTGCATGCTCCTGTTGGAAGTTTCACGGCAAATGTGCTTCTCATAGGCGGCATTCGACCGGAGCCATGCCATGCCAGCACAGACGACGCATAACCCCGGCCTGACAGTCGATCAGGTCAACGAACTGATGGGATCCATCTATCCCCAACTCAACGAAGGCGGACGCGATTATGAAGCCATAGAGGTGTTTTCCGGCGGATGCACGGTGCGCCTTAATGCTGACGAACGCCATCTGCGCCCCGGCGGCACGGTATCCGGCCCCACGCTTTTCACCCTCGCCGATATTGGCGGCTATGTTCTGGTGCTGACCCATGCGGGCGCCGATGCGCTCTCAGTAACGACCAACCTGAACATCAATTTCACGCGCAAGGCCGAGGCAGGCCCCGTCGATGCGCACTGCCGGATTCTGAAGCTTGGCAAGAGCCTCATGGTGTTCGATGCCGACATCGTGGCCGGACCCGACAGGCTGACGGTCGCGCATGCGACGGGCACCTATTCCATTCCCCCTGCCGGGAAGAAATCCGTCTGAGCAGAGGACAGACCCACATGATGCTCGACCTCCTGAACCTGATCGCGACCTCCGTGCTGGCGATTGCCGCCGTCGTCATCGCCCGCAACGCCAATTCGATCTCCCAGAACGCCAACGAGCTCGCCGATCATTCCAATCAGATCTCGAAGCAGGCGATCCGGCTAGAAGCGGACAAGCAGCTCATCGAATGGGGACAGCGCGTGCTCGGCTGCGCTTCATCCCTCGTCGCGCTGCGCACGCTGAAGCAGGGCGAGATCGACAATGAGGACTTCATTCAGAAGCGCCGCGAGCTGAGGGCGACGCTCTATGCGCTCAAGGAAGAAGGCCAGATGTTCTTCCGGGTTTCGGGAAATCTCGACGGAACGGAAACCCCGCCTGCCCTGAAAGCCATCCATGAGCTGACGGAACTCACGCATGGAAAGATTTTCAGGCTGCCAACGCAGGATTACGATGCCGACGGCGTGCGCGAGTTGCGCCGGAAGGTGCGCGCGGTCATCAGCGACATTCAGGGCCGGGTTTCCGATCACTGGGTGAGGTAAAATAATACCTGAAATATAAGATATTGTTTTTACTTTATATTTTTGGAATTCACTCAATTACGCCTGCTTGACGGGGTTGCTGACCTCTCCTATAAGCCCCTTGCTGACAGTGGCCTTGCAGGCTGCTGTTTGCTGTTGGCTGCGCAAGCTTCCAACCCAAGCAACAAGAAACGCCGTGTCGGCCGCAAGGCAGGCAGGGTCTCAAACGGAAACAAAACCATGACAACCTTTTCGCAGAAGCCTGCGGACGTGGTGAAGAAGTGGGTGCTGATCGACGCCGAAGGTCTCGTCGTCGGCCGTCTCGCATCTCTCGTCGCCAACCGTCTGCGCGGCAAGCACAAGCCCACCTTCACCCCCCATGTCGACGACGGTGACAATGTCATCATCATCAACGCCGACAAGGTGGTGCTCACGGGCAAGAAGTACACCGACAAGAAGTACTACTGGCACACCGGCCATCCCGGCGGCATCAAGGAGCGCACCGCGCGCCAGATCATCGAAGGCCGCTTCCCGGAGCGCGTTCTCGAGAAGGCCGTTGAGCGCATGATTCCGCGCGGCCCGCTCGGCCGCCGCCAGATGAAGAACCTGCGCGTCTATGCAGGCACCGATCATCCTCACACCGCCCAGCAGCCCGAAACGCTCGACGTCGGCGCGCTGAACGCCAAGAACAAGAGGGCCTCGTAATGGCTGAGCAGCTTTCCTCGCTCGCAGAACTCGGCTCCGTCGCCCAGGCTTCGCAGCCGGCCGCGCCGGTCCATGTCCAGAAGCTCGACAAGTCGGGCCGCGCCTATGCCACCGGCAAGCGCAAGGACGCCATCGCCCGCGTCTGGGTCAAGCCCGGCTCCGGCAAGATCACCATCAACGGCAAGGAGTACGACAAGTACTTCGCTCGTCCGGTCCTGCAGATGATCCTGAACCAGCCGCTCGTCGCCGCTGGCCGCGTCGACCAGTACGACATCGTCGCCACCGTCGCCGGTGGTGGTCTGTCGGGTCAGGCCGGCGCCGTGCGTCACGGCATTTCCAAGGCTCTCACCTATTACGAGCCGACACTGCGCGGCGTGCTGAAGAAGGGTGGTTTCCTCACCCGCGACAGCCGCGTGGTGGAACGCAAGAAGTACGGCCGCGCCAAGGCTCGCCGCTCCTTCCAGTTCTCGAAGCGCTGATCCGCTTCCGGTTTCAGAGATCGAAAAGGCCGCCTTCGGGCGGCCTTTTTGCTTGCGCCACTCTCAGGCCGGATCCTGTGCTCAGGCCGGATCCTGCGGCGAAACTCAGTTGATCCGCGCCGTGCGCTCGGTTTCCTCCGGGCCGTCGCTTTCGCCATCGTAGGGAATGCGGTAGCCGTTCGCAGCCAGCCATTCGATGGCGAGGCCGGGCTCGTCGGTCTGGATGATGGTGGCGCCGCGCTCGGCCCAGAAGCCCCAGCTTTCCGCCGGCATGCCGGCCAGCGTGGCCAGTTCATCGCCGCGTCCCCCGGACAGGAAACCGCCCGGCTTGTTGACGATGGCATAAGTGTTCGCCCAGATATGCCAGTTGCCGCGAACCGCCGCCGCGCGCATGCGGTTCGAGAACAGGGGACCGCCGGCGGGCGTCAGCATATCCGCGCCATTGCGCCAGTTGATCAGTTCCATCGCATTCGATGACAGGCCTGAATGAACCGTCTCGGCAAAAGCCGGTTCGTGCACGGCATCATCGGCGATGATGGGCATGAAATGCACGTCGCCGCCCAGTTGACGGACCATATCCTGCGCCCCGGCAAGGCGCTGTTCGTTCCACAGGTTTTCCTTGATGACGATCTGGTGCGCCACGCCCAGCCCGCGTGCAACGGCGACCATTTCGGGAAATGCCTGCCTGTCGAGCTTGTTGTCGATATTGACCAGAATGCGTCCCTTTGCGGCCATCAGGAATTCGGCCAGCGTCGGCACATGTTCCGCTGTTGCGGCTCCGGTACCCTCGACCACGAGGCGGCATTGCCGCAACTCCGCCAGCGTGCGCGGGGCGACCTCACCCTTGCAGGTCGTGGTGCGGTCGAGCCAGCTGTCATGCATGACGATGAAAATGCCGTCAGCCGAGCGTCGGACATCGACCTCCACCATTTCGGCGCCATCGGCGATCGACGCGTCCAGCGCTGCCAGGGAGTTTTCCGGGTAAATCGCCTTGGCTGAGCGCAGGCCCCCTGCCCGGTGCGCCACGATCATCACATGATCGCGCCAGAGGTTGGCCAGCTCGAAGCGCTGAAGGATCTGGTCGACCCGGTTTCCGGCCACCGCGCCCGCGTCTGCGAAAAACAGGCAGGTGCAGCCGAGCAGCAGGCTTTTCCAGAACATTCGCATCAGAATCACTCCGCCGAACGTGTAGAGGCCAAACGTGTCGGATGTGATCTATGCGGACGCCATGACGCCCGCGTGAACGAAGCCGGCTTATGGAGATATGAAAAAGGCCCCGACAAGCGGGGCCTTTTGGAATTTCGGGGAGAACCGCGATCAGTTACCGCCGGCCTTCGCCTTTTCCTGCTCTTCCTTGAGCTTCTTGGCGAAGTCCTCGTTGTTCTTGCTCACGAACTCCTGAAGCTTCTTCTGGCGATCTTCCAGATCCGACTGCTGAAGAGCCGGGCCGTCAAAGGCGCCTGTGAAGCCTTCCAGCGAAATCTGGATCGGGTTCGGCTGATTCTGGAAATTGACAGAGGTCAGCTGAATGACCGAGCCCTTCTTGAACGACGCAACGAGCTGATCGGTCATCGGAACCTCGGCCACGCAGCGGTCCGGGAAACAGATCACGTAATCGAGCTTCTGCGCCTTGCCGCCATCGACCTGGAGGGCGATGCCCGGAGGCACGAGACGGCCGCTCGGCACGGTGACCTGGAAGACCTTGCGGTTTACCTTGCCGCGCAGGTCGATCATGCTGACGCCGGTGACGAGCTGTCCATTGCCGGCGGTCACGATGTTCTGCACGTTGCAGATATCGACATCTTCCTGCTTGGAACAGGCCTTGAACCAGCCCTGCGGAATCTGCTGTGCCGAAGCCTGCGGCAACCCGGCTGCGAGGAACCCGGCCACGCCAGCGGCCATGACCGACAGACGGTATGCTTTGGATTTCAGGCTGGACATTAGGTGCGCTTCCTCTCGACTTTGTGCCCGCGGCGCTGGCCCACGCCGCACCGCAACGCTACCTGTTGCGCAAATGCGGCAACAGGATGGCTCGGCCGCGTGTTACACCGCCGGCTTCGCCGAATCCAGCCTGCGCAACGCATTTCTTGACTGTGACCACCGTATTTGCGCATCGCGTGGTAACTTGGCCACCGAATCATCAAGCCTTGCACAGAGACACGTCATGAGCCGCACCGCTTTCTGGCTGACCGCCGCCCTTTCGCTGCTGTCGATAGCGCCGCAGAATGCAGGGGCCCAGCATACAGGGGCAGAGCCGCGCCACGCCATTTCCATGCAGGGCGAGCCGGCCCTGCCCCGCAACTTCACCCATTTCGGCTACGCAAATCCTGATGCGCCGAAAGGTGGCGAGGTTACCTATTGCGTGGTCGGCACTTTCGACAATCTCAATCCGTTCATCCTGAAAAGCCTGCGCACCACGGCGCGCGGCGTCATCGACACGATCTTCGGCAATTTCGTCTTCGAATCGCTGATGCAGCGCAACATGGACGAGGCATTCAGCCTGTACGGCCTGCTGGCCGAAAGCGTGGAGATGGACGAGGACCGCAAATGGATCGAGTTCCACATCAACCCGCAGGCGAAGTGGTCGGACGGAGAACCTGTCACGCCCGAGGACGTGCTGTTCACCTACGACGTGTTCACCGACAAGGGCCGCCCGCCTTATTCCGACCGCATGAAGCGCGTCGAGAAACTGGAGAAGACCGGCGAACGCAGCGTGCGCTTTACCTTCAACGAGCATGCCGACCGCGAATTCCCGCTGATCATCGCCGCCACGCCGATCGTGCCGAAACACTTCTTCGACAAGGAGAGTTTCGATCGCGGCACGCTGAAACCGGTGACCGGCTCCGGGCCCTATATCATCGAGCAGGTGGTGCCGGGCCAGCGCATCGTGTTCCGCCGCAACGAAAATTACTGGGGCCGCGATATTCCGACCAAACGCGGCTTTGACAATTTCGACAAGATCACCATCGAATATTTCCTCAACGCCACGGCCCAGTTCGAAGCCTTCAAGAAGGGTATCTGCACCGCCTATGCCGGGCCGCTCTATACGGGCATGGGGCCGCTGCAGGTCGAGCGCGAGTTCAATTTCGCCGCCGCGAAGGACGGCAGGATTACCGTCGAGGCCTTCAACCTCGGCATTCCTCCGGTCGTGACCGGCTTCCTGTTCAACACGCGGCTCTACAAATTCGCAGACCCGGCCGTGCGGCGCGCGCTCGGCATGCTCTACGATTTCGAGTGGGCCAACAAGAACATGTTCGGAGGCAAGCTTGCCCGCACCACAAGCTACTGGCAGGGCTCGGAGCTTTCCGCGCTCGGCCACCCGGCCAGCGAGAAGGAGAAGGCATTGCTTGCTCCCTTCCCCGGTCGCGTTCCGGCCGATGTCATGGACGGCACATGGCGGCCTCCGGCAAATGACGGATCAGGACAGGACCGCGCGGCCCTCAAGGCTGCTCTCGACCTTCTCAAAAGCGCCGGCTTCAGGATCGAGAATGGCGTCATGCTCGATCCGGACAGCCAGCCCTTCGGCTTCGAAATCCTCACCGCCTCGCAGGATGAGGAGCGGCTGGCGGCCCTTTACCAGCGCACGCTGGGCAAGCTCGGCATTGCCGTGACCATCCGCGCGCTCGACGGCGACCAGATCCAGTCGCGCAAGCAGCGTTTCGATTTCGAGGTGCTGATCGGTTCCAGCGGTTTCAACAATTCGCTGTCGCCCGGCATCGAGCAGATCGGGCGCTGGGGCTCGGAGGCAGCCGATATCGAGGGTTCGTTCAATCTGGCCGGCGTGTCCGATCCGGCTGTCGATGCCGCCATCACCGCGATGCTGAATGCGCGCGAGAAGGACGACTTCGTCGCCGCCGTCCGTGTGCTCGACCGGCTGCTGATCTCCGGCAACTACATGGTGCCGATGCAGCACAATCCGCAGCAATGGATCGCCTACTGGAATAAGCTCGCTCATCCCGGCAAGGAACCGCTGTTTGGTTTCCAGCTGCCGACATGGTGGGTTAAACCGAACTGACAGCCCGCGAAAAGGAGCAGGCCATGACCTCCACCGCCCCCCTGACCATCGATGTCGTTTCGGACGTCGTATGTCCATGGTGTTTCATCGGCATGAAGCGACTGCAGAAGGCCGTCGCGGCGGCAGGCGTCGAGGTGCAGGTCAACTGGCGGCCTTACCAGCTTGATCCCACGGTTCCGGCCGAAGGTCTTGATCGCAAGGCCTACATGCTGGGCAAATTCGGCAGCGAGGATAAAATCCGCGAGATCCACGGCCGTATCGAGCCGCTTGGCCGGGCCGAAGGCATCGCCTTCGATTTCGACGCCATCACCGTCGCGCCCAACACGCTGGATGCGCATCGCCTGATCCGCTGGGCCGGAGCCAGCGGGACCGCCGTCCAGGGCAGGCTGGTCGCGCTACTGTTCAGCCTCTATTTCGAGAAGGGTGCGAATATAGGCGACCGCGCTGTTCTGGTCGAAGCGTCGCGCGAAGCCGGCATGGATGCGTCCGTGGTCGAAGCCCTGTTGCCGACGGATACCGGACTGGAAGAAGTTCGCAAGGAGATCGCCACCGCGGCGCAGATGGGCGTTACCGGCGTGCCGTGCTTCCTGCTGGAGAGGCGCTATGCGATCGTGGGCGCTCAGGAAGCAGACACGCTCGCCGACGCCATCCGGCAGGTCTCTGCCGCAAAAGCGCGCGGGGAACTGAACGACGCGGGCTGATCGCGGGAGCTATCGGTTGGCAGCGGCAGACTTTCAGGAGCGGTGACCGGAGCCGGGCGTGTCATCGAGGCTGCCCATGCCACCGCCCATTCCCATCCCGCCGCCGCCCATTCCGCCACCCCCCATTCCGCCACCCATGCCGCCACCTCCACCACCACCGGAACGCTGGCCTTGTCCACCTTCGCCCTTGCCGCGCCCGCCAGCGCCCGAGGGGCGGGTCGGGCCCTGCATGGGAAGGGAAAGGTCGGCGGGTATAGGTCCGATATCGAGGGCTTCGCGGATGAAATCGCGCAGCGAGACGACAAGCTCGTGCGTATGCACGGGATGGCCGGCGACCAGTTCGCGGGCTGCCCTCTCGGCCAGCCGCACCTGCTCTTCGGTGCCCAGCAGAATGATGTCGGAGAGGGCCGCTTCCACCGCATCGCGAATGCGCCGGCTGCGGTCCGAACCCTGCTCCGCTCCCGGAACAACGACGCTGACGGTCCGGACCTCTTCCGGGTCCTCATCGTCGACATCCGGCGGATCGATGGCAAGCGGCTCCTGCCGGCGCAGGTCCCGCATATGGCGCGGATCGACCGTCAGGTCGCCCGTAAAGGATCCGCCCAACACCTTGTAGGCAGCGATCAGCGTGCGCAGCCGCTCGTTGATCTGGCGGTTCATGCGTTCACGCCGCTGCTGGATGGTGAACATCATGATGAGCCTGATGCCCATGCTGATGAGCGTGAACAGCGCCAGGCCGACCACGGTGAACAGAACGCTCTGCCAGGAACTGAAATCGAGATTTCGGAACAATCAGGCCTCCGCCCGCAACCGGCCGGCACTGTTGCCTCCGGTATCAGCTTGCAGAGTTAGGGCAATTTTTCCGCCCGATCCAGAGCAACCTCAGGCAGCGGCCAGTTTTGCAAGCTGGGTCATCAGCACCGCCGAACCCGCCAGACGCTTGTCGGCGTTCGGCCAGTCACGGATGAAGACCACACTCTGATCGGGCCTGATCTTCGCCAGAATGCCCTGTTCGCCGATGAACTGCACCAGTCCGGCCGGATTGGAGAACTGCTTGTTGCGAAACTGGATGACCACGCCCTTCGGTCCCGCATCGAGTTTTTCGACATTGGCCTTGCGGCAGAGCGCCTTGATAAAGACGATCTTCAGGAGGTGCTTCACCTCGTCGGGCAGAGCGCCGAAACGGTCGATGAGTTCGGCCCCGAAGGCGTCGATTTCTTCCGGCGTCTCCAGATCGCCAAGGCGGCGATAAAGCGCCAGACGCAATTGCAGGTCGGGTACATAGCTTTCGGGGATCATCACAGCCGTGCCGACTGCAATCTGCGGCGACCAGCCGGTGTCTGCCGCGACGCTGCCCGAATCCTTCACCTCGGCCACGGCCTCCTCCAGCATCTGCTGGTAAAGCTCGAAGCCGACCTCCTTGATGTGGCCCGACTGCTCCTCGCCCAGAAGGTTTCCGGCACCGCGAATATCGAGGTCGTGACTGGCCAGCTGGAAGCCTGCGCCCAGCGAATCCAGCGATTGCAGCACCTTCAGGCGACGGTCCGCCGTATCGGTCAGCTTGCGCTTGGCCGGCAGCGTGAACAGCGCATAGGCGCGTACCTTGGAGCGGCCGACCCGGCCGCGAAGCTGATAGAGCTGAGCGAGGCCGAACATGTCGGCGCGGTGGACGACCATGGTGTTGGCGGTCGGAATATCGAGACCGGATTCCACGATGGTGGTGGACAACAGCACATCATACTGGCCCTCGTAGAAGGCGTTCATGATGTCGTCGAGCCGGCCGGGCGGCATCTGGCCGTGGGCCACCGCCACCTTCAGTTCCGGCACTTCCGCCTTCAGGAATTCCTCGATCTCGGAAAGATCGCTGATGCGCGGCACGACGTAAAAACTCTGGCCGCCGCGATAGCGCTCGCGCAGCAGGGTTTCGCGGATGACCAGCGGATCGAAGGGCGAGATGAAGGTGCGCACCGCCATGCGGTCGACAGGCGGCGTGGCGATCAGCGACAGTTCGCGCACGCCCGTCAACGCCAGTTGCAGGGTGCGCGGGATCGGGGTGGCCGAGAGCGTCAGCACATGCACGTCGCTCTTCAGCTCTTTCAGCCGCTCCTTGTGCTTGACGCCGAAATGCTGCTCCTCGTCGACGATCAGCAGGCCGAGATTGCGGAACTTTATCGAAGAACCCAGCAGCGCATGGGTGCCGACGACGATATCGACGGTGCCGTCTTCCAGCCCCTTCTTCGTTTCCGCCAGTTCCTTCGTGCCGACCAGCCGCGAGGCCTGCCGCACCCTCACCGGAAGGCCGGCGAAGCGCTGCGAGAAGGTCTTGTAATGCTGGCGCGACAGGAGCGTTGTCGGCACCACGACCGCGACCTGAAAGCCTTCCATGGCAGCGATGAAAGCGGCCCGCAACGCCACCTCGGTCTTGCCGAAGCCGACGTCGCCGCAGATCAGACGGTCCATGGGCCGCCCTGCCGACAGGTCTTCCGTCACCGCATCGATGGCGCTTTGCTGGTCGTCGGTTTCCTCATAAGGGAAGCGCGCGGCAAACTCGCCATAGATGCCCTCGGCCGGGATCATGGTGGGCGCTGCGCGCATCTGACGCTCGGCCGCGATGCGAATGAGGTCGCCGGCCATGTCGAGCAGGCGCTTTTTCAGCCGGGCCTTGCGGGCCTGCCAGGCGCCGCCGCCGAGCTTGTCCAGTGGCGCCTCGGCCGAATCCGAGCCATAGCGCGACAGAAGCTCGATGTTCTCCACCGGCAGGAACAGGCGGTCATCGCCGGCATAGTGGATTTCAAGGCAGTCATGCGGCGCGCCGACCGCCTGAATGGTCTTCAGGCCGATGAAACGGCCAATGCCGTGATCGGCATGAACGACGATGTCGCCGGCCGACAGAGAAGCGGCTTCGGAAATGAAATCGGCGGCGCGCTTGCGCTTCTTGGAGCGGCGCACCAGCCGGTCGCCGAGAATGTCCTGCTCGGCCACGACGACCATGCCGTCGGTCTCGAAGCCGGTTTCAAGTTGCAGCACGGCCAGCGCCGCCTGCCCTTTTTCGAGCTTTTCAGTTTCGGCCAGCGTGGCGACGCGCTTGAGATTGCCGAGGTGATGCTCGGCCAGAATCTGCCCCAGCCGGTCGAGCGACCCTTCCGTCCAGCCTGCGATGACGACACGGCGACCGGCGGCGCGCTCGTCGGCAACATGCTTCACCGCCTCGGTGAAAACATTGGCGTTTGGGTCGGCGCGTTCCTCGGCAAAGCTGCGGCCGGCCCTCGCGCCCGCATGGAACACCTTTCTGTCGCCCGCCTCGGGTGCGGTGAAAGGCGTGAACTCGATTGCCGTACGCGCGCCGGTCGCCGCCTTCACCTCGTCCGGCGACAGGTAAAGCAGCTGCGGCGCCACCGGCTTGTAGGGCACCGCATCCTTCAGCGCGCCTTCGGATTGCTGTTTTCGCGATTCGTAATGATCGAGGATCAGCACGTGGCGCTCCGACAGCGCTTCATGAGCCAGATGATCGAAGACGACCGGCGCATCCGGCAGATAGTCGAACACGGTATCGAGCTGCTCATAGAAAAAGGGCAGCCAGTGCTCCATGCCGGCGAAACGGCGGCCTTCGCTCACCGCCGCATACAGCGCATCGTCGCGCGAGGGCGCGCCGAAGGCTTCGATATAGGCGCGGCGGAAGCGGCTGATCGTCTCCGGTGTAAGGGCAACCTCGCTCATCGCCTGCAGGGTCAGCGCGTTGCGCTGGCCGGTGGTGCGCTGGCTGGCCACATCGAAGGCACGGATCGATTCCAGCGTGTCGCCGAAGAAATCAAGACGCAGCGCCTCTTCCGCACCCGGCGCGAACAGGTCGAGGATGCCGCCGCGCACGGCGAACTCTCCCACCTCCCGCACGGTCGCGACACGCTCGAAGCCGGACATTTCCAGCCGTCTGGCCAGCTTGTCCATATCGACCTGATTGCCCGGCTTCGCACTGAAGGTCTGCGCTTCGATCAATTCGGCCGGGGGCACGCGCTGCAACAGGGCGTTGGCGGTGGTGAGAATGACGGCCCGGTGCGGATTCTTGCCGAGCGCGGCCATGGCGGAAAGCGCATCCAGCCGTCGTGCAGCGGCATCCGAACCCGGTGATACGCGGTCATACGGCAGGCAATCCCATGCCGGCAGCTCCAGAACCGGCAGGCCGGGATCGGCAAAAGCCAGCGCCTCGACGATGGCCGGCAGGCGCTGGCCGTCGCGGGCAACGAAGACCAGTGGACGGTCCGGCGCGATTTCACGGGCGACCTGCGCCAGCGCGAACGCCTCATAGCCATCGGCCACGCCATCGATGACGAAGGAACCGATGCTGCCTTTTGGCAGGCCGATTTTCGGGATGAGGCTCATGGCTTGCGACTTTGTCCGGGGGAATGGTTGCGGCGTGCGAAACTCAGATAGTTCAGACGGTCAGGGACGCAACCCTGCCGCGCCATTCCAGAACACGCTCCAGCAGGGGCAGATCGATACCGGTCGGGATCTGCGTCTGGCCGGTGATCCATGGCAGCAGCTCGGTATCGTTGATTTCCAGCAGCCGCTCGAACTGGTCAAGTTCGTCTTCGCTCATTCGTTCGATTTCCGCATCGGCGAAGCTGCCGAGGATCAGATCCATCTCGCGCATGCCGCGATGCCAGGAGCGAAACAGCAGCTTGCGACGGCGGGTATCCAGCCCTTCGCTTGTTCTCGTCGTTCCGGTCATGGCAGCTCCTTTTTCAGGTTGTGGCGCATATAGCGTGGATAGAAGGCGGTGTCAGCCTTGCAACGCGGAGCGGAGTTTCTAATCTGCGCGCATGCGCCCTTCCCTGCTCGATCCGCTGTTTGCGCCCATCACGTCGCTGGCCGGCGTCGGCCCCAAGGTGGCGGCGCTGATCGAACGCGTGCTGCCGGTCGATCCCGGCGACCGTGAAGCGCGGGCGGCCGATCTGCTGTTCGTGCTGCCGAACTCGGTGATCGACCGGCGCAGCCGGCCGGGCATCGCCAATGCGGCTCCCGGCGCCATCGTTACGCTTGATCTCACCGTCGACGGACACCAGCCGCCGCCGCGCGGCAACCGTTCGGTGCCCTACCGGGTCTATGCCCATGACGACACCAGCGACATCACCCTGACCTTCTTTCACGCCCATGCCGCTTATCTGGAAAAGCAGCTGCCGGAAGGCGCGCAGGTGATCGTTTCCGGGCGCATGGAGTGGTTCAACGGCCGCCCCTCCATGGTGCATCCCGATCACATCGCGCTTGCGGAGGATGCCGCCGGCCTGCCGCTGGTCGAGCCGGTCTATCCGCTCACCGCCGGTCTGTCGGGCAAGGTGCTGCGCCGTGCCATCGGGCAGGCGCTGGAGCGCGTGCCGGCAATGCCGGAATGGCAGGACGCCCCCTTCCTGCGCCGCCAGTCCTTCCCCGGCTTCCACGCAGCGCTGGAGCGCATCCACAACCCGGACTCGCCGATAGACGCCGCGCCTGACAGCTCCGCCTGGCGCAGGCTTGCCTATGACGAGTTTCTGGCCGGGCAGGTTTCTCTCGCACTTGTGCGGGCGCGCGTCCGCAAGCTCTCGGGCCGTCCGCTCACCGGCGACGGGCGGCTGGTGCAGGCATTGCGGGCCGCCCTGCCCTATGCGCTGACCGGCGCGCAGGAAGCCGCACTTGCCGAAATCCATGCCGATCTGGCCGAGCCCGAGCGCATGCTGCGCCTGCTTCAGGGCGACGTGGGCTCCGGCAAGACTGTCGTCGCGCTGCTGGCCATGGCGCGCGCTGTAGAGGCCGGCGGACAGGCGGCGCTGATGGCGCCGACGGAAATCCTCGCGCGCCAGCATTTCGCCACCATCGCGCCGCTGGCAGAACGCGTCGGGCTGCAGGTCGCCGTGCTGACCGGCCGCGAAAAGGGCCGTGAGCGCAGGGAGGTGCTTGAAGGACTGGCCGATGGCGGCATCAACATGGTCATCGGCACTCATGCGCTGTTTCAGGAGAGCGTGAGCTTCAACAACCTCGTGCTGGCCGTGGTCGATGAGCAGCACCGTTTCGGCGTGCATCAGCGGCTGGCGATGACGGCCAAGGGCGATGCGCCCGACATGCTGGTGATGACGGCGACGCCCATTCCGCGCACGCTGGTGCTGACCGCCTTCGGCGACATGGACGTCTCGCGTCTCACCGAGAAACCGGCAGGCCGCCAGCCGATCCGCACCGTGACCCTCCCGCTGGAGCGGCTTTCGGAGCTGGTCGGGCGCATCCGCGATGCGGTCGCGGAGGGCCAGAAAGTCTACTGGATCTGCCCGTTGGTCGAGGAATCGGAAGAGGTGAAGCTGATGTCGGCGGAAGACCGCTTCGCTTCCCTTCAGCCTGTTTTCGGCGACCGTGTCGGCCTTGTCCACGGCCGCATGAAGGGTGCGGAAAAGGACGAGGCGATGCGCGCCTTCAAGGATGGCGAGACGCGGGTTCTGATCGCCACCACGGTGATCGAGGTGGGCGTCGACGTGCCCGACGCCACCATCATCGTCATCGAGCACGCCGAGCGCTTCGGCCTTGCCCAGCTTCACCAGCTACGCGGGCGCGTGGGGCGCGGATCGAAGCCTTCTTCCTGCGTGCTTCTCTACAAGGACCCGCTGGGGGAAACGGCCAAACGCCGGCTTTCGGTGATGCGCGAGACGGAAGACGGCTTCCTCATTGCCGAGGAAGACCTGAAATTGCGCGGCGAAGGGGAATTGCTCGGCACCCGCCAGTCGGGCACGCCGGGGTTCCGGATCGCGCGGATCGACACCCATGCCGACCTGCTCGAAGCCGCGCGCGACGATGCCCGGCTGATCCTCGCCACAGATCCCGAACTGCAGACCCCGCGCGGCGAAGCTCTCAGGCTTCTGCTTTATGTGTTCGGCAAGGACGAGGCGGTGCGCTTGCTGCGCGCCGGCTGAACCTCTTCCAGCTTCGGATTGGCGATGCTGACCGCTTCCGCCTCGGGGCCGCGCTTGCGCTTCACCTTTGGCGCGACGAGACCGGCCGAAACGATCAGGCGCGCGCCTTCCTCGATCGTCATGTCCAGCATGACGATCTCGGACTTGCGCACATACATCAGGAAGCCGGTGGTCGGGTTGGGTGTGCAAGGCATGAACACGCCGATCAGCGGATCGCCCTCGACATCAAGCTTCTCGTTGATCTCTGTTTCCTTCTCACCGGACAGGAACACCAGCGACCACACGTCCTTGCGCGGATATTCGACCATGCCGACATGCTTGAACATGTCGCCGTGGTTGGATAGCACCGTTTCGAAAATCTGCTTCAGCGAGCGATAGATGCCGCGCACCAGAGGCATGCGGCCAAGCAGCCGCTCGCCGAAATTGACGATGGCGCGGCCGACGATGTTGGCGGCAAGAAAGCCGATCAGCGTGATGAGCACCAGCGCCACGATGAGCCCGAAGCCGGGCACCGCGAAGGGCAGATAGGTGTCGGGACTGTAGCGGGTCGGAATATAGGGCTTCACCCATGAATCGACCCAGCCCACGAACGACCATGTCAGATAGGCGGTGATCGCCAGCGGGGCGCAGACGATAAATCCGGTCAGGAAATAGTTCCTGAGCCGTGTCATTGCCGATGTTCTGATAATGTCCGACATGCTCACCCGCTTCGTTGCGCCGCAACATTAAGCGAGTGAAAGCTGCTTTGGAACACCGAACTTGCCGGCCAGCCGATGCAGAATCCTATTCCACCGTAACCGACTTGGCGAGGTTGCGCGGCTGGTCGACGTCGGTCCCCATGAACACGGCCGTGTAATAGGCCAGCAACTGGATCGGCACCGCATAGACGATCGGCGAGATGATCTCCGGCACATCCGGCAGCACGATGGTCTCCATCGTTTCCACCGTGGCGTTGGCCGCGCCTTTTGCGTCGGTAATGAGGATGATCCTGCCGCCCCGCGCGGCGACCTCCTGCATGTTGGAGACCGTCTTTTCGAAGATGCGGTCATGCGGCGCGATCACCACCACCGGCATCTTTTCGTCGATGAGGGCGATGGGGCCGTGCTTCAGCTCGCCGGCCGCGTAGCCCTCGGCATGGATGTAGGAGATTTCCTTGAGCTTCAGCGCTCCTTCCATGGCCAGCGGGAAATTGGTGTCGCGGCCGAGATAGAGCACATGCTTGTAGTGAGACAGTTCGCGCGCCAGTTTCTCGATCTGGTGCTCGACCTTCTGGAGAACCTGATTGGTGTAGCGCGGCGTTTCAGAAAGCGCGCGCACCAGCGCCTTTTCCTCCTCGGCCGAGACCTTGCCGCGATCGGCAGCGGCGCGGACGGCCAGTGAGGCCAGCACCGAAAGCTGGCAGGTGAAGGCCTTGGTGGAGGCGACGCCGATCTCGGGGCCGGCCAGCGTCGGCAGCACCACGTCCGATTCGCGCGCGATGGTTGATTCCCGCACATTGACGACGGCGCCGATGCTCATGCCGGCCTTGCGGCAATAACGCAGCGAGGCCAGCGTATCGGCGGTTTCGCCCGACTGGGAAATGAAGAGCGCCGCATCGCGCGCCGACAGCGGCATTTCTCGGTAGCGAAACTCCGAGGCGATATCGATATCCACCGGCAGCCGCGCATAGCGCTCGAACCAGTATTTGCCGACGAGACCGGCAAGATAGGCCGTGCCGCAGGCCGAGATGGCAAGCCGGTCGATGGCGTTGAAGTCGAACGGCAGGTCGAGATCCCTGGCGGTGCCGTTGGCGAAGTCGAGATAATGCGCCAGCGTGTGCGAGATCACTTCCGGCTGCTCATGGATTTCCTTTTCCATGAAATGGCGGTGATTGCCCTTGTCCACCAGATAGGCAGCGCCCATCGACTGCTGTCGGCGGCGCTCAACCGGCTGGCCGTCGATGTCGAAGATGGACACGCCGCCATGACGCACGACCGCCCAGTCGCCATCCTCCAGATAGGTGATGGAATTGGTGAACGGGGCCAGCGCGATGGCGTCGGACCCAAGGAACATCTCGCCATCGCCATGACCGACGGCCAGCGGCGGGCCGTTGCGGGCGCCGACCACCAGATCCTCATCATTCCTGAACATGATGGCCAGTGCAAAAGCACCCTGCAGCCGCTTGACGGCAGCATGGGCAGCATCGACGGGCGCGGCACCGCGCTTCAGCTCACGCGCGACCAGATGCGCCACCACTTCCGTGTCGGTCTGCGAGGTGAATTTGTAGCCATCTGCGGCAAGTTCGTCGCGCAGTTCAGCGAAATTCTCGATGATGCCGTTGTGGACCACCGCGACGTCGCCGGAAAAGTGCGGATGGGCATTGGTCTCGTTGGGAACGCCATGCGTTGCCCAGCGGGTGTGTCCGATGCCGATGGTTCCGTCCAGGGGCTCATTCTTCAGGCGGTTTTCCAGATTGACGAGCTTGCCCTCGGCCCTGCGGCGCGCCAACGCACCATGCTCGATCGTTGCAACACCCGCCGAATCATAGCCGCGATATTCGAGACGCTTCAGCGCATCCACGATCAGCGGAGCCACCGGCGTTTTACCCACTATTGCAACTATGCCGCACATATATGCCCTGTCCCTGATCCTGATGGCGCCGGCTGCCTTCTAGAGACGACCGGTGCAGACGGAAAATCAAATTGCATTGCGCCGCGTAGCAAGATGCAGGCGGCGTTTATCACTTCTTCTTTGCCGCGTCGGCCCGGCGCTCGCGCAGAGCGCGCGCCTTTTCCGGCAGCGTCTTCTGGCGGGCCCGGCCAAAGGCCAGCGCATCGTCGGGCACGCTTTCGGTGATGACCGAACCGGAAGCCACATAAGCGCCATTGCCGATGGAAACAGGAGCGACCAGCGAGGAATTGGAGCCGATGAAGGCGCCTTCGCCGATCTCGGTGAGGAATTTCGAATAGCCGTCATAGTTGCAGGTGATGGTTCCGGCGCCAATGTTGGCGCCAGCGCCGATATGCGCGTCACCTATATAAGTAAGGTGGTTGACCTTCGCACCCTTTTCCACGACGGCCTTCTTGACCTCGCAGAAATTGCCGACCTTGGCTTTTTCCTTCAGATCGGTACCGGGGCGCAGGCGGGCAAACGGGCCAACCTCGGCACCGGAAGCAACCTTCGCGCCCTCCAGATGGCTGAAGGCGCGGATGGTGGCGCCTGACTCGACATGGACGCCCGGCCCGAACCAAACATTGGGCTCCACCAGCGCATCGGCCTCGATCAGCGTATCGTGCGAGAAGAAAACCGTATCCGGCGCGACCAGCGTCACGCCGGCAAGCATGGTCTCGCGGCGACGATGCTTCTGCCAGATGGCTTCTGCTTCGGCCAGTTCAGCACGGTTGTTGATGCCGAGCGCGTTTTCAAAGCTCGCTTCGGTGGCAACCACCGGAAGCCCCCGGGCTCCGGCGATCTCCACGATGTCGGTGAGATAGTATTCACCCTTGGAATTGGCGTTGCCGACACCATCCAGAAGGTCGAGCGCATGGCGGCCGGAAATGGCCATCAGCCCGCTGTTGCAGAAGGTGATGCGGCGCTCCTCCTCGCTGGCGTCCTTTTCCTCACGAATGGCGAGCAGCTTGCCTTCGCTTTCGATGAGACGACCATAACCGGTCGAATTTTCGGTGCGGAAGCCAAGAACGACAACGGCGGCTCCATCGGCCAGCCGCTGGCGGGCGGTGGCAAGGGCCGTGGCATCGATCAGCGGCGTATCGCCGAACATCACCAGCACATCGTCATGGCCGCGCTCTATCGCCTTGCGGGCGGCCAGCACCGCATGGGCGGTGCCGAGACGTTCGGTCTGCTCGAAGATTTCGGCTTCCGGCGCAAAGCTTTCGGCCGCAGAGCGCACCTTCCCGCCGCCGTGCCCGACGACCAGCGCGAGATTTCCGGCACCGGCACTCTGCGCAGCCTTCGCCACATGCGCGACCAGCGGCAGGCCGGCGATTCTGTGAAGCACCTTTGGTAAAGTGCTCTTCATGCGCGTTCCCTCGCCGGCTGCGAGGATGATCGAGAGGCAGGTTCGCTGATTCATCTGGAACAACCGCATGCTGATTGCAGAAACGAGACTGTGGAACGCCGGTGAAGCGCTGATGCCAATGCACTCGGGTCAAGTATTGGCTACAGAGCGCGACACTTAAAGCATCGCCCCTGCAAATATCAACCCAGCCTGCCCAGAACAGGAAAGGTTTCCAGCAGCCAGAACGCCAGCGTCTGCACACCGCCGGTAAGGAAGAAGATGCCCGCGATCACCAGCAGCGCGCCGATGACCTTCTCGACCCTGCCGAGATGCACCCTGAAGCGCCCGAGAAAGCGCATGAATGCGCCTGAGAACATCGCAGCGATGAGGAAAGGGATGCCAAGGCCGAGCGAATAGGCGGCGAGCAGCAAGGCGCCCTCGCCCACGGTGTCGCGTCCCCCGGCAAGGGTGAGGATCGGCCCCAGCACCGGACCGATGCATGGTGTCCAACCGAAGGCGAACGCCAACCCCATGACATAGGCGGCAATGGCGCTGGCGGGCTTGCCCTGGCTCTGAAAGCGCGCCTCGCGCGACAACAGCGGAATGCGGATAAGGCCGAGGAAGTTCAGGCCCATGATGATGATCAGCACGCCGGCGGCCATGGCCAGCGGCTCCTGCCACACCCTGAGCAGGCGGCCGATCGTCGAAGCGCCGGCTCCAAGCGCGACGAAGACGGTTGAGAAACCGAGCACGAAAGCGAGCGACGCCGCCAACAAGGGCGCACGCGCTCCAGCTTTTGCAGCCACGGCCTGGTCGCCGCGAAAATCGTCGACCGAAACGCCGGCCATGTAGCACAGATAGGGTGGAACCAGCGGCAGGACACATGGCGAGAGAAAAGACAGCGCACCGGCCCCGACCGCGCTCACATATCCGATGTCCAGTGCCATATCCTGCATTCCTGTCCGATACGCGCCTATAGCCGCGGGTGACGAGGCTCTCCAATCACCATTTCGTGGCAGGTTGAAAAGGGTGCGGCGCGACCGCAACAAACCCCGTCTCGTCGCATTGGTAAAGACGGGTGCGACGCGATCTCGCACGCTTCAGCTGCCAATGCAGGCAACTGCGGGAAGCAGAAAATATGTGCTTCCGGCCCTGTGACGACGGGCAAAGCCGGTGTCCATAAGGTCTTTCGAAATTCAGCTTACGAGGAAGGAATCCGCTTTTCCGGCAGAAATTGCAGGACGGCGAGTGCTGCGTCATCGAAACCGTAAAGTGTTCTCTGGCCAAAGGGGCGTGGGCCTCTGGCCTGCTCGTCCAGTTGCCCAATTGCGATCTACGCTATGAGAAAGCTTCTGCCTGACCGGCGTTGCGGCAAATTAACCCAGCGGCCAGCATGCTGCGAATATCCTGCCGCTAAGTCCCGAACTGAATCTCGCAGGAAAAATTCACCGGCAGTAAACCGCCATATCTGTTGCACAGTAAATGTTACGACGCATCCTTGCGCCTTGCCTGCTGCATATTGACCGGGCGTTCGCCACGAATGATGTCACTGGCTTCAATGTAAGCCATCTCGATCAGATAGGTCAGCATATCGCAGCGCTCGGCCTCCGCCATCGCCCGAAGCTGCCCCAGCATGGATTGCAGATAATCCAGAGTTTCGGTCCGTCTCCGTCCATACACATAGTGCGTTGACACGCGCCCTCCTTTCCGGTGCCTCCAGGACCAATCTGAAAGATAGATCCCCCGAACCCGCCCGGCCATCTCTGTTGCCAAGATGTTCTATTCTTATGCCTCATATATTAAAAAGTGCAACTTAATTTTATTTACAACCCCAAGTTGATAGTTGCTCATGCATGTGTTTTTGCCCTGCCCCTTGACCCGGCGCGAAAGCACGGCCATTTGACGGTACCTGAAGATTTTCCCGTCGCGGTCACAGGAAACATTCCCCGCCGCAGACCCAGCATACACGGTAAATATGGACGTCGTCGTCGTCGAGTCGCCCGCAAAGGCGAAGACAATCAACAAATATCTTGGTCGCAACTATAAGGTTCTGGCTTCCTTTGGCCATGTCCGCGACCTTCCCGCCAAGGACGGATCGGTTCGCCCGGACGAGGACTTCGCCATGTCCTGGGCGGTGGACGGGGCGTCCGCCAAGCGCCTCGCCGACATTGCCAAGGCGGTCAAGGACGCCGATGGCCTGATCCTCGCAACCGACCCGGATCGCGAGGGTGAAGCCATTTCCTGGCATGTGCTCGATGTTCTGCGGGCGAAAAAGGTGCTGAAGGACAAGCCGGTCAGCCGGGTGGTCTTCAACGCCATCACCAAGCAGTCCGTGCTCGATGCCATGGCCAATCCGCGCCAGATCGATACGCCGCTGGTGGATGCCTATCTGGCGCGGCGCGCGCTCGACTATCTGGTCGGCTTTACGCTCTCTCCCGTGCTGTGGCGCAAGCTGCCCGGCGCACGCTCTGCCGGCCGCGTGCAGTCGGTGGCGCTGCGCCTCGTCTGCGACCGTGAAGCCGAGATCGAGCGCTTCATTCGCGAAGAATACTGGAACATCGCGGCCATTCTCGATACGCCGCGTAAGGACAGCTTCGAGGCCCGGCTGACTGCCTATGAAGGCAAGAAGCTGCAGAAGCTCGACATCAAGAACAAAAGCCAGGCCGACGGTATCAAAGCGATGCTGGAAGGCGCGCGTTTCAACGCGGTTTCGGTGGAAGCCAAGCCGACAAAGCGCAACCCTGCCCCACCCTTCACCACGTCGACGCTGCAGCAGGCGGCGTCCTCGCGCCTCGGCTTTTCCGCCAACCGCACCATGCAGGTCGCGCAGCGCCTGTATGAAGGCATGGACATTGGCGGCGAAACGGCTGGTCTCATTACCTATATGAGAACCGACGGCGTGCAGATGGCGCCCGAGGCAATCTCGGCCGCCCGCGCTGCGATCGGCAAGGAGTTCGGCGACAAGTACCTGCCGGAAAAGCCGCGCTACTACACAACCAAGGCCAAGAACGCGCAGGAAGCGCACGAGGCGATCCGCCCGACCGACTTCTTCCGCACGCCGGCCTCCGTGCGCCAATATCTGGATGCGGATCAGGCCCGCCTCTACGAGCTGATCTGGAAGCGCGCCATCGCCAGCCAGATGAATCCTGCCGAGATCGAGCGCACCACCGTCGAGATCGAGGCGGTCAACGGTGCGAAGACCGCCGGTCTGCGCGCCGTCGGTTCCGTCATCCGCTTCGACGGCTTCATCGCGGCTTATACCGACCAGAAGGAAGAGGATTCGGAAGACGAGGACAATCGTCGCCTGCCCGAAATCCGCTCCGGCGAGGAACTGGCGCGCGAGGCGATCAACGCCACGCAGCACTCGACCGAGCCGCCGCCGCGCTATTCGGAAGCCGCGCTCATCAAGAAGCTGGAAGAACTCGGCATCGGCCGCCCTTCCACCTATGCGGCCACGCTGAAGACGCTGGAAGACCGCGAATATGTCACCATCGACAAGCGTAGGCTGATCCCGCATTCCAAGGGCCGCATCGTCACTGCCTTCCTTGAAAGCTTCTTCGACAAATATGTCGAATACGACTTCACGGCCTCGCTGGAAGAGAAGCTGGATGAGATTTCCGACGGAAAGCTCGAGTGGAAGGACGTTCTGCGCGACTTCTGGAACGATTTTTCGGCCTCGGTCGACGACATCAAGGAACTGCGCGTTTCGGATGTTATCGACGCGCTCAACGACGACCTCGCCCCGTTGCTGTTCCCGGCGCGTGAGGACGGATCGGACCCGCGCATCTGCCCGAAATGCGGCACCGGCAACCTGTCGCTGAAGCTCGGCAGATACGGCGCCTTCGTCGGCTGCTCGAACTATCCCGAATGCGGCTATACGCGCCAGTTCGGAGAAAACGGCGAAGGCGACGCGGAAGCCGGCGGCATGGAGAACGGCAACAGGGTTCTGGGCACCGATCCCGAAACGCAGGAGGAAGTCACCCTGCGCACCGGGCGCTTCGGCCCCTATGTGCAGCGCGGCGACGGCAAGGAAGCCAAGCGCTCCAGCCTGCCCAAGGGCTGGTCGGCTCCGTCGATCGACCTTGAGAAGGCTCTGGCGCTGCTGGCGCTGCCGCGCGAAGTCGGCAACCATCCCGAGACCGGAAAGATGATCTCGGCAGGTCTCGGGCGCTATGGGCCTTTCATCCTGCATGATGGCACCTACGCCAATGTGGATACCATCGAGGACGTGTTCACCATCGGCCTCAACCGCGCCGTCACGGTTCTGGCGGAAAAGCAGTCCAAGGGACGTGGTGCACGCGGCGGTGCCGCGGCTTCCGCCCTCAAGGAACTGGGCGACCACCCCGACGGCGGCGGCAAAATCACGGTTCGCGACGGCCGTTACGGGCCCTATGTGAACTTCGGCAAGATCAACGCCACCCTGCCCAAGGGCAAGGACCCTCAGGCGATCACGCTGGAAGAAGCGCTTGTGCTGATCGCTGAAAAGGAAGCCAAGGGCGGCGGGGCGAAGAAACCGGCCCGCAAGGCGGCGGCACCGAAGAAGGCGGCGGCGGCAAAGAAGACTACGGCGGCCAAAAAAACCGCAGCAAAGAAGAAGGAATAGAAGCTTGGCGCGAGGGATCTCCGGAAGAAACCACGGCGATCCCCGCGCCGGTGACACGCGGCGCGGGACAAAGGACCAGTATCGCCCCTCGCGTGACGAAATCCTTCGCTACATCGCCGAAAATCCCGACAGTTCAGGCAAGCGCGAGATTGCAAAGGCGTTCGCCCTGCGTGGCGACGACCGCGTATGGCTGAAGGATATGCTGCGCGACCTCGAAGACGAAGGGCTTCTGGAGAAGAAGCGCAAGCGGCTGTCGCGCCCCGGCAATCTTCCCACCATCGCCGTTCTCGACATATTCGCACGCGATGAAGACGGCGGACTTCTGGCCCGGCCGGCCGAGCAGGATGAAAACGGGAATTCTCCCACGGTTGCCATAAAGCCGCCGCGCGGCGGGCCGGCTCCCGGCATCGGCGACCGTGTGCTGGCCAAAACCTTCTCCACCGGCAAGGAGGAAGGCCCGGCCTATACCGCGCGGATCATCAAGATATTCGAGAAGCGCGCGCAGGCCGTGCTCGGCATCTTCCGCACGCTTTCCGATGGTACGTTCCGCATCGAGCCGGTCGAACGGCGCCAGCCGGAACTCATCGTCGACAAGGAATTCCGCAACGGCGCCAACAATGGCGATCTGGTTGAGGTCGAGCCTTCACGCACGCCGCGCTATGGCCTGCCCAAGGCGAAGGTCATCTCCGTTCTGGGCTCGCCGCTGAACGAAAAGGCGGTCTCGATGATCGCCATCCACGCCCATGACATTCCCCATATCTTCCCGGCAGACGTGCTGACTGAGGTGCAGGCACTGAAGGAAGTCCGGACCGAAGGCCGTGAAGACTGGCGCACCCTCCCGCTCGTGACTATCGATCCAGCCGATGCAAAGGACCATGACGACGCGGTTTTCGCCGAACCTGACAGTGACGAGAAGAACCCCGGCGGGGTGATCGTCACCGTGGCGATCGCCGATGTGGCGGCCTATGTGACGCCGGCCTCCGCGCTCGACCGCGAGGCCCTGAAGCGCGGCAATTCGGTCTATTTTCCCGATCGTGTCGTGCCGATGCTGCCCGAGCGCATCTCCAACGATCTGTGCTCGCTGCGTGAGGGCGAGGAGCGGCCTGCAATGGCGGTTCGCATGACCTTTTCGGCCGAAGGCCGCAAGGTGCGCCATTCCTTCCATCGCGTGATGATGAAATCGGCGGCGAAGCTCGCCTATCCGCAGGCTCAGGCGGCCATTGACGGCACGCCGGATGACAAGACCGGGCCGCTGCTCGACACGGTGCTGAAGCCGCTCTGGGAAGCCTATGCGGTGCTGAAGCGAGGTCGCGAACATCGCCAGCCGCTCGAACTCGACCTGCCGGAGCGCAAGATCATCCTCAAGGAAGACGGCACCGTCGACCGCGTGATCGTGCCGGAGCGCCTCGACGCTCATAAGCTGATCGAGGAGTTCATGATCCAGGCCAATGTGTCCGCGGCGGAAACGCTTGAGGGCAAAAAACAGCCGCTGATCTACCGCACCCATGACGGGCCCTCGCTCGCCAAGCAGGAGGCGTTGCGCGAATTCCTGCAAAGCATCGGACTGTCACTGGCGCGCGGTGCGCAGATGCGCCCCTCCCAGTTCAACGGGCTTCTGGAGCAGGTGCGCGGGACCGACAACGACGCGCTGGTCAACGAAGTCGTGCTGCGCACGCAAAGCCAGGCCATATACACGCAGGACAATATCGGCCATTTCGGCCTCAACCTGAAACGATACGCGCATTTCACCTCTCCGATCCGCCGCTATGCCGATCTGATCGTGCATCGTGCGCTGATCGGCGCGCTCGGACTTGGACAGGGCGGGCTCACCCGTGACGAGGAGTCGCAGCTTGCCGAGATCGCCGCCCTCATCTCTACCGCAGAGCGGCGGGCCATGGCGGCAGAGCGCGAAACCGTGGATCGCCTGATTGCGGCGCATCTGGCGGAACATATCAACGAGAGTTTTCAGGCCCGTATTTCGGGCGTCACGAAAGCGGGACTTTTTGTCCAGTTGCCGCAATTTGGCGCAGATGGTTTCATCCCGGTGTCGTCCCTGGGAGGGGATTACTATATATACGACGAAACGGCACGATCGCTGTTTGGAGAACGAAGCGGCAAAGGTTATCAGCTCGCGGACAATGTCGAGGTCCGTCTCGTCGATGTAGCGCCAATGGCCGGAGCCATGCGCTTCGAGATGTTGAGCGAACCCAAGCCTCTGTCAGGCTCCACCCGGTCGTATCACAAGGCGAAAGGCCGTATCCGCGCCCTGAAAAACAGGTCAGGTTCGCGCGGCAGGAGACGATGACATGACGACAGGCAGCACCGAACAGCAGGTTTTCGGCGGCGACAGCAAGCCGCAACGGCCGACACGGCCGGTTGGCGAGGCCATGAAGCGGGGTTTTCTTGGCCGATGCCCCGCCTGCGGCGAAGGCAAGCTTTTTCGCGCTTATGTGAAATCCGTCGACACATGCTCGGTCTGCGGCGAGGAAATCAGCCATCACCGGGCGGACGACCTTCCGGCCTATCTCGATATCGTGGTGGTCGGCCATATCGTCATTGCCGGCTTCATGGCGGTTGAAATGCGCTATGTGTGGCCGATGTGGGCACATTTCGCCGTCTGGGCGCCGCTCACCCTGATCCTCGCCCTGTTGTTCCTGCAGCCGATCAAAGGCGCGGTCATCGGGCTGCAATGGGCCTTTTACATGCATGGCTTTGGCGATGAGCCGGACCAGCTTGAGCCGCATCCGGAACATTAGGGCCTTCGGTCCGTCAGGTCCGTCGACTGGTGCAATGGCAAATGCGAAAACGGCTCTTTCGTAATGGGCGGCTTTCGGCTAGGTGCGTTGCATGCAGGGCATGAGCAAAGCTGAAGTCGACAAGGTGGAAGGTGCCGAGATGGAAACGAAGGCGCCTCCCCTGCGCCCGCGTGACGCGGCCACCCTTCTTCTTCTCGACCGGCAGGGCGGAGAATTCCGCGTGCTGATGGGCAGGCGCCACTCCAGCCACGTCTTCATGCCGGGGAAATTCGTCTTTCCGGGCGGACGCACGGATCCCAGCGACGGCCGCGTCCTTGTCGCCGACGGACTGCATCCCGAGGAAGAAGCCAAGCTGACGGTTCGCGCAAGCCGCACCACGCCGACGCGCGCACGCGCCATCGCCTTGTCGGCGATCCGCGAAACTTACGAGGAAGCCGGGCTGCTGATCGGCAACAAGGGGTCGTTCTCCACGTCACGCCCGGACTGGCAAGGCTTTGCCGAACACGGTGTCATGCCCTCTCTCACCGGGCTTCGCTTTGTGGCGCGCGCCATCACACCGCCCGGAAGGGTCCGCCGCTTCGATACGCGCTTTCTGGCAGCCTTTCGCGATGACGTGGCCGTGGAGCTTCCACAAGGCGGACCGACCAACGAACTGGAAGAGCTTGTCTGGCTTTCGCTCGATGAAGCGCGCGCGGCGGATGTGCCGGCCATCACCCGCACGATTCTGGGAGAGGTGCAGCAAAGGCTGGCCGGCGACCCGCGACTGAGCCCCGGCGGGCCCGTGCCTTTCTACCGAATGCTCAACAATCGCTTCGTGCGCGATCTGCTTTGACCGGGGTGCCTGCGTTGCCGTTTCACTGCTTCCCTCTCCTGTCCGGATGCAGCCCGCTGCCTGCATGCAGGATGATCCTGCAATGACCGCACAGGTGGAAACCCGCGACGACGAGCGGGTGCAATGGCTTCCAATGATCGCCGCGATCTCGGCAATCAGCGTTGTCGGCATCGCCATCGGCCTTGGAATGCCGCTTCTGTCGGTCATTCTGGAAACGAGAGGCTATTCGGCCTCGATGATCGGGCTTAACACGGCGATCGCCGGCATCGCCTCCATTGCAGCGGCGCCGCTGGCCACACCGCTCGCCGCCCGATTCGGCGTGGCCTGGACGATGCTCGCCATGATCACCACTGGCGCGCTTGCCTTCACCGGCTTCTATTTCGTGCCCTATTTCTGGATGTGGTTTCCGCTGCGCGCGCTGCTGCACCTTTCGCTCACAGTGCTTTTCATCCTTTCCGAATTCTGGATCAGCACTTCTGCGCCGCCGCACCGACGGGGTCTGGTGCTGGGCATCTACGCCACAGTGCTTTCCCTCGGTTTCGCCGCCGGCCCGTGGATTTTCTCCAAGCTCGGAAGCACCGGCTTCATGCCGTTCGGCACCACGGTGGCGCTTGTCGCACTCGCCGCCATCCCGATCATTGCAGCGCGCAACGAAAGCCCGCCCATTCACCGCGATGGTGAGACGAAAACCGGTTTCCTGCGCTACATCTGGCTGGTGCCCACGGCCACCGCCGCGGTTCTGGTGTTCGGCGCGGTCGAAACAGGCGGCTTTGCCCTTTTCCCGGTTTACGGAAGCCGGATCGGATATTCCGAGGCCGATGCGGCACTGCTTTTGACCATGATCGGACTTGGCAACGTGCTTTTGCAGATCCCGATCGGCATGCTCAGCGACAAGGTGTCGGACCGTCGTTACCTGCTTTTGCTGTGCGCCAGCGTCGGCATGGTGGGAACGGCCTTCATGCCGCTGTTCGCGCAGAATTGGCACCTCATGGCGGGGCTGCTCTTCCTGTGGGGCGGCGTTGTCGCCGCGCTCTACACGGTGGGTCTCGCCCATCTGGGCTCGCAGCTTTCAGGCCATGAACTGGCATCCGCCAACGCCGCCTTCGTGCTGTGCTACGGCATCGGCATGGTGCTGGGGCCGCAGGCCATCGGTATCGGCATGGATCTGTTCGGCCCGCCCGGCTTCGGCTGGTCGCTCGCCCTGTTCTTCGGCGCTTATATGGTGCTGTCGATCGGCCGGCTGCTGTTCAGGATCCGTACCGGGTGACCACCCCGGATCTGCCTCCCCACGACGCATGGCAACCGTGGCAACCGCATGAACTTGCGGAAAAACTCCGCGATGTGAAAGCCCCGTGGTGCATAGCCGGGGGATGGGCGCTGGATTTGTGGCATGGCCGCCAGACCCGGGACCATGAAGATATAGAGTTCACAATCATCCGCAGCGACTTGCCGCTTTTTCGCAGGGCGCTGTTGCCGTTGCAGTTCTGCACCGCGTTCAGCGGAACCGTAGAGCTTCTGCCTGCGCATCGCGAGCCAGGGCCGGACGTGTTCCAGATATGGTGTCTGGACACAGCAGAACACTGCTGGCGCACCGACATGATGCTGGAACCGGGTGACGCTGACATGTGGGTCTGCCGGCGCGATGTCCGCATCAGCCGCCCACGCAGCGAAGCTTTCGCAATCACCCCGGACGGCCTGCCTTACCTGAAGCCGGCAATCGTGCTGCTGTTCAAGGCAAAGCACATGCGGGCAAAGGATGAAGCGGACTTTGCGGGAGCCCTGCCCCGGATGGACGCCTCCGAAAAGGAATGGCTGAAGCGATGCCTTGATCTGGTTCATCCCGGACATCCATGGATCGGGGCTCTGCAAGGCTGACAAGGCTGATTTGACGGCATTTCATGCCCGATAACGAATGGCCGGGGTTGTGTTCGCGCCGTTTTGCTTTATAGACGCGCTCAATCTGCCGGTCCCGATTGGGGGCTGAACGGAGGGCCGCTGGTTCGTGAGAGCCATCGACAGGAAGCCTGAAGCGCTTCTGCCTCCCGTGTCTCCGCTCTCGACCGTCTCGTCCATGCTCCTTTCTTCCCCGTTTCGGGTCAAGAGAAGTTGCAGAGGCTTAGCCGTCGGGAACCGGGAGAGAAACGAAGAAAGGCAAGACTATGGCTCTTTACGAACATGTGTTTCTTGCCCGGCAGGATCTGTCGCAGCAGCAGGTCGATGAGCTCGTTGAACGTTTCAAGGGCATCATCTCCGAAGGCGGCGGCTCGGTTGGCCGGGTTGAGAACTGGGGACTGAAGTCCCTCACCTACCGCATCAACAAGAACCGCAAGGCGTATTACACGCTGATGGACCTCACCTGCCCGCCCGCAGCTCTGAACGAGCTGGAGCGCCAGATGGGCCTGTCGGAAGACATCCTGCGCTTCATGACCATCAAGGTCGAGCAGCACGAGGAAGGCGCCTCCGCCATGATGCAGAAGCGCGAAGAGCGCTCCGAGCGCGGCAATTTCGGTGACCGTCCCCGCTTTGGCGACCGTGACCGTGGTGGTGATCGCGACCGTGGCGGTGATCGTGGCGACCGTGGCCCGCGTCGTCCCCGCGAAGGCGAAGGAGAGTAATCGATGGTCGACATCAACCAGATCCCGACCCGGCGTCCGTTCCATCGCCGCCGCAAGACCTGCCCGTTCTCCGGCGCCAATGCTCCGAAGATCGACTACAAGGACGTGCGTCTGCTGCAGCGCTACATTTCCGAGCGCGGCAAGATCGTGCCTTCGCGCATCACCGCCGTCAGCCAGAAGAAGCAGCGTGAGCTCGCCAAGGCGATCAAGCGCGCCCGCTTCCTCGGCCTGCTGCCTTATCTGGTGCGCTAAGAACTTCCGGAGCGGACGGTTCACCGTCCGCTCCTCTCATTCGTGACGGGCACGTTTGAGACGCATGAAAATCCCGGGTTGGGTCCGTTTCGGTCCCTAACTGCCTTGGACAGGCAGGACAGCGAACAAGGTGCCGATGCACCACCGGCTTTCCCTGACTGTCCCCGATTCAATCGGCCGTTGCACGGCCAGATCACAGGTCTGAAAGGACAGCACATGGACGTCATCCTCCTCGAACGCATCGCGCGCCTCGGCCAGATGGGCGACACCGTCAAGGTCAAGGACGGTTTCGCACGCAACTTCCTTCTGCCGAAGGGCAAGGCCCTGCGCGCCAACGAAGCCAACAAGAAGAAGTTCGAAGCCCAGCGCGTCACGCTGGAAGCCCGCAACCTCGAACGCAAGACCGAAGCCGAGGCCGTTGCCGAGAAGCTCGACGGCACCACCTTCATCGTCGTGCGCTCCGCCGGTGAAACCGGTCAGCTCTACGGTTCGGTGTCGACCCGCGACATCGCCGATTTCCTGGCTGACGAAGGCTTCAACGTCGCCCGCAACCAGGTCGAGCTCAATCATCCGATCAAGACCATCGGTCTGACCAACATCGCCATCGCGCTGCACCCGGAAGTCGAGGTCACGATCACGCTCAACATCGCGCGTTCGACCGACGAAGCCGAGCGTCAGTCCCGCGGCGAGCTGCTGACGACTGCCGAAGCCATCTATGGCGACGACATCAACGAAAATGCCCGTCCGGACAACTTCTTCGACCCGAACGAAGAGTTCGAAGAGGGTGAGGAAGAAGCGTAAGCTTCGCCTTCCAGCTCAATCTGGACCAAGAACCCGGGCTCTGCCCGGGTTTTTTTGTGCCACATTGGAACTTTTCAAACCGGAATCATTTCTGCAAGATTGCATATCAGTGCTGTCTTGGACCGTTCCATCGTTCCAGTGTAGCGATGAAGCCGTCCAACTCTTTGGCAAAGAGCGATCCCCCGCGCCAGTTTCCGGCCGCAGGATTCGCGCAGGAAGAGGCTGGCGATGAATATTCTTCTGCAACGCATAATCGAGAAGATCGTCCACACCGGGACTTTGACCGTGACCGGACCCAACGGCGCAACCCGGACCTTTGGCGACGGAACGGGCACCAAGACCCATGTGGTCATTCACACCAGACGGGCGGAGCGCGCTATCGCCCTGCATCCGTCACTCGCCATTCCAGAAGCCTTCATGGAGCAGGAACTCGACTTCGTCGAAGGCGACGTGCTGAGCTTCCTGCATCTGGTCTACCAGAACATGGGCATCTCCTGGACCGATTCGAACTGGGGCAAGCTGCTCAACACCGCGCGTCTCGCCTTCCGCCCGTTGCAGCAATTCAACACGCACCGCCGATCCAAGAAGAATGTCGAGCACCACTACGATCTTTCAGGCGAGCTCTACAAACTCTTCCTCGACGACGACATGCAGTATTCCTGCGCCTATTTCGAGCGGCCGGACATGTCTCTCGAAGAGGCACAACTCGCCAAGAAGCGGCATATCGCGGCCAAACTGCGCATAAAGCCCGGCCAGACCGTGCTCGACATCGGTTGTGGCTGGGGTGGCCTCAGTCTCTATATCGCCAGGGCTTTTGAGACCGACGTTCTGGGCGTTACCTTATCCAATGAACAGCATCACGTCGCGACCGAGCGCGCGCAGGCGCAGGGACTCGACCGGCATGTGCATTTTGAAATCCGCGACTACCGCGATCTTTCGGAACGGTTCGACCGCATCGTCTCGGTCGGCATGTTCGAGCATGTCGGCATCACCCAGTACCAGACCTTCTTCGACAAATGCGCCACATTGCTGAAGCCTGACGGCGTGATGCTGCTGCACACGATCGGGCGCACGGCTCCGCCGACCACGACGAATGCCTTCATCCGCAAGCACATTTTCCCCGGTGGCTACATTCCCGCTCTGTCCGAGATCATGCCCGCGATCGAAAAGTCCGGACTGGCGATCACCGATGTTGAGATCCTGCGCCTGCACTATGCCGAGACACTCAAGCACTGGCGCGAGCGTTTCCTCGCCAATCGCGACAAGGTGAAGGACATCTACGACGAGCGCTTCTGCCGCATGTGGGAATTTTACCTTTCGGGCTCGGAAGCCTCGTTCCGGTGGCAGGATCTGGTCAATTTCCAGATCCAGCTCACCCGCAAGAACGATGCCCTGCCGATCACGCGCGACTACATGTCCAAGTGCGAAAAGGCGCTGGAAATGCACGAAAAGGCGCATAGCCCGGATGCACCAGCAAAGAAGCCGGCAGCGAAGCCAACGGCAAAACGCCGCGTTTCCGGCGGAAAATAACCCGGCCCGCTGCGCAGATATCCTTGAGCGGGGTTGTAAAATGGAGGAATTGCGATGAATAGGGGCTGATACCCATCATCGGAATTCCTCCATGATCTATGTGATCTACGCCGCTGCCGCCCTTGCCGAGATCGCCGGCTGCTTCGCTTTCTGGGCGTGGTGGAAACTTGGTAAATCCGCGCTCTGGCTCGTTCCGGGAATCCTTTCGCTCGTGCTGTTTGCGTGGCTGCTCGCGCAGGTGGAAAGCGTAGCGGCAGGGCGCACCTATGCTGCCTATGGCGGCATCTACATCGCCGCTTCGCTGGGCTGGCTGTGGTTCGCGGAAGGTCTGCGGCCAGACAAATGGGATGTCGCGGGCGCGCTCATCTGCCTTGCGGGCGCCTCGCTGATCCTGTTCGCGCCGCGCGGGGCCTGAGCGTGCAACTGCCGTCGCAACTCAGAGCCGCTGTCGATGCGCTTCTCGAAGACACGCCAATCGATGTGCTGAAACAGGCCGCGCGCCGGCTTTCCGAACGCTACCGTGCAGAACTGCGTGACGGTCGCCTGCACATGTCGGAAGATCTCGCGGTGAAAGCCTATCTGGCAACCCGCCTGCCAGCCACCTATGCCGCTGTCTGGGCCAGCTGCGACGCCATCGCCGCGGCCCGCCCCGACTGGTCGCCCGCCTCTCTGCTTGACATCGGTTCCGGCCCCGGAACGGCGCTTTGGGCGGCAGCCGACACTTGGCCGGATCTGAGCCATGCGACACTTCTGGAAGCCAGCGAACCCGCGCGGCGCATGGGTCAGAATCTCGCCGGCCACCTGCCCTTTGAAAGCGAGTGGAAAAGCGGTGACGCGACCCGGAACCTCAGCGATCTTGCGCCCGCCGATCTTGTAACCTGCGCCTATGTTCTGGACGAACTTGAACCGCCTGCCCGTGTGTCTCTGGTTGACCAGCTCTGGAGGCTTGCAGCCGATACGCTGCTGATCGTCGAGCCCGGCACCCCGGCCGGATGGCAGCGCATCCTCGCCTGCCGCGCACGGCTGATCGAAGCCGGCGCACATGTTCTGGCGCCCTGCGTCCACGCCGCTCCGTGCCCGCTCACCTCGCCTGACTGGTGCCATTTTTCGCGCCGAGTCGCGCGCTCGCGCATTCACCGCCTTGCCAAGGATGCGGAGGTTCCGTGGGAAGATGAGAAATTCGCCTATATTGCCGTTTCCCGTCACAGGCCCGACGGCGAATCACAGACGATGCGTGTTCTTGCGCCGCAGAGGGCAGGCTCCGGAAAGGTCGAGCTGAAGCTTTGCTGCCCGGACGGCAGTGTCGCGACAAGGCTGTTCACCAAACGCAACGGCGAGACTTTCAAAAGAGCGAAGCGCGCCGACTGGGGCGATGCCCTTACCGACTGAGCGGCATGTTCTTGATACGTTCGGCGGCGGCTGTTAAAATTTCCGTCTCGTTCCCGAGTCAACCTGATTCTGCCGGAAACCCACCTTTCGCCGGCCTCCCCTGTGGATGGCGCGTACAGGCTGTGGATCACGGGCGTAGCGGACAGATTGTCGGGAAGAGATGGACTCAGGCGATCCTTCGTCTGCTAACCACAGACATCGGCAACCCGAGGGAATCATGGCAGAGGCAGCACGCAAACTGGCTGCGGCAGAAACGCCGCTCTATCGCGAGGCACCCAATAACATTGAGGCCGAGCAGGCTTTGCTTGGCGCCATGCTGGTCAACAACGACGCATTTTATCGCGTTTCGGATTTCCTGAAAGCGAACCACTTCTACGAGCCCCTGCACCGCAAGATCTTCGAGGTCGCATCCGAGCTCATCCGGATGGGCAAGATGGCCAACCCGGTGACGATGAAAACCTTCCTGCCTGCCGACGAGAAGGTGGGCGACATGACGGTGGTTCAGTACCTCGCCCGGCTGGCTGCGGAAGCGGTGACCGTCATCAACGCCGCTGACTATGGACGCGCCATCTATGATCTGGCCACGCGCCGCGCACTGATCACCGTCGGCGAGGATATGGTCAACGTCGCTTATGACGCGCCGGTGGACATGTCGCCGTCCTCCCAGATCGAGGAGGCGGAACGACGCCTGTTCGAACTGGCCGAAACCGGCCGTTACGATGGTGGCTTCGAGGATTTCTCAACCGCGCTGAAGACGGCCATCGACATGGCCAGCGCCGCCTATATGCGAGATGGCGGGCTCTCCGGTGTCGCGACCGGGTTGCGCGATCTCGACAAACGCATGGGCGGCCTTCAGCAGTCCGACCTGATCGTGCTGGCCGGCCGCCCGGGTATGGGCAAGACCTCGCTTGTCACCAACATCGCCTTCAATATCGCCGATGCCTATCAGCCGGAGCAACAGGCGGATGGCTCGTTCAAGGCCAAGAACGGTGGCGTGATCGGCTTCTTCTCCCTCGAAATGTCGGCCGAGCAGCTCGCGACGCGTATCATTTCCGAGCAGGCGGAAGTGCCCTCCTCCAAGATCCGCCGCGGTGATCTGACCGAGGCCGATTTCGACAAGCTGGTCAACTGCACCCAGACGCTGCAGCGCATTCCGCTGTTCATCGATTCCACCGGCGGCATTTCCATCGCCCAGCTTGCCGCGCGCGCGCGCCGGCTCAAGCGCCAGCGCGGCCTCGATGTCATCATCATCGACTATATTCAGCTGATGCAGGGCTCTTCCGCCAAGGCCAGTCAGGGGCGTGTGCAGGAAGTGACGGAAATCACCACCGGCCTGAAGGCGCTGGCCAAGGAACTCAACGTTCCCATCATCGCGCTCTCACAGCTCTCGCGTCAGGTCGAAAACCGCGACGACAAGCGCCCGCAGCTTTCGGACCTGCGCGAATCGGGCTCGATCGAGCAGGACGCGGACGTTGTGATGTTCGTGTACCGTGAAGAATATTACCTGAAGAATCAGGAACCTAAGCTCGGCACCGAGGAATACATCAAGTGGGAAGGCGCCATGAACGAAGTGCGCGGCAAGGCGGAGGTGATCATCGCCAAGCAGCGTCACGGACCGACGGGCACGGTTTCGCTGGGCTTCGAAGGTCAGTTCACGCGCTTCTTCGATCTGGCGGAAGAAAGCCACCTGCCGGAGAGGTTCGAGTAGGGTTTTGCTCCACGCTCTCCATCCGGCGGCGACAGGCTGCGGCCTCCTGAAGAGGAGCGCTCCGCATGGCTAAGGCGCCACGCACCCAGTTCATCTGCCAGAATTGCGGCGCGGTGCACCAGCGCTGGGCCGGCAAGTGCGATTCCTGCGGCGAATGGAACACGCTGATCGAGGAAGGTACGGCGGGCGGCATCGGCGCGGGACCTGCATCCCTGCGCAGCACGCGCAAGGGGCGCGCCGTCACCCTCACCTCGCTCGACGGTGACATCGAGGATGCTCCGCGTATCGTTTCCGGCATTGGCGAGCTTGATCGCGCCACCGGCGGCGGCTTCGTGCGCGGTTCGGCCCTGCTGGTGGGCGGCGACCCCGGCATCGGGAAATCGACATTGCTGACGCAGGCAGCGGCGGCACTCGCCAGCCAGGGACACCGCATCGTCTATGTATCGGGCGAAGAAGCCGTCGCCCAGATCCGGCTGCGCGCGCAAAGGCTCGGCGTCGCCAAGGCTCCTGTGGAGCTCGCCGCCGAGACCAATGTCGAGGACATTCTGGCCACCATCGCCGACGGCCGGAGGCCGGATCTGGTGATCCTCGATTCAATCCAGACGCTGTGGACCGACCTTGCCGATTCGGCCCCCGGCACGGTCACGCAGGTGCGCGCTTCGGCTCAGGCGCTGATCCGCTACGCCAAGTCGACGGGGGCAGCCATCGTCATGGTCGGCCACGTCACCAAGGAAGGGCAGATCGCCGGCCCGCGCGTCGTCGAGCACATGGTGGACGGGGTGCTCTATTTCGAGGGCGAAGGCGGCCATCACTACCGCATCCTGCGCACGGTGAAGAACCGTTTCGGGCCGACCGACGAGATCGGCGTGTTCGAGATGTCCGACAAGGGCCTGCGGGAGGTGGCGAATCCCTCCGAACTGTTCCTCGGCGAGCGCCATGCCAAGGCACCGGGTGCTGCCGTGTTCGCCGGCATGGAAGGAACGCGGCCGGTTCTGGTCGAGATCCAGGCGCTGGTCGCCCCCTCGCCGCTGGGCACGCCGCGCCGCGCCGTGATCGGCTGGGACAATGCGCGCCTGTCGATGGTGCTGGCCGTGCTTGAAGCCCATTGCGGCGTGCGGTTCTCGCAGCACGATGTCTACCTCAATGTCGCGGGCGGCTATCGCATCTCGGAGCCGGCGGCGGATCTCGCCGTGGCGGCCGCTCTGGTTTCCTCCCTCACCGGTCTTGCCCTGCCGCCCGATTGCGTCTATTTCGGCGAAATCAGCCTTTCGGGAGCCATAAGGCCGGTTGCGCATGCGCAGCAGCGCCTCAAGGAAGCCGAAAAGCTGGGGTTCGCAAATGCCGTTCTGCCGCTGGCGAGATCCAGAGGCAGCGAGGAGGTTTCCGGCGGCATGGGAGACGGTTCGTTCCGGCCCGGCGAGCTTGCCGACCTCGTGGCACGCATAGCCGGCTCACGCCGCAGCCGTGCTGCGGACGATGAATGATACGGTCCATGAAGTGGGGCGAGAACCATGCCGATTACGCTGCTTGACGGAATTCTCGTCGGCTTCACTCTGGTTTCCGCCATGCTGGCCATGGTGCGCGGCTTTTCCCGCGAGGTGCTTTCGATAGCCTCGTGGGCAGCGGCGGCGGCGGCGGCCTTCTTCTTCTACAAGCCCGTTCTGCCCTATGTGCAGCCCTATATCGACAACGAAAAGTTTGCCATGGCCGCTGCTGCGGCGATCGTGTTCGTGGTCGCGCTGATCCTCGTCACCCTCATCACCATGAAGATCGCGGATTTCATCATCGATTCGCGCATCGGCGCACTCGACCGCACGCTGGGCTTCCTCTACGGCGCAGCGCGCGGCATTCTGGTGGTCGCAGTCGGCCTTCTGTTCTTCAACTGGCTTGCGGGCGAGCGCACGCCGGCATGGATTGCCGAAGCCAAGTCGCGGCCTTTGCTGGAATCTGTTGGCGCAAAACTCGAAAGCCTGCTGCCAGAAGACCCCGAAAATGCTATACTGAAGCGTCTTCACCGTGACGGACAGGCAGCCGAACCGGGTGCTGCAACAGCGCCCTCTCCGGAAGCACCTGCCGCCTCCGGCACAGGCGAGGACGACGGCGCCGGTGCGCCGCCTGCTGAAGACGCCAACTGATTGAGAAAAGCGGCCGGGAGGCGGGGCAAACTTCCACATTGCCCCGGAGCGGCCCAGGTTCTATATACCGGCTTTAGCGGAGCTTGAGCTTATGGCAAATGGACTTGGCGCTTTCGTCGCCGAAGACGATGATCATTTGCACGAAGAATGCGGCGTGTTCGGCATTCTTGGCCACGAGGACGCCGCCGCGCTGACCGCGCTTGGCCTGCACGCTCTCCAGCACCGCGGGCAGGAAGCGGCAGGTATCGTCTCCTACCATAACCGGCGCTTCCATTCCGAACGCCATATGGGTCTTGTCGGCGATCATTTTACGGACGCTGCCACCCTGCACCGCCTGCCAGGTGACCGCGCCATCGGCCATGTTCGCTATTCCACCACCGGCGAAACCATCCTGCGCAATGTGCAGCCACTGTTCGCGGAACTGGAAGTCGGCGGCATCGCCATTGCCCACAATGGCAACTTCACCAACGGCCTTGCCCTGCGCAGGCAACTGATCGCTTCCGGCGCGATCTTTCAGGCGACCTCCGACACTGAGGTCGTGCTTCACATGATCGCCCGCTCGCGTCACACCTCTTCCAGCGCGCGTTTCGTCGATGCCATCCGGCAGGTCGAGGGCGGCTATGCCATGGTCGCCCTGACCCGCACCAAGCTCATCGCCGCGCGCGATGCGGTCGGCATCCGTCCCCTGGTGATGGGTGAACTGGACGGAAAACCGATCTTCTGCTCGGAAACCTGTGCTCTCGACATCATCGGCGCGAAATATATCCGCGACGTGGAGAACGGCGAAATCGTCATCTGCGAAATCCAGAAGGACGGATCTATCACCACCGAGTGCATCAAGCCGGAAAACCCGCAGCCCGAACGGCTGTGCCTGTTCGAATATGTCTATTTCGCCCGGCCGGATTCCGTAGTTGGCGGCCGCAGCGTCTATGTGGCGCGCAAGAACATGGGCACGAACCTGGCAGAGGAAGCGCCTGTCGAAGCCGACGTGGTTGTGCCGGTGCCCGATGGCGGCACGCCGGCCGCGCTCGGCTTCGCGCAGGCAAGTGGCATCCCGTTCGAATATGGCATCATCCGCAACCACTATGTCGGTCGCACCTTCATCGAACCGACGCAACAGATCAGAGCGCTTGGCGTCAAGCTGAAGCATTCCGCCAACCGCGCCATGATCGAAGGCAAGCGCGTGGTGCTGGTCGACGATTCCATCGTGCGCGGCACGACATCGGTCAAGATCGTGCAGATGATCCGCGACGCGGGCGCCAGAGAGGTCCATATCCGCGTGGCGAGCCCGATGATCTACCACCCGGATTTCTACGGCATCGACACCCCTAACGCCGAAAAGCTGCTCGCCAATCAGCATAAGGACCTTGCCTCCATGTGCCGTTACATCGGCGCGGATTCGCTGGCTTTCCTGTCCATTGATGGACTTTACAGGGCCGTAGGGGGCAAGCCACGGGACCCGGAGGCTCCCGCCTTCACCGATCATTATTTCACGGGCGAGTATCCGACCCGCCTCGTCGATCAGGATGGCGAAAGCAATGTGCACACGCTTTCGCTGCTGGCCAGTAACGGCTGATTTCCTTACACGCATTTAGAGGACAGGCATGAGCATCGACCTGACGGGCCGTCTGGCTCTTGTGACGGGCGCTTCGCGCGGCATCGGCTATTTTCTTTCGCGCGAACTGGCAAAGCGCGGCGCGCATGTCGTTGCCGTGGCCCGCACTGTGGGCGGGCTTGAGGAACTGGACGACGAGATCAAGGCCGAAAACGCCCGCACAGGCAAAGGCGAAGCCACGCTGGTGCCGCTCGACCTCACCGACATGGAGGGCATCGACCGCCTCGGCGGCGCTCTTCATGAGCGCTGGGGCAAGCTCGACATCATGGTGGCCAACGCCGGCGTGCTGGGCGTCATCGCCCCGCTCGGCCATGTCGAGGCAAAGGTGTTCGACAAGGTTATGGCCGTCAACGTCACATCCACATGGCGCCTGATCCGCTCCGTCGACCCACTGCTGCGCCAGTCGGATGCAGCCCGCGCCATCGTGCTGTCCTCGGGGGCCGCCCATTCCGCGCGGGCTTTCTGGGGACCTTACGCCGCGTCGAAAGCGGCTGTCGAAGCCATGGTCCGTTCATGGGCGGATGAGACGCGCAACTATCCGCTGCGCGTCAACGCGGTCGATCCCGGCGCCACCCGCACCGCCATGCGCGCCCTTGCCGTTCCCGGCGAAAACCCCAACACTCTGCCGCATCCGTCAGAGATCGCCCAGCGCATCGTGGGGCTTGCCAGCCCCGAACTGACCCGCACCGGCGAAATTTATCAGGCACGACACGACCGCTGGGTTTCCTACCGCATACCGGAATAAACCGCTTCCGTTGCGGTCCGGCGCACATCCGGGCATCGCGGTTTGCGTGTTCCCCTGTTGCTGCCCTCATCGCAGGACCAGACAGGCATGTTGACGTGAACCGGGGTTCGGTTACTTTCCGGGCTTAATCGGGCTCGGACATTCTTCCGGAGCATCGGTCCGAAAAGTGGACTCCGGTTTTCGGTTGTTCCGATGCTCGATCTGTAATTCAGATCGTCCTTTGTGGATCCGAATGGACGCAGGGCGATCTAAGAACAAAGGCCGGAGCACCACCGCATATGGTCCTGATCCTCGCGTTACTGGCTGCCATTGCCCTGATCTGGGGCCTGACAGCCATAGTCGAGAAGTTCCGGCTGGGGCTCAGCCTCACGCAGGCCATCCTCTATGCGCCGCTGAAGCTCATCTACCGCATTTCCGATTCGCGGATCGGTATCGCCACGGAGGCGACAGCGCCTGTCATCTATGTGGTTACCCACCAGTCGCGCCTCGATCCGGCGCTGATGCTGTCGCTTCTGCCTGAAAACACGCTGCACATTCTCGATCCCTATTCGGCCAGATCGCTGTGGCTCGAACCATGGCGGGAACTCGCCCGCACCATAGCCTTCAACGCCGAGCATGTTTTCGTGTCGCGCCGGCTGGTAAGGGTGCTCAGGGGCAAGGGGCGGCTGGCTGTCTATATTCCGGCGGCGGTTGAGCCGGATACCCGCTCCTTCCGTCTCTATCGGGCCGTGATCCGCATCGCCATGCAGGCGGACGCGCGCATCGTGCCGATCTTCATCGGCAACGCCAATCTTCTGCCCTTCCAGATCGATGGCAAATCCCCATCGCCGCGGCGCTGGTTTCCCCGCCTTTCGATGTCAGTGCTTGAACCGATGACCGCCGAGGAACTGGTCGCGCGCAACGGCAGCCCTGCCACCAGAAATGCGCATGCCCTGTTCGACAGAATGGCGGAGGCCCGGCTTGCCGCCATCGATCCGGCTCTTACCGTGTTTCAGGCGGTGCGCGACGCCGCCGAGCGCTTCGGAACCGGCCGCATCGCCGTGGAAGACGCCACCGGCAGCCAGCTGAGCTATCGCGCGCTGCTAGGCGGTGCGCATATTCTGGGAAAGCGCTTCTCGGCCCTTGCCGAACCGGGTGAAGCCGTCGGCATCATGTTGCCCAACACGAATGGCGCGGTGCTCACCCTGCTCGGCCTTTCCAGCGCGGGGCGGACGGCAGCGCTCATCAACTACACCGCCGGCCCCGCCAATGTCTCTGCCGCCGTGGGCATGGCCGTCATCCGCACCGTGGTGTCGTCGCGAACCTTCGTTGAAAAAGCGGCCCTCGGCGACATCGTCCATTCCGTGGAAGAGGCAGGCGCGAAGCTGGTGTGGCTGGAAGACCTGCAATCCGGCATCACGGCAATGGACAAGCTGGCGGCTGCGCTGCTCTGGCGTTATCCCCTCGGCAGGCAGGATGCACGAAAGCCTGCGGTCATCCTGTTCACGTCCGGCACCGAAGGGCTGCCGAAAGCGGCGGTCCTTTCCAGCCGCAACCTGATTGCCAACGCCATGCAGGCCGAAGCGCGCATTACCATCACCACCGATGACGTGGCGCTCAACGTCCTGCCGATGTTCCATTCCTTCGGCCTGACGGCGGGAACCATCCTGCCGCTGGTGGCCGGCATGCGGCTGTTCCTCTATCCCTCGCCGCTGCATTACAAGCTGATCCCGCAGGTGGCCTGGCGGCTGAAGCCGACCGTCATGTTCGGCACCGATACCTTCCTCGCCCATTACGCGCGCACCGCCTCCGAGGACGACTTCTCCAGCCTGCGCTTCGTCGTGGCTGGGGCGGAAGCGGTGAAGCCAGAGACCCGCCGCGTCTGGCGCGAGCGCTTCGACACCGCGATCATAGAGGGATACGGGCTTACCGAAGCAGCGCCCGTCGCCGCGGTCAACACCGCTATCCATAACCGCGACGGCACGGTCGGGCGGCTTTTGCCCGGCATGAAGATGCGGATCGAGCCGGTGGAAGGTATCGCCGAAGGCGGGAGAATGTTTCTTTCCGGCCCCAACGTCATGATGGGATACATGTCGGCGGATCGTCCGGGTGAAATCCAGCCCCTACCATCGGGATGGCAGGACACCGGTGACATCGTGAAGGTCGACCGCGAAGGCTTCATCACCATCACCGGGCGAGCAGCGCGCTTTGCCAAAATCGCCGGCGAAATGGTGCCGCTGGGGGCAATCGAGATGCTGGTGCAGTCGCTGTGGCCGGAAGAGAGCCATGCGGTGGTATCCGTGCCGCATGCCAAGCGTGGAGAGCGTATCGTGCTCGTCACAACCGCGGCGGCAGCCGATCCGGAAAGCCTGCGCAAGCTCGGCAAGCAGGCGGGGCTGGCCGAACTGGCGGTGCCGGGAGACATCGTCAAAGTAGCAGAAATTCCGGTTCTGGGTTCCGGCAAGACGGATTATCGCGCCACCCGCGAACTCGCCATCCGGCATCTGGCAGCCGGAAGCGCGGCGTAGGTTTTCTGGAGCCGTTCAGTTGTTTCAGGGAATCGCTGAACGGTTCCAAGTCTTTGGTTTGTCGCGCTTCCGAACCGGAAAAGTGCTTCCACTTCTCCTGGAGACGCTCTGGCCACGCTGGCAGGGATCGCGCCGTTGCAGCTACATTTCAAACATCTGATTATGAAAAATGAAGCCCGCACGTCGGTGCTCCGCCTGTGACCGCTCCTTTAGTTTCGGTCACTCGCTTATGCGGGCATCCACATCCGGTGGCAGTTCCGTCTCTCCCTCACGCTTGGCGCGGCGCGAATAGGCGAGAACGCTGAGCGGCAGGAACACGAGATAGCCGATGACCGAAGCGGTGAGCGTGTACCACGGATAGCTGACCAGCAGCAGAAACACGAGCACGATGGCCAGGATGACCAGCAGCATGCGATCGCCCGGCACTTTGAGGCTCTTGCCCGAATAAACCGGCAGGCGGCTGACCAACAGGAAGGCCACGATGACGGTGAAGCCTGTGGCGAGGAAAGCGCCGTAGCGGGTCGGCTCGAAGCCGATGAAGGAGAGGTACAGCGGCAGCATCACCACCGCGGCCCCCGCAGGAGCAGGAACCCCGACGAAATATTCCGCCTGCCATGACGGCCTGTCCTGCGCTTCCTCCAGCACGTTGAAGCGGGCAAGGCGCATGCCGCAGGCAATGGCGAAGAGCAGCGCCGCGATCCAGCCCGGCGACCCCGCGCGGTCGAGCAGGAAAGCGTAGAGCACCAAGGCCGGGGCCACACCGAAATTGACGATGTCGGCGATGGAATCCATCTGTGCGCCGAATTTGGAAGTCGCCTTGAGAAGGCGCGCCACCCGCCCGTCCAGCCCGTCGAGGAAGGCGGCGATCAGCACCATCACCACCGCCGTCTCGAACCGGCCTTCAAAGGCAAAGCGGATGCCGGACAGACCAGCGCAGATGGCGAGAACCGTGAGCAGGTTCGGGAACACCATCCGCAAGGGGATTTCGCGGATGCGGGGTCCCCCGGATCCGTGTGGCTCGAATTTCCTGTAGGGTGGGGTCATCGGACCGGTCTACGACACGCGCACCACGGGCGCGGCCTCCTTGCCGCCGAACTCGGCAAGCACCGTCTCGCCGCCGACAGCCGTCTGGCCGATGGCGACACGCGGCACCGCCCCTTCGGGCAGATACACATCGACACGCGAGCCGAAGCGGATCAGGCCGAAGCGCTCGCCGACCATGGTGTCGGAACCGGTCTCGGCCCAGCACAGGATGCGGCGCGCCACCAGACCGGCGATCTGCACCGCCGCCACCGTGCCGTTCGGGCTTTCGATGACGAGGCCGTTGCGCTCGTTCTCGCTGCTCGCCTTGTCCAGCTCGGCATTCATGAAGCGGCCCGGACGATGCTCGATACGGGTAATGCGGCCGCGCACCGGCGCGCGGTTCACATGGCAGGAAAACACGTCCATGAACACCGATATGCGGGTCATTTCAGCGCCGCCCAGACCAAGCTCTTGCGGCGGCACCGCAGGGCCGACCGCTGTGACGACGCCATCGGCGGGACTGATCACCAGACTGTCATCAACCGGCGTGACGCGTTCAGGGTCACGGAAGAAATAGATACACCATGCCGTGAGTATAGCTCCGACCCACAGCAGGAACCCGGAAAAATAGCCCATCGCCAGTGTCACCACGGCGAAGATGGCTATGAAGGGATAGCCCTCGCGATGGATCGGCACGAATGTCTTCTTTATCGTGTCGAGGAGTTGCATCGTTGCTACACCGGCTCCGTTTCAATGCGGCCTCTCTAGCTGAAACGCCTCCGTGTCGCAATGAAACAATATGTCAGCGCAGAGCCCTTCCCCTGCACTTTCAGATCACCTCCGGCGTGCGCTGCCTGACGATGACGCCCATCTCGTCCGTCTCGCGGGCAATGCGCAGGCGCTCCTCGGCCTCGGTGGCTTCGCGCTGGCGATCCCACATCGAGGCATAAAGGCCGCCCTTGCGCAGCAGCGCCGCATGCGTGCCGCGTTCCTCGATGCGGCCGGCCTTGAGGACAATGATTTCGTCGGCGGTGATGACCGTGGACAAACGGTGGGCGATGACGATGGTGGTGCGGTCTCGACTGACCAGATCGAGCGCCGACTGGATCTCCTGCTCAGTATGGCTGTCGAGCGCCGAGGTCGCCTCGTCGAGGATGAGGATCGGCGGCGCCTTGAGAATGGTTCGGGCAATGGCCACGCGCTGCTTCTCGCCGCCGGAAAGTTTCAGTCCCCGCTCGCCCACCATGGTCTCGTAACCTTCGGGCAGAGCTTCGATGAAACCGCCGATCTGGGCCAGCTCGGCAGCCCGGCGCACCTCCTCCCCGGAAGCGCCGATGCGGCCATAGCGGATGTTGTAGGTGATTGTATCGTTGAACAGCACCGTGTCCTGCGGCACCATGCCGATCGCGGCGCGCAGGCTTTCCTGCGTGACCTCGCGCACGTCCTGTCCGTCGATGAGGATGGAGCCGGACTGCACATCATAGAAGCGGAAGAGAAGCCGCGAAATCGTCGACTTGCCCGCCCCCGACGGGCCCACGATGGCCACCGTCTTTCCGGCCGGAACCTCGAAGCTGATGCCCTTGAGGATCTGGCGGTTCGGCTCATAGGCGAACTGAACGTCGCGGAACTCGACCTTGCCCGCTGCTACCGCGAGGGGAATGGCAGCCGGGCTGTCGGTGACTTCCTCCTCAACATCGAGAAGGTCGAACATCTGCTCGATGTCGGTGAGTCCCTGCCGGATCTCGCGATAGATGAAGCCGATGAAGTTGAGCGGCACGGAAAGCTGCATCAGCATGGCGTTGACGAACACGAAGTCGCCGACGGTGTGGGTGCCGGCCTGCACCTCCATTGCCGACATGGCCATGATCACCGCCATGCCGATGCCGAAGATCACGCCCTGACCGAAATTCAGCCAGCCGAGCGAGGTCCAGATGCGGGTGGCGGCGACTTCATAGCGGGCCATGGAGCGGTCGAACCGCTCGGCTTCCATGGCCTCGTTGCCGAAATACTTCACCGTCTCGAAGTTGAGCAGGGAATCGATCGCCTTGGTGTTGGCGTCGGTGTCGCTGTCGTTCATGTCGCGACGGATATCGATGCGCCAGTCGCTCGCCTTGACCGTGAACCAGGTGTAGAGCAGCACCGTCAGCGCCACCACGGCCACATATTTCCAGCCGTAGGCGACCGCGAAGATGATGGCCGTCAGCGCGAACTCCAGCACGGTCGGCACGCTGTTCAGCACCGTGAAGCGCACGATGGTCTCGATGCCCTTTGTTCCGCGCTCGATGATGCGCGAGAGACCGCCCGTGCGTCGCTCCAGATGGAAACGCAGCGACAGGCGGTGCATGTGAACGAAGGTGCGATAAGCAAGCTGGCGCACCGCATGCTGGCCGACCCGTGCGAACAGCGCATCGCGCAACTGGTTGAAAGCGACCTGAATGATGCGGATGACATTGTAGGCCACAACCAGCATCACCGGCCCTGCCAGCACGGCCGGCAGCAGCGGCGGGGCGCTCGCATCGCCGGCAAGCGCGTCGGTCGCCCATTTGAAGAAGTAGGGAACCGCAATCAGCGTCAGCTTCGCCGCGACCAGCAGCACGGTCGCCCATATCACCCGGGCCTTGAGGTCGGCGCGGTCCGACGGCCACATGTAAGGCCACAGATTGACCAGCGTTTTCAGGGTTGATCCGGAATCGGCGGAAACTGTTTTTTCACTCACGAATTGAATGCCTTACATAAAATAGATTTGTCGCGCGCCGGAGGTTTTTCGGCAGCTAACAATCATCGGAACAGCAGGAGGACGCGAAGCAGGCCAGCATTTCGGCGACCGCCCGCAATGCCGGGCGGTCGATGGCATAGCGCGAGCGCTGACCATCGGCCTCGAAGCGCACCAGACCGGCGGCCACCAGAATCTTGAGGTGCTGGGAGACGGTCGATTGCGCGAGGTCGAGACGACCCACCACCTCTCCGCAGCAGCAGGAACTCGCCTTCGCCAGACAGCGAAGAATCTCGATCCGCGCCGGATGCGAAAGCGCACCAAGCCGGTCGGCCAGTTCGGCGTCACCCAGCTTCTGATAGCTGGCGTCACATTGGGAGGATTCTTTCATCGTATATCGACGATATACGATGAAAATCATCTATGCAATGCGCCTCCGAAAGAAAGCGCGGCCAGAACGCCTGCCCGGCAGGCAGGCTCAGTTCCCGGTTGGAACGGTCACGCGGTCGCCAAGTGCATCGAAATCAGCTTTCTCGCCGCTGTCCGTCTCCTGCGGCAGCTTGAACACCTGCCCCGGCCAGATGCGGTTGGGATCGCTGATCTGCTGCTGATTGGCGAGATAGATGGTCGAGTAGCGCGTGCCGTGGCCATAGATGCGGCGGGAAATCTGCCACAGTGTGTCGCCACGGCGAATGATGACCGAACCATCGGCATGTTCAAGCTTCGGCGCGGACGACTGGTCGGTCTGCGCACCGCCCTGCCCGGTTTCGGAAGGGGCAACGGCGGAGATCGTTTCGCCGGGCTCACGCTGGAACGGCACCGAGGCACGGACGACGACCTTGTCGCTGCCCGCCGAATCGAGCCCGTCGACGCGGATCGTGTATTCACCGACCGGCAGGTCCCTGCTGGCCTCGACAAGGAAATGACCGTCGGGCGACGTCAGGGCTTCGCCCAGCAGGATTTCGTTGGCGTAGATGCGCACCTTGCGCCCGGCATCGGCGCGGCCAGCTACGAAAACTTTCGTTCCATCGATCTCGACGGCTTCGACGACGATCCGGGGCACGCCAGTGGGCTGCACGGCCTCTTCCTGTGCATTGGGCCGATCGTCACCGCTTGTCCCGGCCGCACTCTGCTGAGCGGACGCCTGTTCGCCGACTTCACCGGCAGGCTGTGCCTCAGCGGTTGCGTCCGAAGACGCCTGCTGACCCGGCGCGGGAGCTGCCTGCGGAACGGTCAGGAGCTGTGCGGGCATGCCCGGCTCCTCGACCATTGCGAGAACCTGACCGTCGGGCTTGTCGGGAACGGAAACAACGGCGGTCTGAACCGAGGTTGAGACGGTTTTGCCGCCTTCCGTCGCCCGCAATACGATCTGGTGGTCGCCCGACTTCAGCGGATCATCCAGAACGATCGCGAAGGCGCCATCCGAACCGGCGACGGCTTTGCCGAGCACGGAGGTACCGTCGAACAACTCGACGGTCGACCCCGGCACGGCCTTTCCGGCGACAACGGCGGAACCGTCACCTTCGACGCGCAGAACGTCAAAGGTTGGAACGGTTGTTTCTGAGGTTTCAGTCCGAGGCGAGGAAACCTGCTCACCGACAGCTGCATCGACAGGCGCCTGCACCTCCGCACCCGCCTGTGCGGTCTCGCCGCTGGCAGGGGCGGTGGCCTCATTCTCAGCTTCATCAGCCGGGCTGGACGTTTCGGTTGCCGGAGCTGTTGCCTGCGGTTGCGCTACCTCGGTGGGAGTGCGTCCCAGAAAGCTGTCCAGCGCGCCGGAAAGATAGCCGATAAAGACCGCCACAAGAGCGGCGGCAGCGGCAAACAGAAGTGCCTTCAGCCCATTGTTTTTCATTGTCCTGTCCGGCCCCTCTGTCCCCGGTCGCGTGATGACATCCGATCACACCCGATCTTCGTCGGCGCAAGACCTTTACCGGTACAGTCCGGAAGATCCTGTTCCGCTGCGATCTAGCCTGTTTTGCATGTACCGACAAGAAAAACACAGGAACAGGGTTGACCCATACACAAAGCCCTAGCACCAATCCGTTATGAACACGATTCGATCCGTCTGCGTTTACTGTGGCTCTTCTCCGGGCAACGACAAAGCCTATGTCGAAGCCGGGCGCGCGCTCGGTCGCGCTCTGGCCCAGTCCAACCTGCGTCTCGTCTATGGCGGCGGCACGAAGGGCATCATGGGTGCGGTGGCCGAAGGTTCCATGCGCGCGGGCGGCAAGGTGCTTGGCATCATTCCGCGCTTCCTGATGAACAAGGAAGCAACCGAAACCGGACTGGACCGGCTGGACGAGGTCGTCATCACCGACAATATGCACCAGCGCAAGCAGCGCATGTTCGAGGAGTCAGATGCTTTTGTCGCCCTGCCGGGCGGCATCGGAACTGTCGAGGAAATCGTGGAGATGATGACCTGGGCCCAGCTTGGCCATCACCGCAAGCCCATGGTCTTCGCCAGCATCGGCGGGTTCTGGAGCCCGATGATCGCGCTTCTCGACCATATGCGCGATGAAGGCTTCATCCATACCGCGCATCACGTGCGCCCGCTCGTCGTCGAAGACGTCGAAGCCATCGTGCCGACCATCCTGTCCGCCGCATCGGCGACAGGCACGCCCGCCGAGGGCGTGCCATCCATTATCGAGAAGATGTAGCGGCTCTGTTTTCCCGCAGGGTAGACCAGGTGTAGATCGCAAGCGCAAACCAGATCAGCGCAAAAGCTGCAAGCTGGGCACTGCCGAACGGCTCGTGGAAAACGAACACGGCAATCAGGAACACCATGGTCGGGGCGATGTATTGCATCAGCCCCAGCGTCGACAGGCGCAGCGCCTTGGCGCCGAAGGCAAACATCAGAAGCGGAATCGCAGTGATCGGGCCGCAGCCAAGCAACAACAGCGTATCCAGCCAACTGCTTGAAACCATGTGTCCGGAACCGCTCGCATTCAGCCAGACAAGATATATGGAAGCCGGAACAGAAAGGATCAGGACCTCCAGCAGAAACCCCTGACTGGGGCCCAGCGGGAGTGTTTTGCGGAAGTAGCCGTAGGCGGCAAACGAAAATGCCAGCGCCAGAGATACCCACGGCAAGGTGCCGGTCTCATAAGTGAGGATAGCGACAGCGACAGTGGCGAGCCCAACCGCAAGCGTCTGCACCCTGTTCAGGCGCTCTCCAAGCATCACCGCGCCGATCAGCACATTCACCAGCGGATTGATGTAATAGCCAAGCGCTGTTTCGATCGCGCGGTCAGTGGCGATCGCCCATACATAAAGGCTCCAGTTGAAGGTGATGATGGTGGCTGTGAGGGCTGCCATCGCCATCAGGCGCGGCGAGCGTATCGCCACCTTGAAGTCTGCCGTGCGCCTGAGCCAGACCAACGCGGCCGCCGCAATAGGCAGCGACCAGATCACGCGGTTGGCGACGACCTCCATCAGCGGAAGGTGCGCCACCCATTTCATGTAGATCGGCAGCAGCCCCCACAGGAAATAGGCTCCCAGCCCCAGCGCGAAGCCGCGTCTGGCAGTTACGTCGGTCTCGCCCGGCTTTTCAATCGCTTCAATGCTCATGCCGACCATATGGACCCGCCCGACGGACAGAACCATTTCAAACTTCTCATGGTTCAATCGTCTTTCGTTGATGGATCAACGCAGGCGACGCGAGCCTTCCCTACTCGGCGGCAACCAGCCCGGCGAGTTCACGGTTCTTCATCAGCTTGAAGACGATGGAATCCATCAGCGCCTGAAACGATGCGTCTATGACGTTGTCGGATACGCCCACCGTCCACCAGCGCGCGCCGCTTGCATCCTGCGATTCGATCAGCACGCGGGTGATGGCCTCGGTGCCGCCGTTGAGGATGCGCACCTTGTAATCGACAAGCTCCAGATCCTCGATCTCGCTCTGATAGCGGCCGAGATCCTTGCGCAGCGCGATGTCGAGCGCATTGACCGGGCCATGCCCTTCAGCCACGGACATGCGCACCTCCCCTTCCACCACCACTTTCACGATGGCTTCGGAAACGGTCTTGATCTGGCCGTTTACGTCGAAACGGCGCTCCACCATGCAGCGGAAGCTTTCGACGCTGAAGAAATCCGGCACAGTGCCAAGCGTGCGGCGGGCCAGCAGCTCGAAGCTGGCGTCCGCCCCCTCATAGGCATAACCTTCCGCCTCACGCTCCTTGACCATGGCGATCAGCGTATCCAGCCGCGAATCGTCACGCGATACCTCGATGCCGCGCCGCTTGAGCTCGGCGATGAAATTGGCCTTTCCGCCCTGATCCGACACCATCACCTTGCGGCGATTGCCGATGCTTTCGGGCTCGACATGTTCGTAGGTGCTCGGCTCCTTGGCCAGCGCCGAGGCATGGATGCCGGCCTTGGTGGCGAATGCGGAAGCACCGACATAGGGGGCCTGCGCATTGGGGGCACGGTTCAGAAGCTCGTCGAACGAACGCGACAGATGCGCGATCGTCGCCAGCCGCTCCGGCGTGATCCCGGTCTCGAAGCGATCCGCATAGTTTGGCTTCAGGGCAAGCGTCGGGATCAGGGTGACGAGATTGGCATTGCCGCAGCGCTCGCCGATGCCGTTGAGGGTTCCCTGGATCTGCCGCGCGCCGGCCTCGACCGCGGCCAGCGAGTTGGCCACCGCCTGCCCCGTATCGTCATGGGCATGGATGCCGAGATGGCTTCCGGGAATGCCGGCCGCGATGACCTTGCCGACGATCTCGCGCACTTCCGCCGGCTGGGTGCCGCCATTGGTGTCGCACAGCACCACCCAGCGCGCGCCCGCCTCGAAAGCGGTGAGGGCGCAGGCCAGCGTGTAATCCGCATTGGCCTTGAAGCCGTCGAAGAAGTGTTCGCAATCGATGATCGCTTCCTTGCCGGCGGCGATCGCCGCCTCGACGGAAGCGCGGATGGCATCGAGATTTTCCTCGTCCGTGCAGCCCAGCGCCACGCGCACCTGATATTGCGAGCTTTTTGCGACATAGCAGACCACGTCCGAACGCGATTGCAGAAGCAGCGCCAGACCCGGATCGTTCGAGGCGGAGACGCCAACGCGCTTCGTCATGCCGAAGGCGGAGAAGCGCGCATGCCGGGTGCGCTTCTCCGTGAAGAATGCGGTGTCCGTCGGGTTGGCCCCCGGATAGCCGCCTTCAACATAATCGAGGCCGAATTCATCCAGCATGCGGGCAATGGCGATCTTGTCCTCGACCGAGAAATCGATGCCCGGCGTCTGCTGGCCATCACGCAAAGTCGTATCGTAGAGGTAAAGTCGCTCTTTCATTGCCCTGCTCTTTGCCTGCCCCCGAACCGGATTCCGGCCGGAAGTTGGTAGAAATTCCTGCGCTCAGGCCTTGCCTGCATATGCATCGGTGGCGCGGATCAGCCGGTCGAGAATGCCCGGCTCCGAATAGGCATGTCCTGCCCCCTCGATCAGATGAAATTCGGCCTTCGGCCATGCCTTGTGCAGCGCCCAAGCATAATGCGCAGGGCACGGCATGTCGTAGCGGCCATGGACGATGGTGCCGGGAATGTCCTTCAGCTTGCCGGCATCGCGCAGCAATTGCCCTTCCTCCAGCCAGCCGGCATGGACGAAATAATGGTTCTCGATGCGCGCGAAGGCCACCGCATAGTCGTCCACGGCGAACGGATCGCTGGTCTCGGGCTCGGGAAGGAGCGTGATGGTCTCGCCTTCCCAGATGCTCCACGCCTTCGCCGCTTCCACCTGCGCCGCGCGGTCGCTGCCCACCAGCCTCTTGCGGTAGGCCGCGATCATGTCGCCGCGCTCCTCTTCTGGGATCGGAGCGATAAAGCGCTCCCATTTGTCCGGGAACATCTGCGAGACGCCAAACTGGTAATACCATTCGAGTTCCGCGCGCGTCAGCATGTAGATGCCGCGCACCACCAGCTCGCTGACCCGCTCGGGATGCGTCTCAGCATAGGCAAGCGCCAGCGTGGAGCCCCACGATCCGCCGAACACCAGCCACGTGTCGAAGCCGCACATGTCCCGCAGCCGCTCGATGTCGGCCACCAGATGCCATGTCGTGTTGGCCTCCAGCGAGGCATTGGGCAGCGACTTTCCGCAGCCGCGCTGGTCGAACAGGATGACATCATAGAGCGCCGGATCGAACAGTCGCCGATGTTTTGGCGAGATGGTGCCGCCCGGCCCGCCGTGCAGAAACACGGCCGGCTTGCCGCCTTTCGTGCCAACCCGCTCCCAATAGATGGTGTGACCGTCGCCGACATCGAGCATTCCGGTCTCGAACGGTTCGATCTCCGGATAAAGGCCGCGCAGTTCCGTGCTCATATGGTCGTGTCCTTTGCAGGCCAGGTTTCGGTGTCATGATCGGGATGCTGGAAGGAGACGATGCGGGCGAGAAATTCCACCGCCTGCTCGTCCTCCATGGTGTCCCTGCCCGGCAGGGTGCAAACCGTGTCCACATAGGGCAGCTTTGCCTCGATGCCGAACTGGATGACGGGCGCGATGCCGGACGGGTCGTCAAAAGCACCGATGGCCAGCGCAATTCCATCCGGCGCCTCGTAAGTCAGCGGCGTGCCGCAATCGCCGCAGAAGCCGCGCCCGACCAGATTGGAGGAGCGGAACAGTTTGCGCTCGCCGCGCGTCCAGCGAAGACCTGCTTCGTCCACCGAGACCAGCGGCGCATAGAACGAACCGAACGCCTTCTGGCACATGCGGCAATGGCAGACGGACGCATCGCCCAGCGCGCCCTCGACGCGAAACCGCACCGCGCCGCACTGACAGCCGCCGGCCCAGACCGGTTTGTTGTCGAGGCTCATGGACGTCACTCCGGATGATGGCAGACGGCCTCGATATTGTTGCCGTCTGGATCGAGAACAAAGGCGCCGTAATAATTCGGGTGATAGTGCTCGCGCACGCCCGGCGCGCCGTTGTCGGTTCCGCCCGCAGCCATAGCTGCCTCATAGAACGCATCGACTTCCGCGCGCTTGTCGGCGGTGAAGGCGTAGTGACGGCCGGGACCGGCCTCCTTCGCCTCGTGCAGCCAGAACTGGGGCCGGTCATAGCCATAGCCGGCCACCTTCAGGCCGCCGGTGAATTCCTCGGGCACCGTCATCACCAGAGAAGCGCCAAGCGGCTCCAGCGCCGCATCGTAAAACTTTCGCGAGGCCTCGAAATCGGTCACTGCTATTCCGGTATGGTCGATCATCGCTTCACCTCCCATGTCGTGATGCGTTCGCCGGTGGCAGGGTCCTTGCCATCCTTCAGTTGCACGCCCTGCCCCAGCAATTCGTCGCGGATGCGGTCGGCCTCGGCCCAGTTCTTCTGTGCAATGAAGGCAAGGCGGGCGGCAATCGCCTCATCCACGGCAGCCTTGTCCACCTCGGCGCTGACATCGAAGCCGAGAAACTCAAGTGCGGCACGCAAAGAAGCCGCGGCGCTTTCGTTGCCATCGATCGCGTCTCCCGCCAGTTGCGTCAGAAACTGGAAGGCGGAATAGGTCGCGAGGTCGTCCGACAGCGCGGCAATGACTTCGGCCGGAATTTCTACGGCGGAAGCGGAAGCCAGATCGGCGGCGCGTTTCCATTTGCGCAGCGTGTTTTCCGCTTCCTCCAGCTTGCGCACGGCGAAATCGATCGGCTCGCGGTAATGCGTCATCAGCATGGCCAGCCGCAGCACCTCGCCCGGCCATTCGCGGCCACCGAAGCTATCGGTTTCCAGCAGTTCGCGGATGGTGAAGAAGTTGCCGAGGCTCTTCGACATCTTCTGCCCTTCCACCTGCAGGAAGCCGTTGTGCATCCAGTAATTGGCCATGACGGAGGTGCCGTGCGCGCAGCGCGACTGCGCGATCTCGTTCTCATGGTGCGGAAAGATCAGATCGAGCCCGCCGCCGTGAATGTCGAAGATCTCGCCGAGATAGGCCGACGACATGGCCGAGCACTCGATGTGCCAGCCCGGCCGGCCCTTCGGTTTCCCCGTCCAGCCTGCGGCTGTCCACGCCTCCTGGCCCCACGGGCTCTCCCAACCGGGTTCCTCGGGCGAGGAAAGCTTCCACAGCACGAAGTCCTGCGGGTTCTTCTTGTGCGTGTCGACGGCGATGCGCGCGCCCGCCTGCTGCTCGTCCAGAGGGCGCTTCGAGAGTTCGCCGTAATCCGGCATGGAGGCGGTGTCGAACAGAACTTCCCCTGCCGCTTCATAGGCATGGCCGCGTTCGATGAGAGATTGAATCAGGCCGATCATGTCGGTGCGCCCGTCCTCGCGGGGCTGCACGAATTCGGTCGCGCGCGGCTCGAAAGTCGGCGGCAGGCAACCGAGCGCCTTCACGTCTTTGTGGAACTGGTCGGCGGTCTTTTCCGTCACCTTGCGGATGGCTTCGTTGAGGGTGAGGCGGCCGGCGGCGATATCATCGCCGAAATCGCGCAAAGCGCGCGCGTTGATCTTGTCGTCCACGTCGGTGATGTTGCGCACATAGATGACGTGATCCGCGCCATAGATGTGGCGCAGCAGCCGGTAGAGCACATCGAAGACGATGACCGGGCGCGCATTGCCGATATGGGCGAAGTCATAGACGGTCGGGCCGCACACATACATGCGCACGTTCGAGGCATCGATCGGAGAAAAATCCTCCTTCGTGCGGGTGAGCGTGTTGGTCAGGCGCAGGCCACTGGCTGTTGCAGACATTCTTCCCCTTCCCGGCATCGCCGGCTCAATCAGACACGCGGTTGCCCTTCAGCCTGCTGGCCGGGTCGTTTGTCCGATCTGAAAGGAAGATGGGGCGAAAACGTCCGGGCCAGCGCGCGGCTAGCCAATAATCGAAATGCCACAAATGGCGAAGGACATCTTCATGCGGGCTTTATCGCCTTCGATTCTGTTGCCGTCAAGCCGCAACGCCCGACGAAAATGCAGGGCAGGCACGCCTCAGCGGCGACAATGAAAGATTTTATTAAACATGTAATCAGAGCCTGAAAGAAGTCCAAAAGAACGCACCGTCACGCCACTATTTCGACGGAATCAGGTATCATTTACTGGAAGTACAAGTTAATCTCGGCATCGGGGAAGAAAAATGTCGAAAAAGCCGCAGCAAAAGCAACCTGAACGACCGGTTCTGGCAAATCAGTACCGCGCCATCGGCCCGGCAGCCGTTGCAGCCGCGCTCATGCACATGAGCAAGAAGAAGAAGCCGGTCCAGAAGTTCATCTCGCCGCGCCCGGCGTGATTACTCAGGCCCGCCATGCAGCGGTCCTGACGGCATTCATCATGGCGAAGGCTTGCGCATCTGCATGATGGCCGGATTTTTACTATCTGGTCAAAATAATGACATCTGCGCGTCACCCGGCTTCTTGTTGCCGGAGCTCTCCGGACCGGACTTGTCTTTGGAAGAGCTCCCCTGTTCGGGAACAGCTTTCTGCTCTTCGACTGCTTCCTGTATTTCCGGACCCGTATTGCTCACCTTGTTGACAAGACTGGAGACCGGAACAGCTTCGAAGAAATCCGGATCGGCCGGCTTCATCAGATCGGCCACATCCCTCGGTTCCTGTGTGCGGCAATCCAGCCAGCGCGCAAAGTCCTTCTCCCCGATCACGACCGGCATGCGATGGTGAATATGCGCAATTGCCGAATTGGCGGATGTGGTGAGCAAGGCTCCCGTATCGATCTCCGATCCGCCCGGCTCCGAGTAAGGCTCCATCAACGCCGCGAAAGCGACGAGGCCGCCATCGCGCGGGCGCAGCCAGTAAGCCTGCCCCTTACCCGTCCCGGATTGTTTCCACTCATAGAAACCGGAGGCCGGCACCAGAGCGCGCCGATGGCGCATCGCGGTGCGGAACGAGGGTTTTGTGGCCGCCTCCTCCGAGCGGGCATTGATGAGCAGGGGAAAGCCGCGCGTATCCTTCACCCAGGAAGGGATCAGCCCCCAGCGCACCAGCAAAGCCTCGCGATCAGGCAGGTTGGAGCCGGGCGGACGCGTGGGAGCCGCCAGCGCCATCAGGATCGGCTGTGTCGGCGCGATGTTGTAGCGCGCCGGAAAATCGTGCAACTCGCCGACACCGAGAAAAGCGGCGGTCTGGTCGGCGGTTGCTGTCAGCGCAAAGCGCCCGCACATGAATGCACCCTTTTTCTGCTGTACAGCCAAGGTGGGCATGGATCAGGGCGCGTGCAACCGCTAAAGCAGCCACAGGCGCTCCTTCCACAAGAACAGTTCGGCGCAGCTGCAACATGATGACATTGGCGAGATGACGACATTGCCGGAAATCCCAGCCGTATCCGTCGCGCTCGTGCGCGGCGACACCGTGCTGCTGGTGAAGCGCGGCCGGGCGCCCTCGCAGGGTCTCTATGCCTTTCCCGGCGGCAAGCAGGAGCCGGGCGAGACACCGGAGGAGGCTGCGCGCCGCGAACTCGCCGAAGAAACAGCGCTGGAGGGAACCGGCTACAGGCCGGTGCGCACCATCTTCATCGACGGTGCTTCCGACAACCATCCGGTCGACTATCGCCTCACCGTGTTCGCGGCCGCCTATGCGGGTGGCGAAGCGGTGGCGGGCGACGACGCTGCAAGTGCCGCCTTCTATTCGCTGGACGACATGCGCGCCCTGCCGCTGGCCGCTTCGGTGATGGAAGTGGCCGAGGAACTGCTCGCCGGAACCAGGCCGGTGCGCGACATATTGTCCGGCGAGGCAGCATCATGAAACGCCTTGTCCATTCCGTTGCCGTCTGCCTTTCCATGTCGTGCATGCTGGCAGCCACGCCTGCCCCCGCGGCGGAAGCCCCTTTCGAGCCCGGCCTCATGCGCCTTGCCGAAATATTCGGCTCGCTGCATTTCCTGCGCAATCTGTGCGGTGAGGACGGTTCGGAGTGGCGCAACAGCATGGAAAAGCTGCTCGAATCGGAAAATCCCGATCCGGAGCGGCGCGCGCGCTTCATCGCCTCCTTCAACCGGGGCTATCGCAGTTTCGGCGAAACCTACAAAAGCTGCACGCCTTCGGCCATAGCGGCCATCAATCGGTACATGAAGGAAGGTGAGGCGTTGACCCGGGACATCGCCTCGCGCTACGGCAATTAGGAAACCATTAACTTTTCCGGCAAAGCGCCCGCACAAATCCGGGAAGGCATGCTAGAAGTCTTAATGGGACATTAAAGGGACGTTTCAACTTTGATCCTAATTTGAAGGATCGTTGCTTGAACAGGGTGAGTGTTGCGTATGGAACACAGTATCAGTGACATCGACGCCATCGTCAGGGAAGAAAAACGCCTGACCGCCGTCGAAAGCCATAACGAAGCCTGGGCCGAAGGCCTTTCGGCCGGTATCGAGCCTGAGATCATCGCCGAGGCTGCGCTGGAGACCGCATTCTGCGAGATGCTGCGCGCCAATGGCGAGAAGGCGGCGCTGAGCATGCTGGACCGGATGCGTGAAAAGGTGATCGGCGGCGCTTTCGAGCCGCATCGCATGCGTCACTGATACCGCTTCCGAATCGTATCGCGGCCCGAGCCCGCTCCATACGCTTCCCCACAGCGTCTTTATCTGCAAGTCTTGTCCGGAAGCCGATACGGACTTTGACGCAACTGGCGCGGTGGGGCATCATCCGGCTGGACATGGAGATGCGGACCTTGAAACTTCGACTTTCCGGCAAGACCTCTGTGCTCAGGCTTGCCGTATGTGCTCTGGGCTTTTCAGTGCTGACCACCACGGCACTTGTGGCAACGATCCCATCCGCCTTTGCACTCAGCGAGATCAAGCGCGAAGAACTGCCTCCGCCTCTTTCCGCACCAGCCGGTTCGGACGACTCATCGCCCGCGACGGTCCCGATCCCCGATCCCATCCACACCTCCCAGCCGCCATCCGGCGGCGCGGAGAAGCCGGGTGACGCGCAATCGCCGTCACAGGATGGCGAAGATGACGAAGGGCAGGCCGAAAATACGGGAGACACACCCCTGCCGGAGATCATCTACGATCTTCAGCGCCTGCCTGAACCTGTCCGGCGCATGCACGGCCTCATTCTCGAAGCCTGCAAGACCGGCGACATCAACAAGCTGAGGCCGCTGGTCGGCACCGGGGATAGCGGCACACAGCTTTCCCTCACCGAAGTCGAAGGCGATCCGATCGAATTCCTGAAGGGCCTGTCGGGAGACAGCGAGGGCCAGGAAATTCTGGCGATCATGGAAGAGGTGCTGAGCGCCGGCTTCGTGCACACGGAAGCAGGCACGCCGCAGGAACTCTATGTCTGGCCCTATTTCTTCGCCGTGCCGCTCGAAAAGCTGGATCCGCGCCAGCGGGTCGAGCTGTTCAAGATCGTCACCGCCGGCGATTACGAGGACATGCAGCAGTTCGGCGCCTATATCTTCTATCGCCTCGGCATCACGCCGGAGGGACGCTGGGCGTTCTTCGTGGCCGGCGACTGAAGCTTGAGAAAGCCCGCTGCGGCCCCGGAATGGCAGCAGCGGCTCTTCCCCGGCTTGCGGGCGCGCGACGGGAGGACTACCTAGAGGCGACCCTTTGCAGACTCAAGGCTCGTTTCCGTCCATGCCCATCGCCCGTCTTGAAGATCGCGCCGTCATCACCGTCGCCGGCCCCGAAGCAGAGCATTTCCTGCAGAACATCCTCACCGTCGATGTCGAGGCCCTCGCGGACGGCGAGGTCAAACCCGGCGCGCTGCTGACGCCGCAGGGCAAGATTCTGTTCGATTTCCTGATCTCGCGCGCAGGGCCGGATGCGTTCCGGCTCGAATGCCGGGCAGATGTTGCCGCAGACTTCCATCGCCGGCTGCTGATGTACAAGCTGCGCACCAAGGCTGAAATTTCCAAGCCGGAACAATCGGTTGTGACTGTCGCATGGCAAGATGAATCAGCATCTTCAGAGACTGATTCAACGGCACTGCGCGATGCACGCTTTCCGCAAGGCGACGTCATGCGCATCTATGGCGCGGAGCGAGGCTCCGGGGACGGCGGCGATCTTGCCGCATGGCATGCGTTGCGCATCGCCGGCGGAGTGGCGGAAAGCGGCGCAGACTACCAGCTCGGTGACGCCTTCCCACATGACGTGCTGCTCGATCAGATGAGCGGTGTCGGCTTCGGCAAGGGCTGCTATGTGGGGCAGGAAGTGGTGTCGCGCATGCAGCATCGCGGCACGGCGCGGCGGCGCGTCCTGCTCGTTTCGGCCGCTTCCCCCCTGCCCGCACCAGGCACGGAACTTACAGTGGAAGGTAAGCCTGTTGGCGCGCTGGGTTCCGTATCCGGCAAGCAGGGTCTGGCCATTGCCCGGATCGACCGGGTGAAGAGCGCCATCGACAACGGCAGGGACATCCTCGCCGATGGCATTCCGGTCACGCTTGCCATACCCGGCTGGGCGAAATTCACTTTCCCGGAAGGCGCGACTGCCGCGGAGAATGGCTGATGGCCGACCGCGCCGGAGCACCAGCGCGTGCGTGGCAGCGTATGCTCTCCGGCCGCCGGCTCGACCTGCTCGATCCCTCTCCGCTCGATATCGAGATTTCGGACATAGCCCATGGGCTGGCGCGGGTGGCGCGCTGGAACGGCCAGACCATCGGTTCCCACGCCTTTTCAGTGGCCCAGCACTCATTGCTGGTCGAGGCTATCTTCTGCGCTCAGGCCAGGACACCCTCGCCCGAGGCCCGGCTTGCGGCCCTGCTGCACGATGCGCCCGAATATGTGATCGGTGACATGATCTCGCCCTTCAAGTCTGTGGTCGGCGGCGGCTACAAGGAATGCGAGCACCGCCTTCAACGCGCGATCCACCTGCGCTTTTCCCTGCCGGCTGTTCTGCCAGCCGGCCTTGTCAAGGATATCAAGCGCGCCGATCAGGTGGCCGCCTATTTCGAGGCGACGCTGCTTGCCGGCTTTTCGACGGCGGAGGCAGCGCAGTTCTTCGGACGCCCCCGCGGCATCAGCGCCGACAGGTTCGACGTGACGCCACGATCCGTCACCTTCGCGCAGGAAGCATTCCTGAAACGCTTCAGCACGCTGGAAAAGCTGCGCGGCAACGGCTCAGTCGCGGTCAGGCGCGCCTAGCGGGAAGAAGGCGCGGTAGGGGCGCGCCTCGTCTATGGCGCGGGCGAAGGAGGGTCGATCGTTCAGCCGCTGGCGATAGGCGCTTACATTCGCGAACTGATCCGGGATCGGATGCGACCAGTCCGCGTAGAACAGCGCAGGGGCGGCCGCGCAATCTGCAAGGCAGAAATTGTCACCAGCGGCCCATTGCCGGCCGGCCATGTGGCCATCCAGCCAGCCATAGGCCTTTTCCAGCATGCGCTTTGCATCTTCCACGCCCTTCGGGTCGCGCTCGCCGGGCGCGCGCAGCACGTCGAAGACGAGCTTCTGCTGCGGTGTGGAAATGTAGTTGTCGAAGAAGCGGTCCATGAAGCGCACCTCTACGGCAAGCTTCGAATCCTCCGGTATCAGGCGCACCGGACCGGGGTGGAAAACCTGCAGATGCTCGATGATGATGGTGGCCTCATGTATGGGCCTGCCTTCATCCATGAGCATCGGAAACTTCGCCACCGGCCACAGGGATTGCAGCCTTTCCATCGCCGAAGGATTTTCCGGCGACAGCATCACATAGTCGAACGCGGTGCCGTTTTCGTAGAGTGCAATGAGCGCCTTCTGACAGAAGGAGGAAAACGGATGGGCATAGAGTTCGAGAGCCATTGCTTCAGACCTCGCTGCGTCCCGCTGCCGCCGAGCGCGTCAGCAGACGCTGATAGAAAAGGCCGATGCCGATCAGCACCCCGCCAAGCCCGATGAAGGACAGAGCCCGCAGCACACCTTCCAGTTCGGACATATCGAACAGGAATACCTTGAGCACCGCAATCGAAATCAGCGCGGCCGATGCGATGCGCAGCACCTGCGAGCCGAAGCGCACGCCGGCGACCAGCAGAACCACGCCCATTGCCAGCCACAGGGCCGAATAGGAATAGGTTTCCACCTGCTCCATGCCGCTCCACCAGGCAATGTATTCGCCCTTGAACAGGCGGCGCACCGACAGGGTGGCATAGGCGAAGGCAAGCAGCGCGCCGAGCAGCGCCAGCATCGCCGAGTACCATTTGGGGCGCTTGCCGCGCGCATACCAGGCCAGCGCGAAGGCCGCCACGGCCGGCAGCAGATAGGCGAGGAACAGGAGATTGAACACCGGAATGCGCCCGGTCGACTCGTCGGTGACCAGCGGGTTGAGGGCAATGAAATGCTGGCCGCAGATGAACAGCGCCGACACCACGCCGGCCGCCAGCGATCCGATACGCAGGACGGAACTCGGCGAACGCATGTCGAGCGAGATGAGAATGCCGCCGGCGCCAAGCGCGATCAGCGTGTAGATCGCCTGTTCGGCAAGTGTCGGCGCACCGGAGGAGATCACCCCGCCATGCATGGCGTGGCGCACCAGCATGGCCACAGTGAGCAGCGCGAACAGGGCCGAACCAGCCTCCATGATCAGGCGCGGACGCCCCGCAGTGGTGCGGGCAAGCTGCCAGGCCGCGAAGCCGAATGCCAGAGCCGGCACGCCATAGCCGGGCAGCAGCCAGTTGAACACCGGCGTGCGCGACAGGAACTCAGCTCCCACGATGGTCGGATCGAACGCCACGCGAGCCAGCACGGTGACGAGGGCCGCCACGGAAAGCCAGCCCAGCACCGGATAAGAGCGGTGACGTGTGGCCAGAGCCGGCACCACGGCAAAAGCACCGGCCAGCACCGTGGTCATGCCGGAACCGAAGCCCATATGCAGGAACAGCAACGCAGCCGCCGTTGCCCCGGCAAGCGCACAGGAAACCGCCGCGCCGCCAGCCAGCGGCGGCTGTTCAGCCCGCGCCAGCCATTCTGCGGCCGCCACAAAGCCAATGCACAGGAGCAAGGCCACGCCAGCGCGCAGATAATCCTGATCGATGTTGCCGAATGTCACCCACGACGACACCAGAAGCATCAGCGGCACGCTCACGGCCCAGAAGACCCATGTTGCGGACAACCATGGCGATCGCAGCAGATGGCGGCGCGCGGCAACAAAACCCGCAGCCAGGAACAGCAGCCCGAGGAACAGGCTGACCGGCAGGGTCAAGCCGCCCCGCACCATTCGCGCCACCCCGTCGATCATGACCGGACCTGCAGACCATCCGGCATAGAGGTCGAAGACCGGCATCATCTGAATGGAAGCAAGCACCGTGACGATACCGGCGGCATGAAGGGTGGCGACAGAGGCCGGACGCCAGAACGCGGCCACCAGCATCATCGCCACGATGAATGCCGGCTGCCACGGGCTGGCACTGGCAAGAACGAACATGAAAAGAGCGGTCACGCCGGTAAAGAAGGCCGGAATGATCGACACCAGGTCCGCTTTCTCATCTTCGTCCGCCGGCCCGGAAAGCCATATGAAGACCAGCACGGCAAGGACAACCGCGCTGAACACGGTGACGACCATGGGGGCCTGTACCGGGACGGTTCCAAGGTAGAGCAACGTCCAGATGCCTGTGCCGACGAAAACCGCCGAGATGAGGAAGCGCCATCGGCGCATGCGCGCGATGATGGCGGCCGCAACCAGAACGATTGCCAGATAGCCGAACAGCGCCCAGGCGTTGGGCGACTGGCTGGACACCAGAGCAGGCGTCGCCAGCGCGCCGAGCAGTCCGATGCCGGCAAGCGCCTGTCCGTGGACGAGCGCCGCGACTATGGTTGCGACCGCGATAATTCCCAGCAGGAAGAAGGCGCTTGCCGCCCCGAGGAAGCCATAGACGGCATGGGCGGCAAACACCGCGCCGAACAGAGTGAATGCGCCGGCGGCAGTCAGGATCGCCGGTATATAGGCAGCGGCAGCGCCGGCCACCGGCACCTTCCAGCCCCGGCGGCGCACGAATTCGCCCGCCGCGACGAGCAGCATGCCGAACAGGGCTGCCATGGTGAGGCGCACGCGGGGACCGAATATGCCGGCCTCGATGGTGTAGCGCACCAGGAACAGCCCGCCGAGCGCCAGCGCGACACCACCGACCCAGACGGCCCAGCGCGTGCCGAGCGCGGTTTCTATGTCGCGTCTGGCCTTTTCCGGTACCGGCGCGGTGGCAATTTCCGGTACCGGCGCGGTGGCAATTTCCTCTGCCTCGACTTTCGCCGCCACGGCCGTCTTTCCCCACGGTCCATCGGCGTCTTCGATGGCATCGTCCGTTTCGGGAGGAGCTGCCTCCCCTGCCTCAACCGGCTCTTTCGCCGAAAGCGGTTCAGCAAGCTCTGAAATGGAAGGCGTGCTGGCTGCCTCCACGGCGGCAACGACCGGCCGGGCACCTTCCTCATAAGACTTACGCAGTGCAACGAGGTCCGCCTCGACGCGGTTCAGCCGCTTCTGCTGTCTCGCGGCGATCACGAAGAGAACGATGACGGCAATTATTGCAAGCTCGTACATGAGCGCCCCTTAGTTCGGTGAGGTGCCGCCACGGACGATATGCCGTGCGGACCTCATGCGGCTGTGCCTCCGTCCAGCGCCCTTGCGGCGGAGTAATACCGGCGCAGCGCCGTCAGGAAACCGGCACGCGCATCGGGGGGCTCGATGCCGCGCGGTTCATAGACATGGCGGTTGAGGAAATACGATGAAAGACGAAAGGCGTCTTCGAGGGCTGCCTCGTCGGCACGGCAGCCCGGCCCCTGCTCGAGAAAGGCGGGCAGCGCCAGCATCCTGTCGTGCCAGGGCCGGCCCGCCTCCCGCGACACCGCCCGACCTGATTTCGGCGAGACATAGACGAGCTCCGTGCGCGCGCCGGTGGCCGCGCATTCGCTCAGATCGAGGCCGAAGCCCAGTTCCTCCAGCACCATAAGCTCGAACCTTGCGAGAAGCTCGCCCGCGGCCTCGGGGTCGGCAAGATGCTCGACCATGACCATGAGCGCCTCGTAGAGCATGCCATGGGAATCCCGCTCCGGCAGCAGGCGCAGATGCGCGGCGACAAGCTGGATTCCGTAGACAGCCACGGCGCTGTCCATCAGCCGCGCCGCATTCATTTCCAGAGCCTCGGCCTGAAATGTGCCCAGATGCTCGTCAAGCCGCGCGCGCCAGATCAGGTCGACGCGGTTGCCGGGCTGGAGAACCGGCTGCAGCCGGCGCGAGCGCCCGCCGCGCACCATGCCCATGTGCCGGCCGTGCGTGCGCGTCATCACTTCGAGGATGACGCTGGTTTCGCCATGCCTGCGGGTTCCGAGAATGATTCCCTCGTCTCTCCATTCCATGGCAGGAGCTTTTCACCGCTTCATCAGCGAAATCAAGCGCAGCCCGTCAATGCGGGAAATCCAGACCCATTTCACGGTAGCGCTCGGGATCGTCGCCCCAGTTCTCGCGCACCTTCACGAACAGGAACAGGTGCACCTTCTGATCGAGGATTTCGCCGATCTCCTTGCGCGAACTTTCGCCGATCGCGCGGATGGTTTCGCCCTTGTGACCGAGAACGATCTTCTTCTGGCTGTCGCGCTCGACATAGATCACCTGCTCGATGCGCACCGAGCCGTCCTTCTTCTCCTCCCACCTCTCCGTCTCGACGTGAGAGGAATAGGGAAGCTCCTGATGCAGGCGCAGATAGAGCTTTTCGCGGGTGATCTCGGCGGCAAGCTGGCGCATCGGCAGATCCGAAATCTGGTCTTCCGGGTAATACCAGGGCCCGGCCGGCAGCTTTTCAGCCAGATAGTCGAGCAGATCCTCACAGCCGGAGCCGGTGAGCGCGGAAACCATGAAGGTGCGCTCGAAGGCTACTCGTTCATTCGCAGCGGAGGCCAGCGCCAGCAGGTTCTCCCGCTTGACGCGGTCGACCTTGTTGAGCACCAGAATTTTCGGCTGGCGCACATCGGCCAGACGATCGAGCAGCGCATCGGCGTCGCCCTTGATGCCGCGTTCGGCATCGATCAGCACCAGCACGACATCGGCATCCTTCGCCCCGCCCCATGCAGTTGTGACCATCGCCGTATCCAGCCGCCGGCGCGGCTTGAAGATGCCGGGCGTGTCGATGAACACGATCTGCGCGGCATGATGGGTGGCGATGCCGCGCACCAGAGCGCGCGTCGTCTGCACCTTATGCGTGACAATCGACACCTTGGTGCCGACAAGCTGGTTTACGAGCGTGGACTTGCCGGCATTCGGCGCGCCGATCAGCGCCACAAAACCGGAGCGGGTGGCGGGCACATTCTCAGTTTCGCTCATGCTGCATGTCCTTCATCAGCCCACACTCCTTCGCGCACCAGCAAGGCGGTGGCGGCCGCCTGCTCGGCTTCGCGCTTCGACCGGCCCCGTCCCTGCGCCGGGGCAAATTTGCCGACCGCGACACTGACGGTGAACACCGGATCGTGATCCGGCCCCTCGCGACCTTCCACCTTGTAGGATGGCGTGGCCGATGCGGCCTGATGGGCCCATTCCTGCAATTCCGTCTTGGGATCGCGCTTCGCTCTGGCCATGGCCTGAGACCGCGGCTTCCAATAGCGATGAATGAAGGCGCGCGCGGCCTCCAGCCCGCCATCGAGATAAAGAACCGCGATCAGCGATTCCAGCGCATCCGCGCGCAGATTGACGCGCTTGCGCTCGGCCAGATTGCGCACATCGGCACCCGCGCGGATCAGCTCGGTGAGACCGATTTCCTCGGCGATTTCGGAAAGCGCCTCGGCATTGACCAGCGCATTCAGACGCAGGGAAAGCTCGCCTTCCACGGCGTCGGGATAGGCGGCAAGCAGCATGTCGGCCACCACCAGCCCCAGCACCCGGTCGCCGAGAAATTCAAAGCGCTCGTAGTCGAGCCCCGCATGGGCACTGCGGGCGCTGGCATGGGTCAGCGCCCGTTGCAGACGCTGCTGGTCGCGGAATGTGTGGCCGGTTCGCTCCCGAACCGCTTCGGCAAGCTGTTCGGCGGTCAACCTCTTGGGGGCAGCCATGGAACTAGCGGATGAAATCGAACAGGCGGCCGAAACGCACCTCGCTCGGCCACTTCCAGATTTCCAGCGGGCTGGCGCCCCCGGCAATCGAGAAGAAGATGATGTTGGCGCGGCCGACCAGATGGTCATAGGGCACGAAGCCGACGCTGAAGCGGCTGTCGGCGGAATTGTCGCGGTTGTCGCCCAGCATGAAATAATGGCCATCGGGCACGATGAACTCGCGCGTATCGTCGCCGATGCCGTTGGGCGTCAGGTCGAGCGTGTCGAAGCTCACGCCGTTGGGCAGCGTCTCGCGGTAAACGTCAACCGGACGGGAAACTTCCGTAATGTCGGGATTGTCGATCTGGCCGACCTTCTCGCGCGGCACCGCGACGTCGTTGATGAAGACCTGGCCGCCGCGCATCTGTACCTTGTCGCCCGGAAGGCCGATGACGCGCTTGATGTAATCAACCGAGGGGTTCGGCGGAAACTTGAACACCACAACATCGCCGCGCTCCGGCTCGCCGCCCCAGATGCGGCCGGAGAACAGGTTCGGCGAGAGCGGCAGCGAATAGCGCGAATAGCCGTAAGCCCATTTGGTGACGAACAGGTAATCGCCTTCCAGCAGGGTCGGGCGCATGGAGCCGGACGGAATGGAGAAAGGCTGGAACAGCAGGGTGCGGATGACGAACGCGAGAAGAAGCGCCTGGACGATGACGCTGAAGGTTTCGCCAAGTCCGCCCGATTTCTTCTGGGATTTATCCGCCACGCTCATGTCGTCCTCGTTCATGCGTTGGTTCTATAAGCGTTGAACGCGCCGGGGGCAACGCCCGGATAAAACGCAAGCTGGCGGTGAGGCACGATCAATGTGGCGTTATGGCGGCGAACCGTGCGCCCCGCCTTAGAGCTCCTGCCCCGCCGGCAACGCCTCGATGATCACGAAAGCCTGAGCGAGCGGATAGTCGTCAGTTATGGTCAGGTGGATGGATGCCTCATGTCCGGGCGGCAGCATCTTCGTCAGTTGCACGGCCGCACCGCCGGTCAGCGCCATGGTCGGCTTGCCACCGGGCAGGTTCACCACGCCCATGTCGCGCCAGAACACGCCATGGGAAATGCCCGTGCCCAGCGCCTTGGCGCAAGCCTCCTTGGCAGCGAAGCGCTTGGCGTAGGAGGCCGCCCGGCCGCGCCGGGCCTCGGAGCGGGCCTGCTCGATATCAGTGTATACACGCTGAATGAAGCGCTCGCCGAAACGTTCGAGCGACTTCTCCACCCGGCGGATATCGATCAGGTCGCTGCCGATGCCGATGATCATGGCGTATCAGATGTTGCGGCTGCCGGGCTTCACCGCGGGAATGGCGGCAAGCTCGGGAGGCAGCGCATCGGCCGGATAGGCCGGCACCTCATATTCGGCCAGCGCGATCAGCGGCACGCCGACATCGGTCTTGCCGGCCGAACGGTCGATGATGCAGGCGGCGGCCACGACCTCGGCCCCCAGATCGCGCAGGCAGGCGATGGTTTCGCGGATCGACAGGCCGGTGGTGACGATGTCCTCCACGATGACGACGCGCGCGCCCTTCTCCAACTCGAAGCGGCGCAGCCTGAACACGCCCTGCTCGCGCTCCACCCAGACGGCAGGCACGCCAAGATGGCGCGAAGTCTCATATGCCGGGATCAGACCGCCGATTGCGGGGCCGACAACATAGTCGATCCTGCCGTCGACCTCGGCGCGGATACGGTCCGCCAGCGCCCTGCACAGCTTCTCGGTCTTGTCGGCATGCATGAACACGCGCGCCTTCTGCAGGAAGACTGGGCTTCTCAGACCCGAGGTGAGAATGAAATGGCCCTCCAGCACGGCGCCGGCGGAGCGGAAAACATCAAGCACTTCGGCAGTATTCATCTGGTCTCGAATTCCGTTTCAGACAGGTTGCTGCAGCGGTCAGCCATTCACCCGGCGCGCGGTGCTGACGCTGCCATTCTCCTTGAGCTGCGACAGCAGCCGGTTCAGATGCTTCACGTCCCACACTTCGATGTCGATCAGCATCTCGGTGAAGTCGGGTGCGGTGCGAACCATCGACAGCGTATGGATGTTGGCGTCGTTCGATGCAACCACCTGCGCGATATCGGCAAGCGAACCCGGTGCATTGATGGCCGTGACCGAGATGCGGGCGGGGAAACGCTCGCGGTTGTTCTCGTCGATATCCCAGCGCACGTCGATCCAGCGTTCGGGCTGATCGTCAAAGGCGGTCAGTGACGGCGACTGGATCGGATAGATGGTGATGCCCGCTCCGGGCTGGATGATGCCGACGATGCGATCGCCGGGCACCGCGCCTTCCGGCGCAAAGGTCACCGGCAGATCGCCGCGCACGCCCCGGATCGGCAGAGCATCATCCTTTGGCTGGCTCTTGCCCTTGCGGGAAGAACGCCCCGGCATCTGGAAAATCATGCCGGCGGCGTTGCGGATACGGGACCAGCCTTCCTCGCGCTGCTTCGGGACCGGCGTGGTGACACGCTCGTCCTTGTAGTCGGGGAACACCGCCTTGATGACATCGGCCGAGGACAGCTCGCCGCGCCCCACCGACGAGAGCACGTCTTCGATATCCTTGCGCGCCAGCCGCGGCAGCACCGGCTTCAGGCTCTCCTTGGTGAAAGGCTTGCCGGTGCGCTCGAAGGCGCGCTCGAGAATGCGCATGCCAAGGCCGGAATACTGTTTGCGAATGGCGTTCTTGGTCGCGCGGCGAATGGCGGAACGCGCCTTGCCGGTGACGACGATAGATTCCCACGCCGCCGGCGGCACCTGCGCCTTGGAGCGGATGATCTCGACCTCGTCGCCGTTCTTCAGCTCGGTCATCAGAGGCATGATGCGGCCATTGACCTTGGCGCCGACGCAGCTGTCGCCGACATCAGTATGCACCGCATAGGCGAAATCGATAGGCGTCGCACCGCGCGGCAAAGCGATGACCATGCCCTTTGGCGTAAAGCAGAACACCTGATCCTGAAACAACTCCAGCTTGGTGTTCTCAAGAAAATCTTCGGGATTGTCGCCTTCCGAAAGCTGCTCGATGGTACGCCGCAGCCAGGCATAGGCGCTGGTTTCGCTGGAAACGTCACGCCCCGCCCCGTTCTTCGAGGTTCCATCCTTGTAGATGGAGTGCGCGGCCACGCCGTACTCCGCCACTTCGTTCATGGAGAGCGTGCGGATCTGCAATTCGACACGCTGGCGCGACGGCCCCACGATCGTGGTGTGGATCGACTGGTAGCCGTTCTGCTTGGGCGTCGAAATGTAATCCTTGAAGCGGCCGGGCACCATCGACCATGTGGTGTGGATGGCACCCAGCGCCAGATAGCAATCCTCGATCTTGTCCACCACGACGCGGAAGCCGAATATGTCGGAGAGCTGCTCGAAGGACAGCGCCTTGGTTTCCATCTTGCGGAAGACGGACCACGGCTTCTTCTGACGGCTGGTGACTTCAGCCTTGATGTCATATTTCCCGAACAGTTCCGACAGCGCCTTTTCGATGTCGGACAGAACACCTTTGGCCCGCTCCGAAATCTCGGCCAGCCGCTGGGTGACCATGCGGTGCGCTTCAGGATTGATGTAGCGGAAGGCCAGTTCTTCCAGCTCTTCGCGCATTTCCTGCATGCCCATGCGTCCGGCCAGCGGCGCATAGATCTCCATCGTTTCCTCGGCGATGCGCAGGCGCTTGTCCTCGCGCATGTGGCCAAGGGTGCGCATATTGTGGAGCCGGTCAGCCAGCTTGACCAGAAGAACGCGCACGTCCTCCGAAATAGCCAGCAAAAGCTTGCGCAGGTTTTCCGCCTGCTCAGCCTTCTTGGAAACCAGATCGAGTTTCTTGAGCTTGGTCAGCCCCTCGACGAGCTTGCCCATTTCGGGGCCGAACAGTTCGTCGATCTCGGCGCGGGTGGCAGTGGTATCCTCGATCGTGTCATGCAGGAGAGCGACGGCAATGGTCGCCTCGTCAAGCCGCATGTCGGTGAGAATCGCGGCAACTTCGAGAGGATGCGAAAAGTAGGGATCGCCCGAAGCGCGCTTCTGGTGGCCATGCTTCTGCATGGCGTAAACATAGGCCTTGTTGAGCAGAGCCTCATTGACGTCCGGCTTGTAGCGCTGGACGCGCTCGACAAGCTCATACTGACGCATCATGGGCGCACTCTCGCAACAAAAAATAAAACATGCGCCGCGAACACCGCGACGCATGTCATAGATAACTGCGAATAAGCGCCGGCGAAAGAGCCGGTCTCGCCTCTAAGGGTCAGAAATCGTCGCTTTTTTCCGGTGCGACAAGGCCTTCGATGCCAGCCAGCAGATCCTCTTCCGACATGCGGTCGAACGTGATGTTCTCTTCCGGCTCGTCGGCAGCCTCTGCGAGAAGCTCGCCCGTCTGAACTGCGACGGCCTCGGCCTCCGGCTCGTCGACCTCGACATGCTTCTGAAGCGAGTGGATCAGATCTTCCTTGAGGTCGCCCGGCGAAAGGGTTTCCTCGGCGATTTCGCGCAGCGCAACGACGGGGTTCTTGTCGTTGTCGCGCGGAACGGTGATCTGCGCGCCCTGGCTGATCAGGCGGGCACGATGACCGGCCAACAGGACCAGCTCAAAGCGGTTATCGACCTTGTCGATGCAATCTTCAACGGTGACGCGGGCCATTGGATGCCCCTTTCATGCGAAGGATTTGACGGAAAACAGGCGCGCTCATTAACCCGGATGCCGGAAAAACACAAGCCATGCCCTTGAACGCTGCAACGCAGGTGCCACAAACTTGTGAGCAATTTATACGGAAACAGCATTGGACTGCCACGAAGCTGACGCTATTTGGAGGAATAGCTCTTTTGGATGGGCAGGGGCTCGGGCGTATCGTTGAAAGATGCAGTCGATGCTTGTTTCATCTTCTTTTTTATATTTGCCACAAGGATATTTTCCATGTTCGATCCTCGGGAGAAGATTGCTCTCTTCATCGACGGAGCAAATCTTTACGCAACATCGCGTTCACTCGGCTTCGATATAGATTATCGCAAATTACTGTCGAGCTTCCAGAAACGCGGATATCTTCTTCGCGCCTACTATTACACCGCGCTGGTAGAAGATCAGGAATATTCGTCGATCCGCCCGCTGATCGACTGGCTGGATTACAATGGCTACAAGGTCGTCACCAAACCGGCCAAGGAATTCACCGATGCGGCGGGACGCCGCAAGATCAAGGGCAATATGGACATCGAGCTTACCGTCGATGCCCTCGAGCTTGCCGATGTGGTCGATCACTATGTGATCTTCTCCGGTGACGGCGATTTCCGCACGCTCGTTGAAGCGCTGCAGCGGCGCGGACGCAAGGTTTCCGTCGTCTCCACCATGGCATCCCAGCCCTCGATGATCTCCGACGAACTTCGCCGGCAGGCCGATCATTTCATCGACCTTATGACGCTGAAGAGCGAGGTCGGCAGAGAACAGGCGGTTCGCCGCGCTGAACTTGCTCATACCGACGAGGATGAGGAAGACGACGACTGAGCGTGGCGACAATGCTGGCTGTGACCGATCCGGACCGCAACTGTCCGCTGTGCCCCCGTCTTCATGATTTCATCACAGAATGGCGCGCGCGGGAACCAGACTGGTTCAACGCTCCCGTACCGCCGTTCCTGCCCCCGCAGGGGCGGGAAGCGGTGCGCTTTCTCATTGTCGGGCTTGCTCCCGGCCTGCGCGGTGCCAACCGCACGGGGCGCCCCTTCACCGGCGACTATGCCGGCGATCTTCTCTATTCCACGCTGATCCGATTCGGCATGGCCCGCGGCCGTTTCGAAGCAAGGCCCGACGACAGCCTGCAACTGATCGATACGGCGATCGTCAATGCCGTGCGCTGCGTGCCGCCGCAGAACAAGCCGACGGGTCCCGAAATCTCCACCTGCCGCAGCTTTCTCATTCCCACCATCGAAAGCTTTCCGAACCTCAGTGCCGTGCTGGCGCTGGGCTCCATCGCCCATCAGTCGATGGTGCGCACACTGGGCGGCCGGGTGGCGGCGCATCCGTTCAAGCATGGCGGACGCCACGAGATCGCGGGCCTTACCTTGTTCTCAAGCTATCACTGCTCGCGCTACAACACCAATACAGGTGTGCTGACGGAAGACATGTTCGTCAGCGTATTCAGCGATATAGCCGCATTTCTGGGCAAATAGATTCAAAGCCGCAGGGACCGGCGGGCTGAGTATTGGCTGCCCTGCGGCTCAGCCCCGCTCCTTGAGCAGACGGCCCTTCTCGCGATTCCAGTCGCGCTGTTTTTCGGTCTCGCGCTTGTCGTGCAGCTTCTTGCCGCGCGCCACGGCGAGCAGCAGTTTGGCGCGGCCGCGATCGTTGAAGTAGATTTTCAGCGGCACCAGCGTCATGCCTTCGCGCTCGACGCTCTGGGCCAGCCGTGCCAGTTCCCGCTTCGACACCAGCAGCTTGCGGCGGCGGCGTGGCTCATGGTTGAAGCGATTGGCCTGCAGATATTCCGGCAGGTAGGAATTGATGAGCCACAGCTCCCCACCCTCCACCGAGGCGTAGGATTCCTGGATGTTCGCCTGGCCGCCGCGCAGCGACTTCACCTCGGTGCCGCTCAGAACCAGTCCGGTTTCGAGCGTATCGAGCACCTCATAGGAGAAGCGCGCCTTGCGGTTTTCCGCGGCGACCTTGTTGTTGGGATCTGCTTTCCGGTTCTGGCTCATAATGCGCACAGATGGCGCATCGGCCTCAGTTTATCAAGCCGGCGCTTTTCATTGCCGCCTCGATCTTCGCTTCGGTTTCCGGCTCGGCCGTCACCAGCGGGGAGCGGACGACGTTGGAGATCCGGCCAAGCCGCGACAGCGCATATTTCGCTCCGGCCACGCCGGTGTCGACGAAGATCGCCTTGTGCAGCGGCAAAAGCCGGTCCTGCAATTCCAGCGCTCGCGCGCTGTCGCCGGAAAGCGTGGCCTGCTGGAACTCGGCGCACAGGCGCGGCGCGACATTGGAGGTGACGGATATGCAGCCGACGCCCCCATGCGCGTTGAAGCCAAGCGCCGAGGCATCCTCGCCCGAAAGCTGGATGAAATCCTTGCCGCAGGTGGCGCGCTGCTCCGAGACGCGCTCGACCTTGCCGGTCGCGTCCTTCACCCCGGCGATGTTCGGGAAATTATGCGCCAGACGACCCATAGTTTCCGGCGTCATGTCGATGACCGAGCGCGGCGGAATGTTGTAGATGATGATCGGCAGGCTGGTCGCCCGCGCCACAGCCGCGAAATGCTCGTAGAGCCCGCGCTGCGTGGGCTTGTTGTAATAGGGCGTGACCACCAGAACGGCATCCGCACCGACGCTTTCGGCATGGCTGGCCAATCCGATGGCTTCCTTCGTGTTATTCGATCCGGCTCCGGCAACGACAGGCACCCGCCCCTTCGCCACCTCGACGCAGACCTCGACCACACGCCGATGTTCGTCATGCGAGAGCGTGGGCGACTCGCCCGTGGTGCCGACCGGCACGAGACCCGTCGTTCCTTCCGCTATCTGCCACTCAACAAGGTTGCGAAAGGCTTTCTCGTCGAAACGCCCGTCCTGATCGAACGGCGTAACGAGCGCGGTAAGCGAGCCTCTCAGCATTATGTCCAACTCCATGAACCCTGTACGGGGAACCTTGTAAGGGCGAAATGCCGGCTTCTAGCGCAAAGCCGCGCAGCGCACCATAGGACAAGTTCAGGAATTTGGCGCTACCAGGCGATCACGTTCATTCTGGCTTGTCGCTCGCAGGCGGCATCGTGAATAATGCAACCTGAAATTGATGCCCAGCGCAGCAGACTTCGTTGAAGGGGGGATGATGACGGGACCATATTACGCGCATTCGGGCACGAAAGACCACCGCAGTGACTGGCAGACGCTTGAAGATCACCATGAGGCGTGCAGCGAGCTGGCCGAAGCGCGCGGCGCGCCTCTCGGCCTTGGCGCCGCAGCAGCGCTGGCAGCCCGGTTTCACGATTTCGGCAAGTACACGCCGGAGTTCGACCGCGTGCTGCGAGGCGAGAAAGTTGAAGTCACCCACTCTACTGCAGGCGCGCGCCTGCTGCTCGACCGGGTTCCAAAGCCCATGCGCCTTGTGGCCGAGGCGCTGGCTTATACCATACTTGGCCATCATGCCGGACTTCCGGACCGCCACGGCGCCTCCGCCGCATGTTTTGAACATCGCGTCAAAACCGACAAGGATCGGATCTCGAAGGACATTATCGAGGCTCAGAGGCCAGACTTCGAGCCCGCAGCACGGGAGCTCATGGCACGCATGAGGCCGGCGCATGCCGGCTTCGACTTCTCCGTCGCCGTCCGCATGATCTTCTCATGTCTCGTGGATGCCGATTTCCGCGATACGGAAGGCTTTTATGACAAAATCGAGAATCGCCAGCATGATCGCGCGTGGCCGACTTTCGGTGACATCCTGCCCGATCTGACCGCCGCTTTCGATGCGCATATGTCCGGTTTCTCCGGCGAAGGCCGCCTCAACCGTCTGCGCGGAGAGATTCTTTCCCATGTCCGGGCACAGGCAGCGCTTGCCCCCGGCCTGTTCACCCTGACCGTGCCCACCGGAGGCGGCAAGACGCTGGCATCCATGGGCTTCGCGCTGGATCACGCCGCCCGGCACGGACACCGTCGCATCATCTACGCAATTCCCTACACTTCGATCATCGACCAAACGGCGGACATTTTCCGCGGAATCTTTCGCGATACCGTGTTGGAGCACCACGCTTCGATCGAAGAGGAAAAATACGGCTCCGAACAACGCGACAGGCTACGCCTCGCCATGGAGGATTGGGCGGCACCGATTATCGTGACCACCAATGTGCAGCTGTTTGAAAGCCTGTTTGCCGCCCGTCCCTCGCGCTGCCGCAAGCTGCACAACATAGCCGGTTCCATCATCGTTCTGGACGAGGCTCAATGCCTGCCACGCAAGCTGCTTTTGCCGGCGCTGCGCATGCTCGACACACTGGCCACGCACTATGGCTGCACCATCGTCTTCTGCACGGCGACCCAGCCGGCATTCGACAGCAAACAGCTCAAAGAAGGCGTGCTCTCGCTGGCGGGGAGAGAACTCGCACCGAATCCCGACCGGCTGGCCCGCGAGCTTCGCCGCGCCACCATCAGGCGCGGCGGCGAGATGAGCGACGAAGCGCTGATCGAGGCGATGCGAAATGAATCGCAAGGGCTGGTTGTCGTCAACAGCCGCAAACATGCGCTGCAACTCTATCAGACCGCGCGCGCAGAAGAACTGGAGGGCGCTGTGCATCTGACCACACGCCAGTATCCAGTTCACCGGAGGCGCATCCTCGAGGAGGTCAGGCGACGGCTGCAAGCTGGCGAACCTTGCCGGCTGATCGCCACCAGCCTGATCGAGGCGGGTGTAGATGTCGATTTCCCTGTCGGCTGGCGGGCCGAAGCGGGGCTCGCTTCCTGTGTGCAGACGGCAGGCCGCATCAACCGCGAAGGCAGGCGGCGGGTGGAAGAAAGCACGCTGACCCTGTTCTCCGCGCCTGATCACCAACCGCCGCGGGAAATAGAGGCGCTCGCCGAAGCGATGCGCAGCACCGCGGAGCGCTTTCACAATCTGCTTTCACCCGAAGCCATCCGCGACTGGTTCGAGGAGGTCTACTTCAAGCAATCGGCCGAACGCCTTGGAAAGAAGATGGTCACGGACTTTCTGATCACGCCCGGCGGAACGGATTTTCCATTCCGCAGGATCGCGAATGATTTCCGAATGATCGACAGCGCCATGGTCCCGGTCATCATCGCGATCGAGGAAGAGGCGCAGAGCCAGGTTAGACAGCTTTCGGTGCCCCAAATTTCCTCAGGCACCCTCGCCCGCGCCCTGCAAGCCTATACGGTCCAGATACCGCAGAGGGACCGGACGCTGCTGATCGCCAACGGCCACGCCAGCTTCCATGCGAAGGCGCAGCGCGGCGATCAGTTCTGCGTGCTCGACAATGAACGGCTTTACCGGGAGGACGTCGGGCTGATGTGGGAAAACGCACCTTATCTGGGCATTGAGGGCGGCATTATATGATTGAAAAGCAAGTTCAGGAAAATCCCGAACCGGTCTCATCCTCAACTGCCCACGGAAACAACGCACCTTCAAAATCCGTTGCCAGAAGACTTTTATCGGATAAGTTGCATTCAGGTACTTGGGGGAATCATGTCATATGGCATTCGGTTGCATGTCTGGGGGCAGCATGCACTGTTTACGCGTCCGGAACTCAAGGTAGAGCGTTACAGCTTCGATGTAATAACACCTTCCGCGGCGCGCGGTGTTCTTGAAGCGATACACTGGAAGCCGGCCATCCGATGGGTGATCGACCGCGTTCATGTGCTCAAGCCGATACGATTTCAGACCATCCGCCGAAACGAGGTCGGCCACAAGGCCCCCGCCGGCAAGATCAAGCAGGCGATGAACCGCGGTGATCTCGCAGGCTTGCAGCTTCTGGTCGACGAAGACCGCCAGCAGCGCGCCTCGACCGTTCTCGTCGCACCGGCCTATGTCATCGAAGCGCATTTCGAGCTGACGGCAAAGGCAGGCCCTGACGATACCGAGGGCAAGCATCTCGACATCTTCAACCGCCGCGCGGCACGCGGGCAGTGCTTCAATCAGCCGTGTCTCGGCACCCGTGAATTCGTGGCTCATTTCGAGCTTGTCGCCCCCGGCGCGCGCCTCCCCGAACGCGACCCGGACATGGTCAATGCGCAGCACGGATTCGGCGGCAGCCCGCGCGACCTCGGCACGATGTTATGGGACATCGATCACACGGCACCGGGCCGCCCCTCACTGTTTTTCCGCGCATCACTCAACGAAGGGGTAATGGAGGTTCCCGCGTCCGACAGCCCTGAGGTGCTGCGATGAGCATGATCGCCTCGCTGGTGCGCGCCTATGAACGCCTGCCCGATGCGCCCCCGTTCGGGTTTTCTTCCGAGAAGATCGGGTTCTGCATCGTGCTGAACAGCGACGGAACGGTGGCCGAGGTCATTGACCTGCGCGGCGACGACAAGAAACGTAGCCCGAGAATGGTTCTGGTGCCGCAGGCGGTGAAGCGCACAGTGGGCATCGCGCCGAACTTTCTTTGGGACAAGTCCGCCTATGTGTTGGGCGTAACCGCTGGCGACGGCAAGCGCACCGCGGATGAGCATGCGAAATTCCGAGAAGCGCATGCCGAATGGCTTTCCGACACCGACGATGCCGGGCTCCTTGCACTTCTGCGCTTTCTGGAAAGCTGGCGTCCCGAACATTTCGTGCCGCCCATCTGGCCGGAAGAGATGCGCGACCAGAACATCGTCTTTGCTCTGGCCGAGGAATATCGTGAACGCTTCCTGCATGATCGTCATGCCGCCCGGCAAGCGTGGAACGGCATCGGTGCTGCCGGGGCCTCCGCCCCGCAAATCTGCCTTGTAACCGGAGAACGGACGGCCACCGCACGGCTGCACCCATCAATCAAAGGAGTATGGGGAGCGCAATCGTCAGGCGCCAGCATCGTCTCGTTCAACCTCGATGCCTTCACCTCCTACGGGCACGAACAGGGCGACAATGCGCCCGTCTCCGAAGCTGCGGTCTTTGCCTATACGACCGCCCTCAACCGCTTTCTGGAAAAGGGCAGCGGGCACCGCATCCAGATCGGCGACGCCTCGACAGTGTTTTGGGCCGATGCTGAAAAACATATGGCCGAACTGGCGGAATCCTTCTTTGCCGCCATGTTCGATACAGGCGAAGCGGAAGACACATCGAAGACCGAAGACAAGCTCCAGACAAAAATTCTCGCCACCCAGCTTGAAAGCATAAGGCTCGGACAAAAACTCACGGACGTGCTGCCGGAGATCGACCCCGGCGTGCGCTTTCACGTTCTGGGGCTTTCCCCCAATGCGGCGCGGCTCTCGGTGCGTTTTTACTGGGAGGACGATTTTGGCCAGCTGACAGCCAACTACCAGAAATATTTGAAGGAGATGGCGATAGAGCCTGCGCCGGACGGCTGGCCGCCACTTTGGCACTATCTCAACGATCTGGCCGTTCTGGGCAAGCGCGACAACGTGCCGCCAAATCTGGCCGGCGACTGGATGCGCTCGATACTGACCGGAACGCCCTACCCGCTCACGCTTCTGACCATGGCACTCACCCGCATCCGCGCCGATGGGAAGGTCAACGCACTGCGCGCGGCCATTCTCAAATCCGTTCTCATCCGCAACCTGAACATGGAGGCCCCCGTGGCGCTTGATCCCGCCTATAAGGACAATAAGGGCTATGTGCTTGGGCGGCTGTTCGCCGTCTATGAGCAGGTCCAGCGCGCCGCGCTCGGCCGCAACGTCAACGCGACCATCAAGGACAAGTTCTACGGGTCCGCCTCGGCTACACCCCAGAAGGTTTTTCGGACACTCGATGCCGGCTCACAAAACCATTTTTCCAGGCTGCGTAAACAGAACCCCGGTTGGGCGGTAAATCTGGAAAAACTTCTGGCCTCCGTTACCGATCTCATGGACCCGGCGGGAGACCCCATTCCGGTTTCGCTCAATTCGGCCGAACAGGCCATGTTCGGCATCGGCTATCACCATCAGCGCAGCGAATTCTTCCGTGAGCGCGACGACAAGAATACTGACCCGACGGAGGCAGATGAATGACCACCCTTTCCCGCCGCCATGACTTCGTGCTGATCTTCGACGTCAAGAACGGAAACCCCAATGGCGACCCGGACGCCGGAAACCTGCCGCGTCTCGACCCCGAAACCAGCCATGGCCTCGTTTCGGACGTCAGCCTGAAGCGCAAGATCCGCAACTATGTCGAGCTTGCCAGAGAAGGCCAGAGCGGCCAGCACATCTATGTTCAGGAAGGAGCAATCCTGAATGAAAAGCACAGGCAGGCCTATGTTGCGCTCCGGCCGGATGACAAGAAGGCGGAAACCGACAAGAAACTGAATCCGAAGGGCGAGGATGAGGCAAAACAGCTTCGCGACTGGATGTGCGCCAATTTCTATGATGTGCGCACCTTTGGCGCCGTGATGTCCACGGGCATCAATTGCGGGCAGGTCAAGGGCCCGGTGCAGATCACCTTCGCCAATTCCGTTGAGCCCATCCTTCCCGCCGAAATCACCATCACGCGCATGGCCGCCACCAACGAGGCGGAGAAGAAGAAGGCCGCCGAAGGCAGCGAAGGCGACGACCGCACCGACAACCGCACCATGGGCCGCAAGCACATCGTGCCTTACGGGCTTTATGTCGCGCATGGCTTCGTTTCCGCGAAGTTCGCGGAGCGCACAGGTTTTTCCGAGGCGGATCTGGAGCAACTGTTCGAAGCGCTGCAAAACATGTTTGAACATGATCGTTCTGCCGCCCGAGGGGAAATGACTACGCGCAAGCTGGTCGTCTTCCGGCACGAGAACGCCCTTGGCAATGCCCCCGCTCACACCCTTTTCGAGCGCGTGAAAATCGGCCGCAATGTCGATGGCGAATTCCGGGAGGTGGACGATCGCGGCCTCGGCAATCTGGGTCCTGCACGCAAATTCGACGATTACCTCATATCCATAGACCGTGATGCCCTGCCGGCCGGCGTCGAAATCCTCGAAATGCCCTGACCATGAACTCTGTGCTGCACGCCGAAGAGGACCCCATTCCCCTTTCGGCGCTGCAGCATGCTGTCTATTGCCTGAGGCAGGCTGCCCTTATCCATATCGAGAAGCTGTGGGCGGAGAACCACTTTACCGCCGAAGGCGACGTGCTGCATGCTGTTGCCGACAAGGGCGGCACCCGCAAGACGCGCGGTGCGCGGCGGGTGCTTTCACTTCCGCTTGCCTCCCGGCGCCTGAACCTGACGGGCGTTGCCGATCTGGTTGAGTTTTACCCCACGCCGCAGGGCGAGGTCTCGTACCCGGTCGAATACAAACGCGGCAAACCCAAGCTTCACCGCGCCGACGAGGTGCAGCTTTGCGCCCAGGCGCTTTGCCTGGAGGAAATGACCGGTATCGCGGTTCCGGAAGGTGCGCTGTTCTATGCCCAGACGAAGCGCCGCGTTGTCGTGCCGTTCGACGACACGCTGCGCGCTCTTACGGAACATGTGGCGGCGGAACTTTCTGCCGTTTTCGATGCTCGAAAGACACCCGCGCCGACGACGCACAAGTCGCGCTGCCGCGCCTGTTCGCTGATCGAGCTGTGCCGCCCCGAAACCTTTGCCCGCCCGGTTCGCAAATGGCGCGACAGGATGCTTGATCTCGTTCTGGGTACGGAATGAAGAAGCTTCTCAACACCGTCTATGTCACCACCGAAGGCTCGGCGCTGAAGAAGGATGGGGAAAACCTCGTCGCCGACGTTGATGGCGCCGAACGCGCACGCGTTCCGCTTCATATGCTGGCTTCTGTCGTCGCCTTTGGTCCCATACTGATCTCGCCGGCGCTTATCGGTGCCTGTGCCGAAAGGGGGATAACCATCTCGCTAATGGACCGCGCCGGCCGCTTTCAGGCCCGCATCGAAGGCCCCGTCACGGGAAATGTGCTGCTGCGCCGGGCGCAATACAAAGCGGCCGATCAGGCGGAAGACATCGTTCGCTCTATTGTCATGGGCAAGATCGCCAATCAGCGTGCCGTCATCCGCCGTGCACTTCGCGACTATGGCACAGAAATGGAGGTGCCTGCGCGCACCGAACTGGAGCACGCTGCGGACAGAATGGCGGCCATTCTTCGCCGCGTTCAGCTCGCAGACGACACCATCGACCGGCTGCGCGGTTCGGAAGGGGAAGCCGCCAACCTCTATTTCGGGGTGTTCGACCATCTCATTCGCTCTCCCGATGCCGAACTGCGCTGGACCTGCCGATCGCGCAGGCCGCCACTCGATGCCATGAACGCGCTTTTATCCTTTCTATACACGCTTCTCACTCATGACTGCCGCTCCGCCTGCGAAACAGCCGGGCTCGATCCGGCGGTCGGCTTTCTCCATCGCGACCGCCCCGGACGGCCGAGCCTTGCGCTCGACCTGATGGAGGAGCTGCGCGCGCCGCTCGCCGACAGGTTGGCACTTTCACTCGTGAACCGGCGTCAGATCCGGGCAGGCGATTTCCGCCATATGGACAGCGGCGCGGTTCTGCTTTCCGACGAAGGACGCAGGACGGTGCTGACCGCATGGCAGGAGCGAAAGAAGGAAGAGCGCCAGCATCCCTTTCTGCAGGAGAAAGCGCCTTTCGGCCTTGTGCCATGGCTTCAGGCGCAAATGCTGGCACGCCACCTGCGCGGCGACATCGACGCTTATCCGCCATGGTTCTGGACCTGACATGCTCGTTCTGGTGACATACGATGTGAACACCATGGAAGATGGCGGCAGGAAGCGGCTGCGCCAGGTGCCCGTGCCTGCAAAGATTTCGGGCAACGGGTTCAGTTTTCCGTCTTCGAGATCGAGGTGGATCCTGCGCAGTGGACGAAATTGAAAGCCCGCCTTGAACTCATCATCCGTCCGGAACTGGATTCCTTGCGCTACTATTATCTTGGCTCAAACTGGGCGCGGAAGGTAGAACATGTCGGCGCCAAACCGGCTGCAGACCTTAATGGGCCTCTGATCATCTGACAGGTGATCTGAAAACGCTTTTGCGAACCCCAAGCGTGCCGGCTCCGCCCACAAGGTTCGCAAACAGGCCAGCTCTTTGAAATCGTTAAACATCCGAACAACATCGCATAAGAATTGCTGATCGCGCGCAGGATTATAAGAAGGTTCGCATTTACAAGCCGCTTTTTAATTCGAAAACAAATAATTACATAGATTGGGGTCGCTCCCTTCGCGGGAGCGTGGATCGAAACCATAGCGAAACGAGCATCGTATACGATGGTTCGCGGTCGCTCCCTTCGCGGGAGCGTGGATCGAAACCGAAATTGTTATGAGCCGCCACGCCTTCGCCGGTGGTCGCTCCCTTCGCGGGAGCGTGGATCGAAACTGTGATCGGCCGCGCTCAATCGGAGCGGGAGAAGGGTCGCTCCCTTCGCGGGCGCGTGGATCGAAACCACAAGGTGGTTGCGCTCGGGACCGGCGAACTCGAGTCGCTCCCTTCGCGGGAGCGTGGATCGAAACATCAACGAGGCGACGACCTTTTGCTGAAGGTCATGTCGCTCCCTTCGCGGGAGCGTGGATCGAAACACCGGATATATCCCATAATACTCACGGGCAATGGGTCGCTCCCTTCGCGGGAGCGTGGATCGAAACAGGGACGCGGGTGGTCAATACACTCGCTCCGGGTCGCTCCCTTCGCGGGAGCGTGGATCGAAACCCAGCCTGACACAGGGCCTGCTCTACGACGAGCGGTCGCTCCCTTCGCGGGAGCGTGGATCGAAACGATGAATGGGATGCCAGAGAGGCAGAAGCCGATGGTCGCTCCCTTCGCGGGAGTGTGAATCGAACTCTCGAAATGTCTTACATTGAAACTTTTTGATGTCATTGCTCCGCTCTCCACGGAAGCGGTCGACGTTGGCCGGCATACATAGGTTGAGTCGGTTTTCAAAGACACAGACTACCTCGACTGATTTTTCGGACAGGGTGTTTTGTCCGCTGGTCATCGGTGCTGGCGCATGGTACCGCGACCGTGACATTTCATCCTGCTGGCCGCCCGGAAATTCGCGGTGGTTGGCATCATCGGCAAGACAAACATTCATGACCAAATTCTGCCTGCGCGTTACCTGTGTTTCGGCCCGTGGAATCGTTGCCGCGATTTCGTCTTTTCTGGCCCAAGAAGGTTGCAACATCACCGACAGCGCCCAGTTCGACGACAATCACACAGGCCGCTTTTTCATGCGTGTCAGCTTTCGAAGCGAAGACGGACGCACTCTCGATGAGTTGCGTTCGGGGTTTGCATCGATCGCGGACAGGTTCGGGATGGAAGCCGAATTTTTCGACGAAATCCTTAAGCGCAAGGTCATCCTCATGGTGTCCCGGTTCGGCCATTGCCTGAACGACCTGCTCTATCGCTGGCGCATAGGCGCCCTGCCGATCGAGATAGTGGCCGTGATTTCCAACCACATGGATTATCAGAAGGTTGTCGTGAACCATGACATTCCCTTCTATTGCATACGCGTGACCAGGGAAAACAAGGCGGAAGCCGAAGCCGCACAAATGCGCATCGTGCGCGAGACCGGCGCCGAGCTTATCGTTCTTGCCCGCTACATGCAGGTTCTGTCCGATGATATGTGCCGGGAGATGTCGGGCCGGATCATCAACATTCATCACTCGTTCCTGCCAAGCTTCAAGGGAGCCAATCCCTATAAGCAGGCCTATGAGCGCGGGGTGAAGCTGATCGGTGCTACCTCGCACTATGTCACTGCGGATCTCGACGAAGGCCCGATCATTGAGCAGGACATCGTGCGCATCACCCATGCGCAGTCGTCGGAAGACTATGTCGCACTCGGGAGGGATGTGGAGGCTTCGGTGCTTGCCCGCGCCATTCACGCGCATATCCACGGCCGGGTGTTCCTCAATGACGGCAAGACCGTCGTGTTCCCCGCCTCACCAGGCTCCTATGCCTCGGAACGCATGGGCTAAGCCTTCGTCCGGAAAGGCGAGCCAATGCAAAGCGGCTTGCTTGCAGCGACAGGAAATGCAGAAAGCATGTGGGCATCTTTGCCGATATTCCACCTCGTCCCTTCGCCTGTTCAGGCGATGTTCCACATAAAGCTGTATTTATCTGCAAGATAGGACCTTGCCAAACTGGCGGAAACGCTTAGAAAGCGCCGTGTGGAGAGGTGGCCGAGTGGTCGAAGGCGCTCCCCTGCTAAGGGAGTAGAGGTCAAAAGCTTCTCGTGGGTTCGAATCCCATCCTCTCCGCCACTTGCCCTCGCGAAAGCGTTCTCCCGATCCGGCTGTGGCCGGATTTTTCCGTTGTTTTCGAGGGTTATGCGGGAGGGGCTGAGCACTGCCCCTGCTGCCAGGTGGCTCGGAAGCAGTCTCTCAGGGCCGATATTCTCCGGACCTCATGACTGCGTCGATTTGGTGAATTTCTTGCAGGCGACTGAAATCATGACGTTTTTCGGCATCCCGCGCTGAGCACTTCGACAGGAGTCGCGTCCGGTCAAATGGAACCGAAATCGAACCTGCGTTGATGGCGCGGCGATCGCTCATGTCTTGGGCTGTCGCTGTTTGCGTCCATGGCTTCAAGGTCCAAAGTCATAACATGGCTCTCGGCACCGGGCTCCGATAGTCTGCGCCGCACAACTCGCCGAAGTGGGCCGCGTCGTCTCCACGCAACGCCTCGCTGCTAAGATCACAACGCTCCGCAGGCCCAACCGTGTAGTTTTCGACCAGCAACTCTGGCTTCAGATGGATAGGTGATCGCGGGTCAACGCCGATTGGTGGGTTCGTCACCGCTTATTGCAAGGTAATTCATCAATTGGTTTAAACGCGCATTCGAACACTGTAGGTTTTAAGTCGAGCTCTGCTTTCAGATCCCTTATCTCGCAACAGACAGGCTTGTTCCTGACGTTACCGACCCTCAGAATGAGAAATTGATCGGTATGCTGTTCGGCACAAGCAATCTCGTTTGCACTGATGAAAAATCGCGTCGCCAGCGGCCCTTCTGTCGCTTTGACTTCGACATATCGGACACGCCCGTCCGTCTCGAACGACATAATATCATAGCCGAGCGTGTCGTCATCGAGTGAGGCATGGACGATCTTCGCTGCTAATTCCGGAAATTCTGCGAGCCGCCACTTCTCGTAGGCAAACGCGAAAGCTTCGCCAAGTTGTCCAACCTCGCTGTTGCGCTCTTGCCTCCTATTGTAGTCTACTTTTTTCGGGCCGCTGCTGCCCGTGCCACTCTTCGATTTGGCTCGCTTCGGCACGGGCTGCAGCGCGGTTGAGAAGTCATAGTTCTCCACTTGAGCGCCCGGTTCATTGCTGACTTCGTCAGGCTTGGCAGAAGCTGCGCCTGCAGCTGCGCCTGTGACGGCAGGAAAGTCGTCGAAGCCAGCTACAATTTTGAGCAAATTCTCGGCCTGATCCGCGCTAAATTTACTCCAGTCGTGAGGACGTCGTGGCACTCCGAAGCGCGCGACTAGCGCGTTCCTTTCTTCGGGACGTCGCAGCAGAAGCTCCATTGCCAGACAACATGTCGCGCGGGCGCGCCCACGTGGTACCTTGCCCGCTATGCCGCTGCGGACTTGCCTAGCGCCCTTGCGAACACGCTCGGAAGCACCCTGCTCTTCAGCGAAGGCATCAAGATCGTAGACGATGTCCGCAACTCTAATCCCTTCGTCCCTGAAGGCGTCACCGGGTGCGAAGCCATTAATGCGGAAGTCGAGGTAATTGAGTGAGAATAGGTTATCCCAGCCGTTGATCAACGCTGCGGGATCGAAGGCGGCGCGTAGTTCTGCCCAGTAAGCGAGAAAGGTGACATAGGGCTCGGCCCCCATTTCCCTTGCTGTTCCGTAGACGATCACGGTGCGTGCGGTCTCGTCTAGCTTGTCCTGGTTGGCGACGCCGGCAACGCGCCATCGCTCCAGCACAGCTGCTCCGAGGCTGGACAGAACAGGGGCACCATCGGGAGTCTCGATAAGGCCTGCCGACCGAAGGTCGGCGACTCTCTGCGTCGGATCGGTATGCTCGATCGCGCCGTTCTTCTTCACGCCTTCGAGGTTGGCAGCTACATCATCAAAGTCGCGCATGGAGGTTGCGAACGGGTCTAGCCGCCTCTCACGCGTCGCCTTCCTCCTCCCAGTCTCATCTAGCCAAGCCGTGATCTCGACTGCTAGCCCAATGCCTTCCCAGTCCACTCAAGCACCTCACCGCGCCGTTCATTGGCGATGATGCTACTCGTCCGAGCGGTGAAAAGATACTCGCTAACTTTTTTCGCTTTGAAGCCTCCGTAGCTCTGGTAATTGAGCCTGTCGACGGGGATGCAGCGTGCGCTACCAGCCTCGAAGAGATCTGACGCCAAGAACTCTTCGATCGCTTTTCTGCCATCACTTTCGGCATGCTCTGATTTAAACGAACCCCAGTGGTTTCGACCATCGAAATAACTGATGACCACGTGTTCGGTGTCCGCGCGCTCGATGATTGTGCGCAAGGACGGCATAAATGCTTTTTTGCTACAGAATGTTGACTTGAAATCATCGGCCATGTTCTGACCACGAACATACTCCAGTTCCGAAAAGAACTCGTCGAGGTCATCGACCTCAGCGTGCTTAGACAGCAGATTGAGCATGAAGTAGTACGAGGTGTACTGTCGGAAGTTGTACGGTGGGTCAAGGTACAACACACGGTGCGCAGGCGCGCGCCTCACAAAATCAAGACTGTCTTCAGCGCGCCCAATGAGCGGAGATTCCGGTCCTAGAAAGATCTCGTCGGGCGGCACCTCAATCTTCAGCGGGCGTAGCGCCCGTGTATCGATAAACTCTCGTGGGAAGTCGTGGTAAGTGCCTTGCGTGTTGCTGACGCGTTCGACACCGGAGATCAGCATGGCGGACAGTATACACCGCGTGCGCTGGTCGATGCGTCCGTTGCGCCACCAAAAGCGTATCCGCGAGAGCGCGCGATCGATAGTTGCCGCATTATCCGCACTGAAAAACCGACGCCGTCCTGATCGGCCACGAGCACTGAGGAAGCTGCTCTTTCCACCTTCCTCACAATAATGGTCGTATATGTCAGTCCGAAAGATGGAAGCCGCATCGCCATGGCCGACTGGTGCGACGAGTTCGTCAGCTAGTGCGCGCCACTGCTGGTGGCGTTCACCAGGGCTGCCCAACCTTCCGTTCGGGCCGATTGGTTGGCTTCCAGTCAGGAACGCAGTCGCGAACAGCCAAGAGAAGTGATTGATGTCGTTCGGGACGACCCGGAGTCCTGCTTGACGCATCGCAAAGGTTGCGGCCAGCGAGCCGCTGAAGGCGTCAACAACCGTGTCTCCAGGCTCGGAGAGTGAGCGAACCAACGCGACAATGTCGGGCGCAATCGAAGATTTATTGCCCAAATACCTTTGGATCAGGCCGACCTGCATAGAACCAGTACCTCCTTATCATCGCGGCCTTTGTTGGCGTTCTCTCCGCTGTTGAACTGGCGGTAGCGGTGCGCGAATTCGATCATTTCGACACGACGGCTGCCGAACTCCTGTCGGCAGACCGCCATCAATTCCTCCAAACTTATCATTCGGGCATTTCCATCGGACCCGCGTGCTGATGCAGAGTAACTAATAATTGCGGTCGCCTTGAGCGACGCTAGATGGCCTAAAACTAGTGCAAGTGCCGTAGCGGCGTGTCGTCGGGAGGAAAACGCCGATTTGTAGCGATTGTCCGGATACAGGCCCATCGTCGGCGCCGAACCAGCTGGAAGACGCGGCAAGGTGTTTGTCGCGATTGTCTCCAGTATGTGATAGAAGCGTGAATATTGCTGTGCAGTGTATGGCGGATCAAGATAAAAGAGTTTGGCGGTTCCGCCCTCCTTGGCCACAAATCGCTCAGCCGTGTCTTGAACTGCGTGATGCCCGGCGTCGCTCTTTGGTGCAACGCTGGCTATCGTGGCACATGCCTCGCGGAATACTGCCGACACGTCGATCGCCCGATCTGACAGAAGTCGTTGGTCGTGGAACGCTGCGTTGCCGGCTCTGGTCTTGAGCGGTTGCGCGAAGTGCTTGCCTGCCGAATGAACTATACGGGAGGCAGCATGCATGAGCGCCGTCTGCGCTGCCGCGCGCTGCCACGGAGTTAAACCCGTTGTTGGAGACGCGATGACCGACCCGAGTGCATCTAGTTGGAGGGCCTGCCTCACTCCAAAATAGCTTCCTGCATAGAACGAAGTCAGCGGCGCGTCACTGTCGGCCTCTATTCTTCCATGCCGCCACGCTAGGGGTAGACGGGCCTCAAGGTCGCGCAGCGCTGTCGCGTCGGATTGTTCGAGAGAATTTCGCTCCTCCTGCGCGAAGGCAGCCCATGTGTAGTCGCGGTGAATTGAGTTCTCAGCGTCGCGCAACAGGGCCTCTGCATCGACCCCAGCGGCGATTTCACGGTCGATGCCCAACAGCGCTTGGGCGAACACCCGGGAGTAGGCCTGCGTGTCGACCGAAGTGGTGCGAAATCCAGAGGCTGCAAATGCCTGCGAGACGACGGTGGATCCAGCAAAAAGGTCGACGGCTTCTCCCTCCTGCGGAACGACGTCGCGGGCGAGCGAAGTGATAGCTTCCAACACTCGAAGCTTGCTGCCGAGGTATTGGACCGGCCGGAACACGCTCGCGCCTGCTCCTTTTGGCAAAGGTAGGCATAATGTCTCCGACGGTGCCAAAGTTGTCGCGTCGCACGTCTCACTGCCTGCAGTGATTACTTCCGATTCTTGGAGATTCACCAAATTCTCGTAATTAGTTAGTAACTCAGAATTAAACTCAGTGGGCACTGTCTTCGTCCTCCAATAGAAGCGGCAGCGCCAACTGTTTTGATTTGACCGCAGAAACGAGTCTTAGAACCGCGTACTCTACCAAGTATGACTTAGATAGAGGTGGCCTATGATCCGCCGCCAAGGCTTCCAGTTCCCTATTTGTCTCGTCACTCAAACTTACTGAAAACCTGACCTTGGCTCCCATAATCAACTCCACCTGCTCGCGTTTGCACCATACTGCACCAAACCGGTGCGGAAGGAAAGCGTTTGCCTGAGGCAGGGTCAAACCGTGCGCACAGCCCGAAGCATGCGGCGCTGTTCTTCCCACTCCCCCGGAAGTGCTACGAGCAGGTCGTCCAGTTGGAATTTGGTCGGCTGCCGACTGTCAAGAATGGCCTCGACGATGCCGGGTGCGAGGAGCGTCAGACGCAGGACTCGTGTCATATAGGACGACGCGATCCTCTCGCGCTCGGCAAGTTCGGCAATGGTGGTGTACTCGCCCGATTCCAGCATCCGCTTCCATCGGAAGGCGCGCGCCAGCGCCTTGACCAGTGTGTTGTCGATCCTTCGCGGCTGTGTGGCGCCCTCGGGCAGTTGCATCTCCTTGCGCCCGCCGCGCTTCACGACGCGGAACGGAACGTGGAGCGTCACGGTCTCGGGGACCGCTGTACCGCGGGTCATGCAGCTTCTCCGATCCCGCCGGCCAGCATCTCACGCGCGAGGCCGCTGAGGCCCTCCACGCGTAGCCGGACGTTCAGGCCGTCCACGCCGATTTCCACGCGCTCGACCAGCAGCGCCGCGATGCGCGCCTGCTCGGCGGGGAAGAGTTCGTCCCACAGCGGATCGAGGCGCTGCAGCGCCGCGCGAGCGTCGGCTTCGGTGAAGTCTTCGGCGTGGACTCGCGCCGCCTTCCAGGTCCCCGCGACGATCTCGGGCTGGCGAAACACGGCGCGAAGCTGGTCTATGACGGTGCCCTCGATCTCGCCCGCGGGCACGCGGCCGATAGGGCAGGATCCTGCGCCATGCTTCAAGACGGTCTGGCTGACGTAGTAGCGGTAAAGCCTGTCGCCCTTGCGGGTGTGGGTCGGCGAGAAGGCCGCGCCATCGGGGCCGAACAGCAGCCCCTTCAGCAGCGCGGGCGTGTCGGCGCGGGTGCGTGCGGCACGCTTGCGCGGGCTTTCCTGCAAGATGGCGTGGACGCGGTCCCAAATCTCGCGGTCGATGATCGCGTTGTGCTCGCCGGGGTAGCTGTCGCCCTTGTGGACCGCCTCGCCGATGTAGGCGCGGTTGCTCAGCATCCGATAGATGTACTTCTTGTCGATCCGGTTGCCGCGCGGCGTGCGGATGCCGCGTTTCGCGACCTCGCGCGCAAGTTCGGTGCCGGAGCCGATCTCGAGGAAACGGGCGAAGATCCAGCGGACATGCGCAGCGGCTCCTTCGTCGACCAGCAGCTTCCGGTTTTCCACCCGGTAGCCGCAGGGCGGCACCCCGCCCATCCACATCCCCTTCTTCCGGCTCGCGGCGACCTTGTCGCGGATGCGCTCGGCCGTCACTTCCCGCTCGAATTGGGCGAACGAGAGCAGGATGTTCAGCGTCAGCCGCCCCATCGACGTGGTCGTGTTGAACGACTGCGTGACCGAGACGAAGGTCACCCCGTTCCGGTCGAACACCTCGACCAGCTTGGCGAAATCCGCCAGCGAGCGGCTGAGGCGGTCGATCTTGTAGACGACGACCACATCGACCAGCCCGTCCTCGATATCCTCCAGCAGCCGCTTCAAGCCGGGCCGCTCCAGCGTGCCGCCGGAGATGCCGCCGTCGTCATACTGATCGCGGACCAGCATCCAGCCCTCGGATCGCTGGCTGGCGATATAGGCCTCGCAGGCCTCCCGTTGGGCGTGGAGCGAGTTGAATTCCTGCTCCAACCCTTCCTCGGAGGATTTCCGGGTGTAGATGGCGCACCGCAGCTTGCGGACGACCTTCGATTTTTCCGGCGGCTTCGTCATGTCCGCCCCCTGTGGTTCTTGAGCCCGAAGAAGACCCAGCCGTTCCAGCGCGTGCCGGTGATCGCGCGGGCGATCGCGGACAGCGACTTGTACGGCCGCCCCTGCCATTCGAAGCCGTCGGCAGTTACGGTGACTATCTGCTCGACGCCCTGCCACTCGCGCAGCAGCCGCGTGCCGGTGATCGGGCGGTCGCGATCGGCGCGGATGCTCCGCTTCGCCCGGTCGCCGCCGTCAAGTTCCTCGCCCAGCCGCTCAAGGCGCCGGATCGTCTCCGGCTTCAGCCCGCCATACGCAAGTTCCTGGATGCGGTAGGCCAGGCGGGATTCGAGGTAGCGCCTGTTGAACGGAGGCGGCTCGCTGTCGAACAGGTCGCGCCACTGCTCTTTCAGGTCAGGCGTCGGCGTGGTCTTGAGCGCCGCCAGGCGCGCGGGGATGGGATCGGGCTTGTTCATGCATTTCTCCGGTGCGTTGGAGTTGCATGACGGCATTGGTCGGGCGGATAGTGTAGGCAACGTTCTCCAGTATCGTCAGATACTTCGCCCCTATCCCGCATCCGCAACCGAACCAGCCCGAGCGCCAGCAGGCCGCACAGCTCGGTGCGGCGCTCTGCCGGCGTCATCTGGTCGGGCGGGAGGGGATTGGGGCGTTTCATGCGGGCCTCGGAGCAGTCGTCTCCTCTGGCCTCTACTCGTCGATGTCGGAAAGCGTCCCAGCCGATCCCGCACAGGTTGAAGAATCGATCAAAAGAACGTAACAGGAACACTTGTCTTGCAGGAAAGGGGATTCGTCGTGGCCGGCAATTTGAAGAAGTTCGTGAACCCCCGGTTCATCAAGACCATTGATCTCGCCCTGATGAAGCCGCTGCTGGCGCGGCACGAGGGCAAGTACAAGGGCTTCTCGGTCGACCAGCTGGACCAGGAGGAGGATGCCGCCCGCGAGGCGCTGGAGAAACTGCTGACCGGCGCCGAGGACAGCTATCCCGAGGGGCTGCGCGGCGATCTGCACCGCATCGCGGAACTTGGCGATGCCCGCGGCCTCGAGATCATCCAGGCGCAGGCCGCCCGTCAGGGCGTCGATCTGTTCCCCGACATGAAGACCGGCGACGAGGACTCGCCGAACAAGGCGCATGATCCCAAGCACATCGCCGTCCGGGTGTTTCTGGAGCATCCCGATCTGTTTGACGCGGCCGCCGACCACATGGCGATGCTCACTGCCGACCGCCTGCATGAATATGCCGGACGGGAACGGGGCGTCGCGATCGACCTGACTGAGGATAAGGTCGAGGCGTTCCGGACGACCGTCGCCGCGCTCTTCCGTGACGCCTTTCTCGGGGACTACTGCCGGGTGGGCGACTACGACGACGATGACGAGATCAACCTCGTGGTCAGCCACGGCTCCATGGTCTCGACCATGCCGGTCGTCGAGGGCCAGGTCGAACGGGTCATCAGCGTGCGCCAGATTTCCCACGCCGTGCTGCGATACTCCGAGAACACCGGCATGCTGCGAATGGCCCGCATCCGGAAGGCGCATCAGCCCGAGATCGCGGAACTGTTCGCCTCGATCATCCTTGACAGGCCCGGCTTCTTCGACGGCGACGATGCGCAGGACCTCTATACCCTGCGCCCGGTCGAACTGGCCGGACCGGGCTTCGCCTTCGATACTGCCTACGATCCGCTGATCGACAAGGTGCTGATCATCGAGGCGGCGGCGGACCTGATGGCGCCCGGCAAGAAAGGGTATCCCCGCGTGGTGCGCACGTTGCGGTCGCGGGACCTCGGCGGTGACGCGCTCCAGCATTTCGGCAGCACACCGGTGTCGTTCGGCGGCGCCTGGCGGCTGGGCGAGCTCGTGTTCCGGATCCTGTTCAAGGGCGACGGCAGGCGCCAGCCGCAGGTCACGGTCAAGCTGCGGCCCCCGGGCGTCGTGCAGTTTCGCCGCACCCAGCATGAGGCGCGGGTAATGAAGCTGATCGAACGGAACGGGCTGATGAATGACCGAGACGATTTTGAGGTTGTTGACGCGGCTGAGTGAGGCTGGCAGCGACGCGATCCTGCCCGGCGAGCTTGCCGCGCCGTTCTTCGGTCCGGTCTTCGACCGGCTGCTGGCGAAACGTGTCCTCGTCGAACAGGCGCCGCTGGCCGATTGGGAGGTCTGCGATGCCTGCGAATGCGGACTCCCCTGTCGGCCGATCCGGAAAGCGGGCGATGGATATCGTGCTGAGTGCCCGCTCGACCGACGACACGACGTCGATCTCACCGAGGACGATTTGCGCGTGTTCCGCATCGGCGGCGGGGCGCTGGCATCCGTGATCGGCACCGCGGCAGGGTTCGGCACACCCCCGAAGCTCGCCGCGGAAAAGGTCTGGCGGCTGGGCGACACGCCATCGGGGCGCGCAGTGTTTCTAGTGCTGGAGTCCGCCGCCCTGTCCGGCGACGGCATCATAGCATCCTTGCGCCAGGCGGCGCAGGGCTCGGACATCACTATCCTCGCACCGCAGTTGCGAGCGGAAGCGGCGCGGCGACATCATGATGCGGGCTTCCACGTGATCGAAACGCTCGGGGTGCTGATGCCTGCCTCGGATGGCCTCGGCGTCGCAATCGATGTCGCGGCTCTGGCGCCAATTCCGCTGACGCCCGTGCTTCGTGTGCGAAGGGCAACGGCCGAGGTTCAATGGGACGGTCGCTCCGTCATTCTGTCGCGTCAGATTTTCCCCGTGTTCGAGCGCCTGCTCGAGAAGGCGCAGTCGCGCGACCAGGTCGCCTCCGGATCCCATGTCGAAGGCACGACTGCGCGCGAGGCCAAGGATCTGATCCGCGAGTTGCGCGACGCGTTCAAGGCTGCGGGGTTCACCGATGCCGAGAGCAAGGTCATGATCGAGACGGTACGCAACCGTGGCTATCGGCTTGGCGTCCCTGCGACCGGGATTTTGGTCGACGGCTGGTAGGGGCGCTTCGGTCTCTCTCCCCTCACCACGAGTTGTGGGCTGACCCGCGCCTGCTATGCTTCGATCAACTGATGACCTGCAAGTCGCGTGAGGGGATAATTGAATTGGAAATCGAGTTTCTGACGGGGAACGACGTAGAGAATGCCATCCAGGGCCTTCTGGCCGAATATGACGAGCTTCATTGGGCGGTCGCTTGGGGCACATCCACCTCCCTCGCCCGAAAACTGCTATCCCATTCAGCAAAAATCAGAGCAGTGACATTCGGCCTCGCGTTCGCTCAGACCGATCCAGACCTTGTAGACTCCCTCATCGGGGTCGACGGATGCTACGTCGTCACGAAATTTCCTGGTGGGACATTCCACCCAAAGGTCTACGCGTTCCGTTCTGGGAAACGGGCTGCTGCAATCATCGGGAGCGCTAACTTCACTCGCGGCGGGCTGGGCAAGAACCACGAGGCCTGTGTCTTGGTTAGGGGTTCCGTCAGCGACAAGATGCTCGCTGATACTCTTTCCTTCGCAGCGCGAAGTGCCTCACTCGGAGAGCGCGTAACAGAAGAATTGGCGGCGCGATACCGGCTCGGATGCAAACTCGCCGCAAGAAGGCCAGGTCCGCCTCGCGATCCGCTGGCAGAGGTGCCGCCTGCAAGCGTGAAGAGCCTATCGTCCCCCTTGGTGGGTATGGATTGGGATCAGTATGTCCGCGCCGTGCGAGGGTCCGCTCACCACGACGTTGATGAAAGTCTGGACCTGCTCCGAACTGCGCAGGGTTGGCTATCTGCCGTGCCTTCGTTCCACGACCTAACAACACCGCAAAGGAAAGCAATCGCAGGTGCAATAGGGGTTCAAGAAAAGGCCGGTGACGAATCGCTCGATAGAGATTGGGGTTGGTTCGGTTCAATGCGCGGCGCGGGAGACTTCAAGAATCGCGTTGCAGAGAACGACCGGTTTCTAGCTCGCGCCGTTGACAGCATTCCACAGAAGGGAGAGGCCACAAGAGAGCATTTCGATCGATTTGCCCGCCTTTTCGTCAAGGCGTTTGCCAATTCGAGCAGAGTTGGGGGCGTCGCGACGGCGTCACGGCTGCTTGCCATGAAACGGCCCGACGTATTCCTCTGCATCTCCAATCCCAATATTGTAGCCGCGGCGAATGGGATGGGCTTCGCCAAGTCGACTCTTAATCTTGAAAATTACTGGGACCGAGTCGTGGAAGTGATCCGCGCATCGGAGTGGTACAACATCGACAAGCCCGATACTCGCGATGGACAGCTTTGGGAGTGTCGGGCGGCAATGCTCGACGCGATTTATTATCACCCGGGGTAGGCAGAACGCAAAACCCGCCCGACAATAAGCAGTCCAGCCACAAGGGCTGAGTGAAGCGCCACACTCGTCGCCTTGGGCAAAGGGCCAGACCCACCAAACCCCCACCTTATTCCCACCCCGTTCCCACCTGCGCGCCGACCGCATCCGGCACCTTGGGCTCATCAGAAACGATGACCGAGGCGCACAGCGATGCAGATCGAACTTTCCCCCGACGACATTGAAACCATCATCCGCGAGGCCGATGCGGCGGCGCAACGGCTGCGGCGCAAGCTGTGCCTGCCGGTCTGCGAGCGCGAGGATCTGGGCCAGGACCTCCTAGTCGATCTGCTGCGCCGCTTGCCCGCCTACGACCCCGCGCGCGGCAGCATCGGCGCCTTCGCCAACATCGTGCTCCGCAACCAATCCTCGCGGATCGCGATGCGTCACCACCGCAAGCGCCGCGCGCAGGGTGGGTCGCTGCTCTCGCTCGAGGTGCCGCTGGCCGGTACCCGCGAGCCGGTCGGCGACACGCTGACCGAGGACGACGGCCTTGCCGCCTGGCACGGCCAGACCTGCTGCGCCGCCGCTGTCACCGAACTTCACCACGCCCTGCAGGCCGCCCTCGCGCGGCTGCCGGCCGAGGATCGCCGGTTCTGCGCGGCGCTGGCGCATCGCCCCGTCAGCGCGCTGGCGGCCGAGGGTTTCGGCAGCCGGTCAGCGCTCTACCGCCGCCTCGCCGATCTCCGCCACGTCCTCACCGCCCACGGTCTCGGTCCCGCCTGGGACGATTTCGCGGCGGCCTGAGTAGAGGCGAAAGGAGGAGATCATGTTCATGGGCACCACCCCCTTCATCACGGTCCGCGCCCGCCGGCCGCTCACCGAGATCGAGTTCTGCGCCTGGGTGGCGCAGGCCGTGCCGGGCGACCGGCTGGAATACCATCGCGGCTTTCTGGTCCTCGACATCTTCCCGATGTTCGCCCGGCTCCCGGATCAACAGCGCGCGGAATTGGCCCGGCTCGGGTCGCGCGCCTTCTGGGCCGCCGAACAGGGCCTCGTGCATCTGGTGCAGGAGCGCACGGGCCCCGACCAGTTCGCCTACATCGCCGTCGCCCGCCCCAAGCCGAAGGCCGCAGCCGTGTCGCTGTCCGCGCTCCTGCTCGCCGAGCAGGGGCAGCCCGACCACGCCACCGGTTCGAGCGGTCGGGCTGCCGCGTGATGACCGCCTTCCAATCCCTCTTCGCCGATCATGGAGACCCTTACATGCCGTTCCCCGCGAACACCCCCACCGTCGACGACCTGCCGGGCCTCGGCTTGCAGGACATCGCCCAGCTGCCCGTCGAACTGCTGGCCATCCTGCAGCGCGACGTCGACGAGCGCATCAAGCGCGACAAGGCCGCGAAGGCCCGCCTCGATGGCGCGCTGACCGTCCGCTACGCCACCCGCGCCGCCGAGGAGCGGCAGGCCGCAGGCAAGGACACTGGCACGATCCGGTTCGATGAAGGCGACTTCACCGTGGTCGCCGACCTGCCGAAACGGGTCGATTGGGATCAGGATCGTCTCGCTGCCATGGTCGAGCGCATCCGCGCCGCCGGGGACGATCCCGCGCAGTATGTCGACATCGCGTTCAAGGTGCCCGAGCGCAAATACGCAGCCTGGCCCGACGCCATCCGTGCCGGTTTCGAACCCGCGCGCACCGTCCGGCCCGGCACGCTGAAGATCGAGATCGTCCCGCAGGGGGGCGACCAATGAGCCTGCGCATCATCTCCGCCGACGACCGGCTGCGCGAGGCGCAGGGCAAGACCACCATGGCGCTGTTCGGGCCGAGCGGCGCGGGCAAGACCACGCTGCTGAAGACCCTGCCGCCCGCCGAGACGCTCTGCATCGATCTGGAGGCGGGCCTCAAGTCCGTCCAGGACTGGCCGGGCGACAGCATCCCGATCCGGCGCTTTGCCGATGCGGTCGACATCGCCTGCCTGATCGGCGGCGCGAACCCGGCCGCCCAGCCCGAGGAGCATTTCTCGGAGGCGCACCATGCGCATCTGCGGGCGCATCATTCCGAGTTGGCCGAGAAGATCGACACCAAGCGCATCATCTTCGTCGACAGCATCACCGACCTGACGCGCCAAGCCATGGCATGGGCCAAGACCCGGCCCGAAGCGCTGTCGGAACGCACCGGCAAACCGGACACGCGTGGCGCATACGGGCTTCTGGCGCGCGAGGTCATCGGGCTTCTCAAGCACCTCCAGCATGCGCCGGGGCGCACGGTCATCTTCGTCGGCATCCTCGAGAAGGTCGTCGACGACATGAACCGGGTGACCTGGCAGCCGCAGATGGACGGCGGAAAGGTCGCCCGCGAACTCCCCGGCATCGTCGACCAAGTGCTGACGATGAGCCTGTTCTCGCAGGATCCCGGCGCGGGCCCCGATGCGCTCCCGACCTGGCGTCACGATCCCGACAAGGGCAACGCGCGCCGCCTTGTCTGTCAATCCGGCAATCCGTTCGGCCTGCCGGCCAAGGATCGCAGCGGCAGGCTCGACCTGACCGAGCCGCCCGATCTCGGCGCGCTCCTCACCAAGATCAATCAACCCCGGAAAGGATGACGACATGACCTTCGACATGAACGACGTGGAGCCGCAGCAGTCCGGCGACCTGATCCCCGACGGCACCTTCGCCAAGCTGGTGATGACGCTGCGCAAGGGCGGCACCGACGGGTCGAGCGATGTGGATCGCGGGCTTCTCAAGGCCTCGAACCAGCCCGGCAGCGACGTGCTGATGCTCGATGCCGAGTTCACCGTCGCCGAGGGTCCGCATGCCCGGCGCAAGTTCTGGCAGAACTTCACCGTGAAGGGCGGCAAGCTCGACGAGCAGGGCCAGTCGATCGGCTGGAAGATTTCGAAATCGACCTTCCGCGCGATGATCGACAGCGCGCTGGGTCTGAACCCCGAGGACATGAGCGAGGCGGCGAAGGCCAAGCGGGTGCTGCGCGGGCTCGCCGATCTCGACGGGATCAGCTTCGTCGCGAAGATCCAGATCGAGCCGAGCCGCAACCCCGCCTACAAGGACGCCAACAAGCTCGACCATGTCGTGCTGCCCACCGCGCCCGAATGGCAGAAGGTGATGGCGGGCGAGCCCGTGGCCGCCCAGCCCTCGAACAAGCCCCGGCCCGCCGCCGCAGCCGCGCAGTCCGCGACCCCGGCATGGGGCCAGCCGCAGTCGGCCTCCGCGCCGGCGGCGCCGGCCTGGGGCGCGCCGTCGGCTCCCGCCCAGCCCGCCACCCAGACACCGCCCGCCGCCAAACCCGGCAACGGCCCGGCCTGGCTGAACCCGTGAGCCCAGACGAATGGCAGGCGCATGTCACGACGGAGGCGGCACTGGCGATGGGACGCTGGCTCGAGGCGCGCGGGCGTCTCGACCGGCCCATCGCCAGCCTGACCCGGCGCGATCTGGAATGCATGGCATCGAACGCCATCAGCCGGTTCATCGTGCTGTCCTCCGAACGCCGGACCGCCGCGCCGGACAGGGAGGAGCGCGACGCGCTGGACCTGCTGCTCATGGGGTAACGCGCGCCGATCTCGCCCGGCGCGTGCCCTGCGTCCAGTGCGGTCGCGAGGCCCGGGGCTTCGGCTACTGCCACGGTCTGCGCTGGGATCGTCACCCTCATTACCGCTTCTGCTCGATGGCTTGCCTGATGGCGGGCTCGGCCAACGCCAAAAGGAACCACGGCATGATCGACAAGACCGACATGGAGACGCGCGCCATCGTGGAGGCCCGCAGGATGCTCGCCGAGGCGCTGACGGAGATGGGCCTGATGGAGCCCTTCTTCGACCGCCCGGCCGCGGACATCGACCGCGTGATCGAGGCCTGCGTCGACGGCTTTCAGGCTTCGATGCAGCGCCAGTCCGACAATGGCGACGTGCCGTTCTGAGGGGGGTGCTGATGCTGGTCGATTTCAATCACGGTTCGGGTTTCGTCTATGGTCGCGACGCCTCTGAACCGGAACCCCTCGGCGCGCGGATCAACGGCCGCATCGATGCCGCGCTGGAGGCCGAACGCGAGGGCCAGCGCCCGCGCAATTATCTGGGCGCCAGCCGCATCGGCGAGCCCTGCGCGCGGCGGCTGGTCTACGAGGTCACCCACACGCCGCCCGATCCCGGCAAGAGCCTCGAGGGGCGCGTTCTTCGCATCTTCGCGGCCGGGCATGTCTTCGAGGATCTGGCGATCCGCTGGCTCCGGCAGGCCGGATTCGATCTGCGCACGCAGACGCAGGCTGGCGGCCAGTTCGGTTTCGAGACGGCGGGCGGGCGCATTCGCGGCCACGTGGACGGCGTGATCGTCGGCGGCCCGGAGATCGGCCTCGAATGGCCTTTGCTCTGGGAGCACAAGGCGCTGAAAGCCTCGTCCTGGTCCGACACCGCGAAGAAAGGCGTGCAGCTCTCGAAGCCCGTCTATTTCGGCCAGATGCAGATCTACATGGCCTACATGGGCCTCGGGTCCGCGCTTTTCACGGCGCTGAACAAGGACACCTGCGAGCTTTACCACGAGCATGTGTTGTTCGATCCGGCCGCCGCGCAGGCGCTGTCGGACAAGGCGGTCGACGTGCTGCGCGCCGCCGACGCGGGCGATCTGCTGTCCCGCATCGCGGCCAGTCCCGACTTCTTCCTCTGCCGGTTCTGCCCGTTCGCAACCCGCTGCTGGGAGGGCCGCGAATGACCATCACCCTTTCTGATACCCAGGGCCGCGCCATCGCCGCGATCCGTGACTGGTACGAGACGCGGCGGGACGAGCAGCAGATCTTCCGCCTCTTCGGCTATGCCGGGACCGGCAAGACCACCATCACCGCCATGGCGATCGAGGCGCTGGGGCTTGAACCGATGACCCCGGGCGGGCTTGGCGGCGTGCTTTTCGCCGCCTTCACCGGCAAGGCGGCGCTCGTCATGACGCGCAAGGGCACGTCCGCGCAGACCATCCACAGCCTGATCTACCGCGTCTCCGAGGCGACGCCCGAAGAGATCGCGCGCGCGACCGAGGATCTGGCGGCGCTGCGGCGCGACCTGCCGCGCATGGGCCCGGCCGAGCGCGGCTTCGCGATGACGCGCATCGCCCAGCTCGATCTGCGCCTGGAGGACATCCACCAGCCGAAGTTCCTGATCAATGAGCAGTCGATCCTGCGCGACGCGGACCTCCTGGTGCTCGACGAGGTGTCGATGGTGGGCAAGGAGATGGCCCACGATCTCCTGGCCTTCGGCAAGCCGATCCTGGTGCTGGGCGATCCGGGGCAGCTGCCGCCCGTCAAGGACACGGGCTTTTTCACCGAGACCGCCCCGGACGTGATGCTGACCGAGGTGCACCGCCAGGCAGGCGACAGCGCCATCCTGCGGCTCGCGACGCTGGCCCGCGAGGGCCTGCCGATCCCACCCGGCGCGCATGACGACCATGTCTGGAAGATGTCCCGCCACGAGGTCGGTCCCGCGCAGATGCTCCAGGGTGGCCAGGTGATCTGCGGCACCAACGCGACGCGGCGCTGGCTGAACACCGCGATGAAGCGCGCGGCCGGGTTCGGTGCGGATTTTCCGACAGGCGGCGGCGAGAAGATCATCTGTCTCAAGAACCGCCACGATCTCGGGCTGATCAACGGCATGTTCCTGACCCTCACCGAGGTGCGGCAGGATCCGGACGACGCCTTCGCCTTCAGCGCCAAGGTCGAGACCGAGGACGGGGTGAGCCTCGGTGGGCGACAGAGCTTCTGGCGCGGCGAGTATGCCGATCATGTCGCCTACGACCCCGAGCGCGGGCGGCGTGAATGGCAGATCCGGCGCGGGCTGATCGAGTCCAGCTGGGGCTACGCGATCACCTGCCACAAGTCGCAGGGCTCGCAATGGGAGAACGTCGTCGTGTTCGACGACGGCTTCGGACGCAGCGCCGCCGACCGCAACCGCTGGCTCTACACCGCGATCACGCGGGCCGAGAAAGGTCTGGTGATCCTTGCTTGACCTCAACGACGCCAAACCGCTCGGCGGCGAGCCTCTGCGCTACGATCTCGATCTGGTGGTGGCGCGCCTTCGCGAGACCGCGGAAGTCTGGGTGCCACGCCTGTTTCCGCGCGGGCGCAGGTCGGGCGACGAGTGGCGGCTCGCCAACATCCGGGGCGCCGCGCCGCGCAATACCGGCTCCTGTGTCATCACCCTGCGCGGCGCGCATGCCGGCGACTGGATCGATTTCGACGGCAATCAGGGCGGCGGCCCGATCAGCGCCATCGAGGAAGCGACCGGGCTCGACGGCCGGGCGCTGATCGTCGAGGCGGCCGAGATCGCGGGCATTGCGCCCGGCACGCCAGAACGGAGGGCGCCTTCGAGCCCTCCACCCGCCAAGCGCGATCCCGCGCTCGAGATCGCGCATATCCTGACGGCAGCGAAGTCGATCGAAGGCACCCCGGTCGCGCAGTATCTGACGGGTCGTGGCCTCGCCGTACCCGAAAATGCCGATCTGCTGTTTCACGCCGACCTGGCCCACTGGGAGACCAAGACTGGATATCCGGCCATGCTGGGACAGGTCCGCGACCGCAACGACGCGGTGATCGGCCTGCACCGCAGTTACCTCTCCATTGAGGAAGAGGCGGTCACCAAGGCGCCGCTCGACAAGGCGAAGAAGATGCTGGGCCGGGTGGCTGGTGGCGCGGTGCGTCTCGCCGATCTCGGCGACGGCGACAGGCTGGCGCTTTCCGAAGGCATCGAGACCGGCCTCGCGGTGATGACCGCATGCCCCGATCTGCCGGTCTGGGCGACGTTGTCGACATCGGGCCTCGAACAGGTCGATCTGCCGCCTGGCGTCCGGCGCGTGCTGATCCTGGCCGACAACGACACCTCCGGGGCCGGTCTGCGGGCCGCCGAGGCCGCCGCCCGGCGCCTGCGCGCGCAAGGGCGCGACGTGGCCGTCGTCTTGCCGCCCGAGGAAGGCGAGGATTTCAACGACCTGCTGCTGCGCGAGGGGCCCGAGGCTGTCGCCGCCCTGATCGCCGATGCGGAGGCCATCACCGAGGCCGAACCCACACTGCTGATCGGGCAGCATCGGCCGGTCAACTATCAGGGCAGCGGCGAGGCCATCCCCACCTTGCGTGCCGACGAAGGCGATCTGGCCCGCTCGGTCGAGCGGGTCTGGAGCCTGCTGATGGCCTCGAACCGGACGCCATGGGTGTTCCGTTTTGCCGGGCAGCCGACATGGGTGGTGCCCGACGACGAGGGCCGTCCGGTCGCCACCGCGATCACCGAGGAACGGCTGCGTCACATGCTGGCGCGGCTGGCGCACTGGAAGAAGCTGAACGGCAAGGGCGAGCTGGTCGCGGCCCCGCCGCCGATCGCCGTGGTCAAGTCCGTGCTGGCCACGCCCGATCCCGCGCTGCCCGTGCTGGTGGGCATCGTCAACACGCCCGTGTTCGGTCGCGGCGGCACGCTGCTGACCACGCCGGGATATCATCCCGACGCGCGGCTTCTCTATGCCCCGACGCCCGGATTTGTGGTGCCGACCATTCCGGCCAAGCCGTCAACCGCCGAGGTTGCCGCCGCCCGCAATCTGCTCTGCGAGGATCTGCTCGGCGACTTCCCGTTCGTCGGCCCCGCCGAAATGGCGCATGTGATCGCGCTGCTGCTGCTCGGCTTCCTGCGGGGCATGATCGACGGGCCGACGCCGCTGCACCTGATCGAGAAGCCCAGCCCCGGCTCCGGCGCCACGCTGATGGTCGATGCCGTGGCCACCATCCTCACCGGCTCAGGCGCTAGCGTGATGACCGAAGGGCGCGACGACGACGAATGGCGCAAGCGCGTCACCGCCAAGCTGCGCCAGATCCCCGCCATCGTGCTGATCGACAACCTGCGCGCCAAGCTCGACAGCTCCGCCGTCGCGGCCGCCCTGACGGCGCCCTTCTGGGAGGACCGGATCCTCGGCGCATCGGAAATGGCGCGGCTGCCGATCCGCTGTCTCTGGATCGCCACCGGCAACAACCCCGAGTTCTCCAACGAGATGGCGCGCCGCCTCCTGCGCATCCGGCTCGATCCTCACGAGGAGCGCCCGTGGCAGCGCACCGGCTTCCGCCATCCCGATCTGATGACATGGGTGCGTGCCAACCGCCCCCGCTTGGTCGCCGCCTGCCTCACGCTCTGCCAGGCGTGGATCGCCGCCGGAAAGCCGCGCGGGGCGCGCACCATCGGCTCCTTCGAGAACTGGGCGCATGTCGTGGGCGGCGTGTTCGAGGTCGCAGGCATTCCCGGCTTTCTCGGCAATCTCGACGAGATGATGGAGGCCTCCGACAGCGAGGGCGCGGGCTGGAGCGCCTTCATCGCCGCCTGGTGGGACCGGTTCGGGACCGCCGAGGTGGGCGCGGCCGACCTCTTCGACGTGGCCCTGTTCTGCGATCCGGCGCCCCCGATCACCGGCCACACGGATCGCGCGCAAAAGACCAGCTTCGGGATCGCCATCAAGAAGATGCGGGACCGCGTGTTCCGGGTGGGCGATCTGACCCTCAGGCTGGTCCAGGCGGGCACGTTTCGGCGGGCGGTCAAGTGGCAGCTGAAGGTCTCCGAGCAGCCGTCGCGTCCGCAATCCGGCGCACGAGGGCCCGACGCGTGTGAACCTCGGGCCGCGGGTGTGAACCTCCAGAACCGAGGTTCACACGACCAGGCCATTGATCGGAATGATAAATGTGAACCTTGTGAACCTTGTGAACCTCTCCCAACCCTTACGCACGCGCGCGCGCACGCACATGCGAAGGATGATGCCGGAAAAGGTTCACAAGGTTCGCGAGGTTCACAAAGCCCCGTGAATTCAGAGCCTTGTAGGTGTGAACCTCCGTGTGAACCTCCCGCGGCAGGTTCCCGAGGTTCACCCGTCCCCGATTGGCTGCGGGAGCTCGATCCATGAGCCCCGCATGCCCCGGCCGTCACCCCATCGAGCACCAAACCGGAAAGGAGCCCATCATGGCCCACGCATCTTTGACCCCGACCCCCACGAACGCCCCGTGCCCCGGCGTGCCTGTCGTCCTCGCCCTCGATCTCGGCACCACGACCGGGTGGGCCTTGCAGGCGGCGGACGGTCTGATCACCAGCGGCACCGTGTCCTTTCGGCCCAGCCGCTACGACGGCGGCGGCATGCGCTATCTGAGGTTCCGGGGCTGGCTCGAGCAGCTGGCCCACGACGCCGGAGCTATCACCGCCATCCATTTCGAGGAGGTGCGCAGGCACGTCGGCACCGACGCGGCGCATGTCTATGGCGGGCTGCTCGCCACGCTGACGTCGTGGGCGGAGACCGCGGGCGTCGCCTATCAGGGCGTGCCGGTCGGCACCATCAAGCGCCACGCCACCGGCAAGGGCAACGCGAACAAGGAGGCCATGATGGCGGCCGCCCGGGCGCGCGGCTTCAGCCCCGCCGACGACAATGAGGCCGACGCCATCGCGATCCTGCTCTGGGCGCTGGAGACCCGGGGAGGTGTGCAATGAGCGGCATGCGGTTCACGCCCAAGGGCTACGGCGGGCACCGCCGCAACCCCGACGAGGTCAAGCGCGACGGCTGGAAGGAGCAGGGGCTGCTGGCCGTCGCCATCGACGACGACCGTCTGACCTGGCCCGAGCGGGAGCTGGTGCGCCAGCTCGGCGAGCGTCTCTACGGCAAGCGGGAACGGGAGGCGCGCCATGGGTGAGTGGACCACAGCACAGGTGCAGGACCGGCTGGAACTTGCGGCGGGCGTGATGCGGCAGATGCCGGGCGTCATGCCACAGGGCTTCTTCAACGCCTGGCCAGAGTATTTCCACAGCTTCGCCGACAAGGTCGGTCAGGAGCCGCAGATGCGGCGGCCAAGGCCCAGCCCGCGTCAGATCACGCAGGCCGAGGAGGCGATGCTCTGGCTGCGCTGGCTCGAGCCCGAGGATGGCCGCCTGGTCTGGGCTCGGGCCGACGGAATGGCGTGGAAGCCGATCTGCTGGCAGTTTGGTCTGTCGCGCACGGCCGCGACCAAGCGCTGGCAGTACGGCCTTGCGGTGATCACCTGGCGGCTGAACGGTCGCGTGCCGTCGCCTCGACGCTCGCAGCAGTTCGTCATCGAAAACGCCAATCGGCTGTCAAGAAAAATCGTCCTCTGAGGAAATTTTCGGGTGTACATCGCAGGGCCTTACACATTTCGTCGAGGCCGTTAGAAAACCAATATGCTCGGGAGAGGAGCGCGCAGGCAGACGCCGCGCCGCTGGCTTCCGGGGTCCAGCGAAGGGTCCAGCCGGGGTCCAATGGCTAACCCATCGAGTTCTTGGTTCCTTCCTGGCGATATTCGTATGCTGGCGGGCGAAGCGCGGAACATCGCCAGCGACAGGGCCGGATTTTTGGGAAGCCACCCGGAAGCCGGACCCATCCGCGCCCCGCGCAAACACCAATGAACGCTGGCCTTCCGACCGGACACCGCTGGTAGCCGCTGGACCCCGCGTGGAGTCCGGCCCGGCATCCGGAGTCCGGAAGCCACCGGCATCCACCCGACCGAGGAACCTTGCCCACCATGACGCTGAGCTTCGCCCCGGACGCGATCGAGACGTGGCCGCTGTCGCGCCTCCAGCCCTACGCGAAGAACGCGAAGGCGCACGGGCCGGACCAGGTCGCGAAGATCGCCGCCAGCATGGCCGAGTTCGGCTGGACCGTGCCGTGCCTCGTGGGCGAGGACGGGGAGCTGATCGCGGGCCACGGGCGCGTGCTGGCCGCGACGCAGCTGGGGCTGACCGAAGCGCCGGTGATCGTGTTGGGCCACCTGACCGAGGCGCAGCGCCGGGCTTACCGCATCGCGGACAACAAACTGACGGAGTTGGGCACCTGGGACGAGGCGCTGCTGTCGGCGGAACTGAACGACCTTCTAGCCGAGGACTTCGACCTGTCGCTGGTCGGCTTCTCCGATGGCGAGTTGGACAAACTGCTGGCCTTCGATCTCGACGGTGGCGGCGAGGAAGAGGGCGCCGGGGGCTCCGTGCCGCCGGTGACCATCCCCGAACCCCCACGCAATCCGGCGTCGCGGACGGGCGATCTCTGGATCCTCGGCGATCACCGGCTGCTCTGCGGCGACAGCACCAGCGCGGCCGATGTGCGCCGCCTGATGAATGGCGAACGGGCGATCCTGTTCGCGACTGACCCGCCGTATCTTGTGGACTATGACGGCTCGAACCACCCGACCCGCAACAAGGACTGGTCGGCGTCCTACGGCACGACTTGGGACGACAGTTCGCAGGGCGCGGAACTCTATGACGGGTTCATCGCTGCAGCCGTGGCGGAAGCCATCGCCGAGGATGCTGCCTGGTACTGCTGGCACGCCTCGCGCCGCCAGGCGATGCTGGAAGCCTGCTGGGAGAAGGCAGGCGCCTTTGTGCATCAGCAAATCATCTGGGTGAAAGACCGGGGCGTCCTGACCCGGTCGCATTACCTCTGGAAGCACGAGCCCTGTTTCATGGGCTGGCGTCGCCCGAACCGCCCGCCGAAGGTGGCCGAGGAAACGCTGCCATCGACATGGGCGCTTCCCAGCTTCGCCAAGGATGACCGGCCTGACCATCCGACGCCGAAGCCGCTCGACGCCTTCGGGATCCCGATGCGCCAGCATGTGGCGCGGGGCGGCCTCTGCTATGAGCCGTTCTCCGGCTCCGGGTCGCAGATCATGGCGGGCGAGGCCAATGGCCGCCGCGTCTTCGCAATGGAGATCAGCGCGGCGTATGTCGATGTCGCCGTGGAGCGTTGGCAGGCCGAAACCGACAAGGACGCGATCCTCGACGGCGACGGCCGGACCTTCGCGCAGGTGAAGGCGGAGCGGCTGGGCGACGTCACCGATACGCCGGACACGGACGCCGAACCCGAACCCGCGCGAAAGCGCCAGACCGCCGCGTGACATGCATGACCTGGCTCTACCTTCCTCCGGAGACGCTTCCGGAGCCGGAGACGCATGTCTGTTCGGCCTCTCCCTCTGCTCCGGCGCGGGCGGTATCGACCTCGGGCTCACCATCGCCATCCCCGGATATCGTGCTGTGGGCCATGTCGAACGGGAAACCTTCGCCGCAGCCACTCTCGTGGCGCGGATGGAAGACGCGTCCCTGGATCAGGCTGTTGTCTGGGACGATGTTGCAACTTTCGACGGCCGCCCGTGGCGCGGCGCGGTGGACATCGTCACTGCGGGCTATCCGTGCCAGCCGTTCTCCGTCGCGGGCAAACGCCGGGGCGCCGACGACCCGCGCCACCTCTGGCCGCATGTCGCCCGCATCATCGGCGAGGTCGAACCGCCCTTCGTCTTCCTCGAGAATGTCGCCCATCATCTCCGCCTCGGCTTCCCCGAAGTCGCCGCAGGACTGGTCGGCATGGGCTACCGCCTTGCGGCAGGCCTCTTCACGGCGGCGGAAGTCGGCGCGCCCCACAAGCGCGAGCGGCTCTTCATCCTCGCCATCCGCGAAGGGGACGATCTGGCCGACCCCGCGCGCCTGCTCTGGCACCCGGTCGAGTGGCGGGAACCGGACGGAACTGCTGCGGCTCTGGCCGACGCCAAGGGCCAGCGCCAACGAGAACAGGCAGACAATACCGACGCCGTCGCAGAAAGCGGGCCAGCACGGCATGAACCTGGCGACCACGGCTGCGATGTGGCCCACGCCGCAGACCGACAGTTTCCGCAGCCGGGGCGGCGAACGACGAGACGAGAAGGGTCTGGACCGCATGGCGCGGGACTGGCCGACGCCGATGGCGAACGACGGCTGCAAGCCGAGCGAGGGCAACCGCAAGACGGCCGGTCTGACCCATGCGGTGGGATTGTGGATGACGCCGACGGCGCGGGATCACAAGGACGGGGCGACGACACTCGCGAACACGCCGGTGAACGGCCTGCTTGGCCGCCAGGTCCTGGTGACGCCGATGGCTGGGAGCGATACCTCCGAGCCGCGCCGGACCTTGAACCCGCTGTTCGTCGAGGCACTGATGGGTTGGCCCACCGGGTGGACCGGCTTCGCCTCTGTGGCAACGGCGTGGTCCCCTTGGTTGCGGCGCATGCGCTGCGAACTCTCGCGGCTGAACTGCTGGCCGATGGATGAGGCAGCGGCATGAAGCAGACCCGCCTCATGTCGCTGGTCGAGTCCGTCGCCAACGTGATCGTCGGCTACGGCGTCGCGGTCGTGACGCAGATCCTGATCTTCCCGATCTTCGGGCTGCACACGACGCTGGCGCAGAACCTGAAGATGGGCGCCATTTTCACCGTCGTCTCGATCGCCCGTTCCTTCGCCTTGCGGCGGGTGTTCGAGGCGATCCGGATGCGGAGCGCCAAATGATCGACCGCCGCCCCGTAGGGACGGCGGTCATCAGCTTGTCGGGGTCCGGCGCGTCAGGCGGCGGGGAGTTTGTACACGCGCCCCCGATCCTCGACCTTCTCCGAGGTCACCTCGAGCCCGAGCTTCTTCTTCAGCGCCCCCGCCATCGCGCCGCGCACCGTGTGCGACTGCCAGCCCGTCGCGGCCATGATCTCCTCGATGGTCGCGCCGTCCGGTGCGCGCAGCATGGCGATCAGCGTGGCCTGCTTGGTGCCCTCGCGCGGTGTGCGCGTCTTGGGCGCGGTTTCGGCTACGGTGGGGGTGTCCGGCGCGGCCTCCTCGGTAGGCGCGTCCGTCGCGCCCGCAGGCGCGGGGTTCGCGTCCTCGGTCTCGATCCCGATGGCGGCAAGGCCCGCGTCGGTGGCAACCAGCGTGGTGCCGTGGCCTTCACCGGTTTCGCGCCACATGGGTTCGCCCTTGCGCAAGTCGGCGTCGACCTCCTGCAGTAAGCCCTTAGTGAGCATCGCGCCGACTACCTTGGCGGCAGCACCTCCGCGCAGGCTTTCGGGTAGCGGCAAGGCGATGCGCTCGGGCCGCTGGGCGGCAGCGCTCAGGATCAAGGCTTGGGTGTCGGAAAGCTTGGTCATGGGATCGTCTCCGTATTCGGGCCCGCGTCATGCGGCGCCTCCTACGACCCCGAGCCGCGCAGGGCGCGCGGCGGGAGTTCCGGCAGTGCCGGAGATCAGCGGGCGTGCTCGCCCTCGCCGAAGGCGCTGTCGGTGATGCGCTTCAGGAGGCTGGCGTAGTGTTCGAGGGTGCCGACATGGCCCCAGTTGATCTCGTCGGGGTGGGCGTTGAAGTGGTCGTCGCTCAGCGTCTGCAGCCGGGCGAGCATCTCGTCGATCTCGGCCTTCTTGCCGATGAAGGCCGCGAGCGCGGCTTCCTTATTCCGGCGCGCCTTCTCGGCGCGGAGTTCGTGGCGCGGGGTGGTGATCGGGTTCAGGCGCGTGGTCATCGTGATGGCTCCTTGGTGAGTTGCATCGTCCTTCTGAACGGACGTTCGCTCCGGTCGCGCTGCTTATCAACTCGATAAGAACATGATTTCGATAGATAATCGGAGCCGTCGATGCAGGGCATGAGCGAGCGCCAGTACGCCGCGCATGTCGGGCTGTCGCGGGGCGCGATCCAGAAGGCCAAGGCCGCCGAGCGGCTGGTCCTCTATCCCGACGGCAGCATCAACGCGGCCGCCAGCGACGCCAGACGTGCCGAGACGACCGACCCGTCCAAGACCCGCAAGCCGCCCACGCCGAAGCTGAAGCCCGTCCCCGAGGCGGCCGTGGCCGCTGTTGGCGACACGCTGCGTGAACAGGGGCTGGCAGTCCCGGCCGTCGGCGGCGGCACGACCTTCCTGCAGGCGAAGACCGCGAACGAGGTGCTGAAAGCGCAGGAGCGGCGCATCCGGCTCCAGAAGCTGAAGGGGGAGTTGATCGAGCGGGCCCGCGCGCTGGCGCTGGTGTTCCGGCTGGCGCGGGAGGAACGGGACGCGTGGGTGAACTGGCCTGCACGCGCGGCGGCGCTGATGGCGGCCGAACTGTCAGCCTCGTGCGCCGACGTGACCGGCCAGCAGATCACCGTGGAGCCAGCCGCGATGCAGAAGGTCCTGGAGAAACATGTACGCGCCCACCTCGACGAACTCGCCGAGGTCCGGCCCGACTTCCGGTGACGATGATGGCCTGATCGACTTCGACGGCGCGGGCGAAATCCTGCGCGCCTGGGGCAACGGGCTGCGGCCCGATCCGGACCTGACCGTCTCGGAATGGGCGGACCGGCACCGGATGCTCTCGGGCCGCGCCTCGGCCGAACCGGGGCGGTATCGGACAGAGCGCACGCCCTACATGCGCGAGATCATGGACCGGCTGTCGCCCGGCGATCCCACGCAGCGGATCGTGTTCATGAAAGCCGCGCAGGTCGGCGCGACCGAGGCGGGCAACAACTGGATCGGGTTCGCCATCCACCAGGCGCCGGGCCCGATGCTCGCGGTCCAGCCGACGGTGGAACTGGCCAAGCGCAACTCGCGGCAGCGGATCGACCCGCTGATCGAGGAGAGCCCGGAGCTGCGGGAGCGGGTCAAACCGGCCCGGTCGCGGGACGCGGGCAACACGATGCTGTCCAAGGAGTTCGCGGGCGGCATCCTGATCATGACGGGGGCCAACTCGGCGGTCGGGCTGCGCTCGACCCCGGCGCGGTACATCTTCCTCGACGAGGTCGATGCCTATCCCGCCTCGGCCGACGAGGAAGGCGATCCGGTCACGCTGGCGGAAGCCCGGTCGCTGACCTTCGCGCATCGGCGCAAGGTGTTCCTGGTCTCGACGCCGACGATCCGGGGGCTGAGCCGGATCGAGCGCGAGTACGAGGCCAGCGACCAGCGGCGGTACTTCGTGCCGTGCCCGCATTGCGGTGCGATGCAGTGGCTGAAGTTCGACCGGCTGCGCTGGCAGAAGGGCCGCCCGGAGACGGCGGAGTATCATTGTGAGGGGTGCGACACGCCCATCGCGGAGCACCACAAGACGGCGATGCTCGAGGGCGGCGAATGGCGGGCGACCGCCACGGCCGCCGATCCGAGCACGGTCGGGTATCACCTCTCGGCGCTCTATTCGCCGATCGGCTGGCTGAGCTGGGAGCGGATCGTGCGGGCCTGGGACGCGGCACAGGGGTCGGACGAGGCGGTCAAGGCGTTCCGCAACACGATCCTCGGCGAGACATGGGTCGAAACCGGGGAAGCCCCCGACTGGCAGCGGCTCTACGACCGGCGCGAGCGCTGGACATCCGGCACCGTGCCCGCGGGCGGGCTGTTCCTGACCGCCGGGGCCGACGTGCAGAAGGACCGGATCGAGGTCGATGTCTGGGCCTGGGGCCGCGGTCTCGAAAGCTGGCTCGTCGATCACGTCGTCATCGAGGGTGGGCCGGATCGGCATGACGCATGGTCGGAACTGACCGCGCTGCTCGACCGGTCCTGGCCGCACGAACGCGGCGCGCATCTCAGGATCGCGCGGCTCGCCATCGACACGGGCTACGAGGCCCCGGCGGTCTATTCCTGGTCGCGGGCGCAGGGGTTTGGGCAGGTATCGCCGGTGAAGGGCGTCGAGGGGTTCAACCGCTCGAGCCCGGTGTCGGGCCCGACCTTCGTCGACGCGACCGAGGGCGGCAAACGGCTGCGGCGCGGCGCGCGGCTCTGGACCGTGGCGGTGTCCACCTTCAAGGCCGAGACCTACCGCTTCCTTCGGCTGACGCGCCCCACCGACGAAGACATGGCCGACGGAGCCGCGTTCCCGCCCGGATCGGTGCATCTGCCGCACTGGGTCGAGAACGAATGGCTGAAGCAGTTCGTGGCCGAACAGCTGGTGACGGTGCGCACGAAGCGTGGCTTCGCCCGGCTGGAATGGCAGAAGCTGCGCGAGCGCAACGAGGCGCTGGACTGCCGGGTCTACGCCCGCGCCGCCGCCTGGATCGCGGGCGCGGACCGCTGGCCCAACGAGAAATGGCGCGACCTCGAGGATCAGCTCGGGGCCGCCCCCACCGACACCGATCCTGCGGGACAGATCAACCGGCAGGGACAGGCCCCGCAGGGCAAGCGCCGCTCCGACTGGCTCGGACGGCGCGGAGGATGGTTCTGAACATGACCGACTGGACGGAAACCGAGCTTTCGGCGCTGCGCCGGGCCTATGCCAGCGGCACGACCCGGGTCAGCTATGACGGCAAGTCGGTGGACTACGGCTCGGCCGAAGATCTGCTGGCCCGCATCCGCACCATCGAGCGCGCCATCGCCGGGACCACACGACCACTGCCGGTGGCCGGGCTGGCTGGCTTCTCGCGCGGGGATCGCTGATGTCCGCGACCTGGTTCGACCACGCCATCGCCACGGTGGCGCCGCGCATGGCGGCTCGGCGCGTGATGGCGCGTCAGGCATTCGAGACGCTGACGCGTGGCTATGACGGCGCGGCGCGCGGGCGACGGACGGAGGGCTGGCGCGCGCCGGGATCCTCGGCCGACACCGAGATCGGCGTGGCCGGGGCGCTGCTGCGCGACCGGATGCGCGATCTCGTGCGCAACAACCCGCATGCGGCCAAGGCCGTGGCAGTGCTGGTGAACAACATCATCGGCGCGGGCATCATGCCGCGCGCCGCCAGCGGCGACGACAAGCTTGACCGCAAGGTCGACGCGCTGTTCGAGCGCTGGACGGCGGACTGCGACGCGGATGGCCAACTGGATTTCTACGGACTGCAGACGCTGATCTGCCGGGAGATGGTCGAGGCGGGCGAGGTTCTGGTGCGCCGCCGCCTGCGGCGCGCGAGCGACGGCCTGCCGGTGCCGCTGCAATTGCAGGTGCTGGAAGCCGACTTCCTCGACGCCACCAAGTCCGGAGCCCTCGGCGCAGGGCGCCTCGTGCAGGGGATCGAGTTCGACCCGGTCGGGAAGCGCCGGGCTTACTGGCTGCATGCCGAGCATCCGGGCGACGCCTACGGGGCCTTGCAGAACGGGTTGCAGAGCCGCCCGGTCCCCGCGACCGAGATCGCCCATGTCTACGAGAAGCAGCGCACGCAAGCGCGCGGCGTCCCCTGGGGCGCGCCGGTGATCCGGTCGTTGCGTGATCTCGACGACTATGAAGTGGCCGAACTGGTTCGCAAGAAGACCGAGGCCTGCGTCACCGCCATCGTCTTCGGCGACGACGAGGCGCAACAGGGCATCGCGCCCTCCGTGGTCGATGCCGACGGCAACCGGGTGGAACAGTTCGAGCCGGGGCTGATCGCCTATGCCCGCGGCGGCAAGGACATCCGCTTCAACCAGCCCTCGGCGACGGGCGGCTACGGCGAATACAAGCGCGCGAGCCTGCACACGATCTCGGCAGGCTTCCGCGTGCCCTACGAGCTGCTGACGGGGGACCTGTCCCAAGTGAACTACTCCTCGATCCGGGCGGGTCTCGTGGAGTTCCGCCGCCAGATCGACGCCGTCCAATGGCAGCTGTTCATCCCGATGTTCTGCGCCCCGGTGTGGCGGTGGTTCACGGAAGCCGCATGGGCGGCGGGGCAGATCCCGTCGCCGATCGTGCCTGTGGAATGGTCGCCGCCGAAGTTCGAGGCGGTCGATCCGCAGAAGGACGCGATGGCGAACCTGCTGTCCATCCGCTCGGGCACCATGACGCTGGCCGAGGTGATCGCCCGGCAGGGCCGCAACCCCGACGCCGTGCTGGCCGAGATCGCGGCGACCAACGCCAAGCTCGACGCGCTGGGGTTGGTCCTCGACAGCGACCCTCGCCGCGTCACCAAGACCGGCAGCGCACAATCCAAAGACGGGGCCAGCGATCCGGCGAACGATCCGGCCGCCGACGAACCAGACGCCGACGACCCGACCGCCGACGCGGATACAGACCCGGCGCAGGCCGACCAACAGGACTGACCTTCATGGACACGATGATCGAACTGCCGGCCATGCGCCGGTCGGCGGAGCTTGCGCCGAACACGGCCGATGCCGACAACCGCACCGTCGAGGTGGTCTGGTCGGCCGGGGCTCGCGTCCGCCGTGCCACCTTCTTCGGCGAGCCTTATGACGAGGAACTCAGCCTCGACCCGGCCCATGTCCGGCTCGACCGGCTGAACGCGGGCGCGCCGTTCCTGAAGGTGCACGAGCTCGACACGCTCGACGCGGTGATCGGCTCGGTCGTGCCGGGCTCGGCCCGGATCGAGAACGGTCGCGGCATCGCCTTGGTCCGGATCAGCGAGCGTGCCGATGTCGAGCCGATCTGGCGCGACATCCAGGCAGGCCACATCCGCGCGGTCTCCATCGGCTACCAGGTCCACCGCTTCGAGGTCTCGAAGCCCGAAGCCGCGCGCGAACTCTGGCGGGCGGTGGACTGGACGCCCTTCGAGGTCTCCGCCGTCGCCGTCGGCGCGGACCCGGCAGCGGGCTTCCGCGCCCAGCATCCCCTTCACGACTGCGTCCTCCACCGCCGGGACGCCCCCACACCGCAAGGAGCATCCCCGATGACGGACAAGACCCAGACCCCCGCGAGCAACGCCGCAACCACCGCCACCACCCAGCCGACCGAGCCGGTCGAAACCGAGGACACCCCCATGACCGAGCCGAAACCGGCTGCGCCCGACCCGAAGGTCGCCGCAGTGGAAACCCGCTCCCAGCCGAAGACGCAGGCAACGCCCGCGCCCGACACCGAGGCTGTCGCCACCCGCGCCCGCGAGGCCGAGCGCGATCGCGTCTCCACCATCTACGATCTGGCCGGGCGGCTGAACCTCGAGCGCGGCTTCGCGGAGGACCTGGTGAAGCGCGGCGTCAGCGTCGACGAGTCCCGCCGCCTGATCCTCGATCAGGTCGCCGCTAAATCCGATGAGACGCGGACTTTCCCGCATGTATCCGTCCCGCTCGGCGGGCGCGACGAGCGCATCACCCGCCGCGACGCGGTCGCGAACGCACTGCTGCACCGCTACAGCCCGACGCTGTTCCAGCTGGAGGACGCCGCGCGCCAGTATCGCGGCATGACCCTGCTGGAACTGGCCCGCGAAAGCCTCGGCAATGCCGGGGTCAACACGCGCGGCCTGTCGCGCGACGAGGTGGCGACGCGGGCGCTGCACTCGACCTCCGACTTCCCCGAGATCCTGTCGGCGGTCACCAACAAGACCCTCCGGCAAGCCTACGAGGCCTATCCGCGCACCTTCATGCTGTTCTGCCGCCAAGTGCTCGCCACTGACTTCAAGGCGATGCACCGGGTGCAGCTCGGCGAGGCGCCGCAACTGCTGGAGGTCGGCGAGAGCGGCGAGTTCAAGCGCGGGACGCTGGGCGAGAGCAAGGAGAGCTACAAGGTCAAGACCTATGGCCGGGTGGTCGCGATCACCCGCCAGACGCTGATCAACGACGACCTCGACGCCTTCACCCGGATCCCGGCGATGTACGGCAACTCCATCGCGCAGCTCGAGTCGGACGTGGTCTGGGGCATCATCACCGCCAACCCGGCCATGGCCGACGGCAACGCGCTGTTCCACACCACCCACAAGAACCTCGCGGGCACCGGCGCGGCGCTCGACGTCAGCAGCGTCGGTGCCGCCCGCGCCGCCATGTCCAAACAGACCGGCCTCGACAAGAAGACGGTGCTGAACGTCCGCCCCGCCTTCCTGATCGTGCCCGCCTCGCTGGAACTGAAGGCCGAGCAACTGGTCGCGCAGAACCTCGTGCCCGCCGCGACGTCCAGCGTGGTGCCGCAGTCGATCCGGACGCTGGCGCCGATCAGTGAGCCCCGGCTCGATGGGGCGAGCGAGACCGCCTGGTATCTGGCGGCCAGCCCGAACCAGATCGACACCATCGAGTACGCCTATCTCGAGGGTCAGCAGGGCGCCTACATCGAGACGCGCAACGGGTTCGACGTCGACGGCGTCGAGATCAAGTGCCGCCTCGACTTCGGCGCCAAGGCGATCGACTGGCGCGGCCTCTACAAGAACCCGGGCGCGTAACTCGCACCCCATGCTGAACCCTGACATGCGGGCGGTCCTGACGGGCCGCCCTTCGTCTTTCCACGAGGATCACCTCCATGAAAAACTACGTCCAGCCCGGCAACACCATCACCCTGACCGCGCCCTATGCCGTCGCCTCCGGCGATGGTCTGCTCGTCGGCTCCATCTTCGGCATCGCCGCCGGAGCGGCCGCCCTCGGCGAGCCCGTCGAGACCGCGCTCGTCGGCGTCTTCGACATCACCAAGGTCGGCTCGCAGGCCTGGACCGTCGGCGCCAGGGTCTATTGGGACGACACCAACAAGCGCACCACGACCGTCGCGACTGACAACACGCTCATCGGCGTGGCCGTCGAGGCGGTGGCGAGCGGCGCGGGCGACACCATCGGACGGGTCCGCCTGAACGCGGCCTTCTGATGAGCGCCTTCGCCGCTGCCGTGGGCGCGCTCTTCGCCGATCCGAACATCGGCCGGGACGCGGTCTACATCGCCGACGGCGGCGCGCCCGTGCTGGTGCGCGTTGTCGCCCGGCGCGCTGACGCGATCACGGACTTCGGCGACGCGCGGCTCTGGTCCGAGACCACCAGGATCGACCTGCGCGTGGCCGAGGTTGCGACCCCGCGCCCCGGCGACCGTATCGAGATCGATGGCGACGCCTTCCTCATCCAGGGCGAGCCCGTCCGCGACCGCGAGCGGCTGGTCTGGACCGTGGATCTGAGGCCCGCGTGAAACTCAAGCTCGACATCGATCCCGACATCGTCGCGATGATGGCGGCCGAAGTTGCGGCGGGCGAGCGCGCTGTGACGGCCGCGATGCGCGAGGCCGGGACCGGGCTGAAGTCGGCGTGGCGGTTGCAGATCACCGGCGCGGGGCTCGGCACACGGCTCGCCAACTCGATCCGCAACCAGAACTTCCCGAGGTCGGGCGAGAGCCTGGACGCCGCGGCGCTCGTCTGGTCGAAGGCCCCGGTCATCGTAGGCGCGCATGACACCGGTCCTCTGATCCGCTCGAAAGACGGGTTCTGGCTCGCGATCCCGCTGCCTGCCGCAGGTAAATCCCTGCGCGGCGGCCGCATCACCCCCGGCGAATGGGAGCGCCGCCGCGGCCTGCGCCTGCGCTTCGTCTATCGCCGCACCGGTCCGAGCCTGCTGGTGGCGGAGGGGCGGCTGAACACGAAGGGTCAGGCGGTGGTGTCGCGCTCGAAGACCGGGCGCGGCAAGGTCACCGCGCCGATCTTCCTTCTGGTGCCGCAGGTCAAGCTGCCGAAGCGGCTGGATCTGGCGCGGGATGCAGACCGGGCGTTGGACAGCGTGCCGGGGCTGATCGTGGGGAACTGGATAGAGGGAAGGATCCGCAAATAGAGAGGTGGCGGTTGCGCACTTGCCTCACGCAAAGTCATGCAGGAGGATGACGCTCAGGAGGCTGAAGATGGCGTTTTTCAAGTGGTTGTTCGGACGAGAGAGATCGAGTTCCGCTCAGTCGCCGAGCTCTGCCAATCGGTGGACGGTCTCAGAGAACGGCAACCCGACGTTGGTCGAGGGTTCGACGCGCATAACGGTCTTTCAGCAGGACCGCGGTTGGAAATACTGCATTGCGGACGTCGGCGATCGGGAAGACCCACACTTCTCCGACGCGTACGCTACCGAAAGGGAGGCGCAAGAAGAAGCGCTGGCCCACTTCCGAGGCGAACCATCTCGCCACCAGTCCCTTTCCGCCTCCACCACTGAGGATCGTCGGCAGCGCTGGGAAGCGCACATTCAAGAACGCTCGCTTACGATCGAGGAGCTGCAGCGATTTCTCGCGGAGAACAAAGATCTCGGCATCACGGCCCTCCGAAAGCCCGAGGCCAAGATCGCGAGTCATCTGAAGCAACTGGATTGGCAGATCGCAGAATACCGGAACGCCGGTGTTTCAGCGAACCTCATTTCTCTGGCTGAGCGACAGAAATCCGCGCTCGCAAGGCTGGCCGAAGAAGTCGCAGCGCGGATCGAAATCAAACAGGCGAAGCGACCGCCAAAAAGAACGCCGGTGTCGGACAGTCAGTTATCGACCGAGCTTTCTCGGAAAGTCGATGATCTGATCCGACTGTTCGCCGAAACCCCCGTAGTGGATCCGAGTGAGGTGGAAAGGCGATACAGTCGCGCGATGCGTGATGCCACCGCGAAGATGCTCGACGGCGGAACCACTTACGGTCAGGCATCCGGAGCGCCGGAGTTCCTGAGCCAGGACGAGGAATCCTTTCGAGCTTTCATGAAGGAGGCTGATCAGGATCTCGCATGGCAATGCAGTACGGTTTCGGACGCGTTCAAGCGCTATCTCGAAATCGGCGAGACGCCGGCACCTCACTATCCGATGCGTGTGGCCGTGCTTCTCAGCAAGGCCAAGGACCTCGAGCGAGAGAAGCAGTTTTTGGCGGCGTGGTGCATGCATTTTCCATCCGGGAACGGCGTGAAATATGCTGCACTCGTAGAAAGAGCGAAGAAGGTAGGCGCAATTCCCGCCTGACGGTGGAACCAGAAGGCTTCGGTTCAGACCGGAACAAAGATCGGTATTCCGATCCAACCTCAGTTTGTGGTCGCCATGCCCACCTCACGCGAAACCATCCTCGCCGCGCTGCACGCGCGGCTCTCGGCGCTGCCCTCCACCGCTCTGCGCGGCGATGTGCTGCCGGAGCGCGTCCCGGCCGAGGGCCTGCTGATCCTGCGCGACGGTGAGCCGGGCGAGCCGGAGGTGACGTTGTCGCCCCTGCGCTACCATTACCAGCACCGGGCCGAGATCGAGGCGGTTGTCCAAGGCGCTGCGCGTGACGCCGCATTCGACACGTTGTGCGCCAGCATCGGCACGGCACTCACCGCCGACCGCACGTTGGGCGGTCGTTGCGACTGGCTGGAGGCGGAAGCGCCGCGACCGGTCGATCTGCCGGTCGAGGGCGCCGCCAGCCTGAAGGCCGCCGTGATCCCGGTCGTCCTGCACTACACCACGGCCGACCCGCTCGGCTGATCCCGACAACCTGAGGAGACCACCATGGCACGAGCCCAAGGGGCGCGGGCGCAGATGGCGCTTGCGTTCGAGACGACCTATGGAACGCCGCCCGCCAGCGGTTTCACCCGCATGCCCTTCGCCAGCACCTCGCTCGGCGCAGAACAGCCTCTGCTGAACTCGGAGCTGCTCGGCTACGGCCGCGATCCTTTGGCCCCGATCAAGGACGCGGTGACGGCCGACGGCGACGTCCTGGTGCCGCTGGATGCTGAAGCATTCGGCTTCTGGCTGAAGGCGGCGTTCGGACCGCCGACGACCACAGGCGCGGAAGCCCCATACAGCCACGAGTTCCAGTCGGGGTCGTGGACGCTGCCCAGCATGTCGATCGAGACGGGCATGCCCGAGGTGCCGCGCTATGCGATGTATTCGGGCTGCGTGCTCGACCAGATCACCTGGCAGATGCAGCGCTCGGGGCTGCTCACCGCAACGGCTCGGCTGGTGGCGCAGGGTGAGACGGTGGGCGCGACCACTAGCGCCGGGACGCCCGCAGCGTTGGAGCTCAAACGCTTCGGCCATTTCAACGGGTCGATCACGCGGAACGGGTCCGCGCTCGGCAACGTCGTCTCCGCCGATATCACCTACGCCAACAACCTCGACCGGATCGAGACGATTCGGGCAGATGGCCGCATCGACGGGGCGGACCCGTCCATAGCGACGCTGACGGGCTCCATCGAGGTGCGCTTCGCCGACAGCACGCTGGTGACGCAGGCAATCAATGGCGAGCCTTGTGAATTCGAGTTCGCCTATGCGCTGCCCTCGAGCGAGAGCTTCACCTTTACCGTGCACGCCGTCTACCTGCCGCGTCCGCGCATCGAGATCTCCGGGCCGCAGGGCGTGCAGGCCACTTTCGACTGGCAAGCCGCGCGGGACAGCACCGTCGGCAGGATGTGCACCGCCACTCTCGTGAACGATGTGGAGACCTATTAATGCTGACTCTCGACCTGACGAACGCGCCGCGCTGGCATGATCTGGCGCCAGGCGTGCGGGTGCAGTTGCGCCCGCTGACCACTGCGCTGATGGTGGCGACGCGCAGCGATCCAATCATTGAGGCGGTTTCGGAAGAAGCCTCCGACGAGGAGCGTGCCGTCGCCTTCGCCAAAGCGCTGGCGAGGCGGGCGGTGCTCGCCTGGGAGGGTATCGGCGATGCCGACAGCAACCTGATCGACCCCAGCCCCGAGGGCATCGACGCGCTGCTCGACATCTGGCCGATCTTCGAGGCCTTCCAGCTGACCTATGTCTCGAAGGGTTTGCTGCTGGAACAGGAAAAAAACGCCTCCGCGCTCTCGCCGAATGGTCCTTCGGTGGGGGCGAGCGCTACTGCGAAGCCTGCCCGCAAACCTGCCCGGACTGCCCGGCGCGGCTGAACCGTCCGGAAACTCCGGAGGGTTGGCAGGTCTGGGACCTCGTCGGGCGTCTCGGCGGCCAGCTGCGCGTCCTGCCGGGCGCGGTGATCGGCTGGGACATGTCGGCCGCGCTGGCGCTCGGCGACGCGCTCGGCGTGCCACCGCGCGCCATTGCCGAACTGCTGCCCGTCATCGAGGCAGTGATGGTGGTCAAGCTCAACGAACAAGTGGAACGTCCCAATGGCTGAGAAGCGTGTCTCCGTCCGGCTCGCGGCGGTCGGCGGCCGGCAGGTGCGCGCCGAGCTCGAGGGCGTCGGCGAAGCCGGATCGCGCGGCTTCGGGCGGCTCAACCGTGAGATGGAGGCAGCCAACGTCCGGCTCGCAGCGTTCTCCCGCCGTGTCGCTGTAGCTGCTGCCGCCGCCGTGGCCGCCGCTGCTGCTGCTGGCATGGCAATGATGCGCTCTGGGCTCCAGACGGTCGATGCGCAGGCGAAACTTGCACAGTCCCTGGGCACTACCGTCGCTTCGATCCAGACGCTGGAGCGCGCGGGCGAGCTGGCAGGCGTCTCGATGTCCGGCATCGAACAGGCGACGAAGGATCTGACGCGGCGTCTCAGCCAGGCGGCCGCCGGCACCGGCCCGGCTGCCGACGCGCTGGACCGTCTTGGGCTCTCGGCCGGCGAGCTGATCGCCCTGCCGCTGGATCAGCGCGTCGGCGCGATCAACGCCGCCATCGAGCAGTTCGTCCCCGCTGCCGAGCGTGCCGCCGTGGCTGGTCAGCTCTTCGGCGAGGAAGGCTCCATCGCCATGAGCCGGATCGACACTGCGACGCTGCGCCAGGCGACCGAGGACGTGCTCGCCTTCGGGGTCGTGGTCTCGGAGCAGGATGCCGATCAGATCGAGCGCACGAACGACGCGATTTCACGGCTCGGGCTGATCTGGCGCGGGCTGTCAAACCAGCTGGCCGTTGCCGCCGCGCCGGCGCTGGAAGCCGTCGCCAATGCCATGGCGGCGGTCGCCAGCCGCACCGGTCCGCTCGGCATTGCCATTCGTGGTCTCTTCGACAACATCGGTCGCCTGACCACATATGCCGCGACCTTCGCCGCCTTCCTCGGCGGCCGGTGGGTTGCGGGACTGGCAGCAGCGGCGCTGTCGGTTCGCGGCCTCGCGACAGCGCTCGTTGTTCTACGCGGGGCGCTCATCCGCACCGGCATTGGTGCGCTCATCGTTGGCGCTGGCGAACTGATTTATCAGTTTACCCAACTTGCCCAAGGCGCCGGTGGTTTCGGCAATGCGATGGCCCTGCTGGGCGATGTCGCTTCGGAGGTCTGGGATCGGATCAAGCTGGGCGGTCAGTCGCTTTCGCTCTCCCTTCAATCGGTGTGGGCTTCCATTCGCGCAGGCTGGCTTTCAGCGCTCGAAAACATCCAGAAAACCTGGGCGGATTTCCTCCACGCTGTGGCGCGCGGCCTTGACGGCATTCCCGGCATGGAGTCCACCATGCTTGCCGTCTATGGAGCGGCGGTCAGCGCCGGGTCTGCCTTCTACGAAACGGCTGGCGCGGCTGCGGAGGCGAGCGCAGAGGCAGATCGCCTCGCGGCTTCTGCGAGGGCAGCAGCAAATGCCGCAGTAGCGCCCCTCAGCTCGATCGAAGCGCTGCGTCAGGCACTATCGCGCGCCAGTGAACCCGAAGGTTCTGCGCTGACCGATGCCACGGATGCAGCCGAACGCTTCGAAAGCGCGCTCGGCGATGCCGGGCGCGCAGCCACAGAAGCAGGTGCTGCCGCCGGAACGGCGGCCGCCGCTGCGAAGCCCGACACCGAGGCCGCCGTCACAGGGTGGCAGGCGGTCACGGCGGCGCTGTCGGACTACGCCAGCAAGGCGCGCGAGATCGGTGGCGATATCGGCCAGAGCCTCGTTAGCGCCTTCCAGTCGGCGGAGAACGCCGTCGGCGAGTTCGTGAAAACGGGCAAGCTCAATTTCACCGACCTCGTCACGTCGCTCATTGCCGATCTCGCCAAGCTCGCGGCACGGCGGTTCATCCTCGGTCCAATCGCGAATGCGCTGGGCGGCATCCTCGGCCAGGCTGGTGGCCTGTTCGCCAATGTGCTGCACGCGGGCGGCATCGTCGGAGCTGCCGGACCGGCACGCATGGTGCCTGCGCTCGCCTTCGCCGCAGCGCCCCGGATGCACTCCGGGGGAACCGTGGGTCTTCGCCATGATGAGGTGCCCGCTATCCTCCAGCGGGGCGAGCGGGTGCTCTCGAGGCGCGAAGCGCAGAGCTACGGGACGGGCGGGGTCAACATCACGATCATGGCCCGCGACGCCGAGAGCTTCCGCCAGTCACGCACCCAGGTCGCGGCCGACATTGCCCGCGCCGTGTCGCTCGGCCGGAGGGGCATGTGATGGCGTTTCACGAGATCCGATTTCCCGACAATATCAGCAGGGGCGCACGCGGCGGTCCCGAGCGGCGCACGCAGATCGTCGAGCTCGCCTCAGGCGACGAGGAGCGCAACGCCAGCTGGGCGAACTCGCGCCGTCGATATGACGTCGCCTACGGCATCCGTCGCGCCGATGACCTGGCGGTGGTCGTCGCGTTCTTCGAGGCGCGCAACGGGCGGCTCCACGGCTTCCGCTTCAAGGACTGGGGCGATCACAAGTCGTGCCTGCCCTCGGGTGCGCCATCACCGAGCGACCAAGCTATCGGCACCGGCGATGGTGCGACGACCGCTTTCCAGCTGGTGAAGCACTACGCCTCCGGGGCGCAATCGTGGACGCGCGCCATCGCCAAGCCAGTGGCGGGCACCGTGCGCATCGCACTGGGAGGCGTCGAGCAGGTTTCCGGCTGGTCGGTCGATACCACGACCGGCGTCGTCAGCTTCAGCGCCGCGCCGGGCGCTGGTGTCGCCATCACTGCGGGCTTCGAATTCGACGTACCCGTCCGCTTCGACACCGACGCGCTCGACGTGACGCTCGACCTCGAGCGGCTCGGCTCGATCACGTCCATTCCGCTTCTGGAGATCCGGCGATGAAGTCGCTCGACCCAAACTTCCAGGCACATCTTGATGAGGGCACCACGACGCTCGCCTGGTGCTGGCGGATTACCCGTGCCGACGGTGTCACCTTCGGCTTCACCGATCATGACCGGACGCTGACCTTCGACAGCACCGACTTCGAGCCCGAGAGCGGACTCACGGCATCTGAGGTGCGTTCGGGCTCGGACCTGTCCGTCGATGCGCAGGATGCTGAGGGCGTGCTGACCTCCGACCGCATCACCGAGACGGACATTCTCGACGGCCGCTGGGACAATGCCGAGGTGGAGGTCTGGCGCGTGAACTGGACCGACACCGGCCAGCGCGTCCTGATGCGGCGCGGGGCCATCGGCCAGATCCGGCGCGGGCGGCTGGCCTTCGTCGCCGAGGTGCGTTCGCTTGCCCATGTGCTCGGCCAAACTGTCGGACGGACGTTTCAGGCGACATGCGATGCCGCTCTCGGTGATATCCGATGCGGGGTCGACCTGGACGACCTGACCTACAAGGGCACGGGCACCGTCATCGATCTGCTGCGCGATCGCGCCTTCACCGCCTCGGGGCTCGGCGGTTTTACCTCCGGCTGGTTCACCTTCGGCACACTGGAGTGGACGAGCGGCGCGAACGCCGGGCGGCGCACCGAGGTGCTGGGCCATGACCTCACGGACGGAGTCGCGGTGCTGACACTGCTGGAAGCACCGGTGCGCGCGATCGACGAGAGCGACGGTTTCACCATCCGCGCCGGCTGCGACAAGCGCATCGAGACCTGCGGGACGAAGTTCGCCAACACGGCCAACTTCCGGGGCTTTCCGCACATCCCAGGCCAGGACACCATCCTGCGCTACGCCACAAGAGATGGCGGCCATGACGGAGGGGTGTTGTGATCCCCGCCGATCCAGAGCGCATCATCACCGCCGCGCGCTCCTGGCTTGGCACGCCATATCACGATCAGGCGTCCCTCAAAGGTGTGGGTTGCGACTGCCTTGGGCTCGCTCGCGGGGTTTGGCGCGAGGTGGTGGGGTCCGAGCCGTTCACGATGCCGCCCTATAGCCGCGACTGGGGTGAAACTGGCCCCCGCGAAGTTCTGGCCGAGGGCGCACGGCGCATGATGATCGAGGTCGAACCCTCGTATGCCGGTCCCGGCGCGCTGGTCGTCTTCCGAATGAAGCCCCGCGCCATCGCCAAGCATGTCGGGATCCTGACCGCGCCCAACAGCTTCCTCCACGCCTATGAGCAGCTGGGCGTAATCGAAGTGCCACTCACGCAATCCTGGCACCGGCGCATCGCCTTCGCCTTCCTCTTCCCGGAAAAGATCTGATCCACCATGGCAACTCTCGTTCTCGGCGTGGCTGGCGCTGCCATCGGCGGCAGCATCGGCGGGGCCATCCTCGGCGTGAGCGCGGCGACGATTGGCGGCTTCGTCGGCTCCGCCATTGGTTCGGTCGTCGACAGCTGGATCATTTCCTCGCTGGCGCCCACCCAGCGGATCGAAGGCCCGCGGCTCGACAGCTTGCGCATCACCTCGGCCACCGAGGGAGCCGTCATCCCGCGTGTCTACGGACGAATGCGGATGGGCGGCAACATCGTCTGGGCGACCGACTTCCGCGAGGAGATCAGCACAACCACGCAGGGCGGCGGCAAGGGTGGTGGCGGCGGCAAGGTTCAGACCACCGAATATCTCTACTATGCCTCCTTCGCCGTTGCCGTGTGTGAAGGTCCGATCACCGGGATCGGTCGCATCTGGGCCGATGGCAAGCTGCTTGATACTGCCGGGATCACCTGGCGCTGGTATCCGGGTGACGAGACACAGACCGCCGACCCGTTCATTTCGGCCAAGATGGGCGCCGCCAGCACGCCCGCCTATCGCGGTACCGCCTATGTCGTCTTCGAAGAGCTGCCGCTCGGCAACTACGGCAATCGCCTGCCGCAGCTCTCCTTCGAGATCTTCCGGCCGCTCGCTGATCCGGATACCGCCGAGGGTCTGACCCGCGCCGTGACGATGATCCCGGCCTCGGGCGAGTTCACCTACGCCACCGACGGCGTACGCAAGGGCGGCAGCGGCGCTCAGGTCGCGGAAAACCTCAACGCGCTAACGGACACGGCCGACATGATGGTGGCACTCGACCGGCTGCAGGCCATGGCGCCGAAGGTCGAAAGCGTCAGCCTGGTCGTCGCCTGGTTCGGCAACGATCTGCGCGCGGGGGCGTGCCAGATCAGGCCCGGCGTCGAATACGCGGAGAAGACCACGAGACCGAAGACGTGGAGCGTCAACGGCGTCAGCCGGGCTGCTGCCCATCTGGTCAGTCGCGTTGAAAAGGACCGGCCGGTCTATGGCGGGACCCCCGCCGACTTCGCCGTGGTGCAGGCGATCAAGGAGATGAAGGCCCGCGGCCTGCGCGTCACCTTCTATCCCTTCATCCTGATGGATGTTCCGCCCGTGAACACCTTGCCGAACCCGTACTCGGACAACGCCGCCGAGACTGGTCAGCCCATCTTCCCGTGGCGCGGCCGGATCACCTGTTCGCCCGCGGCCGGTTATACTGGCAGCGTCGACAAGACTGCCACGGCGGGCACACAGGTCGCGGCGTTCTTCGGCGGGGCCAGTTCGTCCGACTTCGCGGTATCTGGCGAGACCGTCTCCTGGATCGGTGCCTCCGGGGACTGGGGTCTGCGCCGCATGGTGCTGCACTACGCCCATCTCTGTGCGGCGGCGGGCGGCGTCGACGCCTTCCTGATCGGCACCGAAATGCGTGGGCTGACCACCATCCGCTCGGGCGCCAGCACCTATCCGGCAGTGCTGGCCTTCCGCGATCTGGCGGCCGATGTGCGCAGCATCCTCGGCGGTGCGACCGAGATCAGTTACGCCGCGGATTGGAGCGAGTATTTCGGGCACCAACCCGCAGATGGATCCGGAGACGTTTTCTTCCACCTCGACCCGCTCTGGGCTGACGGAAATGTCGATTTCGTCGGGATCGACAACTACATGCCGGTCTCCGACTGGCGCGATGGTTTCGAGCATCTGGATGCCCAAGATGGCTGGCCGGCGATCTACGACCGCGCCTACCTGCAGGCGAACATCGCCGGCGGCGAAGGCCTCGACTGGTTCTACGCCAGCGCGGCCGATCGCTCGGCGCAGGTGCGGACACCGATCACCGATGGCGCCGCCGGCAAGCCGTGGGTCTTCCGCTACAAGGATCTGCGCGCCTGGTGGTCGAACCCGCACTACGACCGTCCAGGCGGGGTGGAGGCCGGAGCGCCGACGGCGTGGACGCCCGAGTCGAAGCCTATCCGCTTTACCGAACTCGGCTGCCCGGCCATCGACCGCGGCACCAACCAGCCGTACATGTTCTTCGATCCGAAGTCGTCGGAGAGTTTCGTACCGCACTTTTCGCGCGGCTGGCGCGATGACGCGATACAGCGGGCCTATCTCGAGGCGACCTATCTCTTCTGGAGCGATGGGGCGAACAACCCGGTGTCGTCGATCTATGGCGACCGCATGGTACACGTCCCCGAATGCGCGGCATGGACGTGGGACGCGCGGCCTTATCCGTTCTTCCCCGAGCTGACCGACGTCTGGACCGACGGTCCGAACTGGCGACTCGGGCACTGGCTGACCGGGCGGCTCGGGGCCGTGTCGCTGGCCGCACTCGTTCGGCATCTCTCCCTTCGGGCCGGGATGCCCGAGGACCGCATCGACGTCTCCGGCCTTTGGGGTGCGATCGAGGGCTACGCGATCGGCGCGCTTGAAAGCCCGCGCGCCTCGATCACAACGCTCGCCCGCCACTTCGGCTTCGATGCCGTCGAGAGCGAGGGCGTGATCCGCTTCGTCATGCGGGGGCGGGCCGCGGTCGCGAACCTGTCGCTTGACGGTCTGGCTGCCCAGCGGGAGGGCGACATCCTGGAACTCACCCGCAGTCAGGAAACCGAGCTCCCGCAGGCACTGAAATGGCAGGTGGCCCGCGCCGACGAGGACTACGAGGCCGCACAGGTCGAGGCCCGGCGCATCACCGTGGACACGACCCGTATCGCCTCCGAGACCTTCCCCTTTGCCGTGTCGCCCGAGGAGGCCGAACGACGCTGCCGACGCGCGCTCATGGAAGCCTGGTCCGGACGCGAGAGCGCTGTCTTCCGCCTGCCGCCTTCGAGGCTGGCGCTCGACCCGTCCGATGTCGTGACGGTTGATCACGACAGCCGATCGGTTCCGCTGCGCATCGTCTCGATCGCGGATGCGGAGGCGCGGAGCATCGAGGCTCTTTGCCAGGACCGGGAGGCCTACGATCTGCCGCCAGGGGCGCCGCGCCCTGCGGCGCTCTCGAAGGCCGTGGTGTTCGGCGCACCCGAGGCGGTGCTTCTCGATCTGCCGCAGCTGACCGAGAACCAGCCTGCGCACAGGCCCTTCGCGGCGGCCCACGCTACGCCATGGCCCGGCGAGATCGCGGTGTTCCGCAGCGCCTCGACGAATGGATTCGAGCTGCTCACGAGCCTCGGCTCGCGCGCCCGGATCGGCACCCTGGTCTCAGACTTCTACGCCGGGCCCACCTCGCGCTTCGACCTTGGCAATGTGCTGGTGGTCGACCTGCTGTCGGGAACGCTGGAGAGTGTCACCGATCTCACGCTCTTCGGCGGCGCCAACGCACTCGCCATTGAGAGCGCACCGGGTACGTGGGAGATCGTGCAGGCAGGCGCGGCCGAGCTGATCGCGCCGGGCCGCTACCGGCTGACGCGGCTCCTGCGCGGCCAGCGCGGCACCGAAAGTGCGATGGGCAATCCGGCTCCCGCAGGCGTGAGAGTGGTGGTGCTCGACGACAGCCTTGCATCGCTGCCGATCGCCGAGGCAGATCTCGGGTTGCCGTGGAACTGGCGCATCGGTCCGGTGAGCCGGCCGGTCAGCGACGAAACCTACATTGCGCAGGCCTTCACACCCGAAGGCGTCGGGCTGCGGCCGTTCTCCGTCGCCCATACCGAGCAGCCTTGGCGCAGACCGCGCATACCCGGCGATCTGACGATCCGTTGGACGCGCCGTTCCCGCGCGATGTCTGCCGACAGCTGGGGCGCGCTCGAAGTGCCGCTGGGCGAGGAACTCGAAGCATTCGAAGTCGAGATTCTCGACGGCGCCGCCGTGAAGCGGCTGCTTACCGCGACCACCACCAGCGCGCTCTATGCGGCAGCCGACCAGATCGTCGACTGGGGCGCATCGCTCGCCCCCGGCGACACACTGACCGTCCGGATCTTTCAGCTCTCCTCCCTTGTCGGGCGGGGAGCGCCGAAGTCTGTCACGCTATCGTTCTGAAGGACTTCCCATGTCTGACGCCACGACCCATCTGCTGCTGCCCTACATCCTGGCGGCACAGGCCCAGAAGCATGTCGCTCACAACGAGGCGCTGCGGCTCCTCGACGGTTTGGTGCAACTCTCCGTCATTGATCGGGACCTGACCACGCCGCCTGCCATCCCTGCGGACGGCGATCGGTACATCGTCGGCTCTGGCGCAACCGGCGACTGGTCCGGATGGGACCTGAACGTGGCGCTCTGGACCGACGGCGCCTGGCTGCGCCTGCCGCCGCGGGCCGGCTGGCGGTCCTGGATCGAGGATGAAGGCACGCTGCTCGTTTATGACGGCTCTGATTGGGTCAGCACGACGCCTGCGGCGCTGCAGAACCTGGAGTTGCTCGGTATCGGCACCACGGCGGACGCGGCGAATCCGTTCTCCGCCAAGCTCAACGCCGCGCTCTGGACAGCCAGGGCCGTCGGCGAAGGCGGAACCGGCGATCTCTTCTACACGATGAACAAGGAAACGGCCGGCGACGACCTCGGGCTCACGCTCCAGACCGCCTATGTCACGAAAGCGCTGATTGGGCTCTTCGGCTCGGACAAGTTCAGGCTTGCCGTGTCGGCGGATGGCTCGAGCTTCTTTGACGGCTTCATCATCGACAACGCAAACGGCATCGTCGACCAGCCGCGGCTGCCTCGCTTCAAGGCCTACACGAACTACGACAACTACGTCGCCATCGACACCTGGACGAAGATCGGCATCAACAACACGGACTACAATGAACAGGGTGCCTTCGACGCCGGCAACAACCGTTTCGTCGCGCCGGTCGCCGGCACCTACCTCTTCGGCGCGACGCTTCTCTACAAGGTCAATTCCAGCACGACGGCGCGCATGCGCGGTCGCCTGGTTCTGAACGGCACGGCCGAGATCCGGGGCTCCTCCGGCGAAATCTCGGGAACCCATGTCTCCGAGTCTACTGCGCTCTGGCTGCAGACGATGGTGCCGCTGAGCGCCGGCGACACGGTCGAGCTGCAGGGCACGTTCCGCGTCGCCGATGGCTATTTTGCCACCGATCACACCTCGTTTTGGGGTGCGAAGGTCGGCTGATGAGCGGGAAAGGAGAGATGATGACACCCCCCCGTTCCGATCAGGGCTTCATTCGCATTCCGGAGGTCGAGTTTGAGGCGATGCTGGCGCGCGCCGCCGAAGAAGGCGCAAAACGTGCGCTCGCCGACGTGGGGCTGGAGGGCAAGGAGGCCGCCCTAGATATCCGCGACATCCGCTCGCTACTGGAATGCATCCGGCTCGTGCGGCGGACTGCCGTGCAAACTTCGGTGCGGATGATCACCACCGGGATCATGCTGGCGCTGCTCGCCGGCATCGCGATCAAGCTCAAGATCTTCGGCGGTAGCCCGTAGCTGCACCTACCTACCGACCGATTGACCAACCGCACCCGCCCTCGAGGCGGGCTTTTTCATGTCCAGCATCAAGAGGAGAACCGTCGATGAGCACGGCCAAATTCCGGCGCTGCCATGACGTGACCAAGACGTGGGAGGGCGGATGGTCTGATCATCCCGCCGATCCCGGCGGCAAGACAATGTATGGCGTGACCGAAGCCGTGTACCACGCCTGGCTGCGCCAGCAAGGCAAGCCGGTCCGCCCGGTTGGCCAGATCACGATTGCCGAAGCCGAGCAGATCTACTTCGAGCAATATTGGGTGCCAAGCGGTGGGCCGACGCTGGCGATTGGTGTCGATCTTGCGACCTACGATGCCTCGGTGAACTCCGGCGTCTCGCGCGGTCGCAAATGGCTGCTCGCTTCGATCGGCGGGCCGGACCATGAGACGGTAAAGCGCATCTGCGCCACCCGGCTCAGCTTCATGCGGTCGCTGAATATCTGGAACACCTTCGGCCAGGGCTGGGCGCGTCGTGTCGCTGATATCGAAGCCAAGGGCGTGGCGTGGGCCCTGACGGCCGCGAACGACAACCGTGATCGGGTCAAGCAGCAGTTGGGCGAAGAGGCGAACAATGCTCGCTCCCAGGCAGGTAAGCAGGCCGGGGCAGCGGCTGGCGCTGGCGGTGGCGGCGCAATCTCCATCGATCAGGGCGCGCAGCTTGGCGACTGGCTGCTCGCTGGCGTCGTCTCCGTCGCGTTCGCGGCGCTCGCCTTCCTCATCATCCGCGCGGTGATCAACACCCACCGCGCCTCCGCCTATGAACGTGAGGCCGCCAATGTTTAGCTCCCTGGCTCCCGTCCTTGTCAGCCTCGGCGCGCCGATCCTCGGCTCGATCCTGCGCACCCATATTGGCGGCGTCGCCGGTGAGGCTTCTGCGCGAGTGATCGAGGCGCTCGCCCACGCCTTGGGTTCCGAGCCCACGCCAGAAGCCGTGAAGAAGGCGATTGAAGCCGATGCCGATGCTGCCGCCAAGGTGCAGTCGATCGAGCGCGAGCGGAGCGCCGAGTGGGTGGCCTATCTCACCATGGCCACCTCGCAACGCAATCAGATGCTGGACCGGGAGGACGAGCGGGGCGCCGTGTTTTCGTGGGGATGGCGCCCCGCAATGTCCTGGATGTTGCTGTTCCTCTGGTCGTGGAACGGCGTCATCCTTCCGGTTACCAACGCGACAGCCGGAACGTCGATTGTGCCGATCCCATGGGAACACCTGCTGGGATTCGCCGGCCTCTGGCTTGCGATTTATGGCGGGGGCCACACCATCAAGTCGGTGCTGGGGAAATAGCCACGCGTGTGGCTGCAGACGACTGTCTCGTACCCTGCTTAGGAACAATCGAGCTGCAGCGTGCTTCCGCGCCGCGGACATCTCCGGCTTCCGAAAGGCACCCGCTGTGACCGGACCGCCATGATCGTCAGATCATCCGCTTCAGCTCGCTATAAGCCCCCCGGGTCCTCAAGGTTATGGTCAGCGGCTCAGAAGTTCGGTTCCTCCAAAACCAGCCGTGATTGCCCGTGAAAGCCGCTTCGAGCACGCCCTCTTGCTCGCCAACGCCGCGCCCCTTCTCGTAGGAAACGGACTGACCTCCTCCGTCGCCATGTGTATCATAGTTCACGACCGCGCCATTAGCTGTCCAGAAGAACTCTGCTTGCGCCCCCTGGTCCATGACGAGCTTGAACTCGGCCCCTTCGCCTGGAGCGAGCGTGAACGACACCTCGTCTTGCCACTCCGGAGAAGCTGGTTGTCCCTCCGTGACCTGCGGCGCGGGCGCGACCATGGGTGCGGGTACAGCGGCGACCGTCGATGCTGGCTCGGGCACCTCCTCAGGTGAAGCGGGCTGTGCGGCTCCGACGTCTGCGAGCAGGGTCTCGATCCGGTCCAGACGCGCGAGAATTTGAGATTCGGATAAAGAAGGGGCGGAAGCGCCTGCACTGGCCGCGTCGAGCTCGGCCTCCGTGGCAAGCTGAACCTTTATTTCGCCCATCTGCGTCAGGCCGAGCACGCGACCAATGCCGGTAGGATCAACGGCGTATTCGGAGGGCAGGACGACGAAAGCAAGGAGGGCCGTAGCGGTGATGCCGGCGATCGAGGTGGAACGCTTGAGTTGGGCTGAGGTCGGCAGTTCCGCCCGACGGGGAAGGTCAGTGTTGTACATGTGGTCAATCCTTAGACGGCAGGCGCGAAGAAGAAGCCGGCGATTTGGTAACCGGTGAGAACGAATCCGGCGGCCATCATCGCGACGTTCATGGTGTAGGCGTGCTTCCAGAAGCTCGGCTTCCAGCGCCAGTAGCTGATGACGATCAGGATCGCCGACAGCGCAAGAAGCTGGCCGATCTCAACGCCGACGTTGAAGGCAAGCAGGTTCGGCACCAGACCATCCGGCGAGATATTGTATTCGATGATCTTGGTCGACAATCCGAAGCCGTGGAAGAAGCCGAAGATCAGCGTCGCCGCCTTGGTATTCGGCTGAAAACCGAACCAGCGCTGGTAGGCCCCCATATTGTCGAGCGCTTTGTAGACGACCGACAGTCCGATGATGGCATCGATGATGTAGCTGTTGATGCCGATGTTGAAGTAGACGCCCGCAAGCATCGTCGTCGAATGTCCGATGGCGAACAGACTGACATAGGTGGCGATGTGCTTCGGCCGGTAGAGGAAGAAGATCACACCCAGCAGGAACAGGATGTGGTCGTATCCGGTGACCATGTGCTTGGCTCCGAGATAGACAAAGGGGATCAGGTGAACCCCGGTGATCTCCTGAATGTAACCCTTGTCGCCCTCGGCAACGGCGTGCGCGAAGGCTGTGCTGGCAAAGAGCGCCTGTCCCACAAGAACGGCGAGCATAATGAGGGTGGACCGGCCCAGCGCACAGCGCGGCGGACCCTCGCGAGAAGGTTGTTGCATGGATACTCCAATCGTCGTTGTCGACTTTAGCCGCGCATGCGGCCGCGATCAGGCAATGACGATCCGTCTCGGAGGACGTTCGAGCCGGTAGCTCGTGCCGAGATGCGCCACATGCGGTGGCATCGGCACCCACGTCCGCGCCAGCGCCGGCACTACGGGCGCGCTGGCTGGCGGCGCCGTCGGCGTCTCGTGCGAATGGTCGGCGGGGTTGTGGCCGTGGGAATGACCGGCTGCCTGCTCGTGCTCCTCCCCGTCCTCGTGACTATGACCGTGTTCGGCCATTTCCACTTCAGGCTGAACGTGGCGCTTGGCCTCGGTTGCAAGGGCGGTCGGGTTCTGCGACGGGGGGTGCGCGGCATGCGGCAACAACGAACCGAACGCCATCGCGAGAGCGACGACGAGGGAAAGGACCGCTCTTCCTACCCAGTTCGACATGTTAACGGTTTCTCACCAAAATCTTAACAACTCTTTGTCTTTGGGTCGGATTCATTCCCGAAGTGGATTGTCCTATCCCCTCCAGGAGGATAGGACCGATCTATGGATCAGGCATCACACGTTCACAAAACACACTCGCAAATCGTCAAGAGATTGAGGCGAGCCGATGGCCATATACGCGGCGTCATCGAGATGATCGAGGCTGGCCGCCCCTGCCTCGATATCGCCCAGCAGCTCCATGCCGTCGAGAAGGCCATTGCACAGGCCAAGAAGACGCTCATTCAGGATCATCTCGATCATTGCCTTGAGGAGGTGGTTGGGCCGCTGGCGCGTGAGCGGCGGCGGTCAATCGACGAGTTCAAAGAGATTGCGAAGTACCTCTGATGCTGGCCGTCCTCTCCAACCGAACCTATCGCCACTTGTTCTCCGCCCAGGTGATCGCGCTGGTCGGCACGGGACTGCTGACCGTAGCACTCGGCCTACTTGCCTTTGACCTGGCGGGAGAGAATGCGGGTGCGGTGCTCGGGACTGCGCTCGCCATCAAGATGATCGCCTATGTCGGCGTCGCGCCGGTCGCGTCTGCGTTTACGGAACGGGTGCCGCGGAGGGCAATGCTGGTGGTGCTCGATCTCGTCCGCGCCGCGGTCGCAGTGTTTCTGCCCTTTGTCACCGAGGTATGGCAGGTCTACGTCCTGATCTTCCTGTTGCAGTCGGCCTCGGCCGCCTTCACGCCGACGTTCCAGGCGACCATTCCGGACATTCTTCCCGACGAGAAGGAATATACCCGCGCGCTGTCGCTCTCCCGGCTCGCGTATGACCTCGAAAGCGTCGTCAGCCCGATGTTAGCCGCTGCGCTCTTGACCGTCATTTCCTTTCATAGCCTGTTTGCGGGCACGGTTATCGGCTTCCTCGCCTCGGCCGCTCTCGTACTAACAGTGGCCCTGCCAAGCCCGAAGCCAACCAAACCGCGCGGTGTCTACGACCGCACCACGCGTGGCATCCGTATCTACCTCGCCACGCCACGCCTTAGAGGGCTCCTTGCGATCAACCTCGCGGTTGCTTCCGCAGGGGCATTGGTGATCGTGAACACTGTCGTCTACGTGCAGGCAGCGTTCGGGCTCGACCAGCAGGCGATGGCGGTCGCCCTTGGAGCGTTCGGTGGAGGCTCCATGCTCGCGGCGCTCACCTTGCCCCGCCTGCTGGAGGCTTTCCCTGACCGTGTGGCAATGCTTGGCGGCGCCGGATTGCTTGCGGTGGGCACGTTCGCCGCCGCGACCCTGCAATCCTACGAGTGGCTTTTGCCGCTCTGGTTCATGCTCGGGTTGGGTTACTCGATGGCGCAGACCCCTTCAGGCCGACTACTGCGGCGCTCGGCGCACGCCGAGGACCGCCCGGCGGTTTTCGCCGCGCAGTTCGCGCTCTCGCATGCCTGCTGGCTGCTCACTTATCCGCTCGCAGGATGGGCTGGGGCAACGCTAGGCCTACCTGCGACGGCGATGTTGCTCGCCTTGCTCGCGGCTGCCGCAATCGGCATTGCGCTGGTCGTCTGGCCCGCTGCAGATCCCGAGGAACTAGAACACAGCCATCATGACCTCCCGGCCGACCATCCGCACCTTTCTGAGGCTGGCGGACCGCACCGTCATGTGCATGCCTTTGTCATCGACGACCTGCATGTCGCCTGGCCCGGCCGGAGCTGACGGCGCGTGGAAGGACTCCTTGAGCTGTCTGGCCTGTTCGCCGTCGCCTTTCTAGCGGCCACGATCCTTCCCGCTCAATCGGAAGCGGTGCTGGTGGGGCTTCAGCTTGCTGGATACCCCATCGTCCCGCTGGTCGCCGTCGCAAGCGTCAGCAACACGCTCGGCGCGGTTGTTAACTGGGGGCTCGGACGCGGTGTCGAGCGTTTCCAGGAACACCGCTGGTTCCCGGTTTCCGCGTCTGCTCTGGATCGGGCGTCGGCCTGGTATGGCAAGTGGGGTCGATGGACTCTGTTGCTGTCGTGGCTGCCTGTCGGCGGTGACGCGCTCACCGTCGCGGCGGGAGTCCTTCGGGAGCCGTTCTGGAGCTTTCTCTTGCTGGTCGCCATCGCCAAGACGGCACGGTACATGGTGCTGGCGACGGCGACGGCGGAGCTGGCCGCATGATGTGGCTGTTCCAGGATCTCGTAGCGATCCAGCGCGAGATCTATCTCGCCTTTGCCGATCGCATCAAAGCGTTCGCCGAGTCGGGAGACTGGTCGCTGCTGGCAACCTATCTTCCCATGGGCGTTTTGTTCGGCGCCGTCCACGCGCTGACACCCGGCCATAGCAAGGCCGTGCTCGCGACCTATCTGACCGGATCGAGCGCGAGCGTGCCGCGCGGTCTGACGGTCTCCCTAGTGCTCTCCTTTGTCCATGTTGGCATGTCAGTCCTGATCGCGCTTCTGTCGCTGCCGCTCGTCTCCGTCACGCTCGGCAGCGTCGGTCGCGCGCCGCTTCTTGAGGACCTCAGCCGCGGGCTGCTCGGCGCCATAGGAGTCTGGATGCTATGGCAAGGCTTCCGCGGGACCGGCCACGTCCATGGCCACGGCTTGGCTGCAGGATTCGCAGCGGGGCTCATCCCATGCCCGCTGACCCTCTTCGTCATGACCTTCGCGATCTCGCGAGGCGTGCCCGAGGCGGGTGTCGCTTTCGCCGTGGTCATGATGGCGGGAGTGACGCTTGTGCTCGCCTCCGTAGCGCTCGCCGCGATTCTGTTCAGGCGCCAGCTCCTCCAGTTGTTGTCGTCGCGGCCTAAGCTTCTCGACCGAGTCACGCGTGCTATCCAGATTCTGGCGGGGCTCATTCTCGCGGCAGTCGCCCTTAATTCGCTCCTGGACTAGGAAGCTCTTGACACCGTGCCGCCCGTGGCGCGATGAATCTTTCATGGGGACTGCGGTCTCCCCATGAGGCTACGGCTCAAGCATCGCGTCCTGATCAATCCGGCAACGGAGGACGCGCCATGCCATCTCCCACAACAATTTCCATAGAAAAGCTCTCCCGTCTCTATGGCACGCCCGGCTGCCCGACGCTCGTAGACGTGCGGACGGACCAAGACTTCGCCGCCGCACCACGTCTTGTTCCCGGATCGGTCCGCAAATCCCATTCATCGGTTCCAGACTGGGCGGGCGACCTCGATGCTCGCCAGGCGATCGTCATATGCCAGCAAGGCAGGAAGCTCAGTGAGGGTGTGGCCGCTTGGCTGCGACATCACGGGATTGCGGCGGAAGCGTTGGAGGGCGGATACGAAGCTTGGGCGGCTGCGGCACTGCCCACGGTGCCCGAGGAGCGTATCCCGCCTCGTGACGCGCAAGGGCGCTCGGTCTGGGTCACACGGGCGCGACCAAAGATCGACCGCATCGCTTGTCCCTGGCTCATCCGCCGCTTTGTGGACCCGCATGCCGTGTTTCTGTTCGTCGCTCCACAGGAAGTGGAGGCCGTGGCCGAGCGGTTCGGCGCCGCTCCCTTCGACGTGGAGAACGTATTTTGGAGCCATCGCGGCGAGCTGTGCACCTTTGACGTGATGGTCGAAGAGTTCGGAATCGGCACAGAACCGCTGCTGCGGCTGGCGCGGATCGTCAGGGGAGCAGACACCGCCCGCCTGGACCTGGAGCCGGAAGCGTCGGGGCTCCTTGCCGCTTCTCTCGGCCTCTCGCGGATGTTCTCTGATGACCTCGAACAGCTCGACGCAGGATTAGCGCTATATGACGCTTTCTATCGATGGGCGCGCGATGCGACGGCCGAGACGCACAACTGGCCCTCCGCAAAAGCGGGAGGTGCAAGATGAACTCCTCTTCGACCTCTAACCAGATTCCTGCCGAGACCATCGCATCCGGCGGGGCGGCTGACCTGTCGCCACCAGCGCAGTCATCTTGGCAGATCTTCGTTCGTTTCCTCCGCTTCGGCCTGCTCGCCTGGGGCGGGCCCGTCGCTCAGATCGCAATGATACGCCGAGAGCTGGTCGACGAGGAGCGCTGGTTGTCGAGCGAGCGTTTCAACCGCCTGCTTGCCGTCTATCAGGTGCTGCCCGGACCAGAGGCGCATGAGCTCTGCGTCCATATCGGCATGTTGGCGGGAAAGCGCCTCGGTGGTCTCCTGGCTGGCCTGGGATTTATGCTGCCGGGCTTCATATTGATGTTCGCCCTGTCGTGGCTCTACTTCACCATCGACATCACTCAATCGGCGCTGGGGCCGATCTTCCTCGGCGTTCAGGTCGCGGTCATTGCCCTGATCGTCCGCGCGGTTCACCGGATCGGCGAACACGTCCTACTCGACAGATGGCTGTGGGGCATCGGCGCGGCGAGCGCGGTGGCGGCGCTGGTAGGTGCTAGCTTCTGGATCACCCTTCCGGCGGCCGGCATTTGTTACGTACTGGTGCAGCGGGGACAACCCGCAGTCGCGGCAATAGCATTGCTGGCGGCTGCTTTGATTGCCTACGCTGTTGGTCAAGAAAGTGGGATCCTGCCGCCCCTCTCGCCTGGCACGGCATCTGCGGAAGGAATGGCAGACCAGCCTTCGGTTTGGGGCCTGTTCCTCTCGGGCCTGAAGGCGGGGCTGCTGACTTTCGGCGGAGCTTACACGGTCATCCCGTTTCTGCGTGACGATGCGGTTGGCAGTGGCTGGATGACCGACGCCCAGTTCCTCGACGGCCTTGCGCTCTCGGGTATCCTTCCGGCTCCGCTCATCATCTTTTCTACCTTCGTCGGCTATTTCGGAGGTGGCCCGCTAGGGGCTGTCGCCATGACGGTCGGCATCTTCCTGCCCGCCTTTGGCTTTTCGCTGCTCTTTCATGAGCGGCTCGAGCAGGTCGTCGAGAATAGGACCTTGCATGGTTTCCTCGAAGGAGTCGCCGCAGGGGTGGTCGGTCTCATCGCGGCAACGACAGTGGAACTAGCGGTGACGCTTATACCGCGGCTGCCGTCTCTGCCCGCCGGCATGTTGATTTTCGCGCTGGCTCTCGCTGTGCTCTACCTCTGGAAGTCGAAGCTGAACATCGTCCTGGCGATACTCGTCGCCGGGGTACTGGGATGGCTCCTGTTCGGGATATACGGCTGAACGGCGGTTCAGATATGCGAGGGACGCAGTCCGCGAAAACGTTGGCCGCGCCAGAGAAGGTTCGACGTCAGACCCATCCCCTCCGCCAGAAATTCTCCATAAGTATCTGAAATTACACAAGAAAATAAACTCGTACGCAAGGCAGACATACGGTATGACATACATGTCGTGGGTGGCTTTCCGTCCACGTTGATGGCGCTCCGTGGACTGACGCCCCAAGCCGGCGTGGGTTCTGAGGGCCCGGGACAATCGATTCCATCAGTTCGGGCAGCCCTCTTGTCCGGTTCAAGGGCAGGTCCAACTCCCCGGCGTTGCAAGGACGTCGGAAAAGCGATATCCGCAAGACAGGTCGCCCCCACTCGCGTTCACCGCACGCGGGCTTTCTCTTGCATGTTGTTGCCTGCCATGAGCACGACCCTCGCCGGCATATTCCCGAACAACCGTAAATCCGGCAGGCGGAACGCCACGCCGAACAGAGAGCGGGACTGTCACACATGACGGATTTCGCCCTCCCGGAGAAAGGTGACGAGCCCCGGCGCTTGCTGGCGGAGGTCGTCGAGCGGTGCTACGCGGAATTGCGCAGCTATGCCCGCCTGAAGGTTGGCGACGACGGGATTGCCGAGGAGCTTGTTCAGGAAGCCTGCCTGCGGCTGGTGACTTCGGGCGGCGAGGTGCCGCGCAATCCTCGCGCCTTCCTCTACCGCGTGCTTTCCAACCTCGTCACGGATCATCACCGGCGAAGGGCGCGCTTCAACAAGAGCTTCATCCATTCGGACGCGCTGGATGCGGCAGATGACCGGCCGGATGCGGAACGACAGATCATTGCCCGTCAACGGCTGGCCATACTCGTGCGGGCGGTGGCGGAGCTTCCGCCCAGATGCCGGGAATGTTTCGTCCTGCGCCGCTTCGACGGGCTTTCGCACACGGAGATCGCGGATCGGATGAACATAACGCGAAGCGCCGTGGAAAAGCACCTGGCGGCAGCGACCGTTCATTGCGCCCGGCGCTTGAAGGCGCATGATTAGAGCGGCTGCGGACCTGCGGTTTTTGTCTACCCAAACGTCTTATGTGTCGGTCGGAGATGGTCGTCCTGTCCTTCCGGCACAGCGTGAGGCAAGCTGATATTCATGAAAGACCCGGACAGCAGAGATTCGCTCGAGGAAGCGGCCGAATGGTTCTTCCGGCAGGATGGAGGCTCTCTGTCCCCTGCGGAGGAGGCGCGGTTTCGGGCATGGCTTGCCGCTTCGGAGGAGCATCGCGCCGCCTATGCGGAAATCTCCGGCACATGGCATGAGATGGGAAGCGTCCCGGTTCCGGCTCGTCCGCTCCGGGCGCCGGCGCGGCGAGCCCGGACCGGCTTTTCCATGCCCGGCTTCAGGCCGCTCTCGGCCGCTCTCGCCGTCTGCCTGTTCCTGATAGGGGGCGCCTGGTATCTGGATGTCCCCACGCGGGTTCTGGCCGACAATTATGCGGCGGTGGGAGAGCTGGAGACCGTTACGCTGCCCGACGGCTCCGTTGCCGAATTGAACAGCGGCTCGGCGATCACGCTTGCCTACACCACCGGCGAGCGGCGGATAAGGCTGCTGAAAGGCGAAGCCATGTTCACGGTGAGCGCCGATGCCGGACGGCCCTTCATCGTGGAAGCCCTCGGCGGCGAGGCAAAGGCTCTCGGCACGGTCTATGGCGTTCGCGAAGACGCAGGGAGCGTGACGGTGACGGTGGTCGAGAGCCATGTCGCCGTCTCCGCCGGCACTGGTGGAGAGTCCGTGCGGCTCAATCCGGATGAGCGCGTCCGTTATGAAGGCGGGCATCTCGGCGCCGTCGAGCCGGTCGATACCGAGTCCGAAACCGCCTGGAGGCGGCGGAAGCTGATTTTCGTCGACCGCCCTCTCGGAGAGGTGGTCGACGAATTGAATCGCTACCACAGGGGCGTGATCCGGATCATCGACGGCTCCATACGCGCCAAGCGCATCAGCGGCGTGTTCGAGACCGGCGATATCATCGGCGTCATCGACGCGCTGGAAAAGTCCTTCGGCTTCAGGGACACGCGGCTGGGCGACTTCGTGATCCTGATCCACCGATAATTTTTTCGATTTCCTGATTTTTTTACTCCGGTTTTCTCCGGCGCGAACGTCTTAACCGGCGGAAGGGCTGGCCGATCGACTTGTTCGGCTCGTCCGGTTGACGCATGGGGACAGGGTATCGAGATGAATTCCAGCATTGTATCGCAGCGCCTTTCCGCGCGAGGCTTTTCCGCGTTCCTGATGGCGACGGTTTCCCTGGCGGTCTTGCTGCCCGCCGGCGCCCAGGTGGCGTCGGCGCAGGAGCGCGCGGCAGCCGTTCGCTACGCCATTCCGGCCGGACCGCTACCCCAGGCGCTCAACCGCTTCGCGGATACCTCGGGTCTCCAGCTCGTCTACGACGCCGCGGCAACGCGCTCGTTGCGCACAGGCGGCTTCAACGGAGCGGGGACGACCGCTGATGTCCTGTCGCGTCTGCTCGCCGGAACGGGCCTGTCCTACAGCTTCACCAACGCGAACACGGTGACGATCACCGACCGGGTTTCCGCCGCCCATGATGCGCCGGTAGATGCCGATGGTTCGCTGGTGTTGGATACGATCACGATCAGCGGCGGCGGCGGCGCGTTCTCGCCGGACACGCCCTACGAGACGGCAGGTTCGAGCAACTACATTTCGCAGGAACAGATCGAACGGTTCCGGGGAACATCGGTTGGCGACATGCTGTCCGGCACGCCGGGCGTGCTCAACGCCGACAACCGCCTTGGTGGTGGTGCTCTCGACGTGAACATTCGGGGCATGCAGGGACAGGGGCGCGTGCCGGTCAGCGTCGATGGCGCGATACAGGAAACGACCGTCTATCGCGGCTACGCCGGCATTGCGGGCCGTTCCTATGTCGACCCGGATTTCATAGGCAGCGCGATGGTCGAGAAGGGGCCGAGTTCCGCGGCGGACGGGGCTGGCGTGGTCGGCGGCATCGTTCGCATGAATACCATCGGTGTTGACGACATCCTACTGCCCGGCAAGAGCTTTGGCGTGCGGTTCAAGGGCGGATTCAACTCAAACAGTTCTTCCGTGCCGCCGATCGACACTGTAGGCGGTCTGCGCGGTGCCGGCACTTATCCCAATAATGCGCTTCCTTCTTCCTTCGGTGGACCGGAAGGAATGGACAGGCCGGGATTTCTGGAACCAACCGGAGGCAGCGGCAGCGTGGCAGCCGGCTTCAGGTCGGAATATATCGATCTCGTTGCGGCCTATGCTCGCCGCAAGAATGGCAATTATCATGCGGGAACGAGAGGCGATGGAATTCCAAGCCCCGTGATAAAGCCGGCAGAAATCTGGAATGGGACTGAATGGGTCAATGAATCCCCGACCCACAGCGCAATGACATTCGAAGGCCTGAATCGCTATCGGGCGGGCGAAGAAGTATTGAACACTTCACAAGACAATAAGTCTGTCCTCCTTAAAGGTACGATCCGTCTCCCATACGATCAGCAGATAGATTTGGGCTACATGCGATATGAGAGCGACTATGGCGAGATGATGCCGTCGCAGGTCGCGCGCGGAGACGGCGCTTATCAGGCGCTGCTCAACAGCGTTACCATGGACACCTATACTGCGAAATATAAATGGAATCCGTCGGATAGCGACCTGATCAATCTGAAAACTGGTCTATGGATGACCGACGTCGATATGACGGTGCCGAACCAGGCATACGGAAGGGGCAACGATGCGACTTATGTGAACTATGGCGACACCGCTAACAAGAGATGGGGGTTCAACGTCGAAAACACCTCCGTTTTTGACACAAGTTTTGGCGCGGTCTCGCTGACATATGGTGGCTCCTACACCCATGAGGACATAAAGCCGGGAGAGGGAGCGCGGCTCAATTACGGCAGTTCCGGGAACCGCCGCGAAGTGAGCCTGTTTACTTCCGGCGAATGGAAGCCTGCGGACTGGCTTACGCTCAACGCGTCTCTTCGTTATTCTGATTTTAAGTCCAACGACACTCAATTGCAGCAAAGAAACGTTTCTTATTACACGATTTCAGACGGGAATGGTGGAACAACCGAGATCAGTGCTCTTGAGTGGAGTACGTTGCCGGACCCCCGCCCTGATATAATCAGAATAAGGCGCGAACAATTGTGGGAGCGTGATGATAAAAGCTTCAATGGTGATGGACTCGCGCCCATAATAAGCGCAACGGTCGAGCCTTGGGACGGCATCCAGTTCTATGGCAAATATGCCGAGGCAATACGGCTTCCGAGCCTGTTCGAGACGACGCGCAGCTTTTCGACTAGGCCTACCGCGTTCGGTCTGGAGCCGGAGCATGCCAAGACTTGGGAGGTCGGCCTCAACGTGCTTCGCGACGATGTATTCATGGGAGGGGATAGGCTTCGGTTCAAGGCAAACTATTTCAACAACAATGTCGATAATTACATAACACGTACGAACACGCCTGAAGCAAACCTGATAACTGTCAATATCGACAAAGCTGAACTGCGCGGTTTCGAGATTTCAGCTTCCTATGACATGGGAAGATTCTTCGGAGACCTGGCCTATACCCAGTATACACACACAAATTTTTGCGTGAAACCGGGGCAGATATCTGGCTTGATGCTCACCGAGCTTTGTTACGCAAGCGGTATCGACTCTAGTTATATCATCAACCAGCTTCCACCGAAGAACAGTCTGTCGCTCACGCTCGGCACTCGTGCTTTCGATGAAAAGCTGACCGTTGGAGGCCGAGTGACCTATATCGGCAAGAGGCCAACCGGTAACATCGGTGGCGCCTATACGGTCGAAAGTACGGTCTCACAAATCGACTGGAAGCCTTACACGCTCGTCGACCTTTTCGCGAGCTACAAGGTCAACGATCAGTTCGAGATCGATGCGGCGATCGATAATGTCACCGATGTCTATTATATGGACGCGCTTACGCTCGGCCTGATGCCTTCGCCCGGCCGCACCTTCCGCCTCAACATGACAGCGAAGTTCTGACGCTCGTGTTTCATAGGGCGGGCGTTGGTCCGCCCTGACCTGTTTTCCATGTCCATTCCCACGAGGCCGTATCTATGAATGAAGCTGTCATTCTTGACAATCCTCCTGCCTTGTCCCGCTCCAAGCGGCTGAAGGCTGCAGCACACGACACCCATGATCGTCTGGACAAGGCGATCATGGCGGGTGAACCGTTTACGAGCCGCAAGCGATATGGGCTGTTCGTGCAGGTGCAGCATGCCTTCCACCGCGACATCGACGCGCTCTATGACGACCCGGAACTGGACGCGCTGCTGCCCGATCTTGCCGGACGGCGACGCCTGCCGCAGATCAAGCAGGATCTCGTCGATCTCGGCATGGGAACGCTGGCTTTCGATGCGCCGCCAGTGTTCACACCCGGCGCTGTCTTCGATCTGCCGAACGCGCTCGGCTGGCTCTATGTCGCGGAAGGCTCGAACATGGGCGCGGCCTTCCTGCTCAAATGGGCGAAGGAGACGCTCGGCCTTTCGGAAGATTTCGGCGCGCGGCACCTGGCCGGCGCGCCTGAAGGGCGCGGCCTGCATTGGCGCACCTTCACTGCCGCACTCGACGAGATCGCGCTGTCGGAGGCGGAAGAGGCCCGCGTCGTCGCCGGCGCGCAGGCCGCCTTCCGCCAGGTGCATGGTCTGGTCGACGCGGTGTTTGGATGACCATTCCGCTCTTTCACTACTCCTCCGCACCGGCCGCCGCGTCCCTGCCTTGCAACCCCGCGCCGGAGCCTGTGTGCCTCATGGGCCACGGCTTCCTGCGCTGTCTCAAGACGCGGCTGCTCGAACGAGAATGATGGGGCTGGCGGACGACAACCGGCGGCTTGCCGGCCGACGCTTCGCCAGCGAACTTCGCCGGAGCTGGTTCTTCGCCGCCGGCGTCGTCATGCTGGCGCTCGGCGTGATCGGTGCGTTCCTCCCCGTCATGCCGACGACGATCTTCCTGATCCTTGCTGCATGGTGCTTCGGCCGGTCCTCGCCACGGCTCGAGGCCCGGCTGCTCGATCATCCTCGCTTCGGCCCCGTCATTCGCGACTGGCGCGAATACGGCACGATACCGCGCCGGGCGAAGTGCATGGCCTGCTCGGGCATGGCGCTCGGCTACGGCCTGTTCTGGATCGGAGCCCGGCCGTCATTTTCGCTGGCGATGCTTGTCGCAGCCCCGATGCTCCTCTGCGCTGCGTGGATGGTGATGCGGCCCGAAGGAGGACGGCGACCATGAGGATGACGCGGCAGGCGGAGATCGCCATCGACGTGCTGGTGCTATGCGCGCTCAAGGCCGGTTCCACCACTCCGGTCACGACGCAGATCGCCGCCGACCATGCCGGAACCACGAAGAACCATGCCGCGCAGGTCGTCGCCAGGCTGTCGCGCAACTTCTATCTCGTCAGCGAGCGCGGCCGTGCGGGCGGCCTGCGGCTGGGGCGGCCGGCTGACGAGATCAATATCGGCGCGGTGCTGCGGCTCACCGACCCCGTCATCGGCGGGGTGCTCGGCCAAGACACGGCCACGCCCGCGTTCAGCGCGCTGCGCCGCGCGGCGTGGGAGACCTATCTCTCCACCTTCGACGGCTTCACCATCGCCGATCTCGTCATTCACCCGAAGCATAGCCGGACGAATTGCCTCGACTGCGACCTCACCCGATTGGTCCGGCATGGACGAACCATGTCGCGGCTGCACGACCATGTCGGTTGCCGTACGCCGTTTTCCGGACCCGACGCCGGCGCCACAGCCTGATCGCCATAGCGCCAGATACCGAGAAGAAGAGCGTACCCATGTTCCTTTCCGTCTTGTCCCGACCGCTTCGCAGCACGCGCACCGGCGCGGGGACGGGGGACGCGCGGCGGCGCAGGCGTCAACAAGACAGTCACCGCTCCGGTCCGGTTCAGCGTGAGGTGAGCCAGCGGGAAGCAACGGAGGAACAGCACCCGGAGGCGGTTGGGGGATCAAGAGGCGAAGCGCGCTGGCGTGAGCATGGTCATCGGCAAGGGAGGATAGTCCTGATGAAACTGCGTCTCCTGAGATACTTCGTCGTCGTGGCCGAGGAAAAGAGCTTCGTGAAGGCGGCGGTCAGGCTGCGTGTCGACCCCACACCCCTGTCACGCGCAATCCGGGATCTGGAGCACGACATCGGCGTCGATCTGCTCGCTCGCGCCAAGGGCAGGGTCAGGCTCACCCCGGCGGGCCAGGCGTTCCGCGAGTCCTGCCTGCGCCTGCTCGCCCTCTACGACGAGGCGAGGAAGCATGCCCATTCGGTCGCGAACGGCAGCAGGGAGCGCCTGCGTATCGGCATCGCCGATCAGCTGGCGCAGCCGAACCTGATGCGGTTGCTCGCGATGTCCCGGGAGGAAGAGCCCGCGACGGGGATCGGCATCCTCTGGATGACGGCCGGCGACCTGCTACCCGCCCTCGATCACGACCTGATCGACGCCGGCGTCACCGTTGACGGCGATGTCGTGTCGAGCTTCATCAAAGAGCCGATCTGGTCGGAACGCCCGATCGCCGCCATTCCGAGGCATCATCCGCTTCTTTCTCTCGAAAGGGTGTCTATAGCCGACGTGCTGCGCTATCCGTTGGTGCTGTGCCATCCCGAGCAATGCGCCGGGGGCTACAAGCTGTTCATGAAGTCGCTCTACATCAGCGGACTGCCGCCGCCGATCGTCGCCGAATATGTCCTGGGGCATGAGTCTATGATGATGCTGGTGGGAGCCGGATACGGCATCGGGTTCGGGCTCGAGACGCAGGCGGCGACCTACAACTACCCCGACATCATCATCCGGCCGGTCACGGACGAGCTCGCGACCGCAAGGACGTTCATCGTGACCAACAAGGCCCGGGACAGTCACGAACTGCAACGCTTCATCGAACGGGCCAGGCGCATCGGCAGGGCAGCCGAACCGGAAGGCGATGACGCCGCGTCGGTCGAGAACTGACCGGACGGGGGGCGAGGATGCGCCGCTCCAGACTCGTGTTGCGTGGCGCCGGTGATTCGCTCCAGGCGTGGTCTTGCTGCCGCAGCGGTTCGCGGTTCTGGCCCGATTGTTGCCGCATTTTGCCATTCGGCCAACGTCCCGAGAGACCCGTCGCCGCGCTTGCTCGGGTTCTCACGAACCTGCCGCGACGGCCATCCTGATCGGCTGCTGCAATTGTCGGCCGTTTCGGCGGCAGACCCCGCCAGCTTTCGATGGACGCTGCCGCAGCCCGTATATCTTGCTCGCGCCGTCACTGGGGTTCCGCAGTGACGTGGCGGGCAACTGCCGCAACGGCAAGGCGTGGAGCATGATCCAATAATTTGATGGGCTCATGTCGATGGGGGTGGTAGGGTAATTTTGTACTGAGACTGGTGCAGCGCAGTCGTGCCGTAGGCACATATTCTGCTGCAAGGCCGTATCCAGTCGGCCATTCCCAGGCGCGCTCCGGCTCCCTCGCGCGCGTCGGCCCTGCCAACAGGGTGGAGCCATACTTGTCATAGCCGGGCGTCCGTCAGAACGGAGGCTGGCATCTTTTCCCGAGCCTCGCTGCAAATGCGGGGTAGCTTGTTTGCAGCCGCGCATTTTTGTGCGGCCACTCCCACCAGCCGTAGGTTGTTTGCCTGCGGCAGTGCGTGCGTATGCCCAGGTCGCTGCGGCAGTACGCATCTTCTCTCTCTTCCCTGCGGCAGCGGTCACCTGCCGCCCGTTTCCTTTCATCGACCTGGCAGGCCCTCGCGCTCCGCGGGTTTTTCCTGTTCCAGCGACCGCCAGCACTTCGCCAGTGGCCGCTTGCCGGCTGTCGGCCTGCGGCAACGCCTGCCCGTCTTCATCGTCCCGGTCCCGCCTTAGGGCAGGGCTGCTTTTTGCCGTCTGCCTTTCGGCAAGCCGTCAGCTTCCACTCGACCATCATCGGAGATCTACCCATGCACGCCAACACCATTCCTTCGCTTTCAGCATCCCGCTGCGGCAGAACACCAACGCAGCACCCGCCATGACGCGGCTTTTTCGATCCTTGCGTCCCGATCATCGCCGCGCGGTCTTCCCCGCGCCCCCTTCCGTCTGGCCTTCCCGCAGGAAGCAGGACGGACGCCTCATTCGAGGCATCAGGTGATCGAGCGCATCTGGCCCCTGGGCCCCTACGGGGCATCCCGCGTCTCGCGGCGATGGCATGAACACTGACCCAACGCACTCCGCTCGCAACGACAAGACCGACACCATTCGAGGCTCGATGAAGCCGGAGGAAGAACCATGGACGACCTGACCTATGACCTGAAGCAGCTCTGCCGTCGCAACAAGGACGGCGGCGCCATGACCCAAGCCCAGCGGATGCACTCGCTGGCGTCGATCGCCCGGCAGTTGAAGGAGATGGGCTTCTGCAATATGCGCGCCACATCGCTTAAGGGAACGCATGTCGATGCGCTGCTGGAACGCTGGCAGGCCGAGAAACTGTCTGTCGGCACGATCAAGAACAGGCTGTCGCATCTGCGCTATTGGGCACAGAAGATCAGCAAGGCCGGAATCATTCCCGCCGACAACGCCAAGCTCGGCATCCCGCAGCGCCAGTATGCCGGCAGCGGCAGCAAAGCGCGCGATCTTGACGGCGCTCGCCTCGACCGTGTCACCGACGCGCATGTCCACATGAGCCTACGCTTGCAGCAGGCGTTCGGCCTGCGGCGGGAGGAGTCGATCAAATTCCAGCCGGCCTATGCCGATCGCGGCGACCACATCGCGCTGAAAGGATCGTGGTGCAAGGGCGGCCGGGAACGGACGGTGCCGATCACCACGGCAGAGCAGCGCGCTGTTCTGGGTCAAGCCCATGCCCTTGCCGGTTCCGGCTCGCTGATCCCGGCGCACAAGAGCTACATCCAGCAGCGCCATGTCTATGACGGCCAATGCAAGGCAGCCAGCCTCAGCGCCATGCACGGGCTCCGGCACGCCTATGCGCAAACCCGCTACGAGGCGCTGACCGGCTGGAAACCGCCGGCCGCAGGCGGCCCCGCCGTTAGGGAACTGTCGCCGGAACAGTGCGCTGTCGACGCCGAAGCGCGGCAGCAGATCAGCCGGGAACTGGGGCACGAGCGCATCCAGGTTACGTCCGTCTATCTCGGCCGATGAATGAAGCGCCCGGCGCAGGCCGAACGATCGGGCCAATCCATCAGGAAGTCGCGGGGGTTCGTTGAAACAGAGGTAAGGACATAGAGAAAAACCTCTCCTCGCGCCAACGAGAAGAGGTTTCCGGGAAGTCAGATGCCGGCTCTTTGGAAGCCAACCCAAACAGCTTCCGAAAATAGCCGAGTGTCACCGAACCTGCAAGAGACGCCTCTCGCGGGAACGGCGGAGCTTTGCCTGCTGCCCGGCTGTGCCTGCCTGAACGGAAGGTTGAAGGACCCATGTTCGAGCAGATTGGGACGGTGCTCGCGAGAACACTGAGCAACCAACGGGCGCGTGTGCCCGTGCGAGGAGACAGCTACGAGCGCGGCCGGTGCGAAGGCGCGTTCTGGAAAGCGACCAGCCGGCAGGAGGTCCGGCTCATCCTGTTTGCCGCAAAACGCTACGAGCTGAACATGCGCCGCAAGGGCCGGCGCTGCGGCCCGCTCGGCTCGGTGGCGATCGAGGTGCTGGAATATCTCGCCAATCTCGTCGACTTCAGGACTGGCCGGTTGGAGCCGTCGATCGACACGCTGATGCGTCGGCTGAAACGATCACGCGATGCGATCGTGCGGGCGCTGAGGAACCTACGGGCGCATGGCTTCCTCGACTGGCTCAGACGCTACACGCCGACAGGCAACGAAGGACGCGGCCCTCAGGTGCGGCAGGCCAGCAACGCCTATCGCCTGTCGCTTCCCGAACGCGCGAGGCAGTTTCTCGGCAGATGGGGTCGTCCCCAGCCGCTTCCTGAGGACTGCGAGCACGCGCAGGAGGTTCGTGCGGCAGAGTTGGAGCAGCATGACAAATCGCTCTCTCGCGAGGGCCCGGACCTGTCTGTGATCGAGGACGAAGGTTTGAGACAAAGCCTCACCCTCCTTGGAAACAATGTCAAACGCGAGTCCGCCAAACGAGCGGAATCCAAATCTCATTATAATAAACCTGCGCCGGATTGAACGGCGATCGCTGTCGCAGCCTCCGGCACGAGGCATGAGGCGGCTCCGGCCCGTGTGAAGCCAGCCGTCAGACATCCCATGCAGCTCCGAACCGCGACATCCATGTCCGCGGTAGTCGACGCATGGGTTGCCGCGCTGGATGCTGCCGGCGTCGCGCAACCGAACGCGGCGGCCGGTCGGCTCACGTCAGCCCGCCCCGCTCGATGATGCAGCCCCGTCGGATTTGAGCCTGATGCAGCATAAGTGCTTTCTGGTTGCCGGAGCCGGTACGTAAACGGCAAAAGGCACAAGGGCGGAAATGGCTCGAAAGGAATGGGTCAAGGGAACGGGATCAAGGGACAAAGGCCCTATCAGAAAGGGCGAAAGGGAAAGGGAGATGCAGGTCACAGCCTTGGGACCATGAACTGCGGCAGTACGGAGGTAGCCGGCCTTGCTGCAATTATGGGGAAGGTCGTTAACGGGGCCGGTAGCTGACCGGCAGGTTCTGCCAGACGGAGGGCAAAAGCCGACGCTGGATCCCGACCAAGTGTTGCTGACGATTCCAGCGGAACGCGTTAAATAGGTTCCTCAGTCTGGGGCTTAAATCAGCGGCATTGGGGATCGGTATAGAGTGATAAACGGCAACGAGGTTGAAGACGAGACCGACTATGTGCTCAAGCCTGCGTTCTGGCTAAACGGCCAAGCACTCGGATTTCCAGTGCAATTCGACCTGGTATTGAAGCATCTCCGCCAGGATATGCGCGACGACTGGTATTTCGACTGCCTGCAGTACGATGACCTCTTCAACAACCCAGCTGAGGCGAAACAGATCATCATCTCGCTCCTGCAGGAATGGAACGGGGAATATCGCGGCACGCGCAGCGTCGTCCGCAACATCCCGAAGAAGGGATATGGCGAGCGCTATGGGCTAGAAACCGATTTCTTCGACCGCTTCGTCTATCAGGCAATCTGTAGCTTTTTGATCCCGTTCTACGACCCACTCCTGGGACACCGCGTGCTAAGCTACCGCCACGAGCCCGCTCCCCTCAATCCGAAATACCTCTTCAAGAACAAGATCGACCGCTGGTTCACGTTTGAAGGCGTCACGCTGACCTTCCGCAAATCGGGGCGGCATCTGCTTGTCACCGACCTGAGCAACTTCTTTGAAAACGTTTCGCGCGCGCAAATTATCAAGGCGCTTGAGCAGGCAGTTCCCGACCTAGTGGCGACTGGACCGGAGAAGCTGCAGATCCGTAACGCGATCGCCACCCTCGACCGGCTGCTCACGCAATGGACGTTTAGCCGCGACCACGGCCTGCCGCAGAACCGCGACGCATCGGCCTTCCTTTCCAACATCCTGTTGTCCTGCGTGGACAGAGAGATGACGAAGAAGGGGTACGACTACTACCGTTACGTCGATGACATCCGCATCATTGCCAATTCCGAGCTGCACGCACGGCGGGCTCTTCAGGACCTCATTCGGCAATTGCGGACGGTCGGCCTCAACATCAACGCTAACAAAACCGAGATCCTCGCACCTGAGGTGTCGAACGAGAAAGTCTCGGAGTACTTCCCCTCACAGGACAGCTCCACCATAGCTATCAACCAGATGTGGCAGTCACGCAGCCGACGTATCGTGACCAAGTCGGTGACGTACATCTTCGAGATCCTGAGCCGATGCATCGCGGAGGGGGACTCACAGACACGAACCTTCCGCTTCGCGGTGAATCGCGTGGCAAAAATCGTGGATTCCGGACTCTTTGACGTGGGCGACGCGCTGTCGGTCAACCTCCTCGACACGCTGTCGCGTTCGCTGTCCGAGCATGCCGTTACGACTGACCAGTACTGCCGGCTGATCGCCACGCTGGATCGCGACGGACGCTGCCTGCCGACCCTAGAGACGTTTCTGCTCGCCGAGGACGGGGCTATCCACGACTGGCAGAACTACAATATTTGGATGATGCTCGCGGTGCGGCGGCACCGCTCCGACGATCTCGTGGCACTGGCGGGCCGCAAGCTGCAGGAGGACATGAAGTCGGGAGAAGCGGCGGCCATCATGATTTGGCTCCGCTGCGTCGACGAGAAGGCCCTGATCGAGAAATGCGTCCAAGAGTTCGCGAAGCTGCCCTATCAGAACGCCCGCTACCTCCTGATCGCCTCGTCGGTGCTGGACGAAGAAGCGCGGCGTCCGCTGTACGGGCAGGTACCAGTCTCCCTGAAGGGGACGGGGCGGAGGGCCGAGCGTCACTGCAACGAGGACGGCCTCCCGTTCGCCGTGCGGGAGAGCACCGATCTCCTTAACCTCGTCGACGAGGTCAGCGGCTATGATTGACCTGGCCTACAGGCTGCTGCTCTTCATGAAGGACTTCACAGGCAGAGGAGCGGACGCCTTCTACTGGTTCCAAGACGGGCAGCTCCAAGAGACCGACGCCGCGAGCGTGGTCGAATTTCCAGGCATTGTAGTGTGCCACGACTTCTGGATGATCCGCGATGCCCTGTTCGACAGAATGGGCACGCTGCCTGGCACGATCATCGACGTCGATGAGTTCCGTATCTCGATCAGCGGAATTCCCGAGGAGCGGCTCGCCCGCGAGAAGCGCGATGTCACGACGCAGCTCGGGCAGTACGGGGCCGAGCAGGAGGTCCGTGACACCTATCAGAAGATGTTTAACAAGGGCGTCGCGTTTGACGAGGCAGTCGCTACCAAGGCCGCGGCGGCGATCGTGGCGATGTACATCGACCTCTGCGCGCAGGCGTCCGCCAACGGCGAGCTCGAGCGCTTCTTGTCCGTGGAGGTGCCGGCCTATCGGTTGCTCCAGATCTCAATGTCCGCCGGGATCTTGATCGACACGGCGGGGCTCTCAGACAATCGAGCCCAGGCGGAGCACGACTACTTCCTACTGCTGAAGGACTATTCCGCGAAGCACGACATGCCGCTCGAGACGCCAAGCAAGCGCGCCATCGAGGCCAAGTTGCTCAAGGAAGGCTTCGAGCTAGACGAAGTGTCAATCGAGTACCTCCTCGAGTTCGTACCGCACGAGCGTGATTTCGGCAGCGACACCATAGCGCTCCTAGCCCTTGACACGACGCGCAGAGTGCTCGGGTCACTCACCCTGTCCACCGAAAGCACGCGACCTGTGGTGGACGTATTCGGCTCGCGCACATCTCGCGTGCAACTGCGCAGTCCGAGCCTCCAGAACATCCCGAAACGATATCGGTCGATCATCAGCGCGCACGGTAGCGCCCAGCTCGGCTATGTCGACTTCGACCAGTTCGAGGTCGGGATCATGGCAGCCCTGTCCGGCGACGAGGAGCTCAAGCGGCTCTACGCGGCGGGGGACATGTACGAGCTCTTCGCAACTACGCGCCTAGGTCTTGTCGGCAATCGGAAGGCCGCCAAGCAGCTGTTCCTGTCTTATGCCTACGGGATGAGCCGCAAGGCGCTTGTGGATGCCGCCGTCTCGCTCGGAGTTGACAGGCAGAAGGCGAAGGAGGCGTTCAGGCTCTTCCAACGCTACGAGGACTGGAAGAAGGGAGTGTGGACCGAGTTCCAGACCAGCGGCCGAGTGGCCACCGTATTAGGCAACCACTACCGCCGAGCTAAAGTAGGGCAGCTCACCGGCAAAGAGCAACGCGCGGCCGTCAGCCAGGTTGTTCAGGGCACGGCGTCGCTAATATTCAAGCGCGCGCTGCTGGCGGTAGCGTCCATCGAAGACGTAAGGGTCGTCCTGCCGATGCATGACGCCCTGCTATTCGAGTACACGCGCACCGACACGCCGGGCAGGGTCGTCGACGCCTTCCAAGGCGTCATGACTGAAGTGCTCAGCGGACGGGTCGCGGGCAAGGCGTCAATCGGCGACTTCGCCGAACGTGAGCAAATCTCGTCCGCTCCAAGAGACAACGAAGTCTGACGAGTTCAGCTCATTTAGGCGCGTCTACCAGAGCGTTTCGACAGGAAACGGTGACGGGGCCGAAAGCGGTCAGGCGTCTTCTGGGAAGACTGTGCAAGAATTTAGACGTCCCGCCAGCAGTCCCGATGTCTCGAGCAGACAGGTCTCGGACCTTACGAATGTAGACTTCCAAGCGAAGCTTTGCAGCGCATCCGCGCCAACGATGAGACCGGCGCGGATAGGCTTAATCAAATTGTCACGAATGTCAGCGGTTGTTTGATGGGGAGCTCATTCTGCAGGGCGTCAGCCTACTTCGTACGGGGATCTGCTACTCGGCATTCGCCGCATTAATATTCTTGTTTTGTTCTCAGGCATCTTACTGTATATTAGAGGTGTTGACGACAGGAATCATCGTGACGAACCCCTATTCGGCCGGCGGCGGCGGAACACACCTTGAAGCGCGAGTTGCGGCATCTGCCCTCGTAGCAGTGCTTTGCGGAGCACCTTTTCGTAGCCTGCCGGGCCTATATGCAACTGAAGTGCGCACGCAGTGCGCGGCGTTCGGCGAGCCCTTGGACGATCTGATTATCCAAGGGACATGCGAAAACGGCCTTGCGACCCACCTTCACCTCCAAATCAAGAATCGGCTCACCTTTACCGAAAGCGATTCTGAGTGGGCCGATATCCTCGGCCGTGCATGGGACACTTTTGTGGCCAGCGGTGGCGACACATCTCTGCTACGCTATGGCACCGGGTTAGGAACCTACAATGCCCGCATCGATCAGCACTATCAGACAGTACTGACCTGGGCTGCGGAAAGTATCGACGGCGACCACTTTCTTGAGCGTATTGGCAAGAAAGATTTTTCCCATCAGGACAAGAGGGCTTTCGTTGAAACCATACGCATCCATCTTACGAAACATCTCAGCCGCCCCCTAAGCGCCGATGAGCTATGGCGGTTCCTGAAAGGCTTCGTCATTCTCCACTTCGATTTTCAAACGGGCGACGGATCGCGCGACGCGGCCAGTGTCGTTGACAGGCTGGGGCACCTGCTCTCTCCTGCTGAGCGCGGTCAGGCTCGCTCTATATGGGACAATCTGGTCGCAAAGGCTGGTGAACTAATTCCGGCTGGCGGCGGGGCATCGCGCGCTACTCTTGTCGAGCATCTCATTGATGAGAGCCTGCCGACAGGCACAGCGCCGTCCTATTGGAGCGATATACAGGCGATTCACCGGGAATCCCTACGGGCGTTGGGCGATATCACCTCGGCAATCGCCGGATTGCGGCTACATAGAGATGCAGCGCACCGGCAGGTGCGTGAGGCGCTGGATAGCGGTGGGTTCATCCAGATCATTGGCGAGCCCGGCGCGGGCAAATCAGCGATCCTGAAGGCCATTGCGGAAGAGAGCGCGCGTCTTGGTCCTGTCTTTGTCTTGAAGGACCAACGCATCCATCCGCGGGGCTGGAGCGCACATGCTCATACGCTGGAGATACGCGATGATATCGGGGCGTTGCTGCGCGAGTTCGCGTGCTGTGGCGTTTCGATTCTTTTCATCGATGGCATCGACAAGATCACTGATCCTGCGGTTCAGCTCACGGTAAACGACGTGCTGCGGGCCATCGTCACCCAGGAAAGCCTTTCGAACTGGCGTGTGCTGGCGACTGTTCGGGAGCAGAATCTCAAACATCTTGAAACATGGCTTCATGAGGATGTGCTCGCCAAGCTGCCTCTCCGCAGCATCACGGTTGCTGCGTTCAGCAAGGCCGAACTGGATGTGGTGGGCGAGGAAATCCCCCGGCTGCGGCCGCTGCTGGCCCAGTCCGGCAGCATGGATGTTGTCCTCAAACGGCCTTTTTTCCTGAAGGCGATCGCGGGTTTAACCGGCCAGGGCAGCGCAGCACATGTACCGGCTACGGAAGTTGAACTGCTGCAACTATGGTGGACGCTTGGCGGATCCGACCGAAGCGACTTTTCACCAGCGCAGCACCGACGTAACGCCCTTCTCGACTTGGCGCAGCGGCTTGCCCAATCGCCGAACTCGGCGATCACGATTCGCAATCTTGCGCCGGAACCACTTGCCGAACTCATTAGCGCGGGCGTCTTACGCGAAAATGCCGTCGGCCATTCCGTCGTGTTCGCGCACGACATCTACGAGGAATGGGCGCTTTGCGAAGTCTTGGTTGGCGAGCAGGAGAGCGTCGCCGCTTACCTTCAACAGGTTGGGCAGCCGCAAACGCTAGTGCGTCCAATGCAATTGCTGGGTGCCTATGTGCTTGAAACGACCCGAACCAGAGAACAATGGAAGGTTCTTCTGGAACAGATGGCCGCGCCGTCATTGCAGCCGGTATGGCAACGGGCTGTGCTGACCTCCTGCTTTCAATCAACGCGTACCGCCGAACTTCTCGACTATGTGACTGACGAATTGCTGAAGAACGGCGGCGAACTCCTTCAGCGACTGTTGCTAGCGATCGCCACGCTGGAGGTCATTCCAAATCCTCTTTTCCTTGACGAACAACTCGTCCCGGACATGAATGCGGCAGAGCGGGCGCGTTTTGCGCATTACGCGGCTCTGCCCAAGCCGATTATCTGGGTACGGTTCCTCGACTGGCTGGTGCCACGGATCCCCCATTTGCCGCCATCGCTCATTCCGGACTTGTTACCGGTCCTGGCGACTTGGCAGAGCAACTATGCGGGCGGCAACATCCGGCATTGCCGCGAAATCGGGGGGCTGAGCTATCACTGGCTGATAGAGTTTGAATCGGCCTGCCATCCAATCAAATGGAAAGACCGCCGAGATCCGTTCGGTATTGATCTTCCCCATGATGACGAGGAGAAGATCGAAAAGAGCTTGCGCTCGCTGTTTCTCTCATCGGCAGGAAACGTGCCAGAGCTAGCCGCGCAATATCTGCGAGAGATGGCGCAGGACAAGCGCAGGCGAAAGCGGTTTCGGGCTGGAGTCATTCAAAACTGCGGCGCGCTGGTGAAGCATCTCCCAGCAGAGTTCGTCGATTTTTTCCTGAAAGCGTTCATTGAAAAGCGTGACGCTCATCGTGATCCGTTCGGCAGCTATGACCGGTTTTTCATGGAAAAGTTTGGGATTGCCGATCATCAGCAATTCTATCCGGCATCGCCGATTCAAGCTCCGTTTCTGGCCCTTTTACGGCACAATGAAGAACAGGGGCTCAGGCTGGTTCATGTCTTGTGCAATCATGCCATTTCGGTTTGGCGCTGGGCACGTTCAAGAGGCTCTTATCGCCGCGAGTCATTGACGCCACTGCCGGTGCGCGTGACGTTGCCATGGGGACGTCAAACGTTTTGGGGAGACAATCAGACCTACCTCTGGTTCCGGGGCTATTGGGGCAACGATGCCGTGAAATCCGCGCTCATGGCGTTGGAGCAATGGGCGTTCGAGCAGATTGAAATGGGCGCGGATTTTGGCGAGGTTTTTCGCAAGGCGATCCAAGGGAATGACACCGTTGCGGTGCTTGGCCTCGGCGTGAGTCTATGCCTCGCCTACCCGGAAAAAGCGGTCGCCTGTTCGGTCGGTTTGGTGACCTGCCCGCATCTGTGGGAATGGGACATCGCCCGCTTCATTCAGGATAGAAGCACGCCGTCCAACGAAATCGGGAACTGGTATCAATACGAAATGCAGCTCAAAGCGGTGCGGGCACTGAACCGCAAGCCGCATCGCGGGCAAGACGTGCGCTCCTTGGCGCCGCGGCTGTTTATGTCCAACGACGCGGCACTCAAGCGCACCTATCTGCGCGGCATACGGAGTTTCCCGAAACGTCTGCCGTTCCTCTATGAGGAAGAGAAGCAGCATGCAGAGCATGTGGCAGCGCTGCGTGAGAAAATGCAGCTCTTTTCCGAACAAGGCGATCCAAAGTACCTAAAGGCGGCTCAGACGCCAGATGGCACCCAAATCCAGATTTGGATCGAACCACCATCGTTGCAACAGCCGCAATATCAGGAACAGCGGCGCGAGAATGAGCAACTGAATGAATTTTCCGGATTGGCGCTATGGGCGGTCAAGTCGCTGGAAAACGGCCAGCTCCATGAAAATCTCACGGTCGAGCACGCAATTGCGAAGGGCAAGGAGCTCGATGGCGACGATATCTTTGATGGATTAGGGCTGGATTTTCTCGTGCACCAACGTGCAGCAGCCGTTGCTGGCGCTGCATTCGTCACGGCGAGTTATTGCGAGGATGGCGCTTGGACTGATGAGATCGGCGACTGGTGTCTCGATGTGTTCGGCCGAGCAGCGACCGGGCCTGAAGAACCCGATGACATATCGATCCGCGATGGGTTGCTCGTGATGCATCCGGCTGTGTTCGCGGCCCATGGATATTCAGCACTGTTGGCGCGTGGCTTTGCAGCCGAACGCTGCATGAATGCGATTCTTTCCCTTGCCGTGGATGCGCTGGCAGGGGTTGTTGAAGCGGTCTTTATCTCTGCGAAAGCTTATGCGGTGGCGCACCCCAAATTCTATTGGACGCTGTTGGATATCGGGCTTCGACAGTGCGTTCTCGACCGAGAAGAGATACCTGAATTTCATTCGATAGCATGGGACAAACGCGAGGCGGCACGGAATCTGTCGCTCCTTGAACGTGCGGACACGCTTCTCCAATCGCAAGTAGTCACCAATCTTCCCGACATCCCGATGCCGTGGATCAAGACGGGACAGCCGGTCGTGCGAGGGAACCGCGAGACCGACGGATATGACCGCAATGACACAATTTTCATGTTCAACCTTGCGGAGAAAATCCTCTTCAAAGCGACGTTTGATCCGATCTTGAATCAGGGGGAAATGCGCCCGTTGTTCTTGCGCCTGCTTGATCAACTGATGGAATGGAACATCCAGGAAATCGTCCCGCCCTTCGCTACGTCTCGGCGTGAACATCTTGGCGACCACACACCCTTTGAATGGGTGTTCGGTTTTTCCGCCTGGTGCGGAAAGGTTTGTTCGGCCTTGACGCCAGAGGAATGTCGCCAAGTCTTTCTGCAGCGAATTTTTGCGCAAGACAACGAGACCGCGCTGCTCGTTATGCAGAGCCTGATGCGCTCCTTCATGATCAACGCATTCCTCGTTCCGAGTGCGATCAAGGATGCACATGTGGCCCTATGGAAAGAGATGGCGGAATGGGTGTTTAGCAATCCAGAGTGGCGGCATCGCGAGCGACAGCAATATCTCGACCGCGAGTTCCAAAGCTGCGCGCAGAGCCTGCTGTTTTGCATGACGCCTGATTTCTCGCCCAAGATATGCGGCATTGCGCCGAACTGGCCCCATTGGGGGAAGTTCATGCCGATCATAGAGCGTGCGATTCGGGAGTTCGGCCTTCACAAATCGCTGTTCTCGACAGTGGCCATATTTCTCAAGAATGGCGGCGCGGATTTGTTGCCTGATCCGGCGCTTGGCTGGTTGCACGACATCGTCGTTGAGAAAAAGCGCGACCTCCCGTTCTGGAACCAGCACGGCGATCACGCGGTAGAAATCATCAAATCAGTCGTTGAAAAAAAGGCGGCGAGCTTGACGGCCGAGCACCAGGATATGATTTCGCTCATCGCCGACATTCTGGTGGATAACGGCGTCAGGGGCGCGGGGTCCTTTCAGCAGGAGCTCTTACGGGCGAGCCAATAGTCTGAATGATGGAAGTAGCGCAAGCGCGACCGACAGGATGGTGCCCATAATGCCCGCTTTTGGCAAATTTCTAAGCCCATCTCTGCGGCCGCGACGAGGTGCATGATTGCCGTTCAAAGGCTCCTACGCGACTTTTGCGCGGGAGAAAAAATCGGCAATCAACCGGAAGCGATTCGAACGTTTTCACCGCCGAACGCCGTCGTTTCTGAGCCTTTTGTCGCACCGGCCGTCCTTCGTTCTATGCATAGGCGTACGCTCGGCCGCTACAGCATGTATTGTGGAGGGCAATCGGTGGTATTTGGCGTGCCGTCTCAGGCGAGATGAGAACTACGTCTACGCTATAGCCCTCTAAAGCGAAAACAACCGCCGTCGGTATCCCCATTTTCGTAGAAAATCTCCGACCCGCGGCCGGCGACCTATAGGTCGGGAAACGGCTCGAGCCTTTTCGGGCTAATCTTCGTCTCCTTGGGCAACTCGGCCAGCAAACGGCGAGCGAGATCGCCGAGAGGGTCGGTCCGGTCTTGGGTGACATGGACGAGCCACGCAATTGCTATGCGGGCAGACCCGTTGCGCACTTTGTGTTTGCCTTGTCGGCCAGTCAGCGCGCTTCTCCACCCTTTTTCGACTACACTCAGGTCGATGTGACTGAGAATGCTTTCGAAGGCTTCCGGCGCGACCTGCCGACACACGCGCAGGAACAACAATGCATCGTCGAAGAAGCTTGGGCTTTCCTCGGAGAGGGCCTTGGCCATCAATGCTGGATGATTGCCAAGCAACGCTTGAACCAGCTCTGGCCGGCGCTTGTGAAATTCAGCCAGGACGACCGCGCCCAGCTGCCATCGACCAGACAGGTTGACCCGAGCGCCCCGCTCTATCTGCCGAAACGCAGCTTTCGGCGCGATAATGGCGAACCGCGCGTCGAGCCTGTCGATCTCCTCGATATGCTCTTCGATCAGGCGGGCGACTTCCTTTCGCCCGGCCTTGCTCGCATGACATTGAGCAATGAACATGTCCGCATTATGCGGCAGCTTCGCCCAGTTGTCGCCAACGGCTGCTTCGACCGCCTTCCAGTCTAGCGCAGCGACCGTCTCATCATAGATATCCCGACGAGATGTGTGCAGGACATTGAGCAGTTCTGCCGCGCCCTGGAATCCGCGCGGCGTCAGTTGTGAAAGCTTGGCTGCGAGCGCCTTCGGCTCCCATACCGAGCACAACTCGCTGGCGATCGCGCGCGATCGCGCGGTCGGTGCCAACTTGCCCCTATATACCCCCAAGGGGTCGAAGACCCGGAGAGTGCTTCCAAATATATCGTCCAACTGTTCGATGGCGTCGATCGGGTTGGCACGCATCCGTTCGGCGATCGCCGGCCCCAGCGCCTCGGCACAATCGAAGCCGAACTCCCGGTCCAGGTAGGTGAATTGCTCACAGAACCATGCAGCGTGGTAGATTTGGCTCGAAGCCGGCCAGTTGGCGATGAACCTCAGCGCCTTTCTACGATCAACGCGGGTGAGATAACGGGCGATCCATTCCGGCGTCAGCGCGCCGAAGGACTGCGAGACCATTTTTGTGATCTCGCAGGCAAAGTCTGCCGACGCCGCTTCCATTGCTTGGTTTAACGCATCGGCGATCGCTTCAGGGTTTGAGGCGCGGATGATCGCCCGACCGAAGCGCCGGTTGCGGTAAGTGCCGTTGATGAATGCCCCGACCCGGTAGGCCGCCTCGGGCATCGGCCTGCTGAACCAGCTGGCAATCGTCTCAACCTGCGCTTTGGTGGGGTACTTAAAATAGTCATCGATGTAGCTGTCGATCTCACGCAGTGCGTATGCCGCCGCAGCGATGTCCGCCGGCTCGTGCGCGTTCCAGCACCGATCGAGAAAGGGCTCAAGCAAGTCGCGCCCAATGAGAGGGGTCCAGATTACATTGCCTCGGCTCATTCGGAATTGTGTGAGCAGACTGCCGAGACCTGCGAGGGGCATCATCGGGTCGGCCAAAGTGTGACCAATCATAGCGGCGAGCTGCTGGCGCCCGCCTTTGTCTTGTTCAGTCAGGATCGGATCGAAAACTTCGGCGGAGAAACGTTGGTGCGGGCAGCGCAGGTCGCTGGCGGCGAGGACGAGGCGTTGTTCGACGAGCCATGCGATAGCACGCTCGGCGGCGTCTGGCGCAACTTGTGCGGCCCCGAGCAAGGGGGCGAGGTCGCTCGCGCCTGCACGTGCGTCCCGTGACGCGAGTTGACGGATTGCCACAGCCCCGAGCACAATGTCAGCGCCAGCCGCGCGGGCGGAAGCGATGATCGACCGCACCCGGCGCCACCCGCCGCTCAAGACGAAACAGAACTGCCAAGGGAAATCGGATTGGGCTGCGGCATCGAGCCGCCAGTCAATGCTCTCTTCGCCAAGCCCGTCGCCGATCCGATCATCAATTGTGCGAACCGCCGCCAAGGTCTCGTCGCGTCGGGCGCGCAACTCGTCCGCGATCACCCGGACCGCACGCTTGGCATCGAGATGTATTGTGCCGGGCCGAGTGCCCGCTCCGTCAACGCTGGTGAACGTCGACAAGAGCAGCTTCGTCTCGCTCGCGCACTGCTCGGCAAGCACGAGCCCATGAGGAGAGGCGAGATGGGCGTCATCGATAAGATGTACGGTCGGCGCATCATCGTCGGTCAGCTGGATCCGCGCGCTTGCTGGATCGATCAGCCGCAAGACGCGATAGCCTTTACCCGCCCAGGTCTCGGCTGCCTGGAGCGCGCAAACCGACTTTCCCGCGCCCGGCACGCCTGCAAGCCTTGCCGAATAGCTTACCTTCAGCTCCCGGACGAGGTCCCCAGCTTCCGGCAATCGCGGACATTGCATGGTGTCTGCCGCGCCGAGCGCTCGACCGAGCAGCGCCGGACCTAAACCGCGGCCTTGGTCGAAGCGAACCGGCTGCCAGGCGCCCTTCGCATCCGCGGAAGGGTGGTTCGCCGCAACGGTGAATTGCTCGATCATGGCGAACACCTCGTCGCGGCGAGGCAACGCGCGCACGGCGGCAAGCAGCTCCTGCATATGGCCGCCATGCTCAGGATAGAATTGCTCGATGACCTTTGGGTGTTCGCCCATCAAAGCGACCAAGGCTTCCCAACCGAGCACATTGACCGGAAAGGCGCCCCGCGCTTCACGTTTCGCCGAGCGAACCCTAGCGTGCTCCTGCAGGACTCCATCGGTCGGCGCAGTGGTTGCGAGGAACCAATAGGCGGGCTCGGGCTGGAAATGCTCGGCCTTGGCGAGCTCGGCGTCGAAATCGGCGGTCGTGACCTTTCCGCCATAGTTCGCATCCTTGCCTTTGCATTGGACGCAGTGCGTGCCGGCATGAGGTCCGCATGCCCGTCCCCAGACGTCGACGCCGTGCTGGGGCTGGCCCGTCCGACCGTTTTTCTGCGTGTAGGGATCGCCCCATACCGCCGCGAACAGGCAGCGACACAAGTCCTCGAACCGGCCCCAATCCTTGGGCGGCAGAATCTGGAGGGCGGTGAATTCCATCGCTCGCGGCCTCAGAGTTATTTGGTCCAAGAGGTGGCCGATTACGCCGCACGACGGCGCTGGTGCCAATCGTGGGTGCGCTCCATGCCAGCCTCTATCCACTAGGTAAGCGCATCGACCTCATCGAGAGCTTTCGCCAAGCCGTGGGCGCTCACCTTGCGATTTGGCATGAGCAACGAAGCCAGCGAGTCCCGCTCGTCAGAAATAGAAGCATCCATACTCCTATAACTCGCGCATTTGTTCTTGGCTGAGCAAGCACGAAATTGAGGAGAAAACCTTTACCGTGACAGCCACTCTCATCTGGCACCATCCTTTCACGCGGCGACTCATCTATCGGTAGCGAGCCGGCCATCTGAGGAAGTGGCAAGAGCTCGGGAGATGCTCTTTGTCATGCCGTTTCAATACGACGGCCAAGCCTCAATAACGGCCATCTAGCTGAGCCGTCGTACCGATGAACGAACGGCAGCTTCCAGGATCACCATCAGATTCACTGAACGACCGATATTAAGGCGCAAAGCCGTCGCCTAAATTGGCGACGTGATTCAGCTTCTGACATAGTCTACCTCTTTGTTAGCGAAGGCGAAAAAGGGAAAGAGACACACTTATGCGGCCTTCGCCTTCCCGCTCGTGACGAACGCCGCCCAATCCTTCATCAGCTTTGCGCGCTTCACCAGATAGTCGGTACGCTTGTAGGCCAGCTCCACGGCGTTGCCGACTTCATGCGCAAGGCTGGCTTCCACGATCTCGCGGGGATGATTGGTCAGCTCGGCCGCCCATGTCGAGAAGCCAGAGCGGAAGCCATGTACCGTCTCGCCCTTGCCGCCACGCAAGCCCCGAAGGCATTGCAGCATCGCCATGTTGGACAGCGGCTGGGTGGGATCGTGGGCCGCGAACACATGGTCGCCACGGCGCGGCAGCGACTTCAGCAACGCCACCGCAGCATCCGACAGCGAGACGCGATGCTCCTTGCCGGCCTTCATCCGTTCGGCGGGAATCACCCAAACCTTCGCCTTCAGGTCTATCTCGTTCCATGTCGCCCCGATGGTCTCGCCGGTACGCGCCGCCGTCAGGATAGTGAAGCTGAGCGCCCTGGCGCTGATCGATGTCAGTTCGCCGAGACGCTTCATCAGGGCGGGGATTTCGGCATAAGGAACCGCACCATGATGCGCGGTCTTGCGCTGGACCTTGCCCGGAGCCGGCAGGCGATGGCTCAGACCTTCCTTCCACCGTGCCGGATTCTCCCCCGAGCGAAGGCCGGTCGCCCGTGCCCAGTCCAGAACACGCTCCAGACGACCGCGCAGCCGCGTGGCAGTTTCCGTCTTCGTCGTCCAGATCGGCTCCAGAATCTTGAAGACATGATCGGCATCGACCTGATCGACGGCCAGCTTGCCGATGACCGGATTGGCATAGGTCTCCAGCGTCGATGTCCACTGCGCGATGTGCTTCTCGTTCTTCCAGCCTGCCTTGTGCGTTTCGACATACTTCTTCGCGCACTCGGCGAAGGTCATCGCGGCCGGGCGACGTTCGGCCTTGCGGGCCTTTGCAGGATCGATGCCGTCGAGGATGAGCCGCTGGCTGGCAAGCGCCCTGCGTTTCGCTTCAGTCAGCGTGAGTACACGCGCCGGCCCCAGCCCCATCCATGTCGGGCGACCCTTGAACCGATAGCGCAGGAGCCATGAGCGTGTCGCGCCGCCGCGGCGAATTTGCAGATAGAGACCATGATCGACGCGGTGCAGGCCGTCCATGGTCAAGGCCTCGACCTCGCGGGCGGTGAGGGATTTGGGCATGATCGGACCACAAAATCGAAAACATACACGTCCAGAGAGGGTATAATTACCACGTTCCGCTGAGCATGAACATACTAAAAAACATACACTCCTTTGTTGGAAATCAGTAAAACTCACGAGACGCCAGCAGACAATTGGACAGTAGCACAACCACTATCAACATACTGAAAAACAAGGATTTTACCCAGAGAAATCCCTTGTATATCAAGGATCTGCCAAACCCCTTGAAACCCGCCTTCCAGCGGACATCCTCTCCGCCACCATTGAAATAAAAAATCCAAGCATTTTCAAAGCCGTTATCATTACCGGCAAAGCTGGCAGCCGATCAAACTGCTATTCACTTTATGGCATAAGCCTCAGATTCTCCGGTGAAAGCCAGCCCTTGTTCATATTTGCCTCCTGCATCTGAGCAGGGTGGCCAGATGGTGCTTTCCGATCTGTCTGGAATCGGGCTAGGTCACAATCATTCAGGAGGAAACGCATGTTCAGTCACGTCATGGTCGGCTCGAATGATCTCGAGCAATCCAAAAAGTTTTATGATGCCATTTTCACCGCTTCAGGTGGCACCGCAGGTACGATCGATCCGAAGGGGCGCGTTGTTTACAGCAAAGGCGGGCCTCGTTTCATGATTACGGCGCCGATCAACGGAGATTCCGCATGCCATGCCAACGGCGGCACGATCGGTTTTGCCCTTTCGTCGCCCGATGAGGTTGATGCATGGCACGCGGCGGGGGTTGAAAACGGGGGAACGTCGATCGAAAACCCGCCCGGTATCCGCGAAGTCGGAAGCCGGAAGTTATATCTGGCCTATCTTCGTGACCCCACAGGCAACAAGCTTTGCGCAAGCGCACTGGCTCCGTGACCGCATAGATTCCCGGCCATGTTCTGATCCGCATTGATGCTGCGGCGCCGTTGCTGATGGCCAGATGTAACCGGTGTGGGCGACAAGGGAGCGACATGCCCAGACATGCGGCATGGCGGAGATGCCTTTCAGGCGACCCGCCATGCCGGATCCGCTCCGTAGCAGTTGCTCCAGCCACGCCCCCCCGGCAGAGCCTCAAAATCACACATCGCTCCCAAGAGGTAACTACGGAAGCCTTTGCCCGGCGTGAGGGAACAGGGGACCTTGCTCCGCGCCTGCGGCTGCGCTTAAAGCATTGTGTGAGGTCTCGGGGGCTATTTGCGCTGGAGACATCCGGGCTTGCTATTCAAGATGTGCGGTTGCCTTGAAAAGCACCCGCCGTGTGAATGCAGCCCGTTTCGGCCGCAACCGTTTTGACGACTGGATCGCCATGCCCATCTATCCGCCGTTCACGCCCATTATCTCAGCCCTGCCCTCGACCGTTCCGTTCGTGGGGCCGGAAGCGCAGGAGCGCGCAGGCGGCCAGAAATTCCGTGCCCGGATCGGCGCCAATGAAAGCAGCTTCGGTCCCTCCCCTAGCGTCATCGCCAGTATGACCGAGGCCGCGCCCGACATGTGGATGTATTGCGATCCGGACAATCACGACGTCAAAGTCGCGGTCGCAGCCCATCATGGCGTGAAACCTGAGAACATCGTGATCGGGGAAGGCATAGACGGGCTGCTGGGGCTGATCGCACGCATGTATGTGGGCGCGGGCGAACCGGTGGTGACGTCGCTTGGCGCCTATCCCACGTTCAATTTCCATATTGCCAGCGTCGGCGGCAGGCTGGTGCCGGTGCCATACAAGAATGACCGCGAAGATCTTGACGGGTTGCTGGAAGCGGTGCGCCGGGAAAATTCCCGGCTGGTCTATCTCTCCAATCCCGACAATCCGATGGGAAGCTGGTGGGATGCCGACGAGATAAACCGCTTTGTCGAAGCCCTGCCCGAAACCACCATGTTCATTCTCGACGAGGCCTACTGCGAGCTGGCGCCGGCTTCCGCCCTGCCGGCAATCGATGTTTCGTGCCCTAACGTGGTGCGCATGCGCACCTTCTCCAAGGCTTACGGGCTTGCAGGCATTCGCTGCGGGTATGCCATCGGAGAAGAGGCGGTTATCGCCGCCTTCGAGAAGATCCGTAATCACTATGGCGTCAGCCGCATGGCGCAGATCGCGGGCGAGGCCGCGATCAAGGATCAGGCATGGCTGGCAGAGGTGGTGCGCAAGGTGGAAGCCGGACGGCAGCGCATCGCCGCGATCGCTGCGGAAAATGGGCTCGACGCCCTGCCCTCCGCCACCAATTTCGTGGCCGTGGACTGCGGCAGGGACGGCGCTTTTGCGCTGAAGGTGCTCCAGAACCTGCTGGCGCGTGAGGTGTTCATCCGCAAGCCGATGGTGGCCGGGCTTGATCGCTGTGTCCGCATCAGCGTCGGGCTCGACCACGAGCTCGATATTCTGGCTGAGGAACTGCCGAAAGCACTGGCCGCCGCTCGCGCGGGATAGGCTGGCTGTTCATCGGGAGACCATACGCAGAGCCCAGCGACGGCCATCGCTGGTGAAGTGGGTCAGGCTGAGAGGCTGAACATCTACTGCCCGGAAAGCCTGCGATGGCGCGCCAAGCACTTCGCAGACGGCAGCACGAATGACTGCGGGGTGCGTGATTGCAAGCGTATGCCCCGAAAGGCCGAGGTTTTCCTTCAGAAAAGCCGCGATACGCCGGCGCAGATCGTTCAGCGTTTCGCCGCCGTGCGGTGCAACATCCGGGTCGGACATCCATGCGGCAAGTTCCGCCGGATCGAGCTCGGCAAGCCTGCGGCCGGCCCACAAGCCGAAATTCTGGTCGGCCAGCGCCGCGACAGGCTCCCCCTTCAGGCCCAGAGCATTCGCCGTTTCCAGAACCATGAGCTCCGGCCCGTGCCAGACACGATCCGCATCCGGGATTTGAGTGGCCAGCCTTTGCGCCTGAGAGAGCGATTTCTGCTCCAACGGTTCATCCCGATGAAAGGCATTGCGGCGCAAAGCGGCGGTCGCACCACAACAAATCAGGGTCAGGCGTCCTGTCATATTCTCTCGCGTCTCCCCTTCAGTTCAATTGACAGCCATACAGGACGGCGGGTAATTTCGGCAAAGGTTACGGATCCGGAAGCTGGTGAAAATCCAGCACGGTCGCGCCACTGTGACCGGCAGGAGTGCCGGAAGTCAGACCTTGGTTCGTCTCCCCAGCTTGCATGAACGGGACGCAGGATCCCAGGGAGAAGCACGATGTCCGACATTACTTTTGCACCAGACGTGCGGCCGGTTCCTATTCCGGTTCGCGAAATCATGCCATGGGCCATTTTCGGCGGCCTGCTCATGATTCTGGGCATCTATTTCATCGGCGCGGAAGAAGGGGCAACGACCCTGTTCTCAAGCCTGAGCACGCATGAATTTGTTCATGACGCGCGTCACCTCCTCGGCTTCCCCTGCCACTGAAAGAACAGCGCCATGGTTGGAAATCTTCTGCTTCGCGGGATGCTGATCGGCGTCCTCGCTGGTCTCTTCGCATTCGGTTTTGCCCGCGTGTTCGGCGAACCTCACATCGACACCGCCATCGCTTATGAAGAAGCGGCGGCCGCAGCCTCCGGCGAACCGGCCGAGGAAGAGGAAGAGCTGGTCAGCCGCGAAACGCAGGCCGGACTTGGCCTGCTGACAGGTTCGGTCGTCTATGGCGCCGCCATCGGCGGGCTGTTCGCGCTGGTCTTCGCCTTCGTCTACGGGCGTGTCGTCACGCTCACGCCCCGCGCCACCGCCGGCCTGCTGGCGATCGCCGCCTTCATCGCCGTGGTGATTGCCCCAGCCATGAAATATCCGGCGACGCCGCCGGCCGTCGGCAATCCCGAAACGATCGGCGAGCGCACCGAGCTGTTCTTCGTCATGCTGATCGTCTCGATCATAGCGGCCGTGATCGCCGTTGCGCTGGCGCGGCGACTGTGGAGCCAGCTGGGCGGCTGGAATGCCGGCATCGTCGGAGGCCTCGCCTTCCTCGCCATCATCGCCATTGCCCAGTATGCGCTGCCGACGGTAAACGAGATTCCAGAAGGCTATTCGGCCGATCTGATCTGGCATTTCCGCACCTCCTCGCTCGGCATGCATGCGGTGCTGTGGACGGTGATCGGGCTCGGCTTCGGCGCGGTTGCCGAGCGTGCGCTGGCGACCCGCCAGCGCGGCCGGACGGCCTGAGATATGCAGGCGCGGCACGCTTCTCCTCTGGCGCGTGCCGCGCTTGTTCTTGCCCTTGCAGCGACGGGTTTTGCCAGCAGAGAGGCCGAAGCGCACCGGCGCTTCAACCCGGAAGAAATCAAGGGCATTCCGATCGCCAGCCTGTCGCACGGGCAGATGGCGGTGATCGCCGACTACCGCAGCGACATCATGAAACTGGCCGCGCAGGAGCGGCAGATGGACGACACCTTCGTGCGCCTGCTGAACTATGGCAACATCCAGTACACCTATTGCCTGTGGGGTCTGGTTCCCGGCACACTGGCCGACGAGGAAAGCCCCTTCAACGAATGCGCCCACGCCTATCTGTCGGCCGCGCGCGAACTACTTTCCCACATGCGTGAAACATCGGCCAACAAGGAGGCGGTCGAAGATCTCGTGTCGCGCATCGATGCGGACATGGTGCGCAAGGAATCCTCCTTCGTGCTATGCCAGTACAGCGCCGACACCTTCGATACGGCCAGCGTGGTTCGCCCCGTATGGAGCGATATTCCCAAACATTTGCCGAGCCTCGCCGCCTTTTCCGGGTTGGGGCTGGCCTTAGCCGCGGCAGGAATGGTGCTCGGCAAGGGACGCTCGCGGCCTGACAACCACAACTGAGTTCACAATCGACCTGCTATCCCCTGCTATTCATGATCTTGTCTGCCTCTTGAATTAATTGAACGTGCGTTTTATTAAAGGAGTGGAGGAACCCGATGGCACGCACTGCAGGATCGGATGGCGAGAGAACGGAAGCGGCGATCCGCGAGGCGGCCGTCGATCTGATCGCGCGCCATGGCTACGAGGCTGTATCCATGCGCCAGCTTGCGGCGCGGGTCGGCGTCCAGGCGGCGGCGCTCTACCGCTACTTTCCCACCAAGGAAGACCTGCTCTTCACCCTGATGCGCGAGCACATGGAGGCATTGCTCGGCGCATGGAGCGAGGCGCGCCCTGCCACCACGGACGCCACCACGCGCCTTGCCACCTTCGTCGCAAACCACATCGCCTTCCATATCGAACGGCGTTCGCAGACCCATATTTCCAACATGGAGCTGCGCAGCCTCTCACCCGAACGGCTGACCTTCATCCTGCGGCTGCGCACTTCTTACGAAAAAGAGCTGCGCGCCATCCTGCGCGACGGCGCGGAAGCCAGCGTCTTCGATTTGGACGACATCGGGCTCACCGCCATGGCGGTGATCCAGATGATCACCGGCGTCATCGTCTGGTTCCGGCCGGACGAGCGGCTTTCGGTGGAAGGGGTGACGCAGACCTATCTTTCCATGACAATGCGCCTTGTCGGGGCGACCACGAACCGGGAGACACAGCATGTACACGCAGGCACTCGACTTCGGGCTTGACGAAGACGTCGCGGCACTTCGCGACCTCGTTCACCGCTTCGCGCAGGAAAAGGTCGCGCCGCTGGCGGCGGAAATCGACCGTAGCAATGAATTCCCTGCCCATCTGTGGGGCGAAATGGGCGCGCTCGGCCTGCTCGGCATGACCGCCAACCCGGCCTTCGGCGGAACCGGCATGGGCTATCTGGCGCATGTGGTGGCGATGGAGGAGCTTTCGCGCGCCTCCGCCTCGGTCGCTCTCTCCTACGGCGCGCATTCGAACCTGTGCGTGAACCAGATCAATCGCTGGGGTACCGACGCCCAGAAGGAAAAGTACCTGCCGGCGCTGTGTTCGGGCGCTGCGGTCGGCGCGCTGGCCATGTCCGAGCCCGGTGCGGGCTCCGACGTGGTGTCGATGCGGCTGAGGGCCGAGAAGAAGAACGACCGCTTCGTGCTCAACGGCACCAAGATGTGGATCACCAACGGACCGGACGCCGACACGCTGGTGGTCTACGCCAAGACCGATCCGGAGCGGAAATCGCGCGGCATCACCGCCTTCCTGATCGAAAAGGGCTTTGCCGGTTTTTCGGTGGCGCAAAAGCTCGACAAGCTCGGCATGCGCGGCTCCAACACCGGCGAACTGGTGTTCGAAAATGTGGAAGTGCCCTTCGAGAACGTTCTTGGCGAGGAAGGCAGGGGCGTCGAGGTGCTGATGTCCGGCCTCGATTACGAGCGCACCGTGCTTTGCGGGGGACCGCTCGGCATCATGGCCGCCTGCCTCGACGTCGTGGTGCCCTATGTGCGCGAGCGAAAACAGTTCGACCGCCCGATCGGCGACTTCCAGCTAGTGCAGGGCAAGCTCGCCGACATGTACACAACGCTGAACGCCTGCCGGGCCTATGTCTATGCGGTGGCCTCTGCCTGCGACCGCGGCCAGACCACGCGCAAGGATGCGGCCGGCTGCATTCTCTACTCGGCCGAAAAGGCTACGCAGACGGCGCTCGACGCCATCCAGCTTCTTGGCGGCAACGGCTACATCAACGATTATCCGACGGGGCGGCTGCTGCGCGACGCCAAGCTCTACGAGATCGGCGCCGGCACGTCGGAAATCCGCCGCTGGCTGATCGGCCGCGAGATCATGAGCGAGGAGATCTGAGGTGGCGGTGCTTCGCTCGCAGATCTCCCCTTCTTCCGACACCTTCCGCGCCAATGACGAGCGTATGCGCGCATTGGTGGAGGACATTGCCGCCAAGGCCGAAACCGTGCAGCGGGGCGGCACGGAGGAGTCGCGCCAGCGCCATGTGAAGCGCGGCAAGCTTTTGCCGCGCGAGCGGCTGGCGCAACTGCTGGATGCCGGCTCGCCCTTCCTCGAAATCGGCCAGTTCGCCGCATGGGACATGTATGGCGGCGACATCGCCTCGGCCGGCATGATCGCGGGCGTCGGCCGCGTCGAAGGGCGCGAGGTGATGATCGTGGTCAACGACGCCACGGTCAAAGGCGGCACCTATTATCCGATGACCGTGAAGAAGCATCTTCGGGCGCAGGAGATCGCGCGGGAGAACAACCTGCCCTGCGTCTATCTGGTCGATTCCGGCGGCGCGAACCTGCCCAACCAGGACGAGGTTTTCCCGGACCGCGAGCACTTCGGCCGCATCTTCTATAACCAGGCCACCCTGTCGGCGGCCGGCATTCCGCAGATCGCCTGCGTGATGGGCTCGTGCACGGCGGGCGGCGCCTATGTGCCGGCGATGGCCGACGAATCGATCATGGTGCGCAAGCAGGCGACGATCTTCCTTGGCGGCCCGCCGCTGGTGAAGGCCGCGACCGGCGAAGATGTCAGCGCCGAGGAACTGGGCGGTGCCGACCTGCACACGCGCGAATCCGGCGTGGCCGATCACCTCGCTGTGGACGACGAGCATGCGCTGGCGATCACGCGGCGTATCGTCAGAAATCTGAATCGAAAGAAGGAGATCGGGCTCGATCTTCGCGAACCACGCCCACCGCTTCACGATCCGCGCGAACTTTACGGCATCGTGCCGACCGATCTTCGCCAGCCCTATGACGTGCGCGAGGTGATCGCGCGCATTGTCGACGGCTCCGACTTCGACGAATTCAAGCAGAATTACGGCACCACGCTGGTGACGGGTTTCGCGCACCTCTACGGCATGCCGGTCGGCATCATCGCCAACAATGGCGTGCTGTTTTCCGAAAGCGCGCAGAAAGGCGCGCATTTCATCGAGTTGTGCTGCCAGCGCGGCATTCCGCTGGTGTTCCTGCAGAACATCACCGGCTTCATGGTCGGCAAGAAGTACGAGGCCGGCGGCATCGCCAAGGACGGCGCAAAGCTGGTGACGGCGGTGGCCACGGCCAGCGTGCCGAAGGTGACGATGATCATCGGCGGCTCGTTCGGCGCCGGCAATTACGGCATGTGCGGACGCGCCTATTCGCCCCGCTTCCTTTGGATGTGGCCCAATGCCCGCATTTCGGTGATGGGCGGCGAGCAGGCGGCCATGGTGCTGGCGCTGGTCAAACGCGAAGGCATCGAGCGCAAGGGCGGCACCTGGAGCGCGGAAGAGGAAGCGGAGTTCAAGCAGCCGACGCTGGAGAAATACGAGCGCGAAGGCCATCCGCTCTATTCCTCGGCACGGCTGTGGGACGACGGCATCATCGATCCGGCCCGCAGCCGCGAGGTGCTGGCGCTGTCGCTTTCGGCAGCGCTCAACGCACCGGTGCCGGACACCAAGTTCGGCCTGTTCAGGATGTGAGGGCGGCCATGTTCAAGAAGATACTCATCGCCAACCGGGGCGAGATCGCCTGCCGCATCATCCGCACCGCGAGGCGCATGGGCGTGGCGACGGTCGCCGTCTATTCCGACGCAGATGCGGGTTCCATGCATGTGGCCATGGCCGACGAAGCGGTTCGCATCGGCCCCGCACCCGTAACCGAAAGCTATCTCGTCGGCGAACGCATCGTCGCCGCGGCGCTGGAGACCGGCGCCCAAGCCATTCATCCGGGCTACGGCTTCCTGTCGGAAAACCCCGATTTCGTGGACCGCGTGGTCGACGCCGGGCTGGTCTTCATCGGTCCCTCCGCCGCCTCGATCCGGGCCATGGGCCTCAAGGATGCGGCCAAGCGGCTGATGGAGAAGGCCGGCGTGCCGGTGGTGCCCGGCTATCACGGCGAGGCGCAGGACATCGTGCTGCTCGCCTCCAAGGCCACTGAAATCGGCTATCCGGTGCTGATCAAGGCGCGCGCCGGCGGCGGCGGGCGCGGCATGCGGCGCGTCGATCATCCGGGCGATTTTGCCGAGGCGCTTTCTTCAGCACGGCGCGAGGCCAAGGCCGCTTTCGGCGACGACCGAGTGCTGGTCGAGAAATATGTCGAGAAGCCGCGCCACATCGAGGTGCAGGTGTTCGGCGACAATCACGGCAATGCCGTGCATCTGTTCGAGCGCGACTGCTCGGCTCAGCGCCGCCACCAGAAGGTGATCGAGGAGGCCCCCGCCCCCGGCATGACCGACGAGATGCGCGCCGCCATGACCGAAGCCGCGATCAAGGCGGCGAAGGCCATAGCCTATTCCGGTGCCGGCACCATCGAGTTCATCGTCGATGCCTCGCAGGGGCTGCGGCCCGACCGCTTCTGGTTCATGGAGATGAACACGCGCCTTCAGGTCGAGCATCCGGTGACCGAGATGATCACCGGGGTCGATCTGGTGGAATGGCAGTTGCGCGTTGCCCATGGCGAGGTGCTGCCGCTGCGCCAGGACGAGATCGAGCTCGACGGCCACGCATTCGAGGCGCGGCTTTACGCCGAGGACGCCGCGCGCGGTTTCCTGCCGGCGACCGGAACGCTGCACCATCTGTGGTTCCCCGATGAAGCCGCGCCCGGCACGTCGCTTCGCGTGGAAACCGGCGTGCGTGAAGGCGATACGATTTCGCCCTTCTATGATCCGATGATCGCCAAGCTGGTGGTTCACGGGCCGGATCGTAAAACGGCGCTCGACGGGCTCGGCGACATGCTGGCTGAAACCGAAATTGCCGGCTCGACGGTGAACACCGCCTTCCTTGCCGCCCTTGCCGCGGACCCGGATTTCGCCTCCGGCGACGTCGATACCGGACTGATCGGGCGCAAGCAGGACGAGCTGACCGCAATTCCTGCCCCTTCCGGGGCGGTGGTGGCCGCGGCCGTTCTGTCCGCGTCCGGCCTTTCCGACATGGCGAATGCCGGCGATCCATGGTCCGCGCTTGCCGGCTATGCGCATTTCCATGCAACGCCCAGACGCGTCACACTCGGCTATGGTGAGGAAGTCGTCAGCGCCAAGGTGGGTGTCGAGGCAGGCCGGACATTCGTCGAACTGGATGCACGCGATGGCGAAACGCTTCGCCTGCTTCCGCCATCGATCAATCTGGCGCGCTGGCTGGGTCATGTCAGCGTCTTCGACGGGCCGGTCAGCTACACATTCGCCGTTCCCGACCCGCTGGACCGGGCCGACGAAGCGGGCGGCGGCACCGACAGCCTGCGCGCGCCGATGCCGGGGCTGGTGAAGGTGGTGCGGGCTGCCGCTGGCGACAGTGTGACGAAGGGGCAACCTCTGCTCATTCTTGAGGCCATGAAGATGGAACATTCCATCGCAGCACCTCATGACGGCGTGATCGTGGAGATCGCCACGGAAGGCAGTCAGGTGAGCGACGGAACGGTACTTGTGCGCTTTGCCGAACAGGCAGGCGAGTGAACAGCCAGACTGACGAAGGGCGCCTGCTGCCTTTGCTGCCCGCGAACTGAGCCTGTTCTCCGGCCGCGGGACGCTGGAAAAGCCGAAAGCCACGCCGATCTTGTTCCGATCGGTCGCGGCCCGGCTTGCGTGGGTGTTTATCTGCATGGCATCGCCCCTCTGTTAAGGGTCCGATGCTCAAGACGCGCCCCCGCGCCTTTTATTTCCCACGCTTTCCCTGTTTTCTGGCCCTGTGTTCTGGCCCTGTGTTCTGGCCCTGTTGCTGGCGGCTTGCCGTTGGAGCGGCGACCGCCTGTATTCAGGCCGCGTTCTGCGCGCGGCTTTTCTTCCGGATCAGTGCATCGTCATCCATTCACGCGCTTCGCGCAGCGCCCGTGCCAGATCGGTCTTCGACATGCTGGCCGAGATTTCCGAGCGGAGTTCGGCAGCGCGGGCCGACCCCTTGATGGCTGCGATGTTGAACCACTTGTGCGCTGCCACCTGATCGACCTCGCAATCGCGGCCGGTGGCGTACATCATGCCCAGTTCAACGAACATGTCGGCCTGAGCCATCGTGCCCATGGTGCCGAAACCAGCGTCGTGCATTTCAAAACGTGCCATTTTCAAACCCCTGTCCCGTTGCGAGAGCGCCCCTTTCTTTGAAGCTGTGGGGCTGCTCTTCGATGCTTCCGAGAATGCAGCAGGCGCTTGAATTCGCCGTAAAAAGACGTGCTTAATTTGAAGAAAACAAAGCTAAAACAAGAGGTAAACGTGACCATTCGTTAACGATGGAAAGCCCGGCAATCGCTGGCTTTTGTCTCGAATTTTACGGAAAATTCGGAATTGAAATTCAACGCTTCGCTAACCAAGCCAAAGCATCGCTTTTCAGGCAGCGGTCATTTTCAGGCCGGAAAGGCTGCTAATATTTCTTGTCATCCTTCCCCAGCGGCACGGCTTTCGCTTTGCAAAAGAGTGGATTAGCCTGCGTTTTCGTAAGAGGAACGCAGTGCTCAGGGAGGAGACATGTTTCGCATTACCAGCGTGGCGGCACTCGCCATCATCATGACGGCCGGCGTTGCATTCGCCGATCCGATCGAAGGCTCGTGGAAGCGGCCGAACGGCACCGTGATTTCCTATGCTGGCGGCGGAGCCAAATATTGCGGCACCGTGATGACCGGAGAATACAAGGGCAAGTCGATCGGCTGCATGGAAGGCAGCAACGGCGCCTACAAGGGCACCGTGAACAAGCTGGACGAGGGCAAGACCTACAACGGCAAGGCCAGCGTTTCGGGCAACACGCTGTCGCTTTCCGGCTGCGTGCTCGGCGGGCTGATCTGCAAGAGCGAGAAGCTCACCCGTCAGTAAAGCTGCCTGCGCATCAACGGAAAAGGCCGCCGGTCGGAGCATGTCCACCCGGCGGCCTTTCCATTTTCAGGGAGCGGCTTTTCAGCCGCGCGCTGTCTGACCGAACAGAATTTTCTGCGCTTCCTTGTCGTCGGCCAGATTGTTGCGGTGATCCTGACCGACTTCCACCGCCTTCTGCACGGCGGGCCGCGCTGCGATCGCCTCGAACCAGCGCTTCAGGTTCGGAAATTCTTCCAGATCCTGTCCCTGATTACGGTAAGGCCGCACCCACGGGAATGACGCCATGTCGGCAATCGAATAGTCGCCGGCGAGATATTCACGGTCGGCAAGACGCTTGTTCATGACGCCGTAGAGGCGGTTGACTTCGTTGGTGTAGCGATCGATGCCGTACTGGATTTTTTCCGGCGCATACTGGCGGAAGTGATGCGCCTGTCCGGCCATGGGGCCGAGGCCGCCCATCTGCCAGAACAGCCACTGATCCACTTCAGTGCGTTGGCGCTCATCGGCAGGATAGAACCGCCCGAACTTGCGGCCGAGATATTGCAGGATGGCGCCGGATTCGAAGACGGAGATCGGCTCTCCATTCCATTTTCCATCCGAAGAGGGGCCTTCCGGATCGACGATCGCCGGCATGCGGTTATTGGGCGCGATCTTCAGGAAGGACGGCTCGAACTGCTCGCCACGCCCGATGTTCACATAATGCACCTCATAGGGGATGCCTGCTTCCTCCAGGTAGATCGTGATCTTGTGGCCGTTGGGCGTCGGCCAGTAGTGGAGTTCAATGGGAGCGCTCTGCGTCGTCATACGTCTTTCTCCGGCAGCTTGATGACCTGTTCAACCAGATAAGCGCTCCGCCGGCCGGCGCAATGCGCCGGTGTGGTTAAGGAGCGTCAATAATTTTGAACCTCACATGAACGGCCCTCTCAGAGAGGGTTCAGCCGGGCAATGCGATGCTGTTTCCAACATCAAGGGAAACGAGACATGCTCGCTCGCCGCTTCACCATCGTCTGTCTGCTGGCCACCCTCTTCGGCATCGGCTTTGCCATGATCGTCGCGGAAAACGGCCGCCAGCCCCGCCACTGGGAGCAGGTGCGAGCCGGAAAATGCCTCTTTGGCTGCACCAGCATCAGCCGCTGAAGCAGGAACGGAGATCAGGACCATGAACGCCATCACCGAAAACAGCCTGAGCTTCCTGCGTGTCCTGCCCCGCGCGCTGCTCATCCTCACCATGCTTGCAGCTCCGGTTCTCGCCGTTCCGATGGTGCGCGGGGATTTGGGCCAGACCATCGAAGCACCGTCGCTGAAGAAGAAGGGCATGGGCTTCGTGCTTCTGGTCAGCCTGCAGCGGGGCTGAGGATCAACAGCAAGCTCCATCAGCCCCCTTCCCCACCATCCTGCCCCGGCCATATAGTGGGCCATGGAAAACAGAATCTACCCGCAAGCCATCGAAACGATCATCACGCCGGAGCCGGTGAAACCACAGAGCTTCGACGATCCGGCCGCCATCGTCGCGGCGCTGCGCCGCATCTATGAGCGCAACACCCGGTTCCTGAGGGATTCCTTTGCCGCGCTTGCATCGGGCGGCGATACCGACAGGCGCTATCGGGCCTTCTATCCGGAAGTCGGCGTAACGACGACCTCGTTCACGCAGGTGGATTCGCGGCAGGCCTATGGCCACATGCCCCTGCCCGGCTATTTCTCGACCACCATCACCCGCCCAGATCTGTTCGAGACCTATCTCACAGAGCAGTTTCGCCTGATCATACGCAATCACGGCGTCCCGATCACGGTGCAGGAATCGACCACCCCCATCCCCCTGCATTTCGCCTTCCTTGAAGGCACCTATGTGGACGGCGCCGCGGCCGAGCGCATCCGGCGGCCGATCCGGGATCTGTTCGACGTGCCAGACCTCGACGGTATCGACGATCATATCGCCAACGGCACCTTCGACCTTGGGTTGGGCGAGATGCGCCCGCTGGCGCCCTTCACGGCGCAACGCATCGACTATTCGCTGCACCGGCTGCCTCACTACACGGCCACCAGCCCGGAGCATTTCCAGAACTTCGTGCTGTTCACCAACTACCAGTTCTATATGGACGAATTCGTCGCGCTGGCGCGCAAGCTGATGGCGGAAGGCGGCGGCGGCTATACGGAGTTCGTGGAGCCCGGCAATGTCGTCACGCAGGCCGGCGACCAGACCAGCCCGCAGAGCAATCTGGTGCGGCTGCCGCAGATGCCGGCCTATCATCTGAAGAAGCCCGGCCATGCCGGCATCACCATGGTCAATATCGGCGTCGGCCCCTCCAACGCCAAGACCATCACCGATCACATCGCGGTGCTGCGCCCGCATGCCTGGGTGATGCTCGGCCACTGCGCCGGCCTGCGCAACACGCAGGCGCTGGGCGATTATGTTCTGGCGCATGCCTATGTGCGCGAGGACCATGTGCTGGACGATGACCTGCCTGTGTGGATACCGCTGCCAGCGCTGGCTGAAATTCAGGTGGCGTTGCAGGAGGCTGTGGCGGAAGTCACCGGCCTTTCCGGCTACGACCTGAAGCGCATCATGCGCACCGGCACGGTCGCCACCATCGACAACCGCAACTGGGAACTGCGCGACCAGCGCGGGCCGGTGCAGCGGCTTTCGCAGTCACGCGCCATCGCGCTCGATATGGAATCGGCCACCATCGCCGCCAACGGCTTCCGCTTCCGGGTACCCTATGGAACGCTGCTGTGCGTTTCAGACAAGCCGCTGCATGGCGAGCTGAAGCTGCCCGGCATGGCCAGTGAATTCTACAAGCGTCAGGTGGCGCAGCATCTCACCATCGGCATCCGGGCCATGGAAAAGCTGGCGGAAATGCCGATGGAACGGCTGCATTCGCGCAAGCTGCGCAGTTTCACCGAAACGGCGTTCCAGTAGACCCGAACGGTTTCACTCGCCGTTGACCAGCCCCAGAATGAGGCGGTGGATGTTGGCGCCTTCCGCCATTTCCGCCCGGTCGAAATTGCTGCTGCGCTGACGCTGGCGCAGCGACGCAGCTCCGAGAGGCGCCTGAATATCCTGCCGGATTTTCTTGCAGCCGGGATCGTTTTCAGCGGTGACACCGATCGTGTTCGCCTCGATCTCGGCCACCATTTCCTTCATGTGGACGCCATGGACTTCCTCATGAAGCCTGATGCCCTCGATAAAGTTATCCCAGCGTTTCCTGGTATCCGGCGGCAGCGCCTGCGAGGGCTTGGGCAGGGTGTAGGTGATGATCAGGCGTGGCACGGCGGAGACCAGCGTGCATGACGTTCCCTGAGGCTGGTAGTTCCTGCGCCATGTGAGCTTGAAGGTGGTATGGGCGATCGCCCGCCCGACGCCGCTTTTCGGCCCGCGCTCGCCTATGGAACGGTAAAGCTCGATGCCGGTCCGGCCCGAAACAGGATAGTGCTCGACCCGCTCAATGATCTCGCCACCGGCAAAAGCAGGGCTGCCGGAGACAGCAGCAAGCAGGCAGACCATGTATAAAGATGCTGCAATGGTCGCCTTCAAGCGCTTTTCCCGATATTGAACGACTGTTTCCGGGCCGCATCCTATTCGAGCTTCAACGCACCATCAATGAGCCGCAATCAGAACCTCAAGAAGTCCGCATGAAAAGCAGATTGCGTTCCATCGCCACCGTCATCCTGTTCGGCGCTTCTCTGGCGCTTCTTCTGGGTTTTCTCAGCAGCGTTCATCCCGCATTCGATTCCTTCGCGCATTTCCGGGCGCATCTGGCGATTCTGACGATGGCGATCGCGCTTCCCCTGCTTTTTACGCCCGAAAGGCTGCTGGCCCTGTCGGCGCTGGTTTTTGCAGTGACCAGCTTTTCTTCCATCCTGCCGTTCATGCGTGTGCCGATGGTGCCGGCAGCCGCTTTTGCGCCGAAGCCGGCTGACAGCGCGGTATACCGGCTGCTTGAAATCAATCTGCGCTACAACAACCCGACGCCTGAAAAAGTGCTGTCGCTGATCGGCCGGATACAACCTGATGTGGTGACCCTCACAGAGGTCGGGTCGATGTGGGAGGAAAAGCTGGCGCTGCTGAAGCAGGCCTATCCTCAACAGCTTATCTGTCCGCGCATACGTCAGCCATTCAGCGTCGCCATCCTCTCGCGCCGACCGCTGGACGAAAGCCGCGAAGCGCGCTGCGCCGCGCGACTTTCACTGGCTGTTGCGCCGGTCGATTTCGGCGGCACCACGATCGATGTTGGCGCCATACATCTGGGCTGGCCCTGGCCACGGCCGCAGGCCCGACAGATATTCAGGCTTGAGCCACACCTTGCAGGTCTTGGTGACGACGCGATCGTGGCGGGAGACCTCAACGCCGCGCCATGGAGCGCTGCGGCGGCGAGTGTCGCGAAGGCAGGCGGGCTGATGCTCATCCCTTCGCCCGGTCCGACATGGATCCACAGGCTGTTGCCGAAGGCGCTGCTGTTCGCCGGTCTGCCGATCGACAATGTCTTCGCCAAAGGAAGCGTGATCGTCCACTCATCCGAGCGGCTGGAAGATATCGGCTCCGATCACGTTCCACTTCTCGTTGAATTTTCGATCAGACCTTCTTCGGACGAACCGGAAGACGAGCAGGAAAGCGCCACGGTTTTCCTGAGGCAACCGTTACGCCGAGACAGCCCCAGCATGTGAGGGACAAGAAAAAGCCCGACTGAACAAGCCGGGCCAAAATGCCTTACATGTTTGCGTAAACCGGCCCCTCGCCACCCTGCGGCGGCACCCAGTTGATGTTCTGGTTCGGGTCCTTGATGTCGCAGGTCTTGCAGTGAACGCAGTTCTGCGCGTTGATGACGTAGCGCACATCCTTGGCGGTCGGATCGGCCGCGGCATTGCCATCGGCATCCACCCATTCATAGACGCCCGCCGGGCAGTAGCGCGTCGAGGGACCGGCAAACACGTCGTGCTCGGAATTCACCTGCAGGGCCATGTCCCGGACGTGAAGGTGGACCGGCTGGTCCTCTTCATGGTTGGTGCCGGACAGGAACACGGAGGAAAGCCGGTCGAAGGTGAGAACGCCATCCGGCTTCGGATAGTCGATCTTCTTGTGCTTCGCGGCCGGCTCCAGCGAGGCGGCATCGGTCTTGCCGTGTTTAAGCGTGCCAAAGGGCGAGACGCCGAAGAGCGTATTCAGCCACATGTCCAGACCGCCGATGCCGACGCCGAGGATCGTTCCGAACCGCGACCACAACGGCTTGACGTTGCGAACGCGCTTCAGGTCCTTGCCGATGTCGGAACCGCGCCAGGCTTCCTCATAGGAAATGAGATCGTCATTGGCGCGCCCCGCATGAATGGCTTCCGCCACATGGTCGGCCGCCATGATGCCGGACAGCACCGCATTGTGCGAACCCTTGATACGCGGAACGTTGACCAGACCGGCCGAGCAGCCCATCAGCACCCCGCCGGGGAACGACATTTTTGGGACCGATTGCCAGCCGCCCTCGGTGATGGCGCGCGCGCCATAGCCGATGCGCTTGGCGCCCTCGAAGGTGCCGCGAATGGCGGGATGCGTCTTGAAGCGCTGGAATTCCTCGAACGGCGACAGATAAGGGTTCTTGTAGTTCAGATGAACGACGAACCCGACCGCGACCAGATTGTCCTCCAGATGGTAGAGGAACGAACCACCGCCGGTCTTCATGTCGAGCGGCCAGCCGAAAGAGTGCTGCACCAGACCCTGCTTGTGGTTCTCCGGCTTGATCTGCCAAAGTTCCTTCAGGCCGATGCCGAACTTGCCGGGCTCGCGGCCGGCCGACAGATCGTATCTGGCGATCAGTTCCTTGGCCAGCGATCCGCGGGCGCCCTCGCCGATCAGCACATATTTGCCCATCAGCGCCATGCCCGGCGCGAAATTCGGACCCTGCGTTCCGTCACGCTCGACGCCCATGTCGCCGGTGTAAACGCCGGTGACTGCGCCTTCATCATTGTAGATGACGCCGGCCGCGGCAAAGCCCGGATAGATCTCGACGCCGAGCGCCTCGGCCTTGCCGGCCAGCCAGCGGCAGACATTTCCCAGCGAAACGATATAGTTTCCGTGATTGTTCATCAGCGGCGGCATGAGGAAATTGGGCAAACGGATCGAGCCGGCAGGACCCAGAACCAGAAAATGGTCGTCGGTCACGGGTGTCCTGAAGGGATGATCGGCCTCTTCGCGCCAGTCAGGCAGCAGCTTGTCGATGCCGATCGGATCGACAACAGCGCCTGAGAGGATGTGAGCACCAACCTCGCCACCCTTTTCGAGAACGACCACGGAAAGCTCGGGATCGACCTGCTTCAGACGGATCGCTGCCGCCAGACCAGCCGGTCCCGCACCCACGATCACCACGTCGAATTCCATGCTCTCGCGTTCAATATCGCTCATCAATCCCTCCGCATCGGCTTGCTGATACTGTGCTGGCTCCCGCGCTCCATAGCGCATCAGTATGCGACGGGGAACCGGCAGAAAAAATTAGCGGCCATTTTCCCTTGTAACGTAAGGTCGCAGATTTTTACGTAAACGTAAACGTCAAAATATGATTGCAACCGGCTTGTTGTGAGCTTGAGGGCTGCCGATACACCGGCTTCCCCTCGGCCCGACGCCGCCTGCAGACATCTCGACACACGCCAACGCATAATTGAGTGTGCGCCAGCCCGCATATCGGCGATACTGGGCCAATGCGCACCTATGGATGGCCCGGCCTGCCGCAGTTGCGCCTCGCGAAATCGCTCGGCAGTGCCCGGAAACTTGCGGTTTTGACCTTTGTTCCGGTGATGCTTGGTGTTTTCCCGAGCCTCGCCGAAGAGAGCGGCATGTGGCCTGCGGGCTCCTATATGCTCTCCGACGAGCTCGGCGACTTCGTCATCACCGCGGTCGGCGGATCCGGCACGGCGGACGATCCGCTGGTGGTGCTGGAAGAGTTCCGCTCAGCAACCCCGGCCACACTGACAATACACAACGCGATCCGAAGGATGCCCCGCCTGCCTGGCCACGGTCACCTCATGGTGCTTTACCTGCGCATCGACATCCTGAACAACAGCGGTCACCCATGGATCGAATTTGAGTTCGAACTGCAGGAAGGGCGCGACCGGCCGAGCATCTTCGGCGACGGCCTTTCCTTCGACCAGCGCAACCGCTCTCCGGAAGCTATCTTCTCCAGCGCATTTTCCCGTTTCGACCGCAGCTTCGAACCTTATGACCGGCTGTTGTTCTCCGGCGGGCAGGTCGATCCGCTGAGCACCGCGTCGTTTCAGTTCGTGATCACCGATTTCACGCCGCGGTGGACATTCTATCTGGTGCAAGACCCGCGTATTCCCTCGTCCTGACTTGAAAATGCCGGCCGATACGCCGAATGTGGCTCCATGAGCGCAGCCACCCCTGACAGCATTGCCGACATCCACGCCCTGCTGGCTTTCTATGCCGAGGCTGGCGTGGACGAGGCGCTGGACGACATGCCGGCGAACCGATTCGAGGAGCGCGCGCCCCAGCCCCGACCTGTCGACCTGCCAGCGGCCGAAGTACAGGAACACCGGCCGCAGGCCGGGCGACAGGCACCGTCGCCAAGGACACCACCTGCCGAACGCCCGCCGGCCCAGCCGGCCACCGTTCCGGACAGCCAGCAGATCGCCTTTGCGCGCGAGCTTGCGGCAAGCGCCGCAACGCTCGATGAGCTGCGAGAGTGCATGGCCGGGTTCGAGGGATGCAATCTGAAATTCACAGCCAAGAACATGGTTTTTGCCGATGGAAACCCGCAGGCCAACGTGATGTTCGTCGGCGAGGCTCCTGGACGGGACGAGGATCTGGACGGCAAGCCGTTCGTCGGGCGTTCCGGCCAGCTTCTGGACCGCATGCTGGCGGCCATCGGGCTCGACCGCAGCAGCGCCTATATTTCCAACGTCATCCCGTGGCGCCCGCCGGGGAACCGTGCGCCGACCCCGCAGGAAACCGAGATCTGCCGCCCCTTCATCGAACGCCACATCGAACTGGTAAAACCGAAGGTTCTGGTACATCTGGGCGGCGCTTCGGCCAAGACCCTTCTGAACACCACGGAAGGGATCCTGAGATTGCGCGGAAACTGGCGCATCTACAGCGGGGCCGCAGGTCTGGAAATTCCGGCCATGCCGACATTGCATCCGGCCTATCTGCTGCGCACCCCGGCGCACAAGCGGCTGGCCTGGCGCGATTTTCTGGAAGTTAAGATGAAGCTGCGCGCGCTTTCGTAGGCGCACGCCATCCATGCTGTGCCGCAGATTCAGCCCTGCGCAGGCGTGACCTTGACCGCTCTTGCCCGCTCCAGACCCAGCCGGCGCTCGCGGAAGATGATAAACAGCCCGGCCGCGACCACGATGGTGCCACCGATCAGCATGTAGATGCCCGGCAAATCCCCGAACAGCACGTAACCGATGATGATGGCGAGGATGATCGAGGTGTATTCGAAGGGCGCGACCACCGAAATCTCGGCATGGCGATAGGCCGCGGTCATGAAGATCTGAGCCACACCGCCGCAAATGCCGCTGGCAATCAGCAGCATGGCCTGATGAGCCGTGATCGCTTCCCAGCCGAACGGCAGGGTGCCAAGCGAAATGACGCTCGCCATCAGCGAGAACCACAGCACGATGGTGGCGGTGCGCTCGCTGCCGACAAGGTTACGCACAAGGATCGCTGCCAAAGCGGAGGTCGCCGCACCCGCCAGCGCCGCGACCACCCCCATCACCTGCTGATCTTCCATCGCCCCGCCGGAGCGCAGCATGGTCAGTTCGGGCCACGAAATGATGATGACACCGACGAGCCCGATGGCGACGGCTCCCCATCTGTACATGCGGATCGGCTCGCCCAGAAACAGGGAACTGAACACGACGACCATCAAGGGCTGCGCATAATTCAGGGTGATCGCATCCGCCAGCGGCAGCCGCGCCAGCGCAAAGAAAATCAGTCCCATCGAACAAACGCCGACGAAGCCACGCGCCATATGCCCAAAGGGTCGTTCCGTTGCGAAAGCGGTTCTCAGCCTTCCCTTCAGGCCGAGGAAAAGAAGGATCGGAAACATCGCGAAGAAAGACCGGAAGAACACCACCTGCCCGGCCGGCAAGGCGCCGGCTGCCTTGATGAACGAGGACATGCCAACGAATATCACCACCGAAATGATTTTCAGACTAATGGCGGTCAGAGGCCGGCTGTTTTCAGGCGTGAGATTACTCAAATTGGTCCCGCATTCTTCGTCTGTGGATACTCCCCACCTGACGCAGGCTTCCCGACGCAGGCCCTCATCATGTAAAGAACACCAACCGGATTGTCTTGAGCCAAAAGGTGAAGGCGGGCTGCCACGACTGCATCGGGGCAGAGAAGGAAAGAGAGCATATGCGTACAGATACAGGTCAGGTTTTCAGGCTCGAGGATTACCGGCCAAGCGACTACCTGATCCCCCGGACGCATCTGACCTTCCGGCTTGATCCGATCCGGACGATCGTGATCGCGGATCTGACCATCGAAAGGCGCGCCGGCGTTGATCCATCCGCTCCGCTGATCCTCGATGGCGACGACCTCAATCTGAAGCGCATCGAACTGGACGGCATCGAACATACGGCCCATGAAGCGACGCCCGAGCGCCTCGTGCTGAAGGATCTGCCCGAAACGGCACAGTTCCAGCTAACGATAGAAACCGAACTGGAGCCTGACCGCAACAAGGCCCTGATGGGGCTTTATCGTTCCAATGGCGTCTACTGCACCCAGTGCGAACCGGAAGGCTTCCGCCGCATCAGCTATTTTCTGGACCGGCCGGATATCCTGTCGGTCTATCATGTCCGCATCGAAGCACCGCGCGCTGAGGCACCGCTTCTGCTCTCGAACGGAAATCCCGTTGACAGCGGCGAACTCGACAATAGCCGGCATTTTGCCGAGTGGCACGATCCCCACCCCAAGCCGTCTTACCTGTTCGCACTGGTGGCAGGCGATCTCGGGTGCCTGCGCGACAGCTTCACCACCATGGGCGGCAGGAAGGTCGACCTCGGCATTTATGTCGAGCACGGCAAGGAGAGGCTTGCCGCCTATGCCATGGATGCGCTCAAGCGGTCGATGAGGTGGGACGAAGAGGTGTTCGGGCGCGAATACGACCTTGATGTTTTCAACATCGTCGCCGTTTCCGATTTCAACATGGGCGCGATGGAGAACAAGGGCCTCAACATCTTCAACGACAAATATGTGCTGGCCGACGAGGCGACCGCGACCGACACCGATTTCGCCAATATCGAGGCGATCATCGCGCATGAGTATTTCCACAATTGGACAGGCAACAGAATCACTTGCCGCGACTGGTTCCAGCTCTGTCTGAAGGAAGGCCTCACCGTTTTCCGCGACCATGAGTTCTCCGCCGACCAGCGCTCGCGCGGCGTGAAGCGCATCGCAGAGGTGCGCGCACTGAAGGCGCTGCAGTTTCCCGAGGATCAGGGACCGCTTGCCCATCCGGTCAGGCCGCGCCGCTATCGCGAGATCAACAATTTCTACACGGCGACCGTGTATGAAAAGGGCTCTGAGGTGGTGCGCATGCTCGCCACCATTCTGGGCAGGGAAACGTTCCGGGCCGGCATGGACCTCTATTTCGAGCGCCATGATGGCGAGGCCTGCACGATCGAGGATTTCCTCAAAGTGTTCGAGGATGTCTCGGGCCGGGACCTTTCTCAGTTCGGCCTCTGGTACAACCAGTCCGGCACCCCCAACCTGACCATCAAACCGAGCTACGAGGCAGGCACGCTGACACTCGAAATCGAGCAGTCGGTGCCGCCCACCCCGTCCGAAAGCCGCAAGCGCCTCATGCACATTCCACTGGCCTTCGGCCTCATAGGCAGCGACGGCAGGGAATTGCAGTGGAGCTCGGCGGAAGGCGGCACGGTGGACGGCGGCGTCATCCATGTGCGCAAGCGCAGCCAGAAGCTTCGGTTCCACGGTGTTGCCGAACGGCCGGTCCTCTCGCTCAACCGCGGCTTCTCAGCGCCCGTCACGCTCGCGGTCGAGCAGAGACCGGAAGACCTGATCTTCCTCGCCCGCCATGACAGCGATCCATTCGGGCGCTGGCAGGCGTTCAACACGCTGCTTACCGAAGCCCTCATCGCAGCCTACAGATGCGTTCTCGGCGGCAAGGCAACGGTTTTCGAGGACAGCATCGCCCGCCTGGCCGGCTCCATAGCGGCCGATGACGATCTGGAACCAGCCTATCGCGCCCTTGCCATCACATTGCCGTCGGAAGCCGACATTGCCCGCGATATCGGTAAGGATATCGATCCCGATGCTGTGCTTGTCGCCCGCAAGGCGCTGGTGGGCTTCATAGCAGGCGCCAACCGTGACAGCTTCCATGCGCTTTACCAGCACCTCCATGATACGGGACCTTTCAGTCCCGATGCAGCGGCTGCCGGACGGCGCGCCTTGCGCAACGTCCTGCTGGGGTATCTCGCCCGCAGCAATGACGGCACCGACATCGCCACAAGTCACTTCACGCACGCGACCAACATGACCGACCTGATCGCCGGCATGGGCACGCTTGCGCATGAGCATCCCGGATCGCCGCAGGCCCGCGCCGCCCTCGCCGATTTCGAGCGGCGCCATGCCGATATGCCGCTCGCCATGGACAAATGGTTCCAGATTCAGGCCACCGTGCCCGGCGAGCACGCGCTGGAAACGGTGCGCACCCTGATGCGGCACCCCTCGTTCTCCATCGATAACCCGAATCGGGTGCGGTCACTGATGGGAAGCTTCTCCGCAGGCAACCAAAGCGGGTTCCATCGCGCGGATGGAGCGGCCTATCTGTTCTTCGCAGAGGCGCTTATGGATATCGACAAGCGCAACCCGCAACTCTCCGCCCGCCTTGCCACGGCGTTCCGGTCCTGGCGTTCGCTTGAGCCGATACGTCAGGAAAAGGCGCGGCAGGCACTGGTTTCCATGGTGAAAATGCCCGGCATATCAGTCGATCTCGGGGACATTGCCGAACGCTCTCTGGCGTAGTCATTCACCCGTCGCAGCGATCTTTTTACGCCGTGCCTCTGGACAAGGCGAATCAGCTTTGATTCCTTAGGGGCGATTCGGATGTTCAGTGTAGCCGGATCTTCAAACGGGACATAGTTGGGGAGTGCCATTTCATGGCGAAGGCGGACGCGTTCAGCGCGCCCGGTGGGATGTCTGTTGATCGGAAGGGCAAAGGCCTTGCCGGCAATGCACAGCTCATCGCCCAGCCGGCTTATCAGAAGCTGGTTGCTGCGGAGCCGTTCCTGCGCCGTCTCATTCCCGTGCTCATCGTCATTTTCCTGATTGTGGTGGCCGGCCTGCATTTCATTTCGCTGATGAACTGGCGCGATGACGTCGAGAACAGCGCCCGGTCTGCGCTCGCGCTCGCCTCCGGCCAGCTCATCGCTGCTGATTTCGACAGCATCAGCCCGCAGGAACGGCTTGAGCAGGTCAGCCGCACCGCTTCGCTCTCCGAGGGCCATGTGCTGGCCTTCACGAATGAGAAGTTCACCGTTTCGGCCGTAACGCCGCGCTCCACGCGCTGGTATGGCCGCGCACTGGATGAAATTATAAGCGACGGCCAGCCGCTTTTCCTGTTCGGCGAGCGGGCCGGCGTCATCCCCGTCAAAATCGACGGCGCCGACTGGTTCGCGGCTGTGGCCATCGACACCACTGAAAAGCGGGCCGCGGCCGCGCTGATTCCGCAGGATGCGGTTTTCGCGCAGTGGCGCCGGACCGTGTCGCTGAACGTTTCCCTGTTCGTGCTGACGGCAAGCGTGCTGATCGTCATCCTCTACGCCTATTTCAGCCAGGCGGCGCGGGCTCAGGCTGCCGACCGCGTCTATCTCGAAGGTCAGCAGCGCATAGACATGGCGCTGGTGCGCGGCCGCTGCGGCCTGTGGGACTGGGACATGGTGCGCGGCAAGATGTACTGGTCGCCCTCCATGTACGACATGCTGGGTTACGAGCCCTGCGACGCCATGCTTTCCTTCGGCGAGGTCGACCGCATCATCCATCCAGACGACGGCAATCTGTTCGAAATCGCCAATAGGGTCATGGCGCGCGAGATCGACCAGATCGACCGGGTGTTCCGCATGCGCCACGCCAATGGCCAGTGGGTGTGGATGCGGGTACGCGCGCAGGTCGTCGACCCGGACGCCTCCGAAATCCAGCTCATCGGCATCTCGATGGACGTGAGCGAGCAGCGCCATCTCGCCCTGCGCTCGGAAGCGGCCGACCTGCGGCTGCGCACCGCGATCGAGAACATCACCGAATCCTTCGTGCTGTGGGACCCGGCCGACCGGCTGGTAATGTGCAACTCAAAATTCCAGCAGGACAACGGCCTCTCCGACCATGACGTGGTGCCGGGCGCGCATCGCGTGGCACTGGAGGAGCGGATGCAGGCCTTCGCCTCCGAACGCAGGCTGGCCAATGTCAACGGCCCGCGCGGCGGCACCACCTATGAGCGCCAGCTTGCGGATGGCCGCTGGCTGCAGGTCAACGAACTGAAGACGCGCGACGGCGGCACGGTGGCGGTCGGCTCCGACATCACCCAGATCCGCCAGCATCAGGACAAGCTGCTCGACAGCGAGCGCCGGCTGATGGCAACGATCCACGACCTCAGCCTCGCGCGCCGCGCCGAAGAGGAAAAGGCGCGCGAACTGGCCGAGCTGAACCGCAAATACATCAAGGAAAAGGACCGCGCCGAGGCTGCGAACCAGGCCAAGTCCGAATTCCTCGCCAACATGTCGCATGAGCTGCGAACCCCGCTCAACGCCATCATAGGCTTTTCGGAGTTGATGGCACAGAAACTGTTCGGCCCGCTGGGATCCGACCGCTATGAGGAATATGCAACCGACATCAACTCCAGCGGCAAATATCTGCTCGGGGTGATCAACGACATTCTCGACATGTCGAAGATCGAGGCCGGCCAGTTCTCGATGGACCGCGAGGAGATCGACCTGTGCCCGCTCATCCGCGAGACGGTGCGGGTGGTGTCTCTGCAGGCGGCGGAAAAGAAGATCACGGTCGAAACCAAGATCGCCGAGACCCTCAAGCTCTACGCCGACCGCCGCGCCATCAAGCAGATCGCGCTCAACCTGTTGTCGAATGCGGTCAAGTTCACCGGAGAAGGTGGACGCATCTCCGTTCGGGCACGCCATGCGTCGGGTGCGCTGATCCTGTCCATCGAGGACAATGGCTGCGGCATTCCCAGGCATGCGCTGAAGAAGCTTGGCCGCCCCTTCGAGCAGGTGCAGAACCAGTTTTCAAAGAACCACACCGGATCCGGCCTCGGCCTCGCCATCTCGCGCTCGCTGGCGGAGCTGCATGGCGGCGCGCTCAAGATTCGCTCCACCGAAGGCACGGGCACCATCGTTTCCGTGAGGATCCCGGCCACGGCAAAGAAAAAGCCCGCCGGTCAACCCATGAAAGCTGCGGCCTGACTACCCGGCCTTGCCGCCAATGATCCAATCGAAATCGTCTCGTACCGTTTCCGACATATCCCTGAGCTGGGCTTCCATGACAGAGAAATCCGGCATCGCGGTAACCGCCAGCAGCAGATCGGCAAGTCCGGGGGGAACATCTTCCTTGTCGAAATGTCCGGTCAGGCACAGACGGATGATCTGCGTCAGTGACAGATAGAAGGCGAAAGCCTGCATCAGATTTTCGCGCATGCCGGCATCGGCATAGTCGGGTGCCAGATTGGCGAGAACATCGACCGTTGCTGTTGTTCCGGGCTTTCCGGTGAATTTTCCGGTCAGAACCGCCACCTGCGCGATAAACTCCAGGTCGATGAGACCACCGGGAATGAGCTTGATATCCCACAGATCGTGCGGCGGCTTTTCCTCGTCGATCATGCGACGCATCTTCAAAGCCTCGTCGCGCACTTTTGCCGCGTCGCGGGGCTGGGCAAGGATGTCGGCAACCTCCACCGCTATATCGGCGCAAAGCTGGCGGTCGCCGGCCACGGCGCGCGCGCGGGTCAGCGCCATCTGCTCCCAGACCCAGGCTTCCTGCCGCTGATATTTGCGGAACGCATCCATATGGGTGGCCACCGGCCCCTTGTTGCCGGAAGGGCGCAGGCGCAGGTCGAGTTCGTAGAGCACGCCTTCGGCAGTCGGGGCCGAGACCGCCGCGATCAGGCGCTGCGTAAGACGGGTGTAATAGTGGGCGGGTGCGAGCGGCTTGTCGCCGTCCGATTCCTCCGCCTCCGGATCGTGATCGTAAAGAAGGATCAGGTCCACGTCGGAACCGGCGGTGAGTTCCTGGCTGCCGAGCTTGCCCATGCCGAGCAATGCCACCCTGCCCTGTGCAATGCGGCCATGACGCCTCTCGAATTCCGCCGAGACGGCATCGAGCGCCGCACCAAGGGTGAGATCGGCAAGGTCCGAGAAAGCCCGCCCCGCCTTGCGCGCATTGATGGAGCCGGCGAGAAGCCGCACGCCGATGAGGAACTTCTGTTCGGCCGCGAAGATGCGCAGCCGGTCGAGCACTTCCTCGTAAGGTCGGTCGCCGTCCAGAAAGGCGGTGAGCCGCGCGGCCAGATAGGCCCGGTCGGGCAATTCGCTGAGCAGTGCCGGATCGAGCAGCCCGTCGAACACATGCGGGCGCCGGGTGATGATGGCGGCCAGACGCGGTGCTGCCCCCATGATCGTCGCCATCAGGCGCAGAAGGGCCGGATTGGATTGCAGCAGCGAAAAGAGCTGCAATCCGGCCGGCAGGCCGGACAGGAACTCATCGAAGCGCATCAGCGCCTCGTCGGCGCGCCGCGTCTTGCCGAAGGCTTCCAGCAAGGCCGGCGTCAGTTCCGTCAGCCGCTCGCGCGCCTCGGCGGAGCGCGTAACCCGATAGCGGCCGAAATGCCAGGCACGGATGACGCGGCAGATGTCGCTGGGGCGCTGGAAGCCCAGCGTGTGGAGCGTCTGCAAGGTGTCGGGGTCGTCGACATCGCCGGTGAAGACCAGATTGCCGACACCGGACGAAAGCTCGGGCGCCGCCTCGAACAATGCAGCATAATGACCCTCGACCTCTATCAGAGAAGCGCGAAACGCCTGCGAGAACGCATCGGCACTGCCGAAGCCCAGCATGTGGGCGATGCGCTCCAGCCCCTCGTCATCCTCCGGCAGCATATGGGTCTGCTCGTCGGCGACCATCTGGATTGCATGTTCGACGCGCCGCAGGAACCAGTACTGGCGGGTGAGCGCATCGCGCGCGTCCTCCGTGATCCAGCCATTGCCTGCAAGCTGAGCGAGCATGGCCACGGTCTCGCGGCCACGCAACTCGGGAAAGCGTCCGCCGGCTATGAGCTGCTGGGTCTGCACGAAGAACTCGATCTCACGGATGCCGCCGCGCCCGAGCTTGACATTATGGCCTTTCACGGCGATTTCGCCGTGCCCCTTATGGGCATGGATCTGGCGCTTTATGGAGTGAACGTCCGCGATCGCGGCGTAGTCCATGTATTTGCGCCAGACATAGGGGCGCAACTCTTTCAGGAAGGCTTCGCCGGCGGCAATGTCGCCGGCCACCGGCCGCGCCTTGATCATGGCCGCACGCTCCCAGTTCTGGCCGCGCCCTTCATAGTAATTGAGGGCCGCGCCCACCGGAATGGCGAGCGGGGTGGAGCCGGGATCAGGGCGCAGCCTCAGGTCAGTGCGGAACACATAGCCGTGCTCGGTGCGGTCCTGCATGATGCGCACCAGACGCCGCGCAAGCCGCGAGAAAACATCCGTCGCCTCCATCGGATCGCCGACCACCGCCTTGTGATCGAAGAACAGGATGAGGTCGATATCGGAGGAAAAGTTGAGCTCGTGCGCGCCGAGCTTGCCCATGCCGAGAACGATCAGGCCGCTCTCACGCGCGGGCTCCTTCGGGTCCGGCAGCTTAAGCTTCCCCTGCCGGTCGAGATCGGCCAGCAGGAAAGCGCATGCGGCGCGAACACAGCCTTCGGCCAGCACGCTGAGGCGAAAGACGGTCGTCCGGGTGTCGGCCTCCCCGGCAAGGTCGGCCAGAGCGATCAGGAAATGTGCCTCCGTCTTGAGGAGACGAAGCCGCTTCATGAGTTCGGCTTCCGAAATCCCCTCGCCTTGCCAGCAAGCGTCTATATCGGCGGCGATCGCCTCCAGCCGTTCAGCAACCGTCTGGTCGAAAAGAGCATCAAGCATGCGGGGCCTGCGCCGCGCCAGATCGCGCAGGAATGGCGACAGATCGAAAACGGCAGCCAGAAAGCCGCGTGCATCGCTGTCGCCGGAAAGAAATTCCGCAAGACGAGGCAGATCGCTTTCCGCGGCACTGGCGGCGATATCGCCGATTACAGTGGCGGCATGGCTGTCATCGAGCGGCCTGAGTTGCAGCGAGGGGTTCAGCAGCAGCACGGATGCGGCGCGGTCGGCCACGGATGTGGAAGCCATAGGGGGTCAGGACCTGTCCTTGTCGGAAAACACCATGACCACGGATAATCCTGGATCAGCAGGCAAAAGATCAAGCCTGCCGCCATGAAATTTCATCACAGCGCCCGCGAGACTGAGGCCAAGCCCTGATCCCGGCTGCGAACGGCTTTTTTCAAGCCGCACGAAACGCTCTGTCGCGCGCACGCGATCTTCGGCGTCGGGGATGCCATGGCCGTTGTCCGTCACCGAAAGCCGGATCTCGCCACCGGCGCGTTCGAGCCTGACGCTCACGTGCGGGCCTGCATCGGCGTCCGCCGAATATTTGATGGCGTTGTCGACGATGTTGGACAGCGCCTGAGCGATCAGTTCGCGGTTGCCGCTGATGGTCGTCGCCTCCATCGGCCCGGCTTCCAGCGCAACGCCGCTGTCCTCGGCAAGAGGCTCGTAAAGCTCGACGACATCGCGGACGGCTTCCGCGAGATCGACGCCGGTCATGCTCTCGGCCGAATAGCCTGCCTCCAGCCGGGAGATCATCAGGATTGCGTTGAACGTCTTGATGAGCTGATCCGATTCGGCAATCGTGGCTTCAAGTGCCGCGCGGTAATCGGCGGGCTTCTGCTTGCCGGCCAGTGTTGCCTCGGCCCGGTTGCGAATTCGCGTCAGCGGCGTCTTCAGGTCGTGGGCGATGTTGTCGGAAACCTGCTTCAGCCCCTCGTTGAGGGTGTCGATACGCGTCAGCATGGCGTTGAGATTTTCCGACAGCCGGTCGAACTCGTCGCCGGCCCCGGTCGTCGGCAGGCGACCGCTGAGATCGCCCCCCATGATGCGGCGGCTGGCGGCGGAAATGCCGTCGATGCGCTTGAGTGCGGCGCGCCCCACGAAAAACCAGATGACAATGCCGCCGATGCCCATCATGCCCAGCGCCAGCATCAGCGAATGGTTGACCACCTCGCGGAAGCGCTGCGGCTCGCCCAGATCGCGGCCGACCAGCAGGATCATCTGGTTTGGAAGGCGCAGCACCAGCGCCAGCGCATCATGCCCGCGCACCTGCGCGCGCTGAGTCTCGTTCTGGCCGTTTTCGGCCCGTTGACGCTCCGCCTCGGTCTCCCCGTACCGGCGATAATAGAAGGATCTCGTCGTCCAGCCCTCCGTTTCCAGAACGCCGGGTTCGAGGCTTTCAACGTTGCCTGTGAGAATCTGGCCATTGGCGTCGGCCAGAAGGTAAAGATTGGCGCCCGGCTGGCGGGCGCGCTGCTCGACCACACGCACCAATGTCGGCAGGCCGCCGCGCTGATAGGCACGGCCAAGGCTCAGAACTTCTTCATTGATGGTTTCCTGCGTCTGCGTGGTCAGCATGCGCACCGACAGCGAGGTCATGTAGAAAACCAGCAGGATGGCGCAGAGGGCAAAAAGAAGCAGGAAAAGCGCTGAAAGCCGCGCCGCCGTTGTTTTCATGATGGCTGGCATCGGCAGCGCCATGGCCCTCAGCCGTGCTTCAGCATGTAGCCGGCACCACGCACGGTGTGCAGGATCGGCTTGTCGAAGCCCTTCTCGATTTTGCCACGCAAGCGGGAAACATGCACGTCGATAACGTTGGTCTGCGGATCGAAATGATAATCCCAGACATTCTCCAGCAGCATGGTGCGCGTGACCACCTGGCCGGCATGGCGCATCAGATATTCCAGCAGACGGAATTCGCGCGGCTGGAGGGTGATTTCCTGCCCTGCCCGCCTGACGGAGTGAGACAGGCGATCAAGCTCCAGATCGCCGACGCGGTAAACGGTTTCGCTCTCGCGGCTGCCGGCGCGCCGGTTCAGAACCTCGACGCGGGCAAGCAGTTCGGTAAAGGCATAGGGCTTGGTGAGGTAATCATCACCGCCGGCGCGAAGACCGGTCACCCGGTCATCTACTTCGCCCAGCGCCGACAGAATAAGTACAGGCGTCGTATTCCCCCGCGAACGCAGGCCGGCGATGACGGACAGGCCGTCGCGCCGCGGCAGCATGCGGTCGACCACCATCACGTCATAGTCGCCGGCATCGGCCAGCGCAAAGCCGGTTTCACCGTCGCCAGCGACATGGGCGGTGTGGCCGGCTTCCGAAAAAGCCTTCTCAAGATAGTCCGCCGCTTCGCGGTCGTCTTCAATGACGAGAATCTTCATCGCATCACTATAGGTGATTCCGGCATTCATGGTGGAGGATTGCCCGTTCCGGGGTTAGTTCGGAAGAATTGCCGGCCGCTGCACCATTGTGCAGCGGCCGGGAGCGGGGTCAGCCCTGATTGATGGGCAGCGCCACGAAGCGGTTGGCGGAGTCGCGGCTGATCTGCACCAGCACGGATTTGCGGCCCGCCTTGGCGGCCTTGTCCATGGCGTCGGTAACGTCCTTGACGCTGGTGACGTCTTCGGAATTCACCGCCGTGATGACATCACCGGTACGGATACCGCGATCGGCAGCATCGCTGTCGGGGTCGACATCGGTAACGACCAGGCCTTTGCCGTCATCCGCGGTCGTCACGGTGAGACCAAGATCGGCCAGTGTATCGGAGGAAGAGGCCGATGGCGCGGAATTGTCAGCCGATGCCTGCTTGTCCGCGCCCGGAAGCGCCCCGAGCTCGACCTTCACGGTTTCCGCCTTGCCGTTGCGCCACACGTTCATGTCAACGGTGGTCCCCGGCGCATAACCGGCAATCACCCGGGCCAGATCGCGGGAGGACGACACATCCTTGCCGTTCACCTGGGTGATGACATCACCGGAGACAATGCCGGCCTTCTTCGCGGGGCTGTCGTCCTGCGCATTCGCGACGATTGCACCCTTGTCGGACTGCAGCCCGAGCGATTCAGCGATTTCCTTGGTGACTGGCTGGATTTCCACACCGAGCCAGCCACGGGAAACCGAACCGTCCTTGATCAGGCCCTCGACAACCTGCTTCGCGGTGGAGGCAGGGATGGCGAAGGCGATACCGACATTGCCGCCCGAAGGCGAGAAGATGGCGGTATTGATGCCGACAACCTGGCCACTGAGGTTGAAAGCTGGACCGCCGGAATTGCCGCGGTTCACGGCAGCGTCGATCTGGATGAAGTCATCATAGGGACCGGCGCCGATGTCACGGCCACGCGCGGAGACGATGCCGGCCGTCACCGTGCCGCCGAGGCCGAACGGATTGCCGACAGCGACCACCCAGTCACCGACACGCACGTTGGAGTCGTCGGCAAAGTCGACATAGGTGAATTTGGTATCGCTATCGACCTTGAGCACGGCCAGATCGGTGCGCTCATCCTTGCCGACCAGCTTGGCGTCGAGTTCCTTGCCGTCATTGGTGACGATGGTGAACTCCGTTCCGTTGTCGACAACATGGTTGTTGGTGACAAGATACCCGTCCTCGGAGATGAAGAAGCCGGAGCCCTGCGCCACGGGACGCGGCTTGGCCGGACCGCGGCGTTCTGCGCGCGGATGGGAATCACGATCACCGAAACCGCGGAATTCGCGGAAGAAGCGACGCATGGGATGATCGGGGGGCAGGTTGCCGAAGCCTTCTTCGGGGAAGCCGAAGCTCTGGCCGCGATCGGAGGTCTGCTCGACCTTGGCCTTGACGCGGACGCTGACGACTGCCGGCGTCACATTGGACACGACGTCGGCGAAACTGGGAACCTGAGGCGCTTCGACGCGAACGGCCTCGGCGAGCACAGGGGCGGTGCCGGCTGTTACGGCGGTAAAGCCAACGGCGCCGGCAATGGCGAGGGAAGCAGCGGCAGCAGCAAGGCTCCTGCTCCTGCGGGAAACCACATGTGAGATGCTGGTCATCAATCTCGATCCTTCTTGCACTGGATGCTTATGAAGCATCATCGCAGGCAGAGATAGGACACGGGACCTTACGGCGCCATTTCCGCTTGATGAAACTTTGTTAATGTTGCGAAGGAGGATCGCGGCGCAGCACTTCTTCCAGCGCAGCGCGTTCATCGTCACTGAGGCCTGCCTCTGCCACCGGACGCCTGCGCCGCGAGGCAAGCAGCACGAACGCGCCACCCGCAACGAGAAGGGCAAAGGGTGCGATCCACAAAAGCATGGTCTGCGTATTGAAGCGCGGCTTGAGCAGCACGAACTCGCCATAGCGGGAAACGACGAAATCGACCACCTGCTTATCCGAGTCACCGGCCTCAAGCCGCTCGCGCACAAGCACGCGCAGATCGCGGGCCAGATCGGCATCCGAATCGTCGATGGACTGGTTCTGGCAGACCAGACAGCGCAGGCCGGCGGAGATATCGCGCGCCCGCTGCTCCAGCGCGGGATCAGCGAGAATCTCGTCTGGCGTCACCGCGCGCGCCGCCGGCGAAAGCAGTACGGCAGCACAGACTATGGCAAAGGCCGCGCGACGCATCATCTCAGGCCGCTCCAGCAACAGGGGTCGCGGCATTTTTCCTGCCGCGACGCGCCGGCGCGCCGACACGCAGGCGTCTGTCCAGCAACGACATCGTGCCGCCCGCCATCATGACGAGGCCACCGCCCCAGATCAGGATGACGAAAGGCTTCCACCAGATACGCACGACCATGCCGTTGCTGGTGTCCTCGCCAATGGAAATGTAGAGCTGGCTGAAACCCAGCGTGGCGATGCCGGCTTCCGTCGTGTTCATCCGGCGCACCGGATAAAAGCGCCGCGACGACCAGATTTCACGGCGCACTTCGCCAGCAGGGCCAAGCAATGAGAAATGCGCCCGCTCATCATTGTAGTTGGGGCCGCGAACCTCGACCACATTGTCGAAACGCACCCTTTTGCCGGACAGCTCCGTAATCTCGCCCGGCTTCATGGTCAGCACGCTTTCGATGCCGAAGCAGATGGCGCCGACCAGCCCGAGCACCGTCAGGCCAAGCCCGAGATGGGCAAGAGCGGTTCCGAATACGGAACGCGGCAGACCGATGAACCGTCTCACCGCAACGGAAGGGCTCACATTGCCGATACCGGCCTTGATGGCCAGATCCGTCAGCGCTCCCAGTACCAGCCAGACCGCCAGCCCCACGCCGAAGGCGGCAATGGCGGAAGAACCGTCGATCAGGAACGCGGTGACCAGCGCCGCGATCAGGGCAGCGCCAAAGGCGAACATCAGCCTTTGTGCTGCGGCCATCACATCGCCGCGCTTCCACGCCAGTAGCGGACCGAACGGCACCAGAAGAAGCAACGGCACCATCAAGGGAATGAAGGTGAGATTGAAGAAAGGCGGCCCGACGGAGATCTTGTCACCGGAAATGGCTTCGACCAGTAACGGATAAAGCGTGCCGATGAACACCGTTGCCGTCGCGGTGGTCAGGAACAGATTGTTCAGCACGAGCGCGCCTTCGCGGGAGATCGGCTGGAACAGCCCGCCCTGCGTCAGCGACGGGGCCCGCCATGCAAACAGCGCCAGCGACCCGCCGATGAACAGCATTAATATGCACAGGATGAACACCCCGCGCGAGGGATCGGTAGCGAATGCGTGAACGGAAGTCAGCACACCCGAACGGACAAGGAAGGTGCCGAGCAGCGACAGCGAAAAGGTGAGGATCGCCAGCAGCAGAGTCCAGATCTTGAGTGCCGAACGCTTTTCCATGACGATGGCCGAATGCAGCAGCGCTGTTCCGGCCAGCCATGGCATGAAGGAGGCGTTCTCGACCGGATCCCAGAACCAGAAGCCGCCCCAGCCCAGCTCGTAATAGGCCCAGTAGGAGCCCATCGCGATGCCGCCTGTCAGGAACACCCACGCAACCAGCGTCCACGGGCGCACCCAGCGCGCCCAGGCCGCGTCGATGCGTCCCTCGATCAATGCTGCAACCGAAAAGGCAAAGCAGATCGAGAATCCGACATAGCCGAGATAGAGAAGCGGCGGGTGAATGGCGAGGCCGATATCCTGAAGGATCGGGTTGAGATCCCGCCCCTCTATCGGCGCTGGAGACATGCGGGTGAAGGGGTTCGACGTAATGAGAATGAACAGGAAGAAAGCAACCCCGACAGCTCCCTGCACGGCCAGAACGGTGGCCTTGAGGGATGCGGGCAGATTGTTGCCGAACAGGGCAACAAGCGCGCCGAAGAAAGTCAGGATCAGCACCCACAGGAGCATCGAGCCTTCATGGTTTCCCCACACGCCGGTGATCTTGTAAAGCATCGGCTTCGCCGAATGAGAGTTCTCCCATACCGTTTGCAGGGAAAAATCCGACTGGGCATAGGCGATCGTCAGGACGACGAAGGACAAAGCCGTGAAGGCGAAACCCGCAAGCGTCACGGGTATGGCCGCCGCCATCATGCGCTCGTCGCCGGCGCGCGCGCCGATCAGCGGAACAGTCATCTGCACAAGGCCCAGCGCCAGTGCCAGAATAAGCGCGAAGTGACCGATCTCAACCATGACGCCGCCTACTCATTGTGTTGCCACAAGCCTTTTTCCTTCAGGCTGTCGGCAACTTCCTTGGGCATGTAGTTTTCGTCATGCTTGGCCAGAACGGTGTCTGCGACGAACCCGCCATCGGCACCGAAGGCGCCCTCGGTGATGACGCCCTGCTCCTCGCGGAACAGGTCGGGCAGAATGCCCTTGTATGTGACCTTAACCGTCTCGGTGATGTCGGTGACGGCAAAGGTCACGGACGCATCTTCGCCACGAACAATGGAGCCCTTCTCCACGATGCCGCCAAGGCGGATACGCTGGCCGGGCTGCAATTCGGCAGCGGCAAGATCGCCCGGGGTGTAGAAATAGGATGCCTTCTGCCCAAGGGCGACGAATGTCAGCGCCGTGGCAGCGCCGAGAAAAGCCAATCCTCCGATAATGACAGCTAGCCGTTTCTGCTTGCGGGTCATAAACCTTATTCCGTCATTTTCAGGCCATTTGCCGAGGCGAAGGCGACAAGCATGCGTGCCTCTTCGCTTTGAGGTCCGAAAGCCGCGGCCGCACGTGCCAGCGCGTCTCTGGCTTTTTCTTCGTCACCGAGCACAAGATGCGAGCGGATGAGCTGCTTCCAGCCCTCGGCGTCCCTGGGATTCTCGCGCAGGCGTTCGTCCAGCCGCTCCACCATTCCGGCGATCATATCAGCACGGTCGCCGGCCGACATCCCTGCGGCGGCCTCGACCTCGTCCTGACCGGGGCCTCGCGCAACCGGCGCCTGCCCTGCCTGCAAAAGGGCCTGCTCGGCCGCATTGCGCCAGGGCGAACCCTCCGGCAGGTCATCGCGCATCCGCGTCCAGCCTGCAACCGCCTCTTCCATATGTCCATCTTGTGCGGAGGCCATAGCCACGAAGAAGCGTGCTTTCGGATTGGCGCCATCGTGCTTCAGGGCCATGGCGAAAGCGGCGCGCGCGTCATCGGCTATCCGGCCACCTGCCATGTTGATCCTCGCCTCGCCCAGGCCGGCTTGCCGGTCGGCGCTCGAACCGAGAAGCTTGATGGCGTTTTCATAGGCCAGCGAGGCTTCGGCAAATCGCTGTGTGCGCATGTAGATGGGCGCCAGCACGTCCCAGCCTTTGCCATCGGAAGGATTGGACGCCAGATGCGCCTCGGCGCGGGCTACGAGTTCTTCAACCGTGCTCTCGGCAGGATTTCTAGTCAGCCGCTCACTCAGCGGCTGCGACGGCAGATCGGGCGAGCCCAGATTGGCATATATAGTCCAGCTGATCAGCGGAACAGCCAGCACCGCCGCGGCCGAAACCAGACGAAGCCCTGTGCCGCTGCGGGAAACAGAGGCCGGTGCAGAAGACGTATCGCCGAGGCGCAGGATACGACGCCCGATTTCAGCGCGTGCCTGCTCTGCTTCCGAAGCGAGGATCAGGCCCCGCGCCAGATCGCGGTCCAGTTCCGCAAGCTGGTCCCGATAGACCTCGAGATCGTGCCCGGTACCTGACTTGTCGGATTCGGGTCGTGCTGCGAGAGGCAGCAAAACCGCCAGACTCGCGCCCAAAGTCAAGACAGCGGAAAGGACCCAGAACAACATTCCGACTAAATAGCCTCAGCGCTCCGGACTGCCAACATCACGGGCCTGCGACCCTTTGACGAATCTGCGGGAGCGCCCGCGGGGAACTACCCCGTCGTTCAGGTCAGCGGTGTCCAACTCCCGTCTGAATTCCGGCAGGCGGTGCCACGCGCGGTGGCTCCGGCGCCCCCGGTGTAAACCGTGTGCGTGTATTGCCGGCAATCCTGCGAACCAACGCGATAGGGCTGCGCGGCCACCACTTCGCCGTAACGGTTGGGCTGGCTGCCTTTCCATGTTACGGGCTGGCCGCTTGCGGTGTATTCAAGAGCCTTGTACTCGGCTTCCAGCCCGTTGCGTCGCTCTGCGCCGCTCAGCCCCGAACCTATCGAGCCGCTGACGAGACCGCCGCCCATTGCCGAAATCACCGTGGAAGACAGTTGCCCGCCGGGCTGTGCCGTTCCGCCGCTGCGGCCTATCCCTGTCGTGCTGCAGCCGGCCAGCATGAGGGAGCCTGCAACCAGAACCAGACGAACGCTCATTTTATCCCCTGCCCGCTAACACCGTATTTTCCGGACGTGATCCGCATTAATATCCCACTTTGGCTGAAATTGGGTTCGCCACAAGGTCACGCATCACTCAATTTTCCGTAGTTGAATCGCAACCTTAAGCCCACCAAGATCTGCGCGCTCCAGATAAAGCTTTCCACCATATTCATTGACAAGGTCTGTCACGATCGACAAGCCAAGGCCGGTTCCGGGCTTGCTTTCATCCAGACGGCGTCCCCGTTTCAGGGCCTCACGCGCCTTGTCTTCCGGGATTCCCGGCCCATCATCTTCGATGACAATCTCGAGCAGATCGGGCTGATCTTCCACCTCAGGCAGGGATTTTACGGATATCGAAACCTTGCTTCGCGCCCATTTCATCGCATTCTCAAGCAGGTTTCCAAGCATCTCTTCGAGATCTTCGCGCTCTCCTGCGAAGACAAGCTCTTCGTCCGGAAGGGAAACGGAAATGGCCATGTTCGGGTTTAGCTTGCCCATAACCCTTGCAAGACGCTCGATGATCGGCCTGACCGGCGTGCGATAAACCACGCTGTCGCGCTGCGCGGCCACGCGGGCGCGTTGCAGATAATGCTCCACCTGCTGCTGCATCGAGGCGGCCTGCTCCGAAAACAGCCGTCCTTTTTCACCACCAAGCGCCCGCCCTTCATTGAGCATCACCGCCAGCGGCGTCTTCAGCGAATGGGCCAGATTGCCGACCTGCGTTCGCGAGCGCTCGACGATGCGGCGGTTGTTCTCGATCAGCGCATTGGTTTCATTGGCGAGCGGTTCGATTTCCGCCGGGAATCGGCCATCCAGCCTCTGTGCCGTTCCCTCGCGAACCATGGCGAGTGCATCGCGCACCCTGCGCAGCGGTTTCAGGCCATACAGAATGGCGATTGCGTTTATGGCGATCATGCCAAGACCAAATATGGACAGATAAACCAGCAGACGACGCTGGAATGCCGCGATTTCCTGTTCCAGCTCGCTTTCATTGCCCATCACACGAAAACGGGCGATCTGGTTACCAGTGTCCAGAACGAATTCGCTCTCGAAAACAGCGAGGCGCTCGCCGGCAAGACCGTCGGCCATATAGCTGCGCTGGAATTCGACATTGAAGGGCACTTCCGAAGTGCTTGGCGAGGGGATGGCTCCTGTCATGGACGACGAGCGCAGGCCACCCGTGATCCCGTTCGATGCCGGCTCCACCGACCAGTACCACCCGGATCTCGGCTCGGAAAAGCGCAGGTCGCCAAGATCCGGCGCGCCCGTCAGGGCGCCGCTCTCCGAGACGCCGACCGATCCGATCAGGTTGAACAGATGGGCCGAGAGAAGGCTGTCGAACCCCCGCTCGCTCGCCTGCCGATAGAGGGTAGTGATGAGAGTGAAAACGACGATCTGAGCCAGAACCGCCCAGATAGTCGAGAAAGCTATGACCCGGAAGGTCAGAGAGCGCGGCCAGAAACGCATCCGTCCAAAAATGCCGGAACGTTTGCCTGTGCGCATCCGTGGATTGGCAGGCTGACCGGTCGACTTCAAGCCTCAGGCTCTCGAATGCGGTAGCCCATGCCGCGCACGGTTTCTATCAGGTCAACGCCCAGCTTCTTGCGCAACCGGCCCACGAACACCTCGATCGTGTTGGAATCGCGATCGAAATCCTGATCGTAGAGATGCTCGACCAGTTCGGTTCGCGAAACCACCTCGCCCATATGGTGCATCAGATAGGCCAGCAGGCGGAACTCCAGCGACGTAAGTTTCAGAGGAACACCGTCGACATCCGCCTTGGACGACTTTGTATCGAGCCGCAGGGGACCGCAGACGAGTTCGGATGAGGCATGGCCGGCAGCCCGCCTTATCAGCGCGCGAAGCCGGGCCAGAACCTCTTCGATATGAAAGGGCTTTGCGACATAGTCGTCGGCGCCAGCATCGATACCGGCCACCTTGTCGCTCCAACGGTCGCGAGCGGTAAGCATGAGGACCGGCATCTTGCGGCCATCGCGGCGCCATCGCTCCACAACGCTGATCCCATCCATCTGCGGCAGGCCGATGTCCAGCACGACAGCGTCGTAAGGCTCGGTGTCACCGAGAAAATGGCCCTCCTCGCCGTCAAAGGCCTTGTCCACAACATAGCCGGCATCAAGCAGCGCATCAGCAATCTGCCTGTTCAGATCCACATCATCTTCGACGACGAGCACACGCATTGAAAACGATCCTGCCTTTAACGGCCAGTCGGCCAGGGTCCTGTCAGCTATAGAGCGAATCCGGAATCATTGAAATGAAACGCGAATCATCCTTTCGGGACAACGATCTCGGTCCGGCGAGGCCGCTCGCCGTCCTTGCCGGGCACCAGCACTACAATGACGCAGACCGCCTGACCGCCCCTGTTGGCTTCGGAAGCCTTGGCCAGCGTACCGCCGTTCTGGGCCGCCACCTGCTGGCCGATCGAATAGCAATCGGCAGCGGCGGCGGGCGGCGCCAGTATGGCGCCGGCGCAAAGCACCAGCATCGTTGCCCGGATCATGTTTCTGAACTTTTCCATACTCAACGTTCTAACCCGCCATGGCTGAACGCGAAATGAATACCGAACCCACTGCGCATCTCCCCCCAACCAGGCATTTGCACAAAAAAGGCCTCAAGCGAGGCAATGCTTCATGATCCTAACCTATCCTGTCCTTTGCAGACAACCTGCCGATGATTGCAATAAGTCCGGCAACGGCACTCACCCCCTGCAAAAGCGTGTCAGTGATCAGGGTGCCGTCGGCAGCATCGAAGGGCAATCCGGCAGCACCTGCCACACCCGTCAGAACCGCCACAGCCGATGCCCAGATGGTGCGCGAAAGATACCAGGGTTTGGTCTCAGTCATTGACCGTTCCTTTCTCAAACCGTTTTTTTTCAAATGATTTTCAGATGGAAAGAGCTGGGGATTCCCCAGCCGGTCGGCCCGCCGGCCTGACACACGGTCACGTCCAGCGCTCCGGGGCGAACTCCGAAATCCGCCACGATCAGGGCCTCGGGATAAAGCCAGTTTGGCTGCTGGGTGGAGAGCGCCCGCACTGTCTCGCCGCCCGGACCTGCGATCTCGACCCTGTATTCTTCCTTTTCCTCGCCAAGCGGAATATCGGGAAGATCCCAGCCGTCGGCATCGAGGCGTCCGCGACGTTTCCAGGAAAGCATGACATCGGCTCCGGCAAGACGCGCGCTGGCATGAACCGGCGCCAGCGGAATCCGGACCCGCAGGCCTCCAATCTGGCGGCTGGTTGCAAAATGCAGATCGGATATGTCAGTTGCAGCCGGCCCGATCTTCCAGTTCAGCTCCAGACCGATTTCAGATGATCCCAGACCTGCCGGCACGACCGCATCGTCGAGGATAACGAAATCGGAACCTGAAGCAGCCCCTGCAAGCATCGCATCCATGGTTCCCAGCTGGCCGCGCAACAACTCCGAAAGCATCCAGATATTCTCGGCCACCTGTTCGGCACGCCTGAACTGGATCACCTCCCATGCGCCGGCTGCCGAACGCAGCGCGGCGGCATTGGCGCCATTGAGCATCTGTTGCAGGCTGACGCTTGACGCATCCGCATCGAACAATTCGACCCTGAGGCAGGAATTGCGCAAAACCCGGCCTTCCACGCCCGGCCCAAGGTCCTCGACCAGCTGCCCCAGCGAGGCCGGGCGCGTCAGCAACTGTCGCGAAGCAAAGCCGTCATCTTCGGGAGAAGCGAAAACGATCTGGCTTCTCCACGGTTTTTGCCAGACGGCCACACGGAACTGCTCCGTCGGCTCCGTCCCGCCAGCCCCGGCCGGCAGGTCGAGAAACAGGACATGCGGCTTGCCCGCCACCAGCGGCGGCGGCGGCAATGCAGGCAAAACCGTCTCGCGCCAGGGTGCGGGCGCGGCGCGGATGATCTGCCGCGCCTCCACCTTGCGCGTCATCCCGTCATCGATGCCGGTGATGAGGAAATCGGAATTGGTGGCGGATGCAGGCAGCGTCACCAGTGCGCCGGGGCTGAAACCGGCATTGGGCTGCGGCACCGCGAAGGAAACGGTTTCCCGCTGATACCAGACGCGTTTCAGCCAGTCGTCCAGCAGGGCGCCTGCCTGCCCCGGTTCCAGAACGCCCGGAAAGTGGATCATGTGCTGGCGCGCGCCGGGCACGCCTGTGCGGGTACGCCGGACGGTAGCTGCCTGATAGTCCTGCGACGGATTGACGAAGCTGATCAAGGCCTCCGCCGGTAGCTCGTGATCGGGAATGCGAACCGTTTCCAGCACGGTCTCCGCACCGTCCACGACCAGATCACCGGCCTCGATCACCGCACCGGCACCCGCCCCCGAGCGCTCGACAACCAGCCTGCCGTTTTCCTCGCGCAGGCTCAGATCGAACAGCTCGCAAAGCGGCTCGACCGCCGCGCGCGCGGTGGCGGGGTCGGCGATCACATAGCCCTGAACCGATCCTCCCACCTCACCGATGATGGCATCGTCATACCCATGATCCGCCAGAATGGCACCGACAAGCGCGCCGACATCGGGATTGGAGAGCCGTCCGTTCAGCCAGTGGCCCCGGCTCCAGTGGGGCCCGTCCGACCAAAGGTCGGCGCGCTGGGGAAATGCCGGGAACGGGCGCGTGTCCCAGGCCCACAGATAGGTCCTCTCGAAATCGACCATTCTGCCGACATACTCGGGCGAAAGCGGATTGTTCGCCTCCTCGAACCCTTCCGTGGCCGGATCCCAATGCTTCATATGCGCTTCGAGGAAACGAAGCTGCGCCAGATCGGAGCGACCACCCGACGAGAAATAGGGCGTGAAGCTCTCGGCCGACTTCGGGTCCGGGAACACATTCGGCTGGTTTGGGCCCTTGTCGACGGCAGGGCAGCCCAGTTCCGTGAACCAGATCGGTTTTTCCCTGGGAATCCAGTCGGTTGGCGATGTTTTCTCGGTGCCGGCGATCCGCTCGAAATGCTGACTGGACCACCAGTTGACGATGTCCTTGTAGCGGAAAACCCATGGCTTGCCGTGCGCGCCATCGGATATGGCCACGCGCATGCGCGCCTCACGCGCCGCCCCATCCGGATAGTACCAGTCGAAGCCTTCGCCTGCAGCGATGGATGCACCAAGCCCCTGCAAGTCATAGGGACCGGAAAATCCGTCGGGATTGCCGCCGCCGTAATCCCCGTCACGCCAGTCGGAAAGCGGCATGTAATTGTCGATGCCGACCGCATCGATCGCCGGATTTGCCCACAAGGGGTCCAGATGAAAGAAGACGTCACCCGACCCGTCGGGCGGGTGATAGCCGAAATACTCGCTCCAGTCGGCGCCGTAGCTCAGGCGCGTCTGGGCTCCCAGCACCGCGCGCACATCCGCCGCCAGCAACCCAAGCTGCTCCACGAAGGGAAAAGCGTTTGACTGGTCACGCAGGGTCGTCAGCCCACGCAATTCGCTGCCGATCAGGAACGCGTCGACGCCACCCGCCCTTGCGGCGAGATGCGCATAGTGAAGAATGAAGCGGCGGTATCCCCAGTCGGCTCCTCCGGTGAACGAGATCGTCTCGCCAGAGTTGGCGAATTGCGTTCTCTGCGCGGTGCCGCAGAAGGCCGCCACCTGCGTTCTCGCAGCCGGCGTGCGATCCGCCGATGCCGGCTGCATGGGGCCGGGATAGCAGCTTATGCGCCCGCGCCACGGATAGGCCGGCTGGGCCGATCCGCCATGGGGATTTGGCAAGCTGTTGCCGTGCGCCACATCCATCATGATGAACGGATAGAGCGTTACGCCAAGACCCCGTGCCCTGATTTCCGAAATCGCTTCCATGACGCTTTTGTCGGAAGGTGTGCCGCCATAGGCGGAGCCGCCGTCATACTGTGAGACGACCGCAGCATCCTGCCGTGAAAGGCCGGACACTCGCCATTGCTGCGAAAATCCAGCATCGACGGCGGTTGTCGTCATCGGACGGACCTTGCATTGGCCGGCCCGCAGGTCGTCGCCGAACCAGGAAACGACCAGCGCTACATGCTTCAGATTGGGGCAGGTCTGCTGCAACTCGTCGAGCGAGGCCTGAATGTCGGTCGCACCGAAAAGCACGTTGCGGTTCACATATGTCTCGTCGCCGGGCCGCCTGCGGCTCGTCACCGGTGTCGTCGCAAGCCCATATTCGGTGGCGCCGGGCAACAACGTTACTGCCCTGACATCCTTGTGCAGACGGCCGACCGGCCGGATCACCTCGAATTGCAGTTGCGGGATACGGTTGCCGAAGCCGCCAATATCCAGACGCTCGATGACGACATAGGCCACGCCGCGATAGGCGGGCGCGTTACCGGCCCCCTGCCTTGCCTCGATCAGCGGATCGGGCTGCTGCTCCTCACTGCCGGTGTATACCCGCAGTTCCACCGCCTCACGGTCCATCTCGCGCCCGTCGGCCCAGATGCGCCTGATGCCGGCGATCTCGCCTTCGCACAAAAGGAAGGCTGCGTTGGCGTAGTAAGAATATTCGGTAACCTTCGGGCCCAGCTTGCCCTGACGCCGCGTCGAACGGCTCTCCTCGAACCGCGTCGCCCAGATCAGGGTGCCACCCAGCCGCGCCGTGCCGTAGAGACGGGGGATCGACGCACCCTCCTCCGCGCTGAAAGGCCGTGCGCTGGCCAGCCGTGGCCCTTCGATGCGCTGCGTGCCGTTGATCAGTGCCCGGTCGAGCGCATATCCGGCCATGGCGCCCACGGCAGAGCCGATCGCGCCGCCGAAAGTGCCAAGGAAGCCGCCGATATAGGCACCGGCAGCCTGCAACAGGATGGTGGCCATGAAAAGCTCCGGCGCTGTTCAGTTGTCTGGAAAAGCGAAGACGCCGGCGATACGCCGGCGCCATTGCGGAACAAGAGCTGATTTCACCACCCCCCGTCCGCCCTCATAGGCATGCACGAAACTGTCTTCGGCAACGGCGATGCCGGCATGTCGCGCGGGCAGATGCGGCCGCCAGCGAAACACCAGAACCCGGCCGCGCAACTGCTCGCCCGGCCCGCATTCGTCGAGAAGCCGGCGCGCTCCCGTCAGCATCGCCTCATTGGCATCGCCGCAGGACCAGTCCGGCGCGTAGTCCGCCGGCATATCGGGTGCGCGACCGTAGAGCGCCACCCACACGCCTCTCACCAGACCGATGCAGTCGCAACCTATGCCTTTTGTTGCGGCCTGATGCCGGTAGGGCGTGCCGACCCATGACAGGGTTTCTGCAATGATGCGCTCCACATCCATCACGGCACCACCGAGCCACCGTCGAAGACGCCGTCCTCGGAGACGTAGGAATAAGCCACATCGTTGCCGGGCAGATGCGGAAAGCCGCGGAAATTCCGTGCGTTGGCGAACTTAGCCTTGCAGGTTGCGAAGGAATTGTCGCAACCGGCAACCACCGTGAAGCCATCGCCGATGCCGAATGGCGGTCCATTGCTTGCCTGCAGCGTCAGAACCGCCAGCGAGCCGTCATTCCTTTGGTCGACGATCCGCTCGGTTCTGCCCTGCCGTGCGCCGCTCGTCCAGGTCAGCGTGCCAAAGGAAAACCAGCCCGTATCGATGCCATCCAGGCCCGAAACCCGCAGCATGTCGGTTCCATCGAGGCTTTCCACCGCCCCCATCGCATTGAAAGCCGGCTTGCTCAAGCTGGCCCGGCAGCGACCATCACCCAGTTCGGCATCGCATTTGCGCGTTACATAGCGGCCGTTGGGCTGGTCCAGCCTGTGCATGAGGCTTTGCAGCTCCGCCACGAAGCGACCGTCCGCACGGGTGATCTTGCCAATGGTCGCTTTCCTGATCAGCGCGAACTTGGTCGGGCTGCGCCAGTTGACGAGATAGGTCTCCACGGTCGCCCCGTCATAGAGGCCGGCGGCTATGTCCTCATCGCGTATGCGATCCGAGGCCAGCGCTCCCTCCACGTCGACCGTATCGACGGAAAGCCCGAGAGACTGGCGCGCCTCGCTGGCGCTCAGGCCGGTCTCAGGCTCGAAAACGCCGCTGTCGAGAACCAGGCGTCGATCATGATCGGTGAAGCCAAGGACGGTTCCGTCCCTTCGGATCAGCTTCCAGCAGTGGCAGACGCTGGTCACGTCCTGCGCAAAATGATCGAGCAGAGCCTGCGGGTAAGCATTCATGGCTGCACCTCGATGAGTGGAATGGAGGGAATTTGCCCGGCCCTGAAAGCCCTCAGGCTGATGGACAGACGATCCGTATCGAAGCGGACGGGAACGTCGAACTCATAACCGGCCGTCACCGCCTGCCCGCCCGTGGGCGCCTTGCCAGCGGAAAAAACGACCTCTCCGGTTTCGGCATCGAAACTGAAGTTTCCGGCCGCATCCGCTCCTCCCACCGCCACGCGCAGAGAACCGGCCGCCGGTTTGAAGATCGGACGCTGATAGGCATCGGGGCCTGACCCATAGGTCTTCACCAGCGCGAAACGGCGCGCCGAACCGTCGCCGGTTCCGAGCATCTGGTCGAGCGGACCTGGAGTTGCGCCCGGCGCACAGGATTTCATGTCGAACGGATCCCGGAAGCGAAATGCATGCAGCGAACCGCGCCTGGCCTCGAAGAAGGCCAGCACCTCGTGCAGGTCCTCCAGCGAGCGCAGGCCGGTTCCAGCATCGTAGTGGCGGCGGGAATGAGCAAAGCGCGCATTGCGCTTTTCGCGACCCGATGTCAGCGTCACGATCTCGTTGCGGCGTTCGGGCCCGCCGGTCGCCCCGAAGGAAACGGCGAGCGGAAAGAGCACGTCATGAAAGCTTGCCAGTTCGGACACGCGCCACCTCAGAAGGTTCGGGTTCCGCGCGACACCGCACGCGCCAGCATGCCGGTGATCTGCGCTTCGGATTTGCGGAAGGAGGCCGCATCCTGCGCGGTCACGTTGAAAACGACATTGACCGGCGCGCTGGTCCCGCCGGCCGCAACGCCAAGACTGCCATCAGCACCGCGTCGCAGCGGCAGGATCGCCTCGCTGCCCGCTTCGCCCATCAGGCCAACCTGTCCACCCATCGGGAAATAGGTCGGCGACGACACCACGCCGCCGGATGCGAACGGCACCACGCCCCCCTTCGCGAAGGGAAGCGCGCCGCCCAGTCCGCCGAGCAAGCCCGAAAACAGGGACCCGGCCAGCGATTGCAGCGGTTTCAGCCCTTGCGAAAGCGCCATGCCCGCAAGGTTCAGCGCCAGCTTGCGCAGCACGTCGTCAAGCTCGCGTCCGCCAACCACCGCCTGCTTCATCGCGCCGGCCAGATTGGTGCCAAAGCTGTCGGACAGTTTTTCCAGACTGGCGAGCGCGGTCTGGAACGGTGCGACATCGGCCCTGATGGCCACCGTCACGTCATCGGCCATAGTCAGCCTCCTGCATGTTGATCGGGAAACGCACGCATCAGTTTCGTCAGATCGGCACGCGCGGGGGCAGTCTGCCGACGCTGCGAAAACGGTCGCGATGCGCGCTCGAATTCAATGGGCGTCATCGCCCAGAACTCTTTCGGAGAAAGCCGCAGCAGGCCGAGGCCCATGGTCATCACCTCATCCCATGGAAAGGCGGTGACGCCCGCTGCGGCATTCAGGGGCGCGACGGCGTGGTGTCCTCCGCGGCCCCTCCGAAGGTGGTGGTCAGAAGGTCGCTCACGATCGCCGCATAGCCGGCGGCCCCGCCGGTCGCCGCCATTTTGCCGACATCCTCGTCGCTGACCGGCTCGCCAGCCCCGCGCAGGCCGGCACCGATGATGCGGATCATGTCGAGCGCCGAAAGCTTGCCGCTGCTGAAGCGCTCGACCAGCCTGCCAATGTCCTCGGCGGCGAATGCCGATTCCAGCTCGGCCAGCGCTCCCAGCGTCAGGCACAGCCTGTATTGCTTCCCATCCAGTTCGGCGGCAACCTCGCCTCGCCTGCGGTTCGCGCTCATGGCGTCACCGTGAAGCTGACCGGCCCGGCCGATTCCAGCGCCATCTCGAAAGTGACCTCGCCGTCATGCGCGCCGGTATATTCGAGCGAGGTGATCTGGAATGGGCCGGAAATCACACCGAAATCCGGGACGGCAAGCTGCCACGCAACGATGTTCCCGGCGAAGAAATTCTGCCGCATCAGCGCGTCGGACTGAGCATCCTTGAAGATGCCCGACCCGCTCACCGCTGCGCGCTGCACACCGCTGCCGGCGAGAAGCTCGCGCCAGCGGCCGGTCGAATCCGCGTCGGTCACGTCCACGGTCTCGCTGTTGAAGGCGATGCGCTTGGTGCGCAGCCCGGCGACGGTGACGAAAGCGCCAAGCCCCGTCGAATCGATCTTGAGAAGAAGGTCCTTGCCCTTCTGTGCGACCATCTCGATCTCCCTGATTGTGATGAAACGAAAGTTCAGACGGCGCTTTCGGTCACGGCGCGCAGCCGCAGCAGGCCATGGTGGACGGAAATGTCGTCGTCGAAGGTCACTTCCGAGAATTCAAAGCGGAAGTTCACCAGATGCTGGTCGTCCAGCGAAAGCGGAGTGCCAAGTGCTGCGCGAACGGCATCCAGAACGGCGAAAGCCTCTTTTCTTCCCTTCGCCTTGGACCAGACATGCAGCGTGACCAGATGCTCAAGTCCGTCTTCGGTCGACGTGCTCCAGTCGAACACGCTGGTGCGGCCGAAGGTGACAAATGGGAAAGCGGCATCGGTCGGCGCACGGTCGAAGATGCGCGCGCCGCCCATCAGGGCAACGAGCGCCGCATTGCCCGTCAGTGCCGCGAACATGGCTTTCTGCAGGTCAGCGCTGGCTGCGGTCATTGCGCTCCTCCTTTGCCCGATCGGCATCGCGGGATTCCGGCCGGTGAAGCTCGGCTTCATCGGCCAGCTCATGGGCTTTCCGGCGCAGCGCGCGCACCAGCCCGTCGAGCGTCAGGGCGATATTCACATTCATGGCTCGCCCTCCCGCACCCGGCAGACCAGATAGCGGCCGGTCTCGTCCGGATCGTGCACGGTCACGATCCGGAAGATGCGTCCGTTGCGCGTGAAGCGCATGCCGCCGACGATGCCGGCCCGCATGCGCAAGGTGATTCGGTGCGTCACCGATTCCAGAGTCTTGTCGGCTCCGAAGCGGCTATCGGCGGACAGTGTCTCGATATGCGCGAACACCGTCGCCACCTCGCTCCAATGTTCGGCAAAACCGCCCATGCCGTCTGGCACGTTGTCCGCCTTCTCCAGCGCCAGCTCGGCACGCATCGCGCCGGGATTGAGAAAGGAAGCGAGCATCTAGAGCCTCCTTGCCCGGAAAGGCGCGATCAGCCGCTCGTAACCGGCCGGATAGCCGACAGGCTGGTCTTTCGGACCAAAGGCGGTGCGGAACTCGTACCAGTGCGCCACCAGAAGCAGCATGGCCCGGCGCAGCAGATCCGGCACATCCGTCGCAGCCTCGCCGAAACCGGCAGTGAAGTCGATTTCGATACCGTTCATCGTCCGCAACGCAGGCGGTGCCTCGCGAAAGCCGATACGTGCCGGACGCGAGACCGTATCCGCCTGATAGGAGGAAGGATTGACCAGAGAGACCTCCCCTTCCGGCCCGTAAGCCGTCACGGAAAGTATGGTACGAACGGGATGAAGTGGGAGCGTCACGGTCCCGTTGCGCGGCCATCTGTCCAGCACCAGTCGCCAGCTCTGCTCGATGAGCGCCAGCCCGGCTGCCCGCTCCACCTCCTCGCGCGCGGCCCGGATGAGCCCGGACAGCAAATCATCTTCGCTGGAATGGTCGAGGCGCAGATGCGCTTTCGCTTCTGCCAGCGTCACCGGCTCGGCCGATGGCTCCACGGTTCTGATCAGCGTCATATATTCGCTCTGCATTGGGAGAAAGAAAAACGGCCCCGGCGGAGGAAACCGGGGCCGTATCGACAGGCTTATGCAGCGAGCGCTACACTCACGCCGTGCCGAACTTGATCAGCTTGATGGCGTCGAAATCCTGCACGCCGCCGCCTACGCGCTTGGTCGTGTAGAACAGCACATAGGGCTTGGCGGAGTAGGGATCGCGCAGGACCCGCACGCCGGTGCGGTCGACCACCAGATAGCCACGCCCGAAATCGCCGAAGGCGATCGGGGTCGCGTCAGTACCAATGTCGGGCATGTCCTCGGCCTCGACCAGCGGGAAGCCCATCAGCATGGCGTTCTGCCCGGGACCGGCCGGCGGCTGCCACATATAGTTGCCGTCGCCGTCCTTCAGCTTGCGGATCGCCGCCTGCGTCTTGCGGTTCATCACCCAATGCGCGTTCTGGCGGTAGCCCGCCTTCAGCGCATAAACGGTATCGATGAGGATGTCGGACTCGTCATTGGCCGGGAAATCACCGGCCACGCCCGTCACCGTATAGCCGATCGAACCCCAGGCCCAGCTTGCCTCGGCTACTTTGGTGTAATCGAGGAAACCCTTCGGCTTGTTGACGCCGTCGCCCGCCACGAAGGCGGCCCCCTCCTGCTCGGCGAAGGCGGCTTCGACCTCGGAGGAAATCCACTGGTCGAGATCGACCACCGAATCCTCCAGAAGGGTGGCGGTGGCGGCGGGCATCGCATAGAGTTCCATGGTCGGGAACTGAAGCTCGGCCAGCGTCGCCGTATTGGTCTGCGGGCGGGCAGCCGTCTCGGCCACCCAGCCGACAGCCGGGCCATTCACCGCAAAGGGCTTCTTCAGCACCGCCGACGAGACCTGCCGCACCGAGGCGATGGCGCGGATCGGCGACATGGCCGCAAGCCGCTTGCCGATCTCGGCTTCCGTTTCCGGCGGCACCAGATAACCGCCGTCCTGCCCCGAACCGTAGGACATGGCTTTGGCATCGAGCCCGCGCAGATGGCGGTCGTCGCCGCTGCGCATATAGGCCTCGAAGGCCTGCTTGTGTTCGGAAGGCAGCGTTGCCTGTTCACGATCCGAAATCTGGCCGAGCACCGGCCGCGCCCGCTTCAGCGACAGATTGTCGATGGCCCGCTTCTGCTCGTCGAGGGCGCGCGAGATGCGGTCAACCTTCTCCGTGGTCAGCACATCGGCGCCGAGCCGTCGGTCCATCTCGGCCAGCTTCTGGTCATTGCTTTCCTTGAAAGCTTCAAAAGTGGACATGAAGTCGCCGAAGGCGTCCTTCAGGTCCAGATAGTCGGCGCTCATCGACTTGGTCTCGAGCGGCTGGGCAGGCTGCGATGCATTCATAGAGAACGTCCTTTCGGGTTGATGATGCTGATTGCGTGGCGGATTGCCCTTGTGAGCTGGTGCGCTCCGCTTTCGTCGGTGGCGGCGGTTTTCGGGCGTCTGGCCTTGACGGTTTCGACCCGCGCCGCCGGCTGCATGGGAAAGGTGACGACGGAGATTTCCCAAAGATCCGCCTCGACGATGCGGCGGATGCCGCTTGCCGGATCGCGCCGTGTCCGCGCCGCCCGGAAGCCGATGGAGAGGCCGTCCAGCGCGCCGCTGCGCAACAGCGCCAGCACTTCCTGCGCGCGCCACACCCCCGGCGTCAGCCTTCCGCGCACGAACAGGCCGCGCCTGTCCTCGCGGATTTCGGTCCACACGCCGATGGGCTGAGCCGGATCATGCTGGTAGAGCATGCGGATACCGCCGACCTTGCGCTTTTGCAGGGATCTGGCGAAAGCGCCCGGCTCAACCACGTCCTTGCCGAGATCGACGGCGCCGAACACGCTGGCATAGCCGGAGAAAGTGCCGTCGGCTTCCACCTCATCCACCACAAGATCGACATGCTTGCGCTCGAAGCGGCGTTGGATGCGATCAGCTGTCATTGCCGCCCACCCCAGTTTCATTGCGATCCGGACCAGCGGGCCGATAGTGGCCAAGCAGCCTCAGCAAAAAGCCGAGCGCCCACCAAGCGCACAGGCTGGCCAGCGCCGATCCCATCAGCACCATTTCGGAGGAGCCGATCTGCTCCTCGATGCCGAGATCGGTAGCGACCTTCAGGCCGGCCGTGCCGCCAAACACCACGCCGCACATCACGCCCACGATGAAGCGCGAGGCCGCCTCGCGGCGTCCCTGCGGCAGGATGTAGACCAGCGACGCGGCCGATCCTGCGATCGCCCCGGCGCCCTTCGCAGCCCACAGCCAGCTTCCTTGCGACATGTCCGTCATGACAGGTCTCCTTGCCCTGCGTGGCGCGGCCGATAGCCGACAGCCTCGCGTTTTTCGTCCTCGGTCAGGAAGGAAGCCGCCTCCAGCCGCGCCCACAGCGCGTCGCGGTCACTGGTCAGGCCGTCGACGCGGTCGGCGTCGTACCAGAGCCGCAGGCCCTGCCCGAAGGCCGGCCCCATCCAGGCCGAGAGGTCCTTTGCCGTGCGCGCCACCAAAGGCAGCACCGTCAGCCGGTAGAAGGCCCGGTTGGCTTCCTGATAATTCGCATAGGTGTTGTCGCCCGGAATGCCGAGCAGCATCGGCGGCACGCCGAAGGCCAGCGCGATGTCGCGGCTGGCCGAATGCTTGGCCTCGACGAAATCCATGTCGCGGGGCGTCAGTCCCATGGCCTTCCAGTCGAGCCCGCCTTCGAGCAGCAGCGGCCGCCCGGCGCGGGTGGCACCCGCATAGCCCTGCTCCAGCTCGGTCTTGAGCCGGTCGAACTGCTCGTCGGTCAGGTTGCCGCCCTCCTTCGGGGCATAGACCAGGGCCCCGGATGGCCGGGCGGAATTGTCGAGAAGCGCCTTGTTCCAGCGCCCGGAGGCATTGTGCGTGTCGAGCGCCATCAGCGCCGCCTCCAGTGGCGGGAAGCCGTAATGGTCCTCCAGCGGATGGAACAGCGTCAGATGCACAGCACTGCCCGCATCCAGCATCACCCGCCGTCGTGACGCGCCTTCGCGATGGTCCAGCGCCACCGGCCAGCCGGAGCCGTCCGTCACCACCACCACACGATCGGGGCGCAGGAGATGCAGTTCGCGCGCCTCGCCCCCCGCATCGACCAGTTCCACATAGGCATTGCCAGCCAGCAGAAGATGGCCGTAGAGCGCTTCCAGAAAGGTCGCGCCCGCCTGCCGCTGGTTCGGCCGTTCGAGAAGGTCGAGCAGCGGGTGCGTCTCGATCTCGCGAACGCCCTCATAGAGCAGCCATGGGATGCTTGCCGCCGACTCCGCGATCAGCCGCACCGCGCGGTGCACGATCGGGTTGCGCATGAAGCCTTCGCGGGCCAGCGTCGCATAGTCGCGACGGGTCCAGTTTGCCTCGCCCTGCGCATGGAAGGCGATGAAGCCGGTTCCTCCAGCCTCCTTGGTTTCGAGACGTGCACCATCGTTCCCCGCGCTTCGGGGCCAGGGCCATTTCCAAGCCATTGCAGATCCTGTTCCTTAAAGAATATCGCGGATGCGCGGGGCCGAACCCCGGCCGGACGTCAGTTCGGTAATCGCCCAGACCAGCGCATCCATGCGGTCCGGCGAGCGGCCGCCGGGCAGACCGTCCGGGCCGAAGTCACACATTTCATCTTCCAGTTCGGGAAATCGTCCGGCATGGCGCACCCTGCCCTGCTGGTAGAGCGCGGCCACCGGCTCGGCCCGCAACCACTTGCCCCGGCTCGCCCGCACCGGCTTGACCGGCACTGCCGGATCGACCGTGTGCAAGACCGCCGTCGCCATCTCGCCGCCCTGATTGACTTCGACCACCAGGCAATCCGCATGCAGCCGATGAAACAGGCCTATGGCCTTGCTTGCCCATTGCTGCGGCTTTGCGGCACGCACCGTCTCGTCGGCCAGCACCACGGCGAAGCCCTCAGCGTCCAGTCCGGCCGCCACAATGCCGCAGGCGTCCGATGTCCGGCGCGAACTCGCCGGCGGGTCCACGGCCACGACGATGCGCTGCAATTCCACCGAAGAAGCGCCGGTAATCGCCTGCTCCAGCATGGAGCGCGACCACAGGGCATCCTCGCGATCCTCGATCAGTTCGCCGCCCAGTTCCTGCCGCCCGAGCCGCGTTCCCGCATAGCGCCTTTCGATCGCCTCGATGAAGCCCGGCGCCAGATTGGCGCGGTTTTCATGGGTACCGAGCCGCGTCAGCATCATGGCCGGATCGGCCAGCAGCCGCTTCATCAGCGGCGTCGGCCGCGGCGTGGTGGTGATGAGCTGGCGCGGCCGATCACCCAGCCTCAGGCCGAACTGCAACATGTCGTAGGTCGCCTCGGCGTTCTTCCATTTGGCAAGCTCGTCGCACCAGGCGGCCGCGAATTGCGGCCCGCGCAGGCTTTCGGGGTCTTCGGAGGAAAACACCTGCGCCACCGCACCGCTCGGCCAAAGGAGCCGCCGCCGCGAAGCCTCGTAACGGGGCCGGTCGGCGCGCGCCACGCTGGCGATGCCGGAAGGTCCGTCGATCATCACCTCGCGCACGTCGCCAAGCGTTTCGCCCACCAGCGCTATCAGCCCATGGCGGCTGCCGGGCCGCGCGAAGGGCGGCAATCCGCGCGCCAGCGCGATCACCCATTCGGCGCCCAGCCGGGTCTTGCCCGAACCGCGCCCGCCCATAACCAGCCAGCCGGCGGGGTCATGCCCGAGCTGGATCTGGTTGGCCCGGCCGCAGATCAGCCATTCACGCGCCGCCCTCAACGCCTCCTGCGGTTCCAGATTGTTCCTCAACCAGTCGAGCTGCGAATTCACGTGCAAGCTCGACGATGCGCTCCTCGATCCGTCGCAACGTTTCGGCAAGGTCCTCATTATCCCTGATATGGTTTTCCCTGGCGGCTTCTTCCGGCCGCATTATTTCGCCAATCTTTTCCAGGCCACGGATCATTGCGATCAGCCCGTCTATGGCGCCCTTGTCGATGCTGCCGCCGCCTTCTGCGGCCTTGCCCAGCTCCTCCACCTTGCACAGGACCATGCCGGCCGCCTTGCGGATGCGCGCCGAGACATCCAGCGGGCCGGCTTGCGCCAGTTTCCAGCCTTCGTCGCGCGCCAGACGCCGAAGCACCGTGGCCGACCGGCCGCTGGCCAGCGCCAGCCGCTCGATCGTCGCATGCCCGCCCTCGGCCAGAACCCGCAGCGCATGCAAACGGGCCTGCAGTCCGGCCTTTGGCTCCGGCATGGTCCCTGCCTCATCAGAAATGTGTTGATTGGATCGCAAGCCGACTGACCCGGCCGGTTCCTGTGGGAACCACCAGCGCCAGTCACACTTTTTTGACGATAACCAGACACTATCAGAGCAGCGTTACGGTGTCAAGAATTAATTCCTAGGATTTTTATCTTAAACATGCCGTGCACGCTTTGATTGAGAATCCCTCTTGCCGCCCTCTGGCGGATGGGGGAAAAGGAATGTGTGGGCGGTTTCTGACGGAGTGTTTCCGGCGCCCTTTTGCAGCCGGGCAGCTTGTAGATGGTCAGTCCCTTGGAGCCGAAGAAGAAACGTGGCCGTGTCGCCGCCTTCCTGCTGGCGATAGACGCCTGGCTTGACACTACCCTTTATGAGGTCGGCTTCAGGTTCCGCGAATTCTGGGAAGCCGCGACCATTTTCTTCCGCCGCTTCCGCGTCAAAGGCTGGCGGCGCGGCGTCATCGAGATATTGAGCGAGGGTTTCACGCTGGGCGCGGGCGGTGCTGTCGTCATGCTGGCGCTTGCCATTCCAGCCTTTCAGGAAACGGGCGGCGACTGGCGCGCGCAGGACGATTTCGCCGTCACCTTCCTCGATCGCTACGGCAACGAGATCGGCCAGCGCGGCCTCATCCAGCGCGATTCGGTGCCGGTGGACCAGATGCCAGATCATGTCATCAAGGCGGTTCTCGCGACTGAAGACCGCCGCTTCTTCGAGCATTACGGCATCGACTTTCTGGGCCTCATGCGCGCCATGACCGAGAATGTCCGCGCCAATTCCGTTGTTCAGGGCGGTTCCAGCCTCACCCAGCAATTGGCCAAGAACCTGTTCCTGTCCAACGAGCGCACGCTCGAACGCAAGGTCAAGGAAGCCTTCCTGGCGCTGTGGCTGGAGGCGAACCTGTCGAAGAAGGAAATCCTACAGCTCTACCTCGATCGCTCCTATATGGGCGGCGGCACCTTCGGCATCGAGGCGGCGGCCGATTTCTATTTCGGCAAGAGCGTGCGCGACCTGACGCTGGCGGAAGCCGCCATGATGGCCGGCCTTTTCAAGGCGCCCAGCAAATACGCGCCACACGTCAACCTGCCCGCCGCCCGCGCCCGCGCCAATGTGGTTCTGTCAAACCTCGTCGACAGCGGTTTCATGACGGAAGGGCAGGTTCTGCAGGCGCGCCGGCATCCCGCCGATGTCGTGGACCGCGGCGATCGCAAGAGCCCGGATTACTATCTCGACTGGGCGTTCGAGGAAGTCCGCAAACTGGCCGCGAAATCGCGCCAGCATTCGCTGGTCGCGCACACGGCCTTCGATCCGAACATCCAGCAGGCTGCCGAAGAGTCGCTCGAGTTTCACCTGCGCCAGTATGGCAAGGATTACAACGCGACCCAGGGCGCCATCGTCGTCATCGAATCCAACGGTGCGGTGCGCGCCATCGTCGGCGGGCGCGACTATGGCGCCAGCCAGTTCAACCGCGCCACCAAGGCGCTGCGCCAGCCCGGTTCGTCCTTCAAGGCCTATGTCTATGCCGCCGCCGTAGAGCACGGCTTCACGCCGGACACCATCGTGTCGGGCGCACCCGTCAGCTGGGGCAACTGGCATCCGGGCAACTACAACGGCGCGTCCGCAGGTCGCATGACGCTGACCACCGCCTTCGTCAAATCGATCAACACCGTTCCGGTCCGCCTCGCCAAGGACAACCTCGGCATCAAGCCGATCAAGGAACTGGCCGAAGCAATGGGCGTGGAATCGACGCTGGAGTCGCACAAGACCATGGTCCTCGGCACCTCCGGCATGACTGTCATGGATCAGGCAACTGGCTACAGCGTCTTCCCGCAGGACGGCATGGCCGGCACCCGGCATGGCGTCACCCAGCTCGTCACCCATTCCGGCGATGTCATCTATGATTTCGCCAAGGACGCGCCGCCCCCTCGCCGTGTCCTGTCGGAGCAGGCCGTGTCCTACATGAATACTATGCTGGTGCAGGTGCCCGTCATCGGCACGGCACGACGGGCGGCACTTCCCGGCATCGTCTCCGGCGGCAAGACCGGCACCAGCCAGGCCTACCGCGATGCGTGGTATGTCGGCTTTACCGGCAATTACACGGCTGCCGTCTGGATCGGCAACGATGACTACAGCCCGACGCGCAACATGACCGGCGGCTCGATGCCGGCCATGGTCTGGCAGCGTCTCATGGCCTATGCGCATCAGAACATCGATCTGCGGCCGATCCCCGGCATCGCGCAGCCCTTCGTCGATGCGGCCACCGCAGCCAAGGCGCAGGAGGCCGCCAGGGCAAGCGCGCAGGCCGAGGCCGACCGCGCCGCCGCCGAGCGCCCTCCGGTCCTGTCCAGCCGCACGACGCAGTTGCTGCGCCAGATCAACAGGCAGTTCCTGTCCGCTCCGGCCCTGCGCCCCGAGCTGGATCCGGAGACGGTTTCGGCGCTGTGACGGTGCCAGCCACTTGCCAGAAGCCCTTCCCCCGCGATACCAGCTCCCAAAAGATCGATCGGGCCGATAAATGCTCAAGAAAGCCTTGCTGACGCTGATCGCGCTCGTCATTGCCATCGGCGGTGGCGCGGCCAGTGTCTGGTATGCCCTGCATGTCCAGAAGGGCGCCGGCGCCATCACCATCGGTGCATGGACCGCCTTCCCTGACATCGGCACGCCGGAGGCCGATCCCTACACCAATGCCCGTGTTGCCCGCGAGGGCGTTCTGGCGCTTGGCCGCGCCGAAGGTCTCGCCTTCGTGGCCGCGCACGATTCCGCCGGCCAGCCGCTGCTGCGCGAATGCGCCTATCGGATAGAGGGGAACCTTCCGGTCGCCCGTTTCTGGACGCTCTACGCAGCCGACCAGTCGCTCGATTTCATCCGCACGGGAAAACTGCGCCCGGCTGCGTTGCAATCCTATCAGGTGCTGCGCCGGCCGGACAATTCGGTGCTCGTCGACGCCTCCGGCAGCCCCGCTCCCGGCAACTGGCTGATCACCGCGGGCGAAGGGCCCATGTATTTCGTGCTCACCTTCTACGACACCCCCATTGCCAGCAGCACCGGCCTGTCCGGCATCGAGCTGCCGCGCATCGTGCGCAGGGGGTGCAATGCGTAAGCTGCTCTACGCGGTTCTGCTCGGTCTGGTCGGAGCCGGCATCGTCCACATCCTCGTCCTGATGATGGTGCCGGAATTGTCCGAGCGCGATGCCTGGTCACGGCTGTCGATGGCCTCCGATCTCTACCGCATGACCCCGCTCGAAGCGGAGAGCGGCGGCCAGCCGGTGGTGAAATCGGTCGACCCTCTGTTTCTGGCCGCCGCCTGCCGTTTCGATCTGAACGATGGCATCGTCCACGTTCAGGCCGCAGGAAAAGTGCCGTTCTGGTCGGTTTCGGTCTATGATCGCAACGGCCACAACATCTACAGTTTCAACGACCACAGCGCAGCCAGCGCCACGCTGGACACGGTTGTGCTCACCCCGGCCCAGATGCTGGAAGTGCGCCGGCAACTGCCGGACGATCTCGACGGCTCCATCTTCGTGGAAACGCCGATTGGCGAAGGCATTGTTGTCCTTCGCGCCTTTGTGCCGGATGAGAGCTGGCGCCCTGCCGTCTCCCGGTTTCTCGAACAAAGCTCCTGCACGCTGAAGGAACTGTAGTTCAGGCTCAATGCTTCGGTGAGGGTGCGGCACCGTCCGCTGGCACTGCCGTGGATTGGCCCTCCCGCGCCGGTGCTGTCTCATCTGCACGTTCGTAGCGAACGCCGGGGAAAATCACCACGGCTGCCGCCATGCCACAGAGTCCCGAAGGTTTCTTCATGCCCGCCTTTTGCGGCGTGAAAGACAATACGATGCCCATTTCGTGCATTCCTCTCGGTTGAACCGGAGCACAACGCAACGCCTCCTCCGTAAATAAGGCGCTCCGAGGGTTAACGGAGCGCTAACGGATCAGAGCTAATTTGAAACGAGTTCTGTCGGGCATGCCGCTTGTGGCCTGCCGGCTTCATTGCGTATTCTCAAGGCGTATCTTCGTGTCATCCTCGGATTTCCGGCAAATCGCGATCAGGACTGAAGCCGGCAAGGCTGAAAGGCTGTTTCGCGCCGCCATTTCCGCTTTCTGTGCGCTGACCAGACCCTCGCGCCGGGAGATCGCCCAGCTTGACGACCTGACCCTGCCGCTGTTCGACGAAGTCTCGACCGAAGCCCGGCGCTTTGCAGCCGCCGCCCTGTCCGAATGCGAAAGCGCACCGCCGGGGCTGGTGAAACGTCTGGCCAACGAGCCTGTGCAGATCTCGGCTCCGCTGCTGGTTCGCTCGCGCGCCCTCGGCAGCGTCGAGCTCATCGCGCTGATCAGTCGTCATGGTCTGCCGCATGCGCGCGCCATCGCCCGCAGAAAAGACCTCCACCCGACCATCGCAAGCCTTGTTCGCGCCCTGAACGGTCCCGCAGCGAAGACGACGGACGAGAACCAGCACCCTTCCGGTCAGGCGGCCGACCGTGCCCGCGAGCAGCTGCGAACGATCATGGTCGACAACGGGGGGCCCTCGCTCTCCATCGCGCCCGCAACGGCCGGAACCTTCAGGCGGTTGCTCGACGGCGCGCTCAGCGCCAATGCCGCCTTTTTTCAAACCGCGCTGGCAGATGCCCTCGGCGTGGAATTCGGCAGCGCCGTCAGGCTTGTCTCGCCTTCCGATCACTTTTCGCTTCTCGTTTCGCTGCGGGCGCTGGACCTGCGCGAAGCCGAAGCCTTCCTGATCGTAAGCGCCGCCTGCCCCGGCTCCTTCCCGGATGTGGCGAGCGTGCGCCTGTTCGTCGAACGCTACCGGGGCATGGAACGGCAAGCAGCCGTGGCAAAGGTTGCGGCGTGGACGAAGACCGGCAGCTCACAGACCGGTGATGCGGCAAAGACCCTGAAGGCCAGCTAGATCACGTCATGCCGAATGTTTCCATTCGGCTGCAAAGTACTCTGATTTCAGTCCCTGATCGAAACCAGTTCCTCTATCGGCACCGATCCAACCTCGATTTCCACGACCCATATATCGGGGTCGAAGCGCTTCTCGCGCTCGATCCGCGCATCCAGTTGCTCCGCGGTCTCATCCGGCGCGATGCGAACGAACAGCCTCTCGTCGGGCCGGGCTGAGTCATAGCTGGTCTGCGGCGCCGGGCCGAGCAGCGCTAGGCTTCCGAACCTGTCCCTGACCAGCAGGAAAGCAGCTCCCGCCTCGCCCGCGCCGCGTTTCAGCACCGCAGCGAAGCCGCCGGCGCCGAAGACGCGCCGCACCAGCGCCGAGGCCCACAGATCAGTCGTCACGCGCATGTCAGTTAACCAGTCCGATTGTCGGGCGATCTCTGGCTTGAAACCGCTCCAGCCAGATCGCTTCGTACGTTTTCCGGAGTTGCTCTAGTCGGTCAGGCCGACTTCCCGCATCTTGATGTAGACAGCCGCGTCCGGCTCTCCGCTTACGGCGAGACCGAAGATCGACTGAAACTCGCGGATTGCCGCCTTGGTGCGCGCTCCGGCTATGCCGTCCATCTGGATATCTGTATTGCCGAACGCCCTCAGCCCTGCCTGGATCTTCACGATCTGGCTGCTGGCGGAGGTTGGCCCCGGATCAAGCCTCACCGATCCCGTCAGGTCGTCGCGGCTTGCCGGAACCGGCACAGCCGCGGCCTGCCCCGCCCCCAGTTGATTGAGCAAAGCATCGTCGATGGAGCCGGTCGGGGCGAGCCCCACCTTGCCCTGATAGGCGGCTATCGCGTCGCGCGTATTGGGACCGGTGAGCCCGTCTGGTTCGGCCGAATAGAAGCCCAGATCGCGAAGGATCGACTGCACCTGCCGCACGACTGGGTCACCGCGCGGCCTCTCCGGTGCCGGCGCTGCGCCAGTGTCGGGGTTGGGATCGGGACGCACGATATTGATCGTCGTTTCCGGTTCGGTCTGTTCGACAACGGGAAAGTCCTGCTGGCTTCTGGTCGCGAAGAAGGCGCTCGAATGCGGGAATGGCTGATACCAAAGCGCATTGGCGGAGACGTAGAACAACGTCACCAGAAACGCCGTGGAGCCACCAACGAGAACAGGATTGCGCGAGACGAGATCGCCTGCCGCAACCGCGCCCCGCTGAACTATGCCCGGGCGACTGGCCTTCTTCCTGGCCTTGCTGCCCTTAGCCCGTTTTGCGGAGCGAGCCATTCCAATCCCCGTTCTTCCTGCCTGCCGGCGTTGCATCCGCCAGCATCACCAGTCTGTCGCTGTCTCCCTTCGGGCCATCCACCGGAATGCTCACCGAAACCGTCGTTCCTTCGCCGGGCGCGCTGTCGATGGACATCGTGCCGTCGTGCAGGCTCACAAGCCCCTTCACCAGAGACAGGCCGAGCCCAGCCCCCTCGAAACCGCGCGTATAGTCGTTCTGCACCTGAACGAAAGGCTGGCCGATGATTGCCAGATCTTCCTCGGCGATGCCGATGCCTGTGTCGCTCACCCAGAAATGGAGGCGCGAGCCGACACGCCGCGCGCCAAGCGCCACCTCGCCGCCCTCGGGCGTGAACTTGATGGCATTGGAAGCAAGATTGATCAGGATCTGCTGGATGGCACGCCGGTCGGCGTTCACCTCGCCCGCATCTGCCGCCACCCGCAGTTCCAGCCGGATCTTTTTGGCATCCGCCTGCAACTGCATCATCGAACGGCACATCTGCGCCGCCTCCACGAAGCGGAACGGCTCCGGATGGGTGCGGTAGGCCCCGGCTTCTATACGCGAGACGTCGAGGATCGACGTCACGACCTCCAGCAGATGCTGACCGGAATCGCGCACCAGCTCGACATACTCTTTCTGCCGCGGATCGTGGAACGGGCCGAACATCTCATGCAACAGCATGTCGGAGAAGCCGATGATGGCATTTAGCGGCGTGCGCAGCTCATGGCTGACGGCGGCCAGGAAGCGGCCCTTGGTCACGTCGGCGCTGGCTGCGGCCTCTTCGGCGCGCTCCAGATCCTCGCGCAGTTCGACGAGTTCGGAATTGTCGCGCAGCAACGCCAGAAACGCATTGCCCGCTTCGTCGGCCTTGGCCAGTTCGAGCAGGAACGGCCTGTAATTGCCCGCAGAGTGACCATCAGCCTTCGGCACGCGGACGCGCAGTTCCATGCGGGCGGAAGCCGCCCCCTCGCGCATATCGGCAAGCGCGTTCAGATAAGCGATGCGATCGGCGACAAGAATGCGCTCGAACAGCGAATTGCCGAGCAGCAGATCGGGGGCGAGACCAAGCACCTGCGTGGTGCGCTGGCCCGCATCGAGAACCTCTCCCTGCCTGTTGAGGCGCAGCATCACCGCGCCCATCAAGCCTTCGACATTAAGGTCAGGCGCGGTTTCGGCACCTGCATCCGCATTGCCGCGAAGACCGGCCAGACGCGGCACAAGGGTAGCGCCCCACGCCAGCGGCAACAGCCAGTGCCACGGCTGCGGCTGCGTATAGGCAGCCAGCGACACGTCTACGGGAAGGAACTGCATGGCGCAGGCCAGCGCTGCCGCTGCCGCACCGGCCAGCACCCAGTGCCTGGAACGGCTCACCCAGAATGCTTCGATCGGCAGGGCCGCCACAAGCAATGCCACCGGCGATGCAAGGCCACCGGCGGAAGCCACCAGCGCACCCATTGCGACAGCGGATGCCACAAGCACGACCGCTCCCGCTCCCACCAAACGGCCGCTTGCCGAAACCCCGAGCGCTGCCAGCCAGCACAGCCCGAATATGCCGAGTATCGCCGCCAGCGTCGCCGAGGCGCCGAGGCCGGCGGTCACCAGCATCACCGCGCTTGCGGCTGACAGGAAGGGTGCTGCGAGCATCAGTCCGATGAAACGGGCATGACGGGCGCGCGCTTCCGGCTCAGCAACGCGGCTGTGCACGAGACGCTCGCAGCCCGACGCAATCGCGTCAGGCATTCCAACGTATCTTGCCGCAATCGAACTCAACTCAACGCCTCGTACGGACCCGCTTCGCAGATCATTTCTGATTAGAGCCGAAAGTCGCATCCAGCCTTTAAGGAATGGATAAAGCTGGAGCATGAGCAGCGGATTCGGAGTCGTTTTTCTGCAAAAACAGCGTTTGCGGGAATGCAATTCAGCCCATGGTAAACACGGGGTTAGCTGTCACGGACAGCAACACGCTCCTCACGACCACCGCACAGAACGCGGCTTTCCACAGCGAATCAAACGGATAGGGCACGAACAGCAGTGTAAGGCGTAGGCTTCATGCCCCGTTCAGGTCGGCGGGTGTGAATGAAAGCGGGAAGTCGATTGCTTCAAATTTTAATAAAGTTGTCCTCTTGCTTGCAATCGCTCATTTGGCCGGCCCGGCTAAACTGGTTTTGTTGAAGACAGGTGCTCTGGAAAGAAGACGGATATGGGTTTCCTGATCAGGTTTGCGTTCTGGTTTTCGCTCGTTCTGCTGGCTCTTCCCTTTGATGTCGGGCCAGATGGGGAGGGGCGCGAAAACGTCAATCCCGTCCAAGCGCTTCTGGCGGCAAAGGATGCTGTCGGCGACATCGCCGGTATGTGCGAACGCCAGCCGGACGTGTGCGAGACCGGCGCTTCTGCGCTCCACACGGTGACGGAGCGCGCCAAACTGGCAGCACGCATGGCGGTGAGCATGATCGAAGATGCGCCTTCGCAACCAGCCACCACACCAAAAGAGCCTGTCACGACCGGCTCCATCAGGCCCGCCAACTGATCTGCTTCGGACGCTCCTGAAGAGCGTCTTCCGCGTTCGCGCCTTTTTTCCGTGACGCCCGGCTGCCACCGAACTATATCGTTCGGCATGAGTACGACGATCCAGAGCATTACCGAAGACTTTGCCCTCCTCGACGACTGGGAGGAGCGCTACCGCTATGTCATCGAACTTGGCGAAGCCCTCCCCCCGTTCCCCGACAGCGAGCGCACCCCCTCCAACAAGGTTCCCGGCTGTGTCAGTCAGGTATGGCTGACCACCCGCTATGGAGAGGGGCCGGATCCGGTCGTCACTTTTGCGGGTGATTCCGATGCCCATATCGTGCGGGGTCTGGTGGCGATCCTTCTCGCCCTTTATTCCGGCCGCAAGGCCAGCGAAATTCTGGCGACCGATGCCGAAGGCACATTGCGCACGCTCGGCCTTGACGAGCACCTGACGCCACAGCGCTCGAACGGACTGCGCTCCATGGTCAACCGCATCCGAACCGATGCGCAAAAGGCAGGTGAGAACGTCTGAGCCGAGCCTCAGACGCTCCGCTTCCAGTCTTTTTTCTAGCGCACGTGCAGGCTCGGCCTGTAGTCCTGTGCGCCCCAATGCAGCATCTGGGCTGGTTTGCCGCTTTGCTGAGCCGCGCCCGGCCAATAATGGCGGGCCAGTGCCGCCAGAGCCGTCTTCAGCACCACCTTTCCCGAGCGCACCGGCCATGCGCGTTCAGCCTCTACGGTTTCCATTCCCTTGAGAAAACAGCAGACATCGATCAGGACGCCTGACAATTCGGGTCCAACTGCCACAATGGCTTTCTCTACCCGCATCCGCGCGCCAAGGGCGACGTCTGTAAGTTCGGCAGCACCACCTCCGCCCGCACGCTTTCCGGAAGCGACACTTGCAATCCAGTTTGCACCAAGCCGGGGCAGGAGCTGGCCCCGGGTGTAGTCGGCCCGCAGCCGCTCGCCCGCCTCGAACTCGCGCGCTGTCAGAAAGGCAGCGCCGGTCTTTGTCCGGAGGCGCGCCAGTTGTGCAAGCGGCGATTCCGCGAGATTTATCTGCGCCAGTTGCGGGCCCTCGCCCGCATCGACGCAGATGGTTTCGATATCTCTCGGCGAAGCATCGGAAGCACGTGCTGCATCCATTTCACGCATCATCCGCTCTCCCTTAGGCGTCACGGAGACACAATTGCCGTTCAGCATCAGCATCTGCTCCGCGACCAGGCAATCGAAAGGCACACGCCCCACACTGACGGTACCGCGCTCGCCGGCTTCAATCAGGACCTTGTTTGTCTGCGCAGCCGGGCTGACCTGACCCGGCCCCTTCTGCAGGAATTTCAGCACGCGCAACGTCACCTCGCGGAAAGAAGCCTGCATGCTCATATCCCCAGCCGGTTGCGGAAAGCTGCCGAGGCAATCTGCTCGAACATATGCACCACCCGGTCGAACTCGGGATCGTCACGAAGATCTTCGATGGTCTGGCATGCGTGAACCACCGTCGTGCGATCGCGCCCGAAACCGCGTCCCACATCGCCCATCGATAACCGCAGAACGACGTGCGCCACATACATGGCGATCTGCCTCACCCGTGCCACCGGCTGCGACGTGCGCCCGGGTTTGCGCAGCTCCTTCGATGAAAGCGAAAACAGCGCCGAAGCTATGTCGATCAGGCATTCGCAGACGTCCAGCGTGATCTCGTCACGCCGTTTGGGAAATGCATGTTCAGGCTCTCCATCCGGAGCAGGTTTGACTATCGGATGAATGGGATCATCTGGAATAGCGGTCATGTTGGCGTGCACGAAATTTCCTCCACCATAGGAATAGATTCCTTATAGAGGGTGTTCGCCGACATGTGAACAAACAAAGAACCCAACACAGCTTCGCATTAGGATAACATATTGATTTCATTTGAAATTGGAGAATGACCGCTTCCAGACGCAATGCATTTACTCCCCACCGCGGTTCCCCGGCCGATAGTAAGCCCCTATTTCACAGGAGGTGGCACATGCGATCGTTGAACGAGCAGGCGCAAGCTTTCGGCCAACAGAAACGGCAGCATGCCAGGCACGCCGGACAACTGGCAGCGTTGCAAATTTTATGCGGGATTGATCTGGGGGAAGCTTCGGTCAGTGAAGGAGCGGCAAGAACGAAGCTGCTTGACCGCATAGAACGCCTTCTGGAGCGCGAACGTCTGCGAGGCTTGCGCCGGCATTGGAACTACGATCTGAACCGTCACATCGCTCTCAAGCAGGCGCGCGATCAGCTCAGGGGCAATGGCAAGCCGACTTCTCCGTCGCATGCGCTTGTTGTGTGATGACACTCGAAACTGAAAAGCCCCCTGATATCTTCAGGAGGCTTTTTCGATTGGTGAGGCCGCAGGAAGGCTGCTTCTTTGAACTTCAAGGCTTCCGTCAGAACCAGGAGCGGGTGGCGCGTCCGAGCAATGTGGAATCTTCCGGCACCCCGGCATCGACCGGCGTGCCGCTCGGGTCATAGCTGGCGACCCGGGCGCCAAGCCCGTTGGTGACGACGATCGGCGTCTTGCCGGGAACGCGGCTGTGGAGATCGATGATGTCCTGATTCATCAGGCGCACACAGCCGGATGAAATGGACTTGCCGATCGAGTGCCATTCCGGAGAACCATGGATACGATAGAGCGTATCCTCGTTGTTCTGGAAAATGTAGAGCGCGCGCGCGCCGAGCGGATTCATCAGCCCCGGAGGCATGCCGCCATTGCGGACGCTGTATTTTTCGAGTTCAGGCTGACGGGCGATCATCTCGTCCGGCGGGGTCCACTTGGGCCATTCGCGCTTGTACTGAACCACTGCGCGCCCGGCCCATTCGAAACCGGCACGGCCAAGGCCAACACCATAACGGATGGCCTGTCCGCCCTCGCGCACCAGATAAAGGTAGTGCTGCGACGTATCGACGACAATTGTACCCGGGCGTTCGCCTGTCGGATCAGGAACGATCTGGCGCAGGAACTTTGAATCGATCTTGCGATAGGGAACGGCCGGAATTTCATAGCCGCCATCGAAAACTGGCCCGTACATGATGTCGTAGCTGCCGAGTTCAGGATGGGCTTGTGGTTCCGCAGGTTTCAGGGGCACCGGTGGAGCCGTTGTGGTGCAGGCCGAAACGGTGGCTGCGGCGGCTCCCATTGCCGTCAGGTTGAGAAAACGGCGTCTGGTCAGCAGGACGGGAGGTGAATCTGTTGCCATGAATTGTGGTCTCGATCTTTCTCTACTGTTCACATGGGCGAAGCCGTTGCCGGCATCGCCGCTCCCGACAGGGGCGATAGGTAGCGCCAAATCTGGCCGCAGGTAGGACAAATAAAGGCGAACATGTGACTAAGGTTCCACTGTTGCCGATCGGCAACGGGTTGTGTGAACCCTATATGGGGCGGCTGAAAGGAAGGTAAACAGATTATCCCTCCGATCACCGGCCAACTGATATGACGTCTTTGTGATCGCCATCCCGGCAATGCGGCTATCCGGATCAGGAGCAGTTTGTTCGCTTCGGAAGCAGGCATTTAGCATCTGGACCAATGGTCAAGATGCCGCGAGCCCTCTATTGAGAGAAGCGCATTCGACTCCCCCTTAGCGAATGGCTGAACGGGGAGTGATGCCTGCCCGCGGGGTGTTGTTCCCGGGGCTTACAGACCTATGTTAGTCCGGTAACCCCCCGGATTTATTTGAGGAGTAAGACGAATGGCTTTCGAACTTCCCGAACTTCCCTATGACTATGAGGCGCTTCAGCCCTTCATGTCGAAGGAAACGCTCGAATATCACCATGACAAGCACCACAAAGCCTATGTCGACAACGGCAACAAGCTGGCGGCCGAAGCCGGGCTGGGCGACCTGAGCGTCGAAGAAGTGGTGAAGCAGTCCTTCGGCAAGAACCAGGGTCTCTTCAACAACGCGGCCCAGCACTACAACCACATCCATTTCTGGAAGTGGATGAAGAAGGACGGCGGCGGCAACAAGCTGCCGGGCGCCCTGCAGAAGGCCGTCGACAGCGATCTGGGCGGTTATGACAAGTTCAAGGCCGATTTCATCAACGCCGGCACCACGCAGTTCGGCTCCGGCTGGGCATGGCTTTCGGTCAAGGATGGAAAGCTGGAGATCTCCAAGACCCCCAATGGCGAGAACCCGCTGGTTCACGGCGCTTCGCCGATCCTCGGCGTCGACGTCTGGGAGCACTCCTACTACATCGACTACCGCAACGCGCGTCCGAAGTATCTGGAGGCTTTCGTCGACAGCCTGATCAACTGGGATTATGTCCTTGAGCTGTACGAAAAGGCAAACGCCTGATCGTTTCAGCGTGAAACCCCGGGGGTAGATCCCCGGGGTTTCAGTCTTCAGGTCTTCACCAAAGCTTCACGCAAGCGTGAAGCGAAATCATCCAGATTTTGAGACAGTTTAGCACCATCTCCGATTCTGTCGGAGCAGCCACGTTTCTTCATCAGATTCGGAGCCAGACATGAAAAAGCTTCTACTCGCCATTTCCATCTTCGCCATTGCCGGCTCTGCCGCATTTGCCGACACTCTGGCCGACCGCAAGGCCCTGATGAAAGAGCGGGGCAAGCTGACTGGCGAGCTCTCCAAAGTGGTGAAGGGCGAGACCCCCTTTGACGCGGCTGCCGTTCTCAAGACCCTGCAGGACATGCAGGCTAACGCCGAAAAGTTCGATGTCGAGGCGCTTTATCCGGCCGGTTCGGATACGGGCGATACGACCGCCGCGCCAAAAATCTGGGAAGACCCGGACGGGTTCAAGGCTGCTGAAGGCAAGTTCGAGGCCGCCGTCAACGCGGCCGTGACCGATGCACCGGCTGACGTCGATGCACTCAAGGCGAAGTTCGGCGCCATCGGCGCAAGCTGCGGCGCCTGCCACGAGACGTTCCGCGTCCGCAAGGGCTGACCGGCCCCGATGTCCAGACGCGGAAAAATCGCCGCCACTCTTGGCGTTGTGGTTGGGCTGGGCGCGGTAGCTGGATGGGTCGCCTCCGCCCCCCATCGCCCGGATTCCCAAATCATGGCCTCTGCCGCGCCGGGAGACGCTGAACGCGGAGCGCGTATGTTCCATGCAGGCGGCTGTGCTTCCTGCCATGCCGCCAAGGGCGCAGAGGGCGATGCGCGCTTCACGCTTGCCGGCGGTGTGGAGCTTGCCACACCGTTCGGCACCTTCGTCGCACCGAATATCTCGCAAGACAAAAATGACGGCATAGGGAACTGGACGCTCGACGATTTTGCCGCCGCAATGCTGAAAGGCGTTTCCCCGGACGGACGCCACTACTACCCTGCGTTTCCGTATGCCTCATATGCCCGTATGAAACCGCAGGACATAGCCGATCTGTTCGCCTTCATGCAGACGCTTCCGGCAGCGGCCGGGCATACAGCTGCACATGATCTCACATTTCCCTACAACATCCGCCGCGGGATCGGGCTGTGGAAGCTCCTCTATCTTGACGAGCGGCCGGTGGTGGAATTCGCCGAAGGCACGCCGGACAAGGTTCTGGCCGGGCGCTATCTGGTCGAGGGCCCCGGCCATTGCGGAGAATGCCATACACCGCGCGATTTCGCCGGTGGAAGCGACAGGAACCAGTGGCTCGCCGGCGCGGTTGCGGCGGAAGGCGAAGGTGTTGTGCCCAACATCACCGCCGGTGAAGGCGGCATCGGCGACTGGTCGGAATCCGACATCGCCGGCTATCTCGAAACGGGCTTTACGCCAGACTTCGATTCCGTCGGCGGATCGATGGTGGAAGTGCAGAAGAACATGGCGGAACTCACCAGCGAAGACCGCGAGGCGATCGCGGCCTATCTGAAAGCCATACCGGCACGCCAGAACGGTTATCCGGCGCGCCAGTAGCGACCGCTGTCAGGTGGCGGGCTTCACGTCCGCCTTGCCGGTAGCCTTCAGGGCAAAGGAATAGGTGTAAGCTATCTCCTCCAGCCGCGAGAAGCGGCCTGACGCGCCTGCATGGCCCGAGTCCATGTTGATCTTGAACAGGACGGGATTGTCGCCGCTTTTAGTGTCGCGCAGGCGCGCCACCCATTTCGCCGGTTCCCAGTAGGTCACGCGCGGATCGGTGAGCCCGGCCAGCGCCAGGATTGGCGGATAGTCGAAAGCACCGACATTGTCGTATGGGGAATAGGCGGCAATCGTCCTGTAATCCTCTTCCGAGGCGATCGGATTCCCCCATTCCGGCCATTCCGGCGGCGTGAGCGGCAGCGACGCGTCGAGCATGGTGTTGAGCACATCCACGAAGGGCACTTCCGCTATGATGGCGCCGAAAGCTTCAGGCGCCATGTTGGCGATTGCGCCCATCAGCATGCCACCCGCCGAGCCACCCTGCGCCACGATGCGGTCATGCGACGTGTAGCCTTCATCGACGAGATGTCTTGCGACGGCGATGAAGTCGCGGAAGGTGTTTTGCTTGTGCGCCCTTTTTCCGTCGTCGTACCAGGAATAGCCCTTATCCTTGCCGCCGCGCACATGGGCGATCGCGTAGACGAAGCCGCGGTCCACCAGCGACAGGCAGTTGGTGTTGAAGGATGCGGGAATGGTGATGCCGTAGGACCCGTACCCGTAGAGCAGACACGGAGCTGTACCGTCCAGCGGCGTATCGCGCCGGTAAAGCAGGGAGACCGGCACGGCCTCGCCATCCGGTGCGGTGGCCATCAGGCGGCGGGTGACATAGGCGTCGGCGTCGTGACCGGAGGGAACCTCCTGCGTCTTGAGCAGGGTGCGCTGGCGCGTGCGCATATCGTAGTCGAAGACCTGTGCCGGCGTGGTCATCGACGAATAGGAGAAGCGCAGAACGTCCGTGTCATATTCATATGATCCTGCCATGCCGAGGGAATAGGCTTCCTCGTCGAAGGCAATGGCATGTTCCTCGCCGGTGGCGCGTTCGTGAACCACGATGCGTGGTAGGCCATCGAGCCGTTCGAGCCGGACGAGGTAATCGCGAAACCCCATGATGGACAGGATCAGGCGACCCGGCTGATGCGGTACCAGCTCGGTCCAGTTGGCGCGCACCGGGTCGGAAACCGGAGCGGTCATGATCTTGAAGTCTCTGGCTCCGCCTTCGTTGGTGAGCACGAAGAATATGTCGCCACCTTCCTCCAGATCATACTGAATGCCCGCCTCGCGCGCGGCGACGAGCAGCGGCGTGCCAAGAGGGTCGGCTGCGTTGAGTATGCGATACTCCGAAGTCTCATGATCGCTGATGCTGATCATGATCCAGTCGTTGCGGCGTGTGCCGCCAACGCTCATGAAGAAACCGGGATCCGTCTCCTCGTAGATCAGTCGGTCATTGGCAGTATCGTCGTCGAGCTGGTGGAAGAATACTTTCGACGGCCTGTGGTTATCGTCCAGCAGCGTGTAGAAAAAGCCGTTGTTATCGGATGCCCATGTGCCGCCACCGCCCGTGCTTTCGATACTGTCTGCAAGCTCGGCACCCGTGGCAAGATCACGTACGCGCAGCGTGTAGAATTCGGAACCCTTGTCGTCATAGGCCCACAACAGGCGCTTGTGGTCGGACGAATGGTCGATGCCTCCAAGCTGGAAATAGGGCTTTCCCTCAGCTTCATGGTCGCCATCCAGCAATATCTCCTCATCTCCGCCCTGGGCCGGCTTGCGGAAATAACGCGGCTGCTGGCCGCCCATGCGGTAAGACGAACCGTAGGCAAAGGGTCCATCTTTCATAGGCACCGACGAATCGTCCTCCTTGATGCGTCCTTTCATCTCGGAAAAGAGCGCCTCACGCAGCCCCGCCGTATCAGACATCAACTGCGCCTGATAGGCATTCTCCTCTTCAAGATGAGCGCGTATATCGGCGGCGAGCCGTGCAGGGTCGCGGAAGACTTCCTGCCAGTTTTCGGCCCGCATCCAGGCATATTCATCCGTGCGGGTTATACCGTGCCGCGTGTCCTCGACCGGGACTTTCACAGGGCGGGGAGCCTGCCCGGAACCGAAGGGTGCCTTTGTCGTCATCTTAAGCTTTCCATTTATTTCACAGTTCAAAGAACATGCTGCTCACCAGCGTTCAAGTCCCGTCTGCCATGGGAGATACATATTGTAATACTCTTTGCTTTGTCAGGCAGATGAACGACAGCTCGTATTGAGGCAGTATGTAGTTGTGTATTGATAATTGAACTAGGCGGTCAAAAAAAATCATTGAGCATTATGCCACCAAAGAACATATGCGATTGACTTGACAGTCATCTGGGATCATGAAGTTGACGCTGAGCGAATCGCTGACGCTCCTGCCATTAAATTCCGCAGATGCCATGCGCTGATCATCGGCATCGTTATCATGTCTCTCGTTGGGATTTCACGAACATGGACACTGCCGACACGTTCCCGAAAAATATCGATACGCTTATCGAACTTACTGCTGATGTCGTCGCAGCCTATGTGAGCAACAACCCCGTTCCGGCATCCGAGCTCTCCAATCTGATCGCCGATGTCCATGCAGCCCTTGGCCGCGTCGCCGGCAGCGCGTCGCCCGAGCCCCTGCCCGTCGACAAGCAGAAGCCGGCAGTCAATCCCAAGAGATCGGTCCATGACGACTACATCATCTGCCTTGAAGACGGCAAGAAGTTCAAATCGCTCAAGCGCCATCTCATGACACACTACAATCTGACGCCTGAGCAGTACCGCGAGAAGTGGGGCCTGGATGCCAATTATCCGATGGTTGCTCCCAGCTATGCAGCCGCTCGTTCGGAACTTGCCAAGCAGATGGGCCTCGGCCGCAAGCGCAAGGCGCGCTGATACAGATTACCTGACGAATGAAGAAACGGCGCCTTGTGGCGCCGTTTTCTTTTTAGACGTTCAATGTTCCGGACTGTTCCGAGCAGAGTTCCGTTTAAGCGCCGCCGGCACAAATCAGCGCTTGCGGGTCAGGCTACCCAGAATGCCACGCACCAAAGCGCGCCCGATCGAAGATCCCACTGAACGCACAACCGACTTAACAGCGGCTTCCGTAACGGTCTGCCGGTTCGATGTGCGCGGCGCCGGCGCTTTGCGCGTGCGGCTGGTCGGTGCGGGTGTGCTGCCAAAATCCGGCAAGGTCCACCCGCCCCCTCCTCCGCCACCCGTCTGGCTCCGGGTCTGCTGCTGTGGCTGCTGCGCTGTCTGAGCCTCGGCAGCGCGCTTCTGTAGCATTTCAAAAGCGGATTCGCGATCGATCGGCTGGTCATACTGGCCGGCGACAGGGCTGACGCTGAGAATATCCTGCCGTTCCTGCGGTGTGATTGGCCCAAGCCTTGAGGAGGGCGGACGGATCAATGTGCGTTGCACCATCGAAGGCACGCCCTTTTCCTCCAGCGTGGAAACCAGCGCCTCGCCGGTGCCAAGCTGGGTGATTGCCGTGGCGCAATTGAAATCCGGATTGTGGCGAAACGTGTCGGCTGCGGTTTTCACCGCCTTCTGCTCGCGGGGCGTATAGGCGCGCAGGGCATGCTGTACACGATTACCCAGTTGCGCGAGCACGGTTTCCGGCACGTCGAGCGGATTCTGGGTCACGAAATAAACGCCAACCCCCTTCGAGCGGATAAGTCGCACCACCTGCTCCACCCGGTCGACCAGCGCCTTGGGTGCATCGTCGAACAGCAGATGCGCCTCGTCGAAGAAGAAGACCAGCTTCGGCTTGTCGGGATCGCCGACTTCGGGCAGCACCTCGAACAGTTCCGACATCAGCCACAGCAGGAAAGTCGCATAAAGGCGCGGGCTCATCATCAGCTTGTCGGCGGCAAGCACGTTGATGGCGCCGCGCCCGTCACGCGTGGTACGCATCAGATCGTCAATGCGCAGCGCCGGCTCGCCGAAAAAATGGTTACCGCCCTGCTGCTCAAGAATCAGCAGCGACCGCTGAATGGCACCGACCGACTGCTTTGTGACGTTGCCGTAGCGTGCTCCGATTTCCGGGGCCCGCTCTGCCAGATTTGCCAGAAGCGCCTGCAGATCCTTCATGTCGAGGAGTAGAAGGCCCTCCTCGTCGGCGATACGGAAGGCAATGTTCATCACCCCTTCCTGCGCGTCGGTCAGGTTCATCAGCCGCGACAGCAGCAACGGCCCCATTTCGGAAATGGTGGCGCGAACGGGGTGTCCCTGCTCGCCGAACAGATCCCAGAAGATGACCGGAAATTCCTGAAACTCATAAGGATCGAGGCGGACTTCTGCGGCCCGCTTCTGCAAAAAATCTTTCGCCTCGCCCATCATGGCGATACCTGAAAGGTCACCCTTTATGTCGGCGCAGAACACGGGCACGCCGGCATTGGAAAAACCCTCCGCCAGCACCTGCAAGGTCACGGTTTTACCCGTACCCGTTGCGCCGGTAACCAGCCCGTGGCGGTTGCCATAACGCAGCAGCAATTCCTCCGGCCGCTGATAGCTGTCATCAGGCTTTCGGCTGGCACCCAGGAAAATGCTGTCTTCAGCCGCCATCATGAATTCTCCGCGATCGATTGGCCGGCAGGAAACCGGCCAGCTTCGCAGGTATAGTAAGGCGAAAGCCAAATTCAAAGGTGCAAGTTCCCTCCCGCCTCATCTGCTGCATTGCCGTACGTGAACAGGGACCTTACAGTGCACCACATCCGGGCCGGCGCGGCGCTCTCCCGGATAGCAGTAAAGGACCAGATTCTTGACCGACACAGCAGCAGATCGCCACGGCCAGGACAACCGTTGGAAAGCTATTGCCGAACAGGCGCTTGGCGACGGCGCTATCGCACCTGCCTCCGGCAAACCGCGCTGGGCGATCTGTCAGCGCATTGACGACCCAGATGTGGAGCGCGCGCGCGCCCAGATCGCGGACGATCTCGCGCAAGGCGCGACCGGGCTTGCGCTGGTTTTCGACGGCGCTCCCAATGCATTTGGGTATGGTCTGCCGGGGACGCCTCAGGCGCTCGGACGGATTCTTGAAGATGTGCCGCTCGACAGGATCTACCTTCGGCTTGACGTTCACCCCGCCAGCCGCGCCATGGCCGACTGGCTGGTTGGAAGCCTTGGCAAGGGAAATATCGACCCTTCACGTCTCAACCTGTCCTTCGGCATAGATCCGGCCGCGACATTTGCCGGCACGGGCCGTCTGCGCATGACCATCGAGGCATTGCAGGCCTCTATGCCGCAATCTCTGGCCTATTTCTTCGCCATGGATGTACCCGGCATCCTGCTCGAAGCGGACGGCCGCGTTCTGCACAATGCCGGCGCGACCGAAGCGCAGGAGCTTGGTGCCATGCTGGCTTCCGCCGCAGCGCATCTGCGCCTGTTTCAGGAAGCCAGGCAAGCTCTGGTCTATGCCGCCCCGCATATCGGGTTTGCCGTTGGCGTCGATGACGATGCTCTGGCATCTGCCGCCAAGATCAAGGCTCTGCGCCTACTCTGGGCGCGCCTTCAGGAAAGCTTTTCAATTTCACCGACGCCCACCGAAATCCACGCAGAAACCTCCATGCGCATCGTCGGGCGACAGGATCTTTCCGGCAATGTCGCCCGCAATGCCGCTGCCGTTTTTGGCGCTGCCGCTGGCGGTGCTGATTCGATCGCGGTTCTGCCGCACACGATTGCTCACGGCCTGCCGGAAGGAAATGCCCGCCGTATCGCGCGTAACCTGCAGATGCTTGTCGCTCAGGAACAGGCGGACCTTTCCGACGTCGATGAACTGGTCGAAGATTTTTGCCAGCAGGGCTGGGCGGAATTTCAGCGGATCGAGCAGGAAGGCGGGATTCTGCCGAGCCTGAAAGCCGGTCACATCCAGAGCCGGGTAAAGACTTCGGCCAGTCAGCGCCGGACCGTATCAGCAACTCAACAGAACGCTGATGCTGCGGCCTCCGTGCCGACCCTCTCCGCAGAGCGCCATCCGGCGCCGACGGATGGCGTGGTCTTCTGCGAGGCTCTGCATCCCCTGTTGTTCGACGGAAGCGTGGAAACGGTCGCACAGGAATAAAAGGACCCGCTTTCGCCTGGAGCCTTCGGTTTGTCGCTTTTCCGAACCGGAAAAGTGTTTCCACTTTTCCTGGAAACGCTCTGGGCGGCCAGTCGTCTTCAAGCTTCTGCGATCAGGTCGACGATCTCCCATTCGCGACCGTTGACGGTGATCAGCTCGCCAACCTTCTGGCCGAAGAGAGCCTGCGCCATGGGTGAGATATGCGAGATCGACCCTTTGGCAGGCTCGGCCTCGTCCTCCCCCACGATCTGCCATCTGGCCGTCCTGCCGTCTTCATCTTCCAGCGCTACGGTCATGCCGAAGCGGACGACATCAGAATCGGCATCCGGAACGGACAGCTCGGCATTCTCGCGCCGCGCTCCCCAATACCGCAGATCGCGTGCGGCAAGCTCCAGTCGTTCCCGATCCCCTTCGGCCTCGGCCCGCACGATCTCTTCGCGCAACCGAACGATTTCCGCCTCGATAAGCGCCAGACCGCGTTGCGTGACGAGATTGCGATGCGGGCTCACAGGGCGCTCGCCGAGGGCTGCAATCGCACTTTCGTTATCGTCCTCCCGGGTAAAAGCCCTGCTCATGGCGGTTCAGTCCGCAAATGCGGCCGGGCGGACCTCGCCAACCTTAGCGCCGTTGCGGCTCATGATAGGCTTGTGCGCCAGCTTCCGCAGTTCATCCGCAAGCGGCTCGTCCTTTTCAAGAAGCTTGGCCAAAACGCCCGCAATCATCGCTTCGGCCGCGCGGACGGCTCCGTCATCGCATTTCAGCGCGATACCGAAGCCCAGTTCCGGCACCGCGGCGCAATAGACGCCCTCTGCCCCCATCTTGACGAAGATGCGGCCGGGTGCGGCCTTCATCAGAGCTTCGTCGGCACGGCCGGTTCCCGAAACCATGAAAGGCTCCGCCATGCAGGCCGACATCAGCCGCCGTCCGGCCTTTGCCCGCTCCGGCTGCAAGCCGTTTCCGGTCGCTATTCTGGCAAACCCAACCGCGAAATTGCGCAGCGGAACCGCATAAGTCGGGATCGAGCAACCGTCAGTGCCGCAAATGTCCACCTCATGGGCCGCCCCGGTCACCGCCTCCATGGCATCACGCACCAGCCCCTGCAGCCTGTGATCCGCCTTCACATAGCCCTCATGGGCGATGCCGGAATGGCAGCAGGTGCAGAGAAATCCGGCATGCTTACCGGAACAGTTGTTGTGCAGCGCATTGGGTTCACCGCCTGCCCGCGCCATCGCTATGGTGGCGGCATGATTGTCCGGCCAGTGGCAGCCGCATTCCAGCGCTGTTTCATCCAGCCCCGCGCGCAGCAGCATCGAAAGCGCCGTCTCGGCATGAAGAGGTTCGCCGGAATGCGACGCGCAAGCCAGAGCCAGCTCACGATCTCCAAATCCATAGGCGTCCGCCGCGCCGCTCTCGACCAGAGGCAGGGCCTGAATGAGCTTTACCGCAGAGCGGGGAAAGACTGGTCGGTGCGTCTCCCCGATTTCCCAGACGGATTTTCCGTCGCCATCAAAAACCGCCACCGAACCACGATGAACGCTTTCCACCAGAGTTCCGCGAAGAACCTCTGCCAGTACCGGATTTGTCACGTCTGCCGGCTCCTCCCAGGCCAGAGCAATTCCGAAATTGAATCACGAGGCGATCTAATTTCGGAACTGCGAAAACCGCTCGCAGCGCTCGCGCGCTTCGCGTCAGTTATGAATCCGCTTTAGCGGATACGATCGAGAATCGACACATAGTTGGCGACAGCAGCGCCTCCCATGTTGAAGATGCCCCCAAGCTTTGCATTGGGCACCTGAATGCCGCCCGCCTCGCCCGCAAGCTGCATCGAGGTCAGCACATGCATCGAAACCCCCGTCGCGCCGATCGGGTGGCCCTTTGATTTCAGTCCGCCGGAAGGATTGACCGGCAGCTTGCTGTCCTTGGCCGTATAGCCTTCGAGCGCCAGCTTCGCGCCCTCGCCGCGCTTCGCCAGTCCCATCGCCTCATATTCGATCAGTTCGGCAATGGTGAAGCAGTCATGCGTCTCCACGAAAGACAGATCGTGCAGCGTCACGCCGGCCTTCTTCAGCGCCTGCGCCCAGGCCTGTTCGCAGCCCTCGAACAGCAGGATGTCGCGCTTCGACATCGGCAGGAAATCCTGCACATGCTCATTGGCACGGAAGGCGATGGCGCGGCGCATGGACAGCGCCGTCGTGGTATCGGTCAGCACAATCGCTGCAGCGCCGTCCGAGACGAGCGAGCAGTCGGTGCGCTTGAGAGGTCCCGCCACATAGGGGTTCTTCTCGCTTTCCTGCCGGCAGAAGTCGTAACCCAGATCCTTGCGCATCTGCGCATAGGGATTTTCAACGCCATTCTTGTGGTTCTTGGCGGCAATGGCCGCAAGCGCGTCCGACTGGTCGCCATGACGCTGGAAATAGGCATGGGCGATCTTGCCGAACACGCCGGCGAAGCCCGCCGGGGTGTCGCCGTCTTCCGGCAGATAGGATGCCTTCAGGAGATTGGCGCCGATCTCCGGTCCCGGTGTGGTCGTCATCTGCTCGGCACCCACCACGAGAACGAAGCGCGCGCCCGAGTCGACGGCCCGGATGCCCTGCCGCACCGCAGCCGATCCGGTCGCGCAGGCGTTCTCCACCCGCGTCGCCGGCTTGAAGCGCAGGCGGTCATCTGTCTGGAGCACCAGGCTCGCCGTGAAATCCTGTGCCGAAAATCCTGCGTTGAAATGACCGAGCACGATCTCGCCCACGTCTTCCGGTCCGATGCCCGCATGCTCCAGCGCTTCAGCGGCTACCTTGGTGATCAGACTTTCCAGCGTTTCGCCTTCCAGCTTGCCGAAGCGCGAATGCGCCCAGCCGACGATACATGCGATCATGACAACATCTCCCTGTCCGTTCAGCTGTCCGGCTGATCACGGCGCTCTAATCCGCGCAGGATAACCACCCCGCCGGCCTCGTAAAGCACCTTGTTGTGGGTCAGGTACAAATTGCTCGATTTTTTATTGATTGATCAGTCAATCAAAAATACACTTGACCTAAGGAGAGACAAGCATGCCAAAAATCGGAATGGAGCCCTTGCGCCGCCGGGCGCTGATCGACGCCACCATTTCCACCGTGGGCGAACGCGGCACGCTGAACGTGACCGTTTCGGAGATCGCCGGGCGCGCCGGCGTTTCCTCCGCCCTTGCGCATCACTATTTCGGCCCGAAAGAAGTGCTTTTGCAGGCCACGATGCGACAATTACTGGCCGATCTCGGCCGTGATGCGGTCGTGGCGCTTCAAAAGGCCAGCACCGCGCGCGAACGGCTGTCGGCGATCATCGCCGTCAATTTCAATGCCGCGCAGTTTCGCGAGGAAACCGTGCATGCCTGGCTGGCCTTTTATGTGGAGGCTCAGAACTCCCCGCCCTTGCGCCGCCTGCTGCGGGTTTATGCAAGGCGTCAGCACTCGAACCTGTTGAGCGCGCTCGTTCCACTGGCAGGCCGCACGGAAGCCCGGCGCATGGCGGAAGCAATCGCGGCCATGATCGACGGGCTCTACATCCGCCGCGCCTTGCGTGACGGTCTTCCCAATCCCGCAAGTGTGGCCTCGCTGGTCGAGGACTATGTCGATGCGAAACTCAGACAACAGGCGAATTCATCATGAGCAACCGGCCTAACATCCTGATCCTCATGGTCGACCAGCTTGCCGGAACCCTGTTTCCCGATGGCCCGGCCGAATTTCTTCATGCGCCTAATCTTCGCGCGCTTTCGGCCCGCTCGGCCCGTTTCCGCAACAACTACACCGCCTCCCCCCTGTGCTCGCCTGCCCGCGCCTCGTTCATGAGCGGCCAGCTTCCCTCACGCACCGGCGTCTATGACAACGCCGCCGAATTCGCCTCATCGGTTCCCACCTTCGCCCATCATCTGCGCGCCGCCGGCTACCACACCTGCCTGTCGGGCAAGATGCACTTCGTCGGACCGGATCAGTTGCACGGCTTCGAAGAGCGGCTGACCACCGACATCTATCCGGCCGATTTCGGCTGGACGCCGGACTACCGCAAGCCGGGCGAACGCATCGACTGGTGGTATCATAATCTGGGCTCCGTCACCGGCGCGGGCGTCGCCGAGATCACCAACCAGATGGAGTATGACGACGAGGTCGCCTTCCTCGCCGGCCAGAAACTCTACGACCTGTCGCGCCAGTCCGGCGAGGAAAACCGCCGCCCCTGGTGCCTGACCGTCTCCTTCACCCACCCGCACGACCCCTATGTAGCGCGCCGCAAGTACTGGGACCTCTACGAGGACTGCCCGCAGCTGGAACCGGAGGTGGGCTTCATTGCCCAGGACGAGCAGGACCCGCATTCCCAGCGCCTCTATATCGCCAGCGACTATGCCAGTTTCGACATCAAGCCCGAGCAGGTGCACCGCGCGCGGCAAGGCTATCTCGCCAACATCTCCTATATCGACGACAAGGTCGGCGAATTGCTGGACGTGCTCGACCGCACGCGGATGGCCGACGATACGATCATCCTGTTCTGTTCCGACCATGGCGACATGCTGGGCGAGCGCGGCCTGTGGTTCAAGATGAGCTTCTTCGAAGGTTCCGCGCGCGTTCCGCTGATGATCGCGAGCAAAGGCATCGCGCCTTCCCGTATCGACGCGCCTGTCTCCAACCTCGACATCTGTCCCACCCTCTGCGACCTCGCCGGCATCGACATTTCCGCAATCATGCCATGGACGGACGGGCAGTCGCTGAAGCCCCTCATGCAGGGCAAAGAGCGCAGCGAGCCGGTACTGATGGAATATGCGGCGGAGGGCTCCTATGCCCCGCTGGTCGCCATCCGCGAGGGCAAGCACAAGTTCGTGCACTGCGAGATAGACCCGCCGCAACTGTTTGATCTGGAATCGGATCCGCTCGAACGGGAAAACCTTGCGGCCGCTCCCGAAAATGCCGGTCTGGTCGCTGTCTTCATGGAAAAAGTCCGTACGCGCTGGGACATGGCCGCCTTCGACGCGGCCGTGCGCCAGAGCCAGGCACAGCGCTGGGTCGTCTATCCCGCGCTGCGCAACGGCGCTTACTTCCCGTGGGATTTCCAGCCTCTGCAAAAAGCGTCCGAACGCTACATGCGCAACCACATGGATCTCAACACCCTCGAAGAACAGAAGCGCTTTCCGCGAGGTGAATAGCCATGCATGAGGCAGACTTCGTCGTCATCGGTTCCGGTTCCGCCGGCTCGGCCATGGCTTACCGACTGTCCGAGGATGGAAAGCATTCGGTCATCGTCATCGAATATGGCGGCACCGATTACGGCCCACTGATTCAGATGCCGTCCGCTTTGTCGATCCCGCTCAACATGCCGCTCTACGACTGGGGTTTTTCCAGCGAGCCGGAACCGCATCTGGGCGGGCGGGTTCTCGCCACGCCGCGCGGCAAGGTTCTGGGCGGATCCTCCTCCATCAACGGCATGGTCTATGTGCGTGGCCACGCCCGCGATTTCGACCATTGGGCGGAGGAAGGCGCTGCCGGCTGGAGCTATGCCGACGTGCTGCCCTACTTCAAGCGCATGGAGCATTCCCATGGCGGCGAGCAAGGCTGGCGCGGAACCAGCGGACCCCTGCACGTCCAGCGCGGCAAGCGCGCAAACCCTCTCTACGCCGCCTTCATCGAGGCCGGCCAGCAGGCCGGTTTCGAGCTGACCGCTGACTACAACGGCTCGAAGCAGGAAGGTTTCGGGCCGATGGAACAGACCATCCATCGCGGCCGGCGCTGGTCCACCGCCAATGCCTATCTGCGCCCTGCCCTCAAACGCAGAAATGTGAGTCTGGTCAGTGGCTTCGCACGTAAAGTCATCATCGAGAATCAACGCGCCACCGGCATCGAGATCGAAGTTCGCGGACAGATTCAGCTTGTTAAAGCGCGACGTGAGGTGATCGTCGCTGCATCCTCGATCAACTCGCCGAAAATCCTGATGCTTTCCGGCATCGGCCCCGCGCGGCATCTGCACCACAACGGCATCGCCATTGTTGCCGACCGGCCGGGTGTGGGCGCCAATCTCCAGGATCATCTGGAACTCTATATCCAGCAGGAATCCACCAAGCCGATCACGCTGAACTCGGTTCTTAATCCGATCTCAAAGGCGCTGATCGGCGCACAGTGGCTGCTGTTCAAGAGCGGTCTCGGCGCCACCAACCATTTCGAGGCAGCCGCCTTCCTGCGCTCCGCCGCCGGCATCGACTACCCGGATATCCAGTATCATTTCATCCCCGCCGCCGTGCGCTATGATGGCAAGGCGGTTGCCAACACACATGGCTTTCAGGCGCATGTCGGCCCCATGCGCTCCAGATCGCGCGGCTCCGTCACATTGCGTTCGCCCGATGCATGGGACAAGCCGGTCATCCGCTTCAACTACATGTCGCATCCGGATGACTGGACCGAATTTCGTCACTGCATCCGCCTGACCCGCGAAATTTTCGCGCAGGCCGCCTTCGATCCCTATCGCGGCAGCGAGATTTCTCCGGGCGGCCATGTGCAGACCGACGAGGACCTCGACGCCTTCATTCGCGATCATGCCGAGAGCGCGCTGCATCCCTGCGGCACCTGCCGCATGGGCCGGGCCGACGATCCGATGAGCGTTGTGGACCCCGAATGCCGGGTCATCGGCGTTGAAGGTCTGCGTGTCGCGGATTCGTCCATCTTCCCGCGTATCACCAACGGCAACCTCAACGCACCGTCGATCATGACCGGCGAAAAGGCCGCCGATCATATTCTCGGCCGCGCCCCGCTGCCGCCGTCCAATCAGGAACCCTGGATCAATCCGCGCTGGCAACAGTCGGACAGATAAGCCAAAGTCCCTTCAACCGATCCGATGGAATTACCGGAGCCTGCCATGCGCGCCCAGCCGACCGCCTCGCATTACGTCAATGGACGTTACATCGACGATGACCGCGGCGCCGAGATCGCCGTCATCTATCCGGCAACCGGCGAGTGCATCGCAACGCTGCATGCGGCGACGCCCAACATCATCGAGCTGGCCATCGAGTCGGCGCGCGCCGCGCAGGCCGAATGGGCGCGCCTCAAGCCGGTCGAGCGCGGCCGCATCCTGCGCCGCGCCGCCGATATTCTGCGCGAGCGCAATGAGGCTCTGGCGCGGCTTGAAACGCTGGACACCGGCAAGGCCATTCAGGAAACGCTGGTGGCGGACGCCCCTTCCGCCGCCGACTGCCTCGAATATTTCGCAGGCGCCATTGCCAGCTTCAACGGCGAGTTCATCGACCTCGGCGGCCCCTTCGCTTATACGCGCCGCGAACCGCTCGGCGTCTGCGTCGGCATCGGCGCGTGGAACTATCCGATCCAGATCGCCGGCTGGAAATCCGCTCCTGCGCTCGCCATGGGCAACGCCATGGTGTTCAAGCCCTCCGAAAACACGCCCTTGTCAGCGCTGGCGCTGGCCGAAATCTATTCCGAAGCCGGCCTGCCGGATGGCCTGTTCAACGTGGTGCAGGGCTATGGCGACGTCGGCGCATCCCTTGTCGGTCATCCGTCCGTGGCCAAGGTGTCGGCTACCGGTTCGGTCGCAACAGGCAAGCGCGTTCTGGCACAGGCCGGAGCCGACATGAAGCACGCCACCATGGAGCTTGGCGGCAAGTCGCCGCTCATCGTCTTCGACGATGCCGATCTCGAAAACGCCATCGGCGGCGCGATGCTCGGCAATTTCTACTCCACGGGGCAGGTCTGCTCCAACGGCACCCGCGTCTTCGTCCAAAAGGGTATGCACGACCGGTTTGTCGAACGCCTTGTCGAACGCACCAAGAAAATCCGCATCGGCGACCCGCTCGACCCTGAAACCCAGATGGGGCCGCTTGTCAGTAAGGCCCAACATCAGCGTGTGCTGTCCTATATCGAGGCCGGCAAGCAGGAAGGTGCTGTCCTCGCCTGTGGCGGCAATGCCCCCGCCCTGCAAGGTTTCGACGGCGGGTTCTTCGTCGAACCGACCGTCTTCACCGGCGTCACCGACACGATGCGCATCGCGCGCGAGGAGATTTTCGGCCCCGTGATGAGCGTCTTGTCCTTCGAGGATGAAGACGAGGTGATCAGCCGCGCCAACGGCACCGAGTTCGGCCTTGCCGCCGGCGTCTTCACCCGCGACATGCCCCGCGCACACCGCGTCATCGCTGAGTTGCAGGCCGGCACCTGCTGGATCAACGCCTATAATCTCACCCCGGTCGAGATGCCGTTCGGCGGTTACAAGCAGTCGGGCATCGGGCGCGAGAATTCGCTGGCCGCCCTGCAGCACTATTCGCAGATCAAGTCGGTCTATGTGGAGACCGGCGACGTCGACAGCCCCTACTGACCTGTCTCCGCCGTCGCGTCCAGATACTGCATCAGCGCGTAGACGAGGTGATAGAAGATCGAGGCCGGCACTTCGGTCGCCACCGAGCGGCCGCGTTCGTCGATGCGATCGACCCACAGCCCCACCGGTGCCGGATCGATATGCCAGCGGAACAGGCGGCCCACGCGCGCCTCGATCTCGGGCTTCAGGTCCGGCCCGTCGGCCCGGTCCAGCGCGATCGAGGCTTTGATCGCTTCCGTCTGCGGCCAGCTTCGCGACACCAGATCGAGCGGCATGCCCTGCTTTGACACCGCGCCATAGGCAAGGCCGGTCGCGCGGTTCAGGCCGTTGGCCACCGCCGAGGCATAGAGCTTGCGGGCATAGGCGGTCAGGCTCTTCTGGCCACTGCGATTGGCGAAGTCGATCAGCAGCGAGGCCCATTCGAAATGATGGCCGGGTTCGGTCCAGTCGCCCTTGCCGTCCGGCGCAGGCGCCCAGCCATCCTCGAAAAATTCGCCGACGGTCCATGAATCGGCGTCGAAGAAATAGCTGCGGAACAGATCGACGATGCGGGCGGCACGGCGCAGATAGGTCCTGTCGCCGGTCGCCTCATGCCAGGCCAGAAACGCTTCCAGCAGATGCATATGCGGGTTGGAACGGCGCAGGCTGCCACCCTCCGGCGCTTCAAGAAAACCGGCAAGGCTGCTGTCCTCCAGATGCTCGTCGAGGAAAGCGAAGGTTTCCCGGCCAAGCCTCAGCGCATCGGGATTGCCGCACATATGAGCGTGGGCGAGCGCCAGAAGCACGCAGGAATGGTCGTAGGCGTCCTCCGTCGCGTCGTTTACCGAGCCGTCGACATTGAGAGTGCGCACCCAGCCGCCCCGGTCGGTGCGCCCGCGCGACATGAACTCCAGCCCGTGCGCGATCAGCCGGTCGGCAGGCCCGTCCCAGCCGCGCGACCCCGCGACCGCGAAACCGTAGACCTGCCGCGCCATGGTGCGCATGCGCTTCGGCCTGGCCAGCGGCACGGCATCCAGCCCCAGCGCCTCATGAAACCCGCCATGGCGCTCGTCCACGCCGACGGTCGACCACAAGGGCAGCGCCTCATCGAACAGCCAGTGCCGCACGCGGCTGCGCCACGCGCCACTTTCCACCACGCGGTCATGCGAAGGCGTGAAGCGCGTTTCCAGCCTTCCGCTCTTTTCGAGCTGCTGCACCACCTTGCGCACATTCTGGCTGTGCGAGACAGGCGCCACGAAGGTCGCGTCGGCGGTGGCGACCACGGCCGTATCCTTGAGGCCGACCGCCGACAGAAGCCGGCCATGGCTGCGGATATAAGAGTTCTCGCAATCGATGGCGACGACATCGCCGATGATGACATTGCCGTTTTCGTCGGAAGGCCCGACATCGAGCAGCGACTGCCACGAACCGAGATCGTTCCAGCGGAAACCCGCCGGCACCATGGCGATGCCTTCGGCGCGTTCCATGACGGCATAGTCGATGGAATCGGACGGGATCGCCGCATAGAGATCCTCCGGCATATAGAGCCCGGAAAGATCGCTGGTTGCCGCAGCGAAAGCTTTCTCCGTGGCTTTCCAGATTTCCGGCTGGAAGCGCAGGAAAGCATCGCGCATCACGCTTGCCCGGAACAGGAAGATGCCTGCATTCCAATAGTAATTGCCTGCCGCGAGATATTTCTGCGCCGTCTCGGTATCGGGCTTTTCCACGAAGCGCGAGACATCGAACACGCCGCCTTGCTCCGCGCCGACCTCGATATAGCCATAGCCGGTTTCGGGCTGATCGGGACGAATGCCGAACACCACCAGCCTGCCCGCGCCAGCTGCCGGCACGCCCTGCTCCACCGTCTGCCAGAACTGCGCGGTGGTGGAAATTTCGTGGTCGGAAGGAACCACCAGCACGAGGCTGTCGCCGAAATCGGCCAGCGTGCGCAGCGTAGCCAGCGCCACGGCGGCGGCCGTATTGCGCCCCACCGGCTCGAACAGCACGCCGCCGCCAGCGAGATCGATGCCGTTGATGTCGCCATGCACGCGCCCGGCATGGCGTTCGGATGCGATCAGGAACACAGGTGCAGCACCCGCCGTCCGGCCTGTCATGCGCCGCAGCGTCTTGGCGAGCATCGACCCATCGCCTGACAGATCGTGAAACTGCTTGGGATTGTCCTCGCGAGAAAGCGGCCACAGCCGCGATCCCACGCCGCCGCTCATCACGAAACAGGCGATAAGGTCACTCATGGTCACGCTCAAAATGTCTGGTTGTAGGGACCGACTTCCGGGCTGCGCCGCAATACGGCATCCAGCGCCTCGAACATTTCGCGCCGCCGTTCCGCCGAGACCGGGCTTTCCACCACCACCACCAGCTCGGGCTTGTTGGACGACGCCCGTATCAGCCCCCAGGTGCCATCCTCGGCCACGACGCGAACGCCGTTCACCGTCACCAGATCGACAATCGCCTGTCCGGCAAAGCGTTCTCCGGCGGCTTTCATCGCCTCGAAATCGGCCAGCACGCGCTCGACCACGCCATATTTCAATTCGTCGTCACAATGCGGCGACATGGTCGGCGTGCCATAGGTGACCGGCAATTCCCGATAGAGATCTGCCATCGACTTGCCCGGGTTGCGGTCGAGCATGCCGCACACGGCAATCGCCGTCACCAGCCCGTCATCATAGCCGCGCCCGATCGGCGGGTTGAAGAAGAAGTGGCCGGATTTCTCGAAGCCGGCGATGGCGCCAAGCTCGGCCACCCGGCGCTTGATGTAGGAATGGCCGGTCTTCCAGTAATCGGTTACAGCGCCGTTGGCCTGCAATTGCGGATCGGTCTTGAACAGGCCCGTCGATTTGACGTCCACGACGAATGACGAGCCGGGATATTGTTGCGAAATGTCACGCGCCAGCATGACGCCGACCTTGTCGGCGAAGATCTCGTTGCCTTCATTGTCGACCACGCCGCAGCGGTCGCCGTCGCCATCGAAGCCGAGGCCCACATCAGCGCCGGTCTCCAGCACCTTGTCGCGAATGGCATGCAGCATCTGCATGTCTTCCGGGTTCGGATTGTAGCGCGGGAAGCTGTGGTCCAGCTCGACGTCGAGGGGAATCACCTCGCAGCCGATTCGCTCCAGCGCCTGCGGGGCGAAGGCGCCCGCCGTGCCGTTGCCGCAGGCGGCCACCACCCTGAGCTTGCGTGAGATCCGTTTTCCCGCGACCAGATCATCGAGATAAGTCTCGCGAAAATCGGGCACGAATTCGTAGGAACCACCGCCGACGAGATCGAAGTCGCCTTCCAGAACGATTTTCTTCAATGCCGACATTTCGTCGGGCCCGAAGGTCAGCGGCCGCTGCGCGCCCATCTTCACGCCGGTCCAGCCGTTTTCGTTGTGCGAAGCGGTGACCATGGCGACCGAAGGCGTGTCGAGCGCGAACTGCGCGAAATAGGCCATGGGCGAAAGGGCAAGGCCAATGTCCTTCACCTTCGCGCCGGCGGCCATCAGGCCCGACACCAGCGCGAGCTTGATCGCAAGCGAATATTCGCGGAAGTCATGCCCTGTCACGATCTCGGGGCCGATGCCCATGCGGCGGATCAGCGTCGCCAGTCCCATGCCCAGCGCCTGCACGCCGATCAGATTGAGTTCCGGCTCCTTTTCAGCGCCCGGACGGCCGAACCACCAGCGCGCGTCATATTCGCGAAAGCCGGTCGGTTTAATCAGCGCCGAAGTCTCGAACCCGAACGTATTCGGCCTCGCCTGTTCTACGATCCTGAGCTTCAATTGAGCAGGCCCCCGCACCTTTTTAACACGCAACTCTGCCGCATTGCCTATCAGCAAAGCCTTTAAAGGGGGTTATTCTCGCACCATCCTGCCATGTTCACAAACAATCGTGACAAACAGGCAAATTGTCGTGTCATTGCCGCTTGCAGGAACAGATTCGCGGCGTTATAAGCCCGCCACTGGTCACGGAGTGTAGCGCAGCCTGGTAGCGCACGTCGTTCGGGACGACGGGGTCGCAGGTTCAAATCCTGCCACTCCGACCAGTTAAAACAATCAGTTAGTTTTCCCGATTTTTCTCCCCTCCCCTTAAGGCTCCGCCTGAAACAATCAGGAGAGGCCGGGTCATCGGTGCGGGGAAGCTGATTTCAGATATGCAATGAGGTTCCTGATATCCTCATCGCTCCATAGCCCCAGAAACCGCATGGAATTCCCCGGAATGGTTCTTCTCGGGCTGTAGAGGAATTCGGCCAGCAGTTCCTCGGTCCACACTCGTCCTTCCTGTCCGGCACTTTTCATTGCCTGCGAATAGGACCGGAAGTCCGGGACCGAGCCAATCTCGCGGCCAACAATCCCCATGAGGTGAGGCCCCATTCGATTGCCGTTTCTGGTTATGTTGTGGCAGGGGGCGCATTTGCGAAATATCTGTTCCCCGGCTGCAATATCTGCAGGGGCGGCGGAAGCCGTCGTCAAAGTGAGGAACAGCGCGGCCCGAACCAATCCCGCTGCACAAGACAAAACGCCGGCATCGCGCCAAAACATGTGTCGGACCGCCTCAGATTTTCGGCATGTCACGATCGCGATGCCGCGGGAATTCGGCAACATTCATAGAATACAGATTGCCTGCTATCCATCGATATTGACGGCTGACACCGGCAGGATCAATCTCCGTGAGGGTTCGCATAACCCTCCCATCCTCCGCTAAGGTGCCGAAACACATGTCTGAAGTCTCCCCTAAAGACGCCGGTCTTTTCATGCCCTTTTTGGGCCCGTTCTATCGAAACTTCGCGCAGCCATATGGATGGGCGGCGTTCAGAATTGTTATCGGCGGTCTGTTGATGATCGAGGGCTGGCCGAAGATCATTGCACCCTTTGCGCAAACCGGGTTTGTCGAAGGACTTGGCCTCTATCCCGGCTGGTTCTTCTCGCCGCTGCTGGCCATCATGCAGTTTGTGGGAGGGGCCATGATCGCCGTTGGCCTTTTTACACGCCCCATCGCTCTGGCCAATGCCGTGATGCTGGTGGTCACCATCTGGTTCCACATCACCCACCCTTACGGCGACGCTTTCCTTACTGCTGAAGGAATGGAATTTCTGAAGGATAATCTTCAGTATCTCACTGCTGATGGCCAAGCACGGCTGCTCTCCGACGGTGGTGCTGCATTCCTGCATCAGGTCCAGTCCAAAGCCGAATTCAACTCGACTTTCTGGTCGGCCGGGGCCGCGCTGATAGCAGCGTTTGGCGGAGGTCGGATTTCCGTTGATCGCCTGCTGATTGGACGGGAATTCTGAACGCACTGATCCGCCGGACAGTGAGGATCGCATGCGAAAGTAAAGGGATCGCCTGCACCCGTTGTTTCGACGGGTGCAGGCGACTCCCGCAAACCGGCAGGAAGCAGCGGCCTGATAACGCGATCCTGCTGAGACCAGAGCCTCCCGGTTTTAGCCAGCCATCTGCCCCAAAGTGCTGAGGGCAGTCAGTCAGCGCGAAAGGCGTCGCGCATTGGCCCGCACCTTCTTGCGGTAGCCTTTCACCACCTTGTCGGGCGAAGCGCCCCGCGCGATCTGGACGGAGGCCTGACCTGCCGCAGCGACCTTCTCGCTCACCATGCGGCGCGCCTCGCGCTCTCCCCGCTTGCCGCCCATGGCAAGCTTCATGGTCCGCAGCCAGATCACCTGCTGAGCCTCGATGCCCAGCATCGCCATGTTGAACCACAATCTGTGCATCGCAATCTCCTTTGCGGGCGCGACCCTCAACGCCAATGGCCGTAAGCGGTTCCACGAGGGCTGGGCCCGGCAATCCGCCTGTGTCTTGATTCTGGTCAATCCACGTTACAGAGAGCCTGCTATCAGTGGATGACCTGAGGACAGAGAGCAGATGTCTTTCGTATCATTCGTCATCGCCGCCATCATGGTGCTGATCACGCCCGGCCCGACAAACACGATCCTCGCGGCATCGGGGGCAGCGATGGGCTGGCGTCGCGCCATGGTGCTTCCTGTGGCGGAGGCGGCAGGCTATCTGGTCGCCGTCACGGCCTATCTGCTTCTTGTGCAAAGCTTCGCCGATGTCGCCGCCGCGATGCCGGTCATGAAGGGAATTGCTGCGGTCTGGCTGCTGTTTTCGGCATGGAAGCTCTGGAACCAACCAGTAAACGCCATCGCAACGGAAAGGTCCGCCGCCCTGCTCCGGGTTTTCATGACGACCCTTCTCAATCCGAAGGCGATGCTGGTGGGCGCCCTCCTCATCCCGGCCATGAGCCCGGAGTTGCGCTCGGGTGCGGTCGCATCGTTCCTTTGCCTGTCGCTGATCGCCGGAGCGGTCTGGACAGTCTGCGGCTCGTCGCTGCCCAAAGCTGTCAGGCCGCACGCCTACCGGCTTGCTGCTGTCGTCATCGGCCTGTTTTCGCTGATGGCGGCTTCCAGCGCCATTGCCGGCTGATCCCCGGCTCGTCGGCGCTCAAGGCGCTGCTGACACCACAACCTTATCGGCTGTCGGACTGGATCGTATCCAGATAGGCAAGCAGGGCCGTTACCTGATCCGAAGTGGCCTTGAATTCCGGCATATCGGGATGGCCGCTGTAAATGCCTTCCACAAAGGCTTCTTCGAGCGCATCCAGAGGATAGCGCTTCGACAGGTCACGCATGGGCGGCGCCTGCGGATGCTTGCTTTCATCCCCGGCGCCGATGGCATGACACGGCAAGCAATTCATCTCCGCGATCTGGCGGCCCCTTCTGACGAGGTCTTCGGCCTGCGCAGGGACGGTGAACGCTGTGGCTAACAGAACAATGGCTAGGCGTTTCATGAGTTCGCTTGTCTATGGAAATGGTTAACGGGCGGTTCAGAAGCGAACCGCCGAACCAGATTAAACAGGCTCCCTGTCAGGACTGGATAACCACCACGCGCGTGCCCGGCGTCACGCGTTCGTAAAGATCGATGACATCGTGATTGAGCATGCGGATGCAGCCGCTGGAAACCGCCTTGCCTATGGTGCTCGGCTGGTTGGTGCCGTGGATGCGGAACATGGTGTCGCGTCCGTCGCGGTAGAGATAGAGCGCCCGCGCGCCCAGTGGATTGTTGGGTCCGCCCGGCAAGCCGCCGGCATACCGGCGGTTGCGCGGATCGCGCCGCATCATGTTGGCCGTCGGCGTCCAGCTTGGCCATTCGGCCTTTCGGCCGATCGTCGCATTGCCGCGCAATGCAAGGCCCTGGCGACCGACGCCTATACCGTAGCGTATGGCACGGCCATTTCCGAGAACGTAATAGAGCCGGCGTTCCGGCGTGTTCACCACGATGGTGCCGGCAGCATAATCCCCGCCAAATGCCACTTCGGTGCGGCGCAGCTCCGGCTTCACTTCCGATGCAGGTATGGCCGGCAGCGGAAACCGCTCACCCGGAATGGCGCCATAATTTGCATATTGAGAGGTTGCGCAGCCTGCCATCAGCAATGGCAGCCCGATGATGAAGCCCCTGCGCGAAATCGACATGTGCCGCCCCTATTCAGTTTATGTTGCTGAATTGGTTAGGTCAGTATGGTTAACAATTTATTGTCGCGTCATGGCGGCATGCCGTAGCGATGCACGGTGACTGCCGGGGCAGCCAAGCCCGCCCACCCCGACAGCCGGCCCGGTGCGCTCCGGGCCACCGGCAGAGCCGGCAGGTTTGAACAAGCACATCTCATGCCATGAGATTTCGTGCCGAAGTGAAACGCAATCGCCCCTGTAACGGGACATTCGGCAGCCGCACCGCTTCAAAACGGGGCTGGCGCTTTCCCATCCTGAGCCATGGCGTTACTGGCCATGCGGCTTGCGCTGGGCACGATGCAGCATCCAGGTTGGCACCAGCGCAATCAGGAACACCAGCATGACGATAAGGAAACCGTCATGAAATGCCAGCGTGTTGGCCTGAATGGCGATCATCTGGCTCAGAAACTGGATGGCTGCGGGAAGCTGCTGATAGTCGGGCAAACCGCCTGCCTTGGCGATACCCGACACCGTGCCCAGCAGATCCATGGTCGCCGGATTGTGACTGGTCTGCGTCGCGGTCAGCCCGTCGGCATGGTAGACGGTGCGCCGCTCCAGGAACACGGCCAGCAGATTGACGCCGAAGGCGCCGCCAAGCTGGCGGATGAAGTTGATGGCGCCGGACCCCTGCGCCACCAGCTCGCGGGGCAGCACCTTGAGCGAGCCCGCCGTCAGCGACGGGAACAGCAGGCCAAGACCGATGCGCGAGATCACCACCCACCAGGCCAGCGTCCAGAATGCGGTATCGACGCTGACCGATGCGGTCAGCCATGACGACCACGCGAAGAGAATCATGCCGACAGCGATGAGATAGCCGGCAGGCACCTTGTCCGACATGCGTCCGGCGATCGGGAACACCACGACCAGCACGAAGCCGGACGGCATCAGCAAAAGGCCGGCCTGCGTCGGTGTCAGCCCCTGTATGGTCTGAACGAACAGCGGCACGAGATAGGTGGAGCCGAACAGGCCCGCCCCCATGATGAAGGCGACCAGAGATGCAGCAGAGAACGGCACGCTGGTGAACAGCCGCAGGTCGAGCATTGGTCTGGCTGTGGTCGTCTCCCACCAGATGAAGCCGGCGATTGCAACGGCGGCGACAGCAAACTGCAACAGAATGGGATCGGAAGACCAGCCAAGGCGCTGGGCATTGGTCAGCGCATTCAGGATCGAGGCGAGAAACAGGCACAGCAACACCATTCCGCCCCAGTCGAAACCGGGCCGCGGACCGGTCTGGGTCCGCACGGGAAGGAACAGATTGGACAAAACGATGCCGATCAGGGCGAAAGGAATACCAAGGTAGAAAACATAACGCCAGCTGAAGGCATCGATCAGGAGGCCGCCGATCCACGGTCCGAGCGCAGGCGCCAGAACCACGCCGATGCCGAATATGCCCATGGCCGCACCGCGCTGGTTCGGCGGAAACACCTGAAACAGCAGGATCATGGCCAGAGGCTGCACAACGCCGGCGGCGGCACCCTGAATGACGCGCGCGACAGTGAGAACCGTCTCGTTCGGCGCAATGCCGCCCAGCACCGAACCGGCCATGAAGATAGCCAGCGCCCCCACCATGGTTGCGCGCTGGCCAAAGGCCCGGTCGGCCCAGTCCGTCACCAGCATGGTCGCGGTCATCGCCGCCAGAAAGCCCGTCGACAGCCACTGCGCCTGCACCTGGCTGATGCCGAAGGCGCCCATCACGTCGGGAATGGCGACGTTGACAATCGTCGTGGACAAGACCACCGCGATCGTCGCGATCATCACGGTTCCCGTGGCGAACCAGCGATAGGATGGCCCGTAGCGGTCGAACAGGCCCTCAATTGACGACATCGACGCTCACTTCCACCATCATGCCGGGCCGCAGCAGGCCCTCCTGCTGATCGATCTCGATGCGGATCGGCAGGCGCTGCGTGATCTTGGTGAAGTTGCCGCTCGGGTTGGGGCTCGGCAGCAGGGCAAACTGGCTGGTTGCCGCCTCGCCGACGCGCGTGACCTTGCCGCTCACCTTGAGCTGCGGATAGGCATCAACGGTCACGGCAGCAGGCGCGCCGAGCTTCACCCTGCCGAAATCGGTTTCCTTCACATTGGCATCGATCCAGATGACGTTCGGATCGTGGTAGATGAGCAGGCGCGTGCCCGGCCCCACATATTCGCCCGCCTCGATGAAGGTGCTGTCGATGACACCGTCGAACTGGGCGCGGATTTCACGCCGTCCGAGATCGACTTCCTTCTGGCCGCGCTGGGCGACAAGGGCCGCCTTCTGGCTTTCCAGCACCGCGATCTGGCGGTCGAGCACCGCGATCTGGGCTTCCTCCGAGCGGGCGACGTCCAGATTGGCCCGCGCCGTCATGATTGCGGCAGCGGACGACTTTTCCTGCTCGGTCGCAGTGGAGAGCGTCGCCTGCGCCTCCTCCAGCGTCTGCTCGGACGTCACCTTGCTGCTGGCCAGCCTGTTGACGCGCTCGAAGCGGCTGCTGGCATTCGTGAGGCTCGCCTGGCTCGCCCGATGATTGGCTTCGGCTGCGGTGAGCTGGGCTTCACCGGCTGCCAGTTTCGCCGCAACCTGCGTGCGAACCATATCCTGCTGCGCCTGCAACTGCGCCTGCTGCGCGTTCACGCCTTCAATCTGGGCATCAAGCGCCGAAAGTTCGAGCCTTGCCGTCTCGCTGTCGATCGAGGCGAGAAGATCGCCCTTCTTCACCTGATCGCCCGCAATCACATCGATGGAGACGACACGGCCGCTCACCTCGCTGCCAACCGTCACCAGATTGGCCGCAATGCGCGAATCGTTGATGGCAACATGGCTCCAGCGGTGCGCCAGCCAGGGCCAGATCACCAGCCCGGCGACGACAAGCCCGACGACAAGTACAAGCAGTTTCGCTCTGCCGCCACGCATGCTGCGCCCACTGGCCCTCCGCTTCACGGCTTCCGAAGCGGCAGGCGCCGCCTCCGGCTTCAGCCTTTCGACCTGTTCATTTTCGTCCTTACGCAATTCCACAACCTTATCCACCGGTGCCCGACTCCAAACGATCCCCAATGATTTTCAAAAGCTCGCGCGCGCGCTCCAATTCCTCGGGCGCCACGCCTTCCAGCAACTCGTTACGCAAATCCGCAGCAATCCGGCCTATCTCGGAAAGAACCGGAGCAGATCCTTCGGCCAGTTCCACCAGCTTCACACGCCGGTCGGCCTTGCAGGCGCGACGCAGCACCAGTCCCTGACGTTCCAGATTGTCGAGAACCCGGACCAGTGTCGGACCCTCCACGCCGATAATGTCGGCAAGCTCGCGCTGCGATACCGGCGCCGAGCGCGATAGCTGCAGCAGAACCATCCACCTCGCCTGCGTCAGGTCGAGATGCCGAAGCCGCTCATCGATGCGCTTTCGCCACTGCCGGCTCACACGGGCCAGTTCGACGGCGAACAACTCGCCAGCGTCCATTTGAATGCATTCCTATTTAGTAGGTTGCTATCGATATAGAGGCAGTCCGTTGCTTTCGCAATGGTATCTGCAAAACCTCCCCCTACGACAATCCACCGCACCTGCTGGCCTAACCATCGGCACTTGCAGTTTGAAGCGATATATTTTTATGAATATAACAGTTGCAGTTTCGCGGCATGAATCGCACGCGGACCAATGGTTATATAATTGCTTTTTTGGGGGATCATAAGTTGCGATATATATGGATAGGCTCAGCGCTCACGGCGCTGGCCACGATAATGTCTGCTCAGAGCAGCCTGGCACAGACCGTTGAGAATGACGCTGCCGAGGTTCAGTCCAACGAGAAAGACAAGAAACCCCGTGTGCACCAGGCAGGGGATGAGGTCTTTGTTCTGGGGCGCATCAACGTGTCGGCCGGCAATGGTGAAGGCGGCAACAGCGGACAGACCATTTCGCAAAGCGTGGTGACACCGCAGGAAATCTACACGTCCAACCGCAACACTTTGGACGATGCCCTCAGCACGGTACCCGGCATCAGCGTTTCCACCACGGGTGGCCGCCGCAATGAGCGCCTTCTTTACGTGCGCGGCTTCGACCGTTTTCAGGTTCCGCTTTCGATTGACGGCATCCGCGTCTATCTGCCTGCGGATAACCGCCTCGACATGGGGCGCTTCCTGACGCCTGACCTTGCCGAGATACAGGTCCAGAAGGGTTATGTGTCCGTGCTCAATGGCCCGGGCGCGATGGGCGGCGCCATCAACATGGTGACCCGCAAGCCCACCCGCGAGTTCGAAGCGGAATTCCAGACTGGCATCGATGTCGGCAATACCGGCGATCTTGCTGCGGCAACCGCCTTCGCATCGGTGGGAACACGGCAGGAAAACTTCTATCTGCAGGCCAGCGCCGCGATCCGCGATTCCGACGGGTTCTTCCTGTCTCGCTCTTTCACCCCGACCCCTTACGAAAACGGTGGACGCCGTGATCTGAGCGACGTCGATGACTGGCGGCTGAATTTCAAGGCTGGCTATACGCCCAACGATACGGACGAATATGTCATCAGCTACACGCATCAGGAAGGCAGCCGCAACGCGCCTTATCACGTAACCAATCCCGATACGCGTCACTGGAAATGGCCGCACTGGGATGTGTCCAGCCTGTCCTTCTACTCGCACACGGAGATCGGCGAAGCGTCCTATCTGCGCACGAAGGCGTACTACAACACCTTCTACAACCTGTTGTCGTCTTATGACGACAATACCTTCTCCAGCCAGAACGCAGGCTATGCGTTCGACAGCGATTACAGTGACCGATCCTACGGGTTCTCGGTCGAAGGCGGAACGGAGCTCATTGAGCGTAACACGCTCAAGGCCGCCCTCCATTATCGTCGCGACATCCACCGTCCGCAGCAATTTGCCCGGCCGACGCATCCGACCTCAGCCTTCCTCGAACCACGGCTGGAACGGTCAGAGGACACGTGGTCGGCAGCGGTCGAAAATACGTTCCATGCCACCGACAAGCTCGATCTGGTTGCCGGCGTCAGCTACGACTGGAACAAGCTGCTGAAGGCGCAACGTTATTCAAACGGCATCGTGGAGTATCCGCTCGGCAGCAGCAATGCCACCAACTGGCAGCTTGCAGCCATCTACCGGCCCACGGACCTTCTGGAACTGAACGCCAGCGTTTCGTCGCGCACCCGTTTCCCGAACCTGTTCGAACGCTACAGCTCACGCTTCGGCACCGCGGAGCCGAATCCCGACCTGAAGTCGGAACGGGCAACGCACTATCAGCTTGGGGCCACAACGACGCTTTCGGAAACGGTCCGGGCAGGCGGCGCGATCTTCTACAGCGATCTCAGCGATGTGATCCAGTCGATCCAGATCGGCACGACCTCCACCGGCGGTCAGCTCACCCAGAACCAGAACATCGGCAACGGGCACTATTACGGCATCGAACTGAGCGGCGAATGGGATGTTCTTCCGGAGCTGACCATCGGCGGCAACTACACCTGGCTGAAGCGCAAGCTGGACGATCCCGTCCGTCCGGATCTGAGGCCGACCGATACGCCCGAACATACCGCTCATATCTATGCCCACTGGACGCCGTATGAGAATTTCACGGTGTCGCCTGACATCGAGCTGACGAGCTGGCGCTGGTCCGATTCCACCTACGGCGGCTATGTGAAGACATCCGGTTTCGCGCTTGCGAACCTCAACATGCAGTACGACTTCTCCGACAGCATGTCGGTCAATTTCGGCGTCCGGAACATCTTCGACAAGAACTACGAGCTGACCGAAGGCTTTCCGGAGCCGGGCCGGAGCTTCTATCTCAAGACCCGCCTCACTTTCTGAGGCATCCTCCCCAAAGCAAAGCCGCCGGCGAGAGCATCGCCGGCGGCTCTTTCAAATCTGAAGGGGCCTTCAAAGCGTATCGCGATCTTTCAGATTCGCTCTATGCGCTTCAAGTTCCGGTTTTTCACACATGTCGTTGTCCCGAAACCGGTTCCCACTTTCGGGCGACATGCTTTAACCGACCTCGAAATCGCCCGGCTGTGGCGGGGCGATGGGGGTGAAACCGGTCCGCTCCGGCTTCAGGTCGAGCAGTGGCGTGCCGTCGAGGCAATCGAGGCCGCGCACCAGAAGCGTGTTTGCCTCGCGTCCGGCCAGCGTCACGATCGAGGTGCCGATCGGATTGGGCCGCACCGGCGAGCGGATGGAGAAGGTTCCGCGAGACGTGCCATCGCTGGCGGGGCTTTGCAGCACCAGATCACGCCGCGACATGTGCAGCCAGTACAGCACTTCCAGTTCATCGAACTCTTCGATATTGGCCAGCGCCGCCACCCATGGCTCGAACACTTCGATGCGGCACACCGGGCCGTCGCGCCGGCCCTGGCGCGGCGTCATCATGCGCGAGGTCCAGGGCGTGTGAATGCGGCCGATGAAGATCAACCCTGCATCGCTCGCCGGCGGCATCTCCACGGCCCGCTCGCCCTCGCGGATTTCGTTTTCCCTCACCATCCCTTACTCCTGACGGAAGCGGCCGAGCGCGGGGGCGCATATGCTTCGCCCGGCACCCTGCATGAATTCCACGGCAACCTCCACGCCATAAAGGCCGTGCAGGCTCTCCGGCGTCACCGCCTCGCTGGGCGAGCCATCAGCGACCACACGCCCCTGCTTCATCAGTACCGCCCGGTCCGCACAGGCGAAGGCATGCCCGGGATCGTGCGTCGACAAAACGATGGAAAGACCGGACCCACGCAGTTCGTTGATGCAGTCGAGCACGCGCGCCTGATTGCCGAAGTCGAGGCTGGCGGTCGGTTCGTCCATGACGATCAGTTCCGCCTCCTGCACCAGCGCACGCGCAATCAGGGTCATCTGCCGCTCTCCGCCGCTGATCTCGTTGAAGGAGCGTTCGGCGAGATGCGAAAGACCAAGCCGGTCCAGCGCGGCAAAAGACAATTCCCGGTCATGGGCGGAGGGCGTGGCGAAAGTGCCGATGCGGCTCGCCCGCGCCATCATTACCACGTTGAGGACGGTGAACGGAAAATAGGACGAGCCCGCCTGCGGCACATAGGCGACATGACGGGCGAATTCCGCCCTCGTATAGGCCTGCACCGGCCTGCCCCGCATCTCCAGACGGCCACCCAGCGGCGGCAGAAGGCCAAGCAGGGTGCGAAACAGCGTGGTCTTGCCGCACCCGTTGGGTCCCATCAGGCACATCACCTCGCCTGAGTTGACGGAGATGTCGACCCCCTGCCCTATGGCCTTGCCACCATAGCCGAAGGCCAGATCCTGAGCGGACATCATCACTGCCATCCGCGCCTCCCGCTCACCAGCAGCCATAGGAAGAACGGCGCGCCGATCACCGCCGTCAGGATGCCGAGCGGCACCTCGATCCCGGCAATGGTCCTTGCCAGCGCATCCACGCCAACCATGTAGCCGCCGCCGAGCATGAGGGAGGCCGGCAGCAGGCGGCCGAAATCCGGTCCCACAAGGCTGCGGGCTATGTGGGGCATCACCAGCCCCACCCAGCCGATAATGCCGGAAACGGAAACCGCGGCCGCCGTCATCAGCGTGGCGGCCGACACCAGAACAAGGCGCAGGCGCCCGGTCTCAATGCCGAGTGCGCGCGCCTCCTCCTCGTCGAGCGTCATCAGGTTCATGCGCCAGCGTAGAAGCACCATCGGCACCAGCCCCAGCAGCATGGCCGGCAGGATGGACGCGGCATCGGCGCGGGTGATGCTGGCGAGGCTTCCCAGCAGCCAGAAGGTGATGGCGGGCAACTGGTTGTAGGGGTCGGCAAGTACCTTGAGAAGGGAAATGCACGCCCCGACCAGAGCGCCCACCGCCACGCCGGCGAGCACGAGCACGAGCACGGGATCGCGGCCGCGCACCATCGACCCGATCGCATAGACCAGCGCGACAGCCGCAAGGCCGCCGGCAAAGGCCATGCCCTGTATGGCCAGGACCGGCAGGGACAGGAAAATGCCGCCAACGGCGCCGAGGCTGGCACCGGCGGAAACGCCCAGAATGTCGGGCGACACCAAAGGATTGCGGAACAGGCCCTGATAGACGCAACCCGCTGTCGCAAGCGAGGCTCCCACAAGCAGCCCCGCCAGCACCCGCGGCAGACGCACATTCCAGACCACCGTCTCGATGGTGGCATCCAAACCACTCGGTGTTCCTGTCAGGCGCGACCAGACCACTCGCGCCATATCGGAAAGGGAAACGTCATATTTCCCGGCCGAAAGGGCCAGTATTACGACGACTGCCAGCAGCAAAGGCGGGAGCAGCACCGGGAAAAGAGAGCGCCCTGCCCGACTGCCGGCCTCTGGCAGCGCCCCGCTTTTGCTCATTTTATCGCGGAATCCGCCAGAAGCTGGTCAATCTGCTCTTGCGTGAGTTCGACCTGATAGAAGAGACGGTAGAATTCGCGCGTCCGCTCGCCCATGTCGAATTCCGCCTTGCCCGGATAGAGGATTTCCGTCAGCCACGTCACCGACATCAGCCGGTTGACGCCGGGCGGGGAGTCGAACCAGCCGAATGGCAACGTCGGCGCGCGGTAGACCCGGGCGTCCTTCACCGCCTTCAGGTTCGCCCATGTCGGGTCCGTCTTCACGGATTTCTGAAATTCCGGGCTGAGCGTCAAAATGACATCGGGGTTCCATCCGAGAACCTGCTCGATCGAAACGTTCGACAGCCCTCCCGATCCCGCGAGCGCTGCAACGTTGTGAGCGCCCACAACATCGAGAATTTCCATATTGATGGAGCCGGCGGAGCCGGTCTCAAGTCCGTCCGGCCCGCGCCCGTAATAGACCTTCGGTCGGTCTTCCGGAGCGATATCGGCAACCGTCTCCTTCTGCCATGCCATCGTGCGCTCGGCATAGGAAGCCAGTTCCTCACCGCGTGCTTCTACCCCCAGCAGGCCAGCCACCTCGCGCAGGGTTTCCGGCGTGCGCAGAAAGGCGCCGTCGATCAGCACATAGGGAATGCCGGTCTGCTCCTGCACCCTGTCGGCCAGTGAAGCGTAGGTCGGATCGATGGTGCCGACATCGATGATGATGTCCGGCTTCATCGACAGCACCATTTCGATATTGGCGGTGTTGCCGCGTCCGGTGAGCCGGCCGGTCTCCGGCAAGTCCCGATACGGCTCGGCGAGAAACTGCTTTTCCGCATCCGATGGCGAACGCACCCAGCCCACCATTTTTTCCGGCGACACCACATAAAGCAGCACGGAAGCAGGTGGCCCCGCTGCAAGCACGCGCTCTACCCTGTCGGGTATTTCGACAGACCTTCCCGCAGCGTCCGTGAAAAGCCGTGCCGCCTGCGCAAGAGCAGGCATGAGAACCAGTTGCAGAGCAGCAAAGGCGACAAGCAGCAGGCGAATTGGGAACATTGGGGGTTTCCGGAACCAGTGACGTTTCCATGGTTATATAAGCTGAAATATATCGATCAAGCACGAACCACACATCCCGAGGTTCGCAATCATTGCTTAATCTTTTCATCTTAAAGTTAAAATCTTGAAATCGAACACTCGTAAGTTGAATATCAATTTGGAGGGTGTCTTGATCTGCTATTTGCCGAAACGCCTCTGCGTATTCCTTCGGTGTAGACGGGCTGCAGCGGCCGTCGAATTCGCCATTCTCTCCCCGATTTTCCTCCTGCTTATATTGGGAATGATCGCTTACGGCATCTATTTCGGTGCCAGCCATTCAGTCCAGCAACTGGCCGCCGATGCCGCGCGCATCGCCATGAGCGGACTGTCCGCTTCCGAGCGCAGAGCGCTGGTAACGGACTTCATAAACCGCAACGGGTCGGGATATGCATTCGTCGACGCCACGAAGCTCACTGTCGACGCTCATGACAGCGCCGCCGATGGCAGCCAGTTCGTCGTAGCCGTTGCCTATGACGCATCCAATCTGCCGATATGGGGTCTTTTCGAGGGCGTAGCCATGCCGGGAAAGACGATCCGGCGGCAGTCCACGATCCGGATAGGAGGACTGTGATGCATGAACCTCCGGCTGCGGCCACGCAATCGTCCCGGAATTTTCTCAGGAACAGGACTGGCAACTTCGCGGTGATGACCGCGCTGATCATGCCCTTTGCCGTGGTTCTCACCGCCTTCGCGGTGGATCAGGGATCTCTCTACACCGAACGGCGCCATGCGCAGGCGATAACCGACATCGCCGCTATCGCCGCCACCGGCAACATAAGCAAGGCGGAAGCGATGGTTGCCGCCACCTTCAGCGACAATGGCCTTGGTCAGGTTCTGGTGCGCGGCGCGGGAAACACTACGAAACCCTTGCCGGGCCGGCCGGTCGCCAACGTCATTCGCGGCCGCTACACCCCCGACCCGTCCAAGCCGCGCGCAAGCCGTTTCGTACCGGGAAAGCAACCTTACAACGCAGTCCAGGTTTCAATGGAAAAGCTCGGCAACCTCTATTTCGGCAGCAGCGTGATGGCTCCGCCGGTCATCGGCACATCGGCCATAGCCAGCATGAAATCCGAGGCCGCCTTTTCCGTAGGCTCGCGCCTGCTCAAACTCGACGGCGGACTGGCCAATGCCCTGCTTGGCGCCCTGCTCGGCGGCAACATCAATCTGAACGTCATGGACTACAACGCACTGGCAGCGGCCGACGTCAGCGTCCTGTCATTTCTGGATGCTCTGGCCATTCGCACAAACGCCACCGCACTAACCTATTCCGATCTGCTTTCCACAACAGCCACCGTTGGCCAGATTGCTGCCGCCATGGCCGATGTTCCCGGCCTCGACAGTGTCAGCCGCATCGCCCTGCAAACTCTGGGCGCGCAATCGAGCGCCAGTCTGCTGGTGTCCCTGAACACGCTGATCGATCTTGGCTCCGTGGGTCAGCTCGGCATCGGCCAGCGCCCTGCCGGGCTGGACATAGCAGCCAACGTGCTTTCCATGCTGACTGCAAGTGCTGCGATCGCCAATGGGGACAATATGGTGGCCGCCAATCTTGGCGGCATGTTGCCCGGTCTTGGTGGCCTCACGCTGAAGATTGCAATCGGCGAGCCGCCACAGCGCTCGCCATGGCTGGCGGTGGGCGAAGAGGGAACGGTCGTGCGAACGGCCCAGACGCGCGTCAGCCTCGTCGCCTCCGTCAGCCCCTTGTCGAGCAATCTCGGCGGCGGCATTCATCTTCTCTCGATCAACCTGCCGCTGCATGTCGAGGTCGCCTATGCCGAGGCAAGGCTGAAGTCGATCGAATGCCCTACCGGCCGGCCGGAAAGCCTGCGGGTCACGATAGACACGACGCCGGGTATCGCCGAGCTCTATATCGCTGAAGCCTACGGTTCGGGGTTTGCCGACTTTACACGCCGCTTGCTGTTTCGCCCTGTCGCAATCGCCGATGTCAGCCTCAAACTGCTGCTGATCAAACTCGATCTGATCAAAATCAAGGGATACGCTCACGCCAGAATGGGCAATGGCGTGCCGGATCACCTTACTTTCACACGCTCGGACATCGATACAAAAGTCATCAAAACTGCAACGACGAGTGACTACACCTCGTCTCTGACATCAACGCTGATTGACGATCTGGAATTGTCGGTTGAGCCGCTGGGGTTGGGTATCGACCTGAAGGTGCTGCTTGGCACGGTGACCGCAGCCGTATCGCCAGCATTACGGGGCGTAACTCCAGCTCTGGATAAACTGCTCTACAATCTCCTCGGCATGCTCGGCATCAGCCTCGGTCAAGCCGATGTACGCGTCACCGGAGCGACGTGCGGACGCGCCCTTCTGGTGCAGTAGGGGGCCTCAAGTGATGACGCTCGGTCGCTCGCGGCCGGTATGGCGGCGGATGCCCGCGATCTCGTCCGCCGCTGCGATGAGATCGGCCAGCGCCGCCTGCGTATCTAGGCCGTGCCTGGCCGCATCGGGCTCATAGCGCTCGATATAGACGCGAAGCGTGGCACCGCTGGTTCCGGTTCCCGAAAGCCGGAACACTACCCGCGATCCGCCCTCGAACAGGATCCGGATGCCCTGCTGAACGCTCACCGAACCATCCACCGGGTCATGATAGGCAAAGTCGTCTGCCGTTTCGATTTTGAGCCCGCACACCTGCGTTCCGGGCAAGGAGGCCAGCTTTTCCCGCAGTTCCTCCATCAGCGCATTGGCAGCGGCGGCGTCCACTTCCTCATAGTCATGGCGCGAATAGTAGTTGCGACCGTATGTGGCCCAGTGCTTCGTCACGATTTCGCTGACGCTTTCGCGGCGGGCCGCGAGAATGGAAAGCCACAGGAGCACGGCCCAAAGTCCGTCCTTCTCGCGGACATGGCTGGAGCCTGTGCCGGCGCTCTCCTCACCGCAGATCGTCGCCATGCCGGCATCAAGCAAATTGCCGAAGAATTTCCAGCCTGTCGGCGTCTCGTAAAGACCGACGCCCAGTTTCTGCGCCACACGATCAGCCGCGCCGCTGGTCGGCATCGAGCGGGCAATGCCGGCGAGCCCGCCCGTATAGGCGGGCGCCACCGTTGCATTGGCGGCCAGCAGGGCAAGCGAATCGGAGGGGGTGACGAAAATGCCTTTGCCGATGATAAGGTTGCGGTCTCCGTCGCCGTCGGACGCAGCGCCGAAATCGGGCGCATCGGGTCCCATCATCTCATCGTAGAGGTGTTTGGCGTGAACCAGATTGGGATCGGGGTGATGCCCGCCGAAGTCCGGCAGGGGCCGAAAATTCCGGCATGTGCCGGGAGCGGCACCGAGACGGCGCTCGAAGATCTCCGTCGCGTAGGGCCCGGTCACGGCATGCATGGCATCGAAGCGCATGCGAAAGCCGGATTCGAACAGTTTCCGCAACGCCTCGAAATCGAACAGGCTCTCCATGAGGTCCGCATAGTCGCGCACCGGATCGACAATCTCGACCTCCATGCCGCCGGCTTCGACCGTGCCGATGATGTCGATGTCGATCTCGCCGATTTCCGCGATCCGATATTCACGGATTTCCTTCGACCGCGCATAGATCGCGTCGGTTATCTTCTCGGGCGCCGGGCCGCCGTTTCCAGCATTGTACTTGATGCCGAAATCTTGCCTTGGCCCGCCGGGATTGTGGCTGGCGGACAAGATGATGCCGCCGAAGGCCTTGTATTTTCTGATCAGATGGGAGGCGGCCGGCGTCGAAAGGATGCCGCCCTGCCCGACCATCACCTTGCCGAACCCGTTGGCTGCGGCCATGGCGATGACCTTCCCGATCACCTCGCGGTTGTAGTAGCGCCCGTCGCCACCGACCACCAGCAGCCTGCCCCCGAAGCCGGAAAGCGCATCGAAGATCGACTGGATGAAATTCTCGGCATAGTTCGGCTGCTGGAACACCGGCACCTTCTTGCGCAACCCGGATGTTCCGGGCTTCTGATCATCGAAAGGTGTGGTGGAAACGGTGCGTGTCATCTGGCGGCGTACCTTTCCGGGAAAAAGCGTCTGGTCGGGAACAACGCGCTGGCGCGCGCTTCGATCCCCGTTCCAGATACGCTTTCAGGCAGCGTCCGTGAAGATGGCACAGGATCAGGCTGCGACGGCAGCCTCCGGCGGCGTCTTTGCCCCGGTCATGAATGCCACCGCATCCGACATGGTGTAGTCCTTCGGATCGATGACGGTGAGCCTCCGCCCCAGCCTGTGAATATGGATACGATCGGCGACCTCGAAAACATGCGGCATGTTGTGGGAAATCAGCACGATCGGCAGGCCGCGCTTCTTCACGTCGAGGATCAGTTCCAGCACGCGCCGCGATTCCTTGACGCCGAGCGCTGCCGTCGGTTCGTCCATGATCACCACCCGTGAGCCGAAGGCAGCGGCGCGCGCCACCGCAACACCCTGACGCTGGCCGCCGGACAGGGTTTCAACCGCCTGCCCGATATTCTGGATGGTCATCAGCCCGAGTTCGGAAAGCATGTCGCGGGCGCGCTTTTCCATGGCAGGCCGGTCCAGCATGCGCAGCCAGCGGCCAAGCGGCCCCTGTCGCCTGATCTCGCGGCCAAGGAACATGTTGTCGGCGATCGACAGCGCCGGCGACAACGCAAGGTTCTGGTAGACGGTCTCGATGCCGGCCTCGCGCGCCTCCATCGGCGAGCGGAAGGAAACCGGCTTTCCCTCCAGCCTGATCTCGCCCTCGTCGGGCGTCATAGCGCCGGAAAGCGCCTTGATCAGCGATGATTTTCCCGCGCCATTGTCCCCGATCACCGCCAGTATCTCGCCCGGATAGAGATCGAAATCGGCTGAATCGAGGGCTGTGACGCGGCCATAGCGCTTGACCAGACCGCGTGCGGTGAGAATGGGTTCGCGCTGCATCAGCCTGCCACCTTCCTGATCCACTGGTCGACCGTTACGGCACCGATGATGAGCACGCCGATGAGCAGATAGGTCCATTGCGGATCGGTGCCGATGAGCCGCAGTGCCAGCGAGAACACGCCGACGATCAGCGCCCCGAACAGCATGCCCAGAATGGAGCCGCGACCGCCGAACAGGGAGATGCCGCCGATCACCACGGCCGTGATCGATTCGATATTGGCGAACTGCCCTGAAGTGGGCGATACCGATCCGAGACGTCCAATCAGCGCCCAGCCGGCAAGCGCGCAGATCAGCCCGGCAAGCGTGTAGACCGAAAGCAGCATTCGGTTGACATTGACGCCCGAAAGCTTGGCGGCCTCGGGGTCATCGCCCACCGCATAGACATGCCGCCCCCATGCGGTGTGGTTGAGCACGTACCAGAGCACCAGCACCAGAACCACCATGGCAATCACGCCATAGGTGAAGACGGCATTGCCGATGCGGATATTGTTGCCGAACCATTGCAGCAGCGGCGCATTGGCCTCGATATCCTGAGCTCGGATCGTCTCGTTCGCGGAATAGAGGAAGTTGGCGGCCAGAATGATCTGCCAGGTGCCGAGCGTGACGATGAACGGCGGCAGCCTCAGCCGCGCCACCAGCCAGCCATTGAGGAAGCCGCAGGCGGCGCCGACGGCGAAGCCGCAAAGGATCGCAACAGGCGCGGGCAGCCCGTAGCGGAACGTGAACTGCCCCATGACCACCGACGACAGCACCATGATGGCGCCGACGGAAAGATCGATGCCTGCCGTCAGGATCACCAGCGTCTGGGCCGCCCCGATGATGCCGACGATCGCCACCTGCTGCAGAATGAGTGTCAGGGAAAACGGCGAGAAGAAGCGCCCGCCGATCACCAGCGCGAACACGACAAGCGAAGCAATCAGGACGATCAGGGGCACCGCCGCCGGACTGGAATGCAGGAAGTGCTGCAATTTCTCGACAGGGGTGCGGTCGTATCCTTCAAAGCGCGCCACCGAACTGTAGCTGCCTTCCAGAGCCTTTTCGAACTCCTGCGCTCGCCCTTCGCCTGAAGCAGCTTCGTTCATAAGTGCCCTCCTCCCATCGAGCGCTTGCTCCCGGAGGATGCGCAGGAAATCCCGCGCATCCGCAGAATAGTGTGCTCAAGCCTGCGCCGGGATCAACCCCAGCAAAGCTCAAGGCCCTTCTGGACATCGATCGAATCGACGCCTTCGGCAGGCTTTGCGGTGACAAGCGCCACGCCGGTGTCGACAAAATCCTTGCCTTCGGTGGCCTGCGGCTTCTCGCCCGTGTCAGCGAATTTCTTGATGGCCTCGATGCCCAGAGAAGCCATCAGCAGAGGATATTGCTGCGAGGTTGCACCGATCACCCCTGCCTCGACGTTCTTCACACCCGGGCAGCCGCCATCGATGGACACGATCAGCACGTTCTTTTCCATGCCCACCGCCTTCAGCGCCTCATAGGCACCGGCAGCCGCAGGCTCGTTGATGGTGTGGACGACATTGATGGAAGGGTCCTTCTGGAGAAGGTTTTCCATGGCCTTGCGGCCGCCCTCTTCGTTGCCGTTGGTCACATCGTGGCCGACGATGCGCGGATCGTCCTCGTCACCGATGCGGTTGATGTCCTTGGTGTCGATGCCAAAGCCCTTCATGAATCCCTGATCGCGCAGAACGTCGACGGTCGGCTGCGATGGCGTCAGGTTGAGGAAGGCGATCTTTGCATCCTTCGCCTTGTCGCCGAGCGTGGCTGCGGCCCATTTGCCGACCAGTTCGCCCGCGAGCAGATTGTCGGTGGCAAAGGTCGCGTCGGCGGCATCCGCAGGTTCGAGCGGCGTATCCAGCGCGATGACGAGGATGCCGGCATCGCGGGCCTGCTTCACGGACGGAACGATGCCGGCCGTGTCGGATGCGGTAATCAGAATGCCTTTGGCGCCATCGGCGATGCAGCTTTCAATGGCCGCCACCTGGCTTTCGCTGTCGCCATCGATCTTGCCGGCATAGGTCTTCAGGTTGACGCCCAGTTCTTTGGCCTTGGCAACGGCGCCTTCCTTCATTTTCACGAAGAAGGGGTTGGTGTCTGTCTTGGTGATCAGGCATGCGCCCACTTCCTGTGCAGAAGCCGGAGCGGCAAGCGCTGCCGCACCAAGCGCGGTCGCGCAGAACAGGGCGGCCTTCAACGCGGAGATTTTCATTGCATCCTCCCAGATGATGACGGCTCCGGACCAGTTCCGGGGCCAAGATACGAGGGCTCGCACTGCCTTCCCGGCCGCGCCCTGAGACAAAAACAAACACAGGTTCCGGCACCCTGTCAATAATTAAATCACTCTTATTTATTATTGACAGCATTGCGCCGATCCAACATTCTTGCCAAAGGACAGGGGAACTTTCGGGAGACTGGCTACGGTGGAAACCGGCACTGTGAAACATGGTCCGCCCGAAGCGGCGGAAAGCCGTTTCCACCGCGGCACCAACCAGAGCGGGATGCGCGATCACAATGAGCGGCTCGTGCTGTCGCTCGTGCGCCTGCATGGCAGCCTGTCGAAATCCGACATCGCAAGGATGACCGGCCTGTCGGCGCAGACCGTATCGGTCATCATGCGCGAACTGGAGCGCGACGGGCTGCTCCTGAAGCAGGCCCCTCAGCGCGGCAAGATCGGCCAGCCCTCCGTGCCGATGTCGCTCAACCCAGACGGCGCCTTCTTCATCGGGCTCAAGATCGGCCGCCGCAGCTCGGATCTCGTGCTTATCGATTTTCTGGGAACGGTGCGCGCCTCGTCGCAACTTTCCTACCGCTATCCGGTTCCGCGCGAAACGGTGGAGTTCGTGCTGTCGGGCATGAAGGAGCTGCGGGCAACCCTGAGCGCAGGCCAGCAGAAGCGCATTGCCGGCCTTGGCATAGCAATGCCCTTCGAGCTGTGGAGCTGGGCCGACACCGCCGGTGCGCCGCGCGAGATCATGGACGAATGGCGCCACCGCGACATGCGCTCCGAAATCCAGCTTCTGTGCGATTTTCCCGTCTATCTCCAGAATGACGCCACCTCTGCCTGCGGCGCCGAACTGGTGTTCGGCCAGACCGGCGCTTTGCGCGATTTCGTCTATTTCTACATCGGTGCCTTCGCCGGCGGCGGCATCGTGCTCGACGGCAGGCTCTACAGCGGGCCGACGGGAAATGCCGGCGCCCTTGGCTCGATGCTTATTCCCGGCAACGGCAACAAGCCGACACAGCTGATCGACATCGCCTCGATCGCGGTTCTGGAAAAGCGCCTGAACGCAAATGGCGTGGATGCGCCGCATCTCTGGACGACCCCGGAAGAATGGGGCGACCTCGGCCCGACCGTGCATCAGTGGATCCTCGACGCGGCAAACGCGCTGGCCTATTCGATCGCCTCATCGACTGCCATCATCGACTTTGAGGCCGCGGTCATAGATGGCTGGATGCCGGCTTCCGTCCGGGCCCGGCTGGTCGATGCCGTTCGCGATGCCATGTCGGGCATCGATGCCGAAGGCGTTTCCGTCCCCCGCATTCAGGAAGGCACGGTCGGCGTTCATGCCCGCGCCCTCGGCGCTGCCAGCCTGCCGCTCTCCGAACGTTTTCTGATCGGCCCGACCCTTCCCGCCAGAACGGCGTAGGCGGCAGTCAATTTCATTCCTCCAGATTGAGCTACGGAGCGAACGCCTGATGATACTTTGCTGCGGCGAGGCCCTGATAGACATGCTGCCGCGCAGTTCCACGCTCGGCGAGCAGGCTTTCGCCCCCTATGCCGGTGGGGCGGTGTTCAACACCGCCATCGCGCTCGGGCGGCTTGGTGCACGCACCGGCTTCTTTTCCGGCATCTCACATGACATGTTTGGCACGCTTCTGCGGCAGGAACTGGAAGCCAGCAAAGTCGATTGCCGCTACCTCCACATTTCACCGCGTCCGACCACTCTTGCCTTCGTCCAGCTCAACTGGGGGCAGGCCAGCTACACATTCTATGACGAGAACACGGCCGGCCGCATGCTGACAGAAGCCGACCTGCCCGCGCTCGACAACGAGGTCGAAGCGATGCTGTTCGGTGCGATCAGCCTCATCTCCGAGCCTGCCGGCAGCGCCTATGAAGCGCTCATGCGCCGCGAGCACGGCAAGCGCGTGATGATGCTCGATCCAAACATCAGGCCGGGGTTCATTCCAGATCGCGAGAAGCATCTCGCCCGCATCGAAGCGATGATGTCGATGGCCGACATCGTGAAGCTCTCGGACGAGGATCTCGCATGGTTCGGGCAGCCCGGCACCACGGAGGATTTCGTTGAAGCCTGGCTGACGCGCGGCCCCGCCCTCATCGTCATTACCCATGGCGCCAGGGGCGCGACCGGATATTCGCGCGCTGGCTCGGTCACCATCCTGCCGCCACCTGTCGATGTCGTGGACACGGTGGGCGCGGGCGACACCTTCAACGGAGGCTTGCTCGCCTGCCTGTCGGAGCACGGAATGCTGTCCCGGTCCGCGCTGTCGGGCCTGTCCATCAGCGGTCTGCGCTCTGCGCTGGAATTTGCCACGTCGGCCGCGGCCGTGACCGTTTCGCGTGCCGGCGCCAATCCGCCGTGGCGCCATGAAATGAACTGACTTCACACTCATCAAATCTCCGTCGCACCTGCGCATCGAAATGTGATCTGGCCGCACCGAAGGTTGGCGCCTGCGCCTTTCCCCTGCCGGACAGGTCTGGTACTTGGCCGGCATCTGAAGCGCATTTGCATTGGAGCAGTCATGCAGTTCATCGATCTCAACGCGCAACGCGAACGCATCCGCGACCGGCTCAAAGCCGCCATCGACCGCGTCGTTGACGATGGCCGTTACATTCTGGGACCGGAAGTCACGGAGCTTGAAGAGAAGCTTGCCGCATATGTCGGCACCAGGCATGTCGTGGCCTGCGCCAACGGCACCGACGCCCTGCTGCTGCCGCTCCACGCCTCCGGCATCGGCATCGGAGACGCCGTCTTCGTGCCGAGCTTCACGTTCGCCGCCACGGCAGAGGTCGTGGCTCTGACCAAGGCCGAGCCCATATTCGTGGACGTCGATCCCAAAACCTACAACATCGACCTCGCCAGCCTCGAAGCCGCAATCGACATGGTAAAGGCGGAAGGCCGCCTGCAGCCGAAGGCCATCATTCCGGTCGACCTGTTCGGTCTTGCCGCCGACTACGATGCCCTCATGCAGATCGCAGCGCGCGAGAACCTTCTGGTGATCGAGGATGCAGCCCAGTCCATCGGCGGTTCCGCCGACGGCAAGATGTGCGGCGCCTTCGGCCATGTCGCAGGCACCAGTTTCTATCCGGCCAAGCCGCTGGGCTGCTACGGTGACGGCGGCGCCATGTTCACCGATGACGGCGATCTTGCTGAAAGGCTGCGTTCCTTTGCCTTCCACGGCAAGGGCGAAACCCAGTACGACAACATCGTCGTCGGCATCAACTCCCGCCTCGACACCATTCAGGCCGCGATCCTGATCGAAAAGCTCGCCATTCTCGAAGACGAAATGGAAGCCCGCCACCGGGTGGCCGCCCGCTATGCCGCGGGGCTCGGCGACATCGTCAAGGCCGCCAACAATCCCGAAAACGGGCGCTCGGCCTGGGCCCAATACGCCATCGAAACGCCGAAGCGCGACGGTCTGAAAGCACATCTGCAGGAGAAGGGCATTCCTTCGGTCATCTATTACGTGAAGCCTCTCCACACGCAGCTTGCCTACCGCAATTTCCCACGCACGCCCACCGGCCTTGCCGTATCGGAAGAGTTGCCGCAGCGCATCCTGTGCCTGCCGATGCATCCCTATCTGTCGGAAGACGATCAGGATCGCATCATCGAGACGATCCGCAACTACATAGGCTCGAATTCGGTCGCAGCCGGAGAATAAGCCAGAAACCGGGGGCCGGCGTGAAGTTATGCCGGCTCCACCCCACGAGCGATGAAGAACGGATTGGCGAAATCGACATCATCGGCAATGTTACGCTTGCCATATGAAAGCGGCGCGCCATCCACGGTTCTGGTCATGCCGCCGGCCGCCCGCAACACGGCATCGCCTGCCGCCGTATCCCATTCCATGGTACGGCTGAAACGCGGATAAACATCCGCCTCGCCCGCCGCAAGCAGGCAGAACTTGAGCGACGAACCGACCGAAACGATTTCGGCTGCGCCCAGACCGATAATGTATTCATCCGTTTGCAGCGTGTTGTGCGAGCGGCTTGCCACGACCGTCTGCGTCATCGACGGCTCGCGGACGCTGACGCGCTGGCGCGCCACAACAGTGTAATCATCTCCTACCCACAGCGTCTCGGCCAGACCCGGTCGCCCGGAAAAAAAACGGCCGCTGCATGGTGCGAAAACGACACCAACCTCCGGCGCACCATTGCGGATCAGGGCAATGTTTACGGTGAAATCTGACCGGCGGGCTACGAATTCCTTGGTTCCGTCAAGCGGATCGACGAGGAAGAACGCCTCGCCAAGTTCACCGGGGCGAACGCCGGCAGACGCCTCTTCCTCTGCTACACAGACGATGTCCGGAAAGGCATCGCGCAGACCTTCAAGTATGATGCACTCGCTTGCCCGGTCCGCCTCGGTCACGGGAGAGGTGTCGGCCTTGGCCTCCACCGAGCAGCCCGCCTCGAAGATCCGCATGATCTCGCGCCCGGCATCAAGCGCGAGAGTTTCAAACAAGGCAAGGACTTGCGTATCGTCAGATACCGCCGCCGCTTTCGTAATGCTGCTGGGCAATGTCACGCTCTGTCAACCACCGTTCCACCGCCTCTACCATCTCTTCCGGCGTCCGGCCGAGCGTCTGAAGGCGTAACTCGGGGTTCTCCGGCGATTCGTAAGGCGAGTCTACTCCCGTAAAGTTGTCGATCTCGCCTTTCAACGCCTTAGCATACAACCCTTTGGGGTCCCGACGCACACATTCCTCGAAAGGTGTGTCAACGAATACCTCGATGAACTCGCCTTCCGTCATCAGTTCGCGCGCCAGAAGGCGTTCAGACCGGAACGGAGAAATGAAGGAAACGATGACGATCAATCCGGCATCCGCCATCAGCCTGGCGACCTCCGCGACCCGGCGGATGTTCTCCGCGCGATCGGCTTCGGTGAAGCCGAGGTCCCGGTTCAGTCCGTGGCGAACATTGTCACCGTCGAGGATGTAGGTGTGGCGCCCCGCCGCGTGCAGCTTCTTTTCCAGAAGGTTGGCGATGGTCGACTTGCCCGAACCGGACAAGCCCGTAAACCACAGCACGGCGGGACGCTGATGCTTGAGGGTGGCACGCGCATCGCGGCCGACATCCAGCGACTGCCAGTGGATATTGTCCGCCCGCCTGATCGCCTGGCGGATCATACCGGCACCAACCGTCGCATTCGTGATGCGGTCGATGAGGATGAACGCGCCTGTTGTCCGGTTCTCGGCAAACGCATCGAAGGCCACCGGCGACTGCAGCGTGATGGTGACGTCACCAACCTCGTTCAGTTCCAGTTCGCGCGCCTCTTCCTCGGAAAAGTCGTTTATGTTCAGCCGGTGGCTTATCTTGTCCACCGTGGCGCTCGCCTGATCGGTGGCCGTGCGCAGAACATAGCCAGCGCCCGGTCTCAGCACCTTCTCATCGAACCAGACGACCGAGGCCGAAAACCGGTCGGCAACCTGCGGACGTGCCGAAGGTGCGACAAGCACGTTGCCGCGCGAAACCTCGACCTCCTCATCCAGCACCAGCGTCACCGCCTGCCCTGCGACCGCACGATCAAGGTCGCCACCTTGCGCAACGATCCGCCGGACCTTTGCCTGCCTTCCGGATTTGGCAACCACCACCGCATCGCCCGGCGAAACCGAGCCGGAGGCTATGGTTCCGGCAAAGCCGCGAAAATCGAGATTTGGGCGGTTTACATACTGGACCGGCAGGCGAAACGGCCGCTCCACCGCCTCGTCATCGACCGGAACGGTCTCCAGATGCTCCACAAGGGTGGGGCCGCTATACCAGTCCAGCTGCTCCGATCGCTGGCTGACATTGTCGCCATAGCGCGCGGAAATGGGAATCGCTTCCATGGTGCGGAATCCAAGCGTTCCCGCGAACGCGCGATAGTCGGCGACGATGCGATCGAATACGCCCTGGTCGAAGCCGACCAGATCGATCTTGTTGATAGCCACCACGATATGGCGGATCCCAAGCAGCGAGGCGATGACGGTGTGGCGCCGCGTCTGGCGAAGCACGCCCTGCCTTGCATCGACCAGCACGATGGCCAGATCGCAGGTGGAAGCGCCGGTCGCCATGTTGCGCGTGTACTGCTCGTGGCCGGGCGTGTCCGCCACGATGAACTTGCGTTTCGGCGTCGCGAAGAAGCGGTAGGCGACATCGATTGTGATGCCCTGCTCGCGTTCCGCTTCCAGACCGTCGACGAGCAGGGCGAAGTCCATCTCGTCGCCCGTCGTGCCGTGCCGGCGCGAATCCTGCTCCAGCGTGGCGAGTTGGTCCTCGAATATCTGCTTCGTGTCCGACAGCAGCCGGCCGATCAGCGTGGACTTGCCGTCATCGACCGAGCCGCAGGTCAGGAAGCGCAGCAGGGATTTCTTTTCCTGCGATGCGAGATAGGCGCGCACGCCCTCGACCGCGTCGAGATTTTCCGGCGTTACGTGCTGCATTTCAGAAATATCCCTCACGCTTCTTCTTTTCCATGGATCCGGCCTCGTCCCGGTCGATCAGCCTCCCCTGCCGTTCGGAGGTGCGCGCCGTCAGCATTTCTCCGACGATGGCCTCAAGCGTATCGGCGCCGGAATCGATCGCACCGGTCAGCGGGTAGCAGCCGAGGGTGCGAAAGCGTACAAGCCGCTCCTGCACCCTTTCGCCCGGAAGCAGTTCCATACGCTCGTCATCCCGAAGTATGAGCATGCCGCCACGATCCACGACCGGTCGGCGTTTGGCGAAATAGAGCGGGACGATGGGGATGTTTTCCTGCAGGATGTACTGCCAGATATCGAGTTCGGTCCAGTTGGACAGCGGAAACACCCTGATGGATTCGCCGGGCGAAATGCGGGTGTTGTAGATATTCCACATTTCCGGCCGCTGGCTTTTGGGATCCCAGGCATGGCTGGCATTGCGGAAGGAGAAGATGCGCTCCTTGGCGCGTGATTTCTCCTCGTCGCGGCGCGCTCCGCCAAAAGCGGCATCGAAGCCATATTTATCCAGCGCCTGCCGCAGGGCCACGGTCTTCATGATATGGGTGTGGGTGTTCGAGCCGTGTCGGAACGGATTTATACCGTCGCGCACGCCATCCTCATTGACATGCACGATCAGGTCGAAGCCAAGGCGCGTGGCCATTTCGTCGCGAAACGCAATCATTTCGCGGAACTTCCATGTCGTGTCGACATGCAGGAACGGAAAAGGCGGCTTGGCCGGGTAGAAGGCCTTGAAGGCCAGATGCATGAGGACGGCTGAATCCTTGCCGACAGAGTACAGCATCACCGGTCTGGAAAAACTGGCGGCAACCTCTCTGAAAATATGGATGGATTCCGCCTCCAGCCGCTGGAGATGGGTGAGCACCGGGGCCATGGCAGCCTGCTTTCCTTTCAACCGATCCAGAGCGGCTGCCAGATGCCGCCGGGTTCGGCCTGCCGTGCAGGTCGGTGCTTTGGTCGGTAAATCTGCGTCCGCAAACGGTTTTTAGCCGCAGCGGGACGCGCAACCAACGCAAGGTCAACTCACCAAAGCCATCGGAGGCGATAATTTTTCCACGCGTGCGACGATAACGGGTACAATTGTGCGACATGCCCTGTCGGCACGTCCACGCCATCAAACGGGCATCATTTTGTTGCCCTGTAACCTCTTCAGCTGTAGGTCCTTTTCCGTGACCGACGCGATGTGCAGCGTGTCTGCACAATCATCGCCAGCCGCGCCGGAATATCGTCATCAGGGAGCCGGAGGTTTTGACCATTCCTGAAAATCCCAAGACAGACCGAAATCGCATGGCAGCAGTCCTTGCCCGGCTTCCGCAGAACGGCATATATCGCAACAACTACATCTCGGCCTTCCTGATGGGGGCTTTGCCGGCTGTCGGCGGCAGCGTGATATCGGTGCTGCTCTATACTTTCTTCGTGTGGGCGATCATTTCCCTCTGTCTTGGCCGGTTCAGCTTCCGGATGACGCGTTCGGATCGCGTGCTGGCGTGGACTTTCACGATTTTCGTCGTGGTGATCATTTTCACCGCACTTATCGGCGAAGAGCCATCCAGGGCACCGCTATCGTTTGTATGGTTGCTGGCATTCCTCTCGCCATGGGCGATCATTCCCCGACTGCGCGCAAGCCCTTCCGTTGATTATCTCCAGCCCTATATTACGGGTGCCGCGACCGGCGCGATCGCCGCATGTGTGGTTGGTCTGGTACAATTGTCCCTCCTCGACCTGCGTCCCGAGGCCGCCGCCGGTAACCCTGCAGTTTTCGGCATGATGTCGCTCATGCTCATGGGACTGGGCGGACTCAAAATTGGATCACCATCGCGGATTGCAATGCTGTTTGGAGCCGTTGCCATAGGGGCAGGCTTCGGGGCCGTGTTTCTCTCGCTCACGCGCGGAGTTCTCATCGCGTGCATCCCGGTTCTGATATTGCTGGTTGCATTCGCTCCACAGAGCGTGCGCTCCATTGCACGCCACCCTGCCACCTTACTTGCTTTGGTCGCAGCTGCCGTCACCCTGTATCTGGTGCAGGACATGGTCGATCTTCGCTGGCAACAAACCGCCCTCGAAATCAACCTCGTGCTTCAGGACAAGTATACCAGCAGCGTGGGAGAGAGGCTCCGGCTCTGGCAAGCAGCCCAGGAGGCTGTCAGTCAATCGCCCATCTGGGGATATGGCATTCAAAACCGCATGGCAGCACTTACGCCCACCCTGATAATGGACGGCAATCTGGTTCATGGCTTCACGCATGCGCATAACGGCTTTATGAGCTTCGCGCTGGATGGCGGCGTGCTGGCTCTCAGCGCCGTCATCGCCGTGCTGCTGGTGCCCGTCTACATTGCGTGGAATGCGCCGCGTGATGCCACCTACCGGCTTCGCCTGTTTGCCGCGCTGATCGTCACATCATCCTATGCGCTGTGCGGGATGACGCAGATCATGTTCAAGCACGACATCATGGATTCATTCTTCGTCTTCTTCTCGATGCTGATTGCCGCATCCATTCCGGACAGGTCCGAAAAAGCGACAGCCTCTTCGTAAGTCAGACACCGGCGCAAAACAAAACGCCCGGCGTCGCGCTGACGCCGGGCGTTTTGTCCTGAGAATGTTTTTCCGAAGCTTAAAGCGTGTCGCGATCTTTCAGATTCGCTCCTTTACGCTTTAAGTTGTTGTTTTGACGCATGTCGTTATCCCGAAACCGGTTCCCACATTCGGGCGACACGCTTTAGCGGAAGCGGGCCAGAATGGACCAGACTGCCGGCACGAGGCTGGCAGCCAGCGCGACCTTGATGAGATCTCCGACAACGAACGGCACCACACCGAACTGCCAGGCCTTGTCGGCACCGACCAGCAGAGCAAGCCACGCAAAGCCCATCGCCATCATCACCACTTCAGCGGCCATGAAGGCCCCGAACAGCTTGAAGGGGTTGCGGTCGAAGCCGCGATCAGCGGCCCAGCCGGCGATTGCGGCCATGGCAACGAAACCGGCAAGGTAGCCACCCGTAGTTCCAAGCATATAGGCGATGCCGACGCCCTTTTCCGGCGAGCTCTGGAAAACGGGCAGCCCGATGGCGCCCTGCGCCATGTAGAGCACGAGAGTGGCAACCGCCAGACGCATGCCGAAGGCGGATGCGATGAGCAGCACCGCCAGCGTCTGGAGCGAAATATCAACCGGGCCGAGGAATACCTTGGTCTTGGCCGAAACCGTCAGCAGCAGCGTGCCGCCGATGGCAAGAAAAACCTGAGCCGCAAGGCGGGCAGCGCCTTTCTCGGGCAGAGCCAGTGAAACAAGCGGACGCATCGTCGTTGCAATTGCCATGATCTTCCTCATTCCATTTGGTCGGGGCCGCTTGGTCAGGGCCGGTTGGTCGGGTCTTTCCTTACACGGGCAGGCACCGCGCAGCATATTTCCCCTATATTGGCTTCCATGCTAAGCGGCAAATGGTTTCGCGAAACAGCACAGCGGATGGCAAGGTTTCATGGCACTTGAATTCGATACCGGTTTCGAGCCGGCGCATGGCTCGGCTGTCAGCGCGGCTCCCGGCATTTTGCGCGTCACCGCCCCAAACGCCTCGCCATTCACCTTCCACGGAACCAACAGCTATATCATCGGCCATGACACGCTGGCCGTCATAGATCCGGGCCCCGAAGACGAGCGCCACCTCAGAACCCTGCTCGACACGATCGCCGGACGGCCGGTCAGCCATATCTTCGTCAGCCATACGCATCGTGACCACTCGCCCCTCGCCGCCCGCCTGAAGGCGGAAACCGGCGCCATCATCGTCGCAGAAGGCCCGCACCAGGCTGCGCGGGAACTGGCGATCGGCGAGATCAACGCGCTGGATGAAAGCAACGACACCGGATTCCTGCCCGATAAGATCCTGCCGGACGGAGGGACCGTCGATGGAGACGGCTGGTCGATCAGCGGGCTTCATACACCCGGCCATGCGGCGAATCACATGGCTTTCGCACTGGAGGGAACGGGCATCCTGTTCAGCGCCGACCATGTCATGGCCTGGTCCACCAGCATCGTCGCACCGCCGGACGGGGCCATGGCCGACTACATGGCCTCACTGGAAAAGCTGCTTGAGCGCGACGACCGTTTCTTTCTGCCCGGCCATGGCGGGCCGGTGACACAGCCGCAGGCCTTCATGCGTGGGCTGAAGGCGCACCGCAAAATGCGCGAGCGCGCCGTTCTCGACCGTCTGGAAAAGGGCGACCGCACCATCGCGGACATGGTGAAGACCATTTATCGCGACACCGATCCGCGCCTGCACGGCGCAGCAGGACTGTCGATTCTCGCACATCTGGAAGATCTCGTCGGTCGCGGTCTGGCGATAACGGAAGGCGCACCTTCCATCACCGGCATTTACGAGCCCGTTCGCTGAGGCTTCTTACTGCCCCTGTTCAATACCTGTCTGGCCTGTCACTTCCTGATCGAGTTCCTTCAGGAAGCGGACGATGCGATCGGCATTGTCACCGAGGTCATGGCGTCCGTAACGGGATGCCGAACGCATGTCGATGACACTGATTTCCTCATTGCCCGCAACGCGGATAGCCACATCGACCGGTAACTCCAGAGCGAAGCTGGAGGCAGCGGCGGTAATCAGCAATTCCCGCGCTTCCGCGTTTTCGAGCACGGGCATGGTGGAATTTTTCCATCCCTGCCTTCGCAACACGTTCTGGACCATGACAACGGCCTCGGAAAAAGGCAGATCGTAGCGGCGGCCATTAACCAGCGGATAGGCCTGCGCCTGCAGGCGCCATTCACCCGGCGTAGCCGCGAAGATGCGCCCGTCGGCAAGAGCAGGTGCCGTTTCAAGGTCTGTTGAAATGTCGCTCAGCGGCGGGAACGTCAGCGCCCACCAGGATGCAACCGCATAGGGCGCCAGAACCACCAGCGCAATCAGTGCCCCTGCCGTGAGGTCGCGTCCTCCCTGATCACCGAAATTCCAGAGCCGGGCAAATGCCCAGCCTGCAAACAGCAAGGCGAATGCTGCCAGCAACGCCACCAGCGCCAGAACCCACAGATAGGCAGGCGTTTCGACAAGACCAAAGTGATGACCGGTCCATACTGTAATCAGCAGGACCGCCGAGAATGCCGCTGTACGGCGTGACCAGCCCGCTGCCATCGTCGTCTGTCGTTCAGGAAACGCCGTCATCGCCCGCCATCCGGATCACGCAATGGCATGGCTTAGAACATTCCGCGCCAAAGTTGAATGCACCGCCTGAAACCGGCCGCATGTTCACGCAACACGCAGCCGGGCGGCGCAAACATCTGCGCCTCAGCCAGCTTTCCGGATGGCGGATTGTGCTGCCGCCAGCCTTGCGATCGGCACGCGGAACGGAGAGCACGACACGTAATCGAGCCCCACTTCCTCGCAGAAACCGATGGAGGCCGGGTCGCCGCCATGCTCGCCACAGATGCCGAGCTTGATGCCGGGCCGTGTGGCCCTGCCCTTCTCGGCTCCCAGACGCACCAGCTCGCCCACGCCCTCGATATCCAGCGACACGAACGGGTCCTGCTCGATGATCCCCTTCTGGCGATAGACTTCGAGGAAGCTCGCCGCATCGTCGCGGGAAATGCCGAATGTCGTCTGGGTGAGGTCGTTCGTACCGAAGGAGAAGAACTCGGCGGTTTCGGCAATGTAATTGGCGCGGATCGCAGCTCGCGGCAGTTCGATCATGGTGCCGGTGAGGTACTCGATGGCGACGCCGGTTTCCTCCATCACGCTCTTTGCCACCGAATCGATACGCGCCTTGACGTAGTCGAGCTCCTTCTTGAGCCCGACCAGCGGCACCATGATCTCCGGGACCACCAGCTTGCCGGCCTTGCGCCCCGCCTCCACGGCCGCTTCGAAAATGGCGCGGGCCTGCATTTCGGCGATCTCGGGATAGGTTACGGCAAGGCGGCAACCGCGATGGCCCAGCATCGGGTTGAACTCGTGCAGGGACTCGGTGCGCTGGCGCAGCTTGTCCGGGGAGACGCCCATGCCCTTCGCCACCTCGTCAATTTCCTCGTCCGTCTTCGGCAGGAATTCGTGCAGCGGCGGGTCGAGCAGACGGATCGTCACAGGCAGGCCAGCCATGATCTCGAACAGTTCGAGAAAATCCGAGCGTTGCATGGGCAGAAGCTTGGCCAGCGCCGTACGCCGATCCCTCTCCGTGTCGGCAAGAATCATCTCGCGCACGGAGGTGATACGATCGCCATCGAAGAACATGTGCTCGGTGCGGCACAAGCCAATGCCCTCGGCGCCGAAGGAGCGCGCCATGCGCGCATCTGCCGGGGTCTCCGCATTGGTGCGCACCTTCATGCGGCGTGCGGCATCCGCCCATTCCATGATGGCAGCGAAATCACCGGACAGTTCGGGCTGGAGCATCGGCACTGCTCCCTTCAGAACCTGGCCCGAGCCGCCGTCGATCGTGATGATGTCACCCTTGCGGAAGGTCTGGCCAAGCGCCGTCAGCGTACCGCTCTTGTGATCGACCCGCAGCGAACCGACACCGGAAACGCAGGGCTTGCCCATGCCGCGCGCCACCACCGCCGCATGGCTGGTCATGCCGCCCCGCGTGGTCAGAATGCCTTGCGCGGCATGCATGCCGTGAATGTCCTCCGGGCTCGTCTCCACACGAACGAGGATGACCTTGCGGCCGACCGACTTCATTTCCTCCGCCTCATCGGAATTGAAGACGATCTCGCCTGTGGCAGCACCGGGCGACGCAGGCAGGCCGACACCGATGACGTCACGTGCGGCCTTCGGATCGATGGTGGGGTGCAGGAGCTGGTCGAGCGAGGCCGGATCGATGCGGCAGACCGCCTCATGCTTGGTGATCAGGCCCTCACCGGCCATCTCGACTGCGATCTTGAGCGCAGCCTTCGCCGTGCGCTTTCCCGAGCGGGTCTGCAGCATCCACAGCTTGCCGCGCTCGATGGTGAATTCGAGATCCTGCATGTCGCGGTAGTGGTTTTCAAGCCGCTGCGATATCTCGACGAAATGGCGGAACGCATCCGGCATCAGCTTTTCCATCGAAGGCCGGTCGGAACCGGCAGCAATGCGCGCTGCTTCCGTGATGTTCTGCGGCGTGCGGATACCCGCCACAACATCCTCGCCCTGTGCATTGACGAGGAATTCGCCGTAAAGCGTGTTCTCGCCGGTGGAAGGGTTGCGGGTGAAGGCGACGCCCGTGGCCGAGCTGTCTCCCATATTGCCGAACACCATCGCCTGCACGTTGACGGCGGTGCCCCAGCTTTCGGGAATGTCGTGGAGACGACGATAAGTGATGGCCCGCTGGTTCATCCAGCTTGAGAACACCGCACCGATCGCCCCCCAGAGCTGCTCGCGCGGATCCTGCGGGAAAGGCTTTTCCAGCTCTTCCTCAACCCTGCTCTTATAGAGCGCAATGACGTCCTGCCATTCCGCAGCGCTCAGATCAGTGTCGAGATCATGGCCGAGGCTGGCCTTGGCGTCTTCCAGAATTTCCTCGAACACTTCGTGATCGAGCCCGAGCACGACGTTGGAGTACATCTGGATGAACCGGCGGTAGCTGTCATAGGCGAAACGCGCATCGCCCGAATCGGAAGCCAGCGCCTCCACCGTCTCGTCGTTCAGGCCCAGATTGAGCACCGTATCCATCATGCCGGGCATGGAAGCGCGGGCACCGGAGCGCACGGAAACCAGCAGCAGTTTTTTGGGGTCGCCGAAGCGGCGGCCCGTCACCTTGCCGATATGATCGAGGGCTGCATCGAGCTGCGCCTCAAACTCATCCGGATAGCGCCGGCCATTGGCATAATACCAATTGCACATCTCGGTGGTGATGGTGAAGCCGGGCGGCACAGGCAGGCCGAGACTGCACATCTCGGCAAGGTTCGCACCCTTGCCACCCAGAAGGTTCTTGTCGCCGGCTCGCCCTTCGGCAGCCCCGTCACCGAAGGTGTACACCCACTTGCTCATGCCCGCTCCCGGCTTGCTGTGGTCGAAATGCCCCGGCCGGGGCTGGATGCGGGCAGCGATAAGGTGCCGAAAAGCGAAAGGCAAGCACGCGCTTGGGATAGCGGCCATCTATATCGATTAAAGACACTCGACCTTCTTCCACGATCCCTGTGCGATGCAGAGCAGAAGAGAACACAGCTATCGGCGAAAATGCCTCCGGAATCCAAACGGCCTCTTGCCTGAACGGCTGAACAGGATTAGAACATATCAGGAACAAGGAGCTAGCCATGAAACGGACCGGCAAGCTGGACTATCTTGAAATGCCTGCATCGGGAGGTGCGCTGGACAGCGTGAAAGCCTTCTACAGCGCGGCCTTCTCATGGTCGTTCACAGACTATGGCCCCAGCTACTCTGCTTTCAGTGAAGGACTGGACGGCGGTTTCCACACTGATTCAGGCGAGGCCTCATCAAAGCCGCTTCCTGTTCTCTACAGCGAAAATCTTGAAGAAACACTGGAGGCCGTGGTGTCGGCCGGCGGACGCATTGTTCGGCCAATCTTTTCATTTCCGGGCGGTCGCCGTTTCCACTTTACCGATCCCGCAGGCAATGAACTTGCCGTCTGGAGCGAATAGCGAAACTACCCTCTGCAGTGCACTGGCAATGCTGATCCGCGTTTGCGCTTGCAGACTTTTTGGCGCTCCCGATATTGCGCGTTCTCCTTCCTCATTCCCGGCAAAATTAAATCCACTGCACGCAGCCTTCCTTTAATATGACGGATTGTGCTTTTGATTTTCACTGCCTATAAGGCCGCTCTGTCCGATCAAGGATATTTCCGTTGGGGCGTAGCCAAGCGGTAAGGCATCGGTTTTTGGTACCGACATTCCCAGGTTCGAATCCTGGCGCCCCAGCCACTGCGTGAACAACGACAATATCACAGCCCGTTCACCAGTGATGGCCCATGCTGCATTGGGGCTTGGACCGCTTCAGGATTGGTCACGAACCTTACATCACCGGGTCTGACACATCAGCCGCGATTCCGGGTGGTTAAGTACCCACACCGCCGAGACCCGCTTCGACCAGGTCAGCCTACCGCCGAAACGATCGAAAGTGTCCCGGTTACATTGCGTATGAAGCTCAGGAGCTTGCACGCGAACCAGACCGGCGGAACTCACGGTGCAACGGTAGGGCCAACACACCACCACCCACGATGAGGCGCTATCCTATTCGCCTGAGGTCATTGCCGGATGTCAGAACCGTGATAAAAAAGCTTGCCTCTGTGGTTCCATCCCTGCAGCCGTCTTCAACCGCCCAAGGCTTTCGGCAATCCATTCAGCTTATTGGATCATCGCCCGCCAAACCAACGCTGATCGGATCCCATCATCCGCAGGATAATATCCTGCAGCTGCGCAAGGTATTGTCACAGCTGACATTCTACAGTACCCGCTACCTTTGATCTTCCCAAAATGAAAGCTCTTGAAATGCAGCTTCCCTTTATCGATCTGGCCGCCCAGCAGACCCGCATTCGCGCGGCCCTCGAAAAATCCATCCTCAACGTTCTCGACGATGGCAAGTACATCATGGGGCCTCAGGTCGCACAGCTGGAAAAGCAGCTGGCCGATTTTTGCGGTGCCAAACACTGCCTTTCCTGCGCCAACGGCACCGACGCGCTCCAGCTCGCGCTCATGGCGCTGGGCGTGAAGGCCGGCGACGCGGTGTTCGTGCCGAGCTTCACTTTCGCAGCGACGGCGGAAGTCGTCCCTCTGGTCGGGGCGACCCCTGTTTTCGTGGATGTCCTGCCCGACACCTTCAACATGGATCCGGAGAGCCTGAAGCGCGCCATCGCCCATGCCCGTACGCTCGGCCTCAATCCGGCCTGCGTCATCCCGGTCGACCTGTTCGGCCTTCCCGCCGACTACGACGTCCTCATCCCCATCGCCCGCGAAAACGGCATGAAGGTGATCGGTGACAGCGCGCAGGGCTGGGGCGGCGTCTACAAGGAGCGCATCACAGGCTCGCTGTGCGACATCACAACCACGTCATTCTTTCCCGCCAAGCCGCTCGGCTGCTACGGCGATGGTGGCGCGCTGTTCACCAACGATGACGAACTTGCAAAGCTGATCGACTCCTACCGGGTGCACGGCAAGGGCTCGCACAAATATTACAATGAGCGCATTGGTCTCAACAGCCGGCTCGACACGCTTCAGGCCGCGATCCTCCTCGAAAAGCTGGCGATCTACGCCGACGAGGTCGAGGCCCGGCAGGAGGTTGCCCAACGCTACAGCAAAGGCCTCTCCGGCCACTACGAGACACCTTTCATTCCGGAAGGGCTGAAAAGCATCTGGGCGCAGTACACGCTCAAGCTCGCTTCAGGTGAGGAGCGCGAGGCGTTCCAGAAGCGCGCAAGTGCAGCGGGCGTTCCCACCGTCGTCTACTATCCGGTTCCGCTGCACCGTCAGAACGCCTACAAGGATTTTCCCGCCGATCCTGCGGGCCTGTCCGTCAGCGACGATCTGGCAGGCCGGGTTATCAGCCTGCCGATGCATCCCTACCTCGCATCGCAGGTGCAGGACGGCATAATCTCAGCGGTGATCGGCTGATATCTAGAGTGTGGCGAGGTTCAGGACCTCGCCCACGACCGTGGCCGTTCTGGATATCTCTTCCCCGGTCAGGGTTGGATGGACCAGAAACATCAGGCTGGTCTCTCCCAGTTCGCGCGCCACTGGCAGGCGATCGGCCGGTCGCCATCCGGTGCCGTCGAAAGCCTTCTCAAGATAGACCTCGGAACAGGAGCCCTGATAGCAGGGCACGCCCCGCGCGACGATCTCGCCAATGATGCGGTCACGGCTCCATTCCGCCGACAGATTCTCCGGCCTGACATAAGCGTAAAGCTTGTAGAATGCGTGGCGTGTCTCATTGTTGTGGTTGTTAGCATCCTTGCCGGGCACAGGTGCGCGCACCGGGCAGCCCTCGCCCGCGAAAGGCGCCAGTGCCTCAAGAATCTTTTCCGCGTTGGCCGTACGCGCGGCCGTCCAGTCAGCCATGCGCGCCAGTTGTATGCGACCGACTGCGGCCTGCATCTCCAGCATGCGCCAGTTTGTGCCGAAGCTCTCGTGCAGCCATCGGAAGCCCGCCGGGTGCTCGCGCTCGTAAACCGCCTCCCAGCTCTTGCCGTGATCCTTGAACGACCACATGCGTGACCAGAGCTCGCGATCGTTTGTCGTCACCATGCCGCCCTCGCCGCCCGTGGTGATGATCTTGTCCTGACAGAACGACCACGCGCCGACATGGCCGATCGCGCCGACCGAACGGCCCTTGTAGCGCGCGCCATGAGCCTGCGCGCAATCTTCGATCACCTTGAAGCCATGGCGCCCGGCGAGCTCCATGATCGGATCCATGTCGCACGGCCACCCGGCGAGATGCACGGGGATGACGGCCATTGTCCGCTCTGTCAGAACGGCCGCGATCGTTTCAGCTGTGATGTTGCCGCTGTCGCGGTCGACATCAGCAAAGACGGGCGTAGCTCCCGCATTGACCACGGAGGACACCGAGGCAAGGAAGGTGCGCGGCGTGACCACCACCTCGTCGCCCGGTCCGATGCCAAGACCATGGAGCGCCACATCGAGCGCCAGCGTACCGTTGCCGAGCGCGACCGCATGATCCGTACCGACCCACGCGGCGAACTCGCGCTCGAACATCCGGCACTCATCACCCGTCCAGTAATTGACCCGGTTTGAACGCATGACCCGCGAAACCGCCTCGACCTCTTCGTCAGTGAAGGAGGGCCATGGGGAGAAAGGTGTGTTGAGCAAGGCAGGCTCCTACAATATTTTTTCTTTGAACGGTCGTGCCGGCACGCCCACATAGGTTCGGTGAGGGGCGAGGTCACCAACGACGGCGGCACCTACCCCAACGACTGCGCCGGAGCCAATCGTCACGCCCTGCCGGACCGAGCAGCCCGTTCCAAGCCAGACCTTCTCGCCGGTCTTCACATTCCCGGAAAGCGTCGCGCCGGGAGCGATGTGGCTGGCCGTCCCGATATGGCAGTCATGATCTATGCGTGAGCCGGTATTCAGGATGGCCGCATCTCCGATGCGTGCACCCGTATTGACGATAGCGCCAGCGGCAACGAACACGCCCTCCCCCAAACCAGCAGCGCGACTGACCACGGCAGACGGGTGAACGATGCAGGGAAGCCGGAACCCATGGGCGCGCAGGCGCATAAAAAGCTCCAGCCTGCGTTCGTTGTCGCCTATGGCCGCTATCGCCGCCGGCCAGTCACCCGCCAGATCCTGCATCTTTGCAATCGGCCCCAACACCTCGAAGGGGCTGCCGGGTTTCACCGTTGCATGCGCATCGTCCAGAAAGGCGACAGCATCATAGCCGCAATCAAGAGCGGCATCGGCTACGACGCGGCCGTGCCCGCCGCATCCCAGCACGAGGAGCCGCTTCGTCATGAACGCCCTCCTCTTCCGTCGAAGCGCGGCATGGTTGCCTCGCCATCAGCGGATATTCCGGAGCGTTTCAGGACCTTGCCAATCGTAGCCACAATGATTTTCAGATCGAGCCGGAGCGAACGGTTGTCCACATACCATATGTCGAGAGCAAATTTCTCTTCCCACGACAGGGCGTTGCGACCATTGACCTGCGCCCAGCCCGTGACGCCCGGCCGAACTTCATGCCGGCGCGCCTGCTCGGGCGAATAGAGTGGCAGATATTCCATGAGCAGCGGGCGCGGACCGACGAGGCTCATATCGCCCTTCAGCACGTTCCAGAGCTCCGGAAGCTCGTCAAGACTGGTCGAGCGCAGGAACTGACCGAAAGGCGTAAGCCGGTCAGCGTCCGGCAGCAGCGCACCATCCGTGTCCCGCGCATCTGTCATGCTGCGGAACTTGAGCATCTCGAACGGCTTGCCGTCCTTGCCGGGCCTGACCTGCCGGAACAGGATCGGACTGCCAAGCCTGCGGCGGATCAGGAGAGAAAGGACGACAAGCAACGGCGACAGAAGAGCAAGCGCACATAAAGCAACAACAACGTCGAAGAGACGCTTCATGCCACTCTCACGCTCCCTTGCCGGCGAGATGCGAGCGCATCGATGGCGCCGGACGTTCGCTTGCCGCTCGCTCCAGGACATGGATGAGATCAGAGGCAAGCTTGTCGCGCGAGAAGCGGTCCCGCGCTAAGCTTCCGGACGCATCACGCGCGCGCTTCATGGCTGCTTCATCGTGGAGAAAATCGCGCAATTTCGACGCGGCCGCCACTGGGTCACCGTGATCAAGCACGACGCCTGCGCCTGTCTCCCGCAGCACATCCGCCTGCCAGCCACCGTAATTTATAGCCAGCGGACGGCTCGCAGCGAGAGCGTCGAAAAACTTGTTGGCACTGTTGTGCCACATTGCTTCCAGCGGGATAAACAAGGATGTAGATACCGTTGCTGCATTGAACAGCGCCGGCACCTCGGCTTTCGGCAGGGATTCCTCGATAAAGAAATTCTCACCCAACACGCCGAGTTCCCGGGCCCGAGCACGTACCAGATCGACCTCTGCTCCCCCACCGACGGCAAGAAAGCGAATTTCCGGATCGAGCGGCCGCATGGCGGCGGCAAGTTCGGCCAGATAGGCAACTCCGTTTATCTTTCCGAAGGTACCGGCATAAATAACCAGAGGTCGCTCACCTAGCCAGGGCCGCTTGTTTCGGAACGACTTTCCATGCTCTGCGGAAACGTCGAATGTCGCTGTATCGCAGCTGTTGGGGATGCAGTGAATCTGATCGGCCGGATAGCCCGTTCGCGCAACACCTTCGCACATGCCCGGCGAGAGGCCGACAACCTGCGCGGAATTGAAGTAGGCCCATTTCTCCAGATAACGTGCCACCGGCTTCGCGAATGGAAAATTGAGAGCGCCCATGGCGATAGGGAGTTCGGGCCAGAGATCCCGAACTTCGAAAACCAGCGGCACCTTCCGCCGTCGACTGGCCTTTACTGCCGGTATGGCCACCGTGAGTGGCGTACTCGTGGCAAAAACAACGTCAGCATCCAGTCCGGCTGCATATCCTCCCGCCCGCCTCGCGAAAGAAATAAATGCCAGAATCCGGCGCATATAGCTCATGCTGTTGTTGTAAGGAACCGGCAGCCAGTGAACATCGATCCCGTCAATTTTTTCACGCACCCATTTGTTACCCGACAGCTTTCCATCGGTCCGCGAGGCGATCATGTTGACCTGATGGCCGGCTGCAACCATGCGCCGTGCCATCTCGTATGAGCGGGTCCCCCCAGCCATCTCCGGAGTAATGAAGTACTGGTGAATGTAGGTTATTCTCATACGATTCCAGGGCGGGGGGTTGCGGTCGCCGCATCGGCAACGCAAAAGGCAGATAGCGCAATGCCAGTGGATACATCCAGCGGGAGTTAGATATAGCAGGCCCGTCAAAAAAAAAAGCACGAAAGAGCCTAGGGTGCATGTTAGGCGGAAATCGGCGACCGAAGATGCCTCCTTCAACAGACCGGCTGTATCATAGCCATTTTTCCTACTCTGGAGAGAAAACTTGAAAGCAACTGTGTTCGGGACGGGATACGTCGGTCTGGTTCAGGCTGCCGTGATGGCGGCAAGCGGGCATGAAGTGGTATGTGTCGACAAGGACGCAGAGAAGATCGCCAAACTTGAGCAAGGCATAATTCCCATCTTTGAGCCGGGCCTTGAGGAGATCGTTCTCACCAATCGCAAGAATGGACGACTTCGCTTCACGACGGATCCGGAAGTCGGCGTGAGCCACGGCCTTGTTCAGTTCATCGCTGTAGGCACGCCGCCCGATGAGGACGGCGCCGCAGATTTGAAGTATGTGCTCGCTGTCGCCGACACCATCGGTTCGCTGATGTCGGAAAAACGAATTGTCGTCGTCAAATCCACCGTACCGGTAGGTACCTGCGACCAGGTCAAAAGAACCATTGAAGCGAGGCTTTCAAAACGGGAACGCTCGCATATCCCGTTCGATGTCGCATCAAATCCCGAGTTCCTCAAAGAAGGTTCTGCCGTTTCAGACTGTCTCAAGCCCGATCGGATTATCCTGGGGACCGCGAGCAGCGAGACCGAGGCAATCATGCGGGAATTGTACATGCCGCAAAATCGCAATCACGAGAAGATGATCGTGATGGACGTCCGTTCTGCGGAAATGACAAAATATGCCGCCAATACGCTGCTGGCGACCAAGATCTCCTTTATCAACGAAATCGCAAACCTTGCCGATATTCTCGGCGCCGACATTGAGATGGTCCGCAAAGGGATCGGCAGTGATCCCCGTATCGGCTACCATTTTATTTATGCAGGTATAGGATACGGCGGTTCCTGTTTCCCAAAAGATGTGCAGGCCCTCATCCGTACCGGCGATCAGCAGAAATATGACATGCACCTGCTGAAGGCCGTCGAGGCCCGAAACGCGACTCAAAAAAGGGTGCTTCTCGACAAGATCCTTCGGTATTTCGACGGTAATGTTGAAGGTCGCACCTTTGCCTTGTGGGGTCTGTCATTCAAGCCGAACACAGACGACATGCGCGAGGCGCCCTCCCGCGCAATTATGGAGTCTCTCTGGGAAAAGGGAGCCCGCATCCGGGCCTATGACCCCAAGGCAATGGACGAATGCAGGCGCATCTATGGCGACAGGGAAGATCTGATACTTGTCGAACAGCAGGAGGACGCTCTCGACAACGCTGATGCCTTGATTGTAGCGACTGAATGGAAGTCCTTCTCCGCACCCGATTTCGACGAGATCGCAGCGAAACTGAAATCGCCTGTAATCTTCGACGGTCGTAATCTCTACGATCCGCATCAACTCAAGCGTCATGGACTCGACTACTTCGCCATCGGTCGCAATGGGCTGACCTCATCGGCGCCGGCAGACCTGCCCATCAAATGACAGCAGTGCTCCGCGTACCTAACCCGTTTCCGGGTTAAGAGAGTTGTCATCCGAAGGCCATGAACAGAGTGATGCCGCTACGGCGGCGTGACTGTATTCATCCACACCCTGCACCAACCGCTTACACTCGCGCCAGGCATTCATCACGCAAGGCGCAAACCATGGAAAACACGGCCAACCTTACCCTCCCCTATATCATGCCCTCGCAGGCGCAGAAGCATGTGACGCACAATGAGGCGTTGCGAATGCTGGATGCAATCGTCCAACTCTGCGTCATCGACCGGGATCTCATCACACCGCCGTCGAGCCCGCAGGATGGTGATCGTTACATCGTCGCTCCGGGAGCGGTCGGCCCGTGGGAAGGTCGCGAAGGCTGCATTACGGCATGGCAGGATGACGGATGGGCGTTTTTTCTGCCGCAATCCGGCTGGTTGTGCTTCGTGGCCGATGAAAGAGCGTTGCTCTGCTGGACCGGCACCGCATGGGACAGCGCGGCATCAACGCTCGGCGCCCTCCAGAATCTCGCGCTTCTGGGTGTCGGCACCGCGGCAGACGCAACCAACCCCTTCGCCGCAAAGGTCAACAACGCGCTTTGGGCAGCGCGCGCCACAGACGAAGGCGGCAGCGGCGACCTCCGTTACATCATGAACAAACAGGGGCCGCAGCACGCCCTCTCGCTGCTGATGCAATCGAACTGGTCTGGTCGTGCCGAGATCGGTCTCGCCGGCAGCGATGACCTGTCGTTCAAGGTCAGTGCGGACGGCGCTGCCTGGACGGAGGCCCTGCGCATCGACCGTGCGAGCGGCAGGGTCGATCTTCCGCGCACCAACATGCTCACCGATTTTGCCGTAAGCCTCCTGCCCGACAGCGGTCGCTTCGCCGGCAACGCATCGAAGGAGGTCGGTGTTGGCAGCTTCGTGTTCCCGCCATACTTGTCGCTGACGAACGGCGCAACCGCGGCGGATTCAGGCAAGTTCATCACCAACAACAACGACTATGGCGGCTCCGCAGGGGCGCTGACCGGACATGCCAAAGACCTTATCGACAAGATCCGCGCCGCAAGCAATCGCCGCTACGGCATCGAGTTCCGGATCGCCACCGTGACGCATGGTCCGGGAACGGCCTCCCCTGTGACGGTGGGCGGGGTTCCCTATCATTTCAGCCTGTTCCTCACATTCGGTCCGCGCGCTCCCGCGATGACGTTTCACTGCTACCTGCGTGCGCTGGATCGGCCGATCCTGTTCTGGCGTCGCAGCGCCGGCCAGACGCTCGTGCGGGACGGCGTCAGGATCAGTAACCACGTCGTCATCGACCCCGCCGACGGATGGGTCTCTATGGCATGTGAGGACAGGCAGGACCCGCGCAGCTACGATGGCTACAATCCAACGCCACTGAACGTCAGTGCGCAGGTCTCCGGCGACCGTTATCTCATCGCGTGCCCCGCGCTCATGGCCGGCATCACACGTGTCGATCCCGACGCCGGCGTCATCTCCGGCATCAACAGATGGATGCCGTGACAGCACAGGGCAGCGCCATTCATGCGTTCACGGGAACGCCGAATGGCTTTTTGTTTCAGCCCGCCTATGCAGCGCCGGCTGATCCATCCAGAGGCAACGATACTCCAGATCAGCCGATGGGCCTCAGAATGCCGCCCTCCTCCGCGTACCGCTCGCCGGTGCGCGGGCAGGTGAGGGTCTCATCAAGGATCTCTCCGGCCCGGGACACCCAGCCGATACGGCGCGCCGGCACGCCCACCATCAGCGCATAGGCAGGAACGTCCTTCGTCACTACCGCGCCGGCACCGATCATGCAGTATTCGCCGAGCTCGTGACCGCACACGATCGTTGCATTGGCCCCGATGGTCGCGCCCCGGCGAACATGCGTCGGCCGGAACTCGTCCTTGCGCTCGATTTCCGCGCGCGGGTTGAGCACGTTGGTGAACACGCAGGATGGGCCGCAGAACACGCCATTTTCAAGTTCCACGCCCTTGTAGAGCGAGACGTTGTTCTGGATCTTGCAGTTGTCGCCAACCGTAACATCCGGTCCTGCCACCACGTTCTGACCGACCGAGACATTCCTGCCGATCCGGGTTCGCGGCAGGATATGGCTGAAATGCCAGACCTTGGTGCCTTCGCCAATTTCGACACCGTCATCGACATAAGCACTTTCGTGGACGAAGGGCTGCGCTGAACTCATGCATTTTCTCCCAACGGGGCAGATTCAATCAGATTAGTGGCCAGAGATTTCTCCGCCCGGTCAAGCACACGAAGCACGGCAAGCCCCTCGCGCCCGTCAGTCCGTGGAGCCGTGCCGGCCTTTATGGACTGGATGAAATGCCTGCACTCCTGCTTAAGGGGCTCTTGCTTCTCAACCGCGACGCGCTCCCCGTCTGCCTTGGCGGGAGCGGGAACAGGTCCCGCCACATCGACGATGTGACGATAAATGATGAGCTTGTCATCCCAGTCGGGCTGGCTGTCTTCGAAAACCGCCATCCCCTTGTCGCCGATCACGACCAGACGCTGCTCCTTGAACGGATGCATCCACGAGGCAAGGACGTGCGCCGCCGCGCCACCGGGAAAGCGCATCTGCACCGACACCAGATCGGCGACCCCCGGCGTGAAGGCGACATTGCCCTGCGCCGAAACCGTGACCGGCTCTTCACCGACGAGCCCGAGAATCATCGAAATGTCGTGGGGAGCGAACGACCACAGCACATTTTCCTCGGTCCGGAATTTTCCGAGCGACAGGCGGTTGGAATAGACATGGAGCAGACGCCCCAGTTCACCGGCCTCCACCATCGCACGCAACTTCAGATAGACCGGATGGTATTGCAGCAGATGACCTACCATCAGCGTCAGCCCTCGCGCCTCCGCCAGCGCGCAAAGCTCCGCCGCCTCAGCGACATCGAGCGCCAGCGGCTTTTCCACATAGACATGCTTGCCTGCTTCAAGCGCGGCCTTCGCCTGCCGGTAGTGCAACCCCGCCGGGGAGGCGATGGAGACACCGTCTACACCGGCGTCCGACAGGACCTCCTCAAAAGTGGCGGCACGAACCCCGTAGCTCGCTGCCGCCGCTTCAGCTGCCTTCGGATCCGGGTCCACGACAACCGCGAGATGGCCAAGTTCGTGGAAATTGCGCGCAAGGTTGCGGCCCCAGTAGCCGTGCCCGACATGTGCGATCGACGTCATTTCAATACCTTCATTATGCGTGTGCTTTCATGGCGGTAGTGGCAGATCACGCCGGCTCCGCGCGCGCGGTGCTGCGCGTCAGTATCTCAGCGATTGTCTCGGCTGCCTTGCCATTCCCATAGGGTTGCGCATCGACACCGCGCGTACCCAAAGCCGCCCTGATGATCTGCGCAACATCGCCTCTGGCGGGCGATACCAGCCTGTTCCAGCCAAGCTCGATCAATTCCACCCATTCGGTCTCATCGCGCAGGGTCACGCAAGGCACATGGTAGAAGAATGCCTCCTTCTGGACGCCGCCGGAATCGGTAGCGATCAGCGCAGCCTGCGATTCAAGCGCAACCATGTCGAGATAACCGACAGGCGGCACGGTCTGAACTTTTTCGAAGGCAAGACCGGCAGCTTTCATCCGTGTCTGCGTGCGTGGGTGCAGCGGCAGCACGACCGGCAGCGTTGCCGCAACCGTTTCGAGCGCGGAAACGATATTGGCCAGCCTGGCCGGATCGTCGGTGTTCTCCGCGCGATGAATCGTGGCCAGCACATAGCGGTTCGGTTCTACCCCCAGCCGGGAGAGGAGTTCTCCACGCTGTGCGGCGATGGCCGCGAACTGCATCGCCGCGTCGTACATGACGTCTCCGACCGGGAAAACACGTTCGGCGGCAACCCCCTCGCCCCGCAGGTTTTCAACCGCCGCCCGTGTCGAGGCAAACAGGATGTCGGACAGCTGATCTGCGACGATACGGTTGATTTCCTCCGGCATAGCACGGTTGAAGGAGCGCAAGCCGGCCTCGACATGAGCAACCGGAATATGCAGCTTGGCCGCAACAAGAGCCCCCGCCAGCGTCGAGTTGGTGTCGCCGTAGACCAGAACCCGGTCAGGCCGCAATTCCTGCAGCACCGGCTCCAGCTTCTGCATCATCGCCCCGGTCATGGCGCCATGCCCACCGCCATGCACGTCGAGGTGATGGTCGGGCGCGGCGATGCCGAGTTCTTCGAAGAAGATATCCGACATATCCGCATCGTGATGCTGGCCGGTGTGGATGAGCACTTCCCTGACCAAACCGGTAGCGGCCAGAGCCTTGCTCACCGGTGCGACCTTGATGAATTGCGGCCTGGCGCCGACGATCGTGGCAATGGTCTTCATTATTCCATGCGTTCCTCTTATTGCCTTAAGCCGAGGGCGTTATGCCTTGGGCAACAAGACAGTATCATAAAGCGCGAGAAGCTTTTTTTCCTCGATCGCCCAATTGTAGCGCTCATGCACTGCCCTCTGACCGTTCTCTCCCATCCGCCGCGCCAGATCGGGATTTTCTACCAGCCTGTCAATAGCTTCAGCGATCGCCGCCGGGTCGAGTGGATCAACGCAGATGCCGCAATTGTTGCCTTCCACGATCTCTCGCCATAGCGGAAAATCGGATGCGATCAGTGGAAGACCTGCAGACATGTACTCAAACATTTTCACAGGCAGGGAATCGAGGTAGGCAGGAGTGGGGTGAAGGGTTACAAGTCCGGCCATGGAGCGAGACAAGACATCGCGCACTCGCGAGCGATCCAGAAAGCCGAGTTCATCCACTTGCACCCAACCGGGCATTGCCTTGACTTTTTCGTGAGTATCCTTCTCGATAAAGAGGCCTCCAAGTTCGAGCCGCGCACCGGTTCGCGATATCTCCATCGACGAGACCATCTCCACAATACCGCGTGTGGCAAAGACGCCGCCGACATAACAAACCTCCCGTGCCTTCTGCTCCCATCGCACGGCGCCGTCCAGTTCGCCGAGCATCGGGAAATTGTTGATGTCAGTCGATCTAATGTCGAGAGCCAGGAACTTATCGCGAATAACGGGCGTCGCCGCCACGACATGGTTCAGCCTGCTACAGGCAAACCTTTCGAATCCCGCTATGGCCATCGAGATCGGTTTCCGCACGAACGGATGAAGATAAGCCTTAGATAGGATCTGCTTTGGCACATCCTCATGCGCATCGAAGATTACCCGCTTGCCTCGTCGTTTCAGCTTTAGGCCCACAGGAAGCAATTCCGGATCGTGAAGATGGTAGAGGTCGGCATCAAGCTCAAGCGCAGCCTTCAAAACCCGGCTTGTCGCGCGTGTCATACGATCAAGCCTTCCGCCAGGCTTACCGACATCGAGAATACGAACGCCTTCCTTTTGTTCTTCGCCTTTGCCGTCAGCCACGATCAACGTCACATCATGACCATTAGTCGCAAGGCTGCGGCACATTTTCAGGAAGATGCGGGTGTCGTAGCGAGGATGCGCAGAAGTGAGGTGTGCTAAGCGCATTTTTCGGTGCTCTCCCACTCTGTTTTTTGGAGAGCTCGATAACATTCGACGAGCTTTTCTGCCTCACGCTCCCAATTGTAAGTCACGGTGACAGCTTGCCGCCCGCGCTGCCCCATCTGTTCGGCCTGCTCCGGATAATCAAGAATCCAACGCATCGCCTCGGTAACCGCGTCAACATCAAGTGGGTCGACAAGCAACCCGCAACCTGCTCCCTCCACGATCTGCCGCCATAGTGGAAAATCTGACGCAATAACGGGGAGGCTGGCCGACATATACTCGAACAATTTGTTAGGCTGAGCCAAATCGTGGTTGGGACCGGGGTGAAATAGCACGAGCCCCGCGCGGGATCGCTCGAACACATCTGCAACACCACTCCTCGGTAACCAATTTCGAAAACGGACATACTTCCAGCCAGGCCGCTCCTTCATCTCGTCCTGTAAGGATTTGGAACCAAAGGCACCAGCGAGTTCGAGCATAGCCCCCTCGCGGTGAAGCCTTTCCATGGCATCTATCATCTGCCGAATGCCTCGGTGGCCAGTAATCCCGCCAATAAAGGCAAACTGTTCCGGTCGCTCGGCATGGGAGACAGGATGCAAAGCCGACAGTTCATCCAACATGGGGAAATTCTGGATCAGAACAGTCTTATGCTCGGGGAAACGGCTGGCGATATGGGGAGTGGCTGCAACGATGCGCGTAAAGACGCGGCTTCCGATCCATTCGAGCACGGAATAACCCAAGCTAGCAGCGCGTCGAAAGAGCAATGAAAAGCGAGTATTCATTACCTGCTGTCGATAATCTTCATGAACATCATAGACCACCCGCCAGCCTGTCAGCGCCAGGAAAATCGCCAGCGGGAGGAACATTCCGTCGTGGAAATGAATCACATCGGGCATTTCCTCCCGAACCCGGCGCATAGCGCGCCACATAGGCACGAGCCGACTGGCGAACCGCCCTTCGGCGCTACCAACATCGACAACCCTCACTTTGCCGGAATTCTCATCGCCTTGCCCGTCCCCGACGACAAACGCAACATCGTACCCTGCTTCCGAAAGACTGGCGCATTCCTTGAGCAAAATACGCGTATCGTTGCGCTTATGCAGCGTAGCTATGTGAAGGGATTTCATGGATACGGCCATAAGACTTGCAGACTTCCGTAGAGAACTGCTGAGAGAAACAGAGGGACAAAGAGAGGCCGGATCATACGAAAGGTTCCGATCCCCACAAGCCTGCCCACAGCGAGAATGAAAGCAAAATAAACAAGAATGCTGGCAAATGAAAACAGCACTATCGCCATTTTTTCAGACCCTTGCCAATACCCAACGAGAATTGCAAGGCATCGCAAGGTGAAAAGAGTTGCCTGAAGCAAGGTGTTCGTTTTCTGCGCCTCTAAACCGATCAGCGTAACCGACAGAGGCGAGGCGACCAGTTGCCAGCCGGCCCACAAAGCGGTCCATGATATGATCATACTCGCCGGAACCCACGCCTCCCCGAATAATATTCGAACCAGAGGAGACGAAAGCGCAGCAAGAAGAGTGAAGGCAGGAAAGCCAATATAGGCCAGCGCTGAGGTCAATTTCAGCACGGCGGCGGCACCGGAACCGGAGCGATTTGCTTCTATAATATGCGGCAGAAATACTCTCGCGGCCGCTTGACCGATCAACGATATAGGAGCGGCCACAAGACGCGTAGCGAAGGCATAATATCCGACCAGCATGGGAGAAAAGAAAGCGGCAAAAAGCATGACCGGAGCCTGCGTACCGGCAACATTAAGCAATCCTGACCAACTATCGTAAATTGGAAAATTCCGAAAACGGCGCGCCGCCCAAATCGCCCCTTCCGAAAGCGGCCTCGGCACGAGACGCCAAAGCCGCATTGCACCAGCAGACTGTCCAACGATCTGGCCGATTATCAGCCCTGCCGAACCAAAGCCAACCATTCCCAACACAATCTGAACACTTGTTCCAGCCACCCCTTGCTGTACCCGCGTCAACGCGAGTTGGCCGAACTCCTTTTTTCGCGTAGCCCAGCCCCGCCCAATGTTGAAGAAGCTGATGGTGGCCACAGCCAGAAGCAGAAGCCCGATAAACTGCCAAGCATACAGACCAGCAGGCAAGCTGAACCTGAAAGATAGGGCCAGCGCCCCTGCCCCGACTACCACTATTACCGCTAATGCGGAGATCAACGCCACAGCGGTAATTTGCCGGGCGACACGCTCCCGCGAAGGAATGGGAATTGCAAAATCATAGCGCAATGTCGATACGGCGGTAATACACACAACCACAGCGGCGAAAAGACCGGCAAATCCGTACTCCGCCGGGGAGTAGATGCGGGTCAAAACCGGCAACGCCGCCAGTGTGACCAACTGCCCCACGACAGTACCGCCAACAAGCTTCGCAATATTGCGTAAGAACGGGGAAAAATTTCCTCCTATGCCCATATGTCGAAAAGAGAATATCATCTAAGACAATCCAAATCCGCCGCCTTTCAAAAATATAACAATCATACAGACCCCTATGGATAATATCGGAGCAGTAATTATTTCATATGAACATTATCTTTTATGGTATTTTGGAAATTAAATACCTGACCCCACATAGCTCCAATCAAAAACCACAGCGGCATCCATGTCCAAAATGATGCCAGCACGGCGACAATCAACAACGGTAAAGTGATTGATTTAAGAGTTCGACTGACTCCCAGCGAGTAAACGGACCATACAAGTCCCGCAAAAGCTGGAAAGAACAACAAGCTTCCAATGATTCCGAGATGTGTTTGCACTGAAAAAACCGAGTGCAGATAGTAACCGGGTGATCCGGTTACGACATCGGCAGCCAGATCGCCAAAAACAGGGTTTACCGAAAGCTGCTCAAGGCCTCTATCCAGCCAAATCTCAACGCGAGACTGAATGCTGCTACCGCCGATGGAATTTACAGCGTCCATCAGGTCGCAAATCCAAACAATCGAATAGGAGGCATACCAGAAATCAGATTAATCATCCAGAAATATGAGCCTGCCGTCGCAGCGACTATAATGGCAAACCGAAGCAAACCTTCTGCATCCCAAGTCCGAAGAGAATACCAACTCTGGTAGCCAAGGGCGGTCGTATTGATCAGAAGTATCAGAACGGCCGCCGAATTTGAGCCCAGCGCTTGCGCCAACAAAAATCCAACAATAGAAGCAAAGCATGCCACCATCGTTAAAAAAAACGTCTTGATAATCGATTTAGACCAGTAAAACTCTAAAATTCTCAAAAAAACTATTACCCCAATAACGAGATACACCCCATATAGCTGATAAGAAACCTCATCCTCAGAAACATTAATCAAGAAAACATCAGTTCGCATCAAAGGATATATATTATATACTGCATAATATAATACTGCAGAAAAAGACATCAAACCAGTAAAATCAATAAACTTCCTCCTCCTATACAGCCACCCGGATTCGAGACCGTAGCGCCCGAAGGCAACGTAACCGAGCAAAATTCCGGGCAAAAGACGGTCAAAGAAATTTCGGACAAAGGATGCTGAAATTTCACGGTCCCAGTGAATTAGAGCCATCACGAGAGCATATATCAAGAAAAATGCAACTGCCGTCCCCTTCCATGAGAAAGCTATCGGCATAAGAGCCCGCGGCACAAAACCATGGGCTCTCGTGAGAAGCACGATGCACAGAGCGAACGCTATATGGGCTGGCCGAAGCAACGTATTGTCACCAGTCACGGTAAGATACGTCAACCCAAATATAATCGCCGAAATATACAGAAGAGCAAGACCCCGCGCAGGAGAGTCTGCAATCATATCTACGCCTTCACCACGTTTTCTTTCGCCTCGCGATACTTGCCTCTCGTATCGACCATCAACTTCGCATGCTGGGCGATCATCCCATAGTCGAAATCCGAATGATCCGTCAGCAGGACTACGCAATCATATGCTTCCACCGACTCCGGTGTGAGATCCACCGACTTCAGATCGAATTTGTGCTCGCGCATCTTCGGAAAGACTGGCACGTTCGGATCGGAATAGTCGACCAGTGCACCGCGATCACGCAGGATCTCCATAACCAGAACCGAAGGCGACTCGCGCATGTCGTCCACGTCGCGCTTGTACGCAATTCCGAGAGCAAGAACACGGCTGCCCTTGAGCGATTTCTGCCGCTCGTTCAACGCATCAGTTATCTTGGTCACCACCCATTCCGGCATATCACGGTTAATTTCGCCTGCCAGCTCAATAAAATGGGTGGAGAGCCCGTATTCGCGTGCTTTCCATGTCAGATAGAACGGATCAATCGGGATGCAGTGGCCGCCCAGGCCCGGGCCCGGATAATAGGGCGTGAACCCAAATGGCTTGGTGGCGGCCGCATCGATCACCTCGTAGATGTCGATGCCCATGCGATCAGCGATGATCTTCATCTCGTTTACCAGACCGATATTCACCGAGCGGTGGATGTTTTCCAGGAGCTTGGTCAGTTCGGCTGCCTGCGTTGAAGAAACCGGCACCACGCGATCGATGACAACTCCGTAGAGCGCCTCACCGGCGGAGCGGCAGGCAGGCGTCGCCCCACCCACCACCTTGGGAATAGTGCGGGTGGTGAAGTTCGGGTTGCCGGGGTCCTCGCGCTCGGGCGAATAGACGAGAAAGAAGTCCTCGCCAATCGTCAGGCCCCGCTTATCGACGAAGGGGCGCAACACCTCCTCGGTCGTCCCCGGCCACGTCGTGCTTTCCAGCGACAGTATCTGGCCGGAACGCAGATACGGCGCAATCGTCTCCATTGTGCTGGTGATGAAGGACAAATCCGGTTCACGATGGCGGCTGAGCGGTGTGGGAACGCAGATAATGATGGCGTCGACTTCCGGAATGCGCGCGAAATCAGCGGTCGCGGAGAATCCCCCGCCACCATCGAGGCGATCTCGGCACCGGGAATATGCTTTATCGGGCTTCGACCGGAGCGGAGAATCCCCCGCCACCATCGAGGCGATCTCGGCACCGGGAATATGCTTTATCGGGCTTCGACCGGAATTGAGATTAGAAACCCTGTCTCCATCGATATCGAAGCCAAGAACCCTGAAGCCAGCCTCGCTGAAGCGCAACGCAAGCGGGATGCCAACATAACCGAGACCGAGTATGCCGATAACCGATTTTTTTGATGCAATCTTTTCGAGAAGCAATGAATTTCTCCTAAGGGAATACAGGTCGCCTAGCTGTTCAGATTTTTATGCATTTGATGGCGGTGGACGTCTTATACTTCCCGCTATCAACACTCCCGTGACACTCAACAGAAGCCCTGCCAGTCCGGCGGCTGCGACGATCATCAGGCTTCTTAGAGAGATCAACGGGCTGTCACCAAGACGCGGGCCAAGAAGCGGCTCAAACAGTTCGCCGCCGCGTGTACGGAGTTGATCCTCAGCAAGCCGCAACATCTGAGAATATTGCGACGTCAATGTGTTAAGAGCAGCCGCCGCATCTCCAACGAAGTTTGTAGTGATCGTAATTTCATTGCCACCGATGGTAGCGCTCTCGCGCTCCTTCTCCAGCGCAGCGAGTTCGTTCATCAACCCTCGCCGCTCATCAAGAACCTGCTTTACAAGGCCGGCATAGGAGCCACGCTCCGCAAGTTCCACGATGCTGGAAAATGCAGAATCGCCGATCTGAATGGTGCTTGCTTGCTCCGTCTGCATAACCGGGGCCTGGGAGACCTGCTCCGATCGGCCGCTACGCTGATAATCACCGAGCCCCTTGAGAGCAGCGTCGGACGCCTCGATCTGGCGATTTTTTTCCGCGATATCGAGGCGCAATCGGTTCATATAGGCTTGTGCCGCGGTGTCTCCAGACTGGAATGCCCGTGCTTTCAACACATTGAAATATATCGCCTGGAAATTCCTCAGCTCAATGAGAAGGTCTGCCGGAGAAACGCCGTTCGCGACCCTGAGCATGGAAAGACGATTGTCTTCCAGAAACTTGTTCACACCCTCGACCATCGCCGAGACGCGATTGTTGGCAATGAGGATGCTCGCCGTTGTCTCCAAGTCCTCCTCGGTCCGTGTAACGGCAAGGTCCGCAAGGCCACGGTCGGTGAAAATGCGATATTTCGTGGTGTAGACAAGACTCCAGAGGCGGGACACATCCGCGGCGAGCGCAAGGCCCCGTTCACTGTCGAGCCCCAGCAGTGGGTAGTCCACCGTAATCCTGAGAGCCGAACGCATGGAGGTACGCAACTCTTCAAGATAGCTTTGATTGAGGGCCTGTATCTCAGCCTGCGAGAGATTACGTGCCGAAAGCCTGTCCTGATAGGATTTGGCGATTCCGCTTGAAATCGGCGAATCATAAGCCACGGAAATTGCGTCATTCAGGTTGATGTCGGCCGGAATATCGTACAATCGCCGGATCTCGGTCAGCACCTCGGGGACGAGAAGATCGCGGGGCGAAAATTCTGAACCATTTGGATAACGCTGGTTTTCGATGTTTCGCAGCGACACGAGATAAATCACTTGTCGGCTTTGTCCAAGCGCCGAAAAAACGATGGCAAGCACCGCAACGCCAACAAGCAACAGAGGAATAAAGACGACCAGTCCGCGCCATTTCCACAGCCGCCAGAATATGTCTGAAAGGGAAACACCGCTCTCTTGGTCCGCATTTTCCGACATTTTCACCTCAAATGATTTCGGGCTGTTAGCTTCGGGAATAAGAAGTGCCTTATACAATTCCCACCGGCTTCGCCAAACAAATTCAACGACGTTTTGGTCTGAGACCGTGTTCCGGCGTGGGGAAGCGAGTCAACAACCTGGCGAAATCTTTCCTCCAGAGGCTCAGACCCAAGCCCCGATTCTTTGCAAGACTGCACATTTATCGTTTGGGCCGCGTCTAAGACGATAGAATGAACGCAGCACAAGCTGGCGCAATGGTCAGAATAAGCCATCCCTCTGCTTCAGACGCTGCGCGCCGCTCAGAAAAGGGTCCTGACACCAGTCGCCGGCTGCGGATTCCCCAGCTTCTGTGCCGCACTGGAAACCAGCCACCGTGCGCATCAGAACGCCGGTCAGCAAGCTGATGTCCTGTTGCTCCACGGCCTTTCGGATGATCTCCAGTTCTGCAGCCAAATCCTCAGGAGGCACAAATCCCTCGCGTGCCATCATGATATGCGAATTGGATGTGGGTTGGGGATTGTCACCGATTAGGAGTTCTTCATAAAGCTTCTCACCCGGCCGCAAGCCAACAATTTTGATCTCGATATCGCCATCGAGATTATCGGGCGTGCGCTCGACATGGCCGGACAAACGAATCATCTTCCGTGCAAGATCCATGATCTTGACCGGCTCGCCCATGTCGAGAACGAACACCTCACCGCCCTCAGCCATCTGCGACGAGTGCAAGACCAGGCCGACTGCTTCCGGAATGGTCATGAAGTAACGAATAACTTCGGGATCAGTCACGGTGATCGGACCTCCGGCTGCGATCTGGCGCCTGAAAAGCGGAACGACCGAACCGCTGCTGCCAAGCACATTGCCGAAGCGGACCATGGAATACACGGTTTTCTGTCCGGGCTTTGCTGCCAGGCCCTGAACGATCTGCTCGGCAAGTCGCTTGCTGGCGCCCATGAAGTTTGTCGGACGCACAGCTTTGTCCGTTGAGATCAGGGTAAAACGCTCCACACCGGACGCTTCCGCCTGACTGGCGACTATCGCAGTGCCCAGAATGTTATTGGTGGCACCTTCCAACGGGTTCGATTCCACCAACGGCACATGCTTGTAGGCAGCTGCATGATAAACCAGTTGGGGCCTGAAACTGTCCATCACCGTCCTGATCCGGACAACATCCCTGATCGAGCCGAGGCAGGGTATGATCTCGGTCGGCACCTTCAGTTGCGGTGCAAGCCTGCGCAGTTCGTCGTCGATCGTATAGAGGCTGAATTCATTGTGATCGAACAGGATGAGCTTAGCTGGCCCCAAGGACAGAAGCTGACGGCTCAGTTCGCTGCCGATCGACCCGCCGGCTCCGGTGACCATGACTGTCTTGCCAATGAAAGCCGACCTGTCGTGCGATGTAACAATTGGCGCCCTGTCCAAGAGATCGATGATCTGAAGCTCCTGAATCTCATCGATTTGCGCGGTACCACGGGCCAGATCGAGGATGCCCGGAATTGTGCGGACGCGCACCTGAAGATCAGCCAGAGAGTCAACGATCTGACGACGCCTTTCCACCCCGGCACTCGGAACCGCAATGAGGATATCGCTGATGCCGAAACGATCTATGACCTCCGCAGCGTGCCTGGGATCAAACACCCGATAGCCCATCACGCGCCGGTCATGTTTTGACGGGTCGTCGTCGAAAAAACCTCTCACCCGATATTCAGGTGTCATGACCAAAGCGTCGCAGGCCTGCGCCCCTGCCTGCCCGGCACCATAAATCAGCACATTCCTGACGACAGCCTCGCCTGGCGTCGATCGAATGAGAAGCTGCGCAACCACCACACGACTGCCGAAAACAAGCGTGAAAAACAGAATCGGCTGCAAAATGCCGATGGACCGCGGCACTCCGGGAAACTTGGCTATGAAAAGTACAAGGCTGAGAACGACACCATAGAGGATGATGGCGCTACCTACGGAGACCAGACTTGACACGCCCGAATATCGAAAGATCGCGCGATAAAGCCCCAGCCTGATAAAAAACGGAATGAAAAGAAATGTCGCCAGTCCGTAAGGAATCCATTCGGCTCCCTTTGGGGCGTGATCCACATCAAACCTGAGCGAAAACGCCAGCCACATCGCGACAAGTGACATAATTACGTCGGCAAACAACGCGAGAAGTTGTTTCTGCCGTCGCGGCAAACCGATAAGCTTTGGGCGAATATTAAAAAGAGAGGCCATAATTCGCCATCTACAAGCAACACCCAGTAGTTGAAAGACAAAATAGCATTAGAGTCAAAAAATACCGCTATTATCTGCTACCGTGAACCCTGAACCTGGGTTGTGCGGACCGATTTGAGCAAGATGACCCCAGCCGGGAGCGCGAGGACAGATGCAAAATCAAACTTCGCTTTTCCCGATCTTCAGGGCGTAACGCCTGCGCATCCCTCTTACCTGCTTACCTTCAAGGTCACCGGCGCGAGCCGAAGTGCATCTGTACCGTTTGCCCAAGGCTGCGATGTGCCAGACACCACTGAAGGCGAAAAGGGCGCGCTCGTGCTGCACCACCTCAGATTGCTTTTATAATTCCTCTCATCCAGTTCGCGCGAAACGCTGCGACCAAGGGGCGGAGCAAGTATCGCCTGCTGCGCGGCAGTTCGACGGAAGCCGTGGAGAGAACCCGCTTCAGCATTCGAGCATGAGAAAGTGAAGCAAGCTGCACACCGTTTGCGAGCCTGTCAGTATCGCACGGCTGCTTCAAAATCAACGCGACTTCCGGATAGTTGATCTTCTGGTGGATCGCAGGCGATCACATATTTTATCGGCATCATCTGCCGACGTTACTCCATCGGCATGCTTTGACATCTGATACAGCGGCATTTGCAGGTCTCTCCTGAAAACGGGCTGCGCCCTTCTCAGCTTGCCTCGCGCATAGCTTCCGCTTCCTGAAGATCGACCGAGACGAGCTGGCTTACCCCCTGCTCCGCCATGGTGACGCCGAAAAGGCGGTCCATACGGGCCATGGTGATCGGATTGTGGGTAATGACGACGAAGCGCGTCTCGGTGCTCGCCGCCATTTCGTCCATCAGGTTGCAGAAGCGTTCCACGTTGTGATCGTCCAGCGGCGCATCGACCTCGTCCAAAACGCAGATCGGAGCCGGATTGGTCAGAAACACCGCGAAGATGAGCGACATGGCCGTCAGCGCCTGCTCGCCACCAGACAGCAGCGTCATGGTCTGCGGCTTCTTACCTGGCGGCCGGGCGAGGATTTCAAGGCCAGCCTCCAACGGATCATCCGATTCGATCAGTTGCAATTCGGCGGTTCCGCCACCGAACAGATGCGTGAACAGGCGTTGGAAGTGGCCGTTGACGACCTCGAAAGCGGCAAGCAGGCGCTCGCGGCCTTCGCGATTGAGGCTCTGGATGGCCTGCCGCAGCTTGCGGATCGCTTCGATGATGTCATCGCGCTCCGACACGATCACTTCCAGCCGTCCGGAAAGCTCGCGCTGCTCTTCCTCGGCGCGCAGGTTGACCGCGCCGAGCCGCTCACGCTCGATCTTCAGGCGCTCCAGCGTGCGCTCCACATTGCCGGCGTCGGGCATCGGATCATCGGCCTGCAACCCCGTATGACGGATGACCAGATGGGGTGGCGTATTCAGGCCCTCCTGAATGCGTGCCTCGACCTCCTGGCGCCTGTCGTCAGCAGCCGTGAGGCGCTCTTCGGCGCGGGCGCGGGCCTCGCGGGCCTCGGACAATTGCTGGATGGATGCGGTGGCGGCCTTGTCCAGCTCGATCTGCCGGTTTTCCGCTTCCCGCAAGACATCCGAAGCCGCGCTGTGGCCGGCTTCGGCTTGCGAAAGTTGCGACAGCAGCGAGCGTCGGCGCGCATCGAACTCATCCGGCGCATCCGCCAGTCCCTCGCGCTCTTCCAGCGCTTCGGCGCGGCGTTCCTGAAGTGCCCTTATATGGCCATCGGCGTTTTCCGCCCGCATCAGCCAGTTGCGGCGCTCGGCTTCGATCGCCTGAAGGCGGCGGGCCCGTGCATCCGCCTCCCGGCTCAGGCCATCATGGATGGCACGCGCTTCCGCAAGGGCGCCGCGGTCGGCTGAAACACGTGCCATGGCCTGTTCAAGGCGCAGTTGCAGGTCCGCCGGGTCAGATGTTTCACGCAACGCCTCTTCAGCATCGGCATGGATGGCGGAGGCTTCCTCCAGTTCCTCCATCAGCCGCTGGCGCGCATCTTCCAGAGCATCACGGCGGCTTGCGATCTCGCCCGCCGCCCGTTCCGCTTCAGCCAGCGCCCGGCGTGCATTGTCGAGCCCATGCTGCGTATCGCGCAGCGTCTGACGGGCAACACGCTCCATTTCCGCATTGGCTCGGATGGCGGCTTCGGCGGCAGCAAGCACCTCTTCCGCCGCACGCACTTTCGCCGCCGCCTCGATTGCCTCGGCGTCAAGCTCGGCCAGCCGGTTCTTCTGCGCCAGACGAAGGGCCGCCGCCGTCGGGGCATCGGCGCTGGCCGTAAAACCGTCCCAGCGCCACAGCGCACCTTCGCGCGTCACCAGCCGCTGGCCGGGCGCAAGCATCAGCTGAAGCGCCGGACCGTCGGCTGCCTCCACGATGCCGATCTGGGCCAGACGCCGCGCCAGTTGCTGCGGCGCGCGCACGACAGAGGCAAAGCTGCGCACGCCCTGCGGCAGGACAGGATCGCTTGCCGCAGACTGAACATCGCCCCAATGAACCGGCGCGCCACGGTCGAGCGGCACATCGAGGTCTTCACCCAGCGCCGCACCCAAAGCCGTCTCGAAGCCGCGCTCGACACTGATTTGCTCCAGAACGGCCGGAAACAGGTCACTGCCGCCCACGCTCAGCATCTTTGCCAGCGTGCGCGCCTCGGTCTCGATGCCGGCCAGTTCGGCGCGCGCATCCTGCAAGGGGCCGCGCGCTTCAGCCTCGGCCTCGCGCGCCTCAGCCACGGCCTGCTCACAGGTCTCGACGGAAGCTTCCGCTTCTTCAAGTGCGGCTTCCGCCTGCTCGACCAGCAGCTTCTTTTCGGCAGGATCGGCAAGTGCCGCCAGACGCGATGCGATCCCGGACAATTCGTGATCCATCTCGCCGAGCTGGCGTGCGAAGCGCTCGCGCCGCTCTCCGGCTTCACGCAGGGAGCGTTCGAGCTGGTTGCGGGATGCTGCCGCCTCCGCCCGCTCGGCGGTCAGACGCGAAAGCGCATCTTCGCTGGCTGCCAGCGTTTCGGAAGCGGCCTCAAGAGCTGCTCGCGTTGATTCCGCGCGCTCGTCGGACCCTGCATTTTCGTCAAGAAGAAGACTTTCCTCTTCGGCCAGCCGCTCCAGAATATCGGCGTTCTCGCGCACCATGCGCTCTTCGCGCGCGATGTCGGCATCGAACTGCTCCAGCCGCCTGTCGAGCTCCGACTGGCGCGAGAGGATACGCCTTGCTTCTTCCTCAAGCTGCGCATTGGCGATGGACAGTCGCTGGAAAGCGGCCGCTGCCGCGGCTTCCGCCTCGCGCAACTGCGGCAGCTTGTGCGCGCTGATGGCCTGCTCTTTCGCGGCCTCCACCTGTGCTGCCGCGCGCTCGCCGACCAGCGAGGTTGCTTGCGCCAACGCGGACCGCGCCTCGCCTTCCTGCGTCTTCGCGGCTGTCCAGCGCAGATGCAGAAGCGTGGCCTCGGCCTTTCGGATGTCCGAAGAGAGGCTCTTGAAGCGCGAGGCCTGCCGTGCCTGTCGTTTCAGGCTCTCGATCTGGCCTTCCAGTTCGCCGACCACATCGTCGAGACGCTCAAGGTTCTGCTCCGCCGCCCGCAGCCGCAGTTCGGCCTCATGGCGGCGCGTGTGCAGGCCGGAAATGCCGGCCGCCTCTTCCAGAAGCGCGCGCCGCGCCTGCGGCTTGGCCTGAATGAGTTCGCCGATGCGGCCCTGCCCGACCATCGAGGGCGACCGCGCGCCGGTCGACTGGTCTGCGAACAGAAGCTGCACGTCCTTGGCGCGCGCGTCCTTGCCGTTGATGCGATAGACCGACCCCGCCTCACGCTCGATGCGGCGTGATACCTGCAATTCATCGGCATCGTTGAAGGCCGGCGGTGCGGTGCGGTCGCTGTTGTCGAGAAACAGCGTCACCTCTGCCGTGTTGCGGGCCGGACGCGACCCGGAGCCGGAAAAGATCACGTCATCCATGCCGGATGCGCGCATGTTCTTGTAGGAGCTTTCGCCCATCACCCAGCGCAGGGCCTCGACAAGGTTGGACTTGCCGCAACCATTCGGCCCGACGATACCGGTCAGGCCGCGCTCGATGACGAATTCACCGGGTTCAACGAAGGACTTGAAGCCGAGAAGGCGAAGGCGCGAAAACTTCATCCGCGCCGTCCCGCCGCAGGCGAGAGGCCGTGCATCAGGGCGCACGGCACGCCAAAAGCGCGCCGCCCCGATGCTGCCGAGACGTTACAGCAGCGGATCGATGACCGCCGAGAACTCGTCAATCGACATGGCTCCCTTGTAGACCTTGCCATTAATGATGAAGCTCGGCGTGGAGTCGATCCTGAACTCTTCCGCACCGCGCTTCTGCACTGCTCTCACTTGGTCGAGAAGATTCTGGTCCGTCAAGCAGGCGTTGAAGCTCTCCTGTGTAAAACCGGCGAGCTTGGCGAGCTGGAACATTGCGTCCTTGACGTTTTCGGCCGCTGCCCAGTTCATCTGCTGCTTGAACAGCACATCGATCATCGCAAAATAGTTGTCGCCCGAGCAACGGGCCAGCATGAAGCCTGCTTCGGCGCGCGGATCGAAGGGGAATTCCCGCAGGATGAAACGAACCTTACCGGTGTCGACATATTTCTTCTCGACTTCCGGATAGGTGTTCACGGCGAAACTGGCACAATGCGAACAGGTCATCGATGCGTATTCGACGACCGTGACCTTGGCGTCCTCGCTGCCTTTCACCTTGTCGGGCAGCGCGCCCGGCTTCAGCACTTCGGCCATGTCCAGCGTTCCCGACGGTTGCGGTGCGGCAGCCGATGGCGCGGCATTGGCAGTCCCCTGCTGTCCGGAATCGCTGCACGCCGCCAGCAGCAGGCCGGCGGGAACAGCCGCCATAGAGGACAGGATCGTTCTGCGGGACAAGGTCATGCGAATCACCCGATTTGTTTTCCGATTGTGCACTGTGAGTGGCTATAAAAGCGAGAGTTGTGGCCAATTAAGGCATTGTCGCGAACAATCCAATCGGCTGGTCCGTTTTGTCCGATCACGAAAGCGCGATGGCGCAACGCGCTGCTTCACTTCTGGCTGCCGAGAACCGTCGCGCCCAGCCGCTCCAGCGAGGCCCTCAGTCCTTCATCCTCGATGGCCTCCACGGTATGCGCCAGCTTCGCCTTTTCCTGTTGCGACAAGGCGCGCAGAACGGGCCGCGCTTTTCGCGCAACTCCAGCGATGGGTTTCTGAACGATCCTGATGCGGCCGATTGCGGCGAACCCCAGAAAAGCGTTGACCCGGCCGATGATCTCGCTGCTCTGGTGCTGGATATGAAGCGCTGCCAGCCCCTCGCACGCCACGATCAGAACCGCCGGCTCGAACGGATCTTCCTCGCGCATGCGCCGGGGCCACTGTATTTTCTCAGGCCTGCAGCTTCCTGCCAGCCGCTCGCCCACGATCTCGTCCCACGACTGGATGAGCCCCACCGATATGCCGGTGCGCTTACGCAGCACGGGATCGAGGATAGCGGTAGCCAGATCGCTGACCGGAACGGGATTGCCCCGGAAGGGTTTCCCTGCCATGTGCGTACTCCAGCGACGTTTATCTGAACCTCAGGCACCGGAAACCGGCACTTCCCGATCAATGGCACCGCAGGACCAAAGCCGCAAGTCCGGCATAGCCGCCCGGCTCCTCGACTGGTACGACGCTCACCATCGCGAATTGCCATGGCGCGTGGCGCCGCCGAAACTGGCGCGCGGCGAGCGGCCCGATCCCTACAGGGTGTGGCTCTCCGAAATCATGCTGCAGCAAACCACCGTGGAAGCGGTCAAATCCTATTTCACCGCCTTCGTCGCGCGCTGGCCGACAGTCGGCGCGCTCGCTGCCGCATCGAATGACGACATCATGAAAGCCTGGGCAGGGCTCGGCTACTATTCCCGTGCCCGCAACCTGAAAGCCTGTGCCGATCTGGTCGCCGCGCAAGGCGGCACCTTTCCGGATACGGAGGAAGGCCTGCGCGCCCTGCCGGGCATCGGGCCCTACACGGCGGCAGCCATTGCCTCGATCGCCTTCGACCGCCCGGCCGCTGTTGTGGATGGCAATGTCGAGCGCGTCATATCGCGGCTTTATCGCATTGAGACGCCGCTGCCGCAGGCCAAGGCGGAAATCCGTGCCCTCGTCGGCCAGTTGCTGCCTCCGAACCGGCCCGGCGATTTCGCGCAGGCCACCATGGATCTCGGCGCCACCATATGCACGCCGCGCCGGCCGAAATGCATGCTGTGCCCTTTGCGCGAGGACTGCGATGCGCTGAGCGCCGGCGATCCGGAACTCTATCCGGTCAAGCTGGCGAAGCCGGAAAAGCCCCTGCGGCGCGGCGCGGCCTTTGTTGCGGTGCGCGCGGACGGCGCGGTGCTCCTGCGCAAACGCCCTGAAAAAGGCTTGCTTGGCGGCATGAGCGAAGTTCCGACAACCGGCTGGACCGCGCGTCAGGACGGCGAGACGTCGCCCGATGCCGCGCCCTTCCCGTCACAATGGGAACGCAGCGGCCAGATCACCCATGTCTTCACGCATTTTTCGCTGGAACTGGACATCTATCGCACCAGCTTCGATGGAAACACTCCGCAAGACCATTTCTGGTCGGGTCCCGATGCGCTTCATGGCGAGGCGCTGCCCACCGTCATGAAAAAGGCGATAGAGGCTGCCATTCCCGGCGCAACGAAGCGGAAGAAGGAATGAAGCACATGGAAATCCGGCACATCGTTTTCGATATCGGCAAGGTGCTGGTTCACTATGATCCTGACATTCCCTTCAGCCGCATCATTCCCGACCCGGCCGAGCGCCATTGGTTTTTCGGAAATGTCTGCACCAGCGCGTGGAATATCGAGCAGGATCGCGGGCGCACATGGGAAGAGGCGGAAGCGCTGTTGATCGCCGAACATCCGGACCATGCGGACAATATCCGCGCCTTTCGCCGGCACTGGCACGAAATGGTGCCGCATGCCTATGACGACAGCGTCGCGCTGCTGGAAAGGCTGATCGACGCCGGCCACGACGTGACCATGCTGACCAACTGGGCGGCGGATACGTTCGCGGAAGCGCGCAGCCGCTTTGCGTTCCTCGAAAAACCGCGCGGCATCACCGTTTCAGGCGAGATCGGGCTGATCAAGCCGGACCGGGCCATCTACGACCATCATGTGGCGAGCTTCGGGACGGAACCGTCGGCCACGCTGTTCATCGATGACAGCGAAAAGAATGTCGAGGGTGCGCAACGCGCCGGATGGCAGGCGGTGCTGTTCACCGATGCCCGCGCGCTCGAGCGCGATCTCATCGCGCGCGGGATCAGTTTCTAGCCGGTCAGGCTCTTTCCAGTCGGTCAGGCGCCGGCCTTTTCCATGCCGAGGCGCGCGATGCGGCGCAACTCGTCGATCGGGGTCAGGCCGCCGGCACGCTCATAGTGCCAGAAGGTCCAGCCGTTGCAGGCATCGAAACCCTGCACGCGCGCGCCCATCTTGTGGATGGAACCGGCATCCTCGCCGATCGAGAGCGTGCCATCGGCGCGCACCTTCGCCGACCAGCGGCGCTGCGAATCCCACAGCGTTGTCCCGGCCTTGATCAGGCCCGTATCGACGAGGCTGCCGAAGGCGACGCGCGGTTCGGCGCGCTTGCCGGTCAGAACGGTAAGCTCCATCGCGCCCAGCGGCTTCACGTCCGCGATGCGCTGCATCGCCGCGTCGATATATTCCTGCTCGCGCTCGATGCCGACGAAATGGCGGCCGAGCCGCCTGGCAACGGCGCCGGTGGTGCCGGACCCGAAGAACGGGTCGAGCACGACATCACCCGGTTTGGTCGACGCCAGCATCACACGCGCCAGAAGGGCTTCCGGCTTCTGCGTCGGATGCAGCTTGTCGCCCTTGTCGTCCTTCAGACGCTCATTGCCGGTGCAGATCGGGAACAGCCAGTCGGAGCGCATCTGCACATCCTCATTGGCCGCCTTCATCGCTTCATAATTGAAGGTGTAGCCCTTGGCCTTGTCGTCGCGCGAGGCCCAGATCATCGTCTCGTGCGCGTTCTGGAAACGGCGGCCGCGGAAATTCGGCATCGGGTTGGTCTTGCGCCACACGATGTCATTGAGAATCCAGAAGCCCAGATCCTGCATCTTGGCGCCGACGCGGAAAATGTTGTGGTAGGAGCCGATCACCCAGATGGTGCCATTCGGCTTCAGCACACGGCGGGCGGCCAGAAGCCAGGCGCGGGTGAAGGCGTCGTAAGCCTCGAAGCTCTCGAACTGATCCCACGCATCGTCCACCGCATCGACCTTGGACTGGTCCGGCCGGTGCAGGTCGCCATTGAGCTGAAGGTTGTAGGGGGGATCGGCGAAGATGACATCGACGGAAGCGTCGGGAAGCCGGTTCATCGCCGCCACGCAGTCGCCCTTGAGGATCGTGTCCAGCCATTCCGTTCTGGAAGAAACGCCGGAAAACTCGTTGAGACGACGTACTGCAGACATGTTGTACACCCAGGATGCGCGTTACTGTTTACCTGCTGTTATGGTTACCGATCAGCGTAAATAATCCGTGAAGGACCGGCGCAATTTGCGTGGCCCCGCACCTTGATGTATGCCCGCGCCACCAGATGCTGGTGCCCTCTCCCCCTTGAAACAGAAATGCGGAACGCCATGGAAAAGCCCGACCTCATCATCTTCGATTGCGACGGCGTTCTGGTCGATTCGGAAATCATCGCCGCACGCGTGGAAGCCGAACTGCTCACCGAAGCGGGTTTCGGGATTTCGGCCGAAGAACTGGCGCAGACCTATGCCGGCCTCACCTTCAAGGACATATTGCTGCGCATCGAGGAAATCTCAGGCCTGCCCTTTCAGGCCACGCTGATTGATCAGGCTGAAGCTGCCGTCGATCGCAGGTTGCGACAGGAAGTGCGCGCCATCGAAGGCGTGCGCGAGGCCGTCGCGCAGGTTTCCGTGCCCTGTTGCATATGCTCCAATTCGTCCAGCGAACGCATTCGCGCCATGCTGGAAAAGACGGGCATCCTCCCGCTGTTCAGGGGTCCGATATTCTCCGCGCCTGAATTGCCCACGGGCAAAACCAAGCCAGCGCCCGATGTGTTCCTGCATGCTGCAAAGGAATTCAATGCCGATCCGGCACGCACCTTTGTCATCGAGGATTCCGTGCATGGCATTGCCGGTGCGCGCGCAGCCGGCATGCGCGTCATCGGCTTCACCGGGGGGGCGCATTCCTATCCCGGCCATGCCGATGTGCTGACGGAAGCAGGTGCTGAAACCTCGATCCGCCGCTGGAGCGATTTCCGGGGCGTGCTCGACGCCCTGCTCACATGGTCGGAAGACGACTGAGCATCCAACATACTAAAAAGGCCGCTCGAAAGCGGCCTTTTTTCAATCAGCGCGGAATATCCGATGCCGAGGTGGTGGCTGGCTGCTGCTGCGCCGCAGGAGCGGCGGGCGCAGGCTGCTGCGCGGTGCGGGCCGGTGCCTTCTTGCGCGCGACGGGGCGCGGCTTGTCAGCGGCCTTGGGCTTCGGCGGACCTTCGTCATAGCCGACGAACACCTGATAATCGCGCCCGCTCGGCTCGGGAACCGTCACGTTCGGATCATTGAACACGAACTGGGTGGCGGAGGTGGTATCGCTCACCTGCACCTTGTGCTGGTGAAGCTGTGAATAAAGCACGTTGCTGCCACGCGTCACCACCACGCGGATCGGCATGGTGATGGTTCCGGCTGCGCCCTGCGGGCCGGGAACGATGCGGCCGGCAGCCGCGACATTCATGGTCAGCTGGCCGTTCGCCCTTTTGCAGTCGCGGGTAACCTCGCCGATGGACGCCTGATAGACGATCTTTGAAGCATCGTCCTGACCGCCTTTGGCATATGTGTTGAAATAGGCTGTGCCTTCACGCAAGGTCAGCGTCGGGCAGTAGGCGGTCAGCTCGCTGGCCAGAACCTTTCCACCCCCGGCGGCCTGCTTGTCCTGCACGTTCAGCACATCACCGCTGTTCGACTGACACCCCGCCAAAGCCAGCAACATGCCGGACAGGGCGACGCCCGTGAAAAAGCGAAAATTCGATGTAGCAGCGACCATGAAGTGCATTTCCCTCTCGCGACGGTGGTGTCCTATAGCAATCCGGCGGCGAAAATGCGACTGACGAAAGCGACAAATCCACACGCCTGCCGACTGGAAAGACGGAATACCTTTCATGAACTACATCAGCACCCGTGGTGAAGCACCTCGTCTCGGTTTCTCGGATGCCGTCCTTGCAGGGCTGGCGCGCGACGGCGGCCTTTATCTTCCGCAGGAGTGGCCGCAATTTTCCGCCGCAGACATCCGCGCCATGCGTGGTCTTTCCTACCAGCAGATCGCGCTGCGTGTGCTGACGCCTTTCGTGGGCGGTGAGATCGCAACCCCGGTGCTGGAAAGGCTGATCAACGAGGCCTACGCCACATTCCGCCATGAGGCAGTGTGCCCGCTTGTGCAGCTCGGCCCCAACAGCTTCGTGCTGGAGCTTTTCCACGGTCCCACGCTGGCCTTCAAGGATGTGGCCATGCAACTGCTGGCCCGGCTGATGGACCATGTGCTGACCGAGCGCGACCAGCGCGCCACCATCGTGGGCGCCACCTCCGGCGACACCGGCGGCGCCGCGATCGAGGCCTTCGCCGGGCGCAGCCGCACCGATATTTTCATTCTCTTCCCCAATGGCAAGGTCTCGCCGGTGCAGCAGCGCCAGATGACGACCTCGACTGCGGACAATGTCCATGCGCTCGCCATCGAGGGGAATTTCGACGACTGTCAGGGGCTGGTGAAGGAGTTGTTCAACGATCACGCCTTCCGCGACCGCGTGGCGCTGTCGGGCGTGAACTCCATCAACTGGGCGCGCATCATGGCCCAGATCGTCTACTACTTCACCTCGGCTGTTTCGCTCGGCGCACCGGACCGCACTGTTTCCTTTACCGTGCCGACCGGCAATTTCGGCGACATCTTCGCCGGCTATGCCGCAAAGCGCATGGGCCTGCCGGTGGAAATGCTCACCATCGCCACCAATGACAACGACATTCTGGCCCGCACACTGGAAACCGGCGAATACCGGATGCAGGGCGTGGTCGCCACGACCTCGCCTTCCATGGACATCCAGATCTCGTCGAACTTCGAGCGCCTGTTGTTCGAAGCCTCGGACCGCAACGCGGAAACGGTGCGGCGCTACATGAACGGGCTCAGGCAATCCGGCGCCTTCACCATCGAAAAGCAGGAGATCGAAACGATCCGTGGCGGCTTCGGCGCTGGCCGGGCAACGATGAAGAACACGGCCGAAACCATCCGCTCGACCCTTGAAAACAGCGGCTATCTGCTGGACCCGCACACGGCGACGGCCGTTCATGTTTCTGCCGGCCAACCCCGGTCGTCCGCCCCCAACGTCATCCTAGGCACGGCTCATCCGGCCAAGTTCCCGGCTGCCGTCGAGGATGCCTGCGGCATATCCCCTGCGCTGCCCGCATGGCTTTCCCACCTGATGGACGCAAAGGAAAACTATACAGTGCTTCCATCGGACAAAAAAATGTTGGAAGATCATATTTCCCGCCATACGCGGGCACGTCAGTAGGGAGTGAGATCTACATGGGTGTTGAGGTAAGCCGTCTGTCGAACGGCCTGACAGTCGCCACCGAAACCCTTCCAAGCATGGAATCCGTTGCTCTGGGGGTCTGGGTAAAGTCCGGAGCCCGCAACGAACGTGACGATGAGCACGGCATGGCTCACCTGCTGGAGCACATGGCGTTCAAGGGTACAGCCAGGCGTTCGGCGTTCGAGATTGCCTCCGAGATCGAGAATGTGGGCGGCGAGATCAATGCCGCCACCAGCGTCGAGACCACCTCCTTCTACGCCCGCGTCCTGTCCGACGACGTTCCGCTGGCGGTCGATCTTCTGGCTGACATTCTCCAGAATTCCACCTTCGATCCCGAAGAGCTGGAGCGCGAACAGAACGTCATCCTGCAGGAAATCGGCGCCGCCCACGACACGCCCGACGATGTCGTCTTCGATCATTTCACCGAGACAGCATTCCGCCACCAGACGCTTGGCCGCTCCATTCTCGGCACGCCGGAAACGGTCCTGTCCTTCAGCTCTGCGCAACTCCACCGCTTCATGCAGCGCGAATATGGCGCCGACCGCATGGTCGTCGTCGCCGCCGGCGATGTGAAGCATGACGAGTTCGTGCGCGAGGTCGAAAAGCGGCTCGGTGGTTTCCGCCCGCATGCGCAGGGCGCGGTTTCGCAATATGCGCAATATGTCGGAGGCGATTTCCGCGAAGACCGCGACCTGATGGACGCGCAGGTGATCCTCGGCTTCGAGGGCCGCGCCTATCATGTGCGCGATTTCTACGCCTCGCAGGTTCTTTCCATGATCCTCGGCGGCGGCATGTCTTCGCGCCTGTTTCAGGAAGTGCGCGAGAAGCGTGGCCTGTGCTATTCGGTCTATGCTTTCCACTGGGGCTTTTCCGACACCGGCATTTTCGGCATCCATGCCGCCACAGGCCAGAACAATCTGTCCGAGCTCGTTCCGGTGATCGCCACCGAGCTTCAGAAAGCCGGCGACCGCATTCTCCAGGAAGAGCTGGACCGGGCACGCGCGCAATACCGCGCGGGGCTGATCATGTCGGCGGAAAGCCCTTCCAGCCGCGCATCGCAGATCGCCCGGCAACTGCTTCTGTTCGGCCGGCCGATCCCCAAGGAGGAACTGATGGAGCGCCTTTCAGCTCTCACCGTGGGGCGGCTGACCGATCTGTCGGGGCGTCTGTTCTCCACCCGGCCGACGCTGGCAGCTGTCGGCCCGGTCGGTTCGCTGACGTCGTATGAATCAATCGCCAGCGCGCTTCCATCGTCCGCGTCGGTGCCGCATCGGCTGGCCGTGTAGAATTTTCCGCAGCCGTGTTCTCCCTTCCGTTCATCCGCCGCGAAACGCCGGAACTGGAAGGCGACAAGGTACGGCTGCGCATGCCGCAGGCAAGCGACTATCGCGAATGGGCAGAGCTTCGCGCCATCAGCCGCGCCTTCCTCGAACCGTGGGAACCGCGATGGATGCCGGACGAATTCGAGCGCTCTGCCTGGCGGCTGCGCATCAATCATTACCGGCGTGATTATGCGCAGGGTGCGGCCATGGCCTTCTTTATGTACGAGCGTGGCCACGGCCGGCTTGTCGGCGGCATAACGCTTGGCAACATACGTCACGGCGTCTCCAAAAGCGCGCAGATCGGCTACTGGATCGGCCAGCCCTACGCTGGCCAGGGGCTGATGACCGACGCGGTGAAGACGCTTTCACGCTTCGCATTTGGCGAGCTGACATTGCACCGGATCGAAGCAGCCTGTATTCCCGAAAACAGCCGCTCGATCCGCGTGCTTGAAAAAGCCGGATTCCGGCGCGAAGGACTGCTGAGGTCTTACCTGAGGATCAATGGCGTCTGGCAGGACCATTATTTGTATGCCCGGATCGCCGACGATCCGCCCGTTGCGTGAACGAAGGACTGATTTTGACGACATCCCTGAAAGCGAGGTCGCTGCTGGCCGCCCTTCTCGCCGCCATGGCCCTCTTTTTCCAGATGGCTGCGGCACACGCGGTCGAGCCGATCAAGATTGCCCGCGACGACGTGGCCCTCGACCTGTCGGGAGCCGTCGAGATCTACCGCAATCAGGGTGAGAATTTTCAGGTTTCCACAGCCCCCGGCCCTGATGGCATCGTGCGCCGCATCGAGGTCGAGGCAAACGACAACCGCTCCACCGGCGACTGGGCCGTCTTCGCGCTCGCCAACACGACCGAAGAGCAGATCGACAGGCTGATCGTCGCGCCGCATTTCAGGCTGGTGAATTCCGGATTGCTGTGGCCCGATCTCGGCTCCACCCGCATTGCCGCCATCACCCCCAGTGAAGGCTTTGCGCTCGACCGGCAGGCAAGCCCCGACGCCGATGTCTTCCGCGTCACGCTCAATCCCGGCGCGGTCGTCACCTTCGTAGCTGATCTCGCTTCGCCAAAACTGCCGCAGGTCTATCTGTGGGAGCCGGAAGCCTACAAGGATTCCATCAATTCCTATACGCTTTATCGGGGCATCGTCATCGGCATCGCCGGGCTTCTGGCCCTTTTTCTGACAATCCTGTTTGTGGTCAAGGGCACTTCCATGTTCCCGGCCACGGCAGCGCTTTCCTGGGCGGTTCTGGCCTATATCTGCGTCGATTTCGGCTTCCTTTCCAAGATCATAGAGATGTCACCCGGCAATGAGCAGATATGGCGGGCGGGAACGGAAATCGGCCTTGCCGCAACCTTCGTGGTGTTCCTGTTCACCTACCTCAACCTGAACCGCTGGCATGGCCATTTCAGCTATGGCGCGCTGGTGTGGATGCTGTGCCTGACCGTGATCGCTGGCATCGCCATCATCGACCCGCCGATCGCTGCCGGCATCGCGCGCTTCTCCTTCGCCGCCACGGCGATTGTCGGCCTTGGCCTGATCGTGTTCCTCGGTATACGCGGCTATGACCGGGCCATCATGCTGGTGCCGAGCTGGGTGATGGTGCTTCTGTGGCTGACGGGATCGTGGATGGCGGTTACCGGCCTGCTCGACAACGACATCGTCCAGCCCGCGCTGGGTGGCGGACTGATCCTCATCATCCTGCTGATCGGCTTCACCATCATGCAGCACGCTTTCGCCGGCGGCGCGCTCCATCAGGGCCTGTTCTCCGACATCGAAAGGCAGGCGCTGGCCGTGATGGGCGCCGGCGACACCGTCTGGGACTGGGACGTTCTGCGCGACCGCGTCGTCACCCGCCCCGACATCAGCGTACAGCTTGGCCTTGCCCCCAACAGCCTTGGCGGACCGGCCCGCAACTGGCTGCCGGTGCTGCACGCCGACGACCGCGACACCTTCCGCACCACGCTCGACATCGTTCTGGAGCACAGGCGCGGGCGCGTCGCCCAGCAGTTCCGCATGCGCGGCGCCGACGGCCACTATCACTGGTTCGCCCTGCGCGCCCGCCCGGTGATCGGATCGGACGGCGAAGTCATCCGCTGCGTCGGCACCATGATCGACGTCACCGAGCAAAAGAAGGCGGAAGAACGCCTGCTGCACGACGCCGTGCATGACAATCTCACCGGCCTGCCCAGCCGCGAGCTGTTCATGAACCGGCTGGAGGCGGTCATTTCCATTGCCCGCACCGAGGAAAAGGTGCGCCCGACCGTCTTCGTCATCGACATCGACCGCTTCAAGCAGGTCAATGACGGGCTCGGCATATCGGCCGGCGACACCATCCTGCTCACCATCGGGCGGCGCCTGCACCGCCTGCTCAAGCCTCAGGATTCGCTTGCCCGCTTCGCCGGCGACCAGTTCGCGCTGATGCTGCTTTCCGAGCAGGAGCCGGCACGCATCGCCGCCATCGCGGACGCCATCAAGCACGCCATCAGCGCGCCCATCACCTTTGCGAAGCGCGAGATCGTGCTGACCGCCTCCATTGGCCTGATCACATGGACCTCCGACCAGTCGTCGGCCGGCGACATGGTCAAGGACGCGGAGCTCGCGCTGCATCAGGCCAAGCGCTTCGGCGGCGACAGGATCGAGCCGTTCCGTCCCGCTTTCCGCACCGTTGGCACAGACAAGCTGCAGTTCGAGTCCGACCTGCGCCGCGCAATCGAACGCAAGGAACTGACGCTTGCCTACCAGCCGATCGTGCGGCTGGAGGACAACAGTATCGCCGGGTTCGAGGCGCTCATGCGCTGGGAGCATCCGCGTCGCGGCATGATCCCGCCGGCCGACTTCATCCCGATTGCGGAAAACTGCGGCCTGATCGTGCCGCTCGGCCTGTTCGCCATGCAGAAGGCGGCAGAGGACCTCGTTTCCTGGCAGAAGCAGATCGGCGATGTGCCGCTCTCCGTGTCCGTCAATCTCTCCAGCCGTCAGCTCATCCGCCGCGATCTGGTCAGCGATGTGCGCTCCATCATCGCGCGCGCCAATCTCAAGGCACGCTGCTTCCGTCTGGAGCTGACCGAATCGCTGGTCATGGACAATCCCGAGCAGACGGCCCACGTCCTCAACAGACTGAAGCAGCTCGGCATCGGCCTTTCGCTCGACGATTTCGGCACCGGCTATTCGTCGCTCGCCTATCTGACCCGCTTCCCCTTCGACACGATCAAGATCGACAAGAGCTTCGTCGACGACACCACGCCCAAGCGCACCATGCTTCTGAAATCCATGGTCAACATGGCGCATGAACTGGGACTGTCGGTGGTTGCCGAAGGCGTGTCGGATCAGAGCGACGCGCTGGAGTTGCGCCAGATCGGCTGCGAATATGTGCAGAGCTTCATGTTCGGTCCGCCCGTAGCGGCCGATCAGGTCATCCGCCTGCTCAAGGAGCAATATCCGCTGACGCAGGCCTGAGCCGAAAAGCGAACGCCGGTCAGGCGTGGCCGGCGTTGGGGCTCAGATGCGCGATGTCGATGCCGATCGCCGCAAGAATACGATCATACTGGCTTTCGATGTCGGCATCAAAAAGCAGTTCCGGGGTTGCCGGGCAGGTCAGCCAGCCGTTCTGGGCGATCTCGGTTTCGAGTTGCCCCGAACTCCAGCCGGAATAGCCGAGCGCCATCAGCGCGCGCTGCGGGCCGCGCCCCTTGGAGATGGCGCGCAATATGTCGACCGTCGCCGTCAGGCAGATGTTGTCTGCAATGCTCAGCGAAGATTCCACCCGGTAGTCGCCCGAATGCAGCACGAAGCCACGGCTGCGGTCGACAGGGCCGCCGTTGCGGATGACCAGATCACGCGCCGGCGGCGGCAGGCGGATTGCCTCCTGCTCTTCCATGATGCCAAGCTGCACAAGAAGGTCGGGAAAGAGTATCTGCTGGGTCTGGTTGATGATCAGACCCATGGCGCCCTCTTCGCTGTGGGCGCAGACATATATGACGGAGCGCGCGAACCTGTCGTCCTTCATGCCTGGCATGGCGATGAGGAACTGATCCTCGAGGAAACCGCCGCGCCCCGAATTCGCGTTCTTGCCGGACAGAATATCCATGGCCTGAAAGTTAGCGTGTTTCGGCGACAGTTGAAAGATGGACTTGTATGGTCCAACGGATCTGAAAATCAGCGCACCGAAAAGGCTCACGCAAAAATGATGCCCGCTGCGTGGCGAAAAAGCTTGCAGGCATACCGGCTGGATATCAAATCAATGGCCATGCGCATCACGTCCGCCATTGCTGCCGCGTCTCTTGCCGCTTTCGTCGTTTCCCCTCCCGCGTATGCGGGCTCTTCCGGCTGGCACGACAGCGAAGGCGGCCGCATCCGGCTGGTCACTGCCAGCCAGCCCGATGCATCCGGGCAATTGAACGGCGTGTTGCAGATCGATCTGAAACCCGGCTGGAAGACATACTGGCGCGATCCCGGCGACAGCGGCGTGCCCCCACAGATCACGGTCGATGGCGAGCAGATCCGGGAAGCAAAAATGGCCTTTCCCGCCCCGGTTCGTCACGATGACGGCTATTCGGAATGGGCCGGCTACGACCGCTCCGTGCTGCTTCCCGTCAGCTTTACCCTCCCCGACAGGGCATTGCCGGAGGGCGGCATTGCAGCAACGGTTCTCGTTGGAATCTGCGAGAAGATCTGCATTCCGGTTCATGCCGATCTGGTTGTCGAGACCGCACATCCCACCCATGCGGTGATCGAGGAAGCATTGGTGCGCAATGCACAGGCGGCCCTGCCCGGCCCTGCCACGCCCGCTTTCGGCGCCAGCCTTGCCGGCTCGCACGACAAAGCAATGACGGTGGCGGCATCGCTGCCCCAGGCCGTGCAATCAGCCGAGCTTTTCGTGGCCGGCGAAGACGGCTATGCCTTCGGCACGCCTGTCGCGAAAGCCGGTGACGGCAAGTTTACGTTCGAAGTGCCCGTGCTTTCCCGCCCCGCAGAAAAGCCGTCCGGAGAAGGCGTGCCCTACACGCTGACTTCCTCTGCGGGAGCCGTTTCGGGCTTCCTGCCCTACCCTTAGGCGCAGCGTCATTGCGGCGGCCGGCATAGTCCGCTATCGATTTCACTCCCCTGTTCATGATGAGGAATTGAAATGACGATCTCCGTTGGCGACAAGCTGCCTGAAGCCACCCTCAAGACGATGACCGCCGACGGCGTGAAGGAACTGACCACCGCCGATATTTTCGCGGGCAAGAAGGTCGTGCTGTTCGGCGTTCCCGGCGCCTTCACGCCCACCTGCAACAACAATCATCTACCCGGCTATCTGGAAAACAACGACGCCATCCGCGCCCGCGGCGTGGACACCGTCGCCGTGGTTGCCGTCAACGATCCCTTCGTCATGGGCGCATGGGAAAAGTTCACCGGCGGCGAAGGCAAGATCACCTATCTGGCAGACGGCAGCGGCCATTTCGCAAAGGCTCTCGGCCTCGACATCGACCTCAGCGGTGCCGGCCTCGGCCTGCGCTCGAAGCGCTTTTCCATGATCGTCGACGACGGCAAGGTGACGGCGCTCAACGTCGAACCGGTTCCGAGCCAGGCCGACGAAACGGCGGCTGCGAAAATTCTCGAACAGCTTTGATTTTTGTGCTGCAAGCCTGCCTAGGGTTTCCCGAAGCGGCTTTCAGTAACTTTGCGAAGACCGGCGCGCTTTGACGGGCGCCGGTTTTTTCGTGTCCGGAGCGGAAGGACCAGCAGAAGGTCTTGCAGCGCCCTTCTTGAACGGCGCCATGCCCTCGCGGGCCAGTTCATCGGCGCGCTCGTTCTCGGGATGGCCGGCATGGCCCTTGACCCAGTGCCACGTCACCTTGTGGCGCCGCCGCGCCTCGTCCAGCGCCTGCCAAAGCTCCACATTCTTGACCGGCTTGTTGTCGGCGGTTTTCCAGCCACGGCGTTTCCAGTTTTCCATCCAGCTGGAAATGCCGTCCTTCACATAGCTGGAATCGGTATGGAGATCGACTTCGCACGGCTCCTTCAGCGCGTTCAGCGCCGAGATCGCCGCCATCAGTTCCATGCGGTTGTTGGTGGTCTGCGCCTCGCCGCCGCACAGTTCGCGCGTGACACCGTTGAAGCGCAGGATCGCGCCCCAGCCCCCCGGCCCCGGATTGCCGGAGCAGGCGCCGTCGGTGAAGATTTCAATGCACTTCATGACAGTCCGTATTCCTGCGGCGAGACGATGGCGCGGTGAAAGCGCATCTTGCGGATATACTCGGCCGGGTCGCGCTTGACGACGAGATCGCCTTCCGGCCCATGCAGCCAGTCGTAGAGCCGCGTCAGCATGAAGCGCAGCGCCGATCCACGCGCCAGCATCGGCAGGGCCTGCTTCTCGGCAGCGCTCAGGGGTCGCACGCTCTCATATCCGGCAAGCAAGGCTGTGCCCTTGGTGAGGTTGTAGGAACAATCCTTCTCAAAGCACCATGCATTCAGGCAGGTTGCAAGATCGTAGGCCAGCAGGTCGTTGCAGGCGAAATAGAAGTCGATCAGCCCCGAAAGCTCGTTGCCGAGGAAGAACACATTGTCGGGAAACAGGTCGGCATGAATGATGCCGGTGGGCAGATCGGCCGGCCATTCGCGGCCGAACGTCTCGAAATCGGCATCGACCTCGGCAGCAAGACCGGGCTCGACCTCATCGGCGCGCTCGCGCGAGGCCGCCCAAAGCTCGCGCCAGCCATCGGGACCCAGCGCATTCGCGCGGGACAGGCCGAAATCGGCGCCGGCCAGATGCATCGACGCCAGCACCTTTCCGACCTCGCGGCAATGCGCGGCAGTGGGGCGGCGCGGCCACATGCCTTCCAGGAATGTGATGATGGCGGCCGAGCGGCCGGCAAGCGTGCCGATCATCTCGCCATCGGCACGACGAACGGGAAGCGGACAGGAAAGGCCCTTTGCCGCCAGATGATCCATCAGCCCGAGAAAGAACGGCAGATCGTGCGTCGCCACCCGCTTTTCATAGAGAGTCAGGATGAAGGAGCCGCCGGTGGTGTGAAGCAGGAAGTTCGAATTCTCCGTGCCTTCAGCAATGCCCTTGTAGGAGAGCAGCTCTCCGACCGGATAATCGCGCAGGAACGCGCCCAGTTCACCTTCGGTGACATCGGTGTAGACGGCCATGCGTGCCTGCTATCGTTCGCCGTTGACGAAGGCCATGTCGGCCTTGGTGAGTTCCACATCGCGCAAAACGCGCATGACCGGAAAATCCTCGGTCTCCGTGGCAGTGATGGCAAGATCCACCGTCACCTCGAAGCGAGCCTTGAAGGCATCAATGATCTCATCGACGATGATCTCTGGCGCCGACGCGCCCGCAGACAGGCCGAGGGTCTTGATATCGCCGACGTCGTTCCATGGAATCTCGCTGGCGCGCTGGACCAGCAGCGACATGCGCGCGCCTGCCCGTTCCGCAACCTCGACCAGACGGCGCGAGTTCGACGAGTTCGGCGCGCCGACCACCAGATAGAGATCGACGCCCGGAGCCGTTTCCTTCACCGCCTCCTGACGGTTGGTCGTGGCATAGCAGATGGATTCCGCAGCCGGCGCCTGCATGGCCGGAAACCGTTCCTGCAAGGCTTCGAGAATATGGGCGGTGTCCTCGACGGACAGGGTCGTCTGCGTCACGAAGCCGAGGGCTTCCGGATCCTGCGGCACGAAGCGGCGCACATCCTCGTCCGTCTCGATCAGGGTGACCGCACCCTCCGGCAACTGCCCCATCGTGCCGATGACCTCGGGGTGCCCCGCATGGCCGATCAGCAGCACATGACGGCCATGGCGATAATGCCGGATCGCCTGCTTGTGGACCTTGGAGACCAGTGGGCAGGTCGCGTCCAGATAGAACAGATTGCGCTCGGTGGCGTCGGCGGGAACGGACTTCGGAACGCCATGGGCGGAGAACACCACCGGGCTCTGATTGTGCTCCGGCGGAATCTCGTCCAGTTCCTCGATGAAGACGGCGCCGAGGTTCTGAAGGCCCTCGACCACATAGCGGTTGTGGACGATTTCGTGGCGCACATAAACCGGCGCGCCATATTTCTTGATCGCCAGAACGACGATCTGGATGGCGCGATCCACGCCCGCGCAAAAACCGCGCGGCTGGCACAGCCGCAGCGTCAGCGGCGGCTTGGTCGTCTCAGGTGCGGCATCAGCCGGTAAGGTTTGCAGCATCTTGTCCTTCGCGTGTCAGCCCGACATGGGATGAGCACCCCTGTCCTGTCAAGGGTCAGCGGGCCGCACCCCGACGGTCAGCGCTTCGTCCTGCGCCTGCGTCCCGCAAAAGAGAACAGCATTACGCCGGCCAGCGCCGCGGCAAGCCCGTACCAGGTCACGGCATATTGAAGGTGATTGTTGGGCAGGGAAACGATGGTGACGCCTCCGGCCGGCCAGTCGCCCGGGTTCGGTGACGAATCGGCATCGAGGAAGAACGGCAGCAGGACATAGCCGTCAGGCAGGCCCGCCGATGCGGCCATGACGTCGCGGTCCTTCCAGTAGAAGATGTTCTTTGCCAGATCATTGTCGGGCACCATGCTGGACGGCTTTTCGGAAAGCGGGTTGCGGGCAAGCCCGCTGACCGTGACCACGCCGTCGACCTGCCCGGCCGACCGGGAGGACGCTTCCTTCAGCCAGTAGGGCACGAACCCCCTGTTGACCAGCAGGAAACGGCCGTCCCCGAGCTTCAGCGGCGTGTAGACATAAAAACCCGACTGGCCCTTCCATGTCGCCAGAAAATGCCGCTCGCCTTCATGCACGAAGCTGCCGGTGGCGGTTATCGGCACATAGTCGACGTCCGAGGTTTCGGCGAAAAGACGCTCCGCTTCCGCTAGGGCCAGAGGCTCGGCATGCATGCGCCGGTCGATGGTGGCGAGCAGATCCTCCTTCCAGTAGAGGCGCTGCATCTGCCATGTTCCAAGCGACAGAAGAATGGCAATGGCAATGGCTCCCAGCACGGCGGCGAGCCACAGGCGCCTGGCGGACAATGGCTTTGTCCCCGTCTCCATGCCTGAAGTCATTCGCCGTTGTCCAGCCGGCCCTGCGAAGCCTTGTTACGGTATTGCAGCGTCAGCAGAATGCCCTTGATGACGCGCAGGGAGCCGAGACTGAGGATCAGCGCAAGCGGTATCCACAAGACCAGATGCACCCAAAATGCAGGTCCGTAATTGACCTCCATCCACAGCGCCAGCCCAAGCACCACGAAACCGATGATGAGGATGACGAAGACGGCCGGACCGTCTCCCGCATCCGCATAGGAATAGTCGAGCCCGCAATTCGTGCATTCCTTGCCGACGGCCAGAAAACCGGAAAACAGCTTACCCTCGCCGCAGCGCGGACAGCGGCCGGCGATGCCGGCGCGCACCGGATCGACCGGGGCCCACAGTGCCTGATCTTCAGCAGCGGAATTCTCATTCTGTGTCATCGGCCTACCTTACAGCATGTGGCCCGAAAGTGGGAACCGGTTTCAGGACCACGACATGCGTGAAAACAAGAACTTAAAGCGCAGGTGCAATTCTGAAAAAATCCCGGCAGGGCTCAGAGCATTTGACCGGCGCTTGCCATCGACACCCTGCATCTGCCCGCCAGCCATTCAGGCAGCTTCATTGTGAGCCAGCCCCTGCTCGTCTTTCAAAAAGGGACAGGGCGGCCACGTTGCCGCGGCCGCCCTGAAATTCATTGCATTCACCTGGCCTCAGTGCACGGCGATGTCGGCACCGACAGAAGCCCAGACATAGATCGTGGCGTAAAGGAACAGCCACACCACGTCCACGAAGTGCCAGTACCAAGCAGCCGCCTCAAGACCGAAGTGCTGCTTGGGCGTGAAGTCGCCACGAATGGCGCGGATCAAGCACACGATCAGGAAGACCGTTCCGATGAAAACATGGAATCCGTGGAACCCGGTCGCCATGAAGAAGGTGGCGCCGTAGATGGAGTCCTTGAAGTTGAAGGGAGCGTGCACATACTCGTAGGCCTGCACGAAGCTGAACAGGACACCGAGAGCCACGGTGATCGCCAGACCATTGATCAGCCCCTTGCGGTCGTTGTGCAGCATGGCGTGGTGAGCCCACGTCAACGTCGTACCCGACAGAAGCAGGATGATCGTGTTGTAGAGCGGCAGATAGAAGGGGTCGAGAACCTCGATGCCCTTCGGCGGCCAGATACCGCCGGTATACTCGCTGCGGGTATACTGCACGGCTTCGCCGGGGAACAGGCTGGCATCGAAGAACGCCCAGAACCAAGCCACGAAGAACATCACCTCCGAGGCGATGAACATGATCATGCCATAGCGCAGGTGCAGGGAGACGACGCGGGTGTGATGCCCCTCATGGGCTTCCTTAACCGTATCCGACCACCAGCCAAACATGGTGTAAAGGACGATCAGCAGACCGATGAAGAACAGCCATGGCGTTGCCATGTTGATGCCAAAGACGGGAAACTCGTTGCCCTTCAGGTACTGCATCCAGAAGACGCCGCCGATGCAAAGCACAAGCGCTCCAAATGACCCGAGGAAGGGCCAGGGGCTCGGGGCCAGAATATGATAGTCATGTTGTTTTGCGTGCGCTTCAGCCATATCAGCCCCCGACATCTGCTTCGGTGTTCGTAGTTGTTACAGTGCTCCGATCGATCGAACCGGTTGTCGCCGGTGCCTCCTTGTCGATCGGGAACATGGTGTAGGACAAGGTAATGGTCTTCACATTCTTCAGCTCCGGCACATCCACAATGTCCGGATCGACGAAGAAGATCACCGGCATGTCCATCGTCTCGCCAGCGGCAAGCGTGGTGTCGGTGAAGCAGAAGCATTCCACCTTGTTGAAATAGGCGCCTGCCGTCTCAGGTGTCACGTTGAAGGTAGCGCGTCCGCCGGTTGGCCGGGCCGCCATGTTGGTGGCGGTGTAATGGGCCTGCGCCGTTTCACCGATCTTGACCGTGATAGAGCGGTCGACAGGCGCGAACTTCCACGGAACGCCGCCAGCCGTATTGGCATCGAAGCGGATCGTGATGTCACGATCGAGCACCCGGTCGGAATACTGGGTCACGCGCTGCGTGGTTCCGCCATATCCGGTGACCTGACAAAACAGCGTGTAGAGCGGAACGGCCGCATAGGCCATGCCGACCATGCCGCAAAAGAAGGCGACGCAGAGCGCAGCAACCTTGCGGTTGCTCTTCTGCCTGGCCTCATCCGTGGCTGGGGTATTGCTCATCCTTCGTCTCACATAGGCCGGTTCAGGACCGCCGGGCCAAACTTCGCCAGCGTCGCAACATAGAATATGATGACGAGTGCCACCAAGGCCAGCCCGATGGCGACGGATCGCAGACGCCGGGCCTTTTTCTGCTGTTCGGTCAGATCGACGGTTTCAAGCTTATCCATGGTGCTCATGCTCCCATGCCGCCAAGCCAGGCGACAAGGCGGTCGCCCATATAGGCAGCGAAGATGACGAACAGATAGACCAGCGAGAAACCAAACAGCTTCTTGGCCGGAACCATGGTCTTGTCATCGTCCGACATGCCCAGAACTTTCCAGGAATACCATACGAAGCCCGCACCCAGCACCAGCGATATGACGCCATAGAACAGGGTCGTGTAGCCAAGCAGCCACGGTGCGACGCCTACTGGCGCCAGCAACAGGGCATAGGCGAATATCTGGCGGCGGGTCGAAGCCGGACCGGCAACGTTCGGCATCATCGGGATGCCCGCGCGCTCGTAATCGCCCGACTTGAAGAGCGCCAGCGCCCAGAAATGCGGCGGCGTCCACAGGAAGATGATCAGGAACAGGATAACGCTTTCGAGGCTTATATTGCCGGTGGCGGCTGCCCAGCCGATCATGGGAGGAAAGGAGCCGGCCGCACCGCCGATAACGATGTTCTGCGGCGTCCAGCGCTTCAGCCACATCGTGTAGATGACGGCATAGAAGAAAATGGTGAAGGCCAGCAGCGAAGCCGAGAGCCAGTTGACGAGGACGCCAAGCGTCATCACCGACAGAACCGACAGCACCAGACCGAAGCCCAGCGCCTCGCCGGGCGTGACGCGGCCCGCCGGAACCGGCCGCTTGGCCGTGCGGCTCATTACCTTGTCGATGTCGGCATCGTACCACATGTTGAGCGCGCCGGACGCGCCCGCGCCAATGGCTATAGCCAGAATGGCGATGAGGGCGAGAAGCGGGTTCATCGTCCCCGGCGCGGCGACAAGCCCCACCACAGCCGTAAACACCACCAGCGACATAACGCGCGGCTTCAGGAGCGCGATATAGTCGCCCGGCGTCGCTTCCGACATGCGCAGCGGCGCTTCATCAATGCATCTGTCGTCGATCAGGGCCATGCGTACTCAAACGTCCGATCATTCCGTGTGGCCAAACCGCCGGCCGGAGCCGGCGGTTCGCATCAAAGTCCGTATCAGCGGATACGGGGCAACTGTTCCCACTGGTGGTAGGGCGGCGGCGACGGCAACTGCCACTCCAGTGTCGTGGCGCCCTCGCCCCACGGATTGGCACCAGCCACGCGCTTCCTCTGGAAGGCATCGAAGATACCGTAGAGGAAAATCAGCACACCGATACCGGCGATGTAGGAGCCGTAGGAGGAAACCATGTTCCAGCCGGCATAAGCATCGGGATAGTCGATGTAGCGGCGCGGCATGCCGGCCAGCCCGAGGAAATGCTGCGGGAAGAACACGATGTTCACGCCCACGAAGGTGACCCAGAAGTGGGTGTTGGCGATCGTCTCGGAGTACATGTACCCAGTCATCTTCGGGAACCAGTAGTACCAGGCAGCGAAGATGGCGAACACGGCACCCAGCGACAGCACGTAATGGAAGTGCGCTACCACGTAATAGGTGTCGTGATACATGCGGTCGAGACCGGCATTTGCCAGCTGCACGCCGGTGACGCCGCCAACGGTGAACAGGAAGATGAAGCCGATCGCCCACAGCATCGGCGTGCGGAAGGTGATCGAGCCACCCCACATCGTCGCGATCCACGAGAAGATCTTGATGCCGGTCGGAACCGCGATCACCATCGTGGCGAAGGTGAAGTAGCGCTGCGCGTTCAGCGAGATGCCCGAGGTGAACATGTGGTGCGCCCACACGACGAAGCCGACGGCACCGATCGCGACCATGGCGTAGGCCATGCCGAGATAACCGAACACCGGCTTGCGCGAGAAGGTCGACACGATGTGGCTGACGATGCCGAAGCCCGGCAGAATCAGAATGTACACTTCCGGATGCCCGAAGAACCAGAACAGATGCTGGAACAGGATCGGGTCACCGCCACCTTCAGGCGAGAAGAAGGCCGTGTCGAAGTTGCGGTCGGTCAGCAGCATGGTGATGCCGCCGGCCAGAACCGGGAGCGACAGCAGCAGCAGGAACGCCGTGATCAGCACCGACCACGCGAACAGCGGCATCTTGTGCATGGTCATGCCAGGTGCGCGCATGTTGAAGATGGTGGTGATGAAGTTGATGGCGCCGAGGATCGACGACACACCGGCGATGTGAACCGACAGGATGGCGAAATCCATGGCGGGGCCCGGCTGTCCGGACGTCGAGAACGGCGGATACATGGTCCAGCCGCCACCGATGCCGTGAGCACCCGGTGCGCTCGGCACGAAGAACGAGATCAGCAGCAGGATAAGTGCGGGAGGCAGAAGCCAGAAGGAGATGTTGTTCATGCGCGGGAACGCCATATCCGGCGCACCGATCATGATCGGGATCATCCAGTTGGCGAAACCGCCGATCAGCGCAGGCATGACCATGAAGAAGATCATGATCAGCGCGTGCATGGTGGTGAACACGTTGAACATGTGCTTGCCGGCATCAAGAGCCGCATCACCCTCGACCCCATAAACCATGGACGCAAGACCATGGAAAATCTGGATACCCGGCTCCGCCAGCTCCCAGCGCATCATGATCGACATGACGCCGCCGAGAATGCCCGACATGATCGCGAAGATCAGGTAGAGGGTTCCGATGTCCTTGTGATTGGTCGAGTAGACCCAGCGAACCCAGCCACGCGGCGCGTGGTGATCGTCATGTGTTGCAGCTTCTGCCATTTCCGGCTCCGTTACCTTGTATACCTGGGTTGCGGGCTCAATTCGCGGCGGCCAGCTTGCTGGCGGCCTCAATCTGCGCGGTCAGCGCCTTGTTCGCGGCGGGCAGGTCGCTCTTGGCGGCCGCCAGCCAGCTTTCATACTGGTCCGGAGAAACGACACGGACGGCGATCGGCATGAAGGCGTGGTCCTTGCCGCAAAGCTCGGAACACTGGCCGTAGTAGAAGCCTTCCTTCTCGACCTTGAACCAGACCTCGCTCAGACGGCCGGGCACGGCATCGCTCTTCACGCCGAAGGACGGCACAGCGAAGGCGTGGATGACGTCGGAGGCGGTGACAAGCACACGAACCACGGTATTGGACGGCACCACCATCTCGTTATCGACAGCGAGCAGGCGCGGATAGACCGACTTGTCTTCCTTGCCGGCAGCAGCCCGATCCCCCTCGTGCAACATGGCCGAGTTGAATGAAGGCCCTTCGTTGTCCTGATACTCGTAGTCCCAGTTCCACTGGTTGGCCGTCGCCTTGATGGTGAGCTTGGCCTCTTCCGGCGGAGAGTACTGGTTGGTCAGAAGCTGAAAGGAAGGAACGGCCAGCATCAGCAGCAGCACGACCGGACCGACGGTCCAGATCACCTCGATGGCGGTGTTGTGGCTGGTGCGTGACGGCACCGGGTTCCTGCTGGCGCGGAACTTCAGGATGCAATAGGCGAGCAGCACGAGAACGAGAAGCGTGACCGGTATGATGAAGGCCAGCGTGTAACCCTCGAACCATGTGATCTGGTGCATGATGTCGGTCGCGGCTGGCTGGAACCTGTATTCCCAGTCTACCGGCTGCGCCGCCCAGGCGGACGCTGCGGAAAGCAGTGCGGCGGCAGCACACAATCCCCCTGCAATGGATCTTTTCATCGCCCTATTCTTCTCCCTTGCTCGCGCATGTGCCGCGAGAATAATCCAATTGATGCCGGAACGGGAATCCCGGACAGTCGATGCTGGTTCAAACCATACTCTGTTTCCCTCCGCAAGGAAGGACCCGGCTCATCCATGCGGCATTTTTGCGCGCGTCACAAAAGCCGCGACGCTGCCATGAAACGGGCAATTATTGCTGAAAGCCGCCGCGACGCGCAAAATAGAAGTGAAAAACCGTATTATTGCCGCAGTCGAAGGCGATTGGGCGCTTTCGCATCCTTCCGCTTGGCCCATGTGCGGCTTAAAGTGAGGCGATTCGCAGTGGAGCCGTCATGAAGTCTTGGGTTTCGGGAACCTTGGCGAAGGTCACCCTTCTCGCCGCCTCTCTGGGGGCGATATCCGCATCGGGCACAGCCCTGGCGCAGCAAAGCGGCAGCGTGCGTTCCACGCATGGCGCATGGTCCGTGATCTGCGACACGCCAGCGGGTGCCACGACCGAGCAGTGCGTGATGATGCAGAACGTCGTTGCCGAGGACAGGCCGGAGATGGGTCTTTCCGTGGTGGTGCTGCGCACCGCCGACAACAAGGCGGAGATTTTGCGGGTGCTGGCGCCTCTTGGCGTTCTGCTGCCAAACGGCCTCGGCCTCAATGTCGATGGCAAGGACATCGGCCGCGCCTATTTCGTGCGCTGCTTCCAGGATGGCTGCTACGCTGAGGTGATTCTGGAAAAGCAGTTGCTCGATACGCTGAAGGCAGGCATGGCGGCCACCTTCATCATCTTCCAGACGCCGGAAGAGGGCATCGGCATTCCCGTCGATCTCAAGGGCTTCGCGGACGGCTTCGCCGCCCTGCCCTGACGAGCCCGCGTCAGCTTCGCATTGCCGAACGGGTCGTGTACGCCTACATGGCGTGCAGACCCTGATCCGAGGATGCGCCATGACCAGCCTGCTTTCCGAGTTCGACATTTCCGAAGAGCGCATCCGCACTCTGGTGGCCGATACGCTCAACGGCGCTGACGATGGCGAGCTTTTTCTCGAAAGCAGCGAAAGCGAAGCCCTGCTCTTCGACAATGGCCGGCTCAAGACGGCCAGCTTCAACACCGACCGCGGCTTCGGCCTGCGCGCGGTGGCCGGCGAGGCGACCGGCTACGCGCATTCGAGCGAACTGTCCCATGCCGCCCTGCTGCGCGCCTCCGATGCCGTCGCCACCGTCAAAAGCGGACATGCGGGAACGCTGGCCGACGCGCCTGCGCGCACCAACCGCCACCTCTATTCCGATGACAACCCGATCCCCTCGCCCGGCTTCGACGCCAAGGCGAAGCTGCTGCAGGAGATCGACGCATGGCTGCGCAATGCGGATCCGCGCGTGCGGCAGGTCACTGCCTCCCTCGCATCCTCATGGCAGCATGTGGAGATCCTGCGCGGCGACGGACAGGTGGTGCGCGACATCCGGCCCATGGTGCGGATGAACGTCTCGGTGGTCGTCGGTGACGGCGACCGCCAGGAAAGCGGCTCCTATGGAGCGGGCGGGCGCAAGGCCTTCGGCGAGTTCCTGACGGAAGACAACTGGAAATATGCTGCAAGCGAGGCGCTCAGGCAGGCGCTCGTCAATCTCGAAGCGGTTCCGGCGCCCGCCGGTACGTTCGACATCGTGCTGGCCAATGGCTGGCCGGGCGTAATGCTGCATGAGGCGGTGGGCCACGGTCTCGAAGGCGACTTCAACCGCAAGAAGACGTCCGCATTCGCGGGGCTGATGGGGCAACAGGTCGCCGCCAGCGGCGTCACCGTCGTCGATGACGGCACCATCGCCGAACGGCGGGGCTCGATCACCGTGGATGATGAGGGAACGCCGAGCGCCCTTAATGTGCTCATCGAGGACGGCAAGCTCGTCGGCTACATGCAGGATCGACAGAACGCGCGCCTGATGGGCATGAAAGCGACCGGCAACGGACGGCGCGAAGGCTATGCCCACCGCCCCATGCCGCGCATGACCAACACCTTCATGATGTCCGGCGACAAGACGCCCGAGGAGATCATCGCTTCGGTGAAGAAGGGCGTCTACGCCGTGTCCTTCGGTGGCGGTCAGGTCGACATCACCTCCGGCAAATTCGTGTTCGGCTGCACCGAGGCCTACATGATCGAGGACGGCAAGGTGACGCGACCGATCAAGGGCGCCATGCTCATCGGCAACGGGCCGGACGCCATGCATCGGGTCTCCATGGTCGGCAACGACACCAAGCTCGACACCGGCATCGGCAATTGCGGCAAGGCCGGCCAGTGGGTGCCGGTCGGCGTCGGCCAGCCGCATCTGCGCATGAACCAGATGACGGTCGGCGGCACGCAGGTCTGATGACCGATCTAAGGACGTTCGCAGTCGCGCTTGGGGCCGTGTTGACGGCCCTTTGCGCTCTACCGGCACGAGCGGCAGTTGTCTGCACGGTGATCGCAGATGCCCACACGGGCAGTGTGCTGGTGAACGAAGGCCGGTGCGAAGACCGGGTCACGCCCGCTTCCACCTTCAAGATCGCGCTGGCGGCAATGGGCTATGATTCCGGATTTCTGCGGGACGCGGGCAATCCGGTGCTGCCCTTCCGTCCGGGCTATCCGGACTGGGGCGGCGATGCATGGCGCAGGCCAACAGCCCCTGCCGCATGGATGCGCCATTCGGTCGTCTGGTACTCGCAGCAGATCACGCGCGAACTCGGCGTGGAGAAGCTGCGCGGCTACGGCCGGAGCTTCGCCTACGGCAATGCCGATTTTTCAGGAGATGCCGGGAAGAACAACGCACTGGAGCGCGCCTGGATTTCGTCCTCGCTGACCATCTCTCCGGTGGAGCAGACCGTTTTCCTGCGCAGGCTGATCACTGGGCAATTGCCGATCTCGCGCGACGCCACGGCAAGGACCATGGCGATTGTCGAAAGCAGCGAAATCTCGGATGGCTGGCGGATTTCCGGCAAGACGGGGTCTGCCTATCCCCGGAAAGCCGACGGGACCTTTGATCGCGCGCGCATGTGGGGCTGGTATGTCGGATGGGCGAGCAAGGGCGACGTGACACTGGTGTTCGCGCGTCTCGCGCAGGATGATAAGCGCGAAAAGCGCTCCGCAGGACTGCGCGCGCGGGAGGCATTGCTGGCGCAATGGAGCGCGCTCGCCATGCGGGCGGGCAGGTAAGCCCGAACCTACATCCACGAGGCCGACGATTTCGGCAGCCGGTGGTCGGGGTCGATGACGGCAAGGTCGGGCGCGCCATTGCCGTTCCAGCGCCACAGCGCCACGCAGGTGCCGCCGGGCGACATGAACGACGGATAGATCACGCCATCCCATCCCTGCCGCAGCAACTTTGCCCGCAGCCTGTGGGTATCGGGCACCTTGCCGCGATCCATCATGTCGCGCCATTCGCATTCGTGAATGGCTGGCGTCATGCCGATAGCGTCCAGCGTCTCGTCATCCGTCAGGTCGGCAAGCCGTGCGCCGCTCAGTTCAAGCCGGGCGATCAGCGCCGGGTGCTGGACGAAACCCTGATTGTATTCGGCCCAGGCCGTCGACAATTCGCGCGCCGCATAGATTGTCGGCGCGCCGACCGGATTCCAGCGCCCGCCGAATCGGGCCGCCCCGTCACCCGACAGCGGCAGATAGGCCCATTGCGGCACGAAGGCGCGCCACAGGGTCAGCGGCGCGCTGTCAGGCATAGACGCCGGAGCGCACGGCCTCCAGATAGGCGAGAACCTTGTCGGCCTTGCCCTCGCGGACGAGATCATAAGCCGTCTTGCCGGCCCAGCCGGGTATGGGCTGGTGCTTGAACCAGATCGCGGCGCGGCGTTCGTCGCCCGCCATTTCGCCGGCCATCGCCAATATGCGCACGACAGGGCTGAGCGCCGCATCGACCTTGCGCGCGCCGGTCTTGGCCGCCAGCGTGTTGCGGGCGACGCCGATCAAGGCCGCCAGCTCGGACAGGGTGACGCCAAGCAGTTCGGCCACCCGCCTCGGCGACAGGAAAGGCGAACCGCCTTCGCCGAAGCGGGAAGCATTGATTTCAAGGGCCATGGAGGTCATGATGCACCCTCCTTTCGTATTTTGAACGTCTTCTGTTCAAAATAGGCGCAATCGGCGCTCAATTCAAGCGCAGCGCTTTTACCGCCGCTTCTTCGGCTTTTCCAGCAGCGCCACCGCCTCGACATGCGGGGACCACAGGAACTGGTCGATCGGCGTGACCTTCTTCAGGCGATAGCCGCCGGCAAGCAGGATGGCGAGATCGCGCGCGAAGGTGACGGGATTGCACGACACGGCAGCCACCAGCGGCACGTCGGAGCGCGCGATCTGGCGGCACTGGTCCTCCGCACCGGCGCGCGGCGGATCGAACACCAGACCGTCAAAGGCGTTCAGTTCTTTGAAGGTGAGCGGGCGGCGGAACAGGTCGCGCTTTTCCGAGGTCACGCGCTTCAGCCCCGTCGCGAAACGGAAGCCGCGATCCAGCGCGGCAAGCGCGGCGGCCTCGCCTTCCACCGCATGCACTTCCGATTTCGCGGCCAGCCGCAGCGCGAAGCTGCCGCAACCGGCGAAGAGGTCGGCAACCTTCTTCGCCCGCGCCAGGTGCTGGCCGACCAGATCGGCCATGGTCTGCTCAGCCGGTTCCGTTGCCTGAAGGAAGGAACCCGGCGGCACAGGCACGGCCGCGGCGCCGAACAGCACCATCGGCTTCTTCGGCTCGATGATGATTTCGCCATCGACCGACAGCCGCGCCAGCCCATGGCGGACGACGAAATTCGAAGCGATCTGGCGCTGGCGTTCACCCATGCGCCCCGAATCGGAAGCCGCCACGTCAAGCCCGGACGCGGTGACGGTAACCGTCATGTGGAAGGGCTTTGGCGTGGCGCAGATCAGCGTGCCCAGTTCGCGCAGCATATCCAGCGCGCCCACGATCTGCGGCACGGCGATGGGGCATTCCTCAAGCGGCACGATCTGCGACGACAGATGCCGGTTGAACCCCAGAGCGAGGCCCGTATCGGTGCGCCGGGCGCTGAACGAAACCCGGCGGCGCGTGTGCGGCGCGCAGGGGACGAGATCGTCCACCTCGCAGTCGATGCGCGCGCCCTTCAGCACATGCACCACCTTGTCGCGTTTCCATGCGCGATAGGCGCCATCCTCCAGATGCTGCACCGCGCAGCCGCCGCAATCGCCGAAATGACGACAGGCAGGCTCGATCCTGAGCGGCGACTTTTCCAGAACGGCCATCAGCGTCGCACGGTCGCGCTCGCGGGCGGCGGTTACCACCTCCCCGGCCAGCGTGAAGGGAATGAACACCTGCCCGCTTTCGGTATTGGCCACGCCGTCGCCCTGCGCGCCCAGCCTGTCGATCGTAAAGCGCGCGCTCATCGGTCTTTCACTCCGGCCAGCAGGAATTCGCGGTTGCCGTCACCGCCCTCGATGGGCGATGGGGAGAGGCCGAGCGCGCGCCAGCCCGGCTGCCCATCCAGCCAGTCGCACAAGCTGCCGGCGACCCGCTCCGCGTCATCGGGGTTCTTCAGAAGTCCGCCCTTGCCGATGGCTTCGCGCCCGGCCTCGAATTGCGGCTTGACCAGAAGCACCGCCCTCGCCCCGGGAGCGGCCAGTTCCAGCGCCGGCGGCAGGGCGAGCTTCAGCGAGATGAAGCTGACATCGGAAACGATGAAGTCCGGGACGCGACCGCCCAGATCGGCGGCGGTCAGGTCACGTGCGTTCAGGCCTTCTATCGACGCAACGCGCGGATCGGTCTCGATCTCCCCGCGCATCTGGCCATGTCCGACATCGATTGCGGTGACGTGGGCAGCACCCCGTTCCAGCAGAACCTGCGTGAAGCCACCCGTGGATGCGCCGATGTCGAGCGCCGTGCAGCCCGCCGGATCGAAACCGAAGCCATCGAGACCGGCGATCAGCTTGAGCGCCGCGCGCGAAACATAGGCGCGGGCCGGATCGTCGATCTCCAGGACAGCATCCGCTGCAACCGTTCGGCCGGGCTTGACCGCCACCTCGCCATCAACGCGCACAGTTCCACGCTCGATCGCATCGCGGGCGCGGGATCGGCTGGCGAACAGGCCGCGCTCGATGAGCAGTTCATCGAGACGCAGCCGCCGGCTGGCAGGTGCTTCGGGCTTCATCCGCCTTCATTGACGAAAGGCGGGCTGGAACGCAAGCGTCGTCAGCGCGTCTTCCTGCTTTGCGGCTCCGGGCGCGGGTTGTCGCGGTAGCGGCCATACTGAAGAACCCTGAGCGGCTCGCGCTGTCTTTGCTCTGCCTGCTGCCGGACAAGGACAGGCTGCTGGCCGGGCGCGAAGCTGCCGCGCAGCTCTCCCATCCGTGCGGCCACGATCTCGCGCGCCGCATCGTCTATGCGGGAGTCGATACGCGTCTCGGCGGCGCCTTGCGCCGTCGCCGCCACCAATCCTGCCAGTCCGCAGAAAAACGCTTTCACTGTCATCACGCCCCTTGTCGGGGTCAGAGCTAACAGCGCGACGTTGAGATTCGACCAAAAGGAACGGTAAGCGAAACGCCAAAAACCAGCGTAAACAGAGGGTTATGATCAAACCGACAGAAGCGGATTCAAGTTTCTCATGCAACGATTCAGCAACCATGCCGCAAATGCGGCCACGGAAGCAGAAAAAGCCTTCGCGCAGATCCGCATCGTGCACTCAGGCGCGCTGGGCGCTTTCGACGTGGCCGAGCGCGGCAAAGACGGTCCCGACGATGCCGGTGCTGTCCAGCCCGGCCTCCGCATACATCTTCTCCGGCTTGCCGTGATCGGTGAACTCATCCGGCAACACCAGCGGGCGCACCTTCAGGCCACCGTCCAGCAAACCTTCATGGGCAAGGAAGTGCAGCACCTGCGCGGCGAAACCGCCTATGGCGCCCTCCTCCACCGTCAGCAGAATCTCGTGCTCGCGCGCCAGCCGGCGCACCATGTCGGTGTCCAGCGGCTTGGCGAAACGCGCATCGGCAACAGTGGTGGAAAGCCCGGCCGCGTCCAGCGCCTCGGCGGCAAGCAGGCAATCGGCCAGCCGCGTGCCGAAGGACAGGAGCGCCACGCGCGTGCCCTGCCGCATGATCCGCCCCTTGCCGATGGCCAGCACCTCGCCGCGCTCGGGCATATCGACGCCGATGCCGTTGCCGCGCGGATAGCGGAAGGAGATCGGGCCCTCGTCATATTCAGCAGCGGTGCGCACCATGTGCTTCAGCTCCGCCTCGTCGGCGGCGGCCATGACCACGAAGCCGGGCAGCGAGGCGAGGAAGGTGGTGTCGAAAGCGCCGCAATGGGTCGGCCCGTCCGCCCCCACGAAGCCGGCACGGTCGATGGGAAAGCGCACCGGCAGCTTCTGGATCGCCACGTCATGCACGACCTGATCGTAGGCGCGCTGGAGGAAGGTGGAATAGATCGCTGCAAAGGGCCGGTATCCCTCCGTGGCGAGGCCCGCGGCGAAGGTCACCGCATGTTGCTCGGCTATGCCCACATCGAAGGTTCGTGACGGAAACGCTTCTCCGAACAGATCGAGCCCGGTGCCGGAAGGCATGGCGGCGGTGACGGCGACGATTTTCTCGTCCTCCCGCGCTTCCTGGATGAGGCTTTCGGCGAACACCCTTGTATAGGCCGGCGAGTTGGCGGGGGCCTTGGCCTGCGCTCCGGTGATGACGTCGAATTTGTTGACGCCGTGATACTTGTCGGCAGCGGCTTCGGCTGGCGCATAGCCCTTGCCCTTCTGCGTCACCACATGGATCAGAACCGGGCCTTCGCCATGGTCGCGCACATTCTTCAGCACCGGAACCAGATGCTCCAGATTGTGGCCGTCGATGGGGCCGATGTGGAAGAAGCCCATTTCCTCGAACAGCGTGCCGCCGGTGACGTAGCCACGGGCATGTTCCACCGCCCGCGTGATCGCCCGGTCGGCGCGTTTGCCGAGATAAGCGGTCAGTTTCTTGCCCAGTTCGCGAACGCCCTGATAGGTGCGCCCAGAAGCGAGCCGCGCCAGATAAGAACTCATCGCGCCGCTGGGCGGGGCGATCGACATGTCGTTGTCGTTGAGGATGACGATCAGCCGTGAGCCCTGCGCGCCCGCATTGTTGAGCGCCTCATAGGCCATGCCGGCCGACATGGAGCCGTCGCCGATGACGGCGATGACATTGTTGCGCCCGCCGGCGAGATCGCGCGCCACCGCCATGCCGAGACCGGCCGAGATCGAGGTTGAGGAATGCGCCGCACCGAAGGGATCGTATTCGCTCTCGTCGCGCTTGGTGAAGCCCGAAAGTCCACCCTCCTGCCGCAGGGTGCGGATGCGGTCGCGGCGGCCGGTGAGGATCTTGTGCGGATAGGTCTGATGGCCGACGTCCCAGATGATGCGGTCGGCCGGCGTGTCGAACACATAGTGCAGCGCCACGGTAAGCTCGATCACCCCAAGACCGGCACCCAGATGACCGCCGGTGCGCGAGACGACGTCGATGGTTTCCCGGCGCAACTCATCGGCCAGCTGCGGAAGTGCGCTTTCGGGAAGGGTTCGCATGTCCGCCGGAATGCGGACCTGGTCGAGAAGCGGCGTCTCAAGAGGCTGGGTATGGGGCGTGGCGTTCATCGGTGGCGTCCTCCCGAAGCTGGAGCCTGCGGCCGGAATAGGCCGGCAGGCCGAAAATGTAAACGCCGCCCAAAGCTGGCGAGCGTTATTGCTCAGCCCTTTGGCAACGGTACGAATTCTTCCTCATCGCCCGGCACGATATCGAAGCGGCCGGTACGCCATTCTTCCTTGGCCTGCTCGATGCGTTCCTTCGAGGAGGAGACGAAATTCCACCAGATGTAGCGCTTGCTGCCCAGCGAGTCGCCGCCAAACAGCATGAAATGCGCGCCGGGCTCGGACCTCACCACGATCTCGTCGCCGGGTTTGAAAACCAGAAGCCGATCCGCCGGGAAACGATCGCCGGAGATGGAAACCTCTCCGTCCAGCGTATAGATGGCCCGTTCCTCGGCATCCTGCGGTATTTTCACGCTGGCCCCGGCCTCCAGCCGTATATCGGCATAGAGCGTCTTCGACGCCACCGAGACAGGCGAGTTCATGCCCTCGAACGAGCCGATGACGACCCTGCCCTTCACGCCCTCAGCCTCGAAGCGGGGAAGCCCGGCCTTCACCGTGTGATCGAATACGGGAGCGACCTCTTCCTTGCCATCCGGTAGGGCGAGCCAGGTCTGCAGCCCGGAGACGGACATCGGCGCGCCGCGTAATTCCTCGGGCGTGCGCTCGGAATGGACGATGCCGCGTCCGGCCGTCATCAGGTTCACGTCGCCCGGCTCGATCACCATTTCGGTGCCCAGCGAATCGCGATGCCTGATCTTGCCGTCGAACAGATAGGTGACGGTGGACAAGCCGATATGCGGATGAGGCCGCACGTCCAGAGCCTCGCCGACCCTCAATATTGCGGGACCCATGCGGTCGAAGAAGATGAAGGGGCCAACCAGCCGGCGACGGGCCGTCGGCAACGCGCGGCGGACCTGAAATCCGTCAATGTCGCGGGCATTGGGTACGACCATGAGTTCGATCTGGTCGCAGGCGAAAGCGTCGCCGACATTGGGGTCGTTTCCGGGAAAAAAGCTCATGGCCTGCCTCACAGGTTGGCGTCTGGAGCGCCGTGTGCCCTATCGGAAGCACAAGGACGCTCCAGCACTTTGGAGCATCGGAGCGAAGCTGTCCGACATTTTCGGGTTGTGCCGATGCCCATCCAGAATGCCAGAGCCTGCCTTGCACGACTTTTCTCACGTTCGGCGCTCTGATGCCTGCAATGTAGGCCGCACCAGGCCTGTCGGAAAGCACCGTTCGGATAACGGACCGTTCAATGTCCGTCGCTTTCGGTCCCGCCGCCCGCAGCTTACTCCGCGTCGAGGGGCTCGGTGCCAGCGGGCTTGCCGTCGCGGGCGAGCCTGATCTTCTCCACCTTGTCCTCGGCCGCCTTCAGCAGGCGGTCGCAATGGGCTTTCAGGGCCTCGCCGCGCTCGTAGATGCGGATCGACTGGTCGAGCGGCACCTCGCCACGCTCAAGGTCCTCGACGATCTTTTCCAGAGCGTCGAGCGCCTGCTCGAAGCTCATCGCCTTCACGTCTTCGTTGGTCGAAGCTTCCATGCATTCTATCCCTTCATCAGGCGGCCGACATGGGCCGCAACCGAAAACGCCAGCCCGTGCAGGTCGTAGCCGCCTTCCAGCAGGCTGACGAGCCGGTTGTCGCAATAGCGCGCCGCGCGTTCCAGCACATAGCCCGTCGCCCAGTCGAAATCGTCCTCGGTCAGGTTTATGTCCGCCAGCGGGTCGCGGTGGTGGGCATCGAAACCGGCCGAGATGATGATGAGGTCCGGCGCGAAATCATCGATGCGGGGCAGGATGCGGGTGCCGAAGGCCTCGCGGAACGCCTCGGAGCCCGTATCGGGTGCCAGCGGCACGTTGACGACATTCCCGAACGCGCCGGTCTCGTTGCGCCGTCCGCTGCCCGGAAACAGGGGAAGCTGGTGCGTCGAGCAATAGAGAACGCTCGGATCATCCCAGAAGATGTCCTGCGTGCCATTGCCGTGGTGGACATCCCAGTCGATGATGGCGACCCGCTCGGCGCCATGCTTCTTCTGTGCATGGCGGGCGGCGATCGCGGCATTGTTGAACAGGCAGAAGCCCATGGCCGCGGCTTTCTCGGCATGATGGCCGGGCGGGCGCGAGGCCACGAAGACATTGCTGGCAGCGCCAGAGAACACATCGTCCACCGCCGCATTGGCCGCGCCGATCGCGGTAAGGGCGGCGTCCCAGCTCTTCGGGCTCATGACGGTATCGCCATCGATGGTGGCGATGCCCTCCTCCGGCACGGCCGCACGCAGCCGCTCCACATAGCTTTCGGGGTGGGCATAGAGAAGCGTCGCCTCGTCGCCGTGCGGGGCCTCGGCGCGGTCCAGCAATTCGAATGGCTCTTCCATCAGCACGCGCTCGATGGCGCGCAGCCGGTCAGGCCGCTCCGGATGTCCCGGCGGCGTCAGGTGCTCCAGATAGACCGGATGGCTGTAGAGACGGGTCGTCATCCGACCTGATATAGGCTTTTGCCCGACTTTTTGCCATGCCAGAAGCCACGGGACGGCGCACTGTCAACAGGCGGAACCGGGCGCTGCGCCATCGAGCAGCAATCCATCCAGAAGCATCTTGAAGGCCTCCACCGCCTTGCCCGCAGCGGCGGCAGGGTCAGGCGCATTGGCGATCCACTGGGCGGCGAAGGTGGATGCACCGGTGATCAGCCTAGCGGCGGCTTCCGCGTCCATCTCCCTCACCACGCCCTCTTCCTGAAGCTCCCGGATGCCCGACGATATCACCTCGATGCAGTTCAGCGCGGTCGGCCAGGCGGAGGGATTGCCCAGAACGGCAGGACCGTCACACAGGACAATGCGCTGTATCTCCGGCTCCAGCGCCATGTTCAGATAGTTGACGTTCTGGTCCACGAAACGCTGCCAGCGGCTCGCCGACATGTCCGCAGCAGCAGCCAGACGCTCCGACATCTCGGCATCGATCTCGACGATCACCGCCAGCAGCAGACCCTTCTTGTCGCCGAAGTGGTGATAAAGGGCGCCGCGGGTCAGCCCTGCCTCGGCGGTGAAATCATCCATGGATGCCTCGGCATAACCCTTTTCGACAAACGCCTTGCGGGCGGCATCGATCAGTTTGGCGCGGGTTTCGGCGATCATTTCCGAACGTGGCTTGCGCATTCTCTCCATCCATTCACATATGTTCACTCGCATACGCAATGTATGTCAATTGACATACGCGGCGTATGTCGTTATCTCATTTCGCATACGCCACGTATGCGAAACTATGTAAGTGGCGCTCCACCAAATGTCGAGGAGCATTCCAGATGCCCAATCCCTACAGCGAGATATTCCGCGCGCCCGGCACGAAAGGCTTTGCAGCCGCCGGCTTCGTCGCGCGTCTTCCCATCGCCATGGCGCCAATCGGCATCGTGGCCATGCTGTCCCAGACCCACGGCGAATACTGGCTGGCCGGTGCGGTCTCCGCCACCTATGCGCTGACCAACGCATTTCTGGCCCCGCAGATTTCACGGCTGATCGACCGGCTGGGCCAGACCACAGTGGCCGCGCCCGCCGCCACGATTTCCGCGAGCGCCTTCCTTGTCCTGATCGTCGCCACCAACCAGCATTGGCCGGTGTGGACATTGTTCGCATCCGCCCTGCTTGCCGCCACCATGCCCAGCATACCGGCAATGGTGCGGGCGCGCTGGACCGGCATTTTCAGAGACCAGCCCGGACTGTACACGGCCTTCGCCTTCGAATCCGTCGCCGATGAGTTGGTCTATATCGCCGGTGCATCGCTGTCGGTCGGCTTGAGCGTGGCCCTGTTTCCCGAAGCCGGGATGCTGGCAAGCACACTGTTCCTCGCCGTCGGCACCGCGGCATTTCTCCTGCAGCGTTCCACGGAGCCCCGTCTGGAGCCATCGGCCGAACGCGCCACGGGGTCAGCCATCCGCCTGCGCCCGGTCCAGATCATCACGCTGGCGCTGATCTTCGTCGGGGTCATCTTCGCCACCGCCGAGGTCAGCACGGTCGCGATGACGAAGGAACTGGGCCAGCCGGGCGCGGCCAGCCTCGTGATCGGCGTCTATGCGCTGGGGTCCTTCATCGTCGGCATCATCGTGGGAGGCCTCAACCTCACGATGCCGCTGCCCCGACGGATGCTCATATCGGTAGCTGCGATCGCGCTTACCACATTGCCGCTGCTTCTCGCTGACACTGTGTTGATGCTGGCCATAACCGTATTCATCAGCGGACTGGCGATCTCGCCGACCTTCATCACCGCTTTCGGCCTGATCGAGCGGCGCGTGCCGGAAGCGATGCTGACGGAAGGCATCACGTGGGTGATGACGGGCATCGGCATCGGCATGGCGCTCGGAGCCTTCGCGGCCGGCTGGGTCGTCGACACATTCGGCGCGCACAGCGGGTTCTTCGTGTCGGTCGCAGCCGCCTTTGCCTCCCTGCTGACAGTGCTTGCCGGCCAGAAGAGCCTCGCCGGCGGCCGGCAGGAAATACCCCGAAACACTCTGGCGCAACCGGCGGAGTGAAGAGGCATCAAAGCTCGCAGGCTCCGGGGGATTTCTCCGAAGCCTGCCTTTCAAACGTCTGTCGCCTGATGCCCTGTGAACGCGAAATGCTTATCGGATTTCGGTCGAGACGATGCGAATGCCGAAGCCTTCCAGCCCGACATAATGACGCTCGCGCGAGGCAATGAGATTGATCGACGAAATGCCGAGATCCTTCAGGATCTGCGCGCCCAGTCCGATCTCACGCCACTCATTCTCGCGATTGCGGGCTTCCTCGTGATCCTCGTCTCCGCCCCGGCTGCGGCTTTCCTTCTGGCCGACACCGACGGATCCTTCCCGCAGATAGACGATGACGCCGCGCTGCTGCGCACCCATGGTCTCCATGATGCCATCCAGCCTGCCGCCCGTTCCGAACACGTCGGAAACGACATTTTCCGGATGCAGGCGCACCGGCACTTCCTCGCCATCGCGAATGTCGCCGAAGACCACGGCAAGATGCTGCATCGGGTCCCAGGGGAGCGTATAGGCATAGAGCCTGGCCTTGCCGCCGGGTGTCTCTATGTCGGTGCTGGCGACGCGCTCGACCAGCGTTTCCTGCCGCTGGCGGTAGGCGATGAGATCTGCCACCGAAACCTGCTTCAACCCGTTCTTCTCGGCGAACGCCTGCACCTGAGGCCCGCGCATCACCGTGCCATCGTCATTGACCAGCTCGGAAATGACACCGACGGGTGGCAGATTGGCCAGCTTGCACAGGTCGACGGCCGCTTCCGTATGGCCCGAGCGCATCAAAACACCGCCTTCGCGGGCGATGAGCGGGAAGATGTGGCCGGGGCGCACGAAATCGGACGGGCCGACATTGCCATTGGCCAGATTGCGCACGGTCAGCGTGCGATCGTCCGCCGAAATGCCGGTCGTCGTGCCATGCTTGAAATCGACCGAAACAGTGAAGGCGGTGGTGTGGGCGGAATCGTTTTCCGCCACCATGGGCGCAAGATTGAGCCGGCGCGCATCCTCGCGCAGCATCGGGGTGCAGACGATGCCGGAAGTGTGGCGCACGATGAAGGCCATCTTCTCCGGCGTGCAGTGAACGGCGGCGACGATCAGATCGCCTTCATTCTCGCGCCCGTCATCATCCATGACCACGACGATCTCGCCGCGCTCGAAAGCGCGGATGGCTTCAACGATCTTCTTCTGGTCGTAGGACATGAGGCTCGCTTCGCTAAAAAAAGAACGACGGAATAAGAAACGGCATAAGGCCTCGAACAGGGACGGGCAAGTCCGCCCTTTCGCAGCCGGCTACGCGTCCGCCCTGCCCGTTTGGCCGCGATGGCGCAGATAGTGATCGGCGATGGCACAGGCGACCATGGCCTCGCCCACCGGCACCGCCCGAATACCGACGCACGGATCATGGCGGCCTTTGGTGCGCACTTCCACTTCCGCACCATCCTTGTCGATCGAAAGGCGCGGGGTCAGGATCGAGGACGTCGGCTTCACGGCAAAACGCGCCACCACCGGCGCGCCGGTCGAAATGCCGCCAAGGATGCCGCCAGCCTTGTTGGACAGGAACATCGGGCGACCGTCATTGCCCATGCGCATCTGGTCGGCATTCTCCTCGCCGGTGATGCGGGCCGCTTCGAAGCCGTTGCCGATTTCCACACCCTTGACCGCGTTGATCGACATCAGGTTGCCGGCAATATCCTGATCGAGCTTGCCGTAAAGCGGCGCACCAAGGCCTGCCGGAACGCCTTCCGCCACGATCTCGACAGTTGCGCCGACCGACGAGCCGGCCTTGCGGATCTCGTCCAGATAGCTTGTGAAAACAGGAACCGAAGCCGGGTCCGGCGTGAAGAACGGATTGTCTTCGTGGCCAACGAAATCCCAGTCCCAGTTGGCGCGGTCGATGTCCTTCACGCCCATGGACACCAGCGCGCCGCGCACCACGAGGCCGGGCACTATCCTGCGGGCAAGAGCGCCGGCAGCGACCCGCGCAGCGGTTTCGCGCGCGGATGAGCGTCCGCCGCCGCGATGGTCGCGCAGGCCGTATTTGACGTCATAGGTGTAGTCGGCATGGCCGGGGCGATACTGCCGCGCGATCTCGCCATAGTCCTTCGAGCGCTGGTCGACATTCTCGATCAGCATCGAGACGGGCGTGCCGGTGGTGATCATCGTCTCGCCATCCTCATCGAAGACGAAGCCCGAGAGCACCTTCACCTGATCGGGTTCGCGCCTCTGCGTGACGAAGCGCGACTGACCCGGACGGCGTCGGTCGAGTTCCGACTGGATGTCTGCCAGCGTAAAGCGGATGCCGGGCGGGCACCCATCGACCACGCAGCCAAGCGCGGCACCATGGCTTTCGCCCCATGTGGTGACGCGGAACAGATGGCCGAACGTGTTGTGCGACATTGGCAAATCCCTGCCTTTTCACGCCGGGGCCTGTTGGATGGCCCGGTCCCGATCCGATGTTGCCAGCGTTCTATTGGCGTTTTTTGCGGTGGTCAAACCGTCATCGACGGCGTCTAAGCTTTGACACATTGGGCTGGTTCTGTTCACATCGCCGCGTCTCCGCAATCAACCGGCGTCAGGCCGGAGCAAGAAACAAGAGGACGACACATGCAAATTCGAATCGGGCGCATTTTCGCTGGCGCCGCTGCAGCCCTCCTGATGCTTTCGGGCATGGCCCTGGCCGAGCAGGCCGAAGGGACCATCAAACAGGTCAGCAAGGAAAACATGACCCTGACGCTCGATAACGGCAAGTCCTACAAGCTCAACGCCGAAATGGACGTAGACGCACTCAGCGCCGGAATGGAAGTTGTCATCGCCTACGACGTGACCGGTGGCGAAAACGTCATCACCGACATGCAGGTTGTCGAATAAGGCAGGCGTCGGCGGACAGAAAGGCTTTCAGAGCCAGTCCAGCCTGTCGCCCTGCCAGCGCAGGATGCGATCCTGCGGAATGGTGAGCGCGCAGGCTTCTTCCTTGCTCAGTCCACCGGCGAAGCGGAACAGCCCGCGGATCACTCCGCCATGGGTCACGCAGACTGAGGGACCCTGCAGGGTGCGGAATACAGGCGTCACCCGCTCCAGAAGCATCTGATAGCTTTCCGCACCTTCGCCGGGGGGCTGGAAATCCCATTTGGCAAGATGGCGCTCGCGCGTCGAGCCCGGATGCAGCGCTTCCAGCTCCTCGGCCGTATACCCCTGCCAGTCGCCGAAATTCAGTTCCTTGAGGCGCTCATCCATCCGGTAGGCCATCGGGTCGAGGCCCATCGCGCCGCGCAGCAGCTCCATCGTGTGGCGGGTGCGCGCCATCGGGCTTGCAACGAAATCATATCCTGCCGCATCACCGATCAGGCCGGCGAGCGCGCGTCCGTTGGCCGCTGCCTGCTCCCGGCCAAGGGCATTGAGATCGATGTCGGCCTGCCCCTGAAGACGAAGTTCCGCGTTCCAGTCGGTCTGACCGTGACGCACCACATAAACAGGTGCAGGCATTTTCCGGGGGTATCCTCTGACAACCTCGGCCCGGAGGCCGAAAAGAAATGTGGAGTGTCAGTCCTTGATGGTGGAGATGTCCGGCGCGTCGACCGCCTTCATGCCCACGACATGATAGCCGGAATCGACGTGATGCACCTCGCCGGTAACGCCGCGCGACAGGTCGGACAGCAGATAGAGGCCCGAATCACCGACCTCTTCCGGCGTGACGGTGCGCTTGAGCGGCGAGTTGTATTCGTTCCACTTCAGGATATAGCGGAAGTCGCCGATCCCCGATGCGGCCAGCGTCTTGATCGGACCGGCCGAGATGGCGTTGACGCGGATGCCGCGTCCGCCCAGATCGACGGCCAGATAGCGAACGCTGGCTTCAAGTGCCGCCTTGGCAATGCCCATGACGTTGTAATGCGGCATCACCTTCTCGGCGCCGTAATAGGTCAGGGTGAGCAGCGAGCCGCCATCGTTCATGATCGCTTCGGCGCGTCTGGCGATGTCGGTGAAGGAAAACACCGAGATTTCCATGGTGCGGTTGAAGTTGGCGCGCGTCGTCTCGACATAGCGCCCGTCCAGCTCCTCCTTGTCGGAGAAGGCGATGGCGTGGACCAGAAAGTCGATCTTGCCGAAATGGCGCTCGACCTCCGCAAACACCGCATCCAGGCTTTCCGGATCGGTCACATCGCAATGGCCGGCGATATGCGCGCCGAGTTCAGCCGCCAGCGGCTCGACGCGCTTCTTGAACGCCTCGCCCTGATAGGTCAGCGCGATTTCGGCTCCGTGATCGACACAGGCCCTGGCGATACCGAAAGCGATGGAGCGATTGTTGGCGACACCCAGAATGAGGCCACGCTTCCCGGCCATGAGGCCCTGTACACCCGCCATGTCAGCGTTCTCCGCAAATTGTCCGCTTGAGAGCAAGCCCTATCGCACAGGCGCTTGCGGGCTTCAAGGTCTCAAACGTCAATGAACCGACTGCCGGTCACACCTTCTTCGCGCGCATAAGCGCCTCGAGCTCACTGTCGCCGCCTTCCGGCAGCATCAGCCGGACATGCACATAGAGGTCGCCATGCCCGCCGGCCTTCGTCGGCAGACCCTTGCCCTTCAGGCGCAGCACCTTGTCGGAACTGGACCATGCCGGCACATTGACGGCCAGTTTACCGGTTGGCGTTTCCACAGCGATCTTGGCCCCCAGAACCGCGTCACGCAGGGGCACCGGCAGGTCGACATGCAGGTCGCGCCCTTCCACGGTGTAACGCGGATGGTTCAGGAAGCGGATCCTGACCAGTGCATCGCCCGGTGCGCCATAGCCCTGCGCGCCCTGCCCCTTGAGGCGGATGGTCTGCCCGTCCTCGACAAAAGCGGGAAGCTTGACGGCGATCTTGCGGCCATCGGGAAACTGGGCCGTCACCTTCGGTGTCGTTGCCGCTTCTTCAATGCTGATGCCGAGCTCGACATTGATGTCCTGACCGCGCGGAGCCTGGCCCCTGCGTTCACCGCCAGAGGAACGCGCGCCCTGCTGGCGGGCGAAGGCATCGCCGAAAATGTGACTGAAGATGTCCTCGCCGAAAGCTTCACCGCCGGGACCATTGCCACGGAACTCAAAATGCGCCCCTCCCGGCCCCTGCTGGCGCCGGAATCCGGAGAAGGGATCACCGCCGGCCGCGCCCTCAAAGCCCTGGAACAGCGGCTTGCCGTCCGGACCGATTTCGCCACGGTCGAAAGCTGCACGCTGCTTCTCGTCGCCGACGATCTCATAAGCCTGATTTGCAGCCGCGAAATGATCCTTGGCCTTCGGATCATCCGGATTCTGGTCCGGGTGATACTTCTTGGCCAGTTTTCGATAGGCCGACTTGATTTCCTTTGCCGAGGCGTTCCTTGCAACGCCCAGCACCTCATACGGGTCGCGCATATAACCTGCCTGCCAGATGAACGGGGTTGGTGTCGGCCATTATATGTACTCGCATAGGAAGAAATTCCAGAGCCGCGGGGCAATTCTTCGATCCGGCAGGCCGCGCCAGCCGGACGACGGGGTTCTCGCCTAGATCATCGGCTTGAGGAAATTCCAGCAGGCACCGCCAATAAGGCCGAGGAAGATCAGCCAGCCGACCTGATTGTTCGATCGGAACAGTTTCAGGCACTGGTCGCCGTCATCGATGTCGAGCACGAGGATCTGACGCCCCATATGGACGGCCGCGGCGATGAGGCCAGCCATGGACGGCATCGGCACCTGCGCATTGGCGAAGGCCACGGCAAAGCACATCAGCGCGCCGCCATAGAGCACGATCAGCCATGCCTTCGTATTCTCGCCGAAGAGGCGCGCGGTGGATTTGACGCCAACGATGGCGTCGTCCTCCTTGTCCTGATGGGCGTAGATGGTGTCATAGCCGATCGTCCACATGATCGCGCCGACATAGAGCAGGATGGCCGGCTCATCGACATCGCCGAACTCGGCCGACCAGCCCAGCAGCGCGCCCCACGAGAAGGCAAGGCCGAGCACGAATTGCGGCCAGTTGGTGATGCGCTTCATGAACGGATAGGCCGCCACAACCGCCAGCGAGCAGATGCCGAGCAGGATGGTGAAGCTGTCGAACTGCAGCAGAACCGCAAGGCCGATCAGCGCCTGAAGGAGGAGGAACAGCCACGCCTTGCGGCGGCTGACCTTGCCCGACGGCAACGGGCGCGAGCGCGTGCGCTCGACCTGATTGTCGATGTTCACATCAACGATGTCGTTGTAGGTGCAGCCGGCGCCCCGCATGGCGACGGCCCCGATGAAGAAGAGAATCAGCGTCGACGGCAGGGGCAGAAGCGAGTCCAGCGTATCTTCCGGGCGGGCATAGGCCGATGCCGCCATCGCAGCCGACCACCAGCACGGCCACAGAAGAAGCTGCCAGCCGATGGGACGGTCCCAGCGCGCAAGCTGCGCGTACGGCCACAGGGCGCGCGGCAGAACACGATAAACCCAATGATCGCTCGGCGCATCGGCGACGCGTCCCTGCGATGCTTTCGTCTGAATGGTTTCCATGGTGGTTCAAGTGGCAGGCGCGGGCGCGAGCGTCAAGCCGCAGGTTGAAGCACTCCGCCGCTAAACCTCGCGATACCAGAACAGGGCGATCTCGCTGCTTTGCGGGTCGAGGCCCCGATAGAGGCAGCGGTCGATGCCACCCAGACGAAAGCCATGCTTCTCATAGAGCGCGCAGGCGGCAAGGTTGTTGTTCTGCGTTTCCAGCATCAGGCCGGGCAGCTTTTCCACCTTTGTCCAGGCGATTGCCTGTTCGATCAGCGCGGAGCCGATTCCCTGCCCGCGCATGCTGCGGTCGACACCGATCATCTCGATCAGCGCATAGCCATTCCAGTTGCGTGAAAGGACCATGTGCCCTGCAAGTAGGTCATCCAGCCTTGCGATGAACAGCGCCGCCCCGTCATCAATCCCGCCGTCTTCGCCGTAATTCTTAAGGTACGGTACGACCGGGGTCCTGATCCAGTCGGCCAGCGGCTTGCCGAATTCCGGTTCGGCGAACATCTCGACCATGAAGCCGAAATCTCCCTGTCCCGCCGCCACGAATGCAGCGGTGTCGGCGCGTTCGGTTACGACAGGCATGGCTTCACCTCAGGTTGCATGTATCCCAGATGGGATTTGTCGCCAGCGGACGCAATGAGCTGAGCTTTGGTGGAAACAGCCGCAAATCGGGCATTACGCCTTGACCTTGATAGCCATCGCCAATAGCGGAAACCCTTGCAATCCGACACGCGCGAGGTCTGCCCATGAACGTTCTCCTTCTCGGCTCCGGTGGCCGCGAGCATGCGCTGGCGTGGCGGCTGGCGGCCTCGCCTTTGCTGACAAAACTTTATGCTGCACCGGGCAATCCCGGCATCGCCGAGGAAGCCGAACTGGTGGCGCTCGACATCGCCGATCATGATGCGGTGCGCCGCTTCTGCCTCGATCGGGCCATCGATCTCGTCGTCGTCGGGCCGGAAGCGCCGCTGGTGGCTGGCCTTGCCGACGATCTGCGTGCGGCAGGTATTCGCGTGTTCGGCCCCTCCAAAGCCGCAGCGCAGCTGGAAGGCTCCAAGGGTTTCACCAAGGATCTGTGCGCGCGCTTCAACATCCCGACCGGCGCCTACCGGCGTTTTTCGGCGCTTGAGCCGGCAAAGGCCTATGTGCGCGAACAGGGCGCGCCGATCGTCGTGAAGGCCGATGGCCTCGCCGCCGGCAAGGGCGTGACCGTGGCGATGACGCTGCCCGAAGCCATCGAGGCGCTGGAAGCCTGTTTCGACGGCTCCTTCGGCGCAGCGGGGGCGGAAGTGGTGATCGAGGAATTTCTTAGGGGCGAGGAAGCCAGCTTCTTCTGTCTGTGCGACGGCAGGACGGCGCTGCCCTTCGGCACGGCGCAGGACCACAAGCGCGTCGGCGACGGCGACACCGGACCCAACACCGGCGGCATGGGCGCCTATTCGCCCGCGCCGGTGATGACGTCCGAAATCATCGAGCGCACCATGCGCGAGATCGTGGAGCCGACCATGCGCGGCATGGCCGAAATGGGCCACCCCTTTCAGGGTGCGCTGTTCGTCGGCCTGATGATCGATGACGAGGGCCCGAAGCTGATCGAATACAACACCCGTTTCGGCGATCCCGAATGTCAGGTGCTGATGATGCGTCTGAAGGAAGATCTGCTTGTCCTGCTCAACGCCGCTGTGGATGGGCAGCTCGCCCATACATCCGCGCGCTGGCGCGACGAAACGGCGCTGACCGTTGTGATGGCCGCGAAGGGCTATCCGGCCTCGCCGGAAAAAGGCAGCGTCATCCACGGCGTTGAAGCTGCGGCTACAGGTGAGAATGTGGAAATCTTTCATGCCGGCACGGCGATGCGTGACGGAGAACTGATCGCCAATGGCGGCCGGGTTCTGAACGTCACCGCGATGGGCGCAAGCGCCGGCGAAGCGCAGAAACGCGCCTATGAAGCCGTCGATCGCATCGACTGGCCGGAAGGCTTCTGCCGCCGCGACATCGGCTGGCGCGCGGTGGAGCGCGAAAGAGACTAATCCTTCGCGTTGATTGATCCGGTGGCTATCGGGTCGATCCCGGCTGCGGATTCGGCGTCGGCGATCATCTGCTGGAACGCCTCCAGCTTGCCGGCTGCATATTCCGCCATTCCATGGCGATACCGGCCCCTGTAAGGCCCGCTCATGGCCACGGCCCAGCCATAACGCATCCGGCGCCAGCCCTCGCCAGCCGCTTCCGCCAGCATCAAAAATGTCGGCAACCGGGCGACATCGACGTATGCGATGGTGACTTCACCTTCCAGCGCTTCAGCGCGCGCGACGGGCACCGGCACGCGAAACAGCATATCGACCGGCACGCCGACCAGACCGCCGAAAGGCCAGGCTGTACGCAGTTCCTCTGCCGTCATCGCCGCGACGTTCACGTCGATGTCGGTCGGTGTGCCGGGCACGCGATACGGGCAGCGCCGGGCATTGCAGTTGGCCTGCGTTGCGAACTGCCACAGCGCGTAGCTCCGCCAGTTGCCCTTTGGGAAATGCATGTCGATCTCGGGCTTGTAGCGCGCATACCAGAGCGGCAGCCGCGACAGCAGCGGATAGAGATGGCGGTGGTCGGCGATATGCTGTGCGGTCGAGCCGTTGGTGTAGAGAACCGGGAAGCGCCCGACGCGGCGATGCACATGGCGCACGAACTCCTCGGCGTCGGCCAGCGACATCCATTTTTCCGGGTCGTTGTCCTCGATGTCGAGCGCCATCAGGTCATCCGGACCGGGCCGCGCGAAATCGATGAAATTGTTCGCCTGTTCGATCGGATTGCCGGGGCGGGCAAGATGATAGGCGCCCCATTCCAGGCCGAGCGCCCGCGCCACGGTGCGCCGTGTCTGAAACAGCTCCTTTGCCACCGCATGGCGGCGAAACAGCGCCCGGCACAAGCGCACCTCGGTCTCGTCACCCTTGCAGGCATAGGGCGGAGGCAACCCGTCGGAAGCCTTGTTGATGAAGCCGACGATGCGCTTGTCGCTAGCAAGCTCGGCCCAGTCTATCGAATTATACTCGTAGGCATCGATGACCAGCGCGCGGTCATCGCGTTTCCACGGCTCGCTGAAATCGGACGCAAGCGCGGCGGACGGGGCGGCAAAGGCAATTGCCGCCGCGGCGAACAGCCTGCGCCAAAAGTCTGATTGCGTTGCTCCCAAGCCGGTGTTCCTTGCGATTGACCGGCAATCCTCACCGTTTATGGTTAACAGATTGTTGACATCCCATCGGCCGCACCTTCCCCGAAGGCGAGGATCATGGGTGGGTCCGTAAAATCCGCGTGACAAAGTTTGACGTTTACGTAAAAAGGACAGGCGGGAAGCTGGCGCTCGCCGTTCCCCGCAGTCTGCAAGTGCCGCCAACAGCCTCAGGAGGAGCCCGCATGTATCGCGCACCGGTCGAAGAAATCGCCTTCACTCTCAAGCATGTGGCCGGACTGGAGGAAGCGCTCGCCTCGGGCGCGCTGGGCGATCTGGGCAGCGATCTGGTCGACGCGGTGCTGGCCGAGGCCGGGCGGTTCGCCACGGAAGAGGTAGCGCCTCTTTACAAGGCCGGCGATGAGGTCGGCGCGGTGCTGAAGGATGCGGCCGTCACCACCCCTCCCGGCTGGAAGGATCTTTACACACGCTGGCGCGAGGGCGGCTGGAACAGCCTGACCGGGCCGGAAGAATATGGCGGACAGGGCTTGCCGATGATGCTCTCGGTTGCCGTTCTGGAAATGTGGAACTCGGCCTCCATGGCCTTCGGCATCGGCCCGACGCTGACCATGGGCGCGGTCGAGGCGCTGGAAAAGCATGCCACGGATGAGCTGAAGGCCATCTATCTCGACAAGCTGGTGTCGGGCGAATGGATGGGCACCATGAACCTGACCGAACCGCAGGCGGGCTCCGACCTCGCAGCCCTGCGCACCCGCGCCGAACGCGTGGGCGACGGCACCTACCGCATCTTCGGTCAGAAGATTTTCATCACCTATGGCGAGCACGATTTCACCGACAACATCGTGCATCTGGTGCTGGCGCGCCTGCCGGACGCGCCGGCGGGAACGCGCGGCATTTCGCTGTTCCTCGTGCCGAAATTCTTCGTCAACGCGGACGGCTCGCTCGGCGCGCGCAACGACGTGTTCTGCTCGGGTCTCGAACACAAGCTCGGCATTCACGGCTCACCCACCTGCACCATGATCTATGGCGACGGTTTCGGCGGGGCGGAGCCCGGTGCCATCGGCTGGCTGATCGGTGAGGAAAACAAGGGCCTCGCCTGCATGTTCACGATGATGAACAATGCCCGTCTGGCGGTCGGCATGCAGGGCGTGGCGATTGCGGAGGCAGCGTTCCAGAAAGCGCTGGCCTATGCCAATGAGCGCCGGCAGGGCAAGGCCGCTTCCTATTCGGGCGAAGGCATGGCGCCGATCGTCCACCACCCCGACGTGCAGCGCAACCTGCTGACGATGAAGGCGCTGACACAGATCGCCCGCTCCATCTCCTACAACTGCGCCCATGCCATCGACATGGCGCGCGTGTCGGAAGGCGACAAGGCGCAGCACTGGCGCGACCGCGCCAATCTTCTCACGCCGCTGGCCAAGGCCTTCTCCACCGATGTCGGCGTGGACGTCGCTTCGCTCGGCGTGCAGGTGCATGGCGGCATGGGCTTCATCGAGGAAACGGGGGCAGCGGCCCTTTACCGCGATGCGCGCATCGCGCCGATCTACGAAGGCACCAACGGCATTCAGGCCATCGACCTCGTGACCCGCAAGCTGCCGCTTGGCGAAGGCCAGCATGTGCATGGCTATATCGGGGAGCTTGGCGCAATCGTCGACGGGCTGAAGGGGGTAGAGGGCTTTGGCCGGAGCGAAAAGTTGCTTCGCGAAGCGCTTGATGACCTCACCGAAGCGACGCGTTATCTGCAGGAAAAGCTTGCCGGCAACTCCATGCAGGAGGCGCTGAGCGCTGCAACGCCTTATCAGCGCCTGATCTCTCTGGTGGCCGGCGGCGCCTATCTCGCGCAGGCGGCCCTTGCCGGCCACGACAACGAGCGCGTTGCGCTCGCCCGCTTCTTCGCCGAGAACATGCTGGGCGAGGTCGCGGCGCTGAAAGAGCGGGTGCTGGGCGGTGCGGAGAGCCTCAGCCTTGCCGGCGCATCGCTGATAACGGCCTGACGGGCTGCGGGAGGAACTAATCTTGACCCATCACATACAGATCGAACGGCGCGGCGCGGTTCAGCTCATTCGCATGAACCGGCCCGAAAAGAAGAATGCGCTGACCCGCGCCATGTATGCGGCCATGGCCGACGCGCTGACCGGCGGCGATGCCGATCCGGCGGTGCGCGTGCATGTCTTTCTCGGCGTTCCGGGCGCCTTCTCGGCAGGCAATGATCTTGCCGATTTTCTCGCCATTGCCACCGGTGGCGAAGGCGGAACCGAAGTGTGGGATTTCCTGCTGGCGCTGGCCGGATCGCAGAAACCGATCGTGTCGGGCGTGGATGGCATTGCCGTCGGCATTGGAACGACCATCAACCTGCATTGCGACCTGACTCTGGCCACCCCGCGCACCGTGTTCCGCACTCCCTTCGTCGATCTCGGCCTGGTGCCCGAGGCAGGATCCAGCTTGCTGGCTCCGCGCCTGCTCGGGCGGCAGGGCGCGTTTGCGCTTCTCGGTCTCGGCGAGGGCTTTTCAGCCGAACGCGCCCATCAGGCAGGCCTGATCTACGGCGTCGTCCATGAAGACAGGCTTGAAGAGACGACGCTGGCGGCAGCCGAAGACATCGCCGAAAAGCCGCCGGAAGCGCTGAAGATCGCCCGCGACCTCATGCTCGGCTCCCGCGAAGAACTCAAGGAACGCATCCGGATCGAGAGCGCACATTTCCGCGAACGGCTGACGTCGGAAGAGGCGCGCAACGCGCTCATGGCCTTCATGAACCGGAAGAAGGGCTGAGCGTCAGATCAGGCCGTGATCCTTCATGGCCTGAGCCTCGTCCGGGGTGATCCAGGCGAAGATCTTTGCCTCGCCGCCCGCGAAGTTGACGAAGTAGATATTGCGGAAGGCAATTGTTCCCTTCGCCCCGTCGTGCGAGCGAAGGTAGTCGAATTCCCAGTCCGCCCGGACCATGGCGTTGGCGTCGTCCAGCATCTCCACGTCGAGGGCGATGATCTCGAACCGTGTTCCGCCGATGGCCCGGTAATTCCTGAAGCCCTGCCGCAGGATGTCCGGGAATGACGAATCTTTCGTCCCGCCCATCACGCCTGCCGGGCCAGCGCCAACGAAATGGTCGGCGAAAACGCCGGTCAGCGCATCGATATCGGCGCTGTCCGGCGCCAGAAGGGCGGCGTTGCTGTTGCGGCTGTAGCTGCGGAACAATGCCTGCGCCTGCCCTTCCCGCGTGTTCATTTCCCGCTCATGGATAGAGGCGTGTCGTCTGCCAGCCCGTACCATCGGGTTGGCGTGAGAAAACGACGCGATCGTGAAGCCGGAACGGACGATCGTGCCAGAATTCGATGGTCTTCGGCAGAATTCTGAAACCGGACCAGTGCGAAGGGCGCGGAATGCTCCCCACCGCGTGGCGGGCGGTATATTCGGCAACGGCCTTTTCCAGAGCGAACCTGCTTTCCAGCGGTCGCGACTGCTTCGAGGCCCAAGCACCGATCCGGCTGCCGCGAGGACGCGAGGCATAATATTCATCCGCCTCCGCATCCGACACGATTTCCACAGGTCCGCGCACCCGCACCTGCCGGCGCAGCGATTTCCAGTGGAAGCACATGGCCGCCTTCATGCTGCCGAGGATTTCGCGGCCTTTGGCACTTTCGAAATTGGTGTAGAAGGTGAAGCCGCGCTCATCGAAGCCCTTGAGCAGCACCATGCGCACGTCCGGCAGGCCCTCCTCATCGACAGTGGCCACCGCGACCGCGTTCGGATCGTTGATCTCGGAAGCTGACGCATCGTCAAGCCATTGGGCAAACAGGTGAAACGGCTCCTCCTCCTGCGTAAAGTCATGATCTGTTAACTTGGCATCGCTCATAGTTTTTCTCGAATTTTAACTTTCACCGGAGATGGGCGATTGTCGCGCAACGCGCAAGCTTCTGGCAACCGGCGGACTCCACGTGGGATTTCCGTCTCCGTCAGGGCAATCGCGTCCGTCGTCCTCCTGTCGCTCGGTGGCTGCGGCATGGGCGGTTTCAGCCTCGACAAAGCTGAAATAGACCGTTCGATCATCACCAGCAATGTGCCATCCACCGTGAGTGGCACGGCCACCGATGCCGGCCTCGCTGCCGACCAGATGACCATCCGCAATGCGGCTTCCGCAGCTGACCTCGAAGAACTGGCCGGACAGCCCCTGGCATGGGCCAATGCGGATACGGGTTCACGTGGCGCAATCTCGGCGATTGCCGAAACCAAAGCGAGAGGCGAACTGTGCCGCGCTTTTTCCACCAGCCGTGAAAGTTTCGACGGCGTGACGCTCTACAAGATGCGCATCTGCATGGTCGGGGCCGGCGCCTGGCGCATCGACGAGTTCAGGCCAGCCTAAAGCATGTCGCCCGAAAGTGGGAACCGGTTTCGGAATCACGACATGCATAAAAACAATAGCTTAAAGCGTAAGGAGCGAATCTGAAAGATCGCGACACGCTTTAGGATCAACGCTCAAGCGGCAATCCAGTCTGCTTGTATATCCGGCGACTCTGTGGCCGAAGATCAAGGCTGCGCGCTACTCTTTTCGACAAAGGCTCCGTCCTCATTGCGGATTCCCCGGACGCTTTTGTGCAATCCCCGCCCGTCTCAGAACGAATTTTCGGGCGGCATGTCTCGCCCCGTCCTGCAAGCTGCCTGAAATCGACGGCAGCCTCTCTCCTCAACCGAAAGAAGCCCGGCCCGTGGCTCCTGAGACCGGAACCACGGAGATACAACCTCAGGGTTGTACAAAAGCCCCCGCAGCCAGATGCCCGTCACGCATGCCGGAAGGGACCATTCATCGAAAACGGTGGTCGTGGGGCATTTTTCAGAATCACAAAAGGGAAAAAAGAAGAGGCCTCGTAAAAGGTTACGGCCGCCCCCCTATAGCGAGGCCTCTCTCGACTGGAGATCGAGATCTATACGCTCTCATAGGTTGCATTATTTGTAAATACTCTATTTATAATTGCATATCTGCCCGGTGAAACTGCACCGCCACCCGGCCTCCGGCCGCCCCCGGACATGTGCCCTTAATGCAACATTTGATTGCAATATATAAAATTGCACAACCAAAAGATGTAATTTTCCTTGCCTCAAAAGGCCGGCTGGGAAATCAATCACCACGGAAAGAGGGGGCGACTCGCACGATCTTTTCATTCGCGGCCTTCGGGCTCACAGAAAACCATTCAGTTCTGAACTGGAGAACATAAATGAACATCAAGAGCCTTCTTCTCGGCTCCGCTGCGGCACTCGTCGCAGTCTCCGGCGCCCGCGCCGCCGACGCAATCGTCGTGGCCGAGCCTGAACCCGCTGAATACGTCCGCATCTGCGACGTCTACGGCGCTGGCTACTTCTACATCCCCGGCACCGAGACCTGTCTCAAGATCGGCGGCTACCTGCGTTACGACATCGGCGTGGGCGACGCTCTGGGCCTGAAGTCGATCGACAAGAAGGACGCCTACAACTTCATCCGCGGCAATGGTAACACTGTCGACATTAACGACACCTACTTCAAGCGCATGCGCGCCCAGCTCACCTTCGACACCCGTTCGGAGACCGAGTACGGCACACTGCGCGGCTTTATTGCCACATACTATCAGCGCGATTCTGTCGAAGTTGACATTGGCAATGACACGTACTCCGACACTGAAGCGGCATGGGCTCTTGAGCATGCCATCATTCAGCTTGGCGGCCTGACCATCGCTTACACCGACTCGCTGTTCGAGACGCTGACCGACTCGGCCGGCTCGGTCATCAACGATGACATCGGCGTGACTTACACCCCTGGCAAGACCCACCTGATCGCCTACACCTTCGACGGTGGCAACGGCTTCTCCGCCACGATCGGCGTGGAAGAGGGTTCGGGCGAAGAGTACACCCTTGATTCCTACGTCCCGCATGTCGTGGCTGGCGCCTCGTTCACGCAGGGCTGGGGCAAGATTGCCGGTGTGATCGGCTACGACGCCAACTTCGGTGAAGTTGCCGGTAAGGTCCGCGTCGACTTCAACGTCAACGAAGCTCTGAGCCTGTGGGTGATGGCTGGCTATCAGGACTACAATGCTGAGCGCGCCTGGTGGTCGGACCAGTTCGATCTTTCCGGCCGCAGCAGCTACTATGGCGTCTGGGGCGGCGACTGGGCTGTCTGGGGCGGTGGTCAGTATCGCTTCAACGAGAAAGCCTCACTGGACGTTCAGCTGGCCTACGACGACAACGAAACCTTCGGTGCTGCAGTCGGCGTGAACTACGCGCTGGTTCCCGGCTTCAACATCCGTCCGGAAGTTGTGTACGCCTCGGGTTACGAGCGCGACATCAACAACAACAAGGTCGGCGGCAAGAACGACGGTTGGGGTGGTTACCTCCGCTTCCAGCGTTCGTTCTAAGATCGGTTTCACCGTCTGAACAGAAGAACCCGGCAGTTTCCTGCCGGGTTCTTTTTTTGTTGTGGTCGATTATCGGAAAGCGTCAGGTCCGGGCGATGATTTCCTCACCGTCGATCACCAGCCTCAGACCAAGATTACCGGTGCGGCGGCGGGCAAGGAAGCGGGGACGCCTGCGGGCCGGCGCACGGCCCTGCCGGCGCTCCTGCGGCGGCATGGTCTTGATCGCAGCGCCAAGCGATTCCTCCAGCGTGCGGGCCACGCCATCAGCCTCGATCAGCAGCATGGGCAGACGGTAGGCTTCCGACCAGGCGCGCCAGTCGGCCGCCACATCGTCCAGGTCATGGGCGACCAGAAGCGGCACGGACAGCATGGGATCGTCGTGCAGAAGTTCGAGCGTTACCGTGACATGGCCATCGGCGTCTTCCAGCGCGCGGGCGGCCACACCCCGGAACACATTCGACGGCAGCGCGATGACGGCCGGCAGGCCGCTCATCTCCAGCGTCCGGCGCAGGACCGCGCCGCGATGGTCCACAGTCAGGGTAACGTCGCCATGGTCCTCGCGGCTGGCGTAGCTCACCATCTGCGGCAAGCGAAAGGGGTCGAGGCGCATGTTGCGCCCCGCCCAGACTGGCTTCAGTCCAGTTTGCATTGGTGCCTTCCTGTTTTCTTCCGAGAGCCGGTATCCGGTCTCCCCGGGCCGTTTTCGGCCTCGTTATGCAGGCAAGGTAACGTGAGCCCCTTACCGGGGCGCTTAAGAAATTCGGTTAAATTTTGCTGATCTTCCAGATGGTTAGGAAAATCCAACCGGAAGGCATCGGCGTAAAGGCTCAGATAACCTTACCCGGGTTCATGATGCCGGCCGGATCGAACGCCGCCTTGACGCGGCGCATCAGGTCGATGGCCATGGGTGGCGCCGTAGCGATCAACTCGTCGCGCTTCAGCTGGCCGATGCCATGCTCGGCCGAGATCGATCCTGCGAAATCGCGCACAACATCATGCACGGCATCATTGACGGCACGGTAGAGGGCGAGGAAGGCGGCATCCTCGCCGTCTGCGGGCCGGGAGACATTGTAGTGCAGGTTGCCGTCGCCCATATGGCCGAAGCAGACCGGGCGCGCGCCGGGTGCCACCTGCTCCACGGCCTTGCCGGCCTTGTCGATAAAGGCGGGGATCGCGGCAATCGGCACAGAAATGTCGTGCTTGATAGACGCGCCTTCGGGTTTCTGGGCTTCGGGCAGGACCTCCCGGAAATTCCACAGAGCCTCGGCCTGCGAGAGGCTTGCGGCAATCACTGCATCACCGGCAACGTCTCCTTCGATCGCAGCGCCCAGTATGTCCTCTATCAGGCCACGCGCGTCTTCAGCGGAGCGGCCGGAGGAAATCTCCATTAGCACATACCATGGCCAGTCGCTCGTCAGGGGGCGCACCACGCCGGCGGCATGGGCCAGCGTGAAATCGTAAGGCCGCTGCCCGATCAGCTCGAAGGCGGTGAGTGAACTGCCGGCCCTGTCGCTGGCCATTGCGAACAGCTGAAGCGCGGCCTCCGCTGACGGCAGACCGACAAAAGCGACCTCCCTGCCCTTCGGCATTGGAAACAGCTTCAGGACCGCCGCGGTGATCACGCCAAGCGTGCCCTCCGCCCCAACAAACAGGTCCTTCAGGTCGTAGCCGGTGTTGTCCTTCTTCAGCTTGCGCAGATCGTCGAACACCTCGCCGGTAGGAAGCACCACCTCCACGCCAAGACACAGTTCGCGCGCATTGCCGTAAGCCAGCACATTGGTGCCGCCGGCATTGGAGGAGAGATTGCCGCCGATCTGGCACGAGCCCTGCGCGGCCAGCGAAAGCGGAAACAGCCGGCCAGCCTGTGCCGCCGTTTCCTGCAGGGTCTGGAGAATGACGCCGGCCTCGGCCGTCACCGTATTGGACAGGAGATCGACCTCGCGGATGCGGTTGAGCCGCGATAGCGACAGCACCACCTGCCCGCTGACGGCGTCCGGCACCTGCGCCCCAACAAGTCCCGTATTGCCGCTCTGCGGCACGATTGGCGTGCCTGTCTCGGTCGCCAGCCGCATGATGCGGCTCACCTCATCGACGCTGCCCGGCCTCAGCACCAGCGAGGTGCGGCCATGCCAGAGCCCGCGCGGCTCGATCAGATAGGGGGCGATGTCCTGCTGCGAAGTGAGCGCATGGCGCGCGCCGACGATTTCCGCGAAACGCTGCACCAGACCGGGATCAAGGAAAAGTGCTGCGTCTGCCATCGGTTCTAGTCTCCGTTCACCACATCACGCGGAGCTGCCGCCCGCGCCAGCCGGTCGTTGATCGCTTCGCCAAGCCCCGTCATTGGCACAGGCTCGACCGCAATCGCGGCAGCGCCGCTGCGGTCCAGTTCATGCATGAAGGAAAAAAGGTTGGCGGCCGCCTCGCGCAAATCCCCCGCAGGCGAAAGGTTGAGTACCGCCACCGCATTCTGCTCATTCGCCACGCGCTGCGGCCCGAAGGCCAGCAGCGCCTCTCCGGGAAGAACGCGTTCCACGCCAAGCCGCATTCCGGCCTTCGGCGCGTAATGCGACATCATCATGCCCGGCGCTTCGATGCCCTTCGCGCCGCGCTCAGGCCGCTGGCCGACAACCGCTTCGATTTCGTCCGCCGCGATGCCGCCCGGGCGCAGCAGGCGCACCCTGCCGTCCTCGACCTTGACGATGGTCGATTCCAGGCCGACCGGCGTTGCGCCATCATCCACCACAAGCCTGATGCGCTGGCCGAGATCGGCAGCAACCGCCTGGGCGGTGGTGCCGCTGATGCGCCCCGACGTATTGGCGCTGGGAGCCGCGAGCGGCCGCCCCAGAGCCGCAATCAGTTTCGCGCCGAAACCGCGCGGCATGCGTAGCGCGATAGTGTCCAGCCCGGCGGTCGCCAGCGGATGGATGCCGGCATCCGGCTGCATCGGCATGACCAGCGTGAGCGGTCCCGGCCAGAATGCCTGCGCCAGCCGGCGCGACAGCGGATCGAAGCGGCCGATGCGCTTGGCCATTGCCATGTCGCTGACATGGGCGATCAGCGGGTTGAAGCGCGGACGCCCCTTGGCTTCATAGATGCGTGCCACCGCCTCGCCGCTGGTGGCGTCACCGGCAAGGCCATAGACAGTTTCGGTGGGGATGGCGACGACCTCGCCGGCCCTCAAAAGGGCCAGCGCCGGCTCCAGAGCCTTATTGGCGGGCAGTATCTCGGCCACGCTCAGTCATCCCCTTGCCGGATTAGCCGGCGATGCGCGAGAAATCGGCAACCTCGCCGGTGGCAGTGCGGATGCGGGCAAGCAAGGCGAGGCGATTGGCGCGAACGGCAGCATCCTCGTCATTGACGAGAACCTTGTCAAAGAAGGCATCGACCGGCTCGCGCAAGGCGCTCAATGCGCGCATGGCGGCCGAAAAGTCCTCGTTTCGGATCGCATCGCGCGCGTTGGTCTCGGCCTGACCGATGGCGGTGAACAGGTTCCTCTCCGCATCGTCCCGGAACAATTCGGGTTCCACGGTCCCCGCAACGGCGGTGCCCTTCTTTTCCTCGGCTGCGAGAATGTTGGCCGCGCGCTTTGTGCCGGCCAGAAGGTTCTTGCCGTCCTCCGAATCGAGGAAAAAGATAAGGGCTTCCAGCCGCCTTGCCGCCAGAAGCAGGTTGTCGGTGTCGGCCGTCAGAACCGCATCGATGGCATCGTAGCGCGCACCTTCATCCTTCAGATAGACCTTGAAACGGTCATGCAGGAAGGACAGCATGTCGTCGGTAACGGCCTGCGTGGATGCCAGTTTTTGCGGCGCAACGATAAAATCCTGAACCGCGAAGGAGCCGCTGACATCTTTCAGCTTCAGGAGACCGAAGAAAAATTCTCTCGGGCGCTTTGAAAAGCCTTCTTCCTCATCCGTGAAGAACCATTCGCCGTAGGTATCGTCGTAAATCTTTTCGTCGACATTATCGACATAGGAGAGGAACAGGGCCGAATTCCTTCCCATGTCTTCGACGATAGCGCGGTAAGCATTCCTGATCAGCGTCCTGAGGCTGAGCCGCAGATCGTTTTCCAGAATCAGGCGGATCACGCCAAGGGCCGCGCGGCGCAGCGCATAGGGATCCTTCGAACCCGTCGGCTTTTCGTCGATGGCCCAGAAACCGACCAGCGTGTCGAGCTTGTCGGCGAGCGCCACCGCCACGGACACCGAAGCAGTCGGCACGCGGTCGGACGGACCCTGCGGCTTGTAATGTTCCTCGATCGCTGCGGCGACCTCGGACTTCTCGCCCTGCAACAGCGCGTACTTGTGGCCCATCGCGCCCTGAAGCTCGGGGAATTCGCCCACCACCTCGGTCTGGAGATCGGCCTTGGCGAGCACCGCCGCGCGTGCGGCCAGTTCCGGGTCGGCCCCCGTCAGCGGGGCGATCTCGCGCGCCAGGCCGACGATGCGCTGAACGCGCGCGCCCTGCGTGCCGAGCTTCGCGTGGAAGGTCACGCCCAGATGATCGAGACGGGCCATGCGCTGGTCGAGCGGCTTCTTCAGGTCAAGCACGAGCTTTTCGGCCGAGCCTTTCAGCTGGTCGAGATCGGGCACGTCGGCCTGGTCGGTCTTCCAGAAATGCACCGCATCCGAAAGGCGCGCACGCACCACTTTGCCGTTGCCATGGGCGATTTCCCTGCCGCCGTCCTTCGCTTCGATGTTGGAGATCAGCAGGAAGCGGTTGGCCAGAGCATCAGTCTCGCCCTGCGGGCGGGCGACGAAACACTTCTGGTTGGCGCGGATGGTGAGGCGGATGACTTCCGGCGGTATGGCCAGAAACTCCTCCTCGAATTCCCCCAGCAGCACGACGGGCCATTCCACAAGCCCGGCTACCTCTTCCAGGAGCCCCTCGTCCTCGACCAGATCGAGGCCATTGGCGAAGGCCAGATTGCGCGCATCCGTCTGGATCATCTCCTTGCGGCGGTCGGCATCGAGAACCACCTTTGCGGCTTCGAGCGAGGCGGCATAATCCTCGAAGCGCCGGACGGTGATCGCCTGCGGCGCATGAAAGCGATGGCCATAGGTGACGTTGCCGGAACGCACGCCCTCGACCTCGAAATCGATCACCACCGGCTCGCTGGTTTCGGGGCCAAAGGTGCACAGGATCGACTGCAACGGCCTGACCCAGCGCAACGCATCGCCGCCGCGCCCCGCAACACCGCCATAGCTGCGGCCCTTCGGCCCGGAGGCGGCACCCCAGCGCATGGATTTCGGCCATGGGAAGGCGCGGATGATGCCGGGCATCAGGTCGGCGATGATATCTTCCGCCGCGCGCCCCGGCCTGACGATATGGGCGACATAGAAATCGCCCTTCTTCGGGTCCGAGTGCACATGCGCTTCTTCAATGGAGGCAAGTCCGGCAGAGCGCAGGAAACCCTGAATGGCCGCTTCCGGGGCCTTTGTGCTTGGGCCCTTGCGGTCCTCGCGCACATCGCGCGAGCGGGCGGTGAGGCCGCGCACGTCGAGCGCCAGACGGCGCGGCGTCCAGTAGGCGCGCGCTGCCTCATAGGTCAGGCCGGCATCCACCAGCCCGTCGGTGACCATTTTCTTGAGGTCTTCCGCAGCCTTGCGCTGCATACGTGCAGGAATTTCCTCGGAACGAAGTTCGAGCAGAAGATCGGGCATTTATGCGGCCTCCGGCGCGCGCTGGAAGCCACCGGCTTCGGTCTGGAGAAAGGCTTCGCCGCAAGCCTTGGCGAGGTTGCGCACGCGCAGGATGTAGCTCTGGCGCTCGGTCACCGAAATGACACCGCGCGCATCGAGCAGGTTGAAGACGTGGCTGGCCTTGATGCACTGGTCGTAGGCCGGCAGCACCATGCGATGCGGCTGGCCTTCCGGACGATTGGCCCCGGCGGCGAGCAAAGCAACGCACTCCTTTTCCGCATCAATGAAATGCTGATGCAGAATGCCGGTGTTGGCATGCTCGAAATTGTAGCGGGAATATTCCTGCTCGGCCTGCAGGAAGACGTCGCCATAGGTGACTTTTTCCTCGCCTTCGCGGCCATTGAAGTTGAGGTCATAGACATTGTCGACGCCCTGCACATACATGGCCAACCGTTCGAGGCCATAGGTCAGCTCGCCCGCCACGGGAGCGCATTCAATGCCGCAGACCTGCTGGAAATAGGTGAACTGCGATACTTCCATGCCATCGCACCAGCATTCCCAGCCAAGACCCCAGGCGCCCAGCGTCGGGCTTTCCCAGTCGTCTTCCACGAAGCGGATGTCGTGCAGCAGCGGGTCGATGCCGATGGCCGCGAGCGAACCCAGATAAAGTTCCTGCAAGTCCGGCGGGCTCGGCTTCAGGATGACCTGATACTGATAGTAGTGCTGGAGCCGGTTGGGATTTTCGCCATAGCGGCCATCCTTGGGACGGCGCGAGGGCTGCACATAGGCGGCATTCCACGCCTTCGGCCCAAGCGCGCGCAGCGTCGTGGCCGGATGAAAGGTGCCGGCGCCCACTTCCATGTCGTAGGGCTGCAGAACGGCACAGCCGTAATTGGCCCAGTAATTGTGCAGCGTGAGGATCAGCCCCTGAAACGAGCGGCTGGGATGCATATGGGCAGGAAGTTCGGCGTTCACGGAAACGGCCTCGGCGGAAATGGGAAGGATGGTGCCTTCCCTAGTGCGCCGCTCCCGGAGCGTCAAGAAAAGAGCGCTGGCGAAGTGCCGGGGAATGCGAAGCACTTCGTCGCGCTTCGCATTCGCATGACAGATTTCAGCCCTTCGGTTCCGCAGCAGGCTTCGGCTTGGGGGCCGGCGCATCCTGCGCGGTGCTGGCCGTGATGGGCGGCAGTCCCTTCTGCAACTTCTTCTCAACCTCGGCCAGAACGTCCGGCTCGGGCTTGAGGTCGCGCGCATAGCTCCACTGGAAGGTTGCCTCCAGCCTGCGGCCAACGCGCCAGTAGGCGTCGCCGAGGTGGTCGTTCAGAACCGGATCCTCCGGCCGAAGGGAAACCGCGCGTTCGAGCTCGCGCACGGCATCCTCGAAGCGGCCGAGCTTGTAATAGGCCCAGCCCAGCGAATCGACGATGTAGCCGTCGCTCGGACGCAGTTCCACGGCGCGCTGGATCATCTCCAGCGCCTCCTCAAGGTTCATGTTCTTGTCGACCCAGGAATAACCGAGATAGTTCATGACCTGAGGCTGTTCGGGATTGAGCTCAAGCGCCTTGCGGAAATTCGGTTCGGCCTTCGTCCATTCCTTCAGCCGCTCGTAAGCGATGCCACGCTGATAGAAGATGTTCCAGTCGGCCGGTTCCGGCTCCTTCAGGCGTTCGACCGCCTTGTCGTAAAGCTCCGACGAGGCCCGCCAGTTTTCCTTGGCGCCGTAGACGCCGCCCAGCGCCAGATAACCGCGCATCTCGTCCGGCTTTGACTCGACCAGCGCCTTGAGATGCTCGATCGCTTCGTCGTTGCGGCCGAGATCGGCAAGGTTGAGGCCAAGCTGCAACTCGGCGATCTGCTTGTAAGGCGATGCATCGGAAATGCGCTTGTAATAGGCAATGGCGCGCTCGCCGTCCTTCATCTGCTCGGCAACACCGGCGAGCTGCACCAGCGCGATATCGCTGTCGGGCTTCAGCGCCAGCGCATATTCCAGATAAAGCCGTACGAACGGCTCGCCGCCACCCCGGTTGAGCGCGGTGGCCAGATTGGTGAGGATCTCGGACGCGCCATCTGCCGGCGTGACCACCATCGGCGCGATCTCCGCGCCGCTCCCGATGCTTTCGCGCAGGGCTTCGATTTCGGCCCGGCCGGTCACGAAATCCTCGGACTTGTCGAGAACCGCCAGCGCCTCGTCCTTCTTGCCTTCACGGGCAAGCAGACGGGCATAGGCCTCGGCGCTGCGCAGCCATGTTTCCGGTGCAGCGCCGCCAGCCGCGGTGTTTTCAAAGGTCGCCTTGTAAGCCTCGGCGGCCTTGTCCTTCAGGCCGGCCGCATCGGCGATCAGCGCGCGATGGTATGACTTGAAAAGATCGAACCATTCCGGCCCCTTCAGCTTGCCGACATAATTCACGGCATCATCGGCCTGACCGGCGCCGAGACGTGCCCAGCCGGTCATGACGCCACTGATGAGGCGGTCGAGATCGGCCTGGAGCGACAGCTTCAGCCAGTATTCCGCCTTCTGGTAGTCTTTCTTGCGGAAGGTATCGACCGCAAGCGCGAGCCGCGAAAAGCGCTCGATGTCGGGAACTTCCCTGAGCTTGTCGGCATAGGGCAGCGATTCGTCGAAGCGGCCCTGCGCGATCAGCGTCAGCATCAGGCTTTGCTGGAGCTGGGTGTCATCGGGCGCGAAAGCCAGCGCCTGCTTGTAATAGGTAATGGCGCTGTCGAGGTCGTTATCGCCTTCAGCCACGCGCGCGGCCAGATAGGCGCCGGAGAACGAGGTGATCTCGATCGGCTTTGCCGCCTCCTGCGCAACGACGACCGGGCCGCACAGAGCCAGCGCGGTTGCCACAGTCAGACCCGCGAGCCAGCGAATGCGTTGATGCGGCATCGTCATCCTTTCAGCCGAGAGCGTCCCGGACGCCTTGCCGGAACCGTCGTAATCTTCATGTGACGGCGAAGCATGGCCTTTTTGGGATCGTGCTTCAATCCGGGGTATTTTTGCATCTGCCCAACCGCACAGATGCGCCCTGGCCATTTGTACGATTACCCGCTTGCAGGCGCAATCCTGCAAGACCGGATGCCTGATGCCCTGAGCGGGTGACATAGTTGACCGGAGTGCTTACTTTTCCCTCAACAATGAGGTGAAGACAGACAATGGCTTTTTCAATCGGTGAACTGGCCCGGCGTGCCGACGTGAAGGTTCCCACGATTCGCTATTATGAGCAGATCGGCCTGATGCCGGAAACGCTGCGCACCACAGGCCAGCAAAGGCGTTACGGCTCTGCGGCGGTGACGCGGCTGGCGTTCATCCGCCATGCCCGCGAACTCGGCTTCGACATCGAGGCTATCCGCACGCTTCTGTCCCTGCAGGACGATCCCGACCAGCCCTGCGCACAGGCCGACGAGATCGCCAGAACGCGTCTGGTCGAAGTGGACAGGCGAATCGCAGCCTTGCAGGCTCTGCGCAAGGAATTGAAGCACATGGTGGATCAATGCGCGCAGGGGCGGGTCTGCGAGTGTCAGGTCATCGAGACGCTGGCCGACCGCACCCATTCGCACAAGTCATGGAAGGAACTGGGTAGCTGACGTAAAGCGTGCCGCGATCTTTCAGATTCGCCGCTTACGCTTCAAGCTCTTGTTCGCACACGTATCGTTTTCCCGAAACCGGTTCTCACTTTCGGGCGACGTGCTTCAGGGAAAGGCCGGGTCAATTGACCCGGCTGATGCAGAAGTCGATGACGTCGATCATCGCTGACTTCTGTGGCGTCGCCGGCAGCGGCGCCAGCGCGTCGCGGGCAATCTCGCCGAAGTGGCGGGCGCGGCCGATGGTGTCCGAAATCGCCGCATGGCGCGCCAGCAGGCCTATTCCCTTTTCCAGCGCGGCGTCGTCGGTCTCGTTGTCCTCGATCGCCTTCTTCCAGAAGGTGCGCTCCTGCGCCGTGCCGCGCCGATAGGCGAGAATCACCGGAAGGGTCACCTTGCCCTCGCGAAAATCGTCACCGACATTCTTGCCCAGATCGCTGCTCGATCCGCCGTAGTCCAGCGCGTCATCGATGAGCTGGAAGGCAAGCCCGAGGTTCATGCCGTAGGAGCGAAGTGCCGCGCGGTCGTTGCGCGAGGCACCGGCGACCACCGGCCCGACTTCCGCAGCCGCGGAGAACAGCGCCGCCGTCTTGGCCTTGATCACGGCGAAATGCTCGTCCTCAGTGGTTTCCAGATTCTTTGCCGCAGCAAGCTGCATCACCTCGCCCTCGGCAATGACCGAGGCCGCCGTGGACAAAATGTCCAACGCGTCGAGCGAGCCGACATCGACCATCATGCGGAAGGCCTGCCCGAGCAGAAAGTCTCCAACCAGAACGCTGGCCTGGTTGCCCCAGATCATGCGGGCCGTCTTCTTGCCGCGCCGCATGCCGCTTTCATCGACGACATCGTCATGCAGCAATGTCGCCGTGTGCATGAACTCGACAGCCGTGGCGAGCTTGATATGGCCGTCTCCGGCATAGCCGAACATCTGCGCGGCAGCGAGCGTCAGCATCGGGCGCAGGCGTTTGCCACCTGAGGAAATCAGATGATTGGCCACCTCGGGAATCATCTGCACGTCGGAACCGGCTTTTGACAGGATAAGTTCGTTGACCCGGCCCATGTCTGAAGCCGTCAGATCGACCAGCTCCTTGATGGAAGCGGTTTCGCGCTTGCCGTCCCCGAGATTGACAACGATACCCAACTATCGACTCCTGAACCAGAAAACCCGCCGATACGGCCACATATTGCCAGGACTCTAGGGAGATGGTCACGTCACGGCAAGAGGCGAATTGGCACGGCGGGGCCAGCAATTCGCCTCCGCCTCGCATGAATGAACTGGAAAATCTACCCTTCCGCTGCCTATACCTGAAACCGAATTGCATTCAGTCCCAATGGCGACAGTGAAATCATGTCCTCTTCCGTCAGGTCCCGCACCGGCAATCTCTTTTCCCGCCTCGCTCTTTCCCTGTCCACAATCGGCCTGCTGACGGGAACGCTGTTCTTCGCCGCCTCATTCACGCCTTCGCTGATTCCGCGGGATTATCTTCTGCAGGGCGTGCTGGCCGGCCTCGCCTTCGGCGTCGGATATCTGCTCGGCGTGCTTGGCGTGGGGCTGTGGACCTATCTGGAACTGCCGATGCTGAAGGGGCAGGCTGCACGCCGCGCCAAGCAAGCGGCCGGCATCGTGTGCGCCGCCATCGCGATCACTTTTTTGTGGCAGGCCTCGGAATGGCAGAATTCGATCCGCGTGCTTCTGGACATGCCGCCCGTGGACAGCGTCTATCCGTTCCGCGTCGGGCTGATCACCATCATCACCTTCACCGTTCTGCTCGGCATCACCCGCCTGTTTCGGTGGACACTGGACTTTATCGACAGGCGGCTTCAGGGCTTCATGCCGCGCCGGATTGCGGCAGTCATCGGCGTCGCGGCAGCGGTGCTGATCTTCTTCAGCCTCATCAACGGCGTCCTGCTGCGCTATGCCATCTATGTCGCGGAAAGCTCGTTCCGCGCCGCCGACGAACTGATCGAGCCGGACACGCCGCAGCCGGAAAATCCGGTCAAGACCGGCAGCGCCGCCTCGCTGCTCGACTGGGACGGCATCGGCCGGCGCGGCCGCCAATATGTCGCCACGGCCCCGTCGCGGCAGGATATTTCCGCCTTTACCGGACGGCAGGCGACGGAGCCGCTGCGCGTCTATGTCGGCCTGCGTTCGGCCGAAACGCCGCAGGAACGCGCCCGGCTGGCGCTGGAGGAACTGAAGCGCATCAATGCCTTCGACCGCTCTGTCCTCGTCCTCATCACGCCGACCGGCACCGGCTGGATCGATCCGCCGGCGATCGATACGCTCGAATATCTTCACGACGGCGACGTCGCCACCGTAGCCGTGCAATATTCCTATCTGGCAAGCTGGCTTTCGCTGCTGGTCGAGCCCGAATATGGCGGGGAGACGGCGCGCGCCCTGTTCACGGAAGTCTACGGCTACTGGACCGGCCTGCCGAAAGAGAGCCGGCCGAAGCTCTACCTCTACGGCCTCAGCCTCGGAGCCATGAATTCGCAGCGCTCCAGCGAGCTTTTCGAGGTGCTTGGCGATCCCTATCAAGGTGCGCTGTGGGCCGGCCCGCCCTATTCCAGCCAGTTGTGGCGCTCGATCACCGAGCGCAGGAACGCCGGATCGCCGGTCTGGCTGCCACGGTTCCGCGACGGCTCCTATGTGCGCTTCACCGGGCAGGAAAACGCGCTCGGCCTTCCGGGCGCAAAATGGGGCCCTATGCGCGTCGTCTACCTGCAATATGCCAGCGACGCCGTCGTGTTCTTCGATCCGCTCTCGGTCTACCGCGCGCCTGAATGGATGAGCGAACCGCGCGGCCCGGACGTATCGCCCCAGATGCGCTGGTATCCAATCGTCTCGTTCCTGCAACTGCTGGTCGATATGATGACGGCCACGACCACCCCCATGGGACATGGCCATGTCTATGCGCCGCAGCACTATATCGATGCATGGATCGAGGTGACGGACGTGCAGGGCTGGTCGGTCACCGACATAGACCGGCTGAAGGCGCACCTCGCCAGCCTGATGGAGGAGGAGCCGTGATCCACGCGTTTACATCAGCCCCTCAAACTGCGACATCTCCTGTATGATCGAGCTTGTGCGCACCAACGATGCCGTCGTCATCTCCTTCGTGGAAGCGCTGATGCGTGATGCGGGTATTGCCTGCATGGTGGCCGACCAGAACATGAGCGTCATGGACGGTTCGCTCGGCATCCTGCCGAGGCGCATCCTTGTTGATTCCGAACAGGCCGACGAGGCCCGCAGGATACTGGCCGATGCAGGAATCGCCCATGAGATCCGCGACGCATGATGGCTCGCGAAGAGCAGGCACGCCCTGACGGGCATACCATTGACGCCTTTCATCGTGGCCGCTTCTGGCTGGTCCAGCCGGCCAAAGGCGGTCATCGCGCCGGAATGGACGCCATGATGCTGGCCGCAAGCGTGCCCTCCGGCTTTTCCGGCCGGCTGGCGGATTTCGGCGCGGGCGCAGGTGCCGCCGGCCTAGCCGTTCTGTCGCGTTGTCCGACCGCGCAGGCGGTTCTGGTGGAGCGCGCGCCGGAAATGGCTGCCTGCGCTGAGGCCACGCTTGCCCATCGCGGCAATGCGCATCTTGCCGCCCGCGCCGCGGTTCTGACGGCCGATGTCGCGCTGACGGGCAAGGCCCGGCACATGGCGGGGCTTGAAGACAATACCTTCGAATACGTGATCATGAACCCGCCCTTCAACGCCGAGGCAGACCGGGCGACGCCGGCCGAACTGAGGCGTCAGGCACATGTCATGGAGGACGGGCTGTTCGGGAACTGGCTGCGCAGTGCCGCCGCCGTCATCCGCCCGCGCGGCGGTGTTTCGGTCATTGCCCGCCCCGAATCCCTGCCGGCCATACTGGAGGCCATGGAGGGCCGCTTCGGCAGCGTTGAAATCAAGGCCATCCATCCGCGCGAGGATCAGGCCGCGATACGCATCGTCGTTCGCGCGACATATGGCGCGCGCGGCAAGCTCATGCTGTGCCCGCCCCTCGTGCTGCATGAGGCTGGCAGCGGCCGCCCCCTTCATCAAAGCGACCAGATAATAAACGGCGTGGAATCACTTTTCGGCGATTGACGGCTTTGCTGCGGCGCAGCGAATGCCTACATGCTGCGCAGATCCCGGAGACATTGCCTTGAAGAGACTTCTCAACCGCCTCCTGCCGAAATCCTGGCGCTCCAACGTCACCACCATTCCCGTCATCCGCCTGCACGGAACGATCATGGCGGGCGGTTCCCAGTTCCGCCCTGCCCTGTCGCTGGCCACCACGGCGGGCCTGATCGAAAAGGCATTCGCCTTCGATGCGCCGGCCGTCGCGATTTCCATCAATTCGCCGGGCGGCTCGCCGGTGCAGTCGCGGCTCATCTTCAAGCGCATCCGCGACCTTGCGCGCGAGAAGAACCGCAAGGTTCTGGTCTTCGTGGAAGATGTGGCGGCCTCCGGCGGCTATATGATCGCGCTGGCCGGCGACGAGATCATCGCCGACCCGTCCTCGATCGTCGGCTCAATCGGCGTGGTCTCCTCCTCTTTCGGCTTTCCCGAATTGTTGAAGAAGATCGGCGTCGAGCGCCGCGTCCACACCGCCGGCAAGAACAAGGCCGTGCTCGATCCGTTCCAGCCCGAGAAAAAAGCGGATGTGGAACGGCTGAAATCGCTGCAGCTCGAAATTCACGAGACCTTCATCGACATGGTCCGGCAAAGGCGCGGCGCAAAGCTCAGCGACGATCCCGACCTGTTCACCGGCCTGTTCTGGACCGGCAAGAAGGGCCTCGAACTCGGCCTTGTGGATTCGCTGGGCGACATGCGCGAGGTTCTGAAACAGCGCTATGGCAGCAAAACCCGGCTGAAGCTGATCAGCGCGCCGCGCGGGCTCTTGTCGCGGGTCGGATCGTTCGGAACGCGCGGCCGAAACATCCCCGACATGGCGGCAGCCGCAACCACCGGCCTGATCGATGCGGCAGAGGAGCGCGCCTTGTGGTCGCGCTTCGGCCTTTGAAAAACCGCGCGCACGCGCTACCATCATGCATGATCGGCCGGATGCCTTTCGGCATCGTGCCGCAGGAGAGCTGAGATGCCGCAGATCATCTTCTTCGTCGCCGTGGGCATCGTCGCCTATATCGGCTACCGCACCTTCGTCAGGGAAGCCGAGCGGGTGACGGCAAAAATCCGCCGCGCCGAGCAGCAGCAGAAGACGGGCGCGAACGGCACGCTGGTCAAGGACCCGAAGACGGGCGAATACCGCGTCGCCAAGGACTGATTGCCGTCCGTGAACGCGATTTCCGTGCTTGCCGAGGCCGCCCCGGCCAAGATCAACCTTGCCCTGCATGTCGTCGGCCGCCGGCCGGACGGCTATCATGAGCTGGAAACCCTTGCCGTCTTCACCGAGTATGGCGACCGGCTGAGCGTCGGGCACGGGGAGCGGGACGAATTTTCCATGCACGGCCCCTACGCTGCCTGCCTGCCCGCGGACGACGGCAATCTGGTGATCCGCGCCCTCGAGGCACTCAGAATGGCGTTTCCCGGTGTGCGTTTGCCGCCCGTTTCCATACGGCTTGAAAAGAACCTGCCCATCGCTTCCGGGATCGGCGGCGGGTCGAGCGATGCGGCTGCCGCTCTCAGGGCGCTTGCCCGCCACTGGAACCTCGACGACGCCTCGCCGCTGGCAGCACTCGCGCCACGGCTGGGCGCGGATGTGCCGATGTGCCTTGCCGCCCGGCCCTTGCTGGCGCGTGGTGCGGGCGAGCGCATCGAGCCGGTGAGCGGCCTGCCCCAACTGGCGATGTTGCTGGTCAATCCGGGTGTGGAGGTGTCGACGCCGCAGGTGTTTTCCGCCCTCGCCAGCCGCGAAAACGCGCCCCTGCCCCCTTTACCGATGAATGCCAGTCTTGATGGATTGCTGGGGTGGCTTGCCGCCAGCCGCAACGATCTCGAAGTGGCCGCCCTCTCCATCGCCCCGGCCATTGCCGAAAGCCTCGCCGCACTCCGGGCCAGCGGGGCCGCCTTTGCCCGCATGTCAGGCTCTGGCGCGACCTGTTTCGGCATCTACGAGAGCAGGCAGGCGGCTGAACTTGCGGCGAAAGCCATCAGCCGCGGACGGCGCGACTGGTTCGTCGCCGCCACGTCAACAACAGGTTAGCATCATGTCCGATCAGCGCCCCTTCATCCCCGTGCGTTTCGCGGTGCTGACCGTGTCGGACACGCGCAGCCTCGCGGAAGATCGCTCCGGCCAGACGCTGGCCGACCGCATAGCGGAAGCCGGCCATGTTCTGGCCGCACGTGACATCGTGACCGACGACAGGCAGGCGATCCGCGACAAGGTGCTTGGCTGGTCGCAGGATGACGGCATCGATGCCATCATCACCACCGGCGGCACCGGCTTCACCGGCCGCGACGTGACGCCCGAGGCGCTGGAGCCGATCTTCGAGAAACGCATGGACGGCTTCTCGGAAGTGTTCCACCGCATTTCCTACAACAAGATCGGCACGTCGACCATCCAGAGCCGCGCCACCGGCGGGGTGGTCAACGCCACCTTCGTCTTCGTGCTGCCGGGCTCCCCCGGCGCCTGCCGGGATGCCTGGGACGGCATCCTCAAAGCCCAGTTCGATTACCGGCACATGCCCTGCAATTTCGTGGAGATCATGCCCCGGCTGGACGAGCATTTGCGCCGTACCAAGAGCTGAGCCCGCAGATCAGGAGCCAGCGAATCAGGGGCGGCGGAAGCCGGTCGGAGTTCCGTAGAGATAGCCGATGCGGTCGATCGCATCGCTCAGGCCCTCACGGGCCACGGTCATGGTGTGGCCGTTGGCATGGATCATGTTTTTGCTATCCGTCATGATCGCGACATGCCCTTTCCAGAACACGAGGTCACCGCGTCTCAGACCGGCGTGATCCGCGCCCGGCTCAAGCGGCTCGCCAAGGCCGGCTGCCTGCATGTCGGAATCGCGCAGCACATCGCGACCGGCCATGCGCATGGCGAGCTGGACCAGCCCCGAGCAATCGATGCCGAACCCGGAGGCGCCCCCCCACAGATAGGGCGTGCCGAGGAGGGTTTCCGCCACCGCCACATAATCCGGCGTATGCTGTTCAGCAGGCACCAGATGGCCGGCGATCACCGCCCTGCCATCGTCCAGAAGGGCATAGGCTGTGCCGCGCGTTTCGGCCGCGCCCACCACCGCGACAGCGGAGCCCAGCGACAGAACGCCGGCACGCGGAAAGCGCAGGTCGGGACCCGGATAGACGAAGGTGCGCGGCACGGAGACCAGATGCGTCGGAGCCGGGCCCCGCGCACCGGTTTCAGCCTCGCGCACATAGCCGACATAGCCGTCGCGCTCGGCCTGCACCCATGCCCAGCCATCGGCGACGTCATAGACCAGCACATCGTCGCCGAACAGAAACTGCGTGTTGACGCCGGCATCGGCGCGCGGTGCTGTCAGCACGTCCGCGACAGCCACCGATATACGCGCCGGCTGGCCCGGAACGAAGCGCTGCGCTTCAACCTGTCCCTCCAGCCGGGCATCGGCAAGGTCGGGACGATAAGCATGCAGGCGGCGGTCGGATAGGGTCACGGCGGCATCTTTCAGGTCGGAAGGTCGAGGGCTTTGGCGACAATATCATCGCCGAAGCGCTCGACATAGAGTGCCCCTTCGACGGTGCGGCGGATGAGAACGTTGCGGCGATCGTTCTCGTCTCTATGGCGCGACACCAGCTTCATCGCGCCCATCGTGTCGAGCGCGCGGGTGATGACCGGCTTGGTAACGCCGAGCTTCGCGGCTAGCCCCCGCACCGTATGCGGCGGCGGGTCGAGATAGATGGTGAACAGGATCGCCATCTGGCGCATGGTCAGATCATGCGCATCGTCGCGCACTTCGTGCAGGCACACCTGCTGCCACAGCCGCAAGGCCTGTATCGGACGCATGGAAACAACCATGCGCCCGGTTTAGCCCAAAATCGTTTCGGTTCCGTTTCAGTTTCCGAAGCGTTTCGAGATCACCTGTTCCAGCGCGCGGATGCCCTGCGCCTCGCCGCCCACCGGGGCATGCGGCCGCTCTGCCGGGGTCCAGCCGTAGATGTCGAAATGCGCCCAGGCGGCGGTGTTCTCCACAAAGCGCCTGAGGAACAGGGCGGCGGTGATCGACCCGGAAAAGCCGTCCGTGGTGACATTGTTCAGGTCGGCCACTTTCGACGCCAGTTTGGCGTCATATGGCCGCCACAGCGGCATGCGCCACAGCGGGTCCTCGACATCGGCGGATGCGGCGGCGATCTCGCCGGCCAGCGCCTCGTCGTCTGTATAGAAAGGCGGCAGATCGGGGCCGAGCGCCACGCGCGCCGCACCTGTCAGCGTCGCCATGTCGATCAGAAGCTCCGGCTTTTCCTCATCGGCCAGCGCCAGCGCATCGCCCAGCACCAGACGCCCTTCCGCATCGGTGTTGCCGATCTCGACGGTCAGTCCCTTGCGGCTTTGCAGCACGTCTCCGGGGCGGAAGGCATTGCCGGAAATGGCGTTTTCCACTGCGGGAATGAGAACGCGCAGCCGCACCTTCAGCCCGCCCGCCATGATCATGGATGCGAGCCCCAGCACATTGGCGGCCCCGCCCATGTCCTTCTTCATCAACAGCATGCCGGAGGCCGGCTTGATGTCGAGCCCGCCGGTGTCGAAGCACACGCCCTTGCCGACCAGCGTCACCTTCGGCGCGTCCTCCCGCCCCCAGCGCAGGTCGATCAGGCGCGGCGCCTTGTCGGACGCGCGGCCGACCGCGTGGATCATCGGGAAGCTGGCGGCAAGAAGATCGTCGCCGGCCGTCACCGAGACCTCTGCGCCATGCCTTGCCGCCAGGTCCCGCGCCGCCTTTTCCAGCGCGTCCGGGCCCATGTCATTGGTCGGCGTGTTGATCAGGTCGCGCGTGAGGAAGACGCTTTCCGTCAGGCGCCCGAGCCGTCCTGCATCCACCCCTTCGGGAACGGAGAGCCGCAACCGGCGACCGGGTTTCTTGCCATAGCGGGTGAAGACATAGCCGCCGAGCGCCACGGCGAGTGCGGCGATTTCCGGCTTATCAAGCGCGCCCTGCAACTGCCAGTCGCCATCCGGCAGGGCCCGCGCCAGAGCACCGAGTGCCAGCGCACTGCTTGCCCCATCGCCAAGGCCGAACACGGCGCCGCCAATGTTCCCGCTCTCGCCCGGCAGCACCAGCGTCCTGCCGGCCTGACCGTCGAAGCCGTTTGCCTGCGCCCATGCCAGCGCCTGCTCGGAAAGCCCGGCATCCGCCAGCCTGTCCTTGCCGACGAGATAAACAGGAAGGGCCCGGTCCGGACCGATTGCGGCGAATTCAACAGACATCATGCATCTCCAGCCGGCGCGTCAGGCCCGCCGGCATTTTCAGTTGGATCACTAGGACGATCACGGCTTATCAGGTCGCGAGCAGGCGATAAACAGGGTTCAAAAAGCGGCTTTGCCCCTGTCTGCGCAGGCTGAGAGCCCTATTTTAACCGGAAGGTTCGAATAAGGCCCTTCTTGCGGCTATGGTGGGCTCAGCCGATTCCAATTCCCGAACATTGATCATACAGATGAGGCAGGCGAGACAGTGACGGTCTCCATTCAAGAATTTTTCCAGTCCTATCCCTGGCTTCAGACCCTTACCGCGCTCATCGCGCTGATACTGGCGGCCCTGTTCGCCAACTTCATCGTGAAGTCGGTTCTTCTCCAGATCCTCAACCGCATCGTTGCCAGAACGGCATTCGGGCGCGACGAGGAATTGCGTCGCCATGGCGTGATAGAACGGCTGGCCAATGTCACGCCGGCGCTGGTGATCGCCGCAGGCATCGTGGCGGTGCCCGGCCTTCCGGCCGTCGTGGTCACGGTGGTGACGAATGTAGCCAATGCCTTCATGATTCTCATGGTGGCAATGGCGATCAGCGCCGCTTTCAACATCGTCGACACGCTTTATCACCGCCGGCCGGAAGCCCGGATGAAGCCCATCAAGGGCTACATTCAGGTGGTCAAGATCGCCGTCTATGTGGTCGCCGCACTGCTGATGATCGCAACCCTCATCGACCGTTCCCCGCTGATCCTGCTCTCGGGTCTCGGTGCGATGGCCGCGGTTCTCATTCTGGTGTTTCAGGATACCCTGCTTTCGCTGGTCGCCGGCATCCAGATTTCATCCACCGGCATGGTGCGGGTGGGCGACTGGATCGAGATGCCCAGCCTCAACGCCGATGGCGACGTCATCGAGATCGCGCTGCACACCGTGCAGGTGCGCAATTTCGACAAGACCATCACCACCATTCCGATCCGCAAGCTGGTCACCGATTCGTTCAAGAACTGGCGCGGCATGCAGGAATCGGGCGGACGGCGCATCAAGCGATCCATCTATCTCGACCAGACGAGCATCAGGTTCCTCTCGACGGAAGAGCTCGCAAAACTCGAGTCCTTCGGTCTGCTGGAAACCTATCTCAGGCATAAGAAAAACGAGATTTCCGAGTGGAACGGCAAGCTTGGCGAGAAGGCGAGAGTGGCAGCGAACACGCGCCGGATCACCAATATCGGCACGTTCCGCGCCTATGTGGACACCTATCTGCGCAACCATCCGGGCGTGCACAAGGGCATGACCATCATGGTCCGGCAGCTCCAGCCCGGGCCGGAAGGTCTGCCGATCGAGATCTACTGCTTCACCAACACCACCGTCTGGACTTCATACGAGGGGATTCAGGCGGATATATTCGACCACCTGTTCGCCATCCTGCCCGAATTCGCACTGGCGGTGTTCCAGAATCCAAGTGGTGCCGACCTCAGCTCATGGGCCTCGGCCCGCCCCTATCTGGCAAATCTGGAAGAGGCGAAGGAAGCGGCCGGCGTGAACTGAAGCACCCGGAAACCACCGCGAAACGGCATCGCTCCGGTGCGGCCGTTTCGCGGTAAAATATGAAGTGATCCTCGGGCGAGCCCCGTGCCATTCTCCGGCCCACCGGCGGCTGCTAGACACGGCAGGCCTTTCACAAGGCTGGTTAAATACGAGGAAAAACATGAAAACCTATATTCTTGCCCTGTCCATCATGATGGCTGCCACGCCGGCCTTCGCCTGCACGGCCGAAGAAGTACAGTCGAAGGCGATGGAGGTTTCGACCAAGATGCAGGAACTGGCCGCCACGAACCCGGAGAAGGCAATGGAGATCGGGCAGAAGCTTGCGACTGCGCAATCTCAGGCCACCACCGACCTCGATGGCGCATGCAAACTCTATGACGGCATTCTCGAAGATCTGAAGTAATCTTTTCGGGGCCTGCCCGGCGACTTCGCCGGCGCAGGTCCTTGCCCACGAGTAATACCACGCCTGTTAACGCTTCCGGCGCCCCAATTAACCAACCATTAGGGTTAACGGACTATTGATTTGCATGAGGATCGGCCGCCCTGAAACGGCCGCGCCAGCAGATGGAGGCGGGCTCTCATGCAGATTTGGCGCAATCACGCCGCGAACGGACGCCGTCTGGTAACGGCTGCTCTCGCAATTGTCCTGATGGCAAGTGTCTCGGGCTGTGGCACCGACAAGATGAAGACCGGCTCTATCGGTCGCGCCAGTGGCGGCAAATCGATGGAGACGATGTCCTCCGGTCAGTTGCGCAACGCATCCGCGAGCCTCGGCAAGGCCTATGCTGCAAACCCGAACGACAAGGCAACTGCCATACAGTTCGCCACGGTCCTGCAGATGGACGGAAATGCCCAGCAATCGCTGGCCGTCATGCGCAAGCTGGCCATCGCCCATCCGAAAGACAGGCAGGTTCTTGCCGCCTATGGCAAGGCGCTCGCGGCCAATGGCCAGTTTGAGCCGGCGCTTGACGCCGTTCGCCGGGCCCAGACCCCGGAATATCCGGACTGGCGCCTGATGTCTGCCGAGGGAGCTATACTCGACCAGATCGGCCAGAAGGACAATGCCCGCCAGCTCTATCGCAAGGCGCTCGATCTCAAGCCGGAAGAACCCTCGGTGCTGTCCAATCTCGGCATGTCCTATGTTCTGGAAGGCGATCTGCGAACTGCGGAAAGCTTCCTCGCCTCGGCGGCACGACAGCCGGGCGCCGACAGCCGCGTGCGCCAGAACCTTGCGCTGGTCGTGGGCCTGCAGGGGCGCTTCGACGAGGCCGAACGCATCGCCTCGCAGGAACTGTCGCCCGATCAGGCACGATCCAACGTGGCCTATCTGCGCTCCATGCTGGCGCAGCAGAATTCCTGGAGCCAGCTGAAGGCGCAGGACGGCAAGAAATCCGCGACAAACTGACATTTTCCGGTCCGGCGACACCCCATCCGGCAAGCCATATTGCGTTTACGTCAAGGTAAGGTGATAAGCTCGTCCCCGGCAGGCACTTCAGGCGCGTTGCTCTCTTCATGAAGGCCCGGCATCATTGCCGACCTTTCATGAAGAACAGCCGTGAACCCTGCCCAACTGGGTGATTTCACAAGCCGGACCCTGTATCGTGGCGCTCGACTTTCTGACGCTCTACATCGTCATCCTGCTCAACTCGCTGACCGTCAGCGTGATCTGGGCAGCGGTTTCCTATGTGTACCGCTCTTTCATCACCGCCCGCATCTGGCTGGCAGGCTGCCTGCTGTCGGTAATCGGCGGCGCTGTCCTGTCGCTGCAAGGCAATGAGGGCGCACTGGTCCCGGCTATCGTCGGAAACGGCTTCGTCATCTTCGGCTTCTGTCTTTTCTGGGTCGGCGTGCGCCATTTTTACGGCGCTGGCGGAGGCTGGAAGTCCAGTGTCGCCATCACCATCGTCAGCATGCTGTGCATGGTGGCTGCCTTCGAAAGCTGGAACTGGCGCAACGTCGTTTATGCAACGGCTCAATCCGTCCCGATGCTGCTTGCCGCGATTTTCCTGCTGCGCCGTCCGGAGCGAAAGCTTGGCGACTGGATCGCCGCTGCCGCCATGCTGATCGGCGTGGCTGGTCATGCGGTGGAAACAGCCCTGAATTTTGCGCTCATGGGCGGCTACACGGACCGCAGCTTCTACAATGTCGTCGAGTCCTACGCGCTTCTGTGCGTGATCTTCAGCGGCGTGGTGTGGAACTTCGGCTTTGTCGTCATGGCCATGGACCGGCTCCGCGACGAGGTCGCCGCCCTCGCCTCGAAGGACGCGTTGACCGGGCTGCCGAACCGACGCCTGTTTCTGGAACGCCTCGCCGCCGAAGTCATGAGATCGGGCCGCACCGGACGCCCCTTCGCGGTTTTCATCATCGATCTCGACCTGTTCAAGGAAATCAACGACGAGCACGGCCATGCGGCGGGCGACGATGCCTTGCGTCATCTGGCGCATATCCTGTCATCGCATCTGAGGCCGACGGACTTCCCGGCCCGCTATGGCGGGGATGAATTTTGCGCGGTTCTGCCGGAAACCACGGCGGCGCAGGCGAAATCCTGCGCATCTGCGCTTGTCGAAGCCGTACGCTCGCAGCCATGGCGCTGGCAGGGCCGCAGCTTTCCGCTCAGCGTCAGTCTGGGCGCGGCGGTGTGGTCGAAAGCCTCCCCCACTCAGCCAGAATCACTGATGGAACAGGCGGATCAGGCACTCTACGCAGTCAAAAAGCGTGGCCGCAACGGGTGCGAAGTCTTCAGCCCGGCACTCGCACAGAGCGACGCTGCTTGATCGGACGGAAGTGCAACAGCACCGGGGTTGCCTTGCGGATAGCCGGTCACAAACATGAGGGGCAGGACTGTGCCCTCTTCGGCCGCCGCTACTCGACGCTGGAACTTGAGGTGGCCTTTGGCTGATCGCCGAAGAAACCGCCATTTTCGCGCAGTTGCATGATTGCCGGGCCGATGATGACCGCAAACAGCACGGGCAGGAAAAACAGGATCATCGGCACGGTAAGTTTAGGCGGCAGCGCGGCAGCCTTCTTTTCCGCCTCGGTCATGCGCGCTTCGCGGCTTTCCGCCGAAAGCACGCGCAAGGCATGAGCGACCGGCGTGCCGTATCGCTCTGCCTGAATAAGCGCCTGCGTAACCGACTTCACCGGCTCCAGCCCCGTGCGCTCGGCCAGATTTTCGTAAGCCTGCCGGCGCTCCTGCAGATAGGAAAGCTCGGCGGTGGTCAGGATGAACTCTTCGGCAAGCTCCACCGACTGGGAGCCAATCTCGTCGGCCACCTTGCGCATCGCCGATTCGACCGACATGCCCGACTCGACGCAGATCAGCATCAGATCCAGCGCATCTGGCCAGGCGCGCTTGATCGATTCTTTACGCTTGGTGGCGCGGTTGGTGACGTAGACGACAGGTGCGTAGAACCCCGCATAGGCAGCGCCGATGCAGGCGAAAACACGGATCATCGTCGGCTTTTCCGCCATGACGCCGAGACCGAAGATGTAGAACACCGCAAAAGACAGACCGGCAAAGGGCAGGACGAGGCGGAAGAACAGGAATTTCGTCATCGGATTCTGGCCTCGGAAACCGGCCGTCTTGAGATGACGCACCGTGTTCTCGTCGGCCAGAAGGCGACGCAGATCGAGCTTGTCGACGATGTTGCGCATGCCGGTGGACTGCTGCTCGCGCAGGCCACGGCTGCGGCGCTCGGCCTCCGCCGCCAGACGCGCGCGCTGCTTCGCGCGCAGTTCGTCCCGCTCCAGCGCAACCGCTTTCATCCGGGTCTTGAGCGGATCGCCGCCGAATGCCGGGAGCAGCGTCATCATGGTTGCGAAAACAGCGATGCCGACCAGAATTGCCGTCAGGAACACCGGATCGGTCAGGGTCTTGATGGTCAGATCTGTCACGGCAAACTCCCGTTCAATGCATCCAATAAGCGCGTCCGCTTAAATCCTAGACGTCGAAGTTCATCATCTTGCGCATCACGAAAATGCCGATCGACATCCACAAAGCCGAAACGCCGAGGATCATGTTTCCGCCGGAGGTGGTGAACAAGGGCGTGATGTATTCCGGGCTCGTGAGATAGACGAGAAACGCCACGATGATGGGCAGCGAACCGATGATGACGGCCGATGCCTTTGCCTCCATCGACAAGGCTGCGACCTTGGCTTTCATCTTCTTGCGATCACGCAACACACGCGAAAGATTGCCAAGAGCCTCCGACAGATTGCCACCGGCCTGCGCCTGAATCTGGATGACGATTCCGAAGAATCCCGCTTCCGAACACGGCATGGTTTCAGGCATCCGCATGGCGGCATCGGGAATGGACAGGCCCATCTGCTGGGCATCGACGATACGACGGAATTCGCCGCGTACCGGTTCCGGTGCTTCTGAAGCAATCAGGCGCACCCCGTCGTTCAGAGGCAGGCCCGATTTCACCGCGCGCACGATGATGTCCAGCGCGTTTGGAAATTCGTTGAGGAAGGCCTTTACGCGCCGCGCACGCAGGAAGGATACGATCCAGCGCGGCAGGCCAAGGCCGCCAGCCACAAGAACGCCGGGCAGAATGACAGGCGGCAGACCAGCCACAAAGGCAACCAGCGTCAGGGCAAGTCCGCATATCGCCGAGTAGAGATAGAAACGCCCGAGGCTCAGATCGAGACCGGCCTGCCGGATCTGAAGCTTGAGAGGCGCTTTACTGACATTACGGTCCTGAAGCTTCTGCTTCTCGTCCAGTTCCTTCAGGGATTCCTGAACCGACTTGCGGCGCTTTGCTGCCTCAGCGACACGATCGCGCGAGGCCTTGACCGAGGCTCTGTCAGAGTCGGCGGCCTTGATCGTCTGCAAACGCTTACCGACGTTCTTTTCTTCGCTGATGCGGTTGAACAGAAAGGCGTAGGCCACCGCGCCGGCGCTCATGCCAGCCAGCACAACAAACATCAGGACGGTGCTGTCAATTCCGAACATTGCGGCTGCCCTCCACGCTCATGGTGCTCAATCAGCCCGCTTTTCCATGGCTTCCAACGCGACAGCCAGCCTCTGATCCTCGCCATAATAGCGGGCGCGGTCCCAGAAGTGCGGCCGGCCGATACCCGTCGAGACATGCTCGCCGATCAGCTTGCCGTTCGCGTCCTCGCCCTTGATGTTGTAGAGAACCAGATCCTGGGTAATGACGACGTCGCCTTCCATGCCGATCACTTCGGTGACGTGGGTAATGCGGCGTGAGCCATCGCGCAGGCGGGCAGCCTGAACGATCACGTCGACCGAGCCGACGATGATCTCGCGCACCGTGCGCTGCGGCAGCGAATAGCCGCCCATGGCGATCATGGATTCCATACGGCTGAGGCATTCACGCGGGCTGTTGGCGTGGATTGTTCCCATCGAGCCGTCGTGGCCTGTGTTCATGGCCTGCAGCAGGTCGAACACTTCCGGCCCGCGCACCTCGCCAACGATGATCCGCTCCGGGCGCATGCGCAGGCAGTTCTTCACCAGATCGCGCATCGTCACCTCGCCCTCGCCTTCAAGGTTAGGCGGGCGGGTTTCGAGGCGCACTACATGCGGCTGCTGAAGCTGAAGCTCTGCCGAGTCCTCGCAGGTTATGATGCGCTCGTCACGGTCGACATAGTTGGTCAGACAGTTGAGCAGGGTGGTCTTGCCCGAACCCGTGCCGCCCGAGATCACCACATTGCAGCGTACGCGCCCGATGATCTTGAGGATTTCCGCGCCTTCCGGCGAGATCGCGCCAAAACGCACGAGCTGGTCGAGCGTCAGCTTGTCCTTCTTGAACTTGCGGATGGTGAGCGCGGTTCCGTCGATGGCCAGCGGCGGCGCGATCACGTTGACACGAGAACCATCGGGCAGTCTGGCGTCGCAGATGGGTGAGGATTCATCGACGCGGCGGCCGACCTGGCTGACGATGCGCTGACAGATGTTGAGCAATTGCTGGTTGTCGCGGAAGCGAATGCCGGTCTGCTCGACCTTGCCGTTCACCTCGATATAGACGTTGCGCGAGCCGTTCACCATGATATCGGCGATGTCGTCGCGGGCCAGAAGCGGCTCCAGCGGACCATAGCCGAGAACGTCATTGCAGATGTCTTCGAGCAGTTCCTCCTGCTCGGCAATCGACATGGCGAAATTCTTGATCGCGATGATGTCGTTGACGATATCGCGGATTTCCTCGCGCGCCGCCTCGGGATCAAGCTTGGCGAGCTGCGACAGGTCGATGGTGTCGATCAGCGCGGCGAAGACCTGGCTCTTGGTGTCGTAATAGCTTTCGCTGCGCTCGCGCTGCACGCGCTTTGGCTGGGCCGCCAGCGGGGGAGCCTCGACAACACGGCGCGCAGGCGGTGGCACTGGCGCAGCCGGCTCGGCAATGCGCGATGCCGAAGCGTCCGCTGCGCCTGCAGCAGGAGCTGCCGGCGCAGGCGCTGGCCGCGAGAACAACGGCTTGTCCCTGTCGTCACTGCCTCTTTTTCCGAACATGATCGACTACCTGTCCCCTGCCCCGGCTATGCTCACTTTGCGCGCTTCAGCTTTTCAAGGATCGAGCCCAGTCCGGCCTTCTTGCGAGCCTTGATTTCGGCGCGCCCCGTCAGCACATGGGCGATGTCGTTGATGGTGGCCACAACCGGGCTTTTGGCATCCATTTCGCCCAGCATGCGCCCGTTATTGGCGGCATTGCCGAAAAGCTGCGGATCGAAGGGGATCACTGCCATCGGCTCCGTTTCCAGAGGCTCGGCGAAATCCTGAACCGAAATCTCGGGGCGCTTCGGCACGCCCGTCTGGTTGAGGATCAGCTTTGGCGGCGGATCGTTGGGCCGCAGACGCTTCAGCATGTCCATAAGGTTCTTGGTGTTGCGCAGGTTGGCGAGTTCCGGCGTCGCGGTGATCACCACCTCGTCGGCGTGCATGAGCGTGCTCTTGCTCCAGCCGCTCCAGATATGGGGAACGTCGAGGACGATGACGGGCGCGGTGCGCTGCGCCGTATCGATGATCTGGGCGAAGGCGTCGGCGTCGAAATCATAGACCCGGTCGAGCGTCGAAGGCGCAGCCAGCAGCGACAGGTTTTCCGCGCACTGGGCCAGCAGGCGGTCGAGATAGACCTCGTCGACGCGCTCGGGCGAGAACACAGCCTCGGCAATCCCCTGAGCCGGATCCTGATCGAAATTGATGTTGGCCGTGCCGAAAGCGAGATCCATGTCGGCGACGACAACCTCGGACCTGAACAGCGAGGAAATCGCCCAGCCCACATTGTGCGCAATGGTGGACGAGCCGGTGCCGCCCTTGGCTCCGACGAAAGCGATGGAACGGCCGATCGGGGCCGCTTCCGGATCCACGAAAATCGTGGCAATGACGCTGACGATGTCGGCCATCGATACCGGCGCAACCACATATTCGGAAATGCCGTTGCGGATCAGCTCGCGATACAGTCCGACATCATTGTAGTGCCCGACGACAACGACCTTGGTGGAAGGGTCGCAATGCTCGGCGAGTTGCGCAAGCTGCTCCAGCAGTTCCTTCGGCTCGCTGCGAGACTCCAGAATGATCAGGTTCGGCGTCGGCGCGGTCTGATAGAACTCTATCGCCGTGGCGATCCCGCCCATATGCACCTTCAGATGCGCCTTCGACATGCGGCGGTCATCGCCGGCACGTTCGATGGGAACCGAGACCCCTTCGCTCTCGCAGAACGCCTGGATGGAGATGCGCGGGATCGGCCGCAGCATCTGCATGGAGGTCAGGTCCTGTTCGGCGGAAATTTCCGCCTCGATCGCATGTTCATAAGCCAGATTTGTCATGCTGCTTGCCCCCCGGACAGGCCGGACTTCATCAATAGTTCACTTCGCGAGCAGTGGTGCCGTTTCCGGCTTCCCGGTAAACGTCGATAACCACGTTACGGTTTTCCGCATCTATTGTGGTCCGCCTGCGCGGACCCAGCAGGTCGGCCGGATTGGCGATCTGTGCGGCCAGATTGTTCTGGTACGAGCAGCCGAAATTCGCGTAGTGCCTGTTGTCGGACGTATCCAGAATATCCTTCGGCCAGCGCCCGCATTTGTCGGTCTGCGCCCTGATCGAGCTGTAGACCAGCCGCACCGGCGCGGTCAGTTCATCGGGCGAAGCCTGATAGCGCGCCATCGCGATGCGATTGGGCCTGACGCCGTTTGCCGCGGCCAGGCGAGCAAACTCGCGGGCTACCTTGCCGGCGGCATGCTCGTTTGCGGATCCGGCCGGGACTGCAATCGTAAGAACAGGAGCAGCACCAGTATCATATCCGTCAAGGAACCCGGCCAGCGCCTGACGCTGCATCTTGGAGACGCCCTGTGCCGAGGCAGACACCGGCAGATCCAGTGTCTTGTCCTTCTCCGAAATGACGATCGGATGATTGGTGCGATAGTCATCCGGAATGGACCCGACGACAACGCTGTCGCGATTGGCGCATCCGGCCAGCAGCGCGGCGGCGGCCACGGTCAGGATTGCGACACTTGCCCTTGCTTTGAACATTGCGCTCGACATGCCCGTTTCCCCGCTCACTTATAGATGAAGCCGACCATGCCGTGATAGCGACCGGCAGGCTTGTCGGTTTTCATGGTGCCGTAGACACGGTTCACGCGGCCAAGGAACATGGCGGCGCCATCGCTTGCGGCATTGAAATTGTCATCCGGCTTGGCCAGCTCATTGCGCGCCACCGGCTTCGACAGATAGGGCGTGACGATGATGACCAGCTCGGTTTCGTTGCGCACAAAGTCCCGGCTGCGAAACAGCGTTCCCAGAACCGGAATCTTCGACATGCCGGGCAGACCCGTAGCAACCTGACGCACGTCATCGCGCACGAGGCCCGCGATCATCATCGATCCACCAGAGGGAAGTTCGATTGTTGTGTCGGCGAGGCGCTTACGCAGGGATACCGAGTTGACCGTCATTCCTCGCCCGCCACTGCTCATGCCGGGTGACTCGTTGGTCGGTTCCGAAACAGAAGTCCTGACCTTCAGGCTGATGCGGCCCGCTGAGAGAACGACAGGTCGGAATTCGAGGCCGATCCCATACTCGATCCTGCGGTAATCAAGCACAACATCGCCATCGCGATTATCATCGTTTCTGGTGCTGGATACACCGTCAAATATGTTGAATTCACCACCAACCCGGAACGTCGCCTGTTCACCTGAAATAGCGGTGAGTGTCGGCTCGGCCAACGTTTTCATAACGCCGGCCTGCTCCATTGCGTTCAGATAACCGTCGATCAGTGTGCTTCCGGCACTGTAGCTGCCGGTAATATTGGAACTTGGGATGCCCCCAAGGCCCATTGCGTTCTCACTCAGCGCTCCCCAGGAAATGCCGTTGGAATTTCCACTGGCCAAAATGCCGACATTGAGCTGCTTCATCACGTTGCGGCTGACCTCGGCGACCGTCACTTTCAGCGTGACCTGATCTTCGCCCATGATCTGAAGCATGTTGATGATGGCGCTGCGCTGGCGCTGGCTGTCGGGATTGTTGATGTCCACGCCGGAATTCGAGGACCCGCCGGCCGCCGTCTGGGAATATTGGCCCGTCGTCGCCTCACCGCCGGTCACGAATGCATTCGCAAGCTGCTCGGCGCGCTTGGCATCCAGAGGTGTGTCGACCGTGCCGGTCAGAACCACGTTGTCGTTGACCAGTTCAACCCTGATGTTCGAATTCGGGATGAAGCGCTTGAGATAGTCTTCGATGCCGGCGACATCGCGCTCGATCGTCAGGTCGAAGCTGGCGATCTGCTCGCCGTTGGGTCCGAACACGAAGATGTTGGTTTCACCAACCGCCTTGCCGAAAAGATAAATCCGCCTCGACGTGCGCGTCACCGCGTCGGCGACGCCGGGATTGGCGACCAGAATGTCGTAAGCGTCACGCGGCAGATCGATGACCACCGATTTGTTGAGGCCAAGCTTGATGCGCTGACTGGCTGAGGTCGCGCTCACCTGGCCCGCGGCATCGGCCGTCGTCGTTCCGGACGGAACGGTGACCGCGAAAATAGCGAGAGCGGCGGCGACTGTGACCGGAAGTTTCCTGAATGACCTCATTTCCTTGCCCCCACTTCGGAAACTTCGCCGGACCGGATAAGACGCACGGTGCCGCGGCGGCCGTTGCCGCTGACCAGATAGTCTGCCTCGCTCAGGCCTGTTTCCTGCGTATCCTTGATCGAGCGCAGCGCCAGCGTGAGGCGATCCGCCATCTGCTGGGCGACGGTGATGATTTCCGACTGTCGCGGCGTCAGCTCCAGCGTCGCGGTCTGGCCAACCCGCGTCTTCTTGCCCTCCTCATCCTCCTGGATGGTCTGATCAATGGCGAGGACGCGGATGTTCTTCAGGATCGTTTCGGTGGTGAAGCCGCTGCCGCCGCCGGCATTGTCGGCACGGCGGGTCATGATGACGTCCACATAATCGTTGGGAAGGATGAAGCCGCCGGCTGATGTATCGGCTGCGATCGAAGTGGCCACCGCGCGGTGGCCCGACGGCAGGATCGACGACATGAAGCTCTGTCCTTCGTCGATCAGTTTCGCACGCCGCACCGGCTCGCCACTGTACATCGCCATGCGCGTGACGGAACCTTTCAGCTTTTCGACCGCGTCGGGTTCGTTGTCTCGCGTGATAAAGTGCTGGTTGACGGCATTTTCGGGCCATGCCGACCAGGCCACATTGGAGCCCAGCGGCGCGCCGATCGGCACATCGCCCGACACAACGGCTACATCGACCATCTTCACGGCCGGCTCACGCGGCTGCGGCTCAGCCACGACAGGCTGCGGCGGCGGAACCGCCATGTTCTTGGCGACATAGCCCGCACCGCCCGCAGCGGCGACCGCAACGCCCAAAATTATCAAACGGGATGCAGCCATACGTCCAACCCCTAAGCCCCAGAAGCATCAACCCAGGTCGGATATTGCAGCGCCAATCCTCAAATTATGGTTAATGAGCCGCTTACGAAATTGCTTAACGCAAGGTTATCGTCGCTTTCCGCCAAAAAAATACGCCGCACGGTCAGGTGCGGCGTATTGGAAGCTTGTTCCGGAAATTCTGCGTTTCAGGCGATCAGCCTGCCAGACGGGCGATGGCCCACGCGGCCAGCGCGGTTTTGGGATAGATCACAAGGCCCGCGAAACCCAGCGCAACACCGTAGGGGATACCCACGCTGGTATCGCCGAAATGGCGCAGGAACATGTTGTTGCGCGTGAAATCCGCCAGAAACGACCTGCGATACATGAGTGTGGCAAGCGTCAGCATGCCGCCGACAAACGATGCATAGATAAGGTATTCCGCCAGCAGCATGTCGAAGCCCATCCAGACGGCGGTTGCCGCCATGAGCTTTGCGTCGCCGCCACCCATGCCGCCGATGGCAAACAGTACGAAGGTTGCGCTCAGAACCAGCGCGCCCGCGGCCAGATGCATTCCCACAGTGCTCCACTCCATGCCGGTCAGCGGGGCGATCACCAGGAAGCTGCCCACCAGCACCAGAGACACGCGATTGGCGATGGTCATCGAAAGCGCATCCGAGACCGCTGCGAAGACCATGCAAAACGGGAAAATGACGAAAATCAAAGCTTCAAGCATGGAGGCCCCACCCGACATGTAATGACAGGCGCATCCTTACATGCCTTGCGTTAAAGATCGGTGAGCCTGTGCCTGAATGGCTGCATGCGAAGCTTAACCGTTGCTTCACCAAAACCGTTCATATTCCGTTGATCACTCTGGCGGAGCGGGAGAACGGGCATGGGCATGTCGAGACCGGTGTTGCTTGCGGGCGCTTTGTTCGCGGCGGGAAACTGCACAGTCTGGGCCGCAGAAACGACTGTTGCCGAGCCGGTAGTGGAAACGGCCGCGCCCGCAACAGAAGCCGGCATCGAGGTCGTCATGAACCAGGCCCGCATCGTCAAGCTGTCGCGCCCGGCCGATACGATCGTGATCGGCAACTCCGAAATCGCGGATGCATCGGTTCAGGATGCCACGACGGTAATCCTGACCGGCAAGGGATTTGGGGTCACCAATCTGGTCATTCTGGACAGCGACGGGGCTCCGATCATGGATGAACAGGTGACGGTCGCGCGCCAGACGGCATCGACGGTGCGCATCTACAGGCGCTCAGACGTGCAGACCATGTCCTGCACGCCATATTGCGAAAGCTCCCACAAGAGCGAGGCCGAGAGACTGTCTGACAGCGACATGAGGCGCGAGTAACCGGCTCATCAGGTCAACCGCATCCGGCCGCGGCAATCCAAGGTTGACGCACCCTTAATTGCCACCGTCGGAATTTAGCGATCCCCCAAACGGGACTTCAACGGCTTCCCGCTATGATCCGATCCACTGACAAAGGGGGTCGGCGGTAGAGACATGGAAAGCGTTCCCAACAGGTCCCGCACGAAGGCGAGGCGGAATCTGACGAGTCTTCTCGGCAGGTTCAGGCGCGATGCAAAAGGCAGCACGGCGATTGAATTCGGCATGCTCATCCTGCCGTTCGCCCTGCTGACCTTCGCCATTCTGGAAAGCTGCATCTCGTTTGCGGGAAAACAGATGCTTGCGAACGCCGCCGACGATGTGGCGCGCCAGTTCCGCACCGGCCAGTGGCAGGCACCGGTCACGGCTGCAGAAAAAACAGCCTTGCAGGAAAAGATCTTCACACTTGTCTGCGGCCGGATGTCGGTCATCGTCACCGAGAACTGCCCCGGACTGAAGATAGACCTTCGTCACTTCGACAATTTCACCGATGCCGCGAAACTCGGCTACGCCATCGAAGGCAAGCAGCTGGTTCTGACGGACGACGGCAAGACGGACACCAAGGGCTTCGTCATCGATCCGGGTTCGACCATGTCGCGTAACATGCTGCGCCTCTTCTACGAATGGCCGATCATCACCGACTACATGAGCAAATACATGGCACCGCTGGCAGACAACAAGACGGTGCATTTTGCCACCATGACCTGGCAGAACGAACCTTACTGACACGCGCCGCCGCACACAAACGGCTGAAGATGATCGCTGGTACGGGGGTACTAAGCATGCTGAAAAATCTGAGAGAGAAAATCGCCGGTTTCAGGCGCGACCGGCGCGGCGTTGCGGCGGTCGAGTTCGCTTTCATCGCACCGATCATGCTGGCGCTTTATTTCATGACCGTGGAAGCGGTGCAGGGCATCGATACCAGCAAGCAACTCAGCCGGCTGGGCTCCATGGTCGCCGATCTCGTCGGGCAACAGGATACTCTGACGAAGGAGGCTCTGACAGGCATCATGCGCGTTGGCCAGACGACGATGCGTCCCTACAATCGCTCCAGCCCGACGATCACGGTCACCGGGATCAAGATTTCAAAGAACAAAAGTGGCAGCCTCGAACCCAAGGTCGAGTGGTCGGGAAAACTGACGAACAACACCTACAGCACGGGTATCGCCAAAAACTCCATCGTCACCGTGCCGGAGAACATGAAGACTGACGACACGTTCCTCATAAAGGTGGAAATCAGCCTGGGTTACAGACCGATCATCGCCTGGGCCTCAGGCGCTGAAAGAACCACGGGCCTCACCGGCGCGTTCAGCAACATCAATATGAACGAGGTCTATTACGGCAGACCGCGAATCCGGCGGGAAATCGCCTGTTCCAACTGCTGACCCAGCGGCAGGCCTGACCGGCGTTTGCAGATTGCCAAGGTGCCATGCCGGGCTTATGTCTGGATCTCCTGATCAAGCTGATCCGCGTCCGCAGGACCGCCCCGCCTCGGAGGATGTGATCCTTACCATAAGGTCGTAATGGCGCGCGCTTTCGTTTTTGTTCTCGATTCCTTCGGCATCGGTGGCGCAGCAGACGCGGCCGAGTTCGGGGACGAGGGGGCCAATACTTTCGCCCACATCGCCGATGCATGCCGCTCCGGCAAGGCGGACCGGCCGGGTCTGCGCAACGGCCCGCTTCTTCTTCCCAACATGACGGCACTGGGTCTTGGTCAGGCTGCCCACATCGCTTCAGGATATGATTTCGGGCCTGCCAGCGCACCGCTGCTGCCTTCCTCCTTTCACGGAGCCGCGCAGGAGATTTCAAGCGGTAAGGACACGCCCTCAGGGCACTGGGAGATCGCCGCACTGCCGATGCGCTTTGGCTGGGGGAGATTTCCCGACACGGTGCCCGCCTTCCCCCCTGCCCTGACCGAAGCCATGATCCGCGAAGGCAACGTGCCCGGCATCCTCGGCAACTGCCATTCAGACGGCATGGCGGCAATCGAGATATTCGGGGAAGAACACATCGCCACCGGCAAGCCGATCTGCTACACATCCGTCGATTCCGTGCTGCAGATCGCAGCGCATGAAGAGCATTTCGGGCTCGACCGGCTTTATGAATTCTGCAGGATCGTGCGGCGGCTGTGCGATCCGCTCAAGATCGGCCGGGTCATCGCCCGCCCCTTCCTCGGCGAGACCGCGGACACGTTCAAACGCACCGCCAACCGGCGCGACTATGCCGTCTCCCCTCCCGAACCAACCCTGCTCGACCGGATCACCGAAGCGCATGGGCGCGTTCTGGCCGTTGGCAAGATCGGTGACATCTTTGCCCATCGCGGCGTGACCACTCTGCGCAAGGCCGCCGGCAACATGGCCATGTTCGATCAGGCGCTGGAGGCGATGAAGGAAGCGATTGACGGCGACTTCGTGTTTGCCAATTTCGTCGATTTCGACAGCGAGTTCGGCCATCGCCGCGACCCCGCCGGCTATGCGGCGGCCCTGGAAGCGTTCGACTGCCGCCTACCGGAAGCACTGGCGCTTCTGAAACAGGGCGATCTGTTCGTGCTTACGGCCGACCACGGCAATGACCCCACATGGCGTGGCACCGACCATACGCGCGAGCGTATCCCGCTCATCGGCCTGGCGCCGGGGCTGACAGGCGGGAGCGCGGGCCTGAGAACGACATTCTCCGATATCGGCGAAACGGTCGCCGAGCATCTGGGCATCGGACCCGGAAAATACGGAACGTCCTTTTACGGAGATATCGGCGGCCATGCCTGAACTGCCCGAGGTGGAAACCGTCCGGCGCGGGCTCCAGCCGGTTCTGGAAGGCGCCCGCATCGTCAGGGTCGAGACCCGCCGTCCCAACCTGCGCTTCCCCTTTCCTGAAAAATTCGCTGAACGCCTTGATGGGCGCACCATCACCGCGCTTGGCCGGCGCGCCAAATATCTGACCATGCACACAGATGGCGGCCCGGCCCTCATCTGCCATCTGGGCATGACCGGATCTTTCCGCATCGAGGACGGCAGCGACAGCGCAACACCCGGCAGCTTTCACTATGAACGCTCGAAGGATTCCGCCCACGACCATGTCGTGTTCGATGTGGTGTCGGCCGCAGCGGCGCAATACCGCGTCGTGTTCAACGACCCGCGCCGCTTCGGTTTCATGCTGTTTTCCGAGACCATCCCGGACGAGCATCCGATGCTGGCCGGCCTCGGCGTGGAACCGACCGGCAACACGCTCGATGCGGATCTGCTCGCCGCCCTGTTCCGAAACCGCAAGGCACCTCTGAAGGCTGCGCTTCTGGATCAGCGCCTGATCGCCGGGCTCGGCAACATCTATGTCTGCGAGGCTCTGTGGCGTGCGGGCCTTTCACCGTTGCGCGCGGCGGGCACGATCGCCGTTCCCGGCCGCAAGGCGGCGGAGCAGCGCCAGCGGCTCGCCGAATCGATCCGCGAGGTGATTGCCGACGCCATCGCCGCCGGCGGCTCCTCGCTGAAAGACTACATGCATACCGATGGGTCGCTCGGATATTTCCAGCACAGCTTTGCCGTTTATGATCGCGAGGGCGAACCTTGCCGGAAGCCGGGCTGCCCGGGCAAGGTGGAGCGGATCGTGCAGAGCGGCCGCTCGACCTTTTATTGCCGCAGCTGTCAGAAATAGGCTAGGTCTCTGCAGCGCTCAGGAGAGGAAACGCATGGCTTACGAAAACATCATTGTCGAAACCCGCGGCAAGGTCGGGCTGATCACGCTGAACAGGCCCCAGGCCCTCAATGCGCTGAACTCGGCCGTGCTGGGTGAACTGCTCGTCGCAACCAGGGCGTTCGATGCCGACGACAATATCGGCGCGATCGTGCTGACCGGCTCGGAAAAGGCCTTCGCGGCAGGCGCCGACATCAAGGAGATGCAGACGAAGACTTATGTCGACGTCTATCTGGGAGACCTGTTTTCCGGCTGGGAGGACTTCACCCGCACCCGCAAGCCGATCATCGCGGCGGTTGCCGGCTATGCACTTGGCGGCGGCTGCGAGCTTGCCATGATGTGCGACTTCATCATCGCCGGCGACAATGCGAAATTCGGCCAGCCGGAAATCACGCTGGGCGTCATGCCCGGCATGGGCGGCTCCCAGCGCCTCACCCGTTTCGTCGGCAAGTCCAAGGCCATGGACATGTGCCTCACCGGCCGCATGATGGATGCTGAGGAAGCCGAGCGCGCCGGTCTCGTCTCCCGCATCGTGCCTGTCGGCGAACTGGTCGGGGAAGCGCTTAAAGCGGCGGCGAAGATCGCCGATTTCTCGCTGCCGTCCGTGATCATGAACAAGGAGGCGATCAACCGCTCCTATGAAGTGACGCTGGCCGAGGGCCTGCGATTCGAACGGCGGGTTTTCCAGTCCATGTTCGCGCTGGAAGACCAGAAGGAAGGCATGAGCGCCTTCGTGGAGAAGCGCAAACCCGAATTCCGCAACAGATGAGGCCTCTCAGGAGGTCGAATTCGCGGTTTGGATGCGAAGCAAGATTGACTGACCTGTAAAGCTGAACTATAAGCCGCCCCAACTGAGGTGGCCTCGTTGCTGCCCATTTATTTTGCGCCGTGCGGGTTGCCGCAAGCGTCCACCTATTGAGATCAGAAGAGAGGCACCATGGCCAACACTCCCTCGGCCAAGAAGGCTACGCGCAAGATTGCTCGCCGCACCGCGATCAACAAGAGCCGCGTTTCACGCGTCCGCACTTTCGTGCGCAAGGTCGAAGAAGCTCTGGCCGCTGGCGACAAGGCAGCCGCCGAGACCGCTTTCCAGAATGCACAGCCCGAGCTGATGCGCGCCGCCTCCAAGGGCGTGCTGCACAAGAATACGGCTTCCCGCAAGGTTTCGCGACTGGCTCAGCGCGTTAAGGGCCTGTCTGCCTGATTCCTTAACAAGGAACCGTCAAATTCTCTGAAACCCGGCGCTCGCGCCGGGTTTTTTTCGTCGTCTGAATAAAAGCGGGAATGGCGCACCGGAAGCTTCCGCCGGGGCAGGTTTCCGGTCACCGGAAATTTTGCCGGTATGTGACTTTCCTGCTGCACCAGCGCGCCATGGGCGCCGCCAGGAATGGCAAAAAAATCCCTTTATTTTCATAAGCTTAAAGAAGGTCATCCACAGCTTGTTCATATCGGCGGGGACCGAAAGGGGACAACCGGGTGTCAAGCAAAATATTAAAAAAAAGAATCACGCCAGCTATCGTTTCCGGGCTTTCTCGAAAAGGGTTTGAATCCCAATGGCTTTCAAGATTGCTAGGCGCGAAGCCGCTGCCGTCAAGGGCAATTTGGTAACCAGATTCGCTCAAAACCAGTAAGATGTGGCCTTGCCCTTTCCACAGCGATTTCGTTAGTGTCTGGTCATCGAAAGGGACGGGCATTTAGCCCTCGACCTAATCATAACAAGACAGCATTGGCACCGTGGGCGCTCGCCCGCGTACAGGTCGGTTGTCGCTTTCGATACTGGTAGGGGACCAGTCATTCGTATGGCGCGTTGAAGTTTGGCCGGCCACAAGCCGGACGGCTTGCGTTGTCATGCGCTTGGTTTCCCTGTCGTGGAAAGAACCGGAGACGGTTCGGCCTGCGGCGAGCATATCCGGAGATGGCCAGCGGCGGCCGCGACGGACATAATCATAACGAGGCCGCCACGGGCATGATGCCCCTGGCGCAAGTGCGGGACAAGGATCACGAAATGCAGAGCGGCATGGGCAGGGAACTTGGCGGTGCTCCCTACGAGGGGGACGTTGCCAAAGGACATGACATGACAACTGTTGGGGAGGCAGATCACAAGTTCGAGCGTGTGAAGGCAAAGCTCAAGGCGCGTCTGGGTGCAGAGGTCTATTCGAGCTGGTTCGGCCGCATGAAGCTGGCTGAAGCCTCCAAGGGCGTTGTGCGCATCTCCGTGCCAACCGCCTTCCTGCGCTCCTGGATCAATGGCCACTATCTCGACCAGATTGTCGAACTGTGGAAAGAAGAGGATGCAGAGATCCTCAGGGTCGAAATCATCGTGCGCACAGCCGCAAGGCAGTCACGCGCGGCTGATGCCGAGGCCCCGGCCCAGCAGCGACGTCCGGTTTCGCGTCAGGCGCAGACGGCGCTGGCCTCCACAATGGCCAATAACGGCACCAACAACGGCAAGACCGAGCGCATGCCGGCGCAGCGTCCGGGCCCGATCGAGACCGAGTTCCGCCAGAACGTCCTCGGCTCGCCGCTGGACCCGCGCTACACCTTCTCTTCCTTCGTGGAAGGCCCGTCGAACCGCGTTGCCTTCGCTGCCGCGCGCGCCGTGGCGGAATCGCAGTCCAGCGCGGTGCGCTTCAACCCGCTGTTCCTGCACGCCACCGTCGGCCTCGGCAAGACGCACCTTCTGCAGGCGATAGCGGCGGAATCGCTGCGCCAGAACCCGCGCTCGCGCGTCGTCTATCTCACGGCTGAATATTTCATGTGGCGCTTCGCCACCGCCATCCGCGACAACAATGCGCTGACCCTCAAGGAGCAGCTTCGCGACATCGACCTGCTCATCATCGACGACATGCAGTTCCTGCAGGGCAAGTCGATCCAGCACGAGTTCTGCCACCTCATCAACATGCTGCTGGACAGCGCCAAGCAGGTGGTTGTCGCAGCCGACCGGCCGCCGGCGGAACTGGAATCGCTGGAGCCGCGCGTGCGCTCGCGCCTCAATGGCGGGGTCGCGCTGGAAATGTCGACCCCTGACCTCTCCATGCGCCTGTCGATGCTCCAGCAGCGGCTGGCGGCGGCAAAGGCTGAAGATGCCTCCATCGAGGTCGCCGACGACGTTCTTGAGCATGTGGCCCGCACCGTCACCGGCAGCGGCCGCGAGCTTGAAGGCGCGTTCAACCAGCTTCTGTTCCGCCAGACCTTCGAGCCGCAGATCACCGTGGACCGGATCGACGAGATCCTGGGCCACATCTACCGCTCCGGCGAGCCGAAGCGGGTTCGCATTGAGGACATCCAGCGCATCGTTGCCCGCCACTACAATGTGTCGAAGACGGAACTGCTCTCCAACCGGCGCACCCGCACCATCGTCAAGCCGCGTCAGGTCGCCATGTACCTTTCCAAGGTGATGACGCCGCGTTCGCTGCCGGAAATCGGCAGGCGTTTCGGCGGCCGCGACCACACCACGGTGCTGCATGCGGTGCGCAAGATCGAGGGCCTGTCGGACAACGACAACACGCTGGCGCAGGAACTTGAGCTTCTGCGTCGTCTGATCAACGATCAGGCCTGACGCGCGGCATGAAGGCGTGGCGGCTCATTGTACCGCCATGCTCCGGAGCAGCGGGCGTTCTGACGAACGCAGCCTCGCTGCTCCAGCCTGTTTTGCCTGGCCGCACTTGTGCGGCGTCAGGCTTTTCCGTCTGACTGCAAAATGCTCTAAAACCTTGTAAAACCCGCGCAACAAAGCCGTTTGGTCTTGCTTTCAGGGCGCTTTTCCTGTCAGCTTAATCCCCATTCCGGAGTGTCATGCGTCCTTCCCGAGGGCGGGGCGCTCCGGATATCTTGATTGAGCGTCGGGGGCATTGCGAAAACCGATCCCGCTTTCGGCCCGATGCTCCGAGCAATTCAGACTGTGGCAGGTTGCCGGTCCGGGAACCTGCCCTTTCCTTCAAGTGAGCCTGTTTCGTCATGCGTGTAATTCTGGAACGGTCGAACCTCCTCAAGTCCCTGAACCACGTTCACCGCGTGGTCGAGCGGCGCAACACAATTCCGATCCTCTCCAACGTGCTCTTGTCTACGGACGGTTCCAGCCTCGAACTGAAGGCTACCGACCTTGACCTCGAGATCACCGAGGCAACTGCCGCGCGGGTCGAGCAGCCCGGCGCCACCACGGTGCCGGCGCATCTGCTTTACGACATCGTGCGCAAGCTCTCCGATGGCGCCGAGGTGATGCTCAAGACCGACGAGGACGGCGCGGCCATGACCGTGACCTCCGGGCGCTCATCGTTTCGCCTGCAATGCCTGCCGCAATCGGATTTCCCCGAACTGTCGGCCGGCTCGTTCCCGCATATCTTCCGGCTGGATTCCACCGCGCTGAAGGGCCTGATCGAGAAGACCCAGTTCGCCATCTCCACCGAAGAGACACGCTACTATCTCAACGGCATTTTCCTGCACACCCATGAGGCTGGCGGCAATCTCAGACTGCGTTCCGTCGCGACGGATGGCCATCGTCTGGCCCGCGCCGAAATCGACGCGCCTGCCGGCTCCGAAGGCATGCCGGGCATCATCATTCCGCGCAAGACGGTCGGAGAGCTGCAGAAGCTGGTGGACGATCCGGACGTGGCGGTGACCACGGAACTGTCCGACACCAAGATCCGCTTCACCATCGGCTCCGTGGTGCTGACCTCGAAGCTCATCGACGGCACATTCCCCGATTACCAGCGCGTCATTCCCACCGGCAACGACAAGCGCCTCGTCATCGACCGCCAGAGCTTTGCCGCGGCCGTCGACCGCGTCTCCACCATCTCGTCCGAGCGCGGGCGCGCGGTGAAGCTTTCGATCAGCGAAGGCCAGCTGACGCTTGCGGTCAACAATCCTGACTCCGGCAGCGCGGTCGAGGAACTGGCCGCCGACTATTCGTCCGATCCCATCGAGATCGGCTTCAACGCCCGCTATCTGCTGGACGTTGCGGGCCAGCTCTCCAGCGGCGACGCCGAATTCATGCTGGCCGATGCCGGATCGCCCACGCTCATCCGCGACACCAGCGACGAGAACACGCTCTATGTGCTGATGCCGATGCGCGTGTAAGGCAGTTTGCGGGCCTCTCCGTGAGGCCCGCGCCATGGCCATGCCGCTCAGTTCCCACATCCGCAGGCTCACCCTGACCAACTTCCGCAACTATGCGGCGCTGTCGCTTGAGCTGAAGCCCGGCCCCGTTGTGCTGAGCGGCGACAATGGCGCGGGAAAGACCAATCTTCTCGAAGCAGTTTCCCTGCTCGCCCCGGGTCGCGGCCTCAGGCGCGCGCCCTATGCAGACGTGGCGCGCGAAGGCGGTGACGGCGGCTTTGCCCTGCACGCAAAGCTCGACGGGCCGGAAGGCGAGGTCGATATCGGCACCGGCATCATGGCTGGAGAGGCCGGCGAAGGCGGACGGCGCGTGCGCATCAACGGCGCGCCGGCGCGCAATGCCGACGAATTGCTGCAATGGCTGCGGGTGATGTGGCTGACGCCCTCCATGGACACGCTGTTCACCGGCCCTGCCGGTGATCGACGCCGCTTTCTCGACCGCCTCGTGCTGGCCATCGACGCCGCCCACGGCCAGCGCGCACTGGCCTATGAGAAGGCGATGCGCGGGCGCAACCGCCTGCTGGCCGAAAATTCCCGCGATGGCGCCTGGTTCGAGGCCATCGAGACGCAGCTTGCCGAGACCGGCGTGGCGATCGCCGCCGCGCGTGCGGAACTGGTGCGACTGCTGGCCGCCAAGATCGAGCAATTACCCGGCGGCGGTCCCTTTCCGCAGGCCGACATCGCCCTTTCCGGCGAACTGGAAGCGCAGGTCGGAACCATGCCGGCCGTCGATGTCGAGGAAGGTTTTCGTCGCACTCTCGCCACTGGGCGCGAACGCGACCGGGCGGCGGGGCGCACGCTGGACGGTCCCCACCGCTCCGACCTCATCGTGCGCCACCGGCCGAAATCCATGCCCGCCGAACTGTGCTCGACCGGCGAGCAGAAGGCGCTGCTGGTCGGCATCGTGCTTTCCCATGCGCGGCTGACCGGCGAGATTTCCGGCATGACGCCGATCCTGCTGCTTGACGAGATCGCCGCGCATCTGGATGCCGGTCGCCGCGCGGCGCTGTTCTCCATTCTGGAAGACATGAACTGTCAGGCCTTCATGACAGGCACAGATGCCGCGCTGTTTTCCAGCCTCGAAGGCCGCGCGCAGTTCCTCACCGTGGATCACGGAACGGTGGGCGACACGCCCGCCTGACCAACCGATCCGGCATAGCTGCGCATGACACGTCCAGCCTGACACGATATGGTCGGCGTCATGACCCTGCCCTCCCTGAACGACGATGAACTTGAGCGCTATGCGCGCCACATCGTGCTGCCGGAAATCGGCGGTGCGGGCCAGCGCCGACTGAAGGCGGCGCGGGTGCTGGTGGTGGGTGCCGGCGGGCTCGGCGCTCCGGTTCTCGCTTATCTGGCGGCAGCGGGCGTCGGCACACTCGGCATTATCGATGACGACGAGGTGTCGCTTTCAAACCTGCAACGCCAGATCATCCACGGCACGGAATCGCTGAGTCGACCCAAGGCCGAAAGTGCGCGCGATGCGATCCTGCGCATCAATCCGCATGTGAAGGTCGAGCTTCACCAGCTGCGCCTGACGCCGGGAAACGCCCCTGCCCTCGTCGCTGCTTACGACCTCACCGTAGACGGAACCGACAATTTCGAGACGCGCTTTGCAGTGGCGGATGCCTGCGAACGGGAAAGGCGTCCGCTGGTTCATGCTGCCGTCGGACGTTTCGACGGCTCGCTGACGGTGCTCAAGCCGTTCGAGGTGAATGAAGATGGCGGGCAAAACCCGTCCTATCGCGACCTGTTTCCGGAACCGCCGCCGCCGGGGCTCGTGCCCTCCTGCGCGGCGGCCGGCGTTGTCGGCGCGCTTGTGGGCGTGATGGGCACCCTGCAGGCGATGGAAGCGATCAAGCTGATCACCGGAATCGGCGAGCCGCTGGTGGGGCGGCTTCTGCTCTACGATGCACTTGCCGCCCGTTTCGACACCATCCGCTACAAGCGGAGCGCCGACAGCCAGTAGGCTTACAATCCCTCGGCGATCGCCTGGAAAGCGGCGATGCTCTCCCGCTTCATTTCTTGTCCCGTGTTGTTGTAGTCGGCATAGGCGGATGTCTTGGCAATGACGACCTTCCGCTCGGGGTTGATGTAGATGAACTGCCCGTAAATGCCGACGCCGGTGAAGTCGCCGCCTTTTCGCTCCGCCGGTATCCACCACTGATAGCCATAGCCATATGTCTTGCCGCCTCTGCCGTCGTCACGGCCCGGCATCAGGTGCGGCGCATCCGGCGTGGTGGAGGCCTTCACCCAGTCCACAGGCACGATCTGCTCGCCGGACAGCGTGCGGCCTTCATTCAGATAAAGAAGCCCGAAACGCGCATAATCCCGAAGCACGGCGTTGAGGCCGCCGGCCGCTATGGCCTCGCCTTTCTGATCCGCCAGCCAGTAGGCATCGGCTTCCGTGCCGAGCTTCGACCACAGCACCTCGTTGAAATAGTCGGCCAGGGGCTTGCCCGTTGCCCCTTCCAGCACAAGGCCCAGCACCTGCGTGTCGGCCGAGACGTAGCGGTTCACGGTGCCCTGCGGGATGTCATTCTTCAGATGCGCCGTGAATTCCGTCACCGAGCCGCGCAGGATCTGGATGATGTAGCGCACGATGTCCGAGTTGAGATCGCCATAGTCTTCGTTGAAACCGATGCCGGACGACATCTGCAGAACGTTCCTGACGCTGACGCCCTTGTAGCCGCCTTCGGCCAGAACGGGTGCATAGCTATCCACAGGCTGGCTGATGTCGATCAGGCCATCCTCGACGGCTCTGCCGACAAGGGCCGAGACAAAGGATTTCGAGAGCGACATGGCGATCGACTGGGTTTCCGGCCCATTGCCGCGCAGATAGCGCTCATGAACGATGGCGCCATCCCTGATGACGATGAGGCCTGTGGTCTGCGTGCGCTCGATCCAGTCTTCCACGGAGCGGTTCTCGCCCCCGAAGCTGTAACTTTCGGGCAGCGGACGTTCCTGCTTTTCCAGCGGGCTTGCAAGCGCGCTCTTCGGCACCCGAATCGACGGATATTTTACGAAAAGCGAGCGGAAATTCTCGTCGATCACATCGGGCTTGAAGCTGTCGGCATATTCAAGCGCTGCGCGATAGTCCTGGATCGTGTCCCAATACGTCCAGACAACCAAACCCGCCGCCGCGGTCAGCGCTGCCACGCCGCCCAGAGCCCAACGAAGAATTTTTCTCATGAATGCCCCTCCCGAACATGCGGACGATAGAGAGGCTTTTCATGCCAGACAACAGAGGCCCGGCTTACGCAAGGGGAACGGCGCGGGCGGCCTGATCAGACGCGCGTCGGGATCACCCGATCCGGCGGGCGATGCCCGTCGCAGAATGCGCGGATGTTGATGATGACCTTCTCGCCCATGTCGATGCGGCCTTCCAGCGTGGCCGATCCCATATGCGGCAGCAACACGGCCTTGCCTTTGGTGGCCAGCTTAAGCAGCTTCGGATTCACCGCCGGCTCGTTCTCATAGACATCGAGGCCCGCACCGGCCAGCTTGCCGTCTTCCAGCATCTTGATCATCGCCTGCTCGTCGATCAGGTCGCCGCGCGCCGTGTTGACCAGATAGGCGCCCGGCTGCATCAGCGCCAGACGGCGGGCAGACAGAAGATGATAGGTGGCCGGCGTCGAGGGACAGTTGACGGAGATGATGTCCATGCGCGCCAGCATCTGGTCGAGGCTTTCCCAGTAGGTCGCCTCCAGCTCGTCTTCCAGCGCCGGCATCACCCGGTGGCGGTTATGGTAATGGATCGAGAGGCCGAAGGCCTTGGCGCGGCGGGCGACAGCGGTTCCGATGCGCCCCATGCCGACGATGCCCAGCCGCTTGCCCCAGATGCGGCGGCCAAGCATCCATGTGGGCGACCAGCCTTCCCACTTCTTGCCGTCGGGCAGAATGGCCGCACCATCCGTGAGCCGGCGCGGCACGGCCAGAATAAGCGCCATGGTCATGTCTGCGGTGTCTTCCGTCAGCACGCCGGGCGTATTGGTGACAGTGATGCCGCGGGCAGTTGCTGCCGCGATATCGATCTTGTCGATACCGTTGCCGAAATTGGCGATCAGCTTGAGATTTTCGCCGGCAGCATTCAGAACCTCGGCATCGATCAGGTCGCTCACTGTCGGAACCAGCACATCCGCCTCGCGGACCGCCGCGATCAGTTCGGCTTGGCTCATCGGCCGGTCCTCGACATTCAGCCTCGCGTCGAAAAGCTCGCGCATGCGTGTCTCGACAGGGTCGGGCAGCTTGCGTGTGATGACGACGAGAGGTTTCTTCCTGCCGGCCATATTTACCCCGATCGCAGTTACCGTTGAGACCTCTTTAACCAAGACCGGCGAAACTGCAAAGCGGTCGCGGTTCGATAGCTCATGTACCAAGCCGATCCGCCGAAGACAAAGAAAAAGGGGCGGCCGCTTCATCCGCTCCATCCAACAGAATGCCTGCAAGGGAACGAAAGTGTCTGGTTTCGTGTCGTTTCGCCTTAGCCATCTTGCCCTCGGTGCAATGCTGATCGGCCTTGTTGCGCCGGTTTCCGCCGATGCCCAGTCCGCCGGCGCCCAATCCGCCGGCGCGCAGACCCAGAGTGTGCGGCTCGGCCCCTCCGGCCTGCCGCTGCCGCGCTTCGTCAGCCTCAAGTCCGCGCGCGTCAATTCGCGCGTTGGCCCGGGCACCAACTATTCCGTCGACTGGATGTACACCAAGGCCGGTCTGCCGATGGAAATCATTCAGGAATACGACACCTGGCGGCGCGTGCGCGATGCCGAGGGATCCGAAGGCTGGGTGAACCAGTCGCTGCTTTCCGGCAAGCGCACGGCAATGGTTGCGCCATGGCAGCGCGGCAAGGATGCGCGCATCAATCTTCTGCGCCGGCCTTCCGAGGATGCGGCAGTGACGGCCATGGTGGAGCCCGGCGCGATCGGCACGATCAAGTCCTGCAACGGAAAATGGTGCGAGATGAGCTTCGCCGGCCGCTCCGGCTGGATCAGCCAGTCGCTCGTCTGGGGCGCCTATCCGGGTGAAAAAGTGGAGGACTGAGCTGCTCAGTCCTTTCCAATACGGCCAAGATGCGTGTCCTGAAAGGATGATGCTTCCTTCAGCCCATATCCCAGCGCCCGATCCATGCCGACATGAGCAAGCCAGATCAGCCCGATGCTCAGAGGCAGTTCTGCCGTGAAAGCATAGCCGGCGACGGCCAGCGCGAGCCCCCACACGGTCGTGTGAAAAGCGTTGTAGAGATGAGCGCCGACACGCGGCCCGCTCATATAGCCGAGCATGGACACGTCCGGCACCAGAAGCAGAATGGCAAACAGCCACCAGTTCAGGCCTGATGCGGCATAGATAATGACGGCCGCCAACAGCAGGCCGGCACCTTCCAGCCTGAGCAGCGTCCTTGTCACTGGTCAGGTCTGATTATTGTCTGGGGCGCAGGCGGATCACGATATCGACATTGGCGATTTCCATGCCTTCCGGAGGTTCCGGAATATTGGTGACCGTCATCGCGTCGCCCTCGACGTCGAAGATACGGTTCTCGCCCTCGATGAAGAAATGGTGGTGATCCGAGGTGTTGGTGTCGAAATAGGTTCTGGACCCTTCGAGGGCCAGAATGCGCAGCAGGCCGGCTTCTGTGAACTGGTGCAGCGAGTTGTACACGGTGGCGAGAGAAACCGGAACGCCGGCGGCCAGCGCCTCCTCATGCAGTTCCTCAGCCGAAAGATGGCGATCACCCTTGGCAAAAAGCAGCTCTGCCAGCGCGACGCGCTGGCGCGTCGGCCTGAGACCGGCGTCACGAACTCGCTTATCCACAGCGTTCCTCATCCTGAGCGCTTACACTTCCATCGTTGATTTATGGCCCGGCTTCATCGCCCTGAAAACACCACCATTCCGGCAAATTCAGGAGATCAAGCGAAAACCTTCTGTGTCCAGATATATTCTTTCGGGGGCTTACGATCAATAGCAGCGGATTGACCCGGACAAACCGTCGCGTTAGAGCCACACCTTCAAGGTAAACCACGGTTTCCGGCCTGAAACGGACTGTGTTACTAGAACTAAAGGGCGCACAGCCGCTCACTTGGACGGGGACGTTTTTAATGGCCGCAGGAAAATCCAGCTACGATTACGAAGAATTGCTCGCCTGTGCTCGCGGGGAGATGTTCGGGCCGGGCAACGCCCAGCTCCCCTACCCGCCCATGCTGATGTTCGATCGCATCACCGCGATCAGCGAGACCGGCGGCGAGCACGACAAGGGCTTCATCCGCGCCGAGCTCGACATCCATCGTGATCTCTGGTTCTTCCCCTGCCACTTCATCGGCGATCCGGTCATGCCGGGCTGCCTCGGTCTTGACGCCATGTGGCAGCTGACCGGCTTCTTCCTCGGCTGGCTGGGCGAACCCGGCAAGGGCCGCGCACTTTCCACCGGCGAGGTGAAATTCACCGGCATGGTCACGCCTTCCGTGAAGAAGGTCGAATACGGCATCGACTTCAAGCGCGTCATGCGCGGTCGTCTGGTGCTCGGCATCGCCGACGGCTGGATGAAGGCCGACGGAGAGACCATATACAAGGCCACCGACCTCAGGGTCGGCCTGTTCAAGGAAGCAACGGCCTGATCCGCCACGGGTCCAGCCTGCCATCAAGGAGCACTCCATGAGACGCGTCGTTGTCACCGGCCTCGGCATCGTATCCTCCATCGGCAACAACGCCGACGAGGTCACGGCCTCGCTTCGCGATGCCAGATCCGGCATCAGCTTTTCCGATTCCTTCGCCGAACACGGCTTCCGCTCCCAGGTCTGGGGTTCGCCGACGCTCGATCCGACCGAACTGGTCGACCGCCGCGCCATGCGCTTCCTCTCGCGCGGTGGCGCATGGAACCATGTCGCCATGGAACAGGCCATCGCCGATTCCGGGCTGGAGCAGAACGACATCACAAATGAGCGCACCGGCATCATCATGGGTTCCGGCGGGCCTTCCACGCGCATTCTCGTCGAGGCTGCGGAAACCACGCTGAAGAACGGTTCGCCCAAGCGCATCGGCCCCTTCGCCGTGCCGAAGGCGATGTCGTCCACGGCCTCGGCTACCCTTGCCACGTGGTTCAAGATCCACGGCGTGAACTATTCTATCTCGTCGGCCTGCTCGACCTCCGCCCACTGCATCGGCAATGCTGCGGAAATGATCCAGTGGGGCAAGCAGGACATGGTGTTCGCTGGCGGCCACGAGGACCTCGACTGGACCATGTCGAACCTGTTCGACGCCATGGGCGCCATGTCCTCGAAATACAACGACACGCCGGCCACGGCTTCGCGCGCCTATGACGCCACCCGCGACGGTTTCGTCATCGCCGGCGGCGCAGGCGTACTCGTTCTTGAGGAACTGGAACACGCCAAGGCGCGCGGCGCGAAGATTTACGCCGAGATCGTGGGCTATGGCGCAACCTCGGACGGCTATGACATGGTGGCCCCTTCCGGCGAGGGTGCGGTGCGCTGCATGAAGCAGGCACTTGCCACCGTGAAGGGCGATGTCGACCTTATCAACACGCACGGCACCTCGACGCCGGTCGGCGACTCCAAGGAAATCGGCGCCATCCGCGAAGTGTTTGGCGACAAGGCCCCGCACATTCAGTCAACCAAGTCTCTTACCGGCCATTCGCTGGGTGCCGCCGGCGTGCAGGAATCGATCTACTCGATCCTGCAGATGCAGGCCGGCTTCATAGGCGAAAGCGCCCATATCACCGAGCTGGACCCCGAATTCGAGGGCATGCCGATCGTCCGCAAGCGCATCGATGACGCCAAGATCGACATCGCGCTGTCCAACTCCTTCGGCTTCGGCGGCACCAACGCGACCCTGGTGTTCCAGCGCTACTCCGCATAAAAGGATTCCAGAATGGATTCACTGATGAAGGGCAAGCGCGGGCTTGTCATGGGGGTGGCGAACGACCACTCCATCGCATGGGGCATCGCTCGCCAGCTGGCCGCGCAGGGTGCTGAACTGGCGTTCACCTATCAGGGCGAAGCGTTCGGCCGCCGCGTGAAGCCGCTGGCCGAACAGGTCGGCACTTCGCTGCTCATCCCCTGCGACGTGGAAGACAGCGCCTCCGTCACCGCCACCTTCGATACGCTGAAAAGCGAATGGGGCGGGCTCGACTTCATCGTCCATGCCATCGGCTTTTCCGACAAGAACGAGCTGAAGGGTCTTTACGCCGACACCACGCGCGACAATTTCGTGCGCACCATGGTGATCTCCTGCTATTCCTTCACCGAAGTGGCCCGCAATGCCGCCGCGCTGATGAACGAAGGCGGCTCGATGCTGACGCTGACCTATGCCGGCTCGGTACGGGTCATGCCCAACTACAACGTCATGGGCGTCGCCAAGGCAGGCCTTGAGGCGAGCGTGCGCTATCTCGCCAACGATTACGGCCCGCGCGGCATCCGCGTGAACGGCATCTCGGCCGGTCCGGTGCGTACGCTGGCAGGTGCGGGCATTTCCGATGCGCGCTACATGTTCAATTACCAGAGCCGCAACGCACCGCTGCGCCGCACCGTCAATATCGACGAGATAGGCAATTCGGCGCTTTACCTGCTGTCGGACCTGTCTTCGGGCGTTACCGGCGAGATCCACTATGTGGATTCCGGCTACAACATCGTCTCGATGCCGACGCTCGACGAACTCAAGCGCATGGACAGCGACAAGGGCTGAGTTCTCGCTCTACGCGCTATTTTTCAAAAAGCCGGACCGGCTCTGCCGTCCGGCTTTTTTTGTTCGGGAGAGCCCTCCCGCCGTTTTTTGCGATGCAATTCCGCTTCGCACTTTTGCCGGAATTGTCCTACCTGCGCGCCAGAAACACCTTGAAACGGTTGTCGCGGGCGATTTCCTGCGACGATCCGAAGGCGCTGGACAACACCGGCTCGTAAGGCAGTTGGCGGTTGGCCACCATGACAAGCCGCCCGCCCGGTTTCAGTGCCTTCGCGGCAATTTCGATCAGGCGCTGCCCGATGTCGGGCTCCGCCGCCCTGCCCTGATGGAAGGGCGGGTTCATGACGATCCAGTCGTAGCGGCGCTCGACAGGCTCTGCCAGAAGGTCCTGCCAGAACACGCTGGAGGCCTGCGGCACATTGGTCCGCGCCGCTTCCTGCGCCTCGAAATCGGCCTCATAAAGATCGAGCGAGGCGAGCGGTGGCGTCAGGTCGGCAATATGGGCTGCGAGATAGCCCCAGCCCGCGCAGAAGTCCGCGACATGGCCGGAAATCTTCTCCGGCAGGTGATCGAGCAACAGCTGGGAACCGGCATCCGCCTTCTCGAAGGAAAACATGCCGGGCCCGGTATGGAAGCGGCCTTCCACAATCACCGGCGGATTTTCCGCCCGCAGCCCGGCGGCGGCCTCATCGCCCTCCGGCCGGCACAGCCAGAAGGCTACGCCGTGATATTTTGGCAGAGCGTCGATCAGCGGAACCAGCGACCCTATCCGCTTGCGCAGCGAGGCGATGCCATCGTCCTTGCCGCCGGCTACAAGCACCGTTCCACCCGGCGCGACACGCTCCAGTGCCTCGGCGATCCACAGTTCGTTCTGGCCGCGATGACGACCGGCTAGCACCAGCGCCATGTCGTAATCCGTACCTTCCGCGCGGGGCATGACATTGCGGCCGGCGGATTGCAGGGCGCGCAGATGCGGCCGGAACCCCTGCACGCAATGCAGCTCCGCCGAAAAGCCTTCCGGCAGGCGGAAACCCGGTTCAGATCCGAAGAACAGAACACGGCTGTCCACTCCCGGCGCGTCCAGCGCATCGGTTTCAAAGGGATAGAAAAGGGTTTTCAGGGCTTCGCGTGTCATGAGAGGCTGATAGAGCAATTTTACCCCTTATGCAGCGTCTTTCGTGATCGGCACGGGTTTTGAATGCGCCGGCTTGCATCCGCATCCGGAAAGACCTAGCTATTGGTCGAATTCAACTGATCAGGAGCCCCGGCACGATGGATTTTTCTCTGAACGCAACGCGCATTCGCTTTGTCATCAGGGAAATCCTCACACATGCCAGCTTCGATCGTTCTTTCCAGTCTCAGCTTTTCCACGCCTGACGGGCGTCGCCTTTTCTCCGATCTCGACCTTGCCTTCGGGGCCGGCCGCACCGGACTGATCGGGCGCAACGGTGTCGGCAAGAGCACCATTCTTCATCTGATATCCGGCAGGCTTGCGCCGCAAACCGGCTCCGTGTCCGTCGACGGCACGCTCGCGGTCTTCAACCAGACTGTGCAGATATCTCCCGAGGCCACCGTTTCCAGCCTGTTTGGGGTGGATGCGCAACTCGGCATTCTGCAACGCGCCAGCGAAGGCAGTGCCACCGTCGAGGAACTGGCCGACGCCGACTGGACGCTGGCGGAGCGGATGGAGGCGGCTCTTGCCGGAATGGGCCTCGATGCCTCGCCGCACACACGCCTTCAGACACTTTCGGGCGGCCAGCGCACACGCGCCGGCCTTGCCGCGCTGCTCTTTTCCGACGCCGACTTCCTGCTCATGGACGAGCCCACCAACAATCTCGACAGGGAAGGCCGGCTGGCCCTTCACGAGATGCTCGCCGGCTGGCGCAAGGGCGCGCTCGTCGTCAGCCACGACCGCGAGCTGCTCGGCCTGATGGATGAGATCGTCGAGCTGACCACACTCGGCGCCACCCGCTATGGCGGCAACTGGAGCCATTATCAGGAGCGCAAGGCGCTGGAGCTTGCAGCGGCGCAGCGTGATCTGGACTTCGCCGAAAAGAAATCGGCGCAAGTGGCGCGCGCCGCACAGGTTGCAGCGGAGCGCAAGGCGCGGCGGGACGGTGCCGGACAGCGAAAGGCGGCGAAAGGCGACATGCCGCGCATTCTCGCGGGCGGCATGAAGGAGCGCGCGGAAAACAGCGGCGGGGCCGGCACCCGGCTTGCCGGCAGCCAGCAGGCGCAGGCCCGTGAAGCCCTCGCGGCGGCGCGCGAGCGCATCGAAGTGCTGCAAAAGCTCGCTGTTGAGCTCCCCTCCACCGGCCTCGCCGCCGGCAGAACCGTGCTGAGCCTCGACAATGTTTCCGCCGGCTATCAGCCGGAGCGTCCGGTTTTCGGTGGCATCTCGATGGTGGTGACCGGCCCCGAGCGCATCGCCATTACCGGCCCGAACGGCTCCGGCAAGACGACGCTGCTGGAGTTGATCTGCGGGCGTCTTTCTCCCCTCGCGGGAACGGTGCGCGTGACGGAGGGTGTGGCCATGCTGGACCAGCGCGCCAGCCTGCTCGATCCGTCCGCCTCGATCCGCGACAATTTCCGCCGCATCAACCCGGATGCGAACGAAAATGCCTGCCGGGCGTCCCTCGCCCGCTTCGGCTTTCGGGCGGATGCAGCGCTTCAGACGGTCTCGGACCTGAGCGGCGGGGAGTTGCTGCGAGCCGCACTCGCCTGCGTGCTCGGCGGGCCCAGACCGCCGCTGCTCATTCTGGACGAGCCGACCAACCATCTCGACCTCGATTCCATAGCGGCGATCGAGGCTGGTCTTCAGGCTTATGACGGGGCGCTTGTCGTCGTCAGCCATGACGAGGCGTTTCTCGAAGCGCTGGACATTTCCCTGCGCCTCGAACTGCCGTCAGGCCGCATTCTTCATACCGGATGAAACGAAAACGGGCGCGCCTTTCGGCGCGCCCGCATATTTCAGAGCTGAAGAAAGGCTCAGGCCTCTTCGCCTTCGGCCCTGGCTTCCTTGGCGACTTCTTTGCCGGTGGCCTGGTCGACCACCTTCATGGACAGGCGGACCTTGCCGCGCTCGTCGAAGCCCATCAGCTTGACCCAGACCTTGTCGCCTTCCTTGACCACGTCGGTGGTCTTGGCGACGCGCTGGTCGGAAAGCTGCGAGATGTGGACGAGACCGTCGCGCGGGCCGAAGAAATTCACGAAAGCGCCGAAGTCGGCGGTCTTGACGACCGTGCCTTCGTAGATTTCGCCGACTTCCGGCTCGGCCACGATGGTGTGGATCCACTTCTTGGCCGCCTCGATTTCCTTGGCGCTGGACGATGCGATCTTGACCGTGCCGTCATCCTCGATGTTGATCTTGGCGCCGGTCTTCTCCACGATCTCGCGGATGACCTTGCCGCCGGAACCGATCACGTCGCGGATCTTGTCGGTCGGGATGTTCATCACCTCGATGCGCGGCGCGAACTCGCCGAGCTGGCCACGGCTCTCGGAAAGCGCCTTGCCCATCTCGCCGAGGATGTGCAGGCGGCCGTCCTTGGCCTGGCCCAGCGCCACCTGCATGATCTCTTCGGTGATGCCGTCGATCTTGATGTCCATCTGCAGCGAAGTGATGCCGCCCGCGGTGCCGGCCACCTTGAAGTCCATGTCGCCGAGATGGTCCTCGTCGCCGAGGATGTCGGAGAGCACCGCGAAGCGCTCGCCTTCCTTGATGAGGCCCATGGCGATGCCGGCAACCGGCTTCTGCAGCGGAACGCCCGCATCCATCAGAGCCAGCGAGGTGCCGCAGACGGTGGCCATGGAGGACGAGCCGTTGGACTCGGTAATCTCCGAGACCACGCGCAGCGTGTAGGGGAACTGCTCGGTTGAAGGCAGCATCGGGCGGATGGCGCGCCAGGCGAGCTTGCCGTGGCCGATCTCGCGGCGGCCCGGCGAACCCATGCGGCCGGTCTCACCCACCGAATAGGGCGGGAAGTTGTAGTGGAGAAGGAACTTCTCCTTGTACATGCCGGTCAGCGCGTCGACATACTGCTCGTCCTCGCCGGTGCCGAGCGTGGCGACGACGATGGCCTGCGTCTCGCCGCGGGTGAACAGGGCCGAGCCGTGGGTGCGCGGCAGGATGCCGACTTCCGAGACGATCTGGCGGACGGTCTTGAGGTCGCGGCCATCGATGCGCGAGCCGGTGTCGAGGATGTTCCAGCGCACGATCTTGGCCTGGAGTTCCTTGAACACGCTGGCGACCTGCTCGGACGACCACTTTGCCTCTTCGCCTTCGGCAGGCGTGAAAGCAGCCTTGACCTTGGCCTTGGCGGCGTCGACGGCAGCGTAACGGGCCTGCTTGTCGGTGATCTTGTAGGCTTCGCGCAGATCGGTCTCGGCAATAGCGAGGATTTCGCTTTCAAGCGCGGAGAGATCGGCGACGCTATGCTCGCGCGGCTCCTTGGCGGCCACTTCGGCCAGCTTGATGATCGCGTCGATGACCGGCTGGAAGCCCTTCTGGCCGAACACGACAGCGCCCAGCATCACCTCTTCCGACAGTTCCTGCGCTTCCGACTCGACCATCAGAACGGCCTCGGCGGTGCCGGCGACGACCAGATCGAGCTTCGATTCGGTCATTTCGTCGATATGCGGGTTCAGCACATATTCGCCATTGATGTAGCCGACGCGCGCGCCGCCGATCGGGCCCATGAAGGGAACGCCCGACAGGGTGAGAGCCGCGGAGGTGGCAACGATCGACAGGATGTCCGGATCGTTCTCAAGGTCGTGCTGGACGACGGTGACGACGACCTGCGTGTCGTTCTTGTAGCCGTCAGCGAAGAGCGGACGGATCGGGCGGTCGATGAGACGCGAAACCAGCGTTTCCTTTTCGCTCGGGCGACCTTCGCGCTTGAAGTAACCGCCGGGGATCTTGCCTGCAGCGTAGGTCTTCTCCTGATAGTTGACGGTCAGCGGGAAAAAATCGAAGCCGGGCTTCGGCTCCTTGGCCGACACGACGGTGGCCAGAACCATGGTTTCGCCATAGGTGGCGAGCACGGCGCCGTCGGCCTGACGGGCGATCTTGCCGGTCTCCAGAACGAGCGGACGGCCGCCCCATTCGATCTCGACTTTGTGATAGTTGAACATGCCTTGTCCTTAATATGCGGAAAGGCCACGCGGCTGTGCCGGGCGCGGCTCATCTTTCCTGGCTTCTTTCGGGCAGCCACGGGCAAGACAACGGGAGACTCGGGGCAATTCCGGCTGAGTGCCGGAGCGAGCATCCTGCAATCCTGCCCCATGACCGTCCACGGGGTGGTTCCGGCGGCCCTTTCCGCCATGGAACCATTCGGGCCGATAGGCAGCCCGGATGTGCGACCGGCGGGAATCCTGAGATGCCCGCCGGTCAGATCAGGTCAGCGACGCAGTTCGAGCCTCTCGATCAGCGTCTGGTAGCGCGCAACGTCCTTGCTCTTGAGATAGTCAAGCAGGCTGCGGCGCTGCGACACGAGCGCGAGAAGACCACGGCGGGAATGGTTGTCCTTCTTGTGGTCCTTGAAGTGCTCGGTCAGGTTCTTGATACGCTCGGAGAGGATGGCAACCTGCACCTCAGGCGAACCAGTGTCGCCCTTGGCAGTTGCAAACTGTGCCATCAATTCTTGCTTGCGTTCGGCAGTGATCGACATCGTGCTTTTCCTTATATGTTGGAGGAAACGGGACGCCTTGAGCCGGGATGTCGTCCAGCACAGGCCACTAAGCTCGCGACAAAAAGCGCGATACAGCGGCGCATATAGTGCAATTATCCGCCAAAAGCCAGCCTGATTCAGCATGGCTGCTCCGCGCACCCTTTCCCGGCTCGATCGGGAAGCTTCGGGCCTAGAGCCATTTTCTCCATTTGAAGTAACCGAACAAAGCGATGGCCACGGCAATCATGAACAGCAATGCCGCCGGATAGCCGTAATAGGCGCGCAGCTCCGGCATGTTCCATGGCGACACGTCCGGATCGAAGTTCATGCCCCACACGCCGACGAGAAAGGTCAGGGGAATGAAGATCGTGGAGACGATGGTGAGCAGCGAGATGACGTCGTTGGTGCGCGCCTGGCTGAGCGACAGATGCATTTCGATCAGCCCGCTCAGCGTGTCACGCTGGCTTTCCACCAGTTCGATCAGGCGCATGGCATGGTCGAGCGTGTCGTTGAGGAAAACCTTGGTCTCGCGCGTCACGAAAGGATCGTCATTGCGGATCAGCGCCGCAAGCGCATCGCGCAGCGGCCACAGCACGCCCTTCAGCACGAGCATTTCCCGGCGCAGCGCATGCAATTCCTGCATCTGCCCCTTCTGCGGGCCGCCCAGCATGCTTTCCTCAACCCGCTCGATCTCGTCGCCGATTACCTCCATCGGGGCGAAATAGCTGTCCACGACCGCATCGATCAGCGCATAGGCCAGATAATCGGCCTGCCGGGCGCGCAGGCGGTTTGGGCCTTCGCTGGCAATCCGCCGGCGGACCGGATCGAAGGGATCGCCCTCGCGCTCCTGAAACGTGATGACGAATTTTTCGCCGAAGAAAACGGAAATCTGCTCATAGCGATGCATCGCAGCATCATCGACCATCCGCAGTGCGACAAAGGCGTGATCATCGAAGAAATCCACCTTCGGCCGCTGATCGGCATTGACCACATCTTCCACCGACAAAGGATGCAGGCCGAAGGTCCGGCCGATCTCGCCGATGAGGGTGACGTCAGCCAGCCCGACGCAGTCGACCCAGATGACTGGCCATTCACCGCGATTGTCGACGATGTCGGCAATGCCGGCATTCGCGATGGTGCGGAACTTGTCCGGAGCAATCAGGGTGAGGCTGAGCTTCGTGGGGCTTGCGCCAGGGTCGGCAACCAGCGTGCCGGGTGCAGCCCCTACCGGGGTGCGCCGCTTGCGTCGACGATGCTTTGTCGCCTTGCCTGCCCTCGACATGGAAGCTCCCGGTTGCCGCTGAAAATGCGGCAACCTTACCCGCTTGCGCGGTCAGTTCAAGAAAGCTTCAGCAGGTGAAGACGCGCTTGGGCTTGAACATGCCCTGCTCGATCGCGCCGATTGCAACCAGCCGGCCGCGCGCAGTGATGCAGGCCTCATCGGCTTCCACCGGAGCATCCCGGCCGCGCACCACGACCGGATTGCCGAGCCTTATCCGGTTGGCGGCGTCGTCTCCAACCGGCACCTGCGGCAAGCTTTCCAGAGCCGACAACGTATCCACCAGAAGATCATCAAGGGCTGCAAACCGTGCGCCCGCCGGACGCTCCTCGCCCTCCTGCGGCGGTGGCGGAACGGCAGCCTCAAGCTCTTCAAGCGTCACGAAATCATCCGCCGTAAAGGGATAGACCTCGGTGCGGCGCAGGTCGGCTATATGGCCGAAACAGCCGAGATCACGGCCCATGTCACGGGCCAGAGAACGCACATAGGTGCCCTTACCGCACTCGACCTCGAATATGGTCCTGTCGGACTCATGGGACACGATGTCGAGCCGTGCAATCTCCACCTCGCGGGGCGGGATTTCCACCGCAGTGCCTTCGCGGGCGATGTCATAGGCGCGTTCGCCGGCAATCTTGATGGCCGAGAACTGCGGCGGAACCTGCAATATCACGCCAGTGTAGTTGGGCAGCAGGGCGCGCACCTCGTCTTCGGCGGGGCGCTTTTCGGACGTCTTCGTGACCGGCCCTTCCAGATCGTCGGTGGAGCGCTCCTCGCCCCAGGCGACGGTGAAGCGATAGATCTTGGCCCCGTCCTGAACATAGGGAACGGTCTTGGTCGCCTCGCCCAGCGCAATCGGCAGCATGCCGGAGGCCAGCGGGTCGAGCGTGCCGGCATGGCCCGCCTTTTCAGCCTGAAACAGCCATTTGATTTTTGAAACCGCCTCGGTCGAGCCCAGGCCCACCGGCTTGTCGAGCACCACCCAGCCGGAAACCGGCCGGCCCTTCTTTTTGCCTCGGCGCGCCACTATTCCTTGTCCTCATCATCATGACCGAGATCGCGCGCCACCTCCGGGGAATGGAGGAGATCGTTGATCTTCTGGAAGTTGTCGTAACTGGTATCCAGCCGGAAGCGGAATTCCGGCATGTATTTCATCTGCCTCAGCGCCGGCGACATGCGGCCGCGGATGAAGCGGGCATGGCGGTTCAGCGCGGCGATGACAGCGTCATCATCCTTCGCGCCAAGGGGAGCGACATAGGCATTGGCGATCTTCAGATCGGGCGACATGCGTACCTCGGAAACCGAAATCACCGTCGTCTCGATCAGGTCGTCACGGATTTCACCGCGCTGGAGCATTTCCGCCAGCGCATGGCGCACCTGTTCGCCGACACGCAGCATGCGCTGCGAAGGGCCTTTTCCTGCATTGGACATATTCTTTTATCCTGAACACGCGAGCGCGGAATTGGACCGCGTCCCGCACGAAACATAAAAAGAATGGCGGCCGGGCAGGCCGCCATTCACTCCGTCGGCTGCCGGCGGATTACAGCTTGCGCGCAACCATCTCGACGCGGAAGCACTCGATGACATCGCCGGCCTGGATGTTCTCGTAGTTCTGGAACGCCATACCGCATTCCTGACCAACCGGAACTTCCGACACCTCGTCCTTGAAGCGCTTGAGCGTCTTCAGCGTGCCTTCGTGGATGACGACGTCGTCGCGGATCAGGCGCACGCCCGCACCACGCTCCACACGGCCTTCGGTCACGCGGCAGCCGGCAATCTTGCCGACCTTGGTGATGTTGAAGACCTCGAGGATCTCGGCATTGCCGAGGAACGTCTCGCGGCGCTCCGGCGACAGCATGCCGGACATCGCATCCTTGATGTCGTCGATCAGGCTGTAGATCACGTTGTAGTAACGGATCTCGATGCCGGCAGCTTCAGCCGCAGCACGCGCCTGAACGTTGGCGCGGACGTTGAAGCCGATGATGACAGCACCGGACGTCTCGGCCAGCGAAACGTCGGTCTCGGTGATGCCGCCTGCCCCCGAATGAACGATGCGCACGCGCACCTCGTCGGTGCCGAGCTCTTCCAGCGCGACGTTGATCGCCTCGATCGAGCCGGACACGTCGCCCTTGATGACCAGCGGGAACTCCTTGAGATTGCTGGTCTGGAGCTGCGACATCATCTGCTCCAGCGAACCACGCTGACCGGCATGCTTTGCGGCAGCCTTGTCGCGCGCCTTGCGCTGGCGGTACTCGGTGATTTCGCGGGCGCGCGCTTCGTTGTTCACGACGGCGAAGCGGTCACCGGCGCGCGGCGTGCCCTGCATGCCCAGAATTTCGACCGGCATGGACGGGCCGGCCTCTTCCACATGCTCGCCCCGGTCGTTGACCAGCGCGCGAACGCGGCCCCACTCGTTGCCGGCAACCAGAATGTCACCGGGCATGAGCGTGCCGGTCTGCACCAGAACGGTGGCAACCGGACCTCGGCCCTTGTCGAGCTGCGCCTCGATGACCACGCCTTCCGAGGTACGGTCGGGGTTGGACTTCAGGTCGAGGATTTCAGCCTGCAGCAGGATCGCCTCAAGCAGCTTGTCGATGCCGGTTCCGGTCTTGGCCGAAACCTCGACGTCGAGCACCTCACCACCCATGGATTCGACGAACACCTCATGCTGAAGAAGCTGTGTGCGCACCTTCTGCGGATCCGCAGACGGCTTGTCGACCTTGTTAATGGCCACGATGATCGGAACGCCGGCAGCCTTGGCATGGCTGATCGACTCGATGGTCTGCGGCATCACGCTGTCGTCGGCCGCCACCACCAGAATGGCGATGTCGGTCGCCTGCGCGCCACGGGCACGCATGGCGGTGAAGGCCGCGTGGCCGGGAGTGTCGATGAAGGTGATCTTCTGACCATCCTTCTCCACCTGATAGGCACCGATATGCTGGGTAATGCCGCCGGCTTCGCCCGACTGCACCTTGGCATGACGGATGGCGTCGAGCAGCGAGGTCTTGCCGTGGTCTACGTGGCCCATGATGGTGACGACAGGCGGACGCGACACCAGATCGTCGGGATTGTCCGCGATGTTGAACAGGCCTTCCTCGATGTCGGAATCCGCCACGCGCTTGACGGTGTGACCGAATTCGGTCGCCACCAGCTCGGCCGTATCGGCGTCGAGAACGTCGCCGGGCTTCATCATCTGGCCCTGCTTCATGAAGAACTTCACGACATCCACGGCCCGCTCGGACATACGCTGAGCGAGTTCCTGGATGGTGATCGTCTCCGGCAATGTCACTTCGCGCATAACTTTCTCGCGGGGCTCCTGATACATGGCCCGCTTGAATTTTTCCTGACGCCGGCGCATCGCCGAAAGCGAGCGGGCGCGGGCATCGCCATCTTCCGACGAGAGAGCGCTGGTCAGCGTCAGCTTGCCGCGACGGCGATCTTCCTCGCCCTTGGCCTTGGCCGGACGCGCCACTTCAGGCGTCACGATACGGCGGGGCGGCACGCTCGGGCTGCTCGGTGCGCCTGCGCGCTTGACCGGCTTCGCCTCATCCTCATCGTCAGCAGCTGCCTGAGGCGCACGACGACGCGCTTCTTCCTCGGCCCGGCGACGGGCTTCGGCTTCAGCCTGAAGGCGGGCCTCTTCTTCGGCCTGACGGCGAGCGGATTCTTCCCGCTCGCGCTTGCGGCGCTCATCTTCCTCGGCACGGCGGCGGGCGTCTTCGGCCGCACGGGCGCGATCCTCGGCCTCGCGCGACTGGGCTCCCTCAAGCGCACGACGACGCGCTTCCATCTCCTCGCGGGACAGAGCGTTCAGGACCATGCGCTCGGCCGGCGCCGGCGCGCGGGCAGGCTGCTGCGGCCTCGGCGCGACCTTCGGCGCCTGCTGCTGCACGACGGGAGCGGCTTGCTTTTCAACGGGTTCCGGGGCGGGTGCTGCTACCACTTCAGGCGCTGCCGGCGGTACGGGGGCAGGCTGCGGCTTCGGCGCAAACACGGACGGCTCCGGCTTTTCGCCAGGAATGTTGAACTTGCGCTTCTTGGTCTCGACGACGACAGCCTTCGTGCGTCCATGCGAGAAGTTCTGGCGCACGGTTCCCTGCTCCAGGCCCGGCCGCTTCAGCGTCAGGGTCTTCTTCGGCGTAACGCTCAAAGTCTTGTCATCGCCCGATTTCGTATCGCTCATTCCCAATCCTCTGCGGCATCATCTTCGCCAGCGACGGCCGCAAGCATCGCCAGATCGTCCGGGGATCCGCCCCGGTAACGGTCGAGCGCAACCATGCGCTTCTGCACCGCCGTGCCCGCGTCCGACGCGAGAACGGCTGCATGTATCACATTTGTGCCCCCCAATGCCAAACCCAATTCAGCTTCGGGGAAAAGTTTGTAGGCACGGATAGCGGGTCCGCCCAGATGCACGGTGGCACGGCGGGCCTGGCTGATCTTTCTCACGCCGTCCTCAGCGGCTTCTTCGGCATGAAGAACAAGCAGCGCCTCACCGCTGCGCACCGCTGCCTCAACCTTGGTGGCGCCAAATATGACCGCTCCCGCCTTGCGGGCAAGGCCGAGCATGCCAAGGGCGGACCGGGCCAGCAACCCGTCGACCAGAGCGCCGAGTTCAGCAGGCACGTCCACCTTGGTCTTGAAGGCGCGTGAAAACAGGTTTTTCGCCGCCGCCTTGTCTACATGTAGGCGATCGGCACTCACCCAGCAACCACGGCCGGGCAGATTTCGCTTCAGATCGGGGACGACGGCCGAATCCGGGCCGACAACGAAACGGATCAGTTCATCCGTTTCGGCTGTCTTCCTCGTGACGATGCAGGTGCGATCGTTCATATCCGACAAAGGGTGCCCCGGTCTCCATCACGTCACGCGTCGGCGTCAGCTTCGGCCTCTTCGGCCTCAGCTTCGTCGGCGGTGATCCAGCCAGCCTTCAGGCGGGCGGCTACAATCATCTGTTCTGCATCCGCATGCGAAATGCCGTGGCTTGCCAGAACGCCGGGGAAAACCTTGGTTTCCCCATCCTTGCGCTCCTTCCAGCCGGCGAGATCGTCGGCCGCATATCCGGCGAAATCCTCTACGGTCTTCACGCCGTCCTCGCCAAGCGTCACCATCATCGCAGTGGTCACACCGGGGATTTCGCGCAGTTCGTCCTCGACGCCAAGCTCCCGGCGCTTCGCATCATGCTCAGCCTCGATGCGCTCCAGATATTCGCGGGCGCGGGTCTGGATTTCGACGGCGGTGTCGTCGTCGAAACCGTCGATGGACGAAATTTCGTCGGCATCGACATAGGCCACTTCCTCGACGCTGGTGAAGCCTTCCGAGGCGAGAACCTGGCCGACCATCTCGTCCACGTCGAGCGCATCCATGAACAGGTTGGAGCGTTCCACGAATTCCTTCTGGCGGCGCTCGCTCTCTTCCTGCTCGGTCAGGATGTCGATGTCCCAGCCGGTGAGCTGCGAGGCAAGGCGCACGTTCTGACCGCGACGGCCGATGGCCAGCGAAAGCTGATCGTCGGGAACCACCACCTCGATGCGCTCGGCATCCTCGTCGAGCACGACCTTGGCGACCTCAGCCGGCTGAAGGGCGTTGACGATGAAGGAAGCGGCCGAAGGCGACCACGGAATGATGTCGATCTTTTCGCCCTGAAGCTCGCCGACAACGGCCTGAACGCGCGAACCGCGCATGCCGACGCAGGCGCCGACGGGATCGATGGAGGAATCGCGGGAGATGACGGCGATCTTGGCGCGCGAACCCGGATCACGGGCAACCGACTTGATCTCGATGATGCCGTCGTAGATCTCCGGCACTTCCATGGTGAACAGCTTCGCCATGAACTGCGGATGGGTGCGCGACAGGAAGATCTGCGGACCGCGCTGCTCGCGGCGCACGTCGTAGACATAGGCGCGCACGCGGTCGCCATATTTGTAGATTTCGCGCGGAATCAGCTCGTCGCGGCGGATGATGCCTTCGCCACGGCCGAGATCGACGATGACGTTGCCATATTCTACACGCTTGACCGTACCGTTGACGATTTCGCCGATGCGATCCTTGTACTCGTCATACTGGCGGTCGCGCTCTGCCTCGCGCACCTTCTGGACGATGACCTGCTTTGCCGACTGGGCGGCGATGCGGCCGAAATCCATCGGCGGAAGCTGTTCTGCGATGAAATCGCCGAGCTGCGCGTCGGGATTGCGCTCACGCGCCGTGACCAGCGCGATCTGCGTGGCATAATCCTCTACGGTATCGACGACCTCCATCAGCCGCTGGAGCTTCATCTCGCCCGTCTGTGGATTTATGTCGGCGCGAATGTTGGTCTCCAGACCGTAGCGCGAGCGCGCCGCCTTCTGGATGGCGTCGGCCATGGCGTCGATGACGATCTGCTTGTCGATCGACTTCTCGCGCGCGACCGCATCGGCAATCTGCAGCAGTTCAAGCCTGTTTGCGCTTACAACCATGTCTATCTCCCTGAACCGGGCCGCTTCCTCGCGACGGTTCAATTCGCTTCGTGTTCGTTTCCGTCTTCGGCGTCGTCTTCATCAAACGCGTCGTCGGTTTCGTCCTGATTCTTCTTCGCTTCCTTGCGGGCGCGATTGTCCTTCGACAACGCATCGCGGATGAGGTCATCGGTCAGAATCAGGCGCGCTTCGGCAATCGTATCGAAAGGCACCTGCACCGAAGGCTCCTCGCCATAGGCGGGCACATCGCGCAGCACCAGAATGCCTTCGTCGTTCACCTCGGTGATCCGGCCCCTGAACCGCTTGCGCTCGGCAACGAGGGTCGAGGTCTCCATCTTCACCAGATGGCCGAGCCAGGTGGCGAAATCGCCCTTGCGGACCAGCGGCCGGTCGATACCCGGCGACGAAACCTCAAGATGATACGCCTTTTCGATGGGATCTTCCACATCGAGCGCCGGCGAGACGGCGCGGCTCAGCTCCTCGCAGTCCTCCACAGTCATGGTGCCGTCTTCACGCTCGGCCATGATCTGAAGGGTGAGGCCATTCTGGCCCGACAGTCGTACGCGCACCAGACGGAAGCCGATGCCACGCAGCACCGGCAGAATGATCGCCGCAATGCGCGCATCAATGCCGCTCTCACGGATGATGCGATCATCACCGTTGTCGCGGTCGGGGCGGTCGTCGCCGGAAACTTCGCTTGCCGTCATATGATTCCTGATCCGAAGGCCGGCAGGTAACAAAAAAGAGCGGGACCGGATGGACCCACTCTTCGTCATACCGACCAAGAATTTGCACGCTATATAACCGAATTCGGCATCGGGTTCAATAGCGGGCGCGAGCCACCACCGATTTGCACGAGATGTGCGGCAGACGCAGGCCACGCATGCGGTACAGGCCATGGAAGTACCCGGATTCACCTCCTATATGTATGCTGCATCGCACAACAAGATAATGCGATGCAGCAAAGGATGAAGAGATGAACCGTTACAAGCCGTTCAACCGGCTCGGCACCTTCCTCGGCGTGATGGGAAGCGCGGTTGCCGCAGCCAGCGCCGTCGAGCGCGGCGTTGCTCCGGAAGCGCGTCACCTGCGCAAGCTGGGCATCGACCCGAAGCAGTTCGGTCAGATCCGTCTCAACTGACGGCTGAACAGCAAGCCTGTTCGGGACGGGCCGTGCCGATACGATGAAGGGCGCCCGTGCGGACGCCCTTTTTGCTTTACAGCGCCTGCTTTGCTCAATCCTCGTCGGTCGCAAACTGGGCAAGCACCTTGCCCTTGCCTTTGGCACGAAGATAGAGCGGCAGCGCCACTGCGAGGATCGCCAGAACCCACAGCAATATGGCGATCCATGAGCGGAACAGGATCGCCGGATCGCCCTGGCTTATCTGCAAAGCCTGACGCAGGCTCTTTTCCGCCATCGGTCCCAGAATGAGGCCCACCACAACCGGCGCGATCGGGTATCCGAAGCGGCGCAGCCCGTAGCCAAGAATGCCGAACAGCATCAGAAGCAGAAGGCCAAAGGACACCGGCACCAGCCCGATGAAGAAGGTCGAGCCATCGGCACCGATGGTGCCGAGCGTGGCGAACACGAGAATTCCCGCATAGAGCCACGGCTTGGGGATGGAAAGCAGTTTCACCCACAGGCCGATCAGCGGCAGGTTGAGCACCAGCAGCATGAAGTTGGCCACCAGCAGGCTGGCGATCAGGCCCCACACTAGAGGGGCGTTTGTTGCGAACAGCAACGGACCGGGCTGCAGGCCGAATTGCTGGAAGCCGGCCAGCATGATGGCCGCCGTGGCTGTCGTTGGCAGGCCAAGCGTCAGAAGCGGCACAAGTGTGCCGGCAGCCGATGCGTTGTTGGCGGCCTCCGGACCGGCAACCCCCTCGATCGCCCCTTTGCCGAATTCTTCGGGGTGCCGGGCGAAATTCTTTTCAGCCGAGTAAGAAAGGAAGCTGGACACATCGGCGCCGCCCGCAGGCATGGCCCCGATCGGGAAGCCGATTGCGGTGCCGCGCAGCCATGGTATCCACGAGCGGCGCCAGTCCTCGCGGCTCATCCACACGGAGCCCTTGACCGTTTCCACCTTTTCTTCACCTGTGTTGCGCTGGGCAACGACCGTGAAGGTCTCGCCGATGGCGAACAGCGCGACCGCCAGCGTGGTGACGGAAATGCCGTCGAACAGGTTGGGCATGCCGAAAGTGAGCCGCGCCTGCCCGGTCAGCTGGTCGATGCCGATCAGGCCAAGCGCAAGACCGATGAACAGCGAGGTCAGGCCACGCAGGGTCGATTCGCCGAAAGCGGCCGAAACGGTCATGAAGGCCAGCAGCATCAGCGCGAAATATTCGGCAGGCCCGAAGGAAAGCGCAAACTTCACGACGGAAGGGGCGATGAAGGCAAGGCCCAGCGTGGCGAGAAGCCCGGCCACGAAAGAGCCGATGGCCGCCGTGGCAAGTGCTGGGCCCGCCCTGCCCGACTTGGCCATCTTGTTGCCTTCCAGCGCCGTGACGATCGAAGCGCTTTCGCCCGGCGTGTTGAGCAGGATCGAGGTGGTCGAACCGCCATACATGCCGCCATAATAGATGCCGGCGAACATGATGAGAGATCCGGCCGGGTCGAGCTTGTAGGTCACCGGAAGCAGCAGCGCCACGGTAAGCGCCGGTCCGATGCCAGGAAGGACACCGACCGCGGTTCCAAGCGTGACGCCGATCAGCGCATAGAGCAGATTGGCAGGATCCATGGCCACCATGAGGCCCTGACCCAGCAGGCTGAATGTATCCATGTCGCTCCCCGCTCAGAAAAGGCGTTCGAGAGGACCGGCCGGCAAGGTCAGTTGCAGCCCCTTGGCGAACATCAGCCACACCAGCAGCGCGAAAACCACGCCGACGGGAAAGGTGATCCACATCTGTCCCTTGCCGAAGGCGCGGGCGGTAGCGGCAAACAGAAAGCCGGTGGCGATCGAAAAGCCTATCGTCTTCATGGTCAGCATCTGCGCCACCAGACCGCCGAGAACCCAAAGCATGGGCGGGAAATTCTGCGGTTCGCGCTCCGGAAAATGCCCCCGCATCGCCTCTATGGCGGTGAACACCGAGAGGATGAAAAGGCCGCCCGCGATTATGTAGGGAAAGGTTTTGGGGCCGACCGGCGAGTAACTCGCAACTCCGCTCGACAGCGATGTGCTCCACGCGATCACTATCGCCACAGCGGCAAGGGCGGCGGCTATGCCCAGCGCCGCCTTGTCGGGGCGGCGCCGGAGGTTACGCGAACCCATGTCGCTCATTTGACGAGACCGATGTCTTTAAGAATGGCCGTGGTGTCGTCGGTGTCCTTTTTCAACTGCTCGACGAAGGCATCGCCGGCCAGATAGGTGTCGGCCCAGCCCTTGTCCTTCAGGGTCTTCTGCCAGCTCTCGGATTTGGCCATTTTCTCGATATCGGACTGGATAGCGGATTTCTGCTCATCGGTGATGCCGGGAGCTGCCGCCACCATGCGCCAGTTCTGGATCGACACGTCGACGCCGCCTTCCCTGAAGGTCGGCGCATCGATGCCCTCGACCCGCTCGTCGCTGGAAATGCCGATAATGCGCAGCGTTCCGGCTTCAATCTGGGAAGCGAACTCGCCATAGCCCGAAATGCCGACGGTGACCTGGTTTCCGAGAATGGCGGCAAGCGCCTCGCCACCACCGGCAAAAGCGATGTAGTTGACCTTGGTAGGATCGACACCCACAGCCTTTGCGATCAGGCCGGCCGTGATGTGATCGGTGCCGCCCGCCGAGCCGCCCGCCCACGAAACGCTGCCCGGATCGGCCTTCAGCTTCTCGGCCAGCCCGGCCATGTCCTTGATCTCGGATGCGGCGGGAACGACGATCGCCTCATATTCTCCCGTCAGCCGCGCGATCGGCGTCACCTGGTCGAGCGTGACCGGCGATCCGTTGGTCAGGATCGCGCCGACCATGACATAGCCGCCGACGATGAGCTGTGAGGGGTCGCCGGATGACTGGTTGACGAACTGGGCCAGGCCGATGGTGCCACCGGCACCCGGCACGTTCAGCACCTGGACGCTGCCGGAGATTTTCTCGTCCTGAAGTGCCGCCTGCATGGAGCGCGCTGTCTGGTCCCAGCCGCCACCGGGTGCGGCCGGAGCCATGATCTTGTAATCCTCGGCCATCGCCGGCATGGCCATGGCGCCGGCAATGATGGATGCCCACACGAACTGCTTCACTGGATTTCCTCCCTTGGAGCCTGCCTCATGGCAGGCTGTCATCTGCCGGCTCCCGTGCCGGCCGGCTCATCGCTGAGCCTCGACCGACAAGTTGGCATCAGATGCAGAAGGGCGCAAGCGCCCTCATCCTAAGGTCCAAGATGCAGGCGGACGGAAAGGATTTCAGGCGCGCAGAAAGGTCAGATAGGCGGGCGTTCGGCCCTCACGCAGGGCCTTCGCCTCATAGCGGGTGCCCGGCCAGCCCTCATAGGGCGTGTGCCACTCAGCCGCCTCGCTGGCCTTCCACTCAAAAGCAGAATGCGCGCGGCAATGCAGCAGCGTCCAGTTCACATAGGTATCGATGTCGGAAGCGAAGCGAAAACGTCCGCCCGGCTTCAGCACCCGCGCGAAGCGATCGAGATTGGCAGCATTGACGAAACGGCGCTTCCAGTGCCGCTTCTTCGGCCACGGATCGGGATAGAACAGATCGATCCCGTCGAGCGACGCCGCAGGCAGCCAGTCGAGCAGCAGCGTGGCGTCCTCGTTGAAAAGCCTGATATTGTCCAGCGGCTGGCGCTCCAGCGCCGCCGTCATCTTGGCCATGCCGTTGACGAAGGGCTCCACCCCGACGAAGCCGGCATCGGGGTGGGTCGCCGTCTCGTGCAGGAGATGCTCGCCGCCCCCGAAGCCGATTTCAAGCCGCACATGCTCAACCTGCGCGGTGAAAAGCTGGCGCAGGTCCTGAGGCGCGGGGCGGGACAAATCCAGCCCCATCGTTTCGAGCCCGGAGGCGAGGGCATCCGTCTGGCCGGAGCGCAGGGGCTTGCCCTTGCGCCGGCCGAAGAACGCCTCGCTTGTGCGGCTGGGTCTGGTCGCTTCGGCAGACACGGCTTCGACTATCCCCTTCAGGCCCTTTCAGGCGGAAACCGCGTCCCGGAGTGCCTTCACCAGATCGGTCTTTTCCCAGGAGAACGACCCGTCGCGGCCGGCCTTACGGCCGAAATGGCCATAGGCCGAGGTCCTGGCGTAGATCGGCTTGTTGAGGTCGAGATGACGACGGATGCCGCTCGGCGACAGGTCCATGACCTTGCGCAACGCCTCTTCCAGAACCGATTCCTCGACCTTCCCGGTACCGTGCAGGTCGACATAGACCGACAGCGGCTGGGCGACGCCGATGGCGTAGGAAAGCTGGATGGTGCAGCGCTCGGCAAGCTTGGCGGCAACGACGTTCTTGGCAAGGTAGCGCGCGGCATAAGCAGCCGAACGGTCGACCTTGGTAGTGTCCTTGCCCGAGAATGCGCCGCCGCCATGGGGCGCGGCGCCGCCATAGGTGTCCACGATGATCTTGCGGCCGGTAAGGCCGGCATCGCCGTCAGGCCCGCCGATGACGAACTTGCCGGTCGGGTTGATGTACCAGTTGCAGTCGGCGGCGATCTTCAGGTCGCCCAGCGCCTCGCGGATATAGGGTTCCACGACCTGACGAACCTTCTTCGAATCCCAGCTTTCGTCGAGATGCTGGGTCGAAAGAACGATCTGGGTGACCTCCGTAGCCTTGCCGTTCTCGTAGCGGACGGTCACCTGGCTCTTGGCGTCGGGACCAAGCTTGCCGACGTCGCCCTCGCCCTTGTGGCGGGCGGCAGCCAGCAGCTCAAGGATCTTGTGGCTGTAGTAGATCGGCGCCGGCATCAGGTCCGGCGTCTCGCGGCAGGCGTAACCGAACATGATGCCCTGATCGCCAGCACCTTCCTCGCCCTGACGGTCGGCGGCATTGTCGACGCCCTGACCGATATCCGGCGACTGGCCGTGCAGCAGCACGTCGATTTTCGCCGTCTTCCAGTGAAAGCCGTCCTGCTCGTAGCCGATCGCCCTGATCGCCTTGCGGGCGGCAGCGCGGATCTTCGAGGGGTTGATGACGGCGTGACCCGAAGCGTCCTCGAGGATCTTGCCGTCCTTGTCCTTCTTCAGCAGCGTTTCAGGCACGCGTACTTCACCTGCGATCACCACGCGGTTGGTGGTGGCCAGCGTCTCGCACGCCACGCGCACTTTCCAGGGGTCCATGCCGCTTTTCTTCGCCTCGCGATAAACGAGATCGACGATTTCATCGGAAATGCGGTCACAGACTTTGTCGGGATGGCCTTCGGACACGGATTCCGAAGTGAAGAGATAGTTCTGACGGCTCACGGGATGTCCCCTCTGGAAATGCCGAAGCTCCGTGCCCGGCGTTGCGTCGATATGGCGCGCAACGTGTTAGCGGGGTGGCGCGCGAGTCGTCAAGCTATGGGAATGCCCTCGGGGAAGGACTTTCTCTCAGGCTGCGAACGGCAGCACTTATTTGTCGGTATCGTCGGGAGAAAGAGCTTTGATCAGTTCAACAATCTTGCGACGTACCTTCGGATCCTCGATGCGGCTGAAGGCCCGGTTGAGTTGAATGCCTTCCGCACTGGAGAAGAAATCCATCACCAGCGTAGTGGAAGCTTCTTCGGCGAAACCCTCGCCCGCAGTCAGCTCATCAGTCGGCGCGTTCTCGAAAAAAAACGCCGGCGGCACTTCCATGATCGACGCGATCGCCTGCAGGCGGCTTGCGCCCACACGGTTGGTGCCTTTCTCATATTTCTGAATCTGCTGAAAGGTAATCCCCAGACTCTCGCCAAGCTTCTCCTGGCTCATGCCCAGCATGTTACGGCGCATTCGTATGCGGGCGCCTACATGCGCATCGATCGGGTTAGGCTTCTTTTTGCTCTGATCCGCCATTCGTTCCTCGCCGAATTCCTCCGGCATCTCGTTATTTAAACGCCTTACTTTTTCGGCCCGCACATGGCTCGAATGGGTCCGTGAACCTAACACAAAAAAGCGATCTCAATAGAATATGAAATTCTAATATATGACGAGTCAATTCGTTCGTAGGCTCTGCCTTACATTCACGACAAAGGCACCGATCACAAGAAGCATCACCAGAATTATGCCATTTATGCGACGCTGGCGCTCAGTTATGGTTTCCGCAAGGTAAATGGGAATGCGAGAATCGATTATTCCCTGAGTGCCGATCGCCAGCCCGTCGACGACGATGCCACTTTGTCCGACAACTCCGGAAATGCCTGTATTGGCGGCCCGCAACAGCGGCCGTCCGGTCTCGACGGCACGCAGCTGGGCTTGCCGGAAATGCTGATAAGGGCCCGGCGTGTTGCCGAACCACGCGTCGTTGGTGACATTGATCATGATATCCGCGGAAGCAGAATCGGCGGCCACCAGCCCGGGGAAAATCACCTCGTAGCAGATGAAGGGCGAGGCTTTGACGCCATCCGGCAGGGAAATATCCCTGCGCTGGTTGCCGGCATCAAAGTTCATCGGCCCGGCGACGAGCTGCTCGATGCCGATCGAAGCGAAGAGATCGGCGAAGGGGATGTACTCGCCGAACGGAACCAGATGCACCTTGTCGACCGCATCGACGATTTCGCCCTTGTCGTCGATCGCAACGACAGAATTGTAATAGCGGGTGCGGGTTCCCGGCCCCGACGCCGCTTCTTCGCGCACTATGCCAGCCACCAGCAACTGGCCCTCCTGCAAGACCTCGCCCAGCGTGGTCAGAGCGTCGGGGCGGTCGGTGAACAGGAAGGGCACGGCCGTCTCAGGCCAGATGATAAGCTGCGGCCGCGCCTGCCCTTGTGCCGGCGGCCGCGCCGACAATTCGATCAGCGACGCGAAGATGCGATCCCGGACTTCCTTGTCCCATTTTTCAGAAAGGTCGACATTCGGCTGGACGATGCGCACCTGAAGATATTCAGACGCTTCGGCAACCGGCTTGGTAAGCCGATAATAACCGAACCCCGCATGTGAGATCAGCAGAAGCACGAACAGCGCCGCCCCCAGGCGCCGGCCTGATTTGTCCACCAGAAGCGCTGGCAGCGCGAAGACGAATACGGCCAGCGCGTTGATGCCGTCCATGCCGATCACCGAAACGCTCTGCATCAGCATCGGCACCGGCATGGCAGAATAGCCGATGGCGTTCCACGGAAAGCCGGTAAAGAGAAAACCGCGCAGCCACTCGGCGATCGCAAAGCCTGCGGCAAGGGCGGCGATCCGGCCGATGCCGCTGCCCCACATCGCGCGGGCGATTGCCGCCGCCAGCCCGTAGAAGAAGGCGAGCAGCAGCGGAATGCCGATCATGGCGAAAGGAAGCGCCCAGGCAAAGCTCTCGGCCTCGACCAGCAGGGCCGTGCCGATCCACCACAGTCCGCCGAGGAAATAGCCGAAGCCGAACCACCAGCCCACCGCAAAGGCAGGTTTCAGGCGCCCGATGCGACTGACGGTGGCGTCGCCGGTGGTGCCGTCGAGCAGCCAGACCAGAATGGGAAAGGAAATGAAGCAGGCTGCCGGAAAGTCATAAGGGGCCTGCCCCAGAACGGCAAACATACCGGCGAGAAAGGCGACCAGCGCCCGCCGCCATCCCCAAAGCAGCACTATCCGGCCGGCAAGGCGTTGCATGAGACCTTCCGATCAACGCGAATCACAGATCAACCTAGCAGGCGCGAGTCCGCAGGCCAAACGCTACAGTTGTACAGAAACCCGCCGCAGTTCGCCCGATCAGGCCTGCTCAGCCCTAATTACGCGCTTGCGGCGTTCGCCCTTGGACAGCTGCACGATCCGCACGCGCTTGATGCGGCGCGGATCGGCGTCCAGCACATGGAACTCGAAGCCGGGAACGGCCTGAACGACCTCGCCACGCGCCGGCACACGGCCAAGCGTGTTGAAGATCATGCCGCCGATCGTATCGACGGATTCGCCATGCTCGCCGGGCGCGAAGTCCTCGCCGATCATGGCCTGCACGTCCTCGATCTCGGCCTTGCCGTCGACAATGAACACGCCGTCGCCCGCCTTGGTGATCAGCGCTTCCTCGTCGTCGTGCTCGTCCTCGATGTCGCCGACAACCATCTCGACGATGTCCTCCAGCGAGGCCAGACCGTCGGTGCCGCCATATTCGTCGATGACCAGAGCCATCTGGATGCGCGCTGCCTGCATGCGGCCCATCAGGTCGGAAGCCAGCATGGACGGTGGCACGAACAGCACCGGGCGCATGAGGTTGAGTTCGCCGATGGTGCGGGAAAGATCGACCTGTGAGAGGTCGAGCTGAGCACCGGTCGGGGTGGTCTTGCGAGTCGTGCGGCGCTTCTTGCCTCGGGCAAGGCGCGTGATGTGGCCGAGCAGATCGCGGATGTGGACCATGCCGCGCGGATCGTCCAGCGTCTCGCAATAGACCGGCATGCGCGAGTGGCCGGACTGCTCGAACACGGTCATCAGATCCGCCAGCGTGGTGCCAAGCTCGACCGCCTCGATATCGGCGCGCGGCACCATGACGTCCTCGACGCGAACCTCGCGCAGCCGCAATATGTTGTTGAGCATCGCCCTTTCGCCGGGCGAAAACGCCTCGCCATCGACACCGGTCTCGGCAAGGGCGTCGACGATCTCTTCGCGCAGGTTCGTGCCGTTGCGCGGCCTGAACAGGGCCTTGAACTTCTGGACAAGCCCGGGTCCGGCAGGCGTGGCCTCATGCGGCTGGCTGCCGGTTACGGTACTCGGACTGGGGTCCTCGTCCGGATTCTCGGGCAGGTCCCGAGCGCTGCCTGCATCATTTTGCCGGGCAGTATTTGGCGTGTCGTTCATCGTCGTCCGGTCAGTTTCTCAAAAACGTAATTACGCATAGGGATCGGGAATGGCAAGCCTTGCCAGAACCCGTCGCTCCAGAGCTTCCATTTCCTCGGCCTCTTCATCACTCTCGTGATCGTATCCGAGAAGATGCAGCAATCCGTGCACCAGAAGATGACAGATATGGTTCTCAAGCGGCTTGTTTTCCAGCTCCGCTTCGCGAAGAACCGTCTCGGCCGCCATCACGATATCACCAAGCATCGGCGGCTGGACATCTTCTTCCGGCTCAAATGCGGGGAATGACAGCACGTTCGTCGGCTTGTCCTTACCCCGCCACTGGGCATTGAGTTCCTGAATGCGGGCATCATCACAGAAGACGACGCTGAGTTCGCTCTGCCCCGTCCATCCCGGCTGCAATTCGTCGACAACAGCGCCGACGGAACGTTCCACGAGCCCCAGAAGCTCGCTCTCAGGCGGCCAGTCGCCTGCCTCCAGCAAAAGGTCTATATCCACGGGAAGCGGCGCGGACGCCGCCGGATTGCGATCTTTCATGGGCATCGCAGCGCGTCAGCCTTCCACGCCGAGACCGCGCGAAACCTTGCCGTCGCGGTCATAGGCCCTGACGATTTCGGCCACCAGCGGATGGCGAACCACGTCGACATCGTTGAAGCGCACGGTGACGACACCCGAAACGCCATCCAGCACGCGCAGCGCCTCCACAAGGCCCGATTTCGTATTGGGCGGCAGGTCGATCTGCGTCGGATCGCCGGTGACGATCATGCGCGAATTCTCGCCGAGACGCGTCAGGAACATCTTCATCTGCATGGAGGTGGTGTTCTGCGCCTCATCAAGGATGACAGCGGCATGCGAGAGCGTGCGCCCGCGCATGAAGGCGAGCGGCGCGATCTCGATGACGCCCGCACCAATCGCCCGCTCCACCTTGTCGCCCGGCATCATGTCGTAGAGCGCATCGTAGAGGGGCCGCAGATAGGGATCGACCTTCTCCTTCATGTCGCCCGGCAGGAAGCCGAGACGCTCGCCCGCTTCCACCGCAGGCCGCGACAGGATGATGCGCTCGACCATGCCGCGCTCGAGCAGCATGGCGGCATGCGCCACCGCCAGATAGGTCTTGCCCGTGCCGGCAGGGCCGACGCCGAAGACCAGCTCCGACCGCTCCAGCGCCCGCATATAGGCGTCCTGATTGAGTGAGCGGGCATAAATGGTTTTCTTGCGGGTGGAAATCTGCGCGGCCGACATCTTGCCCTTGCGCTCCATGGTGGGCAGCACCAGCTGGTCGTCGGCCGCCACGGCCATGCGCACGGCGCCATCGACATCCGACTGGCCGATGTCGGCGCCCTTCTGGAGAATCTCGTAGAGACTGTCGAGCGCGCGGCGCGCCTGCTCGGCCGCCACCGCTGAACCACGGATCGTCAGCTGGTTGCCGCGGGAGCGGATATCGACGCCGAGCTTCTGCTCCAGCCGCGCCAGATTCTCGTCAAACTGGCCATACAGGGCGCCGGCCAGCTTGTTGTTGTCGAAGGTGAGTACGATGTGGGCCATATCTGAAGCCCCTGACGGGGCGCTGGAAGATGGGCCGTTACCGGACGTGGCATCGGGGCTCGTATTCGTCAGGTCGGTTGCGCTCAACCGTCTCTCCAGATCTGCCGGGGCCGGATCATACGGGTCATCCGCGATCAGACCGGGTCGGCGAACAGGCTGTTGAAGCCAGTCTTCGTGATTCGCACGTCAATAATGTCACCGATTTCGGCGACCTTTTCATCAACAATAACGGGCTGCAGCCACGGAGAGCGACCCACCTTCTGTCCCGGCTGGCGGCCAGGTTTCTCGATCAGCGTCGACATGGTGCGGCCAATCATCGAAGTGGTGAACGCCTGCTGCTGTTCATTGAGCAGCGCCTGAAGCCGCCGCAAGCGCTCGTCCTTGACCGGCTCGTCGACATGGCCTCCCATCTCCGCACCCGGCGTGCCGGGGCGCGGCGAATATTTGAACGAGAAGGCCGAGGCATAGGAAACCTCGCGCACCATCTTCAGCGTGTCCTCGAAATCGGCTTCCGTCTCGCCAGGGAACCCGACGATGAAATCGCCCGACATGGCTATGTCGGAACGTGCCGAACGAATGCGCTCGATCAGGCGCAGATAGTCGGCACCAGTGTGGCGGCGGTTCATCGCCTTGAGGATGCGGTCCGAACCCGATTGCACCGGCAGGTGCAGATAGGGCATCAGCGCGCCGAGATCGCGGTGGGCGGCGATCAGGTCGTCGTCCATGTCGCGCGGATGGCTGGTGGTGTAGCGCAGGCGCGCAAGGCCCGGAATTTCCGCCAGCCGGAACAGCAGGCGGCCAAGGCCCCATTCGGAACCATCCGGCCCTTCGCCATGCCAGGCGTTGACGTTCTGGCCCAGCAGCGTCACCTCGCGAACGCCGGCATCGGCCAGCCGCTCGGCTTCCGCCACGATCTGGGAAACCGGGCGCGAGACTTCCGAGCCGCGCGTGTAGGGCACCACGCAGAAGGTGCAGAACTTGTCGCAGCCTTCCTGCACGGTGAGGAAGGCGGTGACGCCACGTTTCGCCACCGCCGCGCGTTGCAGCTTCGGCAGATGCGCGAACTTGTCCTCGATGGCGTATTCCGTCTCAACGACCTTCTCGCCGTTGCGGACCTTTGCCAGCACATCCGGCAGGCGATGATAGGTCTGCGGGCCGACGACCAGATCGACGGCCGGCGAGCGGCGTAAAATTTCGCTGCCTTCGGCCTGCGCCACGCAGCCGGTGACGCCGATGACCAGTTCGCCGCCATTGATCTCGCGCTCGGCCTTCATTTCACGAATGCGGCCGAGTTCGGAATAGACCTTTTCCGCTGCCTTCTCGCGAATATGGCAGGTGTTGAGCAGCACCAGATCGGCGTCTTCGATCACTTCGGTCGCCACATAGCCATCGGCGGCCAGCGCATCGGTCATGCGCTGCGAATCGTAGACATTCATCTGGCAGCCATAGGTCTTGACGAAGACCTTCTTCGGCGTGCCCTTTTCGGTCGGGAGCGTTGTCGTCTGTTCCATCGGCGGGCTTCTACCAGCAAAACCCAGCTGAATCTATGGCTTTGGGCGCGACCCTTCCGGCTCGCGCAGGGCCGCGGCAAACTGCGCGCGCACCCTCTCCTCCACGATGCGCGCCGCCTGCTTGCGGTTGTCGCCGGCGGCGAAGATCACCGGCTCGCCAAAACGCACTTCCACATCCATCGCGCCGCTGGCTATGAGGTCGCGGGCATGCGAGGCGAGATCCTGATCGCCGATCCAGCTTGCCAGAGGCCGGAAGCGGCGGCCGAGCGGCATGCCGTGCAGGCGCGTGTAGGCAATGGCCACCGGCTGGATGGCGACTTCCTTTGCTGCACCTTCGGCGACCGCCATGGTGGCGGCGCCAAACAACGTGCTCTTGAAGGGCAGCATCATGTTGCCGTCGCTGGTGGTGCCTTCGGCGAACAGCACCATGGCCTCGCCATTGACCAGCCGAAGCGCGATCTCGCCGGCCTGATCGCCGGACTTGCGCCGCCGTTCGCGCTCGATATAGACGGTGCGCTGCAGGCTCGACAGAAAGCCGACCAGCGGCCATGTCTGCATATCGGCCTTGGCGATGAAGCGAACATCCGTAATCGCACCCAGAACCGGAATGTCCGTCCATGAAATATGATTGGCGACGATGAGCAGCGGGCGCTGCGCTGCCGGCTGGCCGGTCACATGCACACGTATTCCCAGTCCGCGCAGGACGACGCGGTGCCATAGCCTCAGGATGACGGTTTCCCGCCACAGCCCCGTCTTCATGGCAACCAGTTGCAAAGGCACCAAAACCAGCGTCGCCATGCCGACGAAGATCAGCGCGAGCACGATCCTGATCCTTGCGATCATGTGAACGGCACCCGCTTCATCGGCGCAGATCGCGGCGCATGACGAGCGCGCTGGTCGGTGCCTGAACGGGCGTCTGGTAATAGTTTGGCCGCTTGCCGACTTCCAGAAAGCCGAGGCGGCGATAGAGCCCGACGGCGGCAGGATTGGTCTCGTCCACCTCGAGGAACAGCGCTTCGGCGCGGCGGGCGTGAAGCTCGCGCAGCACCGCATCCATGAGCTGCCAGCCGAGGCCGTAGCGGCGGTGCGCGCGCGCCACCACGATGGTCAGGATCTCGGCCTCGCCTGCGGCAAGCCGGGCCAGCACGAAGCCGACCGGATCGCCCCTGCCCCGCCCCACGGCGCGTGCGGCAAACCCGAACACGGTGTCCTGTCCCAGAAGCGAAATAAATTCCTCATCCGTCCATGGGCGGCTGAAACCTTCGCGGTGAAGAGCGGCGGCAGCTCCGCTTTCTTCCGGCGACAGGGGCTGCAACGCATATTCCCGGCGCAGCGATGACAGAAAGGGTATGCGCATGCGAAGTCTCTCCTCCCGGCCCCCCAGAGCATTTCTGCTTTTCCCTGAATCGCAGAAACGCTCCAACCTTTTGTTTTGACGCAATTCCGAACGCAAAACCGCTACGCACTTTTGCTGGAATTGCTTTCGCCGTCATGAACCGCTGCGCGGCAGCACGAAGCCGGCCTGTGGCCTGGCATCGGCGTCACGCAGATAAAGCGGGCGCGGCTTTTCACCCGCCCCCTTGTTCGCGGCAAGCCGCGCGTAAACAGCGATGTCGGCGGTGCGCTCCGGCACCGCGCTGTCGAAGACCTGATCCGCCGTATCGGAGAGTTGTGCCGCTGCGGCTCCGGCCAGAACGGCGTTGACCTGTCCGCCAAGACGCGCAGCCGCCTCCGCCGACATCACCGCCGGGCCAGACAGGGGCTGCAACTGCGCATCGTAAAGGGCTGCATGAATTTCGCCGCGGCCGCCATCAAGGGCAGCAAGCACCGCCCGCCCGGGAAACTGCTGCGCGGCTTCCGCCGCCAGCGCCTCAAGCGTGGTCACGCCGATTGCAGGAATGCCGAGGGCCAGCGCCAGACCGCGCGCGGTCGACACGCCGACGCGTATGCCGGTGAAGGAGCCGGGGCCTATGGACACGGCAACAGCATCGAGATCAGCAAAAGTCCGGCCGGCCCGATCGAGCGCGGCATCGATGACGGCCATCAGGTGTTCGGCATGGCCTTTGCCCAGATCACGAACCTCGCGTCCCAGTTCCCTATCCGAACCGGTATCGCAGACGCAGGAGGCGCAGAGGCCGGCGGAGCAGTCGATGGCAAGAACGATCATGATGTGCAGGGGCTAGCGCATTTCCGCTTTTCTCCGAAGCGTGGAATTGCGCCAACCCTTTGTTTTGACGCAATTCCCGACGCAAAAAGCGCTTCGCACTTTTACTGCAATTGCTCTAGCGCAAGACGAGCCCCGCCACAAGCCGTGGCTCAGGCGTCATTCCCCAGCTTCGCCTTCAGTTCGAGACGACGCTTGTGCAGCAGGGGCTCCGTGTAACCGCTCGGCTGCTCGCGACCCCTGAAGACCAGATCGCACGCCGCCTTGAAGGCGATGGAGGCTTCGAAGTCCGGCGCCATCGGGAGATAGAGCGGATCGCCTTCGTTCTGGCGATCGACGATCGCCGCCATGCGCTTCAGCGTCTCCATCACCTGTTCCTCGCTGCACACGCCATGATGCAGCCAGTTGGCGATGTGCTGCGAGGAAATGCGCAGCGTCGCGCGGTCTTCCATCAGGCCGACATCGTTGATGTCCGGCACCTTGGAGCAGCCGACGCCCTGGTCGATCCAGCGCACCACGTAGCCGAGGATGCCCTGCGCGTTGTTGTCCAGTTCGAGCTGAATGTCTTCCGGGGTCCAGTTCGGACGCACGGCAACCGGAACCGTCAGCAGGTCGTCCAGCTTCGCCTTCGGACGGCTGCGGATCGTGTCCTGCACGGCATGAACGTCGATCTGATGATAATGGGTGGCGTGCAGCGTGGCGGCGGTCGGCGACGGCACCCATGCGGTGTTGGCGCCTGCCTTGGGATGAGCGATCTTCTGCTCCAGCATCGCAGCCATCATGTCCGGCATCGCCCACATGCCCTTGCCGATCTGGGCGTGGCCGGACAGGCCGCACTGCAGGCCGGTGTCGACGTTCCATGCCTCATAGGCACCGATCCACGCCGCCTGCTTCATGTCGCCCTTGCGGATCATCGGGCCGGCTTCCATGGAGGTGTGGATCTCGTCACCGGTACGGTCGAGGAAGCCGGTGTTGATGAAGGCCACGCGCGCCGAGGCGGCGCGGATGCACTCCCTGAGATTCACGGTGGTGCGCCGTTCCTCGTCCATGATGCCCATCTTGATGGTGTTGCGGGCCATGCCCACGAGGTCCTCGACGCGGTCGAAGATCTCGACAGCGAAGGCCACCTCTTCCGGCCCGTGCATCTTGGGCTTGACCACATACATGGAGCCGGTGCGGCTGTTGGCGCGGCGGCCCTTCGGGCCGACATCATTGAGCGCGATCAGGGCGGTGATCGCCGCGTCCATGATGCCTTCCGGAATTTCCGAGCCGTCGCGCAGCAGGATCGCCGGGTTGGTCATCAGGTGGCCGACATTGCGAACCAGCATCAGCGAACGGCCGGGCAGCACCAGTTCGCCGCCACCGGGCGCGGTGTAGTTGCGGTCGCCATTCAGACGGCGGGTGAAGGTGCGGCCATCCTTGACGATTTCCTCGGCGAGGTTGCCGTTCATCAGGCCGAGCCAGTTGCGATAGACGACGACCTTGTCCTCGGCGTCGACAGCGGCGACCGAATCCTCGCAGTCCTGAATGGTGGTGAGTGCGGCTTCGATCACCAGATCGGAAATGCCAGCCTTGTCGTCCTTGCCGATCACGCTGTCGCGGTCGATGACGATTTCGACATGGAGCCCGTTCCTGCGGAGCAGAACCGCCGAAGGCGCAGACGCCTCGCCGCGATAGCCGGCGAACTGGGCCGGATCGGCAAGGGCGGTCTCGCCGACCACCAGCTGGCCGTCCTTCACAGAGAGGGCGCCAGCATCAGCCCACGAGGCGGTCTTCAGCGGCGCGCTTCCGTCGAGGAAGTCGCGCGCCCATGCGATGACCTTCGCACCACGCTTCGGATTGTAGCCCTTGCCCTTTTCCGCACCATCGGCGTCGGAAATCGCATCGGTGCCGTAAAGCGCATCATAGAGCGAGCCCCAGCGCGCATTGGCGGCGTTGAGCGCATAGCGCGCGTTCATGACCGGAACGACGAGCTGCGGGCCGGCCACCTCGGCGATCTCGGGATCGACATTGGCGGTGGTGACTTCGAAATCCGGGCCTTCCGGCACCAGATAGCCAATCTCGCTCAGATAGGCCTTGTAGGCCTCCAGATCGTTCGGCGCGCCGTTTTCACGGTACCACTGGTCGAGCTTTGCCTGAAGGTCTTCGCGCTTCTGCAGCAGCTGGCGGTTCTTGGGGGCCAGATCGTGAGCGATCTCCGATACGCCGGTCCAGAATTTCTCAGCATCGATCCCGCTGCCAGCCAGTGCTTCGTCAGCTACGAAGTCGTGCAGTACGCGCGCAATGCGCAGCCCGGCGATCTCGATGCGATCCGACATTCCCAAACCTCCACATAAGGGCCCGTTGCGGCAGTGCAACATAATCGGGCCCGGCTTTGACACGAAAGGGCGCGAAGGGTCAATGACGGGGTTGGCTCAGAAGGGCGATTGATTTGGCTCAGATGCCGGTTTTGCGGGAAAATCGCCGTCAGCGCTCGCTGTCCAGCCAGATCGTCACCGGGCCGTCATTGACCAGCGTGACCTTCATGTCCGCGCCGAAAACGCCATTGGCGACAGGCACGCCATGTGCCGCAACGGCAGCAGAAAAATGCTCGTATAGCCGTTTGCCGTCGTTGGGCGCGGCAGCGGTTGAGAAGCCCGGCCGGTTGCCTCTGGTCTCGGCCGCCAGCGTAAACTGGCTGACGATGAGCGCACTGCCGCCCACATCCAGAAGCGAGCGGTTCATGCGGTCCTGTTCGTCACGGAAGATGCGCAGATTGACGACCTTTCGCGCCAGCCATTCAGACTGGGCCTCGGTATCACCCTGCATGGCGCAGACCAGCACCAGAAGGCCGGCGCCGATTTCACCGACATTTTCGCCATCCACCGTGACGCTGGCCTCACTGACCCGCTGGACAAGTGCGCGCACGACGAGGCGTCAGTCGCCCATCTTGAGCGCCTGGATGAAGGCTTCCTGCGGAATGTCGACCTTGCCGAACTGCCGCATGCGCTTCTTGCCTTCCTTCTGCTTTTCCAGAAGCTTGCGCTTGCGGGTGGCGTCGCCACCATAGCACTTGGCGGTCACGTCCTTGCGCAGGGCCGAGATCGTCTCTCGCGCCACGATCCTGCCGCCTATGGCCGCCTGAATCGGGATCTTGAACATGTGCTGCGGGATCAGTTCCTTGAGCTTCTCGCACATCACGCGGCCGCGCTTTTCCGCCGCCGAACGGTGAACGAGCATGGACAGCGCATCGACCGGCTCGTCGTTGACGAGGATCGACATCTTGACCAGATCGCCCTCGCGATAGTCCGTCAGATGGTAGTCGAACGAGGCATAGCCCTTGGAAATCGACTTCAGGCGATCGTAGAAATCGAACACCACTTCGTTGAGCGGCAATTCGTAGACCAGCATGGCGCGCTTGCCGACATAGGAGAGATCGGCCTGAACGCCGCGGCGGTCCTGACAGAGCTTGAGGATCGAACCGAGATAGTCGTCCGGCGTAAGGATGGTGGCGCGGATCCACGGTTCCTCGATATGGGCGATCTTCACCACGTCCGGCATGTCGGCCGGGTTGTGAAGCTCCTTCACCTCGCCATTGTTCATAACCATGCGGTAGACGACGCTTGGCGCGGTGGCGATCAGGTCGAGGTCGAACTCGCGTTCCAGCCGCTCCTGAATGATCTCCAGATGAAGCAGGCCGAGGAAGCCGCAGCGGAAGCCGAAGCCCAGCGCGGCGGATGTCTCCATTTCATAGGAGAAGGACGCATCGTTGAGGCGCAGCTTGCCGACGGCGGAGCGCAGATCCTCGAAATCGTCGGCATCGACCGGGAACAGGCCGCAGAACACCACCGGCTGCGCCGGCTTGAAGCCCGGCAGCGGTTTCGTCGTCGGGCGACGATCCTCGGTGATGGTGTCACCGACGCGGGTGTCGGCCACTTCCTTGATGGAGGCGGTGATGAAACCGAATTCACCCGGGCCGATCTCGTCGACATTCAGCATTTTCGGCGTGAACACGCCGGTGCGTTCAACCGGATATTTCGCGCCGGTGCCCATCATGCGGATGGTCTGGCCCTTTTTCAGCACGCCATCGATGACGCGCACCAGAACGATGACGCCCAGATAGGAATCGTACCATGAATCGACCAGCATCGCCTTGAGAGGGGCGGTGCGGTCGCCTTCCCGCGGCGGCGGCAGCTTGTTGACGATGGCTTCCAGAACGTCCTCGATGCCGATGCCGGTCTTGGCCGAGATCATCACCGCCTCGGAAGCGTCGAGACCGATCACGTCCTCGACCTGTTCCTTGATGCGCTCAGGCTCGGCGGCCGGCAGATCGATCTTGTTCAGCACCACGACGATCTCGTGGTTGTTGTCGATGGCCTGATAGACGTTTGCGAGCGTCTGGGCTTCGACGCCCTGCGAAGCATCCACCACCAGCAGCGAGCCTTCGCAGGCCGAAAGGCTGCGCGAAACCTCATAGGCAAAGTCGACGTGGCCGGGCGTGTCGATCAGGTTGAGGACATAATCCTCACCATTCTTCGCACGATAATTCAGGCGCACCGTCTGCGCCTTGATGGTGATGCCGCGCTCCTTCTCGATATCCATGTTATCGAGAACCTGCTGCTGGCCAGCCATCTCACGCGCGTCCATGCCGCCCGTCAATTGGATGAGGCGGTCGGCGAGCGTGGACTTGCCATGGTCGATATGGGCGACGATGGAGAAGTTGCGGATGTGATCGAGGGGTGTGGTCATAGTCGCGGCCTTTATCAGGCGGACCATCCCTCGGCAAGCAGGAGCGCACAGCTCCTGCCCGCATCATGCCGGGATCAGGCGATATCCGCCTTTATTTCGGTTCGCCGGTAACCGGATCGAAGCGGATTTCGACCTTGGCCTTGTCGGTCGTGTAATAGGTCACCTCATAGAGCCCGCGATCCCACTCGATCTCATCGATGTATCGAAAGCCGTCGCGCTGCTCGACCTTGGAGATGATCTCCGAAAGCTTCAGCGCATTCTGCGGCGGGGCCCTGTCGTTGTCCTGCGCATGGGCGGGGGCGAAGCCTGCTCCGGCCACAAATGCAGCTGCAAGCAGGGTCGGGACGATCTTTCGTGTCATTCGCTCGGACTCCGTTCCGTTTCCGATTATGCCATCATCTAGGTGTGCAGGCAGGCAGGAAAAACAATGGCCAGCCGACAATTCCGGTCTTTTTTCGGAAAATGGGGAAAGTCTCAAATCTGCTCTGTCTGCGTGTGGATAGTAACTGTCGCAAAATATAATCGCATACGGCCAGACTTTCGCACCTGATATTTGCGGCAGAAATTCTCCTCAAAAATCAGCGCCGGCGATTTTCGTCGCGAAACTTACCGAGACTGTTTGAAAACGCCAATCAGGCTTCACCCGAAGATTCTGACGGTCGGCAAGATGGACAGGACAGCAATTTGCCGCCCGCCTCAGACGATCAGCTGCAAGTCGGCGGCGTTGACGTGGAAGAAGTGGGTTTCGTGCGCCAACGACAGCTCGACTTCGGCGGAACCATCGGTTCTCAACGCCACCACCCGGAACGGCTGACGCATTATGCCCTCACGGATCACCTTGATTTCCTCTGCCGGCAGACCGGTTAAGAGCGGTTCAAGATCACCAGAAAACCGCACTGGATCGCCGTTTTTTATCTGCAACACGCTATCTCCTGTCGCAAAAACCCCAAAGATTACCCCGAAACTCTTTCAGCGATTTCTGGTGCCGATCGTAGCTGATAGATTGCTGGCATGGCGCATCTTTCAGGCACCGATCATTCCCAACTGCTGCTTCTGCCTCAGATGGTTGACGACTATGTAGGGCCGGACACTCCGGTTCGCTCCACAGTCTCTACTGGTTTTGCGACAACTCAGCCCGCAAACAGCTCAGGGAACCCATGCCGGTCAGTCAGGGCCGCGAGAATCTTGTCTTTGTCGGAGATGAAGGCCCGCCCCTCAAAAATACCGGTCTGATGCGGTGATGTTTCGCCTTCGGCCAATATCAGCAAGGGAAGAGACTGGTTTTCTTCACCTATGAGGGCGACGACCTCCTGCCTTGGCCGGGGCCACGCGACGCGATCAACATGAAGCCTTTTCGCCAGATCAGGGAAAGACGCTAACAAGCCATCCAAAAGTGCGCAGTGCCAGCAGAAGAAGCGCCTCGCGGGGTATGCCGGAACTTCAAAGCCCTGTCGAAGTAGGATCAATCTATCCTGTTTCACAGCGGTAGTTCCTTTCCTTGAATCTGTGGCGAAAATCCCGGCACCTGCGACAGCTTCGATGCTGGCTTTTCGCAGCGTACATAGAGCAGGCTTTGCGAACCCTCTGCAACCGGCAAAAACCAAAATTCAAGCTGAGATCCTGTCGGGAAATGTCAGCAGGCGCATTGACTTTGCCGGCGGCGCACCGACATTCGGGCGGCCAGAAAAAATTTCCAGTCCGAAGCGATCTTCATGCAGCCAGCCATATCCATATCCGGCGTGTCGAAAACCTATGCCAGCGGCTTCAGCGCCCTGAAGCATATCGATCTCGACATCAGGCATGGCGAGATCTTCGCGCTTCTCGGCCCCAACGGCGCCGGCAAGACGACGCTGATCTCGATCGTGTGCGGCATCGTCAACCGCAGTTCCGGCACTGTGACAGTAGAAGGAGCCGACATAGACCGCGACTATCGCACGGCCCGTTCGCTGATCGGGCTGGTGCCGCAGGAGCTGACCGTGGAGTCGTTCGAGACCGTGCGCTCCGCCCTCACCTTCAGCCGCGGGCTGTTCGGCAAGCCGCCGAACCCGGCGCTGATCGAGAAGATTCTGAAAGACCTGTCGCTTTGGGACAAACGCGACGCCAAGATCATCACCCTTTCGGGCGGCATGAAGCGGCGCGTGATGATCGGCAAGGCGCTGGCGCACGAGCCGCGGATCCTGTTTCTCGACGAGCCGACCGCCGGCGTCGATGTGGAGTTGCGGCAGGACATGTGGGCGATGGTGCGCCGTTTGCGCGAAAGCGGTGTGACCATCATCCTGACCACGCATTATATCGAGGAGGCCGAGGAGATGGCCGACCGCGTCGGCGTCATCAACCACGGCGAAATCGTGCTGGTCGAGGACAAGGCAGAGCTGATGCGCAAGCTCGGCCGCAAGCAGTTGCGGCTGGAATTGCGCCAGCCGCTCGGCGCGGTGCCCGAGGCGCTGGCCGGCTATGAGTTGGAACTATCGGCCGATGGTGGCGCACTCACCTACACCTACGACAACCAGAGCGAACGGCCCGGCGTCGCCTCGTTGCTGCGCGACCTCGAAATTGCAGGCATCGCTTTCCGCGATCTCGACACGGTCAACAGCTCGCTTGAAGAAATCTTCGTCAATCTGGTCAGGAAGGCGTCATGAACCATCACGCAATCTGGGCCATCTATCGCGTGGAGATGGCGCGCACCGTGCGCACTCTCATGCAGAGCGTCATTTCTCCGGTCATCTCGACCTCGCTCTATTTCGTCGTCTTCGGCGCGGCCATCGGCTCGCGCATCGACCAGATCGACGGCGTCAGCTACGGCGCCTTCATCGTGCCGGGGCTGATCATGCTGTCGCTGCTCACGCAGTCGATCTCCAACGCATCCTTCGGCATCTATTTCCCGAAATTCGTCGGCACCATCTACGAGCTCCTGTCGGCGCCGGTCTCCTATCTGGAAATCGTCATTGCCTATGTCGGGGCGGCGGCGACCAAATCGGCAGCCATCGGCCTGATCATACTGGCGACATCGTCGCTGTTCGTGCCGCTGCATATTGAACATCCGTTCTGGATACTCGCCTTCCTCATCCTCACGGCCGTGACGTTCTCGCTGTTCGGCTTCATCATCGGCATCTGGGCCGGCACGTTCGAGCAGTTGCAGCTCGTGCCGCTGCTGATCGTCACGCCGCTCACCTTCCTCGGCGGCTCTTTCTACTCGATCGACATGCTGCCCGGCATCTGGCGCACCATCACGCTGTTCAATCCGGTGGTCTATCTGGTGAGCGGCTTCCGCTGGGCCTTCTTCGGCAAGGCAGACGTCTCGCTGGGCTTGAGCCTCGGCATGACGCTGGCGTTCCTGTTCGCCTGCGTGGCCGTCATCGCATGGATCTTCAGGACAGGCTATCGCCTGAGGACATAGTGGACGATTCCCGCCCACACCCTTGACCGCCGGCACCACTTTCGGAAACAAACCGGCAAAGAAGATGCACAGGGAAAAGTCAGGATGAAGCCGATCACCGCCCTCATCGGACGGATCGAACTGCCCATGCTGCTGGCCGGCGTCATCGTCGCGGGCGGCTTGTGGGGTTTCCTGGAACTGATGGAGATCGCCACGGACCGGGCCCCCCACGCCCTGGACAGCGAAATCCTGCTGTGGTTCCGCGTCGAGGGACACCCAGACGTGCCGATCGGCCCCACGTGGTTGCCCAAGATGGTGCGCGACATCACAGCCCTCGGCAGCGCCGCGGTGCTGACGCTCATAACGGCCGCGACCGCCCTCTACTTCTTCGTGGTGCGCCGGCCGGCGAGCGGACTGTTCGTCATCGCCGCCGTGGCGAGCGGGCAGATCGTCGCCACCTTGCTGAAGACCGGTATCGACCGTCCCCGCCCCGATGTGGTGCCGCATCTGATGCAGGAAAGCTCGCTGTCCTTCCCCAGCGGACATGCGATGATCTCGGCACTCGTCTATCTGACGCTTGGCGCACTGGCCAGCCAGACCGCACACAATCAGGCGACGCGTATCTACATCCTGTCGCTGGCGGTGTTCGTATCGCTGCTGGTCGGCATTTCGCGCCTCTATCTCGGCGTTCACTGGCCTTCGGACGTGATGGCCGGCTGGTGCGCCGGTTTCGCATGGGCCATGCTGTGGTGGATGGCGGCGCGGCTGATACAGCCGAACGGAGGCCCGGACACGGATTCTAGTGGTAAGGTTTCAAACATTCATAATGATGTTTGACACATCACAATGAAAGTATCATATATTCATATTGCAGATCCAGACGGGAGACTGTGCCGGTGATCACAGCAGCGCAGATGCGCGCCGCGCGAGCACTCGCCGGCATCGACCAGAAGACGCTTGCAGAGCGGGCCGGTGTTTCGCTTCCGACCATCCAGCGGATGGAAGCCAGCGATGGCGTGGTCCGGGGCGTGGTGGACACGCTGATGAAGGTGATTCAGGCGCTCGAAGAGGCCGGGGTCGAACTCATCGGCGAAAACCAGCCAAGCGAGCGCGGCGGACGGGGCGTGCGCCTGCGGACCCGCTAGGACCGTTCAGCGTTTCACGGAACCGCCGAACGGCTTCAGGTCTTGTTCTGGGGCATTTGCGAACGGGAAAGGTGTGTCCACTTTTCCCGGAGACGCTCTTGCCGCAGCCTTCCTGCGGATCGGCAAACAGGTCGCGACGGCGGCCGGCGATCATTCCGATGCCGACAGTGCCGCCACGCAACGGTGTGAGCGAAGGCCGAGACATGAAACAGCGCCGCAGATCGAGGCAGCGTCCCCAATCCAGCAACCCCTCCTTCCGGGAGCTTTTCACGCCGAAACTGGTGACCGTCCTGCGGGAAGGCTATCACCTTCCCCAGTTCAAAGCCGACGCCATCGCGGGCCTGACCGTCGCCATCGTGGCGCTGCCGCTTTCCATGGCGATCGCCATCGCTTCCGGCGTCGGTCCCGAAAAAGGCCTGTTCACGGCCATCGTCGGCGGTTTCCTCGTCTCGCTGCTCGGGGGCAGCAGGTTCCAGATCGGCGGTCCGGCCGGCGCCTTCATCGTTCTGGTGGCGTCCACGGCGGATCGCCACGGCGTCGACGGCCTCGTGCTGGCAACTATGATGTCGGGAGTGCTGCTGGCGGCGGCCGGGTGGCTCAGGCTCGGCACCTATATCAAGTTCATTCCGTATCCCGTCACCGTCGGCTTCACCGCCGGCATTGCCGTCATCATCTTCGCCAGCCAGCTGACCGACCTGTTCGGGCTCACGCTGACAGAAAAGGAGCCGGGCGACCTGATCCCCAAGCTGATGGCGCTTTTCAATGCCGCGCCGACCGTCAATGCCGGCGCGGTGGCGATCGCGGCGCTGACGATCGCCGTGATCGTCGGCCTGAAACGCTGGCGTCCGTCATGGCCGGGCATGCTGATTGCCGTCGCGCTCGCTTCGGTGGTCGCGGCCGGCCTCGATGTCGAGACCATCGGCACCCGCTTCGGCGGCATCCCCTCGATGCTGCCGAGCCCCACCCTGCCGGCGATGAGCGCGGAGAAAATTCTTGCCGTGCTGCCCGATGCGGTCGCCTTCACCCTGCTGGGCGCCATCGAATCGCTGCTTTCGGCCGTGGTGGCGGACGGCATGACCGGGCGGCGTCACCGCTCCAACTGCGAGCTTGTGGCGCAGGGCGCCGCCAATATCGGCTCGGCCCTGTTCGGCGGCATCTGCGTGACGGGCACCATCGCCCGCACCGCCACCAATGTGCGCGCCGGCGCGCATGGCCCGGTCTCGGGCATGCTGCATGCCGTGTTCCTGCTTGCCTTCATGCTGCTGGCGGCACCATTGGCCAGCTATATCCCGCTGGCGGCATTGGCCGGGGTGCTGGCCGTGGTGGCGTGGAACATGATCGAGCGGCCCGCCTTCCGCGCGCTGATCCGTTCCTCGCGGGGCGATGCGGCGGTGCTGCTCATCACGTTCGGGCTGGTGATCTTCCGCGACCTGACCACCGGCATCGTCGTCGGCTTCTCGCTCGGCGCGCTCATGTTCATCGACCGCATGGCCAAGTCGGTCGAGGTCGAGGCGGAAGCGCCCTTCATGGCGGAAGACCTTGCCGACACCGCCAATGGCGAGCGCGATGCCTATGATGCGGCAGCCGCCAGCGATCCCGATACCGTCGTCTACCGCATCTCGGGCGCATTCTTCTTCGGCGCGGCCTCAACAGTCGGCAGCGTGCTCGACCGGATCGCGGATCAGCCGAAAACCTTCATCCTCGACTGTTCCGGCATTCCGCTGGTGGATTCCACCGGCGCCAACGTGCTGGAAGGGGTCGCGCACAAGGCGGCCAGACAGGGCGTCCTGTTCTACATCGCCGGCGCGTCGCCACAGATGCGCAAGCTGCTTACCGCCCACGGCGTCAAGCCGCCACTGGTGCACTATCGCGCCACCGTCGCCTCGGCGAAGGCGCATGCCCGCGCGCAGGTCCGCCAGTCGCAGCCGGAGGCCGAGCCTGCCTGACGAACGGCAGGAAAGCCGCGCTTCAGGGTGTTTCGTGGGGAAAACCGTTCAGCGCCAGCGAGGCGTTGGAATAGCGGATCTCGCTCGTGATGTCGGGCCCGAGCCAGTCCGGCAATGCATCATTCTGCACCCTGTCCGGCGTCTCCAGCTCGGCTATGACAAGGCCGTCCAGATCGCCTGAAAAGACATCGACCTCATAGAGGTAACCGGCGTGGCGCACATGATGGCGGGTCTTGGTGATGACCTTGCCAAGGGCGAAGGCCTGCATTTCCCGCGCCTCGTCCAGCGGAATGTCATACTCGAACTCGTCGCGCACGTTCAGGTCGCTGCCGAATTTGAGCGTCAGCCGGGCCTTGTCCCCGTTCGAGATGCGCACGCGGATCGAACGCTCGGCGGTGACGGCCAGATAGCACTGGACGATGGTGATGCTGGCCTCTGACCTCGCCAGCCACGCATCGCTCTTCACCAGAAACTTTCGTTCGATTTCCTTGGCCATGCCCATCAGGTAGGCCATCGGGACGGCAAGCGCATCTGTTTTTTCCGCCGCCCTGCGACAGGACGGCACCCGGCAAGCCGTTGACTTCACCAACCTCGACACCTAATTTAGAATAATTCTAAAGTAGATCGAGATCATCATGCTTTCCCGTGTTTTCGGCTTCGGCCGCCGCTCCTTCGAGTCCCTGTCCGAGCAGGAAATCCTGGCACTTGCCATATCGTCGGAGGAGGACGACGCGCGCATCTACCGGGCCTATGCCGACGGGCTGGAGGAGGACTTTCCGCATTCGGCAAAGATATTCGAGGCCATGGCCGAGGAGGAGGACCGGCACCGCGCCGCGCTGATCGATCTGCACCGCAAGCGCTTCGGCGAGCGCATACCGCTGATCCGGCGCGAACATGTGAAAGGATACTATGAGCGCAGGCCCGACTGGCTGGTGCGGCCGCTGGGCATCGACAAGGTGCGCGCCCGTGCCGAAGACATGGAGCGGCAGGCCTTCGCCTTCTACACCGAAGCCATGAAGCGCACCACCGATGCCTCGACGCGCAAGCTGCTCGGCGACCTTGCCGCGGCGGAACAGAGCCACGAAGGGCTGGCGCACCGGCTTGAAGAACGGCATGTGCCGGGCGCCGTCCGCAACGAGGAGGCTGAAACCGAGCGGCGGCGGTTCATCCTCACCTATGTGCAGCCGGGTCTTGCCGGACTTATGGACGGCTCGGTGTCGACGCTCGCCCCGATCTTCGCCGCAGCCTTTGCCACGCATGATACGTGGCAGACCTTCCTCGTCGGCCTCGCCGCCTCGCTGGGCGCCGGCATCTCGATGGGCTTCACCGAAGCGGCTTCGGATGACGGCAGGCTTTCCGGCCGCGGCTCGCCGGTGAAGCGCGGCTTCGCCTCGGGCCTCATGACAGCGCTGGGCGGCCTTGGCCATGCCCTGCCCTATCTGATCCCGGATTTCTGGACGGCAACCACCGTGGCGATCGTCATCGTCTTCTTCGAGCTGTGGGCGATTGCCTATATTCAGAAGCGCTACATGGAAACGCCGTTCCTGCGCGCAGCGTTTCAGGTCGTTGTGGGCGGCGGGCTGGTATTTGCAACCGGCGTTCTCATCGGCAACGCCTGAGCCTTAACCAAGACGGTTTTTCTTCGGGATCGGGCGAAACCGCCGCGACGGCGGGGTTGCGACATGCGGCCGGAAAGCAACAGTCGGCGGAGATCGGCACAGGGGCCAGAAAAGACCGCCAAACAGCCGCAATCCGGTCATGAAGCAGCGCGTTTTACGGGAAAAGTTAAGATCGCGTTCACCACCTATTCATGCTCAGTCGGTAGGGTGTCCGCACTTCGGAAAAACCGTCCGAAACGGAACAAAGACATGACGCTCGTGAACCTTATGCGCCGCCTTTTCGCAGCCATGCGCGAGATGATCGCGCCTTCATACAAACCCGAACGCCACTATATGCGCGGGCCCGGCCCCGCCACGTCCCGCCGCATGGGAAACAGGACATGACGGCCGGCACCATGACCGACAGAAGGTTTCCCGGTACAGCCGTCCGCAAGGGCGTGGACATGGCAGGGCGCGCAGCCCGCGCCACCACCTATCACGCGCCGCGCGCTGCGGATCTGCGCCGCCGCTGAGTTTCCGCATATCGAAATGAAGGAACGGCCCGCGCCTTCAAGGTACGGGCCGTTTTCGTTCGCTCAGCCGCCAAGGCCCTCGAACAGCACCGTCGACAGATAGCGCTCGGCGAAGGATGGGATGACGACCACAAGGGTCTTGCCTGCATTCTCAGGGCGCGAGCCGACCACGGTTGCCGCCTGAAGGGCAGCACCCGAGGAAATGCCGACCGGAACGCCTTCCAGCCGCGCCACCAGACGGGCGTTGGTGATGGCGTCTTCGTTGGAGACGGTGACGATCTCGTCATAGACGGCGGTATCAAGCACCTTCGGGGCAAAACCCGCGCCGATGCCCTGAATCTTGTGCGGACCCGGCGCGCCGCCGGAGAGAACCGGGGAAGCCTCAGGCTCGACGGCAATCACCTGCACGGAAGGCTTGTGCTGCTTGAGAACCTGCCCGACGCCGGTGATGGTGCCGCCGGTGCCGATGCCGGAAACGAAAATGTCGACCTCGCCATGGGTGTCATTCCAGATTTCCTCGGCAGTGGTATGGCGATGGATTTCGGGGTTGGCGGGGTTCTCGAACTGCTGGGGAATAACCGAATCGGGGATCGTGGCCGCCAGCTCGTCAGCCTTGGCGATGGCGCCCTTCATGCCCTTCGCGCCTTCGGTCAGCACCAGTTCGGCGCCGAGCAGGCTGAGCATCTTGCGGCGCTCGATCGACATGGTTTCCGGCATGGTCAGGATCAGGCGGTAGCCCTTGGCGGCAGCCGTGAAGGCAAGCGCGATGCCGGTGTTGCCGGAAGTCGGCTCAATCAGCGTGGTCTTGCCCGGCGCGATCCTGCCCTCAGCTTCCAGCGCCTCGATCATGGCTACACCGATACGGTCCTTGACGGAAGCGATCGGATTGAAAAACTCCAGCTTGGCGACGAGACGCGCCACGATGCCCTTCTCAGCCGCAAAACGGTCAAGGCGCACCAGCGGCGTGTCGCCGATGGTCTGGGTGATGGAATCGTAGATGCGGCCGCGGCCGGGAGCTTTGATGGAGGTTTCTGGCTTGGTCATGGAACTCGCTTTCGCACGGAATTGAGCTTTCTTGGCGGCTACCGCAACAGATAGGGTGCCATGCGCCAATATCCGAGCGGTTTTATTGCTCAGATAATCGCACCAAGGGAAACTTGTTCCGAATTTCAGATCAAACCGAGTATAAAAATCCAAACCCGTAAGATCGCGACATGCCTAGTGTCGGGCGGCGATCGCGGCCGCAGCGCCGACCATGAAGGTCGCGGCAGTGCGGTTGAGCATCTTGAGCGCGCGCGGCGAGGACAGGAACCAGCGCGCCCGCGAAGCCAGAACCAGATAGGGCATCAGCGAGATGGTCAGGACGACAGCCGTGATCACCACAAGGATCGCGTAGTCGGATGGCGTAATGCTTTTCAGGTCGATGACCGTCGGCGTGATCGCCAGATAGAACACCATCGTCTTGGGGTTGCCGAGTGTCAGCGTCAGGCCTCCGAGAAAACTCGAAAACAGCCCGCCGCGCGCCTTGCCGGCCTCGACATTTTCCGGGGTGATGCCTTCGCGCCAGAAGCGCCAACCGAGCCAAGCGAGATAAAGGACTCCGAACCATTTGATGGCCGTGAACACCATGCCGAACTGCTGGGCGACGAATGCCAGCCCCAGAACGGCCGCCGTCAGATAGAACAGGTCGCCAAGGAGCAGGCCGAGCAGCATGGCGAAGGAGGAGCGAAAGCCGGAGCCGAGCGCCCTTGCCACAAGCGCGGTTACACCGGGCCCGGGGATGACCGCCGCAATGCCGAGAGCCGCACTGTAGGCAAGGAAAGTTGCGGGCGTCATGGAAATGTCCGTGAATGTCTCAAGAATGGATGGTCGCTTCTTGCATGTCGCCGCTGCGGGCGAAAATACCTGTACAGGCCTTTGATTGCGCCAGCCAGAGAAAGATTGGCTGCTCAGGCGGTGCGGCAACAGCGCCATTGCCCTGAGGCGCTCTTTTCGCTATGTGCGCTTGAGATGATTTAGGAGGGGTATTTCCTATGGCTGAACATTTGCCCGCGGGTCCTGTCGAACTCGGCGCTCAGATGGATTATTCCGAGCACGAAAAAACCTACAGGATGTTCACTGCCCTGACCAAATACTGCACCCTCGCCTGCGTTGCCATTCTGGTGGCCATGGCGTTCGGCTTCTTTGCAGGCGGCGCCGTCTCAGGTCTCATTGTTTTCATTCTGACCTTCGTGGTCGGCGCCTATCTGCTGCGCTGATTGCCTGTGCGGACCCTCGGAGCGCGATGCACGAGGGTCATCGCCTATGTCGATGAGGCTGCCTGAGGCCAAAAAGGATTTCGCCCGACGCAGGGTGAAGAATGCCTGATCAGCCCTGATTTCGGCGCTGTCGCCCGATCCGGTGCGGAACAGGCTTCCATATCGCCGCAGCGCGTTTGATGAAGCCTCTCGGGCATCAGCCATCCCACCGCCGGCGAGAACAGCATCGACAAAGATTTTGACATTCGCTGCCCCTAAAAAGCGGGGGAGCACCTGATGTCTGGTTTGCAAATCATCCCCGATCAGATTTTAGTGCTGTGATGCGTCCTATGGTGCACGATCTCAGCTTTTCCGCAGCGACATGCAATGTAGCGTGGACGCTTCCCGGAAGGATTGGCGACCTGCGTGTTCCATAGCGCTTTCTTCGCGCTGGCGACTTTCACCGGCACTGTATAGCTTGGCCGGCAATGCCATCACTCTGGTGATCGTGGGCCGCGCATGGCTTGCCGCCATCAACGGGTTCGGCGATTTCCCCGCCATCCAGTCTGTAGTGGCCGGGCTCAGGAAAAAGGACGGACGATGAGACCTCTTGTAAAACTGCTCCTGCCTGTTGTTGCAGCCATTTCCATCCTCAGTTCCGCTGCTTTTTCCACGCCGGCAGACGCCCGTCCGCTGACCGATGCGGAAAAGGACAAGCTGCAGCAGACCGTCGAGACCTTCGACAAGGCCATGCGCGACGAGGATTATGAGCAAGTTGCCAACACCATTCCGCCGCGCGTGATGGAATTCATTGCAAAGCAGGCCGGCCTTGAGGTCGATGCGCTACGCACCGTGGTCATCCAGCAGATGGAGGTCGCACTTGCCGCCGTCACGCTGGAAGATTTCGGCATGGATATGAAGGCGCTGAAAGAAGCCGAGCTTGCCAATGGCGACCCCTATGCGCTGATTCCGACCGAAACCGTCATGACTTCGGAAGCCACCGGGACAATGCGGGTTCAGTCGGAAACGCTGGCGTTGCTGGACGAAGGCCAGTGGTATCTCGTGCGCGTCAACGACCTTCAGCAGGTTGCCATTCTTCGTCAGGTCTATCCGGCGTTTTCGGCGGTTGAGTTCTCCGGCGGCAAGGTGGAAGCCTCGGAGTAGAAGTTCGCCGACCAGAAACGTTTGTCTGCTGCATCACCGTTATTCTGTTCAGTCTGTGCCCGCGCTGGCGGCGCGGCTCATTATGATTTGTGATCGCCAGACCCACGAGGCAAACAGCCCGGAGACCATACCGGGCCGTTTCGCGAAAACCGCCGCCATCAGCCCCAGCGTCCGGCCACCGGCGTCCAGATCACGTCCTCGATGCGGGCGGCCCCTGCCGCAAGCATCACCAGACGGTCGAAGCCCAGTGCTATGCCGCTGGCATCCGGCATGATCGCAAGGGCGGCCAGAAACTCCTCGTCGATAGGATAGCGCTCGCCGTAAATGCGCTCCTTCTCGTCCATGTCCGCCTCGAAACGCTTGCGCTGTTCGACCGGATCGGTGAGTTCGCCGAAGCCGTTGGCAAGCTCTACCCCGCAGCAATAAAGCTCGAAACGCTCCGCCACACGCGGATCGTGCGCAGCGGAACGGGCAAGTGCTGCCTCGACGATCGGGTATTCGCACAGCACGGTTGCCCGCCCCTGCCCCAGTTGCGGCTCCACGCATTCGACCATGACGCGACTGTAGAGATCGGACCATGTGTCGTCAGGCGCCGTGCGCAGGCCGGCCTGCACCAATGCCGCATGGAGCCCTTCGCGATCCGTACCGCCATCCGCCGCTACGGTCGCCAGAAGATCGATCCCGGCATGACGCTGAAAGGCTTCGGCAACGGTGACGCGCTCGGGCGCGGCATAAGGGTCGGCCTCGCGGTTGCGGAAGGCAAATTTCCGCACACCGGCCTGATCGGCAGCCAGCGCCAGAAGCCGCGCGCAATCGCCCATCAGGCTCTGATAGGTCTCGCCCACCCGATACCATTCGAGCATGGTGAATTCAGGATGATGCAGAGCCGAGCGCTCGCGGTTGCGATAGACCGGACCCATGGAGAAAATGCGCTGCTCTCCGGCAGCCAGCAGCTTCTTGCAGGCGAATTCCGGCGAGGTATGCAGATAAAATGGCTGCTCGCTTCCGTCCGGCCGGATTTCGGCAGTGGCGAAGGCCGAAAGATGCGTTTCGTTGCCGGGCGAGATCTGCAGGGCCGCCGCATCGACCTCGATGAAGTCCTGCGATGCGAAGAAACCGCGGATCGCTGCTGCAATGCGGTTGCGCAAAAGGAGGCGTGGCCGGCGGTCGGCATGGACATGCGGGGTCCACCAGGGAGAGGCTTCTACTGTCATTTTCGGATCGTCTTCAAGCTGATGTTTTTGAACCGGCTGGCGATTTGCGCACTTATAGTTTAAAGCGCGCACTATGGCTGCCACAGCCGTTTGGCCGCAACACGATTTTCAGGAAGAACACTAGTGAAGGTAATTGCCAGCTCCCTCCGTAAAGGCAATGTCGTCGACAAGGACGGCAAGCTCTACGTGATCCTGTCCGCCGAGAACATCCATCCCGGCAAGGGCACGCCCGTCACCCAGCTCGACATGCGCCGCATTTCCGACGGCGTGAAGGTGTCCGAGCGCTACCGCACCACCGAGCAGGTCGAGCGCGCCCATGTCGAGGACCGTGAGCACACCTTCCTTTATCAGGATGGCGAAGGCTTCCACTTCATGAACCCGGAAAGCTACGACCAGATCGCGGTGTCGGCGGACGTGGTCGGCGACGCCGCCCCCTATCTGCAGGAAGGCATGTCGGTCACGCTTTCCGTGCATGAGGGCGTCGGCATTGCACTGGAACTGCCCCAGCGCGCCGTTTACGAAGTGGTCGAGACCGAGCCGGTCACCAAGGGCCAGACGGCATCTTCCTCCTACAAGCCGGCGATCCTTTCGAACGGCGTGAAGTCGGCAGTGCCGCCGCACATCACCGTCGGCACCCGCATCGTCGTCATGACCGCCGACGGTTCCTACGTGGAACGCGCCAAGGACTGAGCGTTCGCCCCAACCATACGGGACGCAATCATGAAAACCGCGCTTGTCGCCGCAATCGCCCTCCTGCTGGCAGGAGGCGCGGCGCGCGCGGACGACCCTCCTTTGCGGATGGGCGTGGAGGGTGCCTACGCGCCCTTCAACGCGGTCGGACCGGACGGCAAGGTGCATGGCTTCGACATCGATTTCGGGGAAGAGCTGTGCAAGCGCCTGCACCGGCGCTGCGAATGGATGGTGGTGCAGTGGGACGGGCTGATCCCCGCCCTTCAGGCGGGTAAGTTCGACGTGCTGATGTCGTCGGTGACCATGACGCCGGAACGCCATCAGCAAGTACGCTTTTCAAAGCCCTACTATTTCTCCTATGGGCTGATGATAGCCCGCAAGGATCAGCAAGACCTGCAGTTTAGCCGCGAGGGCCTGGACGGACGCGCCATCGGCGTGCAGGCATCGACCACGCATGAGCACTGGCTGCGCGAGCGCTTCGGCACGGCCATCTCCATTCATGCCTATCCTTCCAGCGACGACATGTTTCTCGACTTCCAGAACGGCCGGCTGGATGCGGTGTTCGCCGAGTCTGTCGCCATGTTTCCGTGGATGGAGCGCAATGGCGGGATCGATGCCTATAAGCAGATCGGCCCCGACATCACCGACCCTGCGCTGGGCACGGAAATGGGCATCGCAGTCGCAAATGGCAACGATGCGCTCGGAAGCGAAATCGACAGGCTGATCGATGAGATCGTGGCCGACGGAACCTTCCGGAAGATCGAACGCAAATATTTCGAGACGTTGCGCCTCAGACCCTGAAGACGCCGGCTTCGGGCCACCGAAAAGAAAAGCCGCGCCGGAAAAAAATCCGGCGCGGCTTTTTCTATCTTTTTCTATAAAGTCCTGCCCGATCAGATGTCGAGATTGGCGACGCTCAGCGCGTTGTCCTGAATGAACTCGCGGCGCGGCTCGACCTCGTCGCCCATCAGGCGGGCGAACAACTCGTCGGCGCCCGACGCATCGTTGACCTTGACCTGCAGAAGCGAGCGGACATTCGGGTCCAGCGTGGTTTCCCAAAGCTGCTCGGCGTTCATTTCGCCCAGTCCCTTGTAACGCTGCATGGTGAGTCCGCGACGGCCAATCGCAAAGACGGCATCGAGAAGCGCCAGCGGCCCGGAGATCGTCTGGCTGCCTTCCTTGCGGCGCAGCACCGGCTGCTGGCTGTAAATCTCGCTCAGACGTGGCGCAAAGCGGTCGAGCTGGCGCGCGTCGGCCGAATTGATCAGCCCCATGTCGAGATGCACGATCTCGCGCACGCCGCGCACCGTGCGCTCGAACGAATAACCGCCCGGGCCCTCGTTGGAGCGGGAGGTGGTGCCTTTCCAGCCACGCTCCGTATCTTCCGAAATCATGTCGAGCCGCTCGGCGATGGCTTCGGCCATCGCGGTCGCCTGACCGAGATCGTTGAACAGCTCCGGATTAAGCCCGCCGGCGATCGCCGCCTGCTCCACAACCGAGTGGCTGTAGCGCGTGTGCAGACCATTGAGCAGCTGGCGCACGGCCAGAGCATCCTCGACAGCCGCCCGCAGATCCTGCCCGGTGCGCACTTCGCCGGAGCCCAGCGTGAGCGATGCATCCTCAAGACCGGTGCTGATGAGGTAGTCCTCGAAAGCCGCCTCATCCTTCAGATATTGCGAGCTCTTGCCGCGCGTCACCTTATAGAGCGGCGGCTGGGCGATGTAGAGGTGGCCGCGCTCGATCAGCTCCGGCATCTGGCGGAAGAAGAAGGTGAGCAGCAGCGTGCGGATATGAGCGCCGTCGACGTCGGCGTCGGTCATGATGATGATCTTGTGATAGCGCAGCTTGTCCGGGTTGAACTCGTCCTTGCCGATGGACGTGCCCAGCGCAGTGATCAGCGTGCCGATCATGTCGGACGACAGCATGCGGTCGAAGCGTGCGCGCTCGACATTGAGGATCTTGCCGCGCAGCGGCAGAATCGCCTGATTCTTGCGATCGCGTCCGCCCTTGGCGGAGCCGCCTGCCGAGTCACCCTCGACGATGAACAGTTCGGACTTGGCGGGATCGCGCTCCTGACAGTCTGCCAGCTTGCCCGGCAGGGAGGTGATGTCGAGAACGCCCTTGCGGCGCGTCAACTCGCGCGCCTTGCGTGCGGCCTCACGGGCGGCCGCGGCTTCCACCACCTTGCCGATGAGCACCTTCGCCTCGGCCGGATGCTCTTCCAGCCATGTGCCAAGCGCCTCGTTGACGAGGCTTTCCACTACGGGACGCACCTCGGAGGAAACCAGCTTGTCCTTAGTCTGCGAAGAGAACTTCGGATCAGGAACTTTCACCGAAAGTACCGCCGTCAGGCCTTCGCGGCAGTCGTCACCGGTCAGCGATACCTTCTCCTTCTTGGAGATGCCGGAATTATCGGCATAGCCGGTCACCTGACGGGTCAGGGCGCCACGGAAGCCGGCCAGATGGGTGCCGCCATCGCGCTGGGGAATGTTGTTGGTGAAGCACAGCACATTTTCGTGGTAGCTCTCGTTCCACCACATCGCCACCTCGACGGTGATGCCATCGCGCTCCGAACGGATGGCGATCGGCTTGTCGATCAGCGGCTTCTTGGCGCGGTCAAGATATTTGACGAATTCTTCCAGCCCGCCATCATAATGCAGTTCCTGACGCTTCACGTCGGCATGACGGTTGTCGGTCAGGATGATACGCACGCCGGAATTGAGGAAGGCCAGCTCACGCAGCCGGTGCTCCAGCGTGCCGTAATCGAAATCGATGACCCCCTTGAAGGTGTCCGGCGACGGCAGAAAGCTGACGGCGGTTCCGCTGCGGCCTTCATAGGTGCCGGGCTCGTTGGTGACTTCGTACTCACCCACCACGGCCAGCGGCGCATCCGCCACGCCATGCGAAAAGCTTACCTCATGAATCTTGCCGTTGCGGCGGATGCTGAGTTTCAGCCAGACCGACAGCGCGTTGACCACCGACACGCCCACACCATGCAGACCACCGGAAACCTTGTAGGAATTCTGGTCGAACTTTCCGCCGGCGTGAAGCTGGGTCATGATGACCTCGGCAGCAGAAACGCCCTCGGTCGGATGCAGATCGGTCGGAATGCCGCGACCGTTGTCGGCCACCGTGCAGGAACCATCCGGATTGAGCGTGACCGAAACCAGATCGGCGTGGCCGGCCAGCGCCTCGTCAATGGCGTTATCGACAGCCTCGTAGACCATATGGTGCAGGCCCGAGCCGTCATCGGTGTCGCCGATATACATGCCCGGCCGCTTGCGGACGGCATCCAACCCCTTCAAAACCTTGATGGAATCGGCACCGTACTCAGCCGGCGCGGCGGCCTGATTTTCGGTCGTATCGCTCATGAAATACTTTCGTCTCTCTGTCGCGGAGGCGGGTGCCCGAAAACATCGCGAATCGAATGCCCACCGATCCGCCAGATATAGGCGTTCCGGGCCTTTTTTCCAAGTTTTCCAAGGAGTTTGCCACTGAAAAACGACCCCGCCGGAGCATCTCCGGCGGGGTCGTCAGGGTAATGATGGATAAGACGTGCCTGCGTATCAGGCCGCGGCGGCGGCCTTCACCTGCGAACGAAGCGCCTTGAGCGCGCCTGCCCAGCGGTCCAGTTCGTCCAGCATGGTGGTTGCGCCGTTGGTGATCAGTTCGTTCGGCCTGAATTCACCGTCGGCCAGGAACTGCGGATAGCCCGGAACCGGCACGCCTTCGGGGATGGGCACGACCTTGAGGGCTGCCAGCAGCGGCTTGGCCGATTCCACGGCGCGCAGGCCACCGGAAACGCCGCCGTAGGAGAGGAAGCCGGCAGGCTTGTAGTTCCATTCGGTGGACAGATAGGTGATGGCGTTGAGCAGCGGCGCGGGAATGATCGAATTGTATTCCGGCGTCACGAACACATAGGCGTCGCCTTCGGCGATGGTCTGCGACCAGCGCTTTGTATGGGCGTTTTCGTACTGGCCGAGGCGCGGATGCTTCGGCTCGTCGAACAAGGGCAGATTGAACTCGGCGATGTCGACCAGAACCGGGTCGAACTTGCCATGCTGGCGGGCGAATTCAACGAACCAGTTCGCGAAGATCGGCCCCACGCGGCCCGGCCGCGTGCTGCCGACGATGATGTTGAGCTTGTGCGTCAATGTAGGAATCCCTGTGATCCGGAGCATTTCCAGTCGAAGCGAAGTCGCTTCGGCGTCGGACAATGCGGTAAAAACAAGAGACCCGCACATTTCCGGTGAGCGTCCGGCTCACCGGAAATGTGCGGGGTCACCAAAAGTGACCAGCGCCAGATGGGCCTTTTATGCGCCTGCGGCAAGAGATGATTTTTCCCGAACCGTTGATTTTCGAGGGTGACGGTGCGTTCACGATTCATGCACGATGGAGAATTGCTGTGGACGCAAGGGTGCGGCGAACCTAGATATCGGGCATGGCCACCGTGACGGAAGCAGTCCCTTTCCCCTTTGTGCCCCCGGCTCCGAAGCCGCGCACCAGCCCGCCTTCGACGCTGGAAATGATGCGGATCGTCTACCGCAATCCGCTCGAATTGTGGGGCGAGCCTTCCTACAACGAGCCGTGGATTTCGATCAGCGGCATCGGCGGGCCGCTGGTCATTGCCAACGATCCCGGCCTTATCCGCCACGTGCTGGTCGACAATGCGAAGAACTACAGGATGGCCACGGTGCGCCAGAAGGTTCTGCGGCCGATCCTGCGCGACGGGCTGCTGACCGCCGAGGGCGCGGTGTGGAAGCGGTCGCGCAAGGCGATGGCGCCGGTGTTCACGCCGCGCCACATATTCGGCTTCGCGGCCCCCATGCTTGCCTGCACCAACACCTTCGTGGAGCGCTACGAGCAGGGCGGCACGTTCGACATCGCCCACGACATGACGATGCTGACCTACGAGATCCTGGCCGAGACGCTGTTTTCCGGCGAAATCGCCGGCGAACCGGGCAGCTTCGCCCGCCAGATCGACCGCCTGTTCGAGACCATGGGCCGGGTCGATCCGCTCGACCTCTTACGCGCGCCGGACTGGCTGCCGCGCCTCACCCGCATCCGCGGCCGCCGCACCATGGCCTATTTCCGCCAGATCGTGGCCGACACCATGGCCTTGCGACGCGCGCGCATGGAGCGCGATGGCGACTGGGTGCCGAACGACTTCCTCACCCTTCTGCTGCGCGCCGAAGGGCCGGACGGGCTGACCCGCGCCGAGATCGAGGACAACATCATCACCTTCATCGGTGCCGGCCACGAGACCACGGCGCGGGCGCTGGGCTGGACGCTCTACTGCCTTGCCGAAGCGCCATGGGAGCGCGAGCGGATCGAGCAGGAGATCGACACGGTTCTGGCGCGCGAGCCCGATCCGGTAAAATGGCTGGACGCCATGCCGCTGACGCGCGCCGCCTTCGAGGAGGCGCTGCGGCTCTATCCTCCCGCGCCGTCCATCAACCGCGAGCCGATCGAGACCGACCACTACAAGGACCTTGAACTGCGCAAGGGCGCGCAGGTTCTGGTGATGCCGTGGACCGTGCACCGCCACCGCAAGCTCTGGGAAGCGCCGGATGCCTTCATGCCCGAGCGCTTCCACCCTGAAAACCGCGACCGCATCGACCGCTACCAGTATCTGCCGTTCGGAGCCGGGCCGCGCGTGTGCATCGGGGCGAGCTTCGCCATGCAGGAGGCGATCATCGCGCTGGCGGTCATGCTGTCGCGTTTTCGGTTCGAGACGGTTCCCGAAACGCGCCCATGGCCGGTGCAGAAGCTGACCACCCAGCCGCAGGGGGGCCTGCCGATGCGGGTGAGCCGGCGGTGAGCGCCCGCACGGTGACGGTGCGTGTCCGGGGCCGCGTGCAGGGCGTCGGCTTCCGCTACTGGACGCAGGAAGAGGCCGAACGGCTCGGCCTTGTCGGCTGGGTTCGCAATGAAGCGGACGGCTCCGTCAAGTCGCTGTTCAGCGGGGCGGACGAGGCCGTTGCCGAAATGCTGGAGCGACTGCGCCAGGGTCCGCGCGGTGCCGTGGTCAGTGATGTGGAGATTTTGCCGCCTGGGGTGCAGAACGTGCCGGCCGATTTTCGCATCCTGCGCTGACGACGCCTCATCCGACCGCCCCGCGGCCACCTTCTCCGTTAAAGGAAGAAGGGACCCCACATCAGCTATACCGCCAAGCCCCCCCTTAATTGCACAGGCGACCATGCAGCACTTTCCTTCTCCCCTTGCGGGAGAAGATGGACTGGCGCGCCATGCCAGAACGGATGATGGGTATTCAGGCAGGCGCTGCCTTCGGCTACCGCCCGTAAAATATATTCTCCACATGTACCGGCCAGCGCCATGGCAGCACGGCGACCATGTCGAAGCGCAGGGAAAACCGGCCATAGTCCGGCTGGCGCGACAGCCAGATGTCGGCGGCGGCTTCGATGCGGCGTTCTGACTGGCGCGCGATCGCCTCCATCGCATCGACCAGCGAGCGCCGCGCCTTGACCTCGACGATGAGCACCAGATCGCCGCGCCGCGCGATCAGGTCGATTTCGCCAAGCCGCGTGCGGTAACGGCGTTCCAGAATGCGGTAGCCCTTGATCATCAGCGCCAGCGCGGCCAGCCATTCGCTGTAATGGCCGCGCCGATAGGCGGCCTTGCGGCGATTGTCCTTGCGTCGATTGTCGTTGGGTCGGGGGGCCGGAGCGTCAGCCACCGCCGCCCTCCTTCAGGGCAAGAAGGCGACGGTAAAGCTCCTGCTTGGGCTGGCCGGTCATGCGGGCCGCTTCAGCGGCTGCCTTCGAAGCCGGCATTTCAGCCGCAAGGCCGATGAGAAGCGCATCCACATCGGCCGGCGCCGCATCCTCATCCGCAGCGGGACCGACGCAAATGACGACCTCCCCCTTCGGCGTGTCGGCGGCGGCATAGTGAGCCGCGAGTTCGCCAAGGGTTCCGTGGCGGGCTTCCTCGAAAGTCTTGGTCAGTTCACGGCATACCGCTGCCCGCCGTTCCGCCCCCAGCACCTGCGCCATCGCATCGAGCGTATCCGCCACGCGGCGCGGTGATTCGAAGAAGATCAGCGTCGCCGGCACCGCCTGCCACTGCTCCAGCCGCGTACGCTTCTGGCCTGCCTTGACCGGCAAAAAACCCGCGAACAGGAAGGCATCCGAAGGCAGGCCGGAGACGGTGAGGGCCGCGAGCGCCGCCGACGGTCCCGGTATGGGCACGACGCGCAGGCCGCGCTCCAATGCCTCGCCGACCAGCCGGTAGCCCGGATCGGAGACCAGCGGCGTGCCGGCATCGGAAATCAACGCGACGCTTTTGCCTTCCTCCAGCGCCGCCATCAGCCGGGGGCCTGCCTCAGCCGCGTTGTGCTCGTGATAGGCTGTCGTGCGGCGGCGGATGCCGTAGCGCTCCAGCAAAACGCGCGACACGCGCGTGTCCTCGCAGGCAAGCACATCGGCAGCCGCCAGCGTTTCCAGCGCTCGGATGGTGATGTCGGCCAGATTACCGATTGGCGTCGCCACCAGATAGAGCGCCGGCTCCAGCGGCCGGGCCGGAAATTCGGCCTGTCCGATCAGGAAGGAGCGTCTCGAAGTCCCGGAATCCATGCCATGTCCTTTTTCAGAAAGACGGTTTGGCATGGCTTGCGCGCCTTGCAAAGCCCGTGCCACAAGCCGCCACAACCAAAGCCCGCGGAAAGACATCCATGACAGCCTCCCTCCCCGCGATTTCCGATCTGCGCGATCAGCCGGAGTTTGCCGAAATCATCGCCGATCGCGTCTGGCAGGCATGGTGGCGCGAACAGGGCGTCGCCCTCTCCGAGATCGAGGCCATGGTGCACGAATGCATGGATGGACAGGACATCCCGCTTTCGCTGGTTGCCCATGAAGGTCCGGATTTCTACGGCTGCGCGCATCTGATCGCCAGCGACCTCGATGAGCGCCCGCAATACACGCCATGGGTTGCCGCCGTCTGGGTCGAGCCAAAGGCGCGCAAGGGCGGGCTCGGCGCGAAGCTCGTGCTCGCCGCCGTCGAGCAGGGGTTTTCGCGAGGTTTCGACACGGTCTATCTCTGTGCCGAACCACATCTGGCGTCCTTCTACGAAAAAATGGGATGGCGCTGCACCGAGAAACGCGTCGCCGACCTCAGCGTCTTCTCGATCTCGCGCTGAGCGGTTTTTCGCCTAACGATAGGCGACCAGAACGGCACCGGCCGCGATGAGCATGACACCCAGCCAGTTGGCGAGCGACAGGCGCTCGCCCAGAAAGATCACGCCGAACACGGCCACCAGAACGACGCTCAGCTTGTCGATGGGCGCGACCTGCGCCGCCTGCCCGAGCTTCAGGGCCCGGAAATAGCACAGCCACGAGGCGCCCGTCGCCAGACCCGACAGCGCGAGAAATATGTAGGTTCTGCCCGAAATGGAGCCGAGCGGCTGCGCCTGCCCGGTCGCCATGACGATCGCGGCGATGACCAGCAGGATGACCGCCGTACGGATCAGCGTGGCAAAGTCGGAATTGACGTTTTCAACGCCCACCTTGGCGAAGATGGCGGTAAGGGCCGCGAAACCGGCCGAAAGCAGCGCCCAGAACTGCCACGAGGAAAAGGAAAGGTTCATGCAATGCCCCGCCGGATTGTGGGCCGCCATACTGGATCGGCGGCCGGCGAAAGGAAAGTCTTCAGAGCTCCGGCGATACTCTATCGATAATTCAGATCGTCCTTTGTGCTTCCGTATGGACGCACAAAGGACGATCTGCAGCAGCGGGCGTTCTGACGAACGCTGCTCCGGCTTGTTTTCGTTGGCCGCATTTGTGCGACGTCAGACGATTCCGCCTGACTGCGAAATGCTCTACCGCGCCAGTTCCGCCACCAGCGAGTTCAGCACGATCATGCCGGAGGGCGTGGCGCGCAGGCCTGAATTGCCCACCGGGGCGACAAGTCCCTCCTCCTGCAAAATGGACAGCTGGCGGCGCGGCAGCGTGCGCCCTGACAGGGTCTCGAAGCGAGCGAGGTCGATGCCCTCGACCAGACGCAACCCCATCATCAGGAATTCGTCGGCCTCTTCCTCGCGGGTCAGCCGCTCGCCATCCACGGTGCCGTGGCCCTGCCGCTCCACCAGTTCCGCCCAAGTCTCGGGATGCCTTTCGGCGATGGTGACGATGCGCGTGCCGTCTTCCACGAAGCGGCCGTGCGCGCCGGGACCAATGCCGACATATTCGCCATAGCGCCAATAAACGAGGTTGTGCCGGCTTTCCGCTCCGGGGCGCGCGTGGTTCGACACCTCATAGGCCGGCAGGCCGCGCGCGGCGGTGACTTCCTGCGTGAGCTGATAGAGATCGGCGGCGAGATCGGGCACCGGCATCTCGAATTTGCGGGCCGCATGGAGCTTGTGGAAGGCGGTGCCTTCCTCGATGGTGAGCTGATAGAGCGACAGATGATCGGCGGCATGGCCGATCGCCTCGTTCAGTTCCGCCTCCCACGCCTCCGGTGTCTGGCCGGGCCGCGCATAGATGAGATCGAAGGACAGGCGCGGGAAGATCTCGCGCGCCAGCCTGATCGCATGGAGCGCCTCGGAAACGTCATGCAAACGGCCGAGGAAACGCAGATCGGCGTCATTGAGCGCCTGCACGCCCAGCGAGACGCGGTTGACGCCGGCTGCGCGATAGCCGCGAAAACGCTCCGCCTCGACCGAGGACGGATTGGCCTCCAGCGTCACCTCTATGCCGGCGGGAACCGTCCAGTTACGGGCGACCTCCCCCAATATCGCGTCCACGGTTGCTGGGTCCATCAGCGAGGGCGTGCCGCCGCCGATGAAGATCGACGTCACCTCGCGAGGGCCGGTGCGTGCCCGCATCGATGCCATTTCGGTGGCGAAGGCGCGCACGAAACGCTGCTGATCGACCTTCTGATGGCGCACATGGCTGTTGAAGTCGCAATAAGGGCACTTGGCCGCGCAGAACGGCCAGTGGAGGTAAACCCCGAAACCGGGAGAGCGATCCAGCGTCACGCCACTCCCAATCGTGCTCGGGCGAACTTCTGGAAGGCGCGAGCACGGTGCGACAGCGCGTCGGGCGCACCGGGCTTCCAGCCGTGCTTCTGCTCGGCACTCATCTCGCCGAAGGTCCTTTCATAGCCATCCGGCAGAAAGACCGGATCATAACCGAACCCCAGTTCGCCGCGCGGCGGCCACACCAGATGGCCTTCCACCTCGCCGCGATAATATTCCGCCTCGCCATCGGGAAAGGCAAGGCAGATCACGGCAACGAAACGGCCTGTGCGCTGCTGCGGCTCCACCGCGCCCGCCTTCTGCATGGCGGCTTCGGCCTTTTCCATGGCCATGCCGAAATCGCGCTTGCCATCCGGCTTTTCGGCCCAGTTGGCGGTGTAGACGCCCGGATCGCCGTCCAGCGCGTCGATGCACAGGCCGGAATCGTCTGAAAGAGCGGGCAGGCCGGTAGCACTGGCCGCCGCGAAAGCCTTGATATAGGCGTTTTCCTCGAAGGTGGTGCCCGTTTCATCCGGCTCGGGCAGACCGAATTCGCGCGCCGACTTCGCCTCGAAGCCGAAAGGCGCCATCAGGTCGGCAAATTCGCGCAGCTTGCCTTCATTATGGCTGGCGACGACGATCTTCTTGTCCAAAGGATGCATTACAGGCCCCAGATACGCGGTTCGGCGAATTCCAGCGAATTGCCGGAAGGGTCGCGGATATAGATGGAACGGCCACCTTGAGGCCACTCGAAATCGGCTTCGATGGCAATGCCCGCCGCTTCCAGCCGGCTCTTCCACGCGTCGATCTCATCGGCGCTGGCGGCAAAGCACAGATGCCCCTGCCCTGTCGTGCCGTGCGGCGGCACCGGCAGCCGCACATCGGGCGCGGGCGGCTCAATCGTCGCCCCGGCATTGAACAAAAGCACCACGCCCTGCCCGCAGCGGAAGAACACATGCCGCCCCTCCACCTTCGCAATCCGTTCCAGACCCAGCACGTCACCATAGAAAGCCTCGGCGGCAGCAAGATCGGTCACGTAGAGCGCAGATTCAAGGACGGCAGCGGGCTTCATGGCATCAGAGCTTTCAGGCGACGGCCAGCTTCTGCAACTCGACCAGCCGGGCGATGCCGTTGCGGGCAAGTCCCATCAGCTCGGCGAACTGCGCGTCGGTGAAGGGCTCGCCCTCGGCGGTGCCCTGGATCTCGACGATGCCGCCCTTGCCGGTCATGACGAAATTGGCATCGGTGCCGGCGGCGGAATCCTCCAGATAATCGAGGTCGATGACCGGCTGGCCATCATGGATGCCGCAGGAGATGGCGGCGACGTGATCCTTCAGCACCCGCTGCACATTCACCATCTGGCGCGCTTCCATCCAGCGCAGGCAATCGTGGAGGGCGATCCATGCGCCGGTGATCGAGGCCGTGCGCGTGCCGCCATCGGCCTGAAGCACATCGCAGTCGATGGTGATCTGCTGCTCGCCCAGCGCCTGCATGTCGACGACGGCGCGCAGCGACCGGCCGATGAGACGCTGGATTTCCTGCGTGCGCCCGCCCTGCTTGCCGGCAGAAGCCTCGCGGCGCATGCGCTCGCCGGTCGAACGCGGCAGCATGCCATATTCGGCCGTCACCCAGCCCTTGCCGGAATTGCGCATCCAGCCTGGCACCCGCTCTTCGAGGCTTGCGGTGCACAGAACGTGGGTATCGCCAAATTTCACGAGGCAGGAGCCTTCGGCGTGCTTTGAAAAGCCGCGCTCGAAGGAGATGGCGCGCATTTCGTCTGGCTGGCGTTTGGAGGGGCGCATGTCGTGTCTTTCCAATCCTGTGATTTTGCGGGCTTGTAGCCCTCCACGGCTGCTTGCGCAAAGGAAAACGGCTTGCTTGCACTGGCGCCCGCCGCGTCTATATCCTTTGTATAGAGGTACGACATGACAAAGCACAGTTCAGCCCCGACACCGCCGGTTCCCGCATCGCAGTGGCAGTCGCTGGATACGCGCTCGCGCGAGATCTTCCGGCGTCTCGTCGATTCCTACCTGAAGGACGGCGAGCCGGTGGGTTCGCGCAGCCTGTCGCGCATTCTGCCCTCGACATTGTCGCCGGCCACGATCCGCAACGTGATGAGCGATCTGGAGCATCTGGGCCTGATCTACGCGCCGCATGTCTCGGCCGGGCGCCTGCCGACGCAGGCGGGCCTGCGCTTCTTCGTCGATGCCTTCATGGAGATCGGCGACCTCGGCGACGAGGAACGGCGCAGCATCGAGACACAGATCAAGGCTTCGGGCAACGACACTTCTCTCGAACACATGCTGACGGAGGCGAGCCAGCTCCTGTCCGGCATGTCGCGCGGGGCAGGCGTCGTGCTGGCGGCCAAGAGCGAGGCGGCGCTCAAGCACATCGAGTTCATCCAGCTTGAGCCGACAAAGGCGCTGACCGTGCTGGTCTCGCAGAACGGCGATGTGGAAAACCGCATCATCGACCTGCCGGCGGGCGTCACCGTCTCGCAACTGCACGAGGCTTCCAACTTCCTCAACGCCCACATCCGCGGGCGCACGCTGGCCGAGGCGCGCACTGAAATCTCGCGCATCAAGGAAGAAACGCGCGCGGCCCTCGATTCGCTGTCACAAGCGCTGGTGGAAAAGGGGCTGGCGGTGTGGGCGGGAGCCGAAAGCGACCTGCCGGCGCGGCTGATCGTGCGCGGCCGGGCGAATCTTCTGGAAAACATCACCGCGCAGGCGGACATGGAACTGCTCAAGAACCTGTTCGACGACCTTGAGACGCAGGACGGCCTGCTGCAATTGCTCAACCTCGCCGAAGAGGGACCCGGCGTGCGCATCTTCATCGGCTCGGAGAACAAGCTGTTCTCGCTGTCAGGATCGTCGCTGGTGGTGGCGCCCTATCGCGACGCAGAAGCGCGCGTGGTGGGCGCGCTCGGCGTCATCGGCCCGACGCGGCTCAACTATGCCCGCATCGTGCCGATGGTCGACTACACCGCACAGCTCGTGTCGCGGATGCTGCGCTGAAAAAGGCGCGCCACATCACGTCCTCGTGTGATGCATCGCCGCGCCCGCTTTCCTAAAGTGCCGCCTGACGGGCCGACAGCGGAAGGAGGACGGCATGATCCACCTCATGAAACGGGTCGCGGCGGCTTCGGTCCTGCTGGCGGGTACTGCCGCGGTGGCGCAGGAAACCGGCGCGACGCTGACCGGCGAAGCGGCGTTCGGCGGCTGGCGGGACGACAGGCCGGGCATTCGGCGGCATTTCACGCCGCAGGACCTTCCCGCTCCCTTTGCGACAGAGTCCACCTCCAACAGCGCGCGGCGGGTCAGCCCGCCGGAAAATGTCAGCCCCCAACTGCCAAAGGGCTTTTCCGCACACATGATCGCTTCCGGCCTCGGCGGGCCGCGTATCGTGCGCGTGGCCCCGAATGGCGACATATTCGTTGCCGAATCCGGCGCCGATCAGGTGTCGGTCTACCGTCTTGAAGACGGCAGCGCGAAGCCTGTGCAAAACTCCGTCTTTGCCGGCGGGCTGAACCAGCCCTACGGCATCGCCTTTCATCCCGCCGCCGATCCGCAATGGGTTTATGTCGCCAACACCGACAGCGTCGTTCGCTTCCCTTACAAAAGCGGCGACCTCGAAGCCTCTTCCGAACCCGAGGTCATCGTTGCCGAGCTTCCTTCCGGAGGCCACTGGACCCGCGACCTCGCCTTCTCCGCGGACGGCGAAACGCTCTACGTCTCGGTCGGCTCGCAATCGAATGTCGCCTCCGGCATGGGCGAGGCGCCCGGAGGGCTGGACGCATGGCGAAGCGCGCAGCCGATCGGCGCAGGCTGGGGTTCCGAAACCGACCGCGCCACGGTGCTCGCCTTCGACGCGGATGGCGCGAACCAGCGAATCGCTGCGACGGGACTGCGCAATTGTTCGGGACTGGCATTGCAGCCGGCCACGAACGCGTTGTGGTGTGCCGTCAACGAGCGCGACGGCCTGGGCGATAACCTGCCCTTCGACTATGCGACAAGCGTAAGCGAAGGCGCATTCTACGGCTGGCCGTGGTACTATATCGGCGATCACGAGGACCCGCGCCATGCCGGCTCAAGGCCCGACCTCGCCGACAAGGTGACGGTGCCGGACGTGCTGATCCAGGCGCATTCCGCGCCGCTCGGCATCGCCTTCTACGAAGGCGACCAGTTCCCTGCCGCCTATCGCGGAGATGCCTTCGTTGCCCTGCACGGCTCATGGAACCGGGGCCTGATAACGGGCTACAAGGTGGTGCGCCTGCTGTTTGACAATGGCCGGCCGACGGGTGCCTATGAGGACTTCATGACCGGCTTCGTCCTCTCCGACGGCTCCGTGTGGGGACGGCCGGTCGGGGTCGCGATTGCCCGCGACGGCGCCCTGATCGTCAGCGAGGACGGCAGCGGCACGCTGTGGCGCATCGCCTATCAGGGGAGCCGGTAAAACGGCTCCGCTTCCGGACGACCTGCTTCAGGCCAGACGATCCGGGATCATGCGGCCCGGAATCACGCGGCGTGGTGCAGATATCGGGCGCTGGGCAGGATGGTCAGCGGCTGCAACTCCCCTGCCCCCACCTTGCCGAACAGCAGGCGACGCTCGGTTTCGGTCGAGCGGAAGAAGGGGAAGCGCGCATAGTAGCGCTCGCGGTTCTCGATGGCGTTCGTGCGGAACAACACCACCTTGTTGAACACGCCTGGATAGCCGCGCGGCTCGCTGATCTGTTCCGAATTGTAGATGCGCCGATAGAAGCCGGCATGGTCTTCCCGCACCGTGGAAAGCCCGTATGGCGCATTGAAATAGATGCAGGCCATGCCCGCCAGCCGCAGCGTCACGTAGATCAGATGCGGATATGCGCGTGCCAGTTCCGGATCGGAGGCAAAACGGCTCATGCACACGAAGGTGTCGCCGGCTTCCAGCATGGGGCGCACGATGTCCCCGAAGGCCTGAACAGAGGGCGATATCGGCGTTTCGAGCGTGACGTGATGGATGCGCATGGTGGAAACCAGATTCTGGTCCACATAGACACCGAACCGATAGACGTTCGGAGCATCGTCCAGTTCATCGATGATCGTGCGCCGATCCGCGTCCGGAACCATGTCGTTGAACCGGTAGGCCTTGTAGCGCAGCCGGTATATGTCTTCCAGATCCTCGCCCTTGTCGCAGCGGCGATATTCGGACCGGTCGAGCAGTTCGAATACCTTGTTGGCGAAGCCCGAGCTGGATAAGCCCGGCTTTAGCTGTTCCGCGTCCGCATCCAGCTTCAACTGCCGGGTCACCATCGGCTTACCCTCTGTCATGCCGCTCTCAAAGCACGGTAAGGGTTGGAACACATCAGTAAAGTTTTAATTAAAGAAATCCTGTTTTACCCGGAATTAACCTTAATAAAACGACATCGCAGTGCAAGGGAAGCAGCCGGAGGCTGCGCCAGGCCAAGGCGGATCTGCTATTTGCGGGTTGCGCCCGAAGCCACCAGCTCGTCGTGCGCGAATGGCCAGCGCGCCGTCGACATGGTTTCGATGCCGGATGCGCTGAGGGCCGCACCGAACAGGAAACCCTGCACCAGCTCAGGCTCGACCTGTCGCGACAGAATGCGCAACTGCTCGAAGGTCTCGACGCCTTCAATGGTCACGGCAAGCCCCAGCGACCGCGACAGGGCCACGATGCCCTTGAGCAGTTCGAGCGACCGCGGATTCTGCGTCACGTCGGACAGAAAGGAGCGGTCGATCTTGACCTTGTCCAGCGGCAGCTTGTGCAGGTAGCTGAGGCTGGAATACCCGGTGCCGAAATCGTCCAGAGCAATCCTTACGCCCAGCGATTTCAGTTCCTGCAGAAGCTGGCGCGTCTCGGATTTGTCGTCCAGAAGCGCCGTTTCCGTCACCTCGACTTCAAGCCGGTGCGGCGGCAGGCCGGAAGCTTCCAGCGCATTGCGCACCTTCTGTATGACGTCGCTGTTGCGGAAGTCCTTGGCGGAGAGGTTGACCGAGACATTGGTATGCTCAGGCCATTTCATGCATTCCGCACAGGCGGCATTCAGCATGAAGGTGCTGATCTGGGAGATGATGCCCATTTCCTCAGCCAGCGGAATGAAGACGCCCGGCGACACCGGGCCCAGCGCTGGATGGTCCCACCGGCACAGGGCCTCGCAGCCGGAAATGCGCATGGTCGCCATGGTCACGATCGGCTGATAGACGACGCGCAACGTGCCCGCCTCGACGGCCGCGCGCAGATCCGCCTTCATTCTCTGGCGGTCGCGGAACGCCGCATCCATCGACGATTCGAACAGCTGCCAGCCATTCTTGCCCAGTTCCTTGGCCTTGTAGAGCGCGAGGTCGGCCTTGACGATCATTTCGTCAACCTCGCTGAACTCAACACGCGACAGCACCGCACCGGCGCTCACCTGAATGCGCAGCACATGGCCGGCGACATCCACTTCGCCTTTCAGTCCGGCAAAAATCTCGTCCATCATGCGGGTGAACTGGCTTTCGCTCTCCACCCTGTCGAAGAAGAGAATGAACTCGTCGCCACCGAAACGGCTTATCTGGATGCCCGGTGCGGCAAACTCCGCAAGCCGCTCCGCCACGGCATAGATGAGACCGTCACCCACGGGATGGCCAACGGTATCGTTGACGCTCTTGAAATCGTCCAGATCGATGGTTGCGATGGCGCAGTAGCGTTTCTGATCGCCCGTGCTGAGGCTTTCCTCGACCAGTTCATGAAAATAGGCCCGGTTCACCAGCCCGGTCAGGCTGTCGTATCGGGCCATGAAGCGGATGCGCTCCTCCGCCTCGACGCGGGCGGTCACGTCCTCGAATGTGATGACGCCGAGTTCCTGGCTGCCTTCGCGGGCCGAAAACTCGTAGTGCTGGCCATTTGCAAAACCCACCAGAACCTTGCGATCGCGACCCTCCCGCAGCGCCTTTGTCAGCTGTGTTTCGACAAGCTGGCAGTCCTTGCGGGTCAGCATGCCGCTGACCACGCCACGCATCAGAAGCGAATGGACCGAACGTCCCAGCAGATCGTCAGGCGAATGGATCGAGAGCAAACGGGCCGCCTCGGCGTTCGCCACCACAACCTTTCCGTCAGGGTCCAGCATGATGAGCCCGTGCGGCATGGTGTTGAGCGCCCGGTTGAAACGCTGAGCCAGCCGGTTGGCGAGCTTTTCAGCCGAGATCGCCGTGAACAGCACGTCCCGCACCGTATCTGCATAGCGATGGATCGCCAGCAGGAAGGGCGCGGAGAGCAACCCCAGCGCAACATGGTAGAAGTCCCCACGCAGGATGAAGCCCAGAGCCATCGGGCAGGCCAGCGTCAGGATCAGGATGTTGACCATCCTCGGCGATCCGTAGTTCCGGCCGGCAATGCCTGTCGCCGTGGCCAGCACGATACAGACCGCGGCAATCTCGGCGAACTCATCCTGTGCGGTATAGATCGCGGTAAGGCAGAAAGTGCCGAGAACGAGACCATGCATGGCCCCGTAGATGATGTAGCGGGTTTCGCGGCGATATGCTTCCTGACGCGTCTCGATGGGCGGCAGGGCCGAGAAGCGGCGCATGTTCATGACGCGCACGATACCGACAAGCACCAGAACAGCAGCCAGAACCAGATAGGAGGGATTTCCGGTTTTCGCGCCCACGATGCACATGAGGGCCGTCTGTGCGGAAATGCCTATAGCAAGCGTGAAGCCGTCGCGGAAAAGCGTCTCCACGAACGGAATGTAGACGTCGTCAGGCAGCTCTTTTCGCTTGATCGCGGTCACATTCGGCACTCACCCCATGCGAAGATGATGACACATTCGCATTAAAAAAACTTTTAGAAACGGGGAGGTGGCGGACTTATCCGACGTCGCTCTCATATCCCCGGTTCAAATCATTTCAAGACAGGATGCATCTATCCCCACCCAGGGCGCAATAGCATCCGGACCTGACGTCAACCTTGTCTCCTTCACAGCGGCATGAAGTTCATGATAAATCCTGCCCGAAGCACAGTTCCTGAAACTTACCGGATTCACACATCATGGCGCAGCCGCTCGTTGCCGTCTCCACGGACGTCAGGCAGTTTGAGAATTACACTTGGCATGCCGCGCCCCAGCAATATCTGGAAGCGGTGATCACCGGCGCCGGCGCCCTGCCCGTGCTGGTCCCCTCTTTCGGCGATCGGCTCGATCTGGATGCGCTGCTGTCGCGGGTCGATGGCGTCATGCTTACGGGCTCGAAATCGAACGTTCATCCCTCGCTTTATGGCGGTGATGCCAGCGAGGAAAACGGCCCCTACGATTCAGCGCGCGACTCGACCACCCTTCCCCTTATCCGCAAGGCCATCGGGCGCGGCGTCCCGCTGCTCGCCATCTGCCGCGGCATACAGGAGCTGAATGTGGCGCTTGGCGGCACCCTCGCCAGCGAAATTCAGGAACGCGAGGGTTCGCTCGATCACCGGGCGCCGGCGAGCGACGATCAGGACAAGCGATTCGCCATCCGCCAGAAGGTCAGCATCCGGCCGGGAACCTGCCTTGCCGGTGTCTTTGGAGCCGGCGACATCGAAGTAAATTCCGTTCACCGGCAGGCAGCCGACCGTCTGGGCGAAAACCTTCAGGTCGAGGCCGTGGCCGAAGATGGAACGGTCGAGGCCGTGTCCGTGAAAGGGGCCCGCGCCTTCGCGGTCGGCGTGCAGTGGCATCCCGAATACTGGGTGAAGTCCGACAGCGTTTCGCAAAAAATCTTCCGGGCCTTCGGCGATGCCGTGCGCCTCCACGCGGCGGCGAGGCCGGAAGCGCGCGTAGCGGCCGAGTAAACCGGCCGCCTGGCGCTACTTCGCCTTCACATGCGCCGTTTCAGGCACCGGTGTCAGCGCCTTGCGCGCACCAAACCACGACACGAGATTGTCGACGCACAGATCGGCCATGGCCCTGCGCGTCGGCACTGACGCCGAAGCAACATGCGGCAGGAGAACGGTGTGCGGCGCATCGAGAAGGGCCTGCGGCACGTACGGTTCATGCGCGAACACATCCAGCCCGGCGGCGGCGATCGTGCCATCTGAAAGTGCAGCCGCCAATGCATCCTCATCGACCGTCGTTCCACGGCCCGTATTGATGAGAACGCCATCGGTACCGAGCGCTTTCAGGATTTCGGCGTTGATCGCCTTTTCCGTCGCAGCCCCTCCGGGCGCGATGCAGATCAGCGTATCGACAGCTTCAGCAAGATCCTTCAGCGTGGCATGATAAGCATAGTCCACGCCATCGACAGGCCGGCGATTGTGATAGGCGACCGTAACGCCGAAGGCTTCCAGACGTTTGGCCACCGCAAGCCCGATCCGGCCGAGGCCGAAAATGCCGATGCTGCGCCCGCGCAAACTGAGAGGGCTCAGCCGGTAGAAGCCCTCTTTTGCCCACCTGCCCTGCCGCAGCCATGCCTCTGCGCCGGGCAGCTCGCGCAGGGTGGACAACAGGAGAGCAACGGTCAGATCCGCAACCTCTTCCGTCAGAACATCCGGCGTGTTGGTGACCATGACCCCTTTCGCACCGGCATGAACGGCATCCACGGAATCATAACCGACGCCGAAATTGGCGATGATTTCCAGATTGGGGAACGCATCGATGAAATCCGCATCGATGCCCCCGAAGGCAGAGATAGCACGCACCGCAGCAATATCCTGCGGCGACAGAAGCGACGGGTCGGCGCGCTCAATGTGCACAAGCCGGAACGCCTCGCCGATGCGTTTTACGGCATGGCCATGCAGATTGCCGCAAACGAGGACAGTGGCCGGCCCGGACGAAATCGACATGAATTCAGCGCTCCACGGGGCGACCGGTCGACTGGCGAACATGCAGTTCCGGTCTTATCAATTCCTGGGTCTGGCCCACCGTCTGGCCATTGAGCTTGTCGAGCAGCGCGCTGGCGGCACGGCGGCCCACCTCACGCTGGCCGTTCCACACGGTGGTCAGGGCCGGTGTCGCGATCGCGGCCTCTTCCAGATCGTCATAGCCGGTAACCGAAATGTCCACGCCCGGCGTAAGCCCGGCGCGGGAAATGCCGTTCATGAGGCCTATGGCGACGAGATCGTTCCAGCAGCAGGCGGCGGTGGGCTTGTCCTTCAGAGCGAGCAACTGGTTCGCAGCTTCAAACCCGCCCTGCTTGGTGCGCGGGCCGGCTATGCGCCATGTCGGCTGCACTTCGAGCCCTGCTGCCTGCATGGCATTGAGATAGCCCTGATAGCGGTCGCGCCCGGTCGAAGTCTGGTCGTTGCCGCCGACCATGGCAATGCGCTTGTGGCCAAGCGAGATCAGGTGATTGGTGGCAAGTGCGGTGCCATAGGCATCGTCTCCACGGAAAACCGGTACATGCGCGCCCTCGACGTCGCGCGCGATCAGGACGGCAGGCAGGCCATTTTCCTCCGCCATGCGAATGTCGGCAGCCGGTGTGTCGATGGCCGGCGACATGATCACGCCATCGGCACCCAGCTGCAGGAGGGTGTCGATAAAGGTGCGCTGCTTGTCGAGCTTGTCGTAGTGGTTGGAGAGCAGGAAAGTCTGCCGCGAGCGGTCCAGCTCATGCTCGATGGAACGCAGGATCTCGGCGTAGAACGGGTTCATGATGTCATGCACCACGACACCGACAATGCCCGAACGCGAGGTGCGCAGGGACGCAGCGCGACGGTTGTAGATATAACCGATCTCGCGCGCATGTTCCTTGATGCGTTCGCGCGTGGATCCCGCCACCAGCGGGCTGTCCCGCAGGGCAAGAGATACCGTTGCCGTCGATACGCCCAGCGCGTCGGCAATGGTGGAAAGCTTGACTTTCTGAGCCAGCGTTGATGCTCCCCCGCTAAACAATTTAAATTTTTTTAAAAGCGTTTAGGCCATCGCTGCGGGTCGAGTCAAAGCTTTTTCGCCACCTCCGCCACATCGGCATCCGCAACGGCGCGGTTGAGAACCCGCAGGCGATGCTCGCGGTGCACGATGTACAAGCCACTGGCCATGATGATGCCGGCGCCGGCAAGCGTCCAGACATCCGGGAACTGGCCGAAGACCAGCCATCCCGCCGCGATGACCCACACCATCTGCATGTAGGGATAGGGCGCGAGCGCCGTCGCGGTAGCGCGCCGGTAGGCCTGAATGAGGCACCAGTGGCCGAGCCCGCCGAACAGCCCGAGCAGCAGCAGCAAGCCCCACTGCAGCAGCCCGACCGACGGCCACTGCGTGAACCAGAGCGTCGGCGTCAGCAGGATCATCGGCGCCAGTGCCGAATAGAGGATGAGGCTTTCGGCGGTTTCCGTGGCCGACATGCTGCGTGTCATGATGATGTAGACCGAGTTCGACAGCATCGAGCACAGCGCAAACACATGGCCGATGCCGAACACGCCTATGCCCGGGCGCGTGATGACCAGAACGCCGATAAAGCCGACCACAATGGCCAGCCAGCGGCGCCACCCGGCCCATTCGCCAAGTAGCGGCCCGGCGAGCGCGGTGATCACCATCGGCCCGAAGAAGTAGATCGAGGTGGTCTCCGCCAGTTGCAGATAGCGCAGCGCCAATATGTTGAAGATGGTGGAGCCCGCCAGCAGCGCGCCTCTTATGAGGTGCGCGAATGGCTTGGAAGTTCGGAAACGGTCCGTTCCCTGCCAGCCTCTGAACAGCGCAGCGACCAGCGCGACATGACTGGAAAAGCGTATCCAGGCGATAAAAAGAGGCGTCACCCCGGCAAGCGCCAGATATTTGATCGACGTGTCGAGAAACGTGAACAGCACATAGGCCGCGGCCATATAAACAATGGCCGCAGTTGGAGCTGCGCTGTCTTTTGAATGACTGGAACTGTTCACGTCAAAGCCGGACGGGTAATCTCGACATCCAGCTTTGGGCCAGTCGCCCTGTGCCCGCAAGCCTCAAAGCGTCTGGCCTGAAATGTAAGCGCTGCTGGCCTCAGGCCTCGACCTTGGTCGCGGTTGCCGGCTCGGCATCGGTTGCGGCTGCATTCTTTGCATCCGGTTTCGTTTCGGCCTCGGTTTCGGGCTCATCGTCGATGAACACGATTTCCTCATTTGTGAGGTTGGCCTCGATGCGGGCCAGGAGCTTGGCCAGCGTCTTCTGCTCTTTCTTGTCGAGCCCTTTGAGAGCCTGCTTCTCCGTCTTCTTCACCGACTTCTCGATCGATACGATGAGATCACGGCCAGCCTCTGTCAGAAAAATGTGAGCCTGGCGGGCATCGAAGATGGAGTTGCGCTTTTCCAGAAAACCCTGCGCCTGCAAGCGGTTGATCGTCTTGGTGATGGTTGGCGGGCGCACGCCCAGCCGATCCGCAAGAGTGCCGGGCGTCTGGCCGTCCTCACGGTCCAGAGCGAGCATGATCTGATCCTGCCCCGCGTAGAAACCGTGCTCCAGAAGTCGTGCAGCAAGCGCTGTGCGGGCAAGCCGCGCAGCCGAATGCAGCCGGCTCATCGTTGCAGTTCTGTCAGCTTTGGCCATGGTTTCCCTCTCGACCGCATCAGCATCGCAAACATGGCCCGGCAGGTCACGGTTTGCAATTGCGCTTTCAAATTCCACACCCGAAACAGCTTTGCCGGCAAGTTTCGCAGCATGTATGACGGCTAATGGCAGATGTTTATTTCAGTTAGATGACAAACAATCCGTCAGGAGGATTTGTCCGACAGAGCCTTTGTTTTGCCCCGTGCAATCGCGGCCGCGACGTCCTATATGGGTCACATATCCATTTCGAGGTTCCCATGAGCGACACCCAGACGCGCGACACCCAAGTGAACGAAGCCGGGGTCAATGAAACCGGGACGCAAATCCCCGTGACCGTGCTGACCGGCTATCTCGGTTCCGGCAAAACCACGCTGCTCAACCGCATCCTGTCGGAGAACCACGGCAAGCGCTATGCGGTCATCGTCAACGAATTCGGCGAGATCGGCATCGATAACGACCTCATCGTGGAATCCGATGAGGAAATCTACGAGATGAACAATGGCTGCGTGTGCTGCACGGTGCGTGGCGACCTGATCCGCGTCGTCGAGGGCCTGATGCGCCGGCCCGGCCGCTTCGATGCCATCGTGGTCGAAACGACCGGCCTCGCCGACCCAGCACCGGTAGCGCAGACCTTCTTCATGGACGACGACGTTCGCTCAAAGACGAAGCTCGATGCGGTCGTGGCGCTGGTCGACGCCAGGCACCTGCCGCTTCGCCTGAAGGATTCGAAGGAAGCCGAGGACCAGATCGCCTTCGCCGACGTCATCGTCCTCAACAAGACGGATCTCGTGACCGAAGACGAGCTGCGCGCTGTCGAAGCCACGGTGCGTGCCATCAATCCGGCGGCGAAAATCCACCGCACCCAGCGTTCCGGCGTCGATCTCGCAGAAGTTCTCGATCGCGGCGCCTTCGACCTGAAACGCGCGCTGGAGAACGATCCGCACTTTCTTGAAGCGCACGATCATGTCTGCGGCCCGGATTGCGACCATGACCATCATCACCACGATCATGACGGGCATGATCATCATGGACATGAGCACCATCATCACGACCATCACGGCCACGACCACGTCTCGCCGATCCATGACGTGACGGTGCAGTCCGTATCGCTGCGCGGTGGCGAGATGGACCCGAAGAAGTTCTTCCCGTGGATCGAGAAGGTCACCCAGCTCGAAGGCCCGAATATCCTGCGCCTCAAGGGCATCGTCGCCTTCAGGGACGACCCGGACCGCTACGTCATACAGGGCGTGCACATGATCATCGAAGGCGACCACCAGCGCGCGTGGAAGGACGGCGAGAAGCATGAAAGCCGGCTGGTGTTCATCGGCCGCGAACTCGACGCGGAGCGCCTGAAGAAGAGCTTCGAGGCTTGTCAGGCAGCCTGATCGTTCACCTGAACGGCTGGCCGGGCGTCGGCAAGCTCACCATCGGTCGCGTTCTGGCGAACCGGCTCGGCGCGCGGCTGGTCGACAATCATCTTTTGCATGACGTCGCCATAGGCTGCACCGGGCTTGCCGATCCCGGCAGATGGCCTCTCTATGAACAGGTGCGGCACGCCGCCTACGAAGCGTTGAAGGACAGGCCGGACGCAGAAACCTTCGTGATGACGAATGCGCTTTGCGCCAGCGATCCACGCGAACGGCAAGCGTGGGATCATGTCATCGATCTGGCCATGGCACGCAATGCAGCGCTGGTGCCCGTCGTTCTCGAAGCCGGTTTCGAGGAAAATTCCCGAAGGCTACGCAGCCCGGAGCGGGTGGGCCGCAAGCTGGCCGATCCCGCTGTCCTCGCCACTTTCATGACGGCTGACAGCATCCAGAAGCCCGACGTGCCGGATCTGTTGGTGCTTGACGTGACGCGGCTTTCCGCCGATCAAGCTGCCGACGCGATTTGCCGCCATCTGCGGTCAGGGGCCGGCGAGCGGTTCCAGCCCGCGACGGACAGGCACCGCAATCTCCAGCCATGAAGCAGGCAAGCAGATATACCCATGCCCACAGTCGCCCCACTTGATCTAGAAGGCCATTGCGTGGCCGCCGTCTTTCTTGGAAATGTGCCGCATTTCGCGCTTGCCGACGGCTCCATTCACCGTCTCGACGAGGGCCACAAGACCGCGCAGGCCAATGACGGGCTGCTGTGCGCCTTTTACGACGCCGCCAGCGACCGGCTGATCACCGGCGGCGAGGACGGCAAGGTGTTCGCCGTGAAGGCCGGCGGCGCGATCGAGGAATTGGCGGAAGCCGGGCGCAAGTGGATCACCAGCGTTGCGGCAGGCCCGCAGGGCGCCATTGCCTATGCTTCCGGGCGCAATGCCTTCGTCCGCTTTGCCGACGGCAAGGTGAAGGAATTTTCACATCCTCGCTCGGTCGAGGGCATCGCCTTCGCGCCGAAGGGCATGCGCATCGGCGTTGCCCGCTACAATGGCGCGACGCTGCATTTCCCGGCCGCCGAAGGCAAGCCCACCGAACTTGAATGGGCGGGAGCCCATACGGGCATCACCTTCTCGCCGGACGGGAATTTCCTCGTCACCACCATGCAGGAGAACGCCCTGCACGGCTGGAAGCTGGCCGACGGCAAACATATGCGCATGAGCGGCTATCCGGCCAAGGTCAAAAGCCTGTCATGGTCGCCCAAGGGGCGCTGGCTGGCCAGTTCCGGTGCGCCGGCGGCCATCGTCTGGCCCTTTCAGGGCAAGGACGGGCCTATGGGCAAGGCGCCGCTGGAGCTTGGCACGCGCGGCAATTCGACGGTCACCTGCGTAAGCTGCCACCCGAGCGAGGACGTTGCCGCCATCGGCTATGACGATGGCATGATCCTTGCCGCCCGTTTCGCCGACGGCAAGGAAGTGCTTCTGCGGCGCGGCGGCAAGGGTGCGATCACCTCCATGGCATGGGACGGCGACGAGCGCCGGATCGCCTTCGCCAGCGCCGCCGGAGACTGCGGCATCATCGACATAGCCGGCTGACACGTCCGCACATGCCCTGCCGAGTGTGGCGGGGCTGGACCGCTGGGCCACAGCTTCGGCAAAGTGGCCGGTTGCCGTGCGCAAACACCCCCTTATAGTGGCGGCGTTTGTTGATCATGGGCGGAACATGGCGGGCATCGGGCAGGAGCGCATCAAAGGGCTGCGTGAGAGCGAGGCGGAAGTCTTTCGCAGGGCGCGGCCGAAAACCGCCGCCAGTCTCGGAAACGGCATTGCCGGTTTCCTCGATGGCGTCCCCATGCACTGGATGAAGGACTGGCCGACGCCCTTTCCCATACTCGTCGGTCAGGCGCGCGGCGCCACCATCACCGACATCGACGGCAACCGGCTGGACGATTTCTGCCTCGGCGACACCGGGTCCATGTTCGGCCATTCGCCGCCGCCGGTGGCGCGCGCCATCCGCCGGCAGGCGGGGCGCGGCCTCACCTACATGCTACCCTCGGAAGACGCGCTGGCCATCGGCCCGCTGCTGCAGGAGAAATTCGGCCTGCCCTTCTGGCAGATCGCCACCACCGCCACCGATGCCAACCGCTTCGCGCTGCGCATCGCGCGGGCGGTGACGGGTCGCGAAAAGATCCTCGTCTTCAACGGCTGCTATCATGGCTCGGTGGACGAGACCATGGTGCGGCTAAGCAACGGAAAGCCGATCAATCGACAGGGGCTGGCCGGCGAATTCCGCGACCTGACGCGAACCGCGAAGATCGTGGAGTTCAACGATATTCCAGCCCTTGAGGCAGCGCTTGCCGACCGGGATGTGGCCTGTGTCATCACCGAACCGGTCCTGACCAACTCTTGCATGGTGCTTCCCGATCCCGGCTTTCACGACGCACTGCGCCGACTGACCCGCGCCACAGGCACGCTGCTTCTGATCGACGAGACGCACACCATCTCGACCGGCCCGGGCGGCTACACGCGCGCCTTCGGGCTGGGGCCGGACCTGTTCGTGCTCGGCAAGCCGGTGGCCGGCGGCGTGCCGGCCAGCATATGGGGGATGAGCGAGGATATCGCCTCGCGCTATGCCGACTATCGGCGCACCCATGAACCGGGCTATTCCGGCATGGGCACAACGCTTTCGGGCAATCCGCTGCAGTTCGCCGCCATGCGGGCGACGCTGGATGAGGTGATGACGGCGGAAAACTACGCGCATATGGAGCATCTGGCCCGCCGCCTCGACGCCGGGCTCACTGCCGTCATCGACCGCTACCGCCTGCCATGGCATGTGGCGCGGCTCGGCGCGCGGGTCGAGTTCATCTGCGCGCCCGGGCCGCTGAAAAACGGCGGTGAGGCGGAAGCCGCCCATGCGCCGGAACTGGAAGCAGCACTCCATGTCGCGCTCGTCAACCGCGGGGTGCTGATCGCGCCCTTCCACAACATGATGCTGGTTTCGCCGGCGACGCGACCCGCACAGGTGAACCGGCTGATAAGCGCTTTCGGCGACGTCGTTAAACGGCTCACCGATTGATCATATTCGCTCTGTCGGCTACCCCATGCGGTGAAGCCGCATTCCTCCCGGAGACCACCCATCATGACCTCCCCATCGGGCTCGACGCCCGGCGAAGCCCAGGCCTTTCTCGATGCTCATCCGGAGATCGAGGCCTTCGACATCCTGCTGACCGATGCCAACGGCATCGGGCGCGGCAAGATCATCCGCCGCCATGAGCTGATGGGCCTTTACAAAAGCGGCCGGCACATGCCGATTTCGATCCTCGGCCTCGACATTACCGGCGAGGATGTCCACGAAACCGGGCTGATCTGGGATTCGGGCGATGGCGACCTGCGCGCATGGCCGATCCCCGGCACGCTGGTTCCCCTTCACGGCACCAGCCCCGCGCGCGGACAGGTGCTGATGGCCATGTACCATCTCGACGGCGCGCCGATGAGCTCCGACCCGCGCCACGCGCTGGAACGGCAGGTGAGCAAGCTCGCGGAAAAAGGCCTGCACCCGGCCGGCGCCTTCGAGCTGGAATTCTTTCTCCTCGCCAACGAACGCGACGGCGACGGCAAGGTGCAGCCGGCAGGCGCGGTTCTGGATGGCCGGCGCTCGGCCAAGACGGAGGTTTATTCCGTCGACCATCTGCACGGCATGGAGCCCTTGTTCTCCGACATCTATGCGGCGGCGAAGGAACAGGGCATTCCGGCCGAAACGGTCATTTCCGAATACGCGCCCGGTCAGTACGAGCTTACGCTTAACTATCGCAAGGACGTGCTGCGCGCCGCCGACGATCTCATCATGCTCAAGCGCATCGTACGCACGCAGGCGCGTCGCCATGGCGTGACCGCCTGCTTCATGGCCAAGCCGATCGAGGAATATGCAGGCTCGGGCATGCATTTCCATGTGTCGCTGCTGGACAGGGAAGAACGCAATGCCCTTACCGAGCGAGAGGGAGAAACATGGTCCCCGCTGCTGCTTCAGGCACTGGGTGGACTGGTCGCAACCATGGCCGAATCCATGCTGGTGTTCGCGCCCCACGCCAATTCATGGCGGCGCTTCGTGGCGCAATCCTATGCGCCGGTCGCGCCGACATGGGGCGTCAACAACCGTTCAGTGGCATTGCGCGTGCCTGCGGGCGACGCAAAAAACCGGCGCATCGAGCACCGTCCTTCCGGCGTCGACGCCAATCCCTATCTGGTTGCCGCCACCATTCTGGCCGGCATCATCAAGGGCATCGAGGAACAGCTCGATCCCGGCCCTGAAACCACCGGCAACGGCTACGAAACCGACACCGGCGACAGCACCATGCCGGCAGACTGGCGCGCGGCAATCGAGGCGGCGAAGGCCTCCGCATTCCTGCGCGAGGCGCTGGGCGCGGATCTTCACAACACCTTCACCGCCATCAAGCAGGCGGAATATTTCCGGGTCGCGCGCACGGTGGCGGAGCTGGATTACCACCTCTACCTGCATGAGGTGTAGGCAGGAAAAGTAAGCTTCTACTTACGGAAAGATTCAGCGCACCAATATGGCGCGCAAATCGTTGACATTGGTGCCGGTCGGCCCCGGCACGAACAGGTCGTCCACGGCATCGAAAGCGGTCCACGCATTGTTGGCGGCCAGGAGAGCGCGCGCATCGATGCCGGCGCTCCGCATGCGGCGCACGGTCTCACCATCGCAGAAGGCACCCGCATTGTCCTCGGAGCCGTCGATGCCGTCGGTATCGGCGGCCAGCGCGTGAATGCCATCAAAGCCGTCGATACCCAGCGCGAAGGAGAGCAGGAATTCGCTGTTGCGGCCGCCCTTGCCTTTGGCGCGCAGCGTCACCGTGGTCTCTCCACCTGACAGCAACAGAACGGGCTTTGAGAACGGCCGGTTGCGCGTGGCGATCTCGCGGGCGATGGCCGCATGGACCGAACCCACCTCGCGCGCCTCGCCCTCGATGGAATCGGACAGGATGACAGCCTCTATACCCTGCCTTTTCGCTTCCGCTGCGGCGGCCTCCAGCGACACGGCGGCCGAGGCGATCAGCTTCACCTCGTTACGGGAGAAGCGCTCGTCATCGGGATGCGGGGCGTCCGCCTCGGGCGAGTTCAGATGTGCCATCACGGCCTGCGGCAGTTCGATGCCATAGGCCTCGATGGCTTTCAGTGCGTCGGCCCGGCTGGCTGCATCTGGAACCGTGGGGCCAGAGGCCACCAGTGCCGGATTATCACCCGGAATGTCGGAAACGATCAGCGAAACGACGCGCGCCGGATGCGCCCACGCTGCCAGCCTGCCGCCCTTGATGGCTGAGACATGCTTGCGGATTGCGTTCATGACCGAGATCGGCGCGCCCGAAGCAAGCAGCGCCTCGTTGACGGCGATCTCGTCGTCCAGCGTGAGCGAACCGGCGGGCGCCGGCAGCAGGGCCGAGCCGCCGCCGCAGACCAGCGCCACGACCAGATCGTCCGCGCTCAGGCCCTCCACCTGACGCAGGAGGCGCTGCGCAGCGTCCAGACCGGCCTTGTCAGGCACGGGATGCGCGGCCTCGATCACCTCGATGCGTTGTGTCGGCGCGCTGTAGCCGTAGCGAGTCACGACCAGCCCCTCCAGCGGACCTTCCCAGACCTTCTCGAATGCAGCCGCCATCTGCGCCGCGCCCTTGCCCGCCCCGATGACGATGGTGCGCCCTTTCGGCGGCTTTGGCAGGTGCTCCCGGATGGTGCGCTCAGGATCGGCCGCGGCAACAGCAGCCTCGAAGATCGACGTCAGAAAAGGCTTCGGGTCCACCACTACCGGCTCCTCCTAATGGCTCCGGCTTTCTGTACGCACTGGCCGGTATCGTCAAGCCATCCCTTCCCTTGCGGGAGGCTTAACCGGCCAGAATGCTCTTCGCCGGCTTGCCCGAGACATAGACCTCGCGCACGGCACGGTCGTCGCCCAGTGTCTGCAACAGGAAAAGCTCCTCGGCCAGCGACCTCACCGTTTCCATGCGCAGTTCCATGACCGAAGTGGCGCGGCTGTCCAGCACGATGATGTCGGCATCGCTGCCTTCATCCAGCGTACCGACGCGATCGGCAACCGAAAGCGCTTCGGCATTGCCGCGCGTGATCTGCCAGAAGGACTGGAACGGATTCAGTTTCTCGCCCTGGATGGCGATGACCTTGTAGCCCTCATCCATGGTGCGCAGCATCGAATAGTTCGTTCCGCCGCCAACGTCGGTAGCCGCCGCGATGCGCAGCGGTTTTTCGCGGCGACGGAAGCGCTGATAGTCGAACAGGCCCGAGCCGAGGAACAGGTTGGACGTCGGGCAGAATACAGCGACCGAGCCGGCATCCGAGATCACATCCGCCTCGCGCTCGGAGAGGTGGATGGAGTGGCCAAGCAGCGTGCGCGACCCCAAAAGACCGTAATGGGCATAGACGTCCGTATAGTCCTTAGCCTGTGGGTAGAGTTCGCAGGTATAGGCGATCTCGTCATGGTTTTCCGACAGATGGGTCTGGATATGCAGGCCGGGAAACTCCTTCGCCAGCGCGCCGGCCATTTCCATCTGTTCAGGCGTCGAGGTGATGGCGAAGCGCGGCGTGATGGCGTAGTGCTGACGGCCTTTGCCGTGCCATTCGGCGATCAGCGCCTTGGTATCGTCATAGCCTGACCGCGGCGTGTCGGTGAGGCCGTCCGGCGCGTTGCGGTCCATCATCACCTTGCCGGCAATGTTGAGCATGTCGCGATCATGAGACTCGGCGAAGAAGGCTTCCGCCGATTCCCTGTGCACCGAGCAATAGGCGGCCACAGTCGTGGTGCCGTGGCGAATCATCTCGTCAAGGAACAGGCGCGCAATGCGGCGGCCGTGCTGGGCGTTCAGGAACTTGGTTTCTTCCGGAAAGGTATAGGTGTTGAGCCATTCCAGCAGTTCAGCGCCATAAGAGGCGATGACCTGCATCTGCGGGAAATGCGCATGGGCGTCGATGAAGCCGGGCACCACCAGATGCGGCCGGTGGTCGATCACCTTCGCGCCCTCCCCGGCTTTCGCAGCGACATCGGCATAGGCGCCGGCGGCAGCGATCCGGCCATCCCTGAGCAGCAGGCCGCCGTCCTCCTCGTAGCGCCATGCGCCATGGTCGTCGATCGCTTCTGGCCAGCGCAGGAAAGTGAGCGTACGGCCGCGCAGAAGGGTTTCGGTCATGACAGGTTCCCTGGCTCTTTCGGCTGAGGATGGTCCGGCGCATCAGCCCGCCGGAAGGCTTACATCATTCGCGCCCGTCTTCGAACCATGCAATGAGCAACTGGCGTTCCCGGTCGGTCATCTGGGTGACGTTGGCGGGCGGCATGGCATGGCTGCGGCCTGCCTGAAGATAAATTTCGCGGGCATGGGAGGCGATCGCCTCGTCGCTGTCCAGAACCACGCCCTTGGGCGCATGATAGATGCCGTCATAGAAGGGCTCGGATGCATGGCACATGGCACAGCGCCCCATCACCGTATTGCGCACGGCGGGAAAATGCGTCGAGGCGATGTAGACTTCACCCGTTGCAGTAGTGGCGGCCTTTGGCTCGCCGGTCAGCACCTTCGGCACGGTCGACAGCCAGATGATGATGACGAACAGGATGGCCGCCGCCAGCCAGGTCCAGGTCGGGTTGCCCTTGCGGGCATGGCCGGTGTTGAAATAGTGGCGGATCAGCACGCCGATCAGGAACACCAGCGAGGCGATCACCCAGTTGTACTGCGTGCCGAACGCCAGCGGGTAGTGGTTCGACAGCATCAGGAACAGGACGGGCAGCGTCAGGTAGTTGTTGTGCACCGAGCGCTGCTTGGCGATCTTGCCGTATTTCGGGTCCGGCTTGCGGCCGGCGATGAGGTCGGCGACCACGATCTTCTGGTTGGGAATGATGACCATGAAGACGTTGGCCGACATGATGGTGGCAGTGATGGCGCCCAGATGCAGGAAGGCGGCGCGGCCGGTGAACAGATGCGTCAGCCCCCAGGCAATGAACACCAGAATGCAGTAGAGGAAGATCATCAGGCCGGTGTCGCTCTTGCCGAGGAAGAGCTTGCACAGATTGTCGTAGGCCAGCCAGCCGACGCCGATGGTGGCCAGCGAAATGCCGATGCCGACGGGAACCGACACGTCCAGCACGTTGGGGTCGATCAGGAAGAGGTCCGCGCTGGCATAGTAGACCACGCACAAAAGCGCGAAACCAGACAGCCAGGTGGCGTAGCTCTCCCATTTGAACCATGTCAGATGTTCGGGCATGGCCGCCGGCGCGACCAGATATTTCTGTATGTGGTAGAAGCCTCCGCCGTGGACCTGCCACTCCTCGCCGAACGCGCCTTCAGGCAGGCCGGCACGCTGGCGCAGCCCGAGATCGAGGGCGACGAAGTAGAAGGACGAGCCGATCCACGCAATGGCGGTGATGACGTGCAGCCAGCGCACGGCAAACGACAACCAGTCCCAGAAAATAGCGAAATCCAGCATGCTCCACCCCTTGTCGGCAGACGACAACTTTACGGACTGTCCTGCGAACGAAAAGAGCCCATTGGCCCGATGACTTTCAAAAAAAAATGGAAAATACTATTGTCGTTCCACGCAGCCGCATGAAAGCCACGAAACCCGCATGGCCTATCTCGACAATATCGCCGTTTTCGTCCGTGTCGTCGAACTGGGGAACCTGTCGGCGGCAGGACGGGATATGCGCATTTCGCCGGCCGTCGCGTCGAACCGTATCAAGGAGCTGGAAAAGCACCTCGGGGTGCGGCTGTTCAACCGCACCACGCGCCAGCTGATGCCGACCGAACAGGGCAATGTTTTCTACACCGGCGCGAAGCAGATCCTCGATGCAGTCGCCGAGGCAGAGGCGGCGGTGACGGCTCTTTCCGGCCAGCCGCGCGGCACCATCCGCGTCACAGCGCCGCTGGGGCTTGGCCGGCGCCTGATCGCGTCGGGCATTCCCGAGTTCCACGACAAATATCCCGACATAGAGGTGCGCCTGCGGCTTTCCGACCACAATGTCGATATTCTGAAAGAGGGCATCGACGTCGCGTTCCGGCTGGGGGTGATCGAGGATTCTTCGCTGCGCCTGCGCGGCATTCTGGAATGCGAGCGGGTGCTGGTTGCCTCGCCGGATTATCTGGAACGGCGGGGCGAGCCGGCCGACATCAACGAACTGATCCAGAACAAGCATGATTGCCTGATGCTGCGTTTTCCGGGATCGCGCGAGTTCTACTGGATTCTCCAAACGCCGAACGGGCCGCAGAAATTCGAGTTTCGCGGGCCCTACGACAGTGACGACGGCGACGTGCTGACGGAATGGGCGCTCGGGGGGCGCGGCATCGTCAACAAACCGCGTTTCGAGGTGGAGCCCTATCTGCGAGAGGGACGCCTGCGCGTCATTCTTCAGCAGACCCCGCCAACTCCGGTGCAGCTTGCCGCTGTCTATCCGCACAAGAAGCTGCAGGACCCGAAAGTGCGCCTGCTGCTCGATTTCATGGCGGAACGCTGCCAGAGGCTCATTCGCGACGCACTGGAGCGGCGATCCCCGGACGCGCCGGCGGATACAGCTGCCAAAAAGCCGCAGCACGCTTGAGGAACCGATCGCGGAAGCGCACATTGTTGTGTGAGGGGGCGGGGTTTTTGCCGTGCCCCGTCGAACAGCAAATGAATGGAGCTTCCCAATGGCAACGATCCAGACCCATAATGACCTGAAATCCAACACGCGCGCGTCCTCGATCGAGGTACTGAACGCGCGGCTGGCAGATGCCATCGATCTGGCGCTGATCACCAAGCAGGCACACTGGAACGTGAAGGGTCCTCAGTTCATCGCCATCCACGAGATGCTCGATACGTTCCGCACTGAACTGGACGAACATGTCGACACCATAGCCGAACGCGCCGTGCAGCTCGGCGGCACCGCCTACGGCACGTCGCAGGTCGTTGCCAGGGAAACCACCCTCAGGCCGTACCCGACCGAAATCCACAAGACCAAGGACCATCTGGCCGCACTCATCGAGGCCTATGCCGCCGCTGCCAAGGGCGCGCGTGATGCCATCAGCGAGACGGACGAAGCCGGCGATGCCGATACCGCCGATATCTTCACGGCCTATTCGCGCTCGCTCGACAAGTTCCTGTGGTTCCTGGAAGCCCACACCCAGGAAAAGGAATAACCGCCCTACGATCCGGGCCGGGCGGCGTTGCTTTTTCCTGCCTCAGACATGGCAGACAGGCTGCGCTGCCCGACAACGTAGAACGCCAGCGACGACATGATCTCGGCGGCGGCAAGTGCTGCGATCACCGCGGGCCGCTTGTCGCGCACCGCCTCGCCGCCGATTGGCGAAATCAGCCGCGCGAACTGCATTTCCGTGCCGCCTGCGGTCTTGAGAAACCAGCTTCGGAAGGTGGCCTTCTTGGTTTTCGAGCCGATCATGCCGACATAGGCGGCGTCGCTGCGCTTCAGGGCTTCGGCCACGATCAGGAAATCCAGCGCGTGATCGTGGGTCAGGATGGCGAAGGCCGAGCCGGCAGGCGCCGCTCGCACCGCCTCCTCCGGCATCGGCGTCAGCATCGTTTCCACGCCGGGCGAAATACCTTCCAGTTCGTTGGCCCGGGTTTCGACGACGATCGCGCGCACGGGCAGAAGCGCCACAGCCGCCGCGATCGCCTTGCCGACATGACCGCCGCCGAAGATATAGAAGTGAGGCAAACCCGCCTCCTCCTGCTCCGCCTCGCGGATCAGCGCGGATGCCAGCTCGTCATCGCCAAGCCGGATTTCAACCTCGACGCGTCCTCCGCAGCACTGGCCGATTTCCGGACCCAGCGGCACATCGAGCATGGTGGACGCATCGTCGGGTCGGCCGAGAACCTGCCGTGCCTTGTCGATCGCCATATATTCGAGCTGGCCGCCGCCGATGGTGCCGTATGTGGTCAGCATCGACACCAGCATCCATGTGCCGGTCTCACGCGGCGTGGAGCCTTTGGTTCCCGCGACCCTGACCTGCGCGAACCTGCCCGCACCGGCAAGGAAGGATTTCAGATTGCGAACGGTCGAGGCCACTTCATGCCTCCGCACATGTCCCGGCTTTGCAAACAGACAAATCTCTCATGCCCTTAAGATAGGCTCCCAACACGCACGGCGCTACTTTGCAAGCTGCGCCTTCAGCCGCTCCACGGCCATCAGCACCCGTTCCGGCGTGGCCGGTGCGTCGAGGCGCGGACAGATCCGGTGATCGGCAACGCTGGCAACGGCATCCGACAATGCATGCAGCACCGCAAGCCCCAGCGGCAGAGGCGGCTCACCCACAGCCTTGGAACGATGGATGGTCGGCTCATAGGCCTCCGACCAGTCCGTCAGCGCCACGTTGAAGATCTTTGGTCGGTCGGATGCCAGCGGTATCTTGTAGGTGGAGGGTGCATGGGTGCGCAGGCGGCCCTTGTCGTCCCACCACAATTCCTCGGTGGTCAGCCAGCCCATGCCCTGGATGAAACCGCCCTCTATCTGCCCGATGTCGATGGCCTTGTTCAGCGAACGGCCGGTGTCATGCAGGATATCGGTGCGTTCCACGACATACTCGCCGGTCAGCGTATCGACCGAGACTTCCGAACAGGCGGCGCCATAGGCATAGTAGTAGAAAGCGTGGCCACGCCCTTTGGCGCGGTCCCAGTGGATTTTCGGCGTCTTGTAGAAACCCGCAGCCGAGAGCTGGATGCGGTTCATGTAGGCCTGCCGCACCAGTTCGTTGAAGGCGATCTCCTCGTTGCCGACGCGCACCCGGTTGGGCAGGAACACCACCTGATCACGCGGAATCTGGTGCTTTTCGGCGGCAAAGTCGATCAGACGGTCCTTGATCTGCCGCGCTGCGTCCTGTGCGGCCATACCGTTGAGGTCCGCGCCCGATGAGGCCGCCGTCGGCGAGGTGTTGGGCACCTTGGCCGTGGTGGTGGCGGTGATCTTCACACGGTCGAGATCGATCTGGAATTCTTCCGCGACAACCTGCGCGACCTTCAGATGCAGGCCCTGCCCCATCTCCGTGCCGCCGTGGTTCATGTGCACCGAACCGTCGGTGTAGACATGGACCAGCGCGCCGGCCTGGTTGGACTCGGTCTTGGTGAAGGAGATGCCGAACTTCACCGGCGTCAGCGCCAGCCCCCGCTTGACGACCGGACTTCCGGCATTGAACTCGGCAATAGCCTTGCGACGCCCGGCATAATCCGCGCTCTCTTCCAGCTCGGCCACGATGCGCTGGATGATGCAGTCCTCGACCTTCTGGTGATATGGCGTGAGATTGCGTGTCCCTTCCACGCCCATCGCGTCGTAAAAATTGAGCTTGCGGATTTCCAGCGGGTCCTTGCCGACCGCGAAGGCCACCTCGTCGATGACACGCTCCGCGCCCACCATGCCCTGCGGCCCGCCGAAGCCACGGAAGGCCGTGTTCGACACGGTGTTGGTGTAGAGCGGCGCTGATTTCGCAAGCACATGCGGGAAGAAGTAAGCGTTGTCGCAGTGGAACAGGGCACGGTCACCCACCGGACCTGAGAGGTCCGCCGAAAAACCGGCGCGAAGCGCAAAGGTGTAGTCGATGCCGAGAATGCGGCCCTCATCGTCGAAGCCGACATCGTAGTCGATGGCGAAATCGTGCCGCTTGCCAGTCGCGGTCATATCCTCGTCGCGGTCGAGACGCAGCTTGACGGCGCGCTTCAGCTTCTTGGCGGCGATGGCCGCCAGCGCCGCGCACTGGTTGGCCTGCGTTTCCTTGCCGCCGAAGCCGCCGCCCATGCGGCGCACCTCGATGGCGACCGAATGGCTCGGAACCCCCAGCGCATGGGCGACCATGTGCTGGGTTTCGCTCGGGCCCTGCGTGGAGCAATAGACGAGCACGTCCTCGTCCTCGCCCGGAATGGCCAGCGACACCTGCCCTTCGAGGTAGAAATGATCCTGCCCGCCAAGGCGCATGCGGCCCTTCACCCGGCGCGGCGCGCTGGCAAGAGCAGCTGCGGCATCGCCACGCTTCAGCGTCAGCGGCGTCGTCACCTGCTTGTGCGTTTCCACATCGACATCCCAGATATCAATGACCGCCGGCAGTTCCTCATATTCGATCTTCGCCAGCCTCGCGGCGCGGCGCGCCTGCTCACGCGTCTCGGCAATCACGCAGAAGATCGGCTGGCCGTGGAACTCCACCTTGCCGTCGGCCAGCACCGGATCGTCATTCATGCCGCTGGGCGAAATCTCGTTGACGCCGGGAACGTCGCTGGCCGTCAGCACATCGATCACGCCGGGAGCAGACCGCACCGCGGACAGATCCATCGAGCGGATGGTGCCATGGGCAATATTGGCGAGGCCGAGGCCCGCATGAAGCGTACCGAAAGGCTCCACGATGTCGTCGATATAGACGGCCGTGCCGGTCACGTGCTTGTGCGCGGAATCATGGCGCGGCGATGCGTGGACGCCGCCGACGATCTTCTCGGCCTTGAGATTGCTTGTGTGCTTCGTCATCGATCCTGCCTCCCCGGTGCCTAAGCACCTCGCGGCCACTCAGGCCGCAACGGTATATCTCGATACGCGCGCCGGGACCTTCGCCCCGGATGTTTCCAGATGGAAGCGGCGCAACAGGTTCTTCGCCGCCAGCATGCGATATTCCGCCGTGGCGCGCATATCGGTCAGCGGTGCAAAATCCTGCTCATAAGCAGGGATAGCCGCTTCGATCGTCGCTTCCGTCCACGGCTTTCCGGTCAGTGCGGCCTCGACCGCGCTTGCCCGTTTCGGTGTCGCCGCCATGCCGCCATAGGCAATGCGGATTTCCTTCACCGTGCCATCGCCGGCAAGTTCGAGAAAAAACGCGCCCAGCGTTGCAGTGATGTCTTCCTCGCGCCGCTTGGAAATCTTGTGCACGGCATAGTGGATGCCATCACCCGGCACCGGCACATGAACGGCCTCGACGAACTCGCCCGGCTGACGATCCTGCTTGCCATAGGCGATGAAGAACTCTTCCAGCGGGATGGTACGCCTTTCGCTGCCCTTGCGCAGGGTGAGCCTGCTGCCAAGCGCGATCAGCGGCGGCGGCGTATCGCCGATCGGCGAGCCATTGGCGATGTTGCCCCCGATGGTTCCCATGTTGCGGACCTGCTCGCCGCCGATGCGGGCCACCAAAGCACCAAGTGCCGGAATACGCTGCGACAGGAAAGCGAAGGCTTCGTTGTAGGTGACGCCCGCGCCGATGGTGATGACGCCATTTTCCTCGCTCATCGAGCGCAGTTCCCGCACGCCGCCGATGAAAACGGCCGGCGAAATGTTGCGCATCATCTTGGTAACCCAGAGGCCTACATCGGTGGAGCCTGCCACCACGGTCGCTTTCGGCTCCGCCTCCAGCACCGCGGCAAGATCATCGACATTCGCCGGCACGATCAGGCGCGCACTGCCCTCGCCGACCTCGACGCGGGTGCCATCGTCCATCCGTGCCAGCCGCGCGAGGATCGAGGCGCGCTCATTGGCCAGCGGATCCTCGCTCACCCGACCATAGGTGGAGATGGCCCGCGCGGAGCGGATGATCGCCTCATAGCCGGTGCAGCGGCACAGATTGCCCTGCAGCGCCTTCTCGATCTCGAAATCGGAGGGATTGGGCGAGCGCATCCACAACCCGTAGAGTGACATGACGAAGCCCGGCGTGCAGAACCCGCATTGCGAACCGTGGAAATCCACCATCGCCTGCTGCACCGGATGCAGCCTGCCCTCGTTCGGCGCCAGATGCTCGACCGTCACGACATGACAGCAATCGAGCGATCCCATGAAGCGGATGCAGGCGTTGACGCCTTCGTAGACGAGTTCATCACCCACCCGCTTGCCGACCAGAACCGTGCAGGCCCCGCAGTCGCCCTCGGCGCAGCCTTCCTTGGTGCCGCGCAGGTTTTGCGACAGGCGCAGCCAGTCGAGCAGCGTCATGTCCGGCGCTGCGGAGGTCAGCACCACATCACGGTCGTTCAGAATGAAGCGTAGCTCGTTGCGTATTGCTGCGGCCATCGCTTTAGCTCCCCCGATAGGTGGAGTATCCGTAGGGCGATATCAGTAAAGGCACATGATAGTGCTTCGGTTCCGCCATGCCAAACCGGATCGGCACGATGTCGAGGAAGGCAGGCTCCGGAAGCGCATTGCCCTGCCCGCGCAGATAGTCGCCCGCAGCGAACACCAGCTCATATTCGCCGGTGCTGAATTCATCACCGGCCAGAAGCGGCGCGTCACAGCGGCCATCGGAATTGGTGACAACGGTCTTCACGGAGGTGCGGCGGTCGCCCTCGATGCGAAACAGTTCGATGGACAGCCCTGCCGCAGGACTGCCGGATGCCGTATCAAGCACATGCGTTGTCAGACGGCCACCCGCCGCCTCTGCCGTTGCTCCCACCTGTTCGCCTCCCGTTCAAGGTACGCCGAATATGCAGCATATGTCATAATTGCAGCATTTGATTGTGCGCCATTTAGCAGCGCCATATAAGAGCCGCCGCCTGACTGGAGCCCAAAAACACTTTCAAATTTTTTGAGGGGAATGCAGCCCTTTCCCTTTGGGTACTCTGTCGACCGTAATTGCCAGCCCGGAGTTTCGAACATGCGTTATCTGCGTGACATGCGCGGCTATGGGGCCAATCCACCGGGTGCGGCATGGCCGGGCGGCGCGCATGTCGCCGTGCAGTTCGTGGTCAATTACGAGGAAGGCGGCGAAAACTGCATCCTTCATGGCGACAAGGCTTCGGAAGCCTTCCTCTCTGAGGTGACCGGTGCCGTGCCATGGCCGGGCAAACGCCACTGGAACATGGAATCCATCTACGAGTACGGCGCCCGCGCCGGCTTCTGGCGGCTGCACCGGCTGTTTACCGAAGCCGATGTGCCGGTCACGGTCTATGGCGTCGCCTCCGCGCTTGCCCGCTCGCCCGATCAGGTCGCGGCGATGCAGGCTGCGGACTGGGAAATCGCCTCCCACGGCCTGCGCTGGATCGACTATCGCGACCACGAGGAAGACGCCGAGCGCGCCGACCTCATCGAGGCGATCCGCCTGCATACGGAAGTAACCGGCGAGCGGCCGCAGGGCATGTATCTTGGCCGCACATCCGTGTGGTCGGTCCGGCTGGCGGCTGCCGAAGGCGGCTTCGACTACATCTCCGACACCTATGACGACGACCTGCCCTACTGGCTCGACCATGACGGCCACGGCAACGCCATTGCTCCGCAACTGGTCATTCCCTACACGCTCGATGCCAACGACATGCGCTTTGCCATTCAGGCCGGCTTCACCGAAGGCGAGCAGTTCTTCACCTATCTGAAGGACGCCTTCGACACGCTTTATGCGGAAGGCAAGGGCGGCAAGGCGAAGATGATGTCGGTCGGCCTGCATTGCCGCCTGATCGGGCGGCCGGGCCGCGTGGCGGCGCTGAAGCGCTTCATCGACTATGTCAAAAGCCACGACAAGGTCTGGCTGCCGCGCCGCATCGACATTGCCCGCCACTGGCAGACGCATCATCCCTACAAGGCTCCGGCGCTCCGTCCCTCGCGCATGGACGAGTCGAGCTTCGTCAAGGCCTTCGGCGGCATCTTCGAGCATTCGCCATGGATCGCCGAGCGCGCGTGGAAGCTGGAACTGGGTCCCGCCCACGACAGCGCCGGCGGGTTGCACAATGCGCTCTGCCGCGCTTTCCGCTCGGCCAGCGAAACCGAGCGTCTGGGCGTGCTGACCGCCCACCCCGACCTTGCCGGCAAGCTGGCGCAGGCGAAACGCCTGACGCCCGAATCAACCGCCGAACAGGCTTCCGCCGGGCTGGACGCACTGACCGACGAGGAGCGCGAAACCTTCACCCGGCTCAATTCCGCCTATGTGGAGAAGTTCGGCTTCCCCTTCATCATCGCGGTCAAGGACAACACAAAGGCGAGCATTCTCGCCGCATTCCAAACCCGCATCGACAACGACCGCGCCACGGAATTCGCGACGGCCTGCCGGCAGGTCGAGCGCATCGCCCTGCACCGCCTCAGAGATCTCCTTCCCCTGTAGGAACCCAATCATGGACATGACCGCCATGCCGAAACGCACCTATTATGCCCCGCAAGGCGGTCTGCCGCCCCAGAGCGACCTGATCACCGACCGCGCCGTCTTCACGGATGCCTATGCAGTGATCCCGCGCCGGGAGTTCAGTGACATCGTCGCCTCCTACCTGCCCTTCTGGGACAAGACGCGCCTGTGGGTCATCGCCCGTCCGCTTTCCGGCTTCGCCGAGACCTTCTCGCAATACATCATGGAAGTGCAGCCTGGCGGCGGCAGCGACCGGCCTGAGCCCGATGCCAACGCCGAAGCCGTACTGTTCGTGGTCGAAGGCGAAATTACGGTGACGCTCGACGGCCAGTCGCATCGCATGGCACCGGGCGGCTACGCCTTCCTGCCGCCCGCCAGCGGCTGGACATTGCGCAACGAAGGCGCGCAGACGGCCCGCTTCCACTGGATCCGCAAGGCCTACGAATTCGTCGACGGCATCGACGTGCCCGATCCGATCTTCACCAATGAGAACGACATCGAGCCCGTGGCCATGCCCGATACCGATGGCAAATGGGCGACCACCCGTTTCGTCGATCCGGTGGATGTGCGCCACGACATGCATGTCACCATCGTCACCTTCAAGCCGGGCGGCATCATTCCCTTCCCCGAAACCCACGTCATGGAGCACGGGCTCTATGTGCTGGAAGGCAAGGCGGTCTACCGGCTCAATCAGGACTGGGTAGAGGTGGAGGCCGGCGATTACATGTGGTTGCGCGCCTTCTGCCCGCAGGCCTGCTATGCGGGCGGCGCCGGCAATTTCCGCTATCTGCTCTACAAGGACGTCAATCGTCACGCGGCTCTCGGCGGATTCGGGAGACAGGAATGACCACGGCGATCATCGCCCGGCCGCTGACACGCGACAGCTTCGCAGCCTTCGGCGATGTCATCGATACCGACTGCGACACGCATTACCCGATCAATGCCGGCAAGTGCGAGCGCTATCACGATCTTGCAAAGGTTGAGGTGGCGGGACCCAATTGCCGGGTCCTGATCTCGATCTTCTGCGGCACGCCCTATGCGTTTCCGCTCCAGCTTTCCATGGTCGAGCGCCATCCTTTCGGCAGTCAGGCCTTCATGCCGCTGTCACCGCGCCCGTTTCTGGTCGTGGTCTGCCCCGACGAGCCCGATGGTCCCGGCGTGCCGCAAGCTTTCGTCACCGCGCCCGGGCAGGGCGTGAACTATCACTGCAATGTATGGCACGGCGTGCTGACGCCGATTGGCGAGCCGCAGAATTTCGTCGTGGTCGACCGCGGCGGCGACGGTTCCAACCTGGAAGAATTCTACTTCTCCCATCCTTATGAAATCCAGCTTCCGGAAGGTTTTGCCGCATGAGCGACGTTTCCCTGATCGACCGCCTGCTCGACGTGATCGAAAGCGACATCGTGCCGAAGACGGCGGCTGGCGTGGAACAGGGAAACAAGCTTTTCGGCGCGGCCCTGCTGCGGAAATCCGACCGCTCGCTGATTCTGGCCGAAACCAACAACGAGACCGAAAACCCGCTCTGGCACGGTGAAATGCACTGTTTGAAGCGGTTCTACGAAATGCCGAAGGCCGAACGGGTCGATACGAAGGATGCCATTTTCGTCTCCACGCACGAACCCTGCTCGCTGTGCCTGTCGGCCATCACATGGGCCGGTTTCGATAATTTCTACTATCTGTTCAGCCATGAGGATTCACGCGACAGCTTCGCCATTCCGCATGACCTGAAGATCCTCAAGGAGGTCTTCACGCTGGAACCGGGCGGCTACAATGCCGAAAACGCCTACTGGAAGAGCTTTTCCATTCGCAGGCTTGCCCGCGAGACACCGGAGCCGGAGCGGACGCGGCTGGCAAAGCGCATAGAAGATATCGCTGCGCGCTATGACGAATTGTCGGCGGTCTATCAGTCCGGAAAGCAGGATAACGACATACCGCTCAACTGACGGAACTGTCTTTTTCGCGACATTTGGAAGCGCCGCCGCCCGAACGGGCGGCGGCTTTATCATTTTCAAAAAATTTGCGTTCCGGCGCTGCCGTTACGCCGCAAACCCGCTAAAAACGGCGTTTCTTGTCTATTTACGACATATCCGTTACGGTGTGCCGGGCAATTTATTGCTCCAGATGCGACATACAAATTACGCCAGAGCGTGTCGCATTCCGTCCGGTGCGGGGTTGACCCAGGTCCCATTATTCCCCGTAATCAGAAGAATAAGAACGGCCGTAAGGTCCAGACAAAGAGATAAGGGAGCTCTGAATATGTCAGCGGAACTCGATTTTTTAAGCCGTGCAGTTGCCACGGGCAGGCTCAGCCGCCGCGATTTCCTTGGCCGGGCCGCTGCACTGGGCGTGAGTGCCGCGCTGGCGAACATGATGCTCTCGGGCGCGGCGCAGGCCCAGACACCCCAGAAAGGCGGCGCGCTGAAAATGGGGCTGGTTGGCGGCGAATCCACCAACAGCCTCGACCCGGCCCAGTTTCTGACGCAGGTGCCGCAGAATTTCGGCTGCACATGGGGTGAGACCCTGGCCATCCAGTCGCCGGCAAACGGCAGCGCCCAGCCGGTGCTTGCCGAATCCTGGGACGCTTCGGCCGATGCGACCGAATGGTCGTTCAAGATTCGCAAGGGCGTGACCTTCCATAACGGCAAGGAACTTTCGCCTGAAGACGTTGCCCAGACCATCCGCCGCCATTCCGATGCCGACACCAAGTCGGCCGCCGTTGGCATTCTCGGCGATATCAACGAAGTCGTGGTCGACGGCGACAATGTCGTCTTCAAGCTCAAGCGCGGCAATGCCGACCTGCCTCTGCTGCTGACCGATTACCACCTGATCATCCAGCCGAATGGGGGCTTCGACGATCCGACGGCCGGCATCGGCACCGGCCCCTACAAGGTCGAGGTCAACGAGCCCGGCGTGCGCCACATGTCGGTGAAGTATGACGGCTACTGGAACGACGATGTCGGCCATGTCGATTCGGTCGAGATCATCGTTATGAACGATACCACGGCCCGTATGGCGGCGCTGCAGTCCGGGCAGGTGCACATCATCAACCGCGTCGAGCCGAAGACGGTGGCCCTGCTCAAGCGCGCGCCCGGCGTGGTGATCGTCAACGTGCCCTCCAAGGGGCACTACATCTTCCCGATGTTCTGCAACACCGCGCCCTTCGACAATGCGGACCTGCGGCTGGCGCTGAAGCTTGCCATCGACCGCGAGCAGATGATCCAGCAGATCATGCAGGGCTACGCCTCGGTCGGCAACGACTTCCCCATTTCGAAGAGCTATGCGTTGTATCCCGAAGGCATCGAGCAGCGCAGCTACGATCCCGATCAGGCCAAGTTCCACTACGAGAAATCCGGCCACAGCGGGCCCATCCTGCTGCGCACCTCCGATGTCGCCTTTCCCGGCGCCGTCGATGCCGCCCAGCTTTTCCAGCAAAGCGCGGCAAAGGCGGGCATCCAGATCCAGGTGCAGCGTGAGCCGGGTGACGGCTACTGGACGGAAGTGTGGAACAAGCAGCCCTTCTGCGCTTCGTACTGGGGCGGACGGCCGACGCAGGATTCCATGTATTCGACCGCCTACATCACCGGCGCCGACTGGAACGACACGCGCTTCTTCAACGAGAAGTTCGACAAGATCATTCTCGAAGCGCGTGCCGAACTGGACACTGCCAAGCGCACCGACCTCTACCGCGAGGCGGCCACCATCGTGCGCGATGACGGCGGTCTCATCCTGCCGATGTTCAACGACTTCATCGACGCCCATCGCGAGGAAGTGCAGGGCTGGGTCCTCGATCCCAACCACGAGACCTCGAACCTGAAGGCGGCAATCCGCGTCTGGCTGAAGCAGGGCTGAGACGCGCACGGATGGGAAGTGCCCATATTCTGCGGCTGATCGCCCAGCGTCTCGTGCTGGGCGGTCTGCTCCTCCTCGCCGTGTCTGTGCTCATCTTCGCAGGCACACAGATCCTCCCCGGTGATGTCGCCCAGTCCATACTCGGGCAATCGGCGACGCCGCAGGCGCTCGAAAACCTGCGCCGGGAGCTCGGCCTTAACGACCCGGCCTATATCCGCTATTTTCGCTGGCTGGGCGGCGTGCTGACGGGCGATTTCGGCACTGCCCTTTCCAACGGGCGAGACATTGCCGACGCGCTGGGCGGACGGCTGAAGAACACGCTGTTCCTCGCCACCTGCGCGGCAGTGATCTCGGTGCCGCTGGCCATCCTGCTGGGGCTTCTGGCGGTGCGCTACCGCAACGGGGTCATCGACAAGACGATCTCCGGCTTCGCGCTCGCCTCCACCTCGCTGCCGGAGTTCTTCATCGGTTACCTGTTCATCCTGTTCTTCGCCGTCAAACTGCAGTGGTTCCCGGCCAGTTCGACCGTTTTCGACACCATGTCGTTTAGCGCGCGCCTGCAGGCCATCGCGCTTCCGGCGCTGACGCTGACGCTGGTGGTGCTGGCGCACATGATGCGCATGACCCGCGCCGCCATCCTCAACGTCATGCAGTCGGCCTATATCGAGACGGCGGAACTGAAGGGGCTGTCGGCGTTCGAGGTCATCCGCAGGCACGCCATGCCCAATGCGGTGGCGCCCATCGTCAACGTGGTGATGCTGAACCTTGCGTATCTGGTGGTCGGCGTCGTCGTGGTCGAGGTGATCTTCGTCTATCCGGGCATGGGCCAGTATCTGGTCGATCACGTTTCCAAGCGCGACGTGCCGGTGGTTCAGGCCGTGGGCCTGATCTTCGCCGCCGTCTACATCGGCCTCAACATCATCGCCGACATCGTTGCGATTCTGGCCAATCCTCGTCTCCGGCATCCGAAGTGAGGGCGGCCCTTGTTTGACATCAGACATATTCCGCCAAGCGCCCTTGTCGGCCTTCTGCTGACCGCGCTGTTCCTGTTCGCGGCTCTTTTTGCGCCGTGGATCGCGCCCTACGGCAATGGCGAGATCGTCGGCGAGGTATGGGGGCCGATGTCGGCCACGCATCCGCTCGGCACCGACAATCTCGGCCGCGACCTGCTCTCGCGCATGATCTACGGCGCGCGCATCACCATCTTCATCGCAGTGACGGCGACAGCCCTCTCCTTCATCCTCGGGTCGGTGCTCGGCTTCACCGCGGCGGTGGTCGGCGGCTGGATCGACCAGACCCTGTCGCGCTTCGTCGATCTTCTGATGTCGATCCCGACGCTGATCTTCGCGCTGGTGGTGCTGTCGGTGCTGCCTTCCACACTGGCGACGCTTATCCTCGTCATGGGCATTCTCGATGCCACCCGCGTCTACCGCCTCGCGCGCGCCGTGGCGGCGGACATCAATGTCATGGACTTCGTGGAAGCCGCCAGACTGCGCGGCGAAGGCCGTTCATGGATCATATTCCGCGAAATCCTGCCCAATGCGCTGTCGCCGCTGGTGGCGGAGCTTGGTCTGCGCTTCATCTTCGCGGTGCTTTTCCTGTCGGCGCTCTCCTTTCTTGGCCTCGGCGTGCAGCCGCCCGATGCGGACTGGGGCGGCATGGTCAAGGAAAACAAGGACGGCATCGTGTTCGGCATTCCCGCCGCACTCATTCCGGCGGGTGCGATCGCGCTTCTGGCAATCTCGGTCAATCTGGTTGCCGACTGGGTGCTGAACCGCACCTCCGACCTGAAGGGAGGCCGTGGCGATGGCTGAACAGGAACGGGCAGACCGGCAGGCCGCCCCGCAAGACGATGTGCTCGACATCCGCAACCTGCGCATCGAGGCGACCGTCTACCCTCCGGGGGAAGATCCCAAAACCATCGTCATCGTGGACGACGTGTCGCTCAGGGTCGGGCGTGGCAGGGTTCTGGGACTGATCGGCGAATCCGGTGCGGGCAAATCGACCATCGGCCTGTCCTCGATGGGCTACGGGCGCGGCGGCGTGCGCATCACCGGGGGCGAAGTGATCCTCAACGGCCGCGACATTCTCGGCAACGCACGGGGCTTGCGCAGGATACGCGGCAAGGAGGTTTGCTATGTCGCCCAGTCGGCGGCGGCGGCCTTCAATCCTGCCCGCAAGCTCATGCAGCAGGTGATCGAGGCCACGCTCGAACATGGCGTCTCCAGCCGCGAGGAGGCGCAAAAGCGCGCCGTCGACCTGTTTCGCCAGCTCAGCCTGCCCGATCCGGAAAACATCGGCGACCGCTATCCGCATCAGGTATCGGGCGGGCAGTTGCAGCGCGTCATGACGGCCATGGCGCTGTGCTCCAGGCCCGACCTCATCGTTTTCGACGAGCCGACCACGGCGCTCGACGTCACCACCCAGATCGACGTTCTTGCGGCTATCAAGAACGCCATCCGCGAAACGGGCGTGGCGGCGCTCTACATCACCCACGATCTCGCCGTCGTGGCGCAGGTTGCCGACGACATCATGGTGCTTCGCCATGGCAAGACGGTGGAATGGGGCGATACGCGCCAGATCATCGAGGCGCCGAAGCAGGACTACACAAGAGCGCTGGTTTCGGTGCATGCGATCAGCCATGAGGAGCAGGCGCCCTCGCCGTCTCCCATTCTCACCGTCGACAAGGTCACCGCTTCCTATGGCGGCGGCCAGGTGAAGGTCCTGCGCGACATCTGCGTCGACATTCATGCCGGCCAGACGCTTGCGGTGGTGGGTGAATCAGGCTCCGGCAAGTCGACGCTGGCGCGCGCCATCACCGGCCTTTTGCCGCCGGAACAGGGCAGCATCACCTTCGACGGGCGCACCCTCGCCAACCGGCTGGACGACCGGCCAAAAGAAGATCTGCGCCAGCTCCAGATGATCTACCAGATGGCGGATGTGGCTATGAACCCGCGCCAGACGGTGGGCACCATCATCGGCAGGCCGCTGGAGTTCTATTTCGGCATGCGCGGCGCCGAGCGCGATGCGCGCGTGGCCGAGCTGCTCGACAAGATCGAGATGGGCAAGGGTTTCGCCGACCGCTACCCGGCCGAGCTTTCAGGCGGCCAGAAGCAGCGTGTGTGCATCGCGCGTGCTCTGGCGGCCCGGCCGAAGCTCATCATCTGCGATGAGGTGACTTCGGCGCTCGATCCGCTGGTGGCGCACGGGATCCTCGAACTGCTGCTGGAATTGCAGGCAGAGGAAGACGTGGCCTATCTGTTCATCACCCACGACCTCGCCACCGTAAAGGCCATCGCCGATTCCATCGCCGTGATGTATCGCGGCGAAGTCGTGCGCTATGGCCTCACGAGCGAGGTTCTGGCGCCGCCCTTCGATGCCTATACCGACCTGCTGCTCTCATCCGTTCCGGAAATGAAAGTCGGCTGGCTGGAGAAGGCGATCGAAAGCAGACGGATGGATGCGGGCGGAAACTGAGGCCTGTCGCCGGGTCCGGCACGCCGGCTGCGGGAGACAGGCCTGGTGATAAACGTCAGCGGGACTCAGGCGGCGCTGCGGCCGGGCTCATCCTGTTCGAGCAGGGCGCGCATCTGCCTTGCCAGATGGACCTGAAGGCGGCCGGCCACGGCGCGGTCCCATTCGCCACAAGCTTGACTGGCGGCCGGACGCGGCAGCGCCATCAGCCGGTCGATGATGGAGTCAGTGCCCCCGTTCGACAGGAGGGCGTCGATTTCGCGATCTTCTTGCATATCGGTTCGCCTCGTTGAGCTTGTTTGCGAGGCTAGTTATACGACGCCCGTGACGGCTGCATGAAGGCAGCAAGGCGGCATTGTGGCGGCAAAAGCGGATCGCTTTTTCACATTTCCCGCAAACCGGCGAAAAAGCCGGCAGCAGGACTTTTGCGACCTACAGGCGCTTTTCAAACAGGACGGTGGTGAGGCCGCTCTTCCATTCCTCGTCCGGATATCGCCCCATTTCGACATATCCGAGGGACTTGTAGAAGTTCTGGCTCTGCTCGTTGAAGGTGTCGGTTTCGAGCCGTGCCTGCCGGAATCCCCGGGCCGACATGTCCTGCTCGGCCCGTTCCATGAGGCAGCGTCCAACGCCCCTGCGCTGAAAAGCGGAACTGACGTGCAGGGCATCGACGAAATCGTCGACGCAATGGATCAGCCCCGCGATCTCGCCGCCGATTTCGGCCACCAGCATATCGGCGCCGGCGCGTTCCACGAAGCGGCCGCCAATATCGGTGTCGAGATAGTTGCGGATGGAGGCCTCGGTGATCTGCGGCCTCCATGTGCTCTCGAACGTATCACGCAAAATGGCCTTCATGGCCGGAAAGTCCTGCGGGCGCGCCGGACGCACAATGATCTCACCCGTCATTTCAGCCCGCACACTCACACTTACACATAACGATTGACCACATTCTCCAGATATTCCTGACGGCCGGAGCGCGGCTGCGGCTCGATCCCGTCCTTCACCACGCGTTCGGCAACCTGCTCAAGCGTACGCCTGCCGGCAAGCATGGCGTTCGCCTCCTCGCCGTTCCAGCCGGCATAGCGTTCTTCGAGCGGTCTGATAAGGGCCTTGTCGTCGATCATGCGGGCGGCAGCCTTCAGGCCCCGCGCGCAGCAGTCCATCGCGCCGATATGCGCAATCAGCAGATCCTGCGGATCGAGCGACTGCCGGCGCAGCTTGGCGTCGAAATTGGTGCCACCGGTGGTGAAGCCGCCGGCAAGCAGCACCTGATAGTAGGCCAGCGCCATTTCCGGCACATTGTTGGGGAACTGGTCGGTGTCCCAGCCAGACTGGTAGTCGTTGCGGTTCATGTCGATGGAACCGAAGATACCCAATGCAGCGGCCAGCGCCAGCTCGTGCTCGAAGGAGTGGCCGGCGAGGATGGCGTGGCCCTGCTCGATATTGACCTTCACCTCGTTTTCCAGACCGAAATCCTTCAGGAAGCCGTAGACGGTGGCGACATCGTAATCATACTGGTGCTTGGTCGGTTCCTGCGGCTTCGGCTCGATCAGGATCGTGCCCCTGAAGCCGATGCTGTGCTTGTAGTCGACCACCATCGACAGGAAGCGGCCGGCCTGCTCGCGCTCGCGCTTCATGTCGGTGTTGAGCAGCGTCTCGTAGCCCTCGCGTCCGCCCCACAGCACGTAGTTCTCGCCTTCCAGCCGTCTGGTCACGTCGATGCATGACTTCACCGTGGCGGCCGCATAGGCGAACACCTCCGGATCGGGATTGGTGGCGGCACCCGCCATATAGCGGCGGTGGGAAAACAGATTGGCCGTGCCCCACAGCAGTTTCACGCCGCTCTGGGCCTGCTTCTTCTCGAAGATGCCGGCGATCTCATCAAGACGCGCGGCGCTCTCGGCGAAGTTTTTCCCTTCCGGGCGCACATCGGCATCGTGGAAGCAGTAATAGGGAACGCCGAGCAGCGAGAACATCTCGAAGGCCACATCCGCCTTGAGGCGGGCCTTGTCCATGTCGTCGCCAAACCATGGCCGCTCGAAAGTCTGACCGCCGAAGGGATCGCCACCCGGCCAGGCAAAGGAATGCCAGTAGGCGACGGCGAAGCGCAGATGGTCCTCCAGCCGCTTGCCCTGCACGATCTCGTCGGGATCGTAGAAGCGATAGGCGAGCGGATTGGTGCTTTCCGGGCCTTCATAACGGATGGGCTCGATATCGCCGAAGAAGCCGGTGCTCATGCTGAAACTCCCTTGATGGCTGGATAGAGGGCGCGGTAGCGCCGACGGGCCTCTTCATACGCCTGCGCCAGCCCCGCATCCGGCTCGATGGTGCGACTGGTGGCGGGCAGCGTGCACACGCTGAACGGATCGGCTCCGGTGGCGGCGATGAGACCGAGGCGGGCCGCGCCGAAGGCGGCGCCGAAATCGCCGTCGGCCGGCACGTCGACGGGAATGCCAAGCGCGGTTGCGATGGCTTTCAGCCAGTAGAGCGAGCGCGAGCCGCCGCCGATCGCCGTCACCCGCTCCAGCCGCGTGCCGGCGCTGACCAGAGCGTCGAGACTGTCGCGGAAGGCGAAGGCAACGCCCTCCAGCACCGCCTGCGTCAGCGCCGCACGGCCGCTTTCATGGGCAAGGCCGGCAAAGGCACCGCGAATGGTTGCATCATTGTAAGGCGTGCGCTCGCCCGACAGGTAGGGCAGGAAGGTGACGCCCGACGGCGCCCTGAGGTTGTCACCCAGTTCGGCGGTAAGTTCGCCGGCCTCGCGACCGGCGATGCCGGCCAGCCAGTTCAGCGAGTCCGTCGCCGACAGGATGACGCCCATCTGGTGCCATGTCTGTGGCAGCGCATGGCAAAAGGTGTGCACGGCACTGGCCGGATTGGGCAGATAGGCAGAGTTGGCGGCAAACAACACGCCGGAGGTGCCGAGTGAGACAAAGGCATGGCCCTCGCCCACCGTGCCCATTCCACAGGCGGACGCCGCATTATCGCCAGCCCCGCCGGCGATCGGAGTACCGGCCTGCATGCCCCATTGCGAGGCCAGTTCCGCGCGCAGCGTGCCTGCCGGTTGCATACCTTCCACCAGCGTCGGCATATGGCTCTCATCCAGCCCCGTCGCCGCCAGCAACTCGACGGACCAGCGCCGCTTGCCGACATCCAGCCACGAGGTGCCGGCCGAATCCGACATTTCGGACATATGCTCGCCGGAAAGCCACAGGCGCAGATAATCCTTCGGCAGCAGCACTTTCGCCACGCGGGCGAAGATTTCCGGCTCGTTCGCCTTCACCCAGACGAGCTTCGGCGCGGTAAAGCCCGGAAAGACGATATTGCCCGTAAGCTCGCGAAAGCGCGGGTCTGCATCGAGCATGGCGGCCTCGGCGTGGCTGCGCGTGTCGTTCCACAGGATGCAGGGCTGCAGCACATGGTCGTCACGGTCGAGCAATGTGGCGCCATGCATCTGACCGGAGAGACCGATGCCCCTGACGGCGGCCAGCTCGTTCGGATGCGACGCCTTCAGTTCGCCAATGGCATGCTCGCACGCCTCCAGCCAATGGGCCGGGTCCTGCTCCGACCAGCCCGGATGCGGGCGCGAAACATCGAGCGGGCCATGGCCGGATGCGACCGGCTGCTGGTCGCCGTCGATCAGAAGCGCCTTGACGCCCGAGGTGCCCAGATCGAGCCCCAGATACATGAAGTCCTCCCGTTCCGCTAACTCAGCGGAAAACAGGAAACGCAAAACGACACTTTTCGTTCGGCTCCCTGATTTATTTCGACTATCGTAAAAATTGCCGTCCCGCCAGCCAAATGTGCCGCCAAAGGGGGCTGGACCAATGGGGCGGAGACAAATTTTCCCCAGCTCCGGTGATTTGCCATCTTGTCGTCACGAATGACAATGTAATAACATCACATCAATCGATATCGAAACGGACGCACATTCGCCTTATGGCTGCTCCCTGCATAACATTCAGCGACCTGACGCTGGGCTACAACAGCCATCCGGCCGTTCATCACCTCTCCGGTGTGGTGCGCAAAGGCTCGCTGACGGCCGTGGTCGGCGCCAACGGCTCCGGCAAATCCACGCTGATGAAGGGTGTGGTTGGCATGCTGAAGCCGATGGTCGGCTCCGTTACCGTCACGCCCGGCACGCGGGTCGCCTACCTGCCGCAGCAGTCCGAACTCGACCGCACGTTTCCCGCGCGGGTGGTCGACCTCGTCTCGCTCGGCCTGTGGCCGAAGCGCGGCCTGCTCGGCCGCCATACGGCGCAGGACCGCGCTGCTGTCTCCGAGGCGCTGATGGCTGTGGGGCTCGAAGGATTCGAGCAGCGCCCGATCGACACGCTTTCGGGCGGACAGCTTCAGCGTGCCCTGTTTGCACGTGTGCTGGTGCAGGATGCGGAGCTCATCCTGCTCGACGAGCCGTTCAACGCCATCGATGCCCGCACCATGACCGACCTGATCGCGCTCATCAAACGCTGGCATGGCGAGAACCGGACCGTCATGGTCGTCGTGCATGACCTTGATCTGGTGCGCACCCATTTCCCGGAGGCGCTGCTTCTGGCGCGCGCGCCGATTGCGTGGGGCGAGGCGAAATCCGCGCTGGCGGCCGAAAATCTGCTGCGGGCCCGCCAGTTCCATGAAGCATGGGACGAGACGGCGCCCTGGTGCGCCTCCCATGACGAGCACGATCATGGGCATGGGCACGGGCATGACCATCATGCCCACGGTGACGGCCACCATCACCACAACCACGAAGATTCAGCGCCCGTGGCCCGCAAGGGGGCCGCGTGATGGAAGCGCTCCACGAATTCCTGATCGCACCGTTCACCGAATTCGCCTTCATGCAGCGCGGGCTGCTGGGCGCGGTGCTGCTGTCGCTCAGCGCCTGCCCCATCGGCGTGTTCCTGATGCTGCGGCGCATGAGCCTGACCGGTGATGCCATGGCCCATGCCATCCTGCCGGGCGCAGCCGCCGGCTTCCTGCTCTACGGCTTGCAGATCGTGCCGATGACCATTGGCGGGCTGCTGGCCGGTGCCATCGTCGCGCTGGGCGCGGGAGCGGTCTCGCGTCTGACCGTCCAGAAGGAGGATGCTTCGATGGCCGCCTTCTACCTGATTTCTCTGGCGCTTGGCGTCACCATGGTGTCGCTGCGCGGCTCCAGCGTCGACCTGATGCATGTGCTGTTCGGCACCGTGCTCGCCCTCAACAATGACGCGCTTTCGCTGATCGGCATCGTCGCGGTCGTCACGCTCGCATCGCTTGGCCTGTTCTGGCGCGCGCTGGTGGCGGAATGCCTCGACCCGCTGTTCCTGCGCTCGGTGTCGAAGCTCGGCTCGCCGGTGCATTTCATCTTCCTCGGGCTGGTCGTGCTCAATCTGGTGGCCGGCTTCCAGGCGCTCGGCACGCTGTTGTCGGTCGGCCTGATGGTGCTGCCGGCTGCTGCCGCCCGCTTCTGGACCCAGCGCGTCGAGACCATGGCGATGCTGGCCGTGGCCTTCGGCCTCGTCTCGTCGGTGAGCGGCCTGCTGCTCTCCTACCATGCGGCGCTGCCTTCCGGCCCCGCAATCATCCTTTCCACCGGCTGCCTCTATTTCGTGTCGGTGCTGTTCGGCCCGCGCGGCCTGCTGGCGACCCGCCGGCCGCGCCCCGCCCACCGGATCGCCTGAAAACAGGAACTGGAAACTTCGAGAATGACCCTCTTCCGTAAGCTCGCCTCAGCCCTGATTGTTATAACATTAAGCTCGACCCTACCCGTCTCCGCAGCTGAAAAGCTCAATGTGATCGCCAGCTTCTCGATCCTCGCCGACTTTGCGCGGCAAGTCGGCGGCGACCGCATCGAACTGCGCACCATCGTCGGCCCCGACAGCGACGCCCATGTCTACGAGCCGAAACCCGCCGATGCCATCGCCGTCGCAAAGGCAGACGTGGTGCTGGTGAACGGCCTCCTGTTCGAGGGCTTCCTCCAGCGCCTGATCGAGGCGAGCGGCACTTCCGCCGCGGTGGTGGAAGCCACCAAGGACGCCGAAATCCTCAACGACCCTGCGGGCGGGCACTATCACTATGTCGGCGGCAAGGCAGTGTTCCATGAAGCCCCGCTCGACCCGCATGCCTGGCAATCGATCGCCAACGCGAAAGTCTACGTGAAGAACATCGCGGACGCCTTCTGCAAGGCGGACACCGAGGGCTGCGCCACCTACGAGGCGAACGCTCAGGCCTATGACGGCAAGCTCGACGCGCTCGACAAGGATATCCGCAAAACGGTCGCCGCGATCCCGCAGGATCGCCGTGTCTTCGTCGTTGCCCACAATGCCTTCCGCTACTTCGAGCATGCCTATGGCGTCACCTTCCTCGCGCCGCAGGGCGTCTCCACCGACGCGGAAGCCTCGGCGGCCGATGTCGCGGGCGTGGTGCGTGAAATCGCCGGCAAGCGTGCGGTGGCCGTCTTCGCGGAGAATATTTCCAATTCGCGGCTCGTAGAGCAGATCGCGTCCGAAGCCGGGCTGAAACTCGGCGGCACGCTTTATTCCGACGCGCTGTCCAAAGAGGACGGCCCGGCCGCGACCTATGCGGACATGATGCGCCAGAACCTCGCCACCATCAGGGATGCGGCCGGCCACTGACCCCGAAACCGCCCGCGCCCTCTAGGCCGGCCGGCGCTTGCCTGAGACGCCGGCCGTCCCTGCCCGAACTTCGCAGCGAGCGCGAACACACCCGGATTGCGTTCGATTTCCGTAAATGTGTAATGTAATAACATCAAGGAGAGTGATATGAGAAAATTCTTCTGCGCGGCCTCGGCGCTGGCGCTGGGAGCCTGCCTTTGGACCGGCCCCGTGCTGGCCGACGAGGACGATGTGACGGCGTGGCGGCTGTTCGTCTCCGACCATGACCAACCCGTGGTCAATGTCATCGACGCCCTCGACGGTGACAAGCTCAGCACCTTCCGGATCAAGGGACCGGCATCGCTCTACCGCACCGAAAGCGGCCAGACCGTGTTTGCCGTGCAGGGCGCGGCCGGCACCGTATCGGCCATCTCCACCGGCATCGCCTTCCATGACCATGGCGACCATGGCGACATCGACGTGGACGATCCCGAACTGCTCGACACCACGCTGGAAGGCTCCAGGCCGGCCCACTTCGTGGAGCGCCAGGGCAATGTCGCGCAATGGTTCGACGGCGAGGACAAGGCCCGCTTCTTCACCGAGAAGGCAGCCCTCGAAGGCAAGCCGCAGCTGCGCGAGATCGGCGTCGTCGCCCCGCATCACGGCGTGGCGGTGCCATTCGACAAGCATGCTGTCGTGACCATCCCCAACCCCGAGGATGCCTCCAAACGCCCGATCGGCGCGCGGCTCGTCGACCTCGACGGCAAACCGGTCGGCGAGGACGTGGCCTGCCCCGGGCTGCATGGTTCGGCCGGATCGGGCAGTCTTTATGCACTGGCCTGCGACACCGGCCTGCTCTTGATCTCGCAGGACGGCGACGTGCCTGAAATCCGCCACCTGCCCTATTCCGACAAGCTGCCCGAGGGCAGTTCCTCGACACTGATCGGCGGCAAGGGGCTGCAATATTTCGTCGGCAACTACGGCCCGGACCGCATCGTGCTGGTCGACCCCTCGGAACAGGACGCCTTCCGTCTGGTGCAGCTTCCCACGCGCCGCGTTCATTTCGCCGTCGACCCGATCCGGTCGAAATTCGTCTACGTCATCACCGAGGACGGCCAGCTTCATCAGGTGGACGTTCTGAAGGGCGAGATCGCCCATTCGCTCAAGCTCACCGAGCCCTATTCCATGGATGGGCACTGGAGCGATCCTCGTCCGCGCGTGACCGTCGCCTCCGACAAGGTGTTCGTCACCGATCCGCTGAACAGCAAGATCCACATCGTCGATGCAGGTTCCTTTGAAAAGGCCGGCGAGATCACCGTCGAGGGCAGGCCCTTCAACATCGTTGCCGTGGGTGGCACGGGCAAGTCGCATGATCACGAGGGCGAGGATGGCCATGATCACGCTCATGAACATGGGCATGACCACGGCGATGACCATGGGCACCACCATGGCGACGATCAGATCTACAAGGGCTACTTCAAGGATGATCAGGTCAAGGACCGCGCCCTGACGGACTGGGCGGGGGACTGGCAGTCGGTCTATCCCTACCTGAAAGATGGCACGCTCGACCCTGTGATGGCGCACAAGGCCGAAGAAGGCGACAAGAGCACGGAGGAATACAAGGCCTATTACGACATCGGCTACCGTACCAATGTCGAGCGCATCACCATCAACGGCGACACCGTGACGTTCTTCGAGGACGGCAAGCCGCTGAAGGCCCGCTATGCCAGCGATGGTCATGAAATCCTGACCTACAAGGCCGGCAACCGCGGCGTACGCTTCATCTTCAAAAAGGTGGAAGGCGATGCGGCTGCGCCGGAATTCATGCAGTTCAGCGATCACAAGATCGCGCCGGATGCCTCCGATCACTACCACCTTTACTGGGGCAACGACCGCGCTGCCCTTTTGGAGGAAGTGACGAACTGGCCGACCTACTACCCCTCGTCGCTGGATGCAAAAGGCATCGTTCACGAGATGCTGGAGCACTGATTTCCAGCACGGACATCGTGTCTTTCGCGTCCGGCCGCTGCGGCCGGACGCTCCGTTTCGACAATCTTCAGGATCAGGAGGCCAGCCATGCCAGACATAGCCATGCCAGAAACAACCGGGCCAAACACAGCGGGGCGTAACCGCCGCCTGCCGGTGACGGTGCTTTCCGGCTTTCTCGGAGCCGGCAAGACCACGCTTCTCAACCACATTCTCAACAACCGCGAGGGTCGCCGCGTGGCGGTCATCGTCAACGACATGAGCGAGGTCAATATCGACGCAGCACTTGTGCGTGACGGAGGTGCGAACCTGTCACGCACCGACGAGCAGCTCGTGGAAATGACCAATGGCTGCATCTGCTGCACCCTGCGCGACGATCTGCTGAAGGAAGTGCGCCGCCTCTCGCAGGAAGGCCGCTTCGATTATCTGCTGATCGAGGGAACCGGCATCGCCGAGCCGCTGCCCGTCGCCGCCACCTTCGATTTTCGCGACGAGAATGGCGACAGCCTCTCCGACGTTGCCCGGCTGGACACCATGGTCACGGTGGTCGATGCCGCCAACCTTCTCACCGACTACGGCTCGCAGGATTTCCTGCGAGATCGCGGCGAGATCGCCGGCGACGCGGACGACCGCGCCATCGTCGATCTTCTGGTCGAGCAGATCGAGTTCGCCGATGTCATCATCCTCAATAAGGTGTCCGACACACCGGCGCGCAATCTGGACATGGCCCGCAGGATCGTGCGCTCCCTGAACCCCGATGCCGAGCTGATCGAAACCGATTTCGGCAATGTGGCGCTCGACAAGGTACTCGACACCGGCCGCTTCGATTTCGACAAGGCCGAGACCCATCCGCTCTGGTTCAAGGAGCTCAACGGCTTCGCCGACCATGTGCCGGAAACGGAAGAATACGGCATCCGCTCCTTCGTCTATCGCGAGCGCCGGCCGTTCGTCCCGGTGAAGCTCAAGGCGTTCGTCAACCGCTCGTGGCCGGGCGTGGTGCGCGCCAAGGGCTTCTTCTGGCTGGCGACGCGCCCGCACTATGTCGGCGAACTCAGCCATGCCGGCGCGCTGGTGCGCACGGGCAAGCGCGGCCTGTGGTGGGCCTCGGTGCCGAAACAGCGCTGGCCCGATCATCCCGAATGGCACGCGGCCATGCGGCCCTATCTCGATGACATGTGGGGCGACCGCAGGCAGGAGATCGTGTTCATCGGCTGCGACCCGATGGACGAGGCCGCGATCCGGGCCGAGCTCGACGCCTGCCTCGTGCCCGAGCGGGATTTCATGCCCGGCCGCTGGCGCGACCTGCCCGATCCCTTCCCGAGTTGGGAGTCGCAGGCCGCCTGACAGGCAAACGGAAATGCAACCGTTCCGGGAAAGCTTCACGGTTTGTAAACCATGACTGCTGAAAATACCTGCGAGTGCCGGACCTTGGGGGCCCGGCCGGTATCGCAGGATCAAACACATGTCAGAGTTGCCGCGGAACCAGTCATCGCCGGCCGCAGGCGAGCCGGGTGCGCCGGTTCTTCCCCGCCGCCTGCTGCTGCAGGGCATGGGCGCAACCGCGCTGATGGCCGCCAGCGGCTGCAGCACAGCCTCATCGGGCTTTGATGCGCTGAACCTCGATTACGGTTCCACCGGCTCGATCAAGCCCATGCGCCCCTCGATCAGCGTCGATCGGCAGATCACCAGCCCGGATGTCATGTATGCGGCGGTGACGGACGGCGGCTTTTCCGTTCCGGAAGTGCCCTATCAGAAAATCAAGCCGCAGTTCCGCCGCCAGATCGTGGTCGACCCGACCGGAGAGGCGCCCGGAACGATCGTCGTTCATACCAAGGAATGCCTGCTCTATCTCGTGCAGCCGGGCGGCGAGGCGATCCGCTATGGCGTGGGCGTCGGCAAGGCCGGCTTTTCGTGGTCGGGCCGCGCCAACATACAATATGGCCGCGAATGGCCCACCTGGACACCGCCGCGCGAGATGATCCAGCGTAGGCCCGAACTGGTGAAATGGCAGAACGGCCAGCCCGGCGGTCTCGACAATCCGCTCGGCGCGCGCGCCCTTTACATCTTCCAGAACGGGCAGGACACGCTCTACCGCATCCATGGTTCTCCAGAATGGTGGAGCATCGGCCAGTCCGTGTCGTCAGGCTGCGTGCGGCTGATCAATCAGGATATCATCGACCTCTACAATCGGGCCTCGAAACGCAATCCGGTGGTCGTTATCTGACCCACTTCCCGAATCGGTTTGAATATACGACTGCGCGTCGATACAAGACGCGCAGTCGTATATATTTCGAACATTCGGGAGGTCAGCATGGCCGGAACTTTCGTCATCGCGCAAGGCGGCGGCCCCACCGCGGTCATCAACCAGACGCTGGCCGGCGCGGTTCTTGAGGTTCGCAAGCGCCACCCCGGCGCGCGCGTGCTCGGTTCCCTGCATGGTGTGCGCGGCATACGCGACGGCAACTATGTCGATCTCACCGACCTTCCCGAGGAACGGCTGCGCCTCATCGCCGGCACTCCCGGTTCGGCGCTGGGTTCCACCCGCGACAAGCCAGATGCCGCCTATTGCGACCTGATCCTGTCGGGCCTGAAGAAGGTCGACGCGGAAGCCTTCATCTATATCGGCGGCAACGACACCGCCGGCACCCAGCAGATTCTCAGCGATGCTGCCGGCGGTTCCATCGCCATGGTGCATGCGCCCAAGACCATCGACAACGATCTGGTGGAGAACGACCATACGCCGGGCTTCATCTCGGCGGCCGAGTTCGTCGCCGGAGCGTTCCTGTCGGTCGATCTCGATTTCCGGGCCCTGCCCGGCATCTATGTCGGCATCGTCATGGGCCGTCATGCCGGCTTCCTCACCGCCGCGTCCGCCGCATGGCAGCAGGACGAGACGAGCGGCCCGCACCTCATCTATGTGCCGGAACGCGCCTTCGACATTCCACGTTTCATCGATGATGTCCGCTCGACCTACGACCGCCACGGGCGCTGCGTGGTCGCGGTGTCGGAAGGCGTGTCCACGGCCGATGGCAGAGCGCTTGTCGAAAGCCTCGTACCGCCGGAGCGGCTGGAACGCGACCAGCACGGCAATGTCAAGCTTTCGGGCAGCGATCTGACCGCAGCGCTGGAACACGCGCTTGCCGAACATCTTCCCGGCAAGCGCGCGCGGGTGGATGCCTTCGGCTTCCTGCTGCGCGGCAATGTCGGCTCCATAAGCCAGACAGATGCTCGTGAAGCCTTCGAAGCCGGCGCTTTCGCGGTGCAGGTTGCGGGCGAAGGCAGCGGCTCGGTTGCACTCCAGCATGACGGCAGCACGGTCCTCGCCAAAGTTCCGCTCGCCGATGTTGCCGGCAAGACGCGGCACATGCCGGACAGCTTCCTGCACCGGCAGGAAAACCGGCTTTCCGAAGAAGGCTATGCCTATCTGAAGCGGCTGGTGCCGGCGAAGCACAAGGTCGGGCAGCCCTTCGTGTAGCAACGACGGAGCCGCGCCTCATAGCCTGACAGCTCAGCGCGCAACCGTCCTGCTGCTGTAGTGGTCGCTGCTCTTCTTCTCCTTGCGGTCTGCCGGCAGGATCGCAGCCCTCAGGGTTTTCATCGCCAGTCCTCTTGCGAGTGCTGCGGCACTGTCTGCGTGCCGCGCGAGCACCACGGCCTGCCTGCGTGGCAAAAGCAGCCCCTGCGCCAGAGGCCCCGGCCGTGAAAGCATGCGCGCGAGGAAGGGTGCCCGGCTCGACCGGTCTCTCGAAAAACGCGCTGCCGCGCCGGATCGGGCTGCGTGAACCGCCACGGCTTCCGTCCAGTCGCCGAGCAGGCGCGCGCCCGGTTCCAGCAGCAGCAGCCAGTCGCCTTTCGCCGTCTTGACGGCATCGGCGATGCCGCCTGTCGTCCACACGCAACCTGCATGTTCCGCGACCTGACGTGTTGCGTCGCCGGAGCCCAGATCGCAGACCACGACATCACGCACCAGCCCCTCCACCGCGCCCGACACCAGCGAAGCGAGCGTCCGTGCCAGAGCTTCCTCGTCGTTGCATGTCTCGATGATGACGCTGAGCATACGTGCCTGATAGCCCACAGGCTGGAACAGCGCCAGTTGCAAGTCGGCCCAGCCCAGTTCACATAACAAAGTTCTTGCTTTGTTCTCATTTTTGGATAGGAATAATTTCATGAGAACAGAGATTCGCCAGTCTCAGCCCACCTCTTGGGAGAAGGCCAGGATGGAACCAATCGTGCAGGCGGATGTTGCAGCTTTCGGAACGGGACGCAGCGAAATGGCCAATGCGATGATAGAGCAGAGCGGCCTGCGCCTGAGGCCTGACAGGGCCCGCGGGCGCGCCGCCGGCATCAATCCCTCCGGTCGCTATGAGACGGTCAGCCGCCATGTGTTCGACGATGGCTGGGAAAGCCTTGAGGAACTGCCGCCGTTCAAGACGGAAGTTCAGGTGGAGCGGCCGCGCACCATCATCACCCGCAACAGCTCCCCCGACATTTCCTTCGACCGTTCGGTGAACCCCTATCGTGGTTGCGAGCATGGCTGCGTCTACTGCTTCGCACGCCCCACCCATGCCTATATGGGCCTGTCACCGGGATTGGATTTCGAGGCCAGGCTGTTTGCCAAGCCGGATGCGGCGCGCCTTCTGGACAAGGAACTGTCGAAGGAAGGCTATACGCCGCGCACCATCGCCATCGGCACCAACACCGATCCGTACCAGCCAATCGAGAAGCAGTACCGGATCATGCGCGAGATACTGGAAGTCCTGGAAGCGCGCGGCCATCCGGTCGGCATCGTCACCAAGTCGGCGCTGGTCACCCGTGACATCGACATATTGGCACGCATGGCGGAGCGGGGCCTTGCCAAGGTGGCCCTGTCGGTCACAACCATGGACCGCAGGCTGGCCCGCACGATGGAACCGCGCGCGGCGACGCCGACGAAGCGGCTGGAAACCATTCGGCAGCTTGCGGATGCGGGCATCCCGACATCGGTTCTGGTGGCGCCGATCATCCCGGGGCTCAACGATCAGGAGCTGGAGCGCATCCTCGACTCGGCGCGCGCCGCCGGGGCACGCGAGGCCGGCTATGTGGTGCTGCGTCTGCCACTGGAAGTGGCGCCCATCTTCAAGGACTGGCTGCTGCGCAACTATCCGGACCGCTACCGGCACGTCATGTCCCTGATCCGCTCCATGCGCGACGGCAAGGACTATGACGCGGAATGGGGCAAGCGCATGAAAGGTGCCGGCCCCTACGCATGGCAGATCGGCCGGCGCTTCGAGATTGCAGCAAAAAAACTTGGCCTCAATACACAGCGCCTCAGCCTGCGAACCGACCAGTTCGTAGCCGGCAAGCACAGCGAACAGCTGATGCTGCTCTGAAACCGGGGGCAGGCCGGAATTGGAAGAGAATGCCGGCCTGATGTCTGCCCTGCCACAAAGACATTGAAGCGGCGGGATCCGGATCTGGTCTCCCGAGGCTTCGGGAGCCGATTGGAACGGCGCCGGCGCGCACGCGGGAGAACGGCACCAGCGTCTGTGTTGCCTGTAGCCATTCGCGCAAAATCGGGTCGGCTGGATCGGCAGCGGTTTGTGTTTGGAGTTGAGTGAGACAAGGGCTGAGAGGGTTTCTGTGGAAAGCAGGACTGCTCTTGAATGTTCGTCCTGACAAGCCGTCGTCCCGGCTTGTCTTCGGCCGGAAGGCGTTCCCCCCGCCTCCGGCTTCCCCTGCCCGCCGCTCCCCTCGGCGGCAGGGGCTTGCGGAGAATCGGGGCCAGTGCGAACTTCGCCGCATCATGGTTCGCTTACGCCCCGATTCTCCACTTCTCTTCGATATTGTCCAACGCCCCGATTTCTCGTTCGAGACATCGGCAAGAGCCGAAGGACTGTGGCCTGTGGCAGGCATGGATGAGGCGGGGCGGGGTCCCCTCGCGGGTCCTGTTGTGGCGGCGGCGGTCGTGCTGGACCCAGACAATATTCCGCCGGGGCTGGACGATTCCAAGCGCCTCAGCCATGCCCAGCGCGAGGCTCTGTTCGAAACGGTGCTGAGTGCGGCCCGCGCTGTCGGCATCTCTTCTGTCTGCGCTGAAAGCATCGATGCCGGCGACATCCGCAAGGCCAGCCTTGAAGCCATGCGCCGCGCCATCTGCGCTCTTTCCGTTCAGCCGAAGCTTGCGCTCGCCGATGGCCGTGACGTACCGCCCGGCCTGCCCTGCCTCGGACGCGCACTGGTCAAGGGCGACCAGCGCTCGCAATCCATTGCCGCAGCCTCCATTGTCGCCAAGGTGATGCGCGACCGCATGATGGCCGATTGCGGGCGGATACATGCCCATTACGGGTTCGAGATCCACATGGGTTACGCAACGGCCCGCCATCGCACGGCCATCAAGGCCCACGGCCCGGTAAAGCGGCTGCACCGGATTTCCTTTGCCCCTTTCCGCAAAGCGGAAGGCGAAGGATAATCGCAGCTCCGGCTTTCGGGTCTGCTCCATCCCGGCCTTGCCGACGAACCGAATACAAGCCGCCTCGCGCTTTGCCGAACGCGCACTGCAAGCTTTTTGACTGTTTCGCCCAACCGTGAACGCGCCATTTCCGACAATGACGTGTCGAACAGGGTGATTGAAGCTGGGCGCTTCTGTGCCTCAATGCTACTGGCCAAAGTCAATGGAGTGGCGCCGGCCTCTGTGCGCCCATGCCGCTTGCTCAAAAGAAAAAGCCGCCGGGTCTCCCCGGCGGCTTTCAATTCTTTCAGGAACGAACCTTGCTCAGTTGAGCCGGGCCTTCACTTCCTCAACAGACTTCCTGAACAAATCAGCGTCGGCCTTCGCATCGGCCTTGTCGGCCAGCACCTTGCGGGCGGCTTCGACGGCAAGCTCGACTGCGCTGGCGCGCACTTCGCTCACGGCATCGCGTTCGGCCTGAGCGATCTTCTGCTCGGCCATGGCGGTGCGGCGTGCGACATAATCTTCCGTCTTGCGCCTGGCATCCTCGGCAAGAGCGGCGGCCTCGCGTTTCGCGACGTCGACGATCTCGGAGGCTTCCAGCTCGGCGGCCTTGCGTTTGGCCTGATACTCGGCCAGCAGAGCCTGTGCTTCCTCACGCAGGCGCTTTGCCTCTTCAAGCTCGTTGCGGATGCGTTCGGCGCGCTGATCGAGCGCCTTGGAAACCATGCCCGGCACCTTGATGTAGATGCACAGAGCGATGAAAATCACCAGTGCGACGGTAGCCCAGACTGTGGCGAGAGATGTTGCGTCCATAGTCTGTGCCCTCAACCGGCGACGGATTTGACGGCGGCAGCCACACCGGCCTTGTCGGCCTTGCCGACGAGCTGCTCGATGATGGCGGAAGCCGTGGATTCAGCGATGGAGCCGACATCCTTCATGGCGCTGGACTTGATCGAAGAGATGTGGGCCTCCGATTCCGCCAGCTTCTTGTCGAGCTCGGCCTCAACCTTCTTGCGGGCGGCATCGGCTTCAGCCTCCGCCGCATCGCGGGCCTGCTGGCCGATGGCCATCGCGCCGGCGCGGGCCTCGGCCAATTCCTGTTCGTAGGCGGCCACCGCAGCGTCCGCCTCTTCCTTCATTTTCGCGGCCTGATCGAGATCGCTGGCAATCTTGCCGGAGCGCGTCTCGACGATGCCGGCAAGACGCGGCATCGCAACCCGCTTCAGGAACAGGTAGAAAAGACCGAAGGTGATGGCCAGCCAGACAATCTGCGAGGCGAAGCTCTCAGGATTGAAGGGCGGAAACAGACCTTCCTCGACAGCCTCGTGCGGAACTTCCGTCCCGATCACAATGCCTGTCTCGGTCGCGCCCTGATCCGCAGGCGCCGTTTCTTGCCCGTAGGCTGGTGTCACGAACATCTTTCGTCCCTGTCATTCGGGCCGGCCGGTTTGCGGCGCGGCCCCATTCAAAGGCAAATCAGCCGAACAGCGCCAGAAGGGCGATGAGCAGCGAGAAGATGCCCAGAGCTTCCGTCACGGCGAAGCCGAACACCAGGCGGCCGAACTGACCGTCAGCGGCGGACGGGTTGCGCAGCGCGCCGCCCAGATAGCTCGAGAAGATGTTGCCGAGGCCAATGGCCGCGCCGCCCATGCCAAGGCACGCGATACCGGCACCGATGTACTTTGCTGCTTCAGCTTCCATTTCTTCAACTCCTTGTGGAATGGCTTTTCAGGTTTCGTCGACGCAGACCGTCTGCGAGCGATTTCGTCAATGCCCCGGATGCAGGGCGTCGTTGAGATACATGCAGGTCAGGATCGCAAACACGTAGGCCTGCAGACATGCAACCAGCACTTCGAGACCGGTGATCGCAACGGTCATGATCAGCGGCAGAACCGCACCGGCAACGCCGACGCCACCAAGGGCGCTCAGCGATACGATAAAGCCCGCGAACACCTTCAGCGTGATGTGGCCGGCCAGCATGTTGGCGAACAGACGCACGGAGAGGCTGACGGGGCGCGACAGGAACGACACGACCTCGATGATCGCAACCAGCGGGATCAGGATTGCGGGAACGCCGCTCGGCGCGAACAGCTTGAAGAAGCCGAAGCCGTGCTTGGCGAGACCGTAGACCAGCACCACGCCAATCACCAGAACCGACAGGGCGAAAGTGACGATGATGTGACTGGTGACGGTGAAGAAATAGGGGAACAGCCCGAGCAGGTTCGCCACCAGAATGAACATGAACAGCGAGAACACGAACGGGAAGAAGCGCATGCCCTGGGTTCCGGCGGAATCCTTAAGCATGTTGGCGATGAATTCGTAGGTCAGTTCGGCGGAAGACTGCCAGCGCGTCGGCACCAGATGGCGTCCGGCAGTGGCGAGATAAAGGAATGCCGACGCCACCAGAACCGTCACCAACATGAACAGCGACGAATTGGTGAACGAAAGATCATATCCGCCGATTTCGATCGGAACGATCTTGTTGATATGGAACTGGTGGATCGGGTCGACCTTGTCAGCAGCTGCCACGTTCAGTCCTCATACGGCCGTTTCCGGCCTTTCTCATTGCCTTCGCGCCCGAAGCGCGCTTACTTTAAATCTTTGGGTCCGGACCCGGACTTCGTCTGTCCGAAACCGGCCACCATGCCGGCCGAACGCAGAACGTTCAGAACGCCAGCCGCAAAACCGACAAGCAGGAAAACAATCAGCCCCCAAGGCGATGTCCCGGCAAGATGGTCAACCATCCAGCCAATCGCTATACCCACCACCACACCGGCGATGAACTCGCTGGACAGCTTGAACGCCTGGCCGTAACCAGTCGAACCGCCCGCTTGCGCGTTGTCTTCCCCCTCGATCGCCTTCGGATGCCGTGCTGCCAGAGATGCCCCAAGCTCACGCCGACGGCGTTCAAGTTCGTCGTCGCGGATGTCGCCTTTGCGGTCATTCCGGGGGCCGGTCTCTCCGGTTCCGTCTGGCCCATTGTTGCCGGCCATCGTAACCTCCCTGCCCGGCCGAAAGTCCGCCGTCGGTCTGCATCCAGTTGGCGCGCAACATAGTTAGAGCCCTCCCGCCCGTCAAGCCACGTGGGAGTTTTCAAAAGCAAAGTATTATGCTTGTAAAATCAGCATCTTAGCCAGATGCGACATCGTGCCCGTCGGCTCGCACCCACAAGGAAGGGAGAATCTCCCCCTTCACGCCGCCACTTCGCGAGGTATCAGCTCCAGCCACCGCCATAGGTGCGATAGAAGATATGAAGGCCGATCTTGGTCATCCTCTTCATGCTTCTGGCCCAGCCGGGGCTGACATAGCTGGCGTAGTAATGGGTGGACGATCCCACTTCAGGCAGGAAGATCTTGCCCGCCGTAACCGCAAGAGCGATTTCTTCGGCAACCTTGTAGTGGCGCGGCTCGGTCACGCGCTTCTTGCGGCCATCGCAGGCAAAGGAAAACTGACAGCGGTTGAGCCAGTGGTCGTTCTGATAGACGACGCCGCAGATCGAGGCCGGATAGGTCGGATTGCGGACCCGGTTGAGAACGACCTGCGCCACGGCGGCCTGCCCGCGCACGGATTCGCTGCGCGCTTCGAAATAGATGGCGTTGGCGAGACACTTCTGCTCAGCCCTGGAGAACACGGAAGCCGGCAGCGGATTGCGCATCCAGGCATGGTCGCCCTTGCCCATCGGCGGAATGAAGCGCCCGCCACCGGGCTCCTCTTCCTGCAAAAGCGCCTTGAACGGCGAGGATTTGGCGTAATCGACAGTGGCCGGCGCATAGGCGGTGGCCAGAATATCCGGCTTGTCGTTGTTGACGAGGCTGGCCAGCATGCTCGAGACGCCCGGCGTTGCCTTCGGCTCCTCGCGCAGGTGGAAAGCGGAAGCGATCTGTACTTCCTTGCCTTTGATCTTCGGCTTGGCAAAAGCCATCTTCATGCCGCCATCAAGGCTCTTGCGCAGCATCAGCGACGACGTGCGCTCGAAGATGGACCCTGCGTTGAAGTTTTTAGGCGGAGCTACCGGCGCGATCTTGACCAGACGGCTGCCTTTGCCCTGACGCACCACGCGGTCCTCATCCGGGACTTCCTCGATGATGCCGTTCTTGGAGCGGAAGGCCACTTTGCCGACACCCGGCAGCGCCACCCCCGACCCTGCAAGGGAGGCTGCGGAAACCGCCGAAGCAGCGGAAGCCTGGAAAGGCATTTCAGCTGCCTGCGTCGAGCCGACGACAGACTTCTCTATATAGGCGTTCCAGCGCGCATTGGCGTCGAGACCGGAAACGAGGCTGGTCATATCCTGAAAAGCGGTAACGGTCGGGAATCCAACCCAGATACCCAGTCCGACGAGCAGGGGAGCGATGAACGAACCTTGCCTGCCACCGGCGGCGGCCAGCGGCCGCTTCACGACACGTCGATGCACGGAAACTCTCCAGAACGCTACAGAACTCACTGGAATCGAAAATGATGCATTAACCTTGATGGGCGGTTAACGGAGCAGGATTTCCTGTCACAAATCCAACCTGACAAGCCGGCACGAATCGGCTTCAGTCCGGGCAGTCATTTCAGCGCGAGGACAGTCGATTGACGATCACCATGTACGGCATCCCCAATTGCGACACGATCAAAAAGGCGCGGAACTGGCTGGAAGGTCAGGGCATCGCCTATACCTTCCATGATTTCCGCGCCGACGGGCTGGACGAGGGCACACTGGAAGGCTGGATCGGCAAAGTCGGCTGGCCGGTCCTGCTCAACAAGGCCAGCACGACGTTTCGCGGCCTTTCTGACGCCGACAAGCAGGATCTCAGCGAAGACAAGGTCAAGGCGCTGCTGCTCAATCATCCCACCATGATCAAGCGCCCGGTGCTGGACATGGGCAAGAAAGTTCTGGTCGGCTTCAAGCCCGATATTTACGCGGCAGAGGTGAAGGCATAGGCGGATAACGCCCGACAGCCTTTGCAGGCAAGGTTCCGACCGGATTCCCGGACCTCCGAGAAAAGCTTCAGGTTTCCCGGAGATACGCAGCCAGCGCGACGGCGTTGTTGTGCTCCGCGTCATGGGCGGCGAACAGAAGCGTGACCTTGCCTTTGGCCATCAGGGCACGCAACTCGGCAAGGGCATCCGGCTTGCCGTGAAGCTCGGCTCTGTGGCGCTTCTGAAATTCCGGCCAGCGTTCAGGATCATGACCGAACCAGTGACGCAGTTCGTCGCTCGGCGCGACATCCTTCAGCCACAGGTCGAGATGCGCCTTTTCCTTGCTCAGGCCCCGCGGCCAGAGCCGGTCGACCAGAACGCGCCGCCCGTCGCTTTCCGCGACGGGCTCGTACACGCGCTTGACGGCCAGCTCAGGCATGTCGATTTCAGGCCCACTCGCCGGCGCGCATCACCGGCACCCTGCGGCCATCTTCATGAACGCCATCGATGTCGACCTTGTCGGAGCCGATCATCCAGTCGATGTGGATAAGGCTCTTGTTGCCACCCTTTGCGGCAACCTCGTCCGGCGTGAGCTTGTCACCGCCGACAAAGCACTTGGAGTAGCACTGGCCAAGCGCGATGTGGCAGGAGGCATTCTCATCGAACAGCGTATTATAGAAGAGAATGCCGCTCTTCGAGATCGGGGAGGAATGCGGCACCAGCGCCACCTCGCCCAGCCGGCGCGCGCCCTCGTCCGTATCCAGAACCTTGTTGAGAACGTCCGCGCCCTTCGACGCCGTGGCCTCGACGATGCGCCCTTCCTCGAAGCGCACCGAAATATCGTCGATCAGCGTGCCCTGATAGGACAGAGGCTTGGTCGAGGAAACATGGCCGGAAACGCGCAGGCGGTGCGGCGTGGTGAACACTTCCTCGGTCGGGATATTGGGATTGCAGGTAACGCCGTTCTTTGCGGTGGAAGCCCCGCCCATCCATTCATGCCCGTCGGCAAGGCCAAGCGTCAGATCAGTGCCCGGGCCGGTGAAATGCAGAGAATGGAAGCGGTGGCCGTTCAGCCACTCGGTGCGCTTTGCCAGCGCCGCGTTATGCTCCCGCCATGCTGCGACCGGATCGTCATTGTCAACGCGGCTCGCCGCGAAGATGGCTTCGGCCAGCTTGCCGACGGCCACCTCGTCGGACACGCCCGGAAACACCTGCCGCGCCCATTCCACTTCCGGATAGGCAAGGATGGTCCAGTTGATGTCGAAGCCGGTGATCTTTTCCAGCGCCGGCTGGTAGGCGGTGGAGTTGGCCTTGTTGGCGCGGGCCACTTTCGCCGGGTCCTGCCCCGACAGGAGCGAAGGGTTGTCGCCGCGCACGGCAAGGCGGGCAGCATTCTGCGCATAAGCCCTGGCCATGCCCTCATGCAGCCAGCCGGCGGCACGGTCGAAGCTGGCATCCGAGCCATAGCGGAAGCGGGCGAGCGTGATCTCGTCATCGGAGAAGATCGGCGTCACCAGACCGGCGCCCGCCTTGTAGGCCTGCTCTACGATACGGCGCGTCAGCGGCAGGGCGGCAATCGAGGAGGTCAGCACCAGATCCTGCCCCGGCTGAAGCTGAAGGCCCACTTTGATCGCCACCTCGGCCAGCCGGTCGAGCTTCACCGGATCGATGACGCCTGAAAAATCGCCGGCGGCCGAAAGCGAGGGGGCATGTGCAGTCATGGGTGGAAAATCCTGAAGATCAGTTGCGTCGAAATCTATAGATAGACCCGTAGCCAATGGCTTTCCAGCCTTGTGCGGGCATGGTGCGCATCTGGCCCAACGAAAGCCGGATTGTATCGCTGGCAAGCGCAAATATTGTGGGCGCCATGAACGCCGCATCCGCCTCCCCCGTCCGATTCGCCCTTGCCGGAACGATTGCGCTTGCCGTTGCCATGGGCATCGGCCGGTTCGTCTACACCCCGATCCTGCCCGGCATGATGGACGGGCTCGGCCTGTCGGCATCCGATGCGGGCCTGATCGCCTCCGCCAATTATGTCGGCTATCTGGTCGGGGCACTGGTGGCTGCGGGCGGCTGGGCGCAGGGACGCGAGCGCGCTGTCGCACTGGCAAGCCTTGCGCTCAATGCGCTGCTTGCAGCGGCAATGGGGCTGGTCAGCGGAATAGGTTCTTTCATCGTCATCCGCTTTCTGGCCGGTGCCGTCAGCGCCATGACCATGGTGTTCATGGCCAGCATCGTCTTCAGCCATCTGGCGAAGAGTGGCCGCAACGAGCTGCAATCCCTGCATTTCAGCGGCGTGGGGACCGGCATCGCCATTTCGTCGCTGCTGATGGTGGCGCTGGCGACGACACAGGCGGACTGGACGGCGGGATGGTACTGGTCCGGCGCGATTTCTTTTGCCGGTCTGGTTCTCGTTGCCTTCCTCGCAAATGAAGGCCCGGCCGGCAGCGGCGGTTCCGGCCGCGAGCTGCCACTCCCCCGGGATGCGGCCCTTTACAAGATCATCCTTTCCTACGGGTTGTTCGGCTTCGGCTATGTGATCACCGCCACCTTTCTCGTCGCCATCGTGCGCCAGAACGGCGAAACGCGCGTGTTCGAAGCACTGGTTTGGCTGGCAACCGGCGTTGCCGCCGTTCCTTCGCTCTTCCTCTGGCAGAGCTTCGCCCGGCGCTCTTCGATCTATAAAGCCTATGCCCTTTCCTGCATCCTGGAAGCGATCGGCGTGGCGGCAAGCGTCATGATCTCGGGTCGAGCGGGACCGCTTGCCGGCGGCATATTGCTGGGCGCTACCTTCATGGCCCAGACGGCGCTCGGCCTGCAGGCGGCGCGCCAGCTTGCGCCGCAGGCGCCCCGGCGCGTCTTTGCCATCATGACCGCCTCCTTCGGGCTCGGCCAGATCATCGGACCGCTGGTTTCGGGACTGCTGGTCGAGTGGTCTGGGAATTATGTGTCCGCCTCCCTGCTGGCCGCTGCCGTGCTTGTCGTCGCGGCGGGCATCGCGTCGTCGGCGGCTCCCCCGCTGAACAAGGTCGCATAATTCTGCCTTCATTTTTCCGGCTTATTGTCGGCAGGTCCCGTCCATGAAAAGCAGCGGTCCGGCCGGGGCTCGGAGCGAATTTGAGGCTTGCCCCTTCCATGCCGGGGAATTTCAGCTAAAACGCAGGCGAACGCACCGCCACGGCGGCAAGAAACGGTTTTGAGTGAATGGCCGACGACAGCTTTATCCGCGAAGTCAATGAAGAGATCCGCAAGGAACAGGCAAAGGCCGTCTGGGACCGGTTCGGCCCGATCCTGATCGCCATCGCCATTCTGGTCGTTCTCGCAACCTCGGCCTTTGTCGGCTACCGCCACTGGGACGAAAGCCGCGCCAACCGTTCGGGCGATGCCTTCTCGCAGGCGCTTACCCTTGCCAATGAAGGCAAGCAGGAGGAAGCGCTGGCCGCGCTCGCGGAAATCCAGAAGGATGGCTACGGGGCCTATCCGGTTCTGGCGCGTCTGCGCGCCGCCACCTTCAAGGCCGACAGCGGCGATGTGGCTGCCGCCGTCACCGAACTCGATGCCGTATCCGCCGACAGCGCCATTCCGCTTGGCCTGCGCGACATGGCGAAGCTGCGCGCCGCCCTTCTTCTGGTCGACACCGGCTCCTATGCCGACGTGTCCGCCCGTGTCGAGGCGCTCGCCGTGGATGGCAATGCGCTGCGCCATTCCGCCCGCGAGGCGCTTGGTCTTGCAGCCTGGAAGGAAGGCAAGTCCGCCGACGCGCTCAAGCTGTTCGACCAGATCGTCGACGATGAGCAGGCGCCGCAGAACATCCGCCAGCGCGCTACCCTGATGTCCGAACTGATCCGCGGTTCGGGCGATGCGTCGTGAGACATGAGCTTCAAAGCCGCAATCATCGGCCGGCCTAACGTCGGCAAGTCCACGCTCTTCAACCGTCTGGCCGGGCGCAGGCTGGCGCTTGTCGACGACACGCCGGGCGTAACCCGCGATCGCCGCACCCATGCCGCCAAGCTCTACGACCTTGCCTTCGAGGTGATCGACACGGCCGGTTTCGAGGATGCGCCGGCAGCCACCCTGCCCGGCCGCATGCGCGCCCAGACCGAGATCGCCATCGACGAGGCCGATGTCATCTTTTTCGTGGTCGATGCCAAGGCAGGGCTGATGCCCGACGACCGCACTTTCGCCGATGTGGTGCGCCGCTCCGGCAAGCCGGTGGTGCTGGTTGCTAACAAGGCCGAAGCGCGCGGCGCTCAGGGCGGATTGCTGGAGGCGTGGGAACTCGGCCTCGGCGAACCCGTGCCGGTCTCGGCCGAGCACGGCGTCGGCATGCCGGACCTGCGCGATGCCGTGGTCGAGGCGCTGGGCAAGGAACGCGCCTTCGGCAAGGACGAAGACGAGGACGACGGGATACCTGCCGCCAGCGAAGTGCTGATCGGCGAGGACATCGCCGACCCCGAAGCCGATGCGCCGGCCTATGATGAAAGCAAGCCGCTGCGCATCGCCGTGGTCGGTCGCCCCAATGCAGGCAAGTCGACGCTCATCAACGCGCTGATCGGCGAGGAACGTCTGCTGACCGGGCCGGAAGCGGGCATCACCCGCGATTCCATCTCCGTCGACTGGGAGTGGCGCGGACGGCAGATGAAGCTGTTCGACACGGCCGGCATGCGCCGCAAGGCAAAGGTGCAGGAGAAGCTTGAAAAGCTTTCCGTGGCCGATGGCCTGCGCGCCATCCGCTTCGCCGAGATCGTCATCATCGTGCTAGACGCCACCATTCCCTTCGAAAAGCAGGATTTGCAGATCGCCGACCTCATCATCCGCGAGGGACGCGCGCCGGTCATCGCCTTCAACAAGTGGGACCTGATCGACAATCCCCAGCAGCTGCTGGCGGAACTGCGCGAGAAGACCGAGCGACTGCTGCCGCAGGTGCGCGGCATTCAGGCGGTTCCGGTTTCGGCAGAAACCGGGCGCGGCCTCGACAAGCTGATGGAAGCGGTGGAGCGCACCCACAAGGTGTGGAACAGCCGCGTCTCCACCGGCAGGCTGAACCGCTGGCTGGAAGGCATCCTCGCCCATCATCCGCCGCCCGCCGTGGCCGGACGCCGGCTGAAGGTCAAATATGTCACGCAGGCCAAGACCCGCCCGCCGGGCTTCGTCGTTTCCTGCTCGCGGCCGGAAGCCATGCCGCAGTCCTATGTGCGCTATCTGATCAACAATCTGCGCGAGGCCTTCGACATGCCCGGGGTGCCGATCCGCGTGGCGCTGCGCACCTCCGACAACCCGTTCGCCGGCCGCGCCCGCAAGAAGAGCTGACAGGTCGAGCTTTCCTGACCCGGCTTGGCAAGGCTGTTGCCGCCGGGTAGTGTGTTCCTGAATGGCCCGGAATACAGGGCCGGGGGAAGCCACGGGCCGCATTTCATCATTCTCGTCCCGGCAGGTCTCCTGCAGCTTCAACGGGGACGAATCAAAATTCCTGGGAACAGGACACATCGGTCGGGCCGACCGCCAGCCACAAACGGTGCGCGCACGCAGCACCACCCCGCTCATTCTTTCATTGCAATCCATTCTGCCGGTGCAATGCCCGGCCCGAACGCGCGTGGCTTCCGAAAAGCCGCGCGCGTCGCCACCCCTATGTTCAACCAACCCGGAGGTATCAATTGAGTGAAGCGATCAGGGAGGTGCTGGACTGGCTGAAGAGCCGGCCTGACATCCACAGCCTGAGGGCCGCTGTGTGCGACCTGAACGGCATCATGCGCGGCAAGCGCATACCCGTCGATCAGGCTGCCAAGGCACTGGAAGGCAAGTTGCGCATGCCCTACTCGGTGTGCGGGGTCGACGTCTGGGGCGAGGACATCGTCGGCAACAAGCTGGTCTTCTCGACCGGCGACGCCGATGGCATCTGCCAGTGGACCGGTCGCGGCATCCTGCCGATGGACTGGACCGCCCATCCCACCGCACTCATTCCGCTCTGGCTGTCCGATGAAAGCGGCGCGCCCTTCCTTGGCGATCCGCGCCGGGCGCTGGCCCGCATTCTCGACCGCTACAAGGCGCTGAAGCTGACGCCGGTCGTCGCCACCGAGCTGGAATTCTATCTGGTCGACCCGAAGCCTGCCCGCCCGCGCGGCCCGGTCTCGCCGATCACCGGCCGCCGGCTCGATTCCGACGCGGCCCTTTCCATCGATGAGATCGACGACTTCGAAGGTTTCCTGCACGAAGTCTACGAGGCCTGCCGCCTACAGGACATTCCCGTCGACTCGGCCATTGCCGAGAACGGCGTCGGCCAGTTCGAGATCAATCTCAACCATGTTCCCGACGCACTGCGCGCCGCCGACGACGCGATACTCTTCAAGCGAACCGTCAAGGGCATCGCGCGCAACCACGGCTTCATCGCCTCCTTCATGGCGAAGCCCTATGGCAAGCGTTCCGGCAGCGGGTTTCATGTCCATTTCAGCCTGCTCGATGAAGACGGCAACAACGTCTTCGATGACGGCACGCCGCGCGGCTCCGACATATTGCGCCATGCGGTGGGTGGACAGCTCGCCGCCATGGCGGAAAGCACACTGGTGTTTGCCCCGCACTTCAACTCGTTCCGCCGCTTGCGTCCGAACTCGCATGCGCCAACCGCCGTTGCCTGGGGCTATGAGAACCGTATGGTCGCGATCCGCATCCCCGGCGGTCCAAACGCAGCACGCCGCATCGAGCATCGCGTGGCCGGGGCCGATGCAAATCCATATCTTGTGCTGGCTGCCATATTGGGGGCGGCGCTCATCGGCATCGAGAAGCAGCTGAACCCCGGGGAACCGGCGACAACCGATGTTTACGAACGCGACATGACCAAGTTGCCGCCCGACTGGGCCTCGGCGATTGCCAGCTTCGAAAACGGAAACCTCGTCGCGGAGATCTTTCCGGACGCGCTGCGCGGCTCCCTCGTCGCGTGCAAAAAGCAGGAACTGGAGACCTTTGCCCTGAGGGTCAACAATTTCGAATTCGAGACCTATCTGGAAGCGATCTGATACCAGCCGGCGGCGGATCGGTTTCCGCCGCCGCATCTTCCTGTGGTTATACCCGTGTTTCTCGTCGGCAGGGAGTTCCGGACGGCATCAAAATGCGTCAGGAATGCCGCCGCCTGCCCGGTCCGGCAAAAAACTTCCGATGAAGACTTTGTGCACAGGCAGCCTTTGGATTGTGGGCATAAGATAAATTCATCCATCAAATTCAAAATCAACCTGTTGACACCAGAACGGCTCCTGATACTAAATGTAGCCATCATGGTTCCTTTCAGCGCCAATATGGATCTGGAGGGCTAAGAGGGAAGTCGGTGCCCTTGCGAGGAAATCCGACGCTGCCCCCGCAACTGTAAACGGTGAGTCGTTGTCCCTTTTCGTGTCACTGGTGCGTTTCAGGCACCGGGAAGGCCGGACAGCGACGATGAGCCGTGAGCCAGGAGACCTGCCGTGATACTGCACGAAACTCGGGCGGGGTGTCCCGGAGGTGCGCTTGCCCACGTGGCCTGAGCCACGCCATCGGGCATGCGTTGCCGTCAGTTCCCCCGTCCACAGCGCCACGGGGATAAGATGCCGGCGACCACTGCACTCCAGACGAACGGGACCGATGCGGTTCCACCTTCCATCGAAAACGAAGCCCGGACCCCGACGGAGCCCGGCTACCGCATCATCCGTCGCAACGGATCGGTCACGCCCTTCGATCCGACCAAGATCACCGTTGCGCTGACCAAGGCGTTCCTGGCTGTCGAAGGCTCGGTGGCGGCCGGCTCGCGCCGCGTGCACGACGTGGTCAAGGACCTGACCGAGCAGGTCGTGGGCAACCTCACCCGCCGCATCGGCGAAGGCCGCACCTTCCACATTGAAGACGTGCAGGATCAGGTGGAACTGGCGCTGATGCGCTCGGAGCACCACAAGGTCGCCCGCGCCTATGTGCTCTATCGCGAAGAGCGCGCCCGCGAGCGTGCGGCCGCCAAAGCCGCCGCTCCTGAATCCGCCGCGCCGTCGCTCCACGTCACCCGCGCCACCGGCGAAAAGGTTGCGCTGGACGAAGCCCGTTTCCGCCGCATCGTCGAGGAAGCCTGCGAAGGGCTGGAGGCTGTCTCCCCGCAGCCGATCCTCAACGAGGCGCTGCGCAATCTCTATGACGGCATCACCGAGGACGAACTGTCGCTGGCGCCGATCCTTGCCGCGCGCACGCTGGTCGAGACCGAGCCCAACTACAGCTTCGTTTCCGCCCGCCTGCTGCTCGACCGGCTTCGCCGCGAGGCGCTGAGCTTCGTCACCGGCCGCTCCGAGCAGGCCACGCAGGCCGACATGGCCGAGCGCTATGCGACCTATTTCCCGGAATTCATCCGCACCGGCATCGAGGCCGACCTGATCGATCCCGAACTCGGGCGTTTCGACCTCAAGCGCATCGGCGCCGCCCTCAAGGCCGAACGCGACCTGAACTTCCAGTATCTGGGCCTGCAAACGCTTTACGACCGCTATTTCCTGCACACCAGGGGCAAGCGCTTCGAACTGCCGCAGGCGTTCTTCATGCGCGTCGCCATGGGCCTCGCCGCCCGTGAGATCGACCGCGAGGCGCGCGCCATCGAGTTCTACAACCTGTTGTCGTCCTTCGACTTCATGTGCTCGACGCCGACCCTGTTCAACTCGGGTACGCTCAGGCCGCAGCTTTCGTCCTGCTTCCTGACCACCATCGGCGACGACCTCGACGCCATCTTCAAGGGCGTGAAGGACAATGCGCTGCTCGCCAAATATTCCGGCGGCCTCGGCAATGACTGGACGCCGGTGCGTGGCCTCGGCGCCCACATCAAGGGCACCAACGGCGAGAGCCAGGGCGTGGTGCCGTTCCTGAAGGTGGCCAACGACACCGCCATCGCCGTCAATCAGGGCGGCAAGCGCAAGGGCGCGGTCTGCGCCTATCTGGAAACATGGCATGTCGACATCGAGGAATTCCTCGACCTGCGCAAGAATACCGGCGACGACCGCCGCCGCACCCATGACATGAACACGGCCAACTGGGTGCCGGACCTGTTCATGGAGCGCGTCGAGGCCGACGGCGAGTGGACGCTGTTCTCGCCCGACGAGGTTCCGGACCTGCACGACCTTTACGGCACGGCCTTCCGTAACGCCTATGAAGCCTATGAGGCCAGGGCCGCGGCCGGCGAACTGCGGGTCTGGCGCAAGATTCGCGCGCTCGACCTGTGGCGCAAGATGCTGACCATGCTGTTCGAGACCGGGCATCCGTGGGTCACGTTCAAGGATCCGTGCAACATCCGTTCGCCGCAGGGCCATGTCGGTGTGGTGCACTCCTCCAACCTGTGCACGGAAATTACCCTCAACACGTCGAAGGACGAGGTTGCCGTGTGCAATCTGGGTTCGATCAACCTTGCCAATCATGTGTCCGAGCAGGGTCTCGACCTCGACCGCCTCGCCCGGACCGTGGGCACGGCGATGCGCATGCTCGACAACGTTATCGACATCAACTTCTACACCATCCCCGAAGCGCGCGCCTCGAACCTGCGCCACCGCCCGGTCGGCCTTGGCCTGATGGGCTTCCAGGACGCGTTGCAGGCGATGCGCATTCCCTATGCTTCGGAAGGGGCTGTCGAATTCGCCGACCGCTCGATGGAAGCGATCAGCTACCACGCCATCTCCGCTTCGGTGGATCTCGCCGCCGAGCGCGGCCGCTATCCGAGCTTCGAGGGATCGCTGTGGTCGAAGGGCATCCTGCCGATCGACTCCATCAGGCTGCTGGAAGAAGCGCGCCCCGGCGTGGACATGGATTCCACCTTCACCCTCGACTGGGCGAGCCTGCGCGAGCGGGTGAAGGAAACCGGCATGCGCAACTCCAACACCATGGCGATCGCGCCGACGGCGACGATCTCCAACATCTGCGGCGTGGCGCAGTCGATCGAGCCGGCCTACCAGAACCTGTTCGTCAAATCGAACATGTCCGGCGACTTCACCGTGGTGAACGCACAGCTCGTCCACGACCTCAAGGCGCGCGGCCTGTGGGACGAGGTGATGGTCTCCGACATGAAGTATTTCGACGGATCGGTGGGCCAGATCGACCGCATCCCCGACGACCTCAAGGCGCTCTACGCAACCGCCTTCGAGATCGATTCCTCGTGGCTGATCGAGGCTGCCTCGCGCCGCCAGAAGTGGATCGACCAGGCCCAGTCGCTCAACCTCTACATCGCCAATCCGAGCGGCAAGAAGCTGGACGAGCTTTACCGCTTCGCATGGAAGAAGGGCCTCAAGACCACCTATTACCTGCGTTCGCGCTCGGCCACCCATGTCGAGAAGTCGACGCTCAAGGGCACCGACGGCAAGCTCAACGCCGTTTCGCCGGCCAGCATGGCTGCAGCGGAAGCCGCGACGCCCATCGTGGTCGACCCAAGTGCGGCATGGGGCAAGGCCTGTGCCATCGACGATCCCGACTGCGAAGCCTGCCAGTAAGCAGGCCCCTGCCCTCCCCGGTCGGGGAGGACAAAGCCGACAGGACGGGATGGGGTGATGTGACCCCATCCTGTGCCTCACCATTCATGCGATCCCGACCGGCCTATGCCGACACCTGAAGCGTCAGGAATGGGGTGCGCCAAGCCTTTCCGGAGAAATAAGATGCTCGACTGGTCCGAACCCAAAAACAACCCTTCCATCCCGCTTCCGGGCAAGGATGCGCCTGCCGGCGACGCCACCGGGCTTGGCGAGATCGAGCGTGGTGCGGCGCGCGTCACCGTCGATGAAAAGCGCATGATCAATGCGCGCGCCGACGTGAACCAGCTTCTGCCGCTGAAATATCGCTGGGCGTGGGAAAAGTATCTCGCCGGCTGCAACAACCACTGGATGCCGACCGAGGTCTCCATGCAGGCCGACATCGCGCTCTGGAAGTCGAAGGACGGGCTGACCGAAGACGAGCGGCGCATGCTCAAGCGCAATCTCGGCTTCTTCGCCGCCTCCGAATCGCTGGTCGCCAACAACATCGTGCTGGCCATCTACCGTCACCTCACCAACCCCGAATGCCGCCAGTATCTGCTGCGTCAGGCCTTCGAGGAGGCGATCCACACCCACACCTTCCAGTACATAGTGGAAAGCCTCGCGCTCGACGAGGGCGAGCTGTTCAACATGTACCGCGAGGTGCCGTCGATCACCGACAAGGCGGCGTGGGCGCTCAAGCACACCCAGAACCTCGACAACCCCGACTTCAAGACCGGCACGCCGGAAGCCGACCAGTCGTTCCTGCGCGATCTCGTCGCCTTCTACGTCATCTTCGAGGGCATGTGGTTCTACACCGGCTTCGCGCAGATCCTGTCGCTTGGCCGCCGCAACAAGATGGTGGGCATCGCCGAGCAGTATCAGTACATCCTGCGCGACGAATCGATCCATCTGAACTTCGGCATCGACGTCATCAACCAGATCAAGCTGGAAAACCCGCATCTGTGGACGAAGGAGTTCCAGGATGAGGTGCGCGGCATGATTTCGGACGCCGCCGAACTGGAAGCCGCCTATGGCCGCGATACGATGCCGCGCGGCTTCCTCGGCCTCAATGCGGCGCTGTGCGAGCAGTACATGCACTTCATCGCCAACCGCCGCTGCGCCCAGATCGGCCTTGCCCCGGTGTTCGCGGAAACCGAAAATCCGTTCCCGTGGATGAGCGAGGCGATGGATCTGAAGAAGGAAAAGAACTTCTTCGAGACCCGCGTCATCGAATATCAGAACGGCGGCGCGCTCGCCTGGGATTAAGCCCGAACGACGGCGTAATCACGCGACATCGCCTGTCGTCCTGCGACGAGGCGATGTCGTTTTCACATGTCCCCCGCACCTGCGAATGATGTTTAGATCGCTGTAGCCCAAGGCATCTGCCTGTTTCCGCCTTCGTCCGAAACAGGCACGCGCCCCGGCACAGTGGTTTCGACTGATCGCGGTGGGCGGTCAGGGAGCGAATGGCGGGTGACCCCTCGCGGGGCCGTTCATTCCCAAATCACCACCAAGTTCAGTCCTTTGGCGAGGACAGGACATGGACGCCCGTACGAGAATGCTTGAGCTCATCCGCACCCGCAAGCCGGGTCATGCGCTGGAGCAGCCCTTCTACACCGACCCCGATTTCTACAAGCTGGATCTGGAGCTGATCTGGTATCGCGACTGGCTGTTCATCGGCCATGATTGCGAGCTGCCAAAGCCTGGCAGCTTCTTTACCGTGCAGATCGGCGACTATCCGGTGGTGATCGTGCGCGATCGCGAGGGGAAAATCCAGGCGTTCCACAACTCCTGCCGCCATCGCGGCAGCCGTGTCTGCACCACGGCGAAAGGCACGCAGGCGCGTCTGGTTTGCCCCTACCACCAGTGGACCTATGATCTCGACGGCAAGCTTCTGTTCGCGCGCCAGATGGCCGATGATTTCGACCCCAGCTCCTATTCGCTGAAGCCTGTCGCCTGCGAGGCGACCGGGGGCTACATCTTCATCTGCCTGGCCGACCAGCCGGCCGATTTCGCGCCATTCCGCGCCATGATGGCCCCCTATTTCAATCCGCACCGCCTCACCGAAGCCAAGGTCGCTTTCGAGACGACGACGGTGGAGAAAGGCAACTGGAAGCTGGTCTGGGAAAACAACCGCGAGTGCTATCACTGCGCCAGCAACCATCCGGAGCTCTGCAAGACCTTTCCGGAGGCTCCGAATGTCACCGGCGTCAACGATGTCGAGAGCGATCCCGAGATGATAGCCCACTGGGCCAAGTGCGAAGCCGCCGGTCTGCCGTCCCATTTCCGCATCAGCCCGGACGGCCAGTATCGCGCCACGCGCACGCCGCTCCTGCGCGATTCCGTCAGCTACACGATGAACGGCAAGGCCGCGGTGAAGCGCAATCTGTCGGATCAGGTCAATGCCGACCGCATCGGCAGCCTGATGCTCTATCACTACCCCACAACGTGGAACCATGTCCTGATCGACCATGCCGTGACCTTCCGCGTGCTTCCACTCGGGCCGGAGGAAACCATGCTCACCACCAAATGGCTGGTGCACAAGGATGCGGTCGAAGGCGTCGATTACGACCCGCATGAACTCGCCCATGTCTGGATGGAAACCAACGAGCAGGACCGCCGCATCGTCGAGGAAAACGCCTTCGGCATCCGCTCGCCCTCCTATGAGCCCGGCCCCTATTCGGAACTTCATGAGGGCGGGACCATCCAGTTCGTGCAGTGGTATGCGGATTTCCTCGAACCGAGGCTGGCAGGTGACGGAAAAACGCGCCTGAAGAACGTCGCCTGACGAAGGAGGAGACGGTGAACGTCATGACCGATCCCGGCCTCTACCGCCATCTCGATGAGATGGCGCCGTGGAACGATCGCCTTCAGGTTCTGGAGGTGATCGGCATCACGGACGAGGCGCCGGAGGTGAAGACCTTCACCTTCCGCTCGGATGCGCAGACATGGTTCCGCTACATGCCGGGTCAGTTCATCACCCTCGAACTGCCGGTATCCGACGAGCCGATCATGCGCACCTACACGCTGTCGTCGTCGCCGTCGCGGCCGTTTTCCATCTCGGTCACGGTCAAGGCCCAGGCGGACAGCATCGGCACGCGCTGGATGTTCGACAATCTTGGCGTCGGCGCGCGCCTCAAGGCCTATGGGCCGGGCGGCGATTTTTCGCATCACACCCATCCGGGCGCCAAATATCTGTTCCTGTCGGCGGGATCGGGCATCACGCCGATGATGTCGATGCTGCGCTGGTTCAGCGACTGCGCGCCGGGCACCGACGTCACCTTCGTCAACTGCGCCAGGCGGCCGGAAGACATCATCTTCCGCAAGGAGCTGGAACTGCTGAATTCGCGGATGCCCGGCCTGTCGCTGGCCTTCATCGTGGAGGAGCGCTCTCCGCGCGAAGGCTGGTCCGGCCATATGGGACGCGTGGATGCGGTGCGCCTGCCACTGCTCGCACCCGACTTCCATGAGCGCGAGATATTCTGCTGCGGGCCGGAACCCTATATGCGTGCCGTGCGCGACATGCTGCAGCAGGCCGGTTTCGACATGGCCTTCTATCATCAGGAAAGCTTCGGCGCGCCGCCGGTGGAGCCCGTATCCCCGCCTTTCGCCGAGGCGCAGACGGAAGCCGCCGAGCAGGCGGCCCCGGTTCAGGAGGTTGTGCCGGTGCACTTCAGCCTGTCGGAGGTAGACGGCGAATGCCTGCCCGGCCAGACCGTCCTGCAGGCGGCACGCGCCAGCGGCGTGCGCATTTCAGCCGCCTGCGAGTTCGGTCTGTGCGGCACCTGCAAGGTGAGGAAGATTTCCGGCCAGGTTGAGATGAACCACAATGGTGGCATCCTCGATGACGAAATCGCCGAAGGCTATATCCTCGCCTGTTGTTCAAGGCCGCTGGGCGAGCTGGAAATCGAAGCCTGACAACTCTGAAGTAGCCGGCCCGATGACAGTGGGCCGGGTCTGAGAATACGCGCCCGCAGCCGGCAAGTCCGGCGGCGGGCCTCCACAGCATCGATAATTCAGATCGTCCTTTGTGCGTCCGAGTGAACGCACGACGATCTCATCAGCTTGCCAGCGCCCGCAATTCGCGCGCCGCCGCCACCATGTTGACCAGCGCCGGCTTCACCTCTTCCCATTTGCGGGTCTTGAGGCCGCAGTCGGGGTTGATCCAGATCTGGCTGTCGGACAGGCGCTTGCGCGCCAGTTTGAGCAGGTCCGTCATCTCTCCCGTATGCGGAACGCGCGGGGAGTGAATGTCATACACGCCCGGCCCGATCTCGTTCGGATATTTGTAATTGCGGAAGGCATCGAGCAGCTCCATGCGCGAGCGCGAGGTCTCGATGGAGATCACGTCGGCATCCATCGCCGCGATAGCATCGATGATGTCGTTGAACTCCGAGTAGCACATATGGGTGTGGATCTGGGTCGCATCCTCCACGCCCGTCGATGCCAGCCGGAAGCTGCCGACCGCCCAGTCGAGATAGGTCTTCCAGTCCGCCCTGCGCAGCGGCAGGCCTTCGCGCAGCGCTGCCTCGTCGATCTGGATCATGACCGCGCCTGCCTTTTCAAGGTCGACCACCTCGTCGCGGATCGCCAGAGCGATCTGGCGGCAGCTTTGCGAGCGCGGAATGTCGTCGCGCACGAACGACCAGTTGAGAATGGTCACCGGGCCGGTGAGCATGCCCTTGACCGGCCTGTCGGTCAGCGACTGCGCATATTGCCACCAGCGCACCGTCATCGGTTCGGGGCGCGAGACATCGCCGTAGATGATGGGCGGACGGACATAGCGGGAGCCGTAGCTCTGCACCCAGCCGGCCTGCGTGAAGGCGAAACCGGCAAGCTGCTCGCCGAAATACTGCACCATGTCGTTGCGCTCGAACTCGCCATGGACCAGCACGTCGAGACCGATCTCCTCCTGCCAGCGGATCGCGGTTTCCGTCTCCCTGCGCAGGAAGGCTTCGTAGTCGGCAGCACTCAGTTCGCCCCTGACGTGGGCGGCGCGTGCCTTGCGCACCTCGGCCGTCTGCGGAAACGAGCCGATGGTGGTGGTGGGGAATTTCGGCAGATCGAGCTTGCCGGACTGCTTTTCACGCCGTTCGGCGAACGTGCTCTTGCGGCGTTCCATGGCCCCGGTGACGGCAGCAAGCCTGTCGCCCACCTTCCTGTCGTGCACGCGCGGAGATTTACGGCGCGAGGTAATGGCGTCGGCCGATGCCTGCAGGGCATCCGCAACCCCGGCGCGGCCCTCCGACACCGCATGCCCCAGCACGACCAGTTCGTCGAGCTTCTGCGTGGCGAAGGCGAGCCAGGATTTCAGCTCCGCGTCGAGCGCCGTTTCAAGCTCCAGATCGACCGGAACATGCAGCAGCGAGCAGGATGACGCGATCTCGATACGATCGAGCGGACGCGCCTCCACCACCGGCTTCAGATAGTCCAGTATGGCATTGAGATCGGCTCGCCAGACATTGCGGCCATCGATCACCCCGAGTGACAGCACTGTGTTGGAGGACAGTTTTGCCGCAACGGCCTCAATCTGCTCCGGCGCGCGGGCCAGATCGACATGAAGTCCCGACACGGGAAGCGAAGCGGCGAGGTCGCGATTGTCGCCAAGCGCGCCGAAATAGGTGGCGAGCATCAGGCTGAGCGCGGGGACCTCCGTGGCGAAATGATTGTAGGCGGTTTCGAGGGCGGCGCGTTCGCCGGCTTCGAGATCGAGAACCAGACAGGGCTCATCGATCTGCACCCAGTCCGCGCCGGCCGCGTGCAGGCGGTTCAGCAGGTCGGTATAGACCGGCAGAAGCTTGGGCAGCAGCGAGAGCAGATCGAACTCCTCGCCGCCGGACTTGGCAAGCCGGAGGAAGGTCACCGGCCCGAGCACGACCGGGCGCGTGTGGATGCCGAGCGCCTTTGCCTCAAGAAAATGATCGACCGGCTTGGTGGTGGCCAGCACGAATTCCTGATCAGGCGCCAGCTCGGGCACCATGTAATGATAGTTGGTGTCGAACCACTTGGTCATCTCCAGCGCCGAGGTGGAATGGACATGGCCGGGATGACCGCAGCCGGCATCCCCCTCACTGCCGCGCGCCATGGCGAAATAGGTGTCGAGCGGCACCTCGCCGCCGGTCCAGCCATAGCGCTGAGGGATCGCGCCGACCATGACGGCCGTGTCGAGCACATGGTCGTAGAGCGAGAAATCATTGGACGGAATGCGCGTGACGCCCTTTTCGGCCTGAAGGCGCCAGTTGTCTGCGCGCAGACGTCTGGCCGTCTCGAGCAGCGCCTCGGCGCTGTCCTTGCCCGACCAGTAGTTTTCAAGTGCGAACTTCAGTTCGCGGCGGCGGCCGATGCGCGGCACGCCGAGCGTTGCGACGGAAACTTTCGATTTGGCCATTCCATAAACCCCGATGGTTGGGGCGGATGCGCAAGGCAGCCGTCAACACCCGCACGATACGGGCATATCATGGCCTCCGGGACACCCCGCCCGTGGACGTGTTTTCGTCATGGCAGGTCTCCTGGCTCACGGGTCATCGCCTGCGTCCGTCTTCCCAGGGCTTTCACCCCAGTGACCTGAATGGACGCAAGGCTATCCGTCTACAGTTGCGGGGGCAGCGCCGGCTTTCCCATGGAAGGCACCGGCTTCCCTCTTAGCTTCGGGGCAAAAGTCCGCCCCGAAGAACCACGACGCCTTCAATCTCGGCGTTTCGACAAACGATGTCAATATCACATAAAGAAATGTTTATATCGTGATTTGCTTTACTGGCAATACTCTTGCTAGGCGCGCAATGCCTGCGCCGGGCTCTGGCGATAGGCGATCAGCGCGGGCAGCAAAGTTGCAATCGCACAGGCAAGCAACAGGCCGGCCAGCGTCCACAGATCAGCCGTCTGGAATTCGACCGGCATGGCGACACCGCTGCTTTTGGCCAGATGCGAGGAGATTGCCCGCACGATTGCATAGCCGATCGCGAAGCCGGCAATGACGCCTGCCGCGACGAGCATGAAGACCTCCAGCCAGACCATACCCATCACCACAGGCCGCGGCGCGCCGAAGGCCCGCAAGGCGCCGATCTGGCGCCGGCGCTGGAGAACGTGAACCGCCACCACCATGAGAATGGCGGCACCGACAAGCCCCTGCGCGCCCATGGCCACGAAGCCGAGCACGCGGCGGGCATCGCCGAGCGTTCCGTAAAGCCGGGTCAGCACCTCACCGGGAAAGACGGCGAGCGTCGTTTCGGTGCGGTATTGCTGGCGCAGATTGTAGGCATCGGCAATGCTCTTCGGCTTGACCAGAATGGCGGGCACGCCCGGATTGTCGGCGCTCAGCAACGCGGCCTCGTCAACCGGATCGCCCGCGAAGCCCGGCCCGTGGTCGTGCCCGTGATCGTGCGGAACGTGAGCTACGGCGGCCAGCCCTGCCGTCTCCGCCTCGTGATCGTGGTCGGCATGTGCGGCCCACACGGACTGGATCGGCACCAGTATGGCCCGGTCCCACGGCGTGCCGGTTGGCGCCATGCGGCCGACGACGCGGTATTCCACATGCGCATGCACCTCGCCCGCCTCACCCACGCTGCCATGGAAGGGGTGGAAGCTGTCGCCTATATCCCGCGTCACCTGGGAGCCGACGATGGCGTCGCCCAGATGGCTGAAGCCCTCGCCCCCGGCCAGTCCGCCCAGCATGGCAACGGCATCGCCGGTGGTGCCGACGATGGGATAGCCGCCCACAAAGTCGCCGAAACCCACCGGGATGGCGTTTTCAACGCGCGGATCGGCGCGCAGGGCCGACAATGTCGCCGGCGGCAGCAGTTGCAGCGGTGCTGGCTGGAGAAAGATGGACGACAGGATAAGCTGGGTTTCCGAACCGGCCGCGCCGACGACCAGATCGAAGGCCGCGGCGGCGCGGGCACTGCCAAGCCGCAATGCGCGCTCCTGCAAGGTAACGGACACGCCGAGCGCCGTCGCCAGCGCGATCAGCAAGGCGAGAATGAGCGCACCGATCCAGTTGCGGCGCAGGTCGGCAAGAATGAAATGAAACATCCGGTATCAGATCCTCATGCAGCCAGACGGCCGTTTTCGAGCCGCAGCGTGCGGCTCATGCGGCCGATCAGCCGCTCGTCATGGCTCGCCACGATCAGCGTGGAGCCCGCCTCTTCGGCCAAATCGACCAGCAGGCTGGCGACGGATGCGCCGGCTTCCGCGTCGAGGCTCGCGGTCGGCTCATCCGCCACGATCACGCCCGGACGGCCGACCAGAGCGCGCGCCACAGCCACGCGCTGCATCTGGCCGCGCGACATCGTGCCGACGAACTGATCGGGGCGCTGGATACCGACCCGCGCCAGCAGGTCGCGGGCCCGCGCCTGCATTCCGTCTGGCAGGCGCAGGTGCGACAGGCGCTGCGGCAAGAGCACATTGGCCTCGGCCGAAAGGCCGGGGAACAGATGGAAATCCTGCATGACGAGGCCGACATTGCGGGCCCGCCAGCGATCGCGCCCGCCTTCCGGCAGCGCGGCTATATCCTCGTCGTTCCAGACCACGCGGCCGGCTCCTGCCCGCTCCATGCCCGTCACGATGTTGATGAAGGTGGTCTTGCCCGACCCCGAAGGCCCCGCCAGAGCAACCATTTCCCCGGCTTCCAGCCGCAACCCGGCCAAATCGAGCGCTGGCACGGGAAGTCCCGGATAACGGACCTGAAGCCCTTCGATTGACAGAGCCTGCATCACTCTAAACCCTTCGGAAATCGGCGTTGACGATGCGCAGCAGGCTGACGAAACCCGTATCCGGATCGGTCCACGAGCCGACTTCGAGCTTGCCGGAGACCTCGATGGTGGCATTTGCCTGCTCGAAGGTCTGCGCCCGGTCCAGATAGACGACGATGATGTCGTCCGGCCAGTCCGCATCGGACGAGCAAAACGGACACAGCGCCATGGGAATTTCGGTGAGCACGAAGAAATTGGCTTCCGCCTTCAGGGGCGGCGCCATGAAGCCGCGCATGGCGACCGGCTTGCCTTCCAGAGCCTTCACTTTGTCGGAAAAGGTCAGGCCCAGCACGCTGACCTTGCCATAGAGTTCATTGAAGGAAATCGGGCTCGGTGCCGAACGGGCCGGCCTTGCCGAAAGGCAGAGCGCGGCGGCACCGATCATGGCGAGCGCCTGCCGGCGATCCGGGGCGGTGTAGATCATCGCAGCCTCCTTGACTGAACGGGTGCAGGCCCGGAGACGATCCGGGCCTGCTCTCTGTTGTTTCCGCAATTACTTCTTCTGTGCGGCTCCAAGGGCCAGAACGTCGGCCAGAACGCGGTAGACGTCGCTCTGCTCCATGTAGCCTTTGAAGTTCTCGGAGCCGGGGCCGGTGGCCTGCAGCACCACGTCGTCAACGGCGTGCACGCCGGTGTCGCCGTCACGCGGAATGTTGCCTTCCACGAACACCGCGCCGGGAACATCCTTGTAGGCTTCGTTGGCGATGTACTTCTTGTTCTCGTCCTGAATGGCCGGAACGAACGGACCGTCGAGCTTCGGACGGAAGGTTTCGTAGTGGTCCGGGCCGTTGTTGGCGGCCAGGAACAGGCGGCGCGAGACATCGACGCTGTCGGGATAGCCGTCGCCGTTGGAATCGACGTAGTTCGGGAAACCGGCCTCGGCATAGGTGCCGACCTTCTCGCGCATCTGGTCGCCCGGCTTCTCGTCGTCGACCGTGCCGATGATGGAAACGCCGTGGGTGTGGTCGCCGGTGACGACGATAAGCGTATCGGGGTTCTTCTCGGCGAATTCGCGGGCAACGCCGATCGCCTTGTCGAACTCGATGGTGTCGACGACCGCGCGGTCCCAGTCGAGCGGGTGGGACATCTTGTCGACATTGGCCGCCTCGACGATCAGCACGAAACCTTCGGCGTTCTTAGAAAGCTGGTCGATTGCCGCCTTGGTCATGTCAACCAGGCCTGGCTGCTCGGGGAACTTCTCGACCGTGCCCTTCTTCAGGAATTCGCGGTCGAGGGTGGTGTCCATGTTGCCGGTGTGGAAGAGGCCCAGCACCTTGCCGGTGTTGGAGCCGGCGGCGGCCTCAAGCTCGCCCTTGGTGGTTGCCAGCGTGTAGCCGGCTTCCTTGAAGCCTTCGATGTGATCGGTGTCGTCCTTGCGCTTCGAGCCGGCAACGGACTGCGGCAGGAAGTAGGCCGAACCACCGCCGAGGATGACCTCGGGCTTCAGATCGAAGATCTGCGTGTTGATGGCGGCCTTTTCAGCGCGGCGGCGGGTGTGGGCGAAGAGTGCTGCCGGCGTCGCGTCCTGGAGCTCGGAGGTTGTGACGATTCCGACCGACTTGGAAGTCTGGCGGCGCAGCGCCTCCACCAGCGTCTCGACCTTCGGGTCATCGAACGGATCGGCGGTGCGATCGGCGTAGACGCCAAGCGCGTTCACGGCGCTCTTGTGGCCGGTCATGTAGGCCGACATGGTGTTGGCGCTGTCGGTGGCGACCGATTCGGTCGACGAGGTACCAATGAAGGCCATGCGATCAAGATCGTCCATGTTGAGGCGGCCGTTGGCCTTGCCCTCGGTCATGCCTTTGGACATGATGCGCGCGGCGGTGCGGTGCGCGACCGACAGACCGTCGGCGATCAGGAAGATGACGTTCTTGGCCTTGGGCTCGGCAGAGGTACCGTAAACTTCCCAGGTCACGGTCTTCTCGTCATCTCCCGCCTTGGCGACGACGGTGTAGGTGCCGGGCTCGGCGATCGTCACGCCTTCCAGACGCACGGCCGAAGCCTCGACGCCATCTTCCTTCTCGATGAAGGTGGCTTCCTTGCCAAGAACTTCCGCAGCCGGCTTGCCGTTGATGGTGACGGTGACATCGGAACCCGCGACAACACCATCGAACTCGACTTTCACGTCGAAGGGCGAAGCGGTGAGAATCGTCGCCCTGTCGAGCGGGTAGACCGTGGCGGCGCCGGCAACGGCCGGAACCAGTATGGTTGTTGCGGTCAGAATGGCGAGTAGGCTTCGCATGATCGGGTTCTCCGTAAACTCAAAAAAGAGACCCGCTAGCTAGGACCCGCACGTTACAGCACCATGACAGCTCGCGGTCGGGCTGATGACAGCCTCCTTCCATTCGCTGGTCAGCGGCGACGTCGCTTGACAGAACCGGGCGCTTGAAACATAGATGGCTTCATTCCGAGGGGGGCGCCGTACGGCGCTGAGATGGCAGTGAGCCGGACCCTTGAACCTGATCCGGGTTATGCCGGCGTAGGAACGGAAAAAGGGCCTTCGGGCAATCCTGCCAATTCTTCGCACACCTGGATCTCCATGATGACAAGTCGGGAGATCGCCATGCAGCATCGATACGAATTCCGCCCGCCGACACGATTCCGCTTCTAGGGAATCGCGACATGCCGGCTGTTCTGGCAGCATTGCGCACCATGCTGGTGCTGGTGGCCTCATGGCAGGCCATCGTCATGGCCTTTGCCCCGCCGCGGTACATATTGCCCGCGCCGCTGGACGTCGCCGCCGCCTTCCAGCGACAGCCGCTCTATTTTTTCGACAACATGCTGGTGACGCTGGCCGAGATCGCCGCCGGGTTTGTCGCCGGTACGCTCGCAGGCGTGGCGACTGCGCTTGCCATCGCCAGCTTTCCGCGCCTTGGGCGCGCGGTCTGGCCCGTGGTGTTGGTTCTGCAAGCCTTTCCGGTTTTCGTCATCGCGCCGCTGCTGGTGCTGTGGTTCGGCTTCGGCATGACCTCCAAGGTGGTGATGACGGCGCTCATCATCTTCTTTCCCGTGGCCTCCGCCTTTGCGGACGGGCTGCGGCGCACGCCGGCGGAAATCGTTGATGCCGCCGCCCTCACCCCCGCCAGCCACCGCCAAACGCTGTTTCTGCTGCGCGTGCCGCTGGCCATCCCGGCTCTCGTCTCCGGGTTGCGGGTCGCCGCTCCCCTTGCTCCGCTGGGAGCAGTGATCGGTGAATGGGTGGGCGCATCAGCAGGGCTCGGCTTCGTCATGGTTCAGGCCAATGCCCGCATGCAGACAGACACCATGTTCGCGGCCATGGCCGTCATCGCCGTTCTCACCCTGACGTTGCGGCGGGCTGTCGATGCCCTCGCTCCCCTTCTCACGCCATGGGCACGCGAAGGCGAATTCTCTCCCCATCATCAGCAAAGGAAGTCCTCATGATCCGATCCTGCGCGCTCGCGCTTCTGCTTTCCGTCGCCACGGCCGGTGCCGCCCATGCCGCCGACAAGCTCACCGTGATGCTGGAATGGTTCGTCAATCCGGACCACGCGCCGCTGGTGGTGGCAAAGGAGCTCGGCCTGTTCGAGGAAGCGGGACTTGAGGTGGAGCTGGTGCCGCCTGCCGATCCCTCGATCGTGCCGCGCGCGGTGGCCTCCGGCAAGGCCGAGATCGGCATCCACTATCAGCCGAACCTCTATCTCGACCATGATGCCGGCGTTTCGCTGGTGCGCTTCGGCACGCTGGTCGAGACCCCGCTCAACACGCTCACGGTTCTGGCCGACGGACCGATCAGGGAATTGAAGGACCTCGAAGGCAAGAAGATCGGCTACTCGGTTTCCGGCTTCGAGGACGCCATAATTTCCCGGATGCTGGGAAGCGCCGGCGTCGACAAGGACAAGATCGAGCTGGTCAATGTCAACTTCGCCCTGTCGCCGTCGCTGATCAGCGGGCAGGTGGATGCCACAATCGGCGGCTACCGCAATTTCGAGCTGACCCAGATGAAGCTCGAAGGCCATGAAGGCCGCGCTTTCTTCCCCGAGGAACACGGCATTCCGGTCTATGATGAGCTGGTATTCATCACCCGCCCGGAACTGGCCGGCGACGACCGCCTCAGGCGCTTCCTTACCGCGGTGGAGAAAGGCGCGATCCACCTCACCAATCACCCGCAGCAGGGGTGGGAGCTGTTCATAAAGGCTTATCCGGATCTCGATGACGAGCTGAACAAGGCCGCGTGGCACGACACGCTGCCGCGCTTCGCCAAGCGGCCCTCGGCCCTCGACCGCGCGCGCTATGCCCGCTTCGGGGCATTCCTTGAGGAAAGCGGGCTGATCAAGAAGGCCCCTGCGGTCGAAGACATCGCGGTGGAACTGCAATGAGCGCGATCCAACACGCGGCCGGCCTGCTGGATGGGGTGCGCCGGCGCCGCCCGCGCGTTCATTGCCTCATGAACGGCGTGGTTCCCAAATTCGTCGCAGACGGGCTCTCGGCACTGGGCGCGATTCCCTCCATGACCTCCTCGCCCGAGGAGGTGGGCCATTTTGTTGCCAAGGCGGACGCGCTGCTGGTCAATCTCGGCACGCTGGATGCTCAGTGCCGCGAGGCCATCGGCATCGCGGTGGATGTTGCCGCGAAGCAGGGCCGGCCATGGACGCTCGACCCCTCCCATTGCGACTACTCGCCGCCGCGCGCCGCCTTCGCGCAGGACCTGCTAACGCGTGGCCCCGCAGTGCTGCGCGCCAATGCGGCCGAATTCGACTTGCTTTCCGTGCCGGCCGGAGTGGTGGCGGTACGAACCGGCAGACAGGACCGCATCGCGTACAATGGTTCGGCGTTCTCGGTGGTCAACGGCCATCCGCTGACTGCATTGGTGACAGGAACCGGCTGCCTTTCCGGTGCCGTCATCGCCGCCTTCCTCGCCATCGAGCCCGATCCCTATCTGGCCGCATGCGCGGCCATGCTTGCCTTCGGTGTGGCAGCCGAGATGGCGGGCACGGCGGCTGCCGGGCCGGGCAGCTTCGAGCCTGCCCTTCTCGACGCGCTGGCCAATCTCGAAGGCGCTCACATTCTTTCATTTGCAAAGGCAGATCATGAACAGGGTTGACTACAGGCTGAACGCCATCATCGACGGCGCGCTGCGCCCGCTCGGCAATCTGGCTGAAATGGCCGGCATCGCCGCGCGCAATGGCGCCACCATCATCCAGTACCGCGACAAGGAAGCCTCGACGCGGGAGATGATTGCAGAGGCGGAAGCGATCCGTGCAGCGCTTTCCGGAACCGGTGTGCCGCTGGTGGTGAACGACCGTGTGGACGTCGCCCTTGCGGCGGGTGCGGGCGGCATCCACATCGGCCGCGACGACATGCCGTCCGAAACCGCGCGCCGCCTGCTCGGCCCCGATGCCATCATCGGCCTCACCGTGAAGAACGAGGCGGATGCCGATGCGGCCATCGCCGCTCCCATCGACTATGCCTGCATCGGCGGCGTGTTCGAGACGCTTTCCAAGAAGAACCCGGATGCGCCGGTCGGGCTCGAAGGATTTCGTGCCCTGCGCGCACGCATCCGCGCAGCGAAACCCGAACTGCCGGTCGGCGCGATTGCCGGCATCGACACGGCACGCGCCGGCGAAGTGGTGCGGGCAGGCGCATCGGGCGTGGCGGTGATCTCGGCCATTTTCCGCGCCGCTGACATTGCCGCCGCCACCCGCGAACTGCGGGCGGCCGTGGACAGCGCCGGAGACAATGCCGGAGGTCGGCCATGACAGCCATCGCACTCACCATTGCCGGCTCGGACAGCGGCGGCGGGGCCGGCATACAGGCCGACCTCAAAACCTTCTCGGCGCTCGGCGTCTTCGGCACCAGCGCCATCACCGCGATCACCGTGCAGAACACGCAAGGCGTGCGCGACGTCGAGGACATCAGCCCGGGCATCGTCGCCGGCCAGATCGACGCGCTCTACGAGGACATGGAGATCGGCGCCGCCAAGATCGGCATGGTCTCGCGCATCGATACGATCATGGCCATCGCCAGCGCCCTGCGCCGCCACAAGGTGCGGCCAGTGCTCGATCCGGTGATGGTCGCCACTTCCGGCGACCGTCTGTTTCAGGCCGACGCCATCGAGGCGCTGCTCAGCGAGTTGCTGCCGCAGGCCATCATCGTCACGCCCAACCTGCCCGAGGCTGCCCTGCTCAGCGGCAGGCCCGTGGCGGAAGACGAGGCGCAGATGATCGCGCAGGCGGAGATCCTGCTGAAGACAGGAGCAAGCACTGTCCTGATCAAGGGCGGGCACGGCACGGGACCGGAAAGCACCGACCTTTTGCTCGACGGCTCCTCCCTGACCCGGCTTTCGCGCCCGCGCATCGATACGCCCAACACGCACGGCACCGGCTGCACGCTCTCGGCGGCAATCGCCGCCGGGCTGGCGCGCGGCCTGCCGCTTGCCGAAGCCGTCGCGCAGGCAAGGGATTACCTGCACCAAGCCCTGCAGGCCGGGGCGGGCCTCGCCATCGGCAAGGGCAGCGGCCCGGTACATCATTTCTATCGCTGGTGGAGATAGGATGACCCGCGCCGGCCATTGGGCAGCCGTTTTGCAGCGCGCGCTGGCGCGCGCCTGCGGCGTGGTGCTTGCCCTGATGCTGGCGGCGGTGACGGCAACGACCCTGCAGCGCTATCTGCTGGGTTCGGGCTTTCTCGGCATCGAGGAAGCCATGGTGTGGCTGCTGCTGCTTCTCGCCTGCCTGGGCTTTCCGATGATCGCCGATGGCGCGCTGGCGATGCGCATCGAGCTTTTCGCCCATGGCCGCAAAAGCAGATGGGCCGCCTTGCGCGAAACACTTGCGGAAGCCTTTACCCTTGCCGCCTGCGGCGTGCTGACCATTGCCGGAACGAAAGCCGCTCTGGACGTGGGCGGGCATTCCGCCCTGCTCGGGCTGGGCGAATGGATGCGCCCGGCAGCGCTGGGGCTTGCCGGTGCTGCCGGTATCGCGATGCGGATGCTGGTTCTGGCCGGCGCGCGGCGCATGGGGCTTCTGCTTGCCGCCGGCACGGTTGCGGCGCTGATGCTCGTGCCGATTGCCGCCGGGCTGTCCTCATCCCTGCTTTCGCCCAGCCTTGCAGCCCTCATGGTGATCGGCATCGGCATCCTTGTCGGCGCGCCGCTTGTCCATGCCTTCGTGCTCGCCGGCTATGCCGCGCTCGCCTTCGGCAGCATGCTGGTCGAACCGGCTCTGGCCCTGTCGTTGCTTGGCGGCATCGGCCGCTATCTGCTGCTCGCCATTCCCTTCTTCCTGCTGGCCGGCGGCTTGCTGACCATCTCGGGCGCTGCCGGCGATCTGGTGCGCTTCGCCGCCGCCATGGTCGGCAGGCGCCGCGCCGGGCTTGGCCAGACCGTGCTTCTCACCAGCGTGCTGTTCTCCGGCGTATCCGGGTCCTCCATCGCCAATGCGGCGTTCAGTTCCAAGACCTTCATGAAACCGCTGACCGCAGCCGGCTATACGCCCGAACGCGCCGGTGCGATCATCGCCTCAACCGCCGTTCTCGACAACATCATCCCGCCCTCCATCGCATTCCTGATCCTGGCCGCGGCCACCAACCTGCCGGTCGGCCCCCTGCTGACAGGGGGCCTTTTCGCCGGGCTTGCGCTGGCGGCGGCGCTGGCCGTGGCCATCCATTTCAGGGCCGTCATCGCGGTCCCCACTGCCAGCGAACCGCAAGCTTCGCGCGCGCGGCTGGCGTTGCGGGCCGTACCGGTTTTCGGGCTGGGGCTGATCGTGGTTGCCGGCATCCGTTTCGGCATTGTCAGCCCCACCGAGGCGGCGGCGCTGGCGGCCGCCTATACACTGGTGCTGGCCCTGTGCGGCCGGCACAGCCGCGCTGGCATCTTCCCTGCCCTTCAACAAGCAGGCGTCGAAACCGCCGCCATCACCATGCTGATCGGGGCCGCCACCCCGCTCGCCTTCCTGCTGGCCATAGACGGCATCGGCCCATGGGCTACCGGCCTTGCCCGGTCCTTCGGCGAAAATCCGTTCATGGTCATGATCGCCGCCAATCTCATCCTGCTCGGCGTCGGCCTCGTGCTCGACATCGGCGCCGCCATATTGCTGTTCTCGCCGATCCTGCTGCCTGTCGCTGCCGCGGTCGGAATCGATCCGGTCGCATTCGGCGTCGTTGTGGTCGTCAACCTGATGATCGGCGGGCTGACGCCGCCGGTCGGCATACTGGTGCAGGTCACAAGTGCCGCCACCGGCGTGCCGGCGACCCGCCTGTTCTCCGCCACCCGGCCCTATCTCGCCGCGCTGCTCCTGGCGCTGCTGTGCATCAGCATGGGCATCGCCGCCCACGCCGCTTTCCTTAGCCCCTGATCAAGGACCAGAACCATGCAAACCAATCGCCGCACCTTCCTTACCGGACTTGCCGCAATGCCGCTTGCCATGCCGACGCTGAGGCGTTCCCACGCCGCAACGCCCGTCGTCGCCGCCTCGCTGCTGGGCGACGACAAACCCGAAACGCTGGTGTGGAGGCACATAGCCGAGACGGTGGAGCGCGAATTGCCGGGGCGCTTCGCCTTCAACATCGTGCCGAACGCAGCACTCGGCGGCGAGAAGGAGGTTGCGGAAGGCATCCGCCTCGGCTCCATTCAGGCCAGCCTGTCGACGCTCTCCAACTTGTCTACATGGGTGCCGGAAACGCAGCTTTTCGACCTGCCGTTCCTCTTCCGCGATGCCGCTCATCTCGAAGCCGCGCTGGAGGGCGCGTGTGGAGATGACCTTGGCGAGAGGCTGGAAAAGGAAGGCATCGTCGCGCCCGCCTTCATCAATTACGGCGCACGCCATCTGCTGGCGCGCGAGCCCCTGCTGTCACCGGAAGATGTGAAGGGCAAGCGCATCCGGGTCATCCAGAGCCCGCTGCATGCGCAATTGTGGGAAAGTTTCGGCGCGCATCCGATCGCGCTGCCGATCACCGAAACCTACAACGCGCTGTCCACGGGCCATGTCGACGCCATGGACCTGACCTTGTCCGCCTATGCCGGCTTTCGCCTTTACGAGGTCGTGCCGCAGGTCACGCTGACCGGCCACATTCACGCGGCGGGCGCCGTGATCTTCTCCGGCCGCTTCTGGTCGGGACAGGACGAAGAAACCCGCTCCGTCCTGCAAAAGGCCGCCGTCGAGGGCGCGCGCCATTTCAACACGCTGATGGCGGCCGACGAAAAGGCGTCGGTGAAGGTTGCCGAAGACGGCGGAGCCGTCCTTCATGACGTCACCGACCAGGCTGCGTGGGAAGCTCCGGCACGGGCGGTGTGGGAAAGCTTCGCCGAACGCGTCGGCGGCATGGAGCGCATCGAGGCCGTGGCCGCCGGACAGTGCAGCGCCTGACCCGCGGGGCCCAGCTTATTTGTCAGGCAGCGCTCGGGCCGGGATCGTCATCCGGATCGAAGGCGACAGGCGTGGCCATGCTCCGGGGCCGGAAGGCCACCACCTTCCTGACGGAGCCGGCCGCCCGCGCCTGCGCCTCCGGCTGCGACAGGATCTCGCGAACCTGAACCAGTTCGACACCGCCGTTTTCGGCCGGAACCCGGAGCGCCGAGCCGACTGAAAGACCAAGCAGCGCGAGACCGTGCAGCGTGCGGATGGAAAGAACACCCGCTCCTTCCTCTGCCTCGCCTGCAACGATTTCGCGTGGACCACGGGTTGTCTGATCAACCACATAGACCAGCCGTGTGCCGATCGTCACCACGTTCGACGGGATATCGTCGCGGAAATAGATGGTGCTTTCGCGCACCTTGCGTTCAAGCAGCGACATGAACGCATCATAGGGGCCGTTGTGCCGTTCCAGAATCGCCTGGAGGGTCGTGTGGTCCCCTGTTGTGAGTTGGAAATGAGGCTCCGTCACCATGGCAAATCTCCCGCAGGAACGGGTAAGCCGTTCCGACGCCAGTCCGTTATGGCTTTATGGATCATTCCCCTGATGCGAGCCGTCGCATCAGGGGTCAGAGGCCTGCGATCAGGCACCCCGCGTGATGGAAAAATCTGTGTGGAGCGCCGGCAACAAGGCTGCCGCGAACAATCATTTCGGGCTGATCAGGCAGGACAGCGCGCGCCGGCACATCCGCCTCACGAAGCTTCGACGACGTCTTCCACCGAGGTGATGGTGAGGCGATGCGTGCGGCCGTCATTGGCGGTCCAGTCGATGGACTGACCGACCTTGAGGCCCAGCAGCGCCGTGCCGATCGGCGTGAGGATCGAGACCTTGCCCTGTGCGATATCGGCATCGGCCGGATAAACCAGCGTGACGCGGCGCTTGTTGCCGTCATCTGATTCGTAATCGACGGTCGCGCCCATCTGCACGGTGTTTTGCAGCGCATTGCCCGAGGCGGCCACCTTGGCGCGCTCCAGCTCGTTGAGCAGGGCGTCGGCCATTTCCGGCTTCCTCTCAAGAAGGCCGTTGGCAAGGGTGGTCAGCCGATCGTGGTCGGCCTTGCTGATGATGATGCTCGGTTTGCGCATGGCGTTTTCTGCTTCGCTCTGCCGCCCGCACGGGCGGTGTGTTGAGCCCGAAGGTGTCGCCTCAGGGCCTTCCGGTTGAAGGTTCTGGTGCTGTCCTGCACCGCTGGATTTCAAAGATGGAATGCCCCCGGACTCGGGGGGACGGCCCGAGCCGGGTCAGCATCCCATCAAGGGATGACACCGAAACATGATATGGGCCCACGAAATACTCATGCTTAATAGCTTGGATCATATTGGCGTTTTGTCAAGCAGGGCCGTGTCGTGAAGATGTCACTTGAACTTAAGGGGGGGGTCCATTAACTTCCGCGGCATGAAGACGACCCTGAGACCCAGACTGGAGCCCGCGAGGTAAGCGGGCGCATTGCCCGGACGCTGATGATCAAGCGTCGCCGGGTCGTCATTTTCCTTTCAAACGAATCTGAAACAATCCGCCTGGAGCCGCGGACAAGGTTTCAAAAAGCGTTTCCCCGAAATCCGAAGTTTGAAATCTCCTTATCCGGGAGAATTTCGCGAGCAGGCCGAATGACCCTTCAGACCCCCTACTACCTGATCGACAAGGCAAATCTTCTCCGCAACATGGAAAAGATCGCCTATGTGCGCGAAAAATCTGGGGCAAAAGCCCTGCTGGCGCTGAAATGCTTCGCCACCTGGTCGGTGTTCGACTTCATGCGCCAGTACATGGACGGCACGACTTCCTCCTCGCTCTACGAAGTACGGCTTGGCCGCGAGAAATTCGGCGGCGAAACGCATGCATATTCCGTAGCCTATGCCGATTACGAGATCGACGATGTCGTCTCCCACGCCGACAAAATCATCTTCAACACCATCGGCCAGCTTGAGCGGTTCGGGGATCGCGCCGGCAACATTGCGCGCGGCCTGCGGCTCAATCCCGGCATTTCGTCATCCTCCTTCGATCTCGCCGATCCGGCCCGCCCGTTCAGCCGGCTGGGCGAATGGGATGCGGCGGAGGTCGAGAAGGTCATAGACCGTATCAGCGGCTTCATGATCCACAACAATTGCGAGAATTCGGACTTTTCCCTGTTCGACAAGATGCTGTCGCAGATCGAGGAGAACTTCGGGTCGCTGCTCGCAAAGGCCGAATGGGTGAGCCTCGGCGGCGGCATTCATTTCACCGGCGACAACTATCCGCTCGACGCCTTCTGCGAACGCCTCCGGGCATTTTCCGAACGCTTCGGGGTGCAGGTCTATCTGGAGCCGGGCGAGGCCGCTATCACCAGAAGCACCACGCTGGAGGTGAGCGTTCTCGACACGCTGTTCAACGGCAAGCAGCTCGCCATCGTGGATTCGTCGATCGAAGCGCATATGCTCGACCTGCTGATCTATCGTGAGACCGCCAAGGTGGCGCCGAATGAAGGTCCGCACCGCTATATGGTCTGCGGCAAATCGTGCCTTGCCGGCGATATATTCGGCGAGTTCGATTTCCCGACAGATCTGAAGCCCGGCGACCGTATCTCCATTCAGGATGCGGCCGGCTACACCATGGTCAAGAAAAACTGGTTCAACGGCGTCAACATGCCGGCAATCGCGATCCGTGAACTGGACGGATCGGTCAGGACCGTCCGCGAATTCGGATTCGCGGATTACGAGCAGAGCCTCTCATAAGGCCTGCACTTTCCCTCCAGCGATAAGGAAACATCCCCCGGAATGAATAAAAACGTGCTCATCATCGGCGCCGGCGGCGTGGCGCAGGTCGTGGCGCATAAGTGCGCGCAGAACAACGATGTGCTCGGCGATCTGCATATCGCCTCGCGCACTCTTGCGAAGTGCCAGTCCATCGTGGACTCCGTCCGGGAAAAGAAGGCCATGAAGGCCGAAGGCGTGTTCGAGGCGCACCAGCTCGACGCTTTCGATGTCGAGGCGACCAAGGCCCTTATCAAAAAGACCGACGCGAAGATCGTCATCAATGTCGGCTCCGCCTTCCTCAACATGTCGGTCATGTCTGCCTGCATCGACACGGGTGCTGCCTATATCGACACCGCCATCCACGAAGATCCGGCCAAGGTGTGCGAGACGCCACCATGGTACGCGAACTACGAGTGGAAGCGTCGCGAGGAGGCCGAGAAGGCCGGCGTAACAGTCATTCTCGGCGCCGGCTTCGATCCGGGGGTGGTCAACGCCTATGCAAAGCTTGCCTATGACGACTATTTCGACCGCATCGATTCGATCGACATCATCGACATCAACGCCGGCAGCCATGGCCGCTGGTTCGCGACCAATTTCGACCCCGAGATCAACTTCCGCGAGTTCACCGGCCGCGTGTGGTCCTGGCAGGACAGCAAGTGGACCGAGAACAAGATGTTCGAGATCGGCAAGGAATGGGACCTGCCCGTCGTCGGCACGCAGAAGGCCTATATGACCGGCCATGACGAAGTGCATTCGATCTCGCAGATCCTGAAGGTGCCGAATGTGCGCTTCTGGATGGGCTTCGGCGATCACTACATCAACGTCTTCACCGTGCTGAACAATCTGGGCCTGCTATCCGAGAAGCCGGTGAAAACGGCGGAAGGGCTCGAAGTGGTGCCGCTCAAAGTGGTCAAGGCGGTGCTGCCTGATCCAGGCTCGCTGGCTCCCGACTACACCGGCAAGACCTGCATCGGCGATCTGGTGAAGGGCGTGAAGGACGGCAAGGAACGCGAAGTCTTCATCTACAACGTCGCCGACCATAAGGAAGCCTACGAGGAAGTCGGTGCGCAGGGCATTTCCTACACCGCCGGTGTTCCGGCAGTTGCAGCCGCACTTCTGGTCGCCTCCGGCGAATGGGACGTGAAGAAGATGGCGAATGTGGAGGAACTGCCGCCGCGCCCGTTCCTCAATCTTCTGGGCAAGATCGGCCTGCCGACCCGCGTGAAGGAAGGCGACGACGACCGCGCCCTGTAAGAACAGCTCGACATATGAGGGGAAGGCGGGCGAATCCATTTTCGCCCGCCTTTTTCATGGAAAGCAGGTCATCGCTTTCAAGGCTTGAAAATGCGTTCCCGTGCCGCCATCTGGGAGCCGGATAATTCAGAGCGGATAATTCAGGGGCAATCCGACATGACGACGACCACACCCGATATGGAAACCAAAAGCTTCGAGGCCGATGTCGCCCGGCTGCTGCACATGATGGTGCACTCGGTCTATTCCGAGCGCGAGGTGTTCCTGCGCGAACTGATCTCCAACGCCGCCGACGCCTGCGAGAAGTTGCGCTATGAGTCCATCGCACGGCCCGAGCTGCTGGGCGACGATCCCAGGCCGCGCATCACCATTGTTGCGGATGCCGACAAAAGGCGCCTCAGCATCGAGGACAACGGCATCGGCATGAATGGCGCGGAGATGACCGAGGCTCTGGGCACCATCGCCCGCTCGGGCACCCGCGCCTTCATGGAACGGCTGGAGGCGGCTAAGGGCGGCGAGAAGGCCGAGCTGGTCGGCCAGTTCGGCGTGGGCTTCTACTCCGCCTTCATGGTGGCCGAGAAAGTCGAGGTCGTATCGCGTCCGGCCGGATCGGACGAGGCATGGCGCTGGGCCTCCGATGGCAAGGGCGCTTACTCGGTAGGCCCGGCATCGCTTGAAGACGCCCCGCAGCGCGGCACCCGCGTCATCCTGCACCTGATGGAAGACGCAGTCACCTTTACCGAGGCCTATCGTTTGGAACAGCTCGTGCGTTCGCATTCCGGCCACGTGCCGGTGCCTGTCTCGCTGGTGGAGAAGCCGGACGCGGAGCCGCGCGAAATCGCCGACGGCACAGCGCTTTGGGTAAAGTCGAAGAACGACATCAGCACGGAAGAATACACCGATTTCTACCGCAGCGTTGCCGGCCAGTATGACGAGCCCGCCGCCACGATCCATTTCCGCGCCGAGGGGCGTCAGGAATACAATGTGCTGGCCTTCATTCCGGGCTCGCGTCCCTTCGACCTGTTCGATCCGGACCGCAGCGGCCACATGAAGCTCTATGTGCGGCGCGTCTTCATCACCGATGACGCCGAACTGGTGCCGCGCTATCTGCGCTTCGTGCGGGGCATCGTCGATTCCGCCGATCTGCCGCTCAACATCTCGCGCGAGATGATCCAGAAAAACCCGCTTCTGGCTGCTATTCGCAAGGGTGTGACCAATCGCGTTCTCAACGATCTCGCCAAAATGGCCGAGAACGATGCCGAGGCTTATGGCAAGATCTGGGAGAATTTCGGCGCGGTCATCAAGGAAGGGCTCTACGAGGACTTCGAGCGCCGCGAGCAGATCCTGAAGCTGGTGCGCTTCACCTCGACCGCATCGGGCGACGAGACCCGCAATCTGGCCGATTATGTCGCGGCCATGAAGGAAGGCCAGAAGGCCATCTACTTCATGACCGGCGACGACCGCGCCCGCCTCGAAGGCTCCCCGCAGCTCGAAGGTTTCACGGCACGCGGCATCGAGGTGCTGCTGCTGACCGATCCGATCGACGCCTTCTGGACCGCCAACGCACCGGATTTCGACGGCAAGCCATTCAAATCGGTCACGCAGGGCGGTGCCGATCTGGCGGAGATTCCGCTGACCGAAGCGGAAGCGAAGGACAAGCCGGAAACGCCCGCCGAAGTCGATGGTTTCCTCGCTTTCGTGAAGGAAACGCTGGGTGATGACGTGTCGGATGTGCGCGCCTCCGAGCGCCTGACGGAGAGCGCCGTCTGCCTCGTCGCGCCGGAGAATGCGCTCGACCGGCAATTCGAGCGGCTGCTCAGCGCGGCGGGCCGTCTGGACAAAGCCTCGAAGCCGATCCTTGAGGTCAATCCGCGCCATCCGCGCATTGCGGCACTTGCGAAACTCGGCGAAGCCGAGCCGGATTTCCGCAGCGACGTGGCGCATCTGCTCTATGACGAGGCCCGCGTTCTGGACGGGGACCGCCCGCTTGACGCCAAAGCGTTTTCGCAGCGCCTCGCCCGGCTGATCGACCGTGGGCTCGGCGCTTAAAAAGCTTTCTTAAATACAAAACGGCGGGGAAAATCCCCGCCGTTTTCATTTCAGCAAGTGTGCAACCGCCTCACATGGCCTCGACGGCGATGGCGATGCCCTGTCCGACGCCGATGCACATGGTGGCGAGCGCCAGCCTGCCGCCGCGTAGCTTCAGTTCAAGTGCCGCGGTGCCGGTGATGCGCGCGCCCGACATGCCAAGCGGATGGCCAAGCGCAATCGCCCCGCCATTCGGGTTCACCTGAGCGGCATCGTCGGCGATGCCCAGTTCGCGCAGAACCGCAAGGCCCTGTGCGGCAAAGGCCTCGTTGAGCTCGATCACATCGAAGGCAGAGGGTGCGAGGCCAAGCCGTGCGCACAGCTTCTGCGTGGCCGGTGCCGGGCCAATGCCCATGATGCGCGGCGCAACGCCGGCGCTCGCCCCGCCCAGCACACGGGCGATAGGGGTCAGGCCATATTTCCTCGCCGCCGCTTCCGAGGCGATGATGAGGGCGGCAGCACCGTCATTGACGCCCGACGCATTGCCGGCGGTCACCGTGCCGCCTTCCTTTTTGAATGGCGTCGCCAGCCTGGCCAGCGTGTCCACCGTGGTGCCGGCGCGCGGATGCTCGTCCTTCGAGACCACCACCGCATCGCCCTTGCGCTGCGGGATCGTCACCGGCACGATTTCCTGCGCGAGGCGTCCGTTCTCCTGTGCAGCAACCGCCTTGTCCTGACTGCCCACGGCAAAGGCGTCCTGATCGGCGCGGCTGATGCCGAAATCGGCGGCCACGTTCTCGGCCGTCTCCGGCATGGAATCCACGCCATACTGCTTCTTCATCAGCGGGTTGATGAAGCGCCAGCCGATGGTGGTGTCGTGGATTTCCGCGGAACGCGAAAACGCCGTCTCGGCCTTGGGCATGACGAAGGGCGCGCGGCTCATCGATTCCACGCCGCCGGCGATCATCAGTTCGGCCTCGCCGGCCCTGATGGCGCGGGCGGCACTCATCACCGCATCCATGCCCGAGCCGCACAGGCGGTTGATGGTGGCGCCGGGCACCACATCCGGCAGGCCTGCCAGCAGAAGCGCCATGCGCGCCACGTTGCGATTGTCCTCGCCGGCCTGATTGGCGCAGCCATAGAGCACGTCATCGACCGCTTCCCAGTCGACGGAGGCATTGCGCTCCATCAGCGCCTTCAGCGGCACGGCACCAAGATCGTCGGCGCGCACCGACGACAGCGAACCGCCAAAACGCCCGATCGGCGTGCGGATATAGTCGCAGATATAGGCTTCAGGCATGTCAGAGCTCCGGAACAGAAAGATCGGCAATGGTCCCCTCGACGACCAGTCCGGCTCCTGTGAGCCCCTGCAGTTCGTCAAGACTGATGGCTGCCAGCTTTTCGCGCACAACGAAGCGCTGTGCAACGATGTCGATGACGGCAAGGCTGGTGTAGACGCGCGTCACGCAGCCGACGCCGGTGAGCGGCAGGCCGCAGGATTTGACCAGTTTCGGGCGTCCGTCCTTTGTGACGTGATCGGTGATGACGGCCACGCGCTTCGCGCCATGCACGAGGTCCATGGCCCCGCCGACAGCCGGCACGCCCTTCGGCCCGGTGCTCCAGTTGGCGAGGTCGCCGGTCTCGGCAACTTCGTAAGCACCGAGGATCGCGACATCGAGATGGCCGCCGCGCACCATGGCGAAGCTGTCGGCATGGTGGAAGAAGGACGCGCCGGGGTTCAGCGTCACCGCCTTCTTGCCGGCATTGATGAGATCCCAGTCCTCCTCGCCTTCCGGCGGAGACCTGCCGAAATTGAGGATGCCGTTTTCGGTGTGGAAGATCGCCTGTTTGCCGGGCGGCTGGAACTTGGCGACCATTTCGGGAAAGCCGATGCCGAGATTGACATAGGCCCCGTCCTCAATGTCCTGCGCCGCGCGCCAGGCGATCTGGGCGTTGGTGAGCTTGGTGGTCATGCGTATTCCACTCCCGCGCGGATCAGCGCTTCTTCCTGAGCCGCATCCCGAACCTCGACGACACGGTCGACGAAAATGCCGGGCGTCACCACATGTTCGGGCTCGATCTGGCCGGCAGCGACGATCTTCGATGCCTGAACGATTGTGGTGGCGGCCGCCATCGCCATCAGCGGCGAGAAGTTGCGCGCCGCCTTGCGGTAGGTGAGATTGCCGTGCGGATCGGCCAGTTCGGCCTTGATCAACGCCACGTCGGCCTTCAGCCAACGCTCCTGCACATAGTTGCGTCCCTCGAACTCGGCGACGGGCTTGCCCTTGGCAAGGTCGGTTCCGTAGGTGGTGGGCGTGTAGAAGGCGGGAATGCCCGCGCCGCCAGCGCGGATGCGCTCGGCCAGCGTGCCCTGCGGCACCAGCTCCAGCCCGATCTCGCCGGCAAGATATTTTTCCGTGAAGGCGCGCGGATCGGACGAACGCGGGAACGAGCACACCATCTTGGCCACCATGCCCTCGTCGATCATTGCGGCGATGCCGATGCGGCCATTGCCGGCATTGTTGTTAATCACCGTCAGGTCCTTCGGGCTGCCGGTGGCGCGGAACCGGTCGATGAGCGCGTGGATCAGCTCGATGGGCGCGCCGGCGCCACCGAAACCGCCGATCATCACGGCCATGCCATCCTCGATGCCGGCGATCGCTTCTGGAAGGCCGGCGACTGTCTTGTCCATATCAGAATCCTTTCCGGACGGGCGAAATGGGGCCCGGTCCTGCGGGCAGAAGACTAGGCAGGCCCGACCTCTTCCGGCAATGGCATTTGTGCGATATGGTGTATTTGTTGACTTATCGCACAAAGATCGAAAGGCGCCACATGACCATTCAGGAGCGCGACATCATGGGCGGGCTGGCCAAGGGGCTGGCGGTGATCGAGACCTTCACAGCCGAACGCCCGCGCCAGTCGATCGCGGAAGTGTCGGCCGCCTCGGGCCTCGACCGGGCGACGGCGCGGCGCTGCCTGCTCACGCTCGCCCACCAGGGCTATGCCGATTACGATGGCAAGTTCTTCACGCTGACCCCGCGCGTGCTGCGGCTTGGCACCGCCTGCCTCGCCACCATGCCCCTGCCCCAGCTTGTCCAGCCATTGCTCGATGCGCTTTCCCAACAGCTCGGCGAAAGCTCCTCCGTGTCGATCCTCGACGGCACCGACATCGTCTATGTGGCACGGGCCGCGCAGAAGGAGGTGATGTCGATTGCCCTGATGCCGGGCTCGCGCCTGCCCGCCTATTGCACCTCGATGGGGCGGGTGCTGCTTGCCGCCCTGCCCGGCGATCAGGCGCGCGCGCTGCTTTCGGCATTGCCCTTGCCGGCCCGCACCCCGCACACGCTGACCGACCCTGAAGCGATACTGAGCGAACTGGGCCGCGTGAAAAATCAGGGTTACGCGCTGATCGATCAGGAGGTGGAAATGGGGCTGCGCTCCATAGCCGTTCCGCTGTTCAATGCGCGGGGCATCACGGTCGCGGCCGTCAATGTCGGCGTCCCGGCCACGCAGGTGGGCGCGGAAGAACTGGTCCCCTTGTATCTCGAGGCGCTGCGCGAGCTTCAGTCGAACCTGCGCGCCGTTCTCAGATGACGACAAAAGCCCGCCACCGGAAATCCGGCGGCGGGCGCTTTCACCTGCAAGTAATGCGAAGCGGGACTATTTTCCGGCCAGCGTGTGCAGCGCGTTGACGTCGTTCGGGTTGATGAGGTCCTTCGCCACCCAGCCCTTGAGGTCGTATTCGGCCATGCAGCGGCGGGCCATGTCCTGCAGCATTTCAAGCTCGCCGCTGGCCTGCGCGGTCAGCAGCGTCTCGATGCGCAGATTGTCCTGATTGCCGGCATAATTGCGCTCGTAGAGTTCGTGACGTCCGCCGAACTCCGAGCCGATGGCGTCCCACAAAAGCTTGAGCAGCTTCACACGGTCGATAGCGGCATAACCGTTAGAGCCGCGCACGAAGCGGTCGAGATAGGGGCGGATTGCCGGGCTGTCGAAATCGGCCGCCGAAGACGGCAGGTAGATCAGGCCGGATGCGACGTTCTGCTCGATCAGTTCCTTGATTTTCGGATAGGCCATGGCCGCCAGCACACGGTAGGCAAGGCCGTAATTCATGTTCGGCAAATTGTAGCCGTCCGTGCCCTGCCACGGGATCGGCGATTTCACCATCGCATCGGCAAGGCCGTGGAAGGTGTTGCGCCAGGCCAAAGCCTCGCCCACCGCGGCCTGAACCCCGCGGAAGGTGGACGACCCGGTGGCCTCGACCGCCATGGAGAACAGGCCGGCGATGAAGTCGAGCTTCACCGCGAAGCGCGAGATACCGTGCAGCGTGAAGCGCGGCACGAAGCCGGAGGCGGGGAAGAAGGCATTCACCTTCTCGGTGTCGCCATAGATGAAGATGTTCTCCCACGGCACCAGCACCTTGTCGAAGACGAGGATGGAATCGTTCTCGTCGAGGCGCGACGACAGCGGATAGTCGAAGGGGCTGCCCATCACCGCCGCCTGCGCCTCATAAGACTGGCGGGCGATGAGCTTGACGCCTTCGGCATCCATGGGGACGGTGAAGATCAGGGCGAACTTCTTGTCCTTGATCGGAATGCCGTAATGGGCGATGAAATTGTAGTGCGTAAGCGCCGAGCCGGTGGCCACCACCTTGGCGCCCGACACGACCACGCCGGCATCGGTTTCGCGCTCCACATGCATGAACACGTCCGCCACTTCCTCGATCGGGCGGTCGCGGTCGATCGGCGGGTTGACGATGGCATGGTTCCAGTAATCCAGCTTCTGCTGGGTGCGGCTGTACCAGCTGCGGGCATTGGCGGCGTAATCACCATAGAAGGCGGAATTTGCGCCCAGCGTGCCGAGGAAGCTTGCCTTGTAATCCGGCGAACGGCCCATCCAGCCGAAAGCCGGCTGCTGCAGGTCCATGATGGCGTTCTTCGACTTCACCAGATCTTCCGAGGTTTTCGAGCCGAGGAAGAAGGGGTGAGTGAGCTTGCCCGACCCATTATCGCAGGTCACGCCGATATCGGCCTTGTTGGCGTGGAAGCGGTCATACCAGCGCGCCACCATGCGCGCCGAATTGCGAAATGCCGGATGCGTCGTCACATCCCTGACGCGCTCGCCATAGATGTAGATCTCGCGGCCGTCGCGGATGCTTTCGAGGAATTCGGTGCCCGTATAGGCGTCTGTCTGGCCGGCGGTGATGTCAGGATTGATCTGGTCCAAGGTTTCCTCCCGTGCTGGATCGGGACGAACTCTCTCATCACCCTCGCGCTTCCATAAGGTATCGTGCCTTACCTGCACGGGCATTGCCGCAAGCCGCCTCCTTCGCCAGCCTGCAACCATTCGGCGATCATGCCGCCAGCGTCGGGAAGGAGGAGTCCGGATGCCAGCACCGCCATCGCGCACCCCGGTTTCAGCACGCCGCGCCCCAGATGCGTGCCCTACGGGCGCATCCATTGCCATCGGCGCCTTCGATGGCGTCCATCTCGGTCATCAGGCGGTAATCGGCGCCATGCTGCGCCGGGCGCGCGCACAGGGGATGGCCGCGCTTGTCCAGACCTTCGATCCGCTGCCAAAAGTGGCGTTCGGACGCGGCCGGCCGATCTGCTCGCTCTCCGAACGTGTGGCACGCCTTTATGCACTCGGCGTCGACCGGGTGCATGTGGCGGACTTCACGCCGGACTATGCCGCGCGCCCGGCCGAAGCCTTCCTCGACGATCTGAGCGAAATGGGTGTGCGGGAAGTCTATGTCGGCGAGGATTTCCGCTTCGGTCGCGGCCGCACCGGCGATCTCGCACTGCTCGCCACCCGCTTCACGGTGACGACCGCCGAGAGCGTCACCTGCCCGCTGGGCGAGCGCATTTCCTCCACCCGCATCCGCGGCCTGCGCGCCAGCGGCCAGCCCGGCGCGGCCCGCGCCCTGCTCGGCCTTCTCCCCGGCGCCTTCGCTCTTGTGCAGGAAGCTGCGGCTCAAAATCTTTCTCCCCTCGATCTGGAGATGTTGTCGTGACCACACTGGCCCCAGCACCCGACGCCCCCGTTCTGGACGCACGCGAATTCCGCAATGCCTGCGGCGGGTTCAGCACCGGCGTGACGGTGATCTCCACCCGCTGCGGCGAAGGCGACCATGCCATGACCGCCAACGCCTTCATGTCGATCTCGCTCGATCCGCCGCTGATCGCCATTTCGCTGGCCGATACGGCGCGCATGTTGCCGAGGCTGCGCGCCGCAGGCGCCTTCGCCGTCAGCGTGCTACGCGAAGGCATGGAGGATATCGCCTGGCATTTCGCCGGCAAGCCGCGCATCGAAGGTGCCGCCCCGTTCTCGGAACTCGGCGGACTGCCCGTCATCAATGAGGCGGCCACGGTGTTCGTTGCCGATGTCCACAGCGAGATGACGGCGGGCGACCATGTCATCGTCGTCGGACATGTGCATTCCATGCGCAGCGATCCGCAGGCGCGCCCGCTGCTTTTCCACGGCGGGCGGTTTGCCTGCCTGCCGGAGGTGGCATGACGATGCCGGGGACCAGATGAGCGCCGAAGACGGTGCCAACACGGCGCAGCCCTTCGACATCAGGCGGCTGCGCTACTTCCTCGCCGTGGCGCGGGAACTGCATTTCGGCCGCGCGGCCGACCGGCTCGGCATCGCCCAGCCGCCGCTGTCGCGCATGATCGCGCAGCTCGAACGCGATCTCGACGTGCAGCTCTTCGACCGCAGCCGCAGTCAGATCGGGCTCACACAGGCGGGCGAACTGCTGAAGACGCGGGCAAGCTACATTACCGAGGAAATCGAGCGTGCCGTGCGCGATGTGCGCCTTGTCGGCAAGGGCGGCTCGGGCGTCTTGCGCGTCTCCTTCGTCGGCTCGGCCACCCACGGCCCCTTCCCCACCCTGATCAAGCGCTTTCGTTGCGCCTTCCCGGAAGTGGACCTGCGGCTCAGCGCCATGAACAATGCCGAGTCCCACGAACAGCTCATCACCCGCGCCATCGACGTGGCCGTGGTACGGCCCAGCCTCGATGACGCCACCCTGCGCCAGCAGCTTTTCGTCGAGGAGCCGCTGGTGGCGGCCCTTCACGAGAATGCCGCCAAGGAGCTTGGCGGCTCGATCCGCCTCGCGGCGCTGAAGGACCAGCCCTTCGTGCTGTTTCCGCGCAAGCCGCGCCCCTGTTTCGCCGACATGGTGCTCGGCCTATGCAGCGAGGCCGGCTTCCAGCCGCCGCATATCGTGTGGGCGCCGGATTACCAGACCGCCATCAGCCTCGTGGCCGTTGGCGAGGGCATCTCCATCGTGCCGGCCTGTTGCGAGGCCGCGCATCGGCCCGGCGTCAGCTTCTGCCATCTCAGCGACGCGCAGGCCCGCACCCGCCTGTCGATCTGCGCCCGCACCGACAACCAGAGCCCGCAGGTGTTCAAGTTCCTCGACTTCGCACGCTCCTTCGCGCGCTCCCTCGCCAGCGGGCAGGCAGCGGCATGAGGCATCTGGCATGAGGCGGGCGCGGTATCGCGTCAGACCTGCCGAGTATTGGACAATCCATCGTGTCGCCCCGAAACTCGCGGCATGTATTGCACTGAAGAACTGGACGTGACGTGACCACCATTGATCATATCGAAAGCATCATTATCGACGTGCCGACCGTGCGCGGTCATGTCCTGTCGATGACGACGATGATGACCCAGTCGGTCGTTCTCGTGCATGTCCGCTTTTCGGATGGATCGGAAGGCTGGGGCGAAGGCGCTTCGATCGGCGGCCTCTCCTACGGTCCCGAAAGCGTGGAAAGCATCAAGCTTGCCGTCGACAGCTACATCGCGCCGATGCTGCTCGGAAAGGACGCCGACCGCATCGCGGCGGCTTCCGGGTTGATGGCGCGCGCGGTGAAGGGCAACCATGCGGCCCGCGCGGCGGTGGAAACGGCGTTGTGGGACGGGCTTGCGCGCCGGCTCGGCACATCGGTGGCGCAGCTTTTCGGCGGCCGCATCCATGAGCGGCTGCCGGTGGCGTGGACGCTTGCCTCCGGCAACAGCGATACCGACATCGCCGAGGCCGAACAGATGCTTTCCGAACGCCGGCATCGCGATTTCAAGCTCAAGATCGGCGAGCGCAAGGTGAAGGACGACCTCGCCCATGTCGCCTCCATCGCTCGCGCCGTCGGCGACCGCGGCACCATCCGCGTCGACGTCAATCAGGCGTGGAGCCTGACCGAGGCCCGCTACGGCGTAAAAGGATTGCAGGAAATCGGCTGCGTGCTGGTCGAACAGCCGGTGCCGCGCGAACGCCTCGACGGTCTGCGCGCCCTCACACAGGGCTACGAGATCGCCATCATGGCCGATGAGGTGCTGCAGGGCCCGGCGGATGCCATGCGCGTCGCCTGCGAGCGCGCCGCCGATGTGTTCGCTGTCAAGGTGTGCCAGTCCGGCGGGCTGCTGCCGGCCGCCGAGGTCATCGCCATTGCGCGCGCCGCCGGCATCGGCCTCTATGGCGGCACCATGCTGGAAAGCGGGCTCGGAACCGCCGCTGCCGTGCAGCTCTTCTCCACCGTGCCGGAGCTGGCATGGGGCACGGAGCTGTTCGGCCCGCTGCTTCTGACCGAGGAAATCCTCGCTGAGCCGCTGGATTATCGCGACTTCTCCGTCGCGGTCCCCACGGGTCCCGGCATCGGAACCATGCCCGATCCGGACAAGGTGAAATTCTATCGCCGCGACCGCAGCGACAGCCTGCGCGCCGTCGGAGCGCCCTGATCAGACCAGCTTGCGCGCTACTTTCTGCGCCAGCGTCACGAAATTGTGGACGTGGATGCCCTGCTCGTCGATGCGGTGATTGACGGAAATGCCGGTGCGAACCTTCAGCCCCGCAATCTCGTGATAGCGCACGCCATGACGCTGCGCGGTGCCAACCGAGGCCGGCACCAGCGCCACCCCCTCACCCACCGAAACCAGCGCGATCGCCGTCTGGAAATCCATGGTGAAAACCCGGCGTGAAATGTCGGCGCCTACGCTTTCGCAGGCCTCGATCACCACATCGGCAAACGAGGGGCGCGGATATTCCGGATAGAGAATGTAAGAGACGCCCCCAAGCTCCGGCAGCGAAACCGGGCCCGGCGTGGTGATCAGCGCATCGGGCGCGGCCAGCACCAGCGGCTCGTCTATAAGCTTGCGGGTGACGATCTCGCTGTCGTTCAGCGCCGGGCGCGCGATGGCGATGTCGATGTCGCGCCTGATCAGCGAGCGCTGGAGCTGGGCGTTGTTCATCGGCGCCAGCGACAGGTTCACCTCCGGCCATGAGGCGCGGAACGACTTCAGGATCGTCGGCAGCATGCCGTAGGTTGCCGAGCCGACGAAGCCGATGCGCAGGCGCCCTTCCGCGCCCTGTCCGATGCGCCGGATCTCCAGCCTGATGTCGCCAAGCTCCGCCAGCAGGGCCGAGCCGCGTTCATAGAAGCGCTCGCCGGCCTGCGTCAGCGAAATGGCGTTGCGGCCACGGTTGATGAGCTGTGCCCCGAGATCGGCCTCGATCTGCTGGATCTGTCGCGACAGCGGCGGCTGCGCCATGCCCAGCCGTTCGGCGGCACGGCCGAAATGCAGCTCCTCGGCAAGGGCGATGAAATACTCGATCTGCTTCAGGTTCATGTGTCCGCTCCCTGCCCTCCAAGCTGACGAAATGCCGTGTTGATGGCAAGCCGCGCGTCGGGGCCGGTCCCAACGCAAAATGCCGCGCCCTTCTTGGGCGCGGCATTCATAGGCTTGGGAAGATGAAGCTTATTCGGCTGCCAACCTCTGCTCTTCGGCGTGCGGCCGCAGCGTGAAGTCGAAGCGGACGTAGAGGTCGGTGTCATCGCCCGGCCGACCCTTCTCGAACTTCGCGACAAGGCTATTCTTGACCGCGAACACGGAGTCTTCGTCCAGCCACGGGCTGTCGGCGTCGAAGACCTGGCTGACCAGCGTGCGATAGCCATCCTTGGCGAGGATGAAGTGGAGGTGCCCCGGCCGGTTGGGGTGATGGCCCATGTAGCGGATGAGCTCGCCGGCGGTTTCGTTGTCCGGGATCGGGTAGGGCACGGGACGCACGGCGCGCAGAACGAAATGACCATCTTCATCGGTCTCGAAGCGGCCGCGCAGATTGTATTCGGGCTGGTCCGGGTCGTGGTTCTCGTAAAGGCCGTTCGGCGCATCTTCCCAGATGTCGAGAGTCACGCCCGCAAGCGGCTTGCCTTCCGTGTCGGTGACATAGCCTTCGACGAGAACGGTTTCCTCATCGTCGAAATGCTTCTGCACGGTCGACGCGCCCTTGGGCAGCACCGGCGGGTTTTCGCGATAGAACGGCCCGAGCACGGTGGATTCGCTCTCGCTGCCATCGATCGGGTTCGACAGCATGTCGACCAGAACCTCGACGCCCAGAATGTCGCCGAGCAGGATGAACTCCTGACGCTTGTCGTCGCACACCTGACCGGCCCGGGCGAGGTAGTCGCAGGCCTGAAGGAACTCGTGATGCTGAAGCTTCACATCGCGGCAGAAGCCATGCAGATGCTTTAGAAGCGACGTCATGATCTCGCGCTGGCGCGGCGAGATTTCGCCATGCCTGCCAAGCGAGTCGATGACGGCGTCGGTGACTGTGTCGATGGTTACGTTGCGCATGCCTATCCTCCCGGGTCTGCGATGACGGGCCCTGCCTGCCCGCTGTACCGTCTCAACTATTCACGCCTCCCCCGGCGCCGCCAATGCACCGCCCGGTATCGCCCGATACCCCTTCCTTCCCTGCCCTCCGGTGCCTGCCGCGCGCCGGTATCGGGACATACCCCGACCGGCATTGCCTTGGAGGGGCCACTGCTCTTGATGGAATGATGCCGCATTGCTCCGGGCAGGTCGATGCGACTCGGAGGACAAACACATCATGCTTGAAACCCTGTTGACGATGCAGAAGCGCCACAACGCCTCGCCGCATATTCTGCGCCTCGGACGGCTGTTTTGCGAAACCGTACTGATCGAGGTCGAAGACCAGTCGTTCTATCTGCAATTCCGCGACGGGCAACTCATATCGGTCACGCCCGGTCCTTCCGCAAAGACACCGTGGCGTTTTGCGCTGCGTACCGACAGGCAGGCGCTCGAAGCCTTCTGGGAGCCTCTGCCCGCACCCGGTTTTCATGACATATTCGGGCTGGTGAAGATCGGCCGCGGCCGTATCGACGGCGACATACTGGCGCTGGTGAAAAACCTGCGCTTCTTCAAGGAATTCATGGCGCTCGGCCGCCCTGCAGCGAATGGGGAGCAGCCGGCATGAGTTTCGAGCCAGTCACTGGACGCTATGTAAACGTCACCGTCGCCGGGCGCGCGCAGCGCATCTATGTCGAGATGGCCGGCGAAGGCCGTCCGGTCCTGTGCCTCCACACGGCGGGTGCCGACACGCGCCAGTGGCGGCATGTCCTCAACGATGCGGAGCTTGCCGCCGGGCACAGCTTCTTCGCCTTCGACATGCCGTGGCACGGCAAATCCCTGCCGCCGCACGGCTTCGAGACCGAGGAATATCTGCTCACCACAGAAACCTATATCGAGACGGTTCTGGCGGTTGCGGATGCGCTTTCGCTGGAGAAACCCATTCTCGCCGGCTGCTCTATGGGCGGGCGCATCGCGCTCCAGATCGCTGCACTGCATCCCGAACGCTTTTCGGGCTTCATCGCCATCGAAGCCTCGGATTTCCAGCCGGCCTGGTACGACATCGACTGGTTCCACCGGCCCGACGCCCATGGCGGGGAGATGGGGGCAGCTCTCGTCTCGACCAACATTTCACCCCACGCGCCGGCGGCGGACCGCTGGGCGACGCTGTGGATGTTCATGCAATCCGGCCCCGGCGTGTTCCGTGGCGATCTCTCCTTCTACACGAAGGATGACAGCCTGATCGGGCGGCTGGCCATGATCGACACCAGCCGAACACCGGTGCATCTGCTGGTGGGCGCCTATGACCTGACCTGTACGCCCGACGATGCGAAACGCACCGCCAATGCCATTCCCGGCGCGACGCTGACGGTCATGCCCGAGCTTGGACATTTCCCGATGTCGGAGCACACGCAGGCGTTCCGGCCCTATTTCATGGATGCACTGAAGCGGATCGGCTGAGCGGCGGCCCGCTTCACCGCCTTTCGCTTCACAGGGCAAAAATATCCGCATCGGTATCCTCAGCCCCGGCGAGGCTGGTGCGGATCAGTTCGGCGCCGATGCGGGAGAAGGTGATACCGTTGCCGCCATAACCCATCAGGGCAAACAGGCGCGGCTTGCCGGGAACCGGGCCGATCAGCGGCAGGCCGGTCGAAGTGTTGCCGAAGCTGCCCGCCCATGCGAATTCCGGCGTCGGATCGAGGTCGGGAAGCAGCTTTCCAAGCTTTCGGGAAATGCGCTGCGTCTTCTCCTTCAAAAGCGCGTCGCGCTTGTCCTCATCCTCGAATTCCGCATCCTCGCCACCGCAAATGACGCGCCCGTCATGGGTGGTGCGCATGTAGAGATAGGGATCGGAAGCCTCCCAGATCAGCGCTTCGCCCGGCCACAATTTCGACTTCGGCTGGCGTCTGGTGGCGATCGCCCAGGTGGAAATGATCTGGTGACGGTCATCGCTGACGACGTCCATCAGCTCATAGCCGGTGGCCAGCACCACATGCTGTGCGGAGATTTCATGGCCCGAGCGCGTCGTGACCTTCACGCCATCACGCCTGTGCACGATCTTCACCGCTTCCTCCGGCGCATGAAGGCGCGCGCCGCGCCGTTGCGCGGCCAGAAGCAGGCCGCCGGTCAGCTTGACCGGATCGAGCGCAAGATTGCCCTGCGACAGGATCGCGCCCGCACGGTCGATGCCAAATCCGGACCGGAGTTGTGAAGCCGTTAGATAGCGCGCCGAAAGCCCGGCGGCGGCACGCATTTCCGCTTCCTCGCGCAAGGCAGAGCCGGTCAGCACGTTGCCGGCGAGGTAGAGCGTGGGACGCGGCACCATGTGGCAATCGATGCCAAGCTCGGCAATGCGCTCGCGCAGATTGCCGACAGCCAGCCGCGCGCGCCGCCATGCCCGCAGCGCCTTGTCGGCGCCGATCTTTTCCTTCAGCTCACCCAGTGGCGTGTCGACCTCATACTGGATCAGCGCCGTCGTTGCCGGCGTCGATCCGAGCGAGGCGCCGCGCCTGTCGATCATCACCACATCATGACCGGCCTCGGTCAGCAGGTCGGCCACCATGGCGGCCGAAATGCCCATGCCGACGATCAGCACGTCGGTCGAGACGTCCCCGGTCAGTTTCGACTCGGCCGGTCTGCGGCTGCGGTAGGACATCCACACGGGGGTGCCGCTTCTGAGGTCGAGCTTGCGCATGAGCCGTCTTCCAATGCTGTGGTGACAAATGGAATTCGGGCGCGGGTTCCCTCGGGAAACCCGCGCCCGTCGCCCAATCAGGCGAAGTGATAGCGGTCGCGGCTGCGCATGCCGAACAGGCCTGCGAAGGATGCAACGGCAGCGCCCACAAGCGAGGCCAGGAAGCCCCACAGGGCCGCACTGGAGGCGGCAGAGGCGGCGGCATCGGCCTGACGGCGGGCCTCAGCTTCCACCTCGTCAAGACGCTGGCGGGCGTTGGCCAGCGTCTGCTCGGCCTGATCGATGCGGGCCGTGATGGCATCGCGGGCCTTGGTGTAGGTTTCGACGGCCTTGTCGGCAGCCTGTTCGGCTTCCTCACGGGTCATGCCGTTGTTGACCAGCCCGGTCACGACATCGTCACGGTTGATGTCACCGGCAACGGAATCAACCCGCGCCTTCAGCTTCTTGCCGAGATCTTCGGCTATACGACCGAAGTCGCCCGGATTGAAGGCAAGCTCGCGGCCGGCGCTAGTCACGTCATCGCGCGCACCCTGAAGGACCGGTTCGAGGTTTTCCGGCTGCAGGGCCTCGATCTGCGTGTTGCGAAGCTGGCTGCGCAGGTCGCGGCGGGTCTGATCGAGATCGAACTCGCCGATCAGCTTGTCATCGACTGCGCCGGCAAGGGCGGACGCTGCGCCACCGGCGGCATTGCCCGCGGCACCGGCCACGCTGCCAGCCGCCGAAGCAACCGAGCCAACGGCCGAAGCCGTGGTGCGCGCGGCACCCGAGATCGCCATGACGCTGAGTACGATCGCCACCAGCATGGCAACAGCCCATGTCAGGAAGCCATGGGTGAACCCCGCATTCCCGGCCAGCCGCCCGGCGACAAAACCGCCGGCCGCAAGGCTGATCAGAACGGCCACCGCCGAGGAAAAGCCGACAGCCATGCCCACGCCTTCAAGAGGATTGCGCGCCTGCGCATCTACCATGCCGAGCCCGAGCGACGTGGTCAGCATGGAAAGCAGGATGGATACAGCCAGCACGGTGACCGCACCGGCAATGATCGCCCCCCACGAAGCCACGCGCGCGTGTTCGTGGGTCGTCGTTACTTCTATCATGTCTGAACTCCACCAGATGTTGCCTTGAGCTGGCTGAACAACCATCGCGTGGAAAAGTTCCGTTACGGAGGGTTTACGTTGCGGAAAACCGCTCAGTCATGCGGTGTGTCGAGCGCCGCAAGCAGGCGCGCAGCGCCGGCGCCGGGCTCGTAGAAGGTTCGCATCGTACGGGAATCGCGCTTCGTGACGCTGAGCAGTTCACCGGTTTCTTCGAGCGCCGTGATCTCGCGCAGCACCAGCGCATGCTCAATGTCGAGCAGACGCGAAAAGCTGCGGCTGTCGCGGGCTATGCCGAGATGATGTGCGGCCAGAAGCCCCGCCTGCAGGGGGCTGAGGCGCGATTCCAGCCGCATCAGCCGTTCGGTGGTATCGACGAAGGCTTCGGCGTCCGGCTCCGTGCGCGTCACGCCGCCTCTGGAGGACGGAACGTCACCATGACGGATTTCGAGGTCGGCGTATCGCTTTCCTCGCCGGCGCTGCCCAGCGGCACCAGAACGTTGAGCTCGGGATAGTAGCCGGCGATGCTGCCGCGCGGAATGTCGTAGGGCACGAAGCGGAAGCTCGGCGCCACGCGCTCGATGCCGTCGTCATGCACGCCGACCACGTCGACCCGGTCGCCCGCCTCCGCACCCATCTCACTCAGATCCTGCGGGTTGATGAAGATCACCTGGCGCTCGCCATAGACGCCGCGATAGCGGTCGTCGAGCCCGTAAACGGTGGTGTTGTATTGGTCGTGCGAGCGGAATGTCTGCAAGGCGAAGCGATTGTTTTCACGCCGCGCCCGCTGATGCACGGTCTCCAGCGGCAGCGGCCCGGCGGAGAAGGTGGCCTTGCCGGCCGGCGTGTTCCATTCCCGATGGGCGGCACTGTTGCGCAGATGGAAGCCGCGCGGCTTGCGCAGGCGCTTGTTGTAGTCCTCGAAGCCCGGAATGGTGGCGGCGATATGGTCGCGGATGCGGTCATAGTCCTCAGCCAGCGCCATCCAGTCCACCTTGGCGGAACCGACGGTGGCGGCTGCAATGCCGGCGATGATCGCCACTTCGGAGCGCAGATGGCGCGAAGCGGGGCGGTTGATGCCGCCCGAGCCATGCACCATGCTCATGGAATCCTCGACGCTGACGAGCTGGGACTGTCCCTGCGCGTTGAGGTCCATCTCGGTGCGGCCGAGGCAGGGCAGGATGAAGCTGACCTCGCCCGGCATGAGATGCGAATGGTTGGGCTTGGTGGCGATGTGGACGGTGAGCTTCTGCTTCGCCAGTGCCTTAGAAACCAGCGCGCTGTCCGGCGTTGCGCGGGCGAAGTTGCCGCCGAGGCCGATGAAGGCCTGCGCCGAGCCGTCGAGCATGGCGCCGATGGCCGCCAGCACATTGTGCCCGTCCTTGCGCGGGGCGGTGAAGCCGAATTCCTTTTCCAGCGCATCGAGGAAGGCCGCCGGCGGCTTCTCGTTGATGCCGACGGTACGGTCGCCCTGCACGTTGGAATGGCCGCGCACCGGGCACAGGCCCGCTCCCGGCCGGCCGACATTGCCGCGCAGGAACATGAAATTGGAAATCTCGCGGATGGTGGCAACCGAGTGCAAATGCTGGGTCACGCCCATGGCCCAGGTGCAGATGACCCGATCGGCGCTCATGTAGACGTCCGCCGCCCGCTCGATCTCGGCGCGCGTCAGGCCGGACTGATCCTCGATCTCGTCCCAGCCGGTGGCCTCGACCGCGCGGCGATAATCCCCGAAGCCCGCGCAATGCTGGGCAAGGAAGGCATGGTCGAGAATGGAAGGCCGACCGGCCGCCACGGCCGCATCCTCGGCTGCCAGAACCACCTTGGCCATGCCGCGCACGGCAGCCATGTCGCCGCCCAGCGCGGGCTGGAAATAGTGACTGGCAATGTCGGTGGAGCCGCCCCGGATCATCTCGATCTTGTCCTGCGGATCGGAGAACCGCTCCAGACCGCGCTCGCGGATCGGGTTGAAGACGACGATGCGCGCGCCGCGCATGGCCGCGCGCCGCAGATCGCCCAGCATGCGCGGGTGGTTGGTGCCGGGGTTCTGGCCGATGACGAAGATGGCGTCGGCCTCCTCGAAATCCTCAAGCAGAACCGTGCCCTTGCCGACGCCGATCGACTGCCTGAGGCCAACGCCGCTCGCCTCGTGGCACATGTTCGAGCAATCGGGGAAATTGTTCGTGCCATACATGCGCACGAAGAGCTGATAGAGATAGGCCGCCTCGTTGCTGGCCCGGCCGGAGGTGTAGAATTCGGCGCGGTCGGGATTGTCCAGCCCGCGCAGGATGGTGCCGATCTCGGCGAAAGCCTGTTCCCAGTCGATCGGCAGGTAGCGGTCGCTGGCCGCGTCGTAGCGCATGGGATGGGTGAGCCTGCCGTTGAGCTCCAGCTCATAGTCCGTCAGCGCGCGCAGCTCCGTCACCGTATGGGCGGCGAAGAATTCCGGCGTGGCACGCTTTTCCGTCGCCTCCCAGGCGACAGCCTTGACGCCGTTCTCGCAGAATTCGAACGATGATCCGTGCTCCGGATCGCCCCACGCACAGCCGGGGCAGTCGAAGCCGTCCGGCTGGTTGGCCTTGAGCATGGTGCGCGCGCCGGTCAGCGGCGAGCCGCTGGCCAGCAGCTTCTTGCCGCAGCTTTTCAGAGCACCCCAGCCGCCGGCGGCAGCCGATTTCTTGCCGATGAATGTCGTAACCATGCCTTATAGATCGTGCATCCGGACGATGCGTCAAGGCGGCTGACCTAATGGTACGATAGGAGTTTTCTATTGAAAATAGGCAGGAGAAACAACCAGCTACAGCAAAAACGATGTTTTTGGCGGCATGATGCGAACGCGCGTCAGCCGCCTGATTGCGCTTACGCTCACGCCGGCCTTCCACTGCGCAGGGGTACGAATTCGAGGTGCTCGTCGGAAATCGCGCCATCCGGGCCGACGATGGCCTGCCATCTTCGATTGCCGCAGCGCACGGTGAGCCGCCATTTGCCTTCGTCTTCGCCCTCGCCGCGCTCGACTGTGCTGGCCACCATGCCGCGCCGCATGAAATCGCGCAGGGTTTCGGCCGGCCAGCCGAAATGTTTCGCCAGCAGATCGGCATCGAGGGTAAATGCGCCGGCTGCGTCTCGCGCCACGAGAGGATGTCGGACAAAGGCGGTCATGCAGGTCTTCCCGGCGGTTGCGAGGGCTGCCTGGGTTTCAGTTTCGGCTGCAGCAACATGCCTCCATAGCGCAGGCAAAAGCCGAAAAAAGCAAGTGCCCACAAGCCGGCCGACAGGTGCAGAAGACCGATCTCGTCCGGCATGAAAGCGGCAATGATGCGCGCCAGCGCGGCAAGGACGATCGCCGCATAGATCAGTCGGGTCGGCACATCCGCCCTGAGGTCACGTCCGGTATGACCGAGCGTCGCGCGGGTCATCACGGCCAGCGTCATGGTGCCGATGGCGCCGACGCCAAAGGCATGAAGCGCCGCAGCGGACGGGACGCCGGCCACGTCGAGCGCGAACAGGCCGGCCATCAGCAGCCCCGCCGGCACGAACAGATAGCCGACATGCAGAATCAGCACCAACGGGTCGCGCAGGGCGCGGTCGCCTGCCCAGCGGGCCAGACGCGCAAGGTTGAGCATAGTGGCCAGACACAGAAGGAGGCCCGGCACCATACCCTCGGAAGCAACAGTCCAGACAAGCAGGGCAATCGCGCTCACCAGCAGCGTGATCTTGTCGAAGCGGTTGAAGGGAACCGGCAGCCGGCCCGGATTCTCACGCACCATCCAGTTGCGGGTGAAACTCGGAATGATGCGTCCCCCGATGATGACGATCAGCATCACGGCAGCGCCGATCGCCAATCTGCGCGCATAATCGCTGGAGCCGCCAAGGCCCGCCTCAACGTGGAACAGCACGTTGGCCAGCAGGAACACGGTGACGGGAACCAGCACCATGAGGTTGCGCCAGTTGCGACCGGCGACGATCTCCTTCGCCGCGGATGCGGCAATGGCGACGAGGAACGCGCAGTCGATGATCGCAGCGGCGATCCAGCCGATCTCGGCGGAGAAGAAGACGGCAAAGCGGCCTGCCAGCCACAGGAGCACCAGCGCCAGCAGCGGCGCGCCCCGCACCGGCAGGCGGCCGGTCCAGTTGGGGATGGCCGTCAGCAGAAAACCTGTGATGATGGCCGCCAGATAGCCGAACATGGTTTCGTGAACATGCCAGTCCACCGGCGTGAAGGTGCTGGAGGTCTCGATGGTGCCGCTGAAGATCGGCAGCCAAGCCAGAACAACCAGACCCGCATAAAGCGCACCGAGCAGGAAGAACGGCCGGAACCCGTAGGAAAGCAGGGCGGGCCACTCGCCTCGGCGACTCTCTCCTACGCCGAGTGGCAGATGCTTCGCGCGGGCCGTCATGACAGTGTGTCCTCAAGGATGGGTCGGATTTTCAGCGAATCCTCCCCATGGTGGAAAGCAATGGCCAGCCGGAAGGAATGCGCGACGCGCATGGCCCTGTCCATGAACAGCGCCGCCACCTCCGGCGGGCACAGCTTGCTAACGGTCGCCCTGAACAGGGTGAGCCAGCGCCGGAAATGCTCTTCGCCCAGCCCCGGCAAGCGCAGATGCGGGGCCAGCGGGCGGCCATCGTAGCGGCCGGTACGCAACAGGGTTGCCGACCAGAAGTCACACATCTTGTCCAGATGATGCGGCCACTCCTCCGCCGCGATTGCGCCCATGAAAATCGGCCCCAGCAATTCGTCCCCGCGGATTTCATCGTAGAATCCGTGAACGACCGCGACGATCATCTTCTCGTCCAGAACCTCGGGCAGCGGCTTGCCATCCACGACGATGGTGCGTTGCGGGGCGGGGCGTCCCTTCATACCGAATTCTCCATGGCCGCTCCTGCGGCTTCACCTGCGGCATCGGCGCCGGTAAGGTTTTCGCACCCGCAAGGCCTGCGGGTGCCCGCACCCGGTCATCCGTCTCACCGCTTTTCTATTAATGGCGCCTGAAGTGGCCGAATACAACAAGTGCAAAGCGTGTGGGACTTTGTGTCTCGCCGGTCATGAGCTTGCTGGAACTTCAGCACAGCAGCCTGTCGGCCATTTCATACTATAGTCGAAGGTCTCATCCTGATCGATCGCCCGACAGCCCTTGGCGCTGGACTCGATATTGACCGCGTGTAATGTCTTGCCGAAAGCTGGCCTGGCAAATCAAATACTTCCTTTCGGAGGTATTCGTTGCAGGCTGGTGCAGCATCAGGAAAGGGAGGAGAATTTATGGATCGCCGTTCATTCATCAGGAAGGCCGGCACGACCGGCGTGGGAGCCGTTGCCGCCGGCGCGGCACTTGCCACCCCGGCTATCGCCCAGAGCAACCCGAAGATCACGTGGCGGCTCGCCTCCTCCTTCCCGAAATCGCTGGAAACCGTCTATGGCGGCGGCGAGGTGATGGCGAAGATGCTGTCGGAAGCGACCGACGGCAATTTCCAGATCCAGGTCTTCGCCGCCGGCGAACTGGTGCCCGGCCTGCAGGCGGCAGACGCTGCCAGCACCGGCACCGTCGAGGTGGCGCACACGGTCGGCTACTATTACTGGGGCAAGGACCCGGCATGGGCGCTCGGTTCCGACGTGCCTTTCTCGCTCAACGCCCGCGGCCGCAATGCCTGGCACTATCATGGCGGCGGCATCGAGCTTTATAATGAATTCCTCGCCAAGCAGAACCTTTTCGGCCTGCCCGGCGGCAATACCGGCACCCAGATGGGCGGCTGGTTCCGCAAGGAAATCAACACGCTCGACGATCTCAAGGGCCTCAAGATGCGCATCGCCGGCTTCGCCGGAGCGGTTGTGGAAAAGCTCGGCGTCGTGCCGCAGCAGCTTGCCGGCGGCGACGTCTACCCTTCGCTCGAAAAAGGCACCATCGATGCCGCCGAATGGGTCGGTCCCTACGATGACGAGAAGCTCGGCTTCCACAAGGTCGCGCCGTACTACTACTATGCCGGCTGGTGGGAAGGTGGCCCGACCGTCCACTTCATGTTCAACAAGGACAAATACGAGGAACTGCCGGCGGCCTACAAGGCGATGCTGCACACCGCCTGCCGCGCGGCCGATGCCGACATGTTGCAGAGATATGATTACCTGAACCCGAAGGCGCTGCGCTCACTGGTCGCCAATGGCGCGCAGCTTCGCCCCTTCAATCAGGAAATCCTTTCGGCCTGCTTCGACGCCGCTAACGAGATTTACACGGAGATGAGCGCCAAGAACGAGGAATTCAGGAAAATCTGGGACTCGATGGCCGCGTTCCGCAAGGATCACTATTTGTGGGCGCAGGTGGCTGAATACAATTTCGACACCTTCATGATGGTGCAGCAGCGCGCCAACAAGCTCTGACGGCAACAAACGCAAACACGAAAAACCCGGAGCCCCGCTCCGGGTTTTTTTGTCTGGCCTCGTGACGCGCCCACAGGCCGAACTGAGAAGTTGGCCAGCCGCGCCGTGCGGCACCGGCAAACGGGTTTGGCCTGCCGCAGAACCGCTCCGCCTCGCCAACCCGTGATCAGAGCGCGTGACCAGCATAGGTTCTCGCTCCGCATAAACCGGGAGGGAGCAATCACTCCGTTCGGGATGCCGGGCGTGTTGTTTTTCTATACAGACAACGGTGATCCATTCGCGGTCATGGGCCTGTGGCCTGCCTTCCTGTGGATGAGGAATTCAGGTTGCTGGACGGGCCCGTCCACATGGCTGCACCATTATGAAACGGAGAAGGAAGTTGTTGCACTTTCAGGCAGGCAGCGACAAAAGCGTATAAGTGCATTCAGTGCTTTATCCGGCAGGACCGGCAAGGCCGGCTGGCGCGATGCTCCTGATCCTCGCCCGTCTGAAATTATCCTGCCACGGCTATGAGGAGTCGGCCGCATGACATCGTTTGAAAACCGCTTCACCCGCATGTTCGGAATCGAACACCCCATCGTTCAGGGGGGCATGCAGTGGGTGGGACGGGCCGAACTTGTTTCCGCCGTTGCCAATGCCGGCGCTCTGGGTTTCATCACGGCCCTCACCCAGCCAACACCAGAAGCGCTGGCACAGGAGATCCGCCGCTGCCGCGACATGACGGATCGTCCTTTTGGCGTCAATCTGACGACACTGCCCACCATCAACCCACCGCCTTATGCAGAGTACCGGGATGCATTGATCTCAGAAAGGATCAGGATCGTCGAAACCGCAGGGAACCGGCCGACCGAGCATCTTGAATCCTTCCGTGCAGCCGGGGTGAAAGTCATCCATAAATGCACATCGGTCAGACATGCGCTTTCAGCTGAGCGCCTTGGCGTTGACGCGATCTCGATTGATGGTTTCGAATGCGCCGGCCATCCGGGCGAAGACGACATTCCCGGCCTGATCCTCATACCCGCCGCAACGCGCAAATTGTCGATCCCGGTTATCGCATCGGGCGGCTTCGCGGACGGCCGGGGGCTCGTCGCGGCGCTGGCGCTGGGTGCCGAAGGCATCAACATGGGCACACGTTTCCTTTGCACGCAGGAGGCCCCCGTTCATGAGGCCGTAAAGGCCCGGATTGTGGAAGCTGACGAACGCGCCACCGACCTGATCTTCCGGACCTTGCGCAACACATCGCGCGTACAGCGCAATGCTGTGAGCACGGAAGTTGTTGAAAAGGAAAAGCAGGGCGCAAGCTTTGAGCAGATCCGGGATCTGGTGTCGGGTCAGCGCGGCAGGAAAGTCTACGAGACCGGAGATCTCGACTATGGCATCTGGTCCGTCGGCATGGTGCAGGGCCTGATTCACGACGTGCCGACGGTCAGAGAGCTTGTCGAGCGTATCATGTCGGAAGCGAGGCAGATCGTGGCAAACAGGCTGCCCGGGCTGCTCGCGACATCTGCACACCCGGTTACAGCCGCCGCTGAATAGCCTTTCAGCCAACGAAAACGGACCGTCGCTCAGCGGTCCGTTTTTTGGTTCAGGTCAAAGGCAGATCAGGTCGGGTGCACCCATTTTTTGGAACGGTATCTCGCCCGCGCGATCACCCGCATGGTGCGTGCAGTGGCCGACTTGTCAGGAACACGCATCCACAAGCTGGTGTTCAGGAAGCGCCGAACCTTCTGCCTTCCTCGCCTCCCCCATAGGCGTCAGCTGCAATGCGCGAGATATTCCGGCGGTGTGGCGTCCGGAATTTGCCTCATCAGGAAAGCTCTACTCACGCAGCGTATGACTGCATGACCTCCTCAAGGCAATCATCCGTGTCGCCCAACTGATGATCGATCATGACAAGACGTTTGGAGTAATGCGAACCGGCATATTCCCAAGTCATGCCGATGCCGCCACTCATCTGGATCGTCTCCTCCGCAACCAGACGCGCAGCCCGGCCGATGAGGTTCTTTGCCATGGCCGCCTTCAGGTCTCCGTCAGGTCCATCCAGAGCATCGGCAGCCGCAATCGTGATCGAACGAGCCTGTTCGATTTCGGTCAGCAGATCGACGGTTCGGTGCTGAAGGGCCTGGAAGCTTCCGATGGCAACGCCGAATTGACGGCGGGTTTTGAGGTAGTCCAGAAGAAGCTCATAGGCAAACTGCATCGCACCAACCGCTTCCGCACACAAGGCCAGCCGCCCGGCTCTGATCACGCTGTTCAGCAGCGCCCCGGCGTCCCTTGCGAGCAACACGGCCGGAGTTCCGTCCAGCAGAACCTCGGCCGCGCCGCCGCCGTCAATCATACCGTAAGGCGTGATGCCAGCTGCACGGGGATCGATCTCGAAGACGGCCGGCTTGCCATCCAGCAGTGCGGCAATGAGGATCCTATCCGCAACCTGCGCGCCATATACCGCGGTCTTGCGACCGGAAAGACTGAAACCGGCCCCGTTTGCGCGCGCACAGGTGGCCATGCCGGCAAGGTCGTAGGGGGCATCAATTTCGGAAATGCCTACAGCATAGCGGATGGAACCATCGACGAGGCCGGTCTGATCCTTACCCACCGCCTCCAAAGCACGGCTGGCAAGAAGGGTCGGCAGAAAAGGTTCGGGACACAGGGCGCGGCCCAGCGCTTCGAACACGACGGAGATATCGAAACCCGTCCCGCCAAAGCCGCCCTGCTCTTCCGGAACCAGAGCCCCCGGAATACCCAGCCCGGCCAACTCCGACCACCGCCCCGCATCGGTGTAAGGCGCGGTATAAGCGACGCGGTTGCGCGTTTCCCAATCATACCGATCGGCAAGGAAGCGGCTGAGCGTTTCAGACAGCATCTGCCGGTCTTCAGTCATATCGAAATTCATGGCCTACAATCCCAGCATCGCTTTGGTCAGGATATTTCGCTGGATCTCGTTCGATCCACCGAAGATCGATGTCTTGCGGTTGTTGAAATAGGTGGCGGCGTTGGCCTCCGAGTTCAGCGGACCGAACATGAGATTTGCTTCGGTTATCGTTCCCGGAAATGGAGCGGCCACCGGCCCGAGCGCGCGGCGGGCCAGATCACGCAGTTCCTGATTGACCTGCGTTCCCTTGATCTTGAGGATGGAAGTTTCCGGTCCGGGATGGCCCTGTTTCTGCGCCTGATACAGCATGCGCAGATTCGTGATCTTCATTGCTTCCAGATCGATTTCCACGCGGGCGATGCGCGCTGCGAACAGCGGGTCCTCTATAAGAGGTTTGCCTTTGCGGATCATCCTGCGTGCAAGTGATTTCACCTCCTCCAGCGCCTGCATCGAGATGCCGACGCCCGCGATATTCGTGCGCTCGTGGCTCAGGAGGAATTTGGCGATAGTCCAGCCCTTGTTTTCCTCCCCGACAAGATTGGAGACGGGCACACGCACATTGTCGAGAAAGACTTCGTTGACCTCATAGCCACCCTCGATCAGACGAATGGGCCGCACCTCAAGCCCCTGCGAGGGGATGTCCATCATGAGAAAGCTGATGCCCTCCTGGGGCTTGCCTTCCTTTTTTGTCCGCACGAGGCAGAAGATTTTGTTGGCGTGCTGCCCAAGGGTCGTCCATGTCTTCTGTCCGTTGACGACATAGTGGTCGCCATCGCGTTCGGCGCGCGTTTTCAAACTCGCAAGATCCGAACCCGCGCCGGGTTCCGAATAGCCTTGCGCCCACCAGTCTTCGCCTGAAAGAATCCGTGGCAGGATGCTGTCCTTCTGTTCCCGCGTGCCGAAGTTCTGGATCACGGGCCCCAGCATGCTCGGGCCAAAGGGCACGATGCGCGGTGCGCAGGCTCGGTTGCATTCCACATCGAAGAGATAGCGTTCCACCGGCGTCCAGCCGGGTCCGCCATATTCTTTCGGCCACGTCGTTCCCAGCCACCCCTTGCGGCCGAGGATTTCATGCCACTCCTGCAGGACAGTGCGCGGCAATTCAGCGCCTGAACGGACGGCCGCGCAAATATGCTCGGGCAGGCTGGCGTTCAGAAAGTCCCGGACTTCCTGCTGAAAGGCCAGTTCCTGTTGCGTAAACCTCAAGTCCATTCAGCTGTCCTTTCCTGCGCGTTGCAGCAAGTCAAAGAAGTCCGCACTCAGGGATTTTGCCAGCGCAAGCGCGCGGCCGATGCCGCCCACCGCGCCTGTACCCACCGCAATCCTGCCGGCGATCTCCATGAATCAGGCCCACATGTTGGTGCCGCCGCACAGCGTCAGCGCCTGCCCCGTCATGAAGCTGCTTTCATCCGATGCAAGGAAAACCGCGACGCCCGCGAAATCCTCCGGCTCGCCAAAGCGGCGAAGCGGAACCTGTGTGCGCGCCCGCTCCCCGGCTTCCGGCGAATCCCAAAGCGCACGGGCGAAATCGGTTTTCACCACACCGGGGCAGATCGCATTGGCCCGAATGCCCTGCGGCCCATACTCCAGCGCAAGATTGCGGACGAGGCCGATCAGCGTCAGCTTCGACATGCCATAAACACCGAGCATCGATGAGGGCTTCAAAGCCCCCACGCTCGCGGTAAAGATCAGCGAACCGCGCTTCTTCTCAGCCATGTCCGGAACGACCATCCGCGTCAGCCACAGATTGGCCTGCACGTTGGTCCTCATGATCTTCTCATAGGCTTCGTCGGGTATTTCCGAGATCGGCCCGTAATGCGGGTTCACACCCGCATTGCCGATGAGAATATCGACTTTTCCGGCGACATCATGCGTTCTGGCAACCAATGCCTTCAGTTCGTCCTCGCGGCCCGCGTTGGCCGCTACTCCATAGGCCCGTCTGGCTCCGCAATGATCGTTGATTTCATCGGCGGCGAGATCAAGCTGGTCCTGCTTTCGGGAAGAAATCACGACCGTTGCGCCCTGTCTGGCAAGGCCGAGCGCCATCTGCTTGCCCATGCCCCGCGATGCGCCCGTCAACAGCGCCACGCGTCCCGTGAGATCGAATAATCCGGTCATGCTCATGGTCCCTCAAAAATGCCGCTGCTGCGCTGCCGGGCAACGGCGGCCTGTCGTGAATTCGAAGCCTCAAAGGCGGCACGCTCCGCGCGTGAGGCAACAGCGTGATGCTCTTCATCCGGGCCGTCGGCGAGACGCAGCCGGACTTTTTTGCCATCTCGCCCCCACCCCGGTGAGACGCTTCTCCGAAGGCAAAAACGAAAACCTGACATTTGTCAGGCTATACCGGCACAAAGGCAGCTGACAAGTGTCATTTTTGGCTTTCGCCTGCTTCGTCGACCGTTGACGACAATGCTGCAATGCGATCAGCGGGTTGCGCAGGGACAACTGAAAGCGCTGAAGAATTGTCAGTCTCATGCCGATCCATCCATGATCACGGAGCGTCCGGGAAGAGGAATGGAAGTGAGACCTGCTCCACGATTGCCGCATGTTGACCGCACGCTAGCGACCCATGGCTGGCCAATCCTCATGGCGCCCAACGGCTTCCGCCGAACGTTCATCGTTCAGGATGTCGGGAATGTGTGAGTGCAGGGTATCGCCAGCATGCCAGCCCCGCCTGTCAGGCTATGGCGGGCGCGCAAAACGCGCCATTCAGGAAGGCGCGGTGATTACAAAACGTTATGGACAGGAGAAGCTGACTGTCGCTTTCTGACCGGATGCGGACCGCGCCTGTTCCCCTCGGGGGTTATCCGGGCGTCACCTGCTCGCCAAATCCGGCTCGACCGGACTTTCGAGAATGCTCACGATCATTGCCGCGGCTCCGCGTGAAACGAGCTGCACGAGAAGCTCGGAGCCGGCTCCCCTCGGATAGAGCCAATCCCGCATCGGCGCGAAAGCGGAAAGAAAGACCGTCAGATTTGCCGCCACCTGCGCCCTTATGTCATCAGCCGCCAGGCCAGCCCGTGCCGCCAGCAGCGCCCCGCTTTCCTCCAGCAGCTTTTCCTCGCGATCGCGCATGGCCGCGCGATCCTCCTTGCGCATATCCGGCACTGAACGATAGATCAGCAGCGTTCCCTTGCGCTTCTTGTCCCATGTCTCGCGAAAATATTCGGCAAGTACATCTTCGAGACTACGGCCTTCTTCCCTCAGCAGGTCAGGCAGCATCGGAACGTCGGTTCTGAACCAGAGCTGGTTCAGAAGCCTGCGCAAGGCATCATTTTTGTTCGCAACATAATCGTAGATGCTGGCATGATTGACGCCCGAGCGCCCGCAAATGTCACGAATGGTGGTGGAAGCGAAACCCTTCTCAAGGAACAGATCAAGGGCTGCCTCGCAAATCTGCTCGCGGCGACGGCGCACCAGATCTTCATTGCGCACGACATCGACAGACGCCTCTGCCAGAACATTGCCCTTCCCACCTTCCGGATCGTCAGGCGGCGCATCTCGGGTCATCTGCAACTCCAGGGCATACGGGATCCGGCATCATTACCGCGCGTTTTGCAGCACCTCAACCCGACGGCCATCCTGCCCCGGCAGAACCCCGCGCGCAAACAGGAAACTGACAAAAGTCAGGACTTTCTCAACCGGGTGAACGGCTCGCCTTGCGGACAAATGTTTTCTTTCGCTTCAGTCTCCGGAGGCGGTTCCGTCAATTGCTATGGCGTCCAGCCGCTTGCCTGCTAGTCGCCAACGCCAGTGTAGCGAAAAACTCCTGTGCCGCTGGCGATCAGTGCTCCGGTGGCATCCGTGATCCGGCCTTCTGCGAAAAAGGTCGACTTCCCGCCCCCTGTCCGCCGCCCTTCCGCAATCAGAACATCGCCCGAGGGACGGGAAACGAAATGCGTCGTCAGCGACAGGGTCATGGCCTTGCGCCGAACCGCAGGATCGCCTGTGTAGCTGCCGCTGTAGCCCATGACCGTATCAAGGAGCACCGCATAAACGCCGCCGTGGGGAATGCCATAACGATTGTTCAGATAGTCCTGCAGAGGCAGTTCGAACACCGCCCGGTCGGCAGACCAGGCCTTCATCACAAAACCCATATGGCGCTGAAAAGGATAGGCTGGCTCTGTCAGCAGCACATCTTCGTCGCCGGAGACCACATCGGGTTGCGTCATTTCATGCATAGGTCATCAGCCTTTCATCTGCCTGGCTTCGCAGATAGGGAACTTCGTTGAAGGCGTGCAGAAACATGCCGTTCGCGGACCCGACCAGCGTCGAGACCGCACAATTGCGCATCTGTAGCTGCAGGGAGATCATCTGCGGTGCGGGCGCATCAAGGACGCTGACGATTATCCGGCTGATTGCGCCGCCACTGCTGACGGCCAGCACACGCCCCTTTTCCGCTATCATTTCATCGCGAGCACGCAGCACCCGCGAGGAAAAGTCGCGCCAGCTTTCAGGAGGATTGTCTATCTCGTCCCTCTGCCAGGCAAGCACGACGTCCCGAAGCGCACGGAAGTAACGGCGGCGATCACCCCGCACATCTGCCGGCAAATCTTCAGAACCGTAGCGCGCGGCAATAAGCTCGCCCGCGTTGAACTCGTTCAGCCCCTCATGAACGATGGCGCTGGAGGGATCGAGGCAAAATCCGGCCGCAAGGCCTTCCAGTGTTTCGCGATGACGACGCTGAGCACCAATATAGATCTTGTCTGGCAGCGCAGTTGCGCGTTCAGCAAGACTTTGCCCGAGCGCAAACGCCTGCTGATGACCAAGCTCTGACAGGACGTCATAGTCGGATTTGCCGAACGAAGCCTGCGCGTGTCGGACCAGCATGATCTCTGGCATGGATTGATCTTCTTTCCCCGAGCTACGTCAGGATTGGCAAGCGATCGTCGTCAAATTCCGCAGCCACCGCCCCCCTTTCCTGACAAATGTAAGGAAGGATTAGCTCCAAATCGGAGAGCAGACAACGGAATTGACATTTCATAAGTGTCATCGATCGACAAACTTTGTCATATCATATTGATAATAATCTATATTTCCAAAACATACCTCGCTGAACGCAGCAAAATCCGGTCGCTTTCCGATCATCGACGCACGCTTTTTTTGAGTGCCTGCCCTCCCTGACATCACCGGAAAGCGAGGACGCCAAATATCGGCCTCCAGCTGCGAGGTCTTCACCTCAAAGGGAGCACCTGTCTTACCGTGCGCCCGAACACACCGGCTGACATTCAAATGGGGAGCAAAGGTCCGAATTGAAAAGTCCTGACAGGCGCAGAAGCACGAAACCGCGCCTCTCAGGAACCGCGAAAAGATGAAAGCGAATGCTTTTGCCACCACAGTGGCATCCGAACCCGGTGCCCGTCAGCAGTCGACGCTCCCCGGCTCCGGATCATCATCCGCAGGACAAGGGTTCACGACCTCACAAATTCAACCCGGCCCGGAAACCGCGGCGCTTTACCTCGCTCAATTGAAGCTTGGTGGCTGGGAAAGGTCGGGAGCCGCGGGTGCAGGTGCTGAAGGTGCACCAGGCGGGGACAGGCCAAACCCATCGCCGCCGAGCGTCGGCAGGTCCGGCATCCGTATCTCGATGGTGCTGGGATCGACCACCTTGCCCTTGTAGTGCATGACCATAGCGGGAACAGCGATGGTAAGCCCGACCATGAAGATCTGGATGCCGACGAACGGCACCGCCCCCCAATAGATCTGCCCCGATGTTACCGGCGCGATCTTCTGGCGCGTGATCTTGTCGATGTAGGACGAGCGCGGCGCGACGGAGCGCAGGAAGAACAGCGCAAAGCCGAAAGGCGGGTGCATGAAGCTGGTCTGCATGTTGACGCCGAGGATGACGCCGAACCAGATCAGGTCGATGCCCAGGCTTTCTGCAGCGGGAGCCAGCAGAGGCACGATGATGAAGGCCAGCTCGAAGAAATCGAGGAAGAAGGCCAGAAAGAACACCAGAAGGCTGACCACGATGAGGAAGCCGAGCTCGCCGCCCGGCAGCGAGGTGAGCAGATGCTCGACCCACACATGCCCGTTCACGCCATAGAAGGTGAGCGAGAAGACGCGGGCGCCGATGAGGATGAACAGCACGAAGGATGACAGCCGCGTGGTCGCGGTGAGCGCCTGCCTGACCAGATCGAGCGAGAGCCTGCCCTTGACGGCCGCCATGACCAGAGCACCAACCGCGCCCATCGCCCCGCCTTCGGTCGGCGTCGCTATACCGAGGAAGATGGTGCCGAGCACCAGGAAGATGAGAGCCAGTGGCGGGATCAGCACGATCACCACCTGCTGCGCCAGCCGCGACATCAGGTTGATGTTGAGCCCCTTGTCGGCGATGGCCACGAGATAGATCACGACGACGCCGACCGTGCCGCCCAGTATGTCGGCATTGGCGCCATGCGTGGGTTCCAGATAGTGATAGGCTGCCCAGCCGATCGCACCGGCAAACAGCAGGGCGGCAAACAGCGAGGTCGCGCCATGGCCGAGGGTGCGCGCTTCGGGCGGCAGTGCCGGCATGGAATTCGGCCGCACGAACGACATCACCAGAACGTAGAGCATGTAGAGGCCCGTCAGCACCAGACCGGGAATGAGCGCGCCCTTGTACATGTCGCCAACGGAGCGGCCGAGCTGGTCGGCCAGCACGATCAGCACCAGCGAAGGCGGGATGATCTGGGCCAGCGTGCCGGACGCCGCGATCACGCCGGAGGCAAGCCGGCGATCATAGCCGTAGCGCAGCATGATCGGCAGCGAGATCAGGCCCATGGCAATGACCGATGCGGCCACCACGCCGGTGGTCGCCGCCAGCAGCGCGCCGACCAGAATGACGGCGTAGGCCAGACCGCCCCGGATCGGCCCGAAGAGCTGGCCAATCGTGTCGAGCAGGTCCTCGGCCATGCCGGAACGTTCCAGCACGATGCCCATGAAGGTGAAGAACGGTATGGCCAGAAGCGTCTCATTGGCCATGACGCCGCCATAGAAGCGGTCCGGCAGGGCCGTGAGCAATGGCCAGGACAGGTTGATCGACCCTCCCGACAGTGGCGCCAGCTCGACGCCGATGAAGAAGAACAGCAGTCCGTTCGCGGCGAGAGCAAAGGCGACGGGATAGCCGAACAGCAAGAACACGATCAGCGACAGGAACATGATCGGCGCCATGTTCTGGGCAATGAATTCGATCATGAGCGAACCTCGTCAGCCAGTGCTTTGGCGTCGAGCTCGGCCTGTTCATGTGCGGATATGAAGGGGTTGGGATCTTCCATCCGGCCGCGCATGACGGCGATCTTCTTGATGATCTCCGATATCCCCTGGAACGTCAGCAGGACGAAACCTGCCAGAAGCAGCGCCTTGGCAGGCCAGATGATGAGCCCGCTGGCGTTGGTCGACATCTCGCCGCTGCGCACCGACCGCAGCGTGTAAGGCACAAGATAATAGACCATCAGCAGGCAGAACGGCATCAGGAAGAACAGATGGCCGATCAGGTCGATCCAGTGTTGCACGCGGCGCGACCACAGGCCGTAGACGATGTCGATGCGGATATGCTCGTTCTGCTTGAGCGTGTAGGCGGCGGCCAGAAGGAAGACCGCGCCGAACAGATACCATTGCAGCTCAAGCCAGGCGTTCGAAGACATGTTGAACGTCTTGCGCACCACGGCATTGACGGAACTGACGAGAATGGAGGCGAGGATCAGCCAGGAGACCCATTTGCCGATGAATTCGTTGACGCGGTCGATAGCCCGGGACAGAGCGAGAAGCCCTTCCATGCAGTCCTCCCTGATGCGCACGCGCGTTGTCTCCCCCGGATACTGAGCGCGGCCTGAGGCAGAAACCTATGACTTGCACGGCAGTAACGGTCAACAGCAGGCACGCAAGGGTCTTCGCGTTACTCACCGGAACACGCAACGTCATGCGACGAAAGTCGCATGACGTTGCCGATTTTCAGGGCCTTGTGGCGCGCAGAACCGCCCCCGCCTCCCTCAGGCACAGATCCAGCCTGTCGAGCAGCATGTCGATGTCGTCCGCTCCGATGGTCAGCGGCGGCCGGATCTTGAGAATGTTGTCGGCCGGACCTTCGCGGCCGACAAGGATGCGCATGTCGCGCAGGCGGTTCATCACATAGTAAGCGAGGTCGGTGCCGGGCGCACGACGCTCCCGGTCGGTGACCAGATCGAGGCCGGTGAACAGGCCGATGCCGCGCACGTCGCCGACGATCTCGTGCCGCCCGCCCAGCTCCCGCATGCCGGAAAGCAGGCGATTCCCCATCAGCCGTGCATTCTCCTGCAAGCCTTCGTCCTCGACGATGTCGAGCACTTCGGACGCGATGCGGCACGACAGGTTGGAACCGCCGAATGTGGAGAAATATTCCGGCCCTTCGGCAAAGCGGGCGGCGATCTCGCGCGTGGTGATCACCGCCCCCACCGGATGGCCGTTGCCCAGCGGCTTGCCGAGAACCACGATGTCTGGCCGCACCTTCTGCTGCTCGAAACCGAAATAATAGTCGCCCAGACGGCCAAGCCCGGTCTGCACCTCGTCGGCGATGCAGATGCCGCCCGCTGCCCGGATGCGCCGATAAATTTCCGCCAGATAGCCTTCAGGCGGAATGATCTGGCCGCCGACGCTGGGAAAGGTTTCGGCTATGAAACCAGCCAGCCTGCCGCCGTTGCGGCCGATTTCGGCCAGCGCCTCGTCCACCTGCGCGGCATAGCGTGCGGCCCGGTCCGGATCATCGCGGCGGAAACGGCCGCGATAGTCATCCGCCACATCGACAAGGCGCACCCATGGCCGCCTGCCGTGCATGCCCGGCTTGTTGAACTTGTAGGCGGAAATGTCGATCGCGCCGGTGGTGTTGCCGTGATAGCCATGGTCGGGCGTCACCATGTCGTAGCCGCCGCTGGCGGCGCGGGCCAGCCGCAGCGCCAGCTCATTGGCCTCCGAGCCGGAATTCACGAAAAAGCAGATCTCCAGTTCCTTCGGCAGCCGTGCCGTCAGGCGCTCGGCCAGCGCCGTCTGGGCGGGATGCAGATAACGGGTGTTGGAGTTCATGCGCGCAAGCTGGTCGCAGGCCACAGCGCGGATGCGCGGATGCGCGTGGCCGACATGCGGCACATTGTTGTAGGCGTCGAGATAGGGCCTGCCCCACTGGTCGAAAAGGTGGTGACGCCAGCCGCGCAGCAGCGTGACCGGCTGGCGATAGCTCAGCTTCAGATTGCTGCCGAACCGTGCCTTGCGCTCGGCCAGAAGCGCATCCGTGTCGATCACCGTGCAGGCCACGCGGTCGTCGGGCAGGTTCAGCAGGGCGGCCGGGTTCGGGCAGATCGCCTGCCACAGCGTCCAGTCGTCCGGATCGGCCACGCCCGGCCAGTCATGGCCCATGCCGTCCAGCGTCAGCGCAAGCTGGAAGTGCAGATGGGGCTCCCAGCCGCCATTGCCCTCCGGCGCGCCGAGCGCGGCGAAGGCAGCCCCGGCCGCAATCTCGTCACCAACCCTGAGGCTTTCGCATATGGCAGGATCGAGATGGCCATAGAGCGCATAAAAGATGTCGCCCTCGTCCGTGCGGTGTTCGAGGATGGCAACCCCGCCATAATCGAGCGGGCTGGCGCGATATTCCACCATCGCCACCCTGCCGGCCAGCGGCGCATGCACGGCCTGTCCGGCCGGTGCGAAAATATCGACCGCCATATGGATGGTGCGCCGGTTCGACGCCTTCCATGGCCCCTTGCGGAAGGCATGGTCGGTGTAGATCAGGCGCGGTTCGGCGTAGCGGCCAAGGCGGATGCGATCATCCGCATGGCCGGTCAGGCAGCGCGCTTCATCGGGGCGGAGGCTGAACGGGTTTTCCGGAACAATGACGTCCTCGACGGAAAGGCTCGCAACCTCCGCCTCATCGAGGCCTGTTCCCATGACCGGCGCGAAGCTGCCGCGTCGTGCATCGAGCCACGCCATGACCCGTTCGCTGCCTTCCGTCACCGGCAGGCCGCATGCGGCGCGCAATCGCGCTCCCATCAGGGAACCGTCAATCGCAGCATTTTCCAGCAACCGCCACGCCGGAGCCTGTGAAATCGTGACATAAGGATCGTCCGGCTTGCTGGCCGATTCGATAGCCGAGTTGACGACGCTGACGGCCAGCCGCATGCGCAGCAGCGGCCAGATCAGGTCGATCTCGCCGGCGGCAAGCGGCACAACGCCATGATAACCGGTGACAAGGGCTGCAAGCGCCTCTTCCGGCTTTTCGTGATCGAGGATGGCGTAGGCACCGGCAATGGCGAGCCCGCAGACACGAGGTGCCACGGTCATGTCGCCGAAATCAATCAGCCCGCTGATCTTCGACGGCTCCGTCAGGCCCGGTTCGATGAGGATGTTGTAATCGTTGAGATCGTTGTGCAGGGGCTGCACGGGCAGCGCCGCGAGCCGGGGAAACACGCGCTCGTAATCGGCCAGAATGGCCTCCACCAGCGCCCGGCGCGGACCGTCGCCCAGCACATCCGGATGGGACGCGATCCATCCGGCTTTCATCAGATCCCACTTCGCCGCTTCCTGCGCGGGCCCAAGCGCGAACCCCGCAAGCGCGCGGTCCAGCCGCGCCGTCATTTTACCGAGTTGCGACAGCAGAATTGGGCTTTGCGGCCCCAGTTCGCCCATGGCGATGCCGGGCAGCGCGCGCTGCACCCAGACCAGCCTCGGCTGTCCCCGCTCATCCTCCACCATCTGCCAGAGCCGGCCATCCGGGAACGGCAGAATCTGCGGCAAGGGCAGACCGGGATCGGCGGTACGGGCAAATGCGATGGCCGCGCACTGGCGCTCCACCAATGACGCATCCGCCTGCGGGCGCATCGCCTTCACGATAATGTCGCCATCAGCGGTGGGGCCACGAAAATTGAGATCGTGCTCTCCGCCGAGCCGTCTCAACGGCCCCGTAAGCGCGAACTGCCCCGTCGCGCCGGGAAGCCACTCCTGCCCCATAGCCTGATCGTTCATAAGCCGTCTCCTGAACCTGCTGACCGGGTGGTATCAAAGCCTCATACCTGCTTGTTATCCACCCAAAGGAGGAAGCGCAGGATAGCTACATTCGATCTCCCGCCAGCACATCCTTCTCCTGAAGCGAGCGGATGAACAGCGAGAACAGCTCCTGCTGCGTGGCAAGGCCGAGCTTGGCATAGAGGTTCTGGCGGTGGGTCTTCACCGTGGTGATGGAAATGCCGAGGTTGCGGGCGATGGAGTCGCCCGAATGGCCCTTGAGGATCATGTGGGCCACCTCGCATTCACGCGGGCTGAGCGTGCCCTTGCCGAAGTCTACGAGCAGATGATCGAGCGGCGAGATGCGACGCTCATTCCGGGCCGGGCGCGGGCGATGCCGCCAGATGGCGCGAAAGACGGAACCGACAAGCGGCTCCACGGCACTGAGGACTGCACAGTCCTGATCGCTGAAGCCACCCCGGCTGGCGAGCCGGTACAGGCTGATCTCTCCCAGTTCGGCCTCGGGAAGCTCAATGGCGATCACCACTTCCTCCCGGCCCGCAGGCCAGCCCCAGGTGCGGTAGCCAAGCTCCTCGTCGGAATATTGGCGCACCTTGAAGCGGCTGTAGTGGTCGGAAGAGAAATAGTTGTCAGGGGCCAGATCGCGCAGGCGGTACACGCCCGCCTTCAACCCGGCCAGATAGGCATTGTAGACCGGGTTGAGGATATAGGTTCCGTCGAGATAGAGGTCCATCGCCCGTCTGGTGGTGGGATCGTCGAACGTGTCTCCGATATGATCGGGCGGCCCCTCGCGCCGGTAGGCGACCGACATCACGAACTCGAACGGCACGATGCTTCTGATGGCTTCGAACAGGAGCTGCGGGGCGTCGGCACGGTCGCAACGGTCGAGCGCCCGCGCGAGGCGGGCGCTGAATACGGCTACTGCGCCGCTGTCACTGTGCAAATCCAACCGATCCAATTCCCTGCCCGGATCGCCATCAGGCGATTGCTGGGCAGGCTAGCACGTCGGCCTTCTACGCAACAAGCTCGGCAATGGCGGCCAGCGTGCGCTCCACCTCGTCGAGCGTATTGTAATGGGCGAGCCCCAGCCGCACGACGCCTTCATTCTCGGCCAGCCCCAGGAGCCGCGACGGTTCGAGCGCATAATTGTGCCCCGACCATGCCCAGATGCCCTTCCCCGCCAGTCCCTCAGCGATCGTGTGGGTGGACAGGCTTGCATGGGTGAAGGACACGGTGGGCACGCGGTGCTTCAGGGCCGCCGGATCGGTGATACCCTGCACGGTTACGCCCGGCAGCGCCACCAGCCCTTCGATGAGCCTGCGGGTGAGACCATCTTCATAGGCGGCAAAGCTGCGATAGGCGCCAAGCAGCTTTTCCCGGCGCGACCCGGCATGACCCGTGGCCTCGCCAAGCCATTCGACATAGGAAACGGTGGCGGCAAGGCCGGCAAGCAGTTCCGTCTGCGGCGTGCCGGCCTCGTAACGCTCCGGCAGGTCGTCGCTGGCGCAGCGCACCTTGTAAGGCTCGAGCTTGGCCAGAAGCTCTTCCCGGCCCCACAGCACGCCAAGATGCGGCCCGAAGAACTTGTAGGACGAGCAGACAAGGAAATCGCAGCCCAGCGCATGCACGTCAGGCAGGCGGTGCGGCACAAGCTGCACGGCATCGACATAGACCAGCGCGCCAGCCTTCTTCGCCACTGCGGTGAGAGCCGCCACATCGTTGACCGAGCCGGTCATGTTGCTGGAGAAGTTGAGTGCCAGAAGCCGTGTACGCTCGCTCAGAAGTGGTTCCAGATCGGCCGGCTCGATACGCCAGCTCTGGCGGTTGAACGGCAGCCATTTCACCGTCAGGCCAAGATCGCGGGCCAGCAGCAGCCACGGTGACACGTTGCCCTCATGATCCATCTGCGTGAGGATGATTTCGTCGCCCGGCCTGAACAGCCGGCCGATCGAGCGCGACAGATGAAGCGTCAGGGCCGTCATGCTCTGGGCGATGACGATCTCGCGATGCGAGGTCGCTCCCAGCATGTCGGCCATCGCCTCATGCGCGGCCTGCCAGATCGCTTCGGCCCGCTTCGAGCCCTCGAAGAAACCGCCGAGATTGTGGGTGGCGCCGGCCATGGCCGCGGCGACCGCGTCGATCACCTGCTGCGGAACGAGGGTGCCTGCGGGATTGTCGAAATAGACCGGCGGATTGTCCAGCTTCGATATGGCCGGAAAGCAGCTGCGCACCTGGTCTATGGGAAAAGCAGGAAGTGTGTGAACGGTCATGGCTCGCCTCGGTATGGAAGAAAGAGCGCAGCTCGCGCTGCGGTCTTTCTGTCTACTTCAGCGCACGGTGATCTGACATCATACCGAAGGGGGAGGCGTGCCATGCGATCCGGCATCTCCGCATCAGGCAGGCGTTGGCCGCGGGGCCTTCTTTGCCGGTCAAATCCGCTCACCCAGTCTGGCGACAGCCATGGCCAGCACCTCACCACCCAGCGCCAGATCGTCTCTGTCGGTGTCTTCGGAGAAATTGTGGCTGATGCCACCCCTTGAAGGCACGAACAGCATGGCCATTGGCATCACATTCGACACACAGGCTGAATCGTGCAGGGCGCCGGAAGGCATCCGGCGCCATTTCCCCGGCGCAAGTTGCGCCGCCGCCGCTGCCAAAGCTTCCACCAATGCCGCATCCGACCGGGTCGGCGCGATCAGATCACAGCCGAAACGCTCCCATTCGAGACCGAGATCTGAAGCAGCCTCGCCTGCGGCGGCATAGATGATCTCCGTCATGCGGTCGAGCCGGGCAGTGTCCGCATCGCGCCACTGGATCGTGAAATCCACCCGGCCCGGAACAATCGAATTGGCGTTGGGGTGAAGGTCCACATGCCCGACCGTCCAGACGGTGGCCGGGGCGGCCACCTCGGCCAGTCTCTCATTGATCAGGGAAACAAAGCGGTTCAGACCCTGAAAGGCATCGCGGCGCAGATGCATCGGCGTCGTCCCGGCATGGTTCTGCTCGCCGAGGAAACTCATCTTCTCGGTTCGGATGCCGACGATGTTCTCCACGACGCCGATGCGCTCGCCGGTTGTATCCAGTATCGGCCCCTGCTCGATGTGGATTTCGAGGAATGCCGAAAAACGGTCGGGAGAGACTTCGCGGGAAGCCGGAAGGCCCTCCCGCTCCAGCCGGGCCTGCCCGAGGCGCAGCCCGGTCACGTCACGGCTTTCATCGGCTTCGTCCTGCGACATCAGCCCTGCCCAGACACGGCTTCCGGCAAGGCTGGAAAAACGCCCTTCTTCATCCTGAAACGAAACGCAGGCCACGGGAGGACCGCCCCGTTCCAGGCTTGCCCGTGCGATTTCGAGCCCGACAATCACCCCGTAAGCGCCATCCAGCCAGCCGCCTTCGGGCTGGGTATCGGAATGCGAGCCGACCAGAATGCATTTATCCTCGCCGGGCGGCAGGCCGAAGACATTGCCGATGGCATCGACGCAAACCGCCAGCCCCGCCGCTTCCATGCGCTCGACCAGCCAGGCCCTCGCCAAACGATCGGTTTCGGAATAGGCCGGGCGCACCACGCCGGTTTCCACCGCGCCGATGCCGCGCAGCGCGTCCAGATCCGCAAGCATGCGCCGAGTGTCTATCGTAAAGCCGGCCATTGTCGATTTCATCCTCCTGAGGGAGGCAGCGGCAATCTCCCCCGGAACACCGCATGCCTGCAGCGGTGAGCCTAGGGGCTGCGATGTTGCGAAGAAAGGTTCAAGATGATTAGTTCACTTGCTGTTTCGCGCAAGTGAGAGTTCGCATGGCCCGCTTCCTGACTTCCAGCTACGATGTACGCCACCTGCGTACCTTTCTCGCCGTCGTCGAGCATGGCGGCCTGTCTTCGGCAGCGTATCGTCTTGGTGTGAGCCTCTCCAGCGTGAGCCGCGACCTCAGCGCGTTTGAAACGCGTCTTGGCCTTGAATTGTGCAGGCGCGGCCGATCCGGTTTTTCGCTCACGCCGCAGGGCGAGGACGTTTATCAGGCCGCAGTCGGCCTGCGGTCGTCACTACAATCTTTCGAGGAGACAGTGGAAAATACCCGCCAGTCTCTGGGCGGCACGTTGATGCTTGGCACGATCGACAGCGTGATCACCAATCCGAACGCCGGCATAGTGGCGGCGCTCGCCCGAATGCACCGCATGTTCCCGGACATGCAGGTCAGCGTCAGCATGCATACGGTTTCCATCATCGACATGTATGTGAGGGACAGCAAGCTCGATGTCGGCATTACCGGCCAGCCCGAGGATCTGGAGCAACTGGTTTACGAGCCTGCATTCATTGAGAGTCATCAGCTCTATATCGCGCGCCATTCCCCCTATTTTGATCTGGCCTTCCATATGGATGAGCGGCCGCAGAGCCAGATGCAGCAGCGCATCCCCTACATTGCGCGGGAATATCGCACCGATATCTTCAAGGCTTTCGAGCGTGAATATCCTTTTCAGGTGGTCGCTCGCGGCAGCACTCTGGAAGCCATTCTGGCCTCCGTTCTGGCCGGTGTGGGATGCGCACTGCTTCCTTCTCACCTTGTACAGAGCACGGGTGATATCCAGTTAGTCGAAATAAAGACACGTCACACGCCTATCGATGTGCAGTTCCATTTCGCCTACCGTCGCGATGCAGCCAAACGCCGGGCGATCCGGGCCATGCTCGACTGCTTCCGCAAACGATAGCCGCCTCAATTCCGGCGCCTGCCCATAACTTGCACTTTCTGCAAGTTCGATTGCGTCCTTTGGACTTTCGGAAATCCTCATTTCAGTGAACGCTTACGCACCTTGCAATGTGTGGAGGAATGCATGGTTGCTTCGGCGTCGGCGACGGTGGATTCACCGCAGGACCAGATTTATGTGGAGTCCGAATGGGCAGCACTCCGGGAGTGCGTCTATGGATCACCCGAAACCTGGGTTCTTCCCGTTTTCCTCAGCGATGTGAAGCTCCGTGCGCAGGGCGAATTCGGCGAGTTCTGGGCGAACAACCAGGGCCGTGACGTCAAAGATGCTTGGCCGGAGCTGTTTGCCGAATTCAGCAGCCAGATCAAAGGCGCGATCAGCCTGCTGGAAAGTCATGGCGTCAAGGTTCATGTCGCTGGCGAGATAAGCGCCGAAAACCGCAAATATCCACGCGGACAGGACCATGGCGTTTCCACACCATGGATGCGCGATCCGTTCGTAACCATTGGCAACAACGTTATTGAACTGGCGCCGCGCAGTTTCTTCCACCGCCGCCAGCGCTTTGCCATCCGCGAAATTCTCGCCGCAACCATGGACCGCGGCGCGCGCTATTTCTCCCAGCCTGACGGCGGAGCAGACGATTACAATGAAGGCCCCGGCTGGGGATATCTGGAAGGCGGCGACGTCTTCGTGCTGGGCAAGGATGTCCTGGTCGGCAATTCGGGCGGCTGCAGCAATCCGGAAGGCGCGCGCTGGCTGCAACATATGCTCGGTCCCGAATACCGGGTCCAGACGGTGAAGATCGATCCGATGTTCCCGCATCTCGACTGCGTGCTGATGACGCCGCGCGAAGGCGTTGCAGTCGCGTGCATGGAGGCGCTGCCTGAAGGTCTGCCGGCTTTCATGAAGGACTGGGATGTCTTTTCCGTTCCGAAGAGCCTCGCCAAGGGACACATGGGCTGCAACAATCTCGTGCTTGACGACCGTACCGTCGTGGTTCCCTCGGAAGAGGCTCTCAACCCGGTGGCGGAAGCGCTTTCTGCCCGTCAATTTGAGGTCATTCGCATTCCCTATCGCGTGCCCTGCATGGCCGGCGGCTCTTTCCGCTGCGCCCATCAGCCGCTTATCCGCATCTAAAAAGCAAAAGAGGAAACAACCGCGCCGTTGCAGGCGGCACGGTTGAACCCCAGACAGAAACGGGTTCCCATAGCCCACAGCCGGAGGAAAAACTTATGCGGAAACTAGCATCTCTGCTTCCCGTCATGGCGCTGATGTCATGCGTGGCATTTGCATCGCCCAGCCTTGCCGCCCCTGACGAAAGGCTTCCTGACGCCATAAAGACATCGGGTGTTCTGGTGCTGGGAACGACATCCAGCATTGGCCTGCCATGGACCGGGATCAAGGAAGGCACCAGCGACGTTTATGTCGGTGTCGAACCGGACCTCGCCGCCGAGATCGCCAAGCGTCTGGGTTTGAAGCTTGAAGTCAACAATCTCGGCTTCGATTCCCTCATCCCCAGCCTTGAAGCCAACCGCATCAACATCATCATGTCCGACATGCTGGACACGCCGGTCCGCCAGAAGAAGGTCGACTTCGTCGACCACATCATGGGTGGCTCCGCAATGTTGCAGAAGGCCAACTCTGAACAGAAAATCGCTTCTCTCGATGACGTATGCGGCCTGAAGGCTTCGGCGCTGCGCGGCTCCATGGAATCGCTTTCGATTTCCGCACAGTCGGAAAAATGCGTCGCAGATGGCAAGCCAGCCATCGACGTCCAGCTCTTCCCCGACACCAATGCGCAGATTACGGCACTGACCAGCAGTCGCACCGACGTGGCGATGAGCGACCTCATCTATGTTGGCATGCTGGCCAACAAGCAGCCCGAACAGTTCAGGATGGTTGGCGAGCCGTTCAACTTCGGCCCGTGCGGCATTGCCGTGCCGAAAGGCTCGCCGCTCGGTCCGTTGATCGCCGAGACGCTTGATACAATGATCGCCGACGGCACCTATGCGGAGATCATGGAACGCAACGGCTTTATCCAGCAGTCTCATGTCACCAAGGCCGTCATCAACGGCGGCGCCAGCCAGTAATGGTGATGACCAACAAACAGGCTGGAGTGCCATCCGTGCTTACGGACGAGCAACTCGCATCGGCGCGGCTTTTGCCGCGCCGACAGTCATGGACCTGGGTGGCGGCGGTGGCCGTCATCCTCGTGCTTGCAAATGCGCTCTATTCGATCCTCACCAATCCGGGTTTCGGATGGCCCGTCGTCGCCGAATATTTCTTCTCGCCACAGGTTATGGCAGGCCTCGTCACCACACTGATGCTCACGGCGATTTCCATGACGCTGTCGCTCGTGCTCGGGATCATCGTTGCGGTTTCCGCAGCCAGCAGCAATCCGGTCCTGTCATCGGTCGCGAAAGGCTACATCTGGATATTCCGCGCCATTCCGCTGCTGGTCCAGATCATCTTCTGGTACAATCTGGCGGCCCTCTATCCCAGGCTGGGCCTTGGCCTTCCCTTCATGCCATCGTTCGTTGAGGTCGACACCAACAGCGTGATAACCGCCATCAGCGCGGCCATCATCGCCATGTCCCTTAACGAAGGCGCCTACATGGCCGAAATCGTGCGCTCGGGTCTCAACTCGGTGGATTCAGGTCAGCGTGAGGCGTCCCGTGCGCTTGGCATGTCGTCATGGGACTCCTTCCGGCGCATCGTGATGCCGCAAGCCATGCGCGTCATCATTCCACCCACCGGAAACGAGACGCTGTCCATGCTGAAATATACCTCGCTGGTGAGCGTCATTGCCCTGCCTGACCTGCTCTATTCGACACAGCTCATCTCCTCCCGCAACTTCGAAGTCATCCCGATGCTTCTCGTCGCCAGCCTGTGGTATCTGATCGTCAGCACGATCCTGATGATCATACAGTCCGGTATTGAGCGGCATTTCGCGAGATCGGTGGTGCGTCCATGAGCGGCTCCGCAGTGAACCCGATCCGCGCACGCGGTATCCGGAAATCGTTCGGCGCACTGGAGGTGCTGAAAGGTGTCGACCTAGATCTGGCCAAGGGTGAAGTGCTGTGCATCCTTGGACCATCCGGGTCGGGCAAAAGCACCCTGCTTCGCTGCATCAACCATCTGGAACGGCCCGACGGCGGCATGATTGAGTTCAACGGCGTGCCCGTGGGCTATCGTCGCTCTGGTGATGCCTTTCATGAACTGCCCGAGCGCGAGATACAGAAGCAACGCGCAGCCATGGGCATGGTGTTCCAGCGCTTCAACCTGTTTCCGCACCTGACGGCACGCCAGAACATCATGGAAGCGCCTAGGCGGGTTCTTCGCCTCTCAGCGGCTGAAGCCTCGCAGCGCGCCGAGCGGCTCATGAAGCAGGTCGGTCTTGCAGAAAAGATCGACACCTATCCCGGCGCCCTTTCCGGCGGCCAGCAGCAGCGGGTTGCCATTGCGCGGGCGCTGGCGATGGAACCTTCCGTCATGCTGTTCGACGAGCCGACATCCGCACTCGACCCCGAACTGGTGGGCGAGGTTCTCGACGTCATGCGCTCGCTTGCCGATTCACATGCGATGTCGATGATCGTTGTGACCCACGAGATCGGCTTTGCCCGCAGCGTTGCGGACCGCGTCATGTTCATGGACGGCGGCGTCGTGGTGGAACAAGGCAAGCCACAGGATGTGCTGGTCAATCCCGAGCACGAGCGAACCCGCACCTTCCTGCGCAGAATTCTAGAGTAACATTCGGATTACAGTCATGCTCTCCCCTTCCCTTCCCACATTTCTGGGCTCTGAAAACAGTTCCGATCCGGCCGGCGTCAGGACACCATACGCCTTCCTCGGCATACCTTACGGCCCCTCATACGAGGCCTGGGAACTGTCGGCTGCCGCCGGCAGCGCCGACAAGGTTCGCGCTGCCGCGGTGGATCACGCCTACACGCGATTTCTCACGCACTGGAATTTCGACATCGGCGAACCGCAGTTCGAGGATGGCAAACCGAACCTGACCGACCTCGGCAACATTGCTGCAAATGTGAGGGATCCCGAATCCATCGTCGCGGATGCGGCAGCAATTCTCGGTCCGCTGGTAAAGGCCGGTGTCGTGCCGGTCGTGATTGGCGGCATGGATTCGGTACCTCCCATGCTTGTTGCCCCCTTCGACGGGCAGGAGGAGATCAACATTCTCCAGATCGATGCCCATATCGATTTTCGTGACGAGATAAACGGCCGGCGCGACGGTTTTTCCAGCCCCATGCGGCGCATCCGGGACTATGCCTGCGTCCATGATCTGGTCCATGTCGGAGCCCGCTCCATCGGCAGTGCCCGCCGTGAAGAAGTGGAGGCGGCGCTCAGCGCCGGCAACAGGATTGTGACCGCCTGGGATGTCCATCAGGATGGAGCAAAAGCAGTCGCCGACTCTCTCGATCTTTCCAGACGATGGGTCGTTTCGCTGGATTGCGATGGCATGGACCCGTCGGTGGCCCCCGGCGTGGGCGCAATCGAGCCCGGCGGACTGACATTCATACAGACGGCAATTCTTCTCAACCATCTCGCCCGGAACAACCGGTTGGCTGGCATCGTGTTTACGGAATACCAGCCCGCAAAAGATGTGGGCGGCGCAACCGCACATGTCATCACGAGGCTGATACTGGGCATTATCGGGCTGCAGCGGCAGCCACAGGCGATCCAGCTGCAATCATAGCGGCAGAGACACCGGATCGCGGTGACGCGCGCGTCAAGCTGCTGGAGAACCCACTCGCTCCTGCCGAAGCCTTTGCGGATGCTGCCGCAACGGCTTCTGACAAGGATACGGCTGACCGCAATGGTCCGCCGTCGATGGGAAGCGGGAATTTCGCGGACATGCTTGCCTGCGTTCCGGGCGCGTTCCTGCGCCTCCACCATTGCAATCCGGAAACGCTGCCCGGCCCGGAAACTCGCCTCGATCTGACACTCAAGCCCCCGGCGCTGCGATTTTCGCACGACTTCTCGGGCAGCCGCTAAAACTGGCTGCCGGTGCGTTCCAGCCTGATGCCGTGACGCTTGATCATGCGATAGAGCCGGGGCTTGGTGGTGCCAAGCAGTTCTGCGGCCCGGGTTACGTTGTAGCGCGCCAGTGCAAGAGCGTTTCGCACGGCGTCATGCTCAAGCTCGGCAAGCGTGAGCACCGGATCAGATCTGGCCGGGTTGCCGGCGGGCGCCGAACCATGGCCGCGCTCTTCGCCCGCGAGTTCGACATCGCTGTCGATGAGAGCATCGTCGGAGAAATTCACCATGCGTTCCACGACATTCTGAAGCTCACGCACATTGCCGGGCCAGGAATAGGCTTCCAGCCGATCGAGAACCCTTTCGGCAAAGCCTTTTGCAGGCTTCTTCAGCAGGTGGGCGTAGTGATGCAGATAATGCTGCAGCAAAAGCCGGATATCGCCTTCCCGATCCCGGAGAGCCGGAACGGTGATTTCGATCACGTTGAGGCGATAGAACAGGTCCTCACGAAACAGCCGGGCCGCAACAAGGTCGCGAATGTTCTGGTTCAGGGCCGCGACGACCCTGACATCCACCGGCAGAGGGTCCGACGCACCGAGACGCGTCACCTCACGCTCCTGCAAAACACGCAGAAGCTTTGCCTGCACGTCCATCGGCATTTCTGAAATCTCATCCAGAAAAATCGTGCCGCCCGAGGCGATCTCGAATTTGCCCGGCCTGCCGGATTTGTGCGCGCCGGTGAAGCTTCCGGGCATGTAGCCGAAAAGCTCGGCCTCGATGAGGTCACGCGGCAGCGCCGCACAGTTAACGGCGACGAAAGGTCCGCCGGAACGTGCGCTCGCCAGATGAATGCCCTGCGCGAACAGTTCCTTGCCGGTTCCGCTCTCGCCATTGATGAGCACATTCGATGAGCCGACCGCCGCCTTGCGTGCCGTCGCCACCGCGTGCAGCAAGGCGGGTGAGCGTCCGATGATGCTGTCGAAGGAGTAATGGGCCTGGTTGCCGCCAAATTTCTGGGTGACCCTGGCAACGCTGCCGAACTCCCGGAACGTGTTGACCACAGAAAGAACGCGTCCGGCCCCGTCCTTGATCGGTACGGCCGTATCGACCAGATGCAGGTTCGCGAACTCGTTTCTGATGCGAACCTCTTCGTCGGAATAGCCGATGCCGCTTTCAAAAATCGGCGCGATGACCGGTTCAAAGCCCAGAACATCGGCAAGCCGGCGGCCGATCGACTGCTCCGGATCGACCTTCAGGATGCGGCAGGCCGGCAGGTTCATATATTCGATGACGCCTGCCCGGTTCACGACCATGGTGCCGTCCTTCATCGCGTTGGCTATGGCCTTCTGTTCGGCGAACAGCCGCTCAAGATTGGTGTTGGAAATGTCGACCTGAAGCATCAGCTCAAGCATCATCGCCGAAATCGCGATCACCGAACGGGCATCGCCGGGATTGCCGTCCGCCTGCATGAGCAGCCCCAGCCCGCCCAGCGGTTCTCCGTTCTGCGCCAGCAGGGGATGGGCGAAGATGACGATGTCGTGCAGGGCCTCTACCGTATGATCCGACGTTCCGGTCCGGGCCGGGGCACGGTCCCGCAGGCAAAGATCGAGCGCGTTCGAGCCTGCATGGTCCTCAAGGAACGACATGGCGCTGCGCCATCCCGAGCCGGCCAGCCGCCGGGTAATCACCTCGCCGCCGTCGAAGGCTGCGAGCGTGCCGGCGGCATCGATCAGCACACAGATGCATTCGTCGGGGTTTCCGGCCAGAGACCGCAACTGAGGCCCGATTTTCCTGATCGACTGGACAAGCGCCTCCGACATGGCAGGCGCGGCGTTGTCCGCAGGCCGGCTGAACCCTCGCGACTGCGATATGTTCTTGCTGCGCAGCCTTTTCCAGGAGCGCCCGATCTCGCGGGAAACACAGCCGTCCGGCAGTTCCGTCAGCTCGCCTGACAGAAACCTCGCCTGTAGTTCCAGTATCTCGGGCATTTCCGGCATTTTCCTGAATTCGGCACGATATATTACGGACGATAGAGTTTGTGCCGCCATTGTTCGGGGGTCAACCGCCGCCCTCCAGATATGCCGCCCTCACGGCCGGATCCGAGAGCAGGGCCTGCGATGTGCCCGAAAGATGAATGGTGCCCGTGACCATGACGTAACCCCGGCTGGAAATCCTGAGAGCATGGAAGGCGTCCTGCTCGGCGAGCAGGATCGATGTGCCCAGATTGCGGTTGATCTCGACCAGCGTCCGAAAGATCGTCTTTGCGATCTGCGGAGCCAGTCCGAGCGAAGGCTCGTCCAGCAGCAAAAGCCTTGGCTCCGACATCAGCGCGCGCCCGATGGCCAGCATCTGCTGTTCGCCGCCCGAAAGGGTTCCTCCCATCTGTGCCCTGCGCTCCGCAAGTCTGGGAAACAGATCGAACACCTTGTCGAGATTGGACCGCTGCGCGGCCTTGCTGGTGAGCCACCCGCCCATCAGCAGGTTTTCGGTCACGCTCATATGCGGAAAAATGCGTCGCCCCTCAGGCGATATCGCTATATTGCGCCGGGCGATGTCATGGCTTTCCAGCCCGGCAATGTTTTCACCGGCAAACGAGATGGTGCCGGCGCCGGGCTTCGGTCTGCCGCAGATGGTGGACATCAGCGTGGTCTTGCCCGCGCCGTTGGCGCCGATCAGCGCCACGATCTCCCCTTGAGCCACATCGAGCGATACGCCCTTCAGGGCTTCGATGGCGCCGTAAAAGGCCTGAACATTTCTCACAGAAAGCAGGGTCATGCCTCAATCTCCCGGCCTGTGGTGTCGTCCCCGATAAGGTCGTCGAGATCGTCGTCCTGTTCGGCGCCGAGATAGGCGCGGATAACGGCCGGATCGTTTCGGACTTCCTGAGGACTGCCCTGTGCAATCTTGCGGCCGTAATCGAGGACGATCACGTGGTGCGAGATGTCCATGACCATTTTCATGTCATGCTCGATCAGCAGGATTCCGACGCCGAATTCGGTGCGCATTTCCTCCAGAAGTTTCGCAAGCTGGACCGATTCCGCGCCATTGAGGCCGGCAGCAGGTTCGTCGAGACAAAGCAATCTGGGGCCGGTACACATCGCGCGGGCTATCTCCAGGCGGCGCTGGTGGCCGTAGGGCAGCGATCCGGCTTCCTGATCGGCCCAGTCCTCAAGGTCGAGGCGCTCGATCCATGATGCCGCAACGTCGATCGCCTTTTCCTGTGCCTGCCTGTAGGCGGCTGAATTCCACAATCCGCCCACTGCCGGAAACCACGACCGGTGAAGCGACACATGCTGGGCGACAAGAAGGTTCTCCAGAACCGTCATGCGCGCAAAGAGCCGGATGTTCTGGAAGGTTCTTGCCACCCGGCCACGGGCATTGATCCTGTGGCCGGTCATGCGGGTGAGTTCAAGCGTGCCTGTGTCATCCGACAGGCTGATGCTGCCGCCGCCCGGCCGGTAGAAGCCGGTCAGGCAGTTGAAGACGGTCGTTTTGCCGGCCCCGTTCGGGCCGATCAGCGAGGTGATCTTTCTCTGCTCGGCCTCGAAACTCAAAGCATCGATGGCCGTCAGCCCGCCGAAGCGCATGGTAAGATCGGAAACTTTCAGAAGCGGGCTCACGGTGTTTCCTCCAGCGCTGACAATTTCCTGCGCATACGGTTCTTCACCTGCGCATAGCGCACGGATGGCTCCCGGCCAGCCAGCAGCCCGCCCGGTTTCCAGATCATCACCAGCACCATGGCTGCGCCAAAAACGAGCATCCGGTATTGCTCGACCTCGCGGAAAGCTTCCGGCAGGCCAATGATCAGCAGGGTGGCCAGAAACACGCCCAGCTGGCTGCCCATGCCGCCCAGCACCACGATTGCCAGAACAATGGCGGATTCGATGAAGGTGAAGCTTTCCGGGCTGACATAGCCCTGCCGCGTTGCGAAGAAGGCTCCCGCCATGCCGCCGAAGGCCGCGGAGATCATGAACGCCCAGAGCTTGATGCTGGCCCGGCTGATGCCAACCGCCTGGCAGGCGATCTCATCCTCACGCAAGGCTTCCCATGCCCGGCCGATCGGCATCCGTCGCAGCGTCTTTGCGACGTAGCTGGCCAGAACGGCCAGAGCCAGAACTATGAAATACAAAAACACGATGCGGTGCATGGTTGAGAATTCGAGGCCGAAGAGTTGGTGAAACGCCGTTTCGCCCTCGGATGGATTGCGCTCAAATCCCGCGATGCCGAAGAAGGACGGACGCGGAACGCCGGTCAGCCCATCCGGCCCGCCCGACATTTCCGACCAGTTCAGCAGCACGATGCGGATGATTTCGCCGAAGCCCAGCGTGACGATGGCGAAGTAATCGCCGCGTAGCCGCAACACCGGAAATCCAAGCAGGAAGCCGGCGAAAGCAGCAAGCAGTGCCGCCAGCGGCAGCGCCAGCCAGAAGCTCACATCCAGATGGATGGCAAGCAGCGCATAGGCATAGGCGCCCACCGCGTAAAATGCGACGAAACCCAGATCGAGGAGGCCGGCGAGCCCGACAACGATGTTCAGCCCCCATCCCAAAACCAGATAGGTCAGGATGAGGATCGCCAGATCGAGCCAGTAGCGGTCGGCGAACGGGAAGAAGGGAAAGAGCACGGCGGCGGCAAGGCCAAGCAGCACCAGACCGCGGTTCCGGGACGCGCGTCTGGCAAGGGCTCCCGCCGTCACCGGCTGGCTCGCCGGGGTGAGCAGGGTTCGCATTCTTTCGTTTGCGGCCGCAACCGAGGCGAAGCCGGCTACACTGAGCACAAGTCCGGCCACCAGAAAGGTGGCGAACTGGATTTCCCCGAAGTGCCGCGCATAGCCGATGATCGCGAACACCGACACCAGCGCGGCCAGCCCGACAAGCAGGCTGTGCGCGCCGCGCGCTGAGGGCAGCAGAAGCCGCACCACGAACACGGTGGCAACGATGGTGACGACATCCCACGGCTTGTAGTCGATCCACAGGACGCCGGTTTCATCAGACGTTGTCCGCATCCCAACTATGGCTACGGAGAGAATGAAAGCCCGGATGCTTCCGAAGAAGGCGTCACGCCACGGCAGGCCGCCTTGCTGGTTCCTGATCTCGGTCATGGCCGGCCTCACACTTTCTCGGTTTCGGGGCGGCCGATCAGCCCTGTCGGCCGGACCAGCAGGATGAGGATCAGAAGCGAGAAGGCTGCCACGTCCTTGTAGGCGAAGGACAGATAGGACGACCACAGAGCCTCCACGAGACCGAGTATGATCCCGCCCAGAAACGCGCCTTTGATCGACCCGATTCCTCCCAGAACCGCAGCGGTAAACGCCTTGATGCCGGCAACGAAGCCGACAAAGAAATCGACCACGCCGTAATAGAGGCTGACGAGAACGCCGGCGACGGCTGCGAGGGCCGCGCCCAGAACGAATGTGGTGGCAATGGTGCGATCCACCTGCACGCCGAGATAGGCTGCCATCACCTTGTCCTGAGCGCAGGCTCTCTGCGACCGGCCAAGAGGCGTCTTTGCGACCAGGAAGCCGAATGCGAGCATCACCACGGCGGCCACCCCCATGATCAGGAGCTGGCTGTTGGTAACGGTGACCATGGCGCCGGGACCCCCGTCATAGAGGACATGGCGCTCAGTGATCAGCTGCGGCACGGATTTGACCCGTGCGCCCTGCACCAGAAGAACGAAGTTCTGCAGGAAGATCGACATGCCGATCGCCGAAATCAGCGCGGCGAGGCGGGTGGAGCCGCGCAGCGGCCTATAGGCAACCTTTTCAAGCGTATAACCGTAGACCGAGGTGATCACGATCGAGGCGATCAGCGCCACTGCAATCAGCAGCGGCACGAAGGTTATGCCAAGAGAGCCCAGAACCGTCAGCACGATCACGCCGACGAATGCTCCGATCATATAAATTTCGCCATGCGCGAAATTGATCATGCCCACGATGCCGTAGACCATCGTGTAACCCACTGCGATCAGCCCATAAACGCTGCCGATCGTCAGTCCGTTCAGCACTTGCTGCGCGAAATACTCCATGGTTCCTCCTCCCTTGGCCGGCTAGTTCTTGGTGGGGAAGTTGGAGGACCGCGCTCGCGCTTCCGGCGTTTTGAAGGCCTTGATGGTGATCGTCTCCTCCAGATCCAAGGCGCGTCCGAGCCCGCCCGAAATATCCCGGGTGAGCAGGCGCTTCAGGCGCGAGACCGAAAACGGCGATTTGGCCGCCGCGACGCCGGCGACTTCGAGGGCTTTGGCCATCATGTCCTCGCGCCGGACCACCCAGTTCACCAGCCCGCGATGCAGAAGGGCCTGCGCGGTCTGCCGCTCGCCCAGAACCAGAAGCTCCATTGCCTGCTGGTAGCCGATGGCCTGCGGCAGCAGATGCGTCACCCCGCCCGTGGGGAACTGTCCCCATTCCGTTTCGGGGAAAAACGCCACCAGATCTTCAGAGGCCACGATCAGATCGCAGTTGAGCATCCACTCGAAGCCGCCGCCGACCGCGAAACCATGAACTGCTCCAACGACGAGCTTGTCGCAGAACATAAGGTCACGGGTGATGCGCTGGATCGCCTCGATATGGCGAACCGTTGCCGCATCGCTGGCCGTTTGCAGATCGAACTCCTTGAGATCGTCGCCTGCGCAGAAGGCGCGGCCTTCGCCGCTGAGCACGATGACGCGGATATCCGGATCGGCGGAGACGGCGAACAGCGCATCATGCAGATCCGACGCCAGCGTGGTGGAAATGGCATTGAGCCGATCCGGGCGGTTCAGCGTCACCGTCCCGATATGGCCCTGTTTCCTGAAATCGACGAACGACATGGTCAGATCCTTTCCACCAGCGAAGTCTTGCCGTCTGTGCGGGGCAGGCTTTCAAACGGCACCATCTCGATTGTGGCGCTGGCCCCTACGGTGTCGCGTACCCGCTTTTCCAGTTCGGCGGTGACGCTTGCCCAGTCCTCGCTCGCAAGGCCGGCGGCGGCCTCAGCTTTGATCGCAATGCGGTCATAGGGGCCGGGTCCGGCCAGCATGATCCTGAAATGACCCGAGGCCATGTCACCCGCGGCGGCGATCACCTTGTGTATGGCGGACGGAAAGACGTTCACGCCCCGCACGTTGAACATGTCATCGGTGCGGCCGCTGACGCGAAAGCGGAACGAGGTCCGTCCGCAACTGCAGGGCCCGGTGCCGGTGACGGTGATCACATCGCGGGTGCGATAGCGGATCAGCGGTTGGCATTCCTTTTCCAGATGCGTGCAGACAAGCTCGCCGCTGACGCCTTCCGCTATTTTCAGACGCTGGCCGGAGGCCGGGTCGAGCAGCTCCGCAAACACCACGTCGCTGCTGAGGAAGTGAAGGTCGGTGGTGTGCTCGCACTGGCTGCCCATGGTGCTCATCACCTCGCTCAGCCCAAAATTGGCATTGCGGACCCCGAAACCCCAGACATCCTCCATGGCCTTGCGGAAACCGAGATTATCAAGGCCCGCCTCACCGCCGAACAGCGCCAGCCTGAGGCCGAGATCGCGCGGGGTCAGGCCGTACTCGTCGCGCACGATCCGTTCCAGAAGTGCCGGATAGGACGGGGTGCAGGAAATTGCGGTGATGCCCAGATCACGGATCACCTCGATCAGCTTGCTGGCACCGCCTACGCCATAGGGAAGAACCGTGGCGCCGGTGGCCTCAAGGGTCAGGTGATCCGTGACGCCGCCTGTCCACATCTGATAGTTCAGGCAATGAACCACCCTGTCGGACGGCCGCAGCCCCGATGCCCACATGCCGCGCGCGCCCTGCTGGGCGATGATGTGCGCATCATTGGCGCTGTTGGCCAGAATGAGGGCGCGCCCCGTTGTTCCGGAGGTGCGATGAATACGCACCACGCCCTCGGGCCGGCAGGCAATGTAGTCGCCAAACGGATAGTCGTCCTCCTGAGAGGCGCGCAGCTCCTCCTTGTCGGTCAGTGGCAGGTCCTGAAGACCGTCCAGCGTCAGGCTCTCATTGAGTGCGCTGCCAAGCTTCCTGCCGTAGAAGGCTGAAGCAGAAGCCATATAGGCACGTTGCCGCTCCCATTTGCGCGCCTGCAGGGCCGCCATGTCAGTTTCGGAAAGCGTCTCGACATCGGGGTGGAAATGCGAATTGTCTGTCATGATCCCGCCGTTGATTGATTGGAAATTGTTTGCGCGTGAGGGCTAGCTGCCGGAGACAGACTGATCGGCGCGCGCAAGAATCGCCGCCTCCGAGACGATGGCGCGGGCAATGCGGCCCTTGCCGATAATGCCGGCGGAGTCTTCGGCGACCACCTCGAACCAGAACAGCGGAGAGCGGTTCTCGATAAAGGTTGCGGTTGCCGTGTAACGACCTCCCACGGCGGTCGGCGCCAGATGGCGTACGTCGATATGCGCGCCGACCGAAAGCTGCCCCTCTTCAAGAAGCGGCGTCAGCAGAAGCGCGCAGGCACGTTCGAGATCGGCGATCAGAAAGGGCGTCGCCAGAACGGCAGGGAATTTTTCGGCGGGACCATCGGCAAAACGGTCAGCGGTCATTTCCGCCGTGACAATGTTCTCAAGGCTGGCCTTCTGGCCCAGGGTTAGCTGCTCGGACATTTTGAACTCCTTTTCCTGCCCCTGCTCTGCAAACAGCGGGCCAGTTTTGAAAAGGCGGTTCACTTGAATTCAACATACTGATTTAAAATGGTATTCTCTGAATCATCTTATTGCCGCGCGGTTTTGCCATCATTTCATTACGAGTGAATTCATCCCATACGGAACATTTCGTTCCGTTCATGCGATAGTCACCCGGATGAAAAGCTGAAGAAGACGGCTGCACGGAACGAAAGCGCCCGCTTGCTGCCGGCAATGATACGCAAGATTCTGGATGAAACATTTCCGCTTAAGGTCCGCCTGGCCTCGCCGGGCATCTTGTCGTGGGCAGAGCTGGAAACAGCAATGCCCGGACCAGTCGGGGCCATATCTCAGGCTCACGCTGGTCCGGGCATCCTGCAAAGGGGATATGCGCCTTATACTGTCCGGCACACGTCTTTCAGAAGCCCGGCATTACCGGACGATGCGGTTCAGTCGACGACGGTGATGCTGCCGCCCTGCCATTTATAAAGCCGGTAGAGATTGCGATCGACATCGCCTTTTTCGTTGAACCTGAGATCTCCCACGACTGTCGGCACGGTCACGGCGCGCAATTGTTTCGCCACGGCTTCGGTATCGGTGCTTCCGGCGGCATTTGCCGCATTCGCATAGGCCTGAATTGCCGCATAGATGTAGAGCGTGAAACCGTCGCCGCTCGACCCCATCGCGGTGAGCCGTTCGAGCGCGGGAGCTGCTTCCCTGTTCTCGCGCGCATCGGGGAAGAAGGTCAGAAGCACGCCATCTGCCGCGGCTCCTGCAATCGTTGCGAATTCCTGCGCCTTGATGCCATCGCCGCTGATGAAGGTTCCGGTAAATCCGGCTTCTCTGGCCTGTCGGATCAGCAGCCCGCCTTCGCGATGATAACCGCCGAAATAGATCACGTCCGCCCCATGCGTGACGATGCGGGTGACGAGCGCCGAGTAGTCGTTTTCTCCGGCAGTGATGGAATCCTCGAAGGAGGGGGCGAGGCCGCCCTGCGCGAGATAGGTTTTCGTCTGGTCGACAAGACCTTTGCCGAAGGCTGACTTGTCATGCACCAGAGCAACCTTCCTGTCCTTCCCTTCCGCCAGAATTGCGGCGGCCGCAACCTCTCCCTGCTGGTCGTCACGCCCGACCGTGCGGAAGACGTGGGCCATGCCACGGTCGGTCAGGGCGGAGTTGACGGAAGCTCCTGAAATCATCAGCACCCCTTCCTCGTCATAGACGTCCGAGGCGGCCAGCGAGCTGCCGGAACAGAAGTGCCCGATCACGGCAGTGTAGCCTTGCTGCACATTGCGGTTTGCCACCGAAACGGCCTGTCTCGGGTCACAGGCGTCGTCGGCGAAGTCAACGACGAGCCGCTCTCCCATGATCCCGCCATTCTCGTTGACCTCCGCCGCTGCTGCCTTGCCGGCGCTCTCGACCTGAGGCCAGTAATTGGCAAACTGACCGGACATAGGGCCGACAACGACCAGCCTGGTGTCGGCCTGTGCAACAGGCGCGCAAAGACCCAGCCCCGCAGCGAGTGCTGCGGCTCTCAATAACCACGACATGTTTTCCTCCCGTTTTTTGCCGGCCGCAGCCGGCACCTTGCGTCAGGCGATGGCCGCCTCAGACTGCAAACAGTTCACCCAGCCCCTTAAGATCGCTGAACTCGAAAAGCGGACGTGGCGTGAAGGGCCCGAGCGCCTCGCCGCCGCGATTGATCCACGCGACCTTCATGCCCATCGGCATGGCCCCCTCCAGATCGGCAAACTGAGCCAGGGAGACGTGCAGAATGGACTGCGCCGGCGCCCCAAGCCGCTCGATGGCTTTGCCGAAAATGATAGCCGAAGGCTTGAAGGCTCCCGCATCCTCAGCCGTCAGATACTGGTCGAATTCGGCCCGGAACGGGTTCATCGCGAACAGGCGGTCATCCATGTTGGTGATGGGCATCAGCGGATAGCGTCGTTTCAGAGCGGCAATGACCGCCGGAACCTCAGGATGCGGCTTTGCCTGTGAAGTCATCGTCGAAATCAGCAGTTCCGCGTTTTCGGCGAATTCCGCATCGCTCAGCGAGACGCCGAGCGGCTCCAGAACATCGCGGAGCGCAAGTGCTCCCCATTGCACATAGGGTCGCCAGACGTCGGATCTGTATCTGCGGACCGTCGCGAAATCCCACTTCAGATAAAGCTCCCGCGACGACATGCCGGAAAGGCCTGTCCGTTCCATGACCCTCGCCATTCCGGTCTCGCCGCTGCTGTCGACATCCACCAGCGTCCCCCAGAAATCGAACGTTATCGCTTTGACCCAATCCATTTTTTTGCTCCCGTCCTGGCCAAGTTCAGTGTCAGACAATTCCAGTTCCCCGTTCGCTGTGGATGCGGCGCGCTGGCCTGCATCCGTGGTGTCGGTCAGTCGATAAGTGAAGCCACTCCCGACGATATCGCGGGCGTGAAGGTAACTATAAGCTGCACGATGAGGGACACGCCGATGAAAGGCAGCGTTTCCTTCACCGTTGCCAAGACATTGGCGCGCGCGATGCGGGTGCTGATGAACAGCAGAATGCCCACCGGCGGCGTCACGGCACCGATCATCAGGTTCAGGGAAATGATGATGCCGAAATGGATGGGATCGACGCCCACCGATTGCGCCAGCGGCAGCAGCACGGAAGTGAGGATGATGAGGGCGGGAAACGTGTCCAGGAACATGCCCACGATCAGAAGTATCAGGTTGATGAGCAACAGCACGAACACGGGATCGGTGGTAATGCCGAGTACGGCATCCGCCAGTATGACCGGCACCCGTTCCACGGCCAGTATCCACGCAAGCAGATTGGAAACGCCGATGATGAGCATCGTGTCGGCCATTTCCGATCCAACTCTGAAAGCGCTGGAGGAGAGTTTGGACCATGTCAGGGTCTTGTAAACCAGCGAGCCCAGCACGATCGCCAGCAGCACCGCAAGCGCACTGGCCTCGGTCGGGGTGGTGATGCCGAAGACGATCGCCCCCATGATGATGGCCGGCACGGTAAGCGCAGGCAGGGCGGAAATGCCCGTTTCGGCGATGCGCCGGATGCTCGTGGCTTCTCCCGCCGGATAGCCGCGACGGTAGGAAAGCGTAACCGCCATTGCGAAATGGGCGCAGCTCATCAGAAGTCCCGGCACGATGCCTGCCATGAACAGGCTCGCCACCGAAGTGCCCGACAGAGAGCCATACATGATGAGAACGATGCTTGGCGGAATGATCGGCCCGATGATTGCGGAGATCGCGGTCAGCGCCGCGCTGAATTCCGCAGAATATCCCGCCCTTTTCATCATCGGAATGAGCAGCGAGCCCGTTGCCGAGACATCGGCCGCGCCACTGCCCGTAATGCCTGAAAAGAACATGCTGGACAGTACGTTCACCGCGGCCAGCCCGCCCCGCAGGCGGCCGACAAGAGATTGCGCGAAGGCCACCAGCCTGTCCGTCAGGGTGGCCTGGTTCATGATCTCGCCGGCAAAGGCGAAGAGCGGGATTGCCAGCAACAGGAAGATATCGATGCCCGTGAACAGACGCTGGGCAAACAGCGAGATGGGCAGGCCCTCCATCAGAATGTAGACAACACAGGGAAGACCTATCGCAACGATCAGAGGAACGTTGCGAAACAGCAGGAGCACGAACAGTGCCCCCAGTACGATCAGGCTGAGGGACATGATTTTATCTCGGGGTGTTCGGCAGGAGGATCTTGAGGAGCACGATCAGTGCTCCTCCCACTCCGCAGGCCAGCATCGGTGAGTAGACCAGCCACATGGGCAGGCCGAGGGCGATCGATTTCTGACTGGCTGTGCGGGAAATCAGCGAGAAAGCCGACCACCCGAGCAGGCCGAAGAACAGCAGCGTTGGCGCAAAAGCAATCGCCCGCCCCAGGACACTGCGCGCACGGGAGCGTACGCCGAGTTCAATGGTGGTCAGGCTGTCCTGCTGCAGCAGATACAAGGACCCGATGAAGGTTATCAGAACAAGTATGTATCTGGAGAGCTCCTCGCTCCAGTACAGCGAGGAATTCAGGCCGTATCTGAAGACGACCTGAGCGATGAGGATGAGGGAGAGAAGCGCAACCGGAAGGGCCAGAACCAGATAGACCAGCCCTTGCGCAAGCTGTACAAATTGTTCGCGCCGCGATGTCATGGCTTTGCCCGGCTATTCAGCGATGACAGCCAGCCAAGCATCGACAGGCGCGTCTCCCAGTGTGTCGCGGATTCTGGAGATAACCGGCGGCTGTGCCTGCGCCTTCAGCGCGGCGATCTGGTCGGCCGGCGGTTCCGTGATCTCAACCCCGAGTTCCGCCAGATCCGTCCGTGCCTTCTCCACCGCGGCGTCGACAAGTCCGCGCTGAAAGGAAGTGGCCTCGGCCATCGCATCCGTGATCAGCTTTCTGTCGTCATCGGAGAGGGAGGACCACCAGCTCTCGCTGGCGACCACGGGCATCGCATCATAGATATGATTGGTCAGGGAAACGAATTTCTGAACTTCGAAAAGCTTCTCCTGCGTCACCACGTAGAGCGGATTTTCCTGCCCGTCGATAATGCCGGTCTGAAGGGAGGAATAGACCTGCCCCCAGGACATCGGCGTGGGGTTCGCGCCCATGGCGCGCCAAGCCTCCACATGCAGCGGGGCTTCCATCGTGCGCAGCTTCAGCCCCTGCACGTCAGCGGACGCGGAAATACCTTTCTTCGCGGAGCTGACCTGCCGGAAGCCCTGCTCCCAGATCGACAGGCCATGCAGGCCAATGCGGTCCAGATCCGTGAACAGGATGTCCTGTGCTCCATCGAGCGCCCGTCGTGCGGATTCGCTGTCGCTGAAGCTGAAAGGAATGTCGAGCAGCATGAATTGCGGTGCGAATGCCGACATCACGCCGTTGGAAACGGAGGTGAGATGCATAGCTCCGGTCTGCAGCGATTCCAGAAGCTCTCTTTCATCCCCGAGCTGACCGGAAGGATAGATCTCGACCTTGAGGCGACCCTGTGATTTCTCGTCCACAAGTCTGGCGAAATGGACGAATGCCTCATGCTTGGGATGCGCCTGATTATCGGAGTGGCCCACCTTGATGGTCTGAGCGGAGGCCCCCGTGACGTTAATCAGGGCCAATGCTCCCGCGACAAGCACGGGCAGGAAAAGTCTGAGCTTCATGATTGCAGTCCCCTGTTTTTGTTATGACTTCAGGGAAAGCATGTTCCATACCAATCGCGCGGATCAGGACGGAACCTGATAATGATTTGACTTATAACGTTTTTGTCCGTTTCCGTTTCAATCCCGTTATGCGCAAAACATTTTATCAGGAACATATTGTTCCGGAACATTTCGCTCCACTCCTGGTGCCATGGCCCCGCTTTAGATTCCGCCTGTGTTTATCGCGTCCCAGTCACGACACAAGGAAGGTACGGGCCCATGAAGGCTGTGAGTACTCTCTCACGGCTCAGGGCGGCTTTGCAGAAATGCCTGGGCTTGCTTCAGAACTATGCGAGCTGATGACGCCTTTTGCAGGCACCGGCCAGCAGCCGGCCCGCGCCATCCCCTCCAACAGCACCGTTTCGTCGGAGAGATCATGAGTATTTCCCGGATGTCAGGGCGAAAACGCCGGGCCGGCTACGATCATCGCTCAACGCATGGATTTTCGTCGCTCAGCCGCTGCCGGGCGATGGGCGGCAGGGCAATCCTTCCCGCATCCGCCTGAAAACCTTCGGACGGCAGGGAGTCAGACGCTTGCAGCACACGCAAGCTTGTTTGAGTTTCGACCCCAGCGCTCAAATATCAGCCGATATGGACACAGCTCTTAGGCAAATCGTAAAGCTCCGATATCCTCATAACACCACACATCTACTCGCGAGGCGGTATCATGGAGTTTGTTGCACTTCGCTATTTTCATGAAACTGCGAGATTGGGGTCTGTACGATCCGCAGCGGACACTCTGCATGTCACGCCCTCTTCCATCAGCCGGATGATCGCAAATCTCGAACAGGAATTCGGGGCCCGGCTTTTCGAGCGCATCGCGAAAGGCATGAGGTTGACGGATGCCGGGGTGGTGCTTGCTCGCCAGACACAGCGCATGTTCCGCGATCTCGAACGGGTGCGCGGTGCAATCGACGACCTGCAGGGCCTGAGAAGAGGACAGGTGACGATCTATGGACCGGAGGGGCTGGTGGCAGAATTCATGCCCAAGCTGCTGGCCGAATTCCATGCACGTTACCCTGCCATCGCGTTCAATGTCTATTTTGCATCCACGGACCGCATCGTCGAGGCGGTGATCAACGATGAAACCGACATCGGAATCACGTTCAACGGTCCCTCAAGAACCGACCTGACCACAATTGTGGACTATTCAGAGCCGTTGAAGTGTCTCGTTGCACCCGAAAATCCCTTGGCCACCCGGGAAAAGGTGACACTCCGGGAACTCATAGCATATCCGTTTGCGCTTCCTGAAACCTCGTTCGGCATGCGGCGGCTTATCGACCAGGCCCTTCACAAGGAAAGCCTGACCCCTAACCTTGCGCTCAACACGAACTCTCTCGAACTCGCCAAGCGCATGGCCATGACCGGCGCAGCCATCGCCTTCATGCCCGGCTTCATGGTGATGGATGACGTCGCTGCCGGCCGTCTGGTTTCGATTGCCGTCGATACGCCGGTCCTTTCCGAATCCCGGGTCAGCGTCTGCATCCACCGGGATCGCGAAATTTCTTTCGCGGCGCAGGAACTACTTCGCTTTTTGCAGTCCCGTTTCGGCCTTCTGTCATCATCGGCCGGCGCGCCAGGTGTTGCGTTTGGCGCAACACAGCGGAGCTGAAATAGCACTTTTAAACGCGCAGCCGGATGTTACCGTAAGCGTGGGTGATGCAAAACAACAAGTCGGCGAAAGACCGGCACGGGAACCGCATCCTCTTCGACATCGACAGATCTCAATGGGAGACTTGCATGAACAGCATGATCCTCGACCGTCGCGCGTTCGTCGCGGGGATGGCCGCCACAACAGGTGCACTGGCGTTGGGCATGCCGTCACCTAGCCGTGCGGCAACGCCGGTGACAATTTCAGAAGCGATCCATCTCGGCTTCTACATCCCCGTCTATGTCGCAATGCGAAAAGGCCTTTTCGAGAAGCATGGCATCACGCCGACCCTGACAACGGCGGGCGGCATAGCGCAGCCTGTACCGGCAATCCTCTCGCGTCAGGCGCAGTTCGCGGTAACGGGAACCGGCATGTCCGTCAACGCCACCGTAGAAGGCGCTCAGATGGTCAACATTGCAAAGATCGCCGGGCAGATTTCCGTCTGGGTCGTCGCAAAACCGGGCCTGAAATTCACTTCCGTCGAGGATTTCAAGGGCAAGACGGTCGCCACGCTCCAGTTTCCGTCCAACACCTTCACCACGCCAACCTATGCCATGAAGGCGATTGGCGGCTTCGACCCGGAAGCGGAAGGCGTGAAGATCCTGCAACTGCCATTCGGAGCGCAGCTTCAGGCCGTCGCCGACGGACGCGCGGATGTCGCGACGGTGTTTGAGTGGGATGCCAGCATCGGCGAAACCCAGTTCGGTCTGGAAACGGTCTTCTCTCTCGGCCAGGCACTGGGGCCTGCCTGCTTCGCCAGCAGCTTCGTCACGCGGGACTATCTGGAGCAGAACCCGGAGACCGTGCAGGCCTACTGCAACGCCCTCGCGGAAGCCCAGAAACTGCTGCATGAGGATGAGGCCGTATTCGGGGAAATCTCGGCAGTGGAGTTTCCCCAGCTGGACCCGGCTGTGTTCAAGGCTGCGCGCGGACGCATGTTCGGCGACGTATCGCTGGTGCCGCGCAACCCCACAATCTCGGAGCTGGAATGGAACACACTCGTAAAGCACGAGAGCGTGGCGGGCACGCTGCGCGGCGAACGTCCCTATTCCGAGATGGTCGATAACAGCTTCGCGCAGAAGGCTACAGAGGAGTTTGGCCTGAAATGACCATCCATATGCGCGCCGAGGGACATCTGAAACTGCCCGAGGCCAGGCCCGACGGCATCAGGTTCGATCCGGCGAAGTCCGCGCTCGTCGTTGTCGACATGCAGAATGCCTATGCCTCACAGGGCGGCTATCTCGACATAGCCGGGTTCGATCTTACCGGCGTAGAAGGCGTCATCGCGCGCATCTCCGGACTGGTGAGGGAGGTGCGCGAGGCTGGCATGCAGATCGTTTTTCTGCAGAACGGCTGGGACGCAGACTATAAGGAGGCCGGCGGCCCGCTGGCCGCCAACCAGTTCAAGTCGAATGCCTTGCGCGTGATGCGCGAGCGGCCCGAACTCGAAGGTCAGCTTCTGTCCAAGGGCGGCTGGGACTACGCGCTCGTCGATGCGCTCAGCCCTGCGGAGACGGATATCGTCGTTCCCAAATCGCGCTACAGCGGTTTCGTCGGAACACCGCTCGACTCCATCCTGAGAAGCCGGGGCATCCGACATCTCTTCGTGGTCGGCGTCGCGACCAATGTATGCGTCGAGACCACGATCCGTGATGCGTTCGGGCTGGAATATCATGCCGTGATGGTGACGGACTGCTGCCACCAGGCGGGTCCCCGTTATGTCCACGACGCCACGATCTTCAATGTCGAGACATTCTTCGGGTGGACGATCACCTCGGACGATCTGGGCACAGCACTCCAGCAACGCTGAAACCGCATCTTGCGCGAAGGGAACCTTCCATGTTCACCCCCATCATCCCGGCCGGAGCCTCCAAACCAATCGCCCCATATGTTCATGGCAGCAAGGTAGGCGCCGCGCTCTACGTCGCGGGCACGCTCGCTATAGACGACAATGGCGGCAGTCTGCATGCCGGCGATATCCGCGCCCAGACGCGCTACGTCATCGAGCAGGTGATCGGTGTCGTCAAGGCTGCGGGCGGATCGATCGACAACATCGTCTACAATGCCATCATCCTGAAACGCCGCGAGGACTACGCTGCGTTCAACGAGGTTTACGCCGAGTTCTTCGGCAAGAATCCACCAGCCCGCTACTGCATCATCGCGGAACTGGTGCGCGACGAATTCCTCGTCGAACTGGTGTCGACCGCTCATATCCCGTCGTCGGGAGGCTGACATGGCGCAGGTGGAGACATCGATGACGCGACCCGCAGCGCGGACCCGCAAGACAAACCCTGCACTCAGGATTCAGTTTTACCGGCTCCTGCTGCTGGCGGTCATTCTCGGGGCGTGGGAACTGGGCGTCAGGACGGGTTTTCTGGAACCTTACATCTATGGCGTTCCTTCCGGCATCGCGACGGCGTTTTACGCACAGCTCATGGACGGCTCGCTTCTGCGTCACTTCTGGGTGACGGGACAGGAAGTGGTGCTTGGCTTCGTCATCGGCAGCACGCTCGGGACGGGATGCGGGCTTCTTCTGTGGTTGTCGCCATTGTGGGCGAAAATCCTGCACCCCTACATCATCGCGCTGAACGGCGTGCCGAAGATCGCACTCGCACCGCTCATCATCGTGTGGTTCGGTCTGGGAATGGAATCGAAGATCGCCATCGCCGCGATCATCACCTTCATCGTCGCCTTCCTGCAGGCTCACAAGGGCACGCAGCAGATCGACAGCGATCTCATTCGCCTGATGCAGTCGCTGGGAGCAAAGCCCTTTCAGGTGTTCCGCACGATCGTGGTGCCCGGCAGCCTGCCGTGGATCGTTTCAGCACTGCGCCTGAATGTCGGCTTCGCGCTGATCGGCGCGGTCGTGGGCGAGTATATCTCGGCCGAGGAAGGCCTCGGCCATCACGTCTACTATTCCGGCCAGCTCTATAACCTGAACAGCGTGTGGGTCGGCATCTTCGCTCTGATGATCATGGCTCTGCTGCTTGAGGTGGTGGTGTCCTGGATCGAAAAGAAACTTCAGTGGTGAGCTTTCCATGCCTGTAGTCAAACTCGACGATTGCGAACTCTATTACGAAGAATTCGGCGAGGGTCGCCCCCTTGTGCTGGTTGCAGGGCTCGGAGGGGTCGGTGCCTACTGGAATGCGCAGCTTGCGGAATTCTCCAGACATTTCCGCGTTATCATCCACGACCACCGCGGCACAGGCCGCAGCAGCCGGTCGAAGATCGCTTACTCCATCGAACAGATGGCGGCAGACACCATCGGCCTGATGGACGCGCTGGAAATCGAAGAGGCGGATTTCGTCGGCCACTCGACCGGCGCCGCGATTGCACAGGTGCTCGCAACGACGCATCCCGAACGCCTCGGCCGCATCGTTATGGCGTCAGCCTGGACGAAAGCGGACGGGTTCTTCCGCCGTTGCTTCGAGGTTCGCCGCGAACTGCTTCGCAATGCCGGTCCGGAAGCCTATGTCAAGGCGACACCGATATTCCTGCATCCGAGCTGGTGGATCAGGGACAACATCGCCGCGATCGAAAAGGGCGAGTCCGAGGTGTACGGCTCGAATCTGGACATCGACATCATGGACAGCCGCATAGACGCGCTCCTGAATTTCGACTGGACGGACCGCCTGGGGGACATCGACAAGGACGTGCTGGTACTCGGCGTACGCGACGACCACCTGACACCTGCCTATTTCTCGAACGAGCTTGCGGCCAAGATACCGGATGCAAAGCTCATCATCATGGAAGACGGCGCCCATGCGGCGTCACAGACCAAGCCCGACGTGTTCAACCGGATCGTGCTGGACTTTCTTCTTGAAGGAGAAGCAACATGACATCATCTTCCGACGTGGTGCTGCGTGCGTCCGGTGGACGCGTGGTCTACAATGAAGGCGAGCCCAATCAGGTCGAGGCGGTCCGCAACGTCTCTCTCGAACTGCGGCGCGGCGAGGTCCTGGCGCTTGTGGGCCCCTCCGGGTGTGGCAAGACAACACTGTTCAACGCCATTGCAGGTCTCATTCCCCTTCAGGGCGGCCGCATCGAAGTCAGTGGCAAGCAGGTCGATAAAGCCACAGGGCATGTCGGATACATGCTTCAGAAGGATCTTCTGCTTCCCTGGCGCACAGTGCTCGACAATGTGACACTTGGGCTGGAGGTCCGTGGAACGCCTGCCGCAAAGGCCCGCGCCATAGCCATGGATCTCATCCATCGATATGGTCTGGCCGGGTTCGAGAACAGCAAGCCGTCAGGATTGTCGGGCGGCATGCGCCAGCGTGTCGCGCTGATGCGAACACTGGCTTTCGATCCGGAGGTCATCCTGCTCGATGAGCCGTTCTCTGCCCTCGATTTCCAGACACGCCTGTTGCTTCAGGCCGATGTGACCCGCATCATCAAGGAACAGGCCAAGAGCGTGATCCTGATCACACATGATATCGGCGAAGCCATCTCGATGGCGGATCGGATCGTGGTTCTGACGAACCGCCCTTCCACGGTCAAAGCGGTGCATGAGGTGACCTTCCGCGATGAGACCACCGATGCGGTAAACATCCGCACGCATCCCGGCTATCAGGCCATGTTTGGACAGATCTGGTCGGAACTGGAGATCCGCAGGGAGGCGGCGTAGGTTAGTCCCCCGCGGCGTACCAGTATTAAGCGGTCATATTGATTGACCGACATGTGCCCATTTGCGGGCTCCGATCGATTTGATTATGCCGGGGTGGGCGAGGAGCTTTTGCCAGACATCGCAGATCGCTTCGATGATGGCATCGTATGGTTCGAAGACACGGTTGGAAATCCAGTTCTGGCGCAGAGACTGCCAGACAGTCCTGACCGGGTTCAGTTCCGGTGCTCGAGATGGCAGGACGATCAGCGTCATGTTGCTTGAAAAATCGAGCTTCGCAGTCGTGTGCCGTCCGGCCCTGTCGGGCAGCAGCACCGCGTGGGCCTGCCGTGGGACAAGACGGCTGATCTCATCTAGATGAAGCTGCATGGTGTCGGCGAACGTCAGCGCCAGCCCGGCACTTATGCCACACGCCGGGCAGATGGTGCCGAAGAGACAGGCCGATCTGTAGCGCTGATCGGCCGGCTGATGCGGGCGGGCACTGATGTGGGCGAACCGCAGTTCCTTCAGCAATGTCCCGACGTAACGTTCATGATAGGTGATGCCGAAGCGTTCCTCGGTGACGCGCTGTGGATCGAGGCGCGCCAGCGACATCAGCCGTATGCTCAGCTTGCTATCTCCCGAACTCTTGGCCAGCAGCCCCAATTCCACGGCCGAATAAGTCCGTCAGCATCTCGATCGCTGATCCCATCGCACGAATCTCCTCTCACTCAATCGGATCATGAAACCGGGCAGACCGGAATCCCGAGAGGGTCAGAGATCAGCGCCGCTGATATAAGAGCTGGCTCTGTTTGCCTGAAGCAGGCCACGGCATATCGGCGTGCGGCGCTATCCTTTCGACAATGCCACCACGGGATCGAGTTGCGAGGCGTTGCGCGCTGGTAAGTAGCCAAAGGCTATTCCGATCAGGCTGGAGCACAGGAAGGCTGCGACGATCGATGTTGTTGAATAGACAAGACTGAAGCTGGTGCTTAACGCGCTGAAGACTGCACCAAAGCCGAGGGCAGCCAAAATGCCAAGTATTCCCCCAATCAGACAGACCAATACCGCTTCAATCAGGAATTGCTGCATGATGTCGCCCTGCCGGGCACCGACTGCCATGCGCACGCCGATCTCCGACACCCGCTCCGAAACAGAGACAAGCATGATGTTCATCACGCCGATACCGCCAACTACGAGTGATATGATGGCAATGGCGGCGATCAGGACTTGCATCGTCTCGGTGGTCGACGTGATGGTCTGACGGATGTCATCCGTGTTGATGATGAAAAAGTCTTTCGTGCCATGGCGGCGCGTCAGAAGCTCCGTGACGGCCTGCTCGGCAAGCCCCATGTCGACATCGTCAGCAACCTTCACCGTGATGCTGGCCAGAGAAGTCGAGCCAAGGAAGCGCGACTGTACTGTTGTATAGGGCGTATAGATGGTGAGATTCTGATTGCCGCCTGGCCCCAGCTGGCTGGTCTGGACAACCCCGACGACGCGCAGCGGCACCTTGCCGACAAGTACCGTCTCGCCGACAGGATCAGCCGTGGCGTCAGGAAACAGTGTCTGCCTCGTATTCTGGTCTATAACCGCTTCCTGCGCGATGCGGGTCACGGCCTCGGCGTCAAACAGCCGGCCCTGCACAAGCGTCACGCCGGTGGCGTCGAAATACTGCGCGCCGACGCCGCTGACCTGCGCGTTCGCTTCCACCGCACCAAAACGCGCGAGCCCGGACGCGGAAACCGTCGGCGTCACCGCCGCCACATAGGCCTGACCTGACAACGCGTCGGCGTCGCTGACGACGAGGGTGGTGATACGTCCGGAACGCGTATCGCCAAAGCTGGTACCAGCGAAGACCTGGAGTGTGTTGGTACCGAGACTGGAAATGTTTTCCAGCACTCGCTGTCGAGACCCCTCGCCGAGCGCCACGACCGAGACGACCGAAGCGATGCCTATGATGATGCCAAGCATAGTCAGGAACGTGCGAAGCTGATGCGCCCTCATCGCCAGCAGCGCCATTCGCAGCGCTTCACGCGACCGATTGAGAAGCCCCTGCACGACACCCGAGGCCCGGGACTTGGCCACAGGCTCCGCCATGCCGACCGATCGCCGGTCCAGATCCGACGTTTTTTCATCGGAGATGATCATGCCGTCGCTGATCTCGATGATGCGGTCGGCCCGGTTGGCGATCGACTTGTCGTGCGTAACGATGATGACGGTGCGGCCCTCGGCGTGCAGTTCGTCGAGGATGCGCAGCACTTCCTGACCGCTGTGGCTGTCAAGCGCGCCGGTGGGCTCATCCGCCAGGACAATGCGCGCATCGTTCATGAGTGCACGCGCGATCGAGACGCGCTGCTGCTGGCCTCCCGAAAGCTGGCCGGGGCGATGTGCGGTCCGGTCGCTGATGCCGAGGCGGCCGAGAAGAGTGGCGGCGCGGGTCCGGCGTTCTCCTTGGGCGGCTCCGGCATAGATCGCTGGGATCTCGACATTTCCGAGCGCACTCAACTCAGCGAGAAGGTGATAGCGCTGGAAGATGAAGCCGAAATGTTCGCGGCGCAACTCGGCGAGCTCGTCCGCGTCGAGCGCCGAGGTCTCGCGCCCCTCGAAGCGATAGCTGCCAGCTGTTGGGCGGTCGAGGCAACCGAGAATGTTCATCAGCGTGGATTTGCCGGAACCGGAGGCACCCACGATCGCGACCATTTCCCCGGCATCAATGGTCAGATCCACGTCCTTGAGGACCGCGATGGTGCCTTCACCCGAGGGATATTCCCGCCTGATGCGGTTGAGAACAATGATTGGCTCGGCCATCGTCAGAACCCCATCGGTGGGCCGCCACGTCCGCCGAAGCCCGTCGGTGCGACTTGTGAGCTTGCCTCGCCGGTAACGACGATGTCGTGCTCGGCGAGGCCATCGCGGACCTCGGCCGTCACCTTGTCATTCAGTCCGATCTTGACCTTGCGCTCGGATATCTTTCCGGCTTCAACGATCCGGACCGCATAGAGGCCATCCGCGTCCTTCACACCCAATGCCGATGCAGGGATCGTGAGAACATCCTCGGCCCGGCCCAGAACGATATTGACCTGTGCGGTCATATAGGTCCTGAGGCGGCCATCCGGATTGGGAACATCGAAGATGCCATTATAGTAGACCGCCTCGGTGGATGAGCCAGACGTCCCGGTGGAGGCGGACGCCGTGATGCTGGTGTCGTTGCGAATTGACTCCGGAGCCGGCTCGATCGACTCGAGCGTGGCACTGTAGCGGTTTTCCGGCTCGCCGACGATGGTGAACCAAACAGGCTGGCCCGGTTTGACCTTGACGATATCAGCTTCGGATATCTCGGCACGCACCTTCATAGTTTCGAGCTGACCCAGGATAACAATGGTCGGCGTGGACTGGACAGCATTGACGGTCTGGCCTTCCTGGCTGACGATCGCCAGCACTGTTCCCTCAACCGGCGCTGTTATGCGGGTATAGCCGAGATTCGCCTGCGCGGTCTCGATGGCGACCTGACCGGCAGTTATCTGGGCATCCAGCGCGGCAATTTGCGCACGCGTCTGCACAACAGCCGCGGCGGCATTGTCATAGTCTGCCTGAGAGACAGCTCTTCTTGCCAGCATCTGCTCCTGCCGGGTGAGCGTCTGTTCGTTCAGTGAGAGTGTCGACTCCCTTTCCTGTCGCTGTGCGGTCAGGTTGGCGAGCGAAGCCTCAGCGGTGCGCAGAGAGTTCTGCTGCGATACAGAATCGATTTCAGCGATGAGGTCGCCCGTTTTGACAGACTGCCCGAGTTCGACTTTTACCGCAGTGATACGGCCGGAAACCTGCGAGCCGACCGCAACCAGTCTGACAGGTTTCAGGGTACCTGTCGCAAGCACCGTTTCCTCTACATCGCCGCGCGAGACTGCAGCCGTCAGGAGGGATGGCTTCTGCTGCGTGAAAAATGTCTTCCAACCGGCGTACGCAGCAATGGCGACGCCGCTGGCCACGAGGACAGCTACAATTATTCTTCCAGCTTTCACGGATTATGCTTTCTTTACCGGCGGCTCTACCGACGATGTCGGCTGTTGCGTTCTCATTTCGTCAGTTGCGGACAGAGCCAGCGAGACGCGGCCCCTGGTTTGCATCTAAAATTTCCGGTTTCGTGCTGTCGACATACCCGTCCCAGCCCCCACCGAGTGCTTTGTTGAGCGCGATATAGTCGGTAGCGATCGACACGCGGCTCTGGATCAGGGCGTCCTCGGCCGAATAGAGGGATCGTTCCGCTTCGAGGAGCTCGAGGAAGCTCGTCGAGCCCGACTGGTACAGGGTTCTGGCCAGCGAGGCTCCATCGCGATAATGCCGGACAGAGGTCGCCAGCCTGCCGTTGCGAACCCGTTCCAGGGAGAGCGAGACGGTAGCGTTTTCGACGTCCTCCAACGCCGTAAGCACTGACGCGCGCCACGCAACGAAGTACTGGTCGCGCTGCGCTCTCGCAACGTCGGCCGCGGCCGCGAGTTGCCCGGCATTGAAGATCGGCACGCTCAGGGACGGCCCGAACGACCAGCTTATCGACGAGCTCCTGCCGAGGTCACCGAGATTAAGCCCTGTGGTTGCGATATTGCCGGTCAGACTGATCCCAGGATACCGCTCGGCCTCGGCCTGCCCGATCTTCGCAGTTGCCTGCGCATATTGACGCTCGGCAAGGCGTACATCGGGTCGGGTTAGAAGGATGTCGGCAGGAATACCTGTCGGGATCGGTAGTTTCGGACCCGGAATCGGCGCGGACTTCTTCATCCGGTCTGCCAGAGATGCAGGCGGACGTCCGGTCAGCACCGACAGGCGATGAACCGCCTGGGCATATGCGGCTTCGAGGGTCGGAATGTTCGCCTCTGTATTGGATGCCTGCCCCGAGGAGTTGGCAACGTCCACGGCCGATGCCGCCCCCGCCTCGAGGCGCGTGCGGGTAAGCGCCACCGTCTCACGCTGTGAGGTAGCGGTGCGGCGGGCAAGCGCGATACGGGCCTGATAGCCCCGCGCCTCGACATAATTTGAGGCCACATCCCCAATCAGCGACAGGAGTGTGGCGCGCAACTCCTCTTCTGCCGCATCCATGCCGTAACGTGCAGCCTCGACTGCCCGGCGTTTGCCGCCAAACAGGTCAATCTCCCAACTTGCATCAAAGCCGGATCTGTATTGGCTGTAGGTTTCGGCTGCACCCGTCGCCGACGCAGCACTGCGGTTGCGTGTCGCGGACGCCGAGCCATCGGCAGACGGGAACAGCGCGCCGACATTTTGCCGGTAGCTGGCGCGCGCCTCGCGGATTCGCGCCCTCGAGCCGGCGACATCGAGATTCCCGGCAACGGCCTCCTCGATCAGCATATCAAGTGTCTGATCGTTGAGCCTGCGCCACCATTTCGACAGTTCCGGCGGCCGCGACGATGCCGTTTTGCCAGCACTCGCCCAATGAAGTGGGAGTGCGATATCCGGCTTTTGATAGTCCGGCCCGACAACGCAGCCGCTGTTAACGAGCGCCGTCAGGACGACCACCAACAATGCTTTCCCGCGCCTGCTGCACGCACTCGCTGCTCTTATACGCATCACGAAAACCGTACCCTCATGTCTCGGAAGTTTGCGGCAGGGTCTTACCCTGACGGCCGCCTTTCAATCTTGCATTCACCCTTGCAACAGTCGCAAAGAGCAACGGTACAAAGAAGATTCCGAGAATGGTGGCAGCAATCATGCCCCCCATCACGCCTATACCGATCGCGTTCTGCGCTGCCGATCCCGCCCCGCTCGCAGTCGCCAGTGGCGTTACACCAAGAACGAAGGCAAGCGAGGTCATAACGATTGGGCGCAAACGCAACCGTGCGGCCTCGACCACGGCTTCGATGGCGCTGTGACCCCGTTCCATCAGATCTTTGGCAAATTCCACGATCAGGATTGCGTTCTTGGCGGTAAGACCTATCGTAGTGAGCAGACCAACCTTGAAATAAACGTCGTTCGACTGGTCGAACATCCAGGCCGCCAACAGAGCGCCGAACACGCCGACCGGAACCGCCATGATCACCGAAAGCGGGATCGACCAGCTTTCGTAAAGTGCGGCGAGGCAGAGAAAGACGACCAGCAGCGAGACGGCATAGAGCATCGCGGCCTGTGAACCCGCCAGCCGTTCCTGATAGGACAGACCCGACCACGAGGCCGAATAACCGCCGGGCAGTTCCGCCACCAGCCTTTCAGCCTCGGTCATCGCCTCGCCGGAGCTCGATCCTGGTCCGGCCTGTCCACTGAGGGAGATGGCCGCCGTACCGTTGAAGCGCGCCAACGAGGGCGACCCCTGCACCCATTGGGTTGTGGCGAATGCCGAGAATGGCACCATCTCGCCGCTGTTGTTCTTCACATACCAGCGGTTCAGGTCTTCAGGCTGCATCCTGAAGGGTGCATCCGCCTGCACATAGACAGGCTTGATCTCACCGTTATGGACAAAGTCGTTGACATTGGTTCCGGAGAAGACAGTGTTTATCAGGCTGTCAATCGCTGAAAGGTCGATGCCCATCGCCCCGGCCTTTTCCTGATCGATCTCGATCTTGAGCTGGGCTTCAAGTGTACGCGTGTTGCCGCGAATGTTAGCAATCACCGAGTTGCCGGCAGCATTGTCGGCCAGCGTGTTGCTGGCAGCAATCAACGCGGAACGACCCTCGTTGCCTGTATCTTCCAGATACATCGAAAATCCGCTGCTCTGGCCCAGACCCTGGATCGCCGGCGGGGACAGAACGAAGACCTGCGCGTCGCGGATCTGCCGGAAATGGGCCGACGCGCGTTGGGCCACGGCGGTAGCCGAGAGAGCCGGATCGGTCCGCTGGTCGAAATCCTTGAGACGGATGAAGCCCATGGCTGCATTCTCGCCGCTGCCCCCAAAGCTGAAGCCGAGGCTCATGAACGTGCTCTGGACCGCATCTTTCTCATAAGTCAGGTAGTAGTCCTCGACCATATCGATGACAGCCTGCGTGCGCGCGGCATTGGCGCCGTCTGGCAACGTGATCTGGGTCATCAGCACACCCTGGTCCTCTTCCGGAAGGAAGGAGGATGGAAGCTGCGTAAAGAGGCCCCATGCTGCCGCCAGAAGAACGCCGAATACCGCGAACATACGCAACGGACGTACGACGAGCCCTGCGACGGCGCCGACATAACCACCGGTGATGCGCGTGAAACCACGTTCGAACCATCCGAGCCATCGGGCCAGGAGTCCGTCATGCGCGGGCTTGAGCATCAACGCGCACAGGGCCGGCGTCAGGATAATCGCAACCAGCACCGACAGGATCATCGCGCTGGCAATCGTCACCGAGAATTGCCGGTAGATGACACCAACGGAGCCGGAGAAGAACGCCATAGGGATGAAGACGGCGGTCAACACCAGCCCGATGCCGACGAGCGCGCCGGTGATCTCGCCCATGGATTTCTCGGTCGCCTCGCGCGCGGAAAGCTTCTCGTCGCGCATGATGCGCTCGACATTCTCGACCACGACGATGGCGTCGTCGACCAGAAGACCGATGGCCAGCACCATGGCGAACATGGTGAGCATGTTGATGGAATAGCCGAGCGCCGCCAGCACTCCGAACGTGCCCAGAAGCACGACCGGGACGGCAATCATCGGAATAAGCGTTGCGCGCAGGTTCTGCAGGAAAAGCAGCAGTACGAGGAAGACAAGTATGATCGCCTCGATCAGAGTTTCCACCACCTTCTCGATCGACAGTTCGACGAAAGGCGTAGTCTCGTAAGAATAGGCGATCTCAACTCCCTCCGGCAGCGCTCCGGCGAGGCTGTCAAGCTCGGCATGAACGAGTTGTGCTGTGGAGATCGCGTTGGCGCCCGAGGCAAGCTGCACACCGAAGCCCGCAGCCGGCAAACCGTTGAAGGTGGAGCTCTGGCCATAGGTCTCAAGGCCGATTTCGATACGGGCTACATCGGCGAGACGCACCACTGAGCCGTCTTCGTCGGTCTTCAGGATGATCCGTTCGAACTCTTCCGCCGACGTCATCTGCGTTCGCGCGACAATGCTGGCCTTCAATTGCTGCCCCTTGACGGCCGGCGCAGCACCGATCGAACCCGCAGCGACCTGCACGTTCTGGGCCCCGATCGCCGCCGTCACGTCACCCGGCACAAGCTGATACTTCTGCATGGCTGACGGATCGAGCCAGATACGCATGGCGTAGCCCGAACCGAAGGACTGGATCGACCCCACGCCGTCCAACCTCTCAATGCGCTCCTCGATCCGGCTCGACATGATGTCGGACAATTCAGACGAGGTATAGCGGCCGTCCCGCGAGACGATATTGCCGATCATCAGGATGCCCGACGGGGAACGGCTGACGCGAACACCCCGGTCACGCACTGCATCGGGAAGCTGGGACTCGACGGTTGAAATCTTGTTCTGAACCTCGACCTGCGCAAGCTCGGGATCGGTGCCGTTGGCAAAAGTGAGAGACAGTGAGGCGGAGCCGGTGCTGGATGTCGACTCCATGTAGAGCAGGCCATCAAGACCCGTCATGGCGCCCTCGATCTTCCGGGTGACCGAGTTCTCAACGGCATCGGCGGTCGCACCGGTATATGTGGCTGATACGCGGATGGTGACGGGCGCGATCTCCGGATATTGCGAGATCGATAGTGAGTTGATTCCCATAAGTCCGCCGAGGACGGCGCCAATGGCCAGAACGATCGCAAACACCGGACGCGCGATGAAGAAACTGGCGATCGCATTGCGCGGTGAAGAAATGTTCATCGCGGCATCTCCTGCGTGTCTGATGCCGCCTGATTCAGGCTCTGAGGAACGACGCCATCATCATCAACGGACACTTCCACCGCTTCGATCTCGGTTCCGTCCGATATGTTCTGAAATCCGTCAACGACCAGCCGGTCACCATTCTTCACGCCGTCGGTGACGATCCAGTCATTACCGAGCGCTCCACGCGTTGAAATCTTTCGTATCTCCGCCTTGTTGGCTGCCGAGGCCAGATAGATCGTGGCGTCCCCAGTCTCGTTGCGCGACACCGCGCGTTGCGGCACGAGGAACGCATCCGGTATCGAGCCGAAATCGACTTTGGCGCGGACGAACATGCCGGGAATCAGGACCCGGTCGGGGTTCTCGAATGACGCGCGGACCATGAAAGTACCTGTCGTCTGGCTGACAACCATGTCGGCCAGAGAAAGCGTTCCTGTCCGCTCGTATTCCCGTCCATTCTCAAGCGTCAGTGATATCGGAGCGGGTGAGCCTGACTCGCGACCGAGCCGCCCAGCAGCGATTTCGTCGCGAACACGCAACAGATTGACACTCGAATCGACCAGATCCACATAGACAGGGTCCATCTGCCTTATCGTTACCAGGGCGTCGGTCTGGTTCTCGTTGACAAGTGCACCGACACTTACATTCGATATGCCGACGCCGCCGCCGATGGGGGCACGGATCATGGTGTTGTCGAGGTTGATGCGGGCCGTCTGGAGGGATGCCTTGGCGGATTCCTCATCTGCCTGAGCTTGTAAGAGCGTCGAGCGGGCGTCGTCGAGAGTTTGCGCGCTGACGGCATTGGTCGCTGCCAGTTTCTCGTTCCTCTCGAACGTTGCCCTCGCTCCGGCTGTGGCAGCTTCAGCCTTCTTAAGCGAAGCTTCGGCAGCCGCGTAGGCCGCCCTGAACTTCGTATCGTCGAGTTCGTAAAGAACATCGCCTGCTTTGACGTCATGGCCCTCGCGGAAGGCGATTCTACGCACAAGCCCGTCGACCTGCGGGCGCACCTCCGCCGTGGCAGACGCCACCACTCGCCCGGGCAACTCAGCGCTGCGCGGAACCGGCTGACTTTGCAGCGTGACCACGCCGACTTCCACCGGCCCCATTGATCCGCCCGGAGGCCCCATTCCGGCATTTCCGGCCGACTCATTGCTGCAGCTCGCCACGGTCAGCGAGAGAAACATCAGCGCGCCTGCTCTCATAATTCCGTTCATCTGATACTCTCTACAGTTATTCGTTCGCCGCCAGCGGGCGGCGGCTCGCTTTCGCCAGAAGACGAACCAGCCGCGGCGACAAGCGCTATCGCAAAGGCAAGCGTTGCCAGTCGCAAGAAAACCGACGTCATAAATCGTCGAAGTTCAAGCTCGCGGATCAATGTCTGGCATCTCCCCAAATCTGAGCCCAATGCCATTCCCGAAATAGAATTTTGCGTTGCTTCGGCTCATAAAGATGCACCTGAATGACGGGCCTGGGGGTCTCAGTCTCGTCGTGTCACAATGGAGCACGCAAGAATACGTCGCGGCAGCATGACCTTCATTAGGGCTATCATGACTGAGAATGACATCAACAAATACTGCATTTCGAACATCATCGAGCCTTCCCGGAGCATCCCCACCATGCTCGCGCATCCTGACGATCAGTTTCTGGGCGCGCTAGCCATCGACGCGATGAGGCCGGTTACCGTAGAGACGAGGATGAAATTGTTACCGTCACGGACCCAGCGATGGTTTTTCGGCGGCGCTTTGAGCTTGTATTGCTTGTGGTTGGAGACGACGACACCGCGTCCCGTATATCTTGCGCCCTTCTTCCATTGCTGCTTCCGGACCTGCTGCTCCGTTTTCTTCGACGGTACCTTGCTTTGGGCTTCGGCTGCACCGACCACCGGAGCGAGGGCGACCAGGACGGACATCGTAATTGCAGCAAGTCTCTTCATTTCTGTAACCTCTTATTCGGTGTTGTGTCGCGGTCGGAGGCACAAGGAGCGATCTTTGCACCTCCGACCGGCAGCCATTGCAGGCTGCATCGTCCGTCAGCCTTTTTAGCGGGGGCGGGGAGGATGACGGACAATCAGCTACTCCCCGGAAAACGGGGGAAGCGGCGGCGGCACCGGCATGTCGATGTGCCGGCGACGATCGAAATCAGGATGGCTCCGGCCAGGAGCCATCAGCGTCGGTAACCCTGGAGATGGAAGCAGGGAGCGCTCGGCCTTACGCAGCCTCGACAGTTGCTCGGGAGCAAGCGTGGCACGCAGGGCAGACAGTGCTCCCTTCAGGACCACGGCCTTCTCGCCGCGTTCGATTACCCCGCCTACAACCCGCTCAGTGAGCAGAGGCTCATCCACAGGCGCCGGTCGGGCATCGACAGACGGTGGCGAACCATCTCCACGCGCGTGTGGTGGGCCGCCGCGTGGTCGTTCCGGCCTTCGGGCAACTTCGGGCAAATCGGCAAATTCAATCAAAGCAGAGGCATAGGCGCGCCAGACATCAAGCTGCCCGCTGGTGATGCCGACATAGGTCTCCGCCACTGCAAGCCTCGCAGCAAGATGAAGCCCGGGCATCGGCTGACCGAACCGGGAGAAGCCGGATGCCGCGAACTCATCTGGCGTTCCTGCGTCAGCGCGATAGTGATCGGGTGTAGCCTGCGCGATATCGTCAGGAGTATTCCGGCTCACATCATTCTGGGCCAGAATATACACGACCGGCTGCCCGTCATGCACCGGATTGGAGGAAAGCGCACCCGAGAAGGCTGGAGCCGTCACCAATAGCATGACGCTGGCTGACAGGGGCCAAGCGGTTGAGAAGCATTTCATGCAATCTTCCTTTCATGCAATTTTCCACCAGCATGGAAGTACAGATCGAGCATGTCCGGCATAGGTCTGAATATTTCCGGATGTTGCTACAAGGCAGATTTTTGTAACAAAACGTTTCCATTCAGCTCGCAGCAAAGAACTGTTGCAAAAATATCCAGATGAGCCGATCCAATCGGGGTATAGAAGCGAAAAGAAAGGAGCCGGCAGGATCACATGAGCGGCCAGATTCATATCTTGATTGTAGATGATGACCCAGAAATAAGATCGCTGCTGGCACGTTATCTTGGCAGCCAGGGGTTTCGGGTGTCAGCTGCCTCCAACCGCGCCGAATGTGAAGCTCAGCTTTCCACGAGCGGGCCTGACCTGGTCGTGCTCGACGTTTTGCTGCCGGACGGCTCCGGGCTCGACATCTGCCGGAGTATGCAGGAACGTCGTCCTCGCACACCGGTGATCTTGCTCACCGCGCTCAAGGAAGACGTCGACCGCATCATCGGGCTGGAGATCGGCGCCGATGATTACCTCGGCAAACCGTTTAACCCACGCGAACTCGTAGCTCGCATCAAAGCGGTGCTACGTCGGGGCGGTCATGACGAGCAGGCAGTTTCAGAGACAAAAACCTACAGCTTCGGAGAGTACGAGGTTGACCCACAACTGCGCAGTGTCGTGCGCCAGGACGGTATTGCGGCGGAATTGACCGGGGCGGAGTTTGATCTTCTCAATGTGTTCCTCGAACGGCCCGGCCGCCTGTTGTCTCGCGATCAGTTACTGGACCTGACACAGGGGCGCAGCCGTGACCCGCTTGATCGCTCAATCGATGTTCTCATGAGCCGGCTAAGGCGAAAACTGGGCGAAAACGACTCCACTCCAATCTTCAAGACCGTACGAAACGGCGGATACCAGCTTACCGTAAACGTAAAGGTTCAAACCGCCCCACGATGAAATCGCTGCGCAATCGTCTTGTCCTGCTTCTGATCATCGCCATCGTGACGGTGGTTGGCCTCGCGACCTTCGCAGCGAGCCGCGCCTTGCAGCCTCCATTACCCGCGGTGACGATCGAACCGGTGGCGCGCCAGCTTCACTTGCTGGCTGCGCTCGCTGAGAGGGACAGGCAGGATGCCCTTAGCATAGGCATCAGGCTGCAGGATCAACCGGCTGGGGGCATCGAAATCGAGAGAATGTCTCAGTTTCTCAACAAAGCAATGGAGAAGACAGGGGCGGCCAGGGCTGTCACAGTTACTCAGGCTTCCAGTACATCGCCACTCATCGCCTCAGTTCAACTGGACAGCGGCGCCTGGCTTATCTCAGAAGTTCCCGGTTTCGGCCCCCCCCAGAGCGGTGGGTGGGTGCTGGCAGGCTGGAGCATCCTGATCGTTCTCGGCAGTACCGCGGTTTCGATATTTGCTGCTTCCAAGATCATCAGGCCACTGCAGATACTGGAAGATGCTATCAACCGCATCGGACCGGACGGAGTAATTCCTCCAATTCCCGAAACCGGATCTGGTGAAGTGCGGGCGACCGCCCATGCGCTCAATTCCTTGTCGGGTCGCCTGAAATCGGCGATCGAAAGCCGTATGCGGCTCGTGGCCGCCGCCGGCCACGACCTGCGCACACCGATGACACGCATGCGACTGAGAGCCGAGTTCGTCGCTGACGACGCGGAACGCGAGAAATGGTTAGCCGATCTTCAGGAGCTTGATGCGATCGCAGACAGCGCCATTCGGCTGGTAAAAGAGGAAGTCGGCAGCGACAATCGCGAGACTGTCCGTCTCGGTTCGCTTGTTCAGGAGATTGTCGATGAACTCATTCCTCTGGGATACAAAGTGACGCCGCCTTCCCTGGCCTCCCTCCCGGTTGCTGCGGGCCCTATTGCCTTGAAACGAGCGCTGCGCAATCTCATTATAAACGCCGCGACGCATGGTGGGGGTGCCTCGATCCAGCTTGAAGTCGAGGGCGACGACGCGGTCATCAAAATCCGCGACAGAGGTCCGGGGATCCCAGAAGAGCTGCTCGACCAGGTGTTCGAGCCGTTCTTTCGCGTCGATGCCGCACGCCGCAAAATTATGCCTGGAGCCGGCCTTGGCCTCGCTATCAGCAAGGAAATCATTGAGCGGTTTCGGGGAACGATCACAATCGCCAACTCCACCAAACCCAAAGGCCTGGTTCAGACCGTCAAATTGCCTCTCGCCCGAAGCGAGGAGCGAATTTGAGTCGCTATACGGCCCATTCGGGTGAGGAAAGACGCGAAGAAAAAGCCACCCAGAACACAACAGAGCCATCTGCCGGCTTCTGAAGTCGTCGTCGCATATGTCGCGAATGATAGCGTCCCGCAAGCCGAATTGCCGACGCTCATACCGCCCGATCCGCATGTTTGTCACGGCAGAGCCGGTCAGCGATTACACCGGGCTGCCGCTTTGCTGAGCAGCCTGCCGTAGGCAGACTGGATGCTGGTGGATCGAAGCTATGATGCCGACTGGTTCAGAGATGCGTTGAAAGAAAAGGGGATAAAAGCCTGTATCTCCGGTCGAAAAGGTCGAAAGAAAGCCGTCAGGCATGACAAATGCCGCTACAAGCGCCGTACCGCATCAACACCATATTCGGCAGTCTCAAGGACTGGGGGCGCGGTGCTAGCCGATACGACAGGTGCCCGGTCGTCTTCCTCCCAGCGTTAGCGCTCGCTGCGACCGTTCTCTTTTGGCTCCAAAGTTCATGAGTCTGGAGCTCAGGGCGTGTGCCCCGTGACTATAGCGTATCATGTAGGGAAATCGGCGGTTTTGGCGCACCCGACAGGATTCGAACCTGTGACCTTCGCCTTCGGAGGGATCAAGTGCATGATTTTCCCCGATTTCTGTAAGTTTACTGATGTTTCCTAACTAGCTGAATCTACGACGCTATTTGTTTACTGTCAATTCCGTGAGTTTCCGAGACACTTCCCATGTTTCCGTTTTTGTGGTGACACTATGGTGACACAAAAGCGGAAGGCAAGGGTCGATGGCAAAGCTGACAAAGGGTTATCTGGACGGTCTGGAAGCGCGGACGACGCCCTATTTCGTCTGGTGCTCGGAACTGCCTGGCTTCGGTGCACGCGTGTTCCCGAACGGTCGGAAGACGTTCTATGTTGACTACTATAATTCTGACGGCCAACGGAAAAGAATGTCCATCGGCCCCTTCGGCAAGCTGACGGTTGACGAGGCTCGGAAGCTCGCCCGGATCAATCTTGGAAATGCCCTTGCTGGTGAGGATCCGGCGACCGAGCGCAAGACCCGGCGCGGATCGATTACATTGTCTGAGCTTTGCGACAGGTACGTTGAAGCGGCGGACAAAGGGCTGATCATCGGGCGCAGCGGCCAGCCGAAAAAGCCTTCGACGCTCTACAGCGACAAGGGCAGGATCGATCAGCACATAAAGCCGTTGTTGGGCCGAAAGCTGGTGATCGATCTCAAAACCTCCGACATCGCAAAATTCATCCGCGACGTGACGGTCGGCAAGACGGCGAAGGTCGAGAAAAGCGACAAGCTGCGGGGTCGGATCATCGTCGAGGGCGGCGCGGGAACGGCCAGCCGCACTACCGGCCTGCTCGGCGGCATTCTGTCCTTTGCGGTATCCGAAGGGATCATCGATCGAAATCCGGTCCATGGCGTCAAACGACCCACCGACAAGAAGAAGCGGCGACGGCTGACTGCGGACGAATACAAGGCGATCGGCAAGGCGCTAACCGATGCATCGCAGGCGTGGCAGGCGGTGGCGTTCGCCAAGCTGCTGCTGCTGACCGGATGCCGGCGCGGCGAAATCGAAAAGCTGAAATGGTCGGAGGTCGATCTTGACGGCAGTGCACTGCACTTGGGCGACACGAAGACCGGGGCGTCAGTCAGGCCGATTGGAAGCCCGGTCGTTGACTTGCTCAAGAGCCTTCCCTGCAAGGACAAGGCCGCTTACGTTCTGCCCGGCGCGCACAATGAGGATCAACCCTACGGCGGGTTCCCTGCCGCTCTGAAGCGCCTGCTTGCGGCGGTCAAGCTGGAAGACGTTTCGGCCCATACGTTCCGGCATTCCTTCGCCTCGGTGGCGGCTGATCTCGACTACTCAGACGCCACCATAGGTGCACTGCTCGGCCATGCGGGAACGACGATCACCTCGCGCTACACCCACAGGCTGGATTCGGTGCTGATTGCCGTAGCGGATAAGGTTGCCGAGGAAGTCAGCCGCCAGATGGGGCTTTAACGTCCACCAATGGTGGATGTGCAATCACGTCAACCCAAATTTGGATCGGCTGATTTTGACGCCCTCAGATTTGAGGAGATCAACTTCTTAAGCTAACCGCTCAAAGATGACATCAAGCTCATCATCAGGTGCAAGTCCGCTCAACATCTGGCGCAGATGGGAAATCGCGTCTGGCGGTAGCGATATCGCTGGAGCCATCTTGTCTCGAAGCTCCTTAATTCTTTTCTCGTCCTCTTCTTTCATGTTGGCTGAGGTCATCAATCGGGCGTAATTTTCTTTCTCCTCATCTGTAAGCAACTCGTATGCCGCCCAAACAGCCCCACCATCGCTAATATGATAATTATGCGGAATTACATTTACTAGACCGCATTCCGCATCGATCACCGCGACAGCAAAGTAGTTGTCTCTTTCGCTCATTCTGTCCGCAATGTGCTTAGGCACTTCTCCAGATTTAAACCGCGCCCACGAGTCTTCATCGACCGTGTGCCATGTGCCTGACCCCCATTGAAAATAGAAAAACTTCAAATCCCGAAGGAAAGCAGACGTGTTGGGGTAGGCCTCCTCAAGTGTAGCTATTACCTCGGCATCTATAGTCCGATAGCTTCCATTTGCGGCCCTGCGGATGCGGTCCAACAAATCGGGAGGAACAACCACAAACGGTTTCACGTTGCCACTTTCGTCAAAGAGGCGATCCCCGATCTCGTTGAATTGGGCTTTGATCACGCGCAGCGCCGATACTTCAGCGGTCAACCGCTCGTTCTCTTCGAGGGCATCGTAGAGACGCGCGTCCATTTCCTCAAATTCAGCCAAGCGCGCAATGATCTCAGCGTTGAGAGATCGCTTGTGTTCCGTGGCCAGCCCTTTGAGCTTCTCCCGCATCCCGTCAGGGAATCGAACAACGTACTTGTCCTGAGGTTGGGCGGGTCCCTTTGCCATATTTTTAAGACCTTTTCAGCGGGTTTTCAAAGATAAGGCTAAAAGCCATCATTTTGCCCCTTGACGCAAGCGTGGCTATTAGCCATGGTTAATGAGTGGCTAATAGCCATCATCAAGAGAGGAAGGAGAAATCGTGAAGCAAGTTTCTGCCAGCGGCGGCCCCGACAAATACACCCTTCGCCTGCCAGACGGCATGCGAACCCGCATTCGTGAGCGTGCCGTGGCAAATAAGCGCTCCATGAACTCGGAAATTATCCACGTTCTTGACTGCGCCATTCGGAGCGAGAACGAAAAAGGCCCGGCAGAGGCGGCCACCTCTCCGAGCCATATCACCCACCAACCCGGTTAAAGATAGGAAAGATGATGACAAATCATAGCACCAGTGCGCCCGATGAGGCAAGCGCCGCCGAAGAACCCCGCACCTTTCTCGATGCCCTTGATCTTCTGGATAAGGCCATCTTCTTGAACCAACTGGTCTTCATGGCTGGGCACAGCCTTAATGGGCACGTTCAAAAAAGCGCCATCGCAACCGGCTGCGACGTCATAAACGACATTCTGCGGGATGCGCGGTCGGTTTTCAAAGAACTCCGTGACGACCAAGTGCGGAGGGCTTCGGTATGAGGCGGCCGGCGTGGAAAGTTGATGATTTCAACAGCGATCTGCATCGAATCAAAGACCTGATGTCTGTGATCTGCGAACTTCGGTTTGAGCTGCCGGTCGGTGAAGACGACGCCCGCATAGACAATCTTCTGTGGATTGCGCGCGAGATGGTCGAGGGTCTGGTTGCCCATGATGACGGCAAGGAAAGCCGGGGGGTGGCATAATGGACCGTCGCAAGTTCCTGTCATCCCTTCCTGCAATGGGAACAGTTGCAATCTGCCCGGCGATGGCTGAGCCGGCTGAAACCCCGATGGAGCGCGCCTACCGCCTTGAGCGCGAACTTATGGAGACCGTCGCCGGCATTTTGGGCGAGGATACTTCTGGTTGGCGATGCATAATTCGGGACTCTGACGGCGGTACCGGGACCATCAAGGCGGTTCTTCGGTTTGCCCATCTGCCTCGTAAAGAACGGGATGAAGCCAACCGCGCGTACACCGTTAAAGCGTTGAGCGAGGCTTTGTGCGAGATGAAAGCGCCGCGTCTATGCACATCCTAAAGTTTGCACAAGTTTTCCCCGCTTTACCCAGAACGGATGCAGAACAAAAACCTTTTGGGGAAAGCGGTTCTGCGAGTATATGTAGAATCCGAAACCGCCTTACCTTAGGCGTTTGAATACATCCTGCGATTTGCAGGAGCGGCGACGGGGTGTCCGCCAAGACTCAAGCCCCGTCGCCTTCATCGATCAGCAAAGCGGACTGTACATCCGCCTAGCTGTTCTGGCCCCAACGGCACCCAATGGGAGATGCCGCCGTGACTGATGAACAAATGACGCCTATCGGCGGGGAACGCAATCCCCTCCGTGGCGAGAACATCGCGACGTTTGATCGTCCGCGCCTTCGTCGCAAGGACGTTCCTTCCTATCTGGCACATCGACATGGCATTGACATCGCCGTGTCCACGCTCTGCAAGCTCGCCACCATCGGCGGCGGACCTGCCATGCAGTACGCAGGCCGCATTCCGCTCTACCATGTCGACGACCTCGACGCGTGGGCGGCGGCACGCCTCTCCAAGCCCGTCACATCGACGGCGGAAAGGGGGATTGAATGATCTTCCCTCCCCTCACCTCTATCCGCACCCATGACGGCACTGTCCTCGCCCGTGATCCTGCAACCGGCATCGTCGCTTCCGGCCGCACACTCGACGAGGCGGTCGCTGAATTGCGGCGGCTGCTTTCCATGAAGGAGGCAGCGTGATCCGCATGGCACAGAAATCTCCTGCAACGCAGCTCACCAAAGCTGAAGCTTCCGCGCTGACCGAACGGATTCGCGGCCACATCGACGCGGCATGGGCGGACATCACCAAGGCCTATGAAGGCAAGGCATGGAAGGCCCTCGGCTATTCGTCATGGGGCGATTACGTCAAAGCCGAATTCGATATGGGCCGGAGTCGGGCCTATCAATTGATTGACCAAGGTCGCGTCATCCGAGCGCTATCGGACGCAGTGGGCGAAAAAGTGTCCACATTTGTGGACATTTCCGAAGCCACAGCCCGCGAAATAAAGGCCGATTTGCCGGCTGTCACGGCGGAAATACGTGAGCGCGTCGAGCAGGGCGAAGCTCCAGAAACCGCCGTTGCCGAAGCCGTAGCGGCAGCTCGCGCCGAAAAGGAGCGCCAACGCGAAGAACGCAAGGCGCAGCAGGCCGAGTTCGACCGGCAGCGAGAGCAGCATGTTTCCGCCCTGCCCGATGCCATCAAGCAGCGCGAACAGGCCAAGGCCGACGCGATTGCCGCGCGCAAGACGCAGCCTGCCGATGACGGCCTGTCCCTCGAAGACCGGATATTCGAACTAGAGGAAGCGCTTCGCGTCCTTGAAGCCGAGAATGCCGAGCTGAAAGCCGAGAACAAGCTGTATGGCGAAATGAAGGTGCAGTTCGAGCTGGGCGGCTTTGCCAAGGTCATTGCCGACAAGGACGAGGAAATCCGGGTTCTCGAAACCCGCCTCTACAGCGAAAGCCAAGAGAAAATCAAAAATCTCAACACCCTCACTTGGGCGATGAAAAAGCTCAGCGAGTTGGGCTGGTCCCGCAACGTCGCCATCGACATCGAGACGGGAGAAATCGTCGATGGCTGATGTTGGAAAGATCGTCGAACGGATCAGGGCGCACGGCGCGAACATCGCCATAGATGCGGGAAAGCTGATCATCATCAACCGTGAAAAGCTGCCGGATGGGGCTTTTGAATTCATCCGTCAGCACGGCAGGGAAATCGCTCAGTTCATCGAGAAGGAGGGCGAGTTCGACGAACGCGCGGCCATCATCGAGTTTGATGGCGGCTTCTCGCGCAAGGAGGCCGATGACATTGCGCGGCTTCTTCTGTCGTCACCTCCCAAGGATTGCAACCCCGCCGACTGGACATGGTTCGTCGGCAAGGCGTCCGAGATCATCGATGCTGGAAGGAGGGCAGCGTGAAAGAGCTTATCCTTCGCCCTCACCAGATGCACGTCGAAGGGCAGCTTCGTGAGCAACTGCGAAGCGGCGCGTCGTGGATCGTGCTCGTCGCTCCGACCGCCTTCGGGAAGACAGAGACCGCAATACACCTGATCCGACTTTCTATGCAGAAGGGCAAGCGCGTCTGGTTCCTTGTGGACCGCGTGACGCTCGCAAGGCAGACCAGCGACCGCTTCCACGAATACGGCATCGACCATGGCGTCGTGCAGGGAGCCAACGCCGAGAACGACCGGTATGCGCCGGAGAAGAACGTCCAGATCATGACGATCCAGACTTTCGAGCGCCGGGAGTTCGGTGAAGAGCCTGACCTGATCTTCTATGACGAGTGCCACAGCCAGTATCAGAAGACGCTGGAGCGCCTGAAGCAGTACACCCGAACCAAGATCATCGGCCTCACGGCGACCCCGTTCACTGCGGGAATGGCGGAATATTGGGGCGGTCTGGTCAACGGCGCGACCGTAAACCGACTTCTGAAGGATGGCTTTCTGGCGCCGTTGAAGATCAAGGCTTGCGTGTCTCCAGATATGACCGGGGCCAAGAAAAAATTCACTGGCGAGTATGAGGACGAGGAAGCAGCATCACGCGGCATCACCATCATTGGCGATGTGGTGCAGACATGGGTTCAACAGACGGCGAAATTCTTCGGCGGGCCGGCAAAGACAATCGTGTTCTCGCCATCCGTCCGTCACGGCGAAGAACTGTGCCGCCAGTTTGCCGAGGCCGGCTTCAACTTCCAGCAGATCAGCTACCTCGACAGTTCCGATGGAACCAGAGACGCCAAGATCGAAGAATTCCGGAAGCCCAACAGTTCCATTCACGGGCTCGTCTCATGCGCGGTTCTGACGAAAGGGTTCGATGTTCCTGATGTGCTGGTCGGCATCTCCTGCCGGCCGTATCGGAAATCGTTCTCGAACCACATTCAGGAAATGGGCCGCGTCATGCGGACTTCGCCGGGCAAGGATTTTGGCTTGTGGCTCGACCACTCCGGCAACTGCATTGCTTTTGCCGAGGAAACCGCGTGGCTCTATGAGAACGGTGTCGACAGCCTGTCCGATGCGCAGCGGCGTGACAGCGAATTGCGCGAACCGGTCGAGCGGATAAAGAGGCAGCACTTCTGCGGCGACTGCGGGATGCAGATGGAGCCGGCCTCCATCGTTTGCCAGTCATGCGGCTGGGAGCGGCCGAAGCGTGGTGAAATCCAGACCGTTGAAGGTCAGCTAATCGACTTCGAAGTCAGCATGAAGGCGGCGTTTCAGCCGCGGCAGGGCCTTCGTGCAGCGTGCCTTAAAAATCCGAGAGGCGTCTGGAACGCGGCGCTCAGCTACTGCCTTTCACATACGCGAAAGGGTGACGCGGCGGCTCGCAAATGGGCCTACGGCGTCTGGCGTGGGATCTACCCGGACTCACAACTGCCCTATGGGCTTTACTACGCTTCTGTCGATCAGGTGTCGCTTCGTGAAGACGAATGGGGCCTCATCGAACGTGAGGTGAAGCGCTTCCGCGAACATAGCAAGCGGAGGTCGGCGGCGTGACGATACACGAAGCAATCGAACAAGCCTGCCATGAAGCCGGGATCTATATCCCCAAGCGCATCACCTATGGCCGCTGGCTGAATACCGATACCACCGCTGGCAAAAGCGGAAAGGGTGACGGGCGGCTGATCGTCAACGAGCATTCGGTTACTGCCTGGAACTGGCAGACCAGCCAGAAGGTGACGATCAACCTGCGCGACGGCATGACGGCCAGAGAACAGAAAGCCGTGGCGCGAGACATCGCCAAGGCGAAGCAGAAGGCCGAGAGGGACGCTGCGCGCGCTGCCGATATGGCTCAGGCCCTTATCGCGTCATCGACGCTCGGCGGGCATCCCTACCTCGTCCTGAAAGGATTCCGCGACGAACGAGCGATGACCGTATCGGCCGCGACCGTGCGCGATATCGTGGGCGACTACATTGTTCCTGCCGGCGCCACTTGTGCTGTCCTGATCCCTGCCCGCCGCTCCGGCAAAGTCACCAGTGCGCAACTGATCTGGGAAGACGGGACCAAGAAGTTCATGTTCGGCGGTGAGATCGGCGGCGCTTCGCACCGCATCGCATCTGGGGTCTACACATGGCTCTGTGAAGGCTATGCGACCGGCCTGTCGATCAGGGCGGCGCTCAAGGGCCTCGGCGTGCAGGCCACCGTCCTGTGCTGTTTCTCGGCATCGAATATCGTTGCTGTGGCGAGGCAGGTAAAAGGCCGAGCGTTCATCGCCGCCGATAACGACAAGCCCCTGCCTCAGTTCGGCGGGATCGGAACCGGTGAGCACTTCGCCCAGCAAACCGGCCTGCCCTACGGCATGCCGCCGACGCTGCGGACAGACTTCAACGATCTGCATCAGGAGGCGGGCATCTTTGCCGTGCAGCGCATCCTCACATCAGTGATGGCGAGGAGACGCGCGGCATGACGGCGGCAAGACAGATTAAGAGTAGCAACGTGCTGACAGGCAAGCGCAAGAGCCATCAACAGCGACGAGCTGTGCCCTTGCAATGGCCAAAGGAAAAGAAGGAAAAGCTGGCGCTGTTCGACGCATGGCACGATGTGGCGATGCAGATCGTACATCTGGAGAACGACGATTTCCGCCTTCTGGCCGCAGTGCGCAAGGTGCTGATGTTCTCCAGCGGAGAGATTATTGCGAGCAACCGCGAAATTGCATGGCGTGCCGGCCACTGCTCCGACAAGACGATTACGCGGTGCATAAAGCGATACGCCGATCTCGGAATTCTTATCGTGGCATCCGGCTGGCGGCGTGATGGCGACAATCTTTTCAAGACCCGCACGATCCGTCTGGCCCTGCCCGAGACGCTGGACGACCGTGTCGAGGTGGTCGATTTGAGGCCCTTTGGGCTGGACACCCGTGGTCCCGGTCTAAAGGACACCCGTGGTCCCGACCCCTATGGACACCCGTGGTCCCGACCGGCCAGCGAGTTAAAGGACACCCGTGGTCCCGGTCTAAAGGACACCCGTGGTCCCATCTCTCGTGATACTCGTAAAGAAGAGGGCCGTAGAGAAATTGGAGCAAACGGAACCGTCGAACTTTTTTCTGAAACGGAGGAAGGTTGATGGGCTCGATTGTTCTCTTCCCGCCTGCAAGGAACCTGCGCCGGGTTCGGGCGGTCGCCATTGAGGCGCTTGATCTGGACGGCCATCGGTCCTCGCGGTTCATCCGACAGGCGTGCCGCACGCTGTTCCTCGAACTCACCGTCGCTTTCGGCCTCCCGCCTCGTATCGCGCGCATCGAAGTCCAAGCGTTCCAAGACGCCGTTCAGGCCGAAATGATCCGACAGACATACTGCATTCACGAAACGGGAGGGTCAGCATGACCGAACTCCGCGCCATAGAACCGATCAGCATCACCGATCTGGATACGGCAGCGCCCGACACCGGCGAACCGATCTGCGAACGTGTCGACCCCAAGACCCTGTTCGTCGATCCGGCCTACCAGCGCAGCGTCGGTGAACGAGGCCTGCGCCAGATCCGGCGGATTATCGAAGCTTTCGACTGGACCAAGTACAAGCCGCCGATCTGCGCCTATGCCGACCATGACGGCCAAACCGTGCTGAAGGTCATCGACGGCCAGCACACGGCCATCGCAGCGGCCAGCCATCCGCACATCGACATGATCCCGGTCATGATCGTCGAGGCGGCCGACACCACCGTGCAGGCTGCGGCATTCGTCGGTCAGAATACTCAGCGTCTCGGCGTCACACCGTTGCAGGTGTTCTTCGCGGAGGTCACGGCCGGCGATGTCGACGCCCTCGACGTTCTGAAAACCTGCGAGCGTGCCGGCGTCATCATCATGCGTACCCCGCCAAGCCGATCCGACTTCAAGCATCGCGAGACGATTTCGATCTCGGCAATCAAAGCGCTGGTCGACAAACGCGGCGTCATGAAGGCCCGCATGGTTCTGGAGGTTCTGGCGAAGGCCAAGCTGGCCCCGATCACCGCCGATCACATCAAGGCCGCCGAGTATCTCATGACAGAACCGGAGTTCTGCGACCAGTTCGAGCCGGAAGACCTGACACGCGAAATCGAGATGGCCGGCAAGGCTGCCGAACATGAGGCCAAGGTGTTCAGCGTAGCTCAGAAGGTGCCGGTGTGGCGGGCGCTGGCCGTCCAGTGGTTCAGGAAGACCCGTAAGAAGCGGAGGGTTGCGGCGTGATCATCCCTGCTGATTTCCACAAGCCCACGGTCAAGCGCGGCTTCGTCATCGTCAAGCCGGACGGTCGCCTGTGGGATGAATATTTCTATCCGAACGAGGAAAACGCCGCCCACATGGCTGCGATAAATCCCTGCCTTCGTGTCTGTCGAGCACGCAGGGTTGTCAGTTGGGCCAATCAGACCACGACGACGCTCAAGGGCCGATGCGAGGTCATTATCGACCGGGGTGAGCCATGAGCAGTGCCCGCGTCAGCGACATGCTTCGTCGGCACGAAAGCGGCGAAACACTTCAGGAGATCGGAAGCGCCTACGGGCTTTCGCGTGAACGCGTTCGCCAGATCCTCAAACGAGCGGGGGCGGAGATGCGCGGTAGCGGCAACGGACGAAGGCCCGGCATCGCAAATCTTTCTACCACTGACTTTCGGGAGAAGTCGGCCCCTATCAGACGGCCAATGCGCAAAGGTCTCATCCCCTACGCAGGAAAGGAGCGCGCATGAGCGCCTTCGAACGCATAGCCCGCGAGGCATACGACCGCAAGAATCCGTGGCGTCCGATTAGCCAGGCAAAGCCCGGCCCGGACATCTGCGAGCTGCGCACAAATGATATGGTTGGCCTGACTGATCTCGGCCGTGCCCGCTTCATCCTGCACGAAGATGGCGAATGGTATCGGATCGAACCGCCCGAGCGCATGTGGAAAGACAGGCTTGTCGAGTACCGGCCGATTGGAACCCAGCTAAGTCCGAATAGGATTCGCTCTGTCGTTCATCGGGCAAAGCAGGGGAAATACGAATATCGCGGCGGTGTCCTCTATCGAAAACCCAAGGCGTATAAGCTCTATTGGAGGGCAGACGATTGATCAAGATCGCGAAGAACGACAATGCGCGCAAGTGGTACATCGTTGCTTGCCGCCCGAACTCAGAACGACAGGCAGGAGCCGAAATCCTCGCCTTGGGGCAGACGGTGTTCGTGCCGTGCTTTCGAAGGGAGTACCATCACAGGCGCAAGCGCAAGTGGATGAAGCAGAGCTATCCGCTCCTGCCGGGGTATCTGTTTGTGCTGGCCTCGGAACACTGGTCGCGGGTTCTGGACTGCGAGCATGTGCAGCGCGTGCTTCGCAGCCAGCACTACGGCGAGGCGTCTGTTCCGATTGCTGCGAGCGATGACGATGTGCAGGCGATCCGCTCCGCGCAGGATGCCGGCCAGTTCGACGATTTGCGCATCGACCGTCACGGCATCAAGCCCGGTGATCTGGTCAAGGTGGGCGAAGGTGCATTCACTGGCACGCAGGGAACTGTGGAGGCTGTGAGCGACGAAAACATTGTCCTGTTGATAGCTGCCATGGGCCGGGAGCTTCGGACCAAGGTGCCTCTTGATAAAATCCGCCAAGCAGGATAGTTTCGGCTCCGTAATGAACTTGGTGATTTGCTCGTCATGAGCGGGGCCTTAGCGCCACCTGCCGGAGCAGCGTCGGAATTCACCGCCGACACTAGGGGGAAATGCGCCCTTTTCCTCACTTCGCTGAATCCTGAGAAGCGGCAGCGTTTAGCCGCTGGCTCAACATCTGGAACAAACGTCGCACTGGACTCTCTCTGATTTCCCCGCTTTGATCATGACGGGGAATAAGGGAGGATATTTTTGTATAAGGTTGCTCATTACAGGCGTGCGCTTTGGGCGGCGGATGGTGGCTCAACACTAGAGAAGATTCTGAATCTCTGTCTTGGCAACTGTCCGGACGTTTCCTCTACCAAGTTCGAATACAAGTCCGATACTGACGTTCAAATATCGGAGCGAAGCCTCTCTGCAGGAGGCACAGCATTGTACTTCACCCTGTATTCTGAGGGACGCAAGGCTGCGACGGTGGCTAATGGTGGTCCTGGTGTCGGTCGCCATAAAGCGCCGACGGGTCAAGAATTCTTGAGAACAGGAATTCACTTGGTCGTAGAAGGAAACCATGTGGGTTACCTCGCTGATGGCCATACCAACGATGGTCAGATAACAGGGCTTTTCCAGCGCTTCATCGAGCATGCGAAAAGGCCAAAAAGCGAAACACAATTCCATCTTCATCCGAGGGCCGATAGGCAGCAGATAGAGAAGTTGCTCAAAGCTGGTGTAAAATCCATCGACCTAGGGATATCGGCTTTTGAGACGACCGTGAATGACATCAACCACGAGGTGACGAAAGGTTCGTTGTCCGCCGCCATCGGATCCATCTTGGCGCCCTTAGCTCAACTGGGTGCAAAAGGGCGTTCTCCTGAAGAGATGCTGGCAGCAAGTGAAATTCAAACGAGCATTCATCTCGGCTATGATGGTCGTTCTGCTGGACATCTAGTTCCGTTCTTGCTCGCAAAAATTGCCGATGGGATCACCGACACCGAAGATGAATTCAAGATCGTGACCAGAGATGATAACGTGATCACACGTACGAAGCTGGTTATACGTAGGGAGGTTAGTGTCGAAGGCGATGAGATCGCGATTGACACAGCAAGCGCATTCTCAGCCATCCGCAGCGCTATGAAGGAGTGGCGAAGTGCCGGGATATTTGAGCAATGATTACCATTGCACGGGCGTACATCTTAGCAAGCGCGGCCTTGGGAGCATGGGCCGCCGTAAAAGTTGGACCATTACTTGTCGGATCGCCGGCCGCGCTTGCTGGAATTACTTCCGTCTTTTCCATTCTAGCGGGTGTATTGGTCGCGGTCATTTCGATCATAGGCGATCCGTCAATGCTTCTGACAGGAAATTGGCGCTTGGGACATGAGCATGCCAAAGACATTCAAGTCAGGATTGGAAACTATGCTCACTTGGTGTTCGTGTATGTCATCAACCTCATCTTGGTATTAGCTTGTACAGTCATCCAAGAAAATAAAATCGCTTGTCACGATTGGCCTTTTTCCATTTTAGCTGGTGTGACCGTGTTCGCATTGCTGATGTCCCTGCCACTGCCTTACAGCTTAATGTCTATCCAAAAGGAAAGAATGGAAGAGGAAATTAAAAGGCGGAAAACAACGCCCACATCACAGTAGGGACAGCCGCTCACGCCCTGTCAATATCCGTGGGACACCAACGATGTAAGTCACGCCTTACATTTGCCGAGCTGATCGATAAGACTGATAGCGAGTTTTATCGCAAAAAGCGTAGCAGGCGAGTGGCAGCCATCTCGTGATACAGATGCATCCGTTAGGCAGGGCGAACTATTCGCACTTCGCGCGAAGCGTGGCCGTGTGATTGCTGTAACCTTCGGTCTCAAGATCGATGTAATCGATTTGGCATCCACCCGAATGAACGTAGGATTCACCACGGCGTATCGCCGGCGATTTCTCGTCGCCCGCAACGATGACGATCTTTTCAGGGCTGCTTACAAAGCGAAAGGACAGCATGTCTCCGCTGGGAAGATCGATCACCTCTCCATCGCGAAGCTTGAAGGGTTGGTCTGGAATGGTGGCAACGGGAGGCGCTAGTGTGGCCTGCGTGGCAAGTGTAACAGCTTCGCTATATTTGCCGTCCTGCAACGCCGTCTCGGCTGGGTTCGTGTTGAACCCGGCTTCTGAAAGAGCCATCACGACTTCTGCAGCAATTTCCTTCTTTCCTTCAAGGTAGGCATCTTGCCGTTGTGTCGGCAGTACGAACTGCCAAACGCTTATGGCGCCGGCAGCGACACCAACCAAACCTACAAGCACGTCGAAATAAGCTCTTGCCTTGCTGCGCACAGTCAAGCCCCCGTCCCTTCTCCAGATCAAATCAAACCCCGCGCCTAGTAATCAAACGTAGCTTGTGGTGGCAAGAGGATCGTCGATGCCCAGCCGTCCACCAGTCCACCGTCCTCCCGGCATAGGCGACCGACAGCAGCAGCGCCGCCTCTACGACCAGACACGCGACAAGCAGGAATGGCGCGGCTGGTACAAGACAGCACGCTGGCAGCGGAGGCGAGAGGCGCAGCTTCGCGACGAACCGCTATGCGTCATGTGTCAGAAGGCAGGCAGGCTGACACCAGCGACCGTGGCCGATCACGTCGAGCGACACAACGGCGGTTATGACCTGTTCTGGTACGGCCCGCTGCAATCGTTGTGTGCGCCGTGCCATTCCAGTGTGAAGCAGAGGGAAGAGATCAGGAGCCACGCCGAAAGGTGACGGTTTCGCGAACAAGGTCGACTTCTGCCTTAAAGCCAGCCGCCTGCCATGACTTGCACTGGCTATGTGTCGTGGTCCGTATGTCCTCATTTGACCACCACTCAGCATAGGTCCGGGACGAAGGCGGCAGGTGAGCCAGTTCATCGAGTTCGTCAAAGCTCATAGTCACGATATCAGCGCGGTGATTGGTCAGGTGGTCTCGCCAAGGGTCATACTTCGACATCAGATTTGCCTCCCGCCTATCTCACCAGTGAAGGGGATGGGGGATCGGAAGTCCAGAGCCTTTGGGGCCTAGACCGGTTCGGGGTCAAATTTTTCCGCCGTCAAAATGAAAGTATTTTTCTATGGCCGGACGCAAACGGACTCCTGACCATCTGAAAGTCGTCGCCGGGACGGACAGACCGGATCGGATGAACCCAGATGCGCCCAAGCCCGCAGCATCCATGCCTGAGGCTCCAGACTGGCTTTCGGCACGCGGCGCAGAGATTTTCGACCAGCTTGTGGCTATCGTCGGCGCCATGGGCATCGGCTCATCCTCGGACGCCGCGATGCTGGCGCTGGCGTCCTCGCGGCTTGAAGAAGTCGAGATCTGCACGGCAATGATCGAAGACGGCGGGCGAACCTTTGTCAGCAACGTCACCTATGACGACCAAGGCCGCGTAGCCAGTCAGCAGATCAAGGGCCATCCGGCGGTTGCCCAGCGAAGTGAGGCTATGCGCCATGCTCAATCACTGCTTTCCGAGTTTGGGCTGTCCCCGGCGGCGCGCTCCAAGGTTTCTGTAAACACCCCAGATGAGCAAAACCCGTTCGCCGCGCTCGGCTGACCATCCCCATGTCGCGGCCGGCAATAAATACGCGAAGGATGTCGTCAGCGGGAAAATACCGGTCTGCAAATGGGTGTTCCTAGCTTGCAAACGGCATCTGGACGATCTTGAGGCGAGTAAAGGTCATAACTTCCCTTATCGGTTCGATTCCAAGGCGGCAGAGAAGTGGTGCAAGTTCCTTGAACTGCTGCCTCACACAAAAGGTGAGTGGGCGCGAAAAGGCCTGAAGCTCAAGCTTGAGCCGTGGCAGTGCTTTAAAACGGTCTGCCTTTTCGGTTGGCTGCGGAAACAGGACGGGCTGCGTCGGTTTCGAAAAGCGCTGATTCTTGAGCCTCGCAAGAATGCCAAGTCCACATGGGCGGCGGGTGTCGGTCTCGGCATGATGTCGATCGATGGTGATCATGGCGCCGAGGTTTACTCCGGCGCCACCACTGAAAAGCAGGCATGGGAGGTCTTCAAGCCTGCCCGGCTCATGGCAATGAAGACGCCAGCCTTCGTTCAGCACTATGGCGTCACGGTCGGAGCGAAGAATATCCATCGCCTTGGTGACGGATCAAAGTTCGAGCCCCTGATTGGTGATCCCGGAGATGGTGCTTCTCCATCCTGCGCCATCGTTGATGAATATCATGAACACGCCACCGACCGCATGGTCGACACGATGGAAACAGGCATGGGCGCCCGTGAGCAGCCGCTCCTGCTCATCATCACAACAGCCGGAGATAACCTTTCGGGACCTTGTTACGCTGCCGTGCAGGAAGCGGAAAAAGTACTTGAAGGAATTATTGAGAACGATGAGCTGTTCGCGCTCATCTACACTGTAGACGCAGACGACGACTGGAGTTCCGATCTCGCCCTGAGAAAAGCAAATCCGAACTATGACGTGAGCGTCAAGGGTGAGTTTCTGCGTGCTAGGCAGCGGGACGCGAAACAGAACCCGCGCAAAATCGGAGTATTCAAGACCAAGCACCTCAATATGTGGGTGCAGGCTCGCAATGCCTATTTCGACATTCAAAAGTGGAAAGAAAGCGCGACCCCTGCCCTGAGGCTGGAGGATTTCCGAGGCCAACCCTGCAAAATCGGCCTTGATCTGGCGTCTGTCATCGACATTGCGGCGATGGAAATCACTTTCGAGCATGAGGGCGGATATGCGCGCTTCGGCAGATATTACCTGCCTGAGGCCACGATCGAACTGCCTGAAAACGAACACTATCGCGGATGGCGGGACGCTCCTGAACGGTGGATCACGCAAACCGATGGCGACATGATCGACTATGTGACGATCCGTGATGACATCCTTGGATTGCAGGATGAGGAAGGCCTCGGACTTATCATCGACGAGATCGCCTTTGATCCGCATCAGGCGCACATGATGATGGCCGAACTTCGCGAGGAAGGTATTCCCTGCATAGAGGTGCGACCACTGGTCCTGAACTTCTCGCCCGCAATGAAACAGATGGATGGCCTGATCCGGTCGCGGAAGATCGCTCATAACGGTGATCCCGTTTTCACATGGATGCTGTCCAATGTCGTCGCGAAAGCGGACGCCAAGGACAACGTTTATCCCCGCAAGGACCGCGAGCAGAACAAGATCGACGGCCCTGTCGCTCACATGATGTGTCAGGCTCGATGGATGAGCGCCGAGGCAGAGGGACCGTCCGTCTACGAGACGCGCGGCATTCTGGAGATCGAAGTTTGAACGAAGAACGGAACAGCCGAAGGGTTGACTGGCGTGATGCTGTCGGCTTGCTCGGCGTCGCCCTCATTGCTGGCGGCGTGGCGATGATCCATGTGCCGGCGGCTCTCATTGTGTGTGGGGGGCTGCTGCTCGTGGGTGCGATCCTTTTGGCGAGGCATGCATGAGCCTGTTTGCCAGCATGTTTGGATCGACCTACCGCGAGGCCGGAAGCTTTTCCTCGCCCGGTGGCTGGCTGCTGCGAGCCATTGGCGGCGGTAAGACGAACGCCGGAGTGACCGTCAGCGAGTACGGGTCGCTGCGCCTCACGCCTGTCTATGCCTGCGTCAATCGCATCAGCAATCCGATCGCGTGGTTTCCGCTGCGCATGTATCGCTCACGGCCGGCTGGCGGGAAAGAGGTGGTGAGCCCCGGTAATGGAAAGGGACAGCATCCCTTTGCGCAGCGCCTCGGCGTTCGGCCCAATGACCTCATGTCGTCGAGGACGGTGCGTAAGACCTCGCAGGCTCATGCGCTTCTATGGGGTAACGGATATCTGGAGATAGAGCGCGACGGTCGGGGTCGTGGCGTAGGGCTCTATCCCCTTCTGCCAGATCGCACCGGCCCTGTGCGCCGCAATGGCGATCACTGGTTTGAGACGACGATCGACGGCACGCGCCACCAGCTCGATTCCGACGATGTGATCCACATAATGGATCAAAGCCAGGACGGATATGTCGGCATGTCCCAGATCGCCCTGCACCGTGAGGCGGTGGCGCTCGGACTTGCAACAGAGACATTCGGCGGCAAGTTCTTTGCCAACGATGCCAAGTCCGGCGGTTTCCTGCTTCATCCGGGAAAGCTGTCGCCCGGTGCGAAGCAGAACATCCGCAGCCCGAATGGCGAGGTGAAGCGCAATTCCGAGAACCCGGCAGCGTCCCTCGATGACCAAAGCGGCCTTAATAACGCCCATCGGGTCAAGGTCCTCGAAGAGGGCATGAAGTTCATCCAGACCACCATCCCGCCGGAGGATGCGCAGTTCCTCGGCACTCGCGAGTTTCAGATTGCCGAGATCGCCCGCATCTTCGACGTGCCGCTGATCCTTCTCCAGAGCCACGAGAAGACGACTTCATGGGGTTCCGGCATCGAGCAGCTGATGATTGGTTTCATCCGCCAGACGGTTGGGCCGTGGGTAGATGCATGGGAGCAGGAACTGAACTGGAAGCTGTTCACTGAAGAGGAAAAGGAGCAGGGCTACTATGTGAAGTTCAACATGAACGCCCTCCTGCGCGGCGACATGAAAGCCCGGGCTGAGTTCTACAACAAGGTGTTCATGGTTGGCGGTTTCTCTCCGAACCGCATTCTTCAGCTTGAGGATGAAGACCCGATCGGCCCGGAAGGCGATGAGCACTTCGTGCCGGCCAACATGGTGCCGCTCAAGCGCGCAACCGATCCAAATTATCAGCCAAACGGATCCGCCACGCCGGCGGCAGAACGCGAGCCCGATCCTAATGAGGATGAGGCAGAAGAACGCGCGGAAAGGGACGGCCAATGAAGTATGCTCATATCCTTCTGGCGGTTGCGTCCGAGTGTTGGGCCATCGATCCCGACAAGCTCGACCAGATTGTTGCGTTCCTCGCCTTGCAGGCATCAGGCGAAAAGCTCTCCGCAGAAGAGGTCGAGGCGCGCATTACGCGTCAGGCCGAGCGTGATGTGCAGCGACAGGAGGGCGCCGTGGCGATCCTTCCTCTGCGCGGCGTCATCGCCAACCGCATGAACATGATGTCGGAAATCTCTGGCGGCACCAGTTCGGAAAGCTTCGGCAAGATGTTGGACATGGCCGTCGCCGACAGTGGCGTGAAGGCCATTATCATGGATGTGGAGAGCCCCGGCGGTGTGGTCACCGGAACAGACGAGCTTTCATCGCGAATATTTGCGGCTCGGGGCAGGAAGCCGATCATTGCCCATGTAAATGGCTATGCCGCCAGCGCTGCCTACTGGATCGCATCTGCTGCCGATGAAATCGTGCTCACCTCATCCGCACAGGTTGGCTCGATCGGCGTCATTGGCGTCCATGATGATGTCAGCGCCGCACTCGAAAAGATGGGCGTGAAGAAAACCATTATCTCGTCTGGAAAATACAAGGCTGAGGGCAACCAGTTCGGGCCGCTCAGCGACGAAGCGCGCGAGAACCGCCAGCAACAGGCGGATTCCTATTATGACGACTTCATCCGCGCGGTTGCCCGAAACCGTGGCGTAACGCTGTCTGCCGTGCGTGATGGATTCGGACAGGGCCGCATGGTCCGCGCAGAGGCAGCTGTCGCTCAGGGGATGGCAGACCGGATCGCCACTCTCGACGAAACCATAGCCCGGTTCACGGGCCAGACGGCGCCGCGTCGCAAGCTGGCTGCCGAGCGCGAAAAGCGGGCGCTCACTCTCTAACCACCTTCCCGTCATCTGGCGGAACAGATCGCGCTCCGGGGGCCGGCTCGGGCGATGCGAAGTCGTATCCGGCGTTCAGCAAACAGGAGAACCCCATGCTGAAGCAACTCCGTGAGAAGCGCGCAAAGCTCGTTGCCGAGATGCGCGGTATCATCGAAACGGCCGAGGGCGAGGATCGTGACCTCACCGCGGAAGAGCAGGAAACGTTCGATGCGGCCAAGGCGTCGAAGGATGATCTCGACAAGCGCATCGAGCGGCTGGAGAACGTCGAGGCTTCAGAGGCTGCACTTGACGCGATCGTTCCCGCTGCCTCCCGCCGCGCAGGCATCCAGCGTCCCGGTGGCGATCCGGCACCTCGCGAATTTGAGAGCATCGGTGAGTTCCTGAGCGCGGTGCGCTTCAATCAGAACGATCAGCGCCTGAGCTTCGTCGAGGGTGTTGGCGCCGAAACCGATGAAAACGGCCTGCGCTCCGAAATGCGCATGGATAATGACACGCAGGGCGGCTTCATGGTGCCGACCCAGTTCCGTTCCACCATTATGAGCGTGTCACCTCAGGACGCGCTGGTGCGACCGCGTGCCAGCGTTATTCCGGCAGGATCGCCGCCTGATGCCGGTATTACCATGCCAGCACTCGACCAGAGTGGCGATAATCCCGGCAATGTCTTCGGCGGCATGACCTTCGCATGGATCGAGGAAGGCGGCGAGAAGCCCGAAACTGATGCTGAGCTGCGCGGTATTTCGCTTGTGCCGCACGAAATCGCAGGCTTCGTGACGGTCACCGACAAGCTGCTGCGCAACTGGCAGGCTTCCGCATCATTCCTTGAGAATCTGATGCGCGGCGGTGTCTCGGCGGCTGAGGACTATGCGTTCCTGCGCGGCACTGGCAAGGGGCAGCCGCTGGGAGCGCTCAATGCGCCCGTTCTCAAGGGCGTCAATCGCGTGACGGCCAATCAGGTTACCTACACCGATCTGGTGAATATGGTTGCCGTCCTGCTCATGCGCGGTGGCTCGCCGGTCTGGTCGATCCCGCAGGGTGCCCTGCCGCAGATCGCCAAGCTGAAGGATGAGAACGGAAACTACATCTGGATTGCCAACGCCCGCGACGGCTTTGCCGGAACGTTGCTTGGCTATCCGGTGCGGTGGAACAACCGTGCGCCCGCCCTCGGCAGCAAGGGCGATATCCTGCTTGCCGACTGGAGCTACTACCTGATCAAGGATGGCTCCGGGCCGTTCGTCGCCGCCTCCGAGCATGTCAAGTTCACCTCCAACAAAACGGTCATCAAGATCTTCTGGAACGTCGATGGCGCTCCGTGGATGCATGCACCGTTCAAGGAAGAGAACGGCTACGAAGTCTCGCCGTTCGTCGCGCTCGACGTCCCGGGCTGATCGGCTGCACGCAACGGGCCGGCTCCGGCCGGCTCGCCCCGTTCATTTCAACTCACACATGAAAGGAGATCGCCATGCGCGACCTCGTGAACAGCCTGGCGGCCGTGGTCGCCATTCCCGCCGCAGTCTATGATGCCGACAACACCGCTGTTGGCGTGGATCTGCTCGGATTCGAATCCGCGGTCGTCGCGATCCATGTGGGCGTCGGCGGCATCACCTTCACCAGTGCGAACAAGGTCGAGTTCAAGCTTACCCATTCCGATGACGACATCACCTACACCGCCGTCACCGATGCGGATGTCCAGGGTGTCGATGGCGTCGGTGCTGACGGTATCGTCAAGAGCCTTGTCGCGGCACATGCCGCAGCCGACATCACCAAGGTCGGATATGTCGGCGGCAAGCGCTACCTGAAGCTGACCGCCGACTTCAGCGGCACCCATGGCACGGGCACGCCCATTGCGGCCGAAGTCATCAAGGGGCACTCCCGGTACTGGCCGGCTGTCTGATCCTGCGTTTCGTTGACGCCCGGCTGATTGAAGGCCGGGCATTCTCCCAATCCGAAATCTGGAGCAATCCCATGAGCAAAGCACTTACCGTGCTTGCCGCATGCATCGACATCCGCAACGGCAAGCGTCTCGCAAAGGGCGACCTGTTCGACCCGGCTCCCAATCCCGAACAGGCCCGCCGCCTGATCACGGCTGCTTGCCTGCCCCCTGAAGCGCTCGATGCGGCAGTTGCCGCCGAAACAGCATCGGAAAAGGCCGCTGATGAGGCGGCGAAGCAGCATCGCGCTGAGGAAGAAGCAGCCGCCAAGGCGAAAGCCGAGGCCGACAAGAAGGCCGCTGATGAGGCGGCGAAGAAAGACGGCAAATAAGTCATGCTGCGCGTCGTCGTTCCGCCGCAGCCCATAGTGACGCCCGCCGATATTGCGGGCGTTGCGGTGGGCGACGCCGCTGAAGCGGCACTTATTGCCGCTGTGACGGAAGAGATCGATGGTCCGTCAGGATGGCTTGGCCGCGCCCTCGGGGTGCAGACCATCGAATGGACGGACTGGATCGGGTGTCGTCGAACAACGTTGCCGTGCCGGCCAATCATAAAGATCGAGAACGTTACCGCGATCGACTGCGATGGTGGGGAACAGGTCGTTGACCCATCCACTTATCGGCAGGAAGGTGATTGCATTGTCGTCGCTCACGGCGCTGGATGGGTGACCAGCAATCGGCACCGCATCCGCTACAAGGCCGGTTACAACGGCACCAGTGGTGCGGCGGCTGGTGAGCAACAGACCGGCGCTGTGCCAGAGCGCGCCCGGCAGGCCATTATCCTGTCTGTCCAGCACCTGCGATCATTGCAGGTCGAAAGTCTCTATCTGAAGGTCGATGAGGTCGAGGGCGTTGGGCGCAAAGAGTTCACGCTCTCGGAGGTGGCCTCGAAGGTTATCGAGCGAACCTGCGAGCGGCTGCTCTCAACACTGCGGGTGTATTCATGACGCCGGAGGCCGCTATTGCCTCGCTCGATAGGCAGCTGGCCGAGCATGGCGAGGACTGCACCCTGCGCCGCAAAGATGGCAATCCGCCGACTGACAAAGATGTGACGGTTCGGGCCTCTGTGCGCGGCCTTCGTGGCGACGAGATCGTCGGGACCGCAACGCAGGCCTTTTCGAAGGCGGTGATTTCCATGACGCAAATTCTCGCCGCAGGATGGCCCGCCGGTCATGTTGTTGCGCCCGGCGCTGTCGATCCTCGTATTCCGCGTCCGAACGACTTTCTCGTCGTGAAGGGCAAGGTTCGGCAGATCATGTTCGCGGATCCGATTGCCATCAATGGTGTCGTGGTTCGCGTCAATCTGACGGTGGCCGGCTGATGGCTTCGGGCTTCGACTTCTTCGAGCGCGACCTGCGCGTTGCGACCGCCGGAATGGAGCCGGAGGAGATCGATCAGGCCGTGGCAGCCTTTGCCCGTCAGGAACTGCGACGGGTCATTGCCGAAGGGGTCGCATCGCCGGTCTATGAGCGCTACGTCAACGGCGTTCATGGTGCGCCGGAGGTGGCCTTTCGGGCCCCGGGCCAGATTCTTTATGAATTCACGAACTGGCCACTGGTCATCCGTTTTGCGCTCGACGAACTGCAGAAGCGCTCACCGCGCAGGTCCGGCCGCTTCGCGTCATCCTTCATCGTTATCAGCTCGGGACGCATTGTGACCGATTACCGGGCTATTGCTGCCGGTGCCGAGGTCATCATCGCCAACTTCCAGCCCTATACCCGCAAGGCGGAAACCGGTCTTCTGAAAAAGCCGAAGCGCTATGTGTTTGATGGCACGAAGCGAATGCTGAATGCGCGCTTCAACGGCGTATTCCGCGCCGAAACCCGGTTTCTCAACATCGGATCGGGCGTCCATCCGGAAATCCCGTACATCCTGAAGGGCAATGTCAGGATCCGTGCCGCAGCCCAGAACGACCGCTCCAGCACATTCCGTGCTGGTCGTGCAACGCTTGCCAGCCGCAAGGATACCGCAACCGGCCAGCCGCTCACCTATCCCGCAATCGTCATCAACAGCGCCACCTGATGTCCAGTCCTTCTGCATTTGCCGCCTTCAAGGGCGTTCTCGACACATATGCCGCCGGCACTGGTGCGCTGCCTGTGCGATACGAAAATGATTTCGTCCAGAACCTGCTCGACGAAAACACGCCGGCATGGGTCTATGTCGAGATCTACGGCGACAGCTACAATCAGGACACCATGGGCGCTCCCGGTGCGAACGTCTGGGAAGAAACAGGGGCGGTTTATCTGCATGTGATGGTGCCGAGCGGCACCGGATCGGCGGATGCTCGCGCCCATGCAAACACGCTGCTCAATCTCTTCCGCGAAAAGCCGGTGAACAACATCTTCATGCCGGAAATGTCCATCGGCGCCGGTGATCCGGGTCGGGATTTTCCCAATTACTTCGCGATCACGGCCACCATCGCGTGGACGCGGCGCGACATCACCTCGGCCTGAACGCGGCACTGCCGTCCATTCCACAAACTGAAGGAGAAGCGCCATGAGCTTTGCTGATGGTTCACAGGTACGGCTTGCCGATGTGTCGGAAGCCACAATCGGCACGATCCCCGCAACGCCTGCATTCCAGATCATGCGCTATCGCACGGCCAGCGTGCGCCTGTCCAAGCAGGTGGATATCTCCGATGAGGTCCGCGCTGATCGCAACGTGCCCGGCATCACCGATGTCGGCCGCAATGTGAGCGGATCGATCGAAACCCGGTTTTCGTACGGCACCTATGACAGGTGGCTTGAGCGTGTGCTGTGCTCCGAGTTCACGGGCGGTGTGCTGAAAAACGGCGTCACCCACAAGGCCGGCACCCTCGAAATGACATACGAGCAGGGTGCGACCGACAGCTATGTCCGCTATCGCGGTTGCCGCTGGAACACGCTCGACCTCAACCTGCGCTCGCGCCAGCCTGTGCAGGCGACGTGGGGCATCATGGGCATCGGCAGTCCGACGCCGACCACGGCGATCATTGCCGGCGCCACTTATGCGGCCGCGACCACCACCGAAGACTTCAACGCCGGCCTCAATGTGGCGAACCTGTCGATCCAGTCGGCAGCCATGGTCTCGTCGCCCAAGGTGCAGGCGCTGTCGCTGCGCATCAACAACAACATCTATCAGGTCGATGTCGTCGGCCAGTATGATGCCTATGGCCACGGTCTCGGCCGGTTCGAAGCGACTGGCAACATGACCGTGCTGTTCGAGGATCTGTCGGCCTACACCGCGATCCTGAACCACGAAGATGTGACCATCGGTTTCGACATGGTCGATCCGGTGGGCAACAAATATGCCTTCGCCATTCCGAAGGTGAAATTCAACGATGGCGGCCCGGCCGCTCCGGGCAATGGTCAGCCTGTCGTTCTGGAAGTGCCGTTCCAGGCATTCTTCGATCCGACCAGCGCGGCTTCCATGTCCATCACAAAAACGGATGGCTGATCATGGCAAAGCGCAGCAAATCCGCCCGGCCGGAAGATGCCGGTCCCGAATCCATCCTGCCGCTGACCGATTTCCGGGGCGATCCGTGGGGCATCGGCAACGAAAACGCCGTCGCCTTCCGGGCCGGCATCCTGTCATCGCCGGTTCCGGCAGAATTTGCCCGACGCATGCGCGATGAGGGCAAGGCGGAGAAAGCCGGAATTGTTGGGATCACTGACGATGCGCCCGCCGCCTTGCTTGCCGCCGACACGGCATCTGATCAGTCGCAGGACTGATATCTGCGCAGATCGGCCGGGGCGCTTGTCGGGGCGCTCCGGCCACCAATCCCGACAAAGGAAATCCCCATGACGATCAAGCTCGGCAGCCTTGCGGCTGACCTGACCAAAGAACGCGAAGGCGAGTGGATCGAGCCGAAGGAATGGCCCGGCCTCAATCCGGATAAGCCGCTGGACATGATGCCGCTGCCCGGCGTGTCATTCCACGTTCGGTCGACCAACTATCCGCCCTATGTCACCGCGCGCCAGACGGCGCTCGAAGACATGAAAAAGGACTATCCCGACGACAAGGTGCCGCCTGAGGTCGCAGCCCGCATTGAGGGTCAGCTTGCCGTCGAGCACCTGCTGCTGGGCTGGAAGGGCTTCGATATCGAGTATTCGGCCCAGGCCGTGAAGACGATCCTTGCCGCCGAAGAGCACCGCGTGCTGCGCACGATGATCTACTGGTGCGCCGGCCGTGTCGGCAAACGTCAGGTCGAGTTCGTGTCGGATGCCACAAAAAACTCCGAAGCGCCTTCCGCTGGCAAATAAGCAGGAAGGCGCCAGAGCACGAAGAGTGGATCGAAGAACTCATCAGGGCCTATCCGGGCGAGAAGTGGCTGGAGCGGGCGGTTGAAAAGCCGCCTGCCGGTGCCGAGCCGGAAGCATGGCACGCCTTTTACCTGCGGGCGTGGCAGGTGCTGCGTTTCGATCGCCAATATGGCGCATTCGGCGGGGAAACGCCGATCAGCTTCATGGCGCTGGACGGATATGCCCGGCGCTACGGCATCGAGGGCGAGGCGTTCGAGCGGTTCCTCGCGTTCGTGACGGCGCTGGATGATGAGTGGCTGGAGCATGTGGCGCGCTCCCAGTCTCAAAAGACCGACGAATAAGCCGGAGAAATCCATTGGTCACACAGATTTCATCGCTGATTGTGCAGCCTGCCGTCGATGCCTCAAAATATACCGCTGGTGCACAGGACAAGGTTGCCGCCGATAAGGCCATGGCAGCTTCGTCGCGCGAAGCGGGTGCGGCTGTCGTCGACACATCTGCAAAGATCAGCACCAGTGGAGATGTGCTGGCGCGGCTCTCGCGTCAGTATGTCGAGGGATATGCATCACAGCAGCGTTTCGAGCAGGGCTTGAGGCAACTCAATCGCGGGCTGGAAAGTGGCAAGATCAGTGCCGAAGGTGCTGAGCGCATCCTTGTCGGCATGAATCAGCGTCTCGGCCTGACCGCCAATGCATCCGATCTCGCAGCCAAGGGGCAGATGTCGCTCGCGGCTGCTGTCGAGCGCGCGAACATTCAGATTGCCCGTCAGGCAAATGATCTCGTCGCCGCCGAGGCTGCCAGCCGTCGAGTGCAGGCTGCGAACTCCAACACGATATCGGCCGAGGCAAAGCGCGCTGCGGGGTTCAACGCTGGTCAGCAGTTGCAGGACATCGCCATGATGTCGCTGATCGGTCAGGATCCGCGCACGCTGGCCCTCCAGCAGGGTCCGCAGCTTGCAACCGCCATTCAGCAGGGCGGCGGTCTGACGGCGCTGGGTGCTGGTCTGGCATCCGTATTCAGCATGACAACCTTGCTGACGGTCGGCTTTACGGCGGCAACCGCTGCGACCATTCAGTGGGCAATGAAAGGCAAGGATGGAGCGAAGTCGCTTGATGATGCCCTGAAGGCTCACTCTGAATCCCTGCGGTTGCTTAAAGACCAGTATGGCGAGCTTGGAGAGGCTGCGAAAACGGCAGGCAATGCCGGGGGCATGGCCTTCACCGGCGCGACGAGCCGGGATGCTCAGACGTTGATTCAGGCTCAGATCCGCGAAAGAAGCGGTCCCTTTCTCGATACTCTGGGTGGAACCGGTTGGGTTAAGGGTTTTTTTGGCAATGGTGGCGGCATCGAGGCGCTGCGCAATCTGTCGGGTGATCAGAAGCAGTTCGCAGCACCCATGGCTGCTCTCATCGAGAGCGCGAAGAGCGGGAAAACCGATCTTGCTGCCTTCAACGAAGAGGTTGAGCGGCTTTTTGAGAGGGCGCTGGGCAAAACCGACAATCCAGCTCGGTTGCGTGCGACGGCGGACGCCGTTCAATTGCTTGGCGCCAATGCTTTTGAGGTGAGCGGGAAATTTGCTCCGTTCGCGGACGCGATCAACCGGCTGAGGGTGGAGGCGGCGGATGGAAAGCCAAACCTGTCGGCTTTCAACACCGAAATCGAACGTCTTGGACAGCAGAAAGGCCTGCGCAAGCTGGCAGACGAGGCGATTCTCGCCGGTAAGGAAATTGTCTCTCTCGCTGACAAGGCAAAGGCGCTGGAAGAAATACTGCGGCGCATCGATCGGGAAGAAACCCGCCCGGGCCTTGCCGACCGCCGCGCGCTGGGCGCCTATGTCAATCGACGCGCTGCTGATCTTGGCACTCTTAACGACCAGTTCGCAGCCGAGCAACAAATGGCGCGTGCGCGGAGCAATGCCGAGCGCCTCGCCGCCATAGAGGCGCAAGTGCGTTCCCGGGCGCGTGAAGATGGCGACACCGGCGGCGGCTTGCAGGCGCGCGTAGATCGCGCCCTTGCCGAAGAGCGAACCCGACAGGAAGTCGAGGCTCGTGATGCCGCCATCCAGCGTGCCCAGTCAATCGAGCGCTCGCTTCAGCAGCAGCGTCTTGAACTCGACCTGATCGGCAAAACCGGTGGCGAGCAGGCCAAGCTGCGGTTTGAGTTCGAGCGCATGCAGGAATTGCGCGAGCAGGCTGCGCGCACTGGCGCTCCGATCGATCAGAAAGAGGTGGCCCTTATTCGCGCCGCAGCTGCTGAGATGGCCCGCTATGCAGATGCGCTGGCGCTGGCAAAGCTCGGCAGCGACCTTCAGTTCGAGCGGGATCAGTTGGCGCGCACTCCGCTTGATCAGCAGGTTGCCAGCCAGTTGCGCGGCATAGGTCAGGCCGTTGATCTGGATGGCGAGGCTGCACGCGAGATCCGTATCAATGCGATCCTCAAGCAGCGTGTGGGTATCTGGAACGAAATTCGTGACACCGGCATGGACGCGATCGACCAACTGGTGAGCAGCGCCAGCCGGGGCTTTGACGATATCGGTGAGACTTTCGAGGGCATCGCCAGCGACATCACCCGACAGATACTGCAGCTGTCCGTCGCCAATCCGCTGAAAAACGCAATTTACGGTGCGGGCCTGCCGACTCTGGATGATATCGGCGGCGCCGGCGGATTTCTGGGGACGTTGCTGGGGCAAACGGCGAACCCTGCATCAGGTTTTCAGAGTGTCGGCGCGATGACCGTAAATGCCGGGTCTGTCATGCTGACCGGCTCGATTGACATGAACGCCGGCGCCGATATTCTGGATCGCCTTTTCTCGTCTGGAAAGATGGGTGGGGAGTATCAGCCTACATCGACCATGTCGTCATATGCGGCTGCGATCCGATCAATCGAAAGCGCTGGCAATGGAGGTTATTCCGCCCTCGGGCCGCTGCTGAGCAACGGCAATCAGGCGCTCGGCGCTTACGGCATGATGCAGTCGAACCTGCCGTCATGGTCGATGGAGGCGCTGGGCCGAAGGGTTTCGCGCGCGGAATTCATGGCCTCGCCCAGCATTCAGGATGCGATCTTCGAGAACAAGTTCGGCAGCTACATCTCCAAATACGGAAACCCGCAGGATGCGGCCTCGACATGGTTCACCGGGCGTCCGCTGGCGAGCGGGAAGAATGCGGTCGACGTGCTCGGCACCTCGGGTGCCGCTTATGTCGACAAGTTCAATCGCGCGCTGGGTGCTGCCACCGGCGGCGCGACAGACTTCAGCAAGGGCTTGCAGGCCGGTCTGGGCGACATTGGCAAGGGGATGGGCGATCTGTGGAAAGGGCTTGGCTCTTTCCTTCAGTCACCCACCGGCGGCGGATCATTATGGTTTCAGGGCTTGTCGTCGATGTTTGGCGGCATAAGCGGCGCCATGAACCATATGCTGTCGATATCCCCCGCAGCCACCGGAAACATCCTTTCCGGTTCGTGGGGGCTTTACGACAGGGGCGGCTATACCGGCGACGGCGACAAGTATCAGGTAGCTGGTCTCGCGCACCGCGGCGAGTTCTATTTCTCCAAGGAGGCCACCGCCAATCTGGGTGTCGACTATCTGTCATCGCTCCATGAGGCGGGCCGGCGCGGGCGCGGATTGGCAAGCGGCGGCTTTGCGGGTGGCCCTGTTCCGACGCCAAGCCGGATAGGCTCCGACCGTGGCATGGTGGTCAACGTCATCGATCAGCGAGAGGCCGGAGCGCCTGAGGTCGAGCAGCGGGAAACCGTTGGGGCGGACGGAACGCGTCAACTCGACATTCTTATCCGCCGCACGACACAGGATGAGGTGGGGCGGCCATCTGCTGCAACCAATCGCCAACTGCGTGGCGCTTATGGCCTTTCAAATCAGGTGGTGCGTCGATGATCGCGTGGCCGGCAACACTTCCGCAGCGAGCGCTGCGCGATGGGTATCAGTCGGGCTTTGGCGACGGCCGTGCCCGCACCGAGACGGATTCCGGCATTGCCAAGATGCGACGAAGGTTTTCTGCTGCTCCCCGGCCGCTGACCTTCTCCATGCACATGAACGCTGGTCAACTGGCGATCTTCAAGACTTTTGTGACGACGGACACCGCTGGTGGCGTCAAACCCTTCACGTTCCCGGCGCAGGACGAGCCGGGAACATGGATTGTCCAGTTCGGCCGCGACATGCCCCGATGGGTGCCGCGCGGCATCGACTGGGTTGTAAGCTTTGATCTGGTGATCCTGCCATGAGAACCGTATCTGACACCTTCCGCCATGCGATGTTCGATCAGCAGACGGACGAACTGCCGGTGCTGCTGCTTACGATCAGCCACCCTGATCTGGGCAGCGTATGGCGCCTGTCTTCAGACAACGCCGATCTGCTGGACGCTGAAGAGCAGTTGCGCGGCACGATCAGCCGGGGACAGAACTACTATTTCTTTCCGATGGATGTGAGCCTGCCCGAGGATGGGGAGGATGCATCGAACGTCATCCAGATCACGCTCGACAACGTAACGCGGGAGATCACGCCGCTGCTCAAATCGACGGTGACGCCGGCATCGGTGACGATCGAGATCGTGCTCGCCAGCGCACCGGATGAAGTCGAGATCGAGTTTCCGGATTTCGAGCTGGCATCCGCTGATGTGGATGCCGGCTCAGTGGTGCTGTCGCTGACTGTCGACACAATGGCATCGGAGCCGTTTCCGGCTGACAATTTCACACCCTCATCCTTCGGCGGTCTCTGGGCTTCCACCTGACATGATCGATCTCAATCACTATGTCGGCCTGCCTTGGCGGGATCGCGGGCGCATGCGCAATGGCTGCGACTGCTGGGGGCTCCTGCGCCTTGTCTATGCCGGGGAGCTGGGCATTGGCCTGCCTGACCATTCGAATGGCTACGCCGACACGTCAGATCGGCCTGCCGTTGCCGGATTGATCGAGGCGGGGCTCGCAGACTGGATGCCTGTCGCTGCGGGGCGTGAGCGTCCACTCGATGCGATCCTGATCCGTCAGGCGCCGTGGCATGTCGGCATTGTCGTCCGCAGGGGCCTGATGCTCCACATGCCCGAAAACCAATCCAGTTGCATCGAGCCATATGACACCGGCCGCTGGTCGCGCCGGGTCGAGGGCATTTATCGTCACAGGAGCGCAGCGCCATGAATGCACTTGTCCGCGCGCCTGTCGCTGGCGAGATCCTTGGCCCGGCTGATGTGATCACCGTCACGGCCGCCGTGCATCCCCTGAAGCCGCATGCCGAGATCCTGATCCTGCCGGCCGGATTGTCGCTGGCAGAAATCGTCGATGAGGTTGCGCAACGCTGCCATGTCTCCCGGCTTGCACGTGGCGCCGATGTCTCTGTCTCGGGCCATGCGATCGATCAGGTGTTGTGGTCGAGGGTGCGCGTAAAATCCGGCGCCCATGTCACGGTACGTGCGCGTGCTGGAAAGGCCATCGGCGGCATCCTGAAATCTGTGCTCATGATCGCATTGTCGGTGGCGGCGTCCTTCATCGTCGGGCCGGCCGGCTTGGGTATTGCCGCAGCCATCGGTGGCACTGCGGGGCAGGTGGTTGCTTCGCTCGCTGCCGGCGCGATCATGATGGCCGGTGGGTTTGCGCTCAACGCGCTGTTTCCGCCGACGCAGACCCGCTCGGAAAGCAACAATCCATCCTATTCGATTTCGGCCGGAAGGAACGGCGCATCGAAATGGGGACCGATCCCGGTTGTGCTGGGCAAAGTCCGCGCGCTGCCGAAATATGCCGCGCTGCCCTACACTGAATTTGAGGGCGACGATCAGTATCTGCGGCTGCTGTTTGTCTGGGGCTATGGCCCTATGAACATCGAGGATATCCGCATCGGGGATACCTCCATTGCCGAGTTTGAAGGCGTCGAGATCGAGACGTTCGAAGGATATGGCAACGATCCGCAGCAGACCATCTATCCCTCCGAGGTGGTGCAGGACGATCTGTCGATCGATCCCGCGTACAATGTGCCGGTAACGCGCACATCGGCCGAAAATGTCGACGAGATCGTGCTGGATTTCGTGGCGCCGGCCGGTTTGTGTCATGTCAGCAAGAAGGGCAAGCGGCAGAGCAAAGTTGTCGACTTCAAGGTCGAGATGAGCCCGGCCGGCGCGAATGCCTGGGTCAACAAAGGCAATGTGCAGCTTCAGGGCGCTACGAACGATCCGGTTCGCCGCTCGTTCCGCTATGTCGTGTCAAAAGGCCGATACGACATCAGGATCACCCGCCTGACGGGCGATGAGAACACGACGACCGATTTTTCCGAAGTCACATGGACTGCGATCAAAAGCTTCCGGGTTGGGGATCCGCCGATCTCCTTTGGCAAGCCCCTCGCCATCACGGCGTTGCGCATCAAGGCCTCGAAGCAACTCAACGGCATGGTCGATACGCTGAATGCGCTGGTGACGTCTGTCGGCAAAAGCTGGAACGGGACATCTTGGGTTGAGGCGCAGGAGACGCGCAATCCGGGCGACCTGATGCGGCTGGTGCTTCAGGGACCGGCCAACGCGCGTGCGGTTTCCGACAGCCGCCTCGACCTTTCCGGGCTCGCAGCCTTTGCTGATCATTGCAGGGCGAAGGGCTACACCTTCGACATGTATCGCGACTTTACTGCATCGGTGCGAGATACGCTGCGCGACATCGCGGCGGCAGGCCGAGGCGTCCCAACCTTCCGCGACGGGAAATGGTCGGTCACATGGGAGGACGCATCCGCTCCTGTGGTCCAGCATTTTACGCCGCGCAACAGTCGCGATTTCCGCTGGAGCCAGACCTACAGGACCTTGCCTCAGGGCTTGCGGTGCAAGTTCGTCAATGCCGACAAGGATTATATCGAGGACGAACTCCTGTGCTTTGCCGATGGCTACAACAAGGATAACGCCAAGCTCTATGAGCAGGCAGAGTTTCCGGGCGTCACGTCGGGTGAACTCGTCTACAAACACGGGCTCTACCGCCATGCCGACGCAAAAGAGCGCCCGGCTGTTTACAGCTTCAGTGTCGATTTCGAGCATCTGGTTGCGCAGCGCGGCGATCGCGTGGCAATGGCCTACGATGTGGTGCGACAGGGAATTGCATCAGGTCGCATTCAGGCCGTGGCCGGCCAGCAGCTGACGCTTGATGAGCCGGCCATCATGGAGTCCGGCAAGCTCTACGGCATTCGCATTCGCCGCAGGGACGGCACATCGATCGTAAGGCAGGTGACGACCAATCCGGGCACCCGGACTGTCATCACCATAACCGGCACGCCGCCTGAAGCCGGAGATCTGTACACCTTCGGCATTCGCGATCAGGAAACCGGCATCTATCGCATTCTGCGCATCCGGCCCGGTAGCGATCTGTCGGCCGAGGTGGATCTCGTGGATGATGGGCCGAACGTCCAGACCGGCGACAGCTCTACCGACATTCCGTCCGGATCCGTGACGCCGCCGGCACCGGTGTCCAGTCTCACACCCTTCGGGTTGCGGGCAGAAAGCTTTGTGCAGGCCGGAGAGGTTGGCCGCACATATGTCGTGCGTCTCTATTGGCAGCCGGTTCTGGGGCCGGACTATACCTCCTTCGAGGTCATCGGAACGAGCGACCCGGGTATCGTCCGCAAAGTTGTGGCAGGTGATCAGCAGGTTGCTGAGTTCGAAAACATCCAGTCGGGACTCTGGAGCTTTACCGTCAGGGGGCTGATGTCAGACGGTGGCTATACGCTGCCATCTGCACCGCTCGTCGTGCCTGTTGAGGTTCCATATGACGATGTCGGCATCGAGTTTGACGATATCGCGGCTGAAGTCGACCAGCACGTCACCGAAATGCTCGACTGGCTGGATTCCGACAGCCCAATCTACGAACTTGGGCAGGAGGTTTCCGCCAACACAGACGCCATCGTTGCCGAGAGATCAGAGCGAATGGTGGATGTTGGCGGTCTGGCTGACCGCTGGCGATCTCTGTACGAGACGGTCAACCGCACAGCTTTTGCGCTCAGCGACACCATGCTGGCGCAAAAGCGCGACCTCATCCTCGTGCGCGAGGAGTTGGTATCAGTTGACGAGACCGGACGTGCATTTGCGCTCGATCAGATCCAGCTTGCGGTGGGGCCTGGATCAGCTCTGGCAGAGCGACTGACGACGATCGAGGGGCAGGCCGACGCGAATTATGTCGCCCTGTCCGGTGCGATCCAGACCGTGCAGTCCGTGGCGCTCGATGCCGTAGCCGACGAAGCGACGGCAAGGCAGGCGCTGCGCATTCAGCTTGTCGGCAATTACACCGGCAACGACATCAAACAGGTCACACAGGGGTTGCTCTATCAGAGCCAGCAAGGCTGGATCAGCGAAACTGAAGCGCTAGCCGAGCAGGTGGGGCTTCTGTCGGTAAATGTTGGCAATGCATCGCTGTTCAACCAGATCATCGGATGGGCCTTCGCTGATAGTGTACTGGGATGGTCTGGTAATGGAGCGCCCTCCATCGACAACGGCTGGCTTACGCCGGCCAATCATGGAAGTGAACCCTATCTCGTCAGCCCAGCAGGCCTTGGCGTGCAGGGGTCTCGTTATCAGCAGGTCCGTCTATACATCCGCAAAATCGGAAGTCCGACATGGGCTGGACGCCTGTGGTGGAAAGCTACTGGTGATGCCACATGGGATGCCTCCCGACGTGTTGACATCGCTGAGCCTGCATTCGTCGATGGCGTTGCAGCCATCACCGTCAATGTCGGGTGGGTCGGAACAATTGAGCAGGTTCGGCTTGATCTGACTTCGGCCCAATCTTCTGGGCAGGGAGCCCAGATAAAGAACTTCTACATCGGTGAGCCGGCAGCAGGCTTCAGTCAGGCGCAGGCATCAGCGATGCAGCAAGCGCTGGCCAGCCAGATACTTGCGGAGGCATCGAGCCGTGAGGCGCTGTCTGTCGCGCTGACCGGGCTTGCCGATCCGACAGGGGCGACGATCCCCAGCCTGTCGCAGGGGCTGATTTACGACGAGAGCGTTGCCCGAGTGACGGGCGACGAGGCCAATACGCTGCTCATACAGGGCGTCGCGGCGCAGATCGATGATCCATCGACCGGCCTCGATGCTCTGGCGCAGGTCCAGTCCACCATGCAGGGGCAGATATCCAGCCTCGACGGCGTGGTGACAGTGATGGGCCAGAGTATTGATGATCTGGTCTTGTCTGTGGACGATCTGGAGACAGGCAAGGCCGACATCGGCATCACCGATGGCTTGCAGGCTCAGATCAATCAGATGGGTGGTGGCGAGGGTCTGTCGTTGATCGCGGAAGCCATCCGCTCGATGCACCTGACCGTGGAGAAGCTTGCTCTTGGGCAGGCCGGTGTCTGGCTGGCGGGCCAGAATGACCGACGGGAGCTTGGCAATATCGTTGCCGATGTCCATCAGCAGACCACCAGCCGCATTGATGCGACCGACGATCAGGTAACGCTTCATGGTCAGATACTCGACCGTATCCGGCTCGACATGGGTGGGTTAGCTGACCTTGATGCGGTGCAGGCGCTCGACGGCCGCGTCACCGCCACCGAGAGCGGAATTGAGAACATCGGCCAGAGCATCCTGCAGATGCGGGGCACGATCGGGGATCTGGAAACCGGAAAGGCCGACGCTTCGGTGCTGGTCAACTACCGTACGAAGCTCGACAGCTACAGCAAAACGGAGACACAGGAGGCAGCCACAAACGCGGCGGCCGAGGCCACCACCACACTGTCATCTGCTCTGACGCCGCAGATCGAGGAGGCGCTCGGAAAATCAGGCACGGCACTTGATGCACTCGCCGGCTACACAGCTCCCCAGGCAGTGGCGACGGCGATGCTGGCGACGAACACGGCGGTTTCAGAACTCGGCGGTGTGGTTTCGGCGCAGGCATCCCGCACAGACGAGTTGTTCGCAGCGGCCGGTGGTGACGAGAATTCCATACGTGCCAAGTGGGAAGTGCTGACAGGGCCAAACGGTTACACGCGCTACGGACTGCGGCTCCTGACTTCTGCGGGTGCACAACGCGCGATCACCATGTTCGGCGACGTTCCGAATGATCCGGCAAAGAAAACGAAATGGATGTGGGACGCGCAGGAGTTTGCATTCATCGACACATCCTCCGGAGAGGTCTCACCCAACTTTCTCATTTATGCCGATGGCGCGTGGCGGTTGAGCGTCGCGGACATTGGGCTGGTCAGAGCAGGGACCGTCGAGTCACCGAACGGCAAGCATCGATACACGGTTTCCGAGGGCACGATGGAGTGGTGGGACTGATGACGTTGCGCGGCTACATGAAAAGGATCAACGGCAGCCTGCGTATGCGCTTCGTGATGCCCGGCTACGATGCCGATGACGAAAACGTTCCGCCAAACAAGGTCATCTTCGACAGCGACAACATCGGCACGCTGTCCATACTGCTGAGCGGTGTGTACTCGTGGAATGGCGAATCCCCGACCGATCAGTGGGTGCCGATTGCCACGTGGTCTGCACTGAGCTTCGTGCCGCTGTGCTACTTCGTGTCTCGGCAGGCTGCCTACCCTGCCTCCGAAGCCCGTACCCAGAACTTCTTGCCGCTCCATCCGACCGCGGGACAGGCCATAGTGTCGCTGACTAATAACATGATCCGAGTGAAGAAGAACGGGATCGATCTGAAGTACCGGGGATCGCAGCCCGGAACTACGCACATCTACTGGTACGCCTTTAATCTGAGGGCAGCGTGATGGCGAAGCGGGGCATAATTTCCAGCAGCAAGATCCGCTTCAGCCCTCCGGGCGTGGATGTGGACACCGCCCAGCCGCACGAACTGCTGATGCGCGAGCAGTTCCTGTTCACGCAGCCGTACTTCTTCAGGTTCGTAGCCTGCCCCTTTGCCGGAAACACATCCACCAGCCTGCTCGACCAGACGGTCAGCGTCACCATCCCCAATGTCACGCCTAGCCCGATCGTGCTGCTGTGGCCTGTCGACTCCGACGAATCGATCGCATGGCCAAGGCCGCGCGACGAGACAGGCGGGTGGGCTACGAACTGGACAGTCTATCATGAGGTGATGAGTTCGACGCGGCTCGATGTTCGCTTCATCAAGGGCCTTGACAGCCAGCGCTCGCCGAATGGTGCCTATGTCGTTCTCATGAGGAATGCAGATGCCTAGAATGAGATTGTCATCTGCCGGACCCGAGATCGCGCTGCCGGGATATGATGTGGACACGGCGCCGCTTGAGAAGATGGCTTTCTCGCCGTCATTCGTGGCAATGCGGCTCGCTCTCTCCGGTACCGTGACTGTGGGGCCATTTTCAGGCCTCCTGTCTGTATATGGGTACCAAGGTGTGGTGACATTCCCGACACCGTTCGTCAGGCCTCCGATTGTGATGGTCGCCGGGTTAAACAGCGACGGCACCACTCAGCAGTCTCCCTTCGTTCGGAACATCAGAGCAGGTGTGTCCGGAGTAGACAGAGTCATGCCGTGGTCCGAGATACGTACGTACAGGGACAGATTCGAGCTGTTCGTCCTGATGAGACAGGGCAGCGACCCAACCCCATACGAGGACAGGCCCCTCAACTGGCGATATTTCGTCTTCGAAAATACTCTTGACGCCTCCTAACGTCATCTGACCTCAGAAAAAGGAGTACTCCCATGACAACCGACGCACCCGCGCCGGCCGGCATTGCCGTGCCTGCATCCACCCCTGTTGCCCGCGATTACACTGTAGCGCGGCTGACACGACAGCGAGACGCGGCAGAGCAGCTGGTCGATACGCTCTCAGCACGCGTTGCGGCGCTTGAGCAGGACAAGATCGAGCTGGCCGCAAAGCTTGCTGAGGTGTCGGCCGAGGCCGCAGCACCCAAGACCCGAAAGGAGGCAAGCAATGGCTGACTGGAGCCCGATCTACAAAACCGGCACCGCCACCCTGACCAACGGCCAGACGGCTGTGACTGGACAGGGCACAAGCTGGAATACTGCAGGGCTGCGGGCTGGTGACCAGATCAAAGCGGCCGGCTTTTCGGTGACCATTGCTGCCATCAATCCCAACGGCACCGGCCTCACACTGGCCGAGGGGTGGCCCGGCGTTACGCGAACGGCGCTGCCCTACGAAATCCTGCGGGTCTCCGATGCCGATCGGCTGATCGCTGCCCATGCCGATCTCATGGCCGCACTGGTGCCCAACCTCACCAGCCTCGGCGGGCTGACCCTCGCCGCCAACAAGGGCATCCATGCCACTGGTGCCGGCGCGCTGGCAACGCATAACCTGACGGCATTTATGCGTGGCGTGCTCGGTTCGGCCGACGGCAGTGCGGCACGGCTCGCCCTCGGCGCCAATGACGCCGCCAACCTCAATGCCGGCATCCTGCCGGCTGCCCGGCTCCCGTTTGTGGCAGGCACATCTAACCTCACGTTGACCGCAACAACGACATCTCCGACCATCAGCTCTTATGCCGCTCGTATCTGCACGTGGATAAAACTAGGCCAACTCGTCCTGTGCAACTTCGACATTCGCCCCACCGTAACAGATGTTGGCTCGGGATCCGTTCAGATCGATGGTGTGCCTTTTGTGCCTGCTGGTGGTCGGGCAGTCTCTGCTGCAATCGGCCTGAATTCGTTAACATCCGTGCCGGTCAACATCGACATCTCTGCTGTGGGACAAGCGCGCATGCTCACAAATCCCGGCGGCTCCGCACCCACCAGTGTGCTGAAGACAGGTGCGAATATTCTGTTCTTCAGCGCGGCATTTTGGACGGCGGCTTAGGAGGCACACATGGATATCACCATCTTCACCGATCCAACCGGCCCCATCACGCTCCGCGATGCTGGCGGCCACACAACGCTCTACGCACCGGGTGTGTGGCGGCAGGGCGTATGGGAGGCCACCGCGGTGGCCAGCTTGCCCGAGGCTGTACGTGAGGCTGCCGAGGAGCATTGGACGGCTGCGCGCGTTGCCTCTTACCGCACTGCTTCGGAGCCCCCGGTGCCGACACGAGATGATCTGCATGCCGCCATCAATGCCGAGCGCCAGCGCCGTATCGAGGCCGGCAAGGTTATCGATGGCGTCTACGTCACCGGCCGGGATGAGGATGCCCGCAACCTGACCAATCTGGCGCTGGCTGCCCAGATGCGCATTGCTGGCGGCGACACCTCGACAATCACGGTTTATCGCGACGGCAACAATGTCAACCACGAGCTGACGCCGCCTCAGGTATTGTCGCTGTGGCAACAGTCGTCTGCTTATGTCTCCGACCTCTATGCGGCAAGCTGGGCGGTCAAGGCTATGGAGCCATTGCCGGTGGACGTGACGGCGGATGATCTGTGGCCGGTGTTACCGAGTTAAAGAGCTGCGAACCGAACTTGCGCGCTACAGCTACCTGCCGGAAATAGCTCGCTGATCACCTGCAACCGAGAAGCTTCACGCGTGGCTGTTGCCGGGTCAGGAAGGAGCCCGGGACGTTTTCCTGCGATTGCGCGCGAATACGGATATTAACTGGCTTTGCGTCGGGAACCCTCCGGCCCTCGAAAATGACTGATCGCTCGACCTGGGCGACAACGGCAGCGGCTGATCGATTGATCACCTTGAAGTATGTGTACTGGTGATCACTCGACATGCTGCTGCTGATCGTGACGGTCGATGGGCACGAGGTCACATCTACCTTGGATGACAACGAACACGACGACGCCATTGCCGCAGCCGACAGCGCTAGAAAGACTTTGTAGTTCACTGAGCCCCTCCCTTAATCCCCGGGGCGATACAAGCACAGCGTCAGGCAGGGAGTCGAGTCACGCAAAGATCAGCGCGGCCAGCACGACTACAACAGCCGCCATGACAATGATGATGCCAAGCCCGCTGTTACCGGGCGGATTGCCGTAGTCGGGAGATTTTTCGTAGCCGGTCACAAGATCCCTCTTCGGCGAGGCAATGGCTAACCCTAAGTCCTGAATAGGGCTGAGACATTTGCCCCGGTGAGGGTTATTGTCATAAGCGACAGCAAAAGAAGACCGAATGCTATCCAGCAAACAATAGAAATTGCTTCGTTTCGTGAATTTTTAAGTCGGAGTTGTGGTGCGGTCGTCGCAGTTGAAGCGCTATCGGAAGGATCGTTACTTGGTGGATGTTCCATTCAATTTCGCCCTCCACAAAAATGATGTTGGTCGGGCTTTTATCAAATTGTTTCAGTCTTGTCACGTTTCGTGATGAAGGAAGGCGCATCTGCCGCCAGTCATCTTCATCTCAAAAAAGAGCCGGCGCTCTGTATGGTCCTTGGGGAGGAAAGAGCGCCGGCTCACGGCAACATGGGAACCGCAGCACCATTTTGGTCAACGAAGTTCATCGCTGTCAATCTTCAGGCGGGCATTGAGTTCCTTCATGGACTGTAGGTGGTCATAAAGCCCGTAGACGCCAGTCGCCCCAACCGCGAGCGTCACCAGCACAATGGCAACGTATAAAATCCTAAGTGCATCGCGCTGTCGCATGCGCCAACCTGAAACCCTTCTTTTGGTTGGGCTGACGCACCGTCTAGTTCCCTGCCGGATAGCGCGCCAGCCCTGCGGCTGCTGGAGAAAAGCCGCAGGCGACCATATGAAAAGTTATCAGGAACGCAATGCTGTTCTGTCCGGCAATGGTTTGCTGACCCATGTCTGTATGATCATGGCGACCGTCTCGGATGAAAGCTTCAGCGTATAGCGATACGTGGAGGCGTCGTAGATGCCTTCAGCATCCATCGTCAGCCATATTCCATCAATGTCATGCGTGATGGCTGTTGGCATCAGCGGCGATTTTCGGATCAGCTTGCGTCTGCCGGGCCTTTTGGCCGGCTCCACGTACATTTCCATGACTTGCCCCCGCAAAGATTGAAGCCCGAACGATAGCGCCGGCACCGCGGGGCCGTCCAATACCTCTTTTGGCTAATGCCAGAGAGGCCCACCACCACAACGAAAGGAACTGACATGACGAACGTGCCAACTGGCGCGGGCGACCGCTATTACGTGTACCGCCCTGTGCTCGACCTTCTCGGCCTTTCTGAAGGCACCGACAAAGGCCGAGGATACAACGAGACTCTGGCCTACGGTGCGTACACGGGCGGCCCGGTCGATCTGGTCAAGATGACGCTCAAGCAGGTCGATGGTTTGCAAGGCAGAATGCTCGCCCACCCGAAAAACAAGTGGAAGTCGTCTGCGTGTGGCCGCTACCAGATCGTGCGCACCACGCGCCGGAATATCCAGAAGGCGCTCAGTCTCCCGTCAAGCACACTGTTTGACCGTGACATGCAGGATCGGATGGCCTGCTACCTGCTTGGTCAGCGCGGCATCGACAAGTGGCTGGCGGGTCGGCTGTCGCTCAACTCTCTGCTCGACAATCTGGCGCGCGAATGGGCCTCGCTGCCGACCTCCAAAGGCAAAGGCTACTACAGCGGCCAGAATGCATCCGTCTCCGTCATGCAGGTCACGGCGGCGCTGTCTGAGGTCAAGCGCTGGCATGAGGCGGGACAGCCAAAGATTGAGGTGCCCGTCGAGGTCGAGAAGGAAGTCGTGCCTCCCGAGGTCGAAGCCAAGGTCAAGGAGAAATCCGACCTGTGGACCAAACTCACCGGCGGTGGCGGCATTGCGGCTCTTGGCCTTGGCGGCATCTTCGGCATGGACTGGCAGGCGATTGTCGCCGGCGGCGTGGTCCTTCTGGTGATCATTCTGCTGCTGCTTCTCCTTCGCCGCCAGATCGTCGCCGCAGTTCGCCAGATCAAGTCCGAGGTGTCGGGATGATCTCCTTCCTCTTGTCACCCCTCGGCCGCGTGCTCGGCGCTCTTGTGGGTGCAGCCTTTATCACGGGCATTCCTTGGCTCCACGGCTACCAGCGGGGCGCTGCGTCCGAACGGCAGGCCATTCTCACCCGATCCGTTGAAGTTCTCAGGCAAAGGAGCGCGACCGATGAGAAAGTGCGCAACATGGATGATGCTGGCCTGTGTGCCGCTCTTGGCGGGAGCATCCTGCCAGATGGTTCCTGCCAGTGAATGCGATGGGTGGCGAAAGCTTACGCCATCGGCAGAAACCCGGCAGGTCATCATCGCCAGCGACAGGCCGTTTGCCGAGCAGGTGGCGGCTCACAACCAGTTTGGAAAAGGCCGGGGATGCTGGAAATGATAAGCGATCTGCTGCGTTCGATCGGGATCGATCCGAGCTTTCTTGCCGCAGGTGCTGCCGGCGGCTTGCTCCGCTCGATCACCCGCAAGAAGATCCGGCTGAGGGAGATCATTGTTTCTCCCATCGCCGGCATGTTGGCATGCGTCTATCTCACAGTGCCTATCGTCCAGTACCTGCAACTGATCGGCTGGCCGATGCCGGAGAACAATTTCCATGTATATCTGGCGTCGTCGTTTCTTGTCGGCAACTCGGCCATGTGGGCGTCTGATCTGCTGTTTGGTGCGATTGCGAAATGGTTCGGGGTGACAAAGGAGCCGCCGTCCTAAAAAGCCACAGAACCCGGAAACACCGTCAGGCCCGCTATCCAAGAGGGTGGCGGGCTTTTCTCATTCTTCAGCGATCGCAGCGGTGGGATTGGGATCGACTCTCGCTGGAGCAATGGAGATTGCCACAACTGCGCCTAGGACGGCCGCGGCGAACGCGACCAAGAATATGTGGATTGCTGTATTCATAATGCGATCCTCCTGTCCGATAGTTAACAAGACCGGTAGCAAGATGTTCCACAGGATCGACGAAACCAAAATACGCTGAAGCCGGACGGCCGATTTTAAAAGAGAGCGGGAACCTTCTTGATTTGTGAACGTTAACAGGGTTCATCACGAGAGATGTTGCCACACTGCCCGCTGTCGAATGTTCCCTCGGCAGCGGGCTTTTTTCTGGTGTGGCCGATGTGCTGAAGCCGATATGCTGAAATAGAGTTGCACCTAAGGATTTGAGATGCCGACTTTCTCTTTCATGTATCTGGATTGTGACGACGTTGAGCAGGAAATTAAGGGTATCGAATTTCCAACCCCAGAAGCCGCCCGCGCTGAAGCGCTGCGCTCAGCAAAGGATCTCTACGACGAGGCTGTCGAGGCGGGCCAGCAGCCGTCAGGATGGGCGGTCAGGGTGCGCGATAAAGACGGTAAACAGATCTGCGAGATATCGTTCGATGACGTGAAGGGGATGGCGGTTGCCTCCCCGTTGTGAGCGCCTGTGGTGGCTCTCTACTGGGGCAGCGCGAGAATCTGCGGGACCCGGAAGGATTCAGAGGAGTGTCCTCTAACGCGCATGCTCTGAAACATATTTTTCGCCCGTCTGAATAAATCTTTGAGCGCTTTCGCAAAAACGAGCTTCTGCCTCAACGGAGGGGTAAGTCATTGTGGCAACAACGCCAACAACGGCAAAAACGCGCTCTCCAGCCTCTGTAGTAAACGCGTCTGTTCCCCCGGCAGCTTTAATAAGTGCATCCGACGCAGGAGGCGTAGAGCAGCGATTTTTGGTGAAAAGTGCCATTGCATAGGATGTCAGAAGCGGGCTCGCTGTTGCCAGACGCTCGAACTCTTCCTGCGCTTTCCCCGGAACCAGAAAGAGGGATTGGACATACTCTTTGTAGAGCGGGTCATCTTTGGCGACAGCAGGCGAAGCCCATCGCAGTTGAAGCTCAGCGCCGCCGATCCCAGCGAGAAGCGCAAGTATCGCTAAACCGCAAAAAAGCTTCCACCTCATTCCGATCCCCCTACCCTAGCTCATTGCCCTGCCCTCGCCTGCCGCTTGGCCTTCGCGATCCGCGCCATGTCGGCCTTGTCCTTCTCGCGGCGGCAAGCCTCATGGGCCGGGGCGCAGATCGTGTTCACGTCCGGCCCGAGCAAGCCGAGGGCGCGGATATGTTCGACGGTCCACTGGTCGCTGTGCCTGTGTATCAGCTTACCGCACAGACAGCACGGTGCGACGTGGTGCCCGGTGCAGTGCTCGGTGAAGATTGCCTGCCTGCGCTTGGCGGACATGGGGCGGCTCGGCGTTGCGGTCGCGCTGGCAGTTTCCAATGGTGACACCTTGGTGACACAGGGGTTTGTACCGCAGCAGTACAAAGATGCTAAGTCATTGGAATTATTGGCGCACCCGACAGGATTCGAACCTGTGACCTTCGCCTTCGGAGGGCGACACTCTATCCAGCTGAGCTACGGGTGCATAAGCAGTGCGAGCAACCTCTTAGACGATCCGTGCGCGGGCATCAACGGGAGAGATTGCGAAATGGGTGTTTTGTAAGGGAAGCTGCGGCCAACATGGTGATAGTCGTTCGCTGACGTTACCGATGTGACGGCGCTCATGCTGCCCGTTCGGCAATCGCGGTTCCCGCCGCCCAGCCGGACGACCACGCCCACTGGAAATTGTAGCCGCCGAGCCAGCCGGTCACGTCCACCACCTCGCCGATGAAATGCAGGCCCGGAACGGCTTTGGCTTCCATGGTGCGGGAATCGAGGCCGCCGGTGTCGACACCGCCGAGCGTGACCTCCGCCGTGCGGTAGCCTTCCGTGCCGATGGGGAAGACCTCCCAGCCCTGAAGCGTGGCGGCGATTGCGGCAAGCCTTTTGTCGGTCGTTTCGCCGAGCGTTCCGGTCCAGCCCTGCGTCTGCGCCAGATGTGTTGCCAGCCGCTTTGGCAGGAGTTCGCCAAGCGCGGTGGCAATGCTGCGGCGGCCGTTTTCCCGCTTGGCCGCGGCAAGGGCGGCAAAAAAATCCTGACCGGGCAGAAAGGCGATGCGAACGGGCTGCTTTTCGCGCCAGTAGGATGAAATCTGCAGGATGGCGGGACCGGAAAGGCCCCGATGCGTGAACAGCAAGGCCTCCTCGAAAGCAGTCTTGCCGCAGCTGACGCGCGCATCGACCGCGACGCCTGAGATTTCACGAAAGCCGGTGAGCACATCCTCGCCAAAGGTCAGGGGAACGAGCCCGGCGCGGGTTTCGGTCACGGCGAGACCGAATTGCGTTGCGATCTGGTAGCCGAGGCCGGTCGCGCCCATCTTCGGGATGGATTTGCCGCCGCAGGCGACGACGAAGTTGCGGCAGACAATGTCTGCAGCGCCCTCGCCGCCCAGCGTCACCGAAAAACCGGCTTCACTGCACCCGACCTTTTCCAGCGTGGTCGAAAGCCGGACCTCGCAGCCAGCCTGCGCCATCTCGTCCAGCAGCATGGCGATGATGTCCTTGGCGGAATGATTGCAGAAGAGCTGGCCGAGCGTCTTTTCGTGATAGGCGATCCCATGTTTCTCGACCAGCGCGATAAAATGCTGCGGCGTGTAGCGGCCGAGTGCGGACTTGGCGAAATGCGGGTTCGCTGACAGGAAATTGCGCGCAGTGGCGCCGGTGTTGGTGAAGTTGCAGCGGCCGCCGCCGGAAATGCGGATCTTTTCGCACGGATTGCGGGCATGATCGACAATCAGCACGCGGCCGCCGCGGGCGGCGCCGTGGATCGCGCACATCATGCCGGCGGCACCGGCGCCGAGAATGACGGTGTCGAAACTTTGTGTGCGCATCCGGACCTTTCCGCGGGGCAATTTCGCCCGGCGCCCGCCCTACCCCATCATGGCTTCGAGGGGAACCTGTTTCGGCAGCAGCAGCCCCGACCTCAGGTGGAGGCAAAAGGCGTGAAGCTGCTGCGCGTCTCGTCGATGCGCAGCGCCTGCGCCACCGGCGGGAAGGCGCGCTGCGGGCAGGCGGGCCGCTCGCAGATCTTGCAGCCGGCGCCGATCGGCGTGCGCGCCTCGGCGTCGTCGAGTCGCAATCCCTTGGAGTAGACCAGCCCCGGCGCATGCTGGAGGTCACAGCCAAGACCGATGGCGAAGGTCTTGTCGGGCGTTCCGTAGCCACCTGCCGAATGATCGACCGTGCGCGCCATCCACAGATAGGTGCGCCCGTCCGGCATCTCGGCAAGCTGGGTGACGATGCGTCCGGGCCGGGTGAAGGCTTCATAGACATTCCACAGCGGACAGGTTCCTCCCACTCGCGAGAAGTGAAAGTCCGTGGCCGACTGGCGCTTGGAGATGTTGCCGGCGCGATCGACGCGGATGAAAAAGAAGGGAACGCCGCGCGCGCCCGACCGCTGCAATGTGCTGAGGCGATGGCAGACGGTCTCGAAACCGACATCGAATTTCTGTCCGAGCAGGTCGATGTCGTAGCGCAGCTCCTTGGCCGATTGCAGGAAGACGGAATAGGGCAGCACCAGTGCGCCGGCGAAATAATTGGCAAGGCCGATGCGGGCGAGCGCCCGCGTCTCCGCATTGGAGAACGAGGCTTCCGCCAGTTCCGCATCGATCAGCCCGCCATATTCGAGAAAGGCGAGCTGGGTTGCCAGCTGGAATGCCTGCTGGCCGCCGCTCAGGCGCTCCGAAAGCCGCAATATGCGTCCCTGCGGATCGAAAGCGCGCTGCACGCCGGAGCCGGGCGGCAGCGCGTGGCGCAACACCCGCACACCGTGTTTCGCTTCCAGATAGGTCTCCAGCCCCGTTACCATGCGCCCCGGCGGCAGGCCAAGCCCCGTGGCGGCGGCCTCGGCAGCCCGGTCAAGCGCATCGATATGGTTGTGCCTTGCATAGAAGAAGTCGCGCACCTCCTCGAAGGGAGCGGCCGCGATGGGTGCTGAGTCCGCCCCGCCGTCGCCCTGCCGGTCATCGCCCAGCCGCGCGGCCAGCGCCGCAGACTGGTCCAGCGCGCGCGACAGGCGCTTGTGCAGCCCGACGATGGCGCGCCCCACGGCCGGCATGCCGGTGGCGATCTCCTTCAGCTCAGCGCTCGAAATCTCCTCTCCCACGCCCGGATCGAACAGCGCCTCGCGCAGCTCGCCCACCAGCCGCGCCTCGTCCTCGCCGGAGAAAAGCTGCACGTCGACACCGAAGGCGGCGTTGAGCTTCAGGAGTACCGCTACGGTGAGCGGGCGCTGGTTGTTCTCGATCTGGTTGAGATAGCTCAGCGAAATGCCGATGGAGTCGGCCAGCGCCTGCTGGGTGAGCCGGCGCTCTTCCCGCAGCCGCTTCAATCGCACGCCCATAAACAGCTTTTTCACGGCGTCACCCTCGCCTCACAAACTTCGCAAACTTTGCAAATTCACTGATCTGGCTTCGCAAATGTCTGCCTTTTCAGTGGTTTACGATTTTTAACATATGCGGATATTGCGGATTAGCAAAGAGGCTCTCGAACCAAGGAGCACGTTTCAGGAATGCCGGAGGAACTTTCCCTGCACAGCGATGCGCGCTTCAGTGAACTGGTTCTGCCTGCACTGACCAATCACTACGGCACGCTTTATGGCGCCAATGCGCTGCACCTGATGGGCAAGGCCGCCTTCCTGTGCGCTGCCCGCCATGCCGGCTGCGATGTCGTCATGGCGAAAGCCGATGGCATCGAATTCCATCGCCCGGTGCGGCTGGGCGAGATCATCGACATCAGCGCCCGCATCGTGTTTCGCGGCCGCTCCTCCATGACCATTCTGGTCAATGCCTTCACCGATGACAGCGGTGAGAAAGACCCCGCCATCAGCGGCCATTTCATGATGGTCGCCGTCGATGGCGACGGCAGGCCGACACCCCTCCCCACTTCCGATCAATGCAACGCAGAGGATATTCATTCGTGAAGTCGCATAAGGTCCGCACCTACAAATCCGCCGAAAATCTGGCCCGCGAAGACCAGCTCGCCTGGAAGATCGCCTCGATTGCCGCCGACAACGTCGCGCTCGACGCCGATGTGGTCGAGATGATCGGCAATCGCATCATCGACAATGCGGCGGTTGCCGCCGCATCGCTGGCGCGCCGCCCGGTGGCGAGCGCCCGGGCGCAGGCGCAGGCTCACCCCTTCCTGCCCGGCGCTACCGTGTTTGGCCTTTCCACCGCCAAGCGCATCTCGCCGGAATGGGCGGCATGGGCCAACGGCGTGGCGGTGCGCGAACTTGATTTCCACGACACCTTCCTCGCCGCCGACTATTCGCATCCGGGCGACAACATCCCGCCGATCCTTGCCGTGGCGCAGCATTGCGGCCTGTCGGGCGCGGCACTCGCCAGAGGCATCGCCACCGGCTACGAGGTGCAGGTCAATCTCGTGAAGGGCATCTGCCTGCACGAGCACAAGATCGACCACATCGCCCATCTCGGCCCCTCGGCCGCCGCCGGCATCGGCACGGCGCTGGGGCTTTCGGCGGAAGTGATCTATCAGGCCGTGCAGCAGGCGCTGCATGTCACCACCACCACCCGCCAGTCGCGCAAGGGCGAGATTTCGAGCTGGAAGGCTTATGCTCCGGCCTTCGCCGGCAAGATGGCGGTCGAGGCCGTGGACCGCGTGCTGCGCGGCGAAGGCGCGCCGTCGCCGGCATGGGAAGGCGAGGACGGCTTCATCGCTTACCTGCTTTCAGGCCCCAAGGCCGAATATGTGGTGCCGCTGCCCGAAAAGGGTGAGGCCAAGCGCGCCATCATGGACACCTACACCAAGGAGCATTCGGCCGAATACCAGAGCCAGGCGCTCATCGATCTGGCACGCCGCATGGGGCCGAAAATCGGCGACCTCACCAGGGTGAAGGACATCGTCATCCACACCAGCCATCACACCCACTACGTGATCGGCACCGGCGCCAACGACCCGCAGAAGATGGACCCGAAGGCGAGCCGCGAAACGCTCGACCATTCGATCATGTACATCTTCGCCGTGGCACTGGAAGACGGCGGCTGGCACCACGAGCGTTCCTATGCGCCCGAACGCGCCAACCGGTCTGAAACGGTGGCCCTCTGGCACAAGATCTCCACCGTGGAGGATCCCGAATGGACGCGCCGCTATCACAGCCATGATCCGAAGGAAAAGGCGTTCGGCGGCCGCGTCACCGTCACCCTTCAGGACGGTTCGGTCATCGAGGACGAACTGGCGATCGCCGATGCGCATCCACTGGGCGCACGCCCCTTCACCCGTCCGGACTACGTCAACAAGTTCCGCACGCTGGCCGAGGGCGTCGTGGAGAAGGCCGAGCAGGACCGTTTCATCGCCACAGTCGAGCGCCTTCTGGAACTGAAGCCGGAAGAACTGTCGGGCCTCACCTTCACGGTCGCGCAGGACAAGCTCGGCCCGGCCGCCGCCACCGGCATTTTCGACTGGAAGAGGTAGGGAGGAAGTAATGAGCGCATTCAAGCCGAAGAAGTCCGTTGCCCTGTCCGGCGTCGTTGCCGGCAACACGGCGCTGTGCACCGTCGGGCGCACCGGAAACGATCTCCACTATCGCGGCTACGACATTCTCGATGTGGCCGAGACCTGCGAGTTCGAGGAGATCGCCCATCTCCTCGTCCACGGCACGCTGCCGACGCAGGCCGAGCTTGCCGCCTACAAGGCGAAGCTGAAGGCCCTGCGCGGGCTGCCGGATGCAGTGAAGCGCACGCTGGAGCTGTTGCCGGCCGCGACCCATCCGATGGACGTGATGCGCTCCGGCGTCTCCGCTCTCGGCTGCGTTTTGCCGGAAGCGGCGGACCACAACCTGCCCGGCGCGCGCGACATCGCCGACAGGCTGATGGCCTCGCTCGGCTCGATGCTGCTCTACTGGCACCACTTTGCCCATAACGGGCGGCGCATCGAGGTCGAGACTGACGACGACAGCATCGGCGGCCATTTCCTGCATCTTCTGCACGGCAAGGCACCGAAGGCCTCGCATGTGAAGGCGATGCACATCTCGCTGATCCTCTATGCGGAACACGAGTTCAACGCCTCGACCTTCACCGGGCGCATGATCGCCGGCACCGGCTCGGACATGTACTCGGCCATCACCGGGGCCATCGGCGCGCTGCGGGGGCCGAAGCACGGCGGGGCCAACGAGGTCGCCTTCGAGATCCAGAAGCGCTACGCCGATCCGGATGAGGCGGAAGCCGACATTCGCAGCCGCGTCGAGGCGAAAGAGGTCGTCATCGGCTTCGGCCATCCGGTCTATACGGTGAGCGACCCGCGCAACAAGGTCATCAAGACCGTGGCGCGCCAGCTTTCCGTCGAGGCCGGATCGACGAAGATGTTCGACATTGCCGAGCGCATCGAATCCACCATGGCCGATGCCAAGGCGATGTTCCCGAACCTCGACTGGTTCAGCGCGGTCTCCTATCACATGATGGGCGTGCCGACGGCAATGTTCACACCGCTGTTCGTCATCTCGCGCACCAGCGGCTGGGCCGCGCACATCATCGAGCAACGCGTCGACAACAAGATCATCCGGCCTTCCGCCAATTACACGGGACCGGAAAATCTGGAATTCGTGTCGATCGAGCGCCGTGGCCGGCCGGCCGAAAACTCCAAGGCAGCCTGAGGAAAAGCATGCCCTATCTCGTCTCTTCAGACCTTCCGCAACACTCCGCAGGCGAGCGCTTCAGGGCGCTCGTCGCAAGCGGCGGCATCACCCGCCTTCCCGGAGCCCATAACGGCATGGCCGCCCTTCAGGCCAAGGCCGCCGGCTTCGAGGGGCTTTATTTGTCGGGCGCGGCCATGACCGCCTCGATGGGCATCCCCGATCTCGGCATCATCACCGTCGACGAAGTGGCCTTCTTCATCCGCCAGATCGCGCGCGCTTCCGGCCTGCCGCTGCTGGTCGACGGCGACACCGGCTATGGCGAGGCGCTCAACGTCATGCACATGGTGCGCACATTCGAGGAGGCTGGCGCCGGCGCGGTTCACCTCGAAGACCAGCTCCTGCCCAAGAAATGCGGCCATCTCAACGACAAGAAGCTGGCCGACGCCAACGACATGGCGGCCAAGGTCGCCGCTGCGGCAAAGGCGCGGCGCAACCTCTACATCATCGCCCGCACCGATGCGGCGGCCAGCGAAGGCATGGACGGCGCCGTGGCGCGGGCAAAGCTCTACATGGAAGCGGGCGCGGATGCGATCTTCCCCGAGGCGCTGACCACGGCGGACATGTTCCGCGAATTCGCCGCGCGCATGCCGGGTGTGCCGCTGCTCGCCAACATGACCGAATTCGGCCGCACGCCCTTCTTTACCGCCGACGAGTTCGAGGCAATGGGCTACAAAATGGTGATCTGGCCGGTTTCCTCACTGCGCGTCGCCAACAAGGCGCAGGAAAAGCTTTACGCGACGCTGAAGCGCGACGGCTCGACAAAGGCGATGGTGCCCGAAATGCAGACCCGGGCCGAGCTCTACGACATGATCGACCTTGCCGGTTACGAGGCGCTCGACGCGTCCATCGTGGCGACGGTGGTGCCGACGCCGGTCTGAACACCGAGGCCCCGGAAGCGGTCCGTCAGAGTCGTTCAGTATTTCACGGAATCACTGAACGGCTCCAAGTCTTTGATTCGTCGCGTTTCCGAACCGGAAAAGTGGTTCCACTTTTCCTGGAAACGCTCCAGCCGCAAGCAGTGGCCGCCCGGCAAGCCGGGGCGGCCATTCGCTTTTCGAAGCTGCCGGCGCAGTTGTCTAGTGCCGGGCGGGTCAGTCGTTGATTGCCGTTATCCGGATTTCGCCCGGCTCCCCGACCGCCGAAAACCAGATTTCGCCGTCGCCAACCATCACCCCCTGCCAGTTCGCGAACAGGCTCTCATAGGCCTGCGCCTCAAGGGCATGCTTCACCTTTGCGGTGACGACCTGATCGTAATCGGCAACGAAATGGGCGGCATCGCGGATTTTCACCGACTTGCCCTTTATCCGGGCCTGAAACGGATAATCCACCATTTCCGCGAATGACTTCTTGTCACCCTCCGCGACCGCTTTCTTCAGCGCTGTGAAAAAGCTGTGGTAGCGGTCGTGCTCGCCGAACAGGGAATCGAGGCTGGCATTCATCTCATCGGCTGTCTGCGCACTGGCCGGCAGAGGCATCGCCACGCCAGCCAGAAGTGAAATGCCTGCTGCGATAAACAGTCTGCGCATGTTTTCCCTCTCCTTTGTAGAAGCTCTCAACCTGCCCACCGTAGCATGGGCGCGCGCCCTTCAAAATCGGACGTCGCAGCGAAAACATCGGCCCAGAACCTTGCTGCTTCCGCCATCATGAGCGACATGGCATCACAGATGCCGAAACCGGAGATGTCAGCCATGACTGGTACAGTGCCGCAACACGCTCCCGCCTCCGAAGTGCGGATCCAGTCCATCGCCCGCGCCAAAGCCCTGCTGGATGCCATGGCTGGCGGCGAATGGGTTTCGCTGCGGGATCTGGCCCAACGCACCGGGCTCTTGAAAACGACGGCGTTCAACCTGATCAAGGCGCTGGTCGAGACGGGGCTCGCCGAGCACGACACGGGAACGGGCTCCTACCGGCTCGGACTTCAGCACCTCGTCTACGGAAACGCAGTGGCCCGCCGGCTGGACATCGCCACGATTGCACGTCCGCATCTGACCGCCCTGTGCGCGCAGACGCGCGAGACGATCAACCTTGCCATTCCGGGCCCCGCCGACGTGTTCATCGCGGAGAGCCTCGAAGGCAGCTACAATCTGCGCGTTTCCTCCTATTCCGGCACGAGGGCTTCCTATCATTCCACCGCCTGCGGGCGCGCGCTGCTGGCTTACCAGCCCGAGGATTTCCGGCGCTTCATCTATGAGGTCGCGCCGCTGCAAAAACTGACGCCCAACACCATTACCGATCCGGAAGAACTCGAAAGCGTATTGCAGGACTGTCGCACCAGAGGATGGACGCAGGAGTTCGAGGAAAACGAACCCGGCAGTGCGTGCTTAGCAGCCCCGATTTTCGGTCCGGGCGGCAATGTCGTCGCCTCCGTCAGCATCGCCGGCCCTGCCTCACGGTTCGATGGCCCGGCCGTCTCGCGCCTTTCCAATATCCTCATTACCAGCCTCGCCGGCATCACCCGGGATCTCGCTGGCCAGTCCTGACAGAGACGCGGAAAAGGCCCAAGTTCCTGAAATCTTATAATGTAGGATGTTTTTCTCAGAATTGACCTCGATAACGATAAATCATGATGGTTTATCGTGATAATCAGCTTGATAAAGGCTAAAATTCCGTATTAGATCGCCACATGAACATCGGAAGTCGTCCTACATTATGCGACTAACGATCTTATAGGGAACGGGGCACTCAGACATGCCTGCACCGTCGCGGCCAGTCCGTGGCGGCCACAGACTGCAGCCTCTGTGAGCGCACCGCCTCATCTGTCTTATCGGGAGCAAGACATGACTGCCTCAAGCAACGCCATCACATCGGACCTTCTGTCCTTTACCAGATCGGCGGAGGCCATCCGGCACAACTGCCAATGGATGGCGGGCGGCGTTAACAGCAATTTCCGCCTGAACATCTCCCCCACGCCGCTGGTGATCGAGCGTGGCGAAGGTCCCTTTCTGTATGACGTCGATGGCAACCGGCTGATCGACTACTATCTGGGCATGGGGCCGATGATCCTCGGCCACAACCCCGCAGCCCTCACACAGGCCGTCAAAAGGCAGATCGACGACGGCATTCTGTTCGGCGCGCAGAGCGCTGTCGAAGCCGAGGCTGCGCGCCTTGTCTGCCAGATGGTTCCTTCGGCTGAGCGCATGCGCTTCGGCGGCTCCGGCTCCGAAGTGGATCAGGCAGCCCTTCGCCTTGCACGCGCCGCCACGGGGCGCCGGAACATCATCAAGTTCGAGGGCCATTATCACGGCTGGTTCGACAATGTGCTGTGGTCGACGGCACCCGCACCCGACGCGGCCGGCCCGCGCGAAGCACCGAAGGCTGTCGCGGGCAGCAAGGGGCAACTTGCCGATACCGCCGACACGCTGGTCGTGTTGCCATGGAACGATCCGGAGCTTCTGGAAGCCCGCCTCGCGCAGGGAGATATCGCCGCCGTCATCATGGAAGCCGCCATGTGCAATGCGGGCGCCGTTCACCCCCTTCCCGGCTATCTGGAAGGCGTTCGCGAAGCCTGCACCCGTCACGGCACGATCCTCATCTTCGATGAGGTCATCACCGGTTTCCGCCTCGCCCCCGGCGGCGCACAGGAACTGTTCGGCGTCACGCCCGATCTTTCAACCTTCGGCAAGGCAATCGCCAACGGCTTCCCCGTCGCCGCCATCGCCGGCCGGGCCGACCTTCTGGACATGTTCGTGAGCGGCGGCGTCGTGCATGGCGGCACCTACAATGCACAGCCCATCGCCATGGCGGCCACCGTTGCAACCCTGCAGTCGCTGAAGCCTTCGCTTTACGAAGAGATCGCCGTCAATGGCACAAGGCTGATGGATGGCATGCGCGAGATTTTCGCACGGCATGGCGTCAAAGCCGTGGTCGAAGGCTTTCCGCAGGTCTTCCATGTCGCCTTCGGGCTTGAGCAGCCGGCACGGGACTATCGCGATCTGGCACGCATGAACCGGCAGGCTTACGTCGCCTTTACCACCGCCCTGCTGCATCGCGGCGTGCGCGCGCTCGAACGCGGCGCATGGTTCATGTCGATCGCCCATGACGACGCGGTGGTCGCCTCCACGCTGGAGGCGGTCGAAGGTGCCGTGAAGCAGATCAGGGCCGATGGCGCGATCTGAGCCACATCATCGGTCGCGGATCAGGATCGGGTGGAAGCACCCGGTTCCAGCTTCACCGGCAGGATGATCTCATGAGAGCTGAACGTTGCCGCCTGAAGCCGCGCGATCAGCTCCGCCGCGGCCCGCTCGCCCAGCGCATGGGCGGCGGAACGCACGGTGGTCAGCACCGGATCGACATAGCGCCAGAAATCGAAGGCATTGAAGCCGGTGATCTGGATATCTTCCGGAACCCGCAATCCGTGGGCGATACAGGCCTTCATCGCCCCCACCGCCATCTGGTCGTTGCCGCCGACAATGGCATCAGGCGCCTTGCGGCTGCGCAGGGCGGCGAGCGTTTCGGCATAGTTGACGTCAAAACTCTCGTCGGCGCAGCGGATCACTTCGGGCGGCGGCAGGCCAGCCTCCCGCCACACGGAGGCAACGCCTTCCATACGCGCCCGCATTGCCGGCCATTCGGTCTGCGGCATCAGCATCCAGCAGGTGCGGGTTCCGTTGGCGATGAGATGCCGCGCAATCTGGCGACCGCCATCGAAATCATCCTGCCGGATGATCGTGCAGTCGTCATGGGCCGGGCGCTGGTGCTCCTGCAGGAGCACGAACGGTACACGCAAGGTGGCCAGTTCGCTCACGAACCATTTGCGCTGCACCTCGTCGCCCGAGAGAATGGCCACCATGCCATCGGCTTCAATGTCCTGAAACAGTCCAGACGTGCGGAAATCCGAAGGCTTGATCCCACGCAGGATCAGGCTGTAGGCATGCGCTGTGAGATAGTTGGTCAGGCCCGTCACCTGCGCGGTGATGAAGGGATCGGAAAGAAAATCCGGGTCTTCCACGACGATCAGCATGCCGATCGTCCATTGCTGGGAAAGCCGCAGCCGCCGTGCCGCCACCGAAGGCCGATACCCAAGCCGCTCGACGACATCGCGCACGTTCTGCGCCGTGGTTTCGGCCACGCGCCCGCGCCCGTTCAGAACATTGGAGACGGTCATCGCCGAGACTCCCGCCTCGCGCGCCACATCCTTGATCGTTACCGGCTTGTCCGACATATGCATCTCTGGCTGTTTTCTCTGGTTTGACCGAAAACCAATCCAGTCTGCAATAGAGCGTTTCGGCTTTTCCCGCCGCTGCGCCCGTTCATCATTATCGTCGGGCAGAAATAGTGCCCGAAACAATGAACCGCCGGACGCTATACATCATCCGGCGGCCCGATCATCTGATACGAAAGTCCTGAGCCAGGACTAGGCGTCCGCCTTCACATTCTGCTTCTGCGTGCCCAGCCCTTCGATGCCGAGTTCGATAACATCGCCGGCCCTGAGAAAACGCTGCGGCTTCATGCCCATGCCGACGCCCGGTGGCGTGCCTGTGGAAATGATGTCGCCCGGCATCAGGCTCATGAACTGGCTCAGATACGAAACCAGATAGGCCACCTGATAGACCATGGTTCTGGTCGAGCCGTTCTGCATCGTCTCGCCGTTCACCTTCAGCCACATGCCAAGCTGCTGCGGATCGGCGATCTCGTCTTTCGTCACCATCCACGGCCCGATCGGCCCGAAAGTGTCGCAGCTCTTGCCCTTGGTCCACTGACCCTGACGCTCGTTCTGGAAAGCGCGCTCGGACACGTCGTGCGCAACGCAGTAGCCAGCCACATAATCCATCGCCTCGGCTTCGGAGACGTATTTCGCCTTGCGGCCGATGACGATGCCAAGCTCGACTTCCCAGTCGGTCTTTTCGGAACCGCGCGGGATCAGCACATCGTCATCGGGACCGACAATGGCGGACGAGGCTTTCATGAACACCACCGGCTCGGACGGCACGGCGAGGCCCGATTCTGCGGCGTGGTCGGCATAGTTGAGGCCGATGCAGATGAACTTGCCGACATTGGCGACGCAAGGCCCGATGCGCGGCGAGCCTGAGACCGCAGGCAGGGTCTGCGGGTCGAGTTTCGCCAGTTCCGCCAGCGCGGCGGGGTCGAGCGCAGCGCCCCCGATATCGGTCACATGTGCCGACAGGTCGCGGATCCCGCCTTCAGCATCGAGCAGACCGGGCTTTTCAGCGCCCGGCTCTCCATAGCGCAACAATTTCATGAAATATCCTCTCCACAGCGCCCGTTCCGGGCTTCTTGTCAACCCGCGACGCCGGAGCGTCGCCGGTCAGGTGGTCTGTTCCAGAACGGCTGTCAGGAACTTCCTGAGCCGCTCGCTCTTCGGCCGGGTGAAAACCTCCTCCGGTGGTCCGACCTCGACCACGACCCCGCCATCCATGAACACGACCCTGTCCGCAAATTCGCGGGCAAAGCGCATTTCATGGGTAACGAGTAGCATGGTCATGCCCTGACGCGCCAGATCGCGCACCACATCGAGAACCTCGCCGACCAGCTCGGGATCGAGCGCGGAGGTGATCTCGTCGAGCAGCAGAAGCCGCGGTTGCATGGCAAGGCAGCGCGCAATGGCCACACGCTGCTTCTGCCCGCCGGAAAGCTGCCTCGGGAAGGAATTCGCCTTCTCCAGCATGCCCACCTTTTCCAGAAGGCGGCGCGCTTCAGCCTCGGCCTGATCACGCTTTATCCCGCGCACATGAACCGGCGCTTCCATCACATTGGCAAGAGCCGTCATGTGCGGAAACAGGTTGAACTGCTGGAACACCATGCCCATGCGCGTGCGCAGCTGGTTGATGTCGGTGCGCGCATCGATGCGGTTTCCCTCGAAGAGCACATTGCCGCCGGTCGGGGTTTCCAGCCGGTTCAGGCAGCGCAGCAGCGTGCTCTTGCCCGAGCCGCTCGGCCCGATGATGGCAATGCTCTCGCCCTCTTCGACCTTCAGGTCCACGCCGCGCAGAACGCTGAGCTGGCCGAAGGCCATCTCAAGCCCCTGCAGTTCGAGTATGGTCTTGCTCATCGGGAAGCCCTGCGCTTTTCAAGAGCCTTCGCAAACCCGGACAGGGGAAGGCAAATCGCCAGATAGAGAACGGCCGCCATCGAATAGATGGCCATGCTGCGGTACGACTGGCTGGACGCATCGTAGGACCGGTACATGATCTCCGGAACCGAAATGGTCAGCGCCAGCGACGTGTCCTTGATCATGGAAATGACAAAGTTGGTGAAGGGCGGCAGAACGATCACCGCCGCCTGCGGCAGGATGATGCGGCGCATCGCCAGCGGGGTGGACATGCCAAGGCTGCGGGCGGCCTCGAACTGCCCGGTATCCACCGCCTCGATGCCGGCGCGGAAGATTTCCGCCGCATAGGCGCCGCCGACCAGTGACAGGGTGATGGACGCCGCGGTGAACGGATCCAGCCGCAGGCCGAACGAGGTCAGGCCGAAATAGATGATGAAGAGCTGCAGCAGCGCCGGCGTGGCGCGGATCAGCTCGATGTAAATGCTGGCAACGATGCGCAGCAGACGCAAATTGGCGAGCTTGGCGAAGGTCGTGAGAAGACCCAGCGCCACGCTGCCCAGCAGCGCCACGATCGTCAGCTGGATCGTGATCGACGCGCCCTTGGCCACGTAGGGAAAATAGGTTTGCACAAGCTGGAGATAATCGCTCATCGATTTCCAATCCGGGAGACAGGAGCCCCGACGCCTGCGCGCCGGGGGCCTTGTTCATGAGATGCGGGGCATTTGCGCCTTTAAGGGAAGAGCGAAATGCGCCTGCTCTTTGATGAAAGCAATTCGGAATGCCGAATTGCGGGCACTTCTGCCTGAACCCTCAGAACTTTCCGGTCAGGTAGGACGGGTTGCTGAGGCCGTATTTTTCCATGATCTGCTTGTCGACGCCGGCAGCCTTGAGCTTCTCCGTGGCGGCATCGAAGGCCTGGATCAGGCCGGCGGTGCCGTTCTTGGAGAAGACGTAGTAGTTGCCGGGCAGCGTCTCGCTGTTGAGATATTCCGGCGCCAGATACTCGACGACCTTGAAGTCGTAATCCGGGTTCTGCTGGGCAGCGTAGTCGAATGTGTAGCCCCACCAGACCGCGGCATCGAGGCGACCGGCCTTGAGGTCCATCAGCATCGGATCGGCTGCATCGTACTTGCGTATGTCGGAAATGCCGTAGCGCTTCTGCAGTTCGGCAGCCTCGATTTCCTGCGCGGAGCCGCGCACGGTGCCGATCACCTTGTCCTTGAGGTCTTCAACCGTGGCCACGCCGCCTTCCGAGCGGGTGAGCAGCACGTCGATGCCGTACCAGTAAGGTGCGGAGGCATATGCCATCACCTTTTCGCGCTCAGCGGTGCGATAAAGGCCGGAAATGACGTCGATACGGCCGGAATCGAGGGCCGGGGCCAGCGCCGAGTGAACCAGCACGACCGGATCGACCTCAACGCCGATCTCTTCCGCCACAGCCTTGGTGAAGTCGGCCGCGATGCCTTTCCATTCGCCGGTGCTGATGTCGATCCAGGTTTCCGGCGGAATGCTGAATGTGCCGACGCGGATGAAACCGCGCTTTTTGATATCTGCCAGCAGATCGGCGTCCTGCGCGAAGGCGAGGCTGGTGCCGGCGGCGAGGCCCGCACCGGCAGAAGCCGCAGCCAGACCGAAAGTTGCGCCCGCACGCATGAACCCGCGGCGCGTCATCCCATTGTTCATCTCAAGTCTCCATTGTCGTTTTTGTAGGAAGGACTGACACTTGCCGGCGCGGGCCCTCCATACCCGACCCACGCCATTACTTCACACTGCACTCCCCCACCCCGCTCCGGAGAGCCTGACGGGAAATCTTTCATTCAACGTCTCGTCCGCCATCCGGCGCGGCACGCTCTGGCGCCGGGAACCGCCCTCCTTCACGCGAGGGAGTTGACGAGCTGTTCCGCGACCCCGATTTTGGCGTCGGTGTAATCGAGCGAGATCGAGACCTGCCTTGTGACCGCCTGGAAATGGAACACGCCATTTCGATCAGCACATGACGACAGGCGAGACGCCCGGGCGGATGATGGCGATCACCGCCTCACCGACTTCCGGGTTGCCATGGCCGAACAGTTGCGAGGGCGTGATCACTCGGTTCAGCGACATCGTTCCACCAGCACTGTACCGGCGCCGACGATCAACGGTGCTCGCAAGGTCTGCCGACATAACTCCCCTTTCGCCGATATGCGATGCAGGCGGCTTTTAGCACCTGCTTACAGCGCGTCCGCTTCTTATCCCGGCAATCTAGGTGAGTTAAGTTTAACGTTAAGTCAAGTGGGTTATTCGCAGGATTCGGCCATAAATGTCATCCCGGCCGAATTTTCCACGAAATACACCCGATCGAGGACGCCGTGGCGCGCAAACGCGGCGAAGGCAGATTTTCTACATTTCATATTGTAGGACGGATATCGAAAATCTTCCGGACGGAATGGGCAACTGACGGGAAGACGAGGAGCCCAATGCCTTCCTTCACCGCTGTCAGCGCGGAAGCAAGAGCTGTGTTCTCGTGCGATGTCAGAGCGACTGCCTTGCCGCACTGGTGCCAAATGATGCCAGCACACATTAAGACAAGAGCAGATTTCGCTCGCCAAAAAGAAACGGCGCCACCGGCAAAAGCCGGCAGCGCCGTCGAAGCAAGCTATCCATCCTGGCAGCACGAAGACTGGAGAACCGAAATGGCGGCCCTTCTCTCCGAGCCGGAATTCCTGCCTTTTTCAGCCGCATTCCTGCGGCATCAGCCGCTCAGTCGATGCCACCTTGCGGGGCGTTATCATCGGCATTTTCCGGCGTTACATCCAGCACCGCCGCATGCATTTTGACCTCCGCCTTGTCCGGCTTGCAATCACGCATGCAGGGATCCGACTTGTCGGCATAGTGCGGCTCGCTCTCGCGATCGTCTTCGATGAAATTATCCGCATTGGGCAATTTGATCGATGTGAAGTTTTCCTTCGACAGCTCGAAATCCTCATCATCGACGATATCATTGAGATAGAGGAGGTAAGCCGTCAGCGCGTAGACATCGTCATCGGAAAGAGACCGCGCATTGCCGAACGGCATGGCGCGACGCACGTAATCATAGACGGTCGACAGATGGGGCCAGTAAGAGCCGATGGTCTTTTCGGGCCGTTCGTTCTCCAGCGTGCCCTGCCCGCCGGCCAGAACCGGCCAGCGATCCACCGCCTCACCGAAATCGCCATGACAGGAAGCGCAGTTCTCGTCATAGATCGCCATGCCTTCGGCTGCGGTGCCGCGTCCTTCCGGAAGGCCCAGACCATCGGGGCGCACGTCGATATCCCATGCAGCTACTTCTTCCGGCGTGGCCTCGCGGCCAATGCCGAATTTTCCGGCTGCCGGCGCGTCCTGCGCGGCAAGGGAAGCCGATGCGGGAGCCACCAACAGCGCGGCGGCCAGGACAAGCTCAGGAAATCTCGACATTCTCGACCACTCCCTCGCCGTCGACATGCCAGGTCTGGATGCCATTGTTGTGATAGATGGAATTCGGGCCGCGCACCGAGCGCAGCTGCTCCTTGGTGGGCTGGATGAAGCCCCTGTCATCGATGGCGCGCGACTGCAGGAACAGTTCCGAACCGTCCCAGTCGAACTCATAGTAGAAGCGATGCAATGCCATGGGCAGGCTCGGCCCGTCGATGCGCGCCGCGTGCCAGTTGCGGCCGCCATCGATGGAGACATCCACCCGGCTGATCGCGCCATTGCCCGACCAGGCCAGCCCGGAAAGCACCATGGCGCCCTTGCCGTGCGTGATCGGGGCCTGCGGGCTTGGATTGGTGATCACCGACTTCACGTCCATCACCCATGTGTGACGACGCGCCTTGCCGTTGGCGAGCAGGTCCGTGTATTTCGAGGTTTCCTCGCGCTGCTCCCATGGCTCATCGCCCACTTCGAGGCGGCGCAGCCACTTGATCCACATATTGCCTTCCCAGCCGGGCACCACGAGACGTATCGGATAGCCCTGCTCGGGACGCAGCGCCTCGCCATTCATGGCGAAGGCGACCATGCAGTCGTCCAGCGCCTTTTCCATCGGGATCGACCGGGTCATGGCCGACGCGTCGGCGCCTTCGGCCAGAAGCCACTTGCCTGCCGTCTTCACGCCGGCTTCCTCAAGCAGATATTTGAGGCGAACGCCGGTATAGGCGACGCAATGGATCATGCCATGGGTGAACTGGCAGCCGTTGAGCTGTGCGCCGCGCCATTCCATGCCGGAATTGGCTGCGCATTCGAGGAAGAAGATCCGGTTTTCACGCGGGAAGCGCTTCAGATCCGCCATGGTGAAAACCAGCTGCCGATCCACCAGACCGTTGATCATCAGCCGGTGCGATCCGGGCTCGATCTCGGCAATGCCGGCATGGTGACGCTCGAAGCACAGCCCGTTCGGCGTGATGATGCCATCCAGCTCATGCAAAGGCGTGAAGTTGATCGACGAGATGGAATCGGACGTCAGCCACGGCACGTTCTTGCGCACCACATGCGCCTCGAACTGGGAGGGCTGGCCGTAAGGGCGCGCGTCGACGCCATCGCCGGGATAGCGGTTCCAGTCCTGGATCTCAGTGATGACCTCCTCGCCTTCCGAAGCACGGGCAAGACCCGTGCCCGCAAGAGCGGCAGCGCCCATCAGCCCGCCAGTGAGGAAGCCGCGCCGCGATGGCGACAGCACCTGCTGCCGTTCAGCCATGATGTCCTCCAGACAATTCTTTCATCAATTCTAACATATGAATTTTTCTATGTATAGAACAGCAAGAAAGCCGGCGTAAAGCCGGCTCGCTTGCGGACTGCGCTTATTGGATGACTTTTACGGTCCGCTCATCCGCAACGGACACCGTGCCCTTGCCGGAAATGTAGCTTTCCATGAGGTCGTAGATGGCGGGACCTTCGGTGCCTTCGTTGACGGAGGCCCAGCCCCCGACGACATAGGTCGCATCCGGCTCTATCGCCTCGCCGGTGGCGGCAAGCTTCATGTCGGAAATGCGGTTGCCGATCTTCTCGCCCACCGTGCAGCTGTAGGTCATACCACCGACGCGCACCATGTCGCCGCCCTGCTGCAGGAAGGGATCCGGGTTGAAGAGGTTGTCGCAGACATCCTCCAGCACTTCCTTGAGCTGCGCGCCGGTCATCTCGTTGCGATAGACGGCGGGATAGCTCATCGAGGTTTCGGTGTAGAGATCGTCGATGGTGATGTCCTGACCCGGCAGCAGGGTCGTGCCCCAGCGGAAGCCCGGCGACAACGCAATCTGCGTATCCCGCTCTTCCATGATGCCGCGGCAGATGAGATCGTCCCACGTGCCGTTGAAGTTGCCCCGGCGATAGAGCAGCGTATCGGTCTTGCCGATGACGCGGCCAAGCTCGTCCTTGTAGGGGTCGCGCACTTCTGCAATCTTGGCGGCCATTTCGGCGTCAGGCGCAATCACGTCTGAGAACACCGGGATCAGCTTCGAGCTGTAGCCGGTCACCTTGCCATCGGACACTTCCAGATCGATGCGGCCGAGATATTTGCCATGCGAACCGGACGACATGACGAGCGTGTCCTCCACCTGAAGGGCGACCGGCACGGCATCATGGGTATGGCCGGTGAGGATGACATCGATACCCTTGACCACGCTGCACAGCTTGCGATCGACGTCGAAGCCGTTGTGCGAGATCAGCACGACGATCTCGGCACCGGCTTCGCGGGCGGCGTCGACATTGGCCTGAAGCACATCCGGGCGGATGCCGAACGACCATTTGGGGAACATCCAGCGCGGATTGGCGATCGGCGTGTAGGGCATCGCCTGACCGATCACCGCCACCTGCACGCCGCCGCGCTCGAACATGGCGGTGTTGTCGAAGGCCGGTTCGTCCCACTCCGCATCGAAGATGTTGGAGGCGAGGAAGGGGTAGCCCATGCTCTCGACGATTTCGAGAAAACGGTCTTCGCCGAAGGTGAACTCCCAGTGGCCGGTCATGGCATCCGGCTTCAGGAGCTTCATGCAGTCAACCATATCCTGACCGTTGGTCTTCAGCGAGGTGTAAGACCCCTGCCAGGTGTCGCCGCCATCGAGGAACAGAACCTTGTCGTCACCACGCTCGGCGCGGATCGCCTTGACCAGCGTGGCGGTGCGGTCGAGGCCACCGAGCCGGCCGTAAGCACGGGCGAGATCGACATAGTCGAGGAAGGTGTGCGCATAGGCAAGCGGACTGCCGGCATCAATGCCGAACTCCTTCAGGAAAGCCTCTCCGACCAGATGCGGCGGGATGCCCGCATAGTCGCCCACCCCGATATTGGTATCCGGCGGGCGGAAATAGATCGGCATCAGCTGGGCATGAACGTCGGTAAAATGCAGCAGCGTCACCTGCCCTTTGGTATCGAAACTCAGCAGGTCATCCTGCGTCAGCTTCTGCTGGGCCAGCGCGCGGGTGGGATTCGACAGATAGCCGGCAGCGCCCAGCGCCATGCCGGCATTGGCTGCGAACTGAAAGAAATCCCGACGGGTATAGGTCATGCTTGCCTCTTCAGGGCGTGGGGCCCGGAAAGTGTTCTGGGGCAATTCCGCGCTTCTCCGAAGCGCCGAAATGCTCCAACCCTTTGTTTTAATGCAACTCCGAATACAAAACCGCTGCGTATTTCTGCCGGAATTGCTTCAGCCGGCCGGAACGCCCGGCCGGGCTGCATGTCATCGCTGACGTCGTGCTTACTGACGGACGGCAGGCGTCTCGACCGACAGGCCGGTTCCGCGCCACGTCACGTAGACCTCCAGCGCCATCAGATCGTCGGAGAAGGCATCCGGCATTTCGGCGCGCGTGTCCTTGATGCAGCCGCGCAGGCGGTCATGCAGCGAGATCACCTTGCCGTCGCGGAAGCGGTAGGTCGGGAAGCCGTTGGCCTGCCCCTGGCTGAGGTGGTCGGCACGGATATATTTGCCCATCGAGGCCTCGTGGCACGATGCACAGGCAAAATTGAGCTGCCCCATGCGGGTGTAGTAGTTCTCCTTGCCCTTGTCCCACCAGCTCTGCATCTGGCCTTCGGCCAGATCGATCTTCACCGGCATGCCCAGCGACTGGTGCTTGATATAGGCGGCGAGCGCGATCTGGTCGGGATGGTCGAACTTGTAGGACTCCGCCTCCATGTTTTCGACCCTGCACTTGTTGATCTGCAGTTCCAGATTGACGGGCTTGCCGGAGGCCGCATCCCATTTCGGGAAACGCGCGCCCACGCCCTTCATGCTCTCCGCCGCTTCATTGTGGCAGGAGGAACAGGACTTGCCTGCCGCACCCTCGACCGTGTCCCAGACATCGGCGCCGCGCTCGACGGTGAGCATGCCCGGATTGGCAAAGGAATCGGCTTCCGTCTCGCGTGTCTCCGCCTCGCGGAACAGCCAGCCCGACAGCACCTCATCGAAAGGGTGCCCCTCCGGAGCGGGGGCGCGGGTGATCATTTCCACGCCGTCGATCTCAAGCTCCTCATCAACCGGATCAGCCCAGGCAGCCCCAACCACCAATGCCGCAACACTTGCACAAAGAGCGGACAATGCCGCAATGGAACGTGTGCTCACCCTCGTCCTCCCCCGCTGGCGCGCGGCATGTCAGCCGCGCATCTGGCTCAGGCCACTTCGATTGTCTGCTCGTCGGTGTATACCGATCCGTCGTCATCGACCCATGTCAGCTTGAAGGTGCCGCTTTCGTTAACCTTCGCGCTGAACTCGAAATAGGGATTGGCCGAAATGGCCGGATCGATGTCGCACGAGAACACCGGCTGACCGTTGAACTCGCAGGTAAACTTGTTGATGATCTTGCGCGGGATGACATTGCCATCCTTGTCCTTGCGCTGACCCGATTCCATTTCATGGCTGATCAGGGTCTTGAGCACGACGATCTCGCCGGCCTTGGCCTTCTTCGGAATCTTCACGCGGGGCTTGGGAGCTGCAGACATTTCTTTTCCTTCAAATCAGAACCAGAGGGGGATGAAAGCACCGGTCAGCCGCCGCAGCCGCCGATGGTCACCTTCACTTCCTTCCTGTCCATGTAGACCGACCCGTCGGCCATCTTCGCCACCGCGATGACGTTCTGGGTCTTGGCCAGACGCATGCGGGTGGTTGCGGCCGCCTTGCCGCTCATCGCGGTGAAGGCGAAGGTCGCCACATCGGCGCTCGGATTGCCATCAGCCAGAATCAGCACCTGATTGACCATGTCGTCACCTTCCATCTCGCTCTCAACCTCGACCGAGATCGGCACGGTGTTGCCATTCTCGGCGATCTCCGGCGCGGTGAGCGTGATCTTGCCGCTCTGCGGCTCCTTGCCGCCGGCAAAGTCCGCAATCAGCTTGCCGACCTCTTCAGGGGCAGCAAGCGCCCGTCCGGGCAGAAACTGAAATGCGGGCACGACAGCCGCGCCTGCGGCCAGTGCGAGTACATGACGCCTGCTGAGAGCCATGCTTGTCTCCTTCCTGTTCATTCCTTGAGCGTCGCCAGATAAGCGACCACATCCTCGACCTGCTGCGCGGTCAGTATCGTTTTTCCGGCAAGGTCCTTGCGGACATCCTTGCCCAGATTCAGGCTGTAAAAGCCCGGCATCATCGTTTCATCCGAGAACACCTGCTTGGCATCGACGACGATGGCGCGCAGCTCTTCCGGCGACCAGCGATCCGCGACCCCATCGAGCGCCGGCGCAACATCGCCGTGGAACTGCTCCTTCGTCAAAGCAGCCACCGCATGGCAGGCGAGGCAATTGCCGAGACCGCGATTGGCGAGCGCCTTGGCGCCCTCTTCCGGGTTACCCGGCGCACCGGTCAGCGACGTGGCGACCGCCATGTCCTCGAAAGCCACATCGGCCGGCGCGATCTCGCCAGCCCGCGCCATTCCGGCAACGGCGCAAACGGCAACAGCAGCGATAGCGGTGAGCGTCCGCCTCATTCGGCCTTCTCCTCCAACCCGCGATCCGCAAAGGGCGAACCGCTCCTCCTGACGTAACGATAATCCGGCCTTACCGGCCAATCAATCAAAAAATATGAATTTGTGAATATATCACTCTTCATCCCCAAGCCGGCCTTCGGCGCGCAGCTCGTTTATGATGCGCGCATGATATTGCTGGAAGTGCTCGTCGCGCTCGTAGCCCTTCTCCCTCACCCAGCGGAACATGTTGAGAAAGGTCCATTTCCCGAAGGCGCCGGGCATGGTGGCCACAGCGGCTTCCGCCACCGTCTTGCCTTCCGGTGCTTCCTCCGGAAGAAACACGATGGTCGGCGTGAAAACGTAGCCCCACCGGCGCGCGGCGGTTTTTTCCGTCAGCGTCTCGCCATCCAGATCGGTGACCTCCTCGTCGCCGAACATATTGTACTGCACGACCATGAAGTTCGCCGCGATATAGTCGCGCACTTCAGGATCGGAGAGAATCTTCTCGTGCATCTGCGCGCAATAGATGCAGCCGCGCTGCTCGAAGGTGAGAGCCAGCCGCTTGCCCTCGGCCTTTGCCTGCGCGATGTCGTCGGCAATGTCGCGGAAGGTGATGGTGAACCACGCCTCCTTGTGCAGGCCATCATCGCCCACTTCCGCCGCATGCAGCGTCTGTGAAAAAGCAAGCGCCATCAGCATGGTGACGGCGCGGGCCAGAAGCTTGTGCATGTTTTCTCCTCCTAACCGATGGTCTGGCTAACCGATGGTCTGGAATGCCGGAAAGGTTTCCAGAAGCCAGTACGAGATCGCCGACATCTGGCCGGTGATGAACAATATGCCGGTGAGCACCAGCAGGCCGCCCATTGCCATCTCGACCTTGCGCATGTGCTTTTTGAAACGCGCGGCCCAGCCAAGGAAACGGCTGGCGAAGATGGCGGCGAGCAGGAAGGGGATGCCGATGCCCAGCGAATAGGCGCCAAGCAGGGCGGCACCGCGCAGTGCGGTGCCCTCACTGCCGGCAATGAACAGAATGGCGGCCAGAACCGGCCCGACGCAGGGCGTCCAGCCAAAGGCAAAGGCCAGTCCGATGACATAGGCGCCCAGCGGCCCCGCCGGCTTGCGGTCCACCTGTACGCGCGCCTCGCGATAGAGCATGCCGATGCGGAACACGCCCAGAAAGTGCAGCCCCATGATGATGATCAGAATGCCGGCGACGATCGCCAGCGTATCGAAGTACTGGGCGATGGTCTTGCCGATGACACTTGCGGTTGCACCGAGCGCGATGAATACCGTGGCAAAGCCGAGCACGAAAGCGAAAGCGGCAATGATCACCCGCCTGCGCTGCTCAGCACCGGGCGCTTCGTCGCGCAGTTCATCGAAGCTCACACCGGCCAGCCAGGCCAGATAAGGGGGAACGATCGGCAGGACGCAGGGGGACACAAATGACAACAGCCCCGCCAGCAATGCGGCGCCCACGCTTACATCCAGCATTTCCCCTCCCGGATCGCAGATCAGGCCTTGCGTCAGTCTGGCCTATTGAATGCATACAATGCTATATTTCTATATTAAACAAGGGCCGACGTTGTGCGAGGACACCTATGATCAGTTTCAGGGCGTTGCTGAAATTCGCGCCTGTCTTGTTTTTGCTCGGGTTTTCACCTGCATCCGCGGCCGAATTGCTGATGATGGAGCAGCCGGGCTGCGCGTGGTGCGCGCGCTTCGATGCCGAGATCGCCCCAGCTTGGCCAAAGACCGAAGAAGGCCGCCGCGCGCCCTTGCGGCGCGTCGACATCACGCGCCCATGGCCGGAAGATCTCAGGCATGTGCAAAAGGAGCGTTTCACTCCGACCTTTGTCCTGATGGACAACGGCAAGGAAATCGGGCGTATCCGGGGCTATGTGGGTGATGAGTTTTTCTGGTATCGTGTCGGCGAACTTCTTGCCCTGTTGCCGAAAGACCAGCCGATACAGTAACAGACCTCAAGATATGCAAATGTGCGGCGCACAAATGCGCGGCCTCAACTGCGGATGGTCAGTGACGTTATGAGCTTGCCGAAAATCCAGGACGCCCAGACGCCGGAAGATTTCAACGAGCTGCTGGCGCAGGCCCGTGAAGCCAGCGAGTTGCTGAAGGCCCTTGCCCATGAAGGCCGGCTTCTGATCCTGTGCCTGCTGGCGGAGGGTGAAAAGTCGGTGTCCGAACTGGAGGAGGCCATGCGTCTGCCGCAGGCCGCCGTTTCGCAGCAGCTTGCGCGCCTGCGCTTCGACCGGCTGGTAAACACCCGCCGCGAAGGCCGGGTGATCTACTATTCGATCGCCAGCAAGGAAGTGTCCTCGGTCATCGAAACGCTGTACAATCTGTTCTGTGCTCCGGTGAGGCGCCCGAAAGGCGACTGAACCTGACTGCCGCGAACGGGAGAGCGCGGCGGCACGGATACCAGCCAGAGACCGGACCGCCGTCGACGCGAATCCGGTCTTCAGCCAGAGGGAGGGAAACATGAATATCGCCACCCATCCATGGTTCCTTGCCTTTGCCGGGCTCGGGGCCGGCATTCTGCTCGGCTTCGTGGCACGCGCCAATCATTTCTGCACCATGTCCGCGCTGGAGCGCATGTGGTACGCCGACGACAGCCGCGGCGTTCGCACATGGATGCTGGCCGCAGCCACCGCCATGATCGCCACCCAGTCGCTGCAGGCGCTCGGCGTGGTCGATACGCAATCGAGCTTCTACATCCATTCCAGCTTCGCCTGGGTGGGCGCCATAGCAGGCGGGCTGGCCTTCGGCATCGGCATGGCGCTGGTGGGCACATGCAGCTTCGGCGCGCTCGTGCGGCTGGGCGGCGGCAGCCTGCGCTCCCTGATCGTGCTGATCGTGCTGGGTCTCGCGGCAATGTCGGCGCAGAAAGGTCTCGTCGCGCAGGCGCGCGTCGCGCTTTCGGACAATCACGCCATCGACCTGTCCGAAATGGGCGGCCAGTCTATCGGTGCGCTGGCGTCATGGTGGTCGGGACATGACCTGACCCTCACCATCGCTCTGGTTGCCGGCCTCGCCATGTTCTGCTGGATATTCAGCGAACGCCGTTATCGCAGCCATGCGGGCTCGATCCTGACCGGTCTCACCATCGGCCTGATCATCACCTTCGGCTGGTGGGCCACGACCTATGCGAGCGAACACTCTTTCGAGGTGGTGCAGATCGAGGCCGGATCCTTCGTGGTGCCGGTGGCAGACACCATTCTGCACGCCATTACCTTCACCGGCGTGGTGCCGGATTACGGTGTCGGCCTTGTGCTGGGCGTTATCGGCGGTGCTGCGGCCTGCGCCGCGTGGAAGCGCGACGTGCGCTGGGAAGCCTGCGACGACGCGCGCGAGCTTGGCCGCCACATTGCCGGCGGCGCGCTGATGGGCTTTGGCGGCGTCTTCGCCATGGGCTGCACCATCGGTCAGGGCGTTACCGGCGTTTCGGCCCTCGCCATATCGGCGCCACTGGTGCTGGCCTCCATCTTTCTCGGCGCGAAGCTCGGGCTCGCCTATCTGATCGAAGGCTCGCCGCTCGGCGCATTCCGCGCCATGGATCGCCAGCCTGCCGAATAGGGCCAGGGTACATTGCCCGAAGCCACCATTTCCGGGCGTCAGGCGGCCACGTAGACGAAAGCCGCGCCGCGCCGCTCGACAATGCCCGCACCCGGATGCGGAAAGTGGAAGCCGATGGCTCTTGCCTTGTCGCCCGCCAGCCTGTCCAGCAGCGCCGCCCGGGTCTTCGCACCCAGTGCAGGATCCTGATCGCTGGCGGTCGGCCACTCGGGATGTGCGAAGGCGACCGTGTCGTTGCCGATGGCATCGCCGACGATCAGCACCGGCTCCGGCCCATGGACCATGAACGACAGATGGCCCGGCGTATGACCGGGCGTCTCCATGGCCTCGATGCCCGGCAAAACCTCATCGCCATTTCCAATAAGGTTCACGCGACCGTCGAGCGCCGCAAAACGGTTCTGCGCGCCGACCACGAAGGTCTGCCGGTCCTCCGGCATCTGCGCCATGGCATCGGGCGAGGACCAGAATTCCCATTCCCTCGCCCCGATATGATAATCCGCATCCGCGAACACCAGTTCGTCAAAGTCGTCGGTCAGGCCCCATATATGGTCGGGATGGGCGTGGGTGATGACGACATCGGTCACGTCGCCGGGAGCAACGCCCGCCGCCGCCAGAGAACCCAGCAGCTTTCCCGTGCTGGACATGAAGTTCGGCCCCGCGCCCACATCGAAGATGGCGAGCCGATCCCCCGTGCGCACCAGCGTGACGTTGCAATCGGGCCGCATTGCATCGGCCGGCTGCCCGTATTCCTCCAGCAGCTTCACCAGCTCTTCCTGCGGCGCATCGGGAAAAATGAGGCCGAGCGGCAAGGTCATCATGCCGTCGCTGACGACGGTCAGCTCGGCGCTGCCCGTGGAAAGAGTTTGCGCAAAGGCCCTTGCAAAGGGAAAAGCAACGGTGCCACCAAGCAAGGCAGCCGCTCCGCCAAGAAAGTGCCTGCGGTCCGGTCCGCTTCTGCGGGACGACATGGTGGGCATATGCCAATCTCCTTCTATGCAAACATTTTATTTTTTGCATATTATGAAGAAGCAGGCTAGCCTTGCATGGCGGATTGCAGCCTCATGCAATTCGGGGTTGGGACCCGAGGAGGAATTATATGCTTATGCCAAAAGGTGTCGGCGCAGCCCTGCTTGCGCTGGGATTGGCCGGTGCCGTTATGAGCCCCGACGCGCAGGCGCAGGACGGTGTCCACACCGTGACGACGGATACGGCTTTCACGCAGGTGATCGCCGATCTCGAAGACGCCATCGTCAATCGCGGCTATGTCGTGGACTATCACGGCCATATCGGCGACATGCTGGAACGCACCGCCGCAGACGTGGGTGGCAGGAAGCTTTATCGCAATGCGGAGTTCCTGCAATTCTGCTCCGCCGTGGTGTCGCGCAACGCCATGGAAGCCGACATCGCCAACATCGCCTTCTGCCCCTACATCGTTTTCGCCTATGAGGCGGAAACGAAACCCGGCGAGGTCGTCATCGGCTTCCGCGAGTTGCCGTCAGGTCCCGGCCGGGATGAGGTCAACACGCTTCTCACCGAAATCGTCGATCAGGCGGCAAATGGTCTCTGAGGCTTTTTCGCCGCTTGACCCCGAAACCGAATATTGGAACGCATGGACGCGGAAGTGCAGTCCCGGCGCGCTCCATGTCCTTGTTTTTACTGGAGGTACTATCTTGAAGACGTTTTTTGCCGCTGCTGTGGCCATCGGTCTTGCGCTGCCTGTTTCCGCCCTTGCGGCGGACCATGAGGTAAAGATGCTGAACAAGGCCTCGGATGGCACGGCGATGATGTTCGAGCCGCTCGTGGTCAGGGCTGCGCCGGGCGACACCATCACCTTCATCCCCACCGACAAGAGCCACAATTCGGCCAGCATGAAGGATGGCCTGCCCGAGGGCGCCGAAACCTGGAAAGGCAAGACCAACGAGCAGATCACCGTCACGGTGGGACCGGAAGGTGTCTACATGTATCAGTGCACGCCGCACTTCGGCATGGGCATGATCGGCGCTGTCGTCGTTGGGCAGCCGACGAACCTCGATGCAGTGAAGGGGCTGAAATATCCCGGTAAGGCCAAGAAGACGGCGGAGCGGATTTTCGCCGAGATCGAAGCCGGTTCCTGAGGCTTTTCATGTGGCCCGCATCACGCTGTGCGTGCGGGCCACATCACTCTGCGGAACAGTCGTCTGTTCCGAAACTATCTGGCGAACTTTCTGGCGCCTGCGACGCAGGCCACGATGGCGACGGTCACGACGATCATGGCCGCATTGACCTCTTCGTGCAGCAGCAGCGCCGCCAGCGCCAACCCGAAGAAGGGCTGCAGGAGCTGAAGCTGGCCCACCGCCGCGATGCCGCCCAGCGCCAGTCCGCGATACCAGAAGACGAAACCGATCAGCATCGAAAACAGCGACACATAGGCAAGCCCGATCCATGCCGGGCCGCCGATACCGGCGAGCGTGGCCGGACTGGTGAGCAGGGCGACCAGTGCCATGACGGGAAGCGACAGCACCAGCGCCCATGAGATCACCTGCCAGCCGCCCAGCTTGCGCGACAGCCTGCCGCCTTCCGCATAGCCCAGCCCGCACACGATGATCGCGGCCAGCATCAGCGCATCGCCAAGCGGTGCCGCCGACACGCCCTGCGAGATGGCGAAGCCCACGACCAGCGCGCTGCCCAGACAGGAGAACGCCCAGAAGGCAGGACGCGGACGCTCACCGCCGCGCAGCACGCCAAAGATAGCGGTGGCCAGCGGCAGCAGGCCGATGAACACGATGGAATGGGCCGAGGTCATATGCTGCAGGGCAATCGCCGTCAAAAGCGGAAAGCCGACCACAACGCCAAGCGAAACGATGGCGAGCGACACAAGGTCGTCACGACCCGGCCGGCGCTCGCGCAGCGCCACCAGCAGTGCCAGCGCGATCAGGCCGGCTATGGTGCCGCGCGCTGCCGTCAGGAAGACGGGATCGAAATCGGCAACGGCCACGCGCGTGGCCGGCAGGGATCCCGAAAAGATCAGAACCCCCAGAAATCCACTCAGCCATCCGGTCGTCGTCTTGTCCATGTCCATCACCTGCCGTTTCCGTTGCTATCGGCCGGGAGGGCATGGTTTTTCCAGATACAGTGCAGTACGGTTTCACCGAACTGTATTGGTCTGAAGGGCAGTACGAATGGAAACCGCTTCCTCCCGGCAAGGTGCCGCTCAGGGTGATACCCTGATCAGCACTGTGATGGCCTCGATCCGCCGGCGCATCGTATCGCGCGGCCTGACGCCGGGTGCCCGTCTGCCCTCGATCCGCGCGCTCGCCACCACCATGCGCGTGTCGAAATCGACTGTGGTGGAGGCTTACGAACGGCTTGCGGCGGAAGGGCTCATCCGCGCGCGGCCGGGCTCTGGCTACTATGTCAGCGCGCCCATGGCTCCGCTTTCGCTGGCCGAGATCGGCCCGAGGCTCGACCGCGAGGTCGATCCCCTGTGGATCTCGCGCCAGTCGCTGGATGCGGGCGACACCGTGCTGAAGCCGGGCTGCGGCTGGCTGCCGGCGTCATGGATGCCGCATGAGGCGATCCGGCGCGGCCTGCGCACGGCATCGCGCGCGGCCGATGCAACGCTTGCCGACTACGGCACGCCGCTCGGCCTGCGGCCGCTGCGCGAATTGCTGGCGCGGCGCATGGGCGCGCATGGCATTCCCGCCGCGCCCGAACAGGTGATGCTGAGCGAATCCGGCACGCACACCCTCGACCTGATCTGCCGCTACCTGCTCGAACCGGGCAATACGGTGGTGGTCGACGATCCCTGCTACTTCAATTTCCATGCCCTGCTGCGCGCCCACCGGGCCAGGGTGGTGAGCGTGCCCTATGGGCCGGATGGGCCAGACATCGCGAAGTTCGCGGCTGTGCTGGAAGAACACCGGCCAAGGCTCTACCTGACCAACAGCGGCATTCACAATCCCACCGGCGCCACCCTTTCGCCGGTGACGGCCCATCGCCTGCTCAAGCTGGCCGACCAGCATGAGCTGATCATCGTCGAGGACGATATCTTCGCCGATTTCGAGATCTCTCCCGCACCCCGGCTCGCCGCTTTCGACGGGCTGGAGCGGGTCATCGCCACGGGAAGCTTTTCAAAGACCCTTTCGGCCTCGGTGCGCTGCGGCTATGTGGCGGCAAGACCGGACTGGCTGGAAGGGCTGGTCGATCTCAAGATCGCCACCAGCTTCGGCGGCAGCCACTTCGCCGAGGCTCTGGTGCTGAACCTTCTGATCGACGGCAGCTACCGCAAGCATCTGGAAGCGTTGCGTGTGAAACTCGCGCGCTCGATGGCCGAAACGGCCGGACGGCTGGAAGCGATCGGCATCAGGCCATGGCTGATGCCGCAGGCCGGAATGTTCCTGTGGTGTCACCTGCCGGAAGGCGTGGATGCGGGCAATGTCGCCCGGCAGGCGCTGGCCGAGGACATCGTGCTTGCACCCGGAAACGCCTTCAGCCTCTCGCAGACCGCGCACGGCTTCATGCGCTTCAACGTCGCCCAGTCGGGCGACGAGCGGATTTATCGCAGTCTTGAAGCCGCGATGCGCGGCTAGAGCATCGGACCGAATGGTGGAATCCGGTTTTCGGTGCTTCCGATGCTCTATCAATAATTCAGATCGTCCTTTGTGCGTCCGAATGGACGCACGGCGATCTGAATTCAGTGCGCGGCAGGAGCTGCCGGCGAACGCATCAGCATGCCGAACAGATCGCGCGGATCGTCCGGATCGGCGATCAGGTCGAGCGCTTCCAGCGCATCGCCATCCACCGTCAGATCATAGACGTAGCGCAGCGCGGAGAAATCCTCGATGGCGAAGCCGACCGAATCGAACAGCGTGATCTGACGCTCGTCGCGGCGGCCCTGAACATGACCGGCGATCACATCCCACAATTCGATGACGGGATGATCCGGGCCAAGCTGCTGGATCTCGCCCTCGATGCGGGTCTGCGGCGGAAACTCCACGAAAATGTCCGAGCGCCGCAGGATGTCGCCATGGATCTCGGTCTTGCCGGGGCAATCGCCGCCCACGGCGTTGATGTGGACGCCGAGACCGACCATGTTGTCGGTGAGGATCGTGGCATATTGCTTGTCGGCGGTGGCGGTGGTGATGATCGAGGCACCCTCGACAGCCTCGGCTGCCGCACCGAAGATCTCGATCGAAGCAAAGCCGTGCCGCGCCAGATTGCCGGCACATTTGCGCGATGCGGCCGGGTCGATGTCGTAGAGGCGAAGCTTGTCCACGCCAAGCAGCGCCTTGAAGGCGAGCGCCTGAAACTCGGACTGCGCGCCATTGCCGATCAGGGCCATGGTCCTGCCGCCCTTCGGCGCCAGATATTTGCCGGCGAGTGCCGACATGGCGGCGGTGCGCAGCGCCGTCAGCATCGTCATTTCCGACAAAAGCACCGGATAGCCGGTCGCCACATCCGCCAGCAGCCCGAAGGCGGTCACCGTCTGGAGGCCGTCGCGCGTGTTCTTGGGATGGCCGTTGACATATTTGAAGCCGTAGAGCTTGCCGTCGCTGGTCGGCATCAGTTCGATGACGCCATCCACGCTGTGCGAAGCGATGCGCGGCGTCTTGTCAAAACTCTGCCAGCGGCGGAAGTCTTCCTCGATATAGCCGGCGAGTTCGGTCAGAAATCGTTCGATCCCCACCGAATGCACCAGCCGCATCATGCGGTCGACGCTGACGAACGGCACCACGTTCAGTTGCTTGTCCATTCAGGCTGCCCTCCTCTTGCCCGTTATCGTCTTGCCGAGCAGGCTGCTCACCAGTTCGATGGCGAGCCCTGCCGTGCGGCCACGCTCGTCGAGCGTGGGATTGAGTTCGACCACATCAAGGCTGGCCACCAGTCCGCTCTCATGCAGCATCTCCATCGCCAGATGGGCCTCGCGGAAGGTGGCGCCGCCCTGAACCGGCGTGCCAACACCCGGCGCCAGCGGCGGATCGAGGAAATCCACGTCGAAGGAGACATGCAGCAGGCCGTTGGCCGCGCGTACTTCATCGAGGAAGGCTTCAAGCAGGGGCGCGATGCCCTTGCGGTCGATGGTGCTCATGTCATAGGCGCGCACGGGTGAACTGGCCAAGGCCTCACGCTCAGCCCTGTCGACGCTGCGCAGTCCCAGAATGCAGACCCGCTCCTGCGCCAGCGGCGCAACAAGCGGCGGGAAGTAGCCTTCAAAGCCCGGCAGGCCGCACAGATAGGCCAGCGGTACGCCGTGCAGATTGCCGCTGGTGGTGGTGTCCAGCGTGTGGAAATCGGAATGGGCATCCATCCAAAGGACGAAAAGCGGACGGCCCTGTTCGGCGGCGCGGCGGGCGATGCCCGACACCGAGCCGGCCGAAATGCTGTGGTCGCCGCCAATGAAGATCGGAAAGCCATCCGCGCTGGCCTCATAAGCCATGTTGGCGGTCGCCTCGATCCAGGCGCTGATTTCGGGCAGATGCTTCAGATTGTTGGCATGGGGCGGTACGGGGTGCGGTGCGGGCGTCGGCACGGCGCCAAGATCGGTCACATCATGGCCAAGCTCGCCGAGCGCGGCGGCCACACCGGCACCCTTCAGCGCCTCGGGGCCAAGCGCACATCCGGGAACGGGTTGTCCCTGTTCGACCGGTACGGAAATCAGTTTGCAGTTCATGGCCGTTCCTCAAGCTCTTTGCAGAGCTAGGAAACTCCATTCTCCCGGCACTTGGAAGCAGCCAGATTGCCTAATTCGCGCGTGTGACTTACCTATATGGTCAGACTGATTGATCGAAATGAGCAGCAAATGGACGCAATCGACCAACGGCTTATCACCATATTGCGCCATGACGGGCGACGCAGCCTTTCCGATCTGGCGACGGAGCTCGGGCTCACCCGCGCCACGGTGCGCGCACGGCTGGAGCGGCTGAAGAAAAGTGGCGAAATCATCGGCTTCACCGTCATCCTGCGTTCCGATGCCATCGACCTGCCGGTGCGCGGCATCATGATGATCGAGATCGGCGGGCACAGCGCCGATGCCGTCATCAAGACGCTGAACGGCTTTTCGGAGGTGAGCGCCATCCACACCACCAACGGCAAATGGGATCTGGTGGCGGAGCTCGGCACCTCCGACCTGATCGCCTTCGATCAGGTGCTGCGGCGCATCAGGCTGATTGCCGGCATCACCAATTCGGAGACCAGCCTGCTGCTGGCCACGCCGCGCAGCGTCAAGGCAAGGCTTTAGAAGAAGGTAGAGATACGCGCGGATCGTTAAGCGGACGAACGTCCCGTTCAGGAAGCTTCAGCCAGCTTCCGCTCCAGATCGTAAATCACCTGCCGCAGCGCGCCGCAGGCTTCAAGGTCCAGCCGGATCGTAACCCTGTCACCGCCCTCATTCTCAAACAGGACTTCACCGAAAACCGGAGTTTCCTCCCGCGGCGAGATGATTCTGATCGTGGAGGGGACGAATGGCGTGGTCATGGTTAGACCCAGCTACCCGACTTTCATGACAGTTATATTGCAGTGCCCGGCAGCGTCTCCACCATGTCCGTGGCCGACAATTCCTGACCCATGGCAAGCCAGCCGCAATATCACGCGGCGCCAGCAGCCTGACTGGCTGCGACGTGCCGTATGATGCAAATCTGATGAAGAGGAGTGGTGCCGCTTGCGTGACTCGAACACGCGACCCCATCATTACGAATGATGTGCTCTACCAACTGAGCTAAAGCGGCCCGGGAGGACCAGCCTCCGAGAATGCGGGCGTGATAGCTGCAAGCCTGCGCAAATTCAAGATGCCAATGCAATTTCGGAGACGATTGTCGATGATAATTGCCCCGCAACCCGGTTCCGGTTTCACAAACCCGCCCTCATCAGCCTGTTCATGGCTCATTACGTAGGCCTGCGGCGTTGATTGATCGGCATTCTGCGGGTAACCATCAGCATAGTGTAAAGCAGCGTACAGAGGATTCCGGCTTGGACCCGATCGAAAAAGCGATTCGGAATGCCCTGGAAAAAGGCGATTCCACAGACCGGGCCTTTCGCGAAAAGGTCTATCGGTCGGCCTTCTCCGCGCTCGACCGGGCCCTGAAGGCCAATCCGAACGTGACGGTGGAATCGGCCATCAACCGTCGCAAGGCGATGACGGCCAGGATCGCCGAGATCGAAGCGGAGTTCCTGCCCGCACCCGCGGCTGCCGGAAATCCGGCCGGAGCCGATGCCCCCAGCATAGACGCGCCGGGCCATCACGGCAGCTCCGCCTCCGATGCGCACATAATGCCGGTCGTGCCCGACATCATGCCCGATGCGCCCTTGCCGCGCACCATGGAGCCGGAGCCCGACATCGCTCCGCGCCGGAGGCGGCCGCGCAGGCGCGGGCTGCCCGCCCTGTTCGCCGCACTGACCGTGCTTGCCGTCGTCGCTCTTGGCGCATGGTGGCTGCTGCAATCGGGAGCCCTGCGGACGCCCGAGCAGCGTGGCGAAGTGCCGGTGCCGCCGGCAACGGTCGAGGACGAGGATTTCAGCCCCTCCGGCGGGGCCACGGCGCCGCTGCGCACGGGCGAGAACGGCTTCTCGGGCGAATGGATCACCGTCTTCACGCCGCTGGACCCGACAACGGTATCCACCCCCTCGGACGCCAAAGCCGATGTCATGGAAGATGACAGCGGCACCTACCTGCGGGTGCGCTCGGGCAGTTCTGGCTCCGCCGTATCCTTCGATGTCGGACAGGGCATACTGGACGAGGTTGCCGGCACGCGCGCTGTCTTCGTCATCGTCGCGCGCGGCGAAGGCGGCACGGCAACGCAGGTTTCTATCGACTGCAATTTCGGTGAACTCGGCGATTGCGGACGCAAGCGCTACGACGTGAAGGGCGACCGCGGAGAATATCTGTTCGACGTGCAGTTCCCGGACAAGCGCGCAGGGGCTGCCGGCACCATCGCCATCACGTCCGACGTGGAAAACCAGGGTCGGTCGGTCGATATCTACGAAATCCGCGTTTCGGTGGCGGAGTAGCCGCCTCCGGCTTCGAGCCTGAAACTTGCGCGACAGCCGGATCAGGTCCGGGCGGCCGCTTCGTCTGCCTGCTTCGCTGCATTTGTGTGCCATCCGGTGAGGCGGCCCGGCTGCGAAATGCCCTATCCGTCCAGCAGGCGCCTGAGCGTTTCGATGCGGTCGGCTTCCGCAGCCGGCTTGTCCCAGCGCAGGCGCGAGACACGCGGAAACCGCATCGCCACGCCCGACTTGTGGCGGCTGGAACGGTTGAGCCCTTCGAATGCCACTTCCAGCACCAGCCCGCTCTGGCGGTCTGCGCGCACGGCCCGCACCGGGCCGAATCGCTCGACCGTGTTGTCGCGCACATATTTGTCGATGCGGCGCAGTTCCTCGTCCGTGAAACCGAAATAGGCCTTGCCCACCGGCACCAGCTCCTCCTCGCCTTCCGGCCCGGCCCAGACGCCGAACGTATAGTCGGAGTAGAAGGAGGATCGCTTGCCGTGGCCGCGCTGCGCATACATCAGCACGGCGTCGACCGTGTGCGGATCGCGCTTCCACTTGAACCACGGGCCCTTCGGCCGGCCGGCAAGATAGGGCGCGTCCCAGCGCTTCAGCATCACCCCTTCGATGATCGGATGCGGCGGTGCGGTGCGCAGTGCTTCGAGCTGTTCCCAACCCTCGAAGGCGACCAGAGGCGAGAGGTCGAAGCGGACAGGGTCGAGCTTCGCCACAAAATCCTTCAGCCGGGCGCGGCGTTCGCGAAACGGCAGGTGCCGCAGATCATCGCCGCCCAGTTGCAGAAGATCGTAGCAGCGCACGAAGGCCGGATAATTCTGCATGATCTTTGACGAGACCGTCTTGCGGTTCAGCCGCTGCTGAAGATCGGAGAAGGTGCCGGTGGCGGACGGCTGGCCGACCAGAAGCTCACCGTCGATGACGGCCTCGAAATCGAGTGCATCGGACAGATCGGGAAAGGCGCGCGAAACGTCGTCGCCGGTGCGCGAATAGAGCCGCCGCACGCCGCCTTCCGATGACACCTGCACGCGAATGCCGTCCCATTTCCATTCCGCCGCATAATCCGCCGGATCGAGCTTTTCCAGATCGCCCTCACCGACCGGATTGGACAGCATCACCGGCCGGAACAACGCAAAAGCCGCCCGCTCGGGCTTCGGCGCGCGCCCTTCCAGCCATGCGAACAGGTCCGTATAGGGCGGCTCAAGCCCATGCCACAGTTCCTCGATCTCGGCCACATCGACGGGACCGAGATCCGCCAGCGCCTGTTTGGCGAGGCGGGCTGACACGCCGATGCGCAGGCCGCCGGTAACCAGCTTGATGATGGCGAACCGGGCGGCGATGTCGGACCTGTCGAGAAGACCGGCCAGAACACGCGGCCCGTCGGAGCGGCTGGCCCCTTGCAGCTTCGCCACCACGTCGGCCAGCGTCATGGGCGTGGCGGATTCCGCATCCCCATCGTGCCGGGCCGGCCAAACCAGCGAGACGGTCTCGGCCAAATCGCCGACATAATCGTAGGAATAGCCGAACAGCACCGGATCCATGCGCTCGGCCACCAGCGCGCGCAGCATGGCAGGCTTTATCGCCGCGATGGACAGGTCGCCGGTGATCGCCGCCAGCGCCAGTCCGCGATCCGGGTCTTCCGTCTCGCGACAATAATCGGTCAGCAGTTTGAGCTTGCCGTTGCGCGACGGCGTCAGCACCAGACGGTCGAGGAGTTCGGCGAAGCGGTCCATGCCGGTCAGTCCCCCTCGTCCTCGTAGCCGACCAGATGCAGCGGGCGGGCGCTGATGCCCTGCAATTCGCACCAGCGCACCAGCGCTTCCTCGCGGCCATGCGTGACCCACACCTCGCCGGCCCCCGTCCCGGTGATGGTTTCGCACAGCTCGTCCCAGTCGCAATGGTCGGAGATGATGAGCGGCAGTTCCACGCCGCGCTGCTTCGCGCGCTGGCGGATGCGCATCCAGCCGGACGCGAAGCAGGACACGGGGTCGGGAAAACGCCGCGCCCAGCGGTCGGCGAAGGCCGAGGGCGGGCCTATCACCACCGCGCCTGCGAAGTCGCCCTTGCGGCCCGCCTCTACCGTCGCAGGCTCCAGCGGGCCGAGATCGATGCCCTCGGTCTGATAATAGGCGCTGAGCTTCGCCAGCGCGCCGTGGATGTGGATCGGCCGGTCATAGCCGGCTTGCCGCAGTTCCTTCATCACGCGCTGCGCCTTGCCGAGCGCATAGGCGCCGACCAGATGGGCGCGCTCGGGAAACTGCGCCACCGATTTCAGCAGCCTGCCGATTTCCTCCTGCACCGGGGGATGACGGAAAACCGGCAGCGCGAAGGTTGCCTCGGTGATGAACACATCGCAGGGCACAAGCTCGAAGGGCGCGCAGGTCTGGTCTGGCACGCGCTTGTAGTCGCCGGAAGCGACGATGCGCAGGCCGTCCTTTTCCACCGCGATCTGGGCCGAGCCCAGCACATGGCCTGCCGGATAAAAGGTGACGGACACGCCGCCGACATCGATGGTTTCGCCCAGCGCCGCCGCCTGCCGGGCGCCGGCGAAATTCTCGCCATAGCGCAGCGCCATGATGTCGAGGGTCTGGCGCGTGGCCAGAACTTTCGCATGGCCCGAACGCGCATGATCGGAATGGCCATGGGTGATCAGCGCGCGGCCGACCGGACGCACCGGGTCGATGAAGAAATCGCCGGGCGGGCAATAGAGCCCTTCGGGGCGGGGCTGGAGCAGATCGCTGGGACGCATGGCTCTCAGATAGGTCGTTTCAACGGCATGGAAAGGCCGCACTGTGCCTGCGACTGGCCGCGGGCACAAGCAAATGATCCTGTTTTGTTCTTTTTGCTTGGCGATGCGCCCTGCCCGCGCTACCTGTGTGGCGTGACAGCGAAGCCAGAACCCTTGCAGGAAACGGCCGTCGCCCGCCTACCCGAGCCGTTCCTGAAATGGTTCGCAGGCAAGGGCTGGTCGCCACGCGCCCATCAGCTCGAACTGCTTTCACGCGCGCAGGCAGGCCAGTCCACCCTGCTGATTGCCCCCACGGGCGCCGGCAAGACGCTGGCCGGCTTCCTGCCCTCGCTAACCGAACTGGCCGTGCGGCCGAAGCGCAAGCCGGGGGAAGCGCATCGCGGCATTCACACGCTCTACATCTCGCCGCTCAAGGCGCTGGCGGTGGACATAGAGCGCAATCTCGGCAAGCCGGTTGCCGAAATAGGGCTGCCGATCGCGATCGAGACGCGCACCGGCGACACGCCCACCCACAAACGCCAGCGCCAGAAGCTCGTTCCCCCCGACATTCTGCTGACGACGCCCGAGCAGCTTGCCCTGCTGATCGCCGGCGCGGACGCAAAGCGCTTCTTCGAGGATCTGCGCTTCGTGATCTTCGATGAGTTGCACTCGCTTGTGACCTCCAAGCGCGGCCATCTCCTGTCGCTGGGCCTTGCCCGGCTGCGCGCCATCGTGCCGGGGCTCCAGACCATCGGGCTTTCCGCAACGGTGGCGGAGCCGGACGAATTGCGCCGCTGGCTGGTGTCGCAGAACCCGCCCGGAGAGATGGCCGGCCTCGTCACGGTTGCCGGCGGGGCCAAGCCCGACATTTCCATTCTCGAATCGCAGGAGCGGGTGCCGTGGGCCGGCCATTCGGCGCGCTATGCCATTCCCGAAATCTACGAGGAAATCCGGCAGCACAAGACGACGCTTTTGTTCGTCAACACCCGCAGCCAGGCCGAGATGCTGTTTCAGGAACTGTGGCGCGCCAATGAGGATGCGCTGCCCATCGCGCTGCATCACGGCTCGCTCGATGTCGGCCAGCGGCGGCGCGTGGAAAAGGCGATGGCCGACAATGCGCTTCGCGCCATCGTCGCCACCTCTACGCTCGACCTCGGCATCGACTGGGGCGATGTCGACCTCGTCATCCATGTCGGCGCGCCCAAGGGCGCCAGCCGGCTTGCCCAGCGCATCGGCCGCGCCAACCACCGCATGGACGAGCCGTCGAAGGCGATCCTCATTCCGGCCAACCGCTTCGAGGTGCTGGAATGCCGGGCCGCCCTCGACGCCAACTATCTCGGCGCGCAGGATACGCCGCCGCTGCTGGCCGGCACGCTCGACGTGCTGGCGCAGCATGTTCTGGGGACGGCCTGCGCAGCCGCCTTCGATGCGGACGCGTTCTATGAGGAAATCCGCTCCGCCGCGCCCTATGCGCAGCTTTCGCGCAGCAGCTTCGATCAGGTCATCGACTTCGTCGCCACGGGCGGCTACGCGCTGCGCGGCTATGAGCGCTATGCCCGCATCCGCCGCACCAAGGAGGGACTGTGGCGCATCACCCATCCGCGCATCGCCCAGCAATACCGGCTAAATGTCGGCACCATCGTCGAGATGCCGGAGCTGAACGTGCGCTATGTGCGCTCCAGCCGCGGCCTCGCCGGCCATGGCGGGCGGGTTCTGGGCAAGGTGGAGGAATATTTCGCCGAAACGCTGCGCCCCGGCGACAACTTCCTGTTCGCCGGCAAGATCCTGCGCTTCGAGGGCATCCGCGAAAACGAATGCGTGGTCTCGGCCGGCTCAGGTGCCAACATCATCGTGCCGAGCTATGCCGGCGGCAAGTTCCCGCTTTCCACCTATCTGGCCGATCAGGTCCGCGCCATGCTGGACGATCCGGCCAGATGGTCCACCCTGCCCGAGCAGGTGTCGGACTGGCTGCGGCTGCAAAAGGAAAAGTCCATGCTGCCGAAACGCGGCGATCTTCTGGTCGAGACCTTTCCGCGCGCCGGCCGGCATTACATGGTGTGCTACCCGTTCGAGGGGCGGCTGGCGCACCAGACGCTCGGCATGCTGCTGACACGCCGGCTGGAGCGCGCAGGCGCGCGCCCGCTCGGCTTCGTCGCCACCGACTATTCGCTGGCGATCTGGGCGCTGGACGATATGGGCGCGCTGTTCCGGGCGAATAAACCCTCGCTTGCCGGGCTGTTCGACGAGGACATGCTGGGCGACGACCTCGACGCCTGGCTCAACGACAGCTGGATGCTCAAGCGCACCTTCCGCAACTGCGCGGTGATCTCCGGCCTGATCGAGAAGCGCTATCCCGGGCAGGAAAAGACCGGCAGGCAGGTGACGGTTTCAGCCGACCTGATCTACGACGTGCTGCGCAGCCATGAGCCCGACCACGTCCTGTTGCAGGCGACCCGGGCGGATGCGGGCGCCGGGCTGCTCGATGTCAGCAGGCTTGCCGACATGCTCTCGCGCATCCGCGGGCGAATCGTGCATAAGCCGCTTCAGCAGATTTCGCCGCTGGCGGTTCCGGTCATGCTGGAGATCGGCCGGGAAAGCGTCAATGGCGAGGCCAATGACAGCCTGCTTCTGGAAGCCTCCGAACTGATCGGGGATGCGATGGGAACGGCGATGGATGACGCGCCGGCGCGCAACGGACCGGCGGTGGCGATTCACGGAAGCGCACCAAGGCCCGGGCGCGCAGAATGGAAAGGCGTCGGGACGGCCGACTATGGACGCCGCAGCATGAGGACGAAATGACCACGGCCTTCCATGCCGGATCGACAGCGCAAAGCGTACTGGCCAGCATCGCCGGTGAGCGCGCAATATGCGACGCGCGCGGCGTGCTTTATTTTCCGGAGCTGCGCCTGCTTGCGGTCTCCGACCTGCATCTGGAAAAGGGCTCCTCCTTTGCCCGGCGCGGCGCGCTGCTGCCGCCTTACGATACCATCGCCACGCTGGCGCGGCTGGAGGAAGCGCTGGAGCTTTTCCGGCCACGCATCGTCATCAGCCTCGGCGACTCCTTTCACGACGGCGGCGGAGCCACGCGTTTGCACACCGCGTTTCGCGACAGGCTGGAGGCGATCATGTCCGGGCGCGACTGGTTCTGGATCACCGGCAACCACGACCCGGACGCGCCCGCCGGATTGCCCGGCGACACCGTGCGGGAGCTTGCCATCGGCACCCTTCTGTTCCGGCACGAGCCATCGCAGACACCGGTCGAGGGAGAGATCGCAGGCCACCTCCATCCCTGCGCACGCATCGTGCAGCGTGGTCGATCGGTGCGCCGGCGCTGCTTCGCCGGCGACGGGAAGCGCATGGTCATGCCGGCCTTCGGCGCCTTCACCGGCTCGCTCAACGTTCTGGACCCTGCCTATGCGGGGCTGTTCCGCCGCGACAGCCTGATGGCCTACATGATGGGCCGCGACAGGGTGTTTCCCATCGCCGGCTCCCTGCTGCGGCCGGGTTGACGGCACCTTGAATTCTCGTTTTTACGCATATCGCCCGAAACCGGCTCCCGTTTTCAGGCGATATGCTTTTAATCCTTGCGGAAAACGATGCTGCCAAGCCAGCCCACGCCCATGGCCAGAGCCACCGACAACGCTCCGTAGAACAAGCCGTGATTGTGGGCGAGCCGGAACACGGCCTGCTCGAAGCCGGCCTTGCGGATTTCCAGCTGGGCCGAGCTTTCCTTCACGAACACGCCGTTCTTGAACAGAAAGGCACGCGCCTTGTGGGTGCCGACGGGTGCATCCGGCGCCAGCCGCACGGTTGCGCGAAAAAGGTTCTGCGACAGAAAGCGAACACCGCCGACATTTTCGCTGTAGAGGCCGGCTGCCACCTTGCGCTCACGAAGCGCCTTCGTGAACTCCGCAATGGTCACGGGGTTGCCGGTCATGTCGGCCGGCTGCAGATAGATGTTACCGGCGCCAAGGGAAAGCTGGCGATAGCTGACCGGCTCGGTGATGTCCTGGAAAGGACGCGTGGTTGCGACCGAGTATGAGAACGGCACGTTCTCGAATTCCTCGGAGCGGAGATTGATCCAGATGCCCATCACCCGGTCCTTGCGGCGCACGACAATGCGCCTTGCAGGGCCTTCCAGAACCACGATCACATCATAGCGCCCCTGCCGGGCCACTTCAGGGTCGGGATTCTCCAGAGATCCGAAAATGGTGAGATCGGCGCCGGAGAAGCCGGCGGTGATCTCGACGTGCTCGGTGGACAGCCCGATCTGGATGCCTTCGGGATTGGCAAGCTGCGCGGCAGCCGGCGCGATAAAAGCCAGCAACGCCATAACAGGCACAAGAAGGCGCAACGGGAGAGAGGCGCGCGCAGACATCAGCCCATCCCCGGTATCGAAAGCGAATAGAGATTGTTGGGGCGGATGAAGAGGTCGACGGCAAGGCGCGCCGCAACCGCCAGCACCAGCAGCGCCAGCAGGGCGCGGAGCTGTTCGCCGCGCAGCTTCTGACCGGCTTTGACCCCATATTGCGCGCCCGCGACACCCCCGATCATCAGCAGCATGGCCAGCACGATATCGACAGTGAAGTTGGTCGAGGCATGCACCAGCGTCGTGTAGGCGGAGGTGAAGATGATCTGGAACAGTGAAGTGCCGACCACGACATTGGTGGGCACGCGCAGCAGATAGATCAGGGCCGGCACCATGATGAAGCCGCCGCCGACACCCATGATCGAGGACAGGAAGCCGATGATGGCGCCGATCGCGAGCACCGGAATGACGCTGACGAACAGCTTCGAGGTGCGAAACCGCATTTTCAGCGGTAGCCGGTGAATCCAGTTGTGCTGGCCGGATTTCTTCAGCGGCTTCGGCGTTCCGCCACGGGACACGCGCAGAGTGTTGAGGCTTTCCACCAGCATCAGCCCACCGACGGAGCCCAGCAGCACGACATACAAAATGGAGATGAAGAGGTCGAGCTGGCCGAGGCTGCGCAACAGCGAGAATACATAGACGCCCGCGGTCGACCCCACGATACCCCCCGCAAGCAGCATGAAGCCCAGCTTGAAGTCGAGCGTCCCCCTCTTCATGTGCGACATGGCGCCGGAGAAGGACGAGCCGATCACCTGATTGGCGCCGGTCGCAACCGCGATTGCCGGAGGAATGTTATAGAATATCAGCAGCGGCGTGATCAGGAAGCCGCCGCCGACCCCGAACAGGCCCGACAGGAAGCCGACCGCCGCGCCCATGGCCAGCAGTACGAAGACATTGACGGAAATTTCCGCAATCGGGAGATAGATGCCCACCCGCTTGTTCCAAACAACTGTCGCTTCCGGCCCGCATCATAGCGCCAAAAAGCTAACCTCTTCTTGCGCAAGGACCGCAGGCGGATTTTTTTACCCGCTGCGGCCTTGGGAAGAAAACATCTCAGTCGGTTAGCAGGCATTTGTAAGGCAAGGCATCGCACAAACGACGCTGTCCACGCCTATTTGCACGATGGCAGCGGCCCGCTGACCATTACGCGCCTGCAGCGGCGCTTTTTTGCAGCTACGCGTCTGCGGCGGAGCTTTGTTTATTTGTGTGCTGCGGCGGCACTTTTTAGTTTGCGCGCCGGCGGCGACGCGGTTGCTACTTGCGTGCCTTCGGCAACGCGGTTGCTACTTGCGTGCCAGCAGCGCCTCGACCAGCTTGTCGTCGATATCGCCCGTCGCCGGCAGGCCATTGTCGGCCTGGAAGGCGGCAATGGCTTCCTTCGTCTTGCCGCCCATCACGCCGTCGATCGCACCGGCCTGATAGCCGTTCTTGTTGAGGATGCGTTGGATGTTCTGCACGGCCTTCTTCATGTCGACCGAAGACGTCGTGACCGGCTCGCCCAGCCATGCATCGGGAACGTCCACGTCATTGGCCGCCGGGTCCATTTCGCGGGCCTGCCACAGCTCTGCCGTCTGGCGGGCCTTTTCAAGCTGCTCGGGGCGCAGCGCCTTGGCGATTTCGTCGCGCTTGGCGGCCGCATCCTTGTCGCCGGTGCGGGCAACAAGCGTGAACCACTTGTAGGACTCTTCCAGATTCTGCGGCATGCCCACGCCCTTGGCGGCAAGAATGCCCAGATTGAACTGGCTGTCCTTGACGCCGAGATCCGCGGCAGCCTTGAACCAGCGGGCAGCACCCTCGTTATCGGCGGGAGCGTCGGTGCCCATGGCCAGAAGCACCGCGAGATTGTGCATGGCGCTGGCATTGCCCTGAGCGGCAGCCTTTTCATACCATTCACGCGCCTTTGCCGTATCGCGGGCGACGCCAATGCCCTTCTCGTAGAAATTGCCGATGCGGTACTGGGCCGGCGCGAGCCCCATCTCTGCAGCCTTTTCATACCAGTTTGCGGCAGCAGCAGTGTCTTCCTTCACACCACGCGCTTCAGCGTAATGGGCACCGACCTCGAACAGCGCTTTGGCATCGCCACCGGCAGCCGCTTCACGAAGGGCAGGCGTGCCCACATCCGCCGGCACATCGATCAGGCTCGACGCAACCGGGGGAACCGCGCCGGTTGAGAGATCGTCCGTCGCATCGTTCGTGGCTTCCGGAATCGCGGGTTGGGGGGCAGAGGCTTCCTGCCGGGCTTCAGCCACCGGCGCAGCCGGCTCCGCCGCAACCGGCCCGGAGGCCGGGTTGTCGGCCGTCTGCACTGGCTCCTGCAGTACGGATTCTTCGATGATTGGTGCAACGGGGTCCTGCGCCACCCGCTCGGGCTCGACCACACGCGCGGCCTGCACCTGTGGGGCGGGCTGCTCCGCCGGCAGGATCTGCTCGATGGCGGCGGGTGCAGCGGCGGCACGCGGCGCTTCTTCCTGCTTGCCGATGAAAGCCTTGCCGAACTGGAGGCCGGCCAGCGCCAGCATGACCGCGCCGACAGCCATCAGGATCGGCTTGCGGCGGGCCCTGAACAGCTCGCCGATGCGCAGCCCCCTGGCGGGACCGCCGAGGGTCGACTGGCGCTTCAGCGTTTCGGCTTCGGCGGCAGCCGCCTGAGCCGCGCGACGGGCTGCAGCTATAAAGTCGGACTTGGCGGCATCGGTGCCCGGACGCTCGGCCGACTGACCGCGCTCGTCACGCACACGCTTCAGAATGGCGTTAAGGTCCGGGGCCCCGGAACCGGGTTCCAGCGGACGGTTGAGCAGCGAAGGCTCCAGCGGCTCGTCCAGCCCCGGTTCGGCAGTTGCGGCAGCCGGTTCGGCCACTTCGGGCCGCACCACTGCCGCATCCTTGCGGAAAGCGCGGGTGATGTTTCCAAGCAGAGACGTCTTGCGCGCAACCTCTTCACCGGCCACATCGCCGAGAGCCGCGCGGGCGGCTTCGGAAGCAGCCTGCGCAGGGGTGCGCACCTGCACTTCGCCATCCATGGCGTCGGCGAGCAGCGTCTCGCCTTCACCAGCCAGCGTGTCCATGTCCAGGCTCGGCACCTGACGGACCGGAATCTTTTCAGCTTCGGGACGCACGACTTCCGCGGCAGAGCTGAAATTTTCCAGAGAGCCGAGCCGCTCCACGATCTTCAGAAGCGTATCGTGAATGGCCTCGAACGTCCGCGCATTGCGGTCATCAGAGCGGCGCGTCAGCGATTCAAGCGTCTTCAGATCCTGCGCCAGACCGGCAACGGCCGCCTTTTCGGCATCCGCTCCGGCCATCGACTGCACGGCCCGCTCGGCGGCGTCGCGCGCCGCTTCCAGAATGGTTTCGCGCGTACCGGCCAGCGACTCTTCGATCTGGCTGAGACGCGGGCTGATGTCCTCCAGATCCGGCAGCGGTGTGCCGGGCTGCGACAGATGGGCGGACAGCCCAGCGACCTGTGCTTCAAGGCTGCGGATCAGATCCTGATCAAGGCTGCTGAAGCGCTCGGAAGAACCGTCAAGCCGCTGGGAAATGTCGGCTAGACGCGCCTCCAGGCCGCGTATGGCGTCCTGACCTGCCGGCTCGCGGCTTTCCAGCTCACGTGCCAGTGCATCGAAACGGGCATCGATGGCTTCGATGACCTCGCCGCCGTCGAAGGCCGGCACGGCATCGCGCCGGTCGAGCCGTTCGGCGAACTCGTCCAGCCGGCGTTCCAGATCACGGAAGATGATGTTGCCCTGCTCGACGGCGTCGCTCTGACGCCGCTCCACGGAAATGGCGAACAGGTCGAGGCGCTGCTCCAGCCCTTCCAGCAGATGACTGAGATCGGGCATTTCGGGCCTCTGCCCGACGCGCTCGGCAATCACCGCCATCTGGTCAGCAAAGCGCTCCAGCATATCGACGGGCAGGCGGTTGCCGGCAGCGAGTTCGTCGACGCGGCGCGACAACAGGCCAAGCCGCTCCATGATTTCAGCCGAGGGGCGGTCATGCGCCACCTCTTCGATCTGTTCGGCCAGCGCGGCAATCCTGCTCTCAATCCGCTCAAGGGAGGCCGGATCGAAACCGCTGGTCTTTGCCGCCACGGTGGAAGCCACGATCGCCCGCGAAATCTCGTCCAGCCGCTCGTCGATCAGGCCAAGCGTCTCTTCGCCGGACGGACGGTGCGCGGCAAGCTGGTCGACAGCGCCCGAAAGCGTGCGCAGCTTTTCTTCCAGCGAGCGCAGCGAAAGCGACTGCGGCAGCGTGTCGACCGCGCGGGCAATGTCCTCCAGCCGCTGATTCAGGATGGAAAAGCCTTCTTCGGCAATGCGATTGTCAAGACCGGCCCCGAAACGATCCTCGAAAGCCGTCCAGCGGCGGTCGAACTCGTCCCAGCGACGGTCGACCGCCTGCACGCTGTCCTCGCGGGCCAGCGTCTCGACCTGTCCCCTGAGCTGTTCCAGTTCCAGACGCAGCATGCTGACGCTGCGATCGTCGCTTTTATGAGCCAGTTCCTGCACAGCGCCGGAAAGGCGCTCCAGCTCGCGGCCGAAGCGCAGGGAGCTGCCCGCCCCTTCGCCCGAGCGGACAGAACGATCGATGTCGCGGCGCAGCACCTCGAATTCACGCTGGAGGCCAACCGTCATCTGCTGGCGCAGTTCCTCCCGCAATCCCTGCAACTCACCGGCGATCCGGCCGGCCATGGCAAGGCCGTCTTCCTGACCGCGCACGCGATCGATGTCATGGGCGATGGCCTGATAATTACGGCCCTGGGCCGGCGCCGTCTTCTGCGCATATCGGGACGAACCGGGTGCGGAAGCACCCCAGTGCAGGTCGTCGCGCCCGGCATCGCGGTCCGCTGCTGCGGAAAAGCTGCGCAGAAATCCGTCCTGCCGAAGGTTTTCGGAGCGGGGCTGCACATCGGCACGGCTGCGCTTCAGGCGCTCTTCAAGCGCGGCCAGCGACTCATTGATCTGGTCGAGAGCCGAGTGCGGCTTGCGCGTCCGGCCCGCGTTCAGCGTGTCGAGATAGGACCTTCTGTTGCTCATCGCGACGCCCCGTTTCCTCAAAGCGGCCGGTCTTCACCGGCGTCCCCTTCAAATTCGGTCGGAACGGAAAGCTGGCACGGGCGTTTATGACCCGGCGCTTGCCCGAAACCGTGAAAACTTCGCTACTGGATAAGCACGGAGGACCGACAAACGCACAATTCGCCGAACGTGGTAAACAAGCGGTTAACTGTGGTTAACAAGTCATCTGTTTGCGGCTGAAAAACGCAGCTTTGCCGGTATGAGCGCTCAATACTTGAACCCGGAGGCAATTCCCGCTAATCACAGTTTACGTAAACGTAATAGACAGGACTGACAAACCGACGCAAGCTGGGGCCGACTTAAGCCGGGCCTTTGACGTCAGGCAAACAAACATGATCCGGGACTCCCGAATGAAGACGAACGATCTGATTGCCGAACAGGCGACCACCGCAACCGGTGAAATCCATGATTGCGAAGAACTGACCCGCATTGGCGAGATGGCCAAGCATTTCGGCATAACGCTGCGCACGCTGCGTTTTTACGAGGACAAGGGGCTCATCAATCCGCAGCGTGACGGCACCACCCGGCTTTACACGCATCGCGACAAGGCGCGGCTGAAGCTCATCCTGCTCGGCCGCAAGGTCGGTTTCTCCCTGCGCGACGTGAAGCAGATGATGGATCTTTACGATCCGACGGGCTCCAATGCCCGGCAGCTGAAAGTGACGCTGGAAAAGTCGGAGAAGCAGATGGCACGGCTCCAGAAGCAGCGCGCCCTGCTCGATGAGGCCATCGCAGATCTCGGTGCCGCAATGGACGATGCACGGCGCAGGCTCACCGAACACGCAACATCCCAGCAAAGCAGCGCTGCCTGAACCGGCGATCTGCCACGAAAACCGGTCAGCCTTCGCGATTTTCGGGGAGGCTGGTGCAGGGACGGCGGATGCCGCCGTCTTCAGCTATTGGCCGCGCACCAGAAGCGGCCGGACACATCTACAGATAAAGATTTCCTTATATCCGTTGTCGTATCTGCCGTGATCTGCTAGTCAGCCCAGCAGCTTTGCGCCATTCGCCATGTCCGTGGCAGGGCGGCCCGCCAACAGATTCCCACCGGAGTGCCATCATGACAGCTAACAAGGACTATGTGGTCGCCGACATCTCGCTTGCCGACTGGGGCCGCAAGGAGATCGAGATCGCGGAAACGGAAATGCCCGGCCTGATGGCCTGCCGCGAGGAGTTTGGCCCGAGCCAGCCGCTGAAGGGCGCGCGCATCACCGGCTCGCTGCACATGACCATCCAGACCGCGGTGCTGATCGAGACGCTGAGCGCGCTTGGCGCGCAGGTGCGCTGGGCTTCCTGCAACATCTTCTCCACGCAGGACCATGCCGCCGCCGCGATCGCCGCGTCCGGCGTTCCCGTGTTCGCGATCAAGGGCGAGACGCTGGAGGACTACTGGCAATACACCGACCGCATTTTCCAGTGGGATGACGGCCAGCCCTCCAACATGATCCTCGACGATGGCGGCGATGCCACCATGTACATCCTGCTCGGCGCGCGCGCCGAAGCCGGCGAGGACGTGCTGACCAACCCCGGCAGCGAGGAAGAGGAAATCCTCTTCGCCCAGATCAAAAAGCGCATGGCGGCGACGCCCGGCTTCTTCACGAAGCAGCGCGAGGCGATCCGCGGCGTTTCGGAAGAAACCACCACCGGCGTCAACCGCCTCTACCAGCTCCAGAAGAAGGGCCTGCTGCCCTTCCCCGCCATCAACGTCAACGACTCGGTCACCAAGTCCAAGTTCGACAACAAGTATGGCTGCAAGGAATCGCTGGTCGACGGCATTCGCCGTGGCACCGACGTGATGATGGCCGGCAAGGTTGCCGTGGTCTGCGGTTATGGTGATGTGGGCAAGGGTTCAGCCGCTTCGCTTTCCGGCGCCGGCGCACGCGTCAAGGTCACCGAAGTCGACCCGATCTGCGCGCTGCAGGCAGCCATGGACGGCTACGAGGTGGTGACGCTGGAAGACGCAGCCCCCAACGCCGACATCATCATCACCACCACCGGCAACAAGGACGTCATCCGCCTCGACCACATGCGCGAGATGAAGGACATGGTCATCGTCGGCAATATCGGCCACTTCGACAACGAGATTCAGGTCGCCGCCCTGCGCAACCTGCAGTGGACCAACGTGAAGCCGCAGGTGGACATGATCACCTTCCCGGACGGCAAGCGCATGATCCTGCTGTCCGAAGGCCGCCTCCTCAATCTCGGCAACGCCACCGGCCATCCGAGCTTCGTCATGTCCGCTTCCTTCACCAATCAGGTGCTTGCCCAGATCGAGCTTTACACCAAGGGCGGTGAGTACAAGAACGAAGTCTATGTGCTGCCCAAGCATCTCGATGAGAAGGTCGCGCGCCTGCATCTCGACAAGCTCGGCGCGAAGCTGACCACGCTTTCCGAAGAACAGGCTTCCTATATCGGCGTCACGCCGCAGGGTCCGTTCAAGCCGGAACACTACCGCTATTAACCATAACTGAAATTACCACCAGATATAGAGCCGGGCGGTTGACTTTCCGCCCGGTTTTATTTTTGCGCCCGGGCTGCTTCACGCAGATTCGGCGAGGCGGTATTGTGGGGTGATTCGCGACGCTTCAGCCGGACAGGGGTTCGGAACCGGGGTTTGCCGGCTGGGCGTCCTTTACAAAGGGCGGCGGAGAGGACCACGACATGCCGGGGGAAAACCCGCTTCATGCGGGAAAGGCCGTTGCCGGCGGCCACGACGATTTCCGCGACGGGAAACGCCCGTCATTTCGTTGGCGGCTGCGCGCCGGGCTCATGCCCTGCCGTCTTCTTGCCTCCTCGGCGCTTGTCCTTCCCCTGACGTCTCTGAGCGCCGGCGCACAGACCGCGACGCGCGCGGCCATGCCCATAGGCACGTCCGACGTGATCCAGCTTGCGCTGTCGGTCGGCGTGATGGGCGCTGCACTTATTTCCGCGATCGTGCTTATCCGCGAGCGCCAGCGCACCGCAGCGGAGAACGCGAAGCTTCGCGCCCGCATCGCCGATGTCAACGCAGCCCTGCAGCGCTCGGACGCCATCCTCAATCTGCGCGACCAGCGCGTCATCTTGTGGTCCGGCGACAACCAGAAGCCCGAACTGGTCGGCTCGCTTCCGCTGGAGGCCGGTGCCCCGGAGGACCGCGCGCCTTTTCTGGCTTTCGGACGCTGGCTGGCGCCGCGTTCCGCCGCAGCGCTCGAACGCGGCATCGCGAGCCTGCGCGAAAAAGGCACGCCTTTCGACGTCGTCGCTGAAACACATGGGGGCGCGACCCTCGAAATTCAGGGCCGCAAGGGGCCATCGCACACGCTGGTGCGGTTCCTCTCCCTTTCGGACATCCAGCGCGCCCATGCACGGCTGAAGCTGGAAAACGAGCGGCTTGTCGGCGACCACGAAACGCTCATCAACCTGCTCAATGCACTCGAAATGCCGGTATGGCTGCGTGATGAAAACGGCCGGCTGAAATGGATCAACCGCGCCTATGCCGCCGCCGTTGAGGCTTCGGCGGATGAAGATGCGATCCGTGAAGGCCGCGAATTGCTGGGCGACGGCGCCCGCGCGGCGATTGCCGATCAGCACCGCACGCATCCGGTGTTCGCGCAAACCATGTCCACCGTCATCCAGGGCGACCGGCGCCAGTTCACGGTAACGGACTACAGCGGCACAAAAGGCTCTGCCGGCATTGCCTGCGACGTGAGCGCGGTGGAAACGATGCGCGAGGAGTTCGAGCGCACCGTGCGCAACCACTCTGACACGCTCGATCATCTCAACACCGCTGTCGCGATCTTCGACACCGAACAGAAACTGCGCTTCTTCAATCAGGCTTTCCAGAAGCTGTGGTCGCTCGATATTCCGTTCCTCAACAGTGCGCCCGACAACGCCCTGCTGCTCGACCGGCTGCGCAGCGAAGGCAAGATCGCCGAACAGCCGGAATGGCGGCGCTGGAAGGAAAACCTGCTCGGCGCCTATCGGGCGGTCGAAACGCAGGAGCACTGGTGGCACCTGCCGGACGGCAAGACCATTCGCGTCGTCGCCAACCCACAGCCCAAGGGCGGCGTGACCTGGCTGTTCGAAAACCTGACCGAGAAGATCGACCTCGAAAGCCGTTACCAGACCGCGGTGCGCGTACAGGGCGAGACGCTCGACAATCTGGCCGAGGGCGTTGCCGTGTTCGGCCCGGACGGGCGGCTACGCCTTTCCAACCCGGCTTTTGCCGCGCTGTGGGGACTTGAGGAAAGCCTTGTCGCGCCGAATGTCCATGTCGCTTCGGTCCGCGCGGTTTGCGACAGCCGGGCGAAGGACAGCCCATGGGGCGGTTTCGTTGCAGCCATCACCGGCTTCGACGAAGAGCGCACCAACTGGCATGGTCTGGTGGAACTGAACGCGGGCAGCGTGTTGCGCTACGCCGTCATCCATCTGCCCAACGGACAGGTGATGACGACCTTCGTGGACGTGACCGACAGCGTCAATGTCGAACGGGCGCTGAAGGAAAAGAACGAAGCCCTGCTGAAGTCCGACCAGATCAAGAACGAGTTCGTGCAGCACGTTTCCTATGAGCTGCGCTCGCCGCTCACCAACATCATCGGCTTCACCGAACTGCTGTCGCTGCCGGCCACCGGACCGCTGTCGCCGCGCCAGCGCGAATATCTGGAGCATATCGGCTCGTCGTCGTCGGTGCTGCTCACCATCGTCAACGATATCCTCGACCTCGCCACCGTCGACGCAGGCATCATGCAGCTCGACATCACCGAGGTCGACGTCAACAACGCCATTACGGCCGCCGCAGAACTGGTTTCCGAACGGCTGCAGGAACACGCTATCAGGCTCTCGGTCGACGCCTCCGCCGCACCGCAGACGCTCAAGGGCGACGAGGTACGGGTGCGGCAGATCCTCTACAATCTGCTCACCAATGCCGCCAACTATGCGCCCGAAGGCAGCACGGTGCGCCTGACCTGCCGGCAGTTGCCGGACGGCGTCGAATTCTCCGTGCATGATGACGGGCCGGGCATGCCGCCCGACGTGCTGGATCTGGTGTTCCACCGCTTCGAATCGCGCGTCAATGGCGGGCGCAGGCGCGGGGCGGGCCTTGGCCTTTCCATCGTCAAAAGCTTCGTCGAACTGCATGGCGGCGAAGTGCGCATCGAGACCGGCTCCGGACAGGGAACCACGGTCGTGTGCATCTTCCCGGCTACGCCGGCAGATATGCGCAACGCGGCGGAGTAGCTCCCCACATGGAAGCCTCCCCTATCGAGGTGGCGCTCGGCGATGAGGCGGCGACACAACGGCTCGGCGAGGACCTCGCCATGGCCGTGCGGCCGGGTGACGTTCTGGCCCTGCATGGCGATCTCGGCGCCGGAAAATCCACGCTGGCGCGGGCCCTGATCCGCGCCCTTGCCGACGATGCCACCCTCGAAGTGCCGAGCCCCACCTTCACGCTGGTGCAGAGTTACGAGACGCGCTTTCCCGTCCACCATTTCGATCTCTATCGCCTCGGCCATGAGGACGAGCTGGACGAACTTGGTTTCGAGGACGCCTTTGCCGGAGGCGTGGCTCTGGTGGAGTGGCCCGAACGCGCCGGCAGCCGCCTGCCGGCAAGTGCGCTGACGGTCGAGCTCATCCACGAGGGCGAAGGCCGTCGCGCCCGCATCTCCGGCACCGGCGAGGCGATGGCGCGCATCGGACGCTCGCTCGCCATGCGCGCCTTCCTGACAGGCGCCGGCTGGGGCAGCGCCCAGCGCCGCCATCTCACAGGCGATGCCTCGGCGCGCTCCTACGAGACGGTACGCCTTGCAGGCGAAGCGGATCGCATTCTGATGAACTCGCCGACGCTGGTGATGGGTCCGCCGGTGCGCGACGGCAAGCCCTATGCCGAGATCGCCCATACCTCAAAGACCGTCGCGGCCTTCGTCGCCATCGACAAGGTGCTGCGTGAAGCCGGCATCTGCGCCCCGGAGATTTATGCGCAGGATCTCGACAATGGTTTCCTGCTGATCGAGCATCTGGGCAGCACGGGCGTGCTGGATGACGCGCGCAATCCCATCGCGGAACGCTATGTCGCTGCCGCCGAACTGCTGGCCGACATGCATGGCCGTCCATGGTCTCCTCATATCGAAATCGCGCCCGGCATTGTCTACGACGTGCCGCCCTTCGACCGGGACGCCATGCTGATCGAGGCCGATCTTCTGGTCGACTGGTACGTTCCGGCTGTGAGCGGCAAGCCGGCGGACGATGCGCTGCGCGCCCGCTACCGGCGGGAATGGAACGCCGCGCTCGACCGCATCGAAGGTTTTGAGCCCACGCTGATGCAGCGCGATTATCACTCGCCGAACCTGATCTGGCGGGCGGAGCGCAGCGGCCACGACCGGCTGGGCATCATCGATTTTCAGGATGCGCTTGTAGGCCCGACGGCCTACGATCTCGCCTCGCTCGCCATGGATGCCCGCGCCACCGTGCCGCGCGACATCGAACAGGCGACGGTGGATGCCTATCTTGCCCGCCGCCGCGCGGCCGGACCTTTCGACGAGACCGCCTTTCTGGAAGCCTACGCGCTGATGGCGGCGCAGCGGAACTCGAAAATCCTCGGCATCTTCGTGCGCCTGCATCGCCGCGACGGCAAGCCCGGCTATCTGAAACACCTGCCGCGCATCCGCGATTATCTGCGCCGCGCGCTCGCCCACCCGGCGCTTGCCCCGATGCACGCCTTCTACGAGGAACAGGGTTTTCTTGAGGAGCGGGAACTTTGACAGGCCCGAAGACAGCGATGGTGCTCGCCGCAGGGCTCGGCACGCGCATGCGCCCGATCACCGACACGCTGCCGAAGCCGCTGGTGGAGATAGCCGGCCGCACCCTGCTCGATCGCGGGCTGGATGCGCTGGCCGGGACCGGCGTGGATAAGGCCGTGGTCAATGTCCATCATCTGGGCTTCATGATCGCCACCCATGTCGCCGGATACACGAAACCCCGCATCGTCATTTCCGACGAGAGCGACAGGTTGCTCGACAGCGCCGGCGGCATCGTGCGGGCGCTGCCGGAACTGGGGCCGGATCCGTTCTACATTCTCAATGCCGACACCTTCTGGATCGAACGCGGCACGCCGGAGCTTGAGCGGCTGGCCGCGACGTGGGACGATGCGCGCATGGACATATTGCTCATGCTCGCCAATCCGGCGGATTCCACCGGCCACAGCGGTTCGACCGATTTCCTGCTTGCCGACGACGGCCGGCTGGTGCGCGGACGCAATCACCCCGAGGGGCTGATCTATGGCGGTGCGGGCATCGTCCATCCGCGTATCTTCGAAGGGGCGGACGCGGAACCGCATTCGCTCAACCTCTACTTCGACCGCGCCATTGCCGCAGGCCGCCTGTTCGGTGTGGCCATGAACGGCCACTGGATCACCGTCGGCACGCCGGATGCCATCGCCCCGGCGGAGGAAGCGCTGCGGCAAGTTCCGGCCGGTGCGGCATGAGCAGCGCGCCGCGCGTTCTTTCGATCCCGCCCGGAGCGCCCTTCCTGCCGACACTGGCCTCGGCGCTGCTGTCGGGCGAACTGGTTCCGGGTTTCCGCTTCGACGGCGATCCGCTGGCGCTCGCCGACGTCACCATCTATGTGCCGACGCGACGCGCCGCGCGCGCCCTGCGCACCGAGTTCATGGAGCTGATGGGCGGCCGCGCCGCCATCCTGCCGACCGTGCGGCCGCTTGGCGAATTCGATGAGGACGAGGCGCTGTTCGAGACGGATGCGCCCGAAAATCCCGCTGCACTCGACCTTGCCCCGCCCATCGCCTCGACCGAACGCCTGCTGCTGCTCGCCGTTCTGGTGCGGGCGTGGAAACAGCGGCTGCCGGCCGAGGTGGCCGCGCGTTTCGCGGAAGAGATCATGGTGCCGGCCTCCGCCGCCGACGCCATCTGGCTGGCGCGCGATCTGGCCGACCTGATGGACGAGGTGGAAACTGAGGGTTCCGACTGGGCAAAGCTCGCCGGGCTGGTCACCGGCAATCTTGCCGGTTGGTGGCAGGTGACGCTGGATTTCCTCGGCATCGCCAGCCAGCACTGGCCGCTGATCCTCGCCGAGCGCGATCGCTCCAATCCGGCGGCACATCGCAGTGCGCTGATCCGCTTCGAGACGGAACGCCTTCAGCGCAAACCGCCCGCAGGTCCCGTGATCGCCGCCGGTTCGACCGGCTCGATCCCCGCCACGGCTGAACTGCTGAAGACAATCGCTCACCTGCCGAACGGCGCGGTGGTTCTGCCGGGGCTCGATGCAACGCTCGATGCACCCTCGCTCGCCGCCATCTCGGCGCCGGACGCGCGCCCCGCGCTGCTCGGCCATCCGCAATACGGCCTGATCAAGCTGGCGAACAAGATCGGCGTCGCCCGCGACGAGATCGCGCCGCTCGGAACGCCTTCCTCCGCGCTTGACCTGCGCAACGCCATCGTCAGCGAAGCGCTGCGCCCAGCCGATACGACCGAGTTGTGGCTGCAGATGCGCGCATGCTTCGGCGATGCCGACATGACGGCCGCCCTTGAAGACGTGAGCGTGCTGGAAGCGCCGAACGAGCGCGACGAGGCAACCGCCATTGCGGTGGCGCTGCGCTATGCCGTGAGCGCACCCGGCAAGCGCGCAGCGCTGGTGACGGGCGACAGGGCGCTGGCCCGGCGCGTCTCAGCCGAACTGCTACGCTTTGGCGTCACCGCAGACGATTCCGGCGGCACGCCGCTCGCCAACACACCACCTGCCGCGCTGTTGCGCCTTGCAGCGCAAGCCGCCTTCCGCCCCGGCGATCCGCTGCCTTTGCTGGCGCTGGTCAAGCACCCGCTGCTGTCGCTTGGAATGGAGCGCGCGCCGGTGCGCCACGCAGCCGAACTGATCGAGCTGGCCGCGCTGCGCGGAGGCACCGGACGCCCCGACATCGCCGCCCTGCCCGACCTCTTCGAGCGGCGGCTTACCGACCCCGGCGACGGCGGGCGCGAGCCGTTCTGGTTCGCGCGCTTTCCGGCAAGGCGCATCGAGGAGGCGATTGGTGTTGCCGCCAGACTTGTCGACGCGCTCGGCCCCCTGCTCGAACTGCGCGGCCGCACCGACCTCGGCGTTCCCGATTTCGCGCAGGCAAGCACACAGGTACTGGAAGCGCTGGGCCGTCAGGCCGATGGCAGCGTCACAGCGCTCTATGCCGGCGATCCAGGCCACAAGCTGGCACAGGTCCTGCGCGATCTGGTGGCGGCTCACTCGCCCTTCACCTTCGGCGCCGACGAATGGCCGGACGTGCTCGATGCCCTGCTCGCGCCCGAAACGGTAAAGCCGCGACAGGGCACAGACCGGGCCATCGCCATCTGGGGCGCGCTGGAGGCGCGGCTCCAGCATGTCGACACACTTGTCGTCGGCGGGCTCAACGAAGGCGTGTGGCCGCGCAAGCCGGAGAGCGACCGCTTCATGTCGCGGCTGATGAAGGGCGGGCTCGATCTCGAACCGCCGGAGCGGCGCATAGGCCTTGCGGCGCATGATTTCCAGATGGCGATGGGCACGCAGAAGGTGGTGCTGGCGCGCGCGCTGCGCTCCGGCGATGCACCTGCCGTTCCGTCACGCTGGCTGCAACGCCTGCTCACCTTCACCGGCAAGGACCATGCCGCCGTCATGCGCCGACGCGGCGAGCAACTGCTTTCATGGGCGCGCACGCTGGATGACGCACCGCGCGTCGACTTCGCACCGCGCCCCTGCCCCGCGCCGCCCGTCGCTATGCGTCCAAAGCATTTTTCCGTCACGGAAATCGAGACGCTGCGGCGCGATCCCTATGCCATCTATGCCCGTCGCATCCTCGGCCTTCAGGCGCTCGATCCGGTGATCCGCGATCCGGGCGCTGCCGAGCGCGGCACGCTGTTCCACGACATACTGCACCGCTTCTCCATGCAGGCCGATCCGTCTGCCCCGGACGCGCTGGAGAAACTGTTGCAGGCGGGCCGCGACTGCTTCGCCAATGCCGAACTGCCGGAAGATGTCGAAGCCGTATGGTGGCCGCGCTTCGAGACATTGGCCGCCAACATCCTCGCATGGGAGCGCGGCCGCTCCGACGTGCAGTCACGCCATGCCGAGGCGCGGGCCGAGAAAACGGTCGTCGGCGGCACCGGCGTGACGCTGTCCGGCTATGCCGACCGGGTCGACTTGCTCACCGGCAACATGGCCGACATTCTCGACTACAAGACGGGCTCTTCGCCCTCCAAGGTACAGGCGCACACATTGCTGGCACCACAGCTCGCGCTGGAAGCCGCTCTGCTCAGGCGCGGTTCGTTCCGCGATCTGGGCAGCCGGGAACCGGCGGACCTTGCCTTCATCCGCCTGCGCGCCAATGGCGAGGTGGAGCAGGAGTCGATCCTCAGGCACGGCAAGGGGATCCGCTCCGGCACGGAGCTTGGCGAGGATGCATGGGCGCGGCTGGAAAAGCTGCTCTACCATTACGCCAACCCGGCCACCGGCTATTTGTCGCGCGCGCTGCCCTTCCGCGAGGGCGAGACGGATGGCGATTACGACCATCTGGCGCGCGTGCTGGAATGGTCCGCCGGCGGCGACGGTGCGGGTGAAGGGGGAGAGGAATGAAGTATCCGATCCCCACCGACACCGCGCTCGCACAGGCGCGCGCCTCCGACCCCGCCAATTCGGCGTGGGTGTCGGCAAATGCCGGCTCCGGCAAGACGCATGTGCTGGCCCAGCGCGTCATCCGGCTTCTGCTGCGCGGCACCGAACCGTCGAAAATCCTGTGCCTGACCTATACGCGCGCGGCGGCCGCCAACATGTCGAACCGCGTCTTTTCCACGCTGTCGGAATGGACGGCGCTCGACGAGGCCGAGCTTGCGAAGCGGATCGAGGCCATGGACGGGCGCCGCCCGGATGCTGCGACCTTGCAGCGGGCGCGCCGCCTGTTCGCCGAGGCGCTGGAGACGCCTGGCGGGCTGAAGATCCAGACCATTCACGCCTTCTGCGAGGCGGTGCTGCACCAGTTTCCGCTGGAAGCGAATATCGTCGCCCATTTCCAGATGGTCGACACGCAGATGGAACAGGCGCCGGTCGCCGCCGCGCGCCGCGACATGATCGCCGGCGCGGTGGGCGGTGCGGCCACGGACCTCACGGAAGCCTTCGCCACCGTGCTTGCGCGCGGTGGCGAGACCGGGCTCGACACGCTGCTTTCCGAGATCGTGGGCAAGCGCGAAGCGCTGCGCGAATTTCTCGGCAGGATCGGCGGCACCGCGGAAGGCTTCGCACCGCTGTTTTCGGAATTCGGCTTCAGCGCCGATGACGATGAGGCCGCTATTGCCGAAGCGATCTGGCCCGTGCACGGTTTCGAGCCGTCCTATATGGCGACGCTCGACACGCTCTCCTTGCAACTCGGCGCAAACCGCGCACGCGGCTCGCTTGTGGACGATGCGCTGATCGCCTTCGCCGAGCCCGACCCGATGCTGCGCCTTGCGGGTTTGCAGAAATCCTTTCTCAGCGGCAAGGGCGACGCCTACAAGCCGGACTGGCTGTTTTCCAAGGCGCTGCTCGGCGCGATGCCCGATCTGGCAGAGCGGTATCTCGCCGCCACAGATGCGATCATCGCCGCGTGCGATCGGCTTGCGCTCTACCGCATGGTGAAAGGCACCACCTCAGCGCTCACGATCGCCGACTGGCTGATCCGCCGCTATGAGGAGCTGAAACGCGCGCGCGGCCTGCTCGACTTCAACGACTTGATCACCCGCACCGTCAAGCTGCTCAAGCGCCCGGAAGCCGGTGCATGGGTGCAGTACAAGCTCGATCAGGGCATCGACCACATTTTGCTCGACGAGGCACAGGACACCAGCCCCGAACAATGGGACGTGGTGAAGAAACTCGCCGAAGAATTCTTCTCCGGCGAGAGCGCCCGCGACGACACCTTGCGCACCGTGTTCGCCGTGGGCGACGAGAAGCAGTCGATCTACTCCTTCCAGGGCGCGGCACCGAATTCCTTCGCCGAAAGCAAGGACGAGTTTGCAATTCGGGTGCGCGATGCCGGGCGACAGTTTGCCGATCTGAAACTCACCTTTTCCTTCCGTTCCAGCGAGGACGTGCTGCGCGCGGTGGATCGCGTGTTCTCCGACGACGAGGTGCGGCGCGGCATCAGCCACGATCCCGACCCGCTCGACCACAAGGCGATCCGCAACGATGCGCCGGGGTATGTGGAAGTGTGGCCGACGCTGGGCGCCGATCAGGTCGAGGAACCGGACGACTGGACACTGCCGGTCAACCACGCCAGCGCGCCCGCCGTGCGCGTGGCCGAGCATGTCGCCGCCACCATCAAGAGTTGGCTGGACAAGGGCGAAATCCTCGAAGGCAAGGGGCGCCCGCTGCGCGCCGGCGATGTTCTGGTGCTGGTGCGCAAGCGCGACCGCTTCATCCATGCGCTGTCGAAGAGCCTGAAGGAAAAGGGCGTGCCGGTGGCAGGCGCGGACAGGCTCAGCCTGCCCGGCCACATCGCCGTGAAGGATCTGGCAGCACTTGGCCGCTTCCTCGTCCAGCCGCAGGATGACCTGTCGCTTGCGGCCGTGCTGCGCTCGCCGATCTTCGACCTGCCCGAGCAGCGCCTGTTCGATCTCGCGGCGGGGCGGGAGCGCAGCATCTCGCTGATCCAGTCGCTGCGCCGTCTGGCAGAGACGGACAAGCCGCTTGCCGCCATCGCAGAAACCCTTGATCGCTGGGCGAGCGAGGCCGCCTTCAAGCCGGTCTTCGAGTTCTATGCCGGCATTCTGGCGCGCGATGGGGTGCGCCGCAACATGATCGCACGTCTCGGCCCCGAAGCCGGCGACATACTGGACGAGTTCCTGAACTTCTGCCTCGCAGAAGAGCGCACCGGGCTGCCCGGTCTCGATTCATTCCTCTCCACGCTGGAAAACGCCGGCCCCGAAGTGAAGCGGGAGATGGACCAGAGCCGCAACGAGGTGCGCATCATGACCGTGCATGCTTCCAAGGGCCTCGAAGCGCCGGTGGTGTTTCTCATCGACGGCGGCGCGCGCGCCTTCAGCGATCAGCATCTGCCGCGCCTGATGCCGTTTGAAAGCTCGGGCCGACACTGGCGCGGCCGTGGCTATCTGTGGCGCTCTCATGCCGAAATCGCCAACGCCGTCTCGCGCGGCGCGGCCGAGACGGCCAAGCAACTGGCCGACGACGAGTATCGCCGCCTGCTCTATGTCGCCATGACGCGCGCCGAGGACCGGCTGATCGTCGCCGGCTATCACGGCAAGCGCGAGCCCGGCGACGGAACCTGGCACCGGATCGTTTCCCGCGCGCTGGCAACGGCGCCTGAGACGCGTGAACTGGCGCATCCCGTCACCGGCGACCCCGTACATCGCTTCCACGCCACCGGCCTGCCGCCTCTGTCTTCCGCACAAGCCGATACTGAAACCGCAGGAACCAGCTTCACACCCCTGCCCGCCACGCTGTTCGACCGTCTGGACGACGATGAGGAACTGCCGCGCCCGCTCTCGCCCTCCGGTGCTTCGGCGCTGATCGGAGAGGACGGGATCGAGCCGCTTCCCGATCCGCGCTCGCCGGTGCTGGAAGCGAGTGATGAGCCTTCGCTGGCCATCGCGCGCGGCCTCGCCACCCACAAGCTGTTGCAGATGCTGCCCGGCATTGCTGACGACGAGCGGGAGGAGGCCGGCCGGCGCTATCTGGCGCGCGCGGGCGCCGACTGGCCGCAATCCGAGCGCGAGCGCGTGCTCGGAGCGGTGCTCGATGTGCTCGGCGATGCACGCTTTGCTCCCATCTTCGCCCAAGGCTCCCGCGCCGAGATCGCCCTCATGGGGAGCCTGAAGGTGAAGGGCAGGCAGCGCTCCGTATCGGGCAAGATCGACCGGCTGGCGGTGACGGACGAGCGGGTACTGATCGTCGATTACAAGACAAACCGCCCGCCGCCCGCCACGCTGGCGCAGGTGCCGGAGGCTTATGTCTTACAGCTCGGCCTCTATCGGGAACTGCTGAAGCCGCTTTATCCGGGGCGGGAAATCGCGGCCGCCCTGCTGTTTACCGAAGCGCCGCGCCTCATCGAACTGCCGGGTGACGCCATGGATGCCGCCCTTGCCCGACTCACCCTATCGTGACACAAGACCTGCCTGAATTTGAACTCGCTTGAATTTGGCCGGTTCCACCGCCACATATCGTTGAGCTGAACAACCGAAAGGACTTTCGCATGGCAACCGTTAAGGTCGACAACGGCAACTTCCAGTCGGACGTGCTCGACGCCAAGGAACCCGTCGTGGTGGATTTCTGGGCTGAATGGTGCGGCCCGTGCAAGATGATCGGCCCGTCGCTGGAAGAGATTTCCAACGAGCTTGGCGGCAAGGTCAAGATCGCGAAGCTGAACATCGACGAGAACCCGGAGCTTGCCGCCCAGTTCGGCGTGCGCTCCATTCCGACCCTGATGATCTTCAAGGATGGTCAGGTTGCCGATACCAAGGTTGGCGCAGCCCCCAAGACCGCCCTGTCGCAGTGGATCAACGGCGCCGTCGCCTGATCCGAAGCGGATACCAAACAAAAAGCCCGGCCATTGTGCCGGGCTTTTTTATGGCAGGCTGGATGGCCGATCAGCACCGGCCCGAAAGGATGCTTCAGGTCGGCGGGGTTCCGTTTTCAGCCAGAACGGCACCAACAAGATAGAGCGAACCGCCGATGAGGATGCGCGGCGGCACATCTGTCTCCTGCCAGTTGTCACGCAGCAGCATCAGCGCATTTGCCACCGAGCTGACCGGTTCAGCCGACAGGCCTGCCGCACTGGCGCGCACGGCCAGTTCGTCATTGCCCACGCTGGCATCGCTGAAATCCACCGGCACGGTGTAGACATGCTTCACCAGACCGTTGAACGCGTGGAAATAACCGCTCTGATCCTTGGTGTTGATCATGCCGGCGATCATGAACAACGGCCGCGGGTCCTTCTGTTCGAGTTCCGCCAGCGCTTCTGAAATGACGATGCCGGCGCCGGGATTGTGGCCGCCATCCACCCAGATTTCGGCTCCGGCAGGCGCCAGCTCCATCAGCTTGCCATGCGGCAGCTTCTGCATGCGGCCCGGCCACGAGGCCGTCGTCATGGCGCGGTCGATGGCGTTTTCGCGCGGATCGAAACCGGCGGCCTTGACCGCCGCAATGGCAGCCGATGCGTTGGCGAGCTGGTGGCGGCCGGTCATGCGCGGCAGGGAAATATCCATCAGGCCATCCTGATCCTGATAGACCATGCGGCCATGTTCCGCGAAGGCAAAAAAGTCCTGACCATAGATATGGGTCGGGCAGCCGAGACGCGCGGCGGTGTCGGCAAGCACCTCAAGGGCAGCCTCATGCGGCTGGGAGCCGATCACGACCGGGCAGCCCTGCTTGATGATGCCGGCCTTTTCGGCAGCGATCAGTTCGACCCGGTCGCCGAGATAGGCCTCATGATCCATGGAAACTGGCATGATCACCGAGGCGGCAGGCCGTGCAATGACGTTGGTGGCGTCGAAACGCCCGCCAAGGCCGACCTCCATGACGACCACGTCGGCAGGATGCTCGGAAAACAGCAAGAACCCGACCGCCGACAGAATCTCGAACACGGTGATCTGCTGTCCGTCATTGGCCTTCGCCACGCGCGCTATCGCCTCGGCCAGCGTGGCATCGTCGACCAGCCTGCTGCCGCCATCAGCGGCGATGCGGTAACGCTCATGCCAGTTGACGAGGTGCGGCGAGGTGTGGGTGTGAACGAGCAGGCCCTGCGCTTCGAGAATGGCGCGGGTGAATGCGGCGCAGGAGCCCTTGCCATTGGTGCCGGCGATATGGATCGCCGGCGGCATGTGATCCTGCGGATTGCCCAGTTTGTCGAGCAGCCGTGACACCCGATCCAGCGAAAGGTCGAAACCTTTCGGATGCAGCGTCATCAGATGTTCGATCTCGCGCTCGGCGGAAAGCGTGTTCATGCCGCGCGATCAGGCTTGCGGCCGCGCTTCCGGGGCAACCGGAGCGGGCGGCGGCATGTCGGCAACCTGCTCCTGATGCGTTTCCGGCTTCTTGAGCAGCAGCTTGAGCAGGTTGGCGACCGTCTTCTTCATCTCCAGACGCGACACCACCATGTCCACCATGCCGTGCTCCATCAGGTATTCGGCGCGCTGGAAGCCTTCAGGCAGCTTTTCGCGGATCGTCTGCTCGATGACGCGCGGTCCGGCAAAGCCGATCAAAGCGCCGGGCTCGGCAATATGCACATCACCCAGCATGGCGTAAGAAGCGGTGACGCCGCCCGTGGTCGGGTTGGTCAGCACCACGATATAGGGCAAACCGGCCTCCTTGAAGCGGTCCACAGCCACGGTGCTGCGGGCAAGCTGCATCAGCGACAGGATGCCTTCCTGCATGCGCGCGCCGCCCGAGGCAGCGAAAAGCACCATCGGCTTGCGGCTCTGGCGTGCCGTGTCGAAAGCGTGGATGATCGCCTCCCCGGCGGCAAGGCCGAGCGAACCGCCCATGAAGGCGAAATCCTGAACTGACGCGACGACCGGAAGGCCGTCGATCTGGCCGGTCGCGCTCAGGATGGCGTCGTCCATACCGGTCTTGGCCTTGGCGTCCTTCAGGCGGTCGACATAGCGCTTCTCGTCACGGAACTTCAGCGGATCCTGAACGACTTTGGGGTTTTCCAGAACCTCATAGCTGCCTCCATCGAAGAAGAACTTCAGCCGCTCCTTCGCGGCGATCTTCATGTGATAGCCGGAAGCCGGGATTACGAACTGGTTCTCTTCCAAATCCTTGTGGAAGACCATCTCGCCCGACTCCGGATCCTTGATCCAGAGGTTCTCGGGCATTTCGCGCCGTCCGAGCATCGAATTGATCTTCGGGCGGACGTAGTTGGTGATCCAGTTCATCGTTCGGCTCCTGACCGCGACTTGATTCTGTTTGGGTTAGGGCAACTATTCGGCAGCAGCAAGGCGGGCCTGACGCACGCCCTGTGCAAGACCGGAAACCAGCGTTGCAACCGCCTCGGCCGGATCGGCGGTGCGCTTGCCATCGGCGCCCAGAACATTAGCAACCGCATTGACGATGGCCGTACCGACCACGACGCCGTCAGCCGAGGCGCCTATGGTGCGGGCCTGCCCGGCCGTCTTGACGCCGAAGCCGACGCACACCGGCAGATCAGTGTGCTGCTTAATGCGCTTCACCGCCTCGGAAACCTTGCCGGTGTCGGCCAGAGCGGAGCCCGTAATGCCGGTCATCGACACGTAGTAGACGAAGCCGGAGGTGTTTTGCAGAACCTTCGGCAGGCGCTTTTCATCTGTCGTCGGCGTAGCGAGGCGGATGAAGTTGATGCCTGCCTTCAGCGCCGGAACGCACAGTTCCTCGTCCATTTCCGGTGGCAGATCGACCACGATCAGACCATCGATGCCGGATGCCTTCGCATCGGCCAGGAAGCGGTCCACACCGTAGATGTAGATGGGATTGTAGTAGCCCATCAGCACGATCGGCGTCTCATTGTCATCTTTGCGAAAATCGGCTGCCATCTGCAAAGTGCGCACCAGCGTCTGCCCGCCCTTCAGCGAACGCAGACCTGCCGCCTGAATGGCGGGACCATCGGCCATCGGATCGGAAAACGGCATGCCGAGTTCGATGATGTCGGCCCCCGACCGGGCAAGCGCCTTCATGATCGACAGGGAGGTGTCATAGTCGGGGTCGCCGCCCATGAAATAGGTGACGAGCGCCGGGCGGCCCTCTTCTTTCAGCTTCGCCATGCGGCGGTCGATGCGGGTTTCGGTCATTTCAGATCTCCATGCCCATCATCGAGGCCACGGTATGCACGTCCTTGTCGCCACGTCCGGACAGGTTGACGATGATAATCTGTTCCTTGTCCATCGACGGGGCGATCTTGACGGCCTGGGCAATGGCATGGGCCGATTCCAGCGCCGGGATGATGCCTTCGGTGCGGGTGCAGAGCTGGAACGCCTCCAGCGCCTCGTCATCGAGGATCGGCACATATTCGACCCGGCCCGTGTCGCGCAGCCAGCTGTGCTCGGGGCCGACACCGGGATAGTCGAGACCGGCGGACACGGAATGGCCGTCGATGATCTGGCCGTCCTCGTTCTGGATCAGATAGGTGCGGTTGCCGTGCAACACGCCGGGGCGTCCCGCATTCATCGACGCGCAATGCTCGACGCCGTCGAGACCGCGACCGCCGGCTTCGATGCCGATGATGCGGACCTCCTTGTCATCGAGGAAAGGATGGAACAGGCCGATGGCGTTGGAGCCGCCGCCTACGGCAGCGATGATCACATCGGGAAGGCGTCCTTCCTGTTCCAGCACCTGCGCGCGCGCTTCCGTGCCGATCACCGACTGGAAGTCGCGCACCAGCTCCGGATAGGGGTGCGGCCCGGCCGCAGTGCCGATCAGGTAATATGTGTCTTCGACATTGGTGACCCAGTCGCGAAGGGCTTCGTTCATCGCATCCTTGAGCGTGCCGTGGCCCGATTCCACCGGCCGCACTTCGGCGCCCAGAAGCTTCATGCGGAACACGTTGGGGCTTTGGCGGGCCACATCGGTCGCGCCCATATAGACGACGCAGGGCAGGTTGAAGCGCGCTGCGACGGTGGCGGAGGCCACGCCATGCTGGCCGGCACCCGTCTCGGCGATGATGCGGGTCTTGCCCATGCGACGGGCGAGCAGGATCTGGCCAAGACAGTTGTTGATCTTGTGGGAACCCGTGTGGTTCAGGTCCTCGCGCTTGAGATAGATTTTCGCGCCGCCCAGATGCCGGGTCAGACCCTCGGCAAAATAGAGCTTCGACGGGCGCCCGGCATAGAAGGTGGAAAGCGCCTGAAGCTCGGCCCTGAATTCGGGATCGGTTCTGGCCTTGTTCCACTCCTCCTCAAGGTCGAGGATCAGCGGCATAAGGGTTTCGGCCACGAAACGGCCCCCGAAAATGCCGAACATGCCCTGCTCGTCAGGGCCGGTGCGGAATGAATTTGGCGTGGCCGGCTTGTTCATCGCCGATCTCCTCGGGCAAAAGGCTGCGGTTCAGGCTGCACGGTCGTCGCGCGCGGCTGCAACCGCCTTGAAAAAGGCTTCGATGAGCGCCGTGTCCTTGACGCCGGGCTCACTTTCGACGCCTGACGATATGTCGATGCCGGGCGGGTTAGCAAGCCGCAGGGCGTCTGCGATATTGGCAGCGTCGAGCCCGCCGGAAAGCATGTAATCGACACCAGCGTCAAGCCCGGCAAGGATGGTCCAGTCGAAGCGTACGCCGTTTCCGCCCGGAAGCGCGGAGCCTGGCGGCGGCTTTGCATCGAACAGGAAGCGCTCGGCAATACCGCGATAGGGTGCTATGCGCGCCAGATCCGCCGCCTTGTGAATGGCGAAAGCCTTCATCACAGGCAGCGCATAGCGCACCTTGACCTGCGCCACACGTTCCGGGCTTTCGGAGCCGTGAAGCTGGAGCATGTCGGGTTGCATCGCATCGACGATGGCATCCAGAAAAGCGTCATCGGCATCGACGGTGACCGCGACAGCCTTCGCTCTGCCGCGCGCCAGTGCGCGCAGTTCACCGGCTTCCTGCGGGGTCACGTTGCGGGGGCTTTTTGGGAAAAAAATAAAGCCGACATGGCTGGCGCCGCCGTCGATGGCCGATGCCAGCGCCGCCTCCGTCTTCAGCCCGCAGATCTTGATGTCCAGTGCCATGGCGGGGACTTGGCATGAAACGGGCCCCGAGTCGAGACAAAGCCGCCGGCTACCGGCTCTTGACAAGGCAGCGGCCGCACTGTGCGCGGCCCCTGCCTCGTCAGAGGCGTCCCGCCTCGATGATCTGCTTCAGGAAGGCGCGCGTGCGTTCTTCCTTCGGCTCGCCGAATATCTGCGCGGGCGGCCCCTTTTCCAGAAGCTTACCCTGTTCAAGGAACACCACGACGTCGGAAACCTCGCGGGCGAACTGCATTTCATGCGTGGCGAGGATCATGGTCATCCCATCGCGGGCCAGATCGCGCACGATGTTGAGCACCTCCGCCACCAGTTCGGGGTCGAGCGCGGAGGTGATCTCATCCAGAAGCAGCGCTTCCGGCCGCATGGCGATGGCGCGCACGATGGCGACGCGCTGCTGCTGGCCGCCGGACAACTGGTCGGGATAGTAGCTGGCGCGGTGCGCGAGGTTGACCCGTTCCAGCAATTCGCGCGCCCGCTTCAGCGCCGCCCCGCGATCTTCGCCCAGAAGGCGGATCGGACCGACGGCGATGTTTTCCTCGACCGTCATGTGCGGGAACAGGTTGAACGACTGGAATACCATGCCGACCTTGCGGCGCAGACGGTCGAGATCGACGCCCGGCCCCGAGACGACGTCGCCGTCCACAGAAACGGTGCCGCGATCGATCGTCTCCAGCGCATTGATGCAGCGCAGCAGCGTCGACTTGCCGGAGCCCGATGCACCGATCAGCGTCACCACCTGATGCTTTTCCACATCGAGGTCGATGCCCTTGAGCACCTGATGGCCGGAATAGCTCTTCTCGATGCCCGAAAGTTCGATGAAAGCCATGGTCAAGCTCCCTTGCGGCGGCTGGCGCCACGCTCAAGCATCCAGTCGACAAAGCGGGTCTGCGGAATGGTGATGATGACGAACAGGATGGCCACCACCGTCACCGACGACAGGTTGAACGTGCTCGACGCGTAGAACTTCGCCTGGTTGAAGGCATCGAGCGTGCCGATGACGTTGACCAGCGAAGTGTCCTTCTGCAGGGCGATGAAGGTGCTCAGCATCGGCGGAATGACCAGACGCATGGCCTGCGGCAGAATGAAGAAGCGCAGCGTCTGCAGATAGGAGAAGCCGAGCGAGCGGCTGGCCGCCCATTGCGAGGGGTGGATGGATGCGATGCCGGAGCGGTACACCTCGGCCACATAGGCGCTGTAAGTGAGTGACAGCGCCATGATCGCGAACCATTCGGCATTGAGCCCGCTCAGCAGCGGCAGATTGGTCAGCGGCAGGCCGAAACCGATCAGGTAGAGAACGATGATGGCCGGTACCGCCCGCATCAGGTCGATATAGGCGACGGCCAGAAACCTGACCGGCGCGCCGGCTTTGCCCGGGATCATGCGAGCAATGGCCAGAACCAGCCCGAACACCAGAACGATGACGCCCGAGATGAAGGCCAGCCGGATGTTGACGATGAAGGCACGCGCAATGTCGAGCGCGCTGGAGGCCATCAGATCGCCGCGCAGGAAGGTGCGCTGGATGTTGCCGTCGTTGATCAGCACGAGCTGGATCAGTGCAAAGGCGATCACGATGGCAAAGGCCAGCCCGAAGGTGACGAAGCTCTGCTGGCGCGACTGCGCAGCGCTGGCACGGGAGGCGAGCACCTCACCGGCGGCTTCTTCACGGGCACTGCGAAAAGAATGACGCAGCGCGCTCACGGCGGCCCACAGGGTTAGGGCACCGAGCGCCAGCCCTGCTACCATCACCCAGATGCTGAAGGTGGAAAGCTCCGGGCTGGTGGTTATGCCTGCGCGAACACTTTCTCCCACCGCAGCAACGGCAACGAGCAAGGCTATGGCGAGCAGCGTGGCGAAAACCGCCAGACCGCGACTGCGCGGTGCAGGGCTCAGCGAGGTCATGCCAACTCCAATCTGTCAGTTGATAAACCGGCTGCCCGGAACCGCATGACGATCCGGGCAGCGCTGTTGGGAATCAGATCCGCACCGATGGGCGGAGGGGATAAAGTCAGTTCTGGTTCCAGACGGGGATGGTCGCCGGATCGACGCCGAACAGGGGCGTCAGATATTTGGCGGACAGACCAGCCAGCGTGCCGTCTTCCCGGAAGGTGGCGACCGCCTGATCGATCGTGGCGGCATTGGCCGAGCCCTTCGGCAGCACGATGCCATAACCCTGATCGAGCTCGAACTGGCCGATGACTTCGATCATGCCATTGGTTCCGTTGGTGGCGGAGAGGACCAGCGTCGTATCGGAGATGATGGCATCCACCTGACCGGCGATCAGGGCCGTGACCATGTCGGGCTGCGACTGGTAGAGGCCCGGCTGCTGCTCGGGCTTCAGCGTGCCGATGACCCAGTCCGAACCCATGTTGCCCTGCAGCACGCCGATACGCTTGGTGCGGATGTTCTCAGCCGTCACGTCGGCGCCCTTCTTCACGGCAACGCCGAGATTGGACGAGAAATAAGGCTGGCTGAAATCGAAGACCTGCTTGCGGGCTTCGGTGATGGTCGTGCCGGCAATGCCGATGTCATAGTTGGAAGCGGTGCCGGAGATGTACTGGTCCCAGGCCATGTTGACGAGGCGCACCTTGTCCAGACCAGCGCGATGGGCGATCTCGGCGCCCATGCAATATTCGAAGCCGTCCTCGATCTTCTCGGGCGACACACCGTTGTACCAGCCCGGATTGGGCAGCACCGTCGCCACAGTCAGCGTATCGGCGGCAATGGTTTCCAGCTTGATGCTGCCGCGCTCGCCCTGCGGCTCGCACTTGCCATATTCGGCCGCCTGAGCGGCAGCACCGGCAAAAACGGCAAACGCGCCGGCCGCGGCCAGCAATGCAAATGACTTCATCGAAGTGATCTCCCTGATCGTTGTTTTATGTTGTTATGCGCGGCGGCAATGAGCGAGAAACGCACCCACAAGCCGTTCGAAATCTTCATGCGAGGCTTTGGGGTCTTCCGGATGCCACTGGACACCCACCACCCACGCGTCGTCGGTGCCCTCCAGCGCCTCGACAATGCCATCCGCCGCCCTTGACGCGACGCGAAGCCCCTCGCCGACCTTCGACACGGCCTGATGATGGCCGGAGCGGACGATGATCTCGCCGGCCCCGAAAACCTCTTCAAGGCGAGTATCCGGCAGTATTTCGGTGGGATGCGCGGTCATCACCGAATTGTCGGCGTTGAGATAGTGCATGGTGCCGCCACCGATCTCCTGAACCATATCGCCGCCGGCAGCGATGTTGAGAAGCTGCATGCCACGGCAGATGCCCAGAATGGGGAGACCCTTCTCCCGCGCAAGCTGCAGAAGCCCGATCTCATAGTCATCGGCCGCCCGATGGATGCCGTAGACGCTGTCGGCCACGACCTGCTGTCCGTATGTCTGCGGATCGGCATCGGCGCCGCCAAGCATCAGCACTCCGTCGACGTCTTCGAGCGCCTCGCGCTGGGTAAGCTGCGGCGCGGACGCCTCTACGAAGGAAACCGAGGCGCCGCCGGCCTTCAGCCCGGCAAAGGCGGAATCCGAAAACTCCCGCAGGGTGCAGGCCAGATAATCGCTCGCATAAGGCGAAGAGAGAGAGCCGGAGACGAGAATGCGGGGACCGGCCGGCTTGTGTTCAGAGGTGGTTTGGGGCATTGCATTCCAACTGTTAATCACATAACCTTTAACATCTATAGTTTAATGGTCAAATGAAATTTCTGAAGCCTCTCTCCGCTGAAGGAAACAGCGCGCCGGACATGGTGTTCCGCCGCCTGCGCGAAGCCATCACCATGGGCGAGCTCAGCCCCGGCGAGCAGCTTCCGCCTGAAAACGAGCTGGCCAGAATGCTGGGCGTCGCCCCGATGACGGCCCGGATCGCGCTGGGCGCCATGCGCGACATGGGATTGCTCACCACGGTACGCGGCCGCAATGGCGGCAATTTCATCGCTGAGGATGTGGGCGAGCGTCTGGCCGATGCCGCGCGCCGCCTGCGGCTGACGCGCGAGGAATTGCGTGATCTGACCGACTGGCGACGCGCCATCTCCGGCGAGGCCTGCTATCTGGCCGCCGAGCGCGGTACGGAGGACGATTTCGTCCGCATCGAGCAGGCGGCACGGGAATACGACGATCTGCTGCCCAAATTTCCGGACATGCGTTTCGCCGATGCCCGCTTTCACATGGTCATCGCCGAAGTGTCGGGATCGTCGCGGCTTCTCAAGCAGGAAACGGAAATTCAGGTCGAGGTGACGAATTTCATCCTGTCGGCGGCCAAGCCGGCAGCCGCCAAGAACCTCACTCCCTACAATCATGACAGGATCGTCAAAGCGATCCGCAATCGTCAGCCGGCGGCCGCGCGCGACGCCATGGCCGAACATGCGGAACAGACGTTTGCATGGGTCACGGTGGTGATCTGAGATCGGCCGCCCCGGGGCCGGCAACACCCGACACCGAATTGAAAAAGGCCGGACGGCAATGCCGCCCGGCCTCCTGGTCTGAAAAGCTTTGGCCAGCCTACTTGGTGTAGATCGGCTCCGGCACATAGACTGCGGTTTCGGGCTGGGCACACTGGCTGGCGCCGCCGAAATTGTAGCGCAGGCCGGCGCGCACCTCATGGGTGTTGAAGCCCTTGTCGAAGCCCGGACCGGCGCCATTATACTCGAACATGCGCCCGCCATTGATGCGGCTGAAGCGATAGCCGGCATCGATCATGGTGTTTTCGGTCAGGCAGTAGGATGCACCGGCCATCAGCGCATAAGCAAAGCGCCAGTTCTTGCTGCCCTTGTGAACGGCGTAGCCGACATTGGCGTCATTCTCCAGATCGCCCCACTTGATGTGGGCGCCGCCGATACCTGCGCCGACATAAGGCGTCAGCCCGTTCCAGGTGCCCAGATCGACATAGGCATTGGCAAGCAGCACGAGCGCGGACATTTTTGCGCGGTCGACGGACTGGCAGGGAATGGTGGGGCTGCCGCAACCATAGTTGCCATCATCGGACGTGCTGCCCTTGAACTTGGACTTCGACCAGTAATCGAGCGTAAGATCCGTGCGGAAATACCGGTTGAGCTGATAGCCGACACCGGCGCCGATCGAGAATGTGCTCTTGAGTTCCGTTTTGTCGAAGCTCTTGGTGCCGCCCGCCCCGCCACAACCGGGACCGCACGGCGCACCATAGGTGATGTACTCCGAGCCGCGCATTTTCGACTTGTGATAATCCACATCACCGCGAATGTACCAGCCGCCGAACTCCACCGGCTGTTCCACGACCACGGGCTCTTCGATGACAACCGGCGGCTGAACATAATCGGCGGCAAGGACCGGCGCGACGGCGAAAGTTGCAATCACGGCGAGCGCCGCTTTTATGGAAAGATCAGACATACATCACCCCTAGATCACCAGAATGACGGCGCAACGGCTGCCATCTGATCGCGACATGGATAATGATTTAAAAATGTTAAAACGAACTTAACCCTGTCGGTTAACCACGATGCATCACAAATGCAGCCGTAGGCAGGACAAGTCAGAGTTGAGAAACGCTGATCCTCGTATTCCTAGACCATTCCTTAAAACGTATAGGTTAAGGCTGGGGAGGGAGCAGCATGGCCGGGGCGGAAATCTCAGGATGCATCGTATCTCGGCCGTGAAGCGCACTTACGGAGCACAGGAGATGACACCACCGCAGGAAATGCGGGCGTCCGCACCGGTGAAAACGAGCTGGCAGAGTTCCGGGTCGTCCCATTTTGAGGTGCGGGCCTTTGACAGGCCTTCGCTGATCGAGCCGGAATGGAGGCAGCTGGAGGCAACCGGTTGCGGCACGGTCTTTCAGCGCTACGACTGGGTCGATGCCTATGTGCGCCATGTCCTGCCGCATGAAAATGCCCGGGCGTCCATCCTGCTTGGACGGCTCGATGGAGAACCGGCCTTCATTCTGCCGCTCGCCATATCGAAGACCGGACCTGTGCGCATCGCGAGATGGATTGGTGGCAAGCATACGAGCTACAATTTCGGACTGTGGAGCCGGGAAGGCGCAGCGAGAATGCGCACCCTTTCCCGTTCCGTCATCGAGCGGATACTTGGTAAGGCGCTCGGCAACGCCGACTGTGCGCTGCTTGGGCAGATGCCGCGTTGCTTCGATGATATCGCCCAGCCTCTCGGCGCACTGTCCTCAATCCCATGCGCGACCGAAGGCTATGCGTTCGCGCTGTCCCGCGACTTCGACGCCCTTCTTCAAGACCGTGACGGGCGCAATCGCCGGAAAAGAGTGAAGGCCAAGGAGCGCAAGATGGGCGCGGCCGGCGAGGTCCGCTATCAGATGCTGCTGGATCCCGCAGAGGAACATGCAGCTCTCGACTTCTTCTTCGAGCAAAAAGCGCTCCGTCTTGCCGAGCAGGGCAAACCCAACAGCTTCGCAGAACCGGGCGTTACCGCCTTCTTTCACGATCTGATAGATCGCTCCATCGGAACGGATGAGCCTCTCCTGGAGATAGCCTCGCTTTCAGTCGACGGGAAAACGCGGGCCGTTACCGGATCGGGCATCTATCGCGGCCATATGAACAGCTATTTTACGGCATTCGCGCTCGACGAGCTTGCACAACACAGCCCCGGCAACGTACTCACCTTCCGTCATATCGAGCACAGTTGCGAACGTGGCATGACCGTCTACGATCTCGGCATCGGCTATGAAGACTACAAGACACACTGGTGCGATATCATTCACGAACTCGACGATGCCTATGCTGTTTTCACTCCCCTTGGATCAGTAGCGGTTTCAACGATGCGCCTCGGCGAGGCCGTCAAAGACCGCATCCGGCGCAACAGACAATTATGGCAGAGCCTGAAAACCGTGAAGGACTACGTTTCTCGCCGCCTGTCCAGATGAGCAAGCAATGACGAGCCGGTCCCCATCTTCCGCGACTGTCCCTGAACCATCCCCTGCCTCCGACGCCCCTCTGGCCGGAGTGCGCATGCTGTTCGTCGCCCCGGACGACTATCCGCCCTTCCGTGTCGATCTGGTGGAGCTGTTTTCCAACCATCTGGTCGGTCGCGGGCTTGAGATAGACTGGAGCCTGCGCCCCTATCAGGACGGCCCGGCCCGCGTGGAAGAGCGTGGAAGCGAGCGCTTCTATCTGGCTCACCGCGCCAAGGCGAAGCGCTTCGGCTCCGTGCGGTACATGCTGGCTGAGAACTGGCTGCGGCTGAAACTGGCGTGGGAGGTCGCGCGCGGCCGCTATGACCTCGTGCAGGTCCGCGACCAGCCGCTGTGGGTGATCACCTACGCTCTCGCCGCGAAAATCTCAGGCACGCCCTGCCTGTTCTGGATGAGCTATCCGGTGCTGGAAGCGCGCCTGCGCATCGCCGTGGAAAATCTCGTTCCGATGAGCTGGCCATCACGGCTGCTGCGGATGCTCTACGCCACCCTGGGCAGCGTTCTGTTCTACCATGTGGGGCTGCCCCTCACCGACCATGTCATCGTGCAGTCGAAACGCATGCGCGAGCGCGTCGGCTTTCGCGGCATACCCATGCAGAAGATGACGCCGATCCCGATGGGCGTCTCCACCGGGCGCTACAATGCGCAATCCATTGTCCCGACAGACGATCCGCGCCTGACGGGCAGGAAAAGCATGGCCTATATGTGCGCGGATGTTTTCAGCATCACCACCGATCTGACCTTTCAGGCGCTGGCTGCACTTGTGGCCGAAGGCTACGACGCAGTGCTGGTCATCATCGGCGCAGTGCCTGATTTCGAGCGCGACAATTTCATGGAACAGCTGGAAAAGCTTGGCATATCCGAACGGGTGATCTTCACCGGACGCCTGCCGCTTGCCGAAGCGCTCGGCTGGGTCAAGCGGGTGGATGTGTGCCTGTCGCCTTTCGAGATGGACTCCGCCCAGCAGGTCGCGACCCCGACCAAGCTGGTTGAGTATCTGGCCATGGGCAGGCCGGTGGTGGCGACGGTTCACTATGACCAGAGCGAGGTCATCAACTGCAGCGGCGCCGGATACATCACCGCCTTTTCAGGCGAAGCGATGGCACAGGCCGTGGCGCGGCTTTTCGACGACCCGCAAAAGGCCGAGGCAATGGGGGCAAAGGGCCCCCCATGGATCAAGGCCAACCGCGAATACGCGCATCTGGCAGATACCGTGGAAGAGATCTACGCCGGGTTGCTGGCGAGACGGAAGAAGATCCGCAACTGACCCACCTGCCCAGCGGGGCCGTGGCACATTAACTCTAACGCAACCGCACCCTGCTAAGGCACTTTCATGTTGGGACGGCTAAGCTGGTATGCGCGTCGCCTCGCCGTCATGGAACGCGGCGAGATCGGCCATCGGATTCGCGAGCAGATTGCACGGCGTGCCGCCCGGCGCGAGAATGGCGGCTGGGCGCAGTTCGCCAAGCCAGGCGCACGGCCGCAGGTGCTGCCGATGTTCGCACCGCTGTTCGAAAACGATCTGCCGGCAATGATTTCGGCGCAGCTGGCGCATGCCGCCGACACGTTCCGCTCCGGCAAGCTGAGGCTGCTGAACCGCGACTGGCCGGGAGCGGTTCTCGACGCCGGCGGCGGCATCGCCCCTTCCATATGGACGCTGGATCCGGTCAGCAGCACGGACTGGCCGGGCGCGGAAGTGTCGGCCTTCGACATCGATTTCCGCTTCGAGGGGGACAAACGCGACGTCAAATATGTCGCCGAGGCAAACCGTCTGCATTTTCTGGCGGCACCCGCCATCCATGCCCACCGCACGCAGGACGCCGCTCTTGCCGGGGCCATCCTGCGGTCTGTGCTTTCATGGATGGAGGCCAACCCGCCCGGCCGGGGCGTAAACTGGTATTCGGGAATAGAAGCCGGCTACAGACTTGTTTCATTGAGCGTGATCGTCGCCGCCCTCGATCCGTGGATCGACAGCGCGACAGGCGAGAAGCTCGCCGCTTTCGTGGCCGCCCATGGCACATGGCTGGCGCGTTTTCCCTCGCTGTTTTCCTCTGCCAACAACCATCTCGTGGCCGAGGCGATGGGGCTTGCTCTGGCCGCGCGCCTGCTGCCCGGTCATGCGAAGGCGCCGGAGTGGCTGGCGCAGGGCCGGTCGCGTCTCGAAGACAGGGCGCTCGCACTTTTTCATGAGGATGGCGTCGGGCAGGAACAGTCGCCCGCCTATTCGGCCTTCACGCTGGAGATGCTGCTGGTCGGCTTCGCGGCCATCGGCGCGGACGCCCCCCTGCCTGCCGTGCGCGAGCGACTGGCGATAGCCGCGCAGGCGCTCTGCGCCTTCCTCGACGATAATGGCATCGTGCCGCTGATCGGCGACGACGACCAGAGCCGCGTACTTATGGCCCATGGCAGCGACGAACCTCGCTATGCCGCCTCCATCGCCGGTGCCATCGCCGGCTTCCTCGAACGTCCCGATGTTGCGCCGCATATCAGCGATCCGCACTGGCGCGACATCGTCTTCGCAGCGCCGCCACCCGGCCCCGTCCCCGCGGACGTCACGACGACCTTCAGAGACGGCGGCTACACCATCCGGCGCGGTGAGATCGCCGGCCGGCGCGTGCATTTCACCTTCGATCATGGCCCGCTGGGTTTCGGCGCGCTTGCCGCGCATGGCCATGCCGATGCGCTTTCGGTCTGGCTGTCGCTCGACGGCCGGCCGGTGCTGGTTGATGCGGGAACCTACCTCTACCATTCGGAAGGCGAGAACCGCCGCCGCTTTCGCGTGACGCCGGTGCACAACACCCTCACTCTGAGCGGGGTCAGCCAGAGCGAGCCATCCGGCCCCTTCAACTGGATGCCGCGCCGGGCGCGGGCCACGCTCGACAAGGGGGCGGACAGTTTGCCGCTTGCGGTCTCGGCCTCCCATGACGGGTATGAAAAGCGCTTCGGGGTCATCCACCGCCGCGAGATCACGGAGACCGCCAACGGCTTCGACATCACCGACAGCCTGAGCGGAACCGAACCTGCCGGAGAGGTTGAGATTGCGTTCCTGCTCGCACCGGACCTCGACGTGTTTGCCGTGCAGGGTGAGGTGCAGGTAAGCCGCAATGGCCGGCATGAACTCACGCTCGCCGCGCCCGAAGGTGCGACCATCGAAATTATCCGCGCCGACGCGGTCTCGGGGCGCGGTTTTCATTCTCCCGGCTTCGGCATCCTGCAGGAGGCTGCAACCGTTGTTTTACGCGCGCCGGCGTCGGCGCGGCGGTGGCGCTGTTCGATAATCCTGTCACCCGTAACGTGACCTTTACCTGTGACAGGTACATGGGTGCCAATGGGCAGGACAGGTAATTCCGCTACGTTTGCGGAAACAGGGCAAATGGTCGAGCATCAATGAAAGTTTCTATTTTCGGACTGGGATATGTCGGAACAGTCTGCGCTGCCTGCCTGGCCGAACGCGGCCATGAGGTCATCGGCTGCGACGTCAGCGAGTCCAAGGTCGCCCTCGTCAATGCGGGCCAGAGCCCGATCATCGAGAAGGACATCGGCGAACTGGTCGCGGCAAAGGTCGCCGCAGGCAGCCTGAAGGCCACCACCTCGACGGAAGAAGCGGTCATGGGCAGTGACCTGTCGCTTTTGTGCGTCGGCACGCCTTCGCGGCCAAACGGCTCGCTCGATCTTTCCGCAGTTGAAGCGGTGGCCCGCCAGATCGGGGCCGTGCTTGCCACAAAGGACAGCTACCATTCGGTGGTGATCCGCTCGACCGTGCTGCCGGGCACGCTGGCCGACATCGTCGTGCCGGCACTTGAAGAAGCTTCCGGCAAGAAGCTGGGCGTCGGTTTCGGCGTTGCCTCCAATCCCGAGTTCATGCGCGAGGGGTCGGCGGTCGCCGACTTCAACACCCCCGCCAAGACCGTGATCGGCACCGACGACGAGCAGACCCGCCAGCGCCTGCTCGACCTTTATGCCGGCCTGCCCGGACAGACGATCCTCACCGAGCCACGGCTGGCGGAACTGGTGAAATACACCGACAACACATGGCATGCGCTGAAGGTCGCCTTCGGCAATGAGATCGGCAATATCTGCAAGGCGGCCGGCGTCGACAGCCACGAGCTGATGAAGGTGTTCTTCGCCGACACCAAGCTCAACATCTCCAATGCCTATCTGCTGCCCGGCTTCGCCTTCGGCGGCTCCTGCCTGCCCAAGGACGTGCGTGCCATCAACGCCTATGCCGTTCAGCATGACGTGGAGGCGCCGCTGCTGAAATCGCTGATGCCGTCCAACAAGCAGCAGATCGAACGCGCGCTGCAATGGGTGCTCGGCCACGGCAAGCGCAACATCGGCTTCCTCGGCTTCTCTTTCAAGGCCGGCACTGACGACCTGCGCGAGAGCCCCTATCTGGAGCTGATCGAGCGCCTGCTCGGCAAGGGTTGCGACATCCGCATCTTCGACCAGAACGTCTCGCTGGCGAAGCTGGTCGGCGCCAACAAGGCCTATCTGATGAACGCCATCCCGCATGTCACCCAGCTCATGGTGCCGTCGGTTGACGACGTGGTGAAGCATGCCGACATTCTGGTCGCCACCAGCCGTTCGCCCGAATATGAGGCGGTGGTGAACAAGATGCGGCCCGGCCAGGTGCTGCTCGACATGGCGCGGCTGCCGAACACCGACGCGATTGCGGGGACTTATGACGGCATCAACTGGTAGGCGCGTCCTCATCATCGTCGAGAACCTGCCTGTTCCCTTCGACCGGCGGGTCTGGTCGGAGGCCACCACGCTTGTCAAAGCCGGCTATCAGGTCTCGGTCATCTGCCCGAAAGGCAAGGGCTCGACCGCCTCCCACGAGGTGATCGACGGCGTCCACATCTACCGCCATTCCCTGCCGCTCGATGCCGAGGGCGTGCTGGGCTATGCGGTGGAATACAGCGCTGCCCTGTTCTGGGAATTCCTGCTGTCGCTCAAGGTGCTGTGGCAGCGCGGCTTCGATGTCATACACGCCTGCAATCCGCCCGACACCATCTTCCTGATCGGCGGCTTCTACCGGCTGTTCGGCAAGAAATTCCTGTTCGATCACCACGATATCAATCCCGAACTCTACGAGGCCAAGTTCGGCCGCCGCGATTTCGGCTGGAAGCTGATGGTGTGGCTGGAGAAGCTGTCGTTCCGCACCGCCAACCGCTCGCTTGCCACCAATGAGAGCTATCGCGAGATCGCCATCACCCGGGGCGGCATGGATCCGGACAAGGTGCATATCGTGCGCTCCGGTCCCAATCTCGACCGCGTGCGCGAGGTGGAGCCGGATGCGAAATGGCGCAACGGCCGCCGCTTCGTCGTCGGCTATGTCGGCGTCATCGGCAAGCAGGAAGGGCTCGACCTCCTGCTGGAATCGGTCAGCCATCTGGTCAATGTGCGCAAGCGCGACGACATCCAGTTCGTCATCTGCGGCGGCGGCCCGGAGCTGGAAACGATCAGGGCCGAAAGCGTGGCGATGGGGCTGGGCGACTACGTCACCTTCACCGGACGCTGCCCGGACGAGACACTGTTCTCCGCGCTCTCGACCTCCGATGTCTGCGTCAACCCGGACCGGCCGACGGCGATGAACGACAAGTCGACCATGAACAAGATCATGGAGTACATGGCGCTCGGAAAGCCGATCGTGCAGTACGATCTGCGCGAGGGGCGGTTCTCGGCACAGGAAGCCTCGCTCTACGCCACCTGCACCGATCCGGCAGACTTCGGCGACAAGATCGCCGACCTTCTCGACGATCCTGAACGCCGCGCTGCCATGGGCGCGTTCGGACGCGAACGGGTCCGCAAGGAGCTCGCCTGGAACTATGAAGCTCCGAAGCTGCTGGCGGCCTATGAGGCCTTGTTCACGGGCAGGAAGACTGTTGCCGCCGGGGATGCCGTGAACGGCTCCGCGGCGACCCACGGCAAACAGTAGAGGCTCGCGCCATGTGTGGCATCTTCGGATTTCATGCCAGATCGCGCCTGTCGCTCGATGCCGAACTGAACACGGCCACCGACCTTCTGGCCCACCGGGGACCTGACGGGCGCGGCACGTTTACCGCCCGCAGTCCCGATGGCGACTGGCAGGTCGGGCTCGGCCACCGCCGCCTGTCGATCGTCGACATCGAAGGCAGCCCGCAGCCGATGCACTCGCATGATGGCCGCTACACGATCGTCTACAATGGCGAGATCTACAACTATATCGAGCTGCGCGCGGAACTCATGGAGCGCGGCCATCGCTTCGCCACGCAGGGCGACACGGAAGTCCTGATCGAGGCGTGGCGCGCGTGGGGCGAGGAATGCTTTTCCCGCTTCAACGGCATGTTCGCCTTCCTGCTCTGGGACAGCCACACCGGCCGCCTGATCGCGGCCCGCGACCCGTTCGGCAAGAAGCCGCTGTTCGTCGCCCGGGCCGAAGGCGTGCATGCCTTCGCCTCGGAAATCGAGCCGCTGCGCAGGTTTCCGGGCATCAATGACCGGCTCGACCGGGATTCGCTGCGCGAATATCTGAGCTACCGCTATGTGCCGGGGCCGGCCACCTTTTTCAGGGGCATCGCCAAGGTGCCGCCCGGCACCTTCATGGTGCTGGATGGCGACAAGGTTTCCACCACGCGCTATTTCACCACGCCGTTTTCGCGAAGCACGCCCGACGTCACCGACTTCGACGAGGCGCTGCGCCTGTTCTCCGCACAGCTCGACGAGGCGGTGCAACTGCGGCTGCGTTCGGATGCGCCGTTCGGCGCCTATCTGTCGGGCGGGCTCGATTCCTCGATGATCGTGGCGCTGATGAGCCGCCATGTGAGCAAGCCGGTCTCCACCTTCTCGGTTGGCTTCGATGTGCCGGGCTCTTCCGAACTGCCCTATGCCGCGCAGGTTGCCAAAGCCTTCGGCACCGATCATCACGAACTTTCCGTCGGCCTGAACGACTTCACCTCCGTGTGGGAGGAAGCGGTGCTGCGGCGCGGTGCGCCCGTCGCCGAGCCTTCCGACCTGCCGGTGCTGCTTTTGTCCAGAATGGCCAGCCGCAGCGTCAAGATGGTGCTGACCGGCGAGGGCGCCGACGAGCTTTTGGGCGGATACCCAAAGCATCGCGCCGAGCCATGGGTTGCCATGTACCAGCGGCTGATGCCGGGCTTCCTGCATGATGCCATTATCGCCCCCGGCGCACGCGCCCTGCCCTATTCGCTCAGGCGCGTGAAGACCGTGGCGGGCGTCGCCGGCATTCGCGACTATCAGGCGCGCATGGTGGCATGGTTCGGCGGCGGCGATGCCGATCTGGCGGAAGCGCTCTACCGCGGATCACCTGCCTCGCGCCTGCCAGATCCCCTGCCCTTCGATGCTGCCGGCGCCGCCAGCCCCCTGAAGAGGATGCTGCATTTCGACCAGACCTCATGGCTGCCCGACAATCTGCTGGAACGCGGCGACCGCATGATGATGGCCGGCTCCATAGAAGGTCGCATGCCGTTCATGGATGTGAAGCTGGCAGAACTCGTCGCGCGTTTCCCCGATGCGTTCCTGACCGGCGCTCCGAAGGGCAAGCGCGTGCTGCGCGTGCTGGCAGCGCGAATGCTGCCCGAGGCCATCGTCACCCGCAAGAAGGTCGGCTTCCGCGTGCCGGTGGAACAATGGTTCCGCACCGGCATGGCAGACCAGATGCGCGACCTTCTGCAGTCCGGCGATTCAACCGTGCGGCAGGTCTGCGAACCGCGCGAAATCGACCGGCTGATGGCCGAGCACATTGGCGGCGTGCAGAACCATGAAAAGGTTCTGTGGGCGCTCGCCAATCTCGAACAGTTCTTCCGCATCTTCCGCCCGACGCTCGCCTGAGAGATCGATTCGGAACCGGAACAACCGGGTTAAACACCCGAAAATCGCTGTTTGCGACCTTCAAGAGCTTTGGAATAGACGCTCTTCAGCGCGGCAACCATCGATTCGAGCCCGAAACGATCCTTGTAGATCGCGCGCGATGTATTGCGAAACGCTTCCCTGCGCCCGGTATCGGCAATCAGCAGCCCCAGCGCTTCGGCGATGTTTCCCGGATCGTCCGGTCGGATCAGCAGGCCGTTTTCGCCTTCATGCAGCACGTCCGGCACGGAGCCCACCGGTGTCGCAACGAGTGCTGCGCCCGCGCATGCGCCTTCCAGGAGGCAGACGGGCAGCACCTCGTTGCGGGAGGGCAGAACCACGATGTCAGCCTGCCGGTAAAGCGGCAGGATCGCATCGCGCGCAACCCAGCCGGTGAATTCCGCCTGCTGCGAAAGACCAAGCCTTGCGGCTTCATCACGAAAGCCCTGCACATCGCCGGTGCCTGCAAAGGTCATATGCCAGCCGGGCAGGTCGGCCGGCAAAAGCGACAGCGCCTGCAGCAGTGCGCCGGCCCCCTTCGCATCGGTCAGATTGCCGGCGAACAGCAGCCGCACGGGCGTGCCCGCCTCGCGCGGCAGCGGCGCATCCGGGGCGAAATCGGCGACGCCGTTGGCGACCACATCAAAGTGTTCGACGGGCATGCCATAGAAGCGGGCGACGAATTCGCGCCAGTAGTTTCCGAGCACGATGATGGCCGACGCACGCTCGAAAACCTGCCTCAGAACCGGCACCCACCCCGGCTGCTTTTCACCCGGCTTCGGAAAGGCCGAACCATGGAAATGCACCACAGTCGCCACACCGAGCAGGCGTGCCACGCCCTGCATCATCCATTTGCGCCACGCCGAAGCATTGGTCGCGGCATTGAGGTGGACGATGTCGTAGCGCCGTGTCGCCACCATCCACACATAGCGCAGGAAGGCGAAAGGAAAGTGCAGCACCCAGCCCGCGCCGGACGCATCGCCGCGTGATGCCAGAAAGTCCATTTCGAGGCCCAGCTCAGGATGCGCCCGCAGTTCCTCGTCGACATGCGAGAACAGCGTTTCGATGCCGCCGCGCCCTTTCAGGCCGCGCGGCACGATGCACAGGACGCGGATCGCAGCGGGCATGCTCACCCTGCCCTGCGCAGCCTGTTGCGCATCATCGGCGAAATGCAGTCGATGGCCTCAAGATGAGCGGTGCTGTTGAGGGTATGAACCCGCGGATAGGGGTTTTTGCCAGAAGACAGAACCGGCACCGGCGGCGTCAGGCGCACCTTGCTTTCGTCGAGTTCCACGAGATCGGCCAGACCAAGCGCCCCGCCGTAATCATGCGTTCCGTCCTGCAGCGGCAGAACGATCCGGTCGTCCACCTGAACGAAATGCCCTCCGGGCCGGGCCGCGGCGCGATCTATCCTGACCGGATTTGCGACATGGGGGATCCAGGGTCCATGCAGGGAGATGGAATGGAACACCGCCATCGTATCCGAGGCGCTGCCATAGCCGTCGCGCTGGCTTGCGAAGAGCCACAGCCGCCCGCTGTGCTTCAGCAAGGTGGCGTCGAAAATCTCGCAGTCGGGCAGCAACACGGAGTGCCGCACCCACCGGTTCGGAAAATGCTCGGCCCGATAGAGAACCAGATTGTTTCCGGATCCGCTCTCCGGCAGCATCCAGATCTCGCCGTCATGGGCGAACACCTGTGGATAGGAAAGGTGATAGGGCTCGTCGATGACGCATCTGGGAACGGTCGCCGTGCCATCCTCGAATATCTCGGCTACCGACAACACTGCCTTGTCGCTGCCATGGGGGCAGTCTTCCACGAAGATGAAGTAGCGCCCCTGCCATTCGAAGAGGAACGGGTCGGCATAGAAGCGCTTGCCATCGTCGGGCAGGGTTATCCACGGCTCTCCGGCCAGAAGACCGGTGTCGGCGACACGCCTGCCCTTGTGGAACCTGTAGCTGACGTTCCAGCGGTGCAGGTGGAAACCGAGCCGCATGAACGCGCCCCGCGCCTGCCTCGGCATCATCGACAGGATGTAGGAGCCGACAATATCGGCACTCGTCGGAGATGGTTCAGCCTGAGCGCCCGCCGGCACGAAGCCCAGCCGTTCGCCGGAAACATAGCGATGCGCTGTATCGACCATCAGCGTTGCCACCCGCGCCAGCACGTCGTTGATTCCGCGGAAGACAGAAAGGCGGCTATCGACCATCGGGGCGGCGTGGGCGACAGACCGGCCCTCGTCGAGCACGATGTCCACGTCCGGCAGGCGCCCCATCATCAGGAGCCTGGCCGCCTGGGCGATCGAATTGCAGCCGGCAAATTTAGGCGTGAGCACCGGGGATGTGAATTGTTCGCCGCTTCCCGAAAGGTTGACGCGCAGGGCTGCTTCGGGTCGCGCCGGATGAAACTGCACATCGCGGATGCGCTCCATGAGCTTGTGCGAGCGGATGCAAAGCATCCTGCGCTCCAGAAACAATATGTTCTCGAGTACGCCCGGCACACCCGGCGCGTCCACGCCGACAAGCGCCACATCGTGACCCTTCTCGCGAAGCCGTTCTGCGATCACCAGATGTATACGACATACCGCCTGTGCGGGCACCAAGACATCAATCGTGCTCATAGCAAGACTATCACCGCCCCTCAGAGCCCCGCACGCCCTCCTGGACACGCAAAAACATGCTCCAATACCTTTTTTAAGCATCGAACCGGCCCATGAACGGACTGTTCCAATGCTCCCGACCCCGGTCGATAGTAATGGGCTTCAAATGCTAAGGCCGGCTTAATGCTCAGGAGCGGCGCAACCCACCTTTATCTGCTCAGAACGGGCAAGCTGCCCGCATGTAGCGAGCCTGCGGCAGATATGAGCCCGCTCTGGCCCGACCCGTCTTTGCCGACAATAAGGCAGCCGATAACGGCTGCCTCATAAATTGCTGATAGAAAGCTGGCACGGGGACCTGAAACGGGGAAGATATCTTGATGCGCCCAATACGGACACTGATCAGCCAGTCGGCCGATCTGCGCAGATTCAGCTTCGGCTTTGTCTGGTCCGTACTCGGCACGGTGGCCGTGCGGCTGACCCCGATGATCACGACCATTCTGATCTCGCACTGGTTCGGCATCGAAGCGGTCGGCAAATTCGGCGTCACCTACGGTACGCTGGTTTCGGCAAGCATGCTGGCAGCCACCGGCGTCAGCCTGATGGCGACCCGCAATGTCGCCGCCTATGCCACGACCGATCCGGAAACGGCCGGGCGGCTGGCCGGCATGGCCCTCATTCTGGTCGCCGCGACCAGCGCGCTTCTGGGACTCGTCATCTTCTGCCTCGCAGACGATATCGCCAACCGCCTGCTCAGGCAGCCGCAGCTCGGCTTCTACCTGGGGGTCATCGCTCCCATCATCGTGGTCAGCGCGCTGAACAGCGTCCAGACAGCCATACTGAGCGGTCTTCAGGAATTCCGGGCGATCGCCCGCCTCAACATCATCATGGGCGCGCTTATGATAGCGGCGGTGCCGGCCGGCCTCTATCTGCATGGCCTGACCGGCGCATTCATCGCGCTTGGCTGCGCCTATCTCGCCGGCTGCTTCATCACCATGCCGACGATGATGCGGGCGCTGAAAGCCCATGGCGTCCCGCTCGCCTTCCGGGGGGCGCTGTCGCAATGGCGGATGATCACGCGCTACGCCATACCGGCCTTGCTGGCGAGCATCCTGTATGAGCCGGTGAACTGGATCTGCACCACCATCGTGGTCAACAAGCCCGACGGGCTGGAGCAGGTCGGCCTCTATTTCATCGCCATGCAACTCGAGACGCTGCTGCTGTTTGCCCCGCAGATCGTGGTGCAGGTTCTGATCCCGATGCTGTCCACCGGCTTCGGCGAGGGCAACCGTAGGCGCGTCCTCAACATACTGGCGATGAGCATCGGCACCAACCTTGTCATCGCCATCGGCTTCGTGTCGGTGATGATGCTGTTCGGCGACTGGTTCCTGCTGGTGTTCAAGCTCGATCCCGCGCGCGACTGGCCCGTTTTCGTGATCGTGGTCTTCGCCTCGGCAATGATCGCCTGCGCCCTGCCGCTGGGACAGGTTCCCGTCTCATCCGGCCATATGTGGACGGGCCTGACCATCACCGCCGGCTGGGCGGCGACCTTCATCATCGGCACGTGGCTTTTGCAGGATCAGGGCGCAAAAGGCATCGTCATCGCCCGCGTTATAGCGTGGGGCCTGCAAACACTGGTCTATACCGGCTTCACACGCTTTGCCATCTTACGCACCGGATGCAGCAATTCGCAGGAAAAAGCCTGATCCCCGATTTCCCCGCGCATCTTTCGCGGAGCGCAATTTCAGCGACACCCCTGATGCGGATATTCTCCTCCGCTCAATACTGCTTGCGGCTGAACCGTCGGATGTCCTTGATCACCGCTTAAACAGGGTGCTTCTCTGTCCCGGAGTTCTGTCTCATATCCGCTCCGTGATTGGCGATGAAGGACCGGGATTCCTCCCCCTTCTGAATTAAGCCGGTTTTATCTCAGTGTTAGGCACGCCGGAAATATCAGCGCATGGACGAGACGTTGGGAGCAAAGAGAACATCGAAAGGCTCAGCAAACACTTCTGGTGAGAAGCCGGTTTCCCTGCACTCTGGCTGAAGCCTTTTTCAGCCGCGCCATCTCACGGCACAAACGGCATCAGCCGGGAGGCCGGCTCAGGCCACCTTGTCGAGACGGGTGGCTTCACCGCGCGCCACCAGCGAGACAGTCACTGCACCATCATTTGACAATGCCTCGACCATGCGCTGTTCGCGTGCATCGACGCGTCCGGGATTGACCACAAGAGCCGCATTGCGGGTCAGTTCGGCAACGGTTCGGGCAGGCAGGCCATGCTCGGTTTCGAGCTCACCGATATTGACCACGACGTCGTCATACTCGGCTGTGACGGCTTCGATGACGTTGGAAACCTCACGACGGGAAAGACGTTCGACGGCGCGCGAACGCCCGATGTTGAGGACATGGAGCCCACTGTCCTGATCGGCTTTCACTGCACCGAAAGCGGAAATTTCTCCGAGTGCGATGTCGGCCAGCCCGGGAACCGTTCTGGGGGCGTCTTCCGCCAGATCGATGAAGATCGTGCGCCGGCCACGCGATGCGGCTCCCTGCGCAAGGTCCAGCGCACCCTGACGGGCCGTGACCGGATCATGCAGCGTCGTCACCAGAACGAGGCCGTTGAGCTCCACCTCCGCGCCGGGTTTCGGCATCAGTGAGGAGCTATTCGGGCGCCGGCCCAGAAGACCCGCGAAGAAGTCGAGCAGGATCGCCATCAGTATGCCGGCGAACAGCCCCATCAACACGGCGGCGATCAGAAGCGGCATGCGGGGCGGGAAGGAGGGAGCGGCGGGCACTGCCGCTTCCGCGATCACGCGGGCGGTGCGCGCGGCAATGCCTTCCTGCTGCGCTGTTTCCTGCGCGCGTACGAGGAAGGATTCATAGACGAGCCTGATCGACTGCGCCTCGCGTTCAAGCTCGCGCAGCCTGATCAGATCCTGATTGGTCGAGAACGATGCAGTGGTGGCGCTCTGAAGTTCTGCGTTGATCTTGTTCAGCGCATCGACTGCAATCCGCTGATCGTCACGTGCGCTTGCCACCAGCCTGCCGCTTTCTTCGCGAATGGCGGTTTCGGCTTGCGTCACTTCCTGGATGGCGGCGGTCACGCGCGGATGACGGGGGCCCAGAACATTCTGAAGGTCGGCCAGCCGCTGCCTTGCATCCGCCAGACGGGTGCGCAGCGCCCCCATGGCACTGCCGGCATCTGAAACCGTCGCGCCCACATACCCACGGGTGCGCAGGCTCTCTTCAAGCACCTGAAGGCGGGAATTGGCTTCATTGACGCGTGACAGCGCTTCCGACTGCCGGGCGGAAAGATCGGTCAGCCGGCGATCGCCGAGGGTCTGGCCTTCGGTAAGCGAGATGTTGTGCTCGCGCTTGAAGGTTTCGATCCCTTCCTCGGCATCGTTCAGCTGCTTCTGCAGCTCGGCAAGCCGGCTGCGGATGGCAGCGCTGATATCGCGTGCGGAATTGGCGGCCGACGAAATCTGGTCGGCGACATAGGCGGCCGCAATCGCATTGGCAAGGCGCGCGGACTTGGCCGCCTCCCGGGTGGTGACACTGATCTCGATCACATAGGTGTTGTCGCGGCGCGTCACCTCGGTTGCCCGGGCGAGCCCTTCCATCGCGATGTCGGCAGCTGTGCGCCCTCCACCGGGCTGTCCGCCGAACTGGGGATCGTCAGCGAGATTCATGCTTTCCACGACGCGGCCAAGCACGGTCTCGGAAGTGATCACCTCGATCTGGCTGTCAACGAGCGCCATGTCGCCGCCCAGCCCCTGCTGGACGATTTCGTTCTGCACCACGCGCTGCTCGCGCGGATCGATGAGAATGCGCGCCGTGGCAGAGTAGCGGGGCGCTATCGTGCTCAGCGCAGCAAAGGCCAGACCGGTAACAGCCACCACGCAAAAGAGTATCGTCCAGCGCCTGCGCAGGAGCGTCCGGCCCAGATCGTAGAGATCGACGGTGGAATCGATCTGTCTGCCGGGTCTGTTGCCCGAAAGAGATGCCATGCGCACGAGCCCCGAAAAGCGATGACGGCAATTTGCCGGATGGTAAACAACCTATGCGCAAACAGACTTAAAATCACGTTAAGTCAGCGTTTCAGGCACCGGATGCCCCGTCATCCTTTTCAGGAACGATATCGTCAGCCGCGCACCGAATTCATGGTCTGAAGCCGGCGTTCCCAGGAGAGCGCATCGGAAACGATCTGCCCGAGGTCGTCATGTTGCGGCGCCCAGCCAAGCTCGCTGCGCGCCAGATCCGCGTTGGCGACAACCGAGGCCGCGTCGCCGGGACGGCGATCGCCATTGCGCACTTCGAAATCGCCTCCAAAAGCGCGCCTGACCGCCTGGATGACTTCCAGAACCGAGTAGCCGTGACCATAGCCGCAATTGGCGATGATGCTGTCTCCGCCCGCCCGCAGCCGTTGCAGGGCAAGCCGGTGCGCCCGCGCCAGATCGCTGACATGAATATAGTCCCGCACGCAGGTTCCGTCGGCTGTCGGGTAATCCGTACCGTAAACCTGCATGAAGGGGCGTTTGCCAAGCGCCGTCTCGCAGGCAATCTTGATCAGATGCGTGGCGCCCGGCGTGGACTGGCCCGTGCGCCCCTGCGGGTCGGCACCGGCAACGTTGAAATAGCGCAGTGCCGTGAACCGCAGATCATGCGCGGCAGCCGCGTCACGCAACATCCATTCGCTCATCAGCTTGGAGCGGCCATAAGGCGATTCAGGGTTGAGACGCGCCTCTTCTCTGACCGGCTCGATGCCAGCATCGCCATAGACGGCAGCGGTCGAGGAAAAGATGAAATTGCCGACGCCCGCCTGCACAGCGGTTTCGATGAGGGTGCGCGTCTTGCAGGTGTTGTTCTGGTAATAAGCAAGCGGATCCGCCACGGATTCCGGAACCACGATCGATCCGGCGAAGTGAATGATGGAATCCACGGCGTGCTCGCGAATGAGGCCGCCAACCAGCGCGGAATCGGCGACGTCGCCCTGTACCAGCAGAGCCTCGGGCGCCACTGCCCAGTCGAAACCCTTCGACAGATTGTCGACGACGACGACCTTTTCGCCGGAATCCAGCAGTTCCCACACCATATGGCTGCCGATGTAGCCAGCACCACCCGTCACCAAAACCGTCATGCGAGCGCTCTCATCCTCTTGCCTGTAGTGGCATCTCTATCGGTTCCGGCGGGTGCTGGAAAGGCCGTGGTCCCAAACCTTGCAATCGTGCTTACCGCGGACAGACGGAAACAGCGATAAGCCTCTGTTTAACGATAGATGCTACAAGGCATTTACCCGTTGCTGGTAGCCCTGCTGCCGGCAGTACGGGAAAAAGCGGACTGGGGGATCAATGTCAGGACACCGGCCGGTTTCCGGCCCCCGCAGAACGTGGGTGAACTCGCATGAACAGGTGCGTGCGCAACGAAAATTTGCGTTGCTCGGCGCTTTGGGAGATCGGCATTGAGCACTATCCGTGCATTGACTGAGCAGGATCTTCCCGTCGTGGCAAACATGCTGCAGCAGGTTCTGCGCCACAAGAACAGCCCCGCGCCCGCCTCGCTCGTCGACTACATGCGCAGTTTCTACCTCAGCGCGCCCGGATGTGGTGACGACATCACCTCGCTCGTCCACGTCACGGATGCGGGTGAAGTTTCGGGGTTCATCGGCGTGCATGTGTTGCCGATGGCATGGAACGACCGGAAACTGCGCGCCGCCATATGCAGCTCATTCATGGTCGCGGAAGGAAACCGCGATCCCATGGCAGGCGCCCGCCTGATGAAAGCATTCATGGACGGGCCGCAGGATCTCTCGTTCAGCGAAACGGCCAATCACATATCCACCCAGATGTGGACAAGGTTGCGCGGCATAACCCTGCCCCAGTACAGCCTTGACTGGATACGCATCATCCGCCCCTGCTCGTTTGCGATGAGCATGATCGGCCAGCGCTTCTCTCCCGCCCGGCTTTTCAATCCGCTGGCATTCGCAACAGACAAAGTCTGGCGCAAAAGGCTCAAGCCGGGAGAGGCACGCTGGACGGCCACCGCCCCTACCGGCATGGCTCCGGTCGCGCTGCGCACCCGGGAAATCAACCGGGCCGAATTTGCGGAGCTGGCGGAGCCTCTAACAGCCCACTTTGCACTGAAACCGCACTGGCCGGCCGTCGCTCTTGACAGGATTCTTTCGGATGCCGCCGATAAGCCGGACTGGGGCCAGTTCGTCATGGCCAGCGTGACCACCGCGAGCGGCACAAGCGTCGGCGCCTTCGCATATCATGCCCTGAAAGGCGGCATCGGGCGTGTTCTGCAGATCATGTCCCGCCCCGGGCAGGCCGGCGCGGTGATCGACTGTCTGGTTGAACATGCAGGAAATCGTGGCGTCGCGGCGTTACGCGGTCGCACCCAACCGGAACTGCTGGCCGCAATGCAGACCCGGCGCACGGCCTTTCTGCCAGCTACCGCCACCATTGCCCATTCGCGCGACCCGGCCCTGCTGAACGCCATGGCACATGGCGAGGCGTTTCTGAACGGACTGGCCGGCGAAGAATGGAGCCGCCTGATCGGCGGCCGCTTCACCTGAAGCCTGCCTCCCCAAGGGAGAGCCGACTTTGGGAAGGCGACATACATAAGAATAAGACCTTAAAGCGCGTCGCCTGTTTCTGAATAAACGCAAAGTGCTTCAGACAAAAATGAGACGGCTCCGGCAGCCTGCTCCGCCAAGGGAGCACCTCACGGTTAGCTGAGGCAACTCTCAAGACGGACCAATCTTCAGGGACAGGGCAATTGCGGGCTTCAGCCGCGTCCGGCGGGAGAGAGGATTTTCGAGAATGAAAGCTTCAATCGTGGACACAGCCTCGTGGGGAAGAAAATGGAAAACGGATCAGGGCGAGCCAAAGCCCGCCCTGCGACACGCAGCGTCAGAATTTCGCCGTCATGTTCAGTCGGAAGGTGCGACCAGGTGATGGCATCATGCCAAGTGTGAGTGCATCCATGTAATAGACGTCGGTAAGGTTATCGATCGCCGCGTCGATCTGGAAATTCTCGTTGATCTTGTAGCTCGCGAACAGGTCGGCCAGCGTATAGGGGGTCCATTCGACGGTCATTCCCGTCACCTGGGTCGAAGCCCGCTCGCCGACATGCGTCAGGCGGCCGCCAAGGGTAAGCCGTCGATCGAGAAGACGGACACCGGCCGTCAGCGAAACCGTATCCTTCGGCGGAATGTGCGCGCCGGCATAGCTTTCATCCATTCCACCGGAGGTGCAGCGCGGCTGGCTGGCGGTGAGAGCGGTATCCTCCCTGTGGCAGAATTCCGTTTCCAGATAGTGGTTCCAGGCAGCACTGACGAAGTATTTTCCGGTATCGTATTCGCCGCTGATTTCGATCCCGCGCATTCTGGCATTGTCGAGATTGCCAAGCCGGTAAAGGCGCGCCGCATCGTCGAAGCGGGTAATATAATTCTCGATATTGTTGTTGAAATAGGCGGCTTTGAACCGGAACGCATCACCGGCGAGGAAGAGATCGTCACGAAGGACATTCAGTCCGAATTCCCAATTCCTGGCGTGCTCCGGGTCGATGACATCGAACGAACGCAGCCCGGTGGACGAGTCCCCGGTCGTCGCCTCCCACAAGCTCGGCCCACGTAGCGCCTCGGCATATTTGGCATAGAACTGAACGCCCTTCCATGGCTCAACGGTCGCGCTGAGGATGGGAGCGAAGCCGGACCCGTTCTGGGCGAACGGGTCTTCATAGATCAGGATATTGTCTGTGCGGATGAACGTGCCCGTTCCACCGGCGCGCTCATATTGTCTTCTCGAACCGTAGAACGTGACGGTCGTGCCATTCTCGTCGAAATAGCTGATGATCTGCGTTTCTAGATAACGCCGGTTGTTATCGCGCGTCTTGAAGTTGGAGTAGCGCAGGCTTCCGTTCAGGGTGAGCCAGTCATAGGGCTTCCATTCGGCGCTCCCGAAGCCGTTGATCTCCTGACGCGTCCCGCTCCGGCCTAGCCTGTCGGCATAGCTCACGCCGTCATAGCTCGTCAGCTCCGAAAGCTTCTCATGAGCATACGACACTCCGTAATTCATGGAGACAGGGCCGAACAGCGTATCGAAACGGGAGGTGTTGTCGACGCTCGCCGTCCAGCGATGCGAATCCCGTTGATTGTTCGCAATGTAGTAGCCAACGCTGCTGGAGGTTCGATCAACGCTTGCAAGGTTCGTCAAGCCGACAGAGATCTTCAGGTCAACAAGATCGTCATCATCCGGGTTGAAGGCGTATTTGGCGGTGTAAGTGTCCAGTTCAGCCGTGGAGAGGTAGTTCTGGTATGAGCCTTCGCCACGTGTGATCTGCGACGGCATCATCTGGCCGAAATCGGACTCAAACCGCGTGAAGCCGAGATCGAGTCTGTGGCCGCCATCCGCCCTGAACGTCCCTTTAAGCAGGTAGGACGTGTTGTCGAAAGAGGTATTCAGCACTTCCTCGCCGGCCCGGTAGCGGTTGAGGCCGTCGATCCCCACCGCAGTCCATCCCGCGCGGGGATTGTAGCAACTGCCGGAGGCCAACGCGCCGGCGCAGTCGGCTATGAACCACGGCTCTGGCTGGCCGTCGCCATGGGTGCCCGCATGGTAATTGCCGTTCCGGCGCCTGGAATAGGCGGCGACCACATCGACATGGTCCGAGCGGAAGCCGGCCGCGATGCTGCCACTGCCGCTCGTCGGCTTCAGGAAGCCGGGGCGATCCATGCCCTCTGGCCCACCGAACGAGGACGGCAGCTGGTCGTTGGCATAGACGCCGACCGTGCTGAAACCGGCGCCCGGAAGCCGCAAGCCGCCGAACGTGCCCACCGCCGGAGCGCTCGAACTGTTGGAATTGAAGCCGCCTTTGAGGCGGATACCGAAACTCTTGCTAGGCAGCACCACGTCGTCGACGCCGATCGTGCTCATGCGCACGACGCCGCCGATGGCGCCATTCGCATCGGCCGACGAACTCGGGCCTTTCTCGATGGCGACGCTCGAGATCATGTCGGGATCGACGTAGCTGGCGCTCGCCACCCCGGCATAGCCCTTGTACAGCACCACCTCGTTGGATGCGCCGTCGACGACCACCGGCACACGGTTCATGCCCTGCATGCCGCGAATATTGACGTCTATAGCGCCGCTGTTGCGGTTTTCGCCTGTCATCACGCCGGGGATTCCCTGAAGGAAATCGCCGGTAGAGGTGCCCCGGCGCTGCTCCATCTGCTCTCCCGAAATGTACGCGCTTGAACCTGCCGTCTCATAAGGCGTATCGGACGAGAAACCTCTGCTTCCACCCGCAACAGTGATCGTATCGAGCACCAGCGAACCGTCAGCATCCACCGGAGCCGCACCGGCAGCGCTTGAGGATTTGTAGTAGATCGTAACGGCATTGCCGCCCGTCAAGCGCCACGCGAGGCCGCTGCCCGAAAGGAGCCGTTCCAGCGCCTGGCTCTGCGTGAGAGCCCCCTGCACTGCCGGGGCAGATTTACCCTGTGCCAGTTCCGCGGGATAGACGATGCGCAGCCCCGTGGCGCGCGCGAAAGCAGCAAGTGAATCTGAAAGCGATTGGGCGGGGATATCGAACGAGGCGGGTTGCAGTCTTGCCGCCGTCTGCGCCTGAGCGACGGACACGGATGCTACCGGAATGATCGCAGTCGATGCGATCAGCAGCGCCTTCAACAAATGTACACGCGTGGTATTTCTCACCATAAGCCCCTGTCCTCGGTTCTCAGTGTGAGGGGAGGCTCGCCAGCGCTTTCCATACCCCTCATTAGGTTAGAGGTCCGGAGCGGAAAAAATCCTCAATAAACAGGACAAAATAATTCAGGAATTTATCAAACGCTTGAAATCACGGTAAGAAAATTTGCGAGATGGCGAACGCGGATTGGCAAGCCGCCTTGCAAGGCATCCAGGGAGCTACGCGGATCGCGCAGGTCGAGCACCGCATCGACGCGCAGTGCCCGCAGGTCACCACCGGCAATGACGATGCTGCCGCCATACCATGGCGACAGGGCCGCAACGACCTCGGCCAGCGTCCGCGCGTTGGCGCGGTAAATGCCCTGCCGCCAAGCGCCGGTGTCGGCTACATTCTGGTGGCGAACGGGGCCGATGTGACCTGCCCCATCCACGGCAACAATCTCGCCCTCATGCAGATTGATCGAGGCGGCAGAAGGCGCGAGCACTTTTACTGTGTCGGCTGCGACGGCAACTTCCGTCACGCCGTTGGGAATATCGCGAGCGACGTCGAACACAGCACCATGCGCCCGGATGGATACATCTCCTACCTTGACCTCGAAAGGAAGAGACGGCGCCTGGGCGACCTCCAGAAATGCCTGCCCCTGAAGAAGCGAGATGCCACGGGAACGCGGGCTAAAGAAAGTGTCGAGCGCCGAGCGGGCGCCGAGCGTAACTTTCGAACCATCCGGAAGTTCGATCATTTCAGTCGCTGCGACGGAAGTGACATGGTCGGCAAACAGGCGCGTAAAGGTGCCGGCGCGCCACATACCTCCACCGGCTATACCAGCCGCCGCGACGACGCCACCTGTCATCATGGCTCTTCGGGACAGAGTACGCGGCTTGCTGCCCGGCCTGATGAGGCCGGTTGCGGAATCGACATGCAGTTGGGAGATATCTGCCCACAGGCTCTCGGCTTCGACGGCCGCCTGTTCGTGGAGGATGCTAGCCGCACGCCATGCATCCCACTGCTGCCGGTCTGCTTTAGTGGCTGTGCCAGAATTCAGCCGCGCGATCCACCGCATGGCGGTTTCGGCCAGTTCCTCTATCTCGGAATCGGATTCTGCCATCGTCACAAGCACCGGCTCACAGGCATCAATACCCTCTTATTGGTATAGAGCCGTAGCTGACACAAAATCCGCAACGCCAGACGAAATTTCCTCAATCGCCGGCATGCACCCTCATGAGGGCACGGCAGTGGAGAAGCGCACGGACCACATGTTTCTCGACCATGCTGACGGAGATGCCAAGCCTTGAGGCGATCTCCGGGTGAGAATAGCCTTCGAACTTGTTCATGATGAACGCCTTGCGGCAGGCGGGCGGCAGTTCGTTGAGAAAGACAGCCAGCTTGGCCAATTGCCGGGTCTGTTCGTAGCGCGCCAGAGTCTCATCTGCCAACTCGGACTCAGTCAATGCGTCGAAATCAACGCGACGAGACCATTCACGCTGTTCGCGTGCCGTGAATGCGATTGCCGCATTGCGGGTGGCCGTGAAGAAGTAAGTCTTCGGGTGCTCGATCGGGGTTGCGCCACCGCGAACGGCGAGGCTGACCCATGCGTCCTGTACGACCTCCTCGCCATTGTCACGGCCACCGACCAATCGAGCAGCAAAGCGTACGGCTTCGGCGTGGTAGCTCCGGAAGATATCGTTCAGAAAACTCTGGAATGAACGGACCATGGCACCATTTCCGCACAGCGTTATGTTCGACTCGGCTTGCCGTGGCTGAGAAGGGCTGGGCAGAAGGTCTCGCCGGTGAATATACGACCGCAAAAAGCAGGCAACTACAGCGGATCAGAATACATCAAAATGCCGTAAGGTGCGTCGGAGAAAAACATGAGCACATGATGCATGTTTTGTCTTTGATTTCATTCGCTGACTCGCCACATCTCCCTGAGAACGAGGCGGGCGAACTGTCGGGGCCGCTGTAGAGAATTCATGCCAATGTGGCATCGATGCCACACATTGGTAGCGCTGGATCAAAGAAGCATATCGCCGGAGAACAGAGGTGGCAGCTCCGGTTGCAAACAGAGTCCGTTTGGGCACCGGGCATCCCATCTGCATGGCCTTCATTCCATACCGGGTCACAGTTTGACGTCGCGAAAGCGATATTTGACCGCACCAAAGTCGCAGGATGGAACCGTGCTCCGTCTGCCGCTAGACGCTGGTAAGGCGGCTGGTAAGAAGCGTTCTGATCCGGCTCCGTATCGTGTTGGCTGGAGCATTTCATGAAGACCTCGCAGGCACTTGCAGCGTCGCTGGCGCTATCCGTTACCTTCGCCGGCATGTCCGGCCCTGCCGCCTCGCAGGAGGATGCCGGGAAGAGCGACGAGGTGACGGTGCTCGACACGATCGTGATCACCGGCCTCAAGGGTACGGACGCGGCGAAGGAGCTGCCTGTCAGCGTTTCGGTCATTCTCGGAAACGGGCAGGTTTCCGATGCCATCGATCCCGGCGCAGCGATCACGCGTGCCACGCCCAACGTCTATTTCGGCGGCTTCGCGCAGCCGGGTGTCGACTTCGTGAGCATGCGCGGCATCGGCCCGCTCGGGCAGCCCTCAAACTCGCTCGACAACAGCGTGGGCTTTTCCACAAACGGTGCGGCGACGAGCGCGTTCGGCTTTCCGCCTTCGCTGCTCGACATCGAGCGCATCGAGGTGATCCGCGGACCGCAGGGCACGCTGTTCGGCCGCAATGCGCTGGGCGGCGTCGTCAATGTCGTAACCCGCCCGGCAGACGGGGAGCGGGAACTGAAGATCAGGGGCGAGGTGGGCAATGACGGACACCACCTTGCCGAGTTCACCGCCGGCGGCTGGCTTCAGGAAAACGTTCTCGCCGGTCGTTTCGTTGCGCGGCTGAACGGTGTTTCGGGCACCATTCCCAATGTCGTCGTTGGCGGCGAGGAAGGTGACACGCGGCTGGCGGCCGCGCGCGGCACGCTGAGCTACACGCCAACCGACGACCTGCGGGTAAATCTGATCCTCGGCTTCGATACAGAACAGCGTCACAGCAACTACAACATGTTGCTGGAGACACCGAATTTCCCCGCAAGCGGCGCCGACATCATTCCCGACAATCGCCGCAAGCGCGGCGAAGCCACGCTGGAGATCCAGCGCGATCTGGAGGCCATCAGGCTGACGTCGCTGACCAATTTCCAGCGTATCCAGCTCGATGGCAAGGTCGACACCGCCGACGATCTCGTATTCCAGGCCGTGTATGGCTTCACGCCGCCACACGGGGCGGACATCTCCCTGTCGCGCGACACCGATACCATATTCAGCCAGGAGTTCCGCCTTTCCTCCCTCGAGGGCGAGCCGACGAAATGGGTCGCCGGTGTCAACTATTTCCATTCGTCCTACAGCTCGGACCGCGATCAGGTCTCGTCCTACAGCCCTTATTCCGCAGGTCTTTTCGACACCCGCATCCGGTCGCATACGCTGGCTGCGTTCGGCGATGTCACGGTTCCGCTGACGGAGGCGTTCAACGTCAGCGGCGGCCTGCGCGCGGCTCACGACAGGCAATCCCTCGACAGCGACTATACCGGCATCGGGTTCCCGGGCACGGTGGGTGGTTACGCTCAGAAATCCGACATATCCGATACATATCTCACCGGACGTGTTGCGGTGAGCTACGACTGGACGCCGGATGTGATGACATATGCATCGGTGTCGCGCGGCTACGCCTCGGCCGGCTTCGAGCGGTACACACTCAACAATGCGGTCGGGCGCGATTCGCTGCCGTTCCGCCCGTCGACGGGCTGGACCTACGAGGCCGGTGCAAAGGCGGATCTGCTCGACAACCGGCTTTCCGTCAGCGGCAGCGTCTTTTTCAACGACATCCGCGATGGCCAGCTCGTCGGCTACGACATTGCAAGCTTTCCGGTGACCTTCCAGTTTGTCAATCAGGACTACCAGACCTATGGCTTCGAGATCGAGGCGCGCGCCGAGATCTTGCCGGATCTGCATGTCGGGGCCGGCATCGGCCTGACGCGCTCGCGTCTGGGCGATGTGACCGACACCGCCGCCTTTGGCGCTCAGACCGGCAACCGCGTGCCCAACAGCCCCGATTTCACCGCGAACCTCGACGTAAGCTACCGCTTCCTGGAGAATTTCTACGCGACCGCGCAATATCAGTATGTCGGAACGCGCGCGATGGAGATCGCCAATACCGGCACGCTCCCTGCCTATCACATGGTGAATGCCAAGGTCGGCTGGAACAATGCCGACTGGGAGGTCTATGGCTTCGTCAACAACCTGCTGGACGAGCGCCCGCTCAATTTCGGCGCGACCTACAGCCCGACCGCTCACTCGGTTGCCGTGGGCCCCGGCCGCACTTTCGGGCTCGGCATGTCCCGCAGCTTCTGAAGGCGCTGGCCTGCACTGCCCCGGAAGCGGTTTAAGTTGACTTTTAAACTCCGGATTTGATAACGATGATGGATGCAGAAGCCTTCCGGGGCGCCACCCATTCATTATTCCGGTCATCAGTTGCATCGGGTTGTCGAACCATCAGATCACGTTGCCGCTCCTCTGAGGTTCCGTCAGCGGCACATCGAGGCGCTGGCCGGGGGTGCCGGCCAGTCGGTGCAGGTCGGCCTGCCCCGTCATATCCACACTGAGACGGAGCTGTCGCAGGGACGTATCCTCGTCCATACCCCTCGGCCGGGCTTCTACTTCGGCGCCTATGATCTGGAATATCTGCAGGACAACCGGCTTTCGGTCAAAGAGACCCCATCTCTGTTCTGCGGGCTGATGCTCTCGGGCGCGCCATCCCGGCTTGACATTTCAGGTCACGGATCTGTCGAGGTAAGGCCCGGCACACCGCTGATCATCAACTTCGCGGAAGATGCCGTCTGCGAGGGATTTTGCAAGGCGGGAACGCATTGCTGCGGCATAGGAATAAGGCTGACACGCGATTTCTTCGACAGCGAGTTCTCGCCCACCGCCGCGACGGCCTTGCGATCGTTGCGCTCCTTCATGGAAGGCGGAACGGCGGTGCGCATGATCGGCGGCTCGACCCGTCTCAACGCCATTGCCGACCAGACGCTGAGCGGACCCTGTGAGCAGACCTTGCAGGCGCTCTATCTGGAAGGCCTGGCGTTTGCATTTCTGGCGGAACTTTCACGTCTTGAGGCGGCGGAGACGCAAGCCGCCTCCACGGAACTGAAGCCGCACGAATATCGCCGCGTTCGCCGTGTCGCCGATTTCCTGGATGCAAATCTCGAACGATCGATCAGCCTCGCGTCGCTCTCCCGCCTTGCCGGCGTCAATGCGACGACCCTGGGCCGCCAGTTCCAGACCATCCATGGCGAGACCATATTCAACTATGTGCGCGCGAGACGTCTTGAGCGGGCGCGTTCCCTGTTGAGAAACGGCGAAATGCCGGTGTCGCAGGTCGGCTACAGCGTCGGCTTCACCAGTGCGGCCGCCTTCGCCACCGCCTACCGGCGAAAGTTCGGCCACCCTCCGAGCCGCGAAGTGCTGTCTTCCTGAAGACCAGGAATTTGCGCGCGCGCAAGCAAAGTTCCGCCGCGACAAAGCCGCGGCATCCTGACGGCGTTATGAAGGCACATGCGACGATGCCTGCCTGAGGCATCGGTATCTCCTTTGAATGCCTGAGGTCTGCCTTGGTTCGAAATCTCATCGCGATCGCTCTGATTACGGCGTCGATCGGCATTCCCGGCGCTTTCTTCACGATCGTGCTGCCAGCCATGATGCGCGACGGGGGCGCATCGCTCTTCCAGATAGGCCTCATCTATGTGGTCTGGGCGCCCTCCGCGCTGAAATGGCTCTGGGCTCCATGGTTCGACCCTCTGCCGCGCCGCCCCTTCGGGTCGACCTTCGGCTGGATTCGCGCGCTCATTCTGGCAATCGCGTTGAGTTTCCTCGCGACGCTGCCGCTGGTAGAGCGCCTGACCGTCTGGCCGCTGGTGGGACTTGCTGTGTTGTCGGCGGCGTTTTCAGTGACCTTGCAGATGCTGTTCGCCGGCTGGCTGATGGACGATTTCGACGAGCGCGCACGCGCGCTGGCCAATGGCGTCGGGGTCGCGGGCATGGTCGCGGGCGGCGTTATCGGCGGCGGACTGCTGCCGCTCCTTGCCGGCAAGGTCGGATGGACAACGGCCATCGCCGGCGCGTCGGCGTTCGTCGCTCTGACCAGCCTTGGCACGATCGGCCTGAGGCGACTTTCCACAAAGCCGCGCCCGCCCGTCACCTCCGCGCGTCAGTTTGTGGAGACGCTGCGCCTGCTTGTCGTTCTTCCGAGCAGCGGGCCCGTCATCGCCGCGCTTGCATTGCTGTCTCTTTCGTCCGGCGCGGACGCGACCATTCCCGCGCGGCTCGTCGATGCGGGCTACGATCCGGTCAGGACAGGCGTACTGCTGGGGATGGTCGCGACCCTTGCCATCATTCCGGTGTCCGGCCTGACGGGATTGCTCATCCGCCGCTACGGCAAGGCCGTCGTCCTGTCCGGCATCGCCGGGGCGAAGGGTGTCGTGCTGGGCCTGCTGGCCTGGTCAGCCGCAGGCGGGCCAGAGACGATTGCGCTGCTTTCGGTGCTGGACTTCGTGCTCGCCGGGGCGATGACGGTTGCGCTCTGGCAGGTGTTCATGAGCCATGCCGCCCACGCACGCAGCCCGATCCTCGGCTACAGCGCGCTGACGGCAGGGGATGCGGCTGTCCGGCTTTTTGCCGGTATCGGCGCGGGCGCCCTCGCCATGGCGCTCGGCTACTCCGGCACGTTCAGCGTCGCGGCGGCGCTGGCCTTTGCCGCCTGCCTCGTTGCGCTGCGCCTGCCCAATTCCCGATAACGGAGCCACGCTCATGAGACGAATCCTGTTGTCCCGGCGCTGGGCTCTGTCATGCTCGGCGCTTCTCTCGGTTGCAGCCGCCGCACTGGGGCTCGTTCCCTATGTGGCGGTCTGGTACATCGCCACGCTGATCTGGCAGGGTGAACCGATCGGGCAGCAATCCGTGCTGTCGATCGGCGCCCTGGCGTTCGGGGCCATCGTGCTCAAGGCGATTGCCGCGGCCATATCGACACGCATATCCCATCTCGCCGCCTACGCGACGCTGGCGGAGCTGCGCCTGGCGCTTGCCCGCAAGCTCACCGTCATCCCGCTGGGGGTTTTTCAGGCGCGCAGCGCCACCGAGTTGAAGCGCGTGATGGCCGACGATGTCGACCAGATGGAAGATGCCATCGCCCATGCCGTTCCCGACATCGCCGCCGGGCTGTCCGTGCCGCTGTTGTCGGCGCTAATGCTTGGAGCGGTGGACTGGCGGCTCGGCATCGCATCGATCGTGATGTTTCCCCTGCTGTTCCTGTTCTACCGCGCCGCCGTGCGCTCCTCGAAGGACAGCAGCGCCGGCTATCTGGCGGCGCTCGCCGGCATGAAGGCCAGCGCAGGCGAGCTGGTGCAGGGCATGAAGGTCATCCGCGCCTTCCTGCGCGCGGAGACCATGCTCGACCGCTTCGACGGCGCCGTGCGCGACCTCGCCGGTTCGGGCGAAGCCTATGCCACCGCATCGCTGAGATGGATGGCATTGTTTTATGCGGGCATGCGCGCGAACCTTCTGGTCATCGTGCCCGTCGGCAGCCTGCTTCTGCTGCACGGCGATGTGACGGCGCCGGATTTCGTGCTGGCCCTTCTGGTCGGCATGGGCATGAACGCCTCGGCACTGAAGATCATCTTCACCGCCGGTTCCTTCTTCTGGAAGATGCAATCGTCGGGAAAGCGCATCGCCTCGCTTCTCGACACCCCCGAATTCACGGAACCGATGCAGCCGGCGCGTCCCGCCGATGCGCAGGTCCGGTTTGAAGGCGTTACTTTCCGGCAGGCGGACAAGACCATTCTCGACGACATTTCCTTCGTCGCCGCGCCGGGCGAGACGACCGCGCTCGTCGGCCCCTCCGGCGCCGGCAAGTCGACGATCCTACGGCTCATGGCGCGTTTTCTCGATCCCAAAAACGGACGCATCCTCATCGGAGGCGCCGACATACGCGATTTCGGGCAGACGGCGTTGCTGGAAACCATGAGCGTCGTGTTTCAGGACGCCTGGCTGATGAACGACACCATCCGCGCCAACATCCTGATGGGACGGCCGGATGCTGGCGAGGCGGATGTGCGCCGGGTGGCGCATGCCGCCCGTGTCAGCGAGTTCGCTGCCGATCTCGACATGCCGGCGGGCGAGGCGGGGCGGTTTCTTTCAGGCGGCCAGCGCCAGCGCGTGATGATCGCGCGGGCTTTGCTTGCCGACAGGCCGATCCTGCTGCTCGACGAGGCAACGGCCTCGCTCGATCCTGACAACGAAGCGCATGTGCTGGAGGCGCTGCGCGAGCTGTCGAAAGGCCGCACGGTCATCGTCGTCGCCCATCGGCTGCATACGATCCGCAATGCAGGCAGGATCATCTATCTCGAGGAAGGATCGATCCGGGCCCAGGGAACGCATGAGGAGGTGATGGCGACATGCGCCGGCTACCGCAAGGCCGTCGAGAACTACGAGGCCGCGGAAGGCTGGTCGCTCGAAAAGTCGGGCGATGAGCCTGCGCCGTTGTGCCTGCCGGCACAGGCGCAGGCGACACCCGAAGAGGCAGTACCGCGGGAAGCGCGGCTCGAAGGAAGCACGCTGGCGGTCCTTCTTCGCCTTGCGGGGCCGATGCGCGGACTGCTTCTGGGCAGAGCGTTCCCACTGCTGGTTATCGAAAGCCTGATGATGGCCGTCCCGATCTTCGCCGTCTGGTACGTGCTGGACGCGGTTTTGCGAAACAGCCTGACCGCAACCTCGGCTACAGCCGCAACCCTTGCAATTGCGGTGTCGCTGCTGGTTCAGGTCGTCGTGAACGTTGCCTCGCACCGGCTTCTGTGGCGCGTGCAGCTCGGTTCCGTGGCCTCGCTTCAGCGCCGCCTCGGGCGCAGATTGCTGGCCGCACCGCTTGGCGTAATCTTCGCAAGGGAGACCGGTGCGCTGGAGACCACCCTGACGAGAACGGCGACCGAGCTGAATTTTCTGACGACCAGCGCTCAGGCGGCACGCGTCCTCGTCGTGCCGGCCGCAATCGCGGTGCTGATGTTCTGGGTGGACTGGCGGCTGGCGCTGGTCTCCCTGGCAATCCTGCCGCCGTTCATTGCCGTCGTTCTCGTTAGTGACGGTGTCTACCGCCGGACGATGACAGCGCTGCTCATCGCCCGCGAAAACCTCTCAAGCCGCATCCTCGATTTCGTAGCAGGAATGCCGGTTCTGCGCGCATACGGATTGCCGTCGCGCGGCTTCGACGCGCTTGCGCAGACCATCGAACATCATCGGCAAATCAGTTGCGACGCCACCCGCAGCCTCACCCGCATGCTCGCCGTCGGCTGGCTGGTTCTGGAAACGGGCCCGGTGCTGCTGATCGTCAGCGGCGGCCTGATGTTCGTTGCCGGCACGGCAAACGCCGCGACATGGATCCTGTTTCTGATGGCGGGGCTGGCATTCTACGGTCCCGTCGCAGACGCATTCGAGCTCAGCGGCATCTGGCGCCAGCAGCAGGGCGTCATCGGGAGATTGCGCACCGTTCTCGACATGCCGGTCCTGCCCGAGCCACGGAGCCCGGCGGTTCCGGCGAGCGCAACGGTGCGTTTCGAGGAGGTCAGCTTTTCCTATGGCGGCCTGCCGGCGCTGCGCGGCGTCAGCGCCTGCTTCGGTCCGGGGAAGATCCATGCCATCTTCGGCCCTTCCGGCTCGGGCAAGACTACGATGCTCAACATGATCGCGCGGTTCTGGGATCCCGACGGGGGAAGGATAACCATCGGGGGCGTTGACCTGCGCGATGTGGACCAGGTGCTGCGCTCCCAGCTTTTTTCGATGGTCTTTCAGGAAACCTTCCTTTTCAGCGGCACGGTGCATGCGAACATCGCCATCGGCCGTCCCGACGCCAGCCGCGAAGAGGTGGAGAACGCGGCGCGCAGCGCGCTGTGCCATGATTTCATCAGCCGCATGGAGAACGGTTACGATACCCTTGTCGGCGAACAGGGTGGGATGCTTTCCGGTGGCGAAAGACAGAGGATCGCCATTGCCCGCGCCTTGCTGAAGGATGCGCCCATCGTTTTGCTGGACGAGGCGACAGCCTCGGTCGATCCGGAAAGCGAAGCTCAGGTGCGGCGTGCAATAGCCCGGCTGTGCAGGGGCAGGACGGTCATTCTGGTCGCCCATCGCCCCGAAACCATCCGCAACGTCGATCAGGTCATCCGGTTGTGAGGCACCGAAGCAGGAGCCTTCTGCCGCGACCCCGAGCATCAGCGGATTGCCATTGCCCGCGTGCTTGTGAAAAATGAGCCAATCCTCATCCTCGATGAGGCTTCATCGCACATCGACCCCGACAATGAATGGCTGAGTCAGCAGGCTCTTCAGGAGCTGACATTGGGCCGCACCGGGCTGGTGGCGGCACACCGGCTTTGGACAAGCGCTCACGCCGAATAGCCAAGGATATTCCGTTTTACAAAGCGGAGCCTTCTGGCAAATGCAGAAACGTCAGGAAATTCGCATGCACTTCAGCTATCATCTGTTACAAATTACTCAGATTCAAATTACAGGCTGCCGGCCCCGCGCCCAGCAGCATCACCGGCTACGGTCGAAAGAGTTGCCAAAGAGTTTGGAAGCATTTGGGCCAGAAGGGGCGGCAATTGACCTGTCCCCATAGGGTGGTCGGTTTCAATCTTAATGCATGATTGGCTTGTGTGCCATCGGCTGGGCAGATGGTGGCGCTGATCCGCGTGGTGGCGCGGGCCAGACAATGGCCTCCGGTGCCGGCGGCTTGTAGCCAAGCAAGGCGGTCTTTGCGCCGACGGCCACGATCCACTCGCGCACCGCCTCGGCAATGAACTCCGCCGTTGTCGGAATGAACATGGCCGGGCACACCGCGCAAGATGAACAAGTCCGACGGGACGCCGATGACATTGGTCGAGTTGAGCTTGCGATCGATCCGGATAGCCAGGCACTCCCGGGTGAACTCATCGATAATGTTGAGCATGCGGAACTTCCTGCCATTGTGGGTCTGGCCCTCGACAAAGTCATAGGGCCAGACATGGTTGGGGTGTTTGGGCCGAAGTCGGATGCACGATCCGTCATTCAGCCAGAGCCTGCCTCTCTTCGGTTGTTTCTGGGGAACCTTCATCCCCTCCCGCCGCCAGATGGGCTCGATGCGTCTGGCGTTCACCGCCCAGCCCTCGGACCGCAGCATCGCGGTGATCCGACGATAGCCATCGCGGCCATATCGGGAGGCGAGGCGGATGATGCCAGCGGTCAACGCCTCTTCATCGGGCCGGCCTTGCGGTTTCTTACGCCGGGTCGAACGGTGCTGGCCAGAAACCTTGCAAGCAAAGCATTCCCAGACGGAGAACTTCGCCATGACATGATCACATGATCGACGCAGCGCCGACGACGGGCGGGGCTCAGAAGTTTTCCGATGCAGCCTCTTTCAGGATCAGCTTCTCGAGCGTGATATCCGACACCGCCTTGCGCAGCAGGTCATTCTCTTTCTCTAATTCCTTCAGCCGCTTCATCTGGTCGCCTTTCAGGCCGCCGAACTCCTTGCGCTAGCCGTAATACGTAAACCGAGTCAAGCCGATAGTACGAACCGCTTCGCCGACCGAGCGGCCTTGTGACAACAAAACATCGACCTGGCGCAGCTTCGCGACGATCTCTTCGGGCTTGTGCTTCTTCTGGGGCATGCAACGTCCTCTCCAAGGCTCAATAGCCTACTTCACGGAGGACCACTTTTCAGCGGGCAGCCCCCCTACATGGGGCTCCGGCCGTGGGCTCCTTTCCGCGAACCGCAGAAATGCTCCAGCCCGGGGTCCTGACACAATTGCGAGCGCAAAAGTGCGGCGCACTCTCGCTGGCATTGCCTCAGTGCAGGCGGTCCTGATGGTCGACGAAAATGGCGCCGTCGACACCTTGGCCACCGACCCTGTCGATCTGCCCGCCGCCCATGACCGGCAGGCGTGAGCCATCCATCTGGCTGGTTCCGTAGCGGGCGAACCACTCGCTCATGCGCGCGAGCAGGCCCGCGACGACGGCTGTCCTGTCCGGATCTGCGGCGAGATTGCGCTCTTCCCCCGGATCGGCCGCCAGATCGTAAAGCTCGCACGAACCGCCCGCATAGCGATGAATGTATTTCCAGCGCCCCTCCCGGATCATCCGGTTCGGACCGTACTCATCGAAGACCACGACATAGGCATCCTCTTCCGGTGCGTCGGATGCGAGCACGGCACCGATGTCGCGTCCGGGCAGGCCTGCCGGTATCTGGTCGCCCAGTCCGGCCCATGACAGGATTGTCGGCAGGAAATCATAGTGCGAGTAAAGCCCGTCCAGCGTTCCCGGAGCGATGCGCGAGCGCTGCATGAAGATGCCCGGCACTTTGACCGAGGTCTCGAGCAGGTTCTGCGGGAAGGTGCCGTTGCCCTTTCCGTATATGCCGTGATGGCCCATGTTCATGCCGTTGTCGGACGTGAATATGACGAGCGTGTCCTCAAGCTGGCCGCTGCGCTCCAGCGCTTCGAGCAGTATGCCGATGCCCCTGTCCATGGCCGTGACGGCGGCGAAGTAGCCGGCGAGAATACGGCGACGCGCATCCTCGTCCTCGGGAAACTTTGCCGGATCGTAGAAGCCCGGATGCATGGGCGGAGCGGGCAGGCTCGCGAAGGCGCAGCCGGGATAATAGCGCCGGTAGTCCTCGGGCTTGTGCTCCGCTTCCTCCCACGGGGCGTGGGGCGCGGTGTAGTGTACGCTCAGATACCATGGATCGCTGCCCTGCTGCCGGTCGATGAAGGTCAGGGCATTGGCCGTGATGATGTCCGTGAGATAGCCGTGCTCCAGATGGACCTCTCCGTTGCGGATCATTGCCGCCGACTGGTAGGAGCCGCCACCGGTGGCATAGGCCTGCCAGTAGGAAAAGCCCCTGTGCGGCTCGTGCGTATTGCCCAGATGCCATTTGCCGCTCAGCCCGCAGACATAGCCGTTCGCAGCGAGTATCTCGACGAAGGTGCGATGCCTGTCGAGATAGCGGATCAGGCGGTTGTGGAACTCCGTCTCGATTGCGGCGTTGCCGGCCCTTATCCAGTCATGCACCCCATGGGTGGAGGGAATGCGCCCCGTCAGCAGCGAGGCGCGCGCCGGAGAGCATACGGGCGATACGCAGTAGAGCGCGTCCAGACGCTTGCCGTTGCGGGCCAGTTCGTCGAGGTTCGGGGTATGGATCTCGGGCGTTCCGGCATTCTTCATGGCCCAGTGGCCCTGATCGTCCGAAACGATCATGAGAATGTTGGGCCGTGGTCGCGCCATGACAGTGCCTCCGCCTACTTGCTGCCGCCGAGGGTGAAGCCCTCGATGATCCTGCTGCCCAGCCAGAAATAGATGGCGAGTATGGGCAAGATGACGATGCACATGCCGGCGAACAGCCCGCCCCAGTTGGCGGCGTTGTATTGCATCTGCTGCAGGAACTTCAGCAGTGCCAGCGGAAGCGTTTCCTTTTCCTGCGACTGGAGGAGAACGAGCGCGAAGATCGTCTCGTTCCAGTGCGCGATCAGGTTGAGGATGAACAGGGTGATGATACCCGAGCGCGCCATCGGCAGCATGATGGACCAGAAGGTCCGGAACGGGGATGCACCGTCGAGCGCCGCCGCTTCCTCCAGCTCCGCCGGCATGGTGGCGAAGAAGCCCGTCAGGAAGAACACGGCGAAAGGAAGCGACGTGGCAACGTAGAGCACCCACAGGCCGCTCAGGCTGTCGACCAGGCCGAATGCGCTCATCAGCGCATAGAGCGGCAACACGATCACCTGTGCGGGAATGCCGATGCCGAGCGCGAAGAACATGGTGATCGGCTCGGCGCCCAGAACCCTGAACCTGCTCAGCGCATAGGCCGCGGGCGCCGCGATGATAATGGTGGCGCCGGCCGTCGCCACCGACAGGATCAGGGTGTTCATGGCGGCCACCCCGAAATTGCCGGCCACCCAGGCCTCCTCGAAGTTCTGCCATTGCAGGGCCGCCGGCAGCGACCAAGGGAACTCCAGGATCTCGCGCGTCGTCTTGAACGACGACAGCACGAGCCAGCCCAGCACGAAGATGTCGAAGGCAACGAATGCCCACACGAGCACGACCGGCACGAGCCGGGACAGCGAAATGCGCTCAAGCCCGGCACGCAGGGTCCCCGGCAGGGAAGACTGGCCGCGTGGGGTATGGGTGGAGATGGAACTCATTGCCGGCCTCCTCAGAACTGCAGAGCTTCGCGGCGCGTCGCCCGGCGTATGAGCCAGACCAGAACGGCGACGAGAACGAGCATGACGAAGGCGCTGGCGGCGGCGGGGCCATAGCGCGGCGTGCCCGGCGATGCGAAGGCTTCCGCGTAGGAATAGAGCGCCGTGTTCCAGACCTTGGTGGACGGCAGGTATCCTGCCCCGCCGGCAAAGGCATAGATGAACTCGAATATCTTGATCGAGCTGATCGTCCACAGCACCGCGGCCATGGCGACGATCTCCCACATGAGCGGCAGCGTCACATACCAGAAGCGCTGAAGCGGGTTGGCGCCCGCAAGCTCCGCCTCCTCGTAGAGGTCGGCGGGAATACGGTCGATGCCGGCCATCAGGATGGTGGTGTAGAACCCGGTCGAGACCCAGACCAGCCCGATCATGATCACGTTGAAGAGGTTGGACTCGTTGAGCCATGCCGGCGGGCTGGTGATGCCGATGCCGGCCAGCATGCTGTTGACGAGGCCGTTTGCCTGGAACAGGAACCCCCACAGGATCGAGATCACCACCGCAGACAGGATGTTGGGGAAGAAGATGACCGACCTGACCACCTTGCGGCCCGCCATTTCGCGCAGGGCCATGGTCAGGGCGAAGCTGATCAGGAAGGTTGCGCCCCCGACGATGAAGATGATCTTCAGCGTGTTCATGAAGGAACTGATGAAAACCGGATCGTAGTAGAGGATCTCATAGTTGCGCAGCCCGACATATTCCATGGGGCCGGCGCCCGGCCATTTGTGGAAGCTGATCCAGATCGTGGCGATGGTGGGCAGTATGAAGAAGACCACATAGAGAAGCAGCGCCGGCAGCACGAACCACAGGAACAGCCTGCGGCGGGGAGCGTGCATCGGGTCCACGGCTGCCGCGGTCGTGCGAATGGAGGAACCTCTCGTCATGGCGGCGCGTCCCTGCGCTGTGATCCCGGCATCCGATGTCATTCGGGACCTCCGATATCCACCGGCCGGTCCTCGGCGGCACTGATGTGGATCGCCTCGATAAGTTCGGTGATCCACGCCGAGTGGACGACGTCAGGCCCCTTCTGAACGCCCTCGCGCACCGACTGCACGAATGTTTCGATCATGAGCAGGTTGGGACCCGCGATCCTGCCGTCGATTTCCTGGACCTGCACCCGCGGCAGGGCGAGCTTGTCGGAAACGATTTCGAGCCCCTGGTCCCGGTCGTCGACCCGCGCCACGGCTTTTTCGCCGATCAGCTCATATCGGAAGTCGACAAGGGAAGGCGAGTTCTCGGGCAGCACCCACACGGATTCGGCATTGGCCGTCGAGCCATCGGCGAACCTGATGGTTGCCTGCAGCGAGTCCCAGGTATCGACGCCGGATGCAGCAAGAAGGCCGCGCCGGCCGGCCGCATAGACCTGCGCCGGCTGGGCTCCGACGGCAGCACCCACTATATCGAGCGAGTGCGGCATGAGGAACCAGCCGGGGGAAGAATCCGCTGCCCATTTCAGCATTCCCAACGGAACGGCAAGGCTGTTGCTGAGCCGCACGTTCTGCGCGATGACCGCACCGAACTCCCCGGCCCGGACCCTGCCGAGCAGGGAGCCGAAAACCGGGTGCCATCGGTTCATGCAGGCAACGGTGCACAGCACTCCGGAACCGACCACGGAATCGCGAATGATGCGGGCATCCGCAGACGAGGTCGAAACCGGTTTTTCCAGGAAAATGTGCAGCTTTCGCGCCGTGGCGGCAAGCACCGGCTCGACATGCGCGAAGTCGGGCGTGGCGATCACGACCGCGTCGAGATCGCGGCCCGTCAGATCGTCGAGGCTTGAAGCCAGTGGCACATCCAGCTCTTCGGCAAGCCGGCGCGCTGTGGGCTGGCTGACATCGAACAGCGCGGCCACTTCCACGCCGTGCAGGCGCTGGAGGATACGCCCGTAAAGCGCCCCGCGCAGGCCGCATCCGACAATGCCGAAGCGCAGGGTCCTGAGATTGTCCTTCATGTCTTCGCCTTCATCATGCGATGGAGACGGGCAGGCACCGCGCCTGCCCGCGGATGGTGCGTGATCAGTTGAGACGCCGGTAGGTGACCGTATTCTCAACCAGCGCATCCTGAAACTCCTGCGCGCTCTTCACGCCGAAGATAAGCTCGTTGACGAGCGGGATCAGCACCTTGCCGGTATAGTCTGCATCCAGATCGATCAGCCCGTCGAACTGGCTGTGAACCTCGGGCGAAGTCTCGATCGCCTGCTTGGCGGGGGCCAGTTCGTCGGGAACGGCAATGTCGGCGCGAGGCGTGAGGTTCTTGGCGTCCGTGGCGATCCCTGCCAGCCTGTCCTTGGCGAGGAAGTAGCTGATGAACTTTTGCGCCGCCTCCTGGTTCGCGGCCTTCTTCGGGATGGCGAAGCCGATGAAGGACACTTCCTGCGTCTGGTGCGCGCCTTCGCCTACGTCCGGCATCGGGAAGGAGCGCGGCTTGAACCCGGGCACGGCATAGGTGGTCGTCTCGCTGACGATCCATGGACCGTTGAAGATGACAGCCGCCTTGTTGGTGGCCCAGAGCTGCTGCATGGCCGGCCACTTGCTGGCATTGTATCCCGGCGCGAAATAGCCGCCCTTCACCAGCGCCTCGATCTGCTTCGCGGTCTCGAGGATGCGCGGATCCTTCAGGGCCTCGCCGGTCGGATCAGCGACTGCCTCGCGCAGCTTGCCCGGCCCCAGATGGCGCACCGCGATTTCCGCGAAATAGTACAGGTTGAAGTTGGAAATGTCGCCATCAAGGGCTAGCGGCGCAACGCCTTTCTCCTTGGCCTTGTCGAGGAAGGCCACGAAATCCGCCCAGTTCTTCGGCGGCGCCTTCTCAACCTCCGGCAGGAAGGCGGCATCATACCACCATTGCGAGGTGATCACCTCATAGGGCACCAGCCACTTCGCCCCCTCCGCGGTGATGAAATCGAGATATTTATCCGGGAACACGCTGGCAACGGTCGTGCCGGCCTCACCCGGAATCTCGGACTCGAAGACCGGGGAGAGATCGCTCTGGCTGCCGGTCGACACGAGGATCGCCCGGACATTGCGCTGTGCCCCGTCCACGAGATCGGCCGGCGTCACGGGCGAGTTGAGCGTGGGTGCGAGTTTTTTGAGATTGTCACGGCCGATCCACTGCACCTTGACGTCGATGCCCGTGTCCCTGGTGAAGGAGTCGATCGCCTTCTGGATGACCTTTTGCTGGGGTTCACCCGAATTCCACATCGACCAGTAGGTGATGCTTTCCTGCGCCTGCGCAGAACCTGCGATGCCGGCGGCTGCCGTTGCTGCGATGACCGCCAGCGCGGTCCGTCGGGTCATGTTGATCCTGATCGTCATCGTGCCGTTCCCTTGTTTGGTCCGTAACCGGATGCCTTTGGATGCGCCTTCCATCCCGGACAGCAGCGGTTCTCCCCATGGCGCCTTTGTTGTCTGCCCGGCTTTATGATATGTAGTTTTGCGTAATTTTAATTTGTGCGCAACTAGGTTTTGACAAAAATTTTTAACAAAACTATATTCTGCGTCAGGCTGATCGGGCGCAAATATCATGCTGCCGGAATGCGTTCCGGCAATGATGTCATTCCGCGCAGGCGGAGCAGATGAAGTGGAGACCATGTCGCTTTTTGAGAACATCGCCGCCGACGCGCCGCGACTGAGCAAATCGTTTCGCCGGATCGCGGCCTATATCGAGCAGGAGCGCGAAGGCTTCATGAACAGGACCGTGCGCGAGCTGGCGCTCGCCACCGGGGTGAGCGAGCCGACGCTCATCCGATTTTGCCGCCACTATGGATGCAGCGGCGTGCCTGAATTCCGCATCGCGCTCGCCATGTCGCTGGCGGAGCGCAATGCTGCCGACCGCGCGCAGATCTTCGAGCCGCTGATCGAGGACAAGAATGTCGTCAACCGCGCAGCCAAGCGCGCGATCGCCCGGTGCGCGGCTGGCCTGGCGGGCAGCGACCAGCGCATCATCCTCGATTCCGGCTCCACCATGCAGATGATGGCCGAGGAGCTTCGCGAGGGCAGCCCCCTCACCATCCTGACGACCGGCCTCAACATCGTCCAGACGCTGCGCACGGCACGCCAGCACACCATCATCCTGCCCGGCGGCACGTTCCGCTCCGAATCCATGTCGCTGGTCGGCCGCATGGTCGAAACGTCGCTGAGCACGATGCATTTCGACACAGCCTATATCGGCAGCGACAGCATCGATCCGGTCATCGGCCTCAGCACCTTCAATGAGGACGAGGCGCACCAGAACCTCGCCATGATCGCGGCCAGCGAGCGCGTCGTGGTGCTGGCCGACGCCAGCAAGTTCAGTTCGCCGGCCCTGCACCGCATCTGCGGGCTGGACAAGGTGCACACCATCGTCACCGACACCCGCCTGCCCCGGCAGACACGCGATCTCATTCAGGACATGGGTCTGGAACTCATTTGCGCCGACCCCTCGCCGGAAGGAAATGGCTGATGAACGTTCACAAGCTCGACCTGCCCTCCAGCGCCAGCACGACCGAGGAAGAGATCAAGTCGCAGCCGGCCGTATGGGGCGAGTACGCGGCGGAGCTGGCACGGCATTCTGCGGACATCCACGAATGGATCCGCCAGCGCGCGCCACAGGAGATCTGGCTGTGCGGGGCCGGCACGTCCGCCTACATCGGCGAAACCGTGTGCGCCTATCTCGAAGCGCGCACCGGCATCCGCCACCGTGCCATCGCCACGACCAATCTCGTTTCCTCCCCGCAGGACTTCATCGTCACCGACCGACGCGTCCTCGTCGTCTCCTTCGGACGCAGCGGCAACAGTTCGGAAACGACCGGCGTTCTGGACATTCTCGACCGGCACATGCCGGCGGCGGACAGGCTCAACATCACCTGCAACGGTGACAGCGAGCTGGCCCGCCGCAAGGGGCCGGGCGAAGGCGGGCAAAAGACCGTTGTGCTGCCCGCCGGTGCGCACGATCAGGGCTTTGCCATGACGGCGAGCTTTACCACGATGCTGCTGACCGTCCTTGCCTGCCTCGACAAGGCCTCGCCTGCCCTGATCCGCGCCTCGGTGCGGGCACTGGCGCAGAAGGCCGCGGAGACGCTGGGGGCAGTGGAAGCTTTCGTGGCCAGACGGCTTTCCTCGCCTCCGGAGCGGGCAGTGTTCCTCGGCTCCGGCGCGCTTACCGGCATAGCGAGGGAATCCGGACTGAAGGTGCTCGAACTCACCCGGGGCCGCGTCGCCACGGCATGGGAGTCGGCTCTGGGCTTCCGCCACGGACCCAAGGCCATCCTCAACGACAGAACGCTGGTCGTCGCCAACGTCTCCATCCATCCCCATACGCGCCGTTACGATCTCGACCTGATCGGGGAAATCCGCCGCCAGTTCGGAAGCTCCCAACTGGTGGTCGTCGGGCCCGCCGGCATCGGTGCGGACATCGAGCTGGAGCCCGTGGGCAACGACGCGTGGAGCGCGGTGCTCTACGTGCTGCTGCCGCAACTGCTTGCGGTGCGCTGGAGCGAGGCGCTCGGCATCACCGTCGACAATCCGTTCGAGGGTGGCGAGCTGAACCGCGTCGTCTCCGGCGTCACCCTCTACCCCTATGACGGCGACGACGATGTACGGCGGCATTGATCTCGGCGGCACAAAGATCGAAGCCTGCCTGCACGACGGTGGCTTCAACGCGCTCGAACGACGCCGCATACCGACGCCATCAGGCTACGGCGCCCTGATCGACGCACTGGGTGATCAGGTCGAATGGCTGCGCAATGCAGCCGGCGATAGCGGCCTGCGCATCGGCGTCGGCATTCCCGGACTGGTCGACCACACCAGCGGCCTTGCCTATACGGCCAACCTCGCCGCGATGAACAGGCCGCTGGCACAGGATCTCTTCCGGCGCGTCGGAACCCTTCTGCCCGTCGAGAACGATTGCAAGTGCTTTGCCCTGTCGGAAGCCAATGGCGGCGCGGGCGAAGGTGCGGCGACCGTATTCGGCCTGATCATCGGCACCGGCGTTGGAGGTGGCATATGCGTCGATGGCCGCCTGTCGCGCGGCTGGACCGGCCTTCCCGGCGAGGTCGGGCATATCGGCATACCGGCATGGCTGCTCGACGATCTGAAGCTTGAACAGCTTGCCTGCGGCTGCGGCCGGAAAGGGTGCTATGAAACCTATCTGTCCGGCCCCGGCATCGCCCGCATCTCCGCCGCCTTCAACGCCGCGCCCGCAACGGGCGAGACGGTGGCGGCCGGGCTGGCGGCCGGCGATGCAGGTGCCGAACGCACGATCGCCGCTTGGTCGCGCCTGGCTGGCGAACTCATCCACACCCTTCAGCTCACACTGGACCCGGAACGCGTCGTTCTGGGCGGCGGCGTCACGCTGATTCCCGGCATTGCCGATCGCATCCTCCAAGCCTTCGCAAGCGCGAAGCTCGCGCCGACCCGCACCCCCTCGATAGCCCTCGCCCGTTTCGGCGACAGCAGCGGCGTGCGTGGTGCGGCCATGCTGGCGCGCCCGGACCACCAACCTTCACGAGCAAGTTCATGAAAGCCCTGCAAGATGTGATCCGCCGCAACCGGGCCGGGGAGGCCGTCGCGCTTACCGCGGTCTGCTCAGCTCATCCTGACGTCCTCACCGCTTCGCTGCTGCTGGCGCGCGACGAAGGCAAAACGCTGCTGGTCGAGGCCACCAGCAATCAGGTGAACCAGTTCGGCGGCTACACCGGCATGCAGCCCGCCGACTTCATCGCCTTCGTTCACGGCTTCTGCGACCGGCTCGGCGTCGATCGCGGACAGATTCATTTCGGCGGCGATCACCTTGGACCGCAGGCATGGCGGCGCGAGGACTCCGCCACGGCCATGGCCAAAGCCCGCGACATGATGGCCGCCTATGTGCGGGCCGGCTTCACCAAGATCCATCTCGACTGCTCCGAAGGCTGCCGCGGCGAGCCCGCGCAGGTCGGCGACCTGCTTGCTGCAGAACGTGCGGCGGAACTTGCCGAGATATGCGAACGCAGCGCCGCCAACCCTTCCGACATCAGCTACATCATCGGAACAGAGGTGCCGCCGCCCGGCGGGGCGCGGGGCGAAGACGATCACCAGTCGCTGGTGGTGACGACGCCGGAGCGGGCTTCGGCCACCATCGCCTGCCATGCTGCCGCTTTCCGCAAGCGCCGGCTTGATCAGGCGTTTGCGCGTGTGGCGGGGCTGGTGGTCCAGCCGGGCGTCGAATTCGGCCCCGACCATATAGACGTTCTGGATCCGGCCGCTCCCGACGATCTGTCGCGTGCGCTCGACGCTCACCCGGAAATGGCATTCGAGGCACATTCGACCGATTACCAGCCGGACGCCGTGTTCCATGCTCTGGCGCGGCGCCACTTCGCCATTCTGAAGGTCGGCCCCGCCCTCACCTTCGCCTACCGCCGCGCGCTCTACGCCCTCGACGAGCTGGTGCGCCTCTATCGCAGCGACGCTTCCTCCACGCCCCTGCCGGCCGTGATGGAAAACCTGATGCTCGCCCGTCCAGACCACTGGAAAACGCATTATGCTGGCGCCGACGACACGACCATCAGGATCCTGCGTCACTACGCCTATGCGGACCGCATCCGCTACTACTGGAACCTGCCCGAGGCGGTGGCGGCCGTGGCCGCGCTGGAACGGTCCTTCGCCGGGCTGTCACCGGCCGAACCCGCCCTTCTCCAGTATTTCCCGCACGCCGTCGTGGACCGCGCGGAAACACTTCGCGCATCGGGCTATCCGCTCGGCAAGTCCCTGATCCTCGCGGAGATCCAGTCCGCACTGGCTCCCTATCTCTCGGTTGCGCCGCAAGCGGGACAACCCGAACCGGAACAGAAGCTGCGCGCATGAGCGAACCCGGAAGACAGATCACCGGCGGAGCCGGAGATGAAGGCGGGTGGTGGCTGCTGCCCGACCGGCTCTTCGACGGCACAAGGTGGCGCAATGGATGCGCGCTGCATATCGAAGCCGGCCGCATCACGGCGATCATCCCTCAGGGCGCCATACCGTCCACGCAAACGGTGGTTCGCACCGCGCTTCTCGCCTGCCCCGGTTTCGTCGATCTGCAGGTCAATGGCGGTGGCGGCGTGATGTTCAACAACGATCCGTCGCCTGAGGCGCTCGCCATCATCGGCGAGGCGCATCGCCGTCTTGGAACGACGGCCTGGCTGCCGACCTTCATCACCGACACGGCCGACAGGCTCGACATGGCGGTCGATGCCGTGATAGCCACGATGGGCAGGCATGGCGTGGCGGGCATGCATATAGAGGGGCCCCACATCAACGTGGCCCGCAAGGGAACACACTCGGCAGAGCTGATCCGCCCGTTCGACGCCCGCACCATGGCGAGCGCCCGCAGGCTGCGTGAGGCCGGCGTGCCCACCATGCTGACGCTGGCGCCGGAATGTGTGCCCGATGGTGTCATCACAGAGCTTAGGTCCATGGGCGTCGTCGTCTCTGCGGGCCACACCGCCGCAACGGGCTGTGAGACAGAAGCCGCACTCGAAGCTGGCGTCAACTGCTTCACCCATCTTCACAATGCCATGACGCCGATGACCTCGCGCGATCCCGGCGTGGTCGGCAGCGCGCTCGACAGCGCTGCATGGTGCGGCATGATCGTGGATGGTTTCCATGTGAGCGATGCGACGGCGCGGATTTCCCTGCGTGCAAGGAAGCGCCCGGACCGCACCTTCATCGTTTCCGACGCGATGGCAACGGTCGGCGGGCCCGACTCGTTCGTCCTCTACCGCGAGACGATACGCGTCGAAGGCGGCCGCCTCGTCAACCGCAGCGGATCGCTGGCCGGCGCACATGTGGACATGGCTCGTTCGGTCGCCCGGCTGGTGCGGGCAATTGGCTTGCCGCTGGAGCGGGCGCTGGCCATGGCGACCTCCATTCCCGCCGACGCAATGGGCCTTGGCCATGGAATCGGACGGCTGGAGGTCGGCGGCAAGGCCGATCTCCTGCTTCTGGAGCACGACCTTTCGGTCGCCCGCGTGTTCGGCGACGGGCAGGCGCTCTGACGGATGCAGGGCCCGGACAGACGAACGAGAAAAACATAACGAGGGAGAACATCATGGCGCCCGTCACCATCGACAACATTCGCAAGTCCTACGGCAATCTGGATGTGATGCACGGTGTTTCCGTGGACATCGAGGATGGAGAATTCATGGTGCTGGTCGGGCCTTCGGGCTGCGGCAAGTCCACCCTGCTGCGGATGATCGCGGGGCTGGAAAGCATCACCGATGGTTCCATCCGCATCGGCAGCCGCATCATCAACGATGTCGCCCCGAAGGATCGCGACATCGCCATGGTATTCCAGAACTACGCGCTCTATCCGCACATGACCGTTCGCGAGAACATGGCCTTCGCCCTGAGGCTGCGGAAGATGGCGGCGCAGGAGATCGACAAGCGCATCGAACAGGCTGCCGGGATCCTCGGCCTGTCAGCCCTGCTCGACCGGTATCCGCGCCAGTTGTCGGGCGGCCAGCGCCAGCGCGTCGCCATGGGCCGCGCCACGGTGCGCGATCCTCAGGTCTTCCTGTTCGACGAGCCCCTGTCCAATCTCGACGCCAAGCTGCGGGTCACCATGCGCAGCGAGATCAAGTCCCTCCACCAGCGGCTGCGCACCACGACCGTCTATGTCACCCACGATCAGGTCGAGGCCATGACCATGGCCGACCGCATCGTGGTCATGCACAATGGCGTCGTGGAACAGATCGGCACTCCGCTCGACCTGTACGACAGGCCCGGTAACCTCTTCGTTGCCGGTTTCATCGGTTCGCCATCCATGAATTTCATCGAAGGTACTGTTCGCCTCGGGCAGCGAGCGACATTCTCGGGGCCGGAAGGCTTCGCTATGGATCTTGGCGAAGCGCATGGCCTCGAAGATAGGCAGCACGTCGTGCTCGGCATCCGCCCCGAACATCTGACGATCGCTTCCGAGGGGATACCGGCGGAAGTCGCGGTGGTGGAGCCTACCGGCTCGGAAACGCTCGTGATGGCGCAATGCGGCATACAGAATGTCACATGCGTGGTGCGGGAGCGGCTGCCGGTGAAGCCGGGGGACACGATCCATCTCAATGCGAACACCGATGCCCTGCATCTCTTCGACCCGCACTCCGGAGAACGCCTGCTTTCATAATCCGGCGTACGTCCGCGATGCATCAGGCAACGGCACATTGCTGAAGGCGCCGCGGTCCCGCAGATTCTGTGTCCGGATCTCAGAATGTCGCAGTGATGTTCGCCCGAAGATGCGTCCGGGTGACGGCATCAGGTCAAGTGTCAGGGCAGGCGCACGAAGAACCATGAGCCTGCGTGATTGAGCGCGCCCCTTTTTACAGGTGCCGGGATGCATGCTTCATTAACTGCGGCATCATCGCGATAATCGTCGACTGATGGTTCTCACCTTCGCATTCGCGATAGGTGACGGGCGACCCTGTTCTTTCGATCTCTTTCGCCGCATCCCGTGACCCTGCAAGCATCATGTCGCAGATCTCAGAATTGTCTGGTATCTCCTCTTTCCCAACGCAGATGAATGCGCTTGCAGTCAATCTCGAGCCCGGCGACAAAGCTTTCAGTTCTTCCACAATCCGTCCGCCGTCGAACCAAAGAGCGGAGCTGACAGCTGCGTGAAACGAAAATGCGTCATGGCGGATAGCAAATGCATAGAGCGCGAATGTGCCGCCAAGAGAGAGGCCGCATATCCCCCGACGCGCTCTTGCAACCGGATAGCGTGCGCACAGGGCGTTGAGCAGCGGGCCGGTCAGGAAATCGATGAAGTCATCTGCACCGCCGGGCTGATGCCAGGGGAGGCCAAGCGGAGATTTCCAGGTGGGATTTCTCAGAGAGGGAGCCAGATCCCAGGAGCGCCTGCGATGATCGAAGGGAGTGGAGCCGGGATACCCCACACCCACGATCATGAAGGGGGTAACCCCACTGACATCCGGCCATGGCATCTGCAGGCGGGCGGCATCGACTGCGGCGCCAAATATCGCGTTGGCGTCGACGACAAACAGCAACGGATACCCGGACGGCGGCGGCGAGCCGGGCGGCACAAAAACGAAAATCCGATGCTCGCCGCTGGGGCCCGTCGCTGAAAACTCATGCGTGTCGGGCAGTGCGTAGCCTCGCGATACACTATGCAGCAAAGGCTCGCTTACCTTTTCCGACCGGCGGACAACCCGCCACTGGCCGAAAGCCTGCGCGCGATAATGTGCCATGATCTTGAACATGTGCAAAATCATGGGACGGCAACAAGCCCTTTGTCGCGCAGTTGCAGGAAAGCGAACGCGGCTGCCATCGTCGCCAACGCAGCGGCTATCGTGAAAATTCCTGCGTAGCCCAGAGCCCCTGATACCTGTCCCGCTCCAATTCCTCCGATCATCAGGAACACGACCCGGATGGAGGTCATGAACCCGATGTCGGTCGCGGCATGATCGGGCGATGAAAACCGCATGTAGATCTGCCAGTAGGCAATCGCGACAGCCGAGGCCGCGACCACAGCGGCAACAGCCAGTCCAGCTGACAGCGCAGGACCGGAAAAACCTCCAATACCGAGCGTCACGAATATCGCTGCCTTGACGATCAGCAGCGCGCCCAGAACCTTTTCCGTTGATACATATTGCAGAACCTGCCCGGTCAGGAAGGTGACGGGAACAGTAATTGCCAGTGCCAGCGTGTTGAGAAGGAATGTCGCCCGAACCGCGCTGTAGCCGGTATCGACCAGAAATGCGGTCAGCAACACGTCAACGCCTGTCGCAATATCCGACATGAACATCAGCGCCATGAGAAGCGTAACACCTGAGCGAAGGAAGAAGGAACGTGCCGCTCCCGGAGGAGAGGAGGCCTCCTTTCTGCCATCGATGCCTGCCTGCCCCGGAACGCCAATCCGCTCCTGCTGGGTCAGCAGGAATGGCAGGCCTGACAGAAGAATCAACACGACGATGGAAACGACCGCCCATGCCCATGACAGCAGATCAGATAACAGCACGACCAGAGTACCGCCGATCATGGCCCCCGTGATCATGCCGGCGACCTGCATGGCGTTAAGCCTTGCGCGGCCTCGTTCATCAGGCTCAATCGCCACGATCCACCGGCCGAGCACCATTTGCAGGGTCGCTCCGACAAATGAGCAGGCGATTCCAATGACAAAGATGGGCCAGGCAAAGCTTGACGGCGGAAAGGCAATGAGCAGCAGGAATGAACCCGCCATTATAGCCGGCAGATATGCGATCCGTCCGAACAGGGCGCTGAACAGCGTTGCGTCCTGGTCCAGCAACGGGCCCCACAGCCATTTAAGCGCCCAGGGTGCCCACATAAGATAGGCCAGCGAGACAAGGTCCAGTCCGGCACCTGCCTCCCGCAGCAGAGCAGGCAGGCCGATCGCAAAGAAGCTCGCAGGCAAGCCCTGCACCATATTAAGGCAGAAGATGGAAAGCTGGCGCAGGCCCGCTACCATTTTACGCTCCCGCCGACGCCGAACACCCGCCCACGACCGGCAATCACCGCAGTAACCTCCGGTGAATAGGATGCGGCGTAATAGATGGGGCGCTCGTCAAGAAGATTGTTGACGAACGCATTCACGCCGAAGCGCTCATTCTCCCAGCCGATCTTCGCGTTGATCATGTGGTATGCGTCCATCTTCACCGAGTTCTGGACGTCGGGATAGCGCGCTCCAACGAACTGATATGTTGCGTTGGCATAGAAATCACCGCTGACGCCGATGCCTTCTCCCGACATCCGGTAGGACAGACCGAGATTTGCCGTCCATTCTGGCGTATGGGGAACCTGATTGCCTTCGATCGGAAGCGGCAGGACAGGCGTTGGTTGTCCGGTCAGGCGGCTATGCGTATACCCAATGCCGGCATTCACTTCGAAGCCGTAACCGATCTCGGCATTCGCCTGAAGCTCGAATCCATAGCTGCCATAGTCCTGGTTGGCGAAGAACACCCGGGATGTCGCCGCATCGAAGCCGGTCAACTGGCCATCAGTGACGTCATTGTAAAAAACCGAGCCGCTTACGCTAAAACGATGGGAGAGCTGCGCCTTCGTACCAACCTCATAGGTCCAGCCTGTTGTGGGACGGAAAGGCTGGGCGGCGACGCCGTTGGCGGCGTTCTGCAATGTGCGCTCAAAGCCGCCTGAAGAATATCCTCTGGCAATCGAGACATAGGATTTGATCCCCTCCGTCCAGGCATAGGAAAGGGCAGCGCGGCCGGTGAGATAGGTGTCCGAGAAGCTGTTCTCCTGATAGAAGGATGGCACAAGCCCGGGCGCGCCGTTCGAAACGAAGCGTCCCGTCAGCTTCTGCTCGTCATGCGCCAGTCGCAGACCGCCTGAAACCTCGAGCCTGTCTCCGAGCGGCACGGTCGCATCTCCAAAGATCGCATAGGTCTGGCTGACAATATCATTGTCGGTCGTTCCATTGCTGGTCGGCCACATGCTGCTGCTCATCACCCGGTAGGTGTCGAAGTCCGAACGGAAATAGCTCAGGCCTGCAACCCAGTCCCAGCTGCTGTCCTGTGGTGAGTTCAGCCTGAACTCCTGGCTGAATACCCCCTCCTTCTCGTCAACGGTTCCGGCGTCATCATCCGGATCGACGAGCAGGATTGGGTCCATGCCCAGATATTTGCCGAAGACATAGCTGTCGGTAAATTCGTCAAAGGAGTGGACGCGGATATCCTGATAGGACGTAATCGAGGTCAGAGAAAAAGCTTCAAAGTCTTTTTTGATTTCCAGCGTGCCCTGACCGATATCCCGGTTGTTGACCGGGCGGACATCGCTGCCGCTGAGCGGAAAGTGAGGGGTTTCCTTCAGCAGCCAGACAACATTGTTGCGGTCATCGCTGGAATAGCTGCCCGTGATGTCGATGGTGAGCGTTGCGTCCGGCGTATAACGCAGAGAGCCGCGGCCCGCCTTCAGGTCGATGCCGCCTTCCTTGCCGCCGATGATGCCGTTCGGCACGTCGCCGTCAAAATTCTGGTAGAGAAATGCACCTCGACCGGCGAGCATTTCAGGAACGATCCAGCCACCGGCAATAGCCTCTGCCTGCCTGTAGCCATCGGAACCGATCTGTGTGTCGATCCGGAACTCGCGCTCGCCGTCGGCTGCATGCGGGACGACATTGATCAGCCCACCGAGTGCATTGCGGCCGAACAAGGTGCCCTGCGGTCCGCGCAGAACTTCGACGTGATCGATATCAAACAGCGGCTGACTGTATCCGAAGGCGCTGGTCGGCACTCCGTTAATGGCAAAGCCGACCGTGCTGTCCAGCGAGTTCAGCGGCGTTCCGAGCGGGCCCACCCCACGCATTGTGCCATAGCGGTCGGTTGGTCGTGCCAGATCGACAAAGTTCAGATTTGGCGATTGGCGCGATATATCCCCGCCGGCATCCAGGGTCGTGGCCGGAAGGCTGTCGCCCCGCAGGACGGTCGTGCTGATCGGCACGTCTACGTCGGTTTCCGGCCTTCTGCGCGCGGTTATCGTAATCTGGTCGAGAAGAATGGCCCCGGAAGCGTCCACCTGAGCTTCATTCGTATCATCAATCTGCCTATCCTGAGCGAAACCTGCTGACACAGGCAGGATCAGGGTCAGGGCGCAGAGCGATGCACCGTGCAGGAGATGTAGATAAAGCGTTCTCGTCACTGCCGTCCCCGCCAACTATTGCTGAATTTAACCGTCAGCTTTTACTTATTGAGGCATTGGCCCGGTGTCGCGTGACTGGCTGTCGCTCAACGAAATCAGGCTGTCGCGAAACGCAACATCAGCAGGATCATGAGCAAAATCTACTGCTCGGCAGAAGGCGAATGGCCGAAGTGCTTCCGATATGCAGCGGAAAAGGCCGAAGGACTGGCATAACCCACCCGATAGCCTACGTCGCTTATCGAGCCAGCTCTCTCCTGCAACAGGATGCGGGCAATTTCGAGCCGGCGCTTCTGCACATAACCAAGGATTGTCGTTCCGAGCGCCTGTCTGAAAATACGCTGGAGTGTGGTCACATTGGTTCCCACTTCGCGCACCAGTTCCATGGTGGTTGGTGGTGATGTCAAATCCGCGTCGATCCGTTCACAGGCAATCTCCAGCAGTCGGCGATGATGATATGGTATACGCCCCTGCCTCCGCACCTGCGCTGCCATACCGGCGATCTCGATCACCATGGCCAGTGTACTGCTTTCCAGAAACAGCGCCTCCATATCGCCGGCATAGGGATTGTTGATGCATGCCATGGCGATGCGGCTCATGCCCGGCGCCGTCGGTAGCCGGATCGCATTGAAATCCGAACGGAAGAAACCCTGAAGGGCCACCAGACCGTCATCGGAAACAGACTCGCCAAATCTTTCAAAGAAATTTGGGCGCAGGGAGAACCCGCCCATCGTGCAGCGCTGGCCGGACCGCCAGTTTGTCGAGCATTCCCCCAGAGACCCGAACCCGATCAGAACCGGCGCATGCAGCACCTGTGCGACCGCCTCATGTCCGGGGACCTCCATTGGCAAAGAGGTGCCCGCGAGCAGCACACCGCATGTCAGCGACGCGCCGATATCGAAATCCACCCTCCGGTCCTGAAGGTAAGTCAGGTCATAGCCGGTCGCGTAGAGGCCCGTACAGACCTCGATGTCCAGCATACGTCCCTCGAAGACGAGATCGTCGTCTTCAGCTCCTGGAGTGTGATTGGACGGGCGAATACTCGTCGAGAAGCGCAAGGCGCTTCTCGTAAGCTCTTCAAAGGAGAACTGGCGCAGCGCAGTTGCCAAACTGAAAACCCTCCGGATCACAACGCGCAATGCCGACGGGTATGCGGGAAAAATCAGAACGTCTGATCGGCAGAAAGATACCGCATCTGAAGATGCTGCGCCAGCCAGACGAAACAGCTACATCAGGTCTGCTATTGGCAGTCGATATGATTTGTCCGGATGGCTGAACTTACGGCGCAAAACGATCAACCATCCTTCCGGGCGAGAAGCCCCTTTTGGTTCGTAAACGGCCGAGATTGCGCAACCGACGCACCGATGGACCTCGCGCTACAGTTCTCCTCACCACGCAAAACCATCCGCTGGTCGAAAACCGTTTCAGATTGTCGTTTTGAACGGCGCAGTTCGGCTAATTCTTTGAAAAAATTGGCGCGCCAAATACCGCCGATTACCCTCCACAATACGCTCCAGCCGCCGAAACTACGCCTGTAAAAGGGAGAGAGGATAGCCTGTATATCGGAATGCGTAGAAAAGGCGGCGTTTGGCGGTAAAAAAGTTCGAATCGCTTACCGTCGATTAGTCGCCTTGATCCTTCGCAGTAGCCACTTGTGCGGCTGTGAATGGCAGCTGTGCCCCTGATGTCAGCGCCCTAACGAAAATTCAATAGGGGAGCGCTAAAGCGCGCATAGATAGCCTGGACTCGGTCGGGATCTTACCGAGTTTGGGAACATGCACATCGACAGCATCAGCTTGTTCCTGCGATCTCGTAGGTCCATACCCTAAACCCCTTCAGGACGTGTGGTCCGAAGGAATTGACGAGCGGTATGTCGGCTGCGTCACGGCCGCGCGCCACCACGATCCTGCCGATCCGAGGGACGTTGTTGCGCGGATCGAAGGTGTGCCATTCGCCATCGAGGAACACTTCCATCCAGGCGCTGAAATCCATCGGATCGACGACCGGCACGCCGATGTCGCCGAGATGGCCGTTGATATAGCGAGCGGGGATGTTGAGGCATCGGCAGAAGGTTACTGCCAGATGCGCAAAATCGCGACAGACGCCAACCCGCTCACTGAATGTCTCGAAAGCCGTCCGCGTAGATCGAGCCTGCATGTAGTCGAAGCGGATGTGGTTGTGCACGAAGTCGCAGATCGCTTGCACGCGACCCCAACCCGGAGGGATCGCACCAAATAGGTCCCATGCGATCTGGCTGAGCCGATCGGTTTCGCAATAGCGGCTGCCCATGAGGTAAACGAGGCAATCGTCCGGCAGGTCCCACACCGCGAGTTCGCGCGCGCTAAGCAGCACCCTGTCCAGTTGTCCGCTGTCCCGGATTGTTGCGTCGCCCCACATGGTCATGTCGCCAGCCGGCGCGACAAGACGGCGGCAGCGGTTGCCGAAGAGATCGCGGTAGGTCGAGACCGGTACGTCGGGGTTGGTAAACGTCGTTTCCGGCACCGTGATGTCGGCCGCGCGGTCCTCATGGACCGATAGCAGGCAAACCAGGGCGGTCGGCTGCTGACAGGTCAGTGTGATCTCATACCCGTAGCGGATCAGCATCGAGTGATGACTTTACCGGAAATCAGCGGCAGTAAGCGTATAGGAGGTTTGGCGACGATGGGAGTAGGCCTCGCGTGCGACATCTTCGATCGACCTGCGCGCCGAATCGAAAGTCGAAAGATACATCTCCTCCGATAGCTCCATGTTGCGCAATCCTGCTGAGGACTTGGCGAGCGCCTCCACTTCGACAAAGAACGGCACTTCGAACATGCCGTCGTGTCCGATAAAACGAATGGCGTTACGCACTTCGTCGAAGCTCCGGCTGGGGTTCGGAAATTCAAGGGTCATCGTCAATCTGCTCTGGCTGTTTGCAATAGCGGCGGCACACGCAAAAGACCGTTCATTTGCTCTTTGCGTCCCCCTCATTCCGACGATTCAGGGAAAGCATGCCGTCGGTTGCGACCGAGTGGCTAAGGCCGATCATCTCCAGCCCTTCCCGGCTGGCTGGAATGCCGGTGAAGACATGGTAGATGGTCCAGGACCGGTCGGCTTCGATACGGCGGCCATATTGTTCGTCGCCTGGTGTCCGGACAGATGCGCCACCTTCATTGTCCCAAACGCCGATCGCGCGGTCGTGCCGCTCCCGTTCGGTTTCATCTATGTATCGGGTCATGATCGTGGCCTTTCTCTAGTGGTCACGTCGGCATCAATGATGCCGGAAAATAGCGCGTTACCGGATAAGTCGGTGATCGCGATGGCGTCGGGCCGTTGAGGCATATCGAGCGTCTGCGAAAGCAGTTGCGCAATCTCAATGGCGTTAGCGAGATCGACGGCTTCTACCGCCTCTCGGCCCACGACGGCATGAGCGTCATCTGTCTCCCGCGTGCGGTAAAACTCGATGACAACTTTCATGGCGCCCATTGCTCTTTCAGCCGGAGCAGCACTGCCTCAGCGCTTGCCTTTACCTTGTGACGCGTTGGCATTTGCAGCGACCTTGATCTGGTTGCCGAAGGTGCTTTCAGGCTTTGGCGGAGCCTTCTCCTGCTTCGGCTTTCTGATCTCGCGATTGCTTCGTTTCTGGCCTTTAGCCATGTCCGAACGTCCTTTCGATGAGGGTTGCGCCATTACCGGATTGCGACATGTCGACCGGCTCCAGGCTGTCCTGCGTCGTCACTCGCTCATGGCGTTCGTCGTCGTTGCGGATGCGATATTGCAGTGAATCTCCCCGTGCCGGCAGTCTGCCGGTTATGCGGTAGATATCGACGGGCAAAGCTGGTCTCATGAAACCGCCCTTGAGCCGGACAGCCTGTCCGATCGCGAAGAGATGAGCAGGAGCCTCGTGGCGGGCGGGACGGATTGTGCGTCGGATTGGGTTGGTCGATATCATGATTGTTGGTGATCCTTTTCGAGAGCGGCGTCGAGATCGGCGGGATCGATCGGCGCCATCTGATGTGTCTGGCCATCAATGCCGATGGCGGGCAGGTGAACAAAGGCGCCGACACGTCTCCAGGCGAGGCGGGAGGATACCTCCAGAAGTTCCTCATCCTGGTCCACGCGATATTCGCCGGCGGGCTGTGCGGCGTCGAAGCCGGGCAGCATGAAGGGTGCGGAGAACCGGACGATGGTTTGTGTGGTGCGCGTTGTCATGGTCGATACCTCCGCAGGAGCACGCAAACGCGCCTCCTGCATCATTCCCGTTCGAACCGGAACGAACTTCCGTGCTGCCAGTACATCCGTGGTCAGCCGCGCGTTCATTCCAAGGTTCGAACAGAGCGATATGCGCGCCGGGTCGGCGCTTGATGCATTCGCTATCGAGAATTCGGTGGTGAATGGCGGGTCTCTGACACCGCAAAAAGCCAAGTCGGCCAAATCAACGAGTTTTATATATGGGATGTCCCTACCCGGTAAGCAAGGAGCGGGTCGATATTATTTTATCTGGAATTGAATAATGGCTCTTCCATAAAAATAAATCGCATTGAAAAATCAGAAAATACGTATTGAAAACAACAAATGCTGCATCGATAGAAACGACATAAATTTTCCCCAGTTGCGCCTTTTCAAAGAAATACATTTGGCACTCCTATCATTCGAGTGCCAACGAGGTTATGTATCTGAGGTGGCCGCCCTATGCGCCGGCCTCAGAAAGAACCACATGAAATTCCGGCCTCTCCATGACCGCGTCGTCATTCGACGTGCGGAAGGCGATCGCAAATCCAAAGGCGGGATCATCATTCCCGACACCGCGAAAGAAAAACCTCAGGAAGGCGAGGTCATCGCCGTCGGCCCAGGTTCCCGCGACGAAAGCGGCAAGCTGATCCCGCTCGACGTCAAGCCGGGCGATCTCATCCTGTTCAGCAAATGGTCCGGGACCGAGGTCAAGATCGATCACGAAGACCTTCTGATCATGAAGGAGAGTGACATCATGGGAATCGTTGAGAAGACCGAAGCTGCGAGCAGGAAAAGTGCCTGAGCGGCCAGCTTCCGATCCTGTGATCCTCACAACCGAACTGGACCCGACATCATGTCTGCCAAGGAAATCAGATTCTCTAATGACGCCCGCGACCGCATGCTGCGCGGCGTCGAGCTGCTGAACAACGCCGTCAAGGTGACGCTCGGGCCGAAGGGCCGCAACGTCGTCATCGACAAAGCCTATGGCGCGCCGCGCATCACCAAGGATGGTGTGACCGTCGCCAAGGAGATCGAGCTTTCCGACAAGTTCGAGAACATGGGCGCGCAGATGGTGCGCGAGGTGGCCTCGAAAACCAACGACCTCGCCGGCGACGGAACCACCACCGCGACGGTTCTCGCCGCTTCCATCCTGCGCGAGGGTGCCAAGCTGGTCGCTGCCGGCATGAACCCGATGGACCTGAAGCGCGGCATCGATCTCGGTGTCGCTGCCGTCGTCAGGGAAATCCAGACTCGCGCCAGGAAGGTCAAGTCGTCGGCAGAGGTCGCCCAAGTCGGCACGATCGCGGCTAACGGCGACGCGACCGTGGGCGAGATGATTGCGAGGGCGATGGACAAGGTCGGCAACGAAGGCGTCATCACCGTCGAGGAAGCCAAGACGGCCGAGACTGAGCTCGACGTGGTCGAGGGCATGCAGTTCGATCGCGGCTATCTCTCGCCCTACTTTGTGACCGATCCCGAGAAGATGCGCGTGGAACTGGATGACCCTTACATCCTCATTCATGAGAAGAGGCTTGGCAATCTGCAGGCCATGCTGCCCGTACTGGAAGCAGTGGTGCAAAGCGGAAAGCCGCTGCTGATTATCTCCGAAGACGTCGAGGGCGAGGCGCTCGCCACGCTGGTCGTCAACAAGCTGCGTGGTGGCCTCAAGGTAGCGGCCGTCAAGGCTCCCGGCTTCGGAGACCGCCGCAAAGCCATGCTCGAGGACATCGCGGTGCTGGCCGCCGGCCAGATAATCTCCGAGGATCTCGGCATCAAGCTGGAGAATGTCACGCTCGACATGCTCGGCCGTGCCAAGCGCATCGTGATCGAGAAGGATACCACGACAATCATCGACGGCTCCGGCGACAAGCCAAGCATCGCGGCGCGCATCAGCCAGATCAAGGCGCAGATCGAGGAAACGACTTCCGACTACGACAAGGAGAAGCTGCAGGAGCGGCTGGCCAAACTCGCCGGCGGCGTCGCTGTCATCCGTGTTGGTGGCGTGACTGAGACCGAGGTCAAAGAGAAGAAGGACCGCATAGACGACGCGCTGAATGCCACCCGCGCGGCTGTCGAGGAAGGCATCGTGCCGGGCGGCGGCGTGGCGCTGCTGTGTGCCATAGCGGTGCTTGCTCCTCTGACAGGTGACAACGCCGATATAACCGCAGGCATTTCGATCGTGCGGCGGGCGCTTGAAGCGCCGGTCCGACAGATCGCCGAGAATGCAGGCGTCGAGGGCTCGATCGTGGTCGGCAAGCTCACGGACAGCAAGGACCCCAACCAGGGCTTTGATGCCCAGACCGAAACCTATGTCGACATGATCAAGGCCGGCATCGTCGATCCCGCCAAGGTTGTCAGAACCGCCCTGCAGGACGCCGGCTCGATCGCGGCGCTCCTGATCACCGCCGAGGCGATGATCGCCGACGTCCCAGCGAAGGATTCCACGTTAACGGCCGGCAACGGTGGCATGGGTGGAATGGGATACTGAGAGCAGTGCCTGAACCGTTCGGCCGGCACGGTCGGATGAAGCAATCCTCACCACAATCTGGAAGGAAGACCACCATGGCTACGCAGAGCACAACGAACCCGTCTCTCTCCCGCCGTTGGGAGAACTACCAACCTTCAAAGACCATGCTGGTCTGGGCATGCATCGCCGCGATCATCGCAACGATCGTCGTCGGATTCGCCTGGGGCGGCTGGGTCACCGGCGGCACATCACAGAAGATGGCCGTGACCGCTGGCGACACGGCGCGTGGCGAACTGGCGTCCGCCATATGCGTTGAACGGTTCAACGCAGCGCCGGATGCGGCCGCGAAACTTGCTGAGTTCAAGGCTATATCCGACAGCTACAAGAAACGGCAGTTCGTCGAAGCCGGTGGCTGGGCAACGATGCCGGGCCAGACGACTGCCGACCGGCTTGGAGTCCAGGGCTGTGTCACCGGACTTGGCGCATAATACCCCGCTTAAAGCGCTCAGGCAGGCGCCAGGGCGTTTCCACCCGCCCCAGGAAGGAACGTCAGCAATGATTTCGTTTGTCAAGAAGACAGATATGCAGCCGATAGCCCCGCAGGTCGAAGACAATCGTTTCGAGCAGATCCGCAAGGCGGCTGCCGAACGTCACCGGAAGGCGGACACCGACGGCACACGTCGCCGCGCCCGCCAGAAGGCCGAGGACAACCGGCTCATTTGAGTTGTCGGAATTTTCGGGCTGAGCTCCCCAGTGGCATAACCTTCAACTTCACTCGCACAGCTCCCGATAGACAGAATACTTCCGGTGAGTTCGGCGCGGCAGAGAATCGCTCCATGCACCTTAAAGCAGGTATCCGACAGTGCCGTTCGTCATCGGAGGTGAACGTCGCTACTTTCCTTTCGCTCGGAATAGCGGTCGGTCAGGTAGGATGATACATCGCGCGTTAGCAGCGTGAACTTCACCAACTCCTCCATCACGTCGACCACTCGATCATAATATGACGATGGTATCATCCGGCCGGCTTCATCGAACTCCTGATATGCTTTGGCGACGGACGACTGGTTGGGGATCGTCACCATCCGCATCCAGCGGCCGAGCACCCGCATCTGGTTGACGGCGTTGAAGCTCTGCGAGCCGCCGGAGACTTGCATGACGGCGAGTGTCCGGCCCTGCGTCGGCCTTACCGCGCCGACCGAAAGGGGAATCCAGTCGATCTGTGCCTTCATCACCGCGCTCATCGCACCGTGACGCTCCGGGCTGGTCCAGACTTGACCTTCCGACCAGAGCGAGAGCTCGCGAAGCTCCTGCACCTTGGGATGATCGACGGGAGCGCCGTCCGGCAGCGGCAGGCCGGACGGATTGAAGATGCGTGTTTCCGCCCCGAAATGTTTCAGCAGGCGCTCGGCCTCGTATGTCAGGAAACGGCTGTAGGATCGCGCGCGGAGCGAGCCATATAGCAGCAGGATACGCGGCGGATGGGTAGAGGGTTCGGTTACGCGCAGCCGACCAAGGCTGGGAGTAGCAACGCAGCCGGCAGCAAGATTGGGAAGATCGCCCGGCATCAACGCTGCTCTTTCGCAAGTTCGGACACCTTGCCGCCGCGCTCATACCAGCCTTTGGAGCGGTTCACGATCCAGACGACCGAGAGCATCACCGGCACTTCGATCAGCACGCCGACCACGGTGGCGAGCGCCGCGCCCGAATGAAAGCCGAACAGGCTGATGGCGGCGGCAACCGCCAGTTCGAAGAAGTTCGAGGCGCCGATTAGCGCCGAGGGTCCAGCCACGCAATGCTGCTCGCCGGCCAGCCGGTTGAGCAGATAGGCAAGACCGGAGTTGAAATAGATCTGAATCAGGATCGGCACGGCCAGCAGGCCGATGATTGCGGGCTGCGCGATAATCTGCTCGCCCTGAAACCCGAAGAGCAGAACCAGCGTCGCCAGCAGCGCAACGAGGGAGGCCGGGCCGAGCTTTGCAAGCAGGTGGTCGAGCGCGGCCTGCCCGCCGCTCGCCAGCATCCGGCGACGGATGATCTGCGCGATGATAACGGGAATGACGATATAGAGCACCACCGACAGGACCAGTGTGCCCCATGGCACGGTGATGGCTGACAGGCCCAGCAGCAGGCCGACGATGGGCGCGAAGGCGACGACCATGATGGCGTCGTTGAGGGCAACCTGGCTCAAGGTGAAATGCGGTTCGCCTTTCGTCAGGTTCGACCAGACGAACACCATGGCCGTGCAGGGTGCGGCGGCAAGGATGATGAGGCCGGCAATGTAGCTGTCGATCTGGTCCGCCGGCAGATAGGGGCGGAACAGCCAGCCGATGAACAGCCATCCCAGCAGCGCCATCGAGAACGGTTTCACAGCCCAGTTGATGAACAGCGTCACGCCGATGCCGCGCCAGTGGCGGCCGACCTCGCCCAGTGCTGCGAAGTCGATCTTGAGCAGCATGGGGATGACCATCAGCCAGATCAGCACGGCGACGGGCAAGTTGACGCTGGCAATTTCCATCGCGCCGATGGCCTGAAATGCGCCCGGCAGGAAGTGGCCGAGCGCGATGCCAACGACGATGCACAATGCGACCCAAAGGGTGAGATAGCGTTCGAAGGTAGACATGCAATTCCCTCAGGTCGTGGCCACGCGCCGACCGTGTTCGTCGATCACCCGCTCGCCATCTTCCTTGACGAACGCGCCGCGCTGCGGCGGCAACAGGTCGAGCACGTCCTCGGACGGCCGGCAGAGCTTGACGCCCTTCGGACTGACGACGATGGGTCGGTTGATCAGGATGGGATGCGCCATCATGGCGTCGAGCAACTGCGCGTCACTCAAAGCCGGGTCGCCAAGGCCCAGTTCCGCGTATGGCGTGCCCTTCTCGCGCAGCAGTTCCCGCACCGATATGCCCATGCGCGCAATAAGTCGGGTCAGCATCTCGCGCGACGGCGGTGTCTTCAGATATTCGATGACATGCGGCTCGACGCCCGCATTGCGGATCATCGCCAGCGTGTTGCGCGAGGTGCCGCAATCGGGATTGTGATAGATGATGACGTCCATGGCCGGCTTCACGCTGCGCTGTTGCGTGGAGACGACGCGCCATCGGACTGGCCGATCTCGGTCAGTTTAGTGCGCAGCGACGCCTTGTCGAGACTGGCGACCGGCAGGGACGTGAAAGCCGAGATACGGTTCTTCATGTAGCGGAAGGCCGCAACGAAGGCGGCTTCCTTCTGGATATCCGGTCCATCGACGGCCGCCGGATCTTCGATACCCCAATGGGCGGTCATGGGCTGGCCGGGCCAGACCGGGCAGGCTTCGCCGGCAGCGTTGTCGCAGACGGTGAACACGAAATCCATGACAGGCGCGTCAGGCCCGGCGAACTCCTCCCAACCCTTCGAGCGGAAGCCTTCAGAGGGGTAGTCGAAACTCTTCAATACCTTCAGCGCGAAGGGATTGACCGTCCCCTTCGGTTGCGAACCCGCAGAGAAGGCACGAAAGCGACCCTCGCCATCCTTGTTCAGGATGCTTTCCGCGAGGATCGAGCGTGCCGAGTTGCCGGTGCAGAGGAACAGGACGTTGAAGACGCGATGCTCTTGTCCGTCAGACATGGGAGGTTCCTTTCGTGGGTTCGCAACAGGAAGACAGCGCGGCCATTGCCGGATTGCAGACCTCCGGGTGGCCCTGACAGCAATCGCGCATGAGGAATTCGACGAGACCGGCCAGCGTGGTCAGCGCGGCGCTGTAGATGATCGACCGCCCGTCACGGCGGGACTCGACAAGCCCGGCCTGTTCGAGATGGCTCAGATGGAACGACATACGGGACGAAGATGCGCCATCCATCGCTTCGCCGATTGCTCCGGCCGACATGCCTTCCGGGCCGGCAGTCACCAGCAGCCGGACGATGCGCAATCTCGTTTCCTGCGACAGCGCGGCGAAGGCATTGAGGGCTTGCTTCTCGTGCATCATAATCTCAATAACTCAAGAATCATTGAGATAACTCATATGGCAGAATGCCGCTGAGTGCTAGCGGAAATTCGCGATGGCCTAACCGAGTGAGGCCGCGTTGGCGGCGGCAACAGCCTTAAGGAGGGCTATGGAGGGGAATAGAGTAGATATAGTTCTCATCATCACCCGGTATGGCGCGCCCGAAAGGATTCGAACCTCTGACCCCCAGATTCGTAGTCTGGTGCTCTATCCAGCTGAGCTACGGGCGCGCATCAGGTCGCCTGGGCAACCTGGCGACTGGCTTTAAGAACCGGCCGCGAACGTGCCGCTTCACTAGCGGCTGATTCCGGGAATTGCAAGCCGGCATTTCAAAGTTTCTTCACATCGCCCACAAGACCGGAAGTTCACCGCGTTTCAGCCGCGCTTGCGTGCCCCTTCGGCTGTACGACTGAAGGGCAGCGGGCGATCGGTGATGGTTATGGCAAAGGTGGTGTGGCCGCTTTCGCTGGCGACCAGTTCCAGAACACCGCCATGGGCACGCACCAGCTCGTGCGCGATGGCAAGACCGAGACCGGTGCCGCCCTGCCGTGCGCCGCCCCGGAAAGCAGAGAACAGATTTTCCCGCGCCCTGGGCGGCAGGCCGGGACCGGTGTCACTCACCATGATACGGCAGACGCCGCCCTGCCGTTCGGCCGACACAGTCAGCCGCTGCACATTGATGCGTTCGGCCTCGGCGATCATGGCCTGAACCGCGTTGCGGACAAGATTTGTCAGCACGCGGAAAAGCTGGTCCGGATCCGCATCGATCTCGAATCCGGATGGCACGGCGTTGACGAAATCCACGCCACTGTCGGCGCCCGCGATGTCGCGCAGATCCTCCACCAGCGGATGCAGGTTGACCAGCCGGCGCGCCGGCAGCGGCTCCTGGGTGCGGCCATAGGCAAGCACGCCTTCCGAATAGGACACCGCGCGGTCCAGCGCCCGCAACAGCCGCGGCGCGAAGGACTGCACTGTCGGGTCCTTCGACATGCTCAGACGGTCGGAAATGAGCTGGGCGGAGGCCAACATGTTGCGCATGTCGTGATTGATCTTGGAAACGGCAAGGCCGAGATCGGCCAGATGGCGGCGTTCGGCCAGCATCTTCTGCAGCCGTTCCTGCATGTGGGACAGCTCGCGCTCGGCAAAGCCGATCTCGTCGGCGCGCGCGGCCGGGGTGATGACGCGCGCCGGATCATCGGGGGCTGCCGAGAAGTCCAGCATGGACTGAGCGAGCCTGCGCATGGGGCGCACCATGATGCGGTCCATGGCAGCGTAGACGAGCATCGCTGCAAACACCGAGATCAGCAGCGACAGCAGGGCAACGTTGCGCGCATAGGTCAGCATGGCCGCGCGCAGGGCGTTGTCCGGCATGATCAGCTCGAACTCGCGGGCATCGTCACCGGCCGGTCCGTAGACCCTCAGCATCCGGTCGCCCCCGTACAGCAGCGTGTCCAGCGCCCCGGCGACTTCTCCGAACATGCCCACATTCGCCATGTCGATATGGGTGTCGACTTCCGGCGGCATGTCGGCCACCACCAGAAGGCGCGATACGCCGCCATCGCTGACGGCGATGGCCCTGGCCCCGATGGCCGTCAGCACGTCGTCCTGCGCCTCGCGCGACAAATCGGCCGGATCGCCCTGCACGAGCACGATGGAAACGGCTGCAGCCGTGGCCAGCCGATCCCGCAGCCAGCTGACGCGATAGCTGGCCACGGAAGGGAGAAAGATGAGGGTTTCCGCCAGCAGCACGAAGATGACCGTCAGCAGCAGCAGCTTGGTGGACAGCCCGCGCGCGAGCGGAACCGTATGCCGTGCCGACATCGGTTCGTCCTGCCCGCTTTGCAGGTTCTCAGTCATCCTTCTCCACATTCAGGGGCTCTGCGGCCACCTTTTCATGATAGCCGAACCCGGCGGCCTTGTCTGTGCTCCGGCATGGCGGGAAAGAGTGATGCGCCGCAAAGCCCTGCTGATTGACTCGATGGCCCCCAGTCCATATAAGCCGCTCACGCTCGGGCCTGCACTCCCGGCGCAACCTTGGTTGTGCGTGCAGGCCGGGCATAGCTCCTGTCTTAACCATGACAGAATCAAGAAGGGCCGCACACCGCGGTATTAAATAAATGAAGCGTACCTACCAACCCTCCAAGCTCGTTCGCAAGCGCCGCCACGGCTTCCGTGCACGCATGGCCACCAATGGTGGCCGTGCCGTCATTGCTGCCCGCCGCAATCGTGGTCGCAAGCGGCTGAGCGCCTGACGGAAGCGAGTTCGTTGCCCGGCGACTGTAAGCCTTCGGGACCGCAGCCCGGGCGGCTTCTCAAGCGTGCGGAATTTCTGGCCGTGCGGCGTGGTGAAAAGCGCCGTGGACGGTTTTTTCTCGTTGAGGTTCTCGATCGGGGCGATACTGCTGCGCCGCGCGTCGGTTACACCGTCACCAAGAAAGTCGGCAATGCCGTCATACGCAATCGCGTCAGACGGCGGCTGAAAGAAGCCGTGCGCACCCATGCCGCACATGACATGACGTGCGGCAATGATTATGTGATCGTCGGCCGCCTGGATGCGCTCGGCGCGCCATTCGACCAACTCAAGGCCGAACTTTCCCGGCGGATCCGCGGATCACGATAGGGTTCATGATGGAACACAATCGCAATTTCTTCATCACCATTGCGCTGTCAGTGCTGATTCTGGTGCTCTGGCAGGTCTTCTATATGAACCCGCGCATCGAGCAGCAGCGCGAGGCGGCTCAGATCGAGCAGGCCCGGCAGGAGCAGGCCCAACAGAGCGCCGACGTGCCCACGCCCGGCCAGACCTCTGGTCAGGCTTCCCCCGGACAAGGCGCCATTCCCGGCGCCGGCGGCACCGACGGGCTGACGGCACCCGCCGGACGCGAGCAGGCGCTGGCCGGCACCCCGCGCGTCAGGATCGAGACCCCCAGCGTGGAAGGCTCGATCAATCTGACCGGCGGACGCCTCGACGATCTCAAGCTCAAGGATTACCGCGAGACGGTCGACAGGAATTCGCCCGAGATCGAGCTGCTCAATCCCGCTGCGCTGCCCAATGGCTACTATGCCGAGCTTGGCTTCGTCGGCAATGAGGCAACCGGCTCTGTGCCGGGACCGCAGACCGTGTGGACGGCACCGGAAGGTGCCTCGCTGACACCGGCCACGCCCGTCACCCTCACGTTCACGAACGAAAAGGGCCTTGTCTTCAAGCGCACCTATTCGATCGACGCCCACTACATGTTCACGGTGTCGGACACCGTGGAAAACAGTGGCGCCAGCGACATCACCCTGTTCAGCTACGGACGCGTGACCCGCTTCGACAAGCCGACCACCGCCTCGATCTACGTTCTGCATGAAGGCCTGATCGGCGTGACCGGCACCGAGGGGCTGCAGGAGCACAAATATTCCGCCGTCGAGGACGACAAGCAGTACACGCCCGGCAAGTCCAGCGACGGCTGGCTTGGCATCACCGACAAGTACTGGGCGGTTACGCTCGTTCCCACGGCAAAGCAGCCCTTCCAGCCGCGCTTCGCCTATTTCGAGGATGGCCGCCCGCGCTATCAGGCGGACTTCCTCAGCGATGCGATTCCGGTTGCCGCCGGTCAGTCCGCCACGGTCGAATCACTGGTCTTCGCAGGCGCCAAGGAAGTCGGGACCATCAACGCCTATGAGGAAGAGCGCAGCATCCGCCGCTTCGACCTGCTCATCGACTGGGGCTGGTTCCACTTCATCACCAAGCCGATGTTCTGGCTGATCGACACGCTCTATAAGATGCTCGGCAATTTCGGTCTGGCGATCCTCGCCACCACCGTCGTCGTCAAGCTCATCTTCTTCCCGTTGGCCAACAAGTCCTACGCCTCGATGGCCAATATGAAGAAGGTGCAGCCCAAGATGACGGAGATCCGCGAAAAATACGCGGATGACCGGATGAAGCAGCAGCAGGCGATGATGGAGCTCTACAAGACGGAGAAGATCAATCCGATCGCCGGCTGCTGGCCGGTGCTGATCCAGATCCCGGTGTTCTTCGCGCTCTACAAGGTGCTCTACATCACCATCGAAATGCGCCACGCGCCGTTCTTCGGCTGGATTCACGATCTGGCGGCACCCGATCCGACCTCGCTGTTCAACCTGTTCGGCCTGTTGCCCTATACGGTTCCCGCCATGCTGCATATCGGCATCTGGCCACTGCTGATGGGCGTGACCATGTTCCTGCAGATGCGCATGAACCCGGCGCCGCCGGACCCGACGCAGGCCATGATCTTCAACTGGATGCCCGTCATCTTCACCTTCATGATGGCAGGTTTCCCCGCCGGCCTGGTCATCTACTGGGCATGGAACAACCTGCTCTCGATCCTCCAGCAGGCGCTGATCATGAAGCGTCAGGGCGTAAAGATCGAATTGTGGGACAATCTGGCAGCCCTGTTCCGCAAGAAGCCGAAACCAGCGGAGTAGACCGGTCTGGCAAGATGAGATCAGGGCCCCGTTTTCGGGGCCCTTTCTTTTTGCGCAGTGCCGGTGCGCCTTGCCGTCACTGGAAAGGTCGTCCTATACGGGGTAGGTCTATCCTGAGTGCCGCAGAAGCCTTTTACGGTCCGGATGCATCGCAAAGAGCAGATATGAGATTCAGCAAGGACATCGCCGACCTTTGCAAGGAGCATGGTCTTCGACTCACGGGGCCGCGCAAGGTCATCATGCAGGTTCTGGCCGAATCGACGGACCATCCGGATGCAGTGGAACTGCATCGTCGCGTCAGCGAGATCAGTCCCGGCGTCGCGATCGCCACTGTCTATCGCACGCTGTCCCTGCTGGAAGAAAAGGGCGTTCTGGAGAAACATACTTTCGGTGACGGCCGGGCGCGCTTCGAAACAGCCGATCAGGACCATCACGACCACCTGATCAACGTCGAGACCGGCGACGTGATCGAGTTCCGCTCCGATGAGATCGAAAGGCTGCAGGATGAGATCGCCCGGCAGCACGGTTTCGACATAGTCAGTCACAGGCTGGAAATCTATGTGCGCCCTTCAAAGAAGGTGCGCAAGGGAACCGGCAAGGCTCCCTGAGCGGCCTCAGGCAATTCTCACCATCATGCTTGCTTCAGTCGCCGGGCACGAAAAGTGTCCGGCGGCGAGACGGCACCTTTCGTGCATGGGAGCGTCTTTCTTGTCGCACCCCTGAAAACGACGCTTGCGCTTATCCCGATTTCTAGTTTAGAATAATTCTAAATTCGGATACCAAAGCTCAACTTTAAATCCGACTGAAATACTGAAAGAAGGAGATAACCCATGGCCCAGTCCGTTTCGTGCAATAGCTGCGCTTATTACGAAGATCACATCGCCAACAGCACCAAGGTCGCCGAGAATGCCGGCCTGTGCCGCTTCAACCCGCCGGTGACGCAGCCCGAGCCGAACGCACGCGGCCTGTGGCCGGTGGTTACGGCCAGCGACTGGTGCGGCCATTTCTCCACCGAGACCCGCAACTGATTTCGGCGGCTTCATAAGCTTTCCACTCAAACGGCGCTTCGGCGCCGTTTTTGTTTTTTTGGAGAACGCATAAAAAAAGGCCGGACCTAAAGGCCCGGCCAAGCATGGAAAGTTAAAACCTTCCAGAGGGGAACGTGCCGGGCGCAATGGGAGGAGAACACCCGACACACCGCCCAGATAGGACTACCCGGTTCCCGGTTCAAGTGTTTGTCTATGCTTTTTATATAATAAATTGCCGCACCTGTGGAATTTCTCGTTCCGCCACGTGAAAATCGTGCTGGCGCACGGTTGTTTGGCGCGGGTCCGATCACCTTCCGCAAGGGAATACGGAAGTCAGGATGCGTCGCATTGTTGCGGAACGAGACGCCCTGCCGGAGGTTACCGCAGGCAACGGGCAGGCTGCAGCATTGTCCTGCACGTCAAGATGAAAAGGTCTGGCGCGCCGTCAAAGCAGATATGGTCCTGAAGATGGCGCCGGAGAAAATCGGCTTGTCAAAGCGGCTTCAGGATGGCCGTGAAAACACATAGGCAACACCGAACAGCATCAGCGATGCCACCGCTATCATGAGAAGCGGGCCGGGATTGCTCCCCAGCCAGAACAGAAGGAAACCCAAGCTGCTGCCGGCGAGCGACATGAACTTGGCTTTGCGCGGTATGGCGCGGCGCACCCGCCACTCGCGAAGCGTGGGTCCGAAGCGCGGATGATCGAGAAGCCAGAGCTCCAGCCGCCGCGAGGATTTCGCAAAACAGGCCGCAGCCAGAATGAGGAACGGCGTGGTCGGCAGCACCGGAAGGAACGCTCCCACAAAGCCCAGCGCGACGAAGAAAAGCCCAAGCGCGAGGAACAGGCCGCGCATCGGTGCCGAAACCGATGGGGGTTCGCTGCGCTGTGTCTCGTCCGGCAAACTCATGTCACGCTCATCTCCGGCAGGGAAATGCGCTTTGTCGGCCTGGGTTGCAACGGGCGATGTCATTGGTTGCGTCCTGCGGTCTTCCATGCACCACGTTCCCGCCATGTCGTGAAGGCAACATGGCGGCAGCCGATGCTTTTCGGGCCGAACATCGGTCAGGAACGCTCCGCAATCAAGTGGACAAATCAGCTCAAGATTGAACCGATAACGGATCACCTGACATATCGTCTGCGTGCGACACCGCCTATCGTTCCGGCCGCAACCCCGGAAGCGGGAAGTTTTAGCCGGCGGGGCGCTCGTCGGCGATGACCTTGCCGTCATTCGGCAGACTGTCGGGAGGCACGATTTCCACCCTGCCCTTCATCTTGGTCGATGCCTGCAAAGCCTGTTCGAGAATTGCCGGCAATTCCGTGGCCGCCTCCCCGGCTTCTGCCTTCAGCACCATGTGGTCCTGCTCGGCCTCGCGCGTCACCACCAGCCGCAGCCGCCCGAGTTCAGGGTATTTTTTCGCGATTGCGGCGATCTGGGCCGGGTCGACGAACATGCCCTTGACCTTGGTGCGCTGGTCGGCGCGTCCCATCCAGCCGGCCAGGCGCTGGTTGGTGCGGCCGCACGGGCTCACGCCCGGCACAATGCGGGAAAGGTCCCCTGTACCGAAGCGCAACAGCGGATATTCAGCGCTGAGCCGCGTCACCACAACCTCGCCCACCTCGCCCTCGGCCACCGCCTCGTCGGTGCCGGGGCGCACGATCTCCACGATCAGCCCTTCATTGACGACTAGCCCTGAGCGCGCGGACGTCTCATAAGCGATGACGCCAAGCTCGGCGCTGGCATAGGCCTGATAGGCATCGACGCCGCGCCCCGCCACCTCCTGTTGCAAAGACGGCGGAAAGGCTGCCCCCGAAACCAGAGCGCGCTTTATCGGATTTTCGATGCCGGCTTCGGCGATCCTGTCGAGCAGGATCTTGAGGAAGTCGGGCGTGCCGACATAGCCGGACGGCCGCAAGGCGGCAATCGCCTCGATCTGCTGCTCGGTGTTGCCGACACCGGCGGGAATGACCGCGCAGCCCAGCGCATGGGCACCCGATTCCATGATGTAGCCACCCGGCGTGAGGTGATAGCTGAACGCGTTGTGGACGATGTCTTCACTGCGGATGCCGGCGGCGAACAGCGCGCGCGCCGAGCCCCACCAGTCCTTGCCATGACCTTCGGGATCGAAGATCGGGCCCGGCGAGACCAGCAGCCGCTTCAACCTGCCGGCGGAAACGGACGTGAGCCCGGCAAAGGGCGGAGCCTTGGCCTGCAGGGCCACCAGATCGCCCTTGCGGATCACCGGCACGCTCTGCAGCGCCTGCCTGTCTGCCATCGCGTCGATGGATATGCCATCCAGTTGCTGGCGCAGGGCGGGCGTTGTCTCGACCACGCCGGCAAGCAGAGTGCGCAGCGCCCCGAACAGGGCTTTTTCACGAACTTCCGGAGCCCAGGTTTCCTCGGCATCGAAATATGCAGGCATGGGGGACATCGCCTTTCTGACAGCTTCTCTGACAGGGCCCGCGGGATCGGGCCCTGTGCGACTGGTATCGGCTGCTCAGCTCAGCCAGCGCTTGCGGCGCTTGTAGCTCTTGACGTCGCGGAACGACTTGCGTCCCTCGCCGCCAATGCCGAGATAGAATTCCTTGACGTCTTCATTGTCGCGCAACGCATCGGCAACACCGTCCATGACGATGCGTCCGGTTTCCAGGATGTAGCCATAGGTGGCGTATTTCAGCGCCATGTTGGTGTTCTGCTCGGCCACGAGAAACGACACGCCCTGCTTTGTGTTGAGGTCCTTCACGATCTCGAAGATTTCGTCGACCACCTGCGGGGCAAGACCCATGGACGGCTCGTCGAGCAGGATCATCTTTGGCCGGCTCATCATGGCGCGGCCGATGGCGCACATCTGCTGCTCGCCGCCGGAGGTGTAGCCGGCCATCGAATTGCGCCGCTGCTTCAGGCGCGGGAAATAGTTGTAGATCATCTCCAGATCGTCGCGCACTGCGGCCCGGCCGTCGCGGCGGGTGAAAGCTCCGGTCAGCAGGTTTTCCTCGATGCTGAGATGGCCGAAGCAGTGGCGACCCTCCATCACTTGAATGCAGCCGCGCCGCACCAGCTCGTTGGGGCTGAGCTTGTCGATGCGCTCGCCGTCGAATTCGATCGAGCCCTTCGTCACCTCCCCGCGCTCGGAATGGAGCAGGTTGGATATGGCCTTGAGCGTCGTCGTCTTGCCGGCGCCGTTGGCGCCCAGAATGGCGACGATTCCGCCTTTCGGCACGGTCAGCGACACGCCTTTCAGCACGAGAATGACGTGATCGTAGATGACCTCGATATTGTTGACCGACAGGATCGGCGGCGCCGGATCCGGTTGACGGGAAACAGTATCGGCAGTGGCAGGTTCAGACATGGGTCAGCTCCGGATTGGGGCCCTTCCCCCGACTGGCTGGGCTGGCTGGCGGGGGAAGGGAAGCTGGCAAAAGCGTGAGCCTTACGAGGCGTCGCAGGCCTCGGTGCGCTCCGGCCATGGCGCATTCTTCTCGGCGTAGGACTTCGCATCCTCGTCGAGCAGCGGAATGACCTTGTCGCTCATCGGTGCGATGTAATCGGTCACCTTCTCGAATGCGGTGCCGTTCCAGCTCTGCACGAAGTTGGACTGATGGCCGTTGTGGTCGTTGCAGGAGAGCTTCAGCGGCTGGGTGAAGCCTTCAAGACCGATCTCCTTGAGGCGCGCCTCGTCGATGTTGAGGTTCTCCAGACCACGGCGTACGTCCTCGCCGGTCACCACCTTGTTGCCCGTCACCTCCTGCGCGGTCCGGATGGCCTCCGCGATCAGCATGGAGTTGTAGACACCGCGGTTGTACAGCACCTGCCCGACCTTGGCCTTGTCCGAGACCTGGCTCTTGCCCGCATCGACGACATATTTCTGGATGTCCTGGATGAGCGCGAAATCCGTGCCGGCGGCATGCCAGTTCAGCGTCTTGAAGCCCTTGGCGCCATCGCCGGCACCGCGCACGTCATCCTCGCCCGGCCACCACACGGAGATGAACTTCTCCATCGGGAAGTTGGTCTTCACAGCTTCCTTGACGGCGGTGGAGTTGAGAGCGCCCCAGCCGAACAGGATCATGTAGTCGGGCCGGTCGCGGCGCACGCTCAGCCACTGCGACGACTGGTTCTGCATGTCGGCGGCAGCCACCGGATAGAGCTTGGCCTCGAAGCCGAGTTCCTTCGAAAGCTGTTCGATGAGCGGCAGCGGCTCGCGCCCGAAGCTGGCGTCGAGATAGATGTAGCCGATCTTCTTGCCCTTGAGCTTGTCGACGCCGCCGCCTTCCTGATCGGCGATGTAGTTCAGGATCTGCGTGAAGCCGTCCCAGTAGGTCGCCGGCGGGTTGAAGATCCACGGGAAGACGTCGCCCTTGGCCGAGGCCGACAGGCCATAGGCCATGGACAGCACCGGGATCTTGTCGACACCGGCCTTCTGGATCAGCGGCAGCGTGATGCCGGTCGACCACGGATTGACCATGACCGGCTTCTTCGGCTTCACAGCCTCGTAGCATTCGAGGCCCTTCTTGGTGTCATAGCCGGTCTCGCATTCCTCGATCACCAGCTTGACGCCGCCGATGCCGCCATCACGCTCGTTGAGCATGGTGAGATAGTCGTGCATGCCGTCGGCGATCGGCGCGCCCGAGCCGGCGAAGGCTCCGGTGCGGTAGGTGAACAGCGGCACATAGATCGAATCTTCTGCGTTGGCCGCCTCGATGGCCGGCATCGCCAGCATCGATGCGGCTGAAAGTGCCAGTATCATTTTTTTCAGTGACATTTTCATTCTCCTCCGGTTTCCACTCCCACCACGTGCACCGCCCCTCAGTAAGGGAACGGCCACACGCGAAGCTTCTGTTTTGTTATCTGCCAGAGCCGGGCCAGTCCGTGCGGCTCGACGATGAGGAAGAAGATGATGAGCCCGCCGACGATCAGATAGGTCAGGTGCTCGACAGTGGCCGCAGCCACCGGCAACCCCAGCGATTCCGGCAGGGCGCGGATGACGATCGGCAATATGTGGATCAGCGCAGCGCCCATGAAGGAGCCGATCAGGGAGCCCAGACCACCGATGATGACCATGAACAGCAGCAGGAACGACAGCTTGATGTCGAATGCGGATGGCTCCGCAGCACTCAGCCACAGGAACACCATCAGCGCCCCCGCCACGCCGCAGTAGAAGGACGAGACGGCGAAGGCCAGCAGCTTGGCCGGCAGCAGGCGAATGCCCATAAGCTGGGCGGCAATGTCCATGTCGCGCACGGCCATCCATGTGCGCCCGATGCGTCCATGAACGATGTTGGAGGCTATCAGCGTCATCACCACCACGACGCCCAGCACCACATAGTAGCGGTTGACCGGCGTGGCCATCGGCCCGGTGATGGCGATGCCGAACAGGGTACGGCCCGACACCTCGATGGCGCCCGACGGATTGTAATTGTAGAGCCAGGCCACGCGCACGAAGCACCATTGCAGGAAGAACTGCGCGGCAAGCGTGGCGACGGCGAGATAGAACCCCTTGATGCGCAGCGACGGCAGGCCGAACAGAACGCCGATGCCGGCCGAAAAGAAGCCCGAGCACAGGATCCACACCAGAATGTTCACCTGCGGAAACAGCGTGGAAAGCTTGTAGGTGGCATAGGCGCCCACGCCCATGAAGCCGGCCGTGCCAAGCGACAGGAGCCCCGTATAGCCGACGAGGATGTTCAGCCCGATGGCTCCGAGCGACAGGATCAGGAACGGGATCATCACCGAAGCGAGCAGGAACTCGCTGCCGAACATGGGGATCAGGACAAAGGCGATAGCCATGATGATGGCGAGGCCGTAGCGGTCCTGAAGGATCGGGAAGACTGCGGAGTCTGCCGCGTAGCTTTGCTTGAACTGGCCGGTTTCGCGATAGAACATCGTGTCAGATCCGTTCGATTATCTTGTCGCCGAACAGGCCCTGCGGCCGGTACAGCAGGAACACAAGGGCGATCACATAGGCGAGCCAGCTCTCGATGCCGCCGCCGAGCAGCGGGCCCCAGTAGAACTCGCCGAGCTTCTCGCCGATGCCGATGATGAGCCCCCCGACGATGGCGCCCGGCACCGAGGTGAAACCGCCGAGGACGAGAACCGGCAGCGCCTTCAGCGCCACGATCTCCAGCGCGAAGGACACGTCCGAGCGCGCGCCCCACATGATGCCGGTGACGAGCGCCACGAGACCGGCTGCGAACCACACGATCACCCAGATCTGGTTGAGCGAAATGCCGACCGAAAGCGCTGCCTTGTGGCTGTCAGCGACGGCACGCAAGGCACGGCCGATGCGCGTTTTCTGGAAGAACAGCGCCAGTCCCACGATCATCAGCGAGGCGATGACGGCGGCGGCGATGTCGATCTTCTGCAGGCTCACCAGACCGCCCAGCATCTCTATGTCGACGGAACCGCTGGGCAGGAACAGTTCATTGGCGATCATCTGCTTGGGGTCGCCGCCGAACACGATCTCGCCGAAGCCGATCAGCACATAGGTGATGCCGAAGGTAGCCATGAACAGGATGATGTCCGGCTGGTTGACCAGCGGGCGCAGCACCACGCGCTCGACCAGCATGGCCAGCACCAGCATGACGCCGGCCGCCAGAAGCAGCGCGAGGAAGGCGGCGGCGTGGCCGGAAAAGCCCCATGAGGAGAATTTCGCGTAGAAGCCGACAAGGGTGAGTGCAGAAAACACCACCATGATGCCCTGCGCGAAATTGAAGACGCCGGATGCCTTGAAGATCAGCACGAAGCCCAGCGCGATCAGCGCATAGAGAACACCCGAGACCAGCCCCTCCCACAGGGTCTGCACGAGCAGATCGGGCATCTGCACCATCTGCACGAACGGGTCGATGAATATATTGTAGAGCATCGATCCTCCCTGATCGACGACAGCACCGTCACGAACGGCGTGGCGTATCCTCGCGTTTCAGTGTCCGACGCCCAGATAGGCGTCGATGACCTTCGGATCCGCCTTCACCTCCTCAGGCGTTCCGTCTGCAATCTTGTGTCCGTATTCCAGAACCACCACCCGGTCGGACAGATCCATGACCACGCCGATGTCGTGCTCGATGAGGGCGATGGTGGTGCCGAAGTGTCGGTTGAGATCGAGGATGTAGCGGCACATGTCCTCCTTCTCCTCCATGTTCATGCCGGCCATCGGCTCGTCGAGCAGCAGCAGTTCCGGCTCCATGGCGAGCGCCCGGCCAAGCTCCACGCGCTTCTGCAAACCGTAGGGCAGCTTGCCCACCGGCGTCTTGCGGATCGCCTCGATCTGCAGGAAGTCGATGATGTCCTCGACATGGCGGCGATGGTCGATTTCCTCGCGCATGGCCGGGCCGAAGCGCAGCATCTGCCAGAACAGGCCGCGATGCATGCGCAGCGTGCGCCCGACCATGATGTTGTCGAGCGTCGACATGCCGCGAAACAGCGCAACGTTCTGGAAGGTGCGGGCAATGCCCTGGCTGGCGGCCTGATAGGGACGCATGCGCGAGCGGGTCTGGCCCTTGTAGGTGATGCGGCCCTGCTGCGGATGATAGAAGCCGTTGATCACGTTGAGCATCGAGGTCTTGCCGGCGCCGTTGGGGCCGATGATGGCGCGGATTTCGCCCTTGCGAATATCGAACGAGACATCGGTGATCGCCTTGACGCCGCCGAAGGCGAGCGACACGCCGTCCACGGCAAGCAGGGTTTCCCCCTTGGCGTTGGTGGTGCTGCTCATGCCGCGGCCTCCAGCGTGCCGGTTTCGACGGTCGCGGCATCGGCAATCTTCACCCGCGCCGAGATCACGCCCTTGCGGCCGTCCTCGAAGGTCACTTCCGTCGAGATGTCGGCGGCTTCGGCGCCGTTGTAGAGCGCATCGACCAGCGGCTTGTAGCGCTCGGCGATGAAGCCGCGCCGCACCTTCTGGGTGCGCGTCATCTCGCCGTCGTCGGCGTCGAGTTCCTTGTGCAGGATGAGGAAACGGCGGATCTGGGCGGCGGCCATGCGCGGCTCGGTGGCCAGCGAGCGGTTTACCTCCTCCACATGTCCCGCGCAGATGGCATAGACCTCGGGGCGCTGCGCCAGTTCCTGATAGGAAGCATAGGGAATGTTATTGCGCTCGGCCCAGTTGCCCACCGCCGTCAGGTCGATGTTGAGCATGCAGGTGACGAAGTCGCTGTCCTGCCCGAAAGCCACGGCTTCCTTGATGTTCGGGAAGAACTTCAGCTTGTTCTCGATGTATTTCGGCGCAAACATCGCGCCAGAGCGCAGCCGTCCCACATCCTTGGCGCGGTCGATGATGGTGAGATGGCCGTCCTCGTCGAAGAAGCCGGCATCGCCGGTGCGCACATAGCCGTCCTCGGTCACGGTTTCGGCAGTGCGCTCATCGTCCTTGTAATAGCCGATGAACTGGCCGGGCGAACGATACAGAACCTCGCCATCCTCGTTGATGCGGATTTCGACATTCGGCGTCGCCGGGCCCACCGTGCCGACGCGGATATGGCCGTCCGGATGGGCGGTCACATAGAGGAAGGCTTCGGTCTGGCCGTAAAGCTGCTTCAGATTGATGCCGAGCGAGCGGTAGAAAGAAAAGAGGTCGGGACCAATCGCCTCGCCTGCCGTGTAGGCCACGCGGATGCGGGAAAAGCCGAGCACGTTCTTCAGCGGCGCATAGACCAGCAGATTGCCGAGCCCGTAACCGAGGCGTGCGGTAAACGGCACTTTTTCGCCATCGAGAATCTTCTCGCCCCAGCGCCGGGCAAAACCGATGAAATAGTTGAACATGCGCCGCTTCAGCGCGCCGGCATCTTCCATGCGGATGGTGACGCGGGTCAGCAGCGCCTCGAACACGCGCGGCGGCGCGAAGTAGAAGCTCGGCCCGATCTCCTGAAGGTTCGTTTCCACCGTCTCGCGGCTTTCAGGACAGGCGACGCAGAAACCCGACACCAGCGACTGCGCATAGTTGAGATAGTGGTCGCCCACCCATGCCAGCGGCAGATAGGCCAGAACCTCGTCGCGATCCGTGAGCTTGTCGAACGTCACCGTATCGCGCGCGGCAGCGATGGAGCGGCCGGCCGACAGGAGCACGCCCTTGGAACGCCCGGTGGTGCCGGAGGTGTAGAGAATGATGGAAATGTCATCGGCGCTGCCGCGATCGCGCTCCGCATCGATGGCAGCGGCAAACTGCGCATCGGAGGCCAGCAGCTTCCGCCCCTTTTCGATGATGTCGGCAACGGCGTGAAGGCGGCTGTGATCATAATCGCGCAGGCCGCGCGGCTCGTCATAGAGCACCACGCGCAGCTTCGGCACCTGCTCCTGGATCGTCAGGATCTTGTCGACCTGCTCCTGGTCCTGCACCACGGCGAAGCCGACTTCGGCATGGTCGAGGACATAGGCCATCTCGTCTGCAACGGCATCGGCATAGACCGGCACCGGAATGGCGCCCAGCCACTGGGCTGCAAGGATGGTCCAGTACATGGCCGGCCGGTTCTCGCCGATCACGGCAACCGTCGCTCCGCGCTCAAGACCGAGATTGCGCAGTCCCGCCGCATAGGCGCGGATGGCTTCGGCCATTTCGCGCCATGTCCATGTGTGCCAGATACCCAGATCCTTGTGACGCATCGCCGGGCGGTCAGGCCGCACACGAGCGTGCTCGCACAAGAGCTTGGCAAACGTATCGGGCATTGGCATCTCACTCCCTGGTGCCAAGGCAACTCCTCCTGATTTCCTGCCGGACCGCCCTTCAGCCTGATGGCCGCATGAAGGACGTTCCAGCACTTTGACGAAGCAACGGACAAAACCGAAAAGCGGCTCCTCCTTCGACCCGATGCTTTGTCGCGGGTGCTGATCCCGACTGTTGGACAGAGCTTGCAAGCACAGACGCAGTTTTTCAACTGCCGCCTTGACAGACAGAACGCATTGTTGAATGTATTCTGACGGAGATATGTGTGACTTTCACGATTACGATGAACGGGCGGATCACATAACTCCTTGAAGGCGATGGATTATTCGCCGTAGAAGCGCAGCTCTTCCAGCTTCAGTATCGTTACCGTTCCGCCTTCGCTGCGCAGCAGGCCGGCTTTTTCCAGTTCCTGCAAAACACGGTTGGCGACCGGGCGCGACACGCCCGCCAGCAGGCCGATTTCTTCCTGGCTGATCTCGATCTGCGTGCCCATGAACGGGCTGATCACCGGGTTGAACAGCGACGCCAGACTGCGCGCCACGCGGCCAGCCGAATCAAGTGTACGGTCATGCTCGACCTGCGCGATGAACTGGCCGAGCCGCTCGTTGATGAGTCGCACCAGAAGCCGGTCGAAGGCGACGCTGTTCTCGTACAGCCAGAAAAAAGTGGCCCGGTTGAGCAGGGCAAGCTGCGTGCGGCGAAGCGCCAGAACGTCATACTGGCGCGGTTCATCCTTGAGCAGGGAGCCCTCCCCGAACCAGCAGCTCGGCGGCAGGCCGGCATAGGTCACAGCCTTGCCGGAGGTGGTGATCGATCCCAGCCGCAGAAGCCCGCTGACGACGCCGATCCAGTTGTCGATGCGGTCACCGCGATGAATGAAATAGCGGCCCGATTCGATGGTGCGAAAGGTGATGCCGCGCCGTGCCCGCTCCTGCTCGTCGGGCGGGAGTTCACGCGCCCAGAACACCGACGTCAGAAATTGCTCCTCGCTGATCATTCACGCTCCCGACCGTTATGCAGAACATGTGCGTATCACGGCCCCGCGGCAATAGTCACCTTGGCCGAAAGTCATTGAAGCATGTGCAAAATGCATTACGTACGTATGGAATGAAAAACTGAGTTTGCCGATCGACATAAGAAAGGTTCACCATGCCGGTATCCAGCGCAATCGTCGCCACTGAGAATGGCAGCCGCTACCTGCAGCAATTGTGCAAGCACTGGTCCCACCGCTTCGAGGTGAATTTCGATCCGCAGCAGGGACGTATCAAATTCGCCGAGGGTGAAGTGATCACGCTGACCGCCAGCCCCGGCAAGCTCGATGTCCGGATCGAAGCCGACGATGCAGAGCGCCTGCCCGAGCTGAACCGGGTGGTGGAAGCCCATATCGTGCGCTACGCCTTCCGCGAGACGCTCGAATTCAACTGGTCCTGACGGGATCCGCCATGTCCCGCCGCAAGAAAATCGATCGTGACAGGCTGCTCGACCTCGCCGAGGCCATCGTTCGCGAGCGCGGTGCCGCAGCGCTGACCGTGGCGGCCCTTGCCCGCGCAGCGGGCATCACCAATGGCGGTGTTCAATACAGCTTCGCCACCAAGGAACACCTTCTCGCAGCTATGTACGATCGCTGGAGCGAGGACTACGACGCGCAGGTGGCAGCCATGACAGGTGGAAGCACCGACCATGCCACCATACTACGCGCCCAGATAAAGATCATCCAGCAGGAGGAGTACGATCAGGCCTCCCTTGATCGCTCTGCCGTCATGATGGCGGTTCTCATGCAGTCACCCGAGCAGATGGAACGCTATCGCAGGGAATGTACTGCGCGCCTCGATGGTCTCGATTTTGCCCGCGAAGATCACCGACGCCTGCTTATGGCACTGATGGCAGTGGAAGGCGCATTCATGATGCGCGGCTTTGGATTTATGACCTTCACCGATGCAGCCTGGAAGGGACTGGAGAACGAAATCGACAGCATGCTGACGAATTTACAAAAGGATGCCTGATTTCCGCCAGATTCGGAATGGATTCAGGCTTCTTATAAATACATACGTATTGAATTATTCAAACCGACGCTTCAGGTGTTCCCATGTCTTCCAGGTGGATCGTGCTGGCTATCGTCTCCAGTGCGCTTTTCATGATCAGCATCGACATGACGGTGCTGCACACGGCGCTGCCGCGCGTGGTGCATGATCTCGACGCGACGAGTTCCCAGAAACTGTGGATGATCAACGCCTATTCGCTGGTGATGGCAGGACTGCTGCCGGGCTTCGGCACGCTCGGCGACCGCATCGGCCATCGCCGCGTCTTCATGTGGGGGCTGGTGGTGTTCGGCGCAGCCTCGCTGATGGCTGCCTTCGCACCGACCGCCGGGCTGCTGATCGCGGCGCGTTCCCTGCTGGCCGTCGGCGCGGCGATGATGATGCCGGCGACGATCTCCCTGCTGCGCCTTACCTTTCAGGAGGACAGCGAACGCGCCGTCGCCATCGGCATATGGGGCTCGATCGCCTCGGGTGCCGCCGCCATCGGTCCGCTGATCGGCGGCGCATTGCTTGGCTGGTTCTGGTGGGGATCGGTGTTTCTCATCAACGTCCCGGTGGTGCTGGTCGCGCTGGTGCTGGCCCGCCGCTATGTGCCGGATTATCCCGGCGACCCGCAACGCCACTGGGATCTTTGGACCTCGGCGCTGGTGACGGTCGCGCTGGTCGGCCTGATCTATGGCCTGAAGGAAGCCATGAAGCCGGACGCCGATTTCATGCAGGCGCTCGCCGCTGCCGGCATCGGCCTGCTGTTCGGCTGGCTGTTCTGCCGGCGCCAGCTCAGTCTGCCCTCGCCGCTGATCGACTTCACGCTGTTTCGCAACCGACGCTTTGCCGCCGGCACGGCGGCGGCGCTCATCGCCAGCCTTGCGCTGATGGGCGTGGAATTCGTGTTCAGCCAGCAATTGCAGCTCTCACGCGGTTACTCGCCTTTGCAGGCGGGCCTGTTCCTGCTGCCGATCGCCGTTGCCGCCATCGTGGCCGGTCCCCTCGTGGGGTCCGTGCTCATGCGGGTCGGTATGGAGCGCATGCTGGCCGCGACCATGACCATAACGGCGCTCGGCCTGTTGCTTCTGGCCTTGTCGGCAGACGCTCCCTTCCTGTGGCAGGCGGCGATGCTGGCCCTGCTGGGGCTCGGCGCCGGCGGCGCCATGTCGGCGGCGTCTACCGCCATCATGATCAACGCCCCGGAGAACCGGGCCGGCATGGCAGGCTCTGTCGAATCGGTTGCCTATGAGCTGGGCGGCACGCTGGGCGTTGCCATACTGGGCAGCCTGGTGGCGGCGATCTACAGTCTCACGCTGACGACCCCTGCGGAGATCGCGCCGGGTTCGCTCGTGCGCGACAGCATCGATCAGGCGCTGCTTGCCGCCGAAACCTTGCCGGCGGACACCGCTGCACGGCTGACGGATGCGGCCCGCGCCGCCTTCGACACGGGCGCGCTGGCGGCCTATGGGCTGGCCGCGTCGCTGGTCGCGGCCCTTGCACTGGGCATTGCCCTGATGGCGCGCAGGCAGGGCGAGGAGGCCTCCCCGTCCTCGGGCAAAGCCTGAGAAAACGGCAGCGATCGCCGCTCATGACATTTGCCCGCGCCCCGGTTTCCAGCTAAGACGCGCCGACCCTTCAAGCCATGGGAACTGGACGAATGACGGAACCGGACGCCAACGCCGAAATGCAGGCAGCGCTTCTTTCGCGGGCGCTGCCTTACATGCAGCGCTACGAGAACAAGACCGTGGTGGTGAAATATGGCGGCCATGCCATGGGCAACATCGAACTCGGCCGCGCCTTCGCCCGCGACATCGCCCTGCTCAAACAGTCGGGCGTCAACCCGATCGTCGTGCATGGCGGCGGTCCGCAGATCGGCTCCATGCTGGAGCGCATGGGCATCGAATCCAAATTCGAGGGGGGCCTGCGCGTCACCGACCAGAAGACTGTCGAGATCGTCGAGATGGTCCTGGCCGGCTCGATCAACAAGGAGATCGTCGCCCTCATCAACGCCGAAGGCGAATGGGCCATCGGCCTGTGCGGCAAGGACGGCAACATGGTCTTCGCCCAGAAGGCGCGCAAGACCGTGAAGGACCCCGATTCCAACATCGAGCGTGTGCTGGATCTCGGCTTTGTCGGTGAACCGGTGGAAGTCGACCGCACCCTGCTCGACCTTCTGGCCCGCTCGGAAATGATCCCGGTGATCGCCCCGGTCGCGCCCGGCCGCGACGGCCACACATACAACATCAACGCCGACACCTTCGCCGGCGCCATAGCGGGCGCGCTCAACGCCACCCGCCTTCTGTTCCTGACCGACGTGCCCGGCGTGCTCGACAAGGACAAGAAGCTGATCGACGAGCTGACCGTGTCGCAGGCGCGCAAGCTGATCGCCGACGGCACCATTTCCGGCGGCATGATCCCCAAGGTGGAAACCTGCATCGAGGCGATCGAGCGCGGCGTGGAAGGCGTGGTCATCCTCAATGGCAAGACCGCCCATTCCGTGCTGCTCGAACTGTTCACGGAACATGGCGCGGGCACGCTGATCGTGCCCTGACAGCTTTTTTGGGAAACGCCACCGGAATTGTTTCAGGTGGCGTTTTTTCTGTCTAGAGCCGTTCAGTGCTTCACGGAATCACTGAACGGCTCGAAGTCTTTGGTTTGTCGCGTTTCCGAACCGGAAAAGCGTTTCCACTTTTCCGGGAAACACTCCGGCACAATGCGGCGCTTTCAGGCCGCCTCGGTGTCCTTCTTGTCGGAACCGAAGATCACCAGATTGCGGCCCCGGTTCTTGGCTTCGTAGAGCCGCCGGTCTGCCGCGCGCATCATTTCCGAAACGCTTGCACCCGGCACGCAGACGGTGCCCCCGATGGAAACGGTGAGCGGAATTATCCGGTCGCCTTCGACGCGGAAGCGGATCATCTCCACCTGCTGGCGGATACGCTCGGCAACGCGGGTTGCTTCTTCCGCATTCGCCCCCACGAGAAAAGCCGCGAATTCTTCGCCGCCGATGCGGCCAAGCACATCGCCGCTGCGCACGCCGCCGCGCAGGGCAGCCACGATCTGGAGCAGCGCCTCATCGCCGGCCAGATGGCCGAACCGGTCGTTGATCGACTTGAAATGGTCGGCATCGATGATCAGCAGGGCGCCGGAGTCGGTCTTCCGGCGCGAGCGCTCCAGAACGCCGAAGAAGCTTTCGCGGTTGAGCATGCCGGTCATGTCATCATGGCGCGCCTTCTCCGCCAGACGCCGATGCGCCGCTGCAAGCTGGGCATGTGCGCGCGACAGATCGCGATGGGCCGCCTGAAGCTTCTCGTTCTGCCAGAACATGTGGGCGCTCGCCGGCCAGGCGATGACGAGAGGACACACGATGCACATCAAAAGGCCCAGGCTGCCGACGGTGGCGTCGAAAAACGACAACACCAGCGCGGCAACAAGGACGGAGCCGCCCGCCGAGGCGACCGCTACGCAAAAGCCCTTGAAGATTACACGACGCATACCCACCCCTCGATTGCCGGTCTTATGGCAACAAGTTCTGAACTTCAGATTTCCATGCTGGCAAAAATTTGCCCCACCAGTTCGTGTATGGACTTCATCGTGCCTGAACGGTTGATGAATATACACCCAGCAATTGGATTTTATGCCATAAGGCCGATCATGACACAGATTCCAGACGCTTCCAGATTTGCCCACGTCACCGACTGGGTGTTCGACTTGGACAACACGCTCTATCCGCACCACACTAATCTGTTCTCGCAGATCGATGTGCGGATGACATCCTATGTATCGGAACTGCTGACATTGTCGCGCGAAGATGCGCGCGTGCTCCAGAAGGAACTCTACCGGGAACACGGCACCACGCTCAACGGGCTGATGAAGCGCTACAACATCGATCCCGACGACTTCCTCATGAAGGTCCACGACATCGACTATTCGTGGCTCGTGCCGGATCCGGTTCTGGGCGCAGCCATCCACCAGTTGCCGGGCCGCCGCTTCATCTTCACCAACGGAGACCGCACGCATGCGGAGCGCGCCGCGCGCCAGCTCGGCATTCTCGACCATTTCGACGACATATTCGACATCGTCGCCGCCGACCTGACCCCCAAGCCGGACGTCAGGACCTACGAGAAATTTACCTCGCTCCACTCCGTGATCGGCGACAATGCCGTGATGTTCGAGGACATCGCCCGCAATCTCGCCGTGCCGAAGCAGATGGGCATGACCACGGTTCTCGTGGTGCCCAACAATTTCGAGCCTACCTTCTCCGAAATATGGGAAAGCGATCCGGATCACGAAGACGACGTCGACTATGTCACCGATGATCTGGCCGGCTTTCTGGAAAAAATAATTGCAGCCAGATAGGCATTTCACGGGTCTTGAGAAACGCATTGACGCGGCAGCGCATCGCTTCCTCGCCGGCCTGCCGCGTCATCGCATCAGCGATGCGCTCATTGAATTTCTCGTGTTCGGGCTGAAACAGGCGTGGGCCTGCCTTTTCGGCGGCGCGATGCTGGGGCTGCTGATCCTGACCCGCTGGCTGTGGCCCGAAGGGGATGCCGGGCTCGTCACCCGCTACGATTTCCTGTTCCTGTCCGCCATTCTCATCCAGCTCGCGATGCTGATCTTCAGGCTCGAGGCATGGGAGGAGGCCAAGGTCATTCTCATCTTCCACGTCGTTGGCACGGCAATGGAAGTGTTCAAGACCCATGCCGGCTCATGGGTCTATCCCGAAGCGAATTTCTTCCGGATCGGCGGCGTTCCGCTGTTTTCAGGCTTCATGTACGCCGCCGTCGGCTCCTACATGGCGCGAATCAACCGCATTTTCGACATCCGGCTGAACCACTATCCGCCGCTATGGACGACCGTCGTCCTGGCCGGGGCCATCTACGTCAACTTCTTCTCCCACCACTTCCTGTGGGACATTCGCTGGCTGCTGTTTGCGGCCACCTTCGCGCTCTACTGGCGCACGACCATGCATTACCGCGTTTTCCGCTTCCGGCATAAGATGCCGCTGCTGGTCGCCTTCCTGCTGACGGCGCTGTTCATCTGGATCGCGGAGAACATAGGCACATGGTCCCGGGCATGGCTTTATCCCAACCAGCACGACGCATGGGTGCCGGTTTCGCTGGGCAAGCTCGGATCGTGGTATCTGCTGATGATCATATCCGTCGTGCTGGTGACACTCGTTCACCGGCCGAGGCCATATGTTGCGGAAGACCGGCGGGAAAGCCCCGCCGCCGCCGATATGAAGGAAATGACGTAAGGCCTCAAAGCCTGTAGAATTTCCTGATGATCTCCCAAGCCTCGTCGGCGGTATCCACGAAATCGATGATGTCCTGATCGCCGGGGCTGATCGTGCCCTGTTCGGCGAGGAATTCGAGGTCGATGGCTTTGTGCCAGAAGTCCTTGCCGAACAGGATGACCGGCACACGCTCCATGCGACCGGTCTGGATCAGCGTCAGGGTCTCGAAGAATTCGTCCATGGTGCCGAAGCCGCCGGGGAAGACCGCGACGGCCTTTGCCCGCATGACGAAATGCATCTTGCGGATCGCGAAGTAGTGGAAGTTGAAGCACAGCTCCGGCGTCACATAAGGATTTGGCGCCTGCTCGTGCGGCAGCACGATGTTGAGCCCGATGGAGGGCGCGCCGACATCGTCGGCGCCGCGGTTGCCGGCTTCCATCACACCCGGCCCGCCGCCCGTCACCACCACGAATTCGCGATAGTAGGTGGCCGCCGAATGTTGCGAGCACAGGCGCGCAAACTTGCGGGCCTCGTCATAATAGACGCTGTTGAGTTCGAGATTGCGCTTCTGCGTCTCGTTCTTGGCGGCCCATGCCTCGCCGCCCGGTTCGGGCAGGCGCGCGCCGCCGAAGAGAATCACCGTCGAGCGTATGCCGCGCTCAGCCAGAATCATTTCGGGCTTGAGCAGTTCGAGCTGCAGACGCACCGGCCGCAATTCGCGCCGCGTCATGAAATCCTCGTCGTCCCAGGCAAGACGATAGGTCGCCGCGCGGGTCTGGGGCGTATCCGGGACGCTGCGCATCCGTTCCAGATCCTCGTCTGAGTGCGGCAGAGGCGTCCAGCCTGTCTTTTCTTCTGGATTCATCATCCGATTTCCCAAAATGCCGGCAGTTTCTGAGCACCACCGCAATTGACCCTCTTCATACCTTCAAATAGGGTCCGCCCGGCTTTCCAACCGGTTAAGAACAACCCCTTCAAAGCGCGTGCAGGAGCAATAGATGCCGAAGCCCGATCTGGCAAACCTCGAAAAGACCATAGATCAGGCCTTTGAAGATCGCGAAAGCATATCGATCTCGACACGCGGAGAGGTTCGAGATGCGGTGGAAACAGCGTTGCGCCTTCTCGATGGCGGCGAAGCGCGTGTCGCCGAAAAGCAGACCGACGGCTCCTGGCACGTCAATCAGTGGCTCAAAAAGGCCGTGCTGCTTTCCTTCCGCCTCAACCCGATGGAGATCGTCAGGGGCGGTCCGGGCGAATCGACATGGTGGGACAAGGTTCCCTCCAAGTTCGACGGCTGGGGCGCGATCGATTTCGAGAAGGCAGGTTTCCGCGCCGTGCCCAACTGCGTGGTGCGCCGCTCCGCCTATGTGGCGCCCGGCGTCATTTTGATGCCGTCCTTCGTCAATCTCGGCGCCTATGTCGACGCCGGCACCATGGTCGACACATGGGCGACGGTCGGCTCCTGCGCGCAGATCGGCAGGAATGTGCATCTTTCGGGCGGCGTCGGCATTGGCGGCGTGCTGGAGCCGATGCAGGCAGGCCCCACCATCATCGAGGACAACTGTTTCATCGGTGCACGTTCGGAAGTGGTCGAGGGCTGCATCGTGCGCGAAGGCTCCGTGCTCGGCATGGGCGTGTTCATCGGCAAGTCGACGAAGATCGTCGACCGAGCCACCGGCGAGGTGTTCTATGGCGAAGTCCCGCCCTATTCAGTGGTGGTGGCCGGCACAATGCCGGGCAAGCCGCTGCCGAATGGCGAGCCAGGTCCGGGCCTTTACTGCGCGGTGATCGTCAAGCGCGTCGATGAAAGGACCCGTTCGAAGACCTCGATCAACGAACTGCTGCGCGACTGACGCAGGGCTTCGTATAAGCACTTCAATCAGGAATATTCAGGAGAGGGAAATGCAGCTCAGCGACCTGTTCGGATTTGAAAAGCTGGTAACGACCGCCGTCATCAAGATTGCCTACTGGATCGGCATTGTGGTGTGCGTGCTGGGCGGAATCGGAGGTTTTCTTGCGGCGCTGTTCAACGGAATGCCACTTCAGGGGATCCTGTATCTGGTGATCGCGATCTTCTCCCTGTTGATGTGGCGTGTGGCATGCGAGATCTACATCGTCATCTTCGGCATGTATGATCGTCTCGGCCAGATCCGCGACAGCCTTGCCCGTCGCAGCGGCGACCCTCAGCAGCGCATCTGATACCTCAAAACCTCAGACGGTATCCGGATCCTGTGGAGGGGAAACCCCTCCACCAGCCACAGAATGGTAGGCAGTGCCTGAAAAACAGAAATTCATCTGGCTCTTCTTCAGCGTCTCCGGGCGTGTCGGCCGGGCTGCCTTTTTTCTCGGCGGGTTGCTGGTTGCGGTTGTGCAGGCTTTTCCGCTGTACCGCTTCCTGCTCTCTCCGGAAGGCTCTCCCGAAAGCGTGATGTGGTCCATGCTGGCTCTCATCGCCTTTATTGCCTCTCTCTGGTCCAATATAGCGCTTGCGGTGAAGCGGCTGCACGACCTCGACAAGCCGGGCCTCGCGGCCCTCATTCTGTTCGTTCCGGTGATATCGCTCGTGGTCTTTCTGGTGCTGTGCCTGTTTCCGGGCCAGCCCGGCCCCAACCGATATGGCCGGTATCCGGACTCGCCTGCCTGATCATTCCACTTCGGTATAAAATACATTATGGCTGGCGCCATGAAGCTTCCTGTCGATCCCGCTGAAAATCTCGCCGCCCTGCTTCGCTGCCCCTCCGTCACCCCCGCGGAAGGCGGAGCGCTGGCCGCACTTCAGGAAATGCTGGAGCCACTCGGCTTCACCGTGGAACGGCCGGTGTTTTCCGAAAGCGGCACGCCCGACATTGAAAATCTATATGCCAGCCGCGCCGGCGAAGGGCCCCACCTGATGTTTGCGGGGCACACCGACGTCGTGCCCGTCGGCGACGAGAGCGCGTGGTCGCATCCGCCCTTTGCCGCCCACATCGCCAATGGCGAGATGTATGGGCGCGGCGCCGTCGACATGAAGGGCGGCATCGCCTGTTTCATTGCCGCGCTCGCGCGCTCCATCGCAGATGGAAACGCGCCCCGCGGCAAGGTCTCGATGCTGATCACCGGAGACGAGGAAGGCCCCGCCATCAACGGCACCGTCAAGCTGCTGCAATGGGCTGCCGCAAAAGGCGAGACATGGGATGCCTGCATCGTCGGCGAGCCAACGAACCCCGACCGGCTGGGAGACATGATCAAGGTCGGCCGGCGGGGCTCCCTGTCGGCGACGCTGACGGTTCTGGGACGGCAGGGCCATGCCGCCTATCCGCATCTTGCCGACAATCCGGTGCGCGGGCTGATGACGCTTGTCGATGCATTGCTGTCTCCCGAATTCGACACCGGCACCGAACGCTTCCAGTCCACCAATCTGGAAGTCACCTCGGTCGATGTCGGCAACGCGGCGACCAACGTCATCCCACAGCGCGCGACGGCGGCCTTCAACGTGCGCTTCAACGACAACTGGAGCGTCGAAAGCCTGCAGGCGGAAATCCACAATCGCCTCGATGCAGCCAGCCGCCGCCGCAAATATCGCAAGGGCCGCAAGGAACCCGTCGAGTTCGAGCTGGTGTGGCGCGACAATCCAAGCCACGTCTTCCTCACCCATGATGAGAAACTGATCGGGACGCTTGCCCGCTCGGTCGAGAGCGTCACTGCAAACCGCCCTGCCCTGTCCACCTCCGGCGGCACCTCGGACGCGCGCTTCATCAAGGATTACTGCCCGGTCGTCGAATTCGGCCTTGTCGGGCAGACCATGCATATGGTCGATGAGCGGGTGCCGCTGGCCGATCTGGAAACGCTGACGCGCATATACAGGCAGTTCATCGGAAACTGGTTCGGAGAGCACTGAAACCATGCTGCCGGCAGACGAAATTCAGAGATCGCTTGCCGGTGCATGGCGCCTCATGACGGGCAAGCCGGACGGGTTGCGGCTGCTCGACCTGTCGGCGGAAGGTTTCTGGAACTCTTTTCAGGCTCTGCTGGTTGCGGCTCCGGCCCTGATCATCGGCTGGGTTGCAGTGGCAAACGACATTGCCGACCCGCTTTCCGTTTCAGCCCGTTTTTCAATGGCGATACGATTGGCCGTAGTCGACCTGGGAAGCTGGATCCTGCCTCTGGTCGGCCTGGCTCTGGTGGCGCCTTATGCCGGTATCGGCAACCGCTTCGTGCACTATGTGGTGGCCAGCAACTGGGCGTCGGCCATCATCGCATGGCTGCAACTGCCCGGCACTCTTCTGAAGCTTTTCATGCCTCGTGCGGTCGACACGATCATGCTGGCAGCGTTGCTGCTGTTCATCATCGCCATGGTGCTGAGCTGGCGGATGACCAACGCCGCCATTGGCAAGGGAGCTGCGATCGGCTCCGCTGTGTTTGCGGGCATGTTCGTTGCCTCGCTGATCGTCATATTCACCCTTCAGGCGTTGCTTGGCATCCAGATACCGACCTGAAGCCGGTCGCTGCCCGGCCTCTGCATGACTTTCAGCTTTCAGGATAATCGACGCCGATCAGATAGAGCCCGTCGGCCGGGGCCACCTGCCCGCAGGCAGCGCGGTTTTTCGCCTCCAGTGCGGCCCTGAGGTCGGCCGCCTTCCAGCCGCCATCGCCGACGCGCTTGAGCGAGCCGACCATGGAACGCACCTGATTGTGCAGGAAGGAGCGGGCGGAAGCCCGTATCTCTATCTCGTCGCCGAGACGCGCAACGTCCAGCCGGTCGAGCGTGCGAACGGGGCTGTTGGCCTGACATTGCACGGATCGGAAGGTGGTGAAATCGTGCCGGCCGAGAAGCTCTCTGGCGGCCTCGTGCATGGCGTCGGTGTCGAGCAGTTTCGGCACCCACCACACCTTGCCCTTCTCCAGCGCGGGCGGGGCGCGGCGGTTCGAGATGCGATAGAGATAATGCCGCCCAAGCGCGGAAAAGCGCGCGTCGAAATCGTCGCTCACCATCTGCGCCCGCAGCACGGCCACCCGCTCACCAGCCTGCTGCAGATGCGCGTTGAGCGCATCGCGGACCGTATCCGCCCGCCGCTCCTTCGTCAGATCGACATGCGCGACCTGCGCGGTGGCATGAACGCCGGCATCGGTGCGGCCGGCACCGCGGATCGACACCTTTTCGCCGCTGAGCCTGAAGATCGCCTCTTCTATCGCCTGCTGCACCGAAGGGTGATCGGCCTGCCGCTGCCAGCCGGCATAGGGCCTGCCGTCATATTCGAGATCGAGACGATAGCGCGGCATGGCGATACTCTCAGCCGGCCGCTTCGGCGCCGAAGGCAGGCGCGTAGACAAGCCGGCCCTCGAAAGGCGCATCGCCCCATGCCAGCGCCATCAGCTCCGCGCACTGGAACACGCTGTCGAAACCGGCCGCGCGCGCGTGGCTGTAGCCGAAGCGCCGGTAATAGGCCGGATCCCCGAGCACCACGGAAAGCGTTTCGCCACGTCCCTGCAAAAGCCTGTGCGCTTCTTCGACCAGCGCGCTGCCGATGCCCGCATTCCGGAATTCCGGCAGGACGGCCAGCGGCGCGAGCGCCACGGCGCTTATGTCCTGCGCCGCGCCCCTGACCTTCAGACGCGTGAACAGAACATGGCCTACGATCCGCCCATCCTGTTCTGCAACCAGTTCAAGCACATCATCACCGGCGGCAACGAGGGCCTCGACCAGATCGGCTTCGTCATCGCGGCCGAATGCCCTTGCCTCGACAATACGAATGGCTGCCCGATCTTCGGAAACGGCCGGGCGAACCGTGATGGGACGGATCATGCTCATGAGAGCTTCGTTCCGACTTCCAGCCGCGCCCCGCGCAGGAACTCCTCGGCGGAAACGGCCCGCGAACCCGCCCGCTGCACTTCGGCAAGCCGCACCGCGCCGGTGCCGCAGGCGATGGCGAGCGCATCGTCGAGCACGGTGCCCGGCTCGCCTGCTCCCTCAGCCAGCGTCGAGCGCAACAGCTTCAGCCGTTCCGGCCTGCCGCCCGCTCCGAACTCGCACCAGCTTCCCGGAAACGGCGACAGGCCACGAATGTGGTTGTGGACCTCAGGTGCCGGGCGGCTCCAGTCGATCCGGGTTTCGGCCTTGTCGATTTTTCTGGCGTAGAGCGCGCCTTCCTCAGGTTGCGGCACGAAGCCGAGCGTGCCGGCCTCAAGCTTCGCCAGCGCCTCCACCATCAGTTCCGCACTGATCGGCATCAGCGCATCGTGCAGTTCACCGCCGGTCATGTCCGCGCCGATGGCAACCTTTCGGGTCAGGGCCACGGGGCCCGTATCCAGCCCCTCCTCCATGCGCATGACCATGACGCCGGTTTCGGTGTCACCTGCCATGATGGCACGCTGGATGGGGGCGGCGCCGCGCCAGCGCGGCAGAAGCGAGGCGTGGCCGTTGAGGCAGCCGAAGCGCGGCGCTTCCAGAATGGCGCTCGGCAGAAGCAGGCCATAGGCGACGACGACCGCCACGTCGGCATTCAGTGCGCGAAAGGCCTCCTGCTCATCTGCGGACTTGAGCGAAAGCGGCGTGAAAACGGGAATGCCGAGCCTTTCGGCTTCGCGCTGGACTGGCGAAGGCGTGAGTTCCAGCCCGCGCCGACCCGCTGCGCGCGGCGGCTGGGTATAGACGGCGACGATCTGGTGGCCTGCTTCGGCAACAGCGCGGAGCGTGGGCGCCGAAAACTCCGGCGTGCCCATGAATACGACGCGCAAAGCCATGGTTTCAGCCTACGAGCTTCGGAGCCGGCTTGTCACGCGCCAGCTTGCGGAACTTGCGCATCACCATATCGCGCTTGAGCTTTGAAATGTGGTCGATGAACAGCACGCCGTTGAGATGGTCGATCTCATGCTGAAGGCAGGTCGCCATCAGCCCTTCGGCCTTGATCTCCTGCTCCTTGCCATCCCGGTCGACATATTTCACCCGCACCGATGCCGGGCGCTCGACCTCCGCGTAATATTCGGGGATCGACAGGCAGCCCTCTTCGTAAACGGAGCGCTCGTCGCTGCTTTCCAGGATTTCGGGATTGACGAAGACATGCGGCGCCGGTTCGTCATCCTCCTTGGCGAGGTCGATGACCAGCAACCGCATCGGCAGCCCGATCTGGATGGCGGCGAGGCCGATGCCGGGGGCGTCATACATGGTTTCCAGCATGTCGTCGGCCAGCCTGCGCAGCGAATCGTCGACGCGCTCGACCGGTTTGGACACCTGACGCAGCAAGGGATCGGGAAGGATGATGAGCGGCTTGATCGTCATCCTGCTCACCTAAGACCTCGCCAATGCGCCGTCAACCGTGAAGGTCAATACTTGTTCACGTTTTGATCTGGTGAAGAGGAGCAATTCTGTTATCATGCCGACATGAGTGACATCTTTTCTCAAACCGTCATCCAGCTTGGCGCCACCACGATCACACTTGGTCAGGCGCTGGCCTTCTGCGCCGTCGCCTTCCTGTGCCTGTCGGTGGCGATGATCGTCACACTGCTGCGGTTTTCCCGGGCCCGTGCCATTGCCGTGTCGGAAGCGGCAGAAAACGCCCGCGATGCGGAGGCGCGGATGGTGGAAATCCTGCGCAGCCAGGCCGAGATGCAGGGCCGCATGGGCGCCATCGCCGAAGTGTTCGGCACGAGGCAGGCGGAACTGACGCAATCGATCAGCCAGCGGCTCGATGCCATGAGCGGGCGGCTCGGCCAGACCATCAGCGAACAGACCCGCGCCACGCATGAAAACCTTTCGCGGCTACAGGAACGGCTGGCCACCATCGACAGCGCGCAGGGCAACATACAGGCGCTGGCCGGTCAGGTCGTGCAGCTTCAGGCGATCCTTTCCAACAAGCAGACGCGCGGCGCCTTCGGCCAGTCGCGCATGGAGGCCATCGTCGCCGACGGGCTGCCTATGGGCACCTATGAGTTTCAGGCCACGCTTTCAAACGGCAACCGGCCGGACTGCCTTGTCAGGATGCCGAACGACGCCCCCTCGCTGGTGATCGACGCCAAGTTTCCGCTGGAGGCGTGGAACGCCATTCGCGCGGCCGAAACGCCGGAGGCGCAGAAGGCCGCGGCACAGGCCTTCCGGCGCGACGTCGAAATCCACATCCGCGACATTGCCGGCAAATATTTCATTCAGGGCGAGACACAGGACACGGCGTTCATGTTCGTGCCGTCCGAATCGGTTTTCGCCGAGATTCACGAGAATTTCGAGGCGCTCGTGCAGCGCGCCCACCGTTCTCGTATCGTCATCGTCTCGCCATCGCTGCTGATGCTGTCGATTCAGGTCATACAGGCGATCCTCAAGGATGCGCGCATGCGCGAGCAGGCCCATGTCATCCAGGGCGAGGTGATCCGGCTCATGGAGGATGTCACGCGGCTGGACGAGCGGGTGCGCCGGTTGCAAACCCATTTCGGTCAGGCCACCCGGGACATAGATGAAATCCTCGTCTCGGCCTCCAAAGTGACGAAGCGCGGACAGAAGATCGAGGCGCTCGAACTGAGCAGCAATGCGGGACAGACCGCCGCCAGCGCCGACGAGGCAGTAACCGCCCCTGCGGCCACATCCAGAACCGGACAACTGCGGTTACGTATCGTGGAGGATGCCGACTGAAACTTGTTGCCAAACGGTTGCGGACAGGTTTGAGGGAATGACCTGCTTGAAGGCGGAGATCCGGAAGCATGGCGCCTGATTCCGCGTGATTGGGGAGCGCTTCAGCCCTTTGCCCGCGCCCTTCAGGCGCATTCCCACCTTGATCTGACAGAGCCGAAATATTTTCTTCGTCCGTGTGCGGGATGGCCACACGGCTTTCATCGCATACCGCTTTTAGCGCGTCACAGCTGGAGCAAGCCCACGGTCTGAACGGCGAAGCGAGCAGTTTTGTCCCCTCCAGCGACAAAGCGAACCACACCTGAAATCCGGGCGACCGGTTTGAATGATCCGCCATCAAACGGAGCTTTCCACGAGCCGGCTCCTGCTCATTCTTGCCGGTTTCTTTGACACGGGAAGGGTTCGGCCCGAAACAAGCCCACGGCTTCACCACACCGCTGCCAACCACTCTTGCCACTGTTTCCATGATCGGCCGCGTCGTGCTTCCCGAGCCAGCGCTCAAGCACTCCCTGTCGCTACCGGCTATGCCGGACAGCGATCGGCACAGTGGGCATCGCGCTGGGCCACATCCGGCTTTTCGTCAAGCCAGCAACGGCAGCCTGATCGGCATGCATCGGCCTGAAGCTGGCCAGCTGAAGAAATACAAAAAGGCCGGCCCTGTTGCAGGGCCGGCCTTTTCAATTTCGTTCTGCTGTCTGATCAGCGGCCGGTGAAACCGGGAGGCACGCGGCCGCCACGGGTCTTGCGAGCAGCGTAGCGCGCATCGCGCTTTGCCTTGCGCTCGGCTTCGAGGGCCAGTTCTGCTGCCACTCTTTCAGCTTCCTGAGCTTCACGAATGCGCGCTTCCTCAGCCGCAATACGCTCCGCCTCGGCGCGGGCGGCGGCCTCACGGGCCATCTTTTCCTGCTTCAGCTTGGCCTTCTCGGCTTCGCGCTCAGCACGGGCGGCGAGAATTGCCTCACGCTCGGCCTTGCGAGCCAGCACACGCGGATCATCTTCCGCCGGACGTTGCTTGAAACGCTCAAGAAGAGCCTTCTTCGCATCATTTGCGGCATTGCGCCGCTCGAAAATGTCTTTTTCCCTGTAGATAGCCAACTTTACTTCCCTGAAATCGGTTCGCGTGCCTTACATACGGGCCAAGCGCCAGACTTCAAGCGCCAAAACGGCATGTCTGCCATGAATTCCCGGCATGTTGCACTGCGACGACACCTGTCTGGCACATTTGCGATGCGCAGGCACGCTCCCTATATCCGACGGCACATGATATGGGAACCCGAGATGACCTCACTCTCCGTCCTTGACCTCGCGCCTGTTACCGACGGCGGCACGGTCGCGCAATCGCTCGCCAACACGCTCGATCTTGCCCGCCATGCCGAAAGGCTGGGCTACAGGCGCTACTGGCTGGCGGAACATCACAACATGCCGGGTATCGCCAGTGCCGCCACTGCGGTGGTGATCGGCCATGTCGCGGCAGGCACCAGCACGATCCGGGTGGGAGCCGGTGGCATCATGCTGCCCAACCACGCGCCACTCGTCATTGCCGAGCAGTTCGGCACTCTGTCGGCGCTGCATCCGGGCCGCATCGATCTGGGGCTTGGCCGCGCACCCGGCACCGACATGCTGACCGCGCAGGCGCTGCGCCGCAATCTCGACGCTTCGGTCGACAATTTCCCGCGCGATGTGGTGGAGCTGATGGCCTATTTCGAGCCCGTCAGGGAAGGCCAGCGCGTGCGCGCCATTCCCGGCGAAGGCGAAGAGGTGCCGGTCTGGATCCTCGGCTCAAGCCTCTACGGCGCGCAGCTCGCAGCGATGCTTGGCCTGCCCTACGCCTTCGCCTCGCACTTCGCGCCTGCCGAGATGGAACGTGCGCTGGAGCTTTACCGCTCACGCTTCGAGCCTTCTGAACATCTTCAGAAGCCGCATGTCATGCTTGGCCTCAATGTCGTGGCCGCAACAACCGACGACGAAGCGCGCTACCTGTTCTCATCGCTCCAGCAGGCTTTCGTCAATCTGCGCAGCGGACGGCCGGGCAAGCTGCCTGCGCCGGTGGAAAACTACACGGCCCGCATCGGCGCACAGGAAAACGCCATGCTCAACAATGCGCTCTCCTGCGCCATTGTCGGTTCGCCCGAAAAGGTCAGGCTTGGCCTCGATGCCTTCATCCGCCGCACCGGCGCGGACGAGCTGATGGTGACGGCGCAGATATTCGACCATGCCGCACGCGTCCGCTCGTTCGAGATTCTGGCTTCCGTTCACGGCATGACGGATGATGTGGCCGGCGAACGGCAAGCCGCGAAAGCGTCCAGCGCGGGCTTGTAGATATCGGTCTGAACATCCATCAGGCCAAGCACCGTGTCGAACATGTTGTCATGCGACAGCTCCTCGCCCACACGCGCGCGCAGACAGGCGAGATCCAGCCCGTCCCGACGGGCGAAGCTGCCTGAAAACCATGCGATGAAGGGTATCCGCTTCTGCTCTTCGGGCGCGAACATGTAGGGCGCGCCGTGCAGATAGAGGCCGTTCTCGCCAAGCGATTCGCCATGGTCGGACATGTAATACATGGCCGTTTCCAGATCCTCGCGCTGCTTCAGCAGGTCGATCACCGACGCCAGAATGTAATCCGTATAGAGGATGGTGTTGTCATAAGCGTTCAGCAATTCCTGCGATGAGCAGTCATTCAGTTCCGAAGTGCGGCAGACGGGTTTGAACCGCTCGAAATCCGGCGGGTAGCGCCGGAAGTAGGCCGGGCCGTGGCTGCCCATGACATGAAGTATCAGAACCCCATTGCCGTCATAGGTCACGAGCCGCTCGCGCAGACGGTCGATGAGGACCTGATCGAGGCATTCCCCGCCCGCACACAAGGCCGGATCGGGTGTGTTGGCAACCATCTCGACGGGGATGCGATCAGCAACGTTTTTCGGCCCCGTGTTGTTTTCCCACCATTCGACCTTAAGCCCCGCATGCCGGAGCACATCGGCCAGATTCTCGGAACCGAGAAAGGCGCGCCGCGAATAGTTGTCGCGGCCGAGATGGGAAAACATGCAGGGCATGGAAATGGCCGTCGCCGTGGCGCAGCTGGTGACATTGGTGAAGGCGATGACATCGCGGGCCGCCATCATCGGGTTGGTGTCGCGCCCATAACCCGTCAGGCTGAAATTCTGCGCACGGGCGGTTTCACCAACCACCAGAACCAGAAGCCGCTTTCTCGATCCCTGCGCCACCCTTGGCCCCAGCCGCGCATCGCGGCCATAAGGTTGTGCCTTGATGTTGAGATCGCGCAACTGGCGCTGGGCGTAGTCAACCGCACCAACCAGCGCCATCGCCGGGTTGAGATAGGCCATGGTTTCGTGCCGGTCATGCTGCCAGAAGGGAATGAAGGCGCGCAGATTGCTGCCGATCAGCAAAGCGGCGAGCGCCACAAGTCCAAGGCACACCGCCGTGTTGACCTTGACCTTCTGCCAGAACGGCCGGTGCCTTATGCCCACCCACGCAATCAGCAGGCTAGGCAGCACCCCGAAAAGCAGCATATGCAGAACCATCTGCCCCGTGATCAGGTTGCTCGATTCCGGCCGAGTGGTCTGGACGATGTTCTGGATCATGTCGCGATCCATGATCGTGCCGAACCTGTCGGTATAATAGGATACTGCCGCCGCAATCAGCACCAGCATGTTGAACATGGGCCTGACCACATAGGGTGCGGAAAAGATGATCAGGAAAACGACGTAAACGAGCAGCACCGCCGCATTCAGCAGCACCAGATTGAGCGGCTCGTCAGCAAAGCGGGCGCTGATGCGGCTCCAGTAAGTGGCATTGGTGAGGAACAGGATATAAACGGCAACCAGAACCGAAAGCGCGGTGCTGCTGATGACAGGTCGTCTGAAACGCATGGGCGGGCTCGCGGAACTATCCTGTGCCCTCTTCTGGCCGCCCGGATTATGGCTCTGTTATGTCTGCGATGGCGCAACGGTCATTTCAGGGCGCGCACCAGCCCGGCATCGGGGAAACAGGTAGCAGCGCGACCGTTCTTCGCCTGCCAGTCGCCGATGGAACGCCGCGTCTTGAAACCGGGCAGACCATCGGCGCCGCCGACATCATAGCCTTTCTGCTCGAGCGCACGCTGCAGGCCGGCGATGTCAGAGCGGTAGAGCTTGTCCACCGATCCCCAGCGGCCGGCAAACCCCTTGTCACCATAAGCGATGCGATCGCCGGCGTGGCCGATAAACAGCGCATAGAGGTCGCTCATATTGTAGTCCTTGAGGACGTAGAAATTGGGCGTGACGATGAAGGCCGGGCCGTTGCGGCCGGCGGGCATCAGGAGAAAACCCTCGGCCTTCGCTTCATGCGCCGGGAACGGCTTGCCGTTGACCCGGCGGATGCCCATATCGGCCCATTTCGCGATCGGCCTGCCGATGTCCGGCCCCTCCAGAGCGCAGGACACATTGTCAGGCACGACGACCTCGAAGCCCCAGTCGCGCCCTTTCTGCCATCCGTGGTGCACGAGATAGTTGGCGATGGAGCCCAGCGTATCCGGCACCGAGTTCCAGATGTCGGCGCGGCCATCGCCGTCCATGTCCACCGCGTGTTCGAGGAAGGACGACGGCAGGAACTGCGGCTGGCCGAGCGCGCCCGCCCATGAGGATTTCATCGCCCCGCGCGCCACAGTGCCGCGCTCGACCATGGCAAGGGCCGCCAGCACCTCCTTGCGGAACATATCCTTGCGGGTGGCCATGAATGCCTTGGTGCCCAGCACCTCGAAGGCGTCATAGGGCATGCGCGCAGCGCCGAAGCCGGACTCGCGCCCCCAGATCGCCAGCACGATCGGACCCGGAACGCCGAAGCGCTGCTCGACAGCCGCCAGCGTGCGGGCATGGGTGGCGGCGCGGGCGCGGCCGCCGGCCGTCACCCCGCCCACCGTCTTTTCGGCGAAATAGGCGCCGGGCGCCCCGAACTCGGCCTGATGCTGGGTCTTCGGCGTCTTCGGCTTCTGGCCCGGCATCACCAGATCGGGCAGCTTGAGATTGGGACTGATGCCGGCAAATGCAGCGTCGAACGTCTTCTTCGATATGCCCTTGGCCTTCGCCTCGGGCCACAGATCGTTCGCCAGCCAAGCGCGGAACTGGTCATCCACGGGTGCGGCGGAAACGGCGGTGGCGCACAGCAGGGCCGCTACCACACCGGCACAAAGGGAGATGATGCGACGCTTCATGGGAAAGCCCCCGGATCAGAACGCGGTTCGTGACTTCAACGCGGCGGTGAGCGTGCCTTCGTCCAGATAGTCGAGCTCGCCGCCGACCGGCACCCCGTGGGCAAGGCGCGTCACCTTCACGTCGAGGTCGGAGAGCTGGTCGGTCAGGTAATGGGCGGTGGTCTGTCCTTCGACCGTGGCGTTGACGGCGAGGATCACCTCCTTCACCTCGCCGGCCGCAACCCGGTCCACCAGCGTACGGATGTTGAGCTGATCGGGGCCGATTCCATCCAGCGGCGACAGCGTGCCGCCCAGTACATGATAGCGCACATTCATGGCGGCGGCCCGCTCCAGCGCCCACAGGTCCGACACGTCCTCGACCACGATCAGCGTGGCGGGGTCACGGCGCGGATCGCTGCATATGGTGCAGGGGTCGGAGGTGTCCACATTGCCGCAGGTGGAGCAGACGCGCACCTTGTCCAGCGCCTCGCCCATGGCGGCGGTGAGCGGAGCCAGAAGCTGGTCCTTCTTCTTGATGAGATGCAGTGCTGCGCGGCGTGCGGAACGCGGCCCGAGCCCCGGCACCTTGGCCAGAAGCTGGATGAGGCGTTCGATTTCGGGGCCGGCGATTCGCTTGGACATAGCCGGGTTTTAAAGCATGTCTCCGCAAAGTGGGAGACACGACGAAGTGTTGCCGCGCGTCAGTGGCCCGTGGCCTGCGCCTGGCTGACAATCAGCGAGCCGATGGCGCTGGTGTCCTGCGGCGTCTGCTCGAAAGCCATGACAGGCTGGTCCGCATTGGAAATGGAGGCAGTGGTGATCAGGTCGGCATCCGGCTGCGAAGGCTGAACGGGCGTGGCGGAAGCGACAGCGACCGGCGCAGCGGCGGCGGGAGCAATGACCGGCACGTCCTTCTTCGCCGCTGCGATGGAAGGTGGATTGGCTGCCTGCGGCGTTGCCGCGGCGACGAGGAACTCCGAATCCGGCGGCAGCGGCTCGAAATTGCGGCCGCGCTTTTCATAGAAAGCGTTGCCGCCGGCCACCGCCACATAGTGCATGTTGTTGTATTTGAACTTGAGGCCGGCCGTATGGAAGAACATGGCGTCCTTCATTTTCGGATGACGCTCACCCTTGAGCACGGCATCGGCGGCTTCCACGACATCCGGCAGGGCGCTGGATTTCATCGGCCGGCTCAGAACGCCGGGTGCGAACTGACGCGGCGCGCCGACCACCTCGCAAATTGTGTCGCCGTGCTTGCCCGATTTCAGGCGGTTCATGACCACGGTGCCGACGCCGATCATGCCGTCACGGCTGGAGCGGTGCGATTCGAAAAAGATCGCCCGTTGCAGGCACTCACGGTCCTTTTCGGTGTAGCGATAGCTGTAGGTCTTGCTGGCCGATGTTTCGGATTTGGTCGTCACATCCTGCAGAGCAAGACTTTGCGAGGTCTGACTGCAGCCGGCGAGCAGCATGAACGATCCTGCCGCGCCCAGCAGAGCGGGCATATTCCATCGCTTGACGATCAATAATCGTCCCCTCTTCCTGTCGCCGCCACATCCCCGGAAGCGCCCCAGAATGAGACAGTTTCAGGCGAAAAGATGGCAGCAACGAGATTTAGACGGCACGCGCCCTTCGACAGCACGACTGCGCGGGCCGGTCCGGCGCCTTCCACAGGCCTCAGAACGGCAGCTTCATGCCCGGCGGAATCGGCAGGCCGGCGGTCAGCGCCTTGGTCTTTTCCTGCATGACCTGCTCAACCTTGACCTTGGCGTCGTTGTGCGCGGCAAGGATCAGGTCTTCCAGAATCTCCACCTCGTCCTCTTTCAGCAACGAGGGGTCGATCTTCAGCGACTTCATCTCGAACTTGCCGGTGAGCGTGACGCTGACCATGCCGCCGCCGGCCTGACCGCTCGCCTCCAGCGTGGCGATCTCCTCCTGCATGGACTGGAACTTGGCCTGCATTTCCTTGGCTTTGCCCATCAGGCCGAGCAGATCCTTCATCGCGATATCCTTTGCGTCTGGTGTTTCCTGTGCCGGCGCGGCTGATCGTGCCGATCCGGCCAAAAGCTCTCAATCGTCTTCGTCGGCTTCCGGTTCCGGCAGCGTGTCGTCTTCCGCCGCCTCGGCCTGCAAAGCGTCGGGAATGCGCACGTCGATGATCTTCGCGCCGGGAAAGCGGGCAAGCACCGCTGCCACGGCCGGATCGCTGCGGGCATCGAGAAGTGCCGTCTCGCGGCGGATCGTTTCCTTCTCGAAGAGCGTCTGGCCGCCCTCCTCCTTCGAAAGCGACACCACCCAGTGGCGGCCCGTCCATGTCTTGAGCTTGACGGTCAGGTCGTTGAGCAATGTGCGCGGAGCGTCCTCCGTCAGGCTGACCTGAACATGGCCGGGCTCGATGCGCACAGGCCTCACATAGCGCTTGATCAGCACCTTGAAGGCAAGCTCGCGATGCTTGTCGGCCAGCGCGACGATGTCGTCGATGGATTTGACGGAAACGGCAGGTTGCGCCGGCTCCGGCTCTGCCTGTGGAGGCGCGAAAGCAACAGGCTCGGGCGTGGTCTCGACCAGCCGCATCGTCTGCGCTCCACCCGATGAGGATGGCATCATTGCGGGCATGAGCGCCTGCGCCATGGCGCTTGCCGGAGCGCTGCTTTCCACACCGGCAGAGCCATTCCCGGAAGGCGCCGGCCCGGGTGCAGGCGTTGGTGCGCGCGGGGCGGAAACCTGCTGACCGTCGAGCGTTTTCAGCGCTTCGTCCAGCGTCGGCAGATCGGCGGCATGCGCAATGCGGATCAGCACCATCTCGGCGGCGCTGACCGGACGGTTCGAGCTCTGCACCTCCGGAATGCCCTTGAGCAGCATCTGCCAGGTGCGCGACAGCACCTTGACGGAAAGGGCAGCCGCGAATTCGACGCCGCGTCGGCGCTCTGCTTCCGAGAGAGACGCATCGGCGGCGGCATCCGGCACGAAACGCAGGCGCGTCACCAGATGGTTGAACTCGGCAAGGTCAGTGAGCACGGCGGCCGGGTCGGCGCCGGTGTCGTACTGCGCCCTGAACTCGCCAAGGGCTGCCGCCACGTCGCCCTTCATCAGATGCTCGAACAGATCGATGATGCGGCCCCGGTCGGCAAGGCCCAGCATGGCGCGAACCGCCTCCGCCGACACGGTGCCGCCACCATGGGCGATGGCCTGATCGAGGATCGACAGCGAATCGCGGGCCGAGCCCTCGGCCGCGCGGGCGATCATCGCCAGCGCCTCGTCGTCGATGGAAATGCCTTCCTTGTCCGAGATGGCACCCAGATGCGTCACCAGCTGGCCGGCATCGATGCGGCGCAGGTCGAAGCGCTGGCAGCGCGACAAGACGGTGATCGGCACCTTGCGGATTTCGGTGGTGGCGAAGATGAACTTCACATGCGGCGGCGGCTCTTCAAGCGTCTTCAGCAGGCCGTTGAAGGCCTGCGTGGAGAGCATGTGCACCTCGTCGATGATGTAGACCTTGTATCGCGCCGAAACCGGGGCGTAGCGCACCCTGTCGATGATGTCGCGAATATCGTCGATGCCGGTGTGGGAGGCTGCGTCCATCTCGATCACGTCGACATGGCGGCCTTCCATGATGGCCTGGCAGTGCTCGCCCGGCACCGAAAGGTCAACGCTCGGGCGGTCGAGTTCCGGCGTTCTGTAATTGAGGGCGCGGGCGAGAATGCGGGCGGTCGTCGTCTTGCCCACGCCGCGCACGCCGGTCAGCATCCATGCCTGCGCGATGCGCCCGGAGGAAAAGGCGTTGGTGAGGGTGCGCACCATCGGCTCCTGACCGATGAGCTGCGAAAAATCCGAAGGCCGGTATTTGCGGGCCAGCACCCGATAAGGGGCGGGCGCCTTCCCGGCTGCGGAAATATCTGCGTCGCTTGTTCCGGCGTCGTTCATCGATCGGCACTGCTCCAAGCCAGCATCTGGGGACCGCGACCGGAAGCGGCCGTCTGCAAAGCCAGTTTCGCCCGCACGCCCCGACACAGTCAATGAGCATGCCGTCATGAACGCGAAGATGGCGAAGAAAGGCGGGAGGCTGGAACAATGACCCGTTCCGGGCTCGTTAGGGCTGCTTCCTTCCGGACCTGACCCGGTTGGCGAGTGGACCGTCCACCACCAACCTCCCGGTTTCCATATCGGCAATTCGACCGCGAATTGCAAGTGCGCGTGCAAATTCCATGGCAGTCTTCCGCCAGAAACGCTTGCAGCGCAAACAAGCTCGCAATACCGTCCGCAGACGCGAAGGCCTGATGCCTTTCCAATCCGCAGTTTTCCGGCCTGTCCGGTTCAAGGGAGGATGCCCATGTTGCGCGGGCTAAACGCCGGATTTGCGCTCGATGCGCGTCTGGAAGCCGACAGCGAGCCGCTGATGTGGCTCGGCCTGTGCGAGCTCAGGGTCATGAACGACCGGCGCTTCCCCTGGCTGATCCTCGTGCCGCAACGGCCGGGCGCAGAAGAAATCCACGACATCACGCCGCTTGATCAGGCCATGCTCACATTCGAGACCAATATGGTCGCGCAGGCACTCAAGCGCGTGACCGGCTGCACCAAGATCAACACGGGCGCGCTGGGCAATATCGTGCGCCAGCTTCATGTCCATGTAGTCGCGCGCAACGAGAACGACGCGGCATGGCCGGGTCCGGTCTGGGGTCATGGTGCGCGCGAACCCTATGCGGGCGAAGACCTTCACCGCTTCATCGAAACCGTGAAGGCAGCGCTGTAAGCCGCCCCTTTTTTCCACAGCGCCGGACCCTTTGCCGATGAGCTTTCCTTTTTTCGATGCACCGCTTCGCGAACCCAGCCAGTTCGTCGGCTTCGCCGGCAACCGGATCGATCGCCAGTCGGAGCGCCGCCCCGACGATTGCGTGATTCGGGCACTGACCGCCCAGACTGCGCGAATCATGCTGATCGGCAAAGGCCGCATCCTGCTGAAGCCGGATGGCGAAGGTTTCGATCCATGGTTCACCGTGGCCGAGTGCAGCCAGCTTGGCTTCGACGCCGCCGCCTCGATCCTGCTTGGCGTCGCCGCGCATGGCCCCGCCCTTGCCCTTTACGCGAAACTCGAACCCGAACAGCCTTTCGACGGCCTCGAAATGCTGGAACACAGAACGGTCTATGTTCAGGGGCTGATCCGTGAGGAAACGCTGGGCGCGATGGCGCAGGCGTCCTCGCTGCTGACATGGAACCACACGCATGCCTTCTGTGGACGCTGCGGACAGAAGACTGAGATGCGCGCCGGCGGCTACCGCCGCCATTGCCCGGCCTGCGGCACCGACCATTTCCCGCGCACCGATCCGGTGGCGATCATGCTCACCGTCACCCCCGAAAAATGCCTGATGGGGCGCGGCCGTCATTTCGCGCCCGGCATGTATTCTTCGCTGGCCGGCTTCATCGAACCCGGAGAAACCATCGAGGAGGCCGTGCGACGCGAGACCTTCGAGGAGGCCGGCATACGGCTCGGACGCGTCATCTACCACGCCAGCCAGCCATGGCCTTTTCCCTATTCGCTGATGATCGGCTGCTACGGCGAACCGCTGAACGAAGACATTCGCGCCGATATGGACGAACTGGAGGATTGCCGCTGGTTCAGCCGCGACGAGGTGCTGGCCATGCTGCATCGGACGCATCCGCAGCAGCTTGTCGTCCCGCCCTCCGGCGCCATCGCCCATCATCTCATCCGGGCATGGGCGGAACAGCCATAATATCTGACCTTGGTCAGATAATTATTGCAGCGCCGCCACTGTCTGACTAAAGTCAGGCAATGAACACTAATCACATCGCCCAGATCCGCAGTTTCAACCGCTCCGTGACGCGCCGCGTCGGTGTGCTGGAGGAAAGTTATCACAGCCGTGGCCGGCCGCTCAGCGAGGCGCGGCTGCTGTTCGAGATCGGCTCCGCCGGAGCCGCCCTTGGCGACCTGCGCCAGCGGCTTGGTCTCGATTCAGGTTATCTCAGCCGCATGCTGCGTTCTCTGGAAACGCAGGAGCTCGTTTCCGTCGGCGCGCAGGAAAGCGATGCCCGCGCGCGCTTCGTCACCCTGACCAGCCGGGGCCGTGAGGAACTTCGCGCCTATGACGCCCTGTCGGACAAGCAGGCTCTGGCATTGCTGGAGCCGCTTTCGCCGGCAGCACGCGAGCGACTCGTCGCCGCCATGGCCGAGACCGAGCGTCTGCTGGCCGCCGCCTCAGTCGAAATCGCGGAAGAAGATCCCGACAGCGCCGATGCAAGACAATGCCTCGATCTTTACGTCGCGGAGGTCGCATCGCGCTTTCAGGATGGCTTCGACACGAGCAGCGGCAGCACGGCCAGCAGCGAGGAATTCATCCGCCCGCGCGGCGCTTTCCTGCTCGCCCGTCTGGACGGCAGCCCGCTCGGCTGCGGCGCGGTGCGCCTGCTCGATAAGGAGACGGCTGAGATCAAGCGCATGTGGGTGTCACCACAGGCGCGTGGCATGGGGCTTGCCATGCGCCTGCTGCGGCAGCTTGAAGCCATTGCCCGCGACCTCGGCGCGCGTACTGTCTGCCTCGACACCAACCGCGTACTGGCGGAAGCGCAATCGCTCTATGAGCGCGAGGGCTACGGGGAAGTCGCGCGCTTCAACGACAACCCCTATGCAGACCGCTGGTATTCCAAGCGGCTCTGAAACGCGGCGCCCTCAGGCATCGGCGTCCTGCGTGGCGCGGAACTCGTTGGCCGGATAAACGCCCAGAATGCGCACTTCCTTCGAGAAGAAGCGCAGTTCCTCCAGCGCGTTTTTCAGGCTGCGGTCGTCCGGGTGGCCTTCCACATCGGCATAGAACTGCGTCGCGGTGAAAGCGCCGATCTGGTAGCTCTCCAGCTTGGTCATGTTGACGCCATTGGTGGCGAAACCACCCATGGCCTTGTAGAGCGCGGCCGGAACGTTGCGCACCCGGAAGACGAAGGTGGTGACCATCGGCACATCGTCGCGGCGCTCCGCCCATTGTTTCGTCTTCGACAGGACGACAAAGCGGGTGATGTTGTTCTCGGTGTCCTCGACATTTTCCTGAATGATGTCGAGGCCGTAGAGATCGGATGCCAGGCGCGGCGCGAGGGCTGCCATGGTGCGATCCCTGACGTCGGAGACGAGTTTTGCAGCGCCGGCCGTGTCACCGGCCACGACGGGCTTCCAGCCGTTCTTGCGGATGAACTTGCGGCACTGGCCAAGCGCATGGATGTGGCTGTGGACGGTTTTGATCTCGGAGCGCTGCACGCCCGGCAGCACCATGAGCTGGAAATGGATCGGCAGAAAATACTCGCCGACGATATGCAGCCTGGATTCCGGCAGCAGGTAATGGATATCCGCCACCCGCCCGGCGATGGTGTTCTCGATCGGGATCATGGCGAGATCGGCCTTGCCCGTCTCCACCGCGTTGAACGCATCCTCAAAGGTAGGGCACGGCAACGGCTCCATGGTGGGATAGACGTTGCGGCAGGCCGTATCGGAATTGGCGCCCGGCTCACCCTGGAAAGCGATCTTGTTGGTCTTTTCTGGCATTTTGAGCCCTGTCAGCTGGAAAGAATGGTTCTGGCGCGTTCCAGATCGGCGGGCGTGTCGACGCCCAGCGGAACGGAATTCACGATCTCGACGTCGATGCGCATGCCGGCTTCGAGCGCGCGCAACTGCTCAAGCTTCTCGCGCCCTTCGAGACAGGACGGCCCCAGCGCCACGAAGCGCTCAAGGGCTGCACGACGGTAAGCGTAAAGCCCGACATGATGATAGAGCGGCCCCTCACCCCACGGCGCGGTGGCACGGGTAAAATAAAGCGCGCGCATGCGCGACGCCGACAGCGGCGAGCCGACGATCTTGACGACGGCGGGATTGGTTTTCTCCTCCTCGCGCACGATCTCGACGCCTAGCGTGGCGATATCGACCGCCGGATCCTCGAACGGACGCAACGCCGCAGAAACGATTGCCGGATCGAGCGTCGGCAGGTCGCCCTGAATATTGACGACCGTGTCCACCTGCCCGTGCGGGTCCAGCGCCGTCAGCGCCTCGAAGATGCGGTCGGAACCCGACTCGTGGTCGGCCCTCGTCATCACCGCCTCGAAGCCGTGCGCGGCCACGGAGTCCGCGATTTCGACGGTGTCGGTCGCCACCACCACGCGACCGAGACCGGTCTGGGCGGCGCGGCGTGCCACATGCACGATCATGGGCAAGCCGGCTATATCGGCCAGCGGCTTGCCGGGCAGCCGGGCCGAGGCCATGCGGGCGGGGATGAGGACAAGTGTGGTCATGGGGCTGAAACTGCGCGAAAGAGCTGGTGAAAAGTGTCAAAAGGTCTCACTGGAAGCGCCCTTATAGGTGTTGCAAGAGCTGAGCAAAAGACCTAGTTTCCGCCCGATTTGTCGCTCCTCGCGCAGGAGCGTGTATTACCGACGGACGGAGGACGGCATGTCCGCCGGAAAAGGGAGCCTGGGGCGTATGGATTCATTTGAAGTCAACAAGATCCTGGGCGGACTGCTCGGCACCGTATTCATCATCTTCTCTGTCGGCATCGCTTCCAACTCGCTCTTTTCCACACATGCGCCGGAAAAGCCCGGCTTCATCATCGAGGCAGTCGAAGGCGATGCCGGTGGTGCCGCAGCCGGCGGCGCCGCCGAGGCGACCCCGATCGCCGACCTGCTGGCCAAGGCTGACGCGAAAGCCGGCGAAGCCGTGTTCAAGAAGTGCGCTGCCTGCCATTCGATCGAAAAGGGCGGCCCCAACAAGGTCGGCCCGGACCTGTGGTCGATCGTCGATCGCCCGGTCGCTTCGCATGAGGGCTTCTCCTATTCCGGCGCCATGAAGGAATTCGCCGGCGGCGGCTCCGAGAAATGGACCTTCGACAACCTCAACCACTTCCTGATCTCGCCCAAGGGCTTCGTGAAGGGAACGGCCATGGGCTTCGCCGGCCTGAAGAAGGACGACGAGCGCGCGAACCTCATCGCCTATATGCGTGAGCAGGCCGACAGCCCGGTTCCGCTGCCTGAAGCCGGCGCCGCGGCTCCTGAAGGCGAGGCCACCGAAGCCGCCCCCGCCGAAGGAGCGGCTCCGACCGGGACGGCTCCTGCTGATGCGGCTCCCGCGGAACAGGCCCCTGCTGAAGCGGCGCCCGCCGAACAGGCTCCGGCTCAGGAAGCTCCCGCCGCAGGTGAGGCAGCGCCGGAAGGTCAGCCGGCCGAACAGCCAGCCGAATAACGAATTTGTAATCTGAATATCCTTGAAAAAGCCGGGTTCTGCCCGGCTTTTTTGCTACTGTAGGCTGGGCAATGCATTATCGGCACGATGCGATTCCCTCGTCAGGAGAATCCGCTACAGTGCGCGGCTTGTTGTTGTGAAAGGATCGGGATGCGTTTTCACCATATCAGGGCTCCGCTGACGGCCATACTGTTTTCCGGGGTTGCCGCAACCCTGCTGGTTTTCGGCACCGGCCTCGCAGAGGCGCAGGAATGGCACACCTCCTCCTCGCTGGTCGGCGGCTCCAAATATGGCGAGAACTTCCAGCACTATGACTATGTGAACCCCGACGCACCCAAAGGCGGCACGCTGAACACCACCGTGCTCGGCACGTTCGACAGCTTCAATCCCTATATCGTGCAGGGCACGCCGGCCTCGGGGCTGGCCGAGTTCGGCGGCGGACTGCTCTACGACACGCTGATGGAGCAGGCGACCGACGAAGGCAGTGTCAGCCATCCGCTTGTCGCCGAAGCCTACAAATATCCGGACGATTTCTCCTCCGCGACCTTCCGGCTCGATCCCGATGCGCGCTGGCATGACGGCCAGCCGATCACCGTCGATGATGTGATCTGGTCGTTCGGGGTGCTGAAAGCCAACAGCCCCATGTACAACCGCTATTATGAGAACGTCACCGAGGCGGTGAAGATATCGGATCGCGAGGTCGAATTCCGCTTCGACCAGAAGGGCAATCGCGAACTGCCCAAGATCATGGGCGATCTCGTGGTATTGCCGAAGCACTGGTGGGAAGGCACCGATGCCAAAGGCAAGAAGCGCGACATCACCCGCCCGACGCTGGAAGCCCCGCTCGGCTCCGCCGCATACCGCATCAAAAGCTTCAAGCCCGGACAGGAGATCATCTGGGAGCGCGTGCCGGACTACTGGGGCGCGAAGCTGCCGGTGAAGATCGGACGCGAGAATTTCGACCAGCGCCGCTACCGCTATTTCCTCGACAACAATGCCGCATGGCAGGCCTTCACCAAGGGCGGCTTCAAGGACATTCATTCCGAAAACAGCGCGCGACGCTGGATGACCGCCTATGATTTTCCCGCCGTCAAGGCTGGCGACGTGATCAAGAAGGAATTCGTGTCCAACGCCCGCGCCAACATGCAGGGCTTTGTCCTCAATACCCGCCGGCCCTTGTTCCAGGATCGGCGCGTGCGTCAGGCGCTGTCCTACGCCTTCGATTTCGACACGATGAACCGCACCCAGTCCTTCGGGCTGAACACACGCATCACCAGCTATTTCATGGGTGGCGATTTTGCGTCCCGGGGACTGCCGGCAGGCAAGGAGCTGGAGATCCTCGAACAGTACCGCGACAAGCTGCCGCCAGAAGTGTTCACGAAGGAATTCGCCCTGCCCCGTTTCGACAATCCGCAGGCCGAGCGCAAGATCCTGCGCGACGCGGTGGCGCTGTTCAAGGAAGCGGGCTGGGAAATCCGCAACGGGCGGATGGTCAATGCCGAAACCGGCCAGCCTTTCAGCTTTGAAATCCTCGATTTCAGCCAGGATTCCGGCCCCACAATCAGCCCGTTCATCGAAATGCTGCGCAAGATCGGCGTGACCGTCACCCACCGCATCGTCGATACCAGCCAGTTCGTGAACCGGGTGAACGATTTCGACTACGACGTGATCACGCAGGTGCTGCAGCAGTCCGATTCGCCCGGCAACGAACAGCGCGACTACTGGAGCACGCGCGCCGCCGACACGCCCGGCTCGCGCAACTATTCCGGCATCAAGGACCCGGTGATCGACGCGCTTGTCGACCGGGTGATCTTCGCCACCGACCGCGAAGACCTGATCGCCGCCACTCGCGCGCTCGACCGTGTCCTCTTGTGGAACTACTATGTCGTGCCGCAATTCACCCGTCCGAACCTGTGGGTCGCCTACTGGAACAAGTTCGGCATGCCGGACAAGCAGCCCGAATATATCGGGGCCGACGTCGAGTCCTGGTGGATCGACCCCGAAAAGGAAAAGGCGCTGGCGGCCAAGTACCAGAGCGCACAGTGATGAGCGCCTTTTCACGTCGCGATTTCCTCGTGCTGGGGAGTGCGGCGGCCGCATGGCCGCTGCTGCCCCTCCCGGCCTTCGCCACCGCGCCGACAGGCGTGAAGCTTCACGGCCTCTCGGCTTTCGGGGAGCTGAAGTATCCGCCCGGCTTTGCCCATTTCGACTATGTGAACGCAGACGCGCCCAAGGGCGGCACCTTCAATTTTCCGCCACCCAACTGGGCCTTCAACCAGAACCCGCTCACCTTCAACACGCTGAATGCCTTCACGCTGCGCGGCGATGCGCCGCCGCGCATGGAGTTCTGCTTCGATACGCTGATGGCCCGGGCACTGGACGAGCCGGATGCGCTCTACGGGCTGCTGGCCGAAAGCGTCACCATCTCGCAGGACCGCAACAGCTTCGACTTCCACCTTCGCAGCGAAGCGCGCTGGCATGACGGCACGCCGCTGACGGCCGAGGATGTCGCCTTCACCTTGCTCCTCTACAAGGACAAGGGGCACCCGCAACTGGCGCTGCCGCTTGTCGAGCTTGCCACCGCAGAAGCGCTCGATCCGCAGACGGTGCGGCTGACCTTTACGGGCAGGCAGCCGCCGCAGACCATTCTCACCGCCGCCGAAATGCCGGTCCTGTCGAAGGCCTACTATACGCAAAACGAGTTCGACGCCGGGCGCATGACGCCGCCGCCGGGCTCCGGCCCCTACAAAGTCGGCCGGGTCGCCGCCGGACAGTTCATCGAATATGAGCGGGTGGCCGATTACTGGGGCCGCGACCTGCCGGTCAACCGGGGCCTGTACAATTTCGACCGCCTGCGCATCGACTTCTACCGCGACCGCAATGCCGCCTTCGAGGCCTTCAAGAAGGGCGACACCAATTACCGCGAGGAATTCGTCGCCCGTACCTGGGTCTCGGAATACAATTTCCCCGCCATTTCCGACGGACGCGTGCTGAAACGCGAGTTCGACGGTGAGAAATGGCCCGAAATGCAATCCGTGGCGCTCAACCAGCGCCGACCCCAGTTCCGCGACGTGCGGGTGCGCCGCGCCATCGGACTGTGTTTCGATTTCGAGTGGACACGCCGCACGCTGTTTTCCGGCGCCTATGAGCGCTCGCAGTCCAATTTCGAGAAATCCGAGTTCAGGGCGGAAGGCCTCCCCTCTCCCGAAGAACTGGCTTTGCTGGAGCCATTGCGCAAGGACCTTCCGCCGGAGGTATTCGCGGAACCTGCGATCCAGCCCGTTTCCAATGGATCGGGGCGCGACCGGAAACTGCTCGGGGAGGCCATGAAACTCCTTGGCGAAGCCGGATGGCGGCGCGACGGCGCCTTTGTCGTCAACGATAAGGGCGAGCGCCTGAAGACGGAAATACTGGCCGACGACGATGGGCTTGCCCGCATTTTCCTGCCGTGGGCTGAAAACATGAAAGCGGTCGGCATCGACGCATCGGTGCGCGTGATCGATTCCGCGCAATATCAGGCGCGCCAGAACGATTTCGATTTCGACATGATCCTGATGCGTATCTCGGTCGGCGCAACACCTGCCCATGCAGCACTTGAAGCGCTCTACCATTCCCGTGCCGCGGGGCGGCCCGGCACCCGTAACTATCCCGGAACGGAGAGTAGCGCCGTCGATGCGCTGGTCGACGCGGCAGGGCGCGCTGAAACCCGCGAAGAGCTGGTTGCGGCGCTGCGCGCGCTCGACCGGGTCTTGCGCGCAAGGCTCGACTGGATTCCAACATACTATGTGGCGAATCACCGGGTCGCGTATTGGGACATGTTCGGATTTCTCGAAACCAAGCCCGACTACGGCTTTCCGGTCGAGACGCTATGGTGGTTCGAACCCGAGAAGGCTGCGAAGATTGGCAAGGGCTGACGTGAGAAGAAAAGGGAGCAGCGCCTGATGGGTGCCTATATCCTGCGCCGCCTGCTGCTGATGATCCCGACCCTTTTCGGCATCATGGCGATTTCCTTCGTCGTCATCCAGTTCGCGCCCGGCGGCCCGGTGGAGCAGGTGATTGCCCGCCTCACCGGTCAGGGGGGCGATTCCAGCGATCGCCTCGGGTCCGGCGGCGGTGGCGACATGGGCATGGCCGGCGGCTTCGAGGCCGGGGGCGGCAACATCTCCAGCAAATATCGCGGCGCGCAGGGCCTCGATCCCGAATTCATCGCCAAGCTTGAAAAGCAGTTCGGCTTCGACAAGCCGCCGCTGGAACGCTTCGGCCTGATGCTGTGGAACTATGCCCGCTTCGACTTCGGCGACAGCTATTTCCGCGACATATCGGTGGTCGACCTGATCCTCGAAAAAATGCCGGTGTCGATCTCGCTGGGCTTATGGATCACCCTGATTTCCTACATGATCTCGATCCCGCTCGGCATCCGCAAGGCGGTGAAGGACGGCTCGGCCTTCGACACATGGACGAGCGCCATCGTCATCGTCGGCTATGCGATTCCCGGTTTCCTGTTCGCCATTCTTTTGATGATCCTGTTCGCCGGCGGCTCGTTCTGGGACTTGTTTCCGCTGCGGGGGCTCACCTCCGACAACTGGTCGCAGATGTCGTGGCCGGACCGCATCCTCGATTATTTCTGGCACCTGACCCTGCCGCTGACGGCGATGGTGCTGTCGGCCTTCGCGACCAACACGCTGCTGACGAAGAACTCCTTCCTCGACGAGATCCGCAAGCAATATGTGGTGACGGCGCGCGCCAAGGGTCTCTCCGAGCACCGGGTGCTCTACGGCCACGTGTTTCGCAACGCCATGCTGATCGTCATCGCCGGCTTTCCCGGAGCGTTCATCTCGGCCTTCTTCACCGGCTCGCTGCTGATCGAGAACATCTTCTCGCTCGACGGGCTGGGCCTCCTCGGCTTCAAGTCGGTGGTCGATCGCGATTATCCGGTGGTGTTCGCCAACCTCTATATCTTCTCGCTGATCGGCCTGTTCGTCAGCCTCATCTCCGATCTCACCTACACCTGGATCGACCCCCGCATCGATTTCGACCGGAGGGACGTGTGATGGTCGAGGCCACCATGAAGACGGGTGCTGAAGGCGTCGCTCCCCAGCCTGTCACGCCAAGACGGCGCAGGCCGTTTCTGTCACCGCTCAACCAGCGGCGCTGGGCGAACTTCAAGGCGAACCGTCGCGGCTACTGGTCGTTGTGGATTTTCCTTTTCCTGTTCGTTGCCTCGTTGTTTTCCGAGTTCATCGCCAACGACAAGCCGATCATCGCCTCCTACAAGGGCGAAATTCTCTTCCCCGTCCTCGTCGCCTATCCGGAAGAGAAATTCGGCGGCTTCTATGCCGTCACCGATTATCGCGATCCGGTGATCCGCGACGAGATCGAGGCCAATGGCTGGATGATCTGGCCTCCGATCCGCTATTCCTACCGCACCGTCAACAATGCGGTGCCGCAGGCAGCCCCGGCCAAGCCCTCGTGGAGCTACGATGCCGCCACGCGCTGCGCCCAGTATCCGCAGGGTGCTGCAGATCCCGACTGCATCGTCGGCAACTGGAACTGGCTCGGCACCGACGATCAGGCCCGCGATGTCATGGCGCGCGTCATCTACGGTTTTCGCGTCTCGGTGCTGTTCGGGCTGACGCTGACGCTGGGCTCGGCCATCGTCGGCGTCTCCGCCGGCGCCATTCAGGGTTATTTCGGCGGCTGGGTCGACCTCCTGTTCCAGCGCTTCATCGAAATCTGGTCGGCCATTCCTGTCCTCTACCTGCTGCTGATCGTGGCGGCGGTCTTGCCGCCCGGCTTCTTCATCCTGCTTGGCCTGATGCTGTTGTTTTCATGGGTGGCCTTCGTCGGCGTGGTACGAGCGGAATTTTTGCGCGCACGCAACTTCGAATATGTGAACGCGGCCCGCGCGCTCGGCGTCTCCAACCGCACCATCATGTTCCGTCACCTGCTGCCCAATGCCATGGTGGCGACGCTGACCTTCCTGCCCTTCATCCTCAACGGCTCGATCTCGACGCTGACCTCGCTCGACTTCCTCGGCTTCGGCCTGCCGCCGGGATCGGCTTCTCTGGGTGAAATGCTCAAGCAGGGCCAGCGCTATCTCAACGCGCCATGGCTCGGCATCACCGGCTTCATCACCCTTTCGATCATGCTCTCGCTGCTGATCTTCATCGGCGAAGCCACGCGCGACGCCTTCGACCCGAGGAAGACGTTCAGGTGAGCACGCCCCTCCTTTCCGTTCGCGATCTCTCGGTCGCCTTTTCGCAAGGCGGCAAGACCTCGCTCGCCGTCGATCACGTGTCGTTCGACATCGGCAAGGGCGAGACGCTGGCACTGGTGGGCGAATCCGGCTCGGGCAAGTCGGTCTCGGCGCTGTCAGTGCTGAAACTTCTGCCCTATCCGCCGGCCAGCCATCCCTCGGGCGAAATCCTGTTCGGCGGCAAGGACCTGATGCGGCTTGGCGAGAACGAGTTGCGCAAGGTGCGCGGCAACAAGATCACCATGATCTTTCAGGAGCCGATGACCTCGCTCAACCCGTTGCACACCATCGAGCAGCAGATCGTCGAGGTGCTGAAGCTGCATCGCGGCATGAGCGACGCGCAGGCCCGCAAACGCACGCTCGATCTGCTCAACGAGGTGGGAATCCGCGAGCCGGAAAAGCGGCTCGACGCCTATCCCCACCAGCTTTCAGGCGGGCAGCGCCAGCGCGTCATGATCGCCATGGCGCTCGCCAACGAGCCGGAACTGCTGATCGCAGACGAGCCGACGACAGCGCTCGACGTGACGGTTCAGGCCCAGATCCTGCTGCTGCTCGACACCCTGAAGAAGAACAACGGCATGTCGATGCTGTTCATCACCCACGACCTCGGCATCGTGCGCAAGATCGCCGACCGGGTCTGCGTGATGACAAAAGGCAAGGTGGTCGAGACCGGGCCGACGAAGGAAATCTTCGCCAATCCGCAGCACGAATACACCCGCCATCTTCTGGCTGCCGAGCCAAGGGGCAAGCCGCCGGCCGCCGACCCCGCCGCCAGACCCGTGATGCACGGGGAAGACGTGAAAGTCTGGTTCCCGATCAAGCAGGGTTTTTTCCGCAAGACGGTGGACCATGTGAAGGCGGTGGACGGCATCGACGTGACGGTGCGCGAGAGCCAGACGCTGGGCATCGTCGGCGAATCCGGCTCCGGCAAGACGACGCTCGGCCTTGCCCTGGCGCGCATGATCTCTTCCACCGGCAAGATCCGTTTCGACGGACGCGACATCGACGCTCTGTCGTTCAACGAGATGCGGCCGCTGCGGCGCGAATTGCAGATCGTGTTTCAGGACCCTTACGGGTCGCTCAGCCCGCGCATGTCGGTGTCGGAGATCATCGAGGAAGGGCTGAAGATCCACGAACCGAAGCTCTCGCCCGACGAGCGCGACGACCGCGTGGTCGACGTGCTCAGAGAAGTCGGCCTCGATCCGGAAACGCGCTTCCGCTACCCGCACGAATTTTCCGGCGGCCAGCGCCAGCGCATCGCCATAGCCCGCGCCATGGTGCTCAAGCCGCGCTTCGTCATGCTGGACGAGCCGACCTCGGCGCTGGACATGAGCGTGCAGGCGCAGGTGGTGGACCTGCTGCGCGACCTGCAGGCAAAGCACAACCTCGCCTATCTGTTCATCAGCCACGACCTGAAGGTGGTGCGCGCGCTCGCCAATGAGGTGATCGTCATGCGCAACGGCAAGGTGGTGGAAGCCGGCCCCTCGACCCAGATTTTCGAGGCGCCGCAGACCGACTACACGAAGGCGCTGATCTCGGCCGCCTTCCGCATCGAGACGGCTCCGGAGGGCGTCGTTTCGGAATAGTGGCGAGGAGGATATTTTGAGCATATCAGGCACGGGCCGCGTTCTGCTTGCGGTCAACGCGTTCCATCCCCAGCGCTGGCACGATCTGGTGGCAGCGGAGCGGGACGTCATTCTGGAGCGCGAACCCGGCACCGATCCGTCCATCACCTATGCGGTCGTGTGGAAGCAGAAACCGAACCTGCTTGTCGGGCTGCCAAACCTCAAGGTCATCTTCTCGGTCGGCGCGGGCGTCGACCACATCATGGAAGATCCCACCATCCCCACCGATGTGCCGGTGGTGCGCGTGGTTGCGGAAGACCTGACGCAGCACATGGTGGAATATGTCGTGTGGCGCGTGCTCGATCACCATCGTCACGGCCGGCAATACCGGGAGAACCAGCGCCTGCGCGCCTGGCGCGATGTCGAACAGCGCAACGCCGGGGATGTCTCGGTCGGCATCATGGGCTTTGGCCATCTCGGCCGGGCAGCCGCCAGAGCGCTCATGCCGCTCGGCTTCCGCATCAATGGCTGGTCGCGCTCAGAACGTCGGATGGATGGCGTGAACAGCTATGCCGGTGATGCCGGGCTCGTGCCGTTCCTCAACGCCACCGACATTCTGCTGGTTCTTTTGCCATTCACGCAGACCACCAAAGGCATCATCGATTACAAGCTTCTGAAGGAACTGCGCAGGCGCAACGCGCTGGGAGGCGCGGTGCTCATCAATGCGGGGCGTGGCAGGCTGCAGAAGGAAACCGACATCCTGCGCGCGCTGGACGATGGAACGCTGAAAGAAGCGAGCCTCGACGTGTTCGAGATCGAACCACTGCCAAAGACGAGCCCGCTGTGGAACCACCCGAAGGTATTCGTCACGCCGCATGCGGCGGCCACTTCCGATCCTGTGCATCTGGTGCCGGTGATGCTTGCGCAGATGGCCGCCTATGAGCGGGACGGCACGCTGGAAAATCTGGTTGACCGCGAAGCCGGTTACTGAGGCAGGACCGGCGCGGGCTCCACGCATTTGCGGCGCGTCAGCGACCTGTTCATGGCGTCTATCTCGCCGCGCGCGGCCTCGGCCTTGCGGCGGCGTTCGGAGCGCACATCCGGCGTCAGTGGCCCCATGCCGTAGGGCTGGCGCACGAAGACGGGTCTGGCGTCCAGCGGCAATCCGTACTGGGCGGCGAGCGTATCGCGGTGCATGAACAGCGTGTCGCAGGGTACGCTGTCATAAGGCAGCGCCGACGCCACCACCTCATCCTGCCGCTCCACGATGGAGTTGCCGCATCCCGCGACGATGAGGCACGCACCCATGATGCAGGTGCGGGCTATACCCTTTTGGATTGTCGAGACCGCGCCGTTCAAAACCGCCTCCGGAACGTGATATCTGGCTGACATATGGCAGGACTTTGACGAAGTGTAGGCCATCAGCGTGAAACAGTGCCCACAAGCACAGGATAATGCCAAAAAAGCTGTGTCCGGTTTTGACTGCGATGCTATAGGCACCTCAAATGTTTCCCGGGTCATCCTCACCCGGCTCAACCCTACAGGCAGGAGTGCAGGCATGAGCGCAAGAACCCTGATCGCACCGTCGGTTCTGTCGTCGGATTTCTCGAAGCTTGGCTACGAGGTCGAGGCGATCGTCGAAGCGGGCGCGGACTGGGTGCATCTGGACGTGATGGACGGCCACTTCGTGCCCAACATCACCTTCGGCGCGCCGATCATCAAGGCGATCCGCAACCGCACCGACGCCTATTTCGACGCCCATCTGATGATTGCGCCGGTCGATCCCTATCTCGCCGCCTTCGCGGAGGCCGGTTGCGACGGCATCACCGTTCATGCCGAGGCCGGCCCGCATCTCGACCGGTCTCTGCAGACCATCCGCAACCTCGGCAAGAAGGCCGGCGTCTCTCTCAACCCGGGCACCCCCGAAAACGTCATCGAATATGTGCTCGACCGGCTCGATCTCGTGCTTCTGATGACCGTAAACCCCGGCTTCGGCGGGCAGGCCTTCATTCCCTCGGTGGTCGAGAAGGTGAAGCGCGTCAGGGCGATGATCGGTAATCGTCCCATCGACATTCAGATCGATGGCGGCGTGACGCCTGAAACAGCTCCGCTGGTGGCTGCCGCCGGCGCGAATGTGCTGGTGGCGGGTGCTGCCGTATTCAAGGGCGGCACGGTGGAGTCCTACCGCACCAACATCGAGGCGATCCGCACGGCGGCGGACGCAGCGCGCGGCTAGAGCAATTCCGGCAAAAGTGCGCAGCGGTTCTGCGTTCGGAATTGCGTGAAACTAACAGGCTGGAATGTTTCTGCTATTCGGAAGAAAGCATAAACATTCCAGATCGCGGACGCGCTGTCAGGCCCTGAATTCGCGCACGCCATCAATCCACACGGAAGCGACCTCAAGGTTTTCCGTGAGGGCGACGATGTTGGCGCGCATGCCCTTCGCCAGTCTTCCGAGGCGCTGCGACTGGCCGACCGCCTCAGCCGGATAGGCGGAGGCCATGCGCAGCGCTTCGTCCAGCTCGAAGCCGAGCGTGTGGTGGACGAAGCGCACGGCCGAAATCATGTCCAGATCGGCCCCGGCAAGCGTCCCGTCGCCCAGCCTCAGGCTGCCTTCGCGACGATAGATGGTGCGGTCGTTCAGGGTGAAGGAAGACATGTGCGTGCCGATGGTCGCCATGGCATCGGTCACGAGGAATATCTTTCCCGGCCCACGCTTGGCGCGCAGCGCAATCGCCATGGTCGCCGGATCGACATGAATGCCATCGGCGATCAGCCCGGCAAACAATGTGCCGGTGTCGATGGCCGCACCCGCCAGCCCCGGCTCGCGGCTGCCCAGCGGGCTCATCGCGTTGAAGAGATGCGTCACCATCGAGGCACCCGCATTCGCATAGGTGCTGGCCGTGGCATGGGTGGTGTCGGAATGGCCTAGGCTGACGATGACGCCAGCCTTCGCCAGCGTCTCGACCTGCGCAGTGCTGACCGATTCCGGCGCGACCGTCGTCAGCAGTACCGGCACGATGCCGGCCGCCGCCACCAGCGCCTTCAGATCGGCCTCATCCATCTTGCGGATCAATACCGGATCATGCGCACCCTTGCGTTTCAGCGACAGGTGCGGCCCTTCCAGATGCAGGCCGAGGAAACCCGGCACCTGCTTTTCCGCAGCCTGCCGCCCGGCTTCGATGGCGGCGGCGGTGATTTCAGGCGTGTCGGTGATCAGGGTCGGCAGCAGAGCCGTGGTGCCGAACGGCACGTGGGCCGCGCAGATGGTTTCGATGGAAGCAAGATCGGGATGATCGTTGAGCATCACCCCGCCGCCGCCATTGACCTGCAGGTCGATGAATCCCGGCGCCAGCATGGAACCGCCGGCCTGCACCCGCTTCAGATCCGCGGGCAGGCTTTCCGGCGGAAGGATCGCCTCGATCTCGCCATAGGCCACTACGAGGCAGGCATCGTCATGCCAGACCTGGCCATCGAATATTCTGGCCCCGCAGAGGGCGAAGCGCTCGCTCATACCGTTTCCGTCACCTTGCGCAGATTGCGCGGCATGTCCGGGTTCAGCCCCCTGTGGCGCGCAAAAGCTTCGACAAATGCATAGAAGGACACGACCAGCGGCAGCGCATCGGTGAGCGGATGGCCGGTGGCAACGAAGGGCAGACGCGCCGCCTGCGTTGCAAGCGCGCTGGTCGCGAAAACCGCGCCCTGCCGGGCCACAAGCGCATCGGCGGAAGCGGCGACGGAGGGCTCGGCAGCATCCCGTGCCGCCAGCGCGACCACGGGAAAGCCGCCGCCGACCAGCGCCATCGGGCCATGCATGACCTCGGCTGCACTGTAGGCTTCGGCATGAATGCCGCAGGTTTCCTTGAATTTAAGCGCAGCCTCGCTGGCGATCGCGCTCGACGGTCCGCGGCCGAGCACGAAGAGCGAACTGCGGCCCTCCAGCGCGCCGGTCAGCGCACTCCAGTCGCAGTCGATGGCCTTTTGCAACTGCTCCGGCAGCGCTTTCAGGGCGGACAGCAATTTCTCATCGCCTGCAGCATGGGCAAGCAGACCGAGACCGGCAACGATGGAGTTGACGAACGTCTTGGTGGCGGCGACGCTGAGTTCGGGGCCGGCCATGATATCCACGGCATGATCGCTGTCGCGCGGCAGCGGCGAGTCGGCCGTATTGGTCAGGGCGATGGTCAGCGCTCCCTGCGCACGGGCGCTTTGCGCCAATGCAACGATGTCGGGGCTCTTGCCGGATTGCGAGACCGAGATGCACGCGGCCCCTTTCAGCCGCAGCTTCGCGCCATAGATCGAGGCTACGGAGGGGCCGACGGGGGCGAATGGCAGGCCCAGTTCCAGTTCGCTGACATATTTGAGATAGGTCGCGGCATGGCTGGACGATCCACGTGCGACCGTGATGGCAAAGGCCGGATCACGGCGGCGCAAATCCTTGCCCGCCTGCTCCAGAACTGTGCCCGAGCGGTCGAGCAACCGGGCAACCGCCTGCGGAATCTCTTCCACTTCGCGGCGCATATGGGTGTGTGTCGTCGTCATGCAGGAACTCCATTGTCGTCTGCGGGGGCACTCAGACGCAACTCGGCCACGAAGTCATAAGCATCCCCCCTGTAGATCGACCGTGTGAACTCCACCACGCGGCCGCTGGCAAGATAGGAAATGCGTTCTATGCGCAATCCGGCCGATCCGGCGGGCACTTCCAGCAATTCTGCGTCGGAACCGGAAAGATTGGCCGCCGAAATCCGCTGCACCGCACGCACCGGGCGGTGTCCGGTTTCAGCCAGCGCGGCATAGAGCGAGGCACCGATTCGCTCCGGGTCCGGGAGGATCGCCGCCGACATGCAGGCGCGCTCTATGGCGAGCGGCGTGCCATCGGCGATGCGCAGGCGCGACATGCGCACGACCAGCTCCCTGGCCGCCAGGCCGAGCACCATCATTTCGTCCGGCGAGGGCGTAAACACCCCCCGGTCCAGCCATTGCGAACGCACGGTCTTGCCGCGCCGGGCCATGTCCTCGGTAAAGGAGGTCAGCCTTGAAAGAGACTGCTCGACCCGCTCCACCCGGGGCGCGACGAAAGTTCCCGAGCCATGGCGCTGAACCAGCACCCCGCTGCGAACCAGATCGCTGACCGCCTTGCGCACCGTCACCCGCGAGATGTCGGCCTGCAGGGCGATGTCACGCTCGGAAGGCAGGGCATCGCCCGGCCCGAGCACGCCGCTGTCGACGGCTTCTTCTATGGCGCGGCGCAGGCGAAGATAGAGTGGCTGGCCGGACGGCGCGCCCTTCACATCCGAGAACAGATGATCGGCGACTTCAGCCATTCACCGTCTCCACGGAGGTGCCGAACCGGCGTGCGGCCATACGGACCGCGCCCAGCAGCGCATCGCCGCGCGGTTCGCGCAGCAGCGGCTGGTAGCGCGCGGCAAGCAGCGGCGCATAAAGGCCGGCAAGCCCGCCGAGCAGGCACAGCACGTCGCCTTCGCGCAGGTCTAGCGCACCAAGCGCGCCTTCCACATCGGCGATTGCCTTGCTGACGATGGAGCGCGCCACCACGTCGCCCTCGGCCGCATACTCAAAGACCTTGGGCGCGAAGCCGCCATAATCGCCGGGCTTTGCACTCACGGTGAACTCGACCAGATCCTCGGGATTGTCGCGGAAGACCGCCATGATCTCGCGCGTCAGCGCAGAGGCTTCGCATATGCCGTCATAGGCAAGCAGGGTCTGCTCCAGAAGGTCGCGGCCAACGCGCGCGCCGGAGGCCTGATCGCCGACCTGAAAGCCCCAGCCGCCGACGGGACGCGAGACGCCACCCCGGCGCACCCGGTAGGCGCTGCCGGTGCCAAGCACGGCGATGGCGCCATCGCCGGAGCCCACCGCGCCTTCCAGTGCGATCTCGGCATCGCTTTCGACCCGGCTTTCGCGAAACGGCAATATGGCCTGCAATTGCTGGCGATAGGTGCCGACATTGGCGCCCGCCAGCCCCAGCACGGCCGGCGTGCGGACCAGCAATTCGGGATCCTGCCCGGCCTCGACGAAAGCGCGGCGCGCGGCCTCCACGATATGGGTGCGGGCATTGGTGAGGTCGGTGCGGATATTGGCGGCACCCGAACTGGCGCGGGCCAGAACCCGCCCGTCGGGCGCGGCAAGGGCTGCCCTGCAACTGGTTCCCCCGCCATCTATGCCAAGCACGAAATCCATTCGGCGATCCTCCAAACTTACAATACCACTTAAATACCAATATCCAAGCGTTAATTTTTACAAGATGGACGCTTTGCGGAAACCATTGATAATTTGCTGAAAATACGAGCGTTTTCAATATATCTTACCGCACGCCGCCTGAAATCGTTAATCAATGTGGACAAGTGGTATTTTTTTGGTATCTTTTTGGCAGGAACAAAAGGGAGGGAAAGCAGCATGGGGCCATCGCTTCCCATGACATATGCGCCGGGTCGATCGCTGGCCGACCGGATTTGCGCACCTTTTCCTTATCTATCGAATATTTGCCAAGCTCCGGAGTGGAGGCCTGCCGCGACAGGTACCGTTCATGCCGGCGCAATCTGAAAAGAATCAGGGATCAACAGGGAGACGAGCATGAAAACGAAACTTCTTACGGCAGTGCTGCTTGGATCGAGTGTTCTGTGCTCGGCAGCAGCCTTCGCACAGGATGGCACGCTGACCATCGAAAGCTGGCGCAACGACGACCTCGCCATCTGGCAGGAAAAGCTGATCCCGGCCTTCCAGGCCAAGCATCCCGACATCAAGGTCGTCTTCTCTCCGTCAGCTCCGACCGAGTACAATGCCGCCCTCAATGCCAAGCTGGATGCGGGCTCGGCCGGCGACCTCATCACCTGCCGCCCGTTCGACGCCTCGCTCGACCTGTTCAAGAGCGGCAAGCTCGCCGACCTGACCGAGCTTTCGGGCATGGAGAACTTCTCCGACGTCGCCAAATCCGCATGGACGACCGATGACGGCAAGCAGACCTTCTGCGTTCCGATGGCCTCGGTGATCCACGGCTTCATCTACAACAAGGACGCCTTCAAGGAGCTCGGCATCGAACCGCCGGCGACCGAGGACGAGTTCTTCGCCGCGCTCGACAAGATCAAGGAGGACGGCACCTATATTCCGCTCGCCATGGGCACCAAGGACCTGTGGGAAGCCGCCACCATGGGCTACCAGAACATCGGGCCTACTTACTGGCATGGCGAGGAAGGCCGTCTGGCGCTGCTGAAAGGTGAGCAGAAGCTGACCGATCCGCAGTGGGTGGAGCCCTTCGCAACGCTGGCGAAGTGGAAGCCCTATCTCGGCGACGGCTTCGAGGCGCAGACCTATCCCGACAGCCAGAACCTGTTCACGCTCGGCCGCGCCGCCATCTTCCCGGCCGGCTCGTGGGAAATCTCGGTGTTCAACACGCAGGTCGATTTCGAGATGGGCGCATTCCCGCCGCCGGTGAAGGCCGCCGGCGACACCTGCTACATCTCCGACCACACCGATATCGGCATCGGCCTGAATGCTGCTTCCAAGAATCCGGAAGCCGCGAAGACTTTCCTCACCTGGGTGGCGTCGCCTGAATTCGCAGAGATCTACGCCAACGCCCTTCCCGGCTTCTTCAGCCTGAACTCGACCCCGGTGAAGATGGAAGACCCGCTGGCGCAGGAATTCGTGTCCTGGCGCGACAAGTGCAAGTCGACCATCCGCTCGACCTACCAGATCCTGTCGCGCGGCACGCCCAACCTCGAAAACGAAACATGGGTTGAATCGGCCAATGTGATCAACGGCACGGTTACGCCTGAAGAGGCGGCCAAGAAGCTGCAGACCGGCCTCGACAGCTGGTACAAGCCGGCCGAATAAGCAGGAAGCAACCCCCTCCCCGGTTTTCCGGGGAGGGTATCCCGCGCGATCCATTCCGCTCTCACGCATGTCCTGCCAGCCAGAACCTTCGGCCCTATGGCGCCGAAGGGCGCAGGGGGACTATGCTGATAAGGACTTCGACCACGGACCCCGCCCATGACGGCCAGTGACGCGAAACCGAAAAAGCCCTTCCGCTGGCACATCATCGTGTTCCTGGCGCCGGCGGTGCTGGTCTACACCGCGATCATGATCGTGCCGCTGTTCGGCACATTGCAGTTTTCGCTGTTTCGCAATGTGTCCGGCGATCAGACCTTCGTCGGACTCGGCAATTTCCGCACGCTGTTCGGCGACCCTAACTGGTCGAAGGGCTTCTGGAACGCGCTTGGCAACAATGTGTGGTTCTTCATCATCCACATGCTGGTGCAGAACCCGATCGGTATCATGCTGGCAGCTCTGCTCTCCAGCCCGAAACTCCGCTTCTCTTCCTTCTACCGGACCGCCATCTTCATCCCCACGATTCTGTCCTTCGTGATCGTCGGCTTCGCGTGGAAGCTGATCCTGTCGCCAATCTGGCGCGTGGCCCCCAATCTTCTCGATCTGGTGGGCCTGAAGAACCTGTTCACGCCATGGCTCGGCAAGGAAGAATACGCGCTTACGGCGCTCAGCCTGATCTCAGTGTGGCAGTTCGTCGGCATTCCGATGATGCTGATCTATGCAGCATTACTGTCCATTCCCGACGAGGTGATCGAGGCGGCCGAATGCGATGGCGTGACCGGCATGTCGCAGTTCTGGAAGATCAAGCTGCCGCTGATCCTGCCGGCGATTGGCATCATCTCGGTGCTGACCTTCGTCGCCAATTTCAACGCCTTCGACCTGATCTATTCGGCGCAAGGGGCGCTTGCCGGACCCAATTACTCGACCGACATTCTGGGCACCTATCTCTATCGCGCCTTCTTCGGCTTCCAGCTTCAGGTCGGCGACCGCAACATGGGCGCGACCATCGCCACCATGATGTTCCTCATCATCCTGGCCGGCGTATGCCTCTATCTGTTCCTCATCCAGACGCGGCTGCGCCGCTACAAGTTCTGAGGAGGCCACGATGAGCCGCGCCACCACCTCGCTGCCCCGCTCGGTCGCCGCCCACGCGATCCTGATCGCCTATACGGTGATTGCGCTGTTTCCGGTCTTCGTCATCCTCATCAACTCGTTCAAGGCGCGCAAGGCGATCTTCGGTTCGCCGCTCACTCCGCCGACGCCGGAAACCTTCGATCTGGTCGGCTACCGCATGGTGCTGACGCAGGGCGATTTCTTCCTCTATTTCCAGAACAGCTTTGTCGTCACCGTGGCCTCGCTGTTCTTCGTGCTGCTGTTCGGCGCGATGGCGGCCTTCGCGCTGTCGGAATACCGGTTTCGCGGCAACCGGCTGATGGGGCTCTATCTGGCGCTCGGCATCATGATCCCGATTCGCCTCGGCACCGTCGCCATATTGCAGATGATGGTGGCATCCGGGCTGGTCAACACGCTGACGGCGCTGGTGCTGGTCTACACGGCGCAGGGCCTGCCGCTGGCGATCTTCATCCTCACCGAATTCATGAGCGGCGTTTCCGACGACCTCAAGAATGCCGGGCGCATCGACGGGCTTTCGGAGTACCGCATCTTCTTCCGGCTGGTGCTGCCACTGGTGCGGCCGGCCATGGCGACGGTCGCCGTGTTCACCATGATCCCGATCTGGAACGACCTGTGGTTCCCGCTGATCCTCGCTCCCTCCGAGGCCACCAAGACGGTCACGCTCGGCGCCCAGATGTTCATCGGCCAGTATGTCACCAACTGGAATGCGGTGCTGGCCGCGCTTTCGCTGGCGATCCTGCCGGTGCTCGTCCTCTACCTCATCTTCTCGCGGCAACTGATCCGCGGCATCACTTCCGGAGCAGTCAAGTGAGTGAGACCAGACCCGTTCGCGTCGTCGTCGCCGGGCTCGGCAATATGGGCCGCAGCCACGCGCTGGCTTATGCGACCAATCCGGGCTTCGAGATCGCGGCACTCGTCAACCGCTCCGATGTCGAACTTCCGGCACCGCTCGCCGGCCATGCGATCCGCCGCTCCTTCACCGAAGCGCTGGCTGACGAAAAGCCCGAGCTTGCCTGCATCGCGACCTATTCGGACAGCCATGCAGACTATGCGGTCGAGGCCATCGAAGCGGGCTGCCATGTGTTCGTGGAAAAGCCGCTGGCAACGACGGTGGCGGATGCGCAGCGGGTGGTGGATGCGGCAAAGGCCAACGGCCGCAAGCTGGTGATCGGCTACATCCTGCGCCATCATCCCTCATGGATGCGGCTGATCGCGGAAGCGCGCGGTCTCGGCGGCCCTTACGTGTTCCGCATGAACCTCAATCAGCAATCGTCCGGCGCCACATGGGAGACGCACAAGCAGTTGATGAAGACGACGTCGCCCATCGTCGACTGCGGCGTGCATTATCTCGACGTGATGTGCCAGATCACCGACGCGAAGCCGATCGAGGTGCGCGGCATGGGCGTGCGCCTTTCCGATGAGATCGACGCCGGCATGTACAATTACGGCCATCTTCAGGTGCTGTTCGAGGACGGTTCAGTCGGCTGGTACGAGGCCGGCTGGGGGCCGATGATCTCCGAAACCGCCTTCTTCGTGAAGGATGTGATCTCGCCCAATGGCTGCGTGTCGATCGTCATGGCCGAGGGTGCGAGATCGGACGACATCGACACCCATACCAAAACATCGACCATCCGCCTGCACAGCGCCGCCACGGCCGAGGACGGGCGCTTCGCAAAGCAGGACCAGTTGCTGTCCATGCAGGGCGAGCCCGGCCATCAGGATCTGTGCGACCTCGAACAGGCTTTCGTGCTGAAGGCGATCCGCGAGGAGATCGACCTCACCCGCCACATGGACGATGCCGTCAAATCGCTGGCCGTCTGCCTCGCCGCCGACGAGAGCGTGCGCACCGGCAAACCGGTTCGCCTGTGAGCGGGATCGCGACATTCAACAAGGACGACACATGGGTTCGCTGAACATTGAGAACGTGAAAAAGTCCTTCGGGCAGGTCGATGTGCTGAAAGGCATCGACCTCGAAGTGGCGGACGGCGAATTCGTCGTCTTCGTCGGCCCATCGGGCTGCGGCAAGTCCACGCTGCTGAGGGTCATCGCCGGGCTGGAGGACGCCACCTCGGGCCGGGTCGTCATCGACGGCAAGGACGTGACCGCGACCCCGCCGGCCAAGCGCGGCATCGCCATGGTGTTCCAGACCTATGCGCTCTATCCGCATCTGACGGTGAAGAACAATATGGGGCTCGGCCTGAAGCAGGCCGGCACGCCGGCCGCCGAGATCGAGAAGCGCGTCGCGGAAGCCTCCGCCATGCTGTCGCTCGATCCTTACCTGCAGCGGCGACCGGCGGAACTGTCGGGCGGGCAGCGCCAGCGCGTCGCCATCGGCCGCGCCGTGGTGCGCGAACCCAGCCTGTTCCTGTTCGACGAGCCGCTCTCCAATCTGGATGCGGCGCTGCGCGTCAACACGCGGCTGGAGATCGCGCAGCTCCACCGCCGCCTCAAGGCGACCATGATCTACGTCACCCACGATCAGGTCGAGGCCATGACGCTGGCGGACCGCATCGTGGTGCTGAATGGCGGCCGCATCGAGCAGATCGGCGCGCCGATGGAGCTGTACAACGCACCTGCCAACGAGTTCGTCGCCGGCTTCATCGGCTCGCCGAAGATGAACTTCATCGAGGGCGCAAGGCTGGGTGAAAGCGTGAAATCGATCGGCGTGCGGCCGGAGCACATCAGCGTCGACCCGGAAAAGGGCGACTGGAAAGGCACCGTCATCCATGCCGAGCATCTGGGCGCCGACACCAATCTCTATCTCGATTGCGAGAAGGCGGGGCTGATCACGGTGCGCCTGTTCGGCGTCTACAATGCCGAGCCGGGCGCCACGCTCTATGCCACGCCCGATCCGTCCGGCACCTATCGCTTCGGGCAGGACGGCAAGCGCATATAGGCAAGCCTTGTGCGGCCAGCATTCGCACCAGCCAGCGTTCGCAGCAAAATGAAAAGCCCCGGTGCTCGAGCACCGGGGCTTTCAATGGAATTCCCGAAAAACCGCTCAGCCGACGAAGGCCCGTTCGACCACGAAATCGGCCGGGCTGTTCAGCGAGCCTTCGACGAAGCCGCGCGCCTCGACCAGTTCCTTGACATCGCGCAGCATGTGCATTGATCCGCAGATCATGACGCGATCTGTTTCGCGGTTGAGCGGCTCGATGCCGAGATCGCTGTAGAACTTGCCGCTCTCGATGAGCGCCGTGATGCGCCCCATCACCGGCGTTTCCTCGCGCGTCGTGGAATTGTAGAGCGTGACGCGGCCGGCAGCGAACTCGCCGATCAGTGGATCGTCCTGCAAGGATGCCACCAGTTCCTGCCCGTAGGTGAGTTCGGCGCGGTCGCGGCAGGTGTGGGTGAGGAAAACATGCTCGAACCGCTCATAGGTATCGGGATCGCGCAGCAGGCTGGCGAAAGGAGCGATGCCCGTTCCGGTGGAAATCATGAACAGCCGTTTGGCGGGGGTGAGCGCATCGAGCACCAGCGTGCCGGTCGCCTTCTGGCGCAGCAGAATGGTGTCGCCCGGCTGGATCTTCTGCAGGTGCTGGGTCAGCGGACCGTCCTGCACCTTGATGGAGAAGAATTCGAGCTCCTCGTCCCAGGCGGGGCTTGCCACGGAATAGGCGCGGAACACCGGCTTCTCGGCATTCGGAAGGCCGATCATGACGAACTCGCCGGAGCGGAAGCGCAGCGATTGCGGGCGGGTCACGCGAAAGGCAAAGAGCTTGTCGGTATAGTGTTTCACCGACACCACGGTCTCGGCGTAGACATTGGCTGGAATGGGGAACTGGACCGGCTTTGCGTCAGCCGAATTCAACGTGGGAACCGTATTCATCAAGACAACTTTCCGCAAAAATGCAGCGCATCAGATCATGCGCGACCGGTCTGTCGGGGTCCAGCGCGCCCAGGCGCAGTACTGTTCGGGTAAGCCCGTATGCCTGCAAACTAGATATATAGGGGTGAGTTTTGCGTCAAGCAGTGGCGGCAAAAGGTCTTTTCAATCCGGAACGCATCGGCAGCATGAACGTTGCGGGTTTCGACGACTTTGGCGAAACTTCACCTCCGGGCGCGAAAGCTGAGGATTATTGCGGGAAAAAACATCTCTTTCGTTAACGCAGCCGGTACGTAGTGCCGGACATCCCGAAAGCTTCCGATAACGCTGTTGCCTCTAAAGGCCCGCCTTCCTATAGAAGGTTGAGCCTGCTCCATACGGAGATCAGGGTATCAGAGACAAGGGTCTGCCGAAGACACGATTGTGTCGCCGCGACGGGAAATCTGTTGCAACGCGCCGGACGAACAGGAAAGGAACCCGATGGCTGACCAGTTGGCAACCGAGATCATCGGCAAAATCAAGGAACATGCCGAGCCGGGCGATGAGGAAATCACGGTCACCACCGAACTGACCTCGCTCGGAATTCATTCGCTTGAGTTGACCGAGATCATCTTCGATCTTGAGGAACAGTATGGCATCGAGATCGAGATGAATACGGTTGACGCCTGGAGCAACCTGAAGAATGTCGGCGATATGATCGAGGCTGTCCGCGCCCTGATTGCCAAGAAGAACTGATCAGGAGCTTCATGCGCAAGCGCGTCGTCATCACCGGCATGGGTGGTCTCTGCGGCCTCGGCACCAGTGCCGCAGAAATCTGGAATGAAATGCGGGCCGGCCGTTCGGCCATCGGACCCATTTCCAATCCCGCTCTTCACGACACCAGGGTTGCCAGCGGCTGCGAAATCAAAACGCTGCCCGATCATGGTGTCGAGCGCAAGCAACTGGTGGCCATGGACCGCTTCAGCCTGCTTGCGGTGATCGCCGCCCGCGAAGCCGCCCGAAATGCCGGGCTTTCCATCGACGAGACCAACACGCAACGCATCGGCACCATCGTAGGTGTCGGCGTGTGCGGCTGGGAGGTCATCGAGGAAAACTACCGGGCCATTCTGCTCGAAGGCAAGTCGCGCGCCGGCATCTTCTCCGTGCCCAAGGCCATGCCGGGTGCGCCGGCAGGACATGTCTCCATGAGCCTCGGGCTTCGGGGGCCGGTATTCGGCGTCACCTCCGCCTGCGCCTCGTCCAACCACGCCATCGCCTCGGCGGTGGACCAGATCAGGCTCGGCCGCGCCGACGTCATGCTGGCCGGAGGCACGGATGCGCCGATGGTGTGGGGCATTCTCAAGGGCTGGGAAGCGCTTCGCGTTCTGTCGCCCGATACCTGCCGCCCGTTCTCGGCCGACCGGCAAGGGCTGGTGCTCGGCGAAGGCGCGGGAATGGTCGTTCTCGAAAGCTATGACCATGCCGTGGCGCGCGGCGCCGACATCCTGGCTGAGGTGGCGGGATCCGGCTTCTCCGGCGATGCGTCCGATATCGTGGCGCCCACCATCGAAGGGCCGGAACGCGCCATGCGCGCCTGCCTTGCCGATGCCGGCCTCAACCCGGAAGAGATCGACTATCTCAACGCCCACGGAACCGGCACCAAGGCCAACGATCAGATCGAGACGTCCGCGATCAAGCGCGTGTTCGGCGACCATGCCTACAAGCTTTCCGTATCGTCCACCAAGTCCATGCATGCGCACTGCCTCGGCGCATCGGGTGCGCTGGAGCTGATCGCCTGCGTCATGGCGATGCGCGAAGGCATCGTGCCGCCAACGGCAAATTACCGCGAACCCGATCCCGACTGCGATCTGGACATCACGCCCAACACGGCACGCGAGCGCAAGGTTCGCGCTGCAATCTCCAACGCCTTCGCCTTCGGCGGCACCAATGCCGTTCTGGCGCTCAAAGCAGTGTGATTTGTCATTGATCGGGACTGCGGCCCATAACATGCCGCATGTCCCGCATCCGCCATTCCGGCACCACCTCACGCAGGAGTTCTTCCATGGCCGATCTCTCCGCCTTTCCCGTCACCGCGCGCTGGCCCGCTCAACATCCTGACCGGATTCAGCTCTACTCCGCCCCGACGCCCAACGGTGTGAAGGTCTCGATCGCGCTGGAAGAACTCGGCCTGCCATATGAGGCGCACTATATCGACATCGGCAAGGACGAGACGTGGGGGCCGGAGTTCCTGTCGCTCAATCCGAACGGCAAGATACCCTCGATCATCGACCCGAAGGGGCCGGACGGCGCGCCGCTGGCGCTGTTCGAGTCCGGCGCGATCCTGCTTTATCTCGCGGAAAAGACCGGCAAGCTCCTGCCTGCCGATGCGGCGCGCCGATACGAGACCATTCAGTGGGTGTTCTTCCAGATGGCGGCGATCGGGCCGATGTTCGGCCAGCTCGGTTTCTTCCACAAATTCGCCGGCCGCGAGATCGCCGACAAGCGCCCGCTGGAGCGCTACCGCGCCGAATCGCGCCGGCTGGTCGGCGTGCTCGACGGGCGCCTCAAGGGCCGCAAATGGATCATGGACAATGACTACACCATTGCCGACATTTCCATGCTCGGCTGGGTACGCAACCTGATCGGCTTTTATGAAGCACGCGAACTGGTTGGTTTCGACGATTTCCCGGCTGTGGCCGAATGGCTGGAACGCGGCCTTGCCCGCCCGGCCGTGCAGGCCGGACTGGAAATTCCCGCACGCGGCTAAAGCTCCTCGCCGTCGCCGACCACCATGTCGGCGGCGCGGCGCCTGCCCGATACACGCCGTGCATTGGGCAGGTCGTTCGAGGCGACTTTGGTGCGGGCCTCGTCATCGCCAAAGCCATGCGTGTGCCAGCGCGCCAGAAGCCGCTTCTCCAGAACCGTGTCCGGCACATCGAGGAAGACGGAGAAGTCGAAGAGGTCCGCCAACCGCGACCATGGCTCCTCGTCAAGCAGGAGATAGTTGCCCTCGACCAGCACGAAACGTGTCTGCGGCTCCAGTATGGCCGCCGCCGCGCGCGACAGTTCCATGCTGCGGTCGAACAGCGGAATGGCGATCTCCGGGTCGCCGCCCCTGATGCGCCTGAGCAGGGCCTCGAAGCCGGAAAAGTCGAAAGTCTCCGGGCTGCCCTTGCGCTCCCGCAAACCCCTGCGTTCCAGCACGCCGTCGTCATAGTGGAAGCCGTCCATCGGGACCACTTCGGCCGTGCCCTCGGGCAACAATTCCTTCAGTTTTGCGGAAAGCGTCGACTTTCCCGAGCCCGGCGGTCCGGCAATGGCGACGACGAACCGGCCCGACTTGCCGGCGCGCTTGAAGATGGCGGAAGCTATGGACGCGATTTCTGACATCTTGACCTCCTGTTGCCGTTAGAACGAATGGCTGCGCGTGCAGTTCCGCACCGTTTTGAAGCGAAGTATAGAATGGCCCGGTCATCGTGCCGCTGGCAACGGGCATTGAAGCGCATGGACGCGGAACATCGCTTCAGCTAGGGTCCGCGCCAAATTCCGTTCCAGCCAGCTTTATCTCACGGCCCGCGATTGTCCCGACTGCTTCAGAAATTCGCTGTCATCCTCACGCTGGTCGCGATGGTCGCCGGCTGCACCACGGCAATGCCGCCGGAGGCCGTGCTTTCGGTTCCGGCCGCGCCGCAGAAATATGCTTCCATCGTGGTCGATGCACGGACCGGCAAGCAGCTGTTCGAGATGAACTCGACATCGCCGCGTTATCCGGCCTCGCTGACCAAGATGATGACGCTCTACATGCTGTTCGAGGCCCTGACCGCAGGACGCGTCAAGAAGGACGCGGGGATCCCCGTCTCCGCCTATGCCGCCTCGCGCCCGCCCAGCAAGCTTGGCCTGCGCCCCGGCGAGCGCATCGACGTCGATACGGCCATTCGCGCGCTGACGGTGAAATCCGCCAATGACGTGGCTGCCGCCGTGGGCGAATATCTGGCCGACAGCGAGGAGGCCTTCGCCGCCGCCATGACTGCCAGGGCCCGTCAGCTCGGCATGCGCAACACCACTTTCCGCAATGCATCGGGCCTGCCCGATGACGCGCAGTTCACCACCGCCCGCGACATGGCGGTTCTGGGCATCGCGCTGCGCAATCGCTTCCCGCAATATTACCACTATTTTTCGGCCACCGACTTCATGTTCCGGGGCAAGCTGGTGCGCGGCCATAACGACATGCTCGGCCGCGTCGCCGGCGTCGACGGCATCAAGACCGGCTACATAAGAGCCTCCGGCTTCAACATCGTCACCTCCTACAGTGCCGATGGTCGCCGCTATGTAGTGGTGGTGATGGGCGCCAACACCGCCCGCGAGCGCAATGCGCACGCCGAATCCCTGCTTGAAAGGGCCCTTGGCTCAGCCCCCGACCGAACCCGGCTGGTGTTTCAGGAAAATCCTTAAAGCGTGTCGCGATCTTCCAGATTCGCTCCTCACGCTTTAAGTTCTTGTTTTTGCGCATGTCGTTATCCCGAAACCGGTTCCCACTTTCGGGCGACATGCGTTAAAGCGGCTACAACGTGTATCTTACGCAATCCCGGACGCAAAACCGCTACGCAATTTTGCTGGAATTGCCCTGACCGCCGGTTTTTTCCGATCAGCTTATCGGCATCACGATGCGGTCGGTCTTGTCGCCCTTCGGGCGCTCGACCGGCATCTGGTCGCCGGTGACGATGAAATAGATCGTCTCGGCAATGTTGGTGGCGTGATCGCCAATGCGCTCGATGTTCTTGGCGCAGAACAGCAGATGCGTGCAGGGGGTGATGTTGCGCGGATCCTCCATCATGTAGGTCAGGAGTTCGCGGAACAGCGAGGTGTACATGGCGTCGATCTGATCATCACGATCGCGAACGAAACCGATGGTCGCCACCGAGCGCGAGGCATAGACGTCGAGCACTTCCTTGAGCTGTGTGAGCGCCAGATCGGAGAGCGCCTCGATGCCTCTGTAGAGAGAGACGGGCTGCACCGCATCGCCCACCGAAGCCACGCGCTTGGCGACATTCTTGGCAAGATCACCGACGCGCTCGAGATCCGCGGAAATGCGGATGACACCGATCACCTCGCGAAGATCGGTGGCCATGGGCTGGCGCTTGCCGATCAGGAGGATGGCCTTGTCGTCCACTTCCCGCTGGCCCTGATCGAGAACGGTATCATCCTCGACCACCTTGCGGGCAAGCTCCGGATCCGAATTCACCAGGGCCGAAATGGCCTGCTCGACCATGCGCTCGGCATGGCCGCCCATCGCCGCAATGCGCTTCGACAAATATTTCAGCTCCTCGTCATAGGCGCTGACAATATGCACAGACTGCATGGGCGGAACCTCCAGGGCCACTTTGATTCGGCCTCGCTTATTTCCCTTCCGTTACGCCACTCACATGACAATTGCACGAAAGTCGGCAAGGAACCTGTCATCCATTCTAGCGCCGCCCCATCCGCAGTTCTAGTTGGTCGGCAAATGAACGGTGAAGGCCGCTCCCTTGCCAAGCTCCGACTGGATGGAAAGCCGGCCATGATGGCGGGTGAGGATGTGCTTGACGATCGCAAGTCCCAGCCCCGTTCCCTTGCGTGACTGGGCCGTCTCGGAATCGATTCGATAGAAGCGTTCGGTGACGCGCGGAATATGCTCTTCGGCGATGCCGGGCCCGAAATCGCGGATCGTGACGTCGATGCCGGGCTGGCCGCCCTTGTCGCCCGGTTCTATGGAAACGACAACGCGGTCTCCGTCCTGTCCGTATTTGCAGGCATTCTCCAGAAGATTCTCGAAGACCTGATAAAGCTCGTCGCGATCACCCGGAACCTCCATCGGCCCTTCGGCGAATTGCCGCTCGATGGCAAGGCCGTTTTCGCCTGCCACCGGCGCAAGCGAATCGATCACGCTATCGAGAACCTGCCTGAGATCGACCCGCGCCCCGGCCTTCAGATAGGGCTTCATCTCCAGCCGCGACAGCGACAGCATGTCGTCTATCAGGCGGGCCATACGCCCGGTCTGGTTCTGCATGATCTGCAGAAACTGCTCGCGCGCGGCCGGATCGTTGCGGGCCGGTCCGCGCAGCGTCTCGATGAACCCCGCGATGGAGGCCAGCGGCGTGCGCATCTCATGGCTGGCATTGGCGATGAAGTCGGCACGCATGCGATCGATTCGGCGCGCTTCGCTCTGGTCCTTAAACAGAAGCACATGCAGCCGCGAGCCGTGACCCACGGAAGAGGCGGTGACGCGATAGACGCGCTCTACCGGCAGCTTGTCGATGAAATCCACAGATTGCGAGCCGCCGCCGCGGAGCGACGCATCGATCAGCGCCTGCATTTCGGGCGCGCGAAACTTGAGCTGGAGCGACATGCCGGCAGGCAGATCGCCGAAAGCGGCCAACGCCGCCGCATTAGCATGGATGATGGAGGCACCATCGTCGAATACGATCAGCGGATCGGTGACGGCGGCGGCAAGGTTCTCCGCCGACAGGCTGTGCAGTTCCCCCGGTTCGCGGCTTTTCCTGCCATGTTCCTGCCGCTGATGTGATGCCGATCCGGTCAGGCCGGCAACCAGCAGCAGGATGACGATAGCGCCCGGGATGACGAGCCAGGGCAGATCGGCGAGGAAGAAAACCGCGAACACCGCAACAATGGCCGTGACCAGCAGCCAGCGTGCCGCCCACAAATTGCTGGCGAAATGACGCACGCCATACTTCTGTCGGTCGCTCAAATCGGCCATCATGTCCGGCAGAATGCTCCTGTATCTCTGCATCTTGTCCTAGCACGATCTTCTGCACACGAAAGGTTCGCCTGCATGAAAAACTCCGATGACACCTCTGTGACAGCCGGAACCAAGCCGCTGAAAATAAATGTCGGCGGGAAGGAGCGTCTTTTCGACATTGACGATCCGAAGCTGCCGGACTGGGTCGAAGAGAACAAGCTGACTGCTGGCGGATACCCCTATGACAAGAAGATGAAAAAGGAGGAATACGAGCCGGCGCTGGAAGCCCTTCAGATCGAGCTGGTGAAGGCACAGGCGTGGATGCAGAAGACCGGCGAGCGCGTCATCGCCCTGTTCGAGGGGCGCGACGCCGCCGGCAAGGGCGGCACCATATTCGTGCTCCATCAATACATGAACCCGCGTTCCGCGCGGACCGTGGCGCTCACCAAGCCCACCGAGACGGAGCGCGGCCAGTGGTATTTCCAGCGCTATGTCGAGCATTTCCCGACCGCCGGCGAACTCGTTTCCTTCGACCGCTCCTGGTACAACCGCGCGGGCGTCGAGCCGGTTATGGGTTTCTGCACACCCGAGCAGCACGAGAACTTTCTGGAGGAAGCGCCGCGCTTCGAAAAAATGGTGCGTTCCGAAGGCATTCACTTCTTCAAGTTCTGGCTCGACATCGGCCAGCAAACGCAGCTTGAGCGGTTCCATGACCGCCGCCACAGCCTTCTGAAGAGCTGGAAGTTCTCCCCGATGGACATAGCGGGCATCACCCGCTGGAACGATTATACGATCGCCCGCAATCAGATGATCGAGACGACCCACAGCAAGGCCGGGCCATGGACGGTGGTTCGGGCCAATGACAAGCGCCGGGCGCGGCTGGCCGTTATCCGCCGCCTGCTGCTGGCGCTGCCTTATGAGGGCCGCGACCTTGGTGTGATCGGCGAGGAAGACGACAAGATCATCGGCGAAGGATCGTCGCTGCTGCTGGCATAGGCCACAGCTGGCCGGTGTCGGCACCGTATGCTGTTGCCGCACCAGCCCCCTGCGGCGATTGCCTGAGGATCTGCGATGCCTTCATGTTTTCGTGAGGCGTCTTCTCCCATCTGAAGGGCTGGCGCCACAATTGCCAGACTGCGCGCCAGCCGGCCCATGACATCATCGCCCAGTAGACAGGGGTTAGGATCACTATCCTCCAGAACCCCCTTCGCTGCCCTTTGGCCATTGTCTGCCAGCCAAGCATCAGAAACGCCGCATAGCCGCAGGTGATGTTGACGACATCGAGCGCCATCAGCAGCGGATAAGTCACGCCACCGGCCTGCCCCAACCACAGACGAACCGTCCCCAGCAGAAAAGCAGCGAGGAGGAACGGATGCAGCAACGCCGACCCGAGCATTCCGGCGAACAATATCTGCGCCATGATGAAAGAGCCAAAACCGAGATCGCGGACAAGGCGAACGGGCTGACGCATATGCACGAGCCACGTCTGCGCCCAGCCCTTGAACCAGCGCGTGCGCTGCGGCACCCACACGGACAGCATGCGCGGCGCCTTCTCATAGGTCGGGGAGTTCAGGGTTTCGGCGCGGTAGCCGAACCGCGCCAGCCTCAGCCCCAGATCGGCATCTTCGGTGACGTTGTAGGGATCCCATCCCCCAACGTCCTCAAGAGCCGCACGGCGAAAGTGATTGGATGTGCCGCCCAGCGGCAGAAGGAACCTGTGCCGCGCCAGAAACGGCAGGAGCCCGCGAAACAGGGCGCGATACTCGAAGGCGAACATGCGTGCGACCGGACTTTCCGGGCCATTCGAGATTTCCAGAGGCGCCTGCAGCACGGCCAGTTCCGGACCGGCTTTCTGAAAGCGCGCCCACGCCTCTGCAAGCTGCATGGGGTCCGGCCAGTCCTCGGCATCGTAAAGCACCACGAACTCGCCGCTGGTCATCGGCAACGCATAGGAAAGCGCCTTGGGCTTGGTGCGGGGACCAACGGCAGGCACCTCGATCACCTCGATATATGACGGCAGCGGACAGGCCCGGATAGCGGACAGCGTCTCATGGTCGTCTGCCTCGCACACCAGCTTGATCTCCAGCCGGTCACGCGGCCACACGATCCAGTCCAGCGCCGTCAGCAAGTCGGGAACGATGTCGGCTTCCTTATAGAGCGCGATCAGAACCGAATAGGTCGGCACGTTCCCGACAGGCACCGGTGTGGGAGAGGCATTGTCGGGAGGCCCTGCATAGACGACGGCCGCCGCCCGCAACATGACGCAGGTGAGGAAAAACAGCGTCGCGAACAGATGAACAATGCCGACCACGAGCGTCGGGGCAAGAAACAGGCCGACAGGCAGCAGCGCCATCGCAAGCCCTGCCATGTAGCCCTGCCAGGCATTGGCCACAACGTGAGCGGACATCTCGGGATGACGCTCGGAAAGACCATTCACCGCAATGCGGGACAAAAGCGGGCGCGCACGGGAAATCAGCGCCTCACGCAGGACCCTGTCATCGATCAGCCTTATCCGGGGCGCGAGGTGGGGACGCTTCGCAAGACAGGCGCGCATGCGCTCCGGGCTGACGGATCTGGCGGGCAGCAGGAAGCATACGCCTCCTCCCCGCTCCAGATATCTGACCGGCAGATGACCACCGTTTCCGCGCAGCAGCAACAGCAGCTGGTTCTCGTTCAGCACCATGCGCTCAGGATCGATCTCTTCCGCCAGTCTGAGGCCCAGTTCGCCGGCCAGGGCACGGATCACTTCGCGGCGGCTGTAGTCCCCGGTGGACACCAGCGCCGACAGGATATCGGCACGGGCAGCGGGCTTGCGGGACAAGTCAGCGATCAGAGTCTGCGGCGCGTTGAGCCGCCCAAGAACCCGGTGCCATTCATCTACAAACCGGCTACGGCCAGCCAATATGCCGGAAGATGCCCCCATCGCGGATCGCCGCCCGGTGCCGTGCTTTCGCGAAACAGATCCAGCCGCAGGCGCCAGATCTTTGACCGTATGATGCATGATACCCCCTGCCGTCCAGAACGCCGGTATCGATCCCTCATTCACATCCTCCGGAACACCGTAAGAGCCGTAGCCATCCCGCAGTGCTGGTTCGTGATCAGCACTGCGCCGCGATCCCGGCAACCAGAGAGCGATCCGCGGCACCGGCGACAAGCCGGTTCCGCTGGCAGCTTCCCACTCAAACTGTTCTGATGTGAAATCAGCGATATGCAGCGAAATACAGCTCGGTCACCCGGTCAAAATAGTCCCGGCTCCACTGTCTTTCATCCACACCACTCCCCTGCCCCCGATGCAAATCGAAAGCCGTATTCTTGCTTGAATATGACTGATCAACACCCCCCGACCAGCATTCTTTATCTTATACTTGCTGATGCTAGCATGTTTTTTTGTTTGCGCCAGTTGTTATGTTTATTCCATGGCGCAGCAAAGGCAGAGGCCTGCCGGGCATCAGGCCGGCTCGTCAAACCGGGCATGCGCACGCAGATATTCCGAGCCTTCCTGAATATCCCGGACCATGGCCTCACGGGCCCTGACGCCGTCCTTTTCCTCAAGGGCGGTGAGAATGTCCTGATGATAGTCGATCTCCAGAATCCCCGACAGGTCGCCTTCGAACACCGAGGCGTAGGACCGCAGGAAGGGACCGACCTGCATCCACAGGGTTTCGATCATGAAGACCATCTGATCGTTGTCGCTGTGACGGTAGATCGAGAACTTGAACTCGTAATTGCGCTGCAGATAGAGGTCGATGTCTCCAAGCTTCGCCGCTTCGGTCAGTTCGGCGCAGCTTTTGCGCAGGCTGCGCAGATTGTTGCCGTTGATGCGGTTGCAGGCCGCCTCGGTCGCGGCCCCCTCCAGCAGTGCGCGCGCATCCATGAGCTGCCGCAGCTTCTCCGCCGTCATCTGCGGCACCTGCATGCTGCCGTTCGGCATGGCGTCGAGCGCGCGCAGGGAATGCAGCCGCGACAGGGCGCTACGCACCGGCATGTCGCTGGTGCCGAGTTCGGCGGCAAGCTTGCGTGATGTCAGCTTCTGGCCGGGCGCAAGCATGCCCGACATCAGGGCATGCACCAGTTCCCGATATATCTTTTCATGCACTGGAACGGTGTCGACGGCCGACAGGCCAAGCTTGGACTTCCTCGTCATATGCGTTGCTTCACCCCTCATGCTGCTTTCAGGCCGCGCTCTGTCCGGCCCTGGGTGCAGCTCTCCCCGTCAGGCTGGCGAACTATACGCCATTGCGCCGGACAGGAAACTCTTTGTTGGGATGAAGGCGCCAGTTTGCCGCGCCGGCAAACAGACAAACGCGCCGCCCGCTCCGGTCAGGATGCAGGCGGCGCTGTCATTCACAGGGCGAAAAGCCTATTTCTTGGAAACGCCCCAGCCGATGGGATTTTCCGCCGGCCATGTGCTGAAGCCTTCCACGTTAGGCGCCGTCACCGTGTTCACGGAGTTGTAGTAGAGGCTGATCGTGGGAATCTCGGCCACCATCATCCTGTGCAGCTTCAGGAAGATTTCCTCGCGCTTGGCGAAGTCGGTTTCGACCAGCGCCTGCTGGTACAATGCGTAGGCCTCGCTGTTGTCCCACTGGTTCGAGGGATCGGCCTTCTTGTCGCCGGTGATGTTGCCGTAGACCAGCGCCGGATCGGTGCGCGGCGACCAGATGAAGGACTGCATCTGGAACTTGCCGCGGTTGAAACGCTCGAACTGCGCGCCCCATTCGAGGGTTTCCAGCTGCGCATTGATGCCGACCTGCATCAGCATGCCCTGAAGCAGAACCGCATTCTCGAACATGGAGCGGAAGCGCGTGTTGGTCTGGATGGTGATCCGCTCGCCCTTGTAGCCCGCCTCGGCCAGCAGTGCCCTTGCCTTGTCGGGATCATATTGCGGCCACTCCTCGAATTTCTCCGAATGATAGGGGCTGGCCGGTGAAACCGCCGAATGGCCGGGCTTTTCGGTTCCGGCGCTGCGCACCTCCGCGATCTCGTCATAGTTGATCGCATGGGCGATGGCCTGCCGCACCTTCAGGTTCGACAGCACCGGGTCGTTGGTCTGCATGAGGAAGACCGCCCATGTCAGGCCCGGAGCGGTGGAACGCTGGAACCCTGCCTTCTCCAGCTCCTGCGCCCGGCGCGGATCGACCGAATAGATTACGTCGACATCGCCGGATTTCAGCGCCACCTCCTGAACGGTCGGATCGGGCACGATCTGGAAGCGCAGCGTGTCGACCCTGGCCGTGCGGTCGCCCGAATAGCCGGAACGTTCCGCCTTGCTGGCCACGTAGTCTCCGAAACGCTTCAGAATGATGTTGTCATTCACCGAACGGCTGGCCAGCATGAAGGGGCCGGAGCCGATCGCCGATCCCTCCTTCCACTCGCCCTTTTCATCGACGTTCTTCGGGCTCGCGACCCACAGGTTGCACTGCACCTCGGCCAGCCGCAGCAGGAAGAGCGGGCTCGGCTTTTCCAGCGTGAACACGACGGTCAGCGGATCCGGCGTGTCCACCGACAGCACCTTGATCTGACGCGTGCCGTCGAAATTGGCCTTGCATGAAACCTTGCGTTCCGGATTGAGGTGGAAATCCCAGCTCCACTTCACATCCGCCGAGGTGATCGGGTCGCCATTGTGGAATTTCGCGCCCTCGCGCAGCCTGAAGGTGTAGACCGTGCCATCATCCGACACGGTCCAGGAATCGGCGAGCGCCGGACCGATGCTGAGGTCCGCCTTGAGGCCGACCAGCGTCTCATAGAGATGGTGCAGAACCACGTCGCTCGGCCCGTCGCGGCTGAGATCGTTCAGCGCCCGCAAATCGCTCGACAGGGCGATGACCAGCTCGTCATTCGCCGTTTTCGCCGAGGCTGCGGCCGAGCCGATCATCAGCCCCACGGAACAGGCGAGCGCGAACCGAAGCGCGCCCGTTGCAGAAATCTTCCTCATGAGTGTTCCCCTGTTGGTTGTTATTTTCGCAGGCAGCGCGCGAAGAAATCCTTCACCGCCTCCAGCATGGTCACGTCGTCATGGGCAATGCCCGCGAAACTGCGATGCTCGACGGCGATGCCATGCGCCTCCAGGCTGCGCTGCAGAGCCTCGATCCGCTGGACGCGGGTGTCGCCGGCATCGTTGGCGCCCTCCATCCAGAATTGCCTGTCGCCCTCGCGCACGATCACCCAGCGCGTCAGGACGTCGTCCTCGCCGATGACCACCTGAACCGGAACCCTGCTCATGGCGGCCGTGTCGAGGCCATGCCCGAACAGGCTCGTGAAATTGCGGGTGCCAACCCAGTAGTCGGCTGCATCGTCGAGAAGCGTGACGGTGCCCGGCGCGCCGATGGACACACCGGCAAGGCGCTCGGGATGGGCATAGAGGAAACGGTGCGAGAACTGCCCACCGCCGGAGAAGCCGTAGAGCAGGAAGCGCGCGGCATCGACATTGTAGCGCTCGCCGAACTCGGCGATCATGTCGAGCAGGATCTCGTCGTAATTGACGCCGTGGCCGCGCAGCAGCTTGTAGCTGTGCTGATCGCCCTGATAGAGCGCGTTGATGGGAAAGAGCGGGCACAACAGCATGACCTGATGCTGTTCGGCGAAATCCGTGAACTGCGTGCGGTAGTTCTCCATCGAACGCTCGGAGCCGTGCACGATCACGGCCAGCGGATAGGTCCGGCCTCCCTCGTGCACGTAGGATTTCGGCACATAGGTGCAGAAGCTGAAACGCGGGTCCCGGCGCGATGCGGTCACTGAAGACGCGCCGGTCTCGAACATGGTGACGCGCGGGGCGGCCGGTTCCTGCGGCACGCTTTTCTTCTCTTCAAGAAAACTCGAAAGACCACCCATATCAGATATCTCCACCCATTTTCGGATCGACCAGATCCCTCAGCGCGTCGCCAAGCATGTTGACGCCGAGCAGCGTGATTGCGATGCAGAAGCCCGGCAGCAGGATGAGCAGCGGCGCCTCCATGATGTAGGGCCTGGCGCTGGCCAGCATGTTGCCCCAGCTCGGTGCCGGCGGCGGAACGCCAAGGCCAAGGAAGCTGAGCGCCGCCTCCGACAGGATGATGGAGCCGAACATCATCGACGCCAGAACGGTGATGGGCGGAAAGGCATTCGGCAGGACGTGGCGCACCATGGTGGTGAGGTCGGAATTGCCGATGACGGTCGAGGCTTCGACGAATTCGAGCTGCCGCACCGACATCACCGTGGAACGGACCACGCGCACCACCGCCGGCATATAGGCGATGCCCAGCGCTACGATGATGCCGGACGAACTGGCGCCCAGCGCCGCCATCAGCCCCAGCGCCAGCAAAAGGCCCGGGAACGCCAGCAGCGCATCGTTGATCATCATGATCAGGCTGTCCGTGCGGCCGCCGAAATAGCCCGAAATGACGCCGATGGCCGTGCCCACAGACAGGGCGAAGGCAAGCGTGGAAAAGGCGATCCACGCGCTGACCTGCGCGCCGTAAAGCAGGCGGCTCAGCGTATCGCGCCCGAACTCGTCGGCACCCAGAAGGTGGGCGGCGCTGATCCCGGACAGACGCGCCGGCATGTCCATTTCCAGCGGCTCATACGGCGCCAGAAACTGGCCGAAAACCGCGAGGAACAGCAGAAGCGAAACAACCGATGCGCCGAAGGCGAAGTTGAGCCGGGGACGACGCCCGAAAATGCGGATCGTCATGCTGCAGTCACCCTGGGATCGAGAAGCGGATATACGAGATCGACCACGAGGTTCATGATCACGTAGATGAAGGCGATGAGCAGGATGCAGCCCTGCACGACCGGATAGTCGCGGCCATAGATGGAATCGACCAGCAGGCGCCCGAGGCCCGGTATGGTGAAAACCGTCTCGGTGATGGCGATGCCGCCGAGCAGGCCGCCGAGGCTCAGACCGATCAGCGTCCATGTCGGCGCGAAGGAATTGCGCAGCGCATGGCGCCAGATGATCTGCGGCTCGCTCAGACCCTTGGCGCGGGCGTGGGTGATGTATTCGAGCCGCGATATGGAGATGGCGCTGGCGCGCGTCATGCGGGTGAGCGAGCCAAGCTCAGTGAGAACCAGCGTCGCCACCGGCATGATCATGTAGATGAGGGCCGCCGGGACGTCATCGCGCAGCGACACGAAGCCCACCACCGGCAGCCAGCCCAGCATGAGGCCGAACACCATCAGGATGATGAGGCCGAGCCAGAAGCCGGGGATCGACATCAGAAGGGTCATCAGGGACACAACCGCGATGTCCTCGGTCTTGTTCTGCCGCCACGCCGCCAGCATGCCCAGAGGAACGGCAATGATGGTTGCGAGCGCGATGGCGATGAGCACGATCGGCGCGGAGATGAGGAACCGGCTGACGATCATCGACAGAACCGGCTCGCCGGTCGTCGTGGAGGTACCGAAATCGCCGGTCAGGACATTGCCCAGCCAGATCGCATATTGGACGGGAACCGGCTTATCGAGCCCCATCTTGACCTGCAATTCGGCAATCTGCTCGGGCGTGGCGTCCTGGTCGAGCATCAGCTCGGCCGGATCGCCGGGCGTCAGCCTGATGATCGCGAAGACGACGATGGACACGATCAGCAGCGTCGGGATCGCGGAAGCAATGCGCTTCAGGATGAACCGCTTCATTCAGTATGCCTCTGTTTCCGGATTGCAGCTCCTATGCATCTTCGCTCAGGCATCCGCCAGCACCTTCTCGCGGGCTCCGGAGTTCATGGCGCGCACGGCACTTTCCATCTCCAGCCGGTAGATGGTGGCCTCAGCGTTGATCGCCGGCAGCGGCGTGATCTCCATGGTGCCGGCAGCCGGGCGGAACAGCAGCGTCGCCACCGTGGCCGAAAGGTTGCCCGACATGCCGGGTATCGGCGGACGGCAGACCGAAAACGGCGCGCCCAGCCTGTCCGAAAGCGCATCGCGAATATCCTGTTCGCCGATGGTATAGCCGCAGCCGCGCAGATGACGCCGCACCACGAAATCGCGATAGATGCTGTCGGGCATGTTGTGCAGCCCCATCTCCTTCAGCTTGGAGAGCGCCACCGGGCTTTGCCAGTGGTTGGCATGCACGATGAGCCCGTCCTGCGGCGTGATCGGAAACGCCTCGTCCGGCGCGCACTCGAGATCGACGGCAAAGCCCTGAACGGTGCTCAGGATCATGTTGTTCGACGCCGATTTGGGAGTCGTCGCCACGATCTTCACCGACTGGGAGAAATGCTGCTGCTCAAGCGCCCTGCGGCGGATGAGGGAAAGCGGCAGCCCGAGGGTGCGGTAATCACGATCCGATTCCAGATAGTTGGCGGTGATGGAGGTGCCGACCGAGTTGAAGCCGTTGCGGGCCATGCCGCCGGCCTCGGTGAAGGTCAGCACATCGGGCCCGTCATCGCGGCGGATTCGCAGCACGACTGCCGTATCGGCGCATTCGGCCAGCCAGTCCCACGTCTGCGCATGCAGCAACTCGCCCGTGGCGGAGGCTTCAGGCAACACCACGACACCCGTGCATCCGTCGGGCTCGCTGGCATTCGCCGCCACCTTGCGCTTTGCCAGCTGCACCAGCTCGGTGCGGGCATTGATGAGAAGAATGTCGACGGCATCGACGCCGGCGCCTTCGGCTATGGCGTCCATTTCCTCCAGCATTTCCGGAGCCCAGTCGCCGACGCGCTTGCGAAAATCCTGAGAGAGACCGGCGAGGTCTCCAAGATCATATCCGGCGGCGCGCAACTGCCCCCGATAGAGGGCGATGGAACGGTCGATCCGCTCTTTTGCAGCAGCACCATAGGCCAGACCACGTTCACGGGGAGACCCGCTCAAATCAACAAGCGGAAACGGCTCGACACTCTTCACCTGAACATCCCCAGTCTGTCATCAAATTTCCAGCAACCAATAACTGCATTTTGCATTTATGAAAAGCAGAATTTCGCAAGAGAGTCGAATTTGCCGACTGCCGAAAAAAAACAGCGTGGGAAAACGTGTAATTTTTGATATGTCTGGCTTCATGCAGTTACCCGGCAATACACTATGACAATTCAAAATGCAGATATGCACACCACCGATCTGCAACTGGATCTCGCCCGCAGGATCGTCGCGCATCTGCGCGACCGGTCGGCACCCGCAGGCGCGCGCGTGTCGTCGGCGGAGCTTGCCGCGGAATTCAGGGTCTCGCGATCCCCGGTGACGCGGGCGCTATCTCTTCTTCTCGACCGAGGAATTCTGGAGAAGACATCGACCGGCCGTCTCGCAGTGGTGCGCGACATGGCCGGCGTCGAGCTGGATGCCGTGGTGCCGGCCTCGGAAACCGAGGAGCTGTTCACGCGCATCATGCGCGACAGGGCGCGCGGCGAATTGCCCACAGAAGTTTCCGAAAGCGAGCTAATCCCGCGCTATGGCGCCTCGCGCGGCGTCATACGCCGCCTGATGATGCGCTTTGCCGCCGAGGGCCTTGCCGAGCGCCAGCAGGGACATGGCTGGCGCTTCGTCGCGTCCCTCGACGCCACCCAGCTCAAGGCGAGCTACCAGTTCCGCCTGATCGTGGAATGCTCCGCGTTTCGCATTCCCGACTATGATGCACAGCCCGAACGCGTCGAGCAGTTGCGGCTCGGCCACGAGCGCATTCTGAGCCTTGGGCGCAATGCGGGCGCGGACGAATGGTTTCAGGTCAATGCCGGCTTCCACGAGGCGCTGGCCTCGTTCTCCGGCAACCCGTTTCTGGTTTCCGCGGTGCAGCAGCAGAACAGCCTGCGGCGCATGTGGGAGTCCGCGATCTATCAGGAGCTGTCGATCGACCGGATCCGGATTTCCTGCAACGAGCATCTTTCCATTCTCGATGCCGTCGACAAGGGCAATCTGGAATGGGCGGAATCGCTGATGCGCGAACACCTGAAGAAGGCCGGCGGGCTGTAAACGACCCGCGCCTCGGCAGGTCGCATCACAGCCTGGCCCCCCATCAGAACACCGGCAATTTCTCCGGTTCCGTGTTTGAAGCAGACAGCGCCTCTGCCTTGCGCAGGGCGGCAAGCAGAGCCGCAACCAGTGGCGTGTGCGGCTCGCGCTTCGGCACCACCATGCCCACCATATGCTGCACCTGCGGCTCCACGATGGGGATGCAGCGGACCGCTCCACCGAAATCAAGCGCCGTGGCGAGGTTGAGCGGCATGATCGACGACCATATGCCGGTCCGCACATGCGACAAAAGCACCACCATGGAATTCGATTCCAGCGTCGGGCGCACCGTAAGGCCGGTCTGCGCCAGATGGCTGTCGATGATGCGCCTGTTCTGCATGTCGGGCGTGAGCAGGCACAGCGGCAGTTGCGCGACCTCGGCCCAGCTTACCGTCCTGCGCGCCGCCAGCGGAGCGCTGCCCGACACGACCAGATGGTAGCGTTCGCTGTAGAGCGGCACGGTGATGACGTTGCCCAGCGGCTCATGGTCAATATAGGTGATGCCGGCATCGATATCGAAATTGCCAAGCATCGACAGGATCTCGACCGAGGTGCGCGACAGCACGGAGAAGCTGACGCCGGGATGCTTTTCGTGAAAAGGCGTGGTGATGCCAGCGACGATGGCGAGCGCGGTCGGAATGGCCGCGATGCGCAGGCGCCCGGAAAGCCCGGCGCGCGCGGCGCGCATTTCCTCCTGCAGCGAGCGCGTGTCGGAGACGATGCGCCGGGCCCAGGCCAGCACCTGCCTGCCCTCCGGCGTCAGCCCGCGAAAGCGCGAGCCGCGCTCGACGAGCATCACCCCCAGCATTTGCTCAAGCTGCTTGATGGCGAAGGACAAGGTGGGCTGCGTGACGCCGCATTGCTCGGCGGCACGGCCAAAATGCTCCTCCCTCGCCAGAACCATGAACAGTTCCAGCCGTTCGACCAGCATCGCTTCCCACCTGATGGCCAGAGCAATTCCGGCAAAAGCGCGAAGCGGAATTGCAGCGGAACAATGGGTTGGAGCTTTTCCGCAGTTCGGAGAAAGCGGAAATCCCCCGGCGCAAGGCGCGTTCTCTCAACATGCGATCCCGGCGCGAAATCACCGCGCCGGGATCGGCCGTTCGGATCAGCCGAACAGGGCTGCCGTCTTCTCCAGCGTCACCCACACACCCCACAGGATCGGGATACCGACGACCGCCCAGGCGAATGCCGCCTTTGCGTCGAAGCCGCCCTTGCCGATGCCGAAGGAACCGGTCGGCCCCGCATTGGCTGCCGCAGTCTTTGCCTGCAGGCTGGCGACTTCCTCGTCCGACATGTACCACTTCGCTTCAAGCGGCCGGACCATCATGTTGGCGATGAGGCCGATGACGAGCATGCCGCACAGAATGTACATGGTGAAGTCGTAGACCTGCTCGCGGGGCACGCCGGCGGCGATCTGGAACTCACGGATGTAGTTCACCACGACCGGGCCGAGGATGCCGGCGGTTGCCCATGCGGTCAGCAACCGGCCATGGATGGCGCCGACGAACTGAGTGCCGAAGATGTCGGCCAGATAGGCGGGAACGGTGGCGAAGCCGCCGCCATACATGGACAGGATGATGCAGAAGATGCTGACGAACAGCACCTGGTTGCCCATGCCTGCCGCCGTGGGCGCCATCGCATAGAGCACGATGCCCAGAATGAAGAACGTATAATAGGTGTTCTTGCGGCCGAGCTTGTCGGAGAGCGACGCCCAGAAGAAGCGCCCGCCGATGTTGAACAGCGACAGAAGCCCGGCGAAACCGGCCGCGATGGCAGCGATGGCCGCGCGCTGGCTGTTGTCCAGTTCGGTGAAGGAAAGCTCGGGCAGGCCGATGAGGCGGCCACCGAAGATTTCCTGCAGCATCGGCGACGACATGCCGATGACGCCGATGCCGGCGGACACGTTCATGCACAGCACGATCCAGATCAGCCAGAACTGGCGGGTCTTGTGCGCATCGCGCAGATGCACATGGCGCGTGGTGATCATGCTCTGCTTCGCCGATGCCGGCGGGGTCCAGCCTTCCGGCCTCCAGCCGTTCGGCGGGATGCGGTAGCCGAAGGCACCGCCCATCATGAACACGAAGTAGATCGCGGCCATGACGAGGAAGGTCTGCCACACGCCCACGGACGTGTCGGACTGGAAGTGGTTCATCAGGATGTCGGCCAGCGGAGCGCCGATCATGGCGCCGCCGCCAAAGCCCATGATGGCCATGCCGGTCGCCATGCCGCGCCGGTCGGGGAACCACTTGATGAGCGTCGAAACGGGCGAGATATAGCCGAGGCCCAGACCAATGCCGCCGATGACGCCCGCGCCCAGCCACATCAGCCAGAGCTGATGGGTGATGATGCCGATGGCGGCCAGTACCATGCCGCCGCACCAGCACATGGCCGAGACGAAGCCTGCCTTGCGCGGCCCCACCTTCTCAAGCCAGCCGCCCCAGATCGCGGCCGAGCAGCCCAGAAGCACGAAGAACAGCGTGTACATCCAGCCGAGATCCGACACGCGCCAGTCGCAGCTTGTGGTGAAGAGAGCCGAGATCAGGCTCATGTCGGCGCAGACGACGGGCTGGCTGACGCCGATGGCGCGAGACAGCGGCAGCCAGAACACGCTGAAGCCGTAGGCCATGCCGATGCAAAGATGTATGCCGAGCGCGGCCGGCGGCACCAGCCACCTGTTGAAGCCCGGCTGAGCGACGATGCGCTCCTTGTCGAGTATCCCGACATCGCCTGTAAATGTTTCACTTGCCGTGGACATGAAGACCTCCTCCGTCCCGCCGGATCCTGTCCGTGCGTCGTCCTGCTGTTACCCGGGCGCGCCTTGCGTCCGCTGATGGACGCCGACGCGCTCCCAACCACTGACAGGCATCGGAACAATCCGAATGCGGACGCTGCTTTGCGGTCCGATGCCCCCTCTTCCTGCGCGCCGCTTTGCCTGTGCGGCGCTGCCGGCTCCTGCCCCAGGGCAGCCGGCCTTATGCACATCCCTCCCGTTCCATTGCCGGCAAATACCAAGCAATGGCCGTGCCAGTTGGGCGGCGCCAATGATTTCAAATGCTTATCGACTGAGAGGAATCGTCTATGGACAAATTGTCCTTTTGGGCCGGACAATTTGTCCACCCTGTCGGCCGCCGCAGATGCGCGAGGAGAGCCTGAACCTTTCGGGCCGGGTCAAAACCCGGAAGCAAAGAAGGCTCCGGTTGAACCGGAGCCTTCGGAATACATCATGAAAATCCGGGAAGAGAAAGAGATCAGCAGGCGCGCCGGCGTTCGGAAGCCGGCTGGAAAGCCAGCCTTGCATGATAGGCGCAGTAAGGCCCGGATTCTCCGGCCTCATTTCCGCAGAAATGAAAGTCTTCCGAAAGCGGGTCGCCGTTCGGCCACTTGCAGGTGCGCTCGGTGAGCTGCGTCAGGTCGAGGCGGCGCGAGATCGGCACCACGACATTGTCGGAAGAGCGCAACTGCTGGCGCGCAACCGGCTCGGCATCGAACTGAACCTGCAATGCGGTCGCACCGATGGTCGGGGCAGCGCTGCGCGCCGGAGCGGCGGCACGAACCGGCTTGGACGCGGCAGGCGCCGAAGATGCCTTCTTCTGGCGGGCAGGAGCAGCCGTCGTGCGGCCGCGGCCAGACAGCTTCAGGCGATGCACCTTGCCGATCACCGCATTGCGGCTGACGCCGCCAAGCTGCGCCGCGATCTGACTGGCGCTCAGCCCTTCGGCCCACAATTTTTTCAACAGTTCTACGCGCTCGTCAGTCCAGTTCATAAGACTGCACTCCTTTGCATCGCGCGGCTCCCGGACTCCCTCTCCGTTCCGGCAAAAGCCGGTCGGGCACCACATCTATGTGGATGATTGGAATAGCCGCACGAAATCTGGTTATTTCCGGCCCATGATTACAATATGCATGGACTCGGTGACAAGAGTCCCGGCCAGAACCCGAATCAGTTTTTAGGGTTTTCCCCAACTTGACCCGTTTTCAAGCCGAAATGACGCCGCGGAACCGGCGGACTGAAAGGGCTTCGTGAAACGACCTTTCCATTGACAGTCTGCCCTTGAATCATGATAAGCGCTTGGAGCCGCCGCATGGCGGCTTTTTAGTTTCCGGTCCGGGGGAGAAATAATGAGCGGCTCGGCGCTTTACGATACATTCGCCCGTATACCCCTGGTGTTCGAGCGCGGCGAAGGCTCGTGGCTGGTGACCGACAAGGGCGAGCGCTATCTCGATCTCGCCGCCGGCATTGCCGTCAACTCGCTGGGCCACAGCCACCCGCATCTGGTTGCAGCGCTCACCGAACAGGCCGGCAAGCTCTGGCACCTTTCCAATCTCTATGAGATCCCCGAGCAGACACGGCTGGCCGAACGGCTGACTGAGGCCAGCTTCGCCGACAAGGTCTTCTTCGCCAATTCCGGTGCTGAAGCTCTGGAATGCGCGATCAAGACGGCGCGGCGCTACCATTACGCCAACGGCCAGCCCGAGCGCTACCGCACCATCACCTTCGAGGGCGCCTTCCACGGGCGCACGCTCGCCACCATCGCGGCCGGCGGACAGCAGAAATATCTGGAAGGCTTCGGCCCCAAGGCGGACGGCTTCGATCAGGTGCCGTTCGATGACATGGAAGCGCTGGAAAAGGCGATCACGCCTGAAACCGCCGCCATTCTGGTCGAGCCCGTTCAGGGCGAAGGCGGCATCCGCCCGCTGTCGACGCAGTCTCTGAAGCGCATGCGCGAACTGTGCGACAGGCACGGCCTCCTGCTGATCTTCGATGAGGTCCAGTGCGGCATAGGCCGGACCGGCAAGCTCTTCGCCTATGAATGGAGCGGAGTTGCTCCCGATGTGCTGGCGATCGCCAAGGGTATCGGCGGCGGTTTCCCGCTGGCCGCATGCCTGGCGACCGAAGAAGCCGCCAAGGGCATGACAGCCGGCGTGCACGGCACCACCTTCGGCGGTAATCCGCTGGCCATGGCCGTTGGCAATGCGGTGCTCGACGTGGTGCTGGCGGACGGCTTCCTTGAAGAGGTCCAGCACAAGGCGCTTCTCTTCAAGCAGGGCCTTGCGGCCATATGCGACGAGTTTCCGGGCGTAATCGAGAACATCCGCGGCACCGGCCTGATGCTTGGCCTGAAGTGCGTTGTTCCCGCTGGCGAGGTCAACACGGCCCTGCGCCAGCACAAGCTGCTTGCGGTTCCGGCCGGCGACAATGTCATCCGCCTGCTGCCGCCGCTGACGCTGACGGAAGCGGAAATCCAGGAAGGGCTTTCCCGCATCCGCGCCAGCGTCGCCAGTCTGGCAAATGCCCCCGCAGAAGCAAAGTGATTGGAAGCCACATATGAGCCTGCGCCACTTCACCGACCTCTCCACTATCTCTGCGCCGGATCTGCGCACCATGCTGGACGATGCGGCGAAGCGAAAAGCGCGTCTCAAGGCCGGTGAACGCTCCCGCCCGCTGGAGGGCAGGGTTCTGGCCATGATCTTCGACAAGCCCTCGACGCGCACCCGCGTGTCGTTCGATGTCGGCATGCGCCAGCTTGGCGGCGAGACGATCATGCTGACCGGCACCGAGATGCAGCTTGGCCGCTCCGAGACGATCGCCGACACCGCCAAGGTGCTGTCGCGCTATGTCGATGCGATCATGATCCGCACCACCGCGCATCAGCGGCTGATCGAGCTCACCGAAAACGCCAGCGTGCCGGTCATCAATGCGCTGACCGACGACACTCACCCCTGCCAGATCATGGCCGACCTGCTCACCTTCGAGGAGCACCGCGGGCCGGTTGCCGGGCGCACCTTCGCCTGGACGGGCGACGGCAACAATGTGCTGCATTCGCTGATGGAGGCGGCTGCCCGCTTCTCCTTCAACGTCAACGTCGCCGTGCCGCAGGGCAGCGAACCGATGCAGGAATATGTGGACTGGTCCCGCACCAATGGCGCCAGCGTAACCTTCTTCCCGACCGCCGAAGAGGCCGTGGACGGCGTCGACTGCGTGGTGACCGATTCCTGGGTATCGATGAACCAGGAGCACCGCGCCCGTGGCCAGAACGTGTTCCTGCCCTATCAGGTCAATGCGCAGCTCATGTCCAGAGCAAAGCCCGACGCGCTGTTCATGCACTGCCTGCCCGCCCACCGTGGCGAGGAAGTGACCGACGAGGTGATCGACGGACCGAATTCGGTGGTGTTCGACGAGGCCGAGAACCGGCTCCACGCCCAGAAGGCGATTCTGGCCTGGTGCCTCGGTGCCGAGCGCGCTGCTTGAATAAGCGGGGGACGGTGCCTATCTCCGGCGCACCATCCCACAACAAGACGATGCCGGGCCGGCCTTTCCGCGTGAAGGCATGGCCTGTGGCCGGAGACAAGCCATGCTGGAATCCATTCGAGTGACCGGACAAGATCCAAAGCCCCGCGACGTTAAGCTTGGCGAATTCGGCCATGCAGGCGACGACCATGTCGTGCCCTTCGAGGTCTCCGCCCTCGACGTGCGCGGCCGCACCGTGCAGCTTGGCGCCATGCTGGACGCCATACTGACGCGCCATGCCTATCCCGAACCGGTCGCCCGGCTGCTGGCGCAGGCCTGCGTGCTGACGGTTCTGCTTGGCACCTCGCTGAAGTTTCAGGGCAAGTTCATCCTGCAGACCCGCACGGACGGACCCGTGGACATGCTGGTTGCCGATTTCAGCACGCCGGATGCGCTGCGCGCCTACGCAAAATTCGATGCGGAGCGGGTGGCCGTGCTGGAAGCCGAAGGCAAGGTCGACGAAATCAGCCTGCTCGGCTCCGGCGTGCTGGCGCTGACCATCGATCAGGGCGAGCACATGCAGCGCTATCAGGGCATCGTGGCGCTGGACGGCATCACGCTGGAAGAAGCCGCGCGCGTCTATTTCCGCCAGTCGGAGCAGATCCCGACCGATCTCAGGCTGGCGGTTGCGAGGCAGGTGTTCGCAGGTGGCGAGGAGCGCTGGCGGGCGGGCGGCCTGTTCGCCCAGTTCCTGCCGCAGGCGCCCGAACGGATGCGCATGCCTGACCTGAACGGCGGCGACGGCGATGACAGCAAGGGTGGCGACCATCCGCAGGACGACGCCTGGCAGGAGCTTCTGGCCCTGCTTGCCACGGTGGAGCCCACCGAACTCATCGATCCGACCGTTGGGGCGGAACGCCTGCTTTACCGGCTGTTCCACGAGCATGGCGTGCGCGTGTTCGAGAGCGCGGCGGTCGCCGACCGCTGCTCCTGCTCGCAGGAGCGGATCGAGGGCATGCTGCGCGGCTTCACCGTCGAGGAAATACAGGACAGCGTCGAAGACGGGCGCATCCGTGTCGAATGCCAGTTCTGCTCGAAGGCCTATGACTTCGAACCGGCCGACTTCCTGCCGGCAGGCACCTGACCATCGGTGCCGGACCATCGGATCAGGGGGCGGAAGAAAGGCTTCCGCTTTTTTTCCATCCGTCAGTTGACCGTGCGGCGTTCGTCCGGGAGATCGAGGGAAAAAGGTGGGATGACGACGTCGAAGGTTTCACCCCGCGCCGTGCGCATCGTGTAGGTACCCGCCATGAACCCCGACGGCGTGGTGAGCGGGCATCCGGATGTATATTCGTAGCTATCGCCCGGATTGAGTTCCGGCTGATCGCCAACGACGCCGGCGCCGCGAACCTCTTCGATACGCCCTGCACCGTCGGTTATGAGCCAATGGCGTGACATGAGCTGCACGAACTCGGGCGAGTGGTTCCGGATCGTTACCCGATAGCCCCACACATAACGGCCGCCGGAGGGGTCCGACCGTTCCTCCAGATAGAACGGCCTGACCCGTACCTCTATGTTGCGCGTGGTGGCGCTGTACATGATCCGCATCTCCCGGAAGCTTTCGCGCGCCTCCCCCGCGCCTCCCCCGGGGGGAGGGGGGAAGCGCGATATTCCATACGGAGAATTGGCCTGCGAAACCGTCAGGTCAAGCCTTGCCAGCGCTATGAGCCAGCACGCGACAGGGCCTGCCCGATGTCCTCCAGCAGATCGTCCGTATCTTCCAGGCCGATCGACAGGCGCAGCGTTCCCGGTCCGATCCCGCCTTCGGCGCGGGCTTCGTCGCTGAGGTTCTTGTGCGTGGTGGTGGCCGGATGCGTGATGAGGCTCTTGGCATCGCCCAGATTGTTCGAGATCAGCACGATATCCAGCGCATTCTGGAAGGCGAAGGCTGCTTCCTTGCCGCCCTTGACGTCGAGGCAGATCAGGGTCGAGCCGCCCGACATCTGCCGGGCGATGATATCGGCCTGCGGATGGTCGGGGCGGCCAGGATAGACGACACGTTCGATCTGTGGCGACTGCGCCAGAAAATCGGCGATGCGAGCGGCGGAGCGCATCTGCTGGTCGACGCGCACCGACAGCGTCTCCAGCCCCTTCAGCAGGGTCCATGCATTGAAGGGCGACATCGAGGGCCCTGTATGGCGGAAATAATCGTGCAGGTTTTCGTCGATCCATTCCTTGTCGGACAGGATGATGCCGCCCAGACACCGTCCCTGCCCGTCAATGTGCTTGGTGGCGGAATAGACGACGACATGGGCGCCGAGGTCCAGCGGCCGCTGCAGCAGGGGCGTGGCGAAGACGTTGTCGACGACAAGCCGCGCGCCGATGGAATTGGCCAGAGCCGCGACGGCGGCGATGTCGATGACCTCCAGCGTCGGATTGGTCGGGCTTTCGAGGAAGAACAGCCTGGTGTTGGGGCGCACCGCCTGTTCCCAGTTGGCGATGTCCTTGCCGTCGACCAGCGTGGCCTCGATGCCGTAGCGCGGCGCCAGCGTATCGATCACCCAGCGGCAGGAGCCGAACAGGGCGCGCGCCGCAACGATGTGGTCGCCCGCCTTCAGGCTGCACAGGATCGCGGTGGCGACCGCGGCCATTCCCGATGCGGTCGCGCGGGCATCCTCCGCCCCTTCCAGCTGGCACATGCGCTTTTCGAACATGTCGACGGTGGGGTTGGCATAGCGCGAATAGATGAAGCCGGGCACTTCGCCCTTGAAACGGGCCTCGGCGGATTCGGCCGTGTCATAGACATAGCCCTGCGTGAGGAAGATCGCCTCCGACATCTCGCCGAACTGCGACCTGAGGGTCGAGCCATGCACCAGGGTGGTACGGGGTCTCCAGTTACGTGTCTTGTCTGATGTCATGGCTCTCTTCCGAACAACAAAAAACCGGTCGCGAAAGTCGCAACCGGTACAGACGGCCTATGAGCCCGACGGTCCTTTAGCGACTTGTTTAACGTGGCTGCAAGCCGACCGGCCAAATCACCACGGGATAAGCCTTCCTTTAAACCTCCCCCGGTCTTGCGTCAATTGGCCGTATGTTTAAGACATTTTCGATCATTGGCCCCATTCCACGGCCGGGAGCGTATTGTGCGTCAGACAGGCATTCTTCCCGATCAGGACATCGCAGCTTTGTTCGAAAGCGGCGCGCTGAGCACGCCGCGCGCGCTCGATGCCGACCAGATCCAGCCGGCCAGCCTCGACCTGCGGCTTGGTGAGAAGGCGCTGCGCGTGCGCGCTTCCTTTCTGCCCGGCCCCGGCCACAGCGTCGCCGACAAGCTCGACCGCCTGCAACTGCACGAGATCGACCTGACGGCGGGCGCCGTTCTGGAAACAGGTTGCGTCTACATCGTTCCGCTTCTGGAAAGGCTGGCCCTGCCCGCCGACATCTCGGCCTCGGCAAACCCGAAGAGCTCGACCGGCCGGCTCGACATCTTCACCCGCGTGATGACTGATCATGGCGCCGAATTCGACAAGATCGCCGCCGGCTATCAGGGTCCGCTCTATCTGGAAGTGAGCCCGCGCACCTTCCCCATCGTCGCCCGCACCGGCTCGCGCCTGTCGCAGATCCGTTTCCGGACCGGCAATGCGCTTCTTTCCGAAGACGAGCTGCACGCCCTGCATCGTGACGAAACGCTCGTCGCATCCGATCAGCCCAATATTTCCGGCGGCGGCATCGCGCTGTCCATCGACCTCAAGGGCGATGCCAGCGGGCTGATCGGCTACCGGGCCAAGCACCACACGGGCCTCATCGACGTCGACCGCCGCGCCGCCCATGACGTGCTCGATTTCTGGGAGCCGCTCTACAATCGCGGCGCGGCCGACCTCGTGCTTGATCCGGACGAATTCTACATTCTGGTCAGCCGCGAAGCCGTACATGTGCCGCCGCTGCACGCGGCCGAGATGACGCCCTTCGATCCGCTGGTGGGCGAGTTCCGCGTGCATTACGCGGGCTTCTTCGACCCTGGCTTTGGTCATTCGGCCGCCGGCGGCACCGGCAGCCGCGCCGTGCTTGAGGTGCGCAGCCATGAAGTGCCTTTCATCCTCGACCACGGCCAGACAGTCGGCCGGCTGGTCTACGAGCACATGCTGCGCCGTCCCCAGGCACTCTATGGAACAGATCTCGGCTCCAATTATCAGGCGCAGGGCCTGAAACTTTCCAAGCATTTCCGCAGCAACGCCTGACGTTTCGTCAGGAGAAGAACTGCTTTGGTCTTAAAGCTTTCGGCTTGTAACAAGCCGATTGCTGTGCTTGGCTGCATTCAGGCCAAAGGGGGCCTGAGATTTTTTGGGAAGAGGTACACAATGCGTATTTCCGGATGGCTCACAGGCGTCGCAACGGCAGCCGTGATCGCCCTTGTTGCCGGGCAGGCGGCAGCACAGGAGGGCGGCAAGATCAAGATCGGCACCGAAGGCGCCTACCCGCCCTTCAACACCCTGACTGCCGACGGCAAGCTCGAAGGCTTCGACGTCGATATCGCCAGGGCGCTCTGCGAGCAGATGAAGGCCGAGTGCGAATTCGTCGTACAGGACTGGGATGGCATCATTCCCGCCCTTCAGGCCGGCAAGTTCGACGCCATCGTCGCCTCCATGTCGATTACAGATGAGCGCAAGGAACAGGTCGACTTCACCAATAAATACTATGTGACGCCACTGGCCGTCGCAGCACCCAAGGACAGCGATCTCACCGGCACCACGCCGGAAGCGCTTTCCGGCAAGGCCGTGGGCGCACAGGCCGCCACCACGCAGGCGATCTATGCGCAGGATCACTATGCCAAGGCCGGAGCCGACGTGAAGCTCTACCCGACGCAGGAGGAAGCCGTGCAGGATCTGCTCAATGGCCGTCTCGATGCCGTCGTCTCCGACAAGTTCGTCATGACCGACTGGCTGAAAAACTCGGATGACGGCGCCTGCTGCAAGCTGATCGGCGACGTGGAAGGAACTGAGCTGGAAACCGGCATTGCCGTCCGCAAGGGCGACAATGAGCTGCGCGAAAAGCTCAACGCCGCCATCGACGCCATCGTCGCGGACGGCACCTACAAGAAGGTTCAGGCCAAGTATTTCGACTTCGACATCTATTGAGACCTGAAGCGATCCGACAACGCCATGAACAAAGGCCGCAGCATACCGCTGCGGCCTTTTTGCCACACATTCCCCGGGATGTTTTGCCGGATCACAGACACCCCTTCTCCTGACGGAAAGCAAGCCTTATACGGAAAACATGACTCTTGTAGTCATGTTTTATACACCTATCTCTTTCATGTGAGAGAGATGGTTAAAGGGGGTCGTCAAACAGGCGCTTGCGCCTGGATGACGTGTGCTGGATGCGAATGACCAGATACTGAACAAGCCAGTCGCATCGGCATCACACAAGCCGACAGCGCACTCATCTTCCACTTCAGCCAGTCAGCCGACCAGCCGCAGGAGAAATCCTCGTGGAGGGCCGGTGCCTGTTGGCCGACAGCGAAGTGAGGGACACCGCAATGAATTTCCACAGAGCTTTCCGGACAGCTACGGCTATTGGCCTGCTGATGTCCGTCAGCCTGCTCTCGGCACATGCGCAGACAGCAGGCTCAAAAACCAAGGAAGAAAAGGAAAAGGCCAGGAAAGAACAAGCCGGAACCATCGTTCTCAACGAGGTTGTGGTGCTTTCGGCGGGCGAGCAAACCAAACAGGCGCCGGGCGTTTCCAACATCTCGGCCGAGGACATCGAAAAGTCGCCGCCAGCCAACGATATTTCGGAAATCATCCGCAAGATGCCCGGCGTCAACCTGACCGGAAACACCACCACCGGTAACCGTGGCAATCAGCGCCAGATCGACATCCGCGGCATGGGGCCTGAGAACACCCTCATCCTTATCGACGGCAAGCCGGTTCTTTCGCGCAACTCCGTCCGCTTCAGCTTCGGCGGCGAGCGCGATACACGCGGCGATTCCAACTGGGTTCCAGCAGAAGCGATCGAGCGTATCGAGGTGCTGCGCGGCCCGGCAGCCGCCCGTTACGGATCGGGCGCATCAGGCGGCGTGGTGAACATCATCACCAAGCGCGCTACGGAAAAATCGGTCAGCGTAACCACTTACGCAAATGTTCCGGAGGATTCCCGGGAGGGCGGCAACAGGCGGGCGAATGTCGTTGCCTCAGGCCCGCTGAGCGACGCTCTTTCCTATCGCATATACGGCAATATCAGCGTTACAGATCCCGATGATCTCGACATCAACGGCCCCGGCACGGAGACGGTGGACCGCAACGGCAACAAGGTGGTCACCATGAACCCGGCCGGCCGCGAAGGCGTCGTCAACAAGGACCTGAAGGGACTGCTGAGCTGGCAGGTCAATCCGGATCACCGTCTGGATTTTGAAGCGGGATTGAGCCGTCAGGGCAACAAATATGCCGGAGATACCCTGTTCGGCGGCACGTCCAGCGAGGTCCTTCAGGAGATCGCCCGCAAGGGCGAAGAAACCAACCGGATGACTCGCACGACGCTGTCGGCAACCCATGCGGGGCAATATGGTTTCGGCGATTCCGACAGCTACATTCAGTGGGAGCGCACGCTCAACAACCGGTTCCAGGAGGGCAATACCGGCGGCGGTGAGGGCACCATCATCACCAGCGGCGACGGGCCCCAGCGAGTGGAATCAACGCTCGACGTTGTTTCGGCACGTTCCGAATTCAACATTCCCGTAACGCTTGTCTACGATCAGAAAATGACGGTCGGCGTGGAATACAGGGGGGAATTCTTTGACGATCCGGCCTCGATCTCCATCGGGCAGGCGCTTCCCGGAGATGTGGGCGTGCCGCTTACACCCGGCGATCGTCCGACAAGCAGTTCCGCAAACATGGTCGGCATCTATTTCGAGGACAACATTCTGGTCGGAGACGACTGGATCGTCACTCCGGCGGTTCGTTTCGATTACCATGACAAGTTTGGCTTCAATGCGAGCCCAAGCCTCAATGCATCATGGAAACTCACCGACGACATCACGATCAAAGGGGGCATTGCAAGGCCGTTCAAGGCACCGAACCTGTTCCAGACCAACCCGAACTATATCTATAACAGCGCCGGCGGCGGCTGCCCTCCCGGACAGGGACCCTGCTATATTCTCGGCAACGAGGACCTCGATCCCGAGATCAGCGTCAACAAGGAGATCGGCATCAACTACACGAATGTTGCAGGCTGGAACGCTGGCATCACCTATTTCCATAACGACTACAAGAACAAGATAACCACGGGCGACACGATCTACGGGATCTTTCACAATATCTGGAACAATCGGCTCGGCGGATATTATGACAACTACGTCTATCGCTGGGAAAATGGCGGGCCTGGCGTCATTCAGGGGCTGGAAGGAAACCTGTCGGTTCCTGTTCTGGACAACCTGACCTGGTCGACGAACTTCACCAAGATGATCGAATCCCGCAACAGCCGGGGACAGCCCTACTCGCTGATCCCGGACTATACGATCAACACCTCGCTGGAATGGCAGGCTTCAGAAAAGCTGGCGCTCATGCTGTCAGCCACGCATTACGGCAAGATCAAGCCTGCAACGAGATCTTCCGGATACGGCAACAGCCCCATTACCGGCGTCGGGCTGTCCGAGCGGGAAGCCTATACGATCGTGAACACAGGCTTTGATTTCAAGGCTAACGAAAACTTCAAGTTCAGTGCCGGCATCAAGAACCTGTTCGACAAGAAGCTCCTGCGGACCGGCGAAGGCGCCAACACCTATAACGAACCGGGAAGAAGCTACTACATCTCGCTGAGCGGCACTTTCTGACCGAATGCTGTTTCAGAATTCCGGAGGACGGCACTCGCGCATCGCGCGGGTGCCGTTTTCCGTTCTGTACCATCCATGCGCGGAGAAAAATCGACGAAACGGAACCCGCCATGGTCAGGTTGCGTTCATCTTGGATATGCATTCTAAGTCACGGCTTGGCAGACAAGGAGATGGAAAACATGAACATCATGAAATTCGCGGCCATGGGTGCCGTGGCGCTGACGATCGGCCTTGCCGGTTGCTCGCAGACGCCGCAGCAGCAGCGCGCAACCACGGGCGCGGCACTCGGCGGCGCGGGTGGCGCGCTTGTCGGCCAGGCCATCGGCCGCGACACCAAGAGCACGCTGATCGGCGCCGGCGCCGGTGCGCTTCTGGGTGCGGTTGTGGCGACCTCGGGCGGCCCGCAGCCGGGCGATCGCCAGATGTGCCGTTATCAGGCGCCTGACGGACGCGTCTATGTCGCCGAATGCGACGATCGCTACTATCGCGGGCAATACTGAGATCAGAAAAACCGGGAGCCTGGAGCGGGTAGCGGGAATCGAACCCGCGCGTTCAGCTTGGGAAGCTGACAGGCTACCATTACATCATACCCGCGCAGCGCTTCGTTAGCATGCGCGGGGCTCGCCCCGCAATCACAAAGCGTTTGCCCTGCCTGCCTTCATTGAGGGTAAAACCCCGGCATGGTTTTGCTTGCAGCCTCGCCGTCCGTTGCCTATTTCAGAAACGAACGGATCGGAAGGAGAATGTCGTGTCCGCCCTTGCCCGCTTTCTCGGCGATTCGCCGATGCGCGTCCTTCTCAAGCTGCTCGTCGTCTCCTTCCTCGTCGGTCTGGTGATGAGCGCCTTTGGCTGGTCGCCCTATGACATCGTCATGGGCATCCGCAACTTCTTCCTCGACATCTGGAACCTCGGCTTCCGCGCCATCGATCGCGTGCTCGGCTATGTGTTGCTGGGAGCGGCGATCGTGATTCCGGCCTTCCTGCTGATCCGGATCGCCAATTACCGCAAATAGCAACGGCGCGGGCGGAGTCTAGCCGGCTGTGAACACGAAGCCACCCCCGCCGGCGCAGGCCGTCCCGGCCCAAACGCTCCCGGCCGAGACCTTCATCGTGTCCAACCGCACGGTGCTCGCCATCGCTGTGCCGATGACGCTGGCCTACATGACGACGCCGTTGCTCGGTCTCACCGATACGGCGATCATCGGCCAGTATGGCAATGCGGCGCTGCTTGGCGGTCTGGCCGCCGGTGCGCTGGTCATTGATGTGGTTTTCACCACGATGAATTTTTTGCGCTCCGGCACGACCGGCCTCGTTGCGCAGGCCTTCGGCGCCGCGGACCGGGGCGAAGAGCAGGCCGTGTTCTGGCGCGCCTTCTTCATCGCGGTGATGATCGGTCTCGCCATCACCGTTCTGGCGCCGCTCATCGCGGCCGGCGGCATCCGGTTTCTCGATGCCGAGCCGGAAGTCAGTTCCGCGCTCGAAACTTATGTGCGCATCCGTCTCGTGGGCGCGCCCTTCGCCCTCATCAACTATGCCGTGCTGGGTTATCTTCTGGGACGCGGCGAGGGCAGGACCGCGCTTGGCCTGCAAATCCTGCTCAACGGCACCCACGTTATCTTCTCACTGGTGCTGGGGTTGTATCTCGGCTGGAACGTTGCCGGCATCGCCTGGGGCACGGTCGGCGGCGAGCTGACCGCCGTGCTGGCCGGGATGGCGATCGTGCTCACGCGGTTTCGCAGGCAGGACCGCATCAGCCTTTCGCGGATCGCCGACATTGCCGCCATCACCCGCATGCTGTCGCTCAACCGCGACATCATGATCCGCTCCTTCGCGCTTCTGGCGACCTTTGCGCTGTTTGCCCGCCAGGGCGCCCAGTTCGGTACGGTGACGCTGGCCGCAAATGCCGTGCTGATGAATTTCTTCCTCACCACCTCCTTCTTTCTGGACGGCTTCGCCACCGCCGCCGAACAACTCACCGGCCGTGCCGTGGGCGCACGCGACCGCAACGCGTTCCGCCTTGCGGTAAAGCTGTGCGCCATATGGGGCTTCGTGCTCGCCGGCGTTGCCACCGCAGCCCTTTACATCTGGGGAAACGATCTGGTCGCCCTGCTCACCACGGCCGAGGATGTGCGCGAAGTCGCCAGTATCTTCCTGCCATGGGCGGCCTTCACGGCCATGAGCGCCGTGCTGGCTTTTGAACTCGACGGCGTGTTCATTGGGGCGACGTGGTCCTCCGACATGCGCAACACGATGCTGCTGTCCCTCGCGGCATTCGCCCTTGCCATGGTCGCGCTGACTCCCGTTTTCGGCAATCACGGTCTGTGGATCGCCTTGCATCTGTTCCTGCTGATGCGGGGGCTGGGGCTGCTTGCCATGCTGCCCCGGCGCGAGCGCGCGACATTCGCCTCGGGCGGCTGACGGACTGACGGTCAGGGCAATTCCGGAGCAAGCCGTCGCTTCACAGGGGCTTCGCGGCCCATTGGTCAAGCGCGCTGTCACGAAGGTCGCGCACAGAGCCAACGCCCTCGCGCTCAAGCGCGGCGCTCATGCCGGATACGACACGGCCCGGCAGCGAAGGGCCGGCAAAGATCATGCCCGTATAGAGCTGGACGAGATCGGCACCGGCGCGGATTTTTTCCAGCGCCGTCTCAGCCGAATCCACGCCGCCGACGCCGACGATGGCGATTTCCGGCCCGAGCAGCCGGCGCATCCTGGCCAGCACGGTGGTCGAGCGCCCGAACAGCACCTTGCCCGACAGGCCGCCGGTTTCCGCGGCCACCGCGCCGCTTTTCAGGGGCGGGCGCGAAATGGTGGTGTTGGAGACGATCACCCCGTCGATGCCGCTCGCCAGAACCTCGGCGGCGATGTCCTCCAGTTCCGCCTCGACCAGATCGGGCGCGATCTTGAGAAAGACCGGAGGTCGTGCAGCAGCAGCCTCGCGCGCGGCCATCACCCGCGAAAGCAGTTCTGCAAGCTGCTCGCGCGCCTGCATGTTGCGCAGGCCCGGCGTGTTGGGCGAGGAAATATTGGCGGTGAGATAGGATGCCAGCGGCGCGAAGCGCTTCACGCCGAGCTCGTAATCGGCGATGCGGTCGGCGCTGTCCTTGTTGGCGCCGATGTTGACGCCGACGATACCGGCGCGCGCCTTGCGGGCTTCCAGCCGGCGCAGCGCCGCGTCATGGCCTTCATTGTTGAAGCCCAGCCGGTTGATCACGGCATCGTCCGCCGTCAGGCGAAAGATGCGCGGGCGCGGATTGCCGGGCTGTGCCAGCGGGGTGACGGTGCCGACCTCGGCAAAGCCGAAGCCAAGGCCAAGCAGCGCATCCGGAACCTCGGCGTTCTTGTCGTAACCGGCAGCCATGCCCAGCGGATTGGGAAAGTCCAGCCCGCACAGCCTGACCCGCAGGCGCTCGTCATGCCGCGACTTGCACCCGACCGGCAGCCCGCAGCGCAGGGCTGTGATGGAAACGCCATGCGCGGTTTCCGGATCGAGGGAGAACAGCAGCTTCCTGCCGATCGCATCCGTCAGGCTCATGCCGTCTCCAGTTCGGGAAAGAGGTGTTGCCCGTCCGGAGCCAGCGGCAGCGGACGGACCCACAATGCCGCACCGACGGGAAGGGCTGTGTAAAGATGCGGGAAAAGAGCACCGCCGCGCGAGGGTTCCCAGCGCAGGGCATCCCCGAGCGCCACGCCATGCACTGCCACCAGCAGCAGGTCGTCCTGCCCGGCGAAGTGCTTCGAGGCCGTCTCGCGCACCTGCGCGGCCGTGGAAAAATGGATATAGCCGTCGGCAATATCCACCGGCGCGCCGGTGAAGGTTCCGGTACGCTCAGCCTCGCGCCACAGGCTCTGCGGAACGATCTTGTAGATGAAGCTCGACATGAGCGGGCTATAGCGCCAAGCTTGCGCGGTGGAAAGTGCGCCTGTGCGTCCATCCCCGTTTCGGGCATGGTGAACCTTATGCCGGGACCGGCGTTGTAGGCCTGAAGACTTGCACTGTTCCGGCCGGAAGGAGTTTCCTCATGCGTGGCCGCATCCTGATTTCCCTGCCCCTCTTCGGCCTGCTTTGCGCGCCCGCCTCGGCGGAGGGCGATGCCGAGCGCTACCGGCTGGAAAAGACCGGCGATGGCTATGTGCGCATGGATACGGTCACCGGCGCGATGTCGACCTGCCGCGAACAGTCCGGCCAGCTTGTCTGCCGCATGGCCGCGGACGAACGCAGCGTGGTTCAGGATGAAATGGACCGGATGCAGGGTCAGGTGAAGGCGCTGGAGGAGCGTGTCGCCAAACTCGAGAACTCGCTCACCTCACGCCTCGAATCCAGCCTGCCGTCGGAAGAAGAATTCAACAAGACCATGGGCTATATGGAGCGCTTCTTCCGGTCGTTCATGGGCATCGTCAGGGATATTGAAAAGGAGGATCCGCCGCCTGCGGGACCGGGTCCCGATCGCACCTGAGCGGTGCTCCGTTCGGCAAAATTGATCCGCCCGGCGGCAAGTTCTGAAAGAATATACAGTTTGCACTTGAACAGCGCGGCCATGGGCGCATAGTTTGTCGACTGTTCCCGTCAATTTCCTACAGTATCGGGAGCGGGGAGGACGCCATTGCCGTCAGGCTACACTTTCGTCATCGCTGACGATCACCCTTTGTTTCGCGGCGCCCTGAGAGAGGCGATCGCCGGAATAGGCGACGCGCCCTGCATTGTGGAGGCCGGCGACTTCGAGAGCGCCAAGACGGCGCTGCTTGGCGAGGGCGACATCGACCTGTTGCTGCTCGACCTCGCAATGCCCGGCGCCAGCGGCCTTTCCGGGCTGATCTCGCTGCATGGCATCCAGCCTTCCTTGCCGATCGTGGTGGTTTCCGCCCATGACGACCCCGTCACCATCCGGCGCGCGCTGGAGCTTGGCGCGTCCGGCTTCATCTCCAAATCGGCGAGCATGGACGACATCCGCAGTGCGGTGCGCACCGTGCTGGATGGCGGCATCGCCGCGCCCGCGGAAATGGATCTCGGCGAGGAGCGCGACCCGGAGATCTCCAACCTGATCCGCCGGCTCCAGACCCTGACACCACAGCAGACGCGCGTTCTCAGCATGCTGGGCGAAGGCCTGCTCAACAAGCAGATCGCCTATGAGCTGGGCGTCTCGGAAGCCACCGTGAAGGCGCATGTCTCGGCCATTCTCCAGAAGCTCAGCGTCGACAGCCGCACGCAGGCCGTCATCCAGCTCGCCAAGATCGGCACCGATTCCATCGCCGCTGCCTAAAGCATCCCCGCAGACGGCGTCCTGCTTCACTCCACCGCCAGCGGCCGCACCCGCGACAGCATGGTGCGCAGGGCAGCCGGCTTCACCGGCTTGTTGATCACGGTGACGCCGCGCCTTTCGGCCTCGCCGCGCACCTCGGTCGAGCGGTCCGCCGTCACCAGAACCGCCGGCGTTTCGGGACCATAGATTTCGCGCAGCCGATCGATGGCGTCGAGCCCGTTCTCGCCGTCGAGATGATAGTCGGCCAGAATGATGTCCGGCGGCGAAAGACGCCCGCGCGCGCTCATAAAGGCACGCAGGCCCGAAAAGGCCCGGACCTCGCAACCCCACCCTTCCAGCAGGAGGCGCATGCCGTCGAGAATTCGGGGATCGTTGTCGATGCAGAGGATCGACAGGCCAGCCAGCGTCGAGAAAGTCCTTTGCGTCGGGGTCTGGCATCGGACCGGCCGGGCGGCCTCACCCGTGACGACAGGCAGAATCACGGAAAAGCGCGTGCCTTTGCCCGGCAGCGAAAAGATGCGGATTTCAAGGTGCAGAACGCGCGCGATGCGGTCGACGATGGAGAGGCCGAGCCCCAGCCCGTCCGCTTCCCTCACCCCCTCGTCGAGGCGCATGAACTCGCGGAACACGGTGTTGAGCTTGTCGCCACCGATGCCGATGCCGGTATCGATCACCTGCAGCTCGATCAGCCCGCCACGCCGGCGCGCACCAACGAGCACAGTGCCCCGCCGTGTGTACTTGACCGCGTTGGACACGAGATTCTGGACCAGACGGCGAAACAGGTTGCGGTCGGTCCGCACATGCACCCTTGAAGGCACGATGCGCAGGCGCAACCCCTTGGCCGAGGCCATGGGCTGGAAATCGGTGGCGATCTGCTGGAGCAGGCCGTCGAGGCTGAAAACGGTCTCGTCGGGTTTCATGGCCCCGGCATCGAGGCGTGATATGTCGAGCACGGCACCGAGGATCGTCTCCACCGATTCCAGCGAGGATTCGATGTTGACGGCGGCATCACCCAATGGCCCTTCCGGCGCTTTCTCGATCAGCGACGAGCAGTAAAGCCGCGCGGCATTGAGCGGCTGGAGAATGTCGTGGCCAACGGCGGCGAGGAAGCGCGTCTTGCCGAGATTGGCCTCCTCGGCGATCTTCTGCGCCTGCGCCAGTTCCTCGTTGACCTGCGTGAGTTCCGCCGTGCGCCGCGCCACCCGCTGCTCCAGGGTCTCGTTCACCCGCTTCAGCGCGAGATCGGCCTGCATGCGCCGGGTGATGTCGGCATAAGTGGCAACGATGCCGCCATCGGGCATGGGATTCGAGCGCAGTTCGAGGATACGTCCGCTGGTTCTCAGCTCCAGTTGCCACGGTTCGCCAAAACGGGTCAGGCGGTCAAGCGCGGCCATTTCCTCGCCACCCGAAATATCGCCGCGATCGCCCAGGAAACCAAGGATCTGGGTCAGCGAAATGCCCACCTGCCCCATCTCGTCCGGCAGATCGAACAACAGGCGGTATTGCCGGTTCCAGCAGGTCAGCCGCAAATCCTTGTCGAAGACGGTGATGCCCTGCTCCATCTGGTCCAGTGCGATCTGGAGCAGGTCGCGGTTCTGCTGGAGCGCGTCCGAGGCATCGTCGAGCAGGCGGAAGGCGCGCTTTGCGGAACGGTCATGGCGCTGCACCAGCAGGGACAGGATGAGGCGCGCCGAAGAGGAGCCGACGGCGCTCGCCAGAAGCTGCTCGCCGAACCTCAGCGCCTCGTCCGTGGCGGGCGAATGTCCGGGAAAGCTGCGCCCCTCGCGCTGCTCGAACGACTGGAACGACCGTTCGGTGCGCTCCACCCCGAGATAGCGCGCTATGGTGTCCTTCACCTCGTTGATGGTGACGCTGGTGCGCATGCGCCTGAGGCCCGGCATCGGCCCCGTCTCGCGCGGCACGAAGATCGCCGCCTGAATGCGCTCGCGCGGATAGGAGGCGCGCGACAGCGAGCCCAGGATGTAGAAAGCGAGATTGATGGAGAGGCTCCACAACACGCCATGGGTCAGCGGCTCGCCGCTGGTGCCGAACAGCGACTGCGGGCGCAGCGCCGCGATGCCCAGCGGCCCCTCCACGAGAAAGGCAGTGTCGGCCGGGAACAGGGAGGGGATGAAGAGCGTGTAGGCCCAGGTCAGAATGCCGGCGATCATGCCCAGCACCGCCCCCCGCGCATTGGCGCCGCGCCAGATCAGGCCGCCGACGAAGGCCGGCGCGAACTGGGCGACGGCGGCGAAGGAGATCAGGCCGAAGGCGACGAGGCGCACATTGTCGGCCATCTCCAGATAATAGAGGAACGAGATGAACAGGATGCTGAAGATCGCCGCGCGGCGGATGACGATGATGACCTTCGACCAGTCCTCCCGCTCGCCGGAAGCCGAACGCAGCAGACGCCGCAGCACCAGCGGGATCACCAGATCATTGGAGATCATGATCGAAAGCGCGACGCTTTCCACGATCACCATGGCGGTCGCGGCCGACAGCCCGCCAATGAAGGCGATCATGGCCATGGTGTTCTGGCCATGGAAGAGCGGCACCGCCAGCACATAAAGATCGGCGCTGGCGCCCTCGCCGACCACGGCCAGCCCCCCGAAGGCGATGACCACCACGAACAGGTTGATGAGCACCAGATAGAGCGGGAACAGCCAGCCGGAGGTCTTCAGCTCCTGGTCGGAACGGTTCTCCACGATGGTCATGTAGAATTGTCGCGGCAGCATGATGATTGCGGCTGCAGCCAGCAGCGTCATCACGATCCATGTCGCCGGCGTGGTCTCGTAGGCCATGGCGGCCTGCGCCATGTCGTTTGCATGCATGAATTCAAAGAGATTGCCGTGGCGCTCCAGAAGGAACAGCGTGATGGCGACGCCCACGGCAAGGAACGCGGCCAGCTTGATGACCGATTCCACCGCCATGGCCAGCACCAGACCGTCCTGATGCTCGGTCGCGTCCGCATGGCGGGTGCCGAACAGCACGGCGAACACCGCCAGCAGGAAGGCCACGACGAAGGCGACGTCACGATAGACGAAGGCGTCGGAGATCACGTCGGGCGAATAGAAGGCCACCATCAGCCCGATGGAGCCCGCGATGGAGCGCAGCTGCAGTGCGATGTAGGGAATGACGCCGACGGTGGCGATGATGGTGGCGATGGAGGCGACCGCGAAGCTCTTGCCATAGCGGGCGGCAAGGAAATCGGCGATCGAGGTGATCTTCTCCGCCTTGCTGAGCGTGATGATGCGCTTCAGGAACGGATAGCCGAAGATGAAGATGAGGATCGGCCCGGCATAGATGGTGAGGAACTCCAGCCCCCGTTCAGAAGCCAGTCCCACCGAGCCGAAAAACGTCCACGACGTGCAGTAGACCGCAAGGCTGAGCGAATAGATATACGGCCGGGACGCTATCGGCCCGCGCCTTGCCGCATGACGATCGCCGAAGGCTGCGACGGCAAACAGCATCGTCACATAAAGAATTGCAGCTATGACGATCAACCAGCCCAGCACGGCTCGCTTTCCATGGCTTCCGGTTCTGAAGGCAATCACAGCAAACCAAACCTGTCCACTGCAACCTTAGGCCTGTATGAGAGCAGGCACTGCCTGCGATTTCCCGGTTTTTCAACCCATGGTTTCTGCTATTGTCCCACGGGCTTCCGGCAAGCGAAGCTGCAACACAGGCGGCCTGAGCCGCAAATATTGGAGAGGCAAATGCTGAAGGAATTTCAGGAGTTTATTTCCAGAGGCAATGTGATGGATCTGGCCGTCGGTGTGATCATCGGCGGTGCCTTCGGCAAGATCGTCGATTCGCTGGTCAACGACATCATCATGCCGATCGTCGGTGCGATCTTCGGCGGTCTCGACTTCAACAACTACTTCCTGCCGTTGTCGTCGAATATTACAGCCACCTCTCTCGAGGCAGCCAAGCAGCAGGGCGCGGTGTTCGCCTACGGTTCGTTCATTACCGTGCTGCTCAACTTCGTGATCCTCGCCTGGATCATTTTCCTGATGGTCAAGGCCGTCAACAATGTGCGCCGTCGCCTTGAAACTCAGCCGGCAGCGGCCGAAGAGGCCCCGCCACCCGCCGATGTGGCGCTGCTGACGGAAATCCGCGACCTTCTGGCCCGCAAGTAGCCGGATACGCATCGAAGCTGAAAGCCCCGCCTCGTTCAGAGGACGGGGCTTTTTTCTTTCACCCGGCAGCCGCGAGCGCGGCCTTGAGAGCATCGGCTCCCTCCGCCACCGCCTCGCGCGACGGCGAAAAGCCTGCGGCCAGCATCTTGCGGCCGAGCATATGGTCGGCCGGGCGGTTGACGGATTCTACCGCCACAAGCCGGTCTCCCGCGAAATGATATACGGAGAACCTGTTGTCCTGTGGCATGCCTACGGTCAGATGGCTGTCGGCGCCGGCGGTCAGACCCACCATCTGCAGCTTCATGTCGCCTATATCCGACCAGAACCATGGGACGGCTCCATACGCATCGGTGCCGCCGGTGATGGTGCGTGCTGCCAGACGCGCCTGATCGGTGGCATTCTGCACCGATTCCAGGCGCACGTCGCCGCCGGTGAACCAGTGCCGGTATGAGGCCACATCGCCCACCGAAAGAACTTCCGGCACGGATGTGCGCATCTGATGATCGACGCGGATGCCGTTCGAGATGGCGATGCCGGCCTGCCCGGCAAGCTCGACATTGGGCACGACACCGACGCCGACGATGACGAGCTGGGCGGGGAGGCGCTCGCCCGCCGCCGTGACGGCGGCCGATACATGGCCTTTTTCGCCCTCCAGCCGGCTGACGGTGGTGCCGGTGAGGATGCGCACGCCGAGATCGGCCAGACGCTGGCGGACATACTCCCCTATGGGGGCTGCCACGACGCGGCCAAGCAGCCTGTCGGCCGCCTCGACGACGGTGACGTTGCGGCCGGCGGCGCGCAGGGTCGCCGCGATCTCCAGACCGATGAACCCGCCGCCCAGCACCACCACGTCGGTGCAGGATGCGCTCAGCTCGCGGATGAGGCGCGCATCGGCCACTTCGCGCAAGGAGACAACGCCCGGCAGCCCGGCCCCTTCAACCGGAAGACTGCGAGGCCGCGAACCCGTCGCGAGGATCAGCCTGTCGAAGGCGAGCGAAGCACCACCGGCAAGCTCAAGGCGGCGACCGGCGAGATCGATGCGCTCGACATGCAGGCCCGGACGATAGTCGATCGAATTGCCTTCATAGAAGCTTTCGCCGCGCAGCGGCTGCGGCTTTGCCGCCGCATCCTTGATGAAGGTCTTGGACAGGGGCGGCTTGTGGTAGGGAAGCTCCTGTTCCTCGCCGATCAGCACCACCGGCCCGTCATAGCCCTCCTCGCGCAGGCTGGCCGCGGCCTGAACGCCGGCATGGCCGGCCCCAACAATGATCGTACCGCTCGTCATGGCACCTGCTTTCCCTGTTTCGGCCTCTCAGGCAGAGGCCCCTGCCAGTTGGAGATTGTTTTTTCATATCTCAAGAGGGCCTGTCGGGCGTCGCACCAGTGCCGGCGGCCTGTCAACCGGAAAGCGCCTGTTAAAGCATCGGGATAAACATGACTCCAATAGTTTAGAATAATTCTAAACTATTGTTTTAATTGCCCTTTTTCCAGATTCAAGTTGACTTTCAGCGAATGTGAGGCTTTATGAACGAGCGTCCTGACGCATTCCTTTAATGTAAGGGCCTTTAACCCTTTCGATTGGAGGCTTCGATGTTGTTTCGTTTCGGCAAGGTCCGCTGTGGATTTCTCCTGCCCCGTCCACGGCAAGACGCCGGGTCGATCGTGACATCATCTCCTTCTTTCGGAAAAGTCCGTTCTGCCGGCACCGGTCGCCTCCCCGGCGCTGTCTGACGGACGTCTAATTCTTGTAGGAGATGAGAGCGATGATCAGAAGCTGGGCCTCGACCCGCTCAATGGGCAGAATGGCGGCGATTGGCGCCACCGCGGCGCTGACTGCAGCTATTTTCATTCTGCCGGCGAAGGCTGACACTGATCCGAAGGCTGTGGTGAAAACCTATGCCGACATCGCGCTTGCCAAATACGAGGACTCGCTGACCACCGCCAGGGCGCTGGACGTCGCCATCGACGCCCTCATCGCCACCCCCTCCGCCGAGACGCTGGACGCGGCAAAGGCGGCATGGAAGGCGGCCCGCATTCCCTATCAGCAGACCGAAGTCTACCGTTTCGGCAATGCCATCGTCGACGACTGGGAAGGCCGCGTGAACGCCTGGCCGCTGGATGAAGGTCTGATCGACTATGTCGACGCCAGCTATGGCACCGAATCCGACGAGAACGGCCTCTACACGGCCAATGTCATCGCCAACACCAAGATCGAGATCGACGGGCAAGAGGTCGACGCCTCCAGCCTGACGCCGGAATTCCTGTCCGAAACCCTGCAGGAAGCCGGCGACATCGAGGCCAACGTGGCCACCGGCTATCATGCCATCGAATTCCTGCTGTGGGGTCAGGACCTCAACGGCACGGGTCCCGGCGCCGGCAAGCGTCCCTACACCGACTACGACAAGGCCAACTGCACCGGCGGCAACTGCGAGCGTCGCGCCGAGTATCTGAAGTCGGCGTCCACCCTGCTGGTCGCGGATCTGCAGGAGATGGTCGACAACTGGAAGGACGACGGCGAAGCCCGCAAGGCGCTGAACGACGGCGACGAAAAGACCGGCCTTTCCACCATCCTGACCGGCATGGGTTCGCTTTCCTATGGCGAGCTGGCCGGCGAGCGCATGAAGCTCGGGCTTCTGCTGCATGATCCGGAGGAAGAGCACGACTGCTTCTCCGACAACACCCATATCTCCCATCTCTACGACGCGGTCGGCATTCGCGAGGCTTATCTCGGCAGCTACAAGCGCATCGACGGATCGTCTGTCGCCGGTCCCTCGCTGTCCGATCTGGTCAAGGAAACCGATCCGGCGCTCGATACGGAGCTGTCCGGCAAGCTGGACGCCACGGTCGCCAAAATGGAAGCCATTGCCGCCCGCGCCGAAGCCGGAGAGGCCTATGACCAGCAGATCGGCGAAGGCAATGCGGAAGGCAATGCCACCGTGCAGGCCGCCATCGACGCGCTGGTCGACCAGACCAAGTCGATCGAACGCGTCGTCGCTGCCTTGAAGCTCGACGCCATCGCCTTCGAAGGCTCCGACAGCCTCGATTCACCGGACAAAGTCTTCGAATAAGGGCTGGCAACCTCCTTCATTCCAGCGACAGCGGTGCCGGTGAAAGGCACCGCCCAGCCAGGCCAGGAACGACATGCTGATCTGTCACTGCAACATCATCACCGAAAAGGAGATCGAGAAAGCAATCATCGATCTGCTGGACAGCGATCCGTGGCAGCTGATCGTGCCAGCGAAAGTCTATCACTATATGAAGAAGCGCGGTCGCTGTTGCGGCTGCTTCCCAAATGTGGTCGAAACGATCATTCGGGTAACCGAGGACTACCACGTCCGCTCGGAGGCGGGCGGCGTGGATATCGTTTCACACTTGGCTCGCGTGAGAGAATTGCGCGTCCAATACGGGAGCAGGACCCATGAAAGGCGACCCACAAATCATCGAGCGGCTTAACGAAGCCCTTTTTCTGGAACTTGGCGCGGTCAACCAGTACTGGCTGCATTACCGTCTTCTGGAAGACTGGGGATATCTGAAGCTCGCAAAGAAGGAACGCGAGGAGTCCATCGAGGAAATGCAGCACGCCGACAAGCTGGTGGCGCGCATCATCTTCCTGGAAGGCCATCCGAACCTTCAATCCGTGGCGCCTTTGCGCATCGGACAGAACGTCAAGGAAGTGCTGGAATCGGATCTGGCCGGAGAATACGACGCGCGCACCTCCTACAAGCGGTCGCGCGAGATTTGCAATGAACTGGGCGACTACGTCACCATGAAGCTTTTCGAGGAACTGCTGATCGACGAGGAAGGGCATATCGACTTCCTCGAAACGCAGCTCGACCTCCTTGCTTCGCTGGGTGAGGAAAAGTACGGCCTGCTTAACGCCGCCCCGGCCAACGAGGCGGCATAGGACATGCGGGAATGCGGCGCATCCTAGACCTTTTGCGCCGCCCGCGGTCCGGCTTCGATGCTCCGCATGTACAGCCTGCCGCACGCCGCTTCGGCGTCTGTGCGGCAGCCTTTTCGCTGTTGGCCTGTCTCATTCCCGCTGCCGCGCAGGAGCTGCCGGATGTGCCGGCTATCCGCGACGATCTGACGGAGAAGGATCTGGCGCGGGTGCGGGCGATCACTGCCCCGACCACGGACTTCAGCAAGCCCGAGCAGTTCGAGCTGATGCAGGGTGGGGCTGCGACCACCCGCAAGCGGGTCAACGCCGATTCCTTCTCGCAGTTTTCCGCCAACATCACCTTTGAGGAAGAAAGCACCTTCAAGCTCGGCAATGCCATCTTCCGCAAGAACTGGGTTTCGTCGCCCTCTTCGACGCAGGCATCGGACGGGCTGGGGCCGCTGTTCAATGCCCGCGCCTGCCAGAGCTGCCACCTGAAGGATGGGCGCGGCCATCCCCCTGAGGGCAAGGCCGACGCCACCTCCATGTTCCTGCGGCTGGCGCGCGAGGCTGAAACGGAGGAGGAGAAGCAGGCGGTCGCCGCGCATCAGGTGCTGAACTTCCCCGACCCCGTCTACGGCACGCAATTGCAGGACCTTGCCGTGCCCGGACTGGTGAGCGAAGGGCGCATGCGCATCGACTACGAGGAGGTCCCGGTCACGCTGGACGACGGCACCGTGGTTTCCCTGCGCAAGCCGGCCTATTCGGTGGAAAACCTCGGCTACGGCCCGCTTGACGCGCGCACCACGCTGTCGCCGCGCATCGCCAATCCGATGATCGGTCTGGGTCTGGTGGAGCAGATCCATCCGGCCGATATCCTTGCCAATGCCGATCCCGACGATGCCGATGGCGACGGCATTTCCGGCAGGGCCTCGATCGTGCGCGACACGCTGACCGGTGAACTGACGCTCGGCCGTTTCGGCTGGAAGGCCCAGACGGCCACCATTCGTCAGCAATCCGCCGATGCGCTGGCCGGCGACATCGGCATATCCTCTCCGGAAGTGCCGCATCACTGGGGCGATTGCACGCCGGCGCAGAAAGCCTGTCTCGACATGCCGACCGGCGTTCAGCCCCGCCTTGGCGACACGGAGGCGCCGGAGCCGATCATGGATCTGGTGACGTTCTATTCGCAGAACCTTGCCGTGCCGGCACGGCGCAATCTCGACAAGCCGGACGTTCTGGCCGGCAAGCAGGCCTTCTACGACATGGGCTGCGCCTCCTGCCACACACCCAAATTCGTCACCCGCCGCGATGCGCCCAACAAGGCGCACGCCTTCCAGCTCATCTGGCCCTATTCCGATTTCCTGCTGCACGACATGGGCGAAGGCCTTGCCGACGGCCAGCAGGTGGGCGTTGCCGACGGCTATGAATGGCGCACGCCGCCGCTGTGGGGCATCGGACTCACGCAGAGGGTCAACAACCACACATTTTTCCTGCATGATGGCCGCGCCCGCAATCTGACCGAAGCCATAGTGTGGCATGGTGGCGAGGCGCAAAGCGCGCGCGACAGTTTCGCGGCAGCCAGCGCCGAAGAACGCGAAGCCCTGATCAAATTCCTGGAGTCGCTCTAGATGAAAGCACTGGCGGTCGCATTCACCTTCTCCCTTTTCCTCCCGGCCGCTGCTCAGGCGGCGATGCCGGCCTCCGATGTGATCGGTCAGGCGATCGACGGCTTCATCCGCCCGGCCTATGGCGATCTCGCCGAACGCACCGCCGCGCTTGAAAAATCGGTCGCAACCCTGTGCGCCACGCCATCGCAAGCCTCGCTTGACGCTGCCCGCGACGGGTTTACGCAAGCAGCGCAAGGTTGGGCGAAGGTGGAACTGATCATGTTCGGCCCGATCCGCGAGGGCAACCGGCTGGAGAGGATGCTGTTCTGGCCCGACCGCAAGAGCATCGGCCTCAAGCAGGTTCAGGCAGCGCTCGCGGCCGGGGACCCGGACGCCACGGAGGCGGAGAAGATCGCTCGAAAGAGCGTTGCCATGCAGGGCTTCGGCGCGCTGGAATATGTGCTGTACGGCACCGACGCCGAAGAGCTTGCGACGGCGGATGGAGCCTATCGCTGCGCCTTCGGTGCGGCCGTGGCCGGCAACATAGCCGCCATCAGCGCCGATGTGCGCGACGACTGGAACAAGCCGGACGGCTTTGCCGCGATATGGGCCAGCCCCGGCCCGGACAACCTCACCTACCGCAACGGCTCCGAGGCCGTGACCGAGCTTATGGGGGTGTTCATCAACGGGCTGGAAATGGTGCGCGACGTGCGGCTCAGGGGCTTTCTCGGCCTGCGTCCGGAGAAGGACAAGCCGAAGCAGGCGCTTTACTGGCGCTCGCAGGGCACCACCGCTTCACTCGCCGCCAATCTCGAAGGGCTGGGCGGCCTGTTCCGGGCCTCGCATCTGGCCGATGCGCTGTCACCCGACGCCCGATGGATCGCCGAATCCATCGAAATCCAGTTCGCCAACGGCGCGGAAGCGGCCCGCTCGGTGAGCGGACCGATCGAAGAGGCGCTTGATGATCCCGCCCGGCGCGAAAAGCTCGATTATCTCAGCACCGTCACGTCCAGCCTCTCCAACCTGTTCGGTGTGCGGCTGAGCGGCGAGTTCGGGCTGACCGCCGGCTTCTCCTCTCTCGACGGAGACTGAAATGCGCACGCCGCTGATCGACCGCCGCGACTTCCTGCGCGCCGCAGGCGCGAGCTTTGCGGCGGCCATGACCCCTTCGGCCTGGGCGCGCACCATGGCCACGGACGCCGTTTTCGCCACCGCCTTCGTGCGCCGCAACGGCAGCTACGGAGCCGCCGTGCTTTCCGAGGACGGCAAGGTGCTGCATGCGGTCGACCTGCCGGACCGCGGCCATGATGTGACCTTCGATCCGGTTTCGGGCCGGGCCGTGGTGTTCGCGCGCCAGCCCGGCACCTTCGCCATGGTTTTCGACCACAAGGGCCGCGAGGAACCGCTGACCATTCCCAGCCTTCCCGACCGACACTTCTTCGGCCATGGCGTGTTCTCGCAGGACGGCGCGCTGCTCTACGCGACCGAGAACGATTTCGACAATGCCGAGGGCATGATCGGGGTCTACGATGCCTGCTCCAACTTTCGGCGCGTGGGCGAATTTCCGACCTATGGCGTCGGCCCGCACGAGCTTCTGCTGTTGGGCGATGGGCGCACGCTGGCGATTGCCAATGGCGGCATCGAAACCCATCCCGATTTCGGCCGCGCCGAACTCAACATCGCCACCATGCAGCCTTCCTATGTGCTGGTCGACCGCATCAGCGGCGAACTGATCGAGAAGCACGAATTGCCCGCCGAGCTACACAAGCTCTCGATCCGGCATATGGACCGGGACGGCGCTGGCAATGTGTGGTTCGGCTGCCAGTATCGCGGCCCGGTGACGGACCTGCCGCCGCTGGTCGGCAAGGCCACGCGCGACAAGGGCATTCAGCTCATCGACATGCCGCAGGATGTGCTGGCCGGCCTGCGCAACTATGTCGGCTCGGTTGCCGCCAATCCGCTCGCCGGCACCGTCGCCGTGACCTCGCCGCAGGGCAACACGCTTGCCGTGATCGAGGCGGCGACCAGCAAGGTGCTGTCGGCGCAGGACCTGACCGAGGTGTGCGGCATCGCTCCCGACGGCAAGGGCTACCTGTCCACCACCGGTGGCGGCGTCATCGTCGGCCCAGATGGCGCGACGCTCAGCGACCCCGACCATGTCTGGGACAACCATATGCTGCGCATAGAGGCAGGCTGAAACCTGCCCGGCCTCACAAGCTGTGCGGATTGCAATCGGGAATCTGGTTTCATGCGCACCTGCGGCATAGATTCAGGCCATGGCCAGACGTTCCGATTCGCCTCCTGTCGTTCCTGACGTGATCCCGCGCCTGCCGGGCTGGGTAACGGCGCGCGCCGACCCTGCCGATCCCGTCGGCGCGGCCTTCTCAGCCGGTGCCGCCCTTCATGCGCTCGACAGCCTCGTGCGCTCGGAACCGGTCTGGGCAGGCGCATGGCGGCACCGGCTGGCGCTCGACTGTGCCGCCGAGGCGTGCCGCATGGCGGGACGCACGGAGACGCAGGCCGCGCTTCGCGATGCCTGGTATCTGTGCCCGGCAAACGGCGACCCCGGGCCGGCCGGAAATCTTTTCGCGGCGTGGCGACGGCTGGCCGGGCAGCGGCCACAGGCCGAGGCGGAAGGGCTGGCGACACTGGCCGAGCTGATGGGGCTGCCGGGTGACATGGACTGGCAGGCAATCGCCGGCATGGTCGATACGGCCGCGACATCCGGCCGGCCGGCACCGCTGGCGGCAGCGGCTGCAACCGCCGCGATCATGGCGCTCGAACCCCGCACTGAGCTTCTGTGCTGGTGGCTCGTCGATCTGGTGCTGGCCCGCTGCCTTGGCTGGCAGCGGGCAGTGCCGCTTGCCATGACAATGGCCTTCACGCCCATCTTCCGTGTCGAAGGCGGACGTTCAAAGCGAATCAGGCCGGGCGATCCGCAATTCGGACAGGTTCTGTGCGTGGCGCTGGTCGAGGCGGTTGCCTCAGCCCTGCGCGAGGCCGCCACGCTATCGCGCCGCGCCGCGCACCTGCTTGAAGTCGCGCCGAAGCTGAGGGCCAAGGGCGCTTCCGACGTGCTGGACATCCTGCTCGGGGACGACGCGCTGCCTGGCACCTTTGCTTCGCGCCGGCTGTCGCGCTTTGCCTCCCGGCGCCTTTTCGCGCGGCTGGAGCAGTTCGAGGCGGTGCGGGAGCTGAGCGGGCGGGCTTCGTTCAGGATTTACGGGCTGTGACCATGACAGATCGCCCGCAGGATGAAGACAGGCCCCGCGCAGCGAAGCAGCCGCCACTGCTGGATACCGAGCTTGAACACCTTCCGCCGGAATTGCGCTGGCGCGAGTGGATGGGGCGCGTCGAGGCGGTGATCTTCGCCGCTTCCGAGCCGGTGCCGCGCGACGTGCTGGCGCGGGTTGTCGGACGCGAGTGCAATCTCGATCTCATCATCGACGACATCCGCGAGGAACTGCGCGGCCGGCCCTACGATCTGGTCAGGGTAGCTGGTGGCGTGCAGCACCGGACCCGGCCGGCCTTCGCCGAGGCGATCCGCACCGCTTCCGGTCAGGCTGCGGCAAAGTCAGCCCGCCCCCTGTCGCAAACAGAGGCGCTGGTGCTCATGACCATCGCCTATTTCCAGCCGATCACGCGGGCCGAGCTTTCCTCCTTCTTCGCAAAGGAGATCAGCCGCGACCTGATCGCGGTTCTGCGCGGACAGGATTTCATCGCCTATGGCCCGCGCAGCCCCACACCCGGCGCGCCCTACACCTATGTGACGACGAAGACTTTCCTGTCCCACTTCGGGCTTGAGACCCTGCGGGACCTGCCCGATTTCGAAGCGCTGGAAGATGCCGGCCTGCTTTCACGCGAAAAGCTGCTAGCCGGCGAAATCCCGATCTCGATGGCGACAGAGGGCGGGGCGCAGGACGCGGACGAATAGTTTTCGCGCGTCCCGCAGTCTCAGACTTCTTCGACCGGTTCCGCCGCAGGCTCCTTCACCCGATGCCACGCCACATAGAGTGCCGGCAGGAACAAAAGCGTGATCGCGGTTCCGGCAATGATGCCGCCCATCATGGCGAAGGCCATTGGTCCCCAGAACACCTCGCGCGAGATCGGGATCAGCGCCAGACTGGCGGCGGCCGCGGTGAGCGCGATCGGCCGCATGCGGTGGGTGGAAGCGTCCACCACAGCATCCCAAGGATGCTGGCCCTCGCGGATATGATCCTCGACCTGCACGATGAGGATGACCGAGTTGCGGATCAGGATGCCGATCAGCGCCAGAACGCCCAGAATGGCGACGAAGCCGAGCGGCTTGTCGCTGAGCAGCATGGCGACCGATACGCCGATGATGCCGAGCGGCGCCACCGCCACCACGAGGAACAGGCTCTGGAAGCTCTGCAGCTGCAGCATCAGGATGGTGGCCATCACGAACAGCATCAGCGGCACCACGGCCACGATCGGCCCCTGGCTCTTGGCGCTTTCCTCCACCGTTCCCGCTGTCTCGACCTTGTATCCGGCCGGCAGTCCCGACGCGAAGGCATCGATCTTCGGCGCGATGTCGCTGACGATGGTATCGGGCATGGTCTTGTCGACGATGCCGGCGGAAACCGTGATGGTGGGAATGCGCCCGCGCCGCCACACCACCGGCTGCTCCAGCTCGTAGCGGAAGTCGGCGATGGCGGCGAGCGGCACGGAAGAGCCCGTGCCGGTGGCGATCTGGAGATTTTGCAGCGTCTCGATGGAGTTGCGCTCTGCTTCGCGCGCGCGCACCACCACATCGACCAGATAGGTGGCGTCGCGCACCTGCGTGATGGTGATGCCGCCGACCACGCCGTTGAGGGTGGTGGCGATGTCCTTCGACGAAATGCCGAGCTTGCGGGCCTTGTCCTGCAGCACGTCGACGCGCACCACGCGGCCGGGCTCGTTCCAGTCATAGGCGGCAACGCCCATCCGGTCGTCGGTGTCGAGAATGGCGGAGAGCTGCTGGGCGTAACCTCGCACCGTCTGGATATCCGGACCCGAGACGCGATACTGGATCGGACGGCCGACGGGCGGCCCGAGCTCCAGATATTTGACGAAGGCATCGGTGCCGACGAATTCCCGCCGCAGCACGTCGTTGAACTGCTGGCGCAACCGGTCGCGAGCCTCTATGTCTTTGGCGACGATTACCATCTGCCCGTAATAGGGATTAGAAAGCTGTACGTCGAAGGCCAGCACGAAGCGTACCGCGCCCTGCCCGATATAGCTGCTCCAGTGATCGATGTCGGGATTGTCCTTCAGCACCGTCTCCTCGAACCGCACCATCTGCGCGCTCGTGTCGGCGATGGAGCTGTTTTCGGGCAGGCGCCAGTCGATCACCAGTTCGGGCCTGTCCGATTCGGGGAAGAACTGCCGCTCGACGAAGGTCATGCCGAAGAGCGCCACTGCAAACAGCACGACCGTGATGACGATCGTCAGCCAGCGGAACCGCATGGCGGCAAGCAGGGCGCGGCCAAAGACGCGCATCACCGGCCCCGGCTCCTCTGCCGTCTTGTGCTTCATGGTCGCGGGCAGCAGCGTCACGCCAAGCAGGGGCGCGAACAGCACCGCCACGATCCACGACACCAGCAGCGACACACCGATGACGATGAACAGCGTGTAGGTGTATTCGCCGGCCTGGCTGGAATTGAGCCCTATGGGGATGAAGCCGGCAATCGTCACCAGCGTCCCCGTCAGCATCGGAAAGGCGGTGTGGGAATAGACATAGGTCGCCGCCTTGTTGAGCGGGTCGCCCTTTTCCAGCCGCGCCACCATCATCTCCACCGCGATCATCGCATCGTCGACCAGAAGGCCGAGCGCGATGATGAGCGCGCCCAGCGACACGCGCTGCAAGGAGATGTCCATGTAGGACATGGTCAGAAATGTGATGGCCAGCACCAGCGGAATGGACAGCGACACGACCAGACCGGCGCGCACGCCAAGGCTGACGAAGCTGACCGCCAGCACGATGACGACCGCCTCGAACAGCGCCTTTGTGAAACCCGAAACCGCGTGATCGACCACCTCCGGCTGGTCCGCCACCTTGGAGACGCCGATGCCGACCGGAAGGTCGCTCATCGTCTTCTGCATCAGCTCTTCCAGAGCCTGTCCGAACTCCAGCAGATTGCCGTTCGGCTTCATGCCGATGGCCAGCCCGATGGCGTTCTCGCCATTGACCCGGAACAGGGATTTCGGTGGGTCGACATAGCCGCGGGTGATGGTGGCCACGTCCGAAAGGCGGAAGAAACGGTCGTTGACGCGCAGGTTCACCGCGCGCAGATCCTCCTCCGAATTGAACTGGCCGCTGACCTGCACGCTGATGCGCTCGGGCCCCGCCTGCACAACGCCCGAGGGCGTGATGGCGTTCTGCGCCTGCAGGCTGTCCAGTATGGCCTGCTGGTCGAGACCGAGGGCTGCGATCTGCCGGGTCGAGAATTCCAGATAGATCGCCTCGTCCTGCGCGCCGATCAGCTCGACCTTGCCGGCGTTCTCTATCGTGAGGATGCGCGAGCGCACATCCTCGACATAATCGCGCAACTGGCGCATCGACAGGCCATCGGAGGTGAAGGCGTAGATGTTGCCGAACACGTCGCCGAAGCGGTCATTGAAATAAGGCCCGTAGACGCCTTCCGGCAGCGACGAGCGGATATCCTCGAGCATGTTGCGCACACGCACCCAGCTCGGCTCCACGTCCCTTGCCTTCACCGTGGACTTCAGATTGACGAACACGACCGACTGGCCGGCCGTGGTCACCGAGCGGGTGAAATCCAGCCCGTCCAGCTCTTCCAGCTTCTTCTCGATGCGGTCGGTGATCTGGTTGAGGGTCTCTTCGACGGACGCGCCCGGCCAGTTGGCCTGCACCACCATGGTCTTGATGGTGAAGTTCGGGTCTTCCTCGCGGCCAAGCTTCACATAGGAAGCCACACCCGCAATCAGGAACACGGCCATGAAATACCAGACGAGGGACCGGTGGTTCAAAGCCCAGTCGGAAAGATTGAAGCCCTTCAATTGCGCTTTCCTTCTCCCGCGAGCCGGACTTTCTGGCCCTCGACAAGTTCATGAACGCCCGCTGTCACCACATGGCTGCCCACCGGCACGTCATCCGTCACGAAGCCTGCCTGCGTGCGCTGAGTGACAGCGACCGCACGACGCGTCACCTGAAGGCTTTGCGGATCAACCAGCCATACGGACGTTGCGCCGTCCTTTTCGTAGAGAGCGCCGGGCGGAAGCACGACGGGCGCGGTTTCCGCGGCCCGGTGCGCCACGCGCACGGTGGCGCCCAGCCGGAAGCCCGGCTCGGGGTCCTGAAGCTCGATCCGTACACGACGGAGACGCGTCTGCGGATCGGCCTGCGGCGCCACTTCGCGAACCCTGCCCTTGCCGGTGACGGAAGGATCGGCCTGCAGCCGCACCTCGAATTCGGTGCCTGGACTGAGCAGGCCGTTCAGACGGTCAGGCACGTCGACCACGGCTTCGCGGATGTCCGGACGCGCCACCGTCAGCACGGGCTGTCCGGCCGCCACCGTCTCGCCCACCTCGGCATGAACTTCGGACACGACGCCATCAAAATCCGGGCGAAGCCGGGCATAGCTGCGCTGGTCCTCGGCCTTGTTCAATCCCGCACGCGCTTTTTCAAGCCCTGCGGCGGCACTGTCGCGCGCCTGACGGGCTGCATCGTAGACCGCCTGCGATACGCTTCTGGAAGCCAGCAGCGCGCTCTGCCGCTCCTCGCTCGCCGCCGCACTCGCAAACTGCGCCTCGGCGCTGGCGAGATCGGCCTTTGCAGACTGTACTGAGAGATCAAGGGCCGAGGGATCTATGGCTGCGACCGTATCGCCCTTTTGCACAAGGTCGCCGACATTGACCGGGCGGCTGGTGAGCCTGCCGAGCACCCGAAACGCGAGTGCGGTGCTGTAACGGGGTTCGATGGTGCCGGTAAAGCCGGTTTCCGCAACCGGGCTGGGCTCGACGATGGTGTAGATCACGGGGCGCGGCGGAGCTTCGGGTTCGGGCGCCTCAGCCTCGCTGCAGGCGGAAAGAACCAGAAGCGGGGTGGATGCAAGGAGCACACGCAGGAACACGGATCGTATCATGATCACTTCCCCTCACCGCCGGCGGGCTGCTCGTTCAGTATGTCGACGACCTGTCCCTCATGAAGCATGTGGCCGCCTTTCACCACAATTGTCGCGCCCTCATCCAGCCCCGAGCGAAGGATCAGGCGCTCGCGCTCATAGGCCAGCACTTCGACCGGCGCGAGCGACACGGTTTTGCTATCGGGGGCCACCCGCCACACTGCCGGGTGGCCGCGATCGGAAGTCAGCGAACTCCACGGCAGCACCACCACATCGTTCACCGGCAGATGCACGGCAGCCGTGGCCACCGCGCCAAGCGCCATCTGCGGCGGCGGATCGATGATTTCCACCTTGACCCGCACGGTGCCGGTGCGCGCATCGACCACCGGCGAAACCTCCCGGACACGGCCGCTCGCCTCGACCGACGGATCAGACAGGAGCTTGAGCGTGACCGGCGTTCCGGGCGGGCCGTGATTGACGAGCGTTTCCTGCACATCGAGCACCACGTCGCGGCCCCCGTCCTCGGCCAGCGAGAAGGCGGCCTGCGCTGCCTGCACCACCTGCCCCACCTCGACATTGCGTGCCGTGATGATGCCGGCCGAGGGCGCGCGCAATTCGGTATAGGAAAGCTCGTCGCGGGCATTCTCCAGCGCGCTTTCGGCACTGGTCAGCGTATTTTTCGCGGTCAGCCATTGCTGCTCGACCTGATCGAAACGGCTTCTGGTGGTAAAGCCCTGATCCAGCAACTGCCGCTGGCGCTGATAGGTGGCCTCAGCCTCGACCAGCAGAGCCTGCGCCGCATCGCGCGATGCCTGCGCGGCGCGCAGGTTGGTTTGCTGCTCGGCATCGTCGAGCTTCGCCAGAACATCACCCGGTTTCACATGGGTGCCGACATCGGCGGTGCGCTCCACGATCTGGCCGCTGACCCGAAATGAAAGATCGACATTGAGGCGGGCATGGATGTCGCCCGAAATTTCCAGAGGCTGGCTGTAGCTCGCATAGCCGACAGTCTGCACCGTCACCGCGAGATTTTCGGCCCTGGCCGCATTCAGGGAACAACACGCAACAAGAGCACCAGCAAGCAAGGGCATGCACACGTGTCGAGACAATGGTTGTTTACCCATAGCGGACCCAGCTTTCCCGGCATTTCTGCGAACTTCACCGGCTGATGGCACCGGCCACATACAAGACATAACCATTCCGGGCCAGAAGTTAAAATTCCTGTATTTTCCTGCCTTTACAAGAGCATCCCTTGCAGAGGCAAAACTGCCCCTCACCCGACAACAAGGCAAAGATTTAGCACGTGCCACATGATTTCAAGGGCATTGCGGCCGGCGCACGCCCCCTCCCCAGACCGGGAGGGCATGGGTGATGGTCATTGGACTCATTGAAGTTTTGAATTGGATATAAGGTGTGCGCAGAGGCTCACCTAGAGTCAGAACGGCTGAAGAAAGCGAACATCGAAGTCGCAGCCTCTGGCGGGCCAACGGAATTCCGCTGTTTCAATGGGAGATAATCGATGAAACCGTTTCAGGTATTGAAAGGCATTGCATGCGCTGCCTCGATGGCAGCATCGTTCCTCTATGCGGGGGCTGCCTTCGCCCAGACGACGATCGTCGTCGGCTATCAGCAGATCGTCGGCCCGTTCGTGGCGGCCATTGCCGACGGACGCTTCGACGAAGCACTGAAGGACACCGGCTACAAGGTTGACTGGCGCCAGTTCTCGTCGGCGGGCGATATTTCCACCGCGCTTGCTTCCGGCAACGTGCCGATCGGCGTCATCGGCTCGACGGGTGCTGCGGCAGCCGCCACGCGCGGCGTCGACATGCAGCTTTTCTGGATCCTCGACAATATCGGCAAATCGGAAGCGCTGGTGGCCCGCGAAGGCTCCGGCATCGAAAAACCGGAAGATCTGAAGGGCAGGAAAGTAGGCGTTCCGTTCGTTTCGACCTCGCACTTCCATCTGCTGGTCGGCATGGAGAAGGTGTGGAACATCGATCCGCGCGAGGTCAACATCCTCAACATGAAGCCGCCGCAGATCGTGGCCGCATGGCAGCGTGGCGACATCGATGCCGCCTATGTCTGGCCGCCGGCTCTCTCCGAAATCCTCAAGACCGGCAAGGTCATCTCCGACTCCGAGGTGATCGGCAAGGAAAGCGTGCCGACATTCGACGCCATTGTCGTGGACCGCAAGTTCGCGGCCGAAAACGCCGAATTCATGAACGCCTTCACCAAAGTGCTGGCTGACGCCTATGCCGACTACGCCATGAACAAGGACAAGTGGACGGCGGATTCCCCGGAGGTGCAGGGCATCGTCAGGATGATCGGCGGCTCGCCCGAAGATGTGGTCGAAGCCCTTGATCTCCTCGTCTTCCCGAGCGCCGAGGAGCAGGCCTCCAATGTCTGGCTTGGGGGTGGCGCCGAAAGCGGCGCGGTGCGCGCTTTCACGGAAAGTGCTAAATTCCTGGTCGAGCAGAAGCAGATCGACCACGCGCTGGAAGACTACGCCCCCTTCGTGAACGCGGATTTCGCGACGGCGGCTTCGAAGTAGCGGCTGCAAGACCGGCCGGCGGCGGGATCGCCATGCGTCCATCCGGACGCACAAAGGACGATCTGAATTATTGACAGAGCATCGGAATATCCGAAATCCGGATTCCACGTTTCGGCCCGATGCTCTAACGCCGCCGGCTGTTCCCATACGGGGCCGCCACGGTCCTGTAGCCACCGGCGCATGCCCTGACGACATGGTGCGAGAAGGCAAGACATGGAAACGCTCAACATAAGCAATGTGAACCTGACCTATCCAGGTCTCCACTCGGACGAAGCGGTGATTGCACTGAAGGGCGTCAACCTGACGATCCACAGCGGCGACTTCGTGGTGGCGCTGGGCGCTTCCGGCTGCGGCAAGACCACGCTGCTCAACCTGATGGCCGGCTTCATGGCGCCGACCGCCGGCGACATTACGCTGGGCGGCCGACGCGTCACCGGCCCGGGCGCCGACCGCGGCGTGGTGTTCCAGAAGCATGCGCTGCTGCCCTGGCTCAACGTCATCGACAATACCGAATTCGGCCTCAAGCTTCAGGGCGTGCCGAAGGACCAGAGACGCGAGCGCGCCGTGCGCAATCTGGCGCTGGTCGGCCTGCAGGACTTCCACAGGCACATGATCTACCAGCTTTCCGGCGGCATGCAGCAGCGCGTGGGCATTGCACGGGCGCTGACCTGCGACCCGGCCATGCTGCTGATGGACGAGCCGATGGCCGCCCTCGACGCGCTGACGCGCGAGACCATTCAGGAATTGCTGCTCAGGGTCTGGCAGCACACCAACAAGATGTTCTTCTTCATCACCCACAGTGTCGAGGAAGCGCTATTCCTCGGCTCGCGGCTGATCGTCATGTCGCCACGGCCGGGCCGCATCACCCACACCTACGAACTCGACTTCAACCGCCGTTTCCTCGAAAGCGGAGATGCGCGCGCAATCAAGTCCAGCCCCGACTTCATCGAAATGCGGGAAACCATACTGGGGATTATCTATGGCGACGAGCGAGCATCAGGAAATCCGGAGCTGGCCCATGCTTGAGCGGCTGTCCAAGGCGAAATCCGCACAACCCGGCAAGGTCTATGGCGCACCGGGCGAGGGCTACAGCGGCCATATCAGCCTCATCACGGCACTGGTGCTGATTGCGCTGTGGTTCCTCGTCACCTCGATGGGGTGGGTGAGGCCGCTGTTCCTGCCTTCTCCGATTGCCGTCTACAACAAGTTCATCCTTGCCATGACCGACGGCGTTGCCAACTCCACGCTCATCGAACACACGCTTGCCAGCCTCGGCCGCGTCTTCGGCGCTTTCGCGCTGGCCTGCGTGACGGCCATTCCGATCGGCATCCTGATGGGCGTCAACCGGGTCGTTCGCGGCGTGCTCGACCCGATCATCGAGTTCTACCGGCCGCTGCCACCGCTCGCCTATCTGCCGCTGGTCATCATCTGGCTGGGCATCGGCGAGTTCCCAAAAGTCTTCCTGATTTTCCTCGCCATCTTCGCGCCGATGGCGATCGCGGCCCGCGCCGGCGTGCGCTCGGTCTCGACCGAACAGATCCACGCCGCCTATGCGATGGGCGCAACCAGCCAGCAGGTGATCACTCAGGTCATCATGAAGGCGGCGCTGCCGGAAATCTTCACCGGGATGCGCATTGGCATCGGTGTCGGCTGGACGACTCTGGTGGCGGCCGAAATGGTGGCGGCCAGCCGCGGCCTCGGCTTCATGGTGCTGAATGCAGCCGAATATCTGGCAAGCGACACCGTCATCATGGGCATCATCGTGATCGGCGTCTTCGCCTTCGCCTTCGACCTGCTCATCCGCCATCTGGAAAAGGTCTTCATCCCGTGGAAGGGTCGCATCTGACGGACCTTCGACCGAATGAACCCGACAAAAGCCGGCGCACCTCGCCGGCTTTTTCATTTTCGCGCCCGCCCCATATGCTCCGTGCGCTGTAGCAATTTCAGCAGAAGTGCACTGCGGTTTTGTGCGCTCCGCATTGCGCGAAAATAAAGGATCGGAGCATTTCTGCGATCCGGGAAAAAGCAGAAATGCTCCAATCCGGTGCAGCCGACACCTGCTGCGCCGCCATCCGATCAAGTGCCATTCACCACGCCGGAAAAAACCGTCGCGGATCAGTACGGCAAGCGCCGCCAACCGTCCCTTGCCGAGCTCCGCACACACACACACACAGGGAAGCTGCCACGCGCCCGATGATCACTCAGGCCGGCAGCCCGGAGGCAAAACTATGCAGCCTTCGCCATGAGCCCGGTCTCCATGCGGTAGGAGATCGCCTCCGCCACATGGATGCGGCCGATGCCCTCGCTGCCGTCGAGATCGGCCAGCGTGCGCGCAACTTTCAGCACGCGGTGATAGGCGCGGCCGGAGAAGCCGAGCTTTTCGCTGGCATCCTGCAGAAGCATCATTCCTCCCTGATCGGGGGTGGCGACCACCTCGATCAGCGAAGGCGGGCACTGGGCGTTGGTCAGCGCTCCATCGGCACCCAGCGCCTCGAAACGGGCTCGCTGGAGATCGCGCGCCCGCGCCACGCGCGTGGCCACGGCAGCGCTCGCTTCCGACTTTCCCGGGCGGATCAGGTCGGCAGCCGAAACCGCAGGCACCTCGATCCTGAGATCAATGCGGTCCAGCAAGGGTCCGGAGATGCGGGCCTGATATTCCGTGCGGCAGCGCTCGCCGCGCGCACAGCGAAAACCCGGTTCGCCAGCCATGCCGCAGCGGCAGGGATTCATGGCGGCGACCAGCTGGATCCGTGCCGGGTAGCTGATGCGGTGATTGGCGCGCGCGATCATGCAGGAACCCGTTTCGAGCGGCTGGCGCAGCGCATCGAGGGTCTGCGGAGAAAATTCAGGAAACTCATCCAGAAACAGCACGCCGTGATGGGCCAGCGATATCTCACCGGGACGCGCCCTGAACCCGCCGCCCACCAGCGCCGCCATCGAGGCGGAATGATGCGGGGCCCGGAACGGCCGGCGATCGGTAAGCCGCCCGCCCGCCAGTTCCCCGGCAATAGACGCAATCATCGACACGTCCAGCAACTCGCGCGGCGACAGCGGCGGCAGGATCGACGGCAGCCGCTGGGCGAGCATGGATTTCCCCGAGCCCGGCGGGCCGGTCATCAGCAGATTGTGACCGCCTGCGGCCGCCACCTCAAGCGCCCGGCGCGCACTTTCCTGCCCCTTGATGTCGGCCAGATCGGGCAGATCGGCGCTGCCGGCGCGCACGCCCGGCTCAGGCCGCGTGAGCACCTGCGTGCCCCGGAAATGATTGGCAAGCGCGATCAGGCTGCGCGGCGCCAGAAGGTCAAATTCGATACCGGCCCACGCCGCTTCGGCCCCGCAATCATGCGGACAGATCAGGCCCCGGCCCTCTCCGTTGGCGGCGATCGCTGCCGGCAGCGCACCGGCGACCGAAGCGATGGCGCCATCCAGCGACAGTTCTCCCAGAACCACATAGGCGCTCAGCGCCTCGCCCGGAATGACCCCGAGCGCGGCCATCAGCCCCAGCGCGATCGGCAGGTCGTAATGGCTGCCTTCCTTGGGCAGATCGGCAGGCGCCAGATTGACCGTCACGCGTTTGGCGGGCATCGACAGGCCGGACGCATGAAGGGCGGCCTGCACACGCTCACGGCTTTCCGCGACCGCCTTGTCGGGCAGGCCGACGATGGACATGCCCACCTTTCCCGGCGCCACCATGATCTGCACGTCGACGGGCACGGCCTCGATGCCCTGAAAGGCGACCGTTCGCACGCGTGAAACCATGCTATGCCTCCCCCTGTGCGTCCCCGGAGCGCACACCACGACGTCAAAACCCGACCTCGCCCGTCAGGCCGAACCTTCCCCTTGGTCAGGCATACAGGAAAGCACGATTTTTCACGGCATGCAAGAACAATACAGGAACAAATACCAGCTCTGGGTGCACTCAGGTTGCAGACAATTGCAAAAGCAGAACAGACGTTCCTGCTGCCCCTGCGTCAGAATTTCTCGATGCCCCTTGGGAAGCGCTCCGACCCGTGCGGCCGGTCAAAACATTTCAGGTTCCGCGAGGCTTCGCCCTGCTGGTAGCCTGTGCCTGAAGCGGGTTCTCCGGCCAGACATGTTTTGGATAGCGCCCGCGCATGTCGGAGCGCACATCCGCCCATGAGCCGCGCCAGAAGCCCGGCAGGTCGCGCGTGGTCTGGATCGGCCGGTGCGCCGGCGACAGCAGTTCCAGCGTCAGCGGCACCGTGCCGCCGGCGATAGCCGGATGGGCAGCGAGGCCGAACAGTTCCTGCACGCGGATGGCCAGAACCGGCTGCTCGCCGTCATAGCGGACCGGTACGTGGCTGCCCGATGGCGCATCGAAATGGGTGGGCGCCAGCGCATCGATGCGCCGCTGAAGATCGTGCGGCACCAGCGCGGTCAGCCCGGCCGTCAACGCATTGCCGCTGATGGAGGCGAGCGAGGCCGATCCGGTGAGAAAGGGCAGCAGCCAATCCTCAAGCCGGGCGGTCAGCGCCTCGTCGCTCATATCCGGCCACGGGTCGCCAAGACCCTTGTGCAGCCATGACAGCCGCTGGCGCAGTGCCGTTGCCTCCTTGCCCCATGGCAGGATGGAGACACCGTGCGCACGCACAGCATCGAGCACGGCTTCATTCGCCTCGTCGCCAGTCGGGGCGGGCAGCATGCGCTCGGCAAGCACGATGGCGCCCAGCCGGCTCTGCTCGCGCACCCGCACGCTGCGGCGCTCGAGATCAAACAGCGTATCGCGGCGGCTTTCGATGGCGTGGCCGAGCAAGGCGCGGATGTCGTCTTCGCCGACCGCAGCCGCTGCCGTGATGCGCGCATTCTGCGCCTTGCCCTGCAAGTCCGCGACGACGAGAAAGGGTTCCGCAGCCAGCGGGTCGGCCGCGTCGAGCATCGCGCCCGAGCCATTGGCGAGCACGAAGCGCCCGCGCTCGCCGCGCGCCTTGGCGACGCGATCCGGCCATGCATGCAGCAGCAGCGCGCCGGGCGAGGATGGGGCGTCGCTGTTCACGCCTCCGCCGGCGCTACGCGCCAGCCGCTGCGCCAATTGCCGCGCCGCATTGGCGCGGGGTGATTTCTCGCCGGCAAAGCGCATCAGCCGCCGTTCCAGATCGGCGCTGTCGCCGCCAAGCCCGCGCTCGGTCAGAAGCACGGCGAGAAGGGCCGCGTCCCGCTCATGCCCATTTCGGGCAGCCTCGGCCACCATATGCGCAAGCCGCACCGGCAAGGCGAGGCGCCGCATCGCCTGGCCGGCTCCGGTCAGGCGGCCATCGCCATCGATGGCGTCCAGCGTGCGCAGAAGATTGCGCGCCTCGTTGAGCGCAGGAGCGGGCGGCGGGTCGAGGAAGGCAAGGCTTGCGGGATCGGCAACGCCGAACGCCGCGCAGTCCAGCAACAGGCCGGAGAGGTCGGCGGCAAGGATTTCGGGCGGCGTGAAGGCGGGAAGCGCCGCCGTCTGCTCGGTGCGCCACAGCCGGATCGCCACGCCGGGCTCCGTGCGCCCGGCACGCCCGGCGCGCTGGTCGGCCGAGGCGCGCGACACGCGCACCGTCTCCAGCCGGGTGAGGCCGCTGGCCGGCTCATAGGCGGGCAGGCGCGCCAGTCCGCTGTCGATGACGACGCGCACGCCATCTATGGTGATCGAGGTTTCGGCAATGGCCGTGGCCAGCACCACCTTGCGCCGGCCGGCGACAGGCGGGCGGATGGCGGCGTCCTGCGCCTTCGCATCCATCATGCCGTAGAGCCGCACGATGTCGGTGTCGGCCGCGACGCGGCCTTCCAACCGCTCGGCGGTGCGCTCGATCTCGCGCTGGCCGGGCAGGAAGGCAAGCACGCTGCCGGCCTCTTCCGACAGGGCCGCACGGATGGCGGCGGCCATGGCATCCTCGACCGGCGTGCCGGCGGGGCGTTCCCGATAGCGGATGTCGACGGGAAAGGCGCGGCCCTCGCTTTCGATCACCGGGGCACCGTCAAGCAATTTTGCCACGCGCGCGCCATCCAGCGTCGCCGACATCACCAGCAGGCGCAGATCGGGACGCAGCGCGCCCTGCACGTCGAGCGCCAGCGCGAGGCCGAAATCGCCGTCCAGCGAGCGTTCGTGAAACTCGTCGAAGATGACGGCCTTGATGCCGGGCAGCTCGGGATCGTCGAGGATCATGCGCGCCAGCACGCCCTCGGTGACAACAAGGATGCGGGTGCGCTCCGACACGCGCTTTTCCATGCGCATGGCATAGCCGACCACGCCGCCCGGCTCCTCGCCCAGAAGGGAGGCCATGCGTCGTGCCGCGGCGCGCGCCGCCAGCCGGCGCGGTTCCAGAAGCACGATGGTGCCGCCCTCGCGCCAGCCGGCATCGAGCAGGCTGAGTGGCACGAGCGTCGTCTTGCCGGCGCCTGGCGGTGCAACCAGCACCGCCTTGTTGCCATGCTCCAACGCTGTGCCCAGATCGGCCAGAACGGCGGTGACCGGAAGTTCCGGCAATAAAATCTTGCTCATCGGGGGATCAGACCGGCTCCCAGCCGTCATGTTCGCCGGCGCGGAAGATGGCGTCGATGACCTTCTGGTTCAGCACCGATTCCTCCAGCGTGAAGATGCGGTCTGTCCCTCCGCGAGCGGCCCGCACGAACGCCTCGACCTGAAGGCGATATTGTTGCGCGCCGGGGAAGCGAAACAGCTGCGCCGCATCGTGGTTCTGGTTGTGCAGCGTCACCACATGGTCGTCATAAAGCCCGGCGTTGAAGGGCGAAGCGACCTCGATGAAACCCCTGTCGCCATGGAAGACCATGATCTGGCGCGCGGCCATCTGCGTCGACAGATAGAAGGACAGCTCGAAGGTGCCGAAATCGGCGCGCACCGAGGAATAGATATCTGTGCCGAAGGTGGCGTCGCGCTCGATGGTGGCCTGCACGCGCTGCGGTTCGCTCCCCGTTGCGAAGCGCGTCGTCACGGTCGGGTAGACGCCGATGTCGGGCAGCGCGCCGCCGCCAAGATCGGGCCGGTTGCGCATGTTCTGCGGATCGACGTTGAAATAGGAGAAAGCGCCCTGCACATGGCGCAGCCGGCCGATGGCCCCTTCCGCGATCAGTTCCCGCACCCTGATCCACTGCGGATGATGAACGACCATGAAGGCTTCGCTGACCAGCACCTTGTGCCGATCGCGCAGCGCAATCAGCAGGGCGATATCTTCCGCCTTCAGCGCCAGCGGCTTTTCCACCAGCACATGCTTGCCGGCCCCGATGGCCTTCGCCGTCCACTCGACATGCTGCGAGGTCGGCAGGGGAATGTAGACACCGTCCACCTCCGGGCAAGCCAGCTGCTCCTCATAGGAGCCGAAGGCATGGGGTGCGTTCCACCGGTCGGCCAGTTGCCGGGCGCGGGCCTGATCGCGGCTGGCGATTGCCGACACCACGCCATTGTCGGAACCGGCGATGGCCGGAAGCAATTGCTCGCGCGCGATCTTCGCCGTCGAAAGGACACCCCAGCGGAACATGGTCCTGCCTCCAGAATTATCGGCCCGGATTTGCCCCAAAGGAGCGGAAAAGCCAAGCGGCCGGAAGATTACCTTTTAGCCGCGCCAGCGAAAGAAATCCACGAAGGCCCTGAGCGCCGGGCGCATCTGCTTGCGGCTGGGATAGTAGACGAAGAAGCCGTCGAAGGGCGGGCACCAGTCCTCCAGCAGGCGCACCAGCCGCCCGTCCGCCAGAGGCTGGCGCACATAATCTTCAAAGAGGAAGGCGATGCCTGCGCCATCGAGCGCGGCCTGCACGATCACCCGGTCTTCGCCGAGAATCAGAGGACCGTCCACATCCATGACGATCTCCTCGCCCTCCTTTGCAAACTCCCAGCGATAGATGACGCCGCTGGAAAAGCGAAAGCGGATGCAGCGGTGATTGGCGAGGTCGCGCGGATGCAAGGGCAACTCCCTGCCCGCGAGACAGGAGGGAGCGGCCACCACCGCCCCACGCAGCTGGGGGCCGATACGCACGGCGATCATGTCGCGCTGCAGGCTTTCGCCGAGCCGCACGCCAGCATCGAAGCCGCCTTCCACGACATCTGTAAAGCGGTCCTCGCTGACGATCTCCAGCGTGATGTCCGGATAGGCGGCGGCGAAGGCGGCAAGGCGCGGTGCGAGTGCCAGCTCGGCGGCGGTGCGCGGCACGTTGAGGCGCAGCTTTCCGGCCGGCCTGTCGCGCGCTTCGAGCGCCTGTTCGAGCGCAAGGTCTATTTCCGAGAGCGCCGGCCGCAACCGTTCCAGCAAGGCAGCGCCTTCGCCGGTCGGGGCGACGCTGCGCGTGGTTCTGGCCAGCAGCCGCACCCCAAGCCGCGCCTCCAGCACCGAGACGGCGTGGCTGACGGCCGATGGGGCAATGCCCAGTTCACGCGCGGCGGCGCGGAAACTGCCGTGCTGCGCAACGACCGAAAGAACGGCGAGATGAGAAAGCTGGTTTCGCGACATTGATCGAAGATATAGAACAGCCAATGCACAAACAAACGGATTATCGAACGATGATCCGGCTCCTATCTCTGCCTCATCCCACACAGGAGGCTTGCAGATGCAACCACGCAAACTTGGAACTGAACTCACCGTCAATCCCATCGGCCTCGGCTGCATGGGCATGAGCTTCGCCTATGGCGGACAGGAGGAAAAAGACTCCATCGCCACCCTACACCGGGCCGTGGAGATCGGTGTCGATTTCTTCGACACGGCGGAAGTCTATGGTCCGTTCGAGAACGAGCGTCTCGTCGGCAAGGCGCTGAAGGGCGTGCGCGACAAGGTCACCATCGCCACCAAGTTCGGCTTCAGGATCAGCGACGAAGGCACAGGGGCCGGGCGCATGACGGGCGTGGACAGCCGCCCCGAGCACGTCAAGGCGGTCGCGGAAGCCTCGCTGAAGCGCCTCGGCACGGATGTCATCGACCTCTACTACCAGCACCGCGTCGACCCCTCGGTGCCGATCGAGGATACGGTGGGCGCGATGGCCGATCTGGTGCGCGAGGGCAAGGTGCGCGCGCTCGGCCTTTCGGAAGTGAGCCCACAGACCCTGCGGCGCGCCCACGCGGTTCACCCGATCGCCGCCGTGCAGAGCGAATATTCGCTGTGGAGCCGCGAGCCGGAAGACGAGATTTTTGCCGTCTGCCGGGAACTCGGTGTCGGCTTCGTGCCCTACAGCCCGCTCGGGCGCGGTCTGCTCACCGGCGCCATCCGCAAGGCCGACGCACTGGGCGAAGACGACTGGCGCCGCACCCTGCCGCGCTTTCAGGCAGAGGCGATGGAGGCCAATGAACGGCTCGTGACGCTGCTGGAACAGATGGCAGAAGGCAAGGGCGTGACGGCAGCGCAACTGGCGCTGGCCTGGGTTCTGCATCAGGGCGAATTCATCGTGCCGATCCCCGGCGCGCGCCGCATCGCCCATCTGGAACAGAATGTGGCGGCAGCGCAGATCGCGCTGAGCGACAAAGAGGTGGCCGACATCGGGGCGGCCCTGTCGCCGGACAAGGTGGCCGGCAAGCGCTACACGGAAGAAGCGCTTTCGCTCACCAACGGCTGAAACGATTGCGGGCAGGCGGATCGCTCCGCCTGCCCGCTTCTTCATGTCTTCAGGCCGTTCAGCCGCGCAGCGCGCCGCCGGTCTGCTTCCTCACATTCTCGACGATGCGGCCAGCCAGCGCCTCGAAATCCTCTTCGGTCAGCGTCTTTTCGACGGGCTGGATGGTAACCTCGATGGCGATGGATTTCTTGCCCTCGCCCAGCGAAGCGCCCTCGAAAATGTCGAACACATTGACGTCGGTGACCAGCTTCCTGTCGGCGGCAAGGGCTGCCTTGACCAGCGAACCGGCCTCGACCGCCTTTTCAACCACGAAGGCGAAATCGCGCTTCACCGCCTGGAAGGCGGAAAGCTCAAGCTTCGGCTTGGTGCGGGTCGGCTTGGCCTTGGCCTCGGGAACAGCGTCCACGAACACCTCGAAGCCGGCCAGAGGGCCGCTGGCGTCGAGCGCTTCCAGCACCTTCGGATGGAACTCGCCGAAATGGCCGAGCACCACCTTGGGACCGAGCTTGATGACGCCCGAGCGGCCCGGATGATACCAGCCGGGCGCGGCGGCCTCGATCTGCAAGCGGTCCACCGGCGCGCCGCAGGCTTCCAGAACGGCAATCGCATCGGCCTTGGCGTCATAGACGCCGACCGGTGCGGCATTGCCGCTCCAGTAGCGGCCCGAGCCTTCCAGCTTCGCGGTGCCGCGGCGGATGCCTGCCGCAACGCGGCGCTGCTTTTCAGGCGTGTCGCCCTCATAGGTGCCGGAGACCTCGAACAGGGCGACGTCGCCCATGCCGCGATCCGCATTGCGCTGGGCCGCAGCAATCAGGCCGGGCAGCAGCGAGGGGCGCATGTCCGACATGTCGGCGGCAATCGGGTTGGCGAGCTTCAGTGCCGCCTGCCCGCCGCCGAACAATTCGGCGTGCTTTGCCGGGATGAACGACCACGTGACCGCTTCCAGCATGCCGCGCACGGCCAGCGCGCGCCGGGCGAAGCGGCTGCGGATCTGCAGCGTGGTGAGGATCTTGCCGTTGACCGCATCGTGGCTGGACAGCGGGCGCGGCGCGATCTCGTCCACGCCGTGGATGCGCATCACCTCCTCCACCAGATCGGCCTTGCCGTCCACATCCGGCCGCCATGACGGCACCTCGACATCGACCACATCGCCATTGCCGAGCGGTTTGAATCCGAGGCGGGTGAGGATCGACAGGCTCTCGTCCTTCGGCACATCGAGGCCGGTCAGCCGCTTCACCTCCGACAGCGGGAAGGAGACGACCTTCGGCTTATGTCCGGCATAGCCGACCACCTGCGTCTCAGTCGGCTCGCCGCCACACAGGTCGAGAACCATGCGGGTGGCCAGTTCCAGTCCCGGCACCATGTATTCGGGGTCGGCACCGCGCTCGAAACGATAGCGGGCGTCGGTGATGATGCCGAGCGCGCGGCCGGTGCGGGCGACGTTGAGCGCATCCCAGAGTGCCGACTCGATCAGCACGTCGGTGGTGTTCTCGTCACAGCCGGAATGCTCGCCACCCATGATGCCGGCGATGGATTCGACGCCATTGTCGTCGGCGATGACGCACATCTCCGGCGTCAGTTCATACTCACGCCCGTCCAGCGCCAGAACCTTCTCACCGGCCTGAGCGCGACGCACAACAAGATTGCCGGCGACCTTCCTGGCATCGAACACATGCAGCGGACGGCCACGGTCGAAGGTTATGTAGTTGGTGATGTCGACCAGCGTGTTGATGGGGCGAAGGCCGATGGCGATCAGCCGCTTCTGCATCCATTTGGGCGACGGGCCGTTCTTCACGCCGCGCACAAGGCGCAGCGCGAAGCCGGGGCACAGGTCGGGCGCCTCGATGGTCAGTTCCACCGGCGTCTCGCCCTTGCCGGCGACGGGCGCAACCGGGCCGGTTTTCAGCGTGCCGAGGCCGGAGGCGGCGAGATCGCGCGCGATGCCGTAGACGCCGGTGGCATCGGGACGATTGGGCGTCAGGTTGATCTCGATGACCGGATCGTCCAGTTCCGCCCAGCTTGCGTAAGACGTGCCGACCGGCGCATCACCGGGCAGATCGATGATGCCGTCATGCTCGTCGGAAAGCTGCAATTCGCGCTCCGAACACATCATGCCGTGGCTCTCGACGCCGCGGATCTTGCCGACCGATAGCGTCACGTCGATGCCGGGCACATAGGTGCCGGGGGCGGCAAAGGCGCCAACCAAACCCGCCCGGGCATTGGGCGCGCCGCATACCACCTGAACAGGTGTGCCGGATCCAGTATCGACCGACAGAACACGAAGCTTGTCGGCGTCGGGATGCTTTTCGGCGGTCAGCACCTTGGCGATGACGAAGGGCTTGAGCGCTGCCTTGTCGTCGACGGATTCGACCTCGAGGCCGATGGCCGTCAGCCGCTCGACGATCTCGTCCAGCGTGGCTTCGGTTTCGAGGTGCTCTTTCAGCCAGGAGAGGGTGAATTTCATTTTATTGTTCCTTGCCGCGCGATCAGTTGCTCAGTCCGCCGAACAGGGTCGGCAGGTCGAGCGGGCGGAAACCGTAATGTTGGAGCCAGCGCACATCGGCGTCGAAGAAGGCGCGCAGATCCGGCATGCCGTATTTCAGCATGGCGATGCGGTCGATGCCCATGCCCCAGGCAAAGCCCTGATACTCGTCCGGATCGAGCCCGCCGGCACGCATGACATTGGGGTGGACCATGCCGCAGCCAAGGATTTCCATCCAGTCGGAGCCCTCGCCGAAGCGCACTTCGCCCGGCCGCGAACGGTCGCACTGGATGTCAACCTCCAGCGACGGCTCGGTGAAGGGGAAGAAGCTCGGACGGAAGCGCATCTTGACCGACGGCACCTCGAAGAAGGCCTTGCAGAACTCTTCCAGCACCCATTTCATGTTGGCGACATTGGCGGTCTTGTCGATCACCAGCCCCTCGACCTGATGGAACATGGGCGAGTGGGTGGCGTCGGAATCCTGCCGGTAGGTCTTGCCGGGAATGACGATGCGGATCGGCGGCTTCTGCTGTTCCATGGTGCGGATCTGCACCGGCGAGGTGTGGGTGCGCAGCACCTTGCGCTCGCCCTTTTCGTCCGGCTGGAAGAAGAAGGTGTCGTGCATTTCGCGCGCCGGATGGCCTTCGGGGAAGTTCAGCGCGGTGAAGTTGTAATAGTCGGTCTCGATGTCCGGCCCTTCGGCGATGGCGAAGCCGAGGTCGCCGAAGATCGCGGCGATCTCGTCGATGACCTGGCTGATGGGGTGAATGCGGCCGCGCTCGGCGGGGGAGGCGCGCACGGGCAGCGTGACGTCCACCTTCTCGGCCTCCAGCCGCGCGGCGATTGCCGCGTCGCGCAGGTCCGCGCGGCGCGCCGAGAGCGCCTCGGTGATGCGGTTCTTGAGGCCATTGATCGCCGGGCCCTTCACCTGCCGCTCTTCGGCGCTCATCGTTCCCAGCGTCTTCAAGAGTTCCGAGATCGAGCCCTTCTTGCCGAGCGCCGAAACCCTGACCGCCTCGATCGCGGCCTCGTCACCCGCGCCGGAGATCGCGTCCGACAGCGTTCGTTCCAGTTGGTCGATATCCGTCATGATTGTCCTCTGGGCCGCTCGTGGCCGGTAGCTTGAAGGGATGGCGCGGATGCCGGTCCGGCATCAAGCGCATTTTTCAGAAAAGACGTGGCCTTCACCGCATAGAGCGCATCCTTGCCGAGCAGCGTTTCCGGCAAAAGCCGCAATGGCGTGAGCCAGCGGTGAAAGAACCCGACGAGACGGGCCAGCGGTGGCAAGACAGCTGCCGGAGCTGCGCCATGATAGGCGGCAAACGCATGGGCCGGCGTATCGGGAGAGATCGCGCGCGCGGTTATTTGCAGGAACAGCAGCCACAGGTCGCGCGCCTGCGCCATCGCAAGCGGCATCACCGCTTCCGGCTCTTCCTCGAAATCCAGGAAACCGACGCGTCCGTCACCTTTTGCCGGATCGGGCAGGAACATGTCGCGCGGATGCGGCCTGCCATGGCAAAGTCCGGCCCGATGCGCATCGCCCAGACCTTCGGCGAGCGTCACCAGCAAGGCGTCATGGGCGGCAGGGTCGGCAGCGTGCAGGTCGCCGAGGCGCGCCTGCGCCACCCGGCCGACATCGGAAAGCACCAGAACAGCCTCGTTGCCGAACACGATGTCGGCCACCGGCAAACCGGCTTCCCGAAACAGGTTCATCTTGCGCCGTTCCCGCTCCACGCCGAGCGATCCCGGCGCGGCGCGCGAGGAGCGCAGGAAAACCGGCAGAAGCGGAGAGATGGCGCGGTGCAGAAGCTTGCCGAAAGGCTGGCGCTCGACATCATAGCGCTTGATCCAGACGTGGCGCCCGTCGATATCGGCCCGCGCGACGCGCACACGCGCATTCGCCGCCAGAAGGCGCACCAGCGTCGCCAGCCCTTCGGCGGAAAGCATATCCGTGCTGTCGTCCTGTACGGCCTTGCTCATCTCGTTCCATAAGAAAAACCCGCGCCAGCCCTGCCAGCGCGGGTTTCCCAAATCGTAGTGTTGCAGAACTTCGGGAAAACGCTGGCTTAAGCTACAGCGCTCTCAAAAGCGTTCGGCGTGGTGTCCTTGAGATACTCAAGCGCAGTCTTCGACTTCGCCACCAGAGCGGCGAAAGCCTGCGGCTCATGGATGGCCATGTCGGACAGCACCTTGCGGTCGATCTCGATACCGGCCTTGTTCAGGCCGTCGATGAAGCGGCCGTAGGTCAGGCCGTGCTCACGCACCGCGGCGTTGATGCGCTGGATCCACAGGGCACGGAAGTTGCGCTTGCGGGCCTTGCGATCGCGATATGCGTACTGCAGCGACTTCTCGACCGCCTGCTTGGCGATGCGGATGGTGTTCTTGCGACGGCCGTAAAAGCCCTTGGCGGCCTTCAGGACCTTCTTGTGCTTGGCGTGGCCGGTAGTGCCTCTTTTCACGCGCATGTCATGATCTCCTTAATATCGTTCCAACCGGCTCAGATGCCGCCGCCGTTAGGCAGGAAATTCTTGATGACCTTCTTGGCATCCGGCTCTGCGAGAACCATGGTGCCGCGGGCATCGCGGATGAACTTGTTGGTACGCTTGATCATGCCGTGGCGCTTGCCGGCGGCAGCCGAAAGCACCTTGCCGGTGCCGGTGATCTTGAACCGCTTCTTGGCGGAAGATTTGGTCTTCATCTTGGGCATTTTGCTTGTCTCCTTATCGGGCGGGTTCGCCCTTGTCTTCGCTCCGGACCGACCAAAGTCCGGAAAGCAAGCGAAACCGCCACGGCATGCCCTGCCGGGCGGTTTTCATGAACGGCGGGTCTATACGGCAATGCCGCACAAAGCGCAACACCCCGTCGTCAGCGACATGCCTTCAGGGCACCGTGAACAGAACCGGCAGCACACCCGCCATCTGGGCGCTGTCGATCGATTCGAAGAAAGGCATGGCGAGCAGGAAGACCAGCCCGTCGAGGAGGGTGGTCTTCAGAAGTTTCGGCTGGAAGGAACCGGTATCGCCCTCATCATAGAGCGACAGCCGGGGAAAGAAACGCGGCACCCGCGCTAGATAGGCTTCATAGGGCGCGCCCAGAACCTCCCTGAGAAACCGCTCCTCACGCAGGATGACGACGTGAAAGGCCAGAGCGCACAGAAGCGCTAAGCCGAACATGGCGGTGAACGATCCCATCTGGGCGCCGACGCCGGCAGCCGCCACGGTCGAGAACACATAAAGGGGATTGCGGGTTATCGAATAGGGACCGCCCGTGACCACCTCGGCGGATTTGCGGCCACCGATATAAAGCGTCGACCAAAGGCGGCCGACGATGCCGAGAAAGATCAGCAGAACACCGAACATCTCGATGGTTTCATGCACCACGGATTCCGGCGGGAAAGTCGACTGCCCGAACAGAAGCAGGGCGCACAGGAGAACCACCAGCCCCGCCAGCATGTAACGGCGGGTGCGCTGATAGCGACTGAGGCTTTGCCCCTGTTGCCGCCGGCCGGAATCGTGAGTGGCATTCTGAACAGCAGGCATGGGCGGCATCCTCTCCACGGTCGGATGCCTCTGCAGCACAGTTGCGGCATAACGATGGCAGCAGCGCTGCGATGCGACCATCTCCTCTGCCATTTTCGATCATGGCCGGGTGATGCAGCGCCCGGATGAGATAGCGTCAAAAGCAAACGGCGCCGCCATTTCTGGCAGCGCCGCAAATTCTCTTGCCGGCTCACGCGTCAGCGCGGTGCCAGCACCATCATCATCTGACGGCCTTCGAGCTTGGGCTCGGCTTCGACCTTGGCGATCGTGGCGGTCTCTTCGCGCACCTTGTTGAGAAGCTGCATGCCGAGCTCCATGTGAGCCATTTCGCGGCCACGGAAGCGCAGGGTCACCTTGACCTTGTCACCCTCATCGAAGAACCGGCGCGCCGCCTTCATCTTGACCTCGTAATCGTGGTCGTCGATGTTCGGGCGCATCTTGATCTCCTTGATCTCGATGACCTTCTGGTTCTTGCGGGCTTCAGCCGCCTTCTTCTGGGTGGCGTATTTCAGCTTGCCGAGATCGAGAATCTTGGCGACCGGCGGATTGGCATTGGGAGAAATCTCGACGAGGTCCAGCCCGACCTCTTCAGCGAGCAGGAGAGCCTCGCTTGTAGCGATTTCGCCGCGATTGTTGCCGTCGGCATCGATGAGCTGGATACGGGGAACCTTGATGTCCCGGTTAGCGCGCGGCCCGTCCTTGGTGGGCGCTGCTGCTTTGAAAGGTCTGCGAATGGTCGTATTCTCCTCGAATTATTGATATGCGGGTGCGGAGGCGCCTTTGCGGGGAACGCCTATGTTGGGAACGGGTGCGCGGTGTCAATAGCACAGCAAACAACGAAAATCACGAAAATCCGTTGCACCTTTCAGCATGGGATGCAGAAAGCGCATGAGCGCTTTTTCATGCAGCCAGGCGCTGCGAGCAAGATCACCTTCCAAGGAAGCATAACATGAATACACCCCAAGTCGAGTTCGTGGATGTCGACGGCACAAACATCGCCGTGCGCCGTCAGGAAGGCGACGCGCCGGGTGTCATGTGGCTTGGGGGCTACAAGTCCGACATGCTGGGCACTAAGGCCGAAGCGCTTGCCGAATGGGCAACGGGACAGGGGCGCGCCTTTCTGCGCCACGACTATTCGGGCCATGGCGAATCAGGCGGCGAGTTCGCGGACGGCACCATCTCGAAATGGCTGCGCGAGAGCCTTGCCGTTTTTGCCCGCCACACGCGCGGACCGCAGGTGCTCGTCGGCTCGTCCATGGGCGGATGGATTGCGCTGCGCATGGTGCAGGAACTGCTGCAGGCGGGCGAAAGCCGCGTCCGGGGGCTGGTGTTGATCGCGCCCGCGCCGGACTTCACCGCTGAACTGGTGGAACCGGCCATGACCGATGAACAGCGCCGCGAACTGGCGGAACAGGGTTATTTCGAGATCCCCTCAGACTATGTCGACGAGCCCTATATCTACACGCGCAACCTGATCGAGGACGGTCGGGCGAATCTCATGATGAGTGCCCCGATCGACACGCACTGCCCGGTTCACATCCTGCAGGGCATGCAAGATGAATCGGTGCCGCATTCCCATGCGCTGAAGCTGGTCAGCCTTCTGCCGGCCGACGACGTCACGCTCTCGCTGGTGCCGGATGGCGACCACCGCCTGTCGCGGCCGCAGGACATCGAGCTGCTGATTTCAGCCGTGCGCGACATGGCAGCACAGGCCAGCCGGCAAAATACCTGATCCCCCTTCCCTCGCGAGCTTCCGCCATATGCGCATATCCATTCCCGTATCGGCCTTCGTGGCCGCCATCGTCGGCTTCGGCGGAACGCTCGCCATCGTCATCGCCGCCGCCGTGGCGGTGGGCGCAACCCAGTTGCAGACGGCAAGCTGGGTCACCGCGCTCTGCCTTGCCATGGCATTCGAGACTGCATGGCTTTCATGGCGCACGAAAATGCCGGTCATCACCGCCTGGTCGACACCGGGCGTTGCGTTGATTGCCGCTTCCAGCGGCTTTTCCATGAACGAGGCGGTCGGCGCCTTTCTGATTGCCGGCGCGCTCCTCGTGGCCACGGCTCTTTTTCGTCCGCTGACCACGCTGATCTCGCGCATCCCGGCCTCGGTCGCCTCCGGCATGCTGGCCGGCATCGTTGTGACCTTCGCCACGGAGGCGGCAAAGACGGTGCCGCTCGATCCATGGCTGATCGTGCCGCTGATTGCCGCCTTCTTCGTGCTCAGGCTGATCAACCCGGCAATCTCGGTTCTGGCCGTGCTGATCGGCGGCGGTGCTGCGGCTTTCCTGACCGGCCGCGTGGGCGGCCTGCCGACGCCGGAGATTTCGACGCTGACATGGATCTGGCCGGAATTTTCGGCCGGCGCCGTCGTCGGCCTCGCCGTGCCGCTTTATCTGGTCACCATGGCCTCGCAGAACCTGTCAGGCCTCGCCGTGCTGCGTGCCTCGGGTTATGAGCCCGACCCCGCCCCGCTGATCGGCGTCACCGGCCTTTTTTCGGTGCTGACCGCGCCTTTCGGGGCTTCGACCACCAATCTCGCGGCGATCTCGGCCGCCATCTGCACCGGACCGGACGTCCATCCCGATCCGGCCGAGCGCTGGAAGACCGGGCCATTCTATGCGCTCGCCTATCTGATCTTCGCTCTGTTCGGCGCTTCGCTGGTGGCGATCTTCGCGGTGCTGCCGCAAAGCCTCATCGCGCTGGTGGCGGGACTGGCGCTGCTCGGCCCCCTCACCAACGCTCTCAGCATCGCCCTTCAGAAAGAAAACGAGCGCATGGCCGCGACTGTCACCTTTGCTGTCACTGCTTCGGGGCTTGTGCTGTTCGGCATCGGTTCCGCCTTCTGGGGGCTGGTTGCGGGCCTTGCCGTCCTCTCGCTCGACCGCTTCAAAAAAACCTAACGAAACCGGGAGCCTGCAAGGTTTCCGGCGGCTTTATCTTGAATCGCCATTTTTCGCTTCCCATGTTTTTTTCAGGCGGCCGGACCGGCCCGCTCCAACTGAAGGAACGCGAAGAACATGAACACGACTGCACTGATCCGCCCGGCATGGACGCCGGCGACCATCGCGCTGATGGTGATCGGCTTCATGGTGTTCTGGCCCCTCGGCCTCGCCATGCTCGCCTACATCATCTGGGGAGACAGGCTGGAAGGCTTCAAGAAGGACGTCAACCGGGCGACCGACGGCATCTTTGCCGGCTGCCGCCGTGGTGCCGACAAGGCGCAGGGCTGGGGCCGCACCCGCACCGGCAACGTCGCCTTCGACGACTGGCGCGAAAAGGAACTCTCCCGCCTTGACGAGGAACGCCGCAAGCTCGACGAAATGCTGAGCGAGTTCGATGACTATGCGCGTGAGTTGCGCCGCGCCAAGGATCAGGAAGAATTCGATCGCTTCATGGCGAACCGCAACCGCTCGACCGCTCCGGCGACCACCGCAAGCACACCGAAGAAGCGTGGCGGGAAGCCGGACGACACCCTGCTCGACGACTGATCTCAGCCTTTCCTGCAACGAACGGCGTCGCCTTGCGGCGCCGTTTTCGTTTGCTTCTTCCGCCCGCCTTCAAATCACCCTTCATTCAGCCCGTTCATCCGGCCATTCATCCGGGGGGCGAATCGACTATGGTGAGGTCATGTCATTCGGCTTCTTCCGCAATCTCAACCGCCCTGCGAAGCCTGTGCCGCAGCAGCCGGAGCTGCGCGAGCATACGGTTGCCGGGCGCACACTGCCGCTGCGCATCGTGGAGAACGGCCGCGCCCGCCGCCTGACCCTGCGCATCGATGCCGGCGGACAGGGATTGCGCATCACCGTGCCGCCCGGCCTGCGCCGCAGCGAGGTGGACAATTTCCTGCATCGCCATCAGGGCTGGCTGGAAGAGAAGCTGGCGAAAGTGCCGGACAGGCCCAATGTGCGCCCCGGCGTGAAGATACCGCTTTACGGCGTGCCGCATCTGATCGTGCATGAGCCGGGCAGGCGCGGCACGGTCAGCGTGCAGGAGGATGAAGGCGGCCGGACCATCGTCGTGCATGGCGAGCGCATTCACCTGCCGCGACGGGTGGCCGATTTTCTGAAGCGCGAAGCCCGCCGCGAGATTGGTGCCCTGGTGGAAAAACACACTGCAGCCGTCGGCCGCAAGGCCAAAGCCGTGCGCTTCAGGGATACCACCAGCCGCTGGGGCTCCTGCACCTCAGATGGTACGCTATCCTTCTCATGGCGGATCATGATGGCGCCGCGACCGGTCATCAATTACCTGGTCGCCCACGAGGTCGCGCATCTGCGCGAGATGAATCACGGGCCGAAATTCTGGAAACTGTGCACGGAACTGTGCCCCGACACCGAGCGCTGCAAGGCATGGCTGAAACGCAACGGCTCCGCCCTTCAGGCGATCGCCTTCGAGTGACCACCCATCGCGCCTCAACCAGAACTGCCGTCAATCGTCATTGGCGGCGTTGAGTTCGTCGGGATGAAGCGATTCGCCCGCGTGGCGCGGCCATGGCAGAAAATCGCGGTCGAAACCCTCGCCACCGAAGTAGTCCAGCGCCCGCTGGCCTTCCGCACCGTCCATGCCGGCGCGCTGCAACAGCCAGGCGATGACCTCGCGGGCCTGCTCCAGCTTTTCTCTCGCTTCGCGTGCAGTGTCGCCGGTCATCGTCGTGTTCTCCTTTACAGGGAGTATCAGGCGCGCTTGGCCTCGACGCAATCCCAGAACAAGGCTGCGATGTCGGCGCCGCCGAAGCGCTTCACCTCACGGATGCCGGTCGGCGAGGTCACGTTGATCTCGGTCATGTAGTCGCCGATCACGTCGATGCCGACCAGAATGAAGCCACGCTCTTTCAGCGACGGGCCGATCGCCGCACAGATCTCACGCTCGCGGGCGGTCAGCTCGGTCTTCTCGGCGCGCCCGCCGACATGCATGTTGGAGCGCGATTCATGGTCGGCCGGCACGCGGTTGATGGCGCCCACTGGCTCGCCGTCGATGAGCAGGATGCGCTTGTCGCCCTTGCGCACGTCCTTGAGATAACGCTGGACGATGAAGGGCTCGCGGAACATCTGCGAGAACATTTCCAGCAGCGACGACAGGTTCTGATCGTCGTCGCGCAGATGGAAGATGCCCGCACCGCCATTGCCGTAAAGCGGCTTGATGATGATGTCGCCATATTGCCGGCGGAAATCCGCCACCTCCTGCGGATCCTTGGTGATCAGCGTCTCCGGCATCAGGTCGGCGAATTCGGTGACGAAGATCTTTTCAGGGCTGTTGCGCACCCAGGCCGGATCGTTGACCACCAGCGTGCGCGGATGGATGCGCTCCAGCATGTGGGTGGTGGTGATGTAGTTCATGTCGAAGGGCGGATCCTGCCGCAGCAGTATGACGTCCATCTCCGACAGATCGGTGCGCACCGGCTCGCCCAGCGTGAAATGGCTGCCCTTTTCATCCCGCACCGTCATGTCCTCAAGACGGGCATATACCTTGCCATCCAGCAAAGAGAGGCGGTCCGGCGTATAGTGATAGAGCGCATGGCCGCGCCGCTGCGCCTCCAGAGACAGCGCGAATGTGGTGTCGCCGGCAATCGACACCGTGGAAATATGGTCCATCTGAACCGCAATTTTGAGGGGCATGGAAGGCTCTCCGTCGTCCTGAGGCGTGAGATATAAGGAACTTGATCTCACCTGCCAATGCGGAGGCTGGCGAACATTGTTACAGCCGTGAAATAAGATTTCATCAGATACTTTTCCTAAAGGCTTTTCTGGCAGGGTGGCCAAAGTTTCTTTTAAAACTTTTCAGGGTTCGCAATGCATATGCCGTTTGGCAGCCGGCAAACAAACAGAGACGGAAACGATCTCGCATTCACCGACCCCCTGACGGGACTGGGCAATCACCGCCGCTTCTTCGACCGGGTGGAGCGGCTCATCCGGGACAGGGCCGATGACCCTGCCCCGTTTGCCATCGGCATCCTCGATCTCGACGGCTTCAAGCCGATCAACGACCTCTTCGGCTATCAGGCCGGCGACGAGATCCTGACCCAGATCGCCATGCGTCTCAGGGCATCCATGGACAGCCAGTCTTCCGTGTGCCGGATCGGCGCCGACGAGTTCGCCGTGCTCTGCCCGATGGTGTTCAGCGAGGAAGCCGCGATAGAAAAGGTGCGCACGCTCATCGAGATTCTGTCGGCTCCCTATGATGTCGGCGACCGCACGGCCCGCCTGTCGGCCTCCGCGGGCTGCTCGCTGTTCTATTCGCAGGACGAGACAACCGAGATCCTGCTCAACAAGGCAGAAACCGCGCTCTATCACGCCAAGCGCTCCGGGCGCGGGCAGGTGGTGGTCTACACCCGCGAGATGGAAGAAGCAGCCAGAAGGCTGACGCATATCGAGCAGGCCCTGCGCCGCGCCGTTTCGGCCGGCGAGGTGGAGCCGCATTTCCAGCCTATCGTCGACCTGACGACGCGCCGCATCATCGGCTTCGAGACACTGGCACGCTGGACCGATCCGGATATCGGGCGGGTCTCGCCCGCCGTTTTCATCCCGATCGCCGAAGAACGCGGCATCATCGGCCCGTTGTCTCAACTGGTCCTGCGCAAGGCCGTGGAGGCTGCGAAGGCGTGGCCGGCCGACCTGTTCCTGTCGTTCAACCTGTCGCCGTCGCAGCTTGTCGACAACAACACCGGCAAGGACATACTGGCCATGCTGGAGCGCACCGGTTTCGACCCGCGACGGCTGGAAATCGAGATCACCGAAACCGGCCTGATGAGCGACCCGACCTCGGCCGCCAGAATCATCGATGATCTGCACCGGCACGGCATTCGCATCGCGCTTGATGATTTCGGCACTGGCCAGTCGTCGCTGGGGCGGCTGCGCGAATTTCCGTTCAGCAAGCTCAAGATCGATCGCTCCTTCGTCTCCTCCATGCTCGATGACATGCCCTCGCAGCACATCATTCGCGCCATACTGGCGATGTGCGAGGGCCTTGGTATCGAGGTGGTGGCCGAGGGTATCGAAGAGGAAGAGCAGGCGGCCTGCCTGCTTCAGTTCGGATGTCTGGCCGGACAGGGCTATCTGTTCGGCAAAGCCGCCGATGCCGCCACCACGCTGGTCATCGTTCGCGAAGCCATGCGCACCGTTCTGCTGCCTGCTGCAAACTGACTTTTTTCCGCCTGCGAATGCGGCTTCTACAGGCGCCGGCGACAGCAGCAGGCGCATCTCCTCCCGCTTCATCACAACATGAAACTGCAATGGCATTGCCTTTACCTTACGGAAGGCGAATTGGAAGGCTTTCCTCAATATTGACGTTTACGCAAACGTCAAAGTTTGTTATGGCTTGCCTATTGTCGATTTCAGTGCGCGACGAGCGCCCTCATCATAAACAGGGGTGGAGGAACTGCATGCCCATCTACCAGTCACCGGTCCGCAACACGCTCTATCTTCTCAACGACGTGCTGGGCTATGAGCGCCATGCCGACCTGCCCGGCTTTGCCGATGCATCTGCAGACGTTGTCGAGGCCGTGCTGGCCGAAGGCGCGAAGCTTGCCGAAAACGTCATGCTGCCGCTCAACCGCGTCGGTGACACGGAAGGCTGCACACGCCACGAAGACGGTTCCGTGACCACGCCGAAGGGCTTCAGCGAAGCCTACCGCCAGTATCGCGAAGGTGGCTGGATGGGGCTGGCGGCACCAGCCGAATATGGTGGGCAGGGCCTGCCCTACACGCTCCATGCCGCTGTCGGCGAATATCTGTCGGCGTCCAACATGGCGCTGATGATGTATCCGGGCCTCACCCAGGGCGCCATTGCCGCGATCGTCGAGCATGGCAACGAGGAACAGAAGCAGACCTTCCTGCCGAAGATGATCGACGGCGCCTGGACCGGCACCATGAACCTGACCGAGCCGCATTGCGGCACCGATCTCGGCCTCCTGCGCACCAAGGCGGTTCCGAATGGCGACGGCACCTACCGCATCTCCGGCCAGAAGATCTTCATCTCGGCCGGCGATCACGACATGGCCGACAACATCATCCATCTGGTGCTGGCCCGCATCGAGGGCGCGCCAGAAGGCGTGAAGGGCATTTCGCTGTTCATCGTGCCGAAGTTCAGGCTCGATGCGGAGGGCAATCCCGGTGCCGCCAACGGCGTGTCCTGCGGCTCGCTCGAAGAGAAGATGGGCATCCACGGCAACGCCACCTGCGTCATGAATTATGACGAGGCCGAAGGCACGCTGCTCGGCGCGGAAAATGGCGGCCTCAAGGCCATGTTCGTGATGATGAACGAAGCCCGCCTCGGCGTCGGCCTTCAGGGCCTGTCGATTTCGGAGATCGCCTATCAGAACGCAGTAGCTTACGCCCGCGAACGCCTTCAGGGCCGCTCGCTCTCCGGGCCGAAGAATCCGAACGGCAAGGCCGATCCGATCATTGTCCACCCAGACATCCGCCGCGCGCTGATGACCATGCGTGCCTTCAACGAAGCCGGCCGCGCGCTGATACTGTGGACCGCGCTCAACTCCGACATCGCCCACCGCTCGGACGACGAGAAGGCGCGGCAGGCAGCCGACGATATGCTCGGCCTGATGACGCCGGTCATCAAGGGCGTGCTCACCGACAAGGGTTTTGAGCATGCCGTGATGGCACAGCAGGTATTCGGCGGCCACGGCTACATCGAAGAGCACGGCATGAGCCAGTTCGTGCGCGATGCCCGCATCGCCATGATCTACGAGGGCGCCAACGGCATCCAGGCGCTGGACCTCGTCGGCCGCAAGCTGGCGCTGAACGGTGGCCGCGCCGTGCAGGCCTTCTTCAAGGAAGTTGGCGAGTTCTGCGAGGCGAACCGCGCGGACGAAAACCTCGCGCCCTTCACCAAGGGCATCAAGAAGGGCCTCAACGATCTGCAGGCCGCCACCATGTGGCTGATGCAGAACGCCATGGCCAAGCCCGACAATGCGGGTGCGGCCTCGACCGACTACCTGCATCTCTTCGGCCTCGTCGCGCTCGGCTATATGTGGGGCCGCATGGTCAAGGCCTCGCAGGAGAAGCTTGCGGCCGGCGCCGAGGATGCCGCCTTCCACGACAACAAGATCGTCACCGCGCGCTACTTCATGGAGCGCGTCATGCCGGAAACCAGCGCGCATCTCGCCCGCATTTCCACCGGCGCCGACACGATGATGGCGCTGCCAGCGGAGGCGTTCTAGAGTTTCAGGATTGGATCGTCTCCCTCCGCTTTTCTCATGAGGGGGACACTGGAGGAAAAGCATGACCAGTCCCGCCGAAATTCTGTCCGTTCCGAAGCCCGACTGGGCGCAGGAAGACGTCGCCATGCTCTACGACATGGCGCACCGCTTCATGTCGGACGAGATCGCGCCGCATTACGACGCCTATGAGAAGAACGAGATCGTCGACCGCACCGCCTGGGAAAAGGCGGGCGCGGCCGGCCTCTTGTGTCCCTCCATGCCGGAGGAATATGGCGGCGCGGGCGGCACCTTCGCCCATGAGAGCGCCATCATCGAGGCCATCGGCCATGTCGGCGTCGACGGCTTCGGCATCGGCCTGCACAATGCGATCGTAGCCCCCTACATCCTCCATTACGGCTCGGAAGAGCAGAAGAAGAGGTGGCTGCCGAAGCTGGCGAGCGGCGAGCTGATCGGTGCCATCGCCATGACCGAGCCGGGTGCCGGCTCCGACCTTCAGGGCGTGCGCACCCGCGCCGACCGGGACGGCAACCAGTACCGCATCAATGGCTCCAAGACCTTCATCACCAACGGCCAGCTCGCCAATCTGATCATCGTCGTCGCCAAGACCGACCCCGACAAGGGCGCCAAAGGCACCTCGCTGATCGTGGTCGAGACCGACGGGGCGGAAGGCTTCGAGCGCGGCCGCAACCTCGACAAGATCGGCCTCAAGGCCAACGACACGTCAGAACTGTTCTTCAACGATCTGCGGGTTCCCACCTCCAACCTTCTGGGAACGGAGGAAGGCCAGGGCTTCATCCAGCTCATGCAGCAATTGCCGCAGGAACGGCTGATGATCGGCACCACGGCCATCGCCATGGCCGAGCGGGCGCTGGCGTTGACCATCGACTATGTGAAGGAGCGCAAGGCCTTCGGCCAGCCGATCCTCAATTTCCAGAACACCCAGTTCAGGCTGGCGGAGCTGAAGACAGAGATCACCATCGGCCGCGTCTTCTACAATGACTGCGTGAAGCGCCATATCGAGGGCGGCCTTGATCCGGCCACCGCCTCCATGGCCAAGTACTGGCTCTCCGACCTGCAGGGCAAGGTCATGGACGAGTGCCTGCAACTGCATGGCGGCTATGGCTACATGAACGAATATCCGATCGCGCGCATGTGGCGCGACGCCCGCGTGCAGCGCATCTATGGCGGCACCAACGAGATCATGAAGCTTCTGATCGCGCGGAGCCTGTGAGGAATTCCATGTCCACCTATGTCGCGCAAATCGAATGGAAGGCCAATCCGCAGGAGGATTTCCGGCGCGGCCGCTATTCCCGCGTGCATGAAATCCGCTTCGACAACGGCCTTGCCGTCAGGGCATCGGCCTCGCCTTCCGTGGTGCCGCAGCCCTTTGCCGATCCCACAGCCGTCGACCCGGAAGAACTCATGGTGGCAGCACTTTCTTCCTGCCACATGATGTCCTTCCTCGACCTCGCCCGTCGCGCCGGCGTCACCGTACGCGCCTATCACGATGCGGCGGAAGGCATTCTGGAAAAGAACGCGGATGGCCGTACGGCGCTGACCAAAGTGACGCTGCGGCCCCGCATCGACTGTGACGCGGACCGCGCCACGCTCGACGACTTGCATCACCAGGCGCATGGGGTCTGCTTCATCGCCAATTCCGTCAGGAGCGACGTTCGCGTCGAGCCGGTTTTTGAATCTACAGGGAAGGAAGCACATCATGGCTGAAGCCTATGTCTATGACGCGGTACGCACCCCGCGCGGGCGCGGCAAGAAGGACGGATCGCTGCACGAAGTGCCGGCGGTGCGGCTTGCCGCAAAGACGCTGGAAGCGATCCGCGACCGCAACGGGCTCGACACCGGCACGGTGGACGACATCATTTTCGGCTGCGTCGATCCGGTCGGCGAAGCAGGCGCGGTGATCCCGCGCGCCGCCGCCTTCGAGGCCGGCTATGACGACAAGGCCCCCGGCATCCAGCTCTCGCGCTTCTGCGCCTCGGGCCTCGACGCGATCAATCTGGGCGCGGCCAAGATCGCGCAGGGCGCCGACGACATCGTGATCGCCGGCGGCGTGGAATCGATGAGCCGCATCGGCATGGGTGCCGCAGGCGGCGCCTGGTTCATGGACCCGTCGGTCGGCTTCCCCGGCTGGTTCGTGCCGCAGGGCATTTCGGCCGATCTGATCGCCACCAAATACGGCTTCTCCCGCGACGACGTCGACGCCTATGCGGTGGAAAGCCAGAAGCGCGCCGCCCATTCGTGGAAGAAGGGCTGGTTTAAGAACTCGGTCGTTCCGGTCACCGACCAGAATGGCCTCGTCATTCTTGACCACGACGAGCACATGCGCCCCGAGACCGATATGCAGGGTCTCGCCTCGCTCAACCCCTCCTTCGTGATGCCGGGCGAAATGGGCGGCTTCGATGCCGTCGCCGTGCAGAAGCATCCCGAGATCGAAGCGGTCAACCACGTCCACCATGCCGGCAATTCCTCCGGCATCGTCGATGGCGCCGCCGCCGTGCTGCTCGGCTCGAAGAAGGCCGGCAAGTCGATGGGCCTGAAGCCCCGCGCCCGCATTCGCGCCTTCGCCAATATCGGCTCCGAGCCGGTGCTGATGCTGACTGGCCCGGTCGACGTGACCGAAAAGCTGCTTCAGCGCGCCCGCATGAAGATTTCCGACATCGACCTGTTCGAGCTGAACGAAGCCTTCGCCTCGGTGGTGCTGCGCTACATGCAGGCCTTCGACATTTCGCACGACAAGATCAACGTCGCCGGCGGCGCCATCGCCATGGGCCATCCGCTGGGAGCCACCGGCGCGATGATCCTCGGCACGGTGCTGGACGAGCTGGAGCGGCGCGACCTCAACACCGCGTTGGTGACGCTGTGCATCGGTGCGGGCATGGGCACCGCCACCATCATCGAACGCGTCTGATCGGAGGGCAGAAGAATGACCTACAAGAATTTCACCGTCGAAACCGACGCAGATGGCATCGCACTCGTCACATGGGACATGCCTGACCGCTCCATGAACGTCTTCACCGAAGAGGTGATGCGTGAGCTGGACAGCATCGTCGACCGCGTGACCGGCGACGCCGCCATCAAGGGCGCCGTCATCACCTCCGGCAAGGACACGTTCTCCGGTGGCGCCGACATCACCATGCTGCAGAAGATGCTCTCCATCTTCGCCGAGGAAAAGGACAGCGATCCGGCCAGGGCCACGCAGAAGCTGTTCGAGACGGCCGGCTATATGACGGGCCTGTTCCGTAAGCTGGAAACCAGCGGCAAGCCGTGGGTTTCGGCCATCAACGGCACCTGCATGGGCGGCGCCTTCGAGCTTTCGCTCGCCTGCCATGCGCGCGTGGCGGCCGACAGCGACAAGGTCAAGATGGCGCTTCCCGAAGTGAAGATCGGCATTTTCCCGGGCGCCGGCGGCACCCAGCGCGTGCCGCGCCTGACCGACCAGCAGCAAGCCCTGCAGATGCTGACCACCGGCCAGACGCTGACGCCGAAAAAAGCCAAGTCGATGGGGCTGATTACCGAGGTCGCCGAGCCGGCCAAGCTGGTCGAGACCGCCAAGGGCCTCATCAGGAATGGCCTTTCAGCCGTGCAGCCATGGGACCAGAAGGGCTTCAAGCTGCCCGGCGGGCCGATCTACTCGGCGGCGGGCGCCAATCTGTGGCCGCCGGCGATCGCCATCCTGCGCCGCGAGACCTATGGCAACTATCCGGCAGCCGCCGCGATCCTGAAATGCGTCTATGAAGGCCTGCTGGTGCCGTTCGACACCGCACTTCGCATCGAGCAGCGCTATTTCACCCAGATCATGCAGAGCCAGGAAGCGGCGGCGATGATCCGCTCGCTGTTCATCTCGCTGCAGGAGCTGAACAAGGGCGCACGCCGCCCCGAGGGTGTGTCGGAAACGAAGTTCAAAAAGATCGGCGTCATCGGCGCCGGCTTCATGGGCGCTGGCATCGCCTATGTCACGGCAAAGGCCGGCATCCCGGTGGTGCTGCTCGACCGCGATCAGGCCGGAGCCGAAAAGGGCAAGGCCCATTCGGAAAGCCTGATGGACGGCGCGATCAAAAAGGGCCGTGCCACGCAGGCCGACAAGGACAAGCTCCTGTCACTGATCACGCCGAGCGCCGACTATGCCGACCTCAATGGCTGCGACCTCGTGGTCGAAGCGGTGTTCGAGGATTCGGGCGTCAAGAAGGCCGCGACCGAGCAGGCGGAAGCCGTGCTGAAGCCAGCGGCGGTGTTCGCCTCCAACACCTCGACCATTCCGATCACTTCGCTGGCGAAGAATTCGGCGCGCCCGAAGAATTTCGTCGGCATCCACTTCTTCTCGCCGGTCGACAAGATGATGCTGGTCGAGATCATCCTCGGCAAGAAGACCGGCGACAAGGCGCTGGCCGTGGCGATCGACTATGTGCGGGCGATCAAGAAGACGCCGATCGTCGTCAACGACACGCGCGGCTTCTTCGTCAACCGCTGCGTGCTGCGCTACATGGCCGAGGCCTACAAGATGCTGATCGAGGGCGTTCCCGCCCCGATGATCGAGAACGCCGCCAAGGCGGCCGGCATGCCGGTCGGCCCGCTGTCGCTGAACGACGAGACGGCCATCGACCTTGCCCAGAAGATCATGAAGCAGACCATTCGCGATCTGGGCGACAAGGCCGTCGATCCCCGGCAGATGGAGCTTGTCGACACCATGGTCGACAAGCACGGCCGCGTCGGCCGCAAGAACGGCAAGGGCTTCTACGACTACCCGGAAAAGCCGGCCAAGAAGCATCTGTGGGCGGGGCTGAAGGATCTCTATCCGCAGCAGGACGCCGACAAGATCGACTTCGAGGAGCTGAAGCAGCGCTTCCTCTTCGTCATTGCGCTGGAAGCCGCGCGCGTGATGGAGGAAAAGATCGTCACCGACCCGCGCGAGGCGGATGTCGGCTCGATCCTCGCCTTCGGTTTCGCGCCCTATACCGGCGGCGTGCTGTCCTACATCGACGGCATCGGCGTGGCGAAGTTCGTCAAGATCGCCAAAAAGCTGCAGAAGAAATACGGAGCCGAGTTCAAGGCGCCGAAGCTGCTGCTTGAAATGGCGGACAAGGGCGAGACCTTCTACCAGCGCTTCAACCCCTATGCGGGCACCGAGGCCAAGAAAGCCGCCTGATTCCATCGGGCGACTTTGTCTGAACCGGTAGCGGGCGTGGTGCAATGCACTGCGCCCGCGACCATCCCACCCGGTCCCACACCGGAAGGCAAAAGCGATGTATGTCTGGGCTCGACTGGCACGGGTGCTGGCCACGGCGAAAAGCCGGGGCGACTATCAGGTCGGCACCGAAACCCGCCTCACCTTCCGCTGCCTGCCGACAGACATCGACCTCAACCTGCATCTCAACAACGCGCGCTACATGATGCTGGCCGATGTCGGCCGCATAGACCTGTTCATGCGCGCCGGGCTCGGCAAGATGATACGCGAGCGCAAATGGGCGCCGATGCTGGGCGGCCTGCAAGCCGTCTATGTGCGCGAGATCCGCCTGTGGCAGCGCTTTCACGTCTATTCCGCCATCGAGACATGGGAGGGCACGCAGGCACTCGGGCGTCACCGCTTCGTGCTCGAAACCGGCGAGACCGCCGCCACGGTCGTCACCACCGCCGGCGTCTACGACCGGCCGGGACGGCGTTTCCTGGAGATCGACGAAGTGGTCTCCGCCCTTGGCAGCGATGTCCGGCCGCGCCCCCTCAACGAGGACGAGAGCGCCTTCATGGCCTCGCATATGGCCATGCGTTCCGCCGCGCGGGCGCAAAGCTGACGGCAAACCTCCCCGCGGGTGGACAAGCCCGAGAGGTGGGGATAAAAATCGAAAGGTATTTTTTCCTGTTCAGGAGCTTCGAGGCGCATGCTCTCGCATGACCGCGTATGGGCCGCCATAGACGCGCTTGCCGAGCGTCATTCCCTGTCTGTATCGGGCCTTGCGCGGCGCGCGGGGCTCGATTCCACGGCCTTCAACAAGTCCAAGCGCCTGTCCGCAGACGGCCGCCCGCGCTGGCCGTCGACCGAATCGCTGGCCAAGATCATCGAGGCGACGGGCTCCTCGCTGGATGAATTCATATCCCTCATCGATGGCAGGAAGGCGCTCGCCGACGCCCTGCCCTTGCAGCGCCCGACCGTGCCGCTCGTCGGCTTCGCGCAGGCCGGCGCAGGCGGCTTCTTCGATGATGCCGGCTTTCCCGTGGGCCATGGCTGGGACCTGATCGAGCTGCCGGCACCCGCGGGCGGCCCCGCCTATGCACTGAAGGTTCAGGGCGATTCCATGCTGCCGCTCTATCGCGACGGCGACGTGCTGATCGTCGAGCCCGGCGCCAGCGTGCGCAAGGGCGACCGTGTCGTGGTCAAGACGGTCTCCGGCGAGGTCATGGCAAAAGTGCTCAGCCGCCAGACGGCCCGGACGATCTCACTGGTCTCGCTCAATCCCGCGCATGCCGACCGCGAGCTTTCCGTCGAGGAGGTGGACTGGGTGGCGCGCATCGTGTGGGCGAGCCAGTAGTGATGCGGCCCCTGCATGCCGCATTTGCGGTGACCTGCCTTCTGGGCATGGGCATGCTGGTCATTGCGGGCGGGCAGGCGCTGAACTCGCAGCCATCCGCCGCAATACCATCCGAAAGCGAAATCGTGGTCGACACGGACATCGGCGATGTCATTTTCGGCGAGGACGTGCAGGACAGCGAACCCGATGCTCCCGAGGCCCTGCCGCAGGAGCCGCAGCCTGCCCTCCCCCTGCGGCCGATCGAGCCGGACATCATCGCTCCGCCCGAACTGGAGCCGGCAGAGCTGGAGCGGCTACCGCCGCGGGAGCCGCTGAGCGATCTTTCGCAGGCCGTGCCGCCCAAACCGAAGCCGAACGCCGAATGGCAGGGCGCAACGCTGTTCCGGCCTGTCGCAAGCGCGGCCGGGCGCATCTCGGCGCAGGACCGCGCGGTGACGATTGCCGGCATCGATCTGGTGGCCGCCGGAGAAACCTGCACCGATCAGGGCAGGCAATGGCCGTGCGGCGCCCGCGCGACGACCGCGTTTCGCGCCTTCCTGCGCGGCCGCGCGGTGATCTGCGATATTCCACAGGAAGCCGGCAGCGGCGCGTTCACCGTCCGATGCCGTCTGGGCAAGCAGGACATCGGCGAATGGCTGGTGGCCAATGGCTGGGCGCGGGCCGACGCCGACGGGCCCTATGCGCAGGCGGCCGAAAAAGCGCAAAAGAGCGGCAAGGGCATATATGGCCATGCGCCGGACCTTTCGGGCCTGCCGCCGGCTCCACCTTCGGGCAGCGTGGAACCTCCAAAGGTGCCGGACAGCATCATCGAACTGCCCGGCCCCTCCGAAACCATCCCGCCTATGCAGCCAGACGACCTTCCAGCGCCTTCCCGATAAGCTCGCGCGTCTCGGCAATGCCGTAGAGGGCTGCGAAGGAGCCGAAGCGCGGACCGCGCTCCTGACCGATCAGCACCTGATAGATCATCTGGAAGAAGGCGACCGAGACGCCCGGTCCGCCCTCGGGGCTCTTTTTGGCATGATCCTGATAGCGCTCGATGGCGCGCGCCACATTGAGCGCCGCATTCTGGATCGCCTCGCCGTCAGCGCCCTCGGGCAGGTCAGCCAGCGCCTGCGACAGCTTCGCCAGCGCATCGCGCTCCACCTCGTCGGGCGCGCGATAGACCTTGGACGGCTTCACGAAATCGTCGAAATAGCGGATGGCGTAGCCGGTCAGACGATCCAGCTCAGGATGCGTCTGCGGCGTCACGCCTTCAGCATAGCGCGAGATGAAGCCCCACAGCACGTCCTTGTTCTGGGCATTGGAGACGCTGACCAGATTGAGCAGCAGCGCGAACGGCACCGGCAGGTCGATGGCCGGCGGATTGCCACTGTGGATGTGCCAGACCGGATTTCCGAGACGGTTCTTCCAGTCCTGCTTCGGATAGGCCGACAGGAACTGGTAGTACTCATCCACGGCGCGCGGGATGACGTCGAAGTAGAGTTTCTTGGCCACGCGCGGCTTCTGGAACATGTAGAGCGCGAGGCTTTCCGTCGGCGCATAGGTCAGCCACTCGTCGATAGTCAGCCCATTGCCCTTCGACTTGGAAATCTTCTGGCCGTTCTCGTCGAGGAACAGTTCATAGACGAAATGTTCCGGCGCGCGCCCGCCGAGGATCTCGCAGATGCGGTCATAGATCGACGCGTTGGTCTGGTGATCCTTGCCGAACATCTCGAAATCGACGTTCAGGGCCGCCCAGCGCATGCCGAAGTCCGGCTTCCACTGCAGCTTCACCGCGCCGCCCGTTACCGGCAGCGTGGTCTCGGTGCCGTCCTCGTCGTCGAAGGTGATGGTGCCGGCTTTCGCATCGACATGCTTCATCGGCACATAGAGCACGCGGCCGGTCTTCGGCGAGATCGGCAGGAAGGGGCTGTAGGTCGCCTGGCGTTCCTCGCCCAGCGTCGGCAGCATCACCTTCATGATGTCGTCGAAACGCTCGGCAGCACGCAGCAGCACCTCATCGAAGCGGCCTGCCTTGTAATACTCGGTCGCGCTGGCGAACTCGTAATCGAAGCCGAACGTATCGAGGAAACGGCGCAGCATGGCATTGTTGTGATGGCCGAAGCTTGCGTAGTCGCCGCCGAACGGATTGGGCACCGAGGTCAGAGGCATGTGCAGATAGGGTTCCAGAAACGCGCGATCAGGCACGTTGTCGGGAATCTTGCGCATGCCGTCCATGTCGTCGGAGAAGACGAGAAGCCGCGTCTTCACCTTGCCTTCGGTGAGGATGTGAAAGGCGTGGCGCACCATGGTGGTGCGGGCAACTTCACCGAAAGTGCCGATGTGCGGCAGGCCCGAGGGGCCATATCCGGTTTCAAACAGGATCGTCTCCGGCAAGCCGGTTTTGGCATAGCGGGCGATGATTTTTTTCGCTTCCTCGAACGGCCAGGCTTTGTTCTCTCCTGCGGCGGCGAGAAGTTCCGGGTTGAGATCGAGGGCGTCGTTTCCGGCCATGTCGTTGGTCCTGTTGGTGAAGCCGGCTTCGGTGCCGGTCGCATTGCTCTATGCGGGCCGGCACGCAAGGTCAAATTTTTCCCATGCGCAGGCCGACCCAAACCCTTCAAATAAGCCAGAAACCCCGATTTTTTGTGTTTTTCGCGCCTATTCGCCACGCTCTTCCAAACTGACGCGCTCAAGCCCGCGCAGAACGCTTGCACGCTGCGAAGCCTGTTCTTATATACGCCGCAGTTCCATACGGGGCTGCTGCATGTCAGTGGACTGGTAGGGAAAATGAAGTGAACAGGGGCTTTCGCCGGAACGCCTGACAGGGTCCTTGAAAGCCTGCTTGAAGGAGAGACTGAGTAAATGGCTAAAGTAATCGGCATCGATCTCGGAACCACCAATTCCTGCGTCGCCGTCATGGACGGCAAGGACGCCAAGGTGATCGAAAACGCGGAAGGCGCGCGCACCACGCCTTCGATCGTCGCCTTTACGGCAGACGGCGAACGCCTTGTGGGCCAGCCGGCCAAGCGCCAGGCTGTCACCAATCCCGAAAACACCGTCTTCGCGGTCAAGCGCCTCATCGGCCGTCGTTACGACGACCCGGTCACCGAGAAGGACAAGAAGCTCGTCCCTTATCACATCGTCAAGGGCGACAATGGCGACGCATGGGTCGAAGCCGGCGACAAGAAGCAGTCGCCTTCGCAGATCTCCGCCATGATCCTGCAGAAGATGAAGGAAACGGCTGAAGCCTATCTCGGCGAAAAGGTCGAGCAGGCCGTCATCACCGTTCCCGCCTATTTCAACGACGCCCAGCGTCAGGCCACCAAGGACGCCGGCAAGATCGCCGGCCTTGAAGTGCTGCGCATCATCAACGAGCCGACCGCGGCCGCGCTCGCCTATGGCCTCGACAAGCGCGACGGCAAGACCATCGCCGTCTACGACCTTGGCGGCGGCACCTTCGACATCTCCGTGCTGGAGATCGGCGACGGCGTGTTCGAGGTGAAGTCGACCAATGGCGACACCTTCCTCGGCGGCGAGGACTTCGACATGCGTCTGGTCGAGTATCTGGCCGACGAGTTCAGGAAGGAGCAGGGCATCGATCTGCGCAACGACAAGCTCGCCCTGCAGCGTCTGAAGGAAGCAGCCGAAAAGGCCAAGATCGAGCTGTCGTCCACGACGCAGACCGAGATCAACCTGCCCTTCATCACCGCCGATGCCAGCGGCCCGAAGCACCTGACGCTGAAGCTGACCCGCGCCAAGTTCGAGAGCCTGGTCGACGACCTCGTCCAGCGCACCATCGAGCCGTGCAAGGCAGCCCTCAAGGATGCCGGCCTCAAGGCGGGCGAGATCGACGAAGTGGTTCTGGTCGGCGGCATGACCCGCATGCCCAAGATTCAGGAAGTCGTGAAGCAGTTCTTCGGCAAGGATCCGCACAAGGGCGTCAATCCCGATGAGGTTGTGGCCATGGGTGCCGCGATCCAGGGCGGCGTGCTTCAGGGCGACGTCAAGGACGTTCTGCTGCTCGACGTGACCCCGCTGTCGCTGGGCATCGAGACGCTGGGCGGCGTGTTCACGCGCCTCATCGAGCGCAACACGACGATCCCGACCAAGAAGAGCCAGACCTTCTCGACGGCCGAGGACTCGCAGTCCGCCGTGACGATCCGCGTCTTCCAGGGCGAGCGTGAAATGGCGGCCGACAACAAGCTGCTCGGCCAGTTCGATCTGGTCGGCATTCCGCCGGCACCGCGTGGCGTGCCGCAGATCGAGGTCACTTTCGACATCGACGCCAACGGCATCGTCAACGTTTCGGCCAAGGACAAGGGCACCGGCAAGGAGCACCAGATCCGCATTCAGGCCTCCGGTGGCCTGAGCGATGCCGATATCGAGAAGATGGTGAAGGACGCCGAGGCCAACGCCGAAGCCGACAAGCAGCGCAAGGCGCTGGTCGAGGCCCGCAACCAGGCCGAGTCGCTCATCCACTCCAGCGAGAAGTCGCTGAAGGATTACGGCGACAAGGTTTCGGAAGCAGACCGCACCGCCATCTCGGAGGCCATCACTGCGCTGAAGACCGCCACCGAAGGTGACGATCCTGCCGACATCGAGGCGAAGACCCAGACGCTGGCCGAGGTTTCCATGAAGCTCGGGCAGGCCATGTACGAGGCCTCGCAGAAGGAAGCCGCCGAAGCCGACGCCAAGGCGGATGCCGCCAAGGACGGCGATGTGGTCGACGCCGACTTCGAGGAGATCGACGAGGACGACGACGGCAAGAAGTCGGCCTGATCTGCGACAAAAACAGGAAAAGCCCGGTTCCGGCCGGGCTTTTCTGCAACTGTCAGCTTAAAAACGCGGCCATATCTTTGCCGGCTCTGGCATCAGGGCGGTGAAATACCTAAATCGAAGGCCGCAAAAGAAGAGCAGAGTGCCGGTTTCACGCGCGGCAGGCGCGTGAGGGGCCGGAAATATGCCGGGAACAGCGACCTTGGTCGCGCCGAGCGACATCATTGCCGTTTCGGCGATTTGGAGCCATCGGGCAGAAGAACCAGGACAGGCTTTAAATGAAGGTTGATTTCTACGAGACGCTGGGCGTCAGCCGCAGTGCGGACGACAAGGAACTGAAGAGCGCGTTCCGCAAGCTCGCCATGCAGTTTCATCCCGACCGCAATCCGGGCGATGACGCCTGCGAGCATAAATTCAAGGAAATCAACGAGGCCTATGAATGCCTCAAGGACCCGCAGAAGCGGGCCGCCTATGACCGTTTCGGCCATGCGGCCTTCGAGAATGGCGGCATGAATGGCGGTGGCGGGTTTGCGGCCGGCGGCTTTGCCGACATCTTCGAGGACATTTTCGGCGAGATGATGGGTGGCGGGCGGCGGCGTTCGTCCGGTGGGCGCGAGCGCGGCGCGGACCTGCGCTACAACATGGAAATCTCGCTTGAGGAAGCCTTCACAGGCAAGACGGCGCAAATTCATGTACCGGCCTCAATGTCCTGCGACGAATGCTCGGGCTCCGGCGCGAAGCCCGGCACCCAGCCGGTCACCTGCACCATGTGCGGCGGCCACGGCAAGGTGCGCGCATCGCAGGGCTTCTTCTCCATTGAGCGCACCTGCCCTCAGTGTCACGGACGCGGCCAGACCATCAAGGACCCGTGCGGAAAGTGCGCCGGGCAAGGACGCATCACCGAGGAGCGCGCGCTGTCGGTCAACATTCCGGCCGGCATCGAGGATGGCACCCGCATCCGGCTCGCCGGCGAAGGCGAAGCGGGGCTACGCGGCGGCCCATCCGGCGATCTCTACATCTTCCTGTCGGTGAAACCGCACGAGTTCTTCCAGCGCGACGGCGCCGACCTTTATTGCAAGGTGCCGATCTCCATGACGACGGCAGCGCTCGGCGGCTCCTTCGAAGTCACGACGCTCGATGGCAGTCAGACGCGCGTGAAAGTGCCCGAAGGCACCCAGAACGGCCGCCAGTTCCGTCTCAAGGGCAAGGGCATGCCGGTGCTGCGCCAGACGCAGGTGGGCGATCTCTACATTCAGACTGCCGTGGAGACGCCGCAGAATCTCACCAAACGCCAGCGCGAATTGTTGGAAGAATTCGAGCAGCTTTCCAGCCAGGAAAATTCGCCGCAATCGAGCGGTTTCTTCAGCCGCATGAAGGATTTCTTCGAGTCCTTCGCTGAAAAATAAAGGCTGTTCCGCAACCGCCTTTTCCTGACGCAATCAGCAAACAGGCCCGGATTTTTCTTGAACCGGGCTCATCAGATGCTAAGTACCACCATGGGGAGCGCAGGAGATTTGCATGGCTAAGGGAACCGGACTGCGCAAGACGCTTGCGGCAAAGTTCGACGACGAACTCAAGTTCTTCAAGGGCTGGATAGACAAGCCAAAGGCGGTCGGTGCGATCGTTCCCACCAGTTCCGTTACCGCGAGACGCATGGCCTCGGTCATCGATCTCGGGTCCGGTCTTCCGGTTCTGGAACTCGGCCCCGGCACCGGCGTCATCACCAAGGCGATCCTGCGCCATGGCGTGAAGCCGGAGAACCTCTACGCGGTCGAATATTCCGCCGATTTCGCGCGCCATCTGCGCAACAATTTTCCCGGCGTGAACGTGATCGAGGGCGACGCCTTCAATCTCGACACCACGCTCGGCAAGGATGCCGATCTCACTTTCGACGCCGTGATCTCCGGCGTGCCGCTGCTCAACTTCCCGGTTCCGCGGCGTGTGGAATATCTCGACGGTCTTTTGTCGCGCATGCCGGAAGGCCGGCCCGTGGTGCAGATCACCTACGGCCCGATGTCACCGATACCGCCCGGCCGTGGCGACTACACGGTCGAGCATTTCGATTTCATCCTGCGCAATATCCCGCCGGCACGGCTGTGGATCTACCGCCGCCGCACGCACTGATTTTCAGGCCTTCAGCTTTCGCTCACCAGCCGGACGAATTCGCGTTCGGCTGCCGTCTCGTGATGCTGGCTGTGGCGAAGCATGAAGAACTTGCGGCGCGGCACCGGATAGTCCACCGCGACCAGCCGCCCCGCCTTCAGCGCATTCGACACCACCAGCCGCGACATGACCGTCGCACCAGCCCCCGATTCCACGGCCACGCGCACCGACTCGTTGGTGGGCAGCACAAGGCTGATTGAAACATCGGAGAGGCCGTGGCCATGCGCCGCCAGCATCGCCTCCAGTATGGAGCGGGTGCCGGATCCGTGCTCGCGCATCACCCAGGGCGAGGACCTGAGGTCCAGCGCATTTCCGTTTTTCGCAGTCGCCCAGGGATGCGAAGGTGCAACCACCAGCGCCATGTCGTCATCGGCCACCGGCATCACGCCCAGCGCGTGGGCATCCACCTCGCCTTCAACAAAGCCGATATTGGCCTCGCCCTTGCGCACCATGGCCGCCACCGTCTCGGTGTTGCCCATGGTCATGTCCACCGCCAGACCGGGATAGGCGGAACGAAACGCATGAATGATACCCGGAAGCCAGTAGTTGCCGACGGTCTGGCTGGCGGCGAGGCGCAGTGAGCCGACCTTGAGCCCGGCCAGATCGGCCAGCACCAGTTCGGCGCTGGCGGCACGCGCGAGCACGGCTTTCGCCTCGGCGAGGAAGGTGCGGCCGGCATCGGTCAGCGCGATGCGCCGCCCGACCCGGTCGAACAGCTTTGTCGCATAGCGCGCTTCCAGCGCCGAGACGGCAGCACTCGTGGCCGACTGGGTGAGATTGAGATCGGCGGCGGCCCGCGTCACATGCTCGCGCTCGGCGACGGCAACGAAAATGCGCAACTGCTCGAGCGTCATCGCCTTGTTCTCAGACCAGAAGCTTCACCAATACCAGACTGAAGCCAGCGATAAACACAAACGCGGAAAGCGCAAGCAGAAGCGGCCGCAGGCCGCGCGACCTGATCTCCGATACATTGGCGTTCAGGCCCATGGCGGCCAGCCCCATGGTGAGCATCAGCGTGGCGATGAAGGCGACATGCGGGCGCAGCGCATCCGGGATGCCGACAAAGCTGTTCCACACAACCACGGCGATGAAGCCCAGCACGAACCAGGGCATCGGCGCGCGTCCGCCTGCCTCGCCTGCACCGGCCTCGCCTCCCTTTGGCCGACGGGCGGCAAAGCCCATGGCGAAAACCATCGGCGCCAGAAGCGCGACACGGGTAAGCTTGGCTACGGTTCCCGCTTCACCGGCCTGCGGCCCATACTGGAACGAAGCGCCGATTACCTGCGCCACCTCATGGATGGAGGCGCCGGCCCAAAGGCCGAAGGCGTTCTGGTCGAGACCGGCCAGCGCGCCCAGCAGCGGATAGGCCAGCATGGCAACGGTGCCGAACAGCGTGATGGACGCCACCGCGTAAGCAACATCCTCGTCGCGCGCATTGGTGACGGTATTGGCAGCCACGATCGCCGAGGCGCCGCAGATTGAGGTGCCGGCGGCGATAAGCTGGGCAAGCCTGCGCTCGACGCCAAGCAGGCGCGCCACCGCCATGGTGAACAGGAAGGTCGCGGCCAGCGTCACCGCAACGATGCCGAAGCCGGCGATGCCGATCGAAGCGGCCTGATCGACGGTCAGCTGGAAGCCCAGCAGAACGATGGCCAGACGCAGCAATGTCTTCTGGCTGAAACGGATGCCTTCCTTCGTATTGGCGGCAACGCCCACCGTGTTGGCGAACAGCATGCCGATGATGACGGCCAGAATCATGGGGCTGAAGATGACGAGACCCGGCATTTCACGCAGCGAATAGCCGGCTCCGGTAATCACGCCGACCAGCACCAGACCGGGCCAGATTCCACCGAAACGTCTGGCGTTTGGGGCGGCGGCTATCGAGCCCGGCAGAAGGTTCTCGCTTGCAGACAATGCATTCTCCATTTCCTGTCATATGAGGAATGACATTTCCTACATGAGCGATCCAACGCATTATTTGTATCGTAACGTTCGATTTTTCCGAACGATCGCCTTACGGGAACTATTGACGGCTTCTTTTCGGGCTTGCTGCGGGCCGCACTCGCGGCCATGGTGCATGTGATATGCCCTTCGAGACACTTACCTCGCACCAACCAGATCTGCCGCACGCCGTACCTGAGGCTGTGCGGGCGAGTTCTTTCATGGGGCTTTGGCAGGTGCGGCGCAGGCTGGTCGATCATCTGGGTCAGACACACCTTGCCTTCACAGGGCAGGCACGCATCGGTGCGGATAGCTTTACCGAGACGGGCGAGCTTCACAGCAGCCGCGGCGTGATGGAATCGAAACGCCTCTATCTGCTCGCCATGGACGATACGGGCGCCGATGTGCGCTTTGCGGGCGGATCGGACTTCATCCGGCTTGGCCTTGCGCCCGATCAGCGCGTGGTTCATCATTGCGGCGACGACCTTTACGAAGGCCGCTTCCTGTTTCGCAGCCTCGACTGCTTCATCGAGTTCTGGCGCGTTGCCGGGCCCCGCAAGCGCTATGCCAGCCTCACCCGCTACGAACGGATTGCAGACGCGCCATGAACCCGCGACAAGATGCGGCTTGTGCACTGCGGCATAGGGTGGTTCGCTGATCATGGAAGCAGTTCGGGGGTTATGGCGATGTACGAGCACATTCTGATTTCCAGCGACGGCTCGGAGGCCGCGCAGGCAGGCGTCGACCACGGACTGACGCTGGCGAAGAAGCACGGCAGCAAGGTGACGGCGGTCACCGTGACGGAGCCGCTCGGCGGCCAGTTCGCCTTCGCCTCGGAATTGTGGGCGCCCAGCGAAACCGAGATCGCGGCCTTCGACGAATCGCAGGCCCGCATAGCCCAGCGCATTCTTGAACCGATCCGCCGCAAGGCCGAGGCGCTCGGCATCCCGATCGAGACCGTACATATACCGTGGCGACTGGTGGCAGGCGCGCTTTGCGAGATCGCCGAGCAGAAGGGATGCAGCCTGATCGTGATGTCTTCCCATGGCCGAACGGGCATGAACCGGGTTATGCTGGGAAGCCAGACCGCCGAGGTGGTGGCCAAAGCCAAGGTGCCCGTTCTGGTGGTGCGCTGAGGCGGGAAAATTTCGCGTCAAATTCGGGGTGAAAGGAAAATGCCTGTAATCATCACCGAAATGAACCGATCCGAATGCCTGGGCCTGCTGTCCTCACAGCGGCTCGGGCGTCTGGCCTGCTGCCTTGACGGCCAGCCATATGTGGTGCCGGTAACTTTCGCGTCCGACGGAAATTATCTTTACGGCTTTTCGCTGACCGGAAAGAAGATCGAGTGGATGCGCACCAATCCGCGCGTCTGCCTTCAGGTGGATGAATTCGCAGGCCACGGCGAATGGCGCAGCGTGATTGTCGATGGCAAGTTTGAGGAACTGCCCGACCGGATGGGCTGGAAGCATGCACGCGACCATGCGTGGTCGCTGCTCAGCCAGCACGCCAACTGGTGGGAGCCCGGCGGCCTCAAGCCCGCCGACGAGAACCCGACGCCACATGTCTTCTATCGCATCATCATCGAAAATCTGACCGGCCGCAAAAGCGTGACCGAACCAGACTGATTCGTCACGCGGCAACACAGGCTCCAACCGCCTGCGCCAGCGCCTCGATCTCATCCTCGCCCGCGCCATTGCGCCGCCATGCAAGGCCGATCTCGCGCGACGGCTGCGGTTCGGCAAAGGGCACGATGCGGATGTCGTTGCGGGCCGTCTCGGCCGGCACGGCGATCTCCGGGATCAGGGTCATGCCCATGCCGTGCGACACCATCTGCAGCAGCGTGGCCATGGAGGTGGCGCCGAAATTGACGAGGCTGCGCCTGCCGGCCATGCCGCATACGGCCAGCGCCTGGTCGCGCAGGCAATGGCCCTCCTCCAGAAGCAGCAGGCGCCCGGTGTCGACCTGCGCTTCCGTCAGCGGCGACATCAGCACGTCGCTGTCATTCGTGGCGGTCGCCATGAAGAAGCGGTCGCGAAACACCGGCCGGGTGGCGATGCCATCATGATCGATCGGCAGGGCTGCCACCACCACATCCAGCCGGCCCTCGGCCAGATCGGCAATCAGCCGGTCGGTCACGGCCTCCTTCAGCTCAACCTCGATGGCGGGATAGGCGCTGCGCAGATGCGGCACCAGCTTCGGCACGAGATAGGGCGCGACTGTCGGAATGATGCCGAAGCGGACGGGACCGTCGAGCAGCCCTCCGCCGCGACGGACCGCCTGTTCGAGCCGCTCGACGCCGGCCAGCACGCCGCGCACATGTTCCAGCACTTCCTCGCCCTTGCGGGTGAGCAAAATGTTGCCGCGGTTGCGCTCGACCAGCGTGACACCGAGAAAAGCCTCCATCTCCCGGATCTGCGACGACAGCGCCGGCTGGCTGACATGAACGAGTTCGGCAGCACGGCCAAAGTGAAGGACGGATGCAAGCGCCTCGAAATAGCGCATCTGGCGGAGCGTAAGCATGATAAGAAAATCTTATCGAAGATAGTTGGAAATACAATTGGAAATTATCGTGAGGGCATGGGAAAAGTGTTGTTAGAAGAGTTCTAAACAGACACGGGCCGGCGCACAGCCTTTTCCGGTTCGTTGTCATGGCGGTGAAGAAGCCGACGATCATCGTCCGGATCGCCGCCCGATTTTCACGAAGGCAGATCGAAACAGGAGGAACCATGTCTGATCGACCCACGCTGACCACCACCGCCGGCGCGCCGGTGCCCGACAATCAGAACTCGATCACCGCCGGCGAGCGCGGCGGCGTCATGCTGCAGGACTACCAGCTCATCGAGAAGCTGGCCCACCAGAACCGCGAGCGGATCCCCGAGCGCGCCGTCCACGCCAAGGGCTGGGGCGCCTTCGGCACCCTGACCATCACCGGCGACATCTCGAAATACACCAAGGCCGCAGCACTGCAGCCGGGTGCGGTGACACCGATGCTCGCCCGCTTCTCGACCGTTGCCGGCGAGATGGGCGCGGCCGACCATGAGCGCGACGTGCGCGGTTTTGCCCTGAAGTTCTATACGCCGGAAGGCAACTGGGATCTGGTCGGCAACAACACGCCGGTGTTCTTCGTGCGCGATGCCTACAAGTTCCCGGATTTCATCCACACGCAGAAGCGCCATCCGCGCACCAACATGCGCTCCGCCACCGCCATGTGGGACTTCTGGTCGCTGTCCCCGGAAAGCCTGCATCAGGTAACCATCCTGATGTCGGATCGCGGCCTGCCCGTCGACCCGACCTTCATGAACGGCTACGGCTCGCACACCTATTCGCTGATCAACGCCGCCGGCAAGCGCGTCTGGGTGAAGTTCCACTTCAAGACCCAGCAGGGCCACAGGCACCACACCAACACGGAAGCCGAGCAGATCATCGGCCGCACCCGCGAAAGCTATCAGGAAGCGCTGTTCGGCAAGATCGAGAAAGGCGACTATCCCCGCTGGAAGCTGCAGGTGCAGATCATGACGGAGGAAGAGGCCGAAAGGACGTCCTACAATCCCTTCGACATCACCAAGGTGTGGCCGCATGGCGAGTTCCCGCCGATCGACGTCGGCATCATGGAACTGAACCGCAACCCGGACAACTATTTCGCAGAGATCGAGCAGGCGGCCTTCTCGCCGTCCAACATCGTGCCCGGCATTTCCTATTCGCCGGACAAGATGCTGCAGGCCCGCATCTTCTCCTATGCGGATGCCCACCGCTACAGGCTGGGCACCCATTACGAGAACATTCCGGTCAACCAGCCGAAATGCCCGGTGCATCACTACCATCGCGACGGCCAGATGAACACCTATGGCGGCATCCGCACCGGCAATCCGGACGCATACTACGAACCGAATTCCTTCAACGGCCCGTTCGAGGACGCCTCGGCCAAGGAACCGCCGCTGAAGATCGAGGGCGACATGGCGCGCTTCGACCACCGTGTCGGCAATGACGACTACGTGCAGGTGCGCGCCCTGTTCAACCTGTTCGACGACGGCCAGAAAAGCCGCCTGTTCAGCAACATCGCCGCCGCCATGGGCGGCGTGCCGGGTCACATCGTCGAGCGCCAGCTCGGCCACTTCCACAAAGTGCATCCCGACTATGCGGCCGGTGTGCGCAAGGCCCTGAAGGAAGCCCATGGCTACGAGGCCGACACGCTGAGCGCGGCTGAATAAAAGCACGCATTTGCAGGACAAGAGCCGCGGGGTCCCACCCCGCGGCTCTTTCTTTGTCGCTGGCTTTTGTGTCCGGCCTTTGCGTGCGGCAAGGTTCCGGACGGCCAAGGGTTGTGCCGCTGCATCCGGCAGCTTAGACCCTGTGTGAGCTTCACGAACGGATCGAACATCACATGCGCATGGGCGGAAGGCTGGCGGCAGCCATGGAAGTGCTGGCGGACATCGAGGGACGGCAAAGGCCGGCCGCGGATGCGCTGCGCGACTGGGGCATCGCCCACCGCTTCGCCGGGGGCGGCGACCGCGCAGCCATCGGCAACATCGTCTATGACGCGCTGAGGCGCAGCCGCTCCGCCGCATGGCTGTTCGATGATGCCAGCCCGCGTGCGCTCGCCATCGGCGCGGTTCTGCTGGAATGGGGCGAGACGCCGGAGGGCATCAACGCCATGCTGGATGGCGACAAATTCGCTCCCCCGCCGCTGGATGATGCCGAGTTGCGAATCCTGCGCGAAAGACTTTCCGCCGATATGCCCGACGAGGTGCGCGCCGACTGCCCGGACTGGTGCGCACCCCTGATGCAACAGGCTTTCGGCGAAAACTGGACCGACGAAGCGGCAGCGCTCGCCCGTCGCCCGCCGCTCGACCTGCGCGCCAACCTGCTCAAGGGGAACCGCGACACCGTTCTCACCGCACTCGCCGCCACCGGCGCGACCGCCACCGAAATCGCACCGCATGGCATCCGCATTGCCCCGATCGAAGGCAGCGGCCGGCATCCGAACGTGCAGTCCGGCGAGGCCTTCGCCGAAGGGCTCTTCGAGGTGCAGGACGAGGGCTCGCAGATCGTTTCTGAACTGGCGGGCGCGCGCCCCGGCATGCAGGTGCTGGACTATTGCGCGGGCGCCGGCGGCAAGTCCCTCGCCCTTTCGGCCGCCATGCGCAATCAGGGCCAGGTCTTCGCCCATGATGCGCTGAAACCCCGTCTCGCACCGATCGTGGAGCGCATGAAGCGCGCCGGAAGCCGCAACATCCAGCTGGCCGCCGGAGCAAGTGAGCTTGCCCCGCTGGAAGGGCGCATGGACATCGTGCTGGTCGATGCGCCCTGCACCGGCTCCGGCACATGGCGGCGGCGGCCGGACACCAAATGGCGGCTCACGCGCCAGCAGCTCGACCAGCGCATCGCCGAACAGGCCGAAATCCTCGACATAGCCGCCGCCTATGTGAAGCCCGGCGGACTGCTCGCCTATGTCACCTGCTCGGTGTTCAGGCAGGAGAACGGCGAGCAGGTGCAAGCCTTTCTGGACCGCACACCCGGCTTCGCTCCGGAGGACCATGCGAAGCTGTGGAACCGGCATTTCCCCGGCCATGAGGACCGCGCAAGCATCGGCACGGACATTTCCCTGTCGCCGGCCCGCACCGGAACCGACGGCTTTTACTTCTGCGCCCTGCGCCGCACTTGATCGTTGCGGCCTGCGCCCCAGTTTGATGTGGCAGGCGCCATTGCCTGCCATCTCAGGGGCCGACCGTGAACAAATATCTGTCGCTTGGTGTTTTCCTCGTTGCCGTAGTCGGCATCGGCATGTTCATCGGCATCGCGACGCCGCCCGGCGACTGGTATGCAGGGCTTGCCAAGCCGTCTTTCAATCCGCCGAACTGGCTGTTCGCTCCAGTATGGACGATTCTCTACATCCTGATCGCAATCGTCGGCTGGCGCACATGGCAGCGTAATGCGTCCGGCAGCGCAATGAGGCTGTGGCTTGCCCAGATGGCGCTGAATTTCGCCTGGTCGCCGGTGTTCTTCGCCATGCATGCCACGGCGGCGGCGCTCGTCATCATTATCCTGCTTCTCGCCATGATCCTGTGGTTCATCGAAACGGTCCGCGCCGATGACAGGCCCTCGGCCCTCATGTTCGCGCCCTATGCGCTGTGGACAGGGTTCGCCACCCTGCTCAACGCCTCCATCCTCTATCTCAACTAGCATTCGTTATACGCATGGTTTTGTCCCGAAACCGGTTCCCACCCTTGCCGCAGATGCTCTATGGTCGCGGCCCATCAACGATTCCGGGACAGGCATGAAGACCGACATCAAGCGCATCGCAGCGATCATTTCCGCCGAGATCAACGCACGGCCCGATCAGGCCGCCGCCGCGATCACGCTGCTGGACGATGGGGCCACGGTGCCCTTCGTTGCCCGCTACCGCAAGGAAGCGACCGGCGGGCTGGACGACACGCAACTGCGCACGCTTTCGGAGCGACTTGCCTATCTGCGCGAGATGGATGCACGGCGCGACACCATCCTGTCGTCGATCCGCGAGCAGGGAAAGCTGACGCCCGAGCTTGAAGGCAAGATCGCGGGTGCCGCCACCAAGGCCGAGCTTGAGGACATCTATCTTCCCTACAAGCCGAAGCGCCGCACCAAGGCAGAGATCGCCCGCGAGCGCGGCCTTGGCCCGCTGGCGGAAGCGATCCTTGCCGACCGCGCCGCCGTGCCGGCCGATCTGGCCGCCGCCTACATCGCCGACGAGGTGGCGGAGGTGAAGGCCGCTCTCGAAGGCGCGCGCGACATTATCGCCGAGCAGTTTTCGGAGAATGCCGATCTCGTCGGCCGGTTGCGCGGATACATGCATGAACGCGCCGTGCTGCGGTCCCGCGTGGTGGACGGCAAGCAGGAAGATGGCGCGAAATTCTCCGACTATTTCGATCATTTTGAGCGCTGGTCCGGCGTGCCCAGCCACCGGGCGCTCGCCATGCTGCGCGGCCGCAACGAGGACGTCCTGTCGCTCGACATAGAAGTCGATGCCGACGACACCTCGCCGATGCGGCCCACCGTGCGCATGATCTGCGACGCATATGCCATAGGCCGCACGCTTCCGGGCGATGTCTGGCTGGCGGAAGTCGCCGGCTGGACGTGGCGGGTGAAGCTTTCGCTGCACCTGTCGCTGGACCTGATGCGCGATCTGCGTGAGCGGGCCGAGGACGCGGCGATCCACGTCTTCGGCCGCAACCTCAAGGATCTCCTGCTGGCAGCCCCCGCCGGCTCGCGCGCGACCATGGGCCTCGATCCGGGCATCCGCACAGGCGTGAAGGTCGCGGTGGTCGACGGCACCGGCAAGGTGCTCGCCACCAGCACGGTCTATCCGTTCCAGCCGCGCAACGATCTGCGCGGCGCGCAGGCCGAACTGTCGTCGCTGATCCGCAAGCACGGCGTGGAGCTGATCGCCATAGGCAACGGCACCGCCAGCCGCGAGACGGAGCGGCTGGTTGCCGACATGCTGTCCGATATGCCAGCTTCCGGCACGGCATCGAAGCCCACCAAGGTCATCGTCTCGGAAGCCGGTGCTTCCGTTTATTCGGCATCGCAGACGGCTGCCGCCGAATTTCCCGATCTCGACGTGTCGCTGCGCGGCGCTGTTTCGATTGCGCGCCGCTTGCAGGACCCGTTGGCGGAACTGGTCAAGATCGAGCCAAAATCCATCGGCGTCGGCCAATACCAGCACGATGTCGACCAGTTCCGGCTGGCAAAGGCGCTGGACGCCGTGGTCGAGGATGCCGTGAACGCGGTCGGCGTCGATCTCAACACGGCGTCGGCCCCGCTGCTGGCGCGGGTGTCGGGCCTCGGCACCTCGCTGGCGGAAGCGATCGTGCTGCACCGCAATCTCAACGGGCCCTTCGCCACCCGCAAGGAGTTGCTGAAGGTGGCGCGCCTTGGCCCCCGCGCCTTCGAGCAATGCGCCGGCTTCCTGCGCATTCCGGACGGTTCCGAGCCGCTCGACGCTTCGGCCGTTCACCCGGAAGCCTATGATGTTGCCAAGAAGATCGTGGCGGCCTGCGGCCGCGATGTGCGCGCGCTGATGGGCGATAGTGCTGCCCTGAAGGCGCTCGACCCGCGCGTCTTTGCCGACGAGCGCTTCGGCCTGCCAACTGTGCGCGACATCATTTCCGAACTGGAGAAACCCGGCCGCGACCCCCGACCCAGCTTCCGCACCGCGACTTTCGCCGAGGGCGTCGACGACATCAAGGACCTGAAGCCCGGCATGCTGCTGGAAGGCACCGTCACCAATGTCGCGGCCTTCGGCGCCTTCGTCGACATCGGCGTACATCAGGATGGTCTGGTGCATGTCTCGCAGCTTGCCGATCGCTTCATCAAGGATGCGCATGAAGTGGTGAAGGCGGGCGACGTGGTGAAGGTGCGCGTCGTCGAGGTGGATGTGAAGCGCAAGCGCATCGCGCTTTCCATGCGCAAGGATGGCGGAGCCCCGCAGCAGGAGCGGCGTCACAATGACGATGCCCGAGACAATACGGGTCGGCGCGGCTCCCATTCCGCCGCCAAACCCAAATCCGACCGGAGCGGGCAAGGCGCACCCCAGCAGGGCGCATTCGGCGCCGCCCTTGCAGAGGCGATGCGACGCAAATAAGCAGGGGGTTCGGGAGTCAAATCTGGCCCCGGCACAGTTTCGCCGGCGGCATTGCCAAAGGATGCTGGTCATGCAGATCGGAATGATGGGCCTCGGCCGTATGGGCGGCAACATGGTGCGCCGGCTGATGCACGCGGGTCATGAATGCGTCGTCCACGACATCGACCCCAAGAGCGTCGCGGCGCTTGCAAGCGAAGGGGCTGTTGGCGCTTCCTCCATGGAGGAGCTGGTCGCAAAGCTCGACAAGCCCCGCCACATCTGGCTGATGCTGCCGGCTGCCATCACCGGTGGCGTGGTGGAGCAACTCGCCGCCCTCATGGAGCCCGGCGACACCATCATCGACGGCGGCAACTCCAACTACCGCGACGCGGTGGACCTTGCCGCGCGCCTCGCGGCGCAACAGATCAGCTTCGTCGATGTCGGCACCAGCGGCGGCGTGCACGGGTTGGAGCGCGGCTATTGCCTGATGATCGGCGGACCGGATGAATCGGTGCGTCAGCTCGATCCCGTCTTCGCCACGCTCGCCCCTGGCGGCGACGACAGTGCGCCCGGAACCGCTGCGCGCGGCTATCTGCATTGCGGCCCGAGCGGTGCCGGTCACTTCGTCAAGATGGTCCATAACGGCATTGAATACGGCATGATGGCCGCCTATGCCGAGGGCTTCAACATCCTGAAGGCCGCCAATGCCGGCAAGCAGGAACGCAGCGCAGACGCCGAAACCAGCCCGCTTTCCGAACCGCAATATTATCAGTTCGACATCGATGTCGGGCAGGTCGCGGAAGTGTGGCGTCACGGCAGCGTCATCAGCTCATGGCTGCTCGACCTGACGGCCGATGCGCTGGCCGGCGATTCCGAACTGTCGCAGTTCGGCGGGCGCGTCTCGGATTCCGGCGAAGGGCGCTGGACGGTGAAGGCCGCCATCGACACCGGCGTGCCAACGCCGGTGCTGTCGTCGGCCCTCTACAGCCGCTTCGCCTCGCAGGGCCATTCGGTCTATGCGGAAAAACTGCTCTCCGCCATGCGGCTGGCCTTCGGCGGCCATTTCGAGAAGAAGGGCTGAGGCGGCCGCCTCACCACCTCATCGGCGGCACATGATGGACGGGCCTGCGCGGCCCGCCTGCCCCGTATGGGACCGGCGTAAAGCACCACGGACAGCGCGATGCCGCGCGCGGCAGATCACGGTTGCAGCCTCTGCAAACGGGGTCGTTCTGAATGGAAATCATGGAAACGCTCCTTCTGAGCAACGCAAGGCGCTGCGGGAAATGAGCCGCTTTCAGGCTTGTCCCGGTGCGAAAAGAGCGCGGCCGTCAGGATTCAGTCGCTTCGCCCCGGGCTATCTGCCGTGCTTTGCCGGCAAGCCTCGTCATTCGTATGAAAGTTTCCATGCACATGGCCGAAAAGCTGACCTCCAATAGCGGCTTTTCAAGGGCCGGAAGACTGCGGCGTAGGCATTTTCTGCTTTTATTCCAGCATGTTGGAGGCATCCCGATGTGACACGTCATGCAGAAATCGACAGGCAGGGCGACAAAGCGAAGAAAAGAGGCAGCAAATAGCCTCAAGGCGGCTGGACAGCCGAGAATCTCGTGCTATAACCCACGCGCTCTCGCAGAGTTTCCATGCCCTGCCGAGATCGGCCCAGGTAGCTCAGTTGGTAGAGCATGCGACTGAAAATCGCAGTGTCGGCGGTTCAATTCCGTCCCTGGGCACCACTGTTCCCCTCTCAGGACATTTTCTGGACTTCTCACGACTAATGGTCGCGCCTCTTTGTGATCGCCCGCCACTCGTGACGCGCCTCACTCGCAAAAAAGAGCGACCGGCGATGTTTCAGTTTCGCCGGCCGCGCCTCGGTTCATTGCTTCAGCAAGGCTGCTTTCAGCGGTCGAGAATCTCTTTAGACGCCACGGTGGAATCGGCGTTCAGGCGGTAGATGATCGGCACGCCTGTGCCCAGCTCCACCTTCACCACCTCTTCGCCCGTCAGCCCGTCCAGCGCCATGATAAGGGCGCGCAGCGAATTGCCGTGGGCGGCGACCAGAACCGTCTCACCGCGCAGCACATGCGGCTGCATGTCGTGCAGATAGTAGGGCCACACGCGCGCGCCGGTATCCTTCAGGCTCTCGCCGCCGGGAGGGGGAACATCGTAGGAGCGGCGCCACACATGCACCTGATCCTCGCCCCACTTGTCGCGGGCATCGTCCTTGTTGAGGCCGGCGAGATCGCCATAGTCGCGCTCGTTAAGCGCCTGGTTGCGCACCGTCTCCAGATCGCTCTGGCCGACAGCGTCGAGAATGTGCTGGCAGGTCTTCTGGGCGCGCTGCAGATCGGAGGTGAAGGCGATGTCGAACTTCAGCCCGCGCTCCTTCAGCTTCTGTCCGGCAGCGCGCGCCTCGCCATGGCCCTGATCGGTCAGATCGACGTCGCGCCAGCCGGTGAACAGGTTCTTCAGGTTCCATTCGCTCTGGCCATGACGCACGAGCACGAGGGTTCCGGACATGTTTGCTCCTTAACAGTTGCGTTGCCGCGAAACGGCCCGGCTCAGAGGCCGAGCACGTCGCGCATCGAATAGAGGCCGGGCTTCCTGCCGCGCGCCCACAATGCCGCCTTCACCGCACCGCGCGCGAAGATCGCCCGATCCTGCGCGTGATGGGAAAGGGTGATCGTCTCGCCATTGCCGGCGAGGATCACCGAATGATCGCCCGGCACAGAACCGCCGCGCAGCGAGGCAAAACCGATGCTGCCGGTGTCGCGGGGACCGGTATGGCCATCGCGCACCCGCACATCGTTGCCGGAGAGCGGAATGCCGCGTCCGGCGGCAGCAGCCTCGCCCAGCAGCAGAGCCGTGCCGGAAGGCGCATCGACCTTGTGGCGATGATGCATTTCCAGAATCTCGATATCGAAATCCCCGGCAGCCAGCGCACGCGCCGCCTGTTCCACCAGCACCGCCAGCAGATTGACGCCGAGGCTCATATTGCCGGACTTGACGATAGTGGCGTGGCGCGCCGCAGCTTCAATGCGGGCGTTGTCATCCGCCGAAAAGCCTGTGGTGCCGAGCACATGCACGATGCGCGCCTGCGCGGCATAGCCGGCGAATTCCACGCTGGCGGCCGGCACCGTAAAATCGAGCACGCCGTCGGCCTTCGCGAAGGCTGCCAGCGGATCGTCGCTGACTTTCACGCCGCTGGGGCCAAGGCCCGCCAGCTCGCCAATGTTCTTGCCGATCGCTTCCGAACCCGGCCGCTCGATGGCCGCAACGACGCGCGCGCCAGCGGTCTCATGAACGGCGCGCACCAGCGCCAGACCCATGCGGCCGGCTGCGCCGACGACGACCAGACCCATATCGCTCATATGTCGCTTCCCTTTACTTCCAGTTCGGTGCGGTCCGTGTCAGCCGCGTCCCCGACAAGACCAAGACCGTTATCGCCCTGATAGCGGAAGAAGCGGGCGTAGACACTGCCCGGATCAGCCATCAGCCCCTTGTGGGTGCCCTGCTCAACCACCCTGCCCTGATCGAGCACGACGATATGGTCGGCATTCACCACGGTCGACAGCCTGTGGGCGATCACGATGGTGGTGCGGCCGCGCATAGCCTCGTTCAGCGCCTGCTGCACACGCGCTTCGGATTCATTGTCGAGCGCGGATGTCGCCTCGTCGAGCAGCAGGATCGGCGCATTGCGCACCATGGCGCGCGCGATCGACACGCGCTGGCGCTGGCCGCCGGAAAGGGTCGCGCCATTCTCGCCGATCTCTGTGTCATAGCCCTGCGGCTGCTGGCGGATGAAGTCGTCGGCCGCGGCAAGCCGTGCGGCCAGCTCGATTTCCGCATCGGTGGCGTCCGGACGGCCATAGCGGATGTTGTCACGGATCGAGCCCTCGAACAGATAGGGCTGCTGCGAGACATAGGCGATCGACCGGCGCAGCGACTGCTTGGTCACGGCGGCCACGTCCTGTCCGTCGATGGTGATCGCACCGCCGTCCACATCGTAGAAACGCTGCAGCAACGCCACCAGCGTGGACTTGCCGGCCCCCGAAGCGCCGACGATGGCCGTGGTTCTGCCCGGTGCGGCGGTGAAGCTCACCCCATGCAGCACGGGCTGCCCGGCCGCATAGGAGAACGACACATCCTCGAAGCGGACCTCGCCCTGCCGGACCGAAAGCGTCGCCGCGTCGGGCGCATCGCCCTGTCTGGGCTCAAGGTCGAGGATTTCATAGATCATGCGCGCATTGACCAGAGCGCGCTCGACATTGACCTGCGTGCGCGCCAGCCGGCGCGCAGGATCATAGGCCAGAAGCAATGCGGTGATGAAGGCCAGCACATCGCCCGGCGGGTGATTGGTTGTGGAGGCCTTGTAGGACGCATAGCCGATGACGCTTGCCACAGCGAAGCCGGCAAGGCTTTCGGTGATCGGGCCGAGACGCTCCGAAACGCGGGCGATCTTGTTGTAGCGGCCTTCCGCCTGATCCACCAACTGGCTGATACGTGCCGAAAGCTGATCCTCCATGGTGAAGGCCTTGACCACGGCGATGCCCTGAACGGCTTCCTGCATGGCACCGATCAGATGCGAATTGATGTTGACGGATTCGCGCGTCACGCTCCTGACGCGGCGCATGATGTAGTTGACCGCCCACACCAGCGGCGGGCCGATAATCAGGATCGACGCCGCGAGATAAGGCTGCTGCCAGACCATTACCCCGATCAGGCCGATCAGCGTGACCAGATCGCCGGCAACGGCGCGCAACGTCATGCTCATCAGATCGCGGATGCCGGCGACATTCTCGTTGATGCGCGCCGCCAGCCTGCCCGAGCGGGTGTCGCTGAAGAAATCGACGCCGAGCCGCATCAGGTGCTGGAATATCCGCTTCTGGTAGCGCGCCACGACATTGTTGCCGATCTTCGCCAGCGTGACCGAATAGCCGTAGGTGGCGAGACCGCGGATGAGGAAGATGGCGATGATGCCACCGCAGATCACGGGCGCCAGATCATAGCGCTGCGCCACGAAAATCTCGTCGACCAGCGGCTGCATGATCCAGGCGGCAAGACCGGCGGTGGCAGCCGAGATCAGCAGACAGATGACGGTGAGGGTGTAGTGCCCGACATACTCACGACCGTTCTCAGCGAAGATGCGCTTCAGAACGGCGATGACTTCACCGGGCTCGGGCTTGTTGCTTTTCTTGCCGACGGTCAAAACACGGTCCGCTGCGTATATCTGCGTCTGAGAACGCCGGATGGCGCCCGGCACCCTATTAGAGCTTTTGTACGCGTTTGCCTATGGTCGGTGCTGAAAAATGGCGGAGGCATCGCCCCATCACACCCGCCAGCGCCGCCCCTGCGTTTCGACACCGAAACCTGCCGGCGACCGGGCGAAAGCGGCCAGCCCGGCAAGAGCGGCAAGCGGGTGGCTGACGACACAGGCGGGGATCCTGCGCATCAGTGCATTGTGGGGTGCCTTGTCCTCGAAGGCGACGCGAAAGCTTCCGGCTTTCAGCGCCGGCACGATTTTCTGGGCAATGCCGCCACTGAGGAACACACCACCCCGTGCTTTGAACACCAGCGCCATGTCGCCGGCAACGCGCCCAAGCAGCGTGGCGAACATGTCCAGCGTTTCGGCGGCAATGGTGTCACTTCGCGCCAGCCCGGCGGCAGTGATGTCTGAGGGGTTGGTCAGCGCAATCTGCCTGCCGTCGGCGCGCGCAATAGCCCGGTAGAGATTGACCAGACCGCGCCCGCACAGCACATCCTCGCCCGAAACACGGCCGTCGAGCGTTTCCAGATGCGGAAACACCTCGTAGTCGCGCGCCGTGCGCGGCCCCAGATCGACATGCCCGCCCTCGCCCGGCACTGGCACCCAGCCGCCGAAGGCATGGACAAGACCGGCGACACCGAGCCCTGTGCCCGGCCCCAGCACCACCCGCGCCGCACCCGGCTCGGGCTCACCGCCGCCGATTTTTTCCATGTGTTCAGCGCCGAGAGCCACGACAGCCAGCGCCTGTGCCTCGAAATCGTTGAGCAGCACCACATCATCCAGCCCGAGATCGGCCAGCATGCGCTTCGGACGGATGATCCACGGGCAGTTAGTGAGCGGAATGTCATCGCCCTCGACAGGGGCTGCGACAGCCAGAATGGCCGTGCGCGGCAGCAGCGAAACATCCTGCAGCACCGTGGCGCGGATCGCGTCATCGACGCTGGCAAAATCGGCCGTCCTGACGATGAAAGGCTCGCCCGCCTCTGCCGTCTCATCGCGAACGACGCAGAACCGGGCATTGGTGCCGCCTATGTCACCGATCAGCACGGGAAATGCGAAACGCATTGCCCCAGCGTCTGAATCCGTCATCGCAATCCCCGGACTCTCATTCGTTGCCATGCGGTTTAGCGCATGGCCTGAAAAAGGAAAACGGGTTTTCGTCGCCGGTTAAAACGATTTAACAACGGCGATCGTGACGGCTTCCAGCCTGAGCGTCAGTTGACCGGGCGTGGGAAAGGCACCGGCACGCCGATTTCGGGCGTCGGCGCAAAAGCACTCGCCGCGGCAGGCAGACCACCGGATGCCGCCAGCGCCGCAATCGGATCGGCCTTCGAGATCGTTGCCGCGCCACCGCCGGGATAGGTGACGGACGCCAGCGAAACCGGATCCGGCGCCTGCAGCACGGCGAGGCAGGCCTTCGGCAGGGACGCCATGGTCATGACGTCGCGGGCCTTCGGCGCATCGGGGTTCTTGTTGGGCCGCCACGGCTCTTCCGTGAACCACCATGCCAGCGACTTGTCGCAGCCTTCGCCCGCCGCCACCGTTTCCTGACGCTTGCAATCCGGGGAACCCGGCTGGCATCCGATGCGGATGTGGAAATGATAGTCATGGCCCCAGAACGGCCGGATCTTGCGCAGCCATGTGCGGTCTCCCGTTACCGTGTCGCAGAGCTTCTTCTTGATGCCGGGATGGACGAGGATGCGCTCGACTTCCCCGTAGCTTGCAGCACGCTTCAGCAGGCGGGCATGGGCCGGCGTCCAGCGCTTTTCGATCACCCTGCGGGTTTTCGGATCGATGAGCGACACGGCCGACATGTTCTCACGCTCCTGCGGCGTCAGGCGGCGGTCCGGCATGGGCGTGAACCAGATATCGGCATCGAGCCCGATCTGGTGCGAGGCATGGCCGGTCAGCATGGGGCCGCCGCGCGGCTGCGAAACGTCGCCCAGCAAAAGCCCCGGCCAGCCATCCTGCACCGCGTCGCGCGAGAACTTCTCGATCAGCGAGATCATCGCCGGATGGCCCCAGCGGCGATTGCGCGACAGGCGCATGGCCTGCCATGTCGGCCCGTCCGTGGCGATGGCGACGCCGCCTGAAAAGCAGCCCTTGGAATAGAAACCGATGGATTGCGGCTTCGTAGCGGCGGGCAACCGGTGCGAACCGAAAAGGTCCTTGGCCAGTTCCTGCGCGCCGGCCTGCTGCGGAAGTGCGGAGACGAGCATGGAAAACGCGGCAATCGCCGCAGCGCCCTTCATCATTCTCGTCCAGATTTTCCGCATAGCATGCCTCCGGTCCGGTGCCCTGCACCGCAAATTCGCGAATCACATAATGTCGCGAACTGTGCCGCGATCAAGGCAGACGCATTTTGCTGCGCGATAAGCCTTCGCTCCAGTTGCCGTCATCCCACAGCGCGCGCAGGGCCGTCCGGTAGTCCGGAAAGCGGAAATCATACCCCACCGCCCTGAGCGCCTTGTTGGAAACGCGCTTGTTCTCGCCATAGAAAGATCGCGCCATCGGCGTCAGCTCGGCCTGATCGAACGGCACTTCCGGCGGAGGCTGAACGCCCATCAGGTCAGCCGCGTAGCTTACCACGTCCTGCGGCGGGGCCGGCTCATCATCGGTGACGTTGAAGATGCCGCCCCTGTCCTGTCCCGCCAGAATTGCCAGCGCGCCGGCAATGTCGGCGACATGGATGCGGTTGAAGACCTGCTCCGGCTTGACCAGACGCCGTGCCGTGCCGTCGCGCAGATTGATGAAGGCGTTGCGGCCGGGACCGTAGATGCCGGCCAGACGCAGGATTGCGACCGGGATGCCGGTGGCGTCGCCCAGCTCAAGCCATTGCTGCTCGGCATCGACCCGCAGGACCGAGCGGCGCGATACCGGCCGGCACGGCGTCGTCTCGTCCACCCACGCGCCGCCATGGTCGCCATAAACGCCGACCGTGGAGAGATAGCCGATCCAGCGCAGGCGCGGCATGGCGCTGGCGATCGTCTCGCGCGCGGCATTCAGCACGGGATCGCTGGCCTCGCCCGGCGCGATCGAGACAACCAGATGTGTCGTTTCCCCGAGCCGGGCGACGATTTCCGGGGTCAGTTCGCCGTCGAACAGCAGCGGGCTGATGCCGCAGGAGCGCAGCAGATCGAATTTTTCGGGCGAGCGCGTCGTGCCCCAGACGGAAACGTCCGGCCCGCACAGGCTGGCGAAGGAACGGGCCGAATAGCCGGCGCCAAAGATGAAAACCTGTCCGACAGTCATGATTGCACCGGCTCCGATCACTGGTCGTCGTTGGTAGCCCCGTTGCCTGCCGCTGTGCAAGCAGCCACCCGGCCCCGCGCGATCAGGCGCGGAACCGGGCAAGGCTGGTTTAACGGGGGCGCCGCTGGAGCAACGCCAGCGCTGCAAGGGTCACGAGCGGCATGAAGGTGGCGAAACCGGCCAGCGGCCACACACTCGCTCCATCCAGAAGCACCACGAAGGCGGTGCCGATCAGGCTGACAATCAGGCTCTGGATGCAGAAATAGAGCCCAACCGCCGTTCCGGCTTGATCCCCGAAGGATTGCAGCGCTCCGTTGGCGCTGACAGACACGGTAAAGACGATCCCGACCGCAGCCACCCACATGGGCAGGATGAATGCGGCCACCGGCGAGGATACCCATAACGGGCCGATGAGCAGAGCCCCCGCCGATGCGATCAGCAGGACCATGCCGCAGGTCAGGCCGCGCGCGTTACCCCAGCGCCCGGCCATGCGCGGCACGATCCGGGTTGCAAGGATCATGACCACGGACACGCTGGCAAAGGCGAGACTGAACTGCATCCGGGTGAGACCTGCCTTGTCGATCAGCACGCGCGGTGCGGTCGAGAAGAACACGAAGAAGGTGCCCATGGCGCTGCCGTATCCCAGCGTATAGACCCAGAATGTCCTGTCGCGCAGCACATATCCGAAGCGACCCTGCCGGGCCTGTCGCGAAGACCGATGCGTCTCGTGCCATCCGAATATGGCCGGCACCAAAGCCGCCATCCCCGCAACCGCCAGAAACAGGAAGATCGCCCTCCAGCCGAAAGTCACGGCTATGAGAGACCCCGCAACCGGCCCGATCGCAGGCACGAAGGCGAGGATGGCGCCGAACAGGCTGTAGATGATGCGGCCATCATCCGTATCGGCATAAACGTCGCGCACGGTGGCGAACATGGCCACCAGCGCCGCCGAAGCCCCGCAGGCCTGTACGAAGCGCAGCCCCACAAAGACCCAGGCGTCTGCGGTGAGTGCCAGCGCCAGCGAAGCCATGCTGAAGACCACAGCCCCGCCGAGCAGAACCGGCCTGCGGCCAAGGCGATCGGACAAGGGGCCAAATACGATCTGCCCGGCACCCAGCATGACCATGTAAAGGCTGAGCGTGAGCTGGATGACGGCTGGACTGGTACCAAGTGCAGTCGGCATTTCCGGAACAACCGGCAGGTAAATATCCATCGCCAGCGAGGCGAGAATATCGAAAGGCGCCATGAGGGCGAGCGCCCACGGGAGCGTGTAGCTCCACGATCTGGAAAGATTGAAAGACATGAAGGCTTATCCGCTAATCGGGTTCAATCGGCGGCGGCCTTGCTGACGCAATCGGAGATGGTCGGGCAAAGGCCGCAACAGCAAAAGCAAGCTGTTGCGGCTTATCTGTCTGAGACTTCGACCTTGTTCATCGTCATGCCCCTGAATTGCAGACTGGTTTTTAAGCACTGGGAGCGGAAAAGTAAACGTACGCTCGCAGCACCTCAGGAGGCATCTGCCCATGCGCCTTTGCCGGGGTGCCATTCTTCACGAACCTGCGGGTCGGCTTCGACAGGCAGTCTCTCTCCCGCCAGCGCAGCGAAATCTTCAGCCGAAACCAGCCGCGACAGCGCCCAGACGGCGGCGCCTCGCACCAGCGGCGAGGCATCTGCGATCAGCTCCCGCACCGCTCCGGCAAGCCCCGGCTCGCCGGAATTGCCGGCGGCGATCAGCACATTGCGGATGAAACGGTCGCGGCCGATGCGCTTGATCGGCGACCCTGAGAAGAAGGCGCGAAAGCCGGCGTCGTCAAGCTGCAGAAGGTCTGCCAGCTTCGGCTCGCGCAGATCGGCGCGGGCGGCGAGCTTCGCCTCGGAAGCGGTCTGCGCGAACTTGTTCCAGGGGCAGGCGGCAAGGCAGTCGTCGCAGCCATAGATGCGGTTGCCCATTGCCTCCCGGAACTCCAGAGGGATCGGCCCCTTGTTCTCGATGGTGAGATAGGAAATGCAGCGGCGGGCATCGAGCCTGTAGGGCACCGGAAAGGCATTGGTCGGGCAGGCGTCGATGCAGGCCCGGCAGGACCCGCAGCGGTCGGTGTCACGCGTGTCCGGCTCCAGCTCGGCCGTGGTGAAGATCGAGCCCAGAAACAGCCACGAGCCATGGGTACGGCTGACCAGATTGGTGTGCTTGCCCTGCCAGCCAAGCCCCGCCGCTTCGGCGAGCGGCTTTTCCATGACCGGTGCGGTGTCGACGAACACCTTCACGTCGCCGCCGGCGCGGGCGACGATCTTGCCGGCAATCTCCTTCAGCCGCCCCTTCATCACGTCGTGATAGTCGCGGTTGCGGGCGTAGACGGAGATGGCAGCCCTGTCGCGCAGCTTCAGGATGCCGCGCGGATCATGGTCCGGCCCGTAGTTCATGGCCAGCACGACGATGGAACGCACCTCCGGCCACAGCACGCTGGGGCTGGCGCGGCGCTCCAGCGTCTCGGCGATCCAGTCCATGGAGCCGTGGAAGCCGTCGGCGACGAACTGCGCCAGCCGTTCCGGCGCTTTGGGTATCGCATCCGGCGAGGTGACGGCACACAGGTCGAATCCGGCGCGCGAGGCTTCCCTGTCGATCAGCGCCCGCAGCTTGCCGGCGCCGGAAGTGCCCGTGTGAGAAGTCCCCCGGTCAGAAATCAAGGTCCGCATAATGGGACACCGGCGCCAGACCGCGCACCCTGTCTGAAAGCAGGGGTCGGAAGGAAGGGCGCGATTTCACCCGCATGTACCAGTCGCGGGCCGCGTTCTGCTCGCGCCAGTCGATCTCGCCCAGATAATCCAGAACCGAGAAGGTGGCCGCGGCGGCGAAGTCGGCATAGGTGATGCGCGAACCCGCCAGCCAGTGGCGCGTTCCCGCCAGCCAGTTGGTGTATTTCAGGTGCTGGCGGATGTTGGCGCGGGCGGCACGGATGGCCGCCGAATCGGGCGAACCGCCGCCGGCGGCCTCCGGCATCAGGGGCTTCAGCACCCGCTCGCGCACCAGATGGCGCGTCACTTCGCTCTCGGTCTTGACCAGATACCAGTCGACCAGCCGGCGGATTTCGGCGCGGTCCATGGGGTTCTCGGCAAAAAGCCGCCGTTCGCGCTTCAGGACACCGCGCGTTTCGTCCAGATATTCGGCAATGACGGTCGCACCTATGATCGGCACATCGCCTTCGGCCAGCAGGATCGGCAATGTGCCGGCCGGATTGAGCGCGAGGAACTCCCGGCGACGCGACCATGGGTTCTCTTCGACAAGAGCCAGTTCCTCGCCATACTCGCCGAAGGCAAGTCGGACGAAGCGGCAGGCAGCGGACATCGGATGATGAAAAAGCGTCAGCATGGTCTCTTGGGTCAAAAAAGCGCACTGGCGAATCGATATCCGCGCCGGTAAGTCATGGCCGTCCAAACCAACGGACTGTCAAGCTTTGCGAGCTATAGGGTCAGAACGCCGTTCTGACAAGCAAACTGGGATCATCCACACTCATGGAAAACCAGACGATCATCGAAGCCCTTCTGCTTGGACTGCTGGAGGGCCTGACCGAGTTCATTCCGGTCTCCTCCACGGGCCATATCCTGCTTGCAGGGCACTTTCTCGGCTTCGAATCCACGGGCAAGGCCTTCGAGGTGCTGATTCAGCTTGGCGCCATCCTCGCCATATTGTCGGTCTATGCCGCCCGCTTCTGGGCATTTCTGAAGAGACCTGATCGCTTCAAGGTCATCGGAGAGGTGATCGTGGGCGTGATTGCGGCACTGATCTGGATGGGCGGCTGCGCCTTCGAGTTCGTTTCCGCCCTCGTCCGCCGCAGGCGCCCCAACCTGTTCCTGCCGCCCCAGCTTCCCGACGATCCGGCGGTGCGCATGCTGGTCGGCCTCGCCATCGGCTTTCTGCCCGCCGCCATCATCGGCGTCATGGCGCACGGCTTCATCAAGTCGGTGCTGTTCGAGACGCCGAAGCTGATCTGCGTGATGCTTATCCTGGGCGGCATCGTGCTTCTGTGGATCGACAAGCTCGATCTCAAGCCGAAATATCACGAGGTGAGCCAGTTCCCGCTGTCGCTCTATCTCAAGATCGGCTTTTTCCAGTGCCTTGCCATGATCCCCGGCACCTCGCGCTCCGGCGCCACCATCGTCGGCGGCCTGCTGATGGGCGCGGACAAGCGCGCGGCTGCGGAATTCTCGTTCTTCCTCGCCATGCCGACCATGCTCGGCGCGTTCACGCTTGATCTCTACAAGAACTGGAATGCGCTTTCCGCGTCGGACCTGCACATCATCGGCGTCGGCTTCATCGCCGCCTTCTTCGCTGCCGTGATCGTGGTGCGCGGCCTGCTCGGCTATGTCAGCCGCCACGGCTACAAGCTGTTCGGCTGGTGGCGGCTGGTGGTGGGCACGGTCGGTCTCGCCGCACTCTACATCGTCGGCTGACGGAAACTCCGTCAGCCCTCTGTTGCTACGATATCTGCCTCAGGCCGTCTGGCGGCGCTGGAACTGGCCAGCGGCGCGGAAACGCCACAGATAGCTCGGCAATATGGTGGCCATCGACTGCGCCTCGATGCCGAGACCTGAAAGGGTGCGTCCTTCAGCTTCGGCTCCGGGCGATACGACATTGTCGGAGCGCAGTTGCTCAAGCTGATCGCGGGTCAGCAGGGGCTTCGGCAGAAGGCCAAGGAACGAAGCGGCCAGCTTCGACACCCACCATGGCAGCGGAAGCAGCAGGCGCTTGCGCTCGACCACGGCAAGCATTTCTTCCAGGCACTGGCGGAAGCTGGCCACCACAGGGCCGCCAAGCTCATAGGTGCTGCCGGCAACGGCAACACCATCGACCGACAGCGCCACCGCTTCTGCCACATCGGCGACATAGACGGGCTGGAACCGCGTTTCACCGCCGCCGATCAGAGGCAGCGCCGGCGAATAGCGGGTCATGGCGGCAAAGCGGTTGAAGAAGCGATCTTCGGGGCCAAAAATGATGGAGGGCCGGAAGATTGTCGCATCCGGCACGGTGTCCCGAACCGCCTTTTCGCCCCGCGCCTTGGTGCGGGCATAAGCGGACGCAGACTGCATGTCGGCTCCGAGCGCCGAAACATGGGTGAGCCGTGCGCCGACGCCACGGGCGGCCTCGGCGACGGCACGGGCGCCGAATTCATGCACCGAGCCGAATTTCTGACGCCCGCTCTCGGTCAGGATGCCGACGAGGTTGATCACATGATCGGCCCCGATCACCGCCTGATCGACAGACTTGCGGAAACGCAGATTGGCCTGAACGGCCTGAATCTGGCCGACATTGCCGAGCGGCTGGAGATGTCCGGCAAGGTCGGGGCGGCGGCAGGCGACGCGGACGCGATAGCCGCGCCGCGCCAGCGCGCGCACGACATGCCTTCCTACGAATCCAGACCCACCGAAAACGACCACGAGTTTGGGAGTTTGCAGGATTTCTGTCATGACGGGCTCCGGCTATGCGCCCCGGCACCGCCGGGGCTTGGCTGAAGCCGCTTCATAGTCCGTTTCTTGGCCGAGGCAAAGTGCGATCGGTGGTCGCTCCCACCGATCGCAGCGGATCAGAACGCCTTGCCCAGCCGTGCATCCACGGAATGGCGGTTCGGACCACGGATGACGAAGTAGAAAAGCATCGCCGACCACAGGATCGACTTCTCGGCGCCCGCATAGCCCTGACCGATGGTGACCCAGTGGAACCACACGGTGACCAGCAGCACGATCAGCCCGGCAAAGGCCGACGGACGGGTCAGGAAGCCGAGCAGGAGGAAGATGCCGCCGAAGAACTCGGTGCACGACAGAAGCAGGGACCAGAAGGCACCGGGATAGAAGCCGAGCCCCTGAACCATTTCGGCAGCTCCGAACGGATCGACGATCTTGGACGAGCCATGGATGGCAAGGATGCCGCCGGTGACGACGCGGAGCAGGGTTTCCGAGCCTTCATGCAGCGCTGTATAGATGCTGCCGAGGCCGGGAATGATCAGGCGCGGACGCCCGTTTTCGGTGGTGATGGACATAAATTTTCTTCCTGTTGCGGAGGCGCTCCTAACGCCTGAAGCCCTCTTCACGGTCAAATGAAATAAAGTTGAGTGAGAAAGCAAGGTTCAGCCGGGTGACAGTGCGTTTCAAAAAAGTGGCCATCCGCCATGCGAAAAGGCAAGGCAGGCTCAACGAAATAGCATTTGAGTGATGCACAAAAACGCGCAACGCTGTGCGGATGCGCTGAGCACCTTGCATCCTGCCGGATCAGCAATGGGTGTTTCAGCATTTTTATTGGGCGTCGAACCGATCCGGAAACAAATTGCTTCGGCCTGGTGATGACGTGAGGGGTGAGGAGAGATCAATCGCTGATGTCGGGACCATTTGACGGAAAACATATTATCGTGACCGGCGGCACCGGGGCGCTGGGCAGCGTCGTCGTCGGCAAACTCATTGAGCAGGGCGCTATCTGCCATGTGCCCAATACCCACGCGGAACCGCCCGCGCATTTTCCCTATTCCACTCATCCTAATGTCAGGCTGAGCCACAACATCTATCTGGCCGACGCCAAGACCGTGGATGCCTTTTATGCGGGCGTGAATGATCTTTGGGCATCCATCCATCTGGCCGGCGGTTTCGGTGCCGCGCCGATCGACAAGACCGAATCCGCGTCCTTCGAGGAGCTTCTCGAAACCAACGTCCACACCAGCTTCTTCTGCTGCCGGGCAGCCGTGCGCAGCATGATGGCACGCGGCAAGGGCGGCCGCATCGTCAATGTCGCGGCCAAGCCCGGCCTCAACCCGCGCCGCGGTTCGGGCATGGTCGCCTACACCACCAGCAAGGCGGCGGTTGCCGCCATGACGGTGTCGCTGGCCGAGGAGGTCAAGGCCCGCAACATTCTGGTCAACGCGATCGCACCTTCCATTCTGGACACGCCTGCCAACCGCGCGGCCATGCCGGATGCGGACTTCGGCAAATGGGTCAGCCTCGAAACCGTGGCCGCGACGATCGCCTATCTGGTCGCCCCCGCCAACGAGGCGATGAGCGGCGCTCTTATTCCACTTTACGGCCAGTCCTGAAAATCAGCCCGAACTGCAACGACAAATAAAAAAAGACCCGCCGGATCGCTCCGGCGGGTCTTTTGATATTCAGCCCCGAACTCCGCCGCAAACGGCGGAGCCGGAAGACACAACGTCTTAGTTGGTCTGCTTCTTCAGCGCGGCACCCAGAATGTCGCCCAGCGAAGCGCCGGAGTCGGTCGAACCGTACTGAGCGACGGCTTCCTTCTCCTCGGCGATTTCCAGCGCCTTGATCGACACCTGAACCTTGCGGCTCTTCTTGTCGTAGACGATGACGCGGGCATCGACCTTCTGGCCAACGGTGAAGCGCTCGGGGCGCTGCTCGTCACGGTCGCGCGACAGGTCGGAGCGCTTGATGAAGCTTTCCAGACCGCTCTCGACCAGACGAACGTCCAGACCGCCATCCTTCACGCCCGTGACTTCGCAGGTCACGACGGCGTTCTTGCGCAGTTCGCCGGAAGCGGCGGCGTCGCCGGCCGCGTCACGCGAAAGCTGCTTGATGCCGAGCGAGATGCGCTCCTTGTCGATGTCGACGTCGAGCACCTGAGCCTTGACCATGTCGCCACGGTTGTACTCTTCGATGACCTGCTCGCCCGGACGGGTCCAGTCGAGGTCGGAGAGGTGAACCATGCCGTCGACATCGCCTTCGAGGCCGATGAACAGGCCGAACTCGGTCTTGTTCTTGACCTCGCCCTCGACTTCCGAACCAACCGGATGGTTGCGGGCGAAAGCTTCCCACGGATTCTCAAGCGTCTGCTTGAGGCCGAGCGAGATGCGGCGCTTGGCCGGATCAACCTCGAGCACGACCACGTCAACCTGCTGCGAGGTGGACAGGATCTTGCCGGGGTGCACGTTCTTCTTCGTCCACGACATTTCCGAAACGTGGATGAGGCCCTCGATGCCCGGCTCCAGCTCGACGAACGCGCCGTAGTCGGTGATGTTGGTGACGGTGCCGGTGATCTTCTTGCCGATCGGGAACTTGGTGCCGATGTCGGACCACGGATCGCTCTCAAGCTGCTTCATGCCCAGCGAGATGCGGTGCGTCTCCTGGTTGATGCGGATGATCTGCACCTTGACCGTCTGACCGATGTTGAGGATCTCGGTCGGATGGTTGACGCGGCGCCATGCCATGTCGGTGACGTGCAGCAGGCCGTCGATGCCGCCGAGATCAACGAACGCACCGTAGTCGGTGATGTTCTTGACCACGCCCTCGACGACCTGACCCTCTTCGAGGTTCTGGACGATCTCGGAGCGCTGCTCGGCACGGCTCTCTTCAAGCACGGTGCGGCGCGAAACGACGATGTTGCCGCGGCGCTTGTCCATCTTGAGGATTTCGAAGGGCTGCGGGTTGTGCATGAGCGGGGTGACGTCGCGGATCGGACGGATGTCGACCTGCGAACGCGGCAGGAAGGCGACGGCGCCGTCCAGATCGACGGTGAAGCCGCCCTTGACCTGGTTGAAGATGACGCCTTCGACGCGCTCACCCTTGCCGAACTTCTCTTCCAGACGGACCCAGCTTTCCTCGCGGCGAGCCTTTTCGCGCGACAGCATGGCCTCGCCCAGCGCGTTCTCGATGCGCTCGACATAGACCTCGACGGTGTCGCCGACCTTCAGCGTGCCGTCCTTGGCCTTGGCGCCGAATTCCTTCAGCGGAACGCGACCTTCGACCTTCAGGCCGACGTCGATGATGGCCATGTCCTTTTCGATGGCGGTGACGATACCGCGAACGACCTGGCCCTCACCGGCATGACCGTCGGCAAAGGATTCTTCGAGCAGGCTCGCGAAATCATCGCGAGTAGGGTTTGAAACTGACATATGTTCTCCTGAAATGCCTCATTACCGGAGGCGGCGCCGTGGGTTCGTGTTGCGTTTGCCCGACCGATATTCCGGACCCTCGGGTCCCGGACCGCACAGGGCGGTCGAAATACGGCGCGTAGAATGCCGGCAGGCAGTTTGGTCTCAGATCGAATGAGAAGCAGGCTTCACGTCGCCCACAATCCCGTTCAGCTTTCGCTTGCTGCAGCCACTATACCATCAATGATGGTTCTGGCGGCAATAAACGCGGTTTCTATATCCATTTCGCTGGTATCGAGCAAGTGCGCATCGGCGGCAGGCCGCAGCGGGGAGTCGGCGCGGCCCATGTCGCGCTCGTCCCGACGTGCTATATCGGCAAGAATGGTGGCGAAATCGCCGGTGCCGTCACGCGCCTCGATCTCGGCCAGCCGCCGCCGCGCCCGCACCTCGGCGCTCGCCGTCACATAAAGCTTCACCGTCGCATCCGGGCAGACGACCGTGCCTATGTCGCGGCCATCCAATACCGCCCCCGAGACCTGCGCGGCGAATGCGCGCTGCTTGTCCACCAATATGCGCCGCACCTCGGGAATGACGGCGATCTTCGAGGCCGCCTCGCCAACGGCGTGGACGGAGAGCACGTCGCGGTCCAGGCTGCCGAGATCGACAAGACGCGCGGCCTCCACCGCATGCGGCGCATCACCCAGCGGCCAGCCCTTCGTCAGCAGCATATGGGCGACCGCCCTGTAGGTCAGGCCGGTATCCAGATGCGGCAGGTGGTAATAGTCGGCCAGCCGCCGCGCCAGCGTGCCCTTGCCGGAAGCGGCAGGTCCGTCGATGGCGATGACGAGAGAAGCGGCGGTCATGCTGCGGCTTCCACCGCTTCAATCTGCGCTCCAAGCCCGGTCATCAGGCCCATGAACTCGGGAAACGAGGTCGCGATCATGGCCTGATCATCGATGGTGACCGGCTTTTCCGCAGCCAGCCCCATGATCAGGAAGCTCATTGCGATGCGATGGTCGAGATGGGTCCTGACCGCTTCACCCCCGCCCAGGCCCTTTCCGCCCGGAACGCCACGCACGGCGAGCGTCGCCTCGCCTTCCGTGCAGTCCACATTGTTCTGACGCAAACCGGCAGCAACTGCCGCAAGCCGGTCGCTTTCCTTCACGCGCAACTCTTCAAGCCCCTGCATCAGCGTTTCGCCTTCGGCAAAGGCGGCGGCAACGGCCAGCACCGGATATTCGTCGATCATCGACGGCGCCCGCTCGGCCGGAACGGTGACGCTCTTCAGCTGCGAATGACGCACACGCAGATCGGCAACATCTTCGCCACCCTCGCTGCGCGGGTCCTGCACCTCGATATCGGCGCCCATTTCCTGAAGCGTGAGAATCAAACCCGTCCGCGTCGGGTTCATCAGCACATTGCGGATGACGATGTCGGAACCGGGCACGATCAGGGCCGCAATCAGCGGGAATGCGGCCGAGGACGGGTCACCGGGCACGGCAATCGTCTGGCCGGCAAGCCTGCCCTGCCCCTCGATGAAGATATGACGCACGCCGCGCTCGTCGGTTTCCACATCTATATTGGCGCCGAAACCCTTCAGCATCTTTTCGGTGTGGTCGCGGGTCATCACCGGCTCGATGACGGTGGTGATGCCGGGCGTGTTGAGCGCGGCCAGCAGCACGGCCGACTTCACCTGCGCCGACGGCATCGGCACGCGGTAAGTGATGGGTGCGGCATGTTTGGGCCCGCGCAGGGTCAGCGGCATGCGATCGCCGGGGGCTGCATTCAGCACCTGCACGCCCATCTGGCGCAGCGGATCGAGCACGCGGCCCATGGGGCGCGAATGCAGCGACGCGTCGCCGATGAAGGTGGTTTCCATGTCATAGGTGCCGACAAGCCCCATGGTGAGGCGCGAGCCGGTGCCGGCATTGCCGAAATCAAGCGGACCCTGAGGCTGCAGGAGCGCGCCGTTGCCGGTGCCACGAATGATCCATTCGTCGCCCTTCTTTTCAATATGGGCGCCCATGGCCTTCATCGCTTCGCCGGTGCGCAGCACATCCTCGCCCTCAAGCAGACCGGTTATGCGCGTCTCGCCCGAAGCGAGGCCGCCAAACATAAAGGAGCGATGCGAAATCGACTTGTCGCCGGGAACCCGTGCCTCGCCCCGGAGGGCGGAAGAGCGGCGGGCGATGGCCGGTTGCGGGGCGGCGGAATGCGACATGACTATTCCTCTTGCGAAGATCCCGGTTGGCGGGCAATTTCAAAGGGAGCGCGGCGGTCTCGTATCATGACCGGCTGCGACGGTCATCCCCCTTGGTAAGCTGCAGGAAACTCCGGTTTTCCGGTGGCGGCATTTGGCTTTGACAGGCTTGCAAGGAGCCGTTAAGGGGACCAAACTTTTTTCGACGAGGCTTGTCGTGGCAAAATCCGAACTTGGCACCAAACGAATCGACCCGGAAACGGGCCAGAAATTCTATGATCTGAACAAGGATCCGATCGTCTCGCCTTATACGGGCAAGACCTATCCGCGTTCCTATTTCGAGGACACCAAGGCTTCCATCCTTGAAGAAGAGGATGAAGTTGCAGAGAAGGAGCTGGACGCCGAGGAAGATGGCGCCGTTCTGGTTCCGCTCGAAGACGCCGACGGTGATTCGAAGGACGACGATCTGCCGGATCTCGGCGACGACGATGACGACGTCGATCTGGGCGACGATGACGACACCTTCCTTGCCGACGAGGAAGAGGGTGACGACGACGTTTCCGACATGATCGGCGTTGGCGACGACGACGAAGACGACATCTGATCGGGACGATGTCCACATGCCGCGTTTTTATGCGCACGGCATGAAAAAAGCAGGCTGAAGAGGCTTGCTATTCACAACGGGCGGCGCTAGAAGCCGCCCACATCGGGTGAAGATGCTTTGCCCGATACCTAGCCGGAAACGGCTCCCGGCAAACAAACCGGGTGTGGGGCCATAGCTCAGCTGGGAGAGCGCCTGCATGGCATGCAGGAGGTCAGCGGTTCGATCCCGCTTGGCTCCACCAAATTTCCTCAGATCTGCAACATATGCTGCCGTTACGGGCTGCCGCTCACTCGTCCTGCATGCGATGTGGCCTGCACGGTCGCGCGCCTCACCGCCCTTTTTCATTTGTGTTGCAAATATGCAAATTGTTCGCGCTTTCGGTGACACAGGGCGATTTGTGCCTTGCCACAAAAACATGAGCTTATTAATCAACAAAATCATATTTGCCGGGTCTGGCTGGTCTCGATGGCCAATGCTGGATTTGTTCTGCCAGTTCCCGGAAGCGGCACAGGAATCAGCGCGGTAAAGACGGGCATCGTTACGGCCCTTTGTCCCACCTGCTGCCCTCGACGAGCAGGAACAGATTGCCAATGTGGGATTTGCAGCATCTTTTCAGAAAGCATGCGCGTGACATTGCCCAATCGCTGCGCCGCCGGGGCATAGCCGAAGAGACCGCAGCCGATCTCACGCAGGACACGTTCGTCCGCGTGCTCGTCTCTCCGCCGGCCAGTGGCACGGCCGCGCACAATCCGGCCGGCTATCTTTTCCGCGTTGCGCGCAACCTCGGCATCGACCATCAGCGCCGCGAACGGCGCGTCACCTTCGTGGATCTCGCACCGGAGGCGTTTGCCGCACTGGCCGACACTGCCCCTTCCGCGGAGACCATCGTCTACGACCGGCAAAAGCTCGCCCTTACGAAGGCCGCGCTTGCCGAATTGCCCGAGCGGACCCGCAAGGCTTTCGAGATGCACCGTCTCGAGGCGATGACCATTGCAGCAGTGGCGGCCGAGCTTGATCTTTCCGTATCGCGCACATGGTCTCTCATACGCCATGCCTATGAGCATATCGACACGCGGCTTTCCGCAGTGCGATAAGTTTTCCCTGCCTCCGCAGAAAATTTCTGCCCGCTAACCGTATTAGGTGTTACGGGCATTTTTTGCGTGCCCTGAACCGGCCATTGGGAGACCCGCATGAATGACGAGACGGATGGTCGCCAGCTGTTTCTTGAGGCAGCCGATCTCGCCATCCGCTTGCAGAACGACCCTGCCAATCCCGTTTCGGTCGAGACGATTCGCAACTGGGTGGCGCGCAGCCCGCATCATGCCGCTGCATGGGCACGGGTGGCTGAAATCCATGGCATGACCGGAAAGATACTGGCCGGCCAGCGCACACAGAGCACGGACGGCAAGCTTTCGCGCCGCAACCTGTTGATGGGCGGTGCCGCAGGTCTGGCCGCGGTGGCCGTCGGATCCTGGGGCGTTCCGCTGGCCTTGCTGCATGCCAGGGCCGACCACATCACCACCACAGCCGAAATCCGCCGGATTACCCTTCCGGATGGCAGCATGGCGACACTCGGGCCCGATACCGCCATTGCCACGCTTTACAGCGATTCACAGCGCATGATCGAATTGCTGGCCGGAATGGCCTTCTTCGAGGTTGCGCCCAATCCTCATCGTCCTTTTATGGTCAGCGCGGGACCGGTGACGGCGAGAGCCCTGGGCACCGCCTTCGATGTCTCGCAGGATGCAGGTTTCATTTCCGTATCCGTTTCGCACGGCATGGTGGAGGCGCGAGCTGACGATGCGCTTCCCGCACAGACAACCCGCCTGTCTGCAGGAGACTGGGCCACCCTCGACCCCGCCTCGCACCTTCTGAAGCGGGGCACGCGCGATGCGGATCAGGTTGCCGCATGGCGCGAAGGCCTGATCGTGGCCGAGCAGGAGACCGTCTCGGCCATGGTGGCGAAGATCGCGCGCTGGCTGCCGGGCCGCGTCATGCTGGCCGATCCTTCGCTCGGCAGGCGCGAGGTCAGCGGCGTTTTCGACCTCGGCGATCCTGGCCGCGCACTGGAAGCGGTGGTGAGCCCGTTCGGCGCGAAACTGCGCACTGTCGGCCCGCTGATGACGATAATCTCGCCCGTCTGAAAAAAGATCGGCAAAAAACAGAAAAAAACGCAGACCCGTTCGTAAGGCTTGAATAGGAGCTGCACCACCCGGCGATCAGGCATGTCAGCTCTCCCAATTCGAAAACGGAGTGCATAGGACATGGGGTTCGGGCCTGTGAAGAATAAAGCCGGCCGCATCGGCGGTAAAATGCTTGCTGCGGCGCTGCTGGCAACCACGGCATTGCCGCCGGGCATTGCGTTGATGTCGACCGGCAGTTTTGCCCAGTCACGCGCGGAAACGACCTTCAACATCCCCTCAGGCTCGCTCAGCCGGGCTCTGGCCGCGTTCGGCAGCCAGTCGGGAACTCAGGTCTCCTATGAAGCTTCGATCGCGGCAGGCAAATCGTCGCCCGGCATTCGTGGTGCGGCTACACGCGAGCAGGCACTGGCGCAGATCCTGCAGGGCTCCGGCCTCGTCTACACGTTCAAGGATCCGTCGAACGTTCTCATCACCGATCGTGTTTCGGCGGCCCATGCCACCACACCTTCGGGCAGCTCGATGCTTCTGAGCACCATCAATGTTTCCGGACGCGGCGGGGCGCAGTCCGTCTATACCGATCCGGCATCTTCCGTTTACATCACCGCTGAACAGCTCGACCGCTATGGCCGGCTGTCCCCTTCCGACATGCTCAGGGGCCAGCCCGGTGTTCAGGTGGGAGACAGCCGCAATGGCGGCGGTGTCGACGTCAACATTCGCGGATTGCAGGGTCAGAGCCGCGTTGCCGTCACGGTCGATGGCTCGCAGCAGTCGCTCAATGTCTATCGCGGCTATGCGGGCACGCAGCAGCGCAGCTATTTCGATCCGGACCTCATCAGCGACGTGACCATCACCAAGGGTCCGGGCCTGTCTCCTTCGGCCGCAGGCGCGATCGCCGGCACTGTCAACATGACGACGCTTCGCCCCGAAGACATCATCAAGCCCGGCAAGAACTGGGGCGTGCGCCTGAAGGGCGAGTTGTGGGACAACGGCGTGAAGCAGGCCTACCGGCCCGAATATCTGGGAAGCAGCAGCGAACTTACCACCACGCCCCATGACAGCCGCCCCAATCTCTTCGATTCCAAAGCCAAGTCCGGAAGCGTGGCGGCAGCCTTCACCAGCGACCATATCGATCTGGTGGCAGCCTATGCGCGCCGCAATCAGGGCAATTACTTCGCCGGCAAGCATGGACGCGAAAAATATCGCGAATTCGACAAATGGGGCTATGAGAACAATACCGTGGCCAAGTCCTACATGGCCGGCGAAGAGGTTCTCAACACCTCGGTCAGCACCGAGTCGGCTCTGCTGAAGGCCACCATCAAGCCAACCGACGAGCAGCAGCTGGAACTCAGCTACCGCTATTTCGACGGCGAGTTCGGCGAGATCATGCCTTCCGATATTTTCAGGTTCGGCACCGGCGGCGTCTACCAGTATCCGGTCGGCAGCATGGTCATCAATTCGGCCTCGGCGCGCTACTCGTTCGACCCGAAGGACAATGACCTGATCGACTTCAAGGCCAATTTCTGGGCCACGGGCGCCAAGAGCGACCAGATCAACGCCACCAACGGTCCGAAGTCGCAATGGGTCTATGGCAGCAGCGACCGCAGCTGGGTGCGCATGGACAACACCCGCGTCGGCGGCGATCTTTCCAACCGCTCGGAGTTCAAGACAGAGGCCGGCGCCTTCGCCCTCGATTTCGGCGGCGGATTCCAGTACGAGGACATCCGCCCGCAGGACGGAGTCGTGATCACCGAACACGACCTGAACTCCAACCGCAACCTGCGCGACGGCTACCGCACCGAAGTCAACCTCTCCGGCAAGCTCGAATACAAGCCGCGCGAGAACCTGCAGTTCTGGGCCGGCGGGCGCTATGGCCGCTACTCCTCGCACGACCGCAACGCGCCTTCGGTGGCCCGCCGTGAGAACGTCTATGGAAAGTGGGTCTCGGTCTACAACGGCAAGGTCTTCGGCAACATGTACTGGACGCCGGACGAAAACGGCCAGTTCACCGACGCTACCGATCCGCGCCTGAACAACGGCATGGTCATTACCGACACGAACAACCCGTTCGACGGCATTCCCTTCGACGAGTTCGGCACACCAACCTACATGGCCGAAGGCAATCCAGGCTACACCAACATGGTGGTCGGCTTCGATCGCGGCGAGAGGATGTCGAACAGCGCCAGCGGCTTCACACCGGCCATCGGCGTCAACTACGAGATTTCGCCGCAGACCTTCCTCTATGCAAGCTATACGCAGGGCTATCGCCTGCCGTCGCTGTTCGAGACGACGATCGGCACGTTGCAGGTCGACCCGGCCTCGGGACTGAAGCCGGAGCGCTCGCGCGCCATAGAGATCGGCGCCAGCACCACACGCGAAAGCCTGATCACCGAAGGCGACGTAGCCTCCTTCAAGCTCGCTTATTTCAACAATGACGTGAAGAACTACATCGTCCGCTACTATGACCCCTTCGGCACCGGACTGATGACTTTCTCCAACGCCGACAGCTATCAGACCAGCGGTCTGGAATTCCAGTCGAACTACGACAACGGCCGTTTCTTCGCCGAGCTTGGCGCAACCTACTATCTGCGAACAGAGACCTGTGATGCAGCCTTCGCAGCCTATCTGCGCGAAAAGGCGAATGCCTATGTGAAGACGCAGGATGCGCCTGACTGCACGCCCGGCAGCTATGTCGGCTCCTACATCAACACCCAGAACCCGCCGAAATATGCGGTGAACCTGACCGTGGGCGGCCGATTCTTTGAAGACAGGCTGACGGTGGGCGGTCGCATGACCTACACGTCAGGCCCGACAGAAACCATCGACAAGCCCTGGCAGAGCAGCGACACCACTCCGCAGCTCTATTACCACCCCGTCACCGTCTTCGACGCGTTTGTGAGCTACAAGCTGCGCGAGGACACGATCCTCAACGCCTCGGTGCAGAACATCACCGACCGCTACTATCTGGATCCGCTGGCGCAAAGCTATATGCCGGCACCCGGCCGTACCTTCCGGGCCGGCCTGACGGTGAAGTTCTGATCACTCCATTCCCCTGCCCGGCCTGAGGTCGCGGCAGGGGAACCTTCGTTTTCGGCCCTGTTCTGCACGGCATTGCAGTACAGGACGAGAACGCGTAACCTTCTGTTTACCCTTCTCGTAGTCGCTTTCGTATCACCTGCAGCCTTATGTTACGGGCAAGGAATCGGACCCACGGCAAGAGGCGTGACCAGAATGGGGATGGATTCGGACACGCTGTTCTTTGCAGCCGGCATCTGTGCGACCGCGCTTGCCCTGACGATGCTGAGTGTCTGGCTTCAGAACAGGATGGACCGTTTCCTCATCGGATGGTTCATCGGCATGGTGCTGCTGGGCTGCGGCGTCGTCATCTATTCGACGATCCCTTTCGAATTCACGGCCGTGACTGCTTCCGGTTTCGCTCTCCAGACGGCCGGCTTCATCGCCGTCTATGCCGCAGCAAAGCTGTTCGTCGGGAAACGAATGAACTGGCCGGCCACGGCAGCTCTGTTCGTCTGTCTCAGCGTTCCCGTAAGCGGGCTCATCGTCATGGGCTTCGAAGGGATCGGCATCGCTCTCTACAATCTGATCGCGGCAGGCCTGATCGTGCTGACAGCCCGGCTCTACTGGAATGCGCGGCGTGAGGCTCCAACCTCGATTACCGGCGTAACGGCGCTTTACCTGCTGACTGCCCTGTCATTCATGGCCTGCGCCGCCGTGCTCGTGCTGGACGGAAAATGGTCGCTGGATCACCGGCCCGACAACTGGGCGGAAAACCTCAATGCCATCATGGCCATCGCAGGCATAACCGGCATCGGCGCCCTTTCGCTCGGGCTCAATCAGTCGCGCGTGGCGCGCCGGCACCGGATAGAAGCCCGGACCGACCCGCTGACCGGCACGCTGAACCGGCGCGCGCTGCTGGACAGCCTGAAGATGGATCATCTGCAACCGGGCGACGCCGTAATCGTCTTCGATCTCGATAACTTCAAGTCCATAAACGACCAGTATGGGCATCATGCAGGCGACCGCATCCTGTGCCAGTTCGCGCATGAACTGCGTTCCATCCTGCGGCGCGGGGATCTGGCCGCCAGAATGGGCGGCGAAGAGTTCGTCGTGGTGATCCGGCAGGCTTCGGTGCCGTCGTCGATTGCGATAGCCGAGCGCGTGAGATCTGCCTTCGCGGCCAACCAGATCCAGACGGATCAGGGACCCGTTCCGGCCACGGCAAGTGCCGGCATCGCGATCATGCTTCCGTCTGACGATGGCTTCGAGAGCGTCTTTCGCAGAGCCGACAGCGCGCTCTATCGAGCCAAGAACAACGGCAGGAACCGCGTCGTCACCGAATTGCAGGTGGTTGCCTGAGGCTGCTTCCGGCCGGTTCGGCTTTGACAGGCGCGGCCACATGTTTCAGTTTCTCCGGCGTCATTGGCACAGAGGGAGAGCAGCATGCACATACGAGGGGTGCTCACAGTGATCGCGGCCGGCGTCATTCTAAGCGGCTGCGTAACGGAATCGAGCTACAAGCAGGCGCAGGAGATCGTGCGCGGCAGCCCGGCCATGAAGCGGGACGCGATCAACAAATGCTACAGCGGCGCCTCCAGGGCCTCGCCGGCCCGCAAGGCGGAGATGGCGAAGATCATGAATGTCAGCCCGCGCAGCAATGTCGCGCGCACCTATTGCACGCGCGCCTTCAACGGCATCGCCAGCGGCCGCATCACCTATGAGGATTTCCGCACCAAGAGCCCACGGTTCATCCGCGTCATTCAGGGCAGGTGACTTCCGCAGAAGGCAGGAGCCGGCGGGTCTGATGCGAGCAAGATCGGGAAGCCGATCAGCCGTGGCGCAGGTCACCCATTATCGTTCGGCCGGGATGCGGCCTCTTCCGGAGCCCGGCTGGCGGGATCCTCAAATCCCCACCGCTCTAAATCAGAATGCGCGTGAAATTCTGTTCCTGTTCCTGCGGCAGCAGTCAGCCGGTCTGGCCGCTGCCGCATGAGGAACTTACCCCATATGAACTGAGCGATCTCACGCGGCGGCGCGCGCTCTTTCGAAACCACCGCCGGTCAGGCTGATGCGGTTTCGCCCACGGAGGCACTGACGGCAGCGGCGATCTCGCGGATCAGCGCATCGTCGGATGCCGAACGCTCCCTGCGCGACGCGACCAGACAGGCCTGCGAGCGCAGGATCACGCCATCCCCCAGAATTTTGAGATGATTGGCGCGGAGCGTCGAGCCGGTGGAGGTGATGTCGACGATGACATCGGCGGAACCTGCCGCCGGAGCACCCTCGGTGGCGCCCAGGCTTTCGACGATGCGATAGACCTGAATGCCGTGCTTGCCGGAAAAGAACTGCTGCGTGAGACGCCAGTATTTGGTGGCGATGCGCAGCCGCCGGCCATGGCGCTGGCGGAAATCGGCCGCCACGTCGTCAAGATCGGCCATGGTGTCGACGTCGAGCCACATGTCGGGCACGGCCACCACCACGTCGGCATGGCCGAAGCCAAGCCGCGCGACGATTTCGGCACGGCTTTCCCAGTCGGCCAGATTCTCGCGCACCAGATCCTCGCCGGTGACGCCGAGATCGATGCCGCCGCTGCCGATCTCGCCCGAAATTTCCGAGGCCGACATGAACACGACCTCGATGTCGCTGCGGCCCTCGACATGGGCATGGTAACGGCGGTCATCCTCGGGCAGGCTGACGGCAAGACCTGCCCCAGCCAGTATTTCCAGCGTCTTTTCCTTCAGGCGCCCCTTGGAGGGAATGGCCAGCGTCACGCTCATGCCCGCACCTCGCTCAGCGCTTCGACCCGGTCGAGCCATACGGAGAAGCCGACGCCGGGAATGGCCTGCTTCGCGCCGAGCAGCGTCAGCAGGCGGTCATAGCGGCCACCGCCGGCGAGCGGGCGACCATCGGTTCCCTCGGCCCCGATCTCGAACACCAGCCCGGTGTAGTAATCGAGCGGACGCCCGAAGGCGGCATCGTAGCGCACCGCATCCGAGGCCAGCCCATGCCCGGCAATCGCCTGCGCGCGTTCCGCGAAGAGGTCGAGCGCACCGCCAAGCTCCAGCCCGGCCTCGCTGGCGAAATCGCGCAGCGCGTCGGCCGCGCCGGCAAGCGGCGTGTCGATGGCGAGAAAGCTCTTCAGGGCTGCAAAGGCATCGTCGGAGAGGCACACGCTGCGCAACTGCACCTTCTCGATCAGACGCCGCGCGATCTCGGCTGGCGTACGTCCGGCAGAGAGCGGCAGTCCCGCCTGCTCCATGCCCTTCGCGATCTGTGTGGTCAGCCCTTCCACGTCGCCATCGACGGCAAGCAGCGCCACCGGCCCGGCCAGCTGGCCGTTGCGCGGCGGGTTGGCGAGATCGGCAAGGGCGGCATCCAGCATTTCGTGCGAGCCGAAGGCCCGCGCCAGCCGCATGCGCCAGCCGCGCGGCAGGCCAAGTGCGGCCAGCACCGCCTCGAACACGGACTGATCGCCGATGGTCAGCGTCAGGCTGGCCTGCGGAACCGCCTTCGCCAGCAGGTCATGCGCATCCGCCACCAGCCGTGCATCTGCGGCGGCCGTATCGGTGTCGCCTAGATCCTCGATGCCGGCCTGAAAGAATTCGTTCGACCCGTCGCGGTGCTGGCGAAACACCTCGCCCAGATAGCCATAGCGGCGCGGCGTGCCGGCCTGTGACGCGATATGATCGAGGCACACGGGAATGGTGAATTCCGGGCGCAGGCACAGCGCCTGCCCGGTCTCGCTCTCGGTGAGGAATATGCGCCGGCGCAGATCCTCGCCCGCAATGTCGAGAAACGGATCGGCCGGCTGCAACACGCCGACTTCGACCAGATCGACGCTTTTGGCCGCGAACAGCGACCTCACGTCGCCCGCGACGGAAGGAGAGCGCGATGTCATCGCCGTTCCTCGTTCATCGCAGGGTTCATTGACCGGCCCTGTCGGCAGCCTGTGCGTCCAGGATCTTTTTCACCTCGGCGACCAGATCGCTTTCCGCAACGGTGACCTGCGCAGGACGTGCTGCACGCCATTCGGCATTGTCGGAAATCTCGGCCGACATGCGCGCGCCTTCGATCAGGTCCTTGATCTGGACCTCGCCCTTTTCGCGCTCGTCGCCGCCCTGAATGACGGCCACCGGACAACCGCGCCGGTCGGCATATTTGAGCTGCGCCTTCATGCCCGCGCCGCCGAGATACATCTCGGCGCGGATGCCGGCCCGGCGCAGATCCGACACCATCTTCTGGTAGCGGCCGAGGCTTGTCACGTCCTTGTCCATGACCAGCACCACGACCGGCTGGACGACATCGGACATGTCGAGCTTGCCGAGGTTCTTCAGCGCCGTCATCAGGCGCGAGACGCCGATGGAAAAGCCGGTCGCCGGCACAGGCTCGCCGCGGAAGCGCGACACCAGCCCGTCATAACGGCCGCCTCCGCCGACCGAGCCGAAGCGCACGATCTTTCCCTCGTCATTGGGAATCTCGGCCAGCAATTCGGCCTCGTAGACGGGGCCGGTGTAATATTCGAGGCCGCGCACCACGGAGGAGTCGATCTTGATACGGCCATCATCATAGCCGGCAGCGGCTACCATCGCACCGATATCGGCCAGTTCCTGCACGCCCTCTTCACCGCGCGGGGAGCCGGCAACGGCACCGCGCATGGCAGCCAAGGCGCCTGCAAGGTCGTCGCCGGTGGAGGAGGTCAGCAGCAGCACGCGATCCGCCTGCGCCTCGTCCAGACCCGCGCCCTTGGTGAAGTCGCCACTCTCGTCCAGACGGCCTTTGCCGAGCAGAGCCCGCACCCCGTCCGCCCCCACCTTGTCGAGCTTGTCCACGGCGCGCAGCACGGTGAGGCGGCGGCCGGCATTGTCCTCGCCACCCAGGCCGATGGCCTCCAGCACACCGTCAAGCACCTTGCGATTGTTGACACGGATGACGTAGTCGCCGCGCGCGATGCCCACGGCTTCCATGACGTCGGCCATCATCATCGCCATTTCGGCATCCGCCGCCACGCCCGGCGTACCGACCGTGTCGGCATCGAACTGCATGAACTGGCGGAAGCGCCCCGGGCCCGGCTTCTCGTTGCGGAACACCCAGCCCGCACGATAGGAGCGGAAAGGCTTCGGCAGCTTCTCGAAATTCTCGGCCACGAAACGGGCCATCGGCGCGGTCAGGTCGTAGCGCAGAGACAGCCACTGCTCATCATCGTCCTGAAAGGAAAAGACGCCCTCGTTCGGCCGGTCCTGATCGGGCAGGAATTTTCCCAGCGCATCGGTGTATTCGATCAGGGGCTGGTCGACCGGCTCGAAACCGTAAAGCTCATAGACCTCGCGGATACGCGCCATCATCCTGTCAACGGCGCGGATGTCGTCGGGGCTGCGGTCGACAAAGCCGCGCGGCAGGCGTGCTTTCATCTTTTCCGGTCGTTCGGCCATGGCGGGTACTCTGCGGTTCGGCAATAGGGCGGCAGCGGGCCGGCGTGCGCCAGACCGCGCGCTGTCCTAACCGATGCCGCACCCAGCGGCAAGGGCGGCTTAAGCCGGAGTTCGGCTCAGACCGGCCTGCGGAAGCCGGCGCGCGCAGCCTCCACCCCGGCGCGACAGGCGCAGCCCTCGATATGGTCGTTGACCATGCCCATGGCCTGCATGAAGGCATAGACGGTGGTCGGCCCCACAAAGCTCCAGCCGCGCTTCTTCAGTTCCTTGGAAATGCGCGCGGAAACGGCGGTGGTCGGGTTGGCCCGCAGATGGGCAAGGTCCACTATCGCAGGCCTCTCTTCAGGCGCGGGCTCGAACTTCCAGAACCACGCCGCCAGCGAGCCGGCCTCATCCACCAGTTCGCGGGCGCGGCGCGCATTGTTGATGGTGGAGACGATCTTGCCGCGATGGCGCACGATGCCGGCATTGCCCAGCAGGCTCTCGACATCGGCCCCGGTGAACTCCGCCACGCGCTCGAAATCGAAGCCGGCGAAGGCTTCACGAAAATTCTCGCGCTTGCGCAGGATCGTCAGCCACGACAGGCCGGACTGGAAACCTTCGAGGCAGATCTTCTCGAACAGGCGGCGGTCGTCGGCCACCGGCCGCCCCCATTCATGGTCGTGATAGTGGATGTAGTCGGGCAGGTTGCCGTGCCAGAAACAGCGGCCCACCCCGTCGGGGCCGGTGATGATGCCGTCTTTTTCGCTCATGCCACTATCCGTTAACGCGGTTTTCCGGTGCTTTACCGGCGCTTTACCAGATTCCTGAACCGCCGGATAACCATACCGAAAGCTTTACTGACAAAACGGCATTCGACGCATCCGGGATTCACCTTTCGGTTGTCCTTCGCGCACAGGATCGCGCCATGACCGGACACGCTTTTCCGGCCGACGACCGAACCCAGGATTGCGTCACATGAAACGAGCCCTTTTCCTGTTTACCTGCCTGGCCGGGGTCCTCTCCATGGGCTTTTTGCCGGCCATGGCCAATGACCGCTATATCGAGCGCCCGCCGGTGCGGGTGAGCCCCGACCTTGCCGCGCCATGGGTGCTGCAGCTCGGCAAGGCTCCTGACAATGCGAGGCGGGACAATGTCAGGCGCGTGGCGCCTGAGCCACGGCGCGTCTACCGCACCCAGCCGGCGACGCGCACCGCAGTGCAGGCACAGCCGCGCCAGCGCGTTGTTGTTCAGCCGCAGGCCACGCAGCAGGCGCGCCCGGCGCGGGTGCAGCAGGCGTCCGCCGGCCGCACCGTGCAGAAGCGCGCCGTGCGCCCGCAGATCAACCCGATCTACCTGCCGCAGGTCGTGAATTATGACGGCAAGCACAAGCCCGGCACCGTCGTCATCGATACCCGCGACAACTTCCTCTATCTGGTGGAAAAGGACGGCAAGGCGCGTCGCTACGGCGTCGGCACCGGCAAGCCCGGCTTTGAATGGGCCGGCACCCACAAGGTGACGTCGAAGCGGGAATGGCCAGACTGGCGCCCGCCGGCGGAAATGATCGCCCGCGAAAAGGCCAAGGGCCGGCATCTGCCGACATTCGTGTCCGGCGGCATCGAAAATCCGCTCGGCGCACGCGCGCTCTATCTTGGCTCGACGCTCTACCGCATCCACGGCACCAACCAGCCATGGACGATCGGCGCCGCCGTCTCCTCCGGCTGCATCCGCATGCGCAACGAGGACGTCGTCGATCTTTACGAACGCGTGCCTGTTGGCGCGACGGTCGTTGTCATGTAAAAGCTTTTCCCAACAACGGGGGACGGGCCGTGTCGGGGGACGTGGCCAGTCGCAGAAAAGGCAGCCGGTGAACGCCGCGCTGCCTTTTCTGTTTCCGGATTGGCCGCTGTAGTTTTTGACATTACTGCAACTGGCCTTACTGTAATTGTCTGGGCCGTTCCCCGCCATAGGCCCAGTCGAGCAGCTCGACGGTGTGCACCACGGGCAGCTTCGCGGCGGAAGCGATCTGGGTGATGCAGCCGATATTGCCGGTGGCGACGAGCTCAGCACCCGTGGCCGTGATGTTCTTCACCTTTCGGTCGCGCAGCCTTGCCGAAATTTCCGGCTGCATGATGTTGTAGGTGCCGGCCGAGCCGCAGCACAGATGCCCCTCGCGCGGCTCCTTCACCACGAAGCCCGCGCGCGTCAGCAACGCCTTGGGCTGGCGCGTGATCTTCTGGCCGTGCTGCATGGAACAGGCCGAATGATAGGCAATGGTGAGGCCGGGCTTCGCCGCCGGTTCCGGCAGGTCGAGCGTGTCGAGATATTCGGTCACGTCCTTCGCCAGTGCCGAGACCCGCGCTGCCTTCTCCGCATAGGCGGGGTCGAGGCGCAGCATGTAGCCGTAATCCTTGATCGTCGTGCCGCAGCCGGAAGCGGTGATGATGATGGCATCGAGCCCGCCCTCGTCGATCTGGCGCGTCCAGGCATCGACGTTGCGGCGGGCGAAATCCAGCGCCTCGCTTTCGCGGCCCATATGATGCACCAGCGCCCCGCAACAGCCCTCGCCCGGCGGCACCACCACCTCGACACCCAGCCGGTTGAGCAGCGAGATCGCGGCCTCGTTGATGCCGGGATCAAGCACCGGCTGGGCACAGCCGGTGAGGATGGCGACGCGCCCCCGTTTTGCGCCCCCGCCCTGATGCACGCCCGGCGATGCCGCGGAAGACGCGCGCGGCACGCTTGCCGGAGCGAGCTTCAGCATCGCCGCCAGCGGCTTCAGCGCGCTGGTCCGTTCAAAAAGGCCAGCGAAAGGCCGGCCCAGCTTCGCCAGCTTCAGGGCTGCGCGGAACCGCGCCGGATAGGGCAGCACTGCGGCCAGAACAGCGCGGATCAGCCGGTCCGGCAGCGGGCGCCTGTAGGTTTCCTCGATATGGGCGCGGGCATGATCGACCAGATGCATGTAATTGACGCCAGACGGACATGTGGTCATGCACGACAGGCAGGACAGGCAACGGTCGATATGGGTGACGATCTCGCGGTCGGCGGGACGGCCGCCCTCCAGCATGTCCTTGATCAGGTAGATGCGGCCGCGCGGGCTGTCGAGCTCGTTGCCGAGCGTCACATAGGTCGGGCAGGTGGCGGTGCAGAAGCCGCAATGCACGCATTTGCGGAGGATCTTTTCCGATTCCGCCACATGCGGATCGGCAAGCTGCTCGGGGGTGAAATGGGTCTGCATGTCTCAGGCAGCTCCCTTCCGGGTCTTGCCGGGCGCAACAATCCGGCCCGGATTCAAAATGTTCTTCGGATCGAACTCGGCCTTCAGCCGTGCCGACAGGGCGGCAAGCGCTGGCGGCTGCGGCTGGAAGACCGGAATTTCGGCGCGTTGTTGGGGCGTCGCGCGCACCAGCGTGGCATGGCCGCCGCCGTATTTCTGCACCAGCGAGCGCACCAGCCCGGCTTCCGGGTCGCCTGCCGCCATGGCGAGCCAGATCAACCCGCCCTGCCAGTCGTAAAAGGCCTCGACAGCCGCCTGCATGCGCAGGGCCATGACCATGGTGTGGCCATCCGCCGGCGGCATGGACACGCGCCACACCGGCATATGCGGCACCGAGGCGAAGGGGATGCAATCGCGGACTTCGCGCCACATGGTGCGCGAGGCTTCCGCCTCGATCTCCTGCATGGGACCCGCTTTTTCCAGAAGCTGCCGCAGCAATCTGATCCGGTAGGCGACCGAAGGCCCGAAACCTTCGACGCGCAGCAACGTCGCCTGGTCGCTGCCGAGTTCTGCGCCGGCAACGCGGGTGACGGCCGGATAGGGCAGATGCGCGGCGCCCGAAACCTCGGCGCTCGAACCGAGCGCCAGCCCCATGGCGGCCACGGCATTGTCGTCGAGCAGACCGGAGATGACCAGCGTGGTTTCCGTTTCCGCCGCCGGCAGCACCTTGAAGGTGACGTCGGTGGCCACCGCCAGCGTGCCCCAGCTGTTGGCCAGCGCCTTGGAGAGATCGTAGCCGGTGACGTTCTTGACCACCCGGCCGCCGGATTTGAACGCCTCGCCCCGCCCCGAAACAGCGTGGATGCCAAGGATATGGTCGCGCGCCGCACCCGCCTTCAGCCGCCTTGGCCCGCTGAGGTTGGCCGCCAGCACGCCGCCGATGGTGCCGCGCCCCGGCGGTCCGCCCAGCAGAGGGCCATAATCCATCGGCTCGAAAGCAAACTCCTGCCCGCGCGCCGCCACCGCCGCCTCGATCTCCGCCAGCGGCGTGCCGGCTTTGGCGGACAGCACAAGCTCCTCCGGCTCGTAGAGCGTGATGCCGGACAGCCCGGAAAGATCGAGCACATGTTCGGCCCCGCCCTCATTGCCAATGGCGCGCTTCGAGCCATGGCCGATGATTTCCAGCTTCTGTTCCTCGGACACCGCCCATTGCACGGCTTCCAGAACTTCGTCTGCTGATGTGGGGGCAAATGTGGTCATGGTCGAATTCCCAGACGCCTGATGGCTGCCTCGCCCCGCGCGGAAAGCCGATATCCCGTTGCAAGGCTTTCGGTAAGGCCGAGTTCCTTCAGCTTGCGCACGTCCTGCTTGAACCGCAGCTTTTCGACCTTCAGGCTTTCCGCCAGCACAGCCGCCGGCACCTCCGGATGGTCGTCGATCGCCTTCAGGATCGCGGGGAAATAGCCGGGTTGCGCCTTTTCCCAGCGAGCGAAGTGCCGTTCAAGTTCCGCGATCTCCGCCGCATCGAGGCGAGCGTTCATGCGCAGCGCCACCCGCCTGTCGGCCTCAATGCCCGTCAGTGTGATCCTGTAGAGCGGCTTTTCGCCATCCGTGCCAAGCTCCCCCACCAGAGCAGCGAGGTCGTCATAGCCTGCCTTCCGCGCATCCGCCGGCGTGATGTCGCCAGGTTCGATTACATCGATGGAACCGATGCGGACAACACCCGCCGCGGTGCGAACGGCACCACCCGCCCTGACGGACGGGCGGCTCCAGCGGCGGAAGGCAAGCGTGATGCGGCCTTCGGCAATTCCTTCGAGAACGGCTTGCCTGAACAGCATCAGAACCTCGGAATGTCCGGGAACGGCATCTGGCCGCGATGGATGTGCATGCGGCCGAGCTCGGCGCAGCGGCGCAGTTGCGGAAACACCTTGCCCGGATTGAGCAGATGGCCCGGATCGAAAGCGCATTTGACCCGCATCTGCTGGTCGAGATCGGTCTCGGAGAACATTTCCGGCATCAGGTCGCGCTTTTCCACGCCCACCCCATGCTCGCCGGTCAGCACGCCACCAACTTTCACGCACAGCCGCAATATGTCCGCGCCGAAGGACTCGGCCTTGTCCAGTTCGCCCGGCACATTGGCGTCGTAGAGAATGAGCGGATGGAGATTGCCGTCGCCGGCGTGGAAGACATTGGCGACGCGCAGGCCGTAATGCTCCGACAACTCACGCATGCCGGCCAGAACGCGCGGCAGCTCCTTGCGCGGAATGGTGCCGTCCATGCAGTAATAATCGGGTGAGATGCGTCCCACGGCTGGGAACGCCGCCTTGCGGCCGGCCCAGAAACGCAGCCGTTCCTCCTCGCTCTGCGAAATGCGGCAGGATGTGGAGCCGTTACGGATGGCGATCTTCTCGACCAGATCGATGAGGTGATCGACCTCGACCGCCGGACCGTCCAGCTCGACGATCAGCAGCGCCTCGCAATCCAGCGGATAGCCGGCATGGACGAAATCCTCGGCCGCGCGGATCGCCGGCAGGTCCATCATCTCCATACCGCCGGGAATAATGCCGGCGCCGATGATGTCGGCCACGCACTGGCCGCCCTGCTCACTGGTGGGAAAGCCGATCAGCAGCGCCCGCGCCGTCTCCGGCTTGCGCAATATGCGCACCGTCACCTCTGTGACGACGCCCAGTAGTCCTTCCGATCCGGTCATGACGCCCAGAAGATCGTAGCCCTCGGCATCGAGATGCCGGCCGCCGAGGCGCACCACCTCGCCATTCATCAGCACCATTTCCAGCCCCAGCAGATTGTTGGCGGTGAGGCCATATTTGAGGCAATGCACGCCGCCCGAATTCTCGGCCACATTGCCGCCGATGGAACAGGCGATCTGCGACGACGGATCAGGCGCATAGTAAAAACCCTCGGCCTCGACCGCATGGGTTATGCCGAGATTGGTGACGCCCGGCTGGGCGACCACGGCGCGGTTGGGATAATCGATTTCCAGAATGCGGTTGAAGCGGCTCATGACCAGGAGCACGGCGTCTTCCAGCGGCAGCGCACCGCCCGAAAGCGAGGTGCCGGACCCGCGCGGCACGACACGGATGTTGCGCTCGTTGCAATATTCCAGCACGCGCGACACCTGAGAGGTCGTTTCCGGCAGCACCACGACCAGCGGAAGCTGGCGATAGGCGGTCAGCCCGTCGCTCTCGAAAGCGCGCATCTCGCTGACCGTATCGACCACGCCCTCGCCCGGCACGATGGCGCACAGGTCGGCGACGATTTCACCGCGGCGGGCAAGCGTCGCGCCATCGGGCGCGGGCATGGCAAGTCCGGACATGCGAAACAGCTCCTCCAACTGGTAAACTCCTTTTACCAGTTATCGACGGTGCCTGTAAATCGGGCAATAGTTCAAAGCAAGAGGCGAGCGCGCGCAAGACGGCCAGCGTCAATGTGACGCTGGACCGGGCGGCACGGGCATCGGAAACGCCGGATGAGGGGCTACTCGGCGCCCGCGTGCTTCGCCGGCTCCGAATGCAGGCGGCGCACCCGCCGCACCGCCCACCACACAAGCAGGATAGCCACCGGCACGGACAGGGCCGTCACCACCTCGGGCGCGACGGCATGGCCGAACCATGAGGAAACGCCCTTGGCCAGATAGCCGATCAGCCCCACCACATAATAGGACACCGCCGCCACCGAAAGGCCCTCGACCGTCTGCTGCAGGCGAAGCTGGAGGCGGGCGCGGTTGTTCATGGAAGCCAGCAAGTCGCGGTTCTGCTTCTCGACCTCCACGTCTACCCATGTGCGCAGCAATGTCGTGGCGCGGGTGAGCTTGCGCGACAGGTTCGCCTGCCGCTCCTCGACCGAACGGCAGGTGCGCATGGCCGGCGCCATGCGGCGTTGCAGAAAGCTGCCCCATGTCTCGTGGCCCGGCACCACGGCCTCTTCGAGCGCGTCCAGACGCTCGGTGACGATGCCGTCATAGGCGCGGCTGGCGCCGAAGCGGTAGAGGCTGGAGGCCGCATCCGCTTCCAGTTCGGCTGCAAGTTCCGTCAGGTCGGCGAGAAGCTTCTGGTTTTCGCGCGTTTCCGGCACCCGCATCTCGGCGGTGATGACGGCGAGCTTGTCCTCGATGCGCCGCACGCGGCCCGACAGCGACAGGGCCAGCGGCAGACCGAGCATGGCAAGCGTGCGATAAGTCTCGATGTCGATGAGGCGGTGCGAAAGCGCGCCGGCGCGGGCTGGCGTCAGGCCGCGATCGAGAATGAGAATGCGCGTCAGCCCGTCGCCGTCCTGCCGGAAATCGGTAACGATGGCCGCATTGCCGCCTTCCACCAGCGAATAGCACAGGCTGGTCGGGTCGAAACCCTCGATCAGCTTCTCGCTGGCCGGCGTCCAGTTGCGGATTTCGAGCCTTATGCCGGAAATGACCGTGCCGGGCGGCGAAAACCCGTTACCGAAGGGCGAATCCTCCTGCGCGCGACGGCTTTCGGAAAGGGGGCCTTCCCACAGATAGGTGGAGAATTCGGTGTGCCGCTCCCAGCGCAGCGTGCCCTTGCCCCATTTCATGGCGTGGTGGCGGGCCTGCCGGTCGGGCGCCGCGATGCCCAGACGGCGTGACAGTTCCGACAGCACGGCCTGATCGACGACGGAGCCGCCCTCGGTCATGAAGGAAAGCTGCACCAGAACGCGCGGCGTGGTCACCAGCGGATAGGGCCTGGAATGCACTTCGCCCAGCGCGCCGGGCCGTGCCTCATGCGCCGGAAAGCCCATGACGCTGCCGGTCGGGCGCGTTTCGAACTCGGGACCGATCGGACCTTTCTGCACGGCTCATATTCCCGGAACTGGTTTGCAAATGCCGGTTTAAGGCCGTTCCGCGCCCCGCGCAAACGTTCAGTTCAACGCCGGCGGGCTGAGGAAAACCGGCAAACTGGATAAACTATTTGACCAATTTTGGCGATTGCCGTTATGTTTTGCCACCGTCGCTCCTTTATCTGGCACTCAAGTGACCGAAATCTTCACCCGGATCGAACATTCGCGCACCGCCGACGAGGTGGTGCAGCAGATCGAGAGCCTGATTCTCGAAGGCGTTCTGCGCACCGGCGACAGACTGCCGGGCGAACGCGAACTGGCGCGGCAGTTCGAGGTTTCGCGGCCGATCCTGCGGGATGCGCTGAAGGCGCTGGAAGCGCGCGACCTGCTCGTCACCCGTCATGGCGGCGGCACCTTCGTTGCCGACGTCATCGGGCAGGTGTTCTCCCGGCCGGTGATCGAGCTGATCTCCAGCCACCGCAAGGCGGCGGCCGACTATCTCGAATATCGCCGTGAGATGGAAGGCGTGGCAGCCGAATACGCGGCGCGGCGCGCAACGGCCGACGACCTCGCTTTGCTCGACGAGATCATGGCGCGCATGGACGCCGCCTACCGCGCCGACGATTTCGAGGCCGAGGCCGAGGTCGACGTGGAATTTCATCACGCCGTCGGCGAATGCGCGCACAACATCATCCTGTTGCACACGCTGCGCTCCTGCTACCGGCTTCTGTCGGAAGACGTGTTCCAGAACCGCCTTCTGGTTTTTGCGCTGCCCGGCGCGCGCGAGATGCTGCTCGAACAGCACCGCGCCATTCATTCCGCGATCGTGGCCGGAGATCCGGCTGCGGCGCGCAAAGCCGCGATGGATCACATCGCCTATGTCGAACGCACCACCGCCGAGGCCGAACGGGCCGGAGACTGGCAGCGCGTTTCCCGGCTGCGGTTGCGCCAGCGCACCGAACCGGGCCCCCAACAGAAAGACTGAAGCAGAAATGACCGAACCGCTGACCATAGACGAACTGAAGCAGCTTGCCCGGCGGCGTGTGCCCAAGATGTTCTTCGACTACGCCGATTCCGGTTCGTGGACGGAAGGCACCTACCGCGCCAACGAGGAAGATTTCGCGAAGATCAAACTGCGGCAGCGGGTGCTGGTGGACATGACCAACCGCTCGCTGAAAACCACCATGCTGGGCGAGGATGTGGCGATGCCCGTGGCGCTGGCGCCCACCGGCATGACCGGCATGCAGCATGCAGACGGCGAAATGCTGGCGGCGCAGGCAGCCGAGGAATTCGGCGTGCCGTTCACCCTCTCCACCATGAGCATCTGCTCGATCGAGGACGTTGCCTCGGTGACGAAGAAGCCCTTCTGGTTCCAGCTCTATGTAATGAAGGACCGCGGCTTTGTGGAGAACCTGATCGAGCGCGCGAAAGCCGCCAGATGCTCGGCGCTGGTGCTCACCCTCGATCTGCAGGTTCTCGGCCAGCGCCACAAGGACCTGCGCAACGGCCTTTCGGCTCCGCCCAAATTCACGGCAAAGCACATCTGGCAGATGGCAACCCGCCCGAAATGGTGCATGGGCATGCTGGGCACCAAGCGCCACACCTTCCGCAACATTGCCGGCCACGTCAAAGGCGTCGCCGACCTGTCGTCGCTGTCTTCCTGGACGGCTGACCAGTTCGATCCAAAGCTGTCGTGGGAGGATGTCGAGTGGATCCGCAAGCGCTGGGGCGGCAAGCTGATCCTCAAGGGCATTCTGGACCACGAGGACGCGGAACTGGCGGCCAAAAGCGGCGCCGACGCCATCATCGTCTCCAACCATGGCGGACGCCAGCTCGACGGCGCGCCTTCCTCCATCTCCGTGCTGGAGCCGATCGCGGATAAGGTTGGCGACCGGATCGAGGTGTTCATGGATGGCGGCATCCGCTCGGGCCAGGACGTGCTGAAGGCCTTGTGCCTCGGCGCGAAGGGCGTTTTCATCGGCAGGCCTTTCCTCTACGGGCTGGGCGCTCAGGGCAGGCAGGGCGTGACCAATGCGCTGAACATCATCTCCAGGGAGCTGGACACGACGATGGCGCTGTGCGGCAAGCGCGACATCCGCGACCTTGGCAAGGACATGCTCTTCAGGGGCTGACAACATGGCCGGCAGCATCGATTTCAGCCATGCCCGAACGCCACCGGGTCTGCGGCTCTATGCTGTCGGCGATCTCCACGGCCGCCTCGATCTGCTCCGGGCTTTCCACCGCCATGCGGAGGCGGAGTTGCACGCCGATGCGCCGGCGGACTGGCGCATCGTCTATCTGGGCGACTATGTGGATCGTGGCCCGGATTCGCGCGGCGTGCTGGAATTTCTGGCTGAGGCAAAGACCCGCGACCCGCGCCATGTCGTTCTGGCGGGCAACCACGACCTCGGCCTGCTCGACTTTCTGGCCAGACCCGATCCCTGCGGGATTTTCATCACGCATGGCGGCCTCGAAACGGCTGCGTCTTATGGCGTTCATGCCGCGCATTTCGGCGCCGTGGAAGAAGGCGGCGATGCGCTGCACGCATTCCATGCGGCGCTGGCGGCCGCGATACCGCAATCCCATCTCGCGCTGCTCCATGCGCTGGAGACGTCGTTCGACTGTGGCGACTTCTTCTGCTGCCACGCCGGCATCCGGCCGGGCGTGGCGCTGGAGCGCCAGTCAGTTGACGATCTTGTCTGGATTCGCGGCGAATTCCATCGTTACGAGGGGCTTCATCCGAGGGTGATCCTGCACGGCCACACGCCGTCAGGCGTGGTCACGGTGAGGCCGAACCGCGTCAACCTCGATACCGGCGCCTATCGCACGGGAAGGCTGAGCGTCCTCCGCATCGACGACGCGCGCAAGACAATTCTGACGGTGAGGCAAGAAGGCGTGTTTCAGTCCAGCGCGGCGGTGACGCCGTAGCCGTCAACCGCATTGTGGCCGTTCGCCGCGTCGGCGGCATAGATGCCGAAACCGCCGATGGCGAGACCGGAGAGCATGGCGAAGGTCAGAAGGGCTGCTTTCACTGAGGTCATCTCTGAATTCTGTCTGCCGCTCATCCTGCACGGATATGATTACCATTGCATTGAAACGCAGAAGTCCCCGAAGGGTTCGTCAGCAGAAAGGAAAAATCTTTCGGCCCAGCGCCATGCCTTTGCGAGCGCGTTCTAGAAGCAGGGGAAGGCCGGGCCAAGACCTGAAACGGTCCTCCACAGGAGTTTCGCCGCGACGTGCCAAAATTGTCACGCCCCGAGACATGGCAGGCGGCGGACCTTATGCCCTGATGGCGGAAACCCAGGCGCGGGCAATGGACAGGCCCGCCGCATCCGCCTGCTGCCCTCTTGTGGCCGCTTCCTCGTCCAGATCTTCCGCCCAGCCGGGGCGGCGCTCCGCGATCGTTGCCGCGAAAAGCTCGCTCCATTCCCGCACAAGCCCGGTATCGGCCTCGAAATGGAACTGGAAGCCATAGGTGGCGCGGCCGATGCGATAGGCCTGATTCTGCGCCACCGCGCTGCCGGCAAGGCGCGTCGCGCGCTCGGGCAGCGAGAAGGTGTCGTCATGCCACTGGAAAATGGGGAAATTTTGCGGAAGCTTGCCGAGCACCGCATCGCCTTCCGCCTCGGGTGCCAGATCGACCTGCTGCCAGCCGAACTCGCGGGCCCCGCCGATCCGGTTCTCGCCGCCGAAGGCGCGGGCGATGAGCTGGCTGCCGAGGCAGATGCCGGCAACGGCCCGGTCTCTCGCTTCGAAATCGCGGATGAGGTCGAGAAGTGCCGGGAAATAGGGGCTGACATCGTCGGCAAGCGCATTCTGCACGCCGCCCAGCACGATCAGCGCGTCATGACCGGCCGCATTCAGCGGAAGCGCCTCACCCAGATGAGCCCGGCGCATGTCGATCGCGCCGCCGGCTTCCTCGATGGCCGCGCCCATCTGGCCAAGGCCGGTATTCGCGAAATTTTCCACGACAAGAACACGCATTGACTCACCCACCCGTGACAAAGCTGTGGCGACCGATACCATGGCCGGTAGAGGCAGGCCAAGCGGTGCAGGCCTGTCGCCAGCCGGCAGTTTCAGGAAAAAGCTATGCCACTGCAGAACCGGGTCGATCCCTTCGGTGTCATCCATGCGGTGGCGGAACGCGGCATGTTCACCGGCAATCGCGGCATCATCCACGATCCCGACACCAGAACCCTGCTTCCGCGCCGCTGGACGACGAAGGCATGGATCATCTGCGAATGCGATTTCGGCGACCAGCGGCGTGTGCCCATGGGGCGCAATGGCGGACGCGATGGAGCGCGCAAGGAGCCCGGCGGAAAAGCAGGCTGGACGGAATTGTTCTTCCTAGACGAGGTGACGGCGCTCGCGGCCGGGCATCGGCCCTGCTTCTATTGCCGGCGCGAGCGGGCGAAGGATTTTCTCGGCCGCTTCGCAACGGCCTCAGGCATTGCCGAACCACGTGCGCCGCAGCTCGACACGCGCCTGCATGGCGAAAGGCTGGCCAGCAGGACAAAGCCGGCAGTGATGACGCCCGCCGACATCGCGAAGCTGCCGGAGGGCGCCATGTTCAGCACTGGCGCCACCTGTTTCACCAGACGGGATGGCCGCTATCTGCAATGGTCGTTTGCCGGCTATATTTCGGCCTCAATACCCGAAGCAGACGGCTTTGTGCTGCTGACCCCGCCAGCCACCGTGGCGGTGCTGCGCGCAGGCTACCGGCCAGACTGGCATGCTTCTGCGGGTGCTTGACGCGAAGGCCCGCCTGCCGCATCAAGCGCCGATGCGCGCCAATTACAAGCTCCAGAGACTTTTCGTGCCCGGCGATCTTGCGGCAGACATGGAAATCGACGCCGATCCGCAGCAGAGCCATTACCTCGCCCATGTGCTGAGACTTGGTCCGGGCGCCGAGCTTCTCCTGTTCAACGGCCGCGACGGGGAATGGTCGGCTGCCGTTTCCGAGGTCAGGAAGAAGGTGGTGCGGCTCACCGTGAACAGCCTGCAACGCCCGCAACCGGCCCCCTGCGATCTGGTCTACTGCTTTGCGCCCCTCAAGCAGGCGCGGCTGGATTATCTGGTGCAGAAGGCGGTGGAGATGGGTGCGGGGGTGCTGCAGCCCGTTCTCACCCAGCACACGCAGGTGACGAAGACCGCTTCCGATCGCCTGCGCGCCAATGTGATCGAGGCAGCCGAGCAATGCGGCATCCTTGCCGTGCCGGAGGTGCGCGAGGCGGTGCGGCTGGAACGCCTGCTGTCCGGCTGGGACAGGGAGCGGCGGCTGATCTTCTGCGACGAGGACGCGGCCACCAACAACCCCGTTGCAGCGCTGCGGGCCATCGGCGAGAAGCGGCTGGCGCTGCTGGTCGGCCCGGAAGGCGGCTTCTCCGAAGACGAACGCCGCATGCTGCGGGCGCTCGATTTCGTCACCGCCATTCCGCTCGGGCCGCGCATATTGCGCGCCGATACGGCAGCGGTCGCCGCACTCGCCGTCATTCAGGCAACGATCGGCGACTGGTAGGATCAGAGCGCCGGACCGAAAAGGGACTCCGGTTTCCGATTATTCCGATGACCTCTCGACAGTCAGATCGTCCTTTGTGCGCCCGAATGGACGCAGGGCGATCTAGGCGGTTTCGGCCACCGGCTTCTTCGGTCGCGTTTTCCGGCGCGTCAGGCGGGCCGTCGTTGCCTTCAGCTTCACCGCCGGCTTGTCGTCGAGCCCTTCCTTCACCGCTCCGGCAATGGAGAAGGCGACGAAATCCGCGCTGATGGACGCTGCCTCGATGGATTTTTCGTCGTCGGCACGCGGCATGAGGATGCCGACCCGCAAGGCAGGCCTCGCCCGCTTCAGACGCCGCACCGCATGGCGGGCGTGGGCGAGCGACGCCGTGTTGAGGAAAGCCACGATGACGGTATCGACGTCGGCCAGCGGCAGGGAAGATACGGCGCGGCCTTCCAGAACGGCATGGGCGGCGGTGGCGACCTCAGCGCCCTGAACCTCCAGCACCTGCGCCAGCATGGCCGCCGCGGCATCGTCCAGTTCGCCGCGCCCGCCGAGGCACAGCAATGAGCGTCCCTCGCCGTCCGGCAGGTCGGGTGTTTCGATATCATCCTCGCCGGAGGGGGCGGTGCGCTTGCCAGCTTCTTCAGCGGCTTCCTCTTCCTCCTCCTCTTCTTCCTGCGCCACGTCCTCCAGATTTTCGACCAGCGCAAGCGCGCTGGCCGCGATCTGGCGGCGCTGCTCGTCGGTCATGACGCCGCGCTGGCGATCGGTCTCGCCGATGAGCAGGGCGGGAATGCCGATATGGTCGTAGTAGTCGACCAGATAGCGCTCCTCCAGAAACTCCTCGGCATAGTCGGTCGCCTCGTCGGGATCGCCGGCCAGCAGGCGCTGGTAGAGCCGGGCATGCGGCTCCAGCACCGGCTCGTTGCCGAGCATCACGTCCAGAAACGCGAATTGCGGCACATGGCGGCCGAGCACGACGAGGCAGACCGTCAGCGGCGTCGAGATGACGAGGCCGAGCGGCCCCCACAGCCATGTCCAGAAGATCGCCGCCACGATGATGGCGAGCGACGACAGGCCGGTGCGCGACCCGTAGAGCCACGGCTCCATGATGTTGTTGGAGATCAGCTCCATGACGAGGAAAAGCCCCGCCGTCCACAGCACCATCGACCAGCCGGGCGCGACGGCCAGCGCCAGAAGCATCGGCAGAAGCATGGCGATGGCCGGCCCGATATAGGGCACGAAGCGCAGCACCAGCGCCAAAAGGCCCCACAGGAGCGCATTAGGAATGCCGATCAGCCACAGGCCGATGGTTATGGGAATGGCATAGGTGGTGTTGACCACCAGTTGCATGAGCAGATAGCGCCCGACGCGCTTGCCGGCATCCTGCAACGCCTCGGTGGTGCGGTGAAGGTCGCTGTAGCCGACGAGGCGGATGAAGCGGTCGCGCAGGTCCTCGCGCTCCAGAAGCATGAAGATGACGACGATGATGATCAGGCCGGCGGTGGCGAAGGGAGCTGCCAGCGGCACGATGACGTTCTTCAGGATCTCAACGGGGTTCTGGCGCGAAACGATCTCCACCGGCAGCGGCTCGCGCGCCGGCTCCTGCGGCTCTGCCTGCTCGGGCACCCGGGTTCCGCGCTGGAGCTCGGCCCCCACGCGTTCGACCGCATTGCTCAACCGCTCGATGATGCCGCCATTGGCCCCCACCTCCCGCAGCGACCGGACCTTTTCCAGAATGTTCGACTGATAGGTGGGAATGTTCTGCGCCAGATTGCTGACCTGCGTGGCGACGACGAAGGAAAAGAGCCCGATGGCGAGGAAGGCGAGCGTCACCGTCACCACCACCGCCGGCACCTTCGGGATCGAGCGCTTGCGCAGCGCCGACACGATTGGGGCCAGCGCGAAGGTCAGCAGGAAGGCGATCGCCAGCGGCAGGAACACCTCGCGCCCGAGATAGAGGATGGCGACGACGCCCACCATGGTGACGGCGGTGGGCACGAAGGGGCGCACATAATCGCCCGCCCCGGACGCGTTCGCCGGACGCTTTTCCGCTTCATCCGTTGCAGCCATGGCAGTTCCCCCTCGCCTGTGGTGATGCGCACATTGCGCTACAACCGGAAATGTCGCAGCCCGCGCAAGGTTCCCGGCCCTCCCGGACGAAACATCCATGCTACGCATCCGCGCTTGCGCAGCATGAAGTTTCGTTGAAGCGTGGCTCTACAGTTTTCGCTTGATCGGGTACGGTCATATCGTCCAACTAGCCCGAAAATTTCCCGGAAAGCCCCGGCAATGAGGTATTCATGGCGCGCGATACGACCGATTTCAGCCCGATAGAGGGCATCGACGAGCTGGTGGATTACCTGTCCGATGGCTGCAAGCCGCAGGAGAAATGGCGCATCGGCACCGAGCACGAGAAGTTCCCCTTCTATGTCGATGGCCATGCGCCGGTGCCCTATGGCGGCGAGCGCGGCATCCGCTCCCTGCTGGAAGGCATGCAGGAGAAGCTGGGCTGGGACCCGATCGTCGACGCGGGACGCATCATCGGGCTTGTCGAGCCGACCGGACAGGGGGCGATCAGCCTGGAACCCGGCGGACAGTTCGAGCTTTCGGGCGCGCCGGTGGAAACCATTCACCAGACCTGCCGCGAAGGCAACGCGCATCTGGCGCAGCTGCGCGAGATCGCCGAGCCGCTCGGCATTCGTTTCCTCGGCCTTGGCGGCAGTCCGAAATGGACGCTGGCCGAAACGCCGGTGATGCCGAAGTCGCGCTACGAGATCATGACCCGCTACATGCCGAAGGTCGGCAGCCACGGCCTCGACATGATGTACCGCACCTGTACCATTCAGGTTAACCTCGACTTCGGCAGCGAGGCGGACATGCGCCGCAAGATGCAGGTTTCGCTTAAGCTGCAGCCGCTGTCGACGGCGCTGTTCGCCAATTCGCCCTTTACCGATGGCAGGCCCAACGGCCTGCAAAGCTGGCGCGGCGAGATCTGGCGCGACACCGACAACGAGCGCTCGGGCATGCCGCGCTTCTGCTTCTCGCCCGATTTCGGTTTCGCCGATTATGTCGAATGGGCGCTGGACGTGCCGATGTACTTCGTCATCCGTGACGGGCAGTACCATGACATGACGCACATGACCTTCCGCCAGTTCATGGACGGCGCAGCCCGCAACGAACTGAGCGACGGGTTGCCGACCATGGGCGACTGGGCCAACCATCTTTCGACCCTGTTCCCGGATGTGCGCCTGAAGCGCTTCCTCGAAATGCGCGGCGCCGACGGCGGCCCGTGGCGGCGCATCTGCGCCCTGCCGGCCTTCTGGGTGGGCCTGCTCTACGACGAGGAGGCGCTTGCCGCCGCCGAGACGCTGACTTCGAGCTGGACATATGAGGAAGTCGTCGCAATGCGCGACGCGGTGCCGGCGCAGGGTATCGCCACCCCGTTCCGCAACACCACGCTGCGCGAGATCGGCCGCGAGGTGCTGGCGCTCTCCCGCCTCGGCCTGAAGAACCGCGCCCGCCTCAACCGCGATGGTTACGACGAGACCTCCTTCCTGCAGACGCTGGACGAGGTGGTCGGCCGCGGCACGACGAGCGCCGAAGAGATGCTTTCGGCCTATCACACGCGCTGGGGCGGCTCGATCGAGCCTGTATTCCTCGAATACGCCTACTGATTTCCCTTCAACAGAAGGGCGAAAGGTTCTAGGCTTCACCCCCACGCGTGTGCCGGAGGATTTAGGATGCAAAACCTGTTCGAAATGCTGACCCAGGCCCAGAACGGTCAGGGCATGGAAGCGCTGGCCCGGCAGTTCAACCTCTCGCAGGAGCAGGCGCAGGCCGCCGTTGAAGCGCTTTTGCCCGCCTTCTCGCAGGGGCTGAAGCGCAACACGGCAGACCCCTACGGCCTCGGCAGCTTTCTCAATGCGCTGTCCAGTGGCCAGCACGCCAAATATTTCGAGGATGCCAGCCGCGCCTTCTCCCCGCAGGGAGTCGAGGAAGGCAACGGCATCCTCGGCCATCTGTTCGGCTCCAAGGACCTCTCGCGTGCCGTGGCCGCGCAGGCCGCACAGGCCACCGGCCTCAGCCAGCAGCTTCTGCAGCAGATGCTGCCGGTCATCGCCTCGATGGTCATGGGCGGCCTGTTCAAGCAGACCGCCGCCCAGCCACAGGCCGCCGCCGGTTTCGGCGACAATCCTCTGGGGCAGATCATCGGCGAGATGATGAAGCAGATGGGTGGCGGACAGGCCACACAAGGCCGGAGCGCGCCGCAAGGCGGCGGCAATCCCCTCGGCGACAATCCGTTCGGCAAGATCCTGACCGACATGTTCGGCGGCGGTCAGGCTGCGCCGCAGACCCGGCAGCAGACGCAAAGCCCGGCACAGAACCCGTTCGGCGATACTCCGTGGGGCAAGATTCTCACCGACATGCTGGGCGGAGCGGGGCAGGCAACGCCCGAGCCGCAGACCCGCACCCAATCCCGCAAGCCGCGTCAGGCTGATTCCGGCGAAGCCGCGAAAAACCCATATGACGATCTGTTCGGCCAGATGTTCGAGACCGGCCGGAAGCAGCGCGACGAATACCAGAAGGGCATGGAATCGGTCTTCGACCAGTTCCTGCGCGGCATGGACCGCAACCGGTAGAGCGTTTCCAGAAAAAGTGGGAACCGTTTTCCGGTTCGAAAACTTGACAAACCAATGACTTAGAGCTGTTCAGTGCTTCCGTGAAACACTGAATCTCCCTAAGCTGGCATGAAAAAAGCCCGGTGCCCTTCTGCCGTTGCGGCGAAAGGAACCGGGCAATGCAGGCAAGCCGGAGGGAGACCGGGCGGGGAGATGCCTGCTCGGGGAATTCAGACGGACTTCGCGGACACCGTCAGGCCTGCGCGCGCATCGGCGATGGCCATCAGCCGCGCAGTGGGGTCATCTGAAAGCGAAACCTCGGTCGCGGCATCGAGATCGGCACGGGTGATGCCGATATCGGCAAGTTCCGCGTCGGTCATTTCTGAAAGCCGGCGGAATGTGCGTCGGTTCCTCCACAGCGTCACCAGCCGCAGTACAGCATGGCCAAGGCGCGTGACGGCCGAAGGCCGGACAGACAAGCGCGACGTTTCTGCAGCGCAGTCACAGGCAGTCATTTCACCGTTCTCCGACATCTGCGCGCAACGATACCCGCCATCCGTGATGACGCATTCGTGGGCGCAACTTTCCATTCATTGTTGGGTCGACACGAGGCAGGACATCGGGCGAAACGCACATCGCATCCGGCCTTGTGCAGGCATGGTCTGTTTGTCACAGGCAGATTGATTAATCCAACGAATGTTTTTAATGTTTGAGATCAATCTTGCTGATAGGTATGCCGATGAAGCCGCCCCTTGATCTCGACCAGTTGCAAACCTTCATCACCATTGCCGATACCGGCAGCTTCACGCGCGCCGCCGAAGGCGTGCATCGCACCCAGTCGGCGGTGTCGATGCAGATGCGGCGGCTGGAGGAGCGCATCGGCAAGCCGCTGTTCGAAAAGGAGGGCCGCACCAACCGGCTGACTGAAGAGGGCGAGCGGCTGCTTTCCTATGCCCGGCGGCTTCTTTTTCTCAACCGGGAGACGCTGGCCGCCTTCGACGACCAGCGGCTGGAAGGCACCATCCGCATCGGCACGCCCGACGATTATGCCGACCGCTTCCTGCCCGAGATCATGGCGCGCTTCTCGCGCTCCAACCCGCGCGTCGAGTTGACGGTGGTGTGCGAGCCGACACCTGGGCTGGTCGACCAAATCAGGCGTGGCCAGCTCGACATCGCGCTCGTCACCCACAGCGATGCCCGCGGCCAGTCCGAGGTGGTGCGGCGCGAGCCCCTGCTGTGGGTCAGTTCCATCAACCATGCCACCCATGAGCAGGAGGTGCTGCCCATGGCCTTCGGGCGGCCGACATGCGTGTGGCGGCGTGCCGCCTGCGATGTGCTCGACGGCATGAACCGTGAATACCGCATTCTGTTCACTTCCTTCTCGGCCACCGTCATCACCGCTGCCGTGCTCTCCGGTCTCGCCATTTCCGTGCTGCCGGAATGCGCGCTGAGGCCCGGCATGCGGGTTCTGGGCGAGGCGGACGGTTTCGGCCCCCTGCCCGACTGCCGCATCGGCCTGATGCGCGGCCAGACCGACCAGCCCGAAATCGTCGACGCGCTGGCCCGCCACATCGCCGAAAGCCTCGACAACATCTCGGTGCCGGCGCTCGACGATGCGACCGGGCTCGGCTTTGGAGGGCAGGCATTCAACCGCACAAGGCGCGGCGCACCGACAGTGCTGCCCGGCTGGTGAGGAAACAGCGGACAACGCCCCGCACGCCTTGACCGGGCGCGGCTGGCGCGGCCCTATTGCCCCATGAACGAGACTGCATCCGAATCACGCACCAACGCGACGGAATTCAGCGTCAGCGAGATTTCCGGCGCGCTGAAGCGCACGGTCGAAGACGTGTTCGGCAATGTGCGGGTGCGCGGCGAGATTTCCGGCTATCGCGGGCCGCATTCCTCCGGCCACGCCTATTTCGCGCTGAAGGACGACCGCGCCCGGCTGGAGGCTGTGGTCTGGAAGGGCACCATGTCGCGCCTCAAGTTCCGGCCGGAGGAAGGCATGGAGGTGGTGGCGAGCGGCAAGCTCACCACCTATCCGGGCTCCTCCAAGTACCAGATCGTCATCGACAATCTGGAGCCGGCAGGTGCCGGCGCGCTGATGGCGCTTCTGGAAGAGCGCAAGCGCCGGCTGGCCGCCGAAGGCCTGTTTGATCCCGCCGCCAAGCGCCGCCTGCCCTTCATGCCAGCGGTCATCGGGGTCATCACCTCGCCGACAGGAGCCGTGATCCGCGACATCCTTCACCGCATCCGCGACCGCTTTCCGCTGCACGTCATCGTCTGGCCGGTGCGGGTGCAGGGCGAAACTTCCGGCGCGGAAGCAGCCGCAGCCGTCACCGGCTTCAACGAGCTGACCTCTGACGGGCCGATCCGGCGTCCGGACGTGCTGATCGTGGCGCGCGGCGGCGGCAGCCTGGAAGACCTGTGGGGCTTCAACGACGAGGCGCTGTCGCGCGCCGTCGCCGCCTCGCGGATCCCGGTGATCTCGGCGGTCGGCCACGAGACCGACTGGACGCTGATCGACCTTGCCGCGGACGTGCGCGCGCCAACGCCGACGGGGGCGGCTGAGATGGCGGTGCCGGTGCGGGCCGAGCTGGAAGCGGCGCTGGCCGCACTGGCTTCACGGCTGCAAGGCTGCGTCACCCGCCTTCTGGAACGCGACCGGCAGGCGGTGCGGGCGGCAGCGCGCGCCCTGCCCACGCCGGACCAGTTGCTGGGGCTGAAGCGGCGCCGCTTCGACGAGGCCGAAAGCCGGCTGCAACGGGCGCTGGAAGTGGGACTTGAACGCAAGCGGGCGCGGCTGGCGGCAATCCGGCTGACGCCGGCTGCCCTTTCGCGGCGCATGAGCGAGGCGCGCCTGCTGATCGGCCGCGACATGGCGCGCGCGCAGGCAGCCCTTTTCGCCGTGGTGCGCGAACGGCGCGAGCGGTTTCGCAACAGCTCCGCGAGGCTGACGCCTATCTCCATCCTGCGACGCCAGCGGCAGCAGACGGAGACACTCGCCGGACTGGCACGGCGGGGCGATCAGGCGCTGGATGTGCGGCTTGAACGGCTGCGTGCCCGGCTGACGCAGGCAGACCGGCTTCTCTCCACGCTGAAGCTTTCGGAACAGTCCATTCTTGAACGCGGCTACGCCCTGGTGCTGGACGAACAGGGCGCACTGGTGCGGCGGGCGGGCGACATCGCCGCCGGCCAGACGCTGGAGCTGCGCTTCGCCGATGGCGCGGCAACGGCGACCGCGAAAGGCGGCAAACCCGTGGCCGAGCCGGCACGGGCCCGCCCCGTACAGAAGCCGAAGGACAGCGGCAACCAGGGTTCGCTTTTCTAAGCTCGGGATTTTTCAGCTGCCGGCAGCAGCGTGACGCCTGACGGCCGAAGCCGCTTCAACGATATGCCAAAAAAGCAGCGCAAGGTTGCGAGGCTAAAAGATTGAGCCACGGGCTTCAGTGGCTTCCGGCTGCGGCAGCGGGTGGAGCAGACTGGCCGTCCTGTCCGGCTTCGCCATTTTCAGCGTCCGTTTCGGCGGCATCTTCCAGATGCAGCGCGATCAGTTCCTGTATGTCGCCCACTTCTTCCTGAATGTCCTCAAGCGGAATGCCGGCCTGAGCGGCCTCCTCGGTGCATTCGCGCGCCAGCGTCTCGGCCTGTTCGTCGATTTTCGCGGGGTCGGTGCCGGCCGGCACAGAAGGGGACTGGCAATTTTCGCCGATCCATTCCTGAAGGAATTTGATCGCTTGTTCACTCATTTTCCTGCGTACCCCGTATCTGGTGATCCGGTTCCGTTACAGCCCAAGGCTGGCTAGCTTAAAAAATCGCCGGATGCTCATCACACTGCGTTGCCGCGTGTCAGAAAACGCCGCCGCTCACCGGGTCCGGACAGCATATGTGGTTGCCGCTTATGGGGGCGAGGCGATGGATCATCGTCGGGAACACCATTCCGGCAAACTTGTTCTTCGGCAGTCTCAATCTAGGCATTCACGCCTGAGGCTGCAATATGCACAAGACGACACCCACAGGCCGATACACAACGAAGGCGGGAGAGGTGGTACCGTTGGCTGGGTTCGAACCAGCGACCTCCGGATCCACAATCCGGCGCTCTAACCAACTGAGCTACAACGGCACAGGCCCATTTTGGGCATATCCCGAACCTCACCTTCCACAGACAGCGGAACGGCTTCGGCCCGGCGAAGCGTCAATACGGTTTAATGAAGCCTAATTCAAGCCATGTGTGAGGGAAAACAACACACGAGGCGCAGAAGCTTCCACATCTTGTTCCCGAACAGTCCGGAAACGCAAAAAGGCCAGCGGGAGGTGGCCGGCCTTTCTGGTATTCTGCGAAATTTCCGGCGCCGGGCGGGAGGAGATCCGGCGACCGGAAGCGGGTCAGGCAGCCTTGCCGGTCTTGAAGGACTTCTCGACAGCCGACTTGATCGGCTTGGAGACGTCTTCGGCAGCCTTTGCGGCAACAGACTGGAAGTCCTTTGCCTGAGCCACGGCATCTTCGAAACGCTGACGCAGGAACGAGGTCTGAAGTTCGACCACTTCCGACAGCGAACGGGCACCGACCAGGGCTTCGAGGTGGTTGAAGCCTGCTTCTGCGTTGGCGCGCAGGGTGGAAATGGCCTTCAGCGACAGATCGCTGGAGTTCGAACGGACAGCTTCATAGGTCGACTCGAACGCCTTCTGGGCTTCTTCGGTGCCGGCCTTCAGCTTGGTGTAGGCTTCCTTCGACTGCTCGATGCCCTTTTCAGCGAAATTGCGAACGCTGTCAGCGGCCTTGGAAGCGTCAAAAGTGGGGAATTCAACGGTTTCTGCGGTTTTGGTCTTGGTCATGTCGATCCTTTCGGGGGCTGGGTCTTTGACTCAACGCCAATGTGTTCCACGGTGATGGGAGGTATATAGCACAAATTTTGTGCAATGCAATATCTTTGCTGCATCGCAACATGCAACGGCGCGCGCGTTAACCACACAGGCAGGATTCGGCGCTATGGAAGTCTGAGGTTGTGGACGAGCGCGCGCTGGCCTTTTACTAACAAAGCGTTAATCTCAACCAGCCGACCCCGAGGGTTCGTCGAGAGCATGTCGTCTCAAGCCTACTCCTTTCTGGACGTTGCCGTACTCGATACGGTACGGCGGCGCTTTGCCGCGGGGGATGCGATGGTCATCCTGTCAACGGATCTGGAACTCGTTCTGTGGGCGAACGGTCCGGGTGCTGCCCTGTTTGGCCACGCGGGTGTCGATGATGCAATCGGTGCGGCAGCAGGCCTGCCGGCAATCGCCCGGCGCCAGATAGCGTCCACCGGCTCATTTCCCGACATCGGCACGGACCGGCCGCTTCTTGTGCGCCTCACCGCAGGCATAACCGGCGCGAGCACTCCGCTGCTCGCCAGCAGCGTGAGGATGCCGGATGGGGAGAAGGCCATCCTGCTGGCCGTACCGAAAGCGCCGGGCGATGCCGCGCCTGCCAGGCCCGATCCCGGTGCGCTGAGCGGTTTTGATGCCGACGTGCAGTTTCTGGCTTTTATCGACGGCAAGGGCCATGTCGAAGCGGATTCCGCCGGCTTTTCCGATCTGGGCATTCCTGCATCGACCCTTACGACCCTGGTCTCGGAGGTGGCGGGAGAGCGGGACCGCATGGTCAAGCGCCTGATCCGCGCCGGTGCGCGCTCCTATCCTGCAGGCATTGCGCGTCTCACCGACGAACCGCTGCGCCATCTTCTGGTTGTGGTCGATGATGGCATGGCCGAGCCGGAAACCATGCCACGAGCGGGCGGCAAGCCTGCCCACGCGCCCGGTGATGAAGCGGGCAACCGGCACGACCACTGGTATTTCAGCCACGACGACAAGCCGTCTGCCATACAGGAACGAAACAACCCCACCCCATCCGGCAACGGAACCCGCGCTGCACATGCGGCGGCTCCGCAGGAAGACGCACCTGCCGTGCGCTTCGTGTGGCGCACCGATGCGGAGGGACGCTTCAGCGCTCTTTCCGATGAGTTCGGCGCTGCTGTCGGTGCGGAAGCGGCAAATGTCATCGGTCGCCGGTTCCGTGAAGTGGCCACGACCTTCGGCTTTGATCCCGGCGGCGAAGTTGCAGGTCTTCTGGAACGGCGCGACACATGGTCCGGCCGCTCGGTGCTGTGGCCAGTCGCCGGCACCGACCAGTGCGTGCCGGTCGATCTGGCGGCCCTGCCCGTTTACAACCGCGATCGTGAGTTTGAAGGGTTCCGCGGCTTCGGCATCGTGCGCATGGCGGAGATGCGGGCGGACCCGGAAAAGATCGGGCTGGCCCTGGTTCCCAATCCACCGCAGCCAGCTGAACATTTTCCTTCCGATGAAACGGGGCTTCCAGCCGATCCGTTCAATGGCGAGGTTCCGGCGATCAGCATCGCTCCGCAACCGGAACGCCGCTTCGCCGACAAGGTCATAAGACTTGCCGAACATCGCCCGCCGGCACAGGAACCTGCGGGCAAGGACAGGGGGCTTTCCTCGTCCGAGCGCAATGCCTTCCGCGAAATCGCGGAACGCCTCAGAAGAGACAGCACCGTCGCCGCGCCGGCAGACGAACCGAAGGCAGAGGCGCCCACCGCCGCAAGGGATCAGGAGACGCCCCCTCTCAGGTCGCCGGAACAGGTGGCGGTTGTGCCTTCCCGTCGGACAAGCCGTTCGCTGCTCGACTACGCGCAGGAAGATGACAATGACAGCATGGCGGATGCGGATTTCCGCGACGCCCGGCTGGATGGTGATGCCATAGGGGTGTCTTTCGAAGAAGATGCCGGGACCGGTGCAGATGAGCCGGGCGAGACGGCGCAAGCCGGCTTGTCGTCAAGACTGCCGGAGGCCGAACCCGCCGAAAACGCGATTGCCGGCACCGTTTCCCCCGACACCACCATTCTCTCTCACCTGCCTGTGCCGTTGCTGATCCATTCCGGCGACGAGCTTCATTACTGCAACGACGAGTTCCTTGCTCTCACCGGCTATGAATCGCTCGGCGATCTGGGGGCGTGCGGCGGGCTGGACGCCCTGTTCATCGACCATCCGCAGGAACAGGTCGCGGCAGAAAGTTCAGACGAGGACCATGGTCGTCACGCCCTCTTCCTTCGCACGAAGGATGGCGGTGAATTTCCTGTCGAAGCCGTGCTGCGGTCCGTGCCGTGGCAGGAGCGCAAGGCACTTATGCTCGTTCTTCGCCGTCTGGACGACGATCCATCCGGCGCGGGAACCGACGCGGAGGCGATCGCCCGCGCCGCGAACGCAGCCCATCAGGCCGACATCGCCGAGCTGAAGATGCGCATCAGCGAGATGCGTACCATCATCGACACCGCCACCGACGGCGTGGTGCTGATCGGACGCGACGGCACGATCCGTTCCATCAGCCGCCCGGCCGAGGCCCTGTTCGGCTTCGACAGCGACGAAGTGACCGGCAAATCCTTCGCCTCGCTCTTTGCCATCGAAAGCCAGCGCGCGGCGCGCGACTATCTGGCGGGGCTGACCGAACCCGGCGTCGCCAGCGTCCTGAATGACGGGCGCGAGGTCATCGGACGCGAGGCGCAGGGGCGCTTCATCCCGCTGTTCATGACCATCGGCCGTCTGCCCAACGACAGCGGCTTCTGCGCGGTCGTGCGCGACATCACGCAATGGAAGCGCGCCGAGGAAGACCTGACCCAGGCGCGCGCGCTGGCCGAACGGGCCTCGTCGCAGAAGAGCGACTTCCTCGCCCGCATCAGTCACGAGATCAGGACGCCGCTCAACGCCATCATCGGCTTTTCGGAACTGATGGTGGACGAGAAATTCGGCCCCATCGCCAATGATCGCTACCGCGACTATCTGCGCGACATCAACCGCTCCGGCACCCATGTGCTGGATCTGGTGAACGACCTGCTGGACATTTCCAAGATCGAGGCCGGGCAGCAGGAGATGGACTATGAGGCGGTGTCGCTCAACGACACGCTGACCGAGACCGTCGCGCTGATGCAGCCGCAGGCCAATCGCGAGCGCGTCATCATCCGCTCCAGCTTCGCCTCGAAGCTGCCGGATGTGGTGGCGGATCTGCGCAGCGTGCGCCAGATCGCGCTCAACATCCTGTCGAACGCCGTGCGCTATACACAGGCCGGCGGGCAGGTGATCGTCTCCACCGCCTACGAGCCTTCCGGCGATGTCGTGATGCGGGTGCGCGACACCGGCATAGGCATGACGCAGGCTGAGATCGAACAGGCACTCAAGCCCTTCAAGCAGGTCAACGCGCTGAAGCGCGGCCGCAGCGACGGCACCGGCCTCGGCCTGCCGCTGACCAAGGCCATGGTGGAAGCCAACCGTGCCCGCTTCACCATCACCTCGACACCCGGCGAAGGCACACTTGTCGAAGTGGCGTTTCCTTCGGTGCGGGTGCTGGCGGGATAAACCATGTCGCCCAAACGTGGGAGCGCGGTTTTGGGCGACATGCGCGAAAACAGGAACTTGAAGCGTAAGGGAGCGATCTGAAAGATCGCGGCACGCTGTGGCTTGCGCCGGGCATCGGCACGGCGGGCGCAAAAAGAAAGGCGCCCGAAGGCGCCTGAAATTGAATTGTCACAACGGGCAGGGAAAATTCCATCAGGCGCGGGGGCGTTACCGGACGGGATCTCTCTTAACTCGAGCGTAACTATCGCCGTCAACCCCTTAACAAGTCCTTACCCGGATGCAGAAAAATTTACGAATCGGTTCCACATCTGAACTTTAGGTAAACTTCGTTCTTAAGCCTTCTTTGACCATGTCACGCCATGTTTCCCGCGGTTTTCGCGGCCGTATCACAGCGGCGGGCCGCCAAACCCGGTCGGTGAAGCTCTCAGGTTTGACGGCCGGATGTGGGCAACAGGCCATCAGCAAGCCATAAAGACTTGAAAAGCGTCATCCACTGGTTACACCTTGCGCCCACCTGACATGACGCGGAAAGGGCGAGATGACGTCGAGCTGGATCCGGCGTGGCTTATGGGTCGTCGGCATCGCTGCGGTTGCCGCGGCGCTGATGGTGGCTGCCCTGCCCTATGTCGCATCCAACCGCATCGTTCGCGACCGCATCGCATGGGAAATGAGCCGCTGGACCGGCTACCGCGTCACCATCTCCGGCTCCCCACAGGTCGAGGTCTGGCCGCAGCTGAGCGCCGTGCTGACGGAAGTCTCCATGTCACGGTGGAGCGACCCTGAGCGTACCCCCGTCATCTATGCGGAGCGGGTCGAGGTCGGTCTGGCCGCCATGGCCGCACTGCGCGGCGAGGTGTCGTTTTCATCCACCCGGCTGGTGCGCCCCACGGTCAGGGTGGAGCGCACGGCATCCGGGCTCTATCTGCCCTCCCTGCCGGAAAGCGGCAGCATCGGCTATTCCATCGAACTGGCGCGCGGCATGGTCAGATCCGGCGCGGTGGAGCCTGATCCGAAGCTCGTTCCGGGAGGCGCGCTCGGCAATATCGAAATCCGCGACGGGCGCATCGTCACCGCCATCAACGGCAAGGACAGCGAGGTTCTCAGCGGCGTCAGCGCGAAAGCCAACTGGCCCGCTCCCGGTGCAGCGGCTTCCTTTTCAGCCTCGGCGATCTGGCGCGGCGAAAACGTCACCGTCGAGGCTGCCACGCAAAAACCTCTGGCGCTGGCGGCCGGCAGTTCCGCGCCTATCAGCTTCTCCGTCAAATCGGCACCGGCAAACCTGTCGTTTGAAGGCAAGGCCGGGCTTGCCGCCAATCCTTTCATCGATGGCGATGTCAAATTCCAGTCGCCCTCCATACGCCGTGTCATGGAATGGACAGGCATGCGGATGGCGAGCGCCACCACCATCGCGGCCATGTCGGTTTCGAGCCATGTCTCCGGCGATGCGGAGCGCGTGAAGCTCGACAACACCCAGATCACGCTGGGCAAGAACCCCGGCACAGGCGTGCTCGACCTTGCCTTTGGCGAACACGGCCGGCCGACCCTTTCGGGCACGCTGGCCTTCGAGACGCTGGATCTCGGGCCCTTCGTGTCGGCGTTCACGCCGCTGGCGGCACCGGCCAGCCCCGGTGCCGACGACATCGACGCGACGCTCGCCGGCTTCATCAACCTGGACCTGCGCCTTTCGGCGGCCAAGGCCACGGCCGGACCCATTCCGCTGAATTCGCTGGCGGCAACGGCTCAGGTGAGGGACGGCCTTTCGGTGTTCGATGTTTCCGACGCCAGCGCCTTCGGCGGCAACATCCAGACCGGCATCCGCTTCGACCGCACCCCCGGCGGCACCCAGGCCGAGATGAGACTGCTGGCCTCGGATATCAATGGCGCTGCGTTCGGCGAAGCCGTGGGCATGACGCGCCTAATGCCTACCGGAAAGGGCAACATTTCCGTCATCCTGAAGGGACCGGGCAAGGGCTGGAATTCCATCATGGAGAATGCCGACGGCTCCATCTCCGCCACCTTCGGACCCGGCTCGCTTTCCGGCCTCGATCTGGCGGCTTTCGTGAAACGCAATGCCGAAGGCGGCTTTTTCCCGCTCGACGAGGTCGCCAATGGCAGCGTGCCGATCGACGGCGCAGAATTCAAGGCCAATGTCGCCAAGGGTGTGGTGCGCATCGAAAAAGCGCAGGCCAACCACGGCAATTCGCGCCTGTGGCTGACCGGCATCATGCCCTATGCCGGACGTGGCCTTGCCCTGACGGGTGGCATTTCCAGCCAGCAGCCACCACCCGCATCGAATGGTGAGAACGGCGAAGCGCCCGCTTCTCCCACGAACCAGACATGGTTCTTCGTCGGAGGAAGCTGGAGCGCGCCTTTCATATCGCCGATTTCCGGCTCGTCCCCGAACTGAGCCCATGGCAGCAGTCGTTTGCGGCTGCAAATGGCTTACACGGCAAGCAGATGCTTCTTCGCGGGATCCGGGATCACCACGATCGGGCTGCCGTCCCTGACATTGTCATGAAGATGGATGATGTCCTGATTGACCAGCCGGATGCAGCCGGACGACACTTCCTTGCCGATCGACCACTCCTCTGGCGAACCGTGAATGCGGTAGAGCGTGTCCTTGCCGTCCTTGTGGATATAGAGCGCCCGGGCGCCGAGCGGATTGCGCAGGCCCGGCGGCATGCCGCCATTGGCGATGCTGTAGGGTTCGAGCTCCGGCTGACGCGCCACCATCTCGTCGGGCGGTGTCCAGCGCGGCCATTCGCGCCTGTACGCCATGATTGCGCGCCCTGCCCATGAGAAGCCATCGCGTCCGACGCCGATGCCGTAGCGCGTGGCGCGCCCGCCGGACTTAACATGGTAAAGATATTTTTCGGGCGTATCGACGATCAGCGTGCCCGGTTTCTCGGGCGTCTCATAATCTATCTCCGCGCGCCAGAACCGTTCGTCAAGTTTGGCAATGTTGACGGCCGGCACGGGAAACTGCTCGTACGGCAACGCGTCATACATGGGCGGCCTGACAGATTTGGGCCGAGCTGAAGCCACATTCGGCACCATTTTTGAAGGCGGCCGGGTCGACGTGCAGCCGGCAAGTGCTACTGCGCCAACTCCGATAACGAACACACGGCGCGTCACAGCGGCCGGAATTCTGCTTTGATCACCCAAGGTCCGGAATTCCTCTTCATCATTGCCTGGGCGGCGGATGAAACCGCCCGGCCTTAAGCGGACCTTAAGGCTATCTGCGGGATGCAACCTCGCGGGGCCCACGCTTGAGGGGTTGTTAGGAATCGCAGCCTAATTTGGCCGGTAACGGAAAGTTCATCGGGGAATGAATTGGCAAGCCACGTCCGGCCCTCGTCATGGGACAGCGCAACCCTGACAGCCTGCCTGCCCGCCACAGGCGTCAGGCCGGGCAAGGCCTTGCCGTGGCATATTGCCGGGAGCCGATCATGTGCGGGATAGCCGGCTATCACGGCCATCTGCCGGCTGGCGAAGCGCAGGCGCTGTTGCAGCGCATGTGCGCGGCGATCGCCCATCGTGGCCCGGACGGACAAGGCATCCATGTCGAGGCCGAGGTGGGGTTCGGGCATCGCAGGCTTGCCATCATCGACCTGTCGGAAGACGGCGCGCAGCCGATGGCCAATGACGACGGCACCGTCCGCGTCACCTACAATGGCGAGATCTTCAATCATGTGGAGCTGCGCTCCATGCTGGAGGCGCGCGGCCGCCGTTTCCGCACATCCAGCGACACGGAAGTGCTGCTGCGGCTTTACGAAGAATTCGGCGCGGAATGCATAAGCCATATCAACGGCGATTTTGCCTTCGCCATATGGGACGGGGCGCGCCGCCGCCTGCTTCTGGCGCGCGACCGCATGGGCGTGCGGCCGCTGTTCCACACCATGCACGAAGGCCGTTTCTATTTTGCCTCGGAGGCGAAAGCCCTGTTCGCGGTGCCGGGCATCGCGCCGGAGATCGACCCTGTGGCGCTCGACCAGATCTTTACGCTGTGGGCGCCGATCGCGCCGCGCACCGCCTTCAAAGGCATTTTTGAGCTTCCGCCTGCGCATCTGATGATCGTGGAGGAAGGCAGGACCGAGCTTCGGCCCTACTGGGCGCTTTCCTTTCCCGACGCCGGCGACGGGGACAACCGTTCACGTGCAGCACTGGCCGAAGAGCTTCGTACGCTTCTGGAGGATGCAACCCGCATCCGCCTTCGCGCCGATGTCGAGGTCGGTTCGCTTCTGTCGGGCGGCCTCGATTCCTCCGTCATCACGGCGCTCGCCGCGCGGCTGGCTCCGGGGCGGCTGCGCAGCTTCGGCGTCACCTTCGACGATCCCGAATTCGACGAAAGCGCGTGGCAGCAGACCATGGCGCAGGCGCTCGGCGTGACACACCATGCCGTTGCCTGCCGGGCCGGCGACATTGCCGCCATGTTCCCCGCCGTCATCCGCCATTGCGAACGCAGCGTGCTGCGCACCGCACCGGCTCCCCTTTACCGGCTCGCCCGATCGGTGCGGGAACAATCGGTGAAAGTCGTTCTCTCCGGGGAGGGCGCGGACGAAATATTTGCCGGCTACGATATTTTCCGCGAGGCACGCATCCGCCGTTTCTGCGGACGCCAGCCTGAATCCAGAACACGGCCGCATCTGTTCCGCAGGATCTATCCCTACCTGCCCTCCCTGCAGCAACAGAGCCCCGAATATCTGGCCGCCTTTTTCGGTGTGGGCGTGGATTCACCGGAAGACCCGCTGTTCTCGCATCGGCCCCGTTTTCGCACCACGGCGGGCGGCAAGATGTTCTTTTCGCCGGAGCTGCGCTCGACGCTCGCCGGATACGATGCCGCCGGCGAACTGGCGAGCCTTTTGCCCGACGACTTCAGGCGCTGGCATCCGCTGCATCAGGCGCAATATCTGGAAACACGCCTCCTGCTGCCCGGCTACATATTGTCCAGCCAGGGCGACCGTATGGCCATGGCGCATGGCGTCGAAGGGCGCTTTCCCTTCCTCGATCACCGCATGGTGGAATTCGCCAGCCGGCTGCCGCCCGAGGCCAAGCTCAACGGACTGCGCGAGAAGCACATACTGCGCGAGGCGGCAACAGGCCTGCTGCCGCCCACCATCGCCAACCGGCCAAAGCAGCCCTACCGGGCGCCGGACAGCGCCTCGTTCCGGGACGCGAACTATGCGGCGGACCTGCTTTCTCCCGCGGCCATATCGGCCACAGGCCTCTTCAACCCGGCCACAATCGCAAAGCTTCTTGAAAAGAGCCGGCGCAGCGGACTTTCCGGGTTCCGCGACAATGCCGCCTTCGTCGGCATTCTCTCGACCCAGTTGTTGTCGAAAGACCTCCCGAAACCAGCGCCTTCCGGCGCGTGATCGTTCATGAAAGGCCAGAATTCCATGTCAGAAACCATCCACAGCCAGATCCGCACGTTCGTGGTCGACAATTTTCTGTTCGGCGACCACAGCGCACCGCTCGCCGACGACCAGTCACTGATCGAAAACGACGTCATGGATTCCACCGGCGTACTCGAACTGGTGTCCTTCATCGAGGAGCGCTTCGGCATCGCCATGGCGGATGCGGACATCGTGCCGGCCAATCTGGATTCGGTGGCGCGCATCGTTTCCTTCATCGAACGCAAGCGCGAACCCGTGAACTGAGCAGACCCCGTGCGCGTCGAGACCTTCCTCAGGCAAAGTGCTGCGGCCGATCCCGACAGGATCGCGATCACGGCCGGCGATACATGCCTGAGTTATGGCGCGCTCGATTCCGCCTCCGACCGTCTCGCCGCCGCGCTGATTGCACATGGCGCGAAACGCGGCGACCGCATTGCCGTGCTGATGGAAAACGTCCCCGAAGCCGCCGTCTCGATCTTCGCGGTGCTGAAGGCGGGGGCGATCTTCTGTCCAGTCAACCCGCAGCTCAGGGCTGACGGCATCGCCTTCATCCTGCGCGACGCGCGCCCGGTCGCGATCCTGACGCAGGCAAAATTCCTGCGCGCCTGCGAGGAGGCCGCCGCCGGGCTGGACACGCAGCCGCTGCTGATCTCAACGCGCGCTCTGGCCGCCCTGCCGCAAGGCGTTCTGGCATTCGACACGGCAATGCCGGAAGCCGAACATGCGCTGCTTCCTGATCCCGGCGACGACGACGACCTCGCCATGATCCTCTACACATCGGGCTCGACCGGCCGTCCCAAGGGTGTGATGATGACGCATCGCGCCATGGATGCGGTGTCGGCCTCGATCGCGCTCTACCTGCGCAACAGCGCCAACGACGTGGTTCTGTGCGCGCTACCGCTCGCCTTCACCTATGGGCTCTATCAGCTTCTGGTCTGCGTGCGCACCGGCGCGCGGCTGGTGCTGGAGCGCAATTTCGCGTTTCCGCAAGCGGTGCTGGACAAGGCGCGCGCCGAAGGCGTGACCGGCCTGCCGCTGGTGCCGACCATCGCCGCCATGCTGCTGTCGATGAAGGACCTCGGCCCGCAGGCGCTGCCTTCCCTGCGCTATCTCACCAATGCGGCGGCGCCCCTGCCGCCTGCCCATGTCGAGGGCCTGCGCAAGCTGTTTCCGCAGGCTGAGCTCTACTGCATGTACGGGCTGACCGAATGCGCGCGGGCTGCTTATCTCGAGCCTGATGAACTGGAGCGTCGGCAAGGTTCGGTCGGCAAGGCCATACCGGGAACCGAAGCCGTAGTCGTGGACGAGCGGGGACGCGAGGCTGCACCCGGCACTGTCGGGGAACTGGTCGTGCGCGGCCCGCACCTGATGCGCGGCTACTGGGAAAACCCGGCTGCCACCGAAGCCGTGCTCCGGCCGGACCCGCAAACCGGTCAGCCGCAGCTCCATACGGGCGACCTGTTCCGCACCGATGCGGACGGCTTCCTCTATTTCGTCGGCCGCAAGGACGACATGCTGAAGGTTCGGGGCGAGAAGGTGGCTCCGCGCGAGGTGGAGGCGGCTCTTTGCACCTGCCACGGCGTGGTCGAGGCGGTCGTCTGGGGCGAGCCGGACCCCGTTCAGGGCACCTTGCTGCGCGCTGCCGTCGTCGCCTGCGACCCTGCCCTTGCAGAGCGCGACCTGTTGCGTCACTGCGCCCGCATCCTGCCCGATTACATGGTGCCCCGGACGGTCGAGTTCCGGGAAGAATTGCCAAAGACCGCCAGCGGCAAGATCGCCCGCCGGCTGCTCGTCGAACCAGATGCCCCACCCCTCGCGCCCGCCACCGGCCCGGCTGCGAAAACCGGAGACTGAGAATGTCCGACACCAAACCCTTTTCCGCGCGCACGCTGGACATCGATCCGGAAGCCGAAACCGCGCGCATTGTCGAGGCCTTGCGCATGCAGCTGCGCACCTCGGTGCGGCGGCGTGGTCTGGTTCTGGGGCTTTCGGGGGGCATCGATTCCAGCGTCTGCGCGGCCCTTGCCGCACGCGCCGTGGGCCCGAAAAACGCCTACTGCCTGTTCATGCCCGAGCATGATTCCGATCCTGAAAGCCTGCGCCTCGGCCGGCTGGTCGCCGGCACATTCGGCCTCGATGGCACCGTCGAGGACATCGGGCCGACGCTGGCCGCCATGGGCTGCTACGAGCGCCGCGACGCCTTCATCCGTGAGGTGGAGCCGGACTACGGGCCGGGCTGGAGCAACAAGATCGTGTTCGCCAACGCGCTCACCACCTCAGGCTTCAACATTTCCTCTCTGGTGGTGCAGACCCCGCAGGGCGAAATCCGCAAGCACCGCCTGCCGGCGCAGGCCTATCTCGGCATCGTCGCCGCCACCAACATGAAGCAGCGCACCCGCAAGCAGTTCGAATATTACCATGCCGACCGGCTGAACTATGCTGTCATCGGCACGCCGAACCTTCTGGAATACGATCAGGGTTTCTTCGTCAAGAATGGCGACGGCGCCGCCGACGTGAAACCCATCGCCCATCTCTACAAGAGCCAGGTCTATCAGCTCGCCGAATATCTGGGCGTGCCGGAAGAGGTGCGCCGCCGCCCGCCGACCACAGACACCTATTCGCTGGCGCAGACGCAGGAGGAATTCTATTTCGCCCTGCCCTATGACCGGATGGACCTTTGCCTCTACGGGCTGAACCATGGCATTCCCACCGCAGACGTTGCGAAAGCCGTGTCGCTGTCGGAAGAACAGGTGGGGCTGGTGTGGAACGACATCGCAGCCAAGCGCAAGGTGGCGCGCTATCTGCATCTGCCGCCGCAGACTGTTGTGCCTGTCTGAAGGAAGATCAGGAGGCGGGCGCGAAACGGGCGACGAGCGTGTGGTTGTCGCCCGGATAGGTCAGCCGCACGAAGGTGACCGGCCCCGCATGGCTCCAGGTGCGCCGCTCGACCACGAGGCAGGGCGTATCCTTCGGGCGGTTGAGCTGGCGGCCGATCTCTGAGGTCGCGGCCACCGCCATGATCCGGTTTTCCGCCGCACTCCACGGCACCTGCGCAATCAGCCAGCCGCCCGGCGCATTGACCGTGAAATCGGCCTCCGCAGCCTCCGGCACGACGCCGGCATTGATGCGGCGCTCTTCCACGCAGAACGGCTTGCCGCCGGCGAAGTGCACGGCGAGCAGGTCGATCATCGGGGTGGGCTCTGCCAGTTCCATCAGGCGCTTGTCTTCCGCGTTGGAGCGGCGCTGCTTTCTGGAGATGAGCGTGTAGCTGTAGGGCAGGCCGAGCGAGCGGACTTCCGCCTCGATGTCATGAAGTTCCAGCACGGCAGACTGGGCGCGCGGCATGGTGACGAAGCTGCCGGCCTTGCGATGGCGCTCGATCAGCCCGGCCTTGGCAAGCTGGGTCATGACCTTGTTCACGGTCATGCGCGAACAGCCATAATGTTCGGCCAGATCGACCTCGAACGGCAGGCGGAAGCCCGGCGGCCATTCGCCGGACACGATGCGCCCCTCGATCTCGTTCAGGATCGTCTGGTGGAGGGTCGCATCCTTGCCGTTACCGTTTGCCACGTCGCCTTCACTCTTGCGCTGCCTGAGCTTCCCTATCGCATCAACAGGCTCATCGGAATCCTTTTTCCGCAACAATCAGGCCGACAGCTCGGTCATCACTTTGGCGAAGCGGGCGGCAATGGCATCGCGCCTGCGATGGCGGCCGCCCTCGACCTGCTTTGCACCGCCCACCCAGACGCTGTCGACGCCGATGCCGCGGGCGAAGACGAAATGGTCGAGCACCTTTTCCGCCGGCAGATATTGCGTGGCCGAAAGATCGAGCGCGAGAAGATCAGCCGGAAGGCCTGCCTCGATGCCGCTGGTGGTGCCGAGCGCCTGCGCGCCGCCCTTCAGCGCTCGCGCGTACAGGTTCAGGCCGGTGGACTGACCGGGATCGGCCACCACATTGCGCGAGCGGCGCAGGAGGCGCTGCGAATATTCCAGCGTACGCAGCTCTTCTTCCAGCGAGATCAGGATGTTGCTGTCCGAGCCGATGCCGAAGTGCCCGCCGGCGGCGAGGAAGTCGGGGGCCTCGAACACGCCGTCGCCCAGGTTGGCCTCGGTGATCGGGCAAAGGCCCGCGACCGCGCCGCTTTTCGCCATGCGCGTGGTTTCGTCAGCGGTCATGTGGGTGGCGTGGATCAGGCACCAGCGCCCGTCCAGATCCATGTTGTCGAGCAGCCATTCAACCGGGCGCTTGCCAGACCATGCAATGCAATCCTCGACCTCCTTCACCTGTTCGGCGACATGGATGTGGACTGGCCCGCCCTTTGCGAAGGGAATGACCTGCTGAAGCTCTTCCGGCGTGGCGGCGCGCAGGCTGTGCGGAGCGATGCCGAGCACGGCGCCCGGCAGGCCGGCGACGATCTCTTCCGCGCGTTGCATCAGCCTTGCGAAAGCGTCGACGTCATGGATGAAGCGGCGCTGCCCCTCGATCGGCGAGGTTCCGCCAAAGCCGGAATGGGCATAGAATACCGGCAACAGGGTCAGAGCGATGCCGGTTTCCGCGCTGGCCGCACCGATGCGCGCGGCCATCTCGGCCGGATCGGCATAGTGCGACCCGTCCTTATCGTGATGCAGATAGTGGAACTCGCCGACCCGGCAGAACCCCGCCTCCAGCATTTCCACATAGAGTTGCGACGCGACCGCCTCGACCTGCTCCGGCGTCATCGACAGGGCGGCGCGGTACATTTCCGTGCGCCAGCTCCAGAACGAGTCCGCACCCGGTCCGCGCGTCTCGGCCAGACCCGCCATGGCTCGCTGGAAGGCATGGCTGTGCAGATTGGGCATGGCCGGAACCACGAAGCGGTGGCGCTCGTCGCCCGCCTTGGCCTGCACCCCCGTTTCCACACGTTCGATGCCGGCATCGGAGAAGGTGATGCGCACGTCGCGCGCCAGCCCGTCCGCCAGCAGGGCATTCTCAGCGTGGATGACTGTCATGATGGACCTCCCGGGTCAGGGTGAGCGACATTTTTGGCTTGCGCCGATCTGTATTAAGTATATACATATCAGCAAGGCGAAGCTGACGCAACGTGCTTGTCGAGGAGATCACCAATGGCAAAAGGCGACCGCATCTGGACCAATGCGCGGCTGGCGACGCTCGATCCCGCCCGGTCGGGGCTCGGTATCGTCGACAATGGCGCGATCGCCGTTCGCGACGGCCGCATCCTCTTCGCCGGCTCTGCCGCCGACCTGCCTTCCACCGAGCTGTCCGGCGCCGGGACCATCGATTGCGACGGCCGCTGGATCACGCCCGGCCTGATCGACTGCCATACCCATATCGTCCATGCCGGCAACCGGGCGCGCGAGTTCGAGATGCGGCTGGCCGGCGCTTCCTATGAAGAGATCGCGCGGGCCGGCGGCGGCATCGTTTCCTCCGTCACCAATGTGCGCGCCGCCGACGAGGACACGCTGATCGCTGAGAGCCTGCCGCGTCTCGACGCGCTGCTGGCCGAAGGCGCCACCACGATCGAGATCAAGTCCGGCTACGGCCTCACCATCGCCGATGAACTGAAGATGTTGCGCGCCGCGCGCGCACTCGCCGGAAAACGCGACGTGGACATCGCCACTACCTATCTCGGCGCGCACGCGACGCCTGTCGAATACAAGGGCCGCAACGGCGACTTCCTGCGCGAGGTCGTGCTGCCGGGGCTGGACGCCGCGCATGCCGAGGGCCTTGTCGATGCCGTCGACGGCTTCTGCGAAGGCATCGCCTTCTCGCCCGACGACATGCGGCTGGTGTTCGATGCCGCGCAGAAGCTCGGCCTGCGGGTCAAGCTGCATGCCGACCAGCTTTCCAACCTGCATGGCGCGGCGCTCGCCGCCTCCTATGGTGCGCTGTCGGCCGACCACCTTGAATATACCGACGATGCGGGTGCTGCCGCCATGGCGAAAGCCGGCACCGTCGCGGTGCTTCTGCCCGGCGCCTTCTACTTCATCCGCGAGACGAAGAAGCCGCCGGTCGATCTGTTCCGCAAGCACGGCACGCACATCGCGCTTGCCACCGACAACAATCCCGGCACCTCGCCGCTGACCTCGCTGCTGCTCACCATGAACATGGGTGCGACGCTGTTTGCGCTGACCGTGGAGGAGTGCCTTGCCGGCATCACCCGCGAGGCCGCGCGGGCGCTGGGCAAGCTGGACACCATAGGCACGCTGGAAGCCGGCAAGCAGGCCGACCTCGCCATCTGGGACATCGCCGAGCCGGCCGAGCTCGTCTACCGCATCGGCTTCAACCCGCTGCATGCCCGCATCCGCGCCGGCCGCGACGCCACGATCTGAACCCTTCCCGGAGGAAACCACGCATGACCATCACGCTTCATCCCGGTTCCGTGCCGCTGGCCGATCTGGCCGCGATCTACTGGAATGGCGAGAATGCCGTTCTCGACCGCAGCTTCGATGCCCGCATCGAGAAGGCAGCAGCCCGCATCGCCGCCATCGCCGCCGGCAACGAGCCGGTCTATGGCGTCAACACCGGCTTCGGCAAGCTGGCCTCGATCAAGATCGACGCCGCCGACACCGCCACCCTGCAACGCAACCTCATCCTGTCGCATTGCTGCGGCGTCGGCGCACCCATGCCGGAAAATGTCGTGCGCCTGATCATGGCGCTGAAGCTGGTTTCGCTGGGCCGTGGCGCTTCGGGCGTGCGGCTTGAACTGGTGCGCCTGATCGAAGGCATGCTGGAAAAAGGCGTGGTGCCGCTGATCCCGGAAAAGGGCTCGGTCGGCGCATCGGGCGACCTTGCCCCGCTCGCCCATTTCGCCGCCGTGATGATGGGCGAAGGCGAAGCCTTCTATCAGGGTGAACAGCTTTCGGGCCGCGCCGCACTTGAGCGCGCCGGCCTCACCCCGGTCGTGCTCGCCGCCAAGGAAGGTCTGGCGCTGATCAACGGCACGCAGGCCTCAACCGCGCTGGCGCTGGCCGGCCTGTTCCGCGCCCATCGCGCCGCTCAGGCAGCGCTGATCACCGGCGCACTCTCGACCGACGCCGCCATGGGCTCGTCCGCGCCCTTCACCGCCGACATCCACACGCTGCGCGGCCACAGGGGCCAGATCGACACGGCGGCGGCGCTCCGCGCCCTGCTCGACGGCTCGGCCATCCGCCAGAGCCATATCGACGGCGACGAGCGCGTGCAGGACCCTTACTGCATCCGCTGCCAGCCGCAGGTGGATGGTGCCTGCCTCGACCTGCTTCGTCAGGTCGGCCGCACGCTGGAAATCGAGGCCAACGCCGTTACCGACAACCCGCTGGTGCTGTCCGACGACAGCGTCGTCTCGGGCGGCAACTTCCACGCCGAGCCGGTGGCCTTCGCCGCCGACCAGATCGCGCTTGCCGTGTGCGAGATCGGCGCGATTGCCCAGCGCCGCATCGCACTGCTGGTCGACCCCGCCCTCTCCTACGGCCTGCCGCCCTTCCTCGCCCGCAATCCCGGCCTCAACTCCGGCCTGATGATCGCCGAGGTGACGTCAGCCGCGCTGATGAGCGAGAACAAGCAGATGTCGCATCCAGCCTCGGTGGATTCCACGCCGACCTCGGCCAATCAGGAAGACCATGTGTCCATGGCCTGCCACGGCGCACGCCGCCTGCTGCAGATGACCGACAATCTGTTCAACATCATCGGCATCGAGGCGCTGGCCGGCACACAGGGCGTGGAACTGCGCGGACCGCTGACCACCAGCCCCGAATTGCAGAAGGCGATTGCCTGCCTGCGCGCTGCCGTTCCGGCTCTGGAAAACGACCGTTACATGGCGCCTGATCTTGCCGTCGCGGCAAAGCTGGTCGCCGACGGATCGCTGACCGGCAGCGTTTCGGCCGGCCTGCTGCCTGCTCTGGAGGGTTGAGATGGCTGACGTCTTCGAAGTCCGTCAGGGCACCTCGCCGGTCATTCTGGGCCTGCCGCACACCGGCACCGACGTGCCGGACGACATCCGGGTGCGCCTGAACGACAATGGCCTGCTTCTGGCCGACACCGACTGGCACATCGAGCAGCTCTATGACGGGCTGCTCGACAACGTGACCACGGTGCGCGCCACCTTCCATCGCTATTGCATCGACGCCAACCGCGATCCGGCTGGCAGCAGCCTTTATCCCGGCCAGAACACCACGTCGCTGATCCCGGAGACCGATTTCGACGGCGTTTCGATCTGGAAGGACGGCGAGGCTCCGACCGAAGCCGACACCGCCGACCGCATCGCGCGCTTCCACAAGCCCTACCACGATGCGCTCGCCGCCGAGATCGAGCGGGTGAAGGCGATCCATGGCGTGGCGATCCTCTACGACTGCCATTCCATCCGCTCGTATATTCCCTTCCTGTTCGAGGGCAAGCTGCCGGATTTCAACATCGGCACGCTCCTGGGCAAGACCTGCGACCCCGCGATCGAAGCCGCTGTCGTTGAGATCACCGGCAAGGCGCAAGGCTACACATCGGTGCTGAACGGCCGCTTCAAGGGCGGCTGGACGACACGCCACTACGGCAGGCCGGAAACGGGCGTGCACGCCATCCAGATGGAGCTTGCCCAATCCACCCATCTCGCCACCGAGGCGGTGCCCTTCAACTATGACGAAACGAAAGCCGCGCGCCTGCGCGTGCCTTTGAAAGCCATTCTCGAACGCATCGAAGAGATCGCGTCCGGGCTTAAACGCTGAGAGGAACCTAACCCATGTCAAATCCCCGTCACAACGAACGCGAAGTCCGCGCCCCGCGCGGCGACGAGCTCAACGCCAAGAGCTGGCTGACCGAAGCGCCGCTGCGCATGCTGATGAACAACCTCGACCCGGACGTGGCCGAGCGTCCGCATGAGTTGGTCGTCTATGGCGGCATCGGCCGCGCCGCCCGCACCTGGGCCGATTTCGACCGCATCGTCGCCACGCTGAAGACGCTGAACGAAGACGAGACGCTGCTGGTGCAGTCGGGCAAGCCGGTCGGTGTGTTCCGCACCCACAAGGACGCGCCGCGCGTGCTGATCGCCAACTCGAACCTCGTTCCGCACTGGGCCAACTGGGACCACTTCAACGAGCTGGATAAGAAGGGCCTCGCCATGTACGGCCAGATGACGGCCGGCTCCTGGATCTATATCGGCGCGCAGGGCATCGTGCAGGGCACTTACGAGACCTTCGTGGAAGCCGGCCGCCAGCATTACGAAGGCAACCTCAAGGGCAAGTGGATCCTCACCGGCGGCCTCGGCGGCATGGGCGGCGCACAGCCGCTGGCGGCCGTGATGGCCGGCGCCTGCTGCCTTGCCGTGGAATGCGACGAAACCCGCGCCGACTTCCGCCTGCGCACCCGCTATGTCGATGAAAAGACCCACAGCCTCGACGAAGCGCTGGCCAAGATCGACGAATGGACCAAGGCCGGCGAGGCGAAGTCCATCGCCCTGATCGGCAATGCGGCGGAAGTGTTCCCCGAGCTGGTCAAGCGCGGCGTGCGCCCCGACATCGTCACCGACCAGACCTCGGCGCACGATCCGGTTCACGGCTACCTGCCGATCGGCTGGACCGTCGCCGAATGGCGCGCCAAGCAGGAGAGCGACCCCAAGGCCGTCGAGAAGGCCGCCCGCGCCTCCATGCGCATTCAGGTCGAGGCGATGGTTGCCTTCCACGACATGGGCATCCCCACCGTCGACTACGGCAACAACATCCGCCAGATGGCGCTGGAAGAGGGCTTTGAAAACGCCTTCGCCTTCCCCGGCTTCGTGCCGGCCTATATCCGCCCGCTGTTCTGCCGCGGCGTTGGCCCGTTCCGCTGGGCGGCCCTGTCGGGCGATCCGGAGGACATCTACAAGACCGACGCCAAGGTCAAGGAACTGATCCCCGACAACGCCCACCTGCACAACTGGCTCGACATGGCGCGCGAGCGCATCGAGTTCCAGGGTCTGCCGGCGCGCATCTGCTGGGTCGGCCTCGGCGACCGTCACCGCCTCGGCCTCGCCTTCAACGAAATGGTGAAGAACGGCGAGCTGAAGGCCCCGATCGTCATCGGCCGCGACCACCTCGATTCCGGCTCGGTCGCCTCGCCGAACCGCGAGACGGAAGCCATGAAGGACGGTTCGGACGCCGTGTCCGACTGGCCGCTGCTCAACGCCCTCCTCAACACAGCCTCGGGTGCGACCTGGGTGTCGCTGCACCATGGCGGCGGCGTCGGCATGGGCTTCTCGCAGCACTCCGGCATGGTGATCTGCTGCGACGGCACCGATGATGCGGCCCGCCGCATCGAGCGCGTGCTGTGGAACGACCCGGCCACCGGCGTCATGCGCCACGCCGATGCCGGCTACGATATCGCGCTGGACTGGGCGAAGAAGCAGGGCCTGCGCCTGCCGGGCATCCTCGGAAACTGAGGCCGGCCATGAAGATCGCGCGCCGCGCCGACCACAAGCGCATGGCATGGAAGAACGGGCAGGGCCTCACCGAAGAGGTGGCAGCCTTCCCCGCGGGCAGCGACACCGACAGCTTCGACTGGCGGCTGTCGATCGCCCATGTCGGCGCCGACGGACCCTTCTCGGTGTTCGCCGGCATCGACCGCACCATCGCCCTGCTCGACGGTCCGGGGCTGGCGCTCGATCTGCCTGAGGGGAAAACCATCGAGCTGCGGCCCGACGGTGCGCCCTTCGCCTTCCCGGGCGACTGGACGATTTCCAGCCGCAACACGGGCGGGCCGACCATCGACCTCAACATCATGACACGGCGCGGGCGCTGCTCGCATGAGATGCAGCGCCTGACGCTCGAACCGGGCGCGCGTTTCACCACAACCGGCGCGGGCTGGGCGGTGTTCAACACCGCAGCCAGAATCGATGCCGATGGCGAGAACCTGACCATCGAGCGTTTCGATGCAATCGCGCTCGACGCAGGCGAAGGCTTCGTCAATCGCACGGAGACAGCCGCGCAAATCCTGCACATCGTCATCGCGCCGGTCTGACCGATCAGGCCGGCGCTGCGGCTCCGGCCGCCCGGTCAGTGCGTCTGTGCAGCCTCGTCGTCCGCCTCGCCATAGAAGCGCAATGCCGGGTGCGGCCCGGCGTCCACCACATATTTCAGAAACGTCTGCGGCGAGGGCATCCGGTAGAGCAGCCGCACCGCGCGGATCATCTCCTCGAAGGATTTGTCCAGCTTCACGCAGGTGCGCTGCGTGGGGCGCAGATAGACCGAGCGGCCGTCACGCTGCCTGTAGAGGAACCCCATTTCCTCCAGTTCGCGCACCTTGCGGTGCACGGTGGTCAGGGGCAGGTCCAGCACATTGGCGATGGCTGAGATATCGTAGAGCCGTCCCTGATTTTCACCCGCGATCACGGTGCGGATGATCAGGGCATGGAGCGGCCCGCCCCACATGCCCGTCTCGATCGCGTAGAACCGGTTCAGGCATTCGATGATCTGCGTTTGCACAACGGCACGGATGTGTTGATCGTCCACGTCTCGCCTCCTGCATGATACGCTGGAACAGCATGCTTCCAGATTGGAAGCATTGCCGCAACCGGCACTTAATTTCCCATGCTAGCGTGAGGTCATGACATGTTGCCGCCGACATGCAGGCGGCCGCCTGAGGGAGGCTTTCTTGACCAAGCACATACTTGTTGTGGGTGGCGGCATTGGCGGCACGATGACCGCCAACAGCATCGTGGCCAAGCTCTATCCTGAAGTGGCGCGCGGCGCCGTGAAAGTCACCCTGCTTTCGGATTCGCCCTGGCACTATTACAAGCCGGCCTTCATGTATGTCGCCTTCGACATGTTCTTCGAGGGTGAACTGCGCCGCAAGCAACAGTCGCTGCTGCGCCCCGAGATCGACTTCCGCGTCGACAAGGTCACCAGTTTCGACTTCGCCGGCTCGAAGGTGAAGACGCAGAGCGGCAAGACCATCGGCTACGACTACATCGTGGTTTCGACCGGCTGCCTGCCGGCACCGGAGCGCATTCCCGGCCTGAAGGAAGCCGGCGATTATTTCTACCAGCAGAAGCCCGCTCTTCAGATGGCCGAAAGGCTGCGGAAATTCGAGAAGGGCCGCATCTTCATCACCGTCAACTTCCCGAAAACGCCGAACGTGCCGCATCAGTGCGGCATCGCGCCGGTGGAAACCACGCTGATGCTCGACGAATATCTGCGCCGCAAGGGCGTGCGCGATCAGGTGGAGATCGTCTACACCTATCCGACCGTTTCGCAGCTTCTGCGCAACTGCCTGTTCCTGCAGCAGGAGGTGTGCGAGGTGATGCCGGCGATCTTCGAGAGCAAGGGCATCAAGTACCAGCGCGGCTTCACGCTGGCCTCGGTCGACCCCGAACGCAAGGTCGCGACCTCCGAAGAGGGCAAGGAGGAAGGCTTCGACCTGCTCATGTGCACGCCGCCGATCCGTGCCGTCGACGCCGTGCTGGAAAGCGGCGTTTCGCAGGCTGCCAACAATGAAGGCTGGCTGCCCACCAACCGCCAGACGCTACAGCTCGAAGGCTTTCCCAACGCCTATGTGATGGGTGATACCGTCGACCTGCCGATCTCCAAGGCCGGCGGTTCCTGCCACAACCAGTGCCCGATCATCGCCAACAACATCGCCGGCGACCTGCGCCTCGGCCGCACCGTGGATGTCTATGACGGCAAGGTGCAGGCGGTGGCCCAGATGGGTCTCGAGGCCGGCATGCCGCTCTGGTACGACTATGACGAGGACGTGCACCCGACCCCGCCGACCAAGGTCGGCGGGCTGCTGCGCAAGGCCTTCAACCGCGGCATCTACTGGTCCGTCGCGCGCGGCATCATCTGAACATCACGAAAAGACATGCAGCCTCAGGGGAGGACATCACCTTGAACACATCCAGTTCGGACACAGGCGCAACCCTGACGGAACCCGCTACCGCACTTTCGCCGCTGCTGGACGAGGCGACGGAACGCGGCCTGAAGGAGCTTCTGGAAAAGGTCGCGCCGCTCATTCAGGGCCGCCGCTTCCACAATGTCGTGGACCTGCTCTCTCTGGCCTCCGACGGCGTCGACATGTTCGACGACGCCATGGTCCAGAAGCTGATGAAGGCCTATGAGGAGACCATCGGCACCGCCTGGGCGCTGGGCAACGCCGCCCGCTATGCGCAGAACCAGGCAGCGACCCTGCCGGTGCCGACGCTGTTCGGCCTCCTGCGCACCGCCGGCAACGAGGACGTGCGCCGCGGCCTGCATTTCGCGTTGCAATTCCTCGCCGTGCTCGGCCGCCAGATGAACAACGACGTGGAGGAATGACCACGGAGGGCGACCTCGACACCCTCTATCAGGCGCGGGTGCGGGACTGGGCACGCAAAGTGCGCAACGATGCCCGCCTCGTGCCCGCCGACCTCACCGTGAGCCGCACCAGCCCTTTGTGCGGCAGTACGCTGGCGCTCGACATCCGCCATGACGGACGGCTCGTCACCGCGCTGGGGTATCGGGCGCGCGCCTGCACGCTCGGCATGGCGTCAATCGCGGTCGTGGCCACCAAAGCGCCGGGACGAAGTTTTGCCGAGATCGGAGAAGCGGGCGCACAGCTCGCCGCCCTGCTGGCGGGGGTGGATGTCAACTTTGCCGATTATTGGGCCGAGCTTGGCATGTTCACGGCGGCACGGGCATTCCCGACCCGCCACGGCTCGATCATGCTGCCTTTCGACGCGCTTGCGGAAGCTGCCGGCAAGCTGGGCTGAGCGGCTGGAGCATTCTGCTTTTCCCGAATTGAAAACCGCTTCGGACCTCCGCCGGAATTGCTCTACAGCGTGAACTGTTCCGGCCAGTCGCGATAAAGCGCCACCTGCCCCTCACGGCGCAGGGCAGCGACCTGTTGCAGATCGATCTCGCCGATCAGCCACTGGCTTGTTTCCGTGGCTGTGGCCTCGCTTTCGGCAAAAACCCCGCTCGGCGGCATGCCGTAATCGGCCGGCACATAGAGTGCTGCGCGGCCGAAATTTTCGTCCACCGCCGGCGACCATGGCGCGAAGCCGGCGGTCGGCGACACCAGCACGGCAAGCTGGTTTTCCAGCGCGCGCGCCTGCGCGCCGATGCGCACGCGATGATAGCCGGCCTCGGTGTCGGTGCAGCTTGGCGCGAGGATCAGGTCCACCCCATCCTCCGCTAGCTTGCGGGCCAGCATCGGAAACTCGTTGTCGTAGCAGATCAGGATGCCGATTTTGCCGAGCGGCGTGTCGAAGCTGCGCAACCCCTCGGTGCCGGCGGCGATGAACCATTGCTCGCGCTCGAAGCGCGTCATGATGATCTTGTCCTGATGGCCGGCAAGCCCATCCGGCCCGAACAGCCAGGCGCGGTTGCGATATCTGCCGTCCGGATCGAGAACGGGAGCCGAACCGGGGCAGAACCACACGCCATGGCGGCGGGCGATCGTGCCGCACAACTCCAGCCAGCGCGGGATGAGCGGGTGGATGGCGGCGATCGATTTGTGAAGGTCGCCGCGCTCCTCTTCCGGCAGCAGGCCGGTCAGCGCCATGGCGGCATATTCGGGCAGCAAGAGCAATTGTGCGCCTGCGTCGACCGCTTCGCCGGTGAGCCGTTCCAGATGCGTGACATAGGCATCCCAGCCGTCGAACAGCTCGATGGCATATTGGCAGGAGGCGAATTTCACCATCAGCGCAGTTCCTTCATCCAGAACGACATGGGCTTGGCGCTTTCCTCATTCTCGCCGATGTCGCGCCACGAAAACTCGGTGCGAAGCTGCGGCTGGTGCACATAGCCGCGCTTGCTCCAGAACGCATTGAGTGGAACGTAATCCGCAGGGCGCAGCGGATGATCGGCCGGACGCTCCACCGCGCAGAAGCAGCAATGGTCGAAGCGGCCGAGGCGGCGCGCGTAGGCCTCCCGCTCCTCGAAGAAGCGCACGCCGATGCCCTGCCCGCGATAGGAGGGCAGCAGCACGGATTCAGCGAAATAGAAGATACGCGCCGGGTCCCATCCGCCTTCGACAAACGGCTTCCTGAACGCCTCGGTCTCATGATCCATGGGCATTCCGGTCGAAACCCCGACGACGCGTTCCTCGTCGAAGGCCAGCACGAACAGGCTTTCGGACGATTTCGCATAGGTCGCCAGATAGTTCTGCTCGTAGTCCAGAGACCCTTCATAGAGATAGGGAAAAGCCCGGAACACCTCGATGCGCAGCCGCGCCAGATCGTCGATATGCGGGCCTATCTCCGGCCCCTGCCGAACCACGATATGCATTGTCGCTTCCAGACCCCTCCCGGACTTCAAAAGCCTGACAAGCTGCTATAGGGCTTGAAACCGGAATTGGCCATTGCGTTTGCGAACAGGGAGAGATCATGAGCGCCAAAGACATCATTTCCGCCTATTACGACGCCTTCAATCGTCAGGACATGGATGCCTTCCTTGACCTGCTGACGGATGACGTGGCGCATGACATCAATCAGGGCGAACGCCAGACCGGCAAGGACATCTTCCGCAGCTTCATGGACAAGATGAACCGCAGCTACCGCGAGCGGCTCACCGACATCGTCATCATGGAAAGCGCCGACGGCACGCGCGGTGCCGCCGAATTCACCGTCAACGGCGAATATCTGGCGACCGACGAAGGCCTGCCGGAAGCCAAAGGCCAGAAATACGTGCTGCCCGCCGGCGCCTTCTTCGATATCCGCGACGGCAAGGTCGCGCGCATCTCCAACTACTACAATCTCAACGACTGGATCGCGCAGGTCAGCGCCTGATCCTGACGGATCGAAAACAGGGTCTCGCTGAAAAGGCTGGGGCACTCACAAAAAGCGGGCGCCGGAAAAAAAATCCGGCGCCCGTTTCTTTTCAGGTCCGCTCAGTCGAGCCGCATGGCCGCCTGCTCGTCACGCCGGCGCTGCACCTCGCGGCGCTTGTTGACGATGGAGGCGGCGATCACGCCCACCGAGACGATGGCGATCAGAATGGTGCAGGCCGCGTTGATTTCCGGCGTCACGCCAAGCCGCACCTGGCTGTAGATCTTCATCGGCAGCGTCGTCGCACCCGGTCCGGAGGCGAAGCTGGCGATGACCAGATCGTCAAGCGACAGGGTGAAGGCCAGCATCCAGCCCGAGATGATGGCGGGTGCGATCACCGGCAGGGTGATCTGGAAAAAGGTTTTCACCGGCGGCGCGCCGAGATCCATCGCCGCCTCTTCCAGCGACCGGTCGAACGAGATCAGCCGCGACTGCACCACCACCGCCACGAAGCACATGGAAAAGGTGATGTGGGCGAGCGTGACGGTGAGAAAACCGCGATCGAGGCCGATGGCCACGAACAGGAGCAGCAGCGACAGGCCGGTGATGACTTCCGGCATGACCAGCGGCGCGAACACCATGCCGGTGAACAGCACCCTGCCCCGGAAGCGCGTGTAGCGGGTCAGCACGAGTGCCGCCATGGTGCCGAGCACGGTGGCGACCGAGGCCGAGACCAGCGCCACGCGGATCGTCACCCAAGCGGCATCCATCAGGCCCTGATTGCGGAACAGCGACACATACCATTGCGTCGAGAACCCGCCCCAGACGGTGACGAGGCGCGATGCGTTGAAGGAGAAGACGACGAGAAGCACGATCGGCAGATAGAGAAAGGCAAAGCCCAGCACGATCGAGACGATGTTGAAGCGGCTCCAGGTGGCGTTCATGTCAGCGATCCTGTTCCTGGGCGCGGGCCTGCGCGTGCTGGAAGAGGACGATCGGGATGACCAGCACCAGAAGCAGGATGATGGCCACCGCCGAGGCCACCGGCCAGTCGCGGTTGGCGAAGAACTCGTTCCACAGCGTGCGGCCGATCATCAGCGTCTGCGAGCCGCCGAGCAGGTCGGGGATGACGAATTCGCCGACGGCCGGGATGAACACCAGCAGGCAGCCGGCGATGACGCCCGGCAGCGACAGCGGGAAGGTGATCTTCCAGAAGGCGCTGATCGGCGGGCAGCCGAGATCCTGTGCGGCCTCGATCAGCGAGTTGTCCATCTTCTCCAGCGACGAGTAGAGCGGCAGCACCATGAAGGGCAGGTAGGAATAGACGATGCCGATATAGATCGCGGTGTAGGTGTTCATGATGACCAGCGGCGTGGAAATGACGCCGATGCCCATCAGGAACTGGTTGAGCAGGCCTTCGGGCTTGAGAATGCCGATCCAGGCGTAAACGCGGATCAGGAACGAGGTCCAGAACGGCAGGATGACCAGCATGAGCAGCGTGGGACGCAACGAAGCCGGTGCGCGCGCCATGCCATAGGCGATCGGATAGCCGACCAGCAGCGTCAGCAGCGTGGACACGCCGGCAATCATCACGCTGGAAATATAGGCGTTGAAGTAGAGCGGATCCTCCGTCAGCCAGACATAATTGTCGAAGCTGAGTTCCTTCAGGGCGGCCCACAGGCCCGCAATCCCTTCACTGAAATCGATGGACGGCGCGTAGGGCGGCATCGAAATGGCGCTCTGCGACAGCGAAATCTTGAAGACGATCACGAAGGGAACGAGGAAGAAAAACAGCAGCCACGCATAGGGCACGATGATCACGAGCCGGCTGGTAATGCCGGATGCGAGGCGGTTCAGAAAGGGTTTTTGCGCAGCGGCGGCAATGGGGGCGGAAGCGGCAAGGTTGGACATGACCGCCTCCTAGCTCGTCAGCACCACGCCGGCATCGGGCCGGAAGGAGATCCAGGCGCGGTCGCTCCAGGTGAGCGGATCGTCCATGATGCGCGCCGCGTTCAGAATGGAAGCCCGCACGATCTGGCCGTCATCGAGCTTCACATAGTAGGTCGTCATGTCGCCAAGATAGGCGATGTCATAGACTTCCCCCTCCAGAACGTTCACTGCATTTTCCGGCCGGCGCGACGAAATCCTGATCTTTTCCGGGCGGATGGCGAAGGCGACGTCATTGCCCTTCGCCGCATCGCCCACATTCTCGACCGTTATCTGCGCGCCGGTCCCGCCGGTAATGCGCACCGTGTTGTCGGCGCGCTCGGCGACATTGCCCTCAAACAGGTTGACGTTGCCGACGAAGCCGGCGACGAAGCGCGAATTGGGCGCCTCGTAGATCTCGGCCGGCGTCGCCACCTGCATGACCTCGCCCTTGTCCATGATGGCGATGCGGTCGGCCATGGTCATGGCCTCTTCCTGATCGTGGGTGACGACCACGAAGGTCAGCCCAAGCTCCTGCTGCAGGTCCATCAGCTCGAACTGGGTTTCCTCGCGCAGCTTCTTGTCGAGCGCGCCAAGCGGCTCGTCGAGCAGCAGCACTTTCGGGCGCTTGGCGACCGAGCGGGCCAGCGCCACGCGCTGCCGCTGGCCGCCGGAGAGTTGGTGGGGTTTGCGGCTGGCGAAGCGCTCCAGCTTGACCAGCTTCAGCATCTCGGCCACGCGCCTGTCGATGTCGGCCTTCGGCATGCCTTCCTGCTTCAGGCCGAAGGCGATGTTCTTCTCCACGCTCATATGCGGGAACAGCGCATAGGACTGGAACATCATGTTGACCGGCCGCCGGTAGGGCGGGATACCGCGCAGATCCTGTCCGTCGAGCAGAATTTTCCCGGAAGTGGGTTCCTCGAACCCGGCCAGCATGCGCAGAAGCGTGGACTTGCCACAACCGGAAGCACCCAGCAGGGCGAAGAACTCGCGCTCATAGATGGACAGCGACAGGTTGTTGACGGCGGTGAAGTCGCCGAAGCGCTTGGTGACGTTCTCGAACCTGATATAGGGCTTCGCCTGCGGATCGCTCCACGGCGCGAAATCCCGGCGGATGCTGCCCAGTGACTTCATGCTTGCCTCTCCCCCGCCGCGCGGCAGACCGTTTTCCCGAAAGCGTGTCGCGATCTTTCAGATTCGCTCCTTACGCTTTCAGTTGTTGTTTTGACGCATGTCGCCCGAAACCGGTTCCCACTTTCGGGCGACATGCTTGAGTGGGTCGTCCGGACCCTTTTCTTCCGTGTTCCGGCACTGCCCTGCAACTGAACGGAAGAAAGCCCCGGCGCGAGCCGGGGCTTCCTCAATTACTGACCTGTCACCACCTTGGTCCATGTGCGGGTGAAAAGGCGCTGCGTCCTGGAATCGAGTGGCGTGTTGACGAACAGCTTGGCCATCACATCATCCGGCGGATAAACGGCGGGGTCGTTGCGCACTTCCTCGTCGAGGAACTCCTTCGAGGCCTTGTTGCCGTTGGCGTATATCACGTAATTGGAGGACTTCGCGATGACTTCCGGCTTCATCATGTAGTTCAGGAACTCATGCGCCTCAGCCGGGTGCGGCGCATCGGCCGGGATCGCCATCTGGTCGAACCACATCTGCGTGCCTTCCTTGGGGATCACGTAATCCACCGTGACGCCGTTGTCGGCTTCCTCGGCCCGGTCGCGTGCCTGGAAGATGTCGCCCGACCAGCCGACCGCCACGCAGATGTCGCCATTGGCGAGGCCGTTGATGAATTCGGACGAATGGAACTTGCGCACGAAGGGGCGGACCTTGAGCAGGGCTTCCTCGGCCTTGGCGATGTCTTCGGGCTCATGGCTGTCGGGATTGAGGCCGAGATATGCCAGCGTCACCGGGATCATGTCGGTCGGCGAATCGAGGAAGTTGATGCCACAATCCTTGAGCTTGGCCGCCACTTCGGGATCGAACACGGTTTTCCAGCTGTCGATCTCGTCGGTGCCCAGCGCCGCCTTGACCTTGTCGACGTTGAAGCCGATGCCGATGGTGCCCCACATGTAGTTGACCGAATATTCGTTGCCGGGATCGAATATCTCCATGCGCTTGCTCACCTCATCCCACATGTTGGCGAGGTTGGGCAGCTTCGACTTGTCGAGCTTCTGATAAACGCCAGCCTCTATCTGGCGGGCAAGGAAGCTGCTGGTCGGCACGACCACATCATAGCCGCTGCCGCCGGCCAGAAGCTTGGTCTCCAGAATTTCGTTGGAATCATAGACATCGTAGACGACCTTGATGCCTGTTTCCTTGGTGAAATCGTCAATGATCGAGGAATCGATGTAATCGGACCAGTTGTAGACATTGACGACACGCTCCTGCGCCGCAGCCGCGAAGGCGAAGCCTGTCGCAAGCATTGTGGTCGCCAGAAGCACGGCTGATTTGCGCTGCATAAGATACTCCCTTCCCAAGTATTCCCCTTCCGGCCCGCGCTCAGGCGGTTCAGCCGGACATGTATTTCAATCTATTGAGCTTTCTCAGGATCAACAAGCGACATTCGGCGTGCGCACGATGACGTTTGTGCGAAGTTTGCCGGTTCTGCGGAAAAACCCGTTCTGGCAAGATCGGCCTGTCTCATTGTTGCCTTTGGCCCAGCCTGCCTGTGGCACGCAGGCTTTGTCAATGGTCCTGTGCTGACGCTGGGGCAGGCTCAATTGGGGGCCGGCAGACCGCTGACGCCCGGCCGGGGCGGCTGGGAATGACGCCGGAATTCGCGCGCGATATGCACGAGCAGCGCGGCGAACACGATGGCCCCACCGATCAGCGTGCGCCCCGACGGTACTTCCGCATGGGCCAGCCAGACACAGACCGGACCCAGTATGGTCTCGAAGGTGCCGAGCAATGCCGCCATGGCGGCAGGAATCAGGCGCGCCCCGGTGGCGAAGCAGGCAAGGCCGAGGCCAAGGTTGATGACGCCAAAAGCGAACAGGAAGGCCATGTCGTGCGCCGACACGGCAAGCGAAGAGGCCTGCGTGAGCGCGATGAGGGCAGCGAAGACGGTTCCGAGGCAGGTCGCCGGCGTCATGCGCACATTGGAGAAACGACGGGTGATGACGGTGGCGGTGGCCAGCGCACAGGTGATGGCCAGCGCCAGCCCGTCGCCGATCGGCGAAACCGATCCGCCCAGCGTTTCCGACACCATCACGCCGACCCCGACGATGACGAAGAAGATCGCGACCCATGTACCGCCGGATACGGCCTCACGCAGTGCGATCCACGCAAACAGCGCCGCGATCAGCGGAACGCCGGCCTGTATCAGCAGGATGTTGGCAACGGTGGTGTAGGAAAGAGCCACCACGAAGCAGATCGATGCCGTGGCAAAGCAGGCGGCCACGGCCAGCCCCGGCAGCCCCATATCGCGAAACATCCGCACGGTGCCACGCCAGCCGTCGCGCCAGAGCATGTAGGCGATGAGGAAGGCCGTCGCCCACAGCGATCGCCAGAAGATCACCGCCCACGGATCGGCAGCATCGATATAACGGGCAATCGCGCCACCAAGGCTCCACAACAGGGCCGACAGAAAGACCAGTGCGGCGCCATATCGCGAGGTACGCGCCGGCGCTGCAGCAACGGCATTGGACGATGCAACCTCAGCCATGCTACCCTCCCAAGCGCCGCGCTGTAGTCGGGAACACAGCTAATGCACAAAGCCGTGCCGAAGAAGGTCCAGACTGCACCGAACCATTGGCCTCAGGACCAGTTCCTACTGGAAATCGAAGGCGCTCAGACCCGTCACCATCTCGTCGAGACCGAGCGGGCGCGTCACTGGCGGCGCTGCACGCGACAGGCAGCCCGGCCGCTCGCACAGCCGGCACGCCGGGCCAACCTGTGTGATTGCACCCGAACCTGACATCGTACCCGGCAGTGCAGCGCCATAGACGACCTCGTCCTTGTAGGCGATGTCGCAGGCAAGCAGCAGCGCGGTGCGGCGCGGCCGCTCGTTGAAGGCGCCCTGCGGCCCTTCCAGCGTGCGGGCCATGGTGAGGAATTCCGCCCCGTCCGGCATTTCCACCGCTTCCACGAAAATCTGCCCCGGCTGGGTAAAGGCTGCATGTACGGCGAGCTTGGGACAGCCACCGCCGAAACGGCTGTGCGGAAAGCCGGCGCTGCCCGCCTTGCGGAAGGGATGGCCGGCATTGTCCACCTCCAGCATGAAGAAGGGCACGCCGGCGCTGCCCTGCCGCTGCAGCATGGTGAGCCGGTTGGCGGCCTGCTCGAACGACACGGAAAAGCGCGAGCGCAGCACATCCACATCGTAGCGGGCGCGCTGGGCGGCGGCGAGAAAGGCGGCATAGGGCATCATCAGCGCATGTGCGGCGTAGCGGCCAAGCTCGAAGCGGGCCAGCCGCCGCGCCTCGTCGCTCGACAGCTTCAGCGCGGCGATCTCCGCCGCGATGGCCACGGACATGCGCATCAGGCAGGCTTCCATCGCCAGTTCACGCAACTGATCGAAAGGGGACAGCCGCTCCGACAGGAACAGGCGCTGCGAATGCCTGTCATAGCGGCGACGCCAGTTGGGCATGGTCGCGACTGGCAGCACGCGCACGGTGATGCCATATTCGCGCTTCAGCCAGGCTTTCAGCGCACCATGGAGATCGTCGCCCGGCTCCAGCACGCGAATGAAGGCTTCGGCCTCCTCCTCCAGCGCGGGATAATGGTTCGGCCGCCGCTCAAACACCTCGTGCACCTCGTCCATCGGCAGGCGCGCGCCGGAAAGCGCGGTGCCCCGCCCTTCGCGCGCCAGCAGCTCGTTGAGGTCCGACAGGCGTTCGGCCTGCTCGCGATAGGCGCGGTAGAGCTTGATCATCGCCGCCGCCGCATTGGGCGCGGCCTCCGCCACCTCGACCAGTTCCTGCTCGCCCGGCAGTTCGCCCGAAAGCAGCGGATCGGCGAACATTTCCCGCAAGGCCGCGATCGACCCGCCGGCCTGCGCCTGCAACTCATCCGGCTCGACCTTGTAGACGGAAGCCAGCCGCAGGATGAGCTGCACGGTGAGCGGACGCTGGTTGCGCTCGATCAGGTTGAGGTAGGAGGGCGAGATGCCCAGCCCCTCGGCCATCGCCGTCTGGGTCAGGCCCTTGGCGTTGCGGATGCGGCGGATGCGGGGGCCCGCAAAGATCTTCTGTTCAGCCATGGCGACAGCATTTTACACGATTTTACAAAAGCAGCCGGGAATTTCTCGTTTGTTGCTTTTTACAATTTTGACAAATTTACAACCGCAATCTGTCAAACGCAACACAGGTTTTCCTTTATTTTCAGCCGAAAATCCCGGTTTTTCTCGCCTTTACCGCACCGCAATGTAAATCAAGTCGCAGAGGCAGACGCCAATCCCGATGGCGAGGCGAATGCCGGAGACTTTCACAACCGAACTGCTGGAGCTGTAAATGACCGATTTTTACAACCTCGTCCCGTCCGCGCCGGAAGGCCGTTTCGAAGGCATCGAGCGTCCCTACTCCCCGGAAGACGTGAAGCGGCTGCGCGGCTCGGTGCAGATCAAGTACACGCTGGCCGAGAACGGCGCCAACCGCCTGTGGAAGCTCATCCATGAGGAAGACTTCGTCAACGCGCTGGGCGCGCTGTCGGGCAATCAGGCCATGCAGATGGTCCGCGCCGGCCTGAAGGCCATCTATCTGTCGGGCTGGCAGGTCGCTGCCGACGCCAACACGGCATCCGCCATGTATCCCGACCAGTCGCTCTACCCGGCCAACGCCGCACCCGAGCTTGCCAAGCGCATCAATCGCACGCTGCAGCGCGCCGATCAGATCGAGACGGCGGAAGGCAAGGGTCTTTCTGTCGACACCTGGTTCGCGCCGATCGTCGCCGACGCCGAAGCCGGCTTCGGCGGTCCGCTCAACGCCTTCGAGATCATGAAGGCCTTCATAGAGGCAGGCGCGGCCGGCGTTCACTTCGAGGACCAGCTCGCTTCCGAAAAGAAGTGCGGCCATCTGGGCGGCAAGGTCCTGATCCCGACGGCGGCCCACATCCGCAATCTCAACGCCGCGCGCCTCGCCGCCGACGTGATGGGCGTTCCAACGCTGATCGTCGCCCGCACCGACGCCGAAGCCGCCAAGCTGCTCACCTCCGACATCGACGAGCGCGACCAGCCCTTCGTCGACCAGGATGCCGGCCGCACCGCCGAAGGCTTCTATCAGGTGAAGAACGGCATCGAGCCGTGCATCGCCCGCGCCATTGCCTACGCGCCGCATTGCGACCTGATCTGGATGGAGACCGGCAAGCCGGATCTGGAACAGGCCCGCAGGTTCGCCGAGGCCGTGCACAAGGCGCATCCGGGCAAGCTGCTCGCCTATAACTGCTCGCCGTCCTTCAACTGGAAGAAGAACCTGGACGACGCCACCATCGCCAAGTTCCAGCGTGAACTGGGCGCCATGGGCTACAAGTTCCAGTTCATCACGCTGGCCGGCTTCCATCAGCTCAACTACGGCATGTTCGAGCTGGCCCGCGGCTACAAGGATCGCCAGATGGCGGCCTATTCCGAGCTGCAGGAAGCCGAGTTCGCGGCGGAAGCCAATGGCTACACCGCGACCAAGCACCAGCGCGAGGTCGGCACCGGCTACTTCGACGCCGTGTCGCTCGCCATCACCGGCGGTCAGTCTTCGACCACCGCCATGGGCGAATCCACCGAAACCGAACAGTTCCGCCCGGCTGCGGAATAACAGACCCGGCGGCCGGAAAGCCGTCATTCCCAGGGAGAACCAAAATGGCACCGATCACCCGAGTCAAGGAAAGGGCCGAGGAACAGTCTTCGGCCATGAACACCGACCAGCAGTCCGCGATCCGCATGCTGGCCAATGACCTGCATCGCCTCAACCAGTCCGTGATGAAGGCCGTCGAGGCCGGCGTGTCGGTCGAACTGGTCCGCTCGGCCCGCCATCACAGCGGCGAAGGCAACTGGGGCGACCTGCTCATCCCGGTGATCGTCACCCAGGCTCACAACTGAGCCGCACGCAATCCGCCACCCCGCATGCCTCGTAAGCCGGGGTGGTGGACGAACCGTGGGGACACGGTTCATCCGGGCTCCCTGCCCTGAAGTCGCCTCCGCAGCAGCTGCGGAGGCGATTTTCCTTTTTGCGGCGGTGGCACACGGAGTGCCACTTTCTATTAACTTGACAGGTGGGATGAGGTCACCCAAAAGGAGGATAGTTTCAACCCTGCATTGAGCAGACGGTGTAGGTCGACTTGTCCTCGTACTTCGATCACAACGGCAGCACTGGCTTCGGACGCGGCAAGTTTGCGAACGATGGCGGCCCCGCCGATCTGTCCCGAGTCATGGTCGTCGGCAGATCGCGCATCACCCAGATCGTGGTCGCCAAGATCGTCGAGGGGCTTGGACTGAAGCCGGTCATGGAATCCCCCGAGACAGCCGCACGCGCACTTCGGTCTCTGTTGCCGGGCATTATCGTGCTCGACGGCGGCTCCGAAAACAGCGACTGTGATGCCCTTATACCTGTGATTGCCGCGCTGAGGCGCGCCACAGGCGGCCTGCGGCCCGCGCTTGTGCTTTTGTCAACGCGTCTTGGCGCCACCACGGACGCACTTACGCTGTCCGGGTTCTTCGACGCAGTGGTGGCCAAGCCGATCACGCCGGAACAGTTGCAGCCGGTGCTGAGCCAGCTGCTAAGCTGAGGGCGCTTTTAGTACCGTAATTTTTCGTCGCATGCCTCCAAGCCGACTGCCTTTTTAAGCCGCCCCATGTATATCGCTGTGTCAGGGACGAGTGCGCGCATCTGCGCGTCATCACAGGTGAGAAGGAGTACCCATGTCCATCGACGCGCTTTTTGACGCCAGCGCCGATCAGAAGGCCGGCACCGTGCCCACGCTCTCCATCCCGCGCCCGGACGACTGGCATGTTCACCTGCGCGACGGCGCCATGCTGAAGGCGGTTCTGCCCTATACGGCGGCCCAGTTCGCTCGCGGCATCATCATGCCCAATCTGGTTCCGCCGGTGGTGACGGTGGCCGATGCGCTCGCCTATCGCGAACGTATTCTGGCGGCGCGTCCCGAAGGCTCCGCTTTCGAGCCGCTGATGACCTGCTATCTGACCGACCGCACCGATCCCGACGAGATCGAGCGCGGCTTTGCCGAAAGGGTGTGGATCGCCGCCAAGCTTTATCCGGCGGGCGCCACCACCAATTCCAGCCACGGCGTCTCTGACCTTGCCGGGCTTTCACCGGTGCTGGAGCGGATGGAGAAGATCGGCATGCCGGTTCTGATCCACGGCGAATCCACCGATCCGGACGTCGACATCTTCGACCGCGAAGAAGTGTTCATGGAAGGCACGCTCCTGCCGATGCTGAAGCGGCATCAGGGGCTGAAGGTGGTTGTCGAGCACGCCACCACCTCCGGAACGGTCGACATCGTGCGCGCCCATGCGCCGCGCGTGGCCGCCACGATCACGCCGCACCATCTCGTCATCAACCGCACCTCGATCTTTCAGGGAGGCCTGCGCCCGCATCTCTACTGCCTGCCGGTCGCCAAGCGCGAGAGCCATCGCCTCGCGCTGCGCAAGGCGATCACCTCCGGTGAAAGCTGCTTCATGATCGGCACCGACAGCGCCCCGCACATGCGCTCAGCCAAGCAGGCAGAATGCTGCTCGGCCGGCGTGTTCGGCGGCGTCACCGCCCTGCAGACCTATGTGCAGGTCTTCGACGAGGAAGGGGTGCTGGACCGTTTCGAGGCTTTCGCATCGCTCAACGGCGCGCGCTTCCACGGACTGGAGCCGAACAAGGGCACGGTAACGCTGGTCAGGAAACCCAGCGTGGCGGTTGCCGCCGTACCGATCGAAGACGAAGACATCGTTGTGTTTCGCGGCGGCGAGACCCTGCCGTGGTCGATCGGCGAAGTGACCGGCTGAGACAGGATCGCTCGTCATCTCCACACCTGCCGTTTCGCTGGGATGATTGCCTGTTGTAACCGTTTTCCAGCTTGCGGGCTTATCCGGCGATAACAGGCCCTACCCGCCCATCGCCCCACGCGGCAGGCGAATAAGGTCGCCGAAGCGGGCCCGCAGGCGGTCGTCCATGCCCCGCGTGATATGGCGGGGGAAGCGCTCCGCCAGCAGGCGCTTCTTTTCGGCCGCGGCATGGCTGACGATATCGCTGAGGCCGTTCTGTTCGCGCTCGCGAAACTGCCAGCGTTCCAGACCAGGCTCGGAGCCTGACTGCCCCTTGCCGCTGTCCAGATAATGGCCGGGACCGCCAAGGCAGGTCCGCGCGATCAGAGATGCCGACAACTGCTCGTCGCCAGCCGCCATTCCCACACGGCTTTGCAGGCAGTGGCCCAGCATGTCGTTGTCGATGATCAGGCTTTCCAGACAAAAGCCAAGCAGCGAGCCATGCATGCCGGCGGCCTCATAGACCAGATGCGCACCGCTCAATGCGGCAAGCATGTCGGTGATGCCTTTCTCATAGCCCGACTGACTGTCCGGCAATCCGGCATCGGTCATGCCGGCGACCGTCGACGAAGGAAGATCGTAAAAGCGCGCCATCTGGGCGCAAGCGGCCCCAAGCAGCGCCTGCTGCGGCGACCCGCCGGCCATGGCCCCGGTGTGCGGATCGGAGGCGAAGGGCCAGGCCGCGAAGATCGCCGGATGGCCGGGCTTCAGGGCATTGACATAGACAAGTCCCGCCAGCACCTCGGCCACCGTCTGCACCACGGCTCCGGCCAGATCGGCAGGGGCGGTGATACCGGCCTGCCCCACGGACAACACCAGGATCGGCAGGCCGCCGCGCACGCATTCCTCCATCACGCCGCAGGCATCCTCGGCAAACTTCATCGGTGAAACGACGAAACAGCTTGAGCTGGAAACGAAGGGCCGGGCGCGGAATTTCTCCTCGCCGCCGGCGATCATGTGCAGCATCTCAAGCGCCGGCTTCACGTTCTCGCGGACAGTGAAGGAGGTGCCGACATGCTTGGTGGTGCCGGTGACACAGGCATAAAGCGTGTTGAAATCCAGCTCCAGCGGATCGGCGATATCGCGGGCAACCATGGGGCGCTGGAAGAAATGAATGTTGTCCAGCCCTTCGACAAGCCGGGCCGCGTCATAAATGTCCTGCAAGCGCGTTTCGCGCCAGATGCGCTGCGCGGCATCGACCAGATTGACGGCGACGCCGGCCGTGCCGAAATGGACATGGTTCCCGTCAAGATGCAGGTCGTGGCGAGGATCCTGCCCATGCAGGGTGATGTTGCGGGCAGCGCGGCTGATCGTATCGCGCACCAGACTGCGCGGGAAGCGGATCCGCCCGTCCTCCGCCAGTACGGCACCGGCACCCGTCAGCGCCTCGATGCAGGAGGGGATGGCATCGGCAAAACCCACCGTTTCCAGAACGGTGAGCACAGCCTCATGGATGCGCCCGATGTCGCCTTCGCTCAGCGGCAGATAGCAGGGACCGGCAGCCGGCGGTTCCGGCAGGGCCTGTTTCATCACCGAGTCTCCCGCTTGCAAGACCGCATCCGGGAAGGATTATGCGCGCCCGATGCAGGCCAGCGATGAGCCATGGGTGTCCGGCTTCTGTGCCAAAGCATTGGCTCAATCAAGGAAGGCGATGGCAAAGCAATGGCTCAGGCAGCGGCCGGCCGGCGACCGGCTGCTGTGGCCAGTTCGCGAATGCCCGGTTCGATGTGCTGCAGGGCAATGGACGAAATACCCAGCCGTACGAAGCGCGATGGCTGCTCATCGAAACCGAAATAGCGGTTGCCGGGTTCGATGATGACGCTGCGGCTGGCCGCGGCAGCGGCCAGGTCAAAGGCGTTGACGCCTTGCGGCGCCTCCAGCCACAGCGACGTTCCCGCACCCGGATGCTTTGAACGCCATTCCGGCAGGAAGGCGGCAACGGCCTGCCGCAGGCGCTTGCGGCGCTCTTCGAAGGCGGTGGAAAGACGGCGAACCAGTGCTTCGTGATGGCCGAGGGAGAGGAACAGCGCCACGGCGCGCTGATTGTTGGCCGGCGGGTGGCGCAGCATGAAGCGGCGCAGCGCCCGAAGCTCGGCGATCAGCCCCGCCGAAGCGACGATGTAACCAAGCCGCAGGCCGGGTGCCAGCGTCTTCGACATCGAACCGACATAGATGACGCGCCCCGAGCGGTCACTGCTCTTGAGCGCCTGCTGCGGCGCATCGTCCATCAGCTGGCTGTCATAGCCATCCTCGATGATGATCTGGTTGTAGCGGTCGGCACGGTCGAGCAGGTCCTGACGGCGCGCCTCGGAAAGCGGCACCATGGTCGGACAGTGATGGCTCGGCGTGGCGAACACGAAACCGGCATCGGTCGGAATGCGGTCAGTGACGATGCCCGACTGGTCGACCGGCACCGGCACGGTCTCGGCGCCGGAAAGCTGGAAGATGGAGCGCGCATCGGGATAGCCCGGGTCCTCCATGGCCACTTTCGAGCCCTTGCCCATCAAAAGCGTGGCCAGCATGTAGAGCGCGTTCTGCGCGCCCAGCGTAACGATGATCTCATCGGGATTGGCGAAGATGCCCCGGCGCGGCAGCAGGCGCGCCTGGATCTGCTCGATCAGCAGCGGGTCGTCGCGGTCGACCATGTCCGAGGCCCAGTTGCGGATTTCCAGCACCGCCAGCGCCATGCGGTTGCATTCGCGCCATTCGGCGGTCGGAAACAGGCCCGGATCGAACTGCCCATAGACGAAGGGGTAGGAGGACTTGATCCAGTTCTCGTGCTTGTTCGGCGGCGGCATGTCGGAGGCCGCGATGCGGCGGCGCGCCTTCCAGTCGATCTCATTCGACTGCTCGGGCGCCTTCTGCGGCTTGGCCGGCGTTGCCAGCACATCGGGATTGACGAAATGGCCGCGCCGCTCGCGCGCGATCAGGAAGCCCTGATCGACGAGCTGCTGGAAGGCCAGCACCACGGTGCCGCGCGCGACGCCGAGCTTTTCCGCCAGAATGCGGCAGGACGGCAACGGCATGGAGGCGGCGATCTGCCTGTCGAGAATGGCTGCGACGATGGCCTGCCTGATCTGCGCCTGAAGGGTTTGCCCCGATTCTGCGGATATACGGAAAAGGCCCGACCAGATGGCCGTGTCGTTTCGCTGGGACATGATCACCTCCCCGGTGGACAGTCTTTTCTGGCTGCGTGGACCAGAGGAGTGTCGCTTGGCACAAGCAATTAAGCCAATCAATAATTCTGATCCTATAGATTTATGCCAGTGATCGATCAGGTCGATTTCACGGGCAATCCACCGATTGAATCGATTTAAATATGGTGGGATAAGGAATGCGGCGACATGCCGGGGCGGAACCGGGAAAGAGGGTGTTTCCCATGGCGGGGGAACGCTCTACATTCCCCCGCGAACCGATCCGGGTGGCCGCCCACCTTGTCGCATCCACATTCGGAGATGTCCGTGGACCGTTCCGCCTTCAGCCAGTTTCTCGATGATCTTCGCGCGCAGCGCTCGTCCGTATCCATGGATATGCGCGCTGCCTTTCAGGCCGATCCGCAGCGCTTCAGCCGCTTTTCCGCCAGACAGGGCGACATGCTGCTCGACTGGTCGAAATGCGCGGTCGATGACGCCACCATGGCATTGCTCGGCAAACTGGCCAAAGCCTGCGGGGTGGAAGCGCGGCGCGACGCTATGTTTGACGGCGCGCATATCAATGTCACGGAAGATCGCGCCGTTCTGCACACAGCGTTGCGCGATCCGGGCGCATCCGGACCGGCGATAGACGGGCAGGCGGTCGGCAAGGACGTCGCCTCGGTTCTGGACGCGATGAGCAGCTTCGCCGAGGCGATCCGCAGCGGCAAGGCACGCGGCGCGACCGGCAAGGCCATCACCGACATCGTCAATATCGGCATCGGCGGCTCCGATCTCGGCCCCGTCATGGTGACGCTGGCGCTGGCGCCTTATCACGATGGCCCGCGCGCCCATTACGTCTCCAATATCGACGGCGCTCATATCCACGACACGCTTGCCGGGCTCGACCCCGAAACGACGCTGATCATCGTCGCATCCAAGACCTTCACCACGGTGGAGACGATGACCAATGCGCAGACGGCGAAGCGCTGGATCGCACAGGCGCTGGGCGAGAAAGCCGTGGGTCATCATTTCGCCGCCGTCTCGACGGCGCTCGATCTGGTCGCCGCCTTCGGCATCGAAGCGGATCGCGTGTTCGGCTTCTGGGACTGGGTCGGCGGGCGCTACTCCGTGTGGGGTGCGATCGGCCTGCCGGTGATGATCGCGATCGGTCCGCAGCGTTTTCGCCAGATGCTGGCCGGCGCGCATGAGATGGATGAGCATTTCCGTACAGCCCCCCTTTCCGAAAACCTGCCCGCGCTGCTCGGCCTCGTCGGCTGGTGGCACCGCGTGGTGTGCCTCTATCCGGCCCGTGCCGTCATCCCCTACGATCAGCGCCTGTCGCGCCTGCCTGCCTATCTCCAGCAGCTCGACATGGAATCGAACGGCAAGAGCACATCGCTCGACGGCACGCCGGTCATCACGCCGACCGGGCCGCTGGTATGGGGCGAGCCCGGCACCAATGGCCAGCACGCCTTCTTCCAGCTTCTGCATCAGGGCACCGACATCATTCCGGTGGAGTTCCTCGTTGCCGCCAACGGGCATGAGCCGGAGTTGCAGTACCACCAAGACCTGTTGCTGGCCAACTGCCTCGCCCAGTCCGAGGCGCTGATGAAAGGCCGCACGCTGGAAGAAGCGCGCACGCAGATGCTGGCCGGCGGCATGGACCCGGCAAAGGTGGAGAAGCTGGCGCCCCACCGCGTCTTTTCCGGAAACCGCCCCTCGATCACCATCCTCTACAGGCTGCTCGATCCGGCAACGCTCGGACGGCTGATTGCGCTTTACGAACATCGCGTCTTTGTCGAAGGGGTGCTTTACAACATCAACTCCTTCGACCAATGGGGGGTCGAACTCGGCAAGGAGCTGGCAACACGGTTGCTGCCTGTCGTAGAGGGCAAGGAAAGCGCCGCAGACAGGGATGCCTCGACGGCCGGTCTGGTGAAACAGATTTTCGACCTGAAAGAGAGATAGAGACTTGGCCGCCATCAAGGGAATCCTGTTCGACAAGGACGGCACGCTTGTCGACTTCCATGCAACATGGTCGGCGGTGGCCGAACTGATGGCGATGGAGGCATCCGGCGGCGACAGGGACAAGGCGGACACGCTGCTCGTGGCAGCCGGCCTCGACCCGCAGACACATGCCTTCAGGGCGGATTCCGTATTTGCGGCCGGCACCAATCTCGACATCATCGAGCTGTGGTTCCCAAAACTTTCGCGGCGCGAGCAGCTCGATGCGGTCGAGCACTTCAACCGGATGACCACCGACAAGGGCGCCGCCATGGCGGTCGCCCTTCCCGGCATCATCGGTGCGCTCGGCGATCTGCATGCGCAATCCTACCGGCTGGGCGTTGCGACCAATGATTCCACGATGGGCTGCGAGAAGACGCTGTCGGCGCTCGGCATCGCGCAACTGTTCGAGGCCGCCTATGGCTACGATGCGGTCGCCAATGCCAAGCCGGCGCCCGATACCGTGGTCGCCTTCTGCGACCTGACCGGCCTGAAGCCTTCCGAACTGGCCATGGTTGGCGACAACCGCCACGATCTCGACATGGCGCGCGCCGGCGGCTGCGGACTGGCCATCGGCGTTCTTTCCGGCACCGGCACGCGCGAATCGCTTTCACCTCTGGCCGATGTGATGCTGGATTCGGTCGCCGACCTGCCGGCCTATCTGGCGTCGGTCTGAGCAATTTCGCGAAGCCGGCCCCCGGGATGTCACCATGAGGGGAGAACGCGCATGAGCCTGCATCGACCGGTCGCTGTCTTCGACGCGGGCATCGGCAGCTATGCCATCGTGGCGGAAATCCACAAGGCGTTCCCGAAGCAGGATATCCTCTACTTCGCCGACCGCGCCAGCTTCCCCTATGGCGGCAAGGGACGGGAACAGCTCCTGGCCATCATGCGCCGGACCATCGCCTTCCTCGGCCGGTACGAACCTGCCGCCATCGTCATCGCCTCCAACGCCCCCTCGATCATGGTGCTGGACGAATTGCGGCGCGACCCCGGCCCGAAGCTGTTCGGGGTGCATCCGCCGCTCGGCGCCGCACTTTCGCAGACGCGGAGCGGACGGGTCGGCATAATGGGCGTGAAATCGCTGATCGAAAGCCCGATGCTGGCGCACTTCGTAGCGACGCACGCGACCAATCCGGATCAGGTCGCCCTCATCAACGCCTCGCCCATGGTCGAGCTGGTCGAGAACGGTTCCTTCCTGTTCGATCCGGCCGGCACGCAGCTTCTTGTCAGCGCCTTCATGGAAGAAGTCCGCGACCGGCACCCCGATACAGACGTGCTGACGCTGTCGAGCACGCATCTGCCATGGCTGGCGTCATTCTTCGCGGCCGCGCGTCCCGACCGCGCGTTCATCGATCCGGCACAGGACATTGTGGCAGCACTTACGCCCGAACAGGGTGGCAGCGGGCACATCATGGGGCTCGTGACCGAAAGCGAGCATTATGGCATCGCCGCCTTCAAAGCCATGCTCGACAGGCTGGGCATAGACATCCCGCTTCAGGCCGTGACTGTCGCCTGAAAATGCAAAAGCCCGCAAGGCGCGGGCTTTTGTGACTTTTATCGGTGCCGGGAAGGCAGATCAGGAATCGCGCAGTTCGCGCCTCAGAATCTTGCCAACCGGAGTCTTCGGCAGTTCATCGCGGAATTCGATGTATTTCGGCCGCTTGTAGCCGGTGAGGTTTTCCCGGCAATAGGCGATCAGCGTCTCGGCAGTGAGGTCGGGGTCACGCCGCACCACGAACAGCTTCGGCACCTCGCCCGACTTCTCATCCGGCACGCCGACGGCAGCCACCTCCAGAACGCCCGGATGGTTGGCGACCACCTCTTCCAGCTCGTTGGGATAGACGTTGAAGCCGGACACCAGGATCATGTCCTTCTTGCGGTCGACGATCTTGGTGAAGCCCTCGGCATTCATGAACCCCATGTCGCCGGTCTTGAAGAAGCCGTCCGGCGTCATGGCCTTCTCGGTTTCCTCCGGCCGGTTCCAGTAACCGGCCATCACCTGAGGTCCGCGAATGCAGATCTCACCCACTTCGCCCAGCGCCACGTCATTGCCATCATCGTCGCGGATCGCCACCTCGGTCGACGGAATGGGCAGACCGATGGTGCCGGTGAACTCGGACGACGAGCATTTGTTGGTGGTGGCGACAGGAGAGGTCTCGGAAAGCCCGTACCCCTCGGTGATGTGATTTCCGGTCAGCGCCTTCCAGCGATCGGCAACCCCCTGCTGCACGGCCATGCCGCCGCCGATCGACAGCACCAGCGAGCTGAAATCCAGCTTGCGGAATTCCTCATTGTTGAGAAGCGCATTGAACAGCGTGTTCAGGCCGGGGAAAATGTTGAACTGGCGGCCGCGCAGCTCCTTCACGAATGCGGGAATGTCGCGCGGATTGGGAATCAGCACGTTGAGGGCGCCCTGCTCCATGCCCATCAGCGCATTCACCGTCAGTGCGAAAATGTGATAGAGCGGCAGCGCGCAGACAAAGACCAGATTTTCCGGCTTCGGCTTGACGGTGTAAGCGTCCTCCACCCAGATCGCCAACTGCGCCACATTCGACAGCACGTTGCGATGCAGCAGGGTGGCGCCCTTGGAAACGCCTGTCGTCCCGCCCGTATATTGCAGGAAGGCGATGTCGTCCTGCCCGACCTCGACCGGCCTCAGCTTCCTGCCTGCACCCGCTTTCAGCGCGGCGTTGAACCGGACATGGCCCGGGATCGACCAGTCGGGGACCATCTTCTTGACACGTCGCACGACCAGATTGACCAGCACGCCCTTCAGGCCGAGCAGATCTCCCATGGCGGCGATGATAACATGCTTCACCTTGGTCTTGCCGATGGCCGTCTGAAGGGTGGTTGCGAAGTTCTCCAGAATGACGATGGCTTCGGCGCCGGAATCGTTGAGCTGATGCTCCAGCTCTCGCGCCGTATAAAGCGGATTGACGTTGACGACGACGTAACCTGCCCTCAGCACCGCCATCATGGCGATGGGATATTGAAGGACATTGGGCATCATCAACGCGACGCGGGCTCCCTTTTCAAGACCGACCGACTGAAGATAGGCAGCAAAATTCGCCGAAAGCGTTTCCAGCTCGGCGAAGGAAATCGTCTTGCCCATGCTGGCGAACGCCGGCTTGGCGGCAAAGCGATTGCAGGAATCGACGAGCAACGCACCGATCGAAGATGAGGTCAGCGGGCCAATTTCTGCCGGGACGCCGGCGGGATAGCTCGCAAGCCATGGCTTCGGCCGCTCTTTTCCACCGGAAGACGGTGCTTTCTGCGCCGTTGCCTTCGGAGCCGGGACAGCCTTTTTTGCAGCACTTCTGGTTGCAGGCTTTTCAGCCGCGGGCCTGGCTGCCGCAGGCGCAGCTTTGTTGGCAGACGCGCCAGCGCTCTTCTTCGCCGGCTTCTTTTCTGCAGCCTTCTCCTTCGCGGCACTGGCTGTGCCTGCGACGGCCTTACTCTTTGCTGAACCTGTAGTTGCCTTGGCCAATGCGTCCTCCCTGGTTTTAGCTTCGGGACTGCGGTCTCATACCGGCTCGCTTCCAGCCGGCAGGCACTTCTTCTCCCCGCCATGCGTCATGGAAGTGCCACCTTACCCACCCTGCATGTTTCTATCTATGGCGACAAACATCCCGCTTGCAAGCCGTGCCGCAGCGGCAGGGGCGCTCGAATCTTGCATCCGGCACGTATAGCGGCCGGCTCGGAGCCTCCCTCCAAACACAGATGTCAAGTCACAATAAATCTCCGCCAAGATCAGTGCCGATCGAAAATCTCACCAGCAAGCGAATTTGTGAAATTTTATTGAAGTGACGCTGAGGCAGATCGACAAGGAGTTCCAAAGCCGACAAATCGGTGCTTATATGCAGCCTTCGCCAGGCTGATTACAGCGACCTGGGTAAATATCAGGGAGTCCTCAATGACCAAGAAGCTGACTATTGCGGCCGCGTTGCTGGCTGCAACCGTCATGGGTGGAGCCGCCAACGCAAAAACGTTTGTATATTGCTCGGAAGGATCGCCGGAAGGCTTCGATCCCGGCATGTATACTGCTGGTACCACCTTCGACGCCGCCGCTCACACCGTGTATAACCGCCTGCTTGAGTTCAAGCCAGGCACGACCGAGACCGAGCCCGGCCTCGCCGAAAGCTGGGAGATTTCCGACGACGGCCTTGAATATACGTTCAAGCTTCGTCAGGGCGTGAAGTTCCAGACCACCGATTTCTTCACCCCGTCGCGTGACCTCAATGCCGATGACGTGGTGTTCTCCTTCGACCGCCAGCTCAACAAGAACAACCCCTGGAACCAGTATGTGGCCGGCGCCTCGTGGGAATATTCCGAGGGCATGGGCTTCCCGACGCTGATCAAGTCGGTCGAGAAGGTCGATGACCAGACCGTCAAGATCATCCTGAACCAGCCGGAAGCACCTTTCCTCGCCAACCTCGCCATGCCGTTCATGTCGATCGTTTCGAAGGAATATTCCGACAAGCTCGAAGCCGAAGGCAAGAAGGAGCAGATGAACCAGATGCCGCTCGGCACCGGTCCGTACAGCTTCGTCGCCTATCAGCAGGACGCCGTGATCCGCTACAAGGCCAATCCCGACTACTGGGGCGGCCAGCAGAAGATCGACGATCTCGTTTTCGCGATCACCACGGATGCCTCGGTCCGCTATCAGAAGCTGAAGGCGGGCGAATGCCACCTGATGCCGTTCCCGAACGCCGCCGACGTCGAGGCCATGAAGGCTGACCCGAACCTTAAGGTGGTGGAGCAGGAAGGCCTCAACATCGCCTATCTCGCCTACAACACCACGCAGGCGCCGTTCGACAAGGTCGAGGTGCGCAAGGCGCTCAACATGGCCATCAACAAGAAGGCCATCGTCGACGCCGTGTTCCAGGGCGCGGCCACCGAAGCCAAGAACCCGATCCCGCCGACCATGTGGTCCTACAACGACAACATCAAGGACGACGCGTACGATCCCGAAGCGGCCAAGAAGATGCTGGAGGAAGCCGGCGTCAAGGACCTCTCCATGAAGGTCTGGGCAATGCCGGTTTCGCGTCCCTACATGCTGAACGCCCGCCGCGCGGCCGAACTCATGCAGTCCGACTTCGCCAAGATCGGCGTCAAGGTCGAGATCGTCTCCTATGAGTGGGCCGAGTATCTCGACCGCTCCAAGGCAAAGGACCGTGACGGCGCCGTGATCCTCGGCTGGACCGGTGACAATGGCGACCCGGACAACTTCCTGCACACCCTGCTTGGCTGTGACGCTGTCGGTGGCAACAACCGCGCCCAGTGGTGCAATGAAGAGTTCAACGATCTCGTCATGAAGGCGAAGTCCACCACCGATCAGGACGAGCGCATCAAGCTCTACGAGCAGGCACAGGAAGTCTTCAAGCGCGAAGCTCCGTGGGCCACGCTCGACCACTCGCTGTCGGTCGTGCCGATGCGCAAGGAAGTCGAAGGCTTCCACCAGAGCCCGCTCGGCGACTTCGCCTTCGAGGGCGTCGACCTCGTCGAGTAAAGCTTTCCGGTCAGGAAGGGCGCCCGCAATGCGGGCGCCCTTTGCCATACGCGACAGCTGCCAGAGCTAGCGATTTTTACCAGCCGGCAGAATATGTATGGACATAACGCCGTAAAGTACGTTACGCGATTTCCAGGATCACGTCGGCTTCAGAAGTGTGATTTCAGCAAAAGCTCGCCGCGGCTTTGCTTTTTGGGAATTATGAGAAACAAAGAGGTGGGGAATCTCCGCGTTTCGAAGAAAAGCGGAAATACTCTGGAGATTGCTCCTCCCGAAGGACAACGCGAAGGTTCGTCATGCTTCGGTTTTTTCTGGGGCGGCTTGCCGTCCTGATCCCGACTTTCATCGGGGTCTCGATCATTGCCTTTTCCTTTATCAGGCTGCTGCCTGGCGATCCGGTCGCGCTGCTGTCCGGCGAGCGCGTGATGTCGCCGGAGCGTCATGCCGAAATGATGCAGAGACTGGGCTTCGACCGGCCGCTCGTCGTTCAGTATTTCGACTACATCGGCGGGGTTCTGACCGGTGATTTCGGCACGTCGATCGTCACCAAGAAACCGATACTTGATCAGTTCTTCGCGCTCTTCCCGGCCACGCTGGAACTGTCTTTATGCGCCATCATCATCGCCGTGGTCATCGGCATTCCGGCCGGCATCATCGCCGCCACGAAGCGCGGTTCCTTCTTCGACCAGTCGGTGATGGGCGTGGCGCTGGTGGGCTATTCCATGCCGATCTTCTGGTGGGGCCTGCTGCTCATCATCCTGTTTGCCGGCATCCTGCAATGGACCCCGGTGTCTGGCCGCATCTCGCTGATGTATTTCTTCCCGCCGGTCACCGGCTTCATGCTGATCGACTCACTGCTTTCGGGGCAGAGCGGCGCCTTCAAGTCGGCACTCAGCCATCTCATCCTGCCGTCCATCGTACTCAGCACCATTCCGCTGGCCGTCATCGCCAGGCAGACGCGTTCGGCCATGCTTGAAGTTCTCGGCGAGGACTATGTGCGCACCGCCCGCGCCAAGGGTCTGTCGACCTTCCGCGTCATCGGCATTCACTCGCTGCGCAATGCCATGATCCCCGTCATAACCACGATCGGCCTGCAGGTGGGCGTGCTGATGGCAGGCGCCATTCTGACCGAGACCATTTTTTCCTGGCCGGGCATCGGCAAATGGATGGTCGATTCGGTATCGCGGCGCGACTATGCGGTGATCCAGGGCGGACTGCTGTTGATCGCAGCCATCATCATGGTGGTCAATCTGGTCGTCGACCTTCTCTACGGCCTCATCAACCCGCGCATACGGAATTGAGGGCCGAACCATGACAGACACAACAACTGCTGCCGGCATCGGAACCGATCCTTCCCTGAAGGCCCGTTTCGCCGAATTCTGGTTCTACTTCTCCGAAAACCGCGGGGCCGTCATCGGGCTGTGGGTTTTCATCGGGCTGGTGATCGTGGCGCTGCTGGCGCCGTGGCTGGCGCCACACGGAGCCGCGGAGCAATATCGCGATGCCGTGCTGATACCACCGGTGTGGATGGAAGGCGGCAATGCCAGCTTTCTGCTCGGCACCGATCCCGTGGGCCGCGACATTCTCTCGCGTCTCATCCACGGCACCCGCTACTCGCTGTTCATCGGCACGATCGTCACCACGCTGGCGCTCACCGGCGGCATCATCGTCGGGGTCATCGCCGGCTATTGCCGGGGCTGGGTCGACACCGTCATCATGCGCCTGATGGACATCATCCTCGCCTTTCCGTCGCTGCTTCTGGCGCTCGTGCTGGTCGCGGTTCTGGGGCCGGGCCTGACCAATGCGATGATCGCCATCGCGCTGGTGCTGCAACCGCATTTCGTGCGCCTTACGCGCGCTGCGGTGATGGCCGAAAAGAACAGGGACTATGTGGTTGCCGCCAAGGTGGCAGGTGCCGGGCACCTCAGGCTGATGTTCAGGACCATTCTGCCGAATTGCCTTGCGCCGCTTATCGTTCAGGGCACGCTCTCCTTCTCCAACGCCATTCTCGACGCGGCCGCCCTCGGCTTCCTCGGCATGGGTGCGCAGCCGCCGACGCCGGAATGGGGAACCATGCTGGCCGAAGCCCGCGAATTCATCATGCGCGCATGGTGGGTGGTGACCTTCCCCGGCATCGCCATTCTCGTTACCGTGCTGGCCATCAATCTGGTTGGCGACGGCCTGCGCGACGCACTAGATCCCAAGCTCAAGAGGTCGTGATGTCACTTCTCGAAATCAGGAACCTCACCGTCTCTTTCGAGACATCCACCGGCCCGTTCATGGCCGTTCAGGGTATCGACATCACCGTCGATGCCGGAGAAGTTCTGGCCATCGTCGGTGAATCCGGCTCCGGAAAGTCGGTGTCGATGCTGGCGGTGATGGGGCTGCTGCCGAAGTCCGCCACCGTGAAGGCCGACCTCATGGCCTTCAACGGCATCGATCTGCTGGGCCTCGACGCTTCGCAGCGCCGCAGGATCGTGGGCAAGGACATCGCCATGATCTTCCAGGAGCCGATCGCCAGCCTCAACCCCTGCTTCACGGTCGGCTTCCAGATCGAGGAGGTGCTGCGCTTTCACATGGGCATGGGCAGAGCCGAGCGCCGGGCCCGCGCCATCGAGCTGTTCACGCTGGTCGGCATTCCCGATCCCGAGCAGCGGCTCGGTTCCTATCCGCACCAGATGTCGGGCGGCCAGTGCCAGCGCGTGATGATCGCCATGGCGATCGCCTGCAATCCGAAGCTGCTGATCGCCGACGAGCCGACCACCGCCCTCGACGTCACCATCCAGAAGCAGATCCTCGATCTCCTGATGAAGCTTCAGGCGGAAAACGGCATGGGCCTGATCATGATCACCCACAACATGGGTGTCGTGGCCGAAACGGCGGACCGCGTCGTCGTCCAGTATCGCGGACGCAAGATGGAAGAGGCGGATGTGCTATCGCTGTTCGAGACCCCGAAAAGCAACTACACGCGCGCCCTGCTCGCCGCCCTGCCGGACAATGCCGTCGGCGACCGCCTGCCGACCATTTCCGACATGATGTTCGAGCCTGCTCCGGGAGGCGCACGATGAGCACAGAACCCACACGCACCGTCATCGTCGAAGGCCGCGACATCAGGCGCGACTACCATGTGCGCGGCGGGCTGTTCACGCCGGCCCGCACCGTTCATGCGGTCAAGGGCGTCTCGTTCAGCGTAGAAAAGGGCAAAACGCTGGCCATCGTCGGCGAAAGCGGCTGTGGCAAGTCCACGCTGGCACGCATCATCACGCTGATCGATCCGGCAACGTCCGGTGAGCTGCTGATCGAAGGCCGCAAGGTCGACATCGCCGCAGAGGCGCTGACGCCGGACATGCGCCGCAAGGTGCAGATCGTGTTCCAGAACCCGTACGGTTCGCTCAATCCGCGCCAGAAGATCGGCGACATATTGTGCGAACCGCTGGTCATCAACACGGACGTGAAGGCCGACGAGCGGCGCGAACGCGCCATGACCATGCTGAAGAAGGTCGGTCTCGGCACCGAGCACTACAATCGCTATCCGCACATGTTCTCCGGCGGCCAGCGCCAGCGCATCGCCATCGCGCGCGCGCTGATGCTCAACCCGTCGCTGCTGGTGCTGGACGAGCCGGTGTCGGCGCTGGACCTTTCGGTGCAGGCGCAGGTGCTGAACCTGCTTGCCGATCTGCAGGACGAATTCGGCCTCACCTACATCTTCATCAGCCACGATCTTTCGGTGGTGCGCTACATCGCCGACGAGGTGATGGTGATGTATTTCGGCGAAGCGGTCGAATACGGCTCGCGCGACGCGGTGTTCTCCGACCCGCAGCACAGCTACACCAAGACGCTGTTCGCGGCGACGCCGCGCGCCGACGTGGAGAGCATCAAGGCAAGGCTGGCGCGCAGGAACGCTGCCTGAGCGACGAATTCAGCCGGGATGGTGGGTCTCCTGCCGTCCCGGACGCCTTCCACGCCCCGCTCATTGCCACATTTATGCAACGCAACGCCTCGTCTGTGCGGTCAGCGCGCATACGGCCTCGACTTGGACGCCCTGTTTTCATAGTTTGTGCGGCATCCATCCTCAGGCAGCACGCATGAAAAAACTGATACCCGTCGCAATCGCCCTGTTGGCGGCCGCCGTCGTCCTGCCTGTGAAGGCCGCCACGCTGGTGCCCGCGGGCAACCGTTCGGTCGAACAGCCGCCCATTCCCGGCGCGTCGAGCCGGCGGACGCAGGCGACGAGCACCACCTTTCAGGCCAAGTATCGCAAGATCTATGCGCTGCTGAAGAATGATGCCGCCCTGCGAGCCAAGATAAAGCAGGTGTCGGCGGCCTATGGCATCGAGCCCATCCATGTGGTCGGAGCCATCGTCGGCGAGCACACCTACAATGTCGACGCCTATGACCGGCTGCAAACCTATTACGTCAAGGCGATTTCCTATCTCTCCAACCGCCTGACCTTCTCCTACAAGGGCGAGGACGTTTCCGACTTCGTGCAAAGGCCCGAGTTCGACGCCTGCGACGGCAAGACCGAAAGCTACACGCTGTGGCAATGCCGCGAGCGGGTGTGGAACAAATCGTTCCGCGGCAAGACGGTGGGCGGCAAGAGCTTCCCGAACGACCGCTTCGGAGCCACCTTCTTCCAGCCGCTCTATGCCGGACAGACCTTCGGCCTCGGCCAGCTCAATCCGCTGACCGCATTGCAGATGAGCGACATGGTGAACCGCGTCTCCGGCCTGCCGAAGCTGGATGTGCGCGACCCCAACCAGGTCTACAAGACCATCATGGATCCGGATCTGACCCTGCCCTATGTTGCGGCGGTCGTGCGCAATTCCATCGATGCGTATAAGCGGATCGCTGACTTCGACATTTCCAAAAACCCCGGCGTCACCTCCACCCTCTACAACATCGGCGACCCCGAAAGCCGGGCGCAGGCGCTGCGGGCTGAAAATGCCCGGCGCGCCGCGGCAGGCCAGTCTCCAAAGCTGCCACAGGAGAACTACTATGGCTGGCTGGTCAACGACCGGCTGGATGAGTTGAAGAATCTCTTCTGACTCCGGACCGCAGGCCTCAGCACAATAGAAAGCCGGGACGGCTCACGCCGTCCCGGCTTTTTGGTTCCTGAATGAAAGACTTTATTCGGCGGGCACCGCTGCAGGACCGCTGTCGGGCTCGACGATCTCGCCGCGATCATAAGCGGCCTGATCGAGAATGCCCTGACGCTTGGCGACGATGGTCGGCACCAGCGCCTGTCCGGCGACGTTGACCGCCGTGCGGCCCATGTCGAGGATCGGATCGACCGCCAGCAGGAGGCCAACGCCTTCCAGCGGCAGGCCAAGCGTCGACAATGTCAGCGTCAGCATCACCGTGGCGCCGGTGAGGCCGGCGGTGGCGGCGGAGCCGATGACCGACACGAAGACGATCAGCAGATAGTCCTGAATGCCGAGATCGATGCCGAAGAACTGGGCGACGAAAATGGCCGAGATCGCCGGGTAGATCGAGGCGCAGCCGTCCATCTTGGTGGTGGCGCCGAGCGGCACGGCGAAGGCCGCATATTCGCGCGGCACGCCGAGATTGTTCTCCGTCACCTGCTCGGTCAGCGGCAGGGTGCCGATGGACGAGCGCGACACGAAGGCAAGCTGGATCGCCGGCCACGCGCCCTGGAAAAAGCGCAGCGGGTTGAGCCCGTTGGCGCCGAGCAGCACGGGATAGACCACGAACAGCACCAGCGCGAGGCCGATATAGATGGCGGCCGAATACCAGCCGAGCTGCGCCAGCGCATCCCAGCCATAGACGGCAACCGCATTGCCGAGCAGGCCGATTGTGCCGATGGGCGTGAGGCGGATCACCCACCACAGCAGCTTGTGCACGACCTTCAGGAACGAGCGGTTGAAGGCGAGGAAAGCATCCGCGGCCGGGCCGACGCGCAGGGCAGCAACGCCGACGGCGATCGAGATCACCAGTATCTGCAGCACGTTGAAGCTGAGGCTGGTCGAAGCGCCGCCATCGGTCACTCTGGTCGATGCCGAAAGGCCGAGGATGTTGGACGGGATGAGGCCCTTCAGGAAGTCGAGCCAGCTACCCGTCGAGGACGGCGCGCGCGCCGCACTTTCGGTCACGGCAGTGTGCAGGCCGGGCTGGAGGATGAGGCCGAGCGCGATGCCGATGACCACGGCAATCAGGGCGGTGATGGCGAACCAGATGAGCGTCTGCCAGACCAGCCGGGCAGCGTTGTTCAGTTCACGCAGATTGGCGATGGACGCGACGATGGCGGTGAATACGAGCACCGGAACCAGCGCCCTGAGCAGGGAGACGAAGGACGAGCCGATGGTCGACAGCGTCACCGTCAGCCAGTTGGCGTTGCCGGCGGCATCGGGGCCCATCTGGCGGGCGACATAGCCGAGCGCAAGGCCGACCACCATGGCGACAAGCACCTGGAAGCCGAAGGACGCATAAAGCGGTTTGGGTTCGCGCGGGGAACGCGAAACGGATGGGGTGGAGGAAGACATGTCCGGACCTTCTTTCAGGCGTGCCGGATCGGGTCCCGGCATGCCAATACGGGATTGGCCGGAATTTACAATGGAGCGCTTCCGCGTTCACCGGATGAATTTTTGGCAAAATCAGTGATGATAGAAATTATTTCTCACTTGTAAAACTTGTGAGAAAATAAATTCTTCATGCCCGGGCATTTCTCCCGAGGCAGGACGGCCGCGCAATCACGGCCGTCCTGAGGAAAATCAGCTGCCGGCTGAGAAGGCCGCGATCGCGGCCATGTTGACGATGTCGCTGTCCTTGGCATTCAGCGGCACGATCTGCACCGGCTTGTTGAGGCCGACGAGCAGGGGGCCGATGACGGTCGAACCGCCCAGTTCCTGCAACATCTTGGTTGCAATGGAAGCCGAGTGGAAGGCCGGCATGACCAGCACATTCGCCGGCGCGGTCAGACGCATGAAGGGATACTGCTGCATGGCAGCGGGGTTGAGAGCCACGTCGGCTGCCATTTCACCATCATACTCGAAATCGACGCGGCGCTTGTCGAGAAGCTTGACCGCCTCCTGGATGCGCTCCGACCGCTCGCCCTGCGGATGACCGAAGGTGGAATAGGCGAGCATGGCGACGCGCGGCTCATAGCCCATGCGCCGCGCGAAATTGGCTGCCTCCTCGGCAATGTCGGCGATCTGCTGCGCATTCGGCATGTCGTGCACGGCAGTGTCGGCGACGATCACCGTGCGGCCGCGCGACAGCACGATCGAGGCGCCGATGACGCAATGGCCGGGCTTGGCGTCGATGACCCGGCGCACATCCTCCAGCGCCGTCGAATAGTTGCGGGTGACGCCGGTGACGATGCCGTCGGCATCGCCCAGCGCTACCATGCAGGCGGCGAAATGGTTGCGGTCGTTGTTGATGAGGCGCTGGCAATCGCGGAACAAATGGCCCTTCCTCTGCATGCGCTCATACAGATAATCGGCATAGACCGCGTTGCGGCGCGACAGGCGCGCATTGATGATCTCGATGTTGGGCTTGTTGAGGTCGATGCCGGCATTGCGGGCATTCTCCTTGATGATGTCGTCGCGGCCCAGCAGGATCGCGGTGCCCAGCCCCTGATTGACGTAGGAGACGGCGGCGCGCATGACCTGCTCTTCCTCGCCCTCGGCGAAGACGATGCGCTTGGGCTGGCGGCGCACGCGGTCGTAGATGCGCTGCAGGGTGGACGCGATCGGATCGCGGCGGGCGGAAAGCTCCTGCGCGTAGCGGTCTAGGTTGACGATGGGACGGCGCGCCACCCCGGTTTCCATGGCAGCCTTCGCCACCGCCAGCGGTATGGCGGAGATCAGGCGCGGATCGAACGGCACGGGGATGATGTAGTTGGGGCCGAATTTCGGCCGGTTGCCCTGATAGGCGGCGGCCACGTCGTCGGGCACGTCCTTTCTGGCCAGATCGGCCAGCGCATAGGCGGCGGCGATCTTCATCTCCTCGTTGATCGTGGTCGCCTGCACGTCCAGCGCGCCGCGGAAGATGTAGGGGAAGCCCAGCACATTGTTGACCTGGTTCGGGTAATCCGAACGGCCGGTCGCCATGATGGCGTCGGTGCGGATATCGGCCACTTCCTGCGGGGTGATCTCCGGGTCCGGATTGGCCATCGCGAAAATGATGGGGTTCTTCGCCATCGATTCCACCATGGCCGGCGTCAGCGCGCCCTTGGCGGAGAGGCCGAAGAAGACGTCGGCACCGTCCATGGCCTCGGCCAGCGTGCGCGCATCCGTCTTCACAGCATGCGCGGACTTCCACTGGTTCATGCCTTCCTGACGGCCCTGATAAACGACGCCCTTGGTGTCGCACAGGATGACGTTTTCCGGCGCGAAGCCCATCGCCTTGATCAGTTCGATGCAGGCGATGCCGGCGGAACCGGCGCCGTTGCAGACGAGCTTCGTCGTCTTCATGTCGCGGCCGGTGATCTCCAGCGCGTTGATCAGGCCGGCGGCGGAGATGATGGCGGTGCCGTGCTGGTCGTCATGGAAGACGGGAATGTCCATCAGCTCTCGCAGGCGCTGCTCGATGATGAAGCATTCCGGCGCCTTGATGTCCTCCAGATTGATGCCGCCAAAGGAGGGGCCGAGATAGCGCACGCTGTTGATGAAGGCGTCGGCATCCTCGGTGTCGATTTCCAGATCGATGGAATCGACATCGGCGAAGCGCTTGAACAGCACCGCCTTGCCTTCCATCACCGGCTTGGAGGCGAGCGCGCCGAGATTGCCGAGACCCAGAATGGCGGTACCGTTGGAAATCACCGCCACCATGTTGCCGCGGGCGGTATAGTCGAAGGCGCGCGAAGGGTCTTCGGCGATCGCCCTCACCGGAACGGCGACGCCCGGCGAATAGGCCAGCGACAGGTCGCGCTGCGTCGCCATCGGCTTGGTCGGCATGATTTCCAGCTTGCCCGGACGGCCCCGCGCGTGGAATTCCAGCGCCTCCTCGGGGCTGACTGAGGGGCTCGCGTTCTCGTTTATGCTGGGCATGTGCTAAAGGTTTCCTCACCGATGCGGCTGTTGCTCCCGCCGCGACTTGTTTTTGTGGAGTTTGCGCAATTAAGGCTACACTTCCCCGCCGTAAAGCGCCAAGCCAATGCATATAGAAATTTTGGAAACAGTTTCTTGAACCACGACATGCCCGTGCGTCCCGACAGCGTGACACAAGCCGTGCCGGCAGCAGCCGGCGCTACGCCGATGCCCGCGCCGGCAACGGCCGGCGCTACGCCGATGATGGAGCAATATATCGAGATCAAGTCGGCGAACCCCGATTCGCTGCTGTTCTATCGCATGGGCGATTTCTACGAGCTGTTCTTCGACGACGCCGAAAAGGCGGCGCAGGCGCTCGGCATCGTGCTGACCAAGCGCGGCAAGCATCAGGGGCAGGACATTCCCATGTGCGGCGTGCCGGTGCATGCCGCCGACGACTATCTGCAGAAGCTGATCGCGCTCGGCTTCCGCGTCGCCGTGTGCGAGCAGATCGAGGACCCGGCCGAAGCAAAGAAGCGCGGGTCCAAATCGGTGGTGCGGCGCGACGTGATCCGGCTGGTGACGCCGGGCACGATTACTGAAGACAAGCTTCTGGCGCCGGCCGAATCGAACTTCCTGATGGCGCTCGGGCGGGTGAAGGGCGCGGCCGACCAGGCTCATGCGCTTGCCTGGATCGATATTTCCACCGGCGCCTTCCGGGTCGCGGAAACCACGCATGACCGGCTGCTGGCCGATATATTGCGCGTCGATCCGCGCGAGCTGATCGTGGCCGAGCCGGTATTTTACGATCCCGAGCTGAAGCCCGTCTTCGACGTGCTCGGGCGGGTGGCCAATCCGCAGCCCTCGAGCTTGTTCGATTCCACCTCCGCGCCTGCCCGCATCGCCCGCTTCTTCGAGGTGGCGACGCCGGACAGTTTCGGCACTTTCGGCCGCGCCGAGCTGTCGGCCATCTCCGGCATCATAGCTTATGTCGAGAAGACCCAGAAGGCGGAGCGGCCGCCCCTGTCGCGGCCCGAGCGCGAGGAAAGCGGCGCGACGCTGTTCATCGACCCGGCGACGCGCGCCAATCTGGAGCTTTTGCGCACGCTTTCGGGCCATCGCGAGGGGTCTCTGTTCAAGGCCATAGACCGCACCGTCACCGGCGGCGGCGCGCGCCTTCTCGCCGAGCGGCTGACCGCCCCGCTGACCGATCCGGCAGCGATCGCGGCACGCCTCGATTCGGTTTCCTTCTTCCGCTCCGAACCGCGCCTTGGCGATGCCGTGCGGGCGGCGCTGAAGGGCGTGGCCGACATGCCGCGCGCCCTGTCGCGGCTGGCGCTCAACCGCGGCGGCCCGCGCGATCTCGGCGCGCTGCGATCAGGCCTTTCGGCGGCTTCGGCAATCATCGGCATATTCGCGAGCGCTAAAGTACCAGACGAAATCACGAACGCTTTGCACGCCATCGCCGCCTTGCCCTCGGGGCTGGCACAGCATCTGCAACTGGCGCTGGGCGACGAACTGCCGCTGATCAAACGTGACGGCGGCTTCGTGCGTGCCAGCTACGATGCCGAACTGGACGAGATGCGGGCGCTGCGCGACGAGTCCCGGCGCGTGATCGCCGCCATGGAGCGCGATCTGGCCGAAGAGACCAGCATCCGCTCGCTGAAAATCCGGCACAACAATGTGCTCGGCTACTATATCGAGGTTACGGCCAACCATCAGGCGGTGATGAACGGTACGGACGAGGCCAAGGCCCGCTTCATCCACCGCCAGACCATGGCCAATGCCATGCGCTTCACCACCACCGAGCTGGCGGGGCTGGAGAGCAAAATCGCCAATGCCGCGGCCCGTGCGCTGACCATCGAGCTTGCCGTGTTCGAGGCGCTGGTGAAGGAAGCGGTGGCGGAGGCGCAAACCATCCGCGCCGGCGCGGAGGCGCTTGCCGTGCTCGACGTCTCGGCGGCGCTGGCGCTGCTGGCGGAGCGCGAAGGCTGGTGCCGGCCGCAGGTCGATGCAAGCCTCGCCTTCGAGATCGAAGGCGGCCGCCATCCCGTGGTCGAGCAGGCGTTGCGCCGCCTCGGCGAGGGCCCGTTCGTTGCCAATGACTGCGACCTCTCCCCCGAAGGCGACGGCAGGCACGGCGCGATCTGGCTGCTGACCGGCCCCAACATGGGCGGTAAATCGACCTTCCTGCGCCAGAATGCACTGATCGCCATTCTCGCCCAGACCGGCTCCTTCGTGCCGGCCGCCAAAGCGCATATCGGCGTCGTCGACCGGCTGTTCTCCCGCGTCGGCGCGTCCGACGATCTGGCACGCGGCCGTTCGACCTTCATGGTCGAGATGGTGGAAACGGCGGCGATCCTCAATCAGGCCGGCGAGCGCTCGCTGGTCATCCTCGACGAGATCGGGCGCGGCACCGCCACTTTCGACGGCCTCTCCATCGCGTGGGCGGCGGTGGAATATCTGCATGAGCAGAACCGCTGCCGGGCGGTCTTCGCCACCCACTTCCACGAGATGACGGCGCTGGCGGAGAAACTTTCCCGCCTGCACAACGTCACCATGCGGGTGAAGGAATGGGAAGGCGACGTCGTCTTCCTGCACGAGGTGGGCAAGGGTGCCGCCGACCGCAGCTATGGCGTGCAGGTCGCCCGTCTCGCCGGGCTGCCGGAACCCGTGGTGGCGCGAGCGCGCGAGGTGCTGCACCAGCTCGAAGCCGGCGAGGTTTCCGGCAAGGCCGAGCGTCTGATCGACGACCTGCCGCTTTTTTCGGCCGCCGTAAAGCGCGAGACGACCAAACCCGCTCCGCGCTCCGACGCGCTTTCGCAAGCGCTGGAAGCGATGCACCCCGACGAGATGACGCCGCGCGATGCGCTGGAAGCGCTCTACCGGCTGAAGGGACTGGCGGGCGCCTGAAAGCTTTAGCTGCCGGCGTAGCCTGGCGGACGACGTCCGATCCACGCATCCAGCCCTTCATGGATGTCGGATGTGGCGGCCATGCGGGCAAACTGCTCGCTTTCGATCTGCAAGCCCTCGCCGATGGTGGCATTGAGGCCGCGCGTCACGGCCGTGAGGATGCGTGCCGAAGCCAGCGGCGAGTGACGCAGGATGCGGGCGGCCAGATCGAAGGCGGCATCCATGAGATCTTCATGCGCAACCACGCTGTTGACGATGCCGATCTCCCGCGCCCGCTCCGGCGTGAAGCTGTCGCCGGTGAGCAGATATTCCAGCGCCCGCTTGCGGCCAGCCAGACGGGGCAGGCGCTGCGTGCCGCCGAAGGTCGGCACAATGCCGATGTTGATTTCCGGCTTGGCGAAAACCGCACGCTCGCTGGCGATGGCCAGATGCACGGATTCGGTGATCTCGCAGCCGCCGCCATAGGCGATGCCGTTGACCGCAGCGATGACCGGCTTCGGAAATGCCTCCAGACGGCTGGTCATCGCCTGCCCCCGCCGCACGAATTCCCGCACCGCGACATCGACCCCTTCGCGTACGCTCTGTGCAAACTCGTGAATGTCGCCGCCGGCCGAGAAGGCACGCCCGGCCCCGGTCAGGATGACCGCGCCGATGCCGTCATCGGCCTCGATCTCGTTCATGAGATGCAGGAGGCGGTCGTTGGTGGCGTAGTTCAGCGCGTTGAGCTTTTCAGGGCGGTTAAGGGTGAGCAGGGCGACCTTGCCGCGCCGCTCGAACAGAACTGTCTGCTGGGTCATGAGGTTCTCCGTGCCGTTGCATGTCTCCGCCAGCACGGCTAGCATCCGCTCCGCCTCATCTAAACTCACTAGTCGGTATACTAAGAATGGCCCGCAGCAGCAGTGACGAGACGCGCGACAGGATCGTAAAGGCGGCCAACAGCCTGTTCTACGGCAAGGGCATCCGCGCGGTGAGCGTCGACGCCGTGGCGGAAAAGGCCGGTATCACCAAGAAGACGCTCTACTACCATTTCCGCAGCAAGGACGACCTCGTCGCCGCCTATCTCGCCTCCCGCGACCAGCCCAATCTGGAGGCCTTCTCCGGCTATTTCGACGCGGCGCAAGGGGCGCTACCCGAGCGCATACGGGCAATCTTTACCGGCATCGCCACGGCGGCGCGGCATCGCCGCTGGAAGGGATGCGGTTTCCTGCGCATCGCGGCCGAACTGGTCGATACGCCTGGCCATCCGGCGGTGAAGGCGGCAGGCGCGCACAAGAAGCGGGTGGAAGCGTGGCTGGCCGAAATCATCGCAGCCGAAGGGCTTTCCGGTGCCGACCGTCTGGCCCGGCAGATCGTGCTTCTCATGGATGGCGCCTTCTCGACCATGCTCGTCCATCATGACGTCGCTTATATCGAAAGTGCTGGCGATGCGGCCGCCACGCTGCTGGCAAACGCAGCGCGCGAAGCCCGATAAGGCTTGCCGCCAGAGCGCACGAGCCCTATGTGCGGGTATCGATTGACGGAAGGCCGCAGGCGCATGACCATTTCAAACGAAGACGAATTCGATGCGCTGAAGGAGATCGGCCGTATCGTTGCCGATACGCTCAGGGCCATGGGTGCGGCTCTGGAACCCGGCATCACCACTGCGGAACTCGATCAGCTCGGCCGCAAGCTGCTGGAGCAGGCCGGCGCACGCTCTGGTCCTGAAGTCACCTATAGCTTTCCCGGCGCGACATGCATCAGCGTCAACGAGGAAATCGCCCATGGCATTCCGGGCAACCGCCGCATCGGCAAGGGCGACCTCGTCAACATCGACGTATCGGCGGAAAAGAATGGCTTCTTCGCCGACACCGGCGCCTCCTTCACCGTGCCGCCGGTGGCGCGCAACATCGACCGGCTGTGCCGCGACGGCAAGCGCGCGATGTGGGCCGGCATCGCGCAGGTCGGCGCCGACAAGCCGCTTTCCGGCATCGGCAAGGCTATCGGCGCCTTCGCGCAGAAGAACCGCTACACGCTGGTGCGCAACCTCGCCAGCCACGGCGTCGGCCGCTCCCTGCATGAAGAGCCCGAATCCATCGCCACATGGCCGGACCGTTCGGAGCGCCGGATCATCAATGACGGCCTCGTCTTCACCGTCGAGCCGTTCCTGTCCCTCGGTGCGGAATGGGCGGAAAACGGCGAAGACGACGACTGGACGCTCTACAGCGAGCCCCGCGCGCCGACCGTGCAGTATGAGCACACCATCGTGGCGACCCGTTCCGGCCCGGTGGTCGTGACCCTGCCGGGCTGAAGCCCGCAGGCCGAACCACAGGGGCCGGCCTTCAGATCGTTTCGAGCGGACGCTTGCGGGCGGGTGGCGCGAAGGCGCGGTCGAGCTCGGCGAGGTCTTCCGCGGTCAGGGTAATGTCCAGCGCCGCAACATTCTGGCGCACATGGTCCGCCTTCACCGCTTTTGGAATGGCGATGACGCCGCCGGCGCGCATCACCCAGGCCAGCGCGATCTGCGCCGGGGTCGCATCGTGGCGGGCGGCCACGGCTGCAACCGCGCGATTCTCCGCCAGCGCACCCTGCTCGATCGGCGAATAGGCCATGACCGGCATGCTGCGCTGCCGGCTCCATGGCAGAAGATCGAACTCGATGCCACGGCGGCTGAGATTGTACAGAACCTGATTGGCCTGACAGTTCGCGCCGGATGGCAGGCCGAAGAGTTCCTCCATGTCGCTGGTGTCGAAGTTGGACACGCCCCAGTGGCGGATTTTTCCGGCCGCTTTCAGGTCCTCGAAGGCCGCCACCGTTTCAGCCAGCCGCGCGCCACCGCGCCAGTGCAGCAGGTACAGGTCGATGCGGTCAGTGCCGAGGCGTTTGAGGCTGCGCTCGCATGCAGCAATGGTTCCGGCCCGCGAGGCATTGGAAGGCAGCACCTTGGAAACGATGAAGAGATCGTCGCGACGCCCCTTCACGGCCTCGCCGACAACCAATTCGGCATCGGCATACATTTCGGCGGTGTCGATCAGCTTGACACCAAGGTCGAGCCCCAGTTGCAACGCAGCCACCTCATCGGCGAAGCTGGCCTCGTGATCGCCCATCATCCACGTGCCGAGCCCGAAGACCGGCACGCGCTCGCCACAGGGCAGTTTCGTGGTTGGAATGGACACTTTCAGCCTCCCGTCCGGAGTTGCATTTCAGTGATCTGCGGGCCTGTTCTGCTCAAAAGCCGTTTTCTGCTGGTCGGAAGCTTCAAGCTGGTAGCGCGCGCGCCACTCTTCATAGGGCATGCCATAGACGATCTCGCGCGACTCTTCCTTTGACAAAGCCGTTCCCCCGGCCTCGGCCGCATCGCGATACCAGTTGGCAAGGCAGTTGCGGCAGAAGCCGGCGAGGTTCATCAGGTCGATGTTCTGCACGTCCGTGCGCTCGCGCAGATGCTGGAGCAGACGGCGGAAGGCGGCCGCCTCGAAGTCGCGCTGCCTGTTCTCGTCGATCTGCGTCATCGTTGTTCCTCCTCGTTCAGACGGGTCCGGTGCGCGAACCGAAATGGCGCACCTGATGTATATCGGGGCGACGGTTGATCGCTTCAACCACGGGGGCAAGGCGCTGCGCCCAGCCGGCCGCCATGGCGGGCGTCGCGATCAGGTCCTGCCGGATCTCGATCAGCGCATGCGGATAGCCGTTGACGATGGCGTGGCGGAACATGGTGTCGCCGCGCAGCGCTCCGTCATAGGGCTCGTTGTCGCCGACGACGAGCGAGGGGTCTTCCTCCAAAGCGTCTATCAGCGGCCGCGCCACGCGCTCGTCGCGGTCCCACAGCACGCCGGCATGCCATGGCCGGATCACCCCCTGCATCACCGGCGTGAACGAGTGAACCGAAAACAGGAAAGGCGCCCGTCCCGATCTCGCGGCCACCGACGCGGTCGCTGCCGAAACGGCATCGTGATAAGGACGGTAGAACATATCGAGCCTGCGCTGGCGCTCGGTTGCGGAAAGCGGATAGTTGCCGGTGATGATGGTGCCGTCGTAAAGCTGGCGGATCAGGGTGGGATCGTCCTCGCCGCGGTTGGGATCGATCAGCAGGCGCGAGAAACCGGCCAGCACCGCCGGCGCGCCAAGCAGGGCCGCCAGTTCGCGCGTCACCGTCTCGACGCCGATGTCGTAGGCAATGTGGCGCTCGAATTCCTCAGGCGGCAGGCCGAGCGTGCCATATTCCTGCGGCAGATCGCGCCTTGCATGGTCGCAAACCAGAAGAATGCCGCGGCTGGCATCGCCTTCGACCAGATCGAAAGGGGCGAAAACTGTGGATCGGGTCATGACTGGAAGGAAAGGTCCGTTTTTCGTTCCCGGCTGGATGATAGTTTCATCCCATGAAGAGGGCATCCATGCAATGCCGTGGTTTGGACAAGGTTTTTGTCAGAAATCCGCCGCAGCCGCCAGATCGCCGCGTCCGCAATATTTAAATCGATTGGATTTTCAGGTCCGGGCGCGTTGACATGCGCCCGGACTTTGCCGAAAAGGGACCAACCACATGAAGAGATCGATGCCGAGGGGAATGAACAAGGTCCGTTCCGGCGCAGGAAAAAAAGCGCTGCTGGCAGCATTGCCGTTCGTTGCCCTGATGGCGCACACGGCGCCTGCCCATGCCGATTTCCGGGTCTGCAACGCCACGCAGAGCCTGGTCGGGGTCGGCATTGGCTATCGCGCCAAGGCGGGCTGGATCACCGAAGGCTGGTGGCACATCGAGGCATCGAGCTGCAAGACGCTGATCGAGGGGCCTCTGTCATCACGGTTTTACTATCTCTACGCAGAAGATGCTGAACGCGGCGGCCGCTGGGACGGTCCGGTCAACATGTGCGTGGCGGAGAAAGAGTTCAAGATAGCAGGCGTTACCGACTGTGTGGCACGGGGCTTCCAGCGGGCCGGCTTTCAGGAATACGACACTGGCGAGCAGTCGAGCTGGATGGTCCAGCTGACCGAGCAGCCGACAGCTGACGGGCCCCCGGCCCCGGGAACGAATGGTCAATGAGACGCAGCCGCAAGGTAAAGATACTCGCAACGATCGGCCCTGCTTCCTCTGAACAGGCGACACTGAAAAAACTGTTTGAAGCGGGCGCGGACGTCTTCCGCATCAATATGAGCCACGCCGATCACGATCTGATGCGCACGCTGATTGGCCGCATCCGTGCCGTCGAGGCCGAGCTGGGACGCCCCATCGGCATTCTGGCGGACCTGCAGGGCCCCAAGCTGCGCGTCGGCCGCTTTGCAAATGGTAAGGAGACACTTACCGTCGGTCAGGCCTTCACGCTGGACGACAACACCGAAGCCGGCGATGCCACGCGCGTCTATCTTCCGCATCCCGAAATCCTCAAATCGGTCGAGCCCGGCCATCGCCTGCTGATCGATGATGGCAAGCTGGAGCTGAAGGCAGTGAAATGCGACGGCCGCTCCATCGAATGCGTGGTGGTGGCCGGCACCTCGATTTCCGACCGCAAGGGCGTGTCGCTGCCGGACACAGACCTGCCCGTTGGCGCGCTGACCGAGAAGGACCGCGCCGATCTCGATGCAGCACTCGAGGCCGGCGTCGACTGGATCGCGCTTTCCTTCATCCAGCGTCCCGAAGACCTGGTCGAGGCACGCCAGATCGCCGATGGCAGGGCGCTGCTTCTGTCGAAGATCGAAAAGCCGCAGGCCGTTACGCGGCTTTCCGAGATCATGGAGCTGAGCGATGCGCTGATGGTGGCGCGCGGCGATCTCGGCGTGGAAATGCCGCCCGAGGCGGTTCCCGGCATCCAGAAGCAGATCACCCGTGCTGCCCGCAAGGCCGGCAAGCCGGTTGTCGTGGCCACTCAAATGCTGGAATCGATGATCTCGGCACCGGTGCCCACACGGGCCGAAGTGTCCGACGTGGCAACCGCCGTGTTTGAGGGGGCTGACGCCATCATGCTGTCGGCCGAGTCGGCTGCCGGCGCCTATCCGGTCGAGGCCGTCGCCACCATGAACCGCATTGCAGAACGGGTGGAGAAGGACCCCACCTATCCGGCCATCATCAACGCCCAGCGCTCCGCGCCGGAGCCGACCGGCCCGGACGCCATCTCCTATGCGGCGCGCGAGATCGCCGAAACGCTCGAACTGGCGGCCATCGTCAGCTACACCGCCTCCGGTGCTACCGGCCTGCGCGCCGCGCGCGAGCGCCCGAAAGTTCCGATCATCGCCCTTTCACCGATCCTTGCGACGGCACGGCGTCTGTCGCTGGCATGGGGCACGCACTGCGTGGTGACCGAGGATGCCACCAATCTCGATGACATGGTCGACCGCGCCTGCCGCATCACCAGGCAGGAGGGTTTTGGCACCGATGGCGACCGTATCATCGTGACCGCCGGCGTGCCGCTCGGCACCTCGGGCGCCACCAACATGCTGCGGATCGCCAGCATAGGCGAAACTTCGGGACCGGCTGGCTCCGACAAATAAACCACCGCGTTTCGAGCCTTGCTTCAGCCGGGCGCCTGCAAGGCACGCGCCCGGCACAAAGCCTCGTAAAAGGCCGGCCTGTCTCTCTTAGAGCATTTCTGCTTTTCTCTGAATCGCAGAAATGCTCCATCTCTTTGTTTAAGCTGCATTTATGCGACGCCAGATGTTTCCATCTGGCTGCAAAATGCTCTAGGCGCTGCGGCCTGCAAGTTCCTCGGAAAGCGTGGACAGGCGCTCCTGCGCCGAGCGCAGGGCCGGATAGATGTCGAGCACGCGCTGCCAGGCGTCCACGGCAGCTTCCTTGCGTTCGGTATCCGTCATGATGCGCGCGAGGCCGGAAATCGCCCCGTAGTGGCGTGGCTCCAGCGCCAGAGCCCGGTTTATGTCGGCCATCGATTTGGCGTAGCTCTTCATCGTATAATGGACGGTGGCGCGGCGGTTCCAGCCCTCGGCATAGTCGGGCTGCAGGGTCACCACCAGATCGAGGAAGTCGAGCGCGACATCATATTTGCCGGAGGCCGCCGCCTTCTGCGCCCATTGCATCATCAGGTCGACCGAGGCGCTTCCGGATTGCGACCACTCCTGCTGGATGCGGCGGGCGATGCGATCAGCCGCTTTCGGATTGCCCTCGCGCTTCAGTTCGGCAAGCAGCCTGTCCAGCTTCTGCCCGCTGGTCTCAGCCACCTGATCGGCGGAAGCCGGATGAGGAAAATCCTCGGCCGCCACAATGCCCGGGGCTGCGGCCGACAGAAAGATTATCGTGGGCAGAACGACGAAGCGCATGAAAGGAAGCCTATCCCCTTCATGCGCTTCGTCAAACTGAAATTCGCGTGAGCGGCGAAACCGGACAGGCACGATCATGCCCGCCGGGATACGTCCATGCTCAGCCCTGACGGGCCTTGTAGCGCGGATCGGTCTTGTTGATGATGTAGATGCGGCCCTTGCGGCGAACCAGGCGGTTGTCGCGGTGACGTGCCTTCAGCGCCTTGAGCGAGTTCTTGATCTTCATTGTCTTGCCCGTCAATTTGGCCCTTTGCGGGCGTAACTGAAAAGCGCGCCAGAAGCGCGCCGAAGTTGTGACAGGCTCATAAACGACGACACTTGTCCCTGTCAACCTTTCGAGGGCCTGTGAAGGGCAGAATCGCATCCGTCAAATCGCATTCAGCCACCATTCATCAGCCGGCTGCCATGAATCGCGTCATCATCCCGGATCGAATCCCGCCGCTGGTCGTTATGGGAAGTGGTAAGAGACGTGATTGTCCGCGAAAGGTTGAGACAATGAAAAAGATTATCGTGCTTATGGCGCTGCTGGTGCCGCTTGCCGCATGTTCCCAGACCGAGCAGGGCGCGACCATCGGCGGCCTGAGCGGCGCGGCGATCGGATCGGCCGTTGCCTCCCGGCATAACCGCGCCGAGGGCGCGCTGGTGGGTGGCGCAATCGGCGCTGTGGCGGGCGCGCTGATCGGTTCCGCCAACGAGCCGAACCGCTGCCGCTATCGCGACGGATATGGCCGTGTCTACACCGCGCAATGCCCGCGCGGCTATGACGACCGCTACAATTCCGGCCGCTACGACAACCGTTATCGCTATGACGATCGCTACAGCCGCAACCGCTATGACGACCGTTATTATGGTCGCCGTTACAACAACGGCTACTGATCGTCAGCAACTGCACCGGAACCAAGAAAAAAGGCCGTGCCTTCAACCGGCGCGGCCTTTCTTGTCTGAAGCGTAAGCCGTGACTTATTCGGCGCTGGCTTCGGCCGGGGCGGATGCGGCGGCAAGAGCGGCGGCAGCCTCTTCCTGAGCCTTCTTGACCATAGCCTCGCGCTCCTGCGCCTTCTTGCCCGGCAGACCCTTGGTCGGGTTCGAGCGCGCGTCGCGCTTGGCGATGCCGGCCTGATCGAGGAAGCGGGCCACGCGGTCGGTCGGCAGGGCGCCGTTGTCGAGCCAATGCTTCACGCGGTCGGCATCAACCTTGACGCGGTCGCCGTCCTTCGGCAGCATCGGGTTCCAGGCGCCCACCGTCTCGATGAAGCGGCCGTCGCGCGGGCTGCGCACGTCGGCGATGACGATGTGGTAGTAAGGACGCTTCTTGGAGCCCGCGCGGGCCAGTCGGATCTTCAGTGCCATTTTCTTTCTCCTAAAGCTCTGATGTCTTGGTCTTTGTGTATGAACCGGCGGGAAATCAGCCGGGTTGGGAGGTGCCACCGTTGGCGGCGATATGCTCGTGATGGCGGATGACCTCGCGGATGACGAAGTTCAGGAACTTCTCCGCAAAGTCGGGGTCGAGATGGGCGTCGTTGGCGAGCCGCCGCAAACGCTCGATCTGCTGGGCCTCGCGCGCCGGATCGGCTGGCGGAAGGCCATGTGTTGCCTTGAGAACACCCACCGCCTGCGTGCAGCGAAAGCGTTCGGCCAGCATATGGATGAGAGCAGCATCGATATTGTCGATCGAGGAGCGGTAGCCGGCAAGCAGCCGGCGCGCTTCATCGATGTTCTTGTCTTCGCTCATCGTCCCCTCACTTCTTCTTGCCCGGAGCGCCGAGGCCGGGCAGCTTCATGCCGCCGGGAAGGCCCGGAAGCCCGCCGCCCCCCAGACCTGGCAGACCGCCGGGCAAGCCGCCCGGAAGGCCACCGGGCAATCCGCCGGGAAGACCTTTGCCGAGGCCGGCGGCTTCCGCCTGCTTCTTCAGCGCCTCAAGCTGCTTCGGGTCCATCTTCGACAGGTCCGGCATGCCGCCGCCCATCATGCCGCCGAGGCCGCCCATGCCCATTTTCGAAGCCAGACCGCCCATGAGGCCGCGCATCATGCCGCCGCCCTTGCCCTTGCCGCCCATGGCTTTCATCATGTCGGCCATGCCGCGATGCATCTTGAGCAGCTTGTTGATCTCGGCTGCATCGGTGCCGGAACCGGCGGCAATGCGCTTCTTGCGGCTGTGCTTGAGAATGTCGGGATTGGCGCGCTCGGCCTTCGTCATCGAGGAGATGATGGCGAGCTGGCGGCCGAACATCCTGTCGTCGAGGCCGGCGGCGGCCATCTGGTCCTTCATCTTGCCCATGCCGGGCATCATGCCCATGATGCCGCCCATGCCGCCCATCTTCTGCATCTGGCCAAGCTGATCGGCGAGGTCGTTCAGGTCGAACTTGCCCGACTGCATCTTCTTCGCCATCGCTGCGGCTTTTTCCGCATCGATGGTTTCGGCAGCCTTTTCCACGAGCGAAACGATGTCGCCCATGCCCAGAATGCGGTCTGCGATGCGCTTGGGGTAAAATTCCTCCAGCGCATCCATCTTCTCGCCGGTACCGATCAGTTTGATCGGCTTGCCGGTCACGGCGCGCATCGAAAGGGCTGCACCGCCGCGGCCGTCGCCGTCCATGCGGGTGAGCACGAGGCCGGTGATGCCGACGCGTTCATCGAAATTGCGGGCGAGGTTGACGGCGTCCTGACCGGTCAGGGAGTCGGCGACCAGCAGGATCTCATGCGGGTTGGAGGCCGCCCTGATCTCGGCCATCTCGGCCATCAGCGGCTCGTCGATATGGGTTCGGCCGGCGGTGTCGAGGATGACGACGTCATGACCGCCGAGCTTCGCCGCCTGCACGGAGCGGCGGGCGATCTCGACCGGCGACTGGCCGGCGACGATCGGCAGCGTGGCGACCTTCGTCTGCTCGCCAAGCTGGCGAAGCTGTTCCTGCGCGGCCGGACGACGCGTGTCCAGCGAGGCCATCAGCACCTTCTTGCCCTGACGCTCGCTCAGACGGCGCGCGATCTTGGCCGTGGTGGTGGTCTTGCCCGAGCCCTGCAGGCCAACCATCATGATGACAACCGGAGCCGGCGCATTGAGGTCGATCGGCACGCCCTCTTCGCCGAGCATGGACACCAGCTCGTCATGGACGATCTTGACGACCATCTGGCCGGGCTTGATCGACTTGAGAACCGCAGCGCCAACCGCCTTCTCGCGCACCTTGTCGGTGAAGGAGCGAACGACATCGAGCGCGACGTCGGCCTCCAGCAGCGCGCGGCGGACCTCGCGCAGGGCGGCCGAAACATCGGCCTCCGACAGCGCGCCGCGGCCGGTGAGGCCGTTCAGGATCGAGCCAAGGCGTTCCTGCAGCGATTCAAACATGTCTCTTCCTTTTCCTGCCGTCCATGGATGGACGAAAGGTAATGCCGCTCCGTGCCTTCTCCAAACGAAAGCAAAGCCAAAAAGCACCCGGGGGCGCACCGCGCTGCCGGATGTTGGCCTCCGGGGTCGACTGGCGGGCTTCAATGGCCCATCGCCCCGGTCAGCTTTGCGAAAAGAAGACTTGTCGCAGAATTTTGCGGTGTAGACAGGAAAAACCGACCAGAGTCAAGTTTGCCGGACCATATGGCGGCCGGTAATGCTTCCGTGCGGAGCAATCGACACCATTTCGCCACATTTAGAGCGACTTCCGCCTGCAATAGGCCGCCACACACGTGCTGTTTACCGGAATGGCAATGACAAGTTCATGTTTGGCTGGCAAATTCGCACGGGGACGTGATTCAGGCACTCAGGAGACCAATATGGCAGTTGTTGCCAAAGTACGGATTTTTACCGCGGCAGCCCTTGCTGCTTTGATGAGCGCAGGCGCTGCGCAGGCAGCCGGCAAATGCGGCAATGACGCCAGCGGCTTCAATGCATGGGTGGGTGCCTACACCGCCGATGCCAAGGCACGCGGCATCGACACGCGCCCCATGCAGGGCGTGAAGTACGATACCGGCGTGATCAAGATCGACCGGGCTCAGCACAAGGCCTTCCGGGGCAGCCTTGAAGATTTCATGCAGCGCCGCGCGCCCGCCTCCTACGTGAAGAAGGCAAAGGGCTACATGAAGTCCGAAGCGTCGCTGCTGCGCCGCATCGAACAGAAGTACGGCGTTCAGCCGGAAGTGCTTCTGGCCATCTGGGGCATGGAAACCGGCTTCGGCGCGAATTCGGGCAACAAGAGCGTGTTCGGACCGCTGGCGACGCTCGCCTATGACTGCCGCCGCTCGGCCTTCTTCACCAACGAGCTCGATTCGGCGCTGATCATTGCCCAGAAAGGCTACATCTCCGCCGAGCAGATGCGGGGCGCCGGCTTCGGCGAACTCGGACAGACCCAGTTCCTGCCGTCCAAATATCTGGAATATGCCGTCGATTTCGATGGCGACGGCCGCCGCGACCTCATCCGTTCGCGCGCCGACGTTCTCGCCTCGACCGCCAATTTCCTGCGCGGCCATGGCTGGCAGCCGGGTGGCGGATACGGTCCGGGCGAAGTCAATTACAAGCACTGGAACGACTGGAACCGCGCCACGATCTACCAGAAGGCGCTGGCCGAGTTCGCCCGCCGCATCAAGAACTAGAGCATTTTGCAGCCAGATGGAAACATCTGGCGTCGCAGAAATGCGGTTAAAACAAAGAGATAGAGCATTTCTGCGATTCGGAGAAAAGCAGAAATGCTCTAAGTTTTTTGGACAAGCAGGCGGGTTTCAGACCCGCTTGCCGTCCTTGTCGAAGAAATGCAGCCGGTCCCGGCCGGCTGTTACTTCCAGATGATCGCCCGGGCTGGCCATGCTGCGGCCGGGAACGCGCACCACGATGCGCACGCCCCCTGCGGCGCAATGCAGGAAACTTTCCATTCCCACCGGCTCCACCGCCTCCACAGTTACCGGCAGCGTGAAGGCCGGCGACTGACCGTCGCCAGTGGCAATCACCACATCCTCGGGTCTGAGCCCGACTATGGCAACGTTGTCGGCGACATCGCCACCGAGGACCGCGCCAGCAACCATCGCCCTGCCCTGCGCATCGCGCGTCAGCGCCAGAAGGTTCATCGGCGGGGCACCGATGAAGGCGGCAACGAAGGTCGAGGCCGGCTTCTCATAAATATCCATCGGCGCGCCAACCTGCTCGATGAGACCGCCGTTCATCACCACCAGCATGTCGGCCAGCGTCATGGCTTCGAGCTGGTCATGGGTGACATAGACCGAGGTGACGCCGAGATTGCGCTGCAGGTTTTTGATCTCGACCCGCATCTGGCCACGCAGCTTGGCGTCGAGATTGGAAAGCGGCTCGTCGAACAGGAACACCTTGGGATTGCGCACAATGGCGCGGCCCATGGCGACGCGCTGGCGCTGGCCGCCGGAAAGCTGGCGCGGCTTGCGGTCCAGCAGCTGGTCGAGTTCGAGCGTCTTTGCGGTCGCCCGCACGCGGGCATCGATCTCCGGCTTCGGCGTGCCGCGGTTGCGCAAGCCATAGGCCATGTTGTCGTAGACGCTCATATGCGGATAGAGCGCGTAGTTCTGGAACACCATGGCGATGTCGCGATCGGTCGGGCCGATGCTGTTGACGACCTTGCCGTCGATGGAAATCGTGCCGGCCGAGATCGTCTCCAGCCCCGCGATCATGCGCAGCAGCGTGGACTTGCCGCAGCCCGACGGCCCGACCAGCACGCACAGCGCCTTGTCGGGAATGGCGATGGAGATGCCCTTCACCGCCTCGAAGCCGCCTGCATAAACCTTGCGCACATCGTTGAGATCGACTGTCGCCATGTTCTATTTCTCCGACTCGACCAGACCCTTGACGAACCAGCGCTGCATGGCCACCACCACCAGGATCGGCGGGATGATGGCAAGGATCGACGTCACCATGACCAGATGCCATTGCGTGTCGGCATCGGCGAAGGAGATCATCTTGCGCAGCGCGATGACGATGGTGTTCATGTCGTTGCTGTTGGTGACCAGAAGCGGCCACAGATATTGCGTCCATCCGTAGATGAAGAGGATGACGAACAGGGCCGCGATGTTGGTGCGCGACAGGGGCAGCAGGATGTCGAAGAAGAAGCGCCACGGCCCCGCCCCGTCGACGCGCGCGGCCTCCACCAGTTCGCCCGGAATGGTCATGAAGAACTGCCGGAACAGCAGCGTTGCGGTGGCCGAGGCGATCAGCGGCACGATCAGCCCGGCATAGGTGTCGATGAGCCCCAGATCGACCATCACCTTGTAGGTCGGCAGGATGCGCACCTCGACGGGCAGCATCAGGGTGATGAAGATGACCCAGAAGAAGGTCATCCGGAACGGAAAGCGGAAGAACACGATCGCATAGGCCGACAGGATCGAGATGATGATCTTGCCGATGGCGATGCCCAGCGCCATCACCGTGGTGTTGACGAGCAGGGTGCCGACACCGACGCCGCCGATCTGGCGAGTGCCGCCCCACAGAGCCTGCGAATAATTGTTCCAGAACTCCGGTCCCGGCAACAGTGGCAGCGGCGGGCGCAAGATCGTCTGCAGTGAATGGGTGGACGCGACGAAGGTGTAGTAGATCGGGAAGGCGACGATGACCACGCCAAGGATCAGGATGGCGTGGGCAAGCCAGATGCCGGCAGACGACTGGCCGATCATCAGCTTGTCGCTGCCGCTGGCCGGTGCCTTTGTATCAGCCATAGTGCACCTTCCTTTCCACATAGCGGAACTGGATGGCGGTGAGCGCGATGACGATGATCATCAGGATCACCGACTGGGCGGCCGATTCGCCGAGGATCAGGTTGACGAAGCCGTCATTGTAAACCTTGTAGACCAGCGTTTCCGTCGACTTGCCGGGCCCGCCGCCGGTGACGGCATGGATGATGCCGAAAGTGTCGAAGAAGGCGTAGGTGGTGTTGATGACCAGCAGGAAGAAGGTCGTGGGCGCCAGCAGCGGAAACACGATCGTCCAGAACCGCTTGACCTCCCGCGCGCCGTCGATGGCTGCCGCCTCGATCAGGCTTTTCGGGATCGCCTGAAGGCCGGCGACGAAGAACAGGAAATTGTAGCTGATCTGCTTCCATGCCGCCGCCGTCACCACCAGCACCATGGCATCGGTCGAATTGAGCAGCGGGTCCCACGAGATCCCGGCCTTGCGCATGAGCACGGCCAGCGTACCGATCGAGGGGTTGAACATGAACAGGAACAGCATGCCGGCAATGGCCGGCGCCACCGCATAGGGCCAGATCAAAAGGGTGCGGTAGAGACCACGGCTGCGCACCACCTTGTCGGCCATCACCGCCAGCAGCAAGGCCACGCCCATGGCAACGACGGCGGTGGCGACGGAGAAGATCACCGTCACATGCATCGCATTCAGATAGGCGGGATCGGCCAGAACCTTTTTGAAATTGGCGAACCAGACGAAACGGGAGCGCAGGCCGAACGGGTCCTCCCGCAGCATAGACTGGTAGAGCGCCTGTGCGGCAGGGAGATAGAAAAAGACCAGCGTGATGGCGAGCTGGGGCGCCAGCAGCAGATAGGGCAGGACGCGGTTGGGAAATACGACGCGCGGCGTCATGTCCATCTCCTCCGGCTTCTTTCGGCGCAAGCGGGACCATCGGAGCAGAAAGACCGGGTGGTTTCAAGCAGATGGTTCACGCAGGCGGACCCTTCCGTCGCAATGGCAGGCAATTCGGGACTTGCGCGGCAAGGGGGAAACGTTGCGCCATGATGGCGACATGGTCGTGCAGAAAGCCGCGAACCCATGGAAAGACGGAGGGCCGGCACGACGCCGGCCCTCCCTGATCCGGACACCAGCGCCTAGTTGGCGTTGGCTTCCTTGATGGCCGCATTGCCGCGCGTGACGGCAGCGTCGAGCGCCTGCTGTGCGGTCTGCTGGCCGGCGAGCATCTTCTCGAACTCCTCGTTCTGGATATCGCGCACCTGCGGCAGGTTGGCGAGACGAACGCCCTTGGAGTTCTCGGTCGGCGCCTTGCCCATCATCTGCAGGATCGGCGTTTCGCGGCCGGGGTTCTTCTCGTAGAAGTCCGACCCTTTGGTGGCTTCATAGGCGGCCAGCGTCACCGGCAGATAGCCGGACTGCTCGTGCAGGAACTGCTGCACATCGGTCTGCGACAGATAGTTGAAGAAGGCGGCAACGCCCTTGTACTGCTCGTCCGACTTGCCGGCCATCACCCACAGGCTGGCGCCGCCGGGCGTGGTGTTCTGCGGGCCCGCGCCGTCCTCGTCATAGGGGAGCTGGCCGATGCCATAGTTCATGCCCGACTTGACGATGTCGCCAAGGCCGCCCGACGATTCGGTGAGAATGCCGCATTCGCCGGCAAGGAACAGCTGCTTGGCCTCCGAAGTGCGGCCGCCATATTTGAAGGTGCCGTCCTTGGCCAGATCGGCGATGGACTGGAAGTGGTTGACGTAGAGCGGAGCGTTGATCTTCAGCTCGACGTCGCCGCCGGCAAGGCCGTTCTCATTGGTGCCGTAGGAAATGTTGTTCCAGGCGGCGAAGTTCTCCAGATGGATCCAGGTGAGCCAGGTCGAGGTGTAACCGCAGGCAGCCGCACCGCTGGTCTTGATCTTCTTCGCCGCTTCAAAAACCTCACCCCAGGTCTTGGGCGGGTTGTTCACGTCGAGGCCGGCTTTCTCGAACACATCCTTGTTGTAATACAGGATCGGCGAGGAAGAGTTGTAGGGGAAGGACAGCATGGTGCCGTCGGGCTTCGAGTAGTAAGCGACGATGCCCGGCAGATACTGGCTCTTGTCGAACTTCAGGCCAGCACCCTCCAGAACTTCGGCGACCGGGCGGATGGCGCCCTCGGCGGCCATCATGACGCCGGTGCCGACGTCGAAGACCTGAATGATGTCGGGGGCCTGGCCGGCGCGGAAAGCGGCGATTCCGGCATTCAGCGTCTCGGGATAGGTGCCCTTGAAGACCGGCACGACTTCATAGTCGCTCTGGCTGGCGTTGAAGTCCTTGGCGATTTTGTCGACCACTTCGGCATTGGCGCCGGTCATGGCGTGCCACCAGCTTATCTGGGTGGCAGCGATGGCGGAGGCCGAGGAATAGAGGGTGAGTGCGGTTGCAAGACCTGCTGCAATACCCAGAAGCTTCATCTTCATCTCCCGATACATAATTGACCAAATGGAGTTCAGTTCCGCGGTCGGAAGTATGGGGCGAATATGACAGACAGACAACAGCGGCGTGTCGATATGATGAAAGCCGGTTAAGGAGCGTGGAAAACTCCGGCTTTACTTTACGTCACCCAGAGCGGTTTCGATGAATCTGACGGCATCTGGCGTAGACCACTCGGCCGGGCCGTTCATATGGGCAAGCAGGCAGCCTTCATCATCGACCAGCACGGTGACGGGCAGGCCGAGCGCAAGGCCCTTCGCCTTCAGCTCGTTGAAAGCGCCCATGGAATGGTCGCTGTAGTAGGCAAGACCGGACACCTTGATTTCATTGAGGAAGGCTTTCGGCTTTGCGTCGTCGCCGGTATCCACGTTGATGGCGACCACCTCGAAGCTGTCGCCACCCATTTTCTGCTGCAACTCGTCCAGAGCCGGCATTTCGGCACGACAGGGCGCGCACCATGTCGCCCACAGATTGACCAGCACGGTCTTGCCAGCGTGGCCGGCAAGCGTAGCCGGCTTTCCATCCGGGTCATTGAAGGCAAGACCGGCCAGCGATTGCGGCGGATCGGCCGGCAGCATGGCCGCGACGTGACCTGTCGCGGCGGCGGCTACCTTCTTTGCGCGCTCCGTTTTGGCGGCGCACACGCGATCCTGCGCGGCGATGGCAGACGTTGCGACCGTTGCATTGTTGCCTTCAAGGCCGCCGCTGACATATACCGCGAGCGCGCCGGCTGCGGCACCGGCCAGGAGGGCCGCCAGAATCAGGCGCGTGGTGGGGAAAAGTTTTCTGCCGTCTGCCATTTTTTCAACTGCTCCGGGCACGGGTTATAGAGATGAGCGACAAGAAGGCCAGCAACCAGATGTGGGGCGGACGATTTGCCTCGGGTCCCGCCGCGATCATGGAAGCGATCAACGCCTCCGTCGGCTACGATCGCAAGCTCTACGCGCAGGATATAAGGGGTTCGATCGCCCATAGCGAGATGCTGGCCAAAACCGGCATCATTTCGGCAGACGACAGCAAGAAAATTGCCGATGGCCTCGCCACCATCCGCAGCGAAATCGAGGCCGGAAAATTCGAGTTCTCCACCAGGCTCGAAGACATCCACATGAACATCGAGGCGCGGCTGGCCGAACTGATCGGCCCGGCCGCCGGCCGGCTGCACACCGCCCGCTCGCGCAACGATCAGGTGGCCGTCGATTTCCGGCTGTGGGTGAAGGACGAGTTCCACCGCGTCGCCGAGGCGCTGAAAGGGCTGATCGCGGCATTCGTGGCGCGCGCCGAAGAACATGCGGCCGCCGTGATGCCCGGCTTCACCCATCTTCAGACCGCGCAGCCGGTGACCTTCGGCCACCATTGTCTCGCCTATGCCGAGATGTTCGCGCGTGACCTGTCGCGGGTGCGCGATGCCATCGAACGCATGGACGAGAGTCCGCTCGGTGCGGCAGCGCTTGCCGGCACCGGCTTCCCCATTGACCGCCACATGACGGCGAAGGCGCTGGGCTTCCGCGAGCCGACCCGCAATTCGCTCGACAGCGTTTCCGACCGCGACTACGCGCTGGAGTTCCTGTCCGTGGCCTCGATCGCCGGCACCCATCTGTCGCGCTTGGCGGAGGAGATCGTCATCTGGTCGACGCCACAATTCGGCTTCGTGCGCCTGTCCGACAGCTTCTCCACCGGCTCCTCGATCATGCCGCAGAAGAAGAACCCGGATGCGGCCGAACTGGTGCGGGCCAAGACCGGGCGCCTCAACGGCCACCTGATCGGCCTGCTGACGGTGATGAAGGGCCTGCCGCTGACCTATTCCAAGGACATGCAGGAAGACAAGGAAGCCGTGTTCGACGCGGCCGAGACGCTCGACCTGATGCTGGCGGCGATGACGGGCATGGTCCGCGACCTGACGGTCAACGAAGCCGCGATGAAGCGCGCTGCCGGTTCCGGCTACTCCACCGCCACCGACCTTGCCGACTGGCTGGTGCGGGAACTGGGCATTCCCTTCCGCGAGGCACATCATGTCACCGGGCGTGCGGTTGCGCTGGCCGAAGAGAAGAAATGCGGCCTCGAAAAGCTGACGCTGGAGGATCTGAAGTCCATCCATGAGGGCATCACCGCCGATATCTTCTCCGTGCTGTCGGTGCAGAATTCGGTGAAAAGCCGGCAGAGCTTCGGCGGCACCGCCCCCGCCGAGGTGCGCCGTCAGGTGCGTTACTGGAAAAAGCGACTGGCCAAGGCTTGAAGCCGGGTGCATTGATCGCCAAACTTGGATAGAACCCGGTCAAGGGTAATCACGGACGGATGAAACGATGACCGCAGGCAGACTGGTTACGATGCTGGCGCTGGTCGCCACGATGGCGACTGTTTCAGCCTGCGGGCGCAAGTCGGGCCTCGACACGCCCTATGAGGCAGCCGTCGAAGCCCGCAAGGAAGCGCAGCGCAACAAGGAGCCGCTGCCGCCGGAACCGCAGAAACCGGACAACGACAAGCCGTTCATCCTCGACAAGCTGATCTGATTTCCGGAAGCTCGCCTTGAACCATTTTGAATATCGCGACGGCATTCTTCACGCCGAGGATGTTTCGATCCCGGCGATTGCGGCTGCGGTCGGCACACCGTTCTATTGCTATTCCACGGCAACGCTGACCCGTCATTTCAACGTGTTCAGCCAGGCTTTCGCCGGGCTCGACACGCTGGTTTGCTATGCGCTGAAAGCCAATTCCAATCAGGCCGTTCTGAAGACGCTGGCAAAGCTCGGCGCAGGAGCCGACACGGTCTCGGAAGGCGAGATCAGGCGCGCGCTTGCCGCCGGGATACCGGCCAGCAGGATCGTGTTCTCTGGCGTCGGCAAGAAGGCCGGCGAGATGGATTTCGCGCTTGAGGCCGGCATCTACTGCTTCAACGTGGAATCCGAGCCGGAACTGGAGCTTCTGTCGCAACGCGCCACGGCGCTGGGCAAGGTGGCTTCCGTCTCGTTGCGCATCAACCCCGATGTCGATGCGCGTACCCACGCCAAGATCTCCACCGGCAAGTCGGAGAACAAGTTCGGCATTCCGATTTCCCGCGCCCGCGAGGCCTATGCCCGCGCAACAGCCCTTCCCGGCATCAGGGTGAGCGGCGTCGATGCACATATCGGCAGCCAGATCACCGACCTCCAGCCTTTCGACGACGCCTTCACGCTGATGGCGGAACTGGTTAGCCAGCTCAGGGCAGACGGCCATGACCTGACCCATGTCGATATGGGCGGGGGACTTGGCGTTCCATATCAGCACGACAATTCCCCGCCGCCGCTTCCCGTGGCCTATGCGGAGATCGTGCGCAGGCATTTCGCCGATATCGGCGCCAGGCTGGTGTTCGAGCCGGGGCGGCTGATCGTCGGCAACGCCGGCATCCTCGTCACCGAGGTGATTTACCTCAAGGAAGCTGAAGCCAAGAATTTCCTGATCGTCGATGCGGGCATGAACGACCTGATCCGCCCGACGCTCTACGAAGCCTATCACGACATCCGCCCGGTGACGGAACCGGCCGCCGATGCCGAATGGCTCAAGGCCGACGTGGTCGGGCCGGTGTGCGAGACCGGCGATTATCTCGGCCTCGACCGCAACCTGCCGCGCATGGCACCGGGCGATCTGGTCGCCGTCTACACCGCCGGCGCCTATGGGGCGGTGCAGTCGGGCACCTACAACACCCGCCCCCTCATCCCGGAAGTTCTGGTCGATGGCGACCGCTTCGCCGTCGTGCGCAGACGCCAGACCTATGAAGAACTGATCGGCCTCGACACACTTCCGGACTGGCTCTGAAAGCGGACCGGAACAGTGCGGGACGCCGTGCCGGAGGGGCGGCGATCCGATCACGTTTTCGGGAACCCGCCTCGCCTTCGCCGTCTTTGCTGGTAAACTCGGCAAGCTATCACTGGCAAAGAGGCCATGCCTTCGTGGCCGGCAGCGGAAAGGCCGATGACTGACCGTCCCGATGCAAGCACCCCTGCGAGACTGACCCCGGGATTACCGGGGCGTCTTGTTCTGAGCCGCATGGGCACCCGCGCGGCCATGATCGCGGAGCGGTTCTGGCCGCTGGTGCTGCCGCTCGTTCTGGTCGCCGGGCTGTTCGTCAGCCTGTCTTGGTTCGGCCTCGTGGCCAGCCTTTCCGATTGGCCGCGGGTCGCGGTGATGAGCGCGTTCGCCCTCGCCGCGCTGGTTGCGCTGTGGCCGCTGCGCTTCTTCCGCCTGCCCTCGACCGCTGAAGTCGATCGCCGCATCGAAGCGGCGAACGGGCTTGCGCACAGTCCGTTGCGGACGCTCACCGACCGGCCGAGCGGAACGCAGACGGCCTTCAGCGAAGCGCTGTGGCGCGAGCATCAGAAACGCATGGCCGGCCGGCTCGGCAATCTCGATGCCGCCCTGCCCGTTTCCAGAGTGCCGGATCGCGACCCATGGGGCCTGCGCGCCGTGGTGGCGCTGTTGCTGTTCGTATCCTACGCCTTTTCGCTCGGCCCCATGGGCGGCAGCCTTTCCGACGGTTTCCGCCCGACTGCCGTGCGTGAAGCGCTGGCGGCGCGCATCGACGCCTGGGTGACGCCGCCTGCCTATACCGGCAAGGCGCCCATGTTCCTGAATGCAGACGCCAATCGCGCTGTTTCCCTGTTCACGGTGCCCGCCGGGAGCACGGTTTCGCTGCGCGTCACCGGCGGATCGGGCTCGGAGACGCTGAGCTTCATACCTGCCGACGGCAAGGAAACGCCGATCGAGCCGGCTTCGCCGGCAGCCGGGGATGGGAACGGGAACGTCGGGCCGGCTGCTGACGGCGTGAGGCAGTTTGCCGGAACGCTCGGTCAGGACGGCGAACTCGTTCTGCGCTCCGGGCGCAGCGAGGTCGCGCGCTGGACCTTCGCGGTCACGCCGGATACCCCTCCGACCATTCGCTTTGCAGGCGAGCCGAAGCGGGCCGCCAATGGCACGCTCGAACTGCAATACGAGATCGAGGACGATTACGGCGCAGCCTCCGCGGCGGTCGAGTTCAGGCAGGCCGCGCCGCCGGCGGCCGGGGCGCGTCCGCTCTATGACGAGCCGGAGATGGCGCTGAACCTGCCCCGGCGCGGCTCGAAGGCCAATGCGGCGAAAACCTCGAAGAACCTCACCGAGCATGTCTGGGCCGGCCTGCCCGTCACGCTGACGCTGGCTGCCACCGACGACGCCGGGCAGACAGGGCGCAGCGAGACCGTCACCATGACGATGCCGGAAAGGACCTTCACCAATCCCCTGGCCCTTGCGGTGATCGAGCAGCGCCGGCTGCTTGGCCTCGACGCCAATGCGAAGCAGCGCGTGCTTGACCTGATGGACGCCGTGACCCTTCGCCCCGAGGATACGTTCGACAGTCCGACCGCCTATCTGGGCCTGATGAGCGCGCGCAGCCGGCTCCGGCTGGCGTCCGGCGACGATCAGCTTCGCGACGTCGTCTCCTATCTGTGGCATGTGGCGCTCGGCATCGAGAATGGCAGCCTTTCGGATGCGGAACAGCGCCTGCGGCAGGCGCAGCAGGCCTTGCAGGATGCGCTGCAAAACGGGGCATCGGATGAGGAAATATCGCGGCTGATGCAGGAACTGCGTCAGGCCATGAATGATTTCCTGCGCGAATTCGCCCAGCGCAACCAGAACCAGAACAATGCGCGGGCGCCACAGAACGGGCAGGAGCTGCGCCAGAGCGATCTCGACCGCATGATGGATCAGATCGAGAATCTCGCCCGCTCCGGCAACAGCGAACAGGCGCAGGAACTGCTGTCCCAGCTTCAGGAGATGATGAACAACCTCCAGATGGCGCAACCGGGCCAGCAGGGTCAGGGCCAGCAGGGCGACGAGTTCAGCCAGCAGATGAACAAGCTGGGCGAAATCATGCGCCGCCAGCAGGAGATGATGAACGAGACGTTCCGCATGGACCAGATGCAGCGGGGCGATAATGGCCGGATGGGAGACGACCAGCAGGAAGGGCTGGACGGCAACCAGAACCAGCGTGGACAGAGCGGCCAGCAGGGACAGGGCGGCATGACGCCCGAGGAACTGGCTGACGCGCTCAGGCAGTTGCAGGAGGGGCAGGACCAGCTCCAGAAAGACCTGCAGCAGCTCGGCAAGGATCTCGAAGGCATGGGCATGCAGCCCAATGAGGGGCTCGGGCAGGCCGACAAATCCATGGGGCAGGCCGGCGAATCGCTCGGCGAAGGCGAAGGCGACCGCGCCGTCGGCCATCAGGGCCGGGCGCTGGAAGCCCTGCGTCAGGGCGCACGCGACATGATGCAGCAGTTGCAGGCCATGCAGGGCGAGGACGGCCAGCAGGGGCAGGGCCGGCGCCAACAAAGCGCGGACCGCGATCCGCTCGGTCGGCCGCGCGGCACGCAGGGGCCGGACTTCGGCAATTCGGTGAAGGTGCCGGACGAGATCGACGTTCAGCGCGCCCGCGAAATCCTCGACGCCATCCGCAAGCGGCTGGGAGAAGCGATGTCTCCGGAGGTCGAGCGCAGCTATCTGGAAAGATTGCTGGAACTGAAGTGATCAGGCGGCGCGGGTCAGCTCGACGCAAAGCGCTGCTTCGACCCGGCTGCGGATTTCCGCCAGCGAAAACGGCTTGTTGACGACATCGATGATGACGCTGCTGAGGTCGTCGGCTCGCTCGCGCTGGTCGGCATAGCCGGTCATCAGCAGGATGCGAAGGCCGGGACAGGCCCGGGCAGCACACATCGCCATCTCGATGCCGTCCATCTCCGGCATGCGGATATCGGACACGACCAGATCGTAATCGCTGTCGGCGGCGCAGATCATGTCCAGTCCCTGCGCCCCGTCTGCAGCGACATGAATCTGGTGCCCGGCGCGTTCCAGCGCACGGGAGACGAACATACGGACGGACTCATCGTCCTCAACGATCAGAAGCTTTGCCATGGGCAGGACTCTGACCGCCAAAAGTTAATTTTGCCGAATCCGGCATGGTAAGAAAAAGGTTACGCGTCGCCCTTGACGATTCCGACGAAAGGCAGCTCGCGGAAAGCGTGGCCGACATCCATTCCGTAACCGACGACGAAATGGTCAGGGCAGTCGAAGCCGACATAATCGGCTTCCAGATCGATCTGGCGGCGCATGCGCTTGTCGAGCAGGACGGCCAGCGAACAGCTCTTCGCGCCGCGCGACAGCATCAGGTTGCGCGCGAATTGCAGCGTCTTGCCGGACTCCAGAATATCGTCGATCAGCAGCACGTCGCGCCCGGCAACTTCATTGTCGATGTCGCGCAGGACGCGCACCTGACCGCTTTCCGTGCCCGCGCCATAGGAGGAGATGAAGATGAATTCCACCTCCGGGGCGAGCCCCGCATCATGCATGGCGCGAATCAGATCGGCGGCGAAGATGAAGGACCCTTTCAGGATCGAAATCACCAGAAGGTCGTTGTATTCGCGACCCGCTATGTCCTTGGCGAGCTCAAGGTTGCGGCGGGCGATCGCCGAAGCCGAGAACAGGACTTCAATGTCCTTGCCGCGCACGATTGGCATTTGGCGATACTCCCGCTGGGTGCTTTCTGGCTCTGTACTATCCGGTAAAGGCTACGGATACGGATTTCACTCCGCTTCTAGGCACCTCGACCCGCCCGGAAAAGCTGAATCTTTCGCCCGGGGCGAGCGAGCGCCCGGATGTCCCCAGCCTGTAGCGGGTGATGCGCCCGTCTTCGCCGGTGACGCGGATCTCCAGCGGCGGCACTTTTGCGGCGCCTGCGCCGTCATTTCCCGCTTCACCATCGACGAGGAGAAGCGGCCGGGCACCCGAATCATCGACCCTGGACGTGACGGCGGAGATCGAAAGTGCTGTCTGCGGCGCCTCCCTGAACATCTCCATGTCCATGACCAGCGCATGCCCGCCGCCGATCCAGAATGCGGTGCCGGCAATCAGAATTCCCGCCAGCCAGAATACCGGCCCGCCACGTGTGGAAAAGGGTCGGGCATGCGATCGCCTGTCCTTGCGCAGCACGGCCATGCCCTGCATTTGCGCGGGTTCCAGACCGATGGCCGCGCTGCAATCCTTCGCGGCGGCATCCTTATGAGGGGCGCGATGAGGCGGACCGGACAAGGTGACGAAATCGGCATCCACGATGTCGCGCGAAAGCCCCGCCGGCAGAGGGCGCATCCCTCGCGCGTCACCTTCGTCCGGGCCGGTCATGATTTCGCCGGAAACCGGTCGTGCCATCGTCTGGGCGGCCATGCTGGTCCCCGTTCGCACTCTCGTTTTCTTCTGGTAGACGAAGAATGGTTAATGCTTCGCGACCCGAAGCCACAGACTGGTAGGGATTGTGCCGGAATTTAACTTGCTGTTAACCACGCCTGACGATTTTCGCCGTGAGGAAACGGTCGGTGCTTCGCCCGTTCAGCATTCAGGTCGTTCAACGTGATCCGCTTCGAAAATGTCGGCCTGCGCTATGGCATGGGTCCGGAAATTCTCCGCGATATCTCCCTGCACATACCGGCGGGGTCGTTCCAGTTTCTGAGCGGGCCTTCCGGTGCCGGCAAGACCACGCTTTTGCGCCTTCTGTTCATGTCGCTGCGGCCGACGCGCGGGCTCATCACCATCTTCGGCAAGGACCGCGCCCGCATCTCGCGCGCCGAACTGCCGCTGCTGCGCCGCCGCATCGGCATCGTGTTCCAGGACTTCCGCCTGCTCGACCACATGACCACCTATGAGAATGTGGCGCTGCCGCTGCGCGTGCGCGGCCGCGAGGAGGCCAGCTACCGCACCGATGTGATCGAGCTGCTGAAATGGGTGGGTCTGGGCGAGCGCATGCATGTGCTGCCGCCGGTGCTGTCGGGTGGAGAGAAGCAGCGCGCGGCGATCGCGCGCGCGCTCATCGAGCAGCCCGAAATCCTGCTCGCCGACGAGCCGACCGGCAATGTCGACCCCCAGCTAGCCCGCCGACTGCTCAGGCTGTTCATCGAGCTGAACCGGCTGGGCACGGCCGTGGTCATCGCCACCCATGATCTGGCGCTGATGGATCAGGTGGATGCCCGCCGCCTGATTCTCGCCAATGGAAGGCTGGACATCTATGATTGACGCTCCTCAGCCTCGGCCGGATGAAGAAGAAGGTTTCGAGCGCCCCGCGCCGCCCGAGCGCGCGCCGCGCAAGACCGCGCCCATCGTACCGGCGCAGAACATTGCCGGCCGGGCGCTCGTCGTGGTCATCGCCATCATGACTTTCCTGTCCTGCGTCACCTTCGGTGCGGTCACGCTGGTGCGCGATACGGCATCGGTGTGGGAAAACCAGATCTCGCGTGAGGCGACGATCCAGATCAAGCCCACCGAGGGCCTCGACATGGAGATCGCACTTGCCACCGCCGCCGGCCTCGCCGCCGAATTCGACGGCGTGAAAGGCACGCGCATTATCGACAGTGCCGCCACCATGCGCCTGCTGGAGCCATGGCTGGGGTCGGGCTTCGACATCGGGCAGCTTCCGGTGCCGCGCCTCATCATCGTCACCATCAACGAGGACAGCCCGCCCGATTTCAAGGACATGCGCGAGGCCATCACAACCGCCGTGCCCAGCGCCACGCTGGACGATCACCGCACATGGGTCGACCGGCTCGTCGCAATGGCCCATACGACGGTAACCATCGGCATTGCCGTGCTGGGCCTGATGCTGTCGGCAACGGTAATGACCGTTGTGTTCGCCACACGCGGCGCCATGGCCGGCAACGGTCACATCATCGAGGTTCTGCACTTCGTCGGCGCCGAGGCGCAGTTCATCGCGCGCCAGTTCCGCACCCGCTTCCTGTTCACCGGCATGAAGGGCGCTGCGGCCGGCGGGGTCGCGGCCATCGTCGTCTTCATCCTGTTCTCATGGTGGTCTTCGCGCAACATGGCCACGCCGCAGGGCGATCAGGCCGCCGCCCTGTTCGGCAATTTCGCTATCGGCTCTGCCGGCTATCTGGGCGTTCTGATGATGGTCATCATCATCGGCGCGCTTACGGCAGCCACCTCTCACGCCACGGTGGTCGCCTATCTCAGCGACCTCGAAGGAGGGCAGACGGATGGCGGCTGAGAAAGATCACAAACCGAAATAATCGGTAATGCAATGTGTGACGGTGGCTCCGCCAAAGCGCGCGAATCACGGTTTACCATACACGCATGATTGGGAAGGAACTGGGTGTGATGGCCGATATGGTGCCAGCATCGCGCATAGGGAGGCGCGCGCGGGGTCGCGTGCGCCATGCCGTGCGCATTGCGGCCATACTCATGCTTGGTTTCGCGACCTGTTTTCTGGCCGGCTTTGGCTGGTTTTCAGGCCATGTCAGCCGCCTCAGCACGCCGGCCGACCCGCAGGCCGCCGACGCCATCATCGTTCTCACCGGTGGCCAGGCACGCCTCGATGCGGCGATGGGGCTGCTCGCATCCGGCAAGGGGGAGCGGCTGCTGATCAGCGGGGTTCACCCTGCCGCGAGCCGCAAGCAGCTTCAGATTGCCATGGGTGGCGACAGCGCCCTGTTCGACTGCTGCGTCGACATCGACCGCGCCGCGCTTGATACCATCGGCAATGCCGAGGAAAGCGCCAAATGGGTCGAGGAGCATGGCTATGGCAGCATCATCATCGTCACCAACAACTACCATATGCCGCGCAGCCTTCTGGAAATGGGGCGCCTGCTGCGCGACGCGCGGCTGGAGCCTTATCCGGTCGTGAATTCCAAGCTCGATGATGGCCGCTGGCTGGTGAAGCCACAGGCGCTCAGGGTGCTGTTCACCGAATACAACAAGTATCTGGTCGCGCTGGTGCGCAGCGTGCTGCCATTGCGGCTGCAGCATGGCGGCTTGTCGCTGGCGGATGCTTCCCTGAAGGAATGACCTGAGCCCCTGCTGGCTGTTTCCTTTTTCTGCGCAGCTGGTGTAACGAAGGCGCCTGTTTCCGCGCATTCATGCAGGTGCGGGCGCGAGGGCACCATCTTGCCTTTCCCGAACTGCTCAGATTACGGGCTTGCTCCGCCTATGCTTCAACTTCGCTCGCTGGCTTTCAATGCCGCCTTCTATGCCAGCCTGATCTTCCAGATGTTCTTCTGGGCGCCGTTCTATTTTCTGGCACCGCGACACAGAGCCTGGCTGGTGCCGAGGTTCTGGTCGCGCTCGAGCATGTGGCTCTACGAAAAGATCGCGCACACGCGCAGCGAGATCACCGGACAGGAAAACCTGCCGGAAGGGTCCTTCATTCTCGCCCCCAAGCACCAGTCTTTCTGGGATACGATCGCGTTCTTTCCCTATCTGAAAGACCCGATCTACATCCTCAAGCGCGAGCTGATGTGGATTCCCTTCTTCGGCTGGTATCTTCTCAAGATGCGTATGATCCCGGTCAACCGCGGCAGCCGCGCCAAGGCGCTGAAGGCGGTGTCGGCGGCGACAAGAGCCGAGATGGAGCGCAATCCGCGCCAGCTCATCATCTATCCCGAAGGCACAAGGCGCGCGCCGGGCGACGTGCCAAACTACAAATGGGGCATCGTCGAGCTCTACACCCAGCTTGGCGTTCCGGTCGTGCCCGTCGCCCATGTGGCCGGGCTCTACTGGCCGCGCCGCAAGTTCCTGCGCTATCCCGGAACCATCAAGGCGCGTTTCCTCAAGCCCATTCCGCCGGGGCTCGACCGGGACGAATTCATGCGCCGCCTGATTACCGAAACGGAAGCGGCCTGCGATGAACTGCTCATCGAGGCCGCCACAGCACCGAATGCGCCGCCCCTGCCGTCAACGGCCGTCAAACGGCTGAAGGAACTCGGCGTTACCATCTCCTGACAGACACAAAAGGGCCTATGACGAAAAGAGGGCGCAGCCGAAGCCGCGCCCCTTCCAGAGGCATCTCGCATAAGCGGAGCCCGATCAGAGCCTGACGGTGCGCAATCTCAGCGCATTGGCGATCACCGAGACCGATGACAGGCTCATGGCGGCTGCGGCCAGCATCGGCGACAGCAGCGTGCCGGTGACCGGATAAAGCACGCCGGCCGCCACCGGAACGCCAAGCGCGTTGTAGAGGAAGGCGAAGAACAGGTTCTGCCTGATGTTGGAGAGCGTCTTCTCAGCCAGATGGCGCGCCCGCACGATGCCGGTGAGGTCGCCCTTGACCAGCGTGATGCCGGCGCTTTCAAGCGCTACGTCGGCGCCGGTGCCCATGGCGATGCCGACATCGGCGGCGGCAAGCGCCGGCGCATCGTTGATGCCGTCGCCGGCCATGACCACGACTGCGCCCCTGCCCTTCAGCTCCGCGACCAGATCGGCCTTGGCCTGCGGCAGCATGCCGGCGCGGATCTCGGAGATGCCGAGCTTTGCGGCGATCGCCTTTGCCGTGCGCTCATTGTCGCCCGTCGCCATGACGATACGCATGCCGGAACGGGTCAGTTCGCGCAGCGCCTCGGCGGCGGTCGGCTTGATCGGGTCGGAGACCGCAACCACGCCGGCCGGCTTGCCGTCCACGGCGACGAGGATGGCCGAGCGGCCGTTTTCGCGCAGCGCATCGGCGTGCTGCGAGGTCAGGGCCGCGTCGATGCCATGCTCCTGCATGAACAGCGCGTTGCCGAGCACCAGTCTGCGCCCGCCGACCGTGCCGGAAACGCCCTTGCCGTTGACCGCCTCGAAATCGCCGGCAGCCGGAATGGCCAGACCGCGCGCCTTTGCCCCGGCGACGATGGCCTCGGCCAGCGGGTGTTCGGATCCCTGCTCGATGGAAGCCGCCAGCGCCAGCACCTCGTTTTCCTCGAAGCCCTGTTCGGCACGCACGTCGCTCAGTTCCGGCCTGCCTTCGGTAAGGGTGCCGGTCTTGTCGACGATCAGCGTGTCGACTTCCGCCAGCCGCTCAAGTGCCGCCGCCTCGCGGATCAGCACGCCGGCCTGCGCGCCGCGCCCCGTGGCGGTCATGATCGACATCGGCGTCGCCAGACCGAGCGCGCAGGGGCAGGCGATGATGAGGACCGACACCGCCGAGACGATGGCGTAGACGAGGCGCGGCTCGGGGCCGAACACCATCCATGCTGCGAAGGCCAGAATGGCGATCAGAACCACCGTCGGCACGAACCAGCCGGACACGCGGTCGGCGAGGCTCTGGATCGGCGCGCGGCTGCGCTGCGCCTTCGCGACCAGTTCCACGATGCGCGACAGCGTCGTCTCCGACCCCACCTTCTCGGCGCGCATGACCAGCGTGCCGTTGCGGTTCAGCGTGCCGCCGATGAGACCGTCGCCCTCGCCTTTCTCGACGGGGATCGGCTCGCCGGTGATCATCGATTCGTCGATGGTTGAGCGGCCCTGCTCGACGATGCCGTCGACCGGCACCGATTCGCCCGGACGGATGCGCAGGCGCTCGCCGGCCTTCACCTCTGCAAGCGGCACGTCGTGTTCAGAACCGTCGGCGTCCACCCGCCTTGCCGTCTTGGGCGCCAGATCGAGCAGGGCGCGAATGGCCGAACCGGTCTTCTCGCGGGCCTTCAGTTCCAGAACCTGCCCGAGGAAGACCAGCGCGATAATGACGGCGGATGCCTCGAAATAGACCGGCACCGAATCGCCGTGGCCGCGCACCTCATGCGGGAACAGATCCGGGAACAGCATGGCCACGACGCTGTAGAGATAGGCAGCCGAAACGCCGATCGAGATCAGCGTCCACATGTTGGGGCTTCGGTTGCGAATGGACGCCCAGCCGCGCTTGAAGAAAGGATAGGCCGCCCACAGGACGACCGGTGTCGCCAGCGCGAACTCTGCCCACACGGCGACCCTCTCGCCCAGCCAGTCGCGCACCGGAAGGCCGACCATCGGCCCCATCGAGATGATCATCAGCGGAATGGCCAGCGACAGGCTGACCCAGAAACGCCGCGTGAAATCGATGAGCTCCGGATTGGGGCCCTCGTTGCCGGTCGGCACGCCCATGGGCTCCAGCGCCATGCCGCAGATCGGGCAATCGCCGGGCTCGTCGCGGATGATCTCGGGGTCCATCGGACAGGTGTATTTGGTGCCTTGCGGCATCGGCTCTGGCGCCGGGCGATCGCCTAGATATTTTTCGGGCTCCGCCTCGAATTTCTCCAGGCAGCGCGCCGAGCAGAAATAGTATTTCCCGCCCTGATGGCGCAGGAAATGGCGGGCGCTGGCGCGGTCCACATTCATGCCGCAGACGGGGTCTTTCGCGGTCAGGTAGCTTTCGGGATCGGCGGCGAATTTGGTGCGGCAGCCTTCACAGCAGAAATGATAAGTATGGCCTGCATGTTCATGGCTGGGCTTGCCCGCCTGAGGGTCGACCGTCATGCCGCAGACAGGATCGCGCACGAGCGTTTGCGTCTGCGCCGGTGCGGATCCCGAGCAGCAGGAGCCGCCCTTCTTATGGACGTGATCGCCATGATTGTGGCTGTGATTATGCGTGTGGTCGGAATGTGCCATGACCGCCTCTTTCAACTGCTTTGGCCTGAGATAGGGCTTCCAGTGACTGGAAGGTCAAGAGCTATGTGCCGATGCCGGAACCTTGCAGGCAAAACCATACCGTTGCAGCATAAAACAGGATATAGGACGCTTCTCCCTAAGCTGAAGGATAGCCGGCACGCATGGCAAAGATCGCGCTCAGGCTGGACGAACTCATAGATGGCGCGGCATTGCGCAGCCAGCTGTCGGCGCTGGCCGGCAAGGGCACGGCGAATTCCTCCGACACCCGCAATGCGGTGCTTGCCCTGCTCAAGCAGCAACGACAGGAAGGTCTGCGCATCGCCGAGGAGATGCTGCGCCAGGACGGCAGCGGCACCGCGTGCGCAGAACGGCTGTCCCATGTCATGGACGAGATCGTGCGGGCGCTCTACGATTTCACCGCGAGCCGCGTCTACCCGGCCGACAATCCCTCGACGGCCGAGCGCATGGCGGTTGTGGCGGTGGGCGGCTACGGGCGCGGAACCCTGGCGCCCGGCTCCGACATCGACCTGTTGTTCCTGCTGCCCTACAAGCAGACGCCGTGGAGCGAGCAGATCGCCGAGTATATGCTCTACATGCTGTGGGACATGCGGCTGAAGGTCGGCCACGCCACACGCAACATCGATGAGTGCGTCCGCCTCTCCCTGTCCGACATGACGATCCGCACCGCGCTTCTGGAAAGCCGGTTCCTGTGCGGCGACGAGGCGCTGAGCCGCGAGATGGTGGAGCGGTTCGACCGCGAGGTGGTGGCCACCACCGGCGCCGAGTTCGCGCAGGCCAAGCTGGCCGAGCGCGACGTGCGCCACGCCAAGTCCGGCGAAAGCCGCTATCTGGTCGAGCCCAACGTCAAGGACGGCAAGGGCGGCCTGCGCGACCTGCACACGCTGTTCTGGATCGGCAAATATTACTACCGGGTGCGCAGCGGCGGCGAGCTGGTGGGCAAGGGCGTGTTCACGCAGGGCGAGTACCGGCAGTTCCTCAAGTCGGAGGATTTCCTGTGGGCGGTGCGCTGCCACATGCATTTCCTCACCGGCAAGGCGGAGGAGCGCCTGCATTTCGACATTCAGCGCGATATCGCCGAGCGCCTCGGCTACACCAGCCATCCCGGCCTGTCGGCTGTCGAGCGCTTCATGAAGCACTATTTCCTCATCGCCAAGGATGTCGGAAACCTCACCCGCATTTTCTGCGCCGGACTGGAGGAGGAGCAGGCCAAGCAGGTTCCCGGCATGGCCGGCATGCTCACCGGCTTCACGCGCCGACGGCGCAAACTGGCCGGCACCAGCGATTTCGTGGTCGACAACCACCGCCTCAACGTGGCCGACGACAAGGTGTTCGAGCGCGATCCGGTCAATCTGCTGCGCCTGTTCTGGTTTGCCGACCGCCACGGGCTGGAATTCCACCCGGATGCGCTGAAACTGGTGACGCGCTCGCTGCGGCTGGTCGACAAGACGCTCCGCCGCAACCATGAAGCCAACCGGCTGTTTCTCGACATCCTCACCTCGGACCGGCATGCCGAGCTCAATCTCAGGCGCATGAACGAGGCCGGGCTTCTCGGGCGACTGATCCCCGATTTCGGCAAGATCGTCGCCATGATGCAGTTCAACATGTACCACCACTATACGGTGGACGAGCATCTGATCCGCTGCGTCGGCATTCTGGCGCAGATCGAAAGCGGCGCTGGCGAAAAGGCGCATCCGCTGTCGCATTCGCTCATGCCCGAACTGGCAAAGCACCGCGACGCGCTTTATGTAACGGTGCTCCTGCACGACATCGCCAAGGGTCGCCCGGAGGATCACTCGACGGCCGGCGCGCGCATCGCACGGCGCATATGCCCGCATATGGGCCTGTCGAAAAGCGACACCGAAACCGTCGCCTGGCTGGTGGAGCACCACCTGCTGATGTCGATGACCGCCCAGACGCGCGACCTCAACGACCGCAAGACGATCGAGGATTTCGCCACCATCGTGCAGTCGGTGGAACGGCTGAAGCTGCTTCTTATCCTGACCGTCTGCGACATTCGCGGGGTGGGTCCCGGCGTCTGGAACGGCTGGAAGGGACAGCTTCTTCGCACCCTCTATTACGAGACGGAACTGCTGCTTACCGGCGGATTCTCGGAAATGTCGCGCTCACAGCGCACGGCCGACGCACGCGCCGAGCTGATCAAGGCGCTGGACGGTTGGACCGAGGACGAGAAGGTTGCCTATGTCGGCCTTCTTTATCCGAACTACCTGCTTACCGTTGCTCTGGCCGATCAGCTTCGCCATGCGAAATTCGTGCGCGAGGCCGATGCCGCCGGCCGCAAGCTCGACACCATGGTGCGCACCCATGAATTCGAGGCCGTGACCGAAATCACAGTGCTGGCGCAGGACCATCCCCGCCTGCTTTCGGTGATCGCGGGCGCATGCGCCGCCGCCGGCGCCAACATCGTCGATGCCCAGATCTTCACCACAGCCGACGGGCGCGCGCTCGACACCATATTGATCAGCCGCGAGTTCGAGCTGGACGAGGATGAGCGCCGCCGCGCCGAACGCGTCGGCAAGCTGATCGAGGATGTGCTGTCGGGGCGCAGCTGGCTGCCGGAGGTGATCGCAAAGCGCAGCAAGGCCAAACGCAGCGCCAAGGCCTTCCGCATCACGCCGCGCGCCGAAATCCGCAACACGCTGTCGCACCGGTTTTCGGTGATCGAGGTGAAGGGCCTCGACCGGCCCGGCCTGCTGTCGGAAATCACCGGTGCCCTGTCCGACCTTTCGCTCGACATCGCATCGGCCCATATCACCACCTTCGGCGAGAAGGTGATCGACACTTTCTATGTCACCGACCTGACCGGGCAGAAGGTGGAAAACCCGGCGCGCATCGCGGCAATCAGCAAGCGGCTGGTCGAGGTGCTGAAGGGAAACGGGCTCACCGAGCTTTACAAAGCCCGCTCGGCGGCGGAATAGGCAGGCATGAATTTGCAGCTTCCCGTCCCTGCCCGCTCCGGGGCAAGACATCGTTCCGCAGCCTGCGCTCCCCCCGCCTGTCCGATGGCGGTCCGGTGCCAGCCGGCTTCTGACGCAATGGCGGGATCGCCTCGCAAACACAGCCGCCTTGCAGGAGCATCGGTCCAGTGAGCCTTGTCAGGAAATTCGCGACCGTCGCTTCCGGCACATTGATGAGCCGCATCCTGGGCTTCGCCCGCGAAATGCTGATGGCGGCAGCCCTTGGCACCGGGCCGGTGGCCGGCGCCTTCTACGCCGCGTTCCAGTTCCCCAACACCTTCCGGCGCCTGTTCGCCGAAGGGGCGTTCAACAGCGCTTTCGTGCCGCTGTTCGCCAAGGAGATCGAAGCCGGCGGCATCGACGGCGCGCGCCGCTTCTCCGAGGAAGTGTTCGGCGTGCTGTTCTCGGTGCTGACCGGCCTGACCATCCTCATGGAACTGGCCATGCCGCTTCTGGTGCGCACCATCATCGCGCCGGGCTTCTACAGCGACCCGCAGAAATACGAGCTGACCGTGGCGCTCGCCACCATCATGTTCCCCTACCTGATGTGCATGTCGCTGGCGGCGATGATGGCGGGGATGCTGAATTCGCTGCGCCGCTATTTCGCGGCCGCCGTGGCGCCCGTTTTCCTCAACATCATCCTCATCGCGGTGCTCGGACATGCCTGGTACACCGGCGCCGATGGGCTCAGCACAGGCTATGCCATGGCCTGGGGCGTGATGGCGGCCGGCGTCGTGCAGCTTGCCATCGTGTGGATCGCGGCGCGCCGCGCCGGCATTTCCATCGGCTTCAGATGGCCGCGCATGACCCCCAATGTGAAGCGCCTTCTCTGGCTGGCGCTGCCAGCGGCGATCACCGGCGGCATCACCCAGATCAACACGCTGATCGGCACGGCAATCGCCTCGGGGCAAGACAAGGCCGTGCCTGCCCTCGCGCAGGCGGACCGCTTCTACCAGCTTCCGCTCGGCGTGGTCGGCATTGCCGTCGCCATCGTGCTTCTGCCTGAGCTGGCGCGGGCGCTGAAATCCGGCAATCTGGTCGAGGCCGCCAGCCTCCAGAACCGCTCCGTCGAATTCGTTCTGTTCCTGACCCTGCCGGCAACCGCCGCCCTTCTTGCCATTTCCGAGCCGATCGTCAGGGTGCTTTACGAGCGCGGCGCCTTCACTGCCGACGACACGCTGCTGGTGTCCTCGATCCTTGCCGTCTTCGGGCTCGGCCTGCCTGCCTTCGTGCTGATCAAGGCCTTCACGCCGGGCTATTTTGCGCGGGAAGACACGAAGACACCGATGGTGTTCGCCGCAATTTCGGTGGCGATCAACATCACCATCGCGCTCAGCCTGTTCCCGTTCATGGGTGCGCCCGGCATTGCCGTCGCCTCCGTCGTCGCCGGCTGGGTCAATGCAACGATGCTGCTTGTCGTGCTGGTGCGGCGCGGACACTGGGGTCATGACGCACCGCTGATGAAGCGCATTCCACGCCTCGTCCTGTCGTCGGCGCTGATGGGAGCGGCCCTTTATGGCGCGGCCAGATGGCTTGCGCCATGGCTAGCCTCATCCGCCTCGCTGCTGTCGCAGACCGGAACGCTGGCCCTGCTGTGCGGCGGCGGCGCGATCGTGTACTTCGCGCTGGCCTTCGCCACCGGCGGCGCCGACATCGCCATGATCCGCCGCAACATCAGGCGTGGCGATGCCGCACCGGCACCCATCGAAGAGTGAAGGCTCCGCAGACGATGCCCCCTTGATTGTGCAGGGGGCTTCGTTCATAAGCCCGCCTCGTTGAGCCTCGTCATGCGGGGTTTCCACATGCATGATTCCACCGTCCAGCCGGGCGCTTCCGGGTCATGCCCGAACGGCCCTCCACAAGCCAGGGAGACATCATGACCACCTTCAAGCCGCTCGTTTTTTCCGGTGTCCAGCCAACCGGCAATCTGCATCTCGGCAATTATCTCGGCGCCATCCGCAAATTCGTGGCGTTGCAGGACAGCAACGACTGCATCTACTGCGTCGTCGACCTGCACTCCATCACAGCGCAACTCGTGCATGACGATCTCGCCTCGCAGACGCGTTCGATCACGGCCGCCTTTCTCGCCGCCGGCATCGATCCGAAGAAGCACATCGTCTTCAACCAGTCGCGCGTCATGCAGCACGCCGAGCTTGCCTGGATCTTCAACTGCGTGGCGCGCATCGGCTGGATGAACCGCATGACGCAGTTCAAGGACAAGGCCGGCAAGGACCGCGAGAATGCCTCGCTCGGCCTGCTTGCCTATCCGAGCCTGATGGCGGCCGACATTCTGGTCTACCGCGCCACCCACGTTCCGGTCGGTGACGACCAGAAGCAGCATCTGGAACTGACCCGCGACATCGCCCAGAAGTTCAACAACGATTTCTCCGCACGCATCGCCGAGCTTGGGCTGGGCGTGGAGATGCAGATGGGCGACGAGACCGTCAACGGCTTCTTCCCGCTTACCGAGCCGATCATCGGCGGCCCGGCGGCCCGCGTCATGTCGCTGCGCGACGGCTCCAAGAAGATGTCGAAGTCGGACCCCTCCGACCTGTCGCGCATCAACCTGACCGACGACGCCGACACGCTGTCGAAGAAGATCAAGAAGGCGAAGACCGATCCTGAGGCCCTGCCGGGCGAAGTGGACGGGCTGGCCGGCCGCCCCGAAGCCGACAATCTCGTCGGCATCTATGCCGGCCTTGCCGACACGACGCGCGAAGCGGTGCTGAAGGAATTCGGCGGCCAGCAATTCTCGGTGTTCAAGCCCGCCCTTGCCGATCTGGCGGTTCACAAGCTGGCGCCGGTTGCCGATGAAATGCGCCGCCTGATCGCCGATCCCGGTCATATCGACGCCGTGCTGCGCGACGGCGGCGAGCGGGCCGGCGCCATCGCCGAAGAGACCATGCATTCGGTACGCGACATCATCGGTCTTCTGCAGGACTGACGTTTCGTCACTGCCGGACATCTTGCCGCCGGCTTCGGCCGGTGGCAGATTGCGCCGGTTCAAAGCCAGCGAGGCGGATCACGCATATGGTATCCAAACGTCTCTCCCGCGAGGCCGGCCATCGCCGCAAGTTTCTGGCGATTGTCGACGACACGTCCGAATCCGAACGGGCTGTCACCTATGCGTCCATCCGCATGCAAAGCACCAATGGCGTTCTGGTGCTGCTCTATGTGATCGACACCGAAGATTTCCAGCATTTCCTCGGCGTCGAGAAGATCATGCGCGAGGAAGCGACGGCCAACGCCCATGCGGCCCTTGATGCGCAGGCCGCGCGCATCCGCCAGAAATACGGCATCGAGCCCGAGCTGGTTGTGCGCGAGGGCGATAGGATCGAGGAAATCCACAAGCTGATCGAGGAAGATCAGGACATCGCCATCCTGGTTCTGGCTGCAGGCTCGGGCAAGGAAGGCCCCGGCCCGCTCGTCGCCTCCGTGGTCGGCAAGGGCGCGGCATTCCCCATCCCCGTGACCATCATTCCCCAGACCCTCTCCGACGAGGATATCGAAAGCCTCGCCTGAGACCAATCGTCCGGCGGCAAGGGCATGTCTTGAACCGCGCAGGCTGCGGGTTTATCTGTAGGGAAGGAATTTCCCGAAGCGTATCGCGATCTTTCACAATCGCTCCCTGCGCTTTGAGTTTTGTTTTTTCGCATGTCATTGTTCCGAAACCGGTTCCCAACTTCGGGCGACATGCTTTAAGGCCGATATCGGCCATGGAGACGGCCATGTTCATCCAGACCGAGGCGACCCCGAACCCCGCCACGCTGAAATTCCTGCCCGGGCGCGAGGTTCTGCGCGAAGGCTCCGCCGATTTCCGCGATGCCGAAACGGCGCGCCAGTCCTCACCGCTGGCCGGTCGCCTGTTCGACATTCCCGGCATCACAGGCGTCTTCTTCGGCTATGACTTCATCACCGTCTCCAAGGAAGGAGCCGACTGGCAGCATCTGAAGCCTGCCGTGCTCGGCACCATCATGGAACACTTCATGTCGAACCAGCCGGTCATGGCCGGCGCCGGCCCTGCTCCCGAAAGCAGCGAGACCGAGGAGTTCTACGACAAGGAAGACGAGGAGATCGTCCTCACCATCAAGGAGCTGCTCGACACGCGCGTGCGGCCGGCTGTCGCTCAGGACGGCGGCGACATCACCTTCCGTGGCTACGAGAACGGTGTCGTCTTCCTGCACATGAAGGGAGCCTGCGCCGGCTGTCCCTCGTCAACCGCGACACTGAAGCATGGCATCCAGAACCTGCTGCGCCATTTCGTTCCGGAAGTGCAGCAGGTCGAGCAGATCGCCTGATCTGCATCTTCGCCTTCAGATCATAGGACAACAAAAAACCGGGCTTCTGGCCCGGTTCTTCGTCGGGGACGTCCGTGTTGCCTGGACGGTCCGCATAAAAACTTTCACGCCCTGCCTGCCGGGCGCTTGAACTGCATCTCTACAGCACGATCACCTTGGCACCTTTTTCGGTACGCTCATAGAGGTCGATGATATCCTGATTCATGAGGCGAATGCAGCCGGATGACATCGCCTTGCCGATCGAGGCCCACTCCGGGGTGCCATGCAGGCGGTAGCCGGTGTCGCCGCCCTTGTTGTAAAGGTAAAGCGCACGCGCCCCGAGCGGGTTGCCGAGGCCGGGCTTCATGCCATTGGCGTGTTTGGCCAGTTCCGGCTGACGCTTGATCATCGCCGCTGGCGGCGTCCATGTCGGCCATTCGCGCTTCATGGCAACGCGGGCGGTGCCGCGCCATTCGAAACCTTCGCGGCCAACACCGATGCCATAGCGCATGGCCTTGCCGTTTTCCTGCACGAGATAAAGGAACTTGTTGCTGGTATCGACGATGATGGTGCCCGGCGCTTCACTGGTATCGTAACGCACGATCTGGCGGTGATACTTCCGGTCCACCTTCTCGATGGGAATGCGCGGCAGGCTGTATCCGGCATCGCTGACCGCGCCGTAGCTGCTTGTGAACATCGGCATCGGGCCGATGGTGCTGCACCCGGCTACGGATGCACTGAGTGCAAGGACAGCAAGTATCGTTCTGAACCGCATCGACTGAACCTGCCTCCCGATTGTTCTTGTGAAGCCGATTCGGCTCGCGCAGTATTGATGACGGCTTTTCTTTGCCTGCCAAGCAAGCAGCTCCTATATGACGGCTGTTGATCGCGCGTAAGCTGCATACTGTTGCCATATCGCAACAGTATGTGGCCTGAACATCACATCTGATCAGAACTCCGAAAGGTCTTCATCCATGAATGTCGGAGATGCCGCCCGCCGCACCGGGCTTCCCGCCAAGACGATCCGCTACTACGAAGAGATCGGTCTGATCCTGCCGCAGCGCTCGGCCAACGGTTATCGCGACTATTCGCCCGAAGATGTGCACCGGCTGGCGTTCCTGAAGCGGGCCCGCAATCTCGGCTTCCCGATCGAGGACTGCCGCCAGCTGATGGCGCTCTACCGCGACCGTTCGCGCGCCAGCGCCGACGTGCACCGCATCGCCTCAAGCCATGTCGCGGCGATCGAGGAGAAAATCCTCGAACTGCAATCGATGCGCGCCACGCTCAACAAACTCATCCATGCCTGCCACGGCGACGACCGCCCCGACTGCCCGATCCTCGAAGAGATGGCAGGCAGCAAGGCGGACGCCACGGCCTGACAGGCGATCACGAAAACGGGTTCAAACCGTGAACAAAATCGGCGATAATGGCTGATGCCCATTGTGTCCCCGATTCTCCGAAATCCTCTTGCCGACGGCCGCCAGTCCGAGCGCGCCATGATGGTGCGGCGCGGCGTTCAGCGCCTGCTCATGGAGATGGGTACGCATGTGCTGCCGGAACTGTCGCTCGCCACCGGACGCCGCGCCGACCTCGTGGCGCTGACCCGGCAGGGCGACATCTGGATCATCGAGATCAAGTCGTCGGTGGAGGACTTTCGCGTCGACCGCAAATGGCCTGACTACCGGCTGCATTCGGACCGGCTGTTCTTCGCCACCCATCCGGGCGTGCCCGCCGAAATCTTTCCGCAGGACTGCGGCTTCATCCTCTCTGACGGCTATGGCGCGGAAATCATGCGCGATGCGCCGGAACACCGGATGGCGGCAGCCACGCGCAAGGCGCTGATGCTGCGCATCGCCCGCGCCGGTGCGGCACGCCTGCTGGCGGCCGAGCTTGCCGGCGTGTCCGTTCCCGTTCTGGACGACGAAAGCGAGTGAAATCAGGCCTCAGCGCGGGGCGCGCTTGGCCAGAATGCGCTGCAAGGTGCGCCGGTGCATGTTGAGGCGGCGCGCCGTTTCCGACACGTTGCGCTCGCACATCTCGTAGACGCGCTGGATGTGCTCCCATCGCACCCGGTCCGCGGACATGGGGTTTTCTGGCGGAGCGGCGCGCTCGCCGGACTGCCGGGTCAGTGCTGCGAAAACGTCATCCGCGTCGGCCGGCTTCGACAGATAGTCGACCGCGCCGAGCTTCACCGCCGTCACAGCGGTAGCGATGTTGCCATAGCCGGTCAGGATAACGGTGCGCGCATCCTCGCGCTTCTCGCGGATGGCCGCGACCACATCGAGACCGTTGCCATCGCCGAGGCGCATGTCCACCACCGCATAGGCTGGCGGATTGGCGCGCGCCTTGGCGACCGCTTCCTCGACGCTTTCGGCCGTATCGACGACGAAGCCGCGCGTTTCCATGGCTCGTGCCAGGCGTGTGAGGAAAGGCTTGTCGTCATCCACGACCAGCAGCGAGGTGTCGTCACCTGTCACCAGGCCGCCATTGCCATCTTCGCCTGTCATGATCCTCAACCCCACTTCAATTGCACGCGACAAATCGTCCTTGTACGGAAATATATGTGTTGAGCGCCGCTGTCCAATTTTTGAGCGCGCCCGAGATCATCATTCCCCTGCCGAACGCATGATTCGCGATTTCTTGCCCTGTTTTCATGCAGAACCGGCACGAAAGACCCCGTCCGCTCCGGCTCACGCTTTTCGCAGCGGCAAGGTGGTGCTTTCCTCGGCATAGACGAAATCACTGCGCGGCCAGCGCACCCTGACCATGGCGCCTTCCCCCGGCTTGTTGGAATTGCCGAAGCTGATGGTTGCGCCGGAACGCTCAAGCAGCGTCTTGGCGATGAACAGGCCAAGCCCCAGCCCGCCGCCCGGCTCCGCGCCCTGCCGCGTGGACATATAGGGCTCGCCGATGCGATCAAGCACTTCGACAGGAAAGCCCGAGCCATCGTCGAGAATGGACAGCGACACGAAATTGTCGTCCCAGCCCCAGCGTATGCTGACGCTGGTATGGGCAAAATCAACCGCGTTCTCGACCAGATTGCCAAGGCCGTAGAGCACACCCGGATTGCGGCGCCCGACCGGCTCCGGTCCAAGGCAATCGCCGGGCTGGAGGCGGATGGTGATGCCGAAATCGCGGTGCGGGGCACTGACTTCCTCGACCAAGGAGGTCAGCGGCAGACGCGCCATTTGCGGCTCGCCCTCCGAGGACAGGCTGGTCAGGCGCTTGAGGATTTCCCGGCACCGCTCGCTCTGGCTGCGCAGCAGGGTCACGTCCTCGCTGTATTTCGGATCCTTGCCGAGCGCCTTTTCCATCTCGCGCGCAACCAGAGAAATTGTAGCGAGCGGCGTGCCGAGTTCATGGGCGGCGGCAGCCGCCAGACCGTCCAGCGCGGACAGATGCTGTTCGCGCTGCAGCACCAGTTCGGTGGCGGCGAGCGCATCGGACAGGAGGCGAGCTTCCTCCGCCACCCGGAAGGCATAGATGGCGGCGAAAGCGGTCGCCGACAGCACAGCCATCCACATGCCGGCGACATAGACGAACGGCATCATCAGTTCCGTGCCTTCGGTCCACGGCAGCGGCCGGTGGAAGAAAACCAGCAGCGAGGCAACGGCAATCACCAACACGGCCTGAAATGCGGTCAGCCTGAGTGGCAGGGAAGTGGCTGAAATAACCACCGGAACGATGAGCAGCAGCGAGAAGGGATTGGTGAGCCCGCCGGTCAGGTAGAGCAGCCCTGCAAGCTGGAAGGTATCGAAGGTCAGCAGCCCCATGGCCGCCAGAGGTGTGAGCCGGTGCGCGGCCGGGTAGCGGAAGGCCAGCCACAGATTCATCCATGCCGAGGCGGCAATCAGCGCGAAGCACAGGCCGACCGGCAGCGGAAACTCCAGCCAGTAGGCGACGATGAGCACCGCAACGCTCTGGCCAAAAATGGCGAGCCAGCGCAGCCGGATCAGCGTGTTGAGCCGCAGGCGATAGCTTTGGCGAAGGTCCGGTGAGTTCAGGCCCATCATTGCGTCCCTTCCGTGGCGCCGCAGGCGGCGAGATAGATGGCAACGAGGCGCTCGACACCGGCCTGATCATCCGCATCGAAGCGGCCGGGAACCGGGCTGTCGAGATCGAGCACGCCAAGCACAGCACCGTGGCGGATCAGCGGCACCACCAGTTCGGAGCGCGAATCAGGATCGCAGAAGATGTGGTTCTCGACCTCGGTGACATCGTGGACGCGAATGGAGCGCCGCTCGGCAACCGCCGTTCCGCACACGCCGCGACCTACCGCGATGCGCACGCAGGCCGGCTTGCCCTGAAATGGCCCAACGACCAGCTCCTGCGGCGACCGCAGGAAGTAGAACCCGGCCCAGTTCAGCTCCGGCATGGCCTGAAAGATCAGAGCGGCCGCATTGGCCGCATTGGCAATCTCATCGCTTTCGCCCGAAAGCAGCGCCGTCATCTGCTCCGCGAGCTCCCGGTAGAAGGAGGGTTTGTCGGTGCTGTCGATGCGGCTTGCTTCAAACATTCAGTTGACGCCTTTGGGTACGTTTTCTGGCGGCACCGTATCCTTGACGTTCTGGCGATGGAAGATGAACAGACCGGCGAGCACGACGATGGCCGCGCCGATCAGGATACGCGGACCGGGAATATCATTGAAGAAGAGAATGCCGAACACCACAGCCCACAACAGCAGCGTGTAGTGCAGGGGCGCCAGCGTCGAGGCGGGCGCCATCTTCAGAGCGCGCGTAATCATCAGATGCGCCGCGCCGGAAACCACACCGAGCAGGAGCATCGCGCCATAATCGACAGGCGCGGCATGGTGCCACTCGCCTATAGCCATGATCCCGCCGCACAGGCCGACGCCGATGGTCTGCCAGGTCACCAGCGCCGTGTCGCTGGTGCCGCGCAGCAGGCGGCTCAGCACGATTGCCACGGCAAACGAGATCGATCCGATCAGCGCATAGAGCGATTCGATCGACAGGGCAGCCGTTGACGGCTTGAGCATGACCAGCACGCCGCAGAAGCCGATGACGATGGCTAGCCACCGGCGCCAGCCGACCTTCTCGCCAAGGAACATGTGCGAAAGCGCCGCGACATAGATCGGACCGGCCATGTAGAAGCTCATCACATCGGCCAGAGGCAGGTGAACGACGGCGGCGTAGAACAACAGCGTATCGAGCGCGGTTGCGACGACACGGGCGATCTGCAGGCCGATGCGGTCGAGATTGAACAGCCGCGCAGCCCCCTGCCGCGCGATCATCGGGCCAAGGATGATAAAGGCCCCGAGGGAGCGGACGAAAACCACCTGTCCGACGGAAAAGCTTGCAACGAGCCATTTGCCCATGGCGTCGTTGAGCGCAAACATGAAGTCGCCAGCCAGCATCAGAAGAATGCCGGCAACGATCAGATTGCGGTTTACGAGTCCGGACAGGCGAGACATGGCGCATTTCCCTGGAAAGGCCGATCCGGCCCATAATGCGCTGTTATCCGCGCCGCACCGATTTTGCGAGCAAATTCGACTGGTGCAGAGCCACACCAGTGTCGGGAGTTCGCTTTAACGCGATTGCGAACACACCCCGGTTTCGAACGCTCGCCGGAACTTCCTTACTTCGGCTGCACCGGCACATAGACGGGGCGGTAGATCACCCGCGGGAATGGATCCACATAGCGGTTCTCGCGTGCGGCCGCCCGCCGGTCGAGTTCCAGCCTTTGCAGGCATTCGGCAAAGGCATCGTTCTTGCGGGTGAAGCCATAGGAGCGGCACTTCTCCTCATCGGCGGTGCGCTGCTGCTCGACGGTCATGCAACCGGAAAGAAAAAGACCGAGACCAATGACGGTTATCGTTCGCAAAAGCATCTCAAGATCCTCGAATGGTCCCTGCCCGGGAACGATTCCTATATCACCATCCGATTGTGGCAAATAGCGGATCTTCTTTGCCCGCGAAGACAAAACGCCCCGCTGTATGAAAAAGCGGGGCGTTAAAACTTTATTCCGGAACGTGGCGAACAGCGCCCTTGTCGGCACTGGTGGCGAAAGCGGCATAGGCCCGAAGCGCCTGCGTAACGTTGCGCTTGCGCTTTTCGGCCGGCTTCCAGCCTTTTTCATCCTGTTCGGCGCGGCGCTTGGTAAGCTCGGCTTCGTCCACCAGCAACTCGATGCTGCGTCCGGGAATATCGATCGCGATGATATCGCCTTCGCGCACAAGCCCGATGGTGCCGCCAAGGGCTGCTTCCGGCGAAACATGGCCGATGGAAAGGCCCGATGTGCCACCGGAAAAGCGCCCGTCGGTCAACAGCGCGCAGGCCGCGCCCAGCCCCTTCGACTTCAGGTAGCTGGTCGGATAGAGCATTTCCTGCATGCCCGGTCCGCCCTTCGGTCCCTCATAGCGGATGACGACCACGTCGCCCGCCTTGACCTCATTGCCGAGAATGCCCTTCACCGCCGAATCCTGGCTCTCGAACACTTTGGCCGGGCCGGTGAATTTCAGGATCTTCTCATCGACGCCGGCGGTCTTCACGATGCAGCCGTCGAGCGCGATGTTGCCACGCAGCACCGCAAGCCCGCCATCCTTCGTGAAGGGGTGCTCGACGGAACGGATGACACCCTTTTCGCCGTCCATGTCCAGCTCGTCCCAGCGCGCCTCCTGGCTGAAGGCGGTCTGGGTCGGGATACCGCCGGGAGCAGCGCGAAAGAACGTGCGCACATTCTCGCTGGTGGTGCGGGTGATGTCCCAGCGGTCGATGGCGTCGCCCAGCGTCTCGGCATGCACGGTCGGCGTGTCGCGATGGATGAGGCCGCCGCGATCAAGCTCGCCGAGAATGCGCATGATGCCGCCGGCCCGGTGCACGTCTTCCATGTGGACGTCGGCCTTGGCAGGGGCAACCTTGGACAGGCACGGCACCCGGCGCGACAGCGCGTCGATGTCGTTCAGATCGAAGTCGATCCGGCCCTCATGCGCCGCGGCAAGAATGTGCAGAACGGTGTTGGTCGAGCCACCCATGGCGATGTCGAGCGACATGGCGTTCTCGAACGCCTTCTTGTTGGCGACCGAGCGCGGCAAGACGCTGGTATCGTCCTGCTCGTAGTAGCGGCGGGCGATGTCGACCACGAGATGCCCCGCCTCGACGAAAAGGCGCTTGCGGTCGGCATGGGTGGCCAGCGTCGATCCGTTGCCCGGCAGCGACAGGCCGAGTGCCTCGGTCAGACAGTTCATGGAATTCGCCGTGAACATGCCCGAGCAAGAGCCGCAGGTCGGGCAGGCGGACCGCTCGATCGCCCTGACGTCGTCGTCGGACATGTTGTCGTCGGCGGCTGCAACCATGGCGTCGACCAGATCGAGAGCATGTGCCTTGCCCTTCAGCACCACCTTTCCGGCCTCCATCGGTCCGCCTGAAACGAATACGGAGGGAATGTTGAGGCGCATGGCGGCATTCAGCATGCCGGGCGTGATCTTGTCGCAGTTGGAAATGCAGACCATGGCGTCGGCGCAGTGGGCGTTGACCATGTATTCGACCGAGTCGGCGATGATCTCGCGCGACGGCAGCGAATAAAGCATGCCATCATGACCCATGGCGATGCCGTCATCCACGGCGATGGTGTTGAACTCCTTGGCAACGCCGCCGGCGCGCTCGATTTCGCGCGCGACAAGCTGACCAAGGTCCTTCAGATGCACGTGGCCCGGAACGAACTGGGTGAAGGAGTTCACCACCGCGATAATGGGCTTGCCGAAATCCGAATCCTTCATGCCGGTAGCACGCCATAGCCCGCGGGCTCCCGCCATATTGCGGCCGTGGGTGGTCGTACGTGAACGATAGGGAGGCATTCGAATTTCCTTGGCTACTAGGCTACAGCGATGACGCGTCCTGACTGGCGGCAGGCAGCATAGGACCGGGGCGTCATATATGCCAATCTTTTCTGTCGCAACGTCACCGCGTCGCACCCTGCCATGCTAGCCCGCGAAAAGCAGGAAGCCCGGCGGATTGCCGGGCTTCCTGGACTTTTTCTGACCTGCATCCGGCAGCGTCACCGGCAGGGCTGTTGTCCTAATGGCCGGCAGCCGGCTCTGCCTCCGGCGCGGCCGGAGCCGTTGCAGGCTCGTGCTCATAGGCATCACCGTGATCCTTGCTGGCAAGGAAGGTGTAGAACATGGGCACCACGAACAGGGTGAACATGGTGCCGATGAGAACACCGGAGAAGATCACCAGACCCATCGAGTGACGGGCAGCGGCACCCGCTCCCTGCGCCATGATCAGCGGCACGACGCCGAGCGCCATGGCTGCCGTGGTCATCAGGATCGGGCGCAGGCGCACCTTGGCGGAAGCGATGATGCCCTCGCGCCGCGACAGGCCCTGCTCGCCGCGAAGCTGGTTCGCGAACTCCACAAGCAGAATACCATGCTTGGTGATCAGACCTATCAGCGTGATCAGGCCCACCTGCGTGTAGATGTTGAGCGTCCCAAGCCCCAGATTGAGCGGCACGATCGCCCCGAAGATCGAAAGCGGCACCGACATCATGATGATGAGCGGATCACGGAAGCTTTCGAACTGTGCGGCCAGCACCAGATAGATGACCACCACCGCAGCCGCGAAAGCGATCATAATGGTGTTGCCCTGCTCCTTCTCAAGACGCGTCTGACCGGAATAATCGATGAAGAAGCCGTCCGGAAGTGCCGCCCGCGTGATCTGCTCGATGGTCTCCACACCCGTGCCCGTGGTGACCCCCGGAACCGGCAGCGCCGAGATCGTTGCCGAGTTCAGCTGGTTGAACTGGTCGATCGAAGCGGGCGACGAGTTGGTTTTAATGGTGATCACCGCCGAAAGCGGCACCATCTCCCCGGTCGTCGCGCGGACGTAGAAGTCGCCCAGACGTTCGGGATTGTTGCGATACTCCTGCGGCACCTGCGGAATGATGTCATAGGACTTGGAGTCGCGGTCGAACTGCGCAACTTCCGCACCGCCGACCAGCAGGCCAAGCGTCTGTCCGATCGCGCTGATGGGGATGTTCATGGCCGCGGCCCGGTCGCGGTCGACCGTGACCGTCACCTGCGGCGCGTCGAAGGACAGCGAGTTCTGCACGATGATGAACCGGCCCGAGGCCTGCGCCTCCTGCCTGATCTTCTCGGCAACCTCATAGACCTGGCTGGCCTCGCCCGTAGACTGGATGACGACGGAGATCGGCAGACCGCCGCCGGCACCCGGCAGCGAAGGCGGCGCGAACACCAGCGCTTCAACGCCGGCAACCTTGCCCAGACGCCCCTGAATGTCCGCCTGAATGTCCTTCTGCGAGCGGGTGCGCTGTGCCCAGTCCTTGAACGCCCAGATGGCGAAACCGCTGTTGGTGCCGCCACCGATGCCGACCACCGAGAAGGCGGCCCGCAGTTCGGGCAGGTCCTTCGTGACCTCGTAAATCTGATCGAGATAAAGGCTGGTGTAATCCGAGGTCGCATAGCGCGGTGCGGTGACCAGAGAGAACAGCGCGCCGACATCTTCCTCCGGCGCCAGCTCGCTCGACGTCTTCATGAACATGAAGCCGGTGACCGACACCAGTGCGATGACCACCATCAGCGTCACCGGCCGGTAGTTCAGCGAACCGGCAACGAGGCGCTCATAGCGATTGGCGATGCGATCGAAGGTTCTGTCGATGAAGGCCGCGAACCGGCTGTGGCTGCCGGACTTCAGCAGCCGCGCCGACATCATCGGCGTGACCGTGATCGCCACCACGCCGGAAATGACCACCGCCCCCGCCAGTGTCAGCGCGAACTCGCGGAACAGCGAGCCGGTGAGGCCGCCGGTAAAGGCGAGCGGCGCGAACACGGCAGCCAGCGTGATCGTCATGGAGACGACCGGACCGGTGATCTCGCGCATGCCGACGAACGCGGCATCCATCGGACTGAGCCCCTCCTCCATGTGACGGTGGATGTTCTCCACCACCACGATGGCGTCATCGACGACGAGGCCGATGGCCAGAACCATGGCCAGCAGCGACAGAAGGTTGATCGAATAGCCGGCAAGGAAAAGCAGGAAGCCGACACCGATCAGCGACAGCGGAATGGTGATGACCGGCATCACAACCGAGCGCAGCGACCCGAGGAACAGCAGGATCACCAGAATAACGATGATCACCGCTTCGCCGATGGTCTTGAACACCTCCTTGATCGACGCGCTGATCTGCTCGGTCGCGTCATAGACCAGGGTGATGTTCATGTCCTGTGGAAGGCTTTCCTGAATGGCAGGCAGTTCCTTTTCCACGGCAGACGCGGTGTCGAGCGGGTTGGCCGACGGCGTCGGGAAAATGCCGATGAAGGTGCCAGGCTCACCGTTGAAGACAACGCGCGTATCGGTGCTTTGCGCGGCCAGATCGATTTTCGCGACATCGCGCAAGCGAACGATGCCGTCGCCGTTGCTCTTCAACGGCAGCGCACCGAATGTTTCGGGCGTCTGCAGCGTCGATTCCATGGTGATCGACTGCGCGACATATTCGTTCTCGGTCTTGCCCGGAGCGGCGAGGAAGTTCGAATTGTTGATCGCGCCCAGCACTTCAGCGGCGGTCAGACCATGAGCGGCGAGCCGGATGGGGTCGATCCACACGCGCATGGAGTAGTTGGCGGCGCCCAGCACCTGAACCTGCGCAACGCCCTCAATCGTGGACATGCGCGGGCGCAGCACCCGGTCGATATATTCCGTCACCTGCTCGGAGGTCATGTGCGGGCTTTGCACCGCCAGATACATGATCGCGAACTGCTGTCCGGTACCCTTGACGATGGTGGGGTCCTTGGCGCCGCTGGGCAGCTTGCTGCGCACCTCCTGCACCTTGGACATCACTTCGGTCAGGGCAGTGTCAGGGTTGGAGCCGAGCTTCATCTGCACGGTCACCACCGACGAGGACGGCATGCTCTGGGAGCTGACGTAGTCGATGTTTTCCGTGGTCGCCACCGCTTCCGCGATGGGCGCGGTGATGAACCCCTGAATCAGATCCGGGCTGGCGCCGGCATAGACCGTGGTGACGGTGATGACCGTCTCGTCGACCTTCGGATATTCACGCACCGAAAGGTTGAACAGGCCCTGAAAGCCAAGCAGCAGGATCAGCAGCGCGACAACGGTCGAAAGGACCGGTCGCCTGATGAAAAGTGCGGAGAAATTCATTCGCTCTTGCTCCCGGGCTGTCCGGCCTTGGACGGATCGACCGCGTTGTCGATGAAGACGGCTGAGCCATTGTTGAGGCGGTTCTGGCCGGCAGTCACGACCTCATCGCCGGCGGAGATACCCTTGATGATCTCGATACGGCCGTCGCTGCGACGGCCGATGGTCACGAACACCTGATTGGCGACCAGAGACTGCTTGTCATCCGCCTTGGCCGGTTCGGCAGGCTTGGCTGCATCAGCCGCGGCGGCCTCCTCCTTGGCAGGCTCCGTACCGGCAGCGGCAGCACCGGCCTTCCGCTCCGCGGCAGGGCGCACCACATAGACATAGTCGCCATAGAGGCTGGTGATAACGGCCGTCTGCGGCACGGCGATGATGTTTTCCTCGCTCGGCAGAACCACACGCACCTGCACGAACTGGCCGGGGCTCAGCTTGCCGTCGGGATTGGAGATTTCAGCGCGGGCCGAGGCCAGACGGCTGGCGGGGTCGATCTTGGGATCGATGCCGGTGATGGCGCCCTTATAGGGCATGTCATCGCCATCCAGCCCGAACAGGACTTCACGTCCGATCTGAAGGTCGGGGAAACGCTGTTCGGCAACGCTGAAATCGGCGCGCATCGTGTCGAGGTCCTGAAGCGTCGTCACAGCATTGCCCGGCGCGACATACTGGCCTTCCTCGATCCGCGGAATGCCGATGGTGCCGGAGAATGGCGCCTTCAGCAGCTTCTGGTCGAGAACGGCCTGCAGCTTCGCGACCTGCGAAATCGAGGTCTGCCAGCTGGCGCGCGCATTGTCGAGGGTAGCATCGGTGCCGACGCCACGCTTCTGCAGCGCCACGGCACGGTCGAGCGCCTGCTTGTCGAGCGCTTCCTGCGTCTTCGCAGCTTCGAGGTCGGCCTTCTGAACGGCATCGTCGAGCCGCACCAGCACCTGACCCTGCTCGACCTTGTCATTGGCCTTGAACAGGATTTCCTTGACGATACCCGTCGTTTCCACGGTCAGGTCGACGCCCTGCGCGGCCGCGACCGTGCCGATGGCCTCAAGCTTCGGCGTCCAGGTGATCGGCTCGACCTTGAAAGTCGACACAGCCACGGGATTGACCGGCATGTTGGCGAAGAAATCCTGAATCGCCTTGTCGCGGAACAGGTTGAATCCGACTATGCCGCCGCAGACGACCACAAGCAGGATGAATGCGATGATGAAGCGCTTGATCAAGGTAGTCCCTCTCGGTCGGCTGGTCTGGAACAGGCTTTCGGACGGCGTGGGGTAAATTCGGGAATCTCTACTGTACCGTCCGGACGGTATTGTCAATTGGGTTCAGGCTTCGTATGGGAAAGCTCATGAAACCCAGAAAGTCCAATTCACGCGATAAAATCCTTGCTGCAGCAGCGGATGTAGCGCGAGAAGCCGGCCCCGGCAATCTCTCGCTCGACGCTGTTGCCAGCCGTGCGGGTATATCGAAAGGCGGACTGCTTTACAATTTCCCGAGCAAGGCAAAACTCATGCAGGCGCTTGTGGAGCAGCATTTGCAGGACTTTCAGGCTTCTCTGGAAGATGCTCACGCTGCCGATTCGCAAAAAAACCTGCTGCGCGCCTATATCCGGCTTTCGATGGAGGAGTGTCAGGAGGCTGAAGCTTCAGCCTCCTGGATTTTCTCCGCAATCGCCCAGGATCCCGAATTCCTGACGCCAATCAAATCCTTCAAGCGCCAGCTTTTCGAACGGCTGAAGACGAAAACGCCGGATCTGCAAGCCCTGCTTGTTGTCTATCTGGCAATCGAGGGCCTGCGCAGCATGACGCTGTTTGAATTTCACGCGCTCAGCGAAAACGAGCGGCAGATCCTTCTCGATGCGCTCATCGCCATGGCGGACAGCGCCCCGAATCAAATTGGCGTGAAGGACGCTCCGGAACCGCCTCCGGCCGGATAGATCCGGGCCGATCCTTTTGCGAAACCTCCGATGGCGTCAGCCAGCGACCTTTTCGGCTGCCGGGGGCGGACGGATATGCGCAGCGGCCTCGACGACCAGAGTGTCGAAACCCGCATCTCCAGCCCTGATGAGCTCGAAGAACTGGCGGCGCATGCGCGGCTCCCAGAACTTGTTGATGTGCTCGGCAATGCCGGCGACACCCTCTTCATGCGGCTTTGAGTGAAAGAACCGGGCGATCTGATTGGCCTGGTAGACGAGCTTGTCAGGCGACATGCCGGGCACCTCCGGTAACGACGCGATCGGGATGGGTGAAGATGTCGAAATCATCGCCGCGCACCAGCGCGATCAGCGTCATGCCTGCGGCTTCGGCGGTTCTTATAGCAAGCGCCGTCGGCGCGGAGACGGCGATGATGAAGGGCGCGCCGATGGCAGCGGTTTTCTGCACCATTTCGACGGAAACGCGCGAGGTCACGACCACCGCACCACCCTGCCCGGAAATGCCTTCCCGTGACAGCGCACCGGCGAGCTTGTCCAGCGCGTTGTGGCGGCCCACATCCTCGCGGGCCATGACCACGCCCTTGCCTGGCAGATAGAAGCCCGCTGCATGAACGGCGCCCGTTTGCCGGTGCATCGGCTGCAGGCCCGACAGAAGCCGCACCGAGCGGGTGATGTCATCGGGCGTCAGCCTGAGCTGCGAGGCATCCACCTCGTCCACGCTGCGCATCGCCTCCTCGATCGACTCGATGCCGCACAGGCCGCAGCCAACCGGGCCGGCGAGCCGGCGACGCCGGGCTTCGAAGCGCCTGTTGGCGCTGTCGCGCAGGCGGATCTGGATGTCGATGCCAGCTCCCAGATCCTGAACCTCCACCGCGTCGATCTCGCCGGCCGCCGCGACAATGCCCTCGGTTATGGAAAAGCCGAGCGCGAAATCCTCGAAATCGGCGGGCGAAGCCATCATCACCGCATGGGTGGTGCCACCATACGAGAGCGCGATCGGCGTCTCCTCCGGCACCATGCGATCGGCTGCCGCGATACCCTCGGCACGGTGGGTGATGCGCCGCGTCGCGGTGACGACAGGGCGCGGGTCTTCAACGCCATCGGACGTGGCTGGAGAACAGGTTTGGGAAAGCACAGTGTCAGAACGTGTCATGGCGCAACCATAGCATCATGCACCGTCCTGCGTCTTCCCTGCCCCGCCGCACCTGTTCACCCGCTTTTTCACTCGGCAGCGGCCAGCGGCGCGATGCGCCGGCTGCGGCGGGCCTGCTCCTCATACTCGACCTGCCAGTCGCTCGGGCCGTTGGACGGCATGATCTGCACGGCAGTGACCTTGTATTCGGGACAGTTGGTCGCCCAGTCCGAATAGTCGGTGGTGACGACATTGGCCTGTGTCAGCGGATGGTGGAATGTGGTGTAGACCACGCCCGGCGAGACCCGGTCCGTGATCAGCGCCCGCAGCGTCGTCTCGCCGGCGCGGCTTGCCACGCGCACCCAGTCGCCGTTGCGGATGCCGCGATGCTCGGCATCGTGGGGATGGATTTCCAGCCGGTCCTCGTCATGCCACACGACATTGTCCGTGCGCCGCGTCTGTGCGCCGACATTATATTGCGACAGAATGCGGCCGGTAGTGAGCAGCAGCGGGAAGCGCGGACCCGTCTTCTCGTCGGTCGCCACATATTCGGTGCGGATGAATTTGCCCTTGCCGCGCACGAAGCCGTCGAGATGCATGATCGGCGTGCCTTCAGGCGCGCTGTCGTTGCAGGGCCACTGCACGGAGCCCATCTTCTCCAGCAGCTCGTAGGACACATTGGCGAAGCTCGGCGTCGTGGCCGCGATTTCATCCATGATCTGCGAAGGGTGGGTGTAGTTCCAGTCGAAACCGAGGGCGCGCGCCAGTTCCTGCGTCGCCTCCCAGTCCGCATAACGGGCTTTCGGCTCCATCACCTTGCGCACGCGGTTGATGCGGCGTTCGGCATTGGTGAAGGTGCCGTCCTTCTCCATGAAGGTCGAACCCGGCAGGAACACATGGGCATAGTTGGCGGTCTCGTTCAGGAACAGGTCCTGAACCACCACGCATTCCATGGCCGCGAGGCCGGCGGCGACGTGATGCGTGTCGGGATCGGACTGGAGAATGTCCTCGCCCTGCACATAGATGCCCTTGAAGGTGCCGTCGACGGCGGCATCCAGCATGTTGGGAATGCGCAGGCCCGGCTCGTTGTCGAGCTTGACGCCCCACAGTTCCTCGAAAATGGCGCGGGTGGCATCGCCTGAGATGTGGCGATAGCCCGGCAGCTCGTGCGGGAACGAACCCATGTCGCAGGAGCCCTGCACATTGTTCTGACCGCGCAGCGGATTCACGCCGACGCCGCGGCGGCCGATATTGCCGGTCGCCATGGCGAGGTTGGCGATGGCCATCACCGAGGTCGAGCCCTGGCTGTGCTCGGTCACGCCGAGGCCGTAATAGATCGCGCCGTTGCCGCCGGTGGCGTAGAGGCGCGCGGCCCCGCGGATGTCTTCGGCAGGCACACCGATGTAGTCGGCGATTGCTTCAGGGCTGTTGGCTTCGTCGGCGACGAATTCGGCCCAGTCCTGAAAAGCATCCCATTCGCAGCGCTCGCGTACGAACTGCTCGTTCACCAGACCTTCGGTGACGATGACATGGGCAATCGCGGTGAGCATGGCGACATTGGTGCCGGGCCGCAGCGCCAGATGGTAATCCGCCCTGATATGCGGGCTCTTGACGAGATCGGTGCGGCGCGGATCGATGACGATCAGACGCGCGCCTTCGCGGATGCGCTTCTTCATGCGCGAGCCGAACACGGGATGCGCATCGGTCGGATTGGCGCCGATGACGACGATGACATCGCTTTCCTCAACCGAATCGAAGTCCTGCGTTCCTGCCGATGTGCCATAGGCCTGACCGAGGCCATAGCCGGTCGGCGAATGGCAGACGCGGGCGCAGGTGTCGACATTGTTGTTGCCGAAGCCCTGACGCACCAGCTTCTGGACGAGGTAGGTTTCTTCGTTCGTGCAGCGCGAGGAGGTGATGCCGCCGATGGAGGCGCGGCCGTACTGATACTGGATGCGGCGGAACTCGCTTGCCGCGTGGCTGATCGCCTCCTCCCAGCTCACCTCGCGCCACGGATCGGAAATCCGCTCGCGGATCATCGGCTTCAGGATGCGGTCTCTGTGCGTGGCATAGCCATAGGCGAAGCGGCCCTTGACGCAGCTGTGGCCATGATTGGCCTCGCCGCCCTTGTAGGGCACCATGCGCAGCACCTCATCGCCCTTGACCTCAGCCTTGAACGAGCAGCCGACGCCGCAATAAGCGCAGGTTGTGACCACGGAGCGCTCCGGCATGCCGTGTTCGAGAACGGTCTTTTCGCGCAGCGCATCGGTGGGGCAGGCCTGCACGCAGGCGCCGCAGGACACGCATTCGGACTCCACGAAGTCCTCGTGCATGCCGGGGGTGATGCGGGAATCGAAGCCCCGGCCATCGATGGTCAGCGCGAAGGTGCCCTGCACGTCCTCGCAGGCCCGCACGCAGCGCGAGCAGACGATGCACTGGGAAGGATCATAGGTGAAATAGGGGTTGGTTTCGTCGCGGACCAGATAGTCGATGTTAAGTGATCCGTTGCCGGGCGCAACGTGGTTGCGCCCATCCAGACCGTAGCGATTCTGGTCGAGCCCGACGGTGGCCGCCACCTTGTCGAATTCGCTCTGGCCGGTGCCGCGCTGTTCATTCCAGCCGCTGGGATGATCGGAAACGTAAAGCTCCATCACACCCTTGCGGATGGCATCGAGCCGGTCGGAGCGGGTGTGGACGACCATGCCTTCGCCCACCGGCGTGGTGCAGGAAGCGGGCGTTCCGTTGCGGCCCTCGATCTCCACCAGGCAGATGCGGCAGGAGCCGAAGGAGTCCAGCATGTCGGTGGCGCACAGCTTCGGAATCTCGACCCCCGCCTCCATCGAAGCGCGCATGATCGAGGTTCCTTCCGGAACCGTGACCGGCTTGCCGTCGACAATCAGCGTGACCTGCTTTTCGGCCCGCGATTCAGGTGTGCCGTAGTCGGTTTCGTGAACGAGACCCATGTCGAGACTCCCCTTGAAAGCAGCGCTCTTCCGGCGCCGGTTCAGTCTTTGCCTTTGCGTGCCGCGAGCGTATCAGCGACAAGCGCGTTGGCGTGGCCATGGCCGAGGCCATGCGTTTCCTTCAGCCAAGCGACAAGCTCCATGTGCTTCTTGCCGGTCTGGCTTTTGATAAGGTCTTTCCAGTGCGAGATCGGCTTTCCGTACTTTTGCTCGATCGACGGAAAGTAGGAAGCCGGACCCCTGACCTTATCCTGCGTCGTCATTCAGCGGCCTCCCGCATCGGCGCCGGCCTGAAATCTTCGGGGAAGTGGGTCAGCGCACTCATGACCGGATAGGGCGTAAAACCGCCCAGCGCGCAGAGCGAGCCGAACTTCATGGTGTTGCACAGGTCGGTGACGAGTTCGATCTGGTTGTCCGGCGCAATCCCGGCGGCCAGCTTGTCCAGCACCTCGACACCGCGCGTGGAACCGATACGGCAGGGCGTGCACTTGCCGCAGCTCTCTATCGCGCAGAACTCCATGGCGAAGCGCGCCTGCTTCAGCATATCGGCACTGTCGTCGAAGACGGTGATACCGGCATGGCCGATCAGGCCATCCTTGGCCGCGAAGGCCTCGTAGTCGAAGGGCGTATCGAACAGATCGCGCGGGAAATAGGCGCCGAGCGGTCCGCCCACCTGCACCGCCTTGACCGGGCGGCCGGTCGCGGCGCCGCCGCCGATGTCGTCGACGATTTCGCCGAGCGTCAGGCCGAAGGCGGTTTCGAACAGGCCGGGATAGCGGATGTTGCCGGCGATCTGGATCGGGATGGTGCCGCGCGAGCGGCCCATGCCGAAGTCCTTATAGTAGGCGGCGCCCTTGTCGAGAATGATCGGCACGGAGGCGAGACTGATGACGTTGTTGATCACCGTCGGCTTGCCGAACAGGCCCTTGTGGGCCGGCAGCGGCGGCTTGGCGCGCACCATGCCGCGCTTGCCCTCGAGACTGTCGAGCAGCGCCGTTTCCTCGCCGCAGACATAGGCGCCGGCGCCCTCGCGCACTTCCATGTCGAAGGCGCGGCCCGAGCCCATCACATCCGGCCCCAGGATTTTCGCGCGCCGTGCGATTTCCACGGCCCGGCGCATGGCGGCTATGGCATGCGGATATTCGGAACGGGTGTAGAGGAAGCCCTTGGTCGCGCCGGTGGCAAGGCCGGCGATCGCCATGCCCTCGATCAGCACGAAGGGATCGCCCTCCATGATCATGCGATCGGCAAAGGTGCCGGAATCGCCTTCGTCGGCGTTGCAGACGATGTATTTGCGCACATCATCCGTATCGAGCACCGTTTTCCACTTGATGCCGGTGGGGAAGCCGGCGCCGCCGCGCCCGCGCAGGCCCGATTCCGTCACCTCGGTCACGATGTCGAGGGGAGCCATCGCGGCAGCCTTGCGCAGGCCGGCAAGCCCGCCATGGCGCTCGTAATCCTCCAGCGAAAACGGATCGGTGATGCCGCAGCGGGCGAAGGTCAGCCGCGTCTGGCGCGCGAAGAACGGGATTTTTTCCGGGTCGCCCAGCGACAGCTCATGTGCGCCGCCGGTCAGGAAGCCGGCATCGAACAGGCCCTTTACCTGAGACGGGCGCACCGGACCGTAAGCGACACGGCCCGCATCGGTCCCGACCTCGACCATGGGCTCCAGAAAGTAGGCGCCCCGCGAACCGTTGCGCACGATCTTTGCCTCGATGCCGCGCTCCTTCAGCTCGGCGGAAATGGCTGCTGCGACCTTGTCGGCTCCGAGTGCCAGCGCGCCTGAATCGCCGGGGATGTAGATGACTGGCTTCACCGGCGCACCTCCGCGATGATCTCGTCGACGCGCGCGGCATCGATGCGGCCGATGACCTCGCCGTCGAGCATGGCGGCCGGCGAGCAGGCGCACATGCCGAGGCAATAGACTGGCTCCAGCGTCACCCGCCCATCGGGGGTGGTCTGGTGAAAGCCGATGCCGAGCGCCTGCTTGAAACGTGCAGCGACCTCGTCAGAGCCCATCGACTGGCAGGATTCGGCCTGGCAGACCTTCAGCACATGGCGGCCGGCCGGCTCCCTGCGGTAGTCGTGATAGAAGGAAACGACGCCATAAACCTCGGCACGCGACAGGTTGAGGGCCTTGGCGATAACCGGCAGGGCTTCCTGCGGCACATAGCCGAACTCCTCCTGCACCTCGTGCAGGATGGGCAGAAGCGGCCCCTCCATGCCTCTCATGCCATCGACGATCGACGCAACCTGCGCTTCGATCCCGGTACCTGCGCTCTGCATGACCATGCAGCGCCCTCCCTGAATTCCCGGCGATCTCCCTTCGCCATAGCGTTATGCAATCAGAGAATAACGCTCTGATCAATAGTCACTTTCCGTCAAGTGATAGAAGTTTCCTATCAACAGTCAGTGAAATAACATAACTACAAGGAAATACTGAATTATCTTTCGCGCTGAAAAAACCGGGCCAGCGCCCTTGCCTCGTCCAGCAGGCCCGAAACCAGAGGCGTGTGCGGCAGGCGTGGTCCCACGACGAGACCGACAATGTGGCTGGCATCCGGTTCCACAATGGGAATCGCACGGATCGGCTCGGCGAAGCCAAGGGTCTCGGTGAGGGTGAGCGGCATGATCGACGACCATTTGCCGGTGCGGATATGCGAGAACAGCACGATCATGGAATTCGATTCCAGCGTGGGCCGCATCTGCACCCCGGCCTCGGCCAGATGCTGGTCGATGATGCGGCGGTTCTGCATATCTGGCGTCAGCAGACAGAGCGGCAGCCGGCTAACCTCCTTCCACGTCACCTTCTCCCGCTCGGCCAGCGGATTGCCGGCCGAGGTGATGAGCTGATAGCGCTCATGATAGAGCGGCACGCTGGTCACGCGGCCAAGCGGCTCGTTGTCGAGATAGGTGATGCCGGCGTCAATCTCGAAATTGCCGAGCAGCGACAGGATTTCGATCGACGTGCGCGACATGATCGAGAACGTCACGCCCGGATGCTTTTCGCGGAACGGCGTCGTCAGGCGCGGCATCATCGCCAGCGCGGTCGGGATGGCGGCTATGCGGATGCGCCCCGACAGGCCGTGCCGCGCCGCGCGCATTTCCTCGCGCATGGCGTGTGCGTCGCCGACGATGCGGCGAGCCCACACCAGTACCTGATCGCCCTCCGCCGTCAGCCCCTGGAAGCGCGAACCGCGCTTGACCAGCATGACGCCGAGCTGGTCCTCAAGCTGCTTGATCGCCGCCGAAAGGGTGGGCTGCGTGACGCCGCAGATTTCAGCCGCGCGGCCGAAATGCTCCTCACGGGCAAGGGCGATGAAGAATTCCAGCTTGTCGATCATGCGAACCCGAAGCCTGACTGGCGATCTTTGCCTCTAGGGTCTGTGAAATTGCCCGGCTTCGCAAGTCATCCGTCAAAAGACGAAATTTGAGCCGAACTTCCACATTTTTCAGCCGACTATGTGTTTGCGTTCCGGCAAACCGGCGTTAAGGGGAAACATCGATAACCGACGAAAGATCCGACATGCTTGGCTGGTTCCGGAAAATGCTTCCGCGCGAGGACAAGTTCTTCGATCTCTTTGAACGTCATTCCCATGCTGTTGTGGGGGCCGCCGAAGCCCTGCAGCAACTGCTTGCCGGAAAAGATGTCGACAGGAATGCCGACGAGATCGTGCGTCTGGAGAAAGAGGCCGACCTCATCACCGCCGAGGTGATGCTGGCAGTGCGCCGCTCCTTCATCACACCCTTCGACCGCAGCGACATTCAGGATCTCATTCAGTCGATGGATGACGCCATCGACATGATGCACAAGACGGTCAAGACCGTACGCCGCTTCGAGCAGACCGAGTTCGATCCGCTGATGCAGGAAATGGGCGTCGCCGTTGTCGAAGCCGCGAGGCTGGTCGCCGAAGCCGTTCCCCTGCTCAACAAGGTCGGCCAGAACGTGCATCGCCTCAGCGAGATCGCTGAGGAAGTGGTGAAGGTGGAAGAGCGCTCCGACGATCTGTATGAGCGCGGATTGCGCGACCTCTACCGCCGTCACGCGAAGGGGGACGCACTGGCTTATTTCGTCGGCTCGGAACTCTACAACCAGCTTGAAAAGGTCGTGGACCGTTTCGAGGACGTGGCGAGCGAGATTTCCGGCATCGTCATCGAGAACGTCTGATCCGACATGGACGCCACAATCGCCCTCCCGCTGCTGATCGGCCTGATCGGCGTCGCCCTGTTCTTCGATTTCCTCAACGGGCTGCACGATGCCGCGAACTCCATCGCGACCATCGTCTCCACGCGGGTGCTGCGGCCGCAATATGCGGTGATGTGGGCCGCCTTCTTCAACTTCATCGCCTTCCTGTTCTTCGGCCTGCATGTGGCCGAGACGCTGGGAACCGGCATTGTCGATGCCGACATCGTCACGCCCGGCGTGATCTTCGCGGCCCTTGCAGGGGCGATCGCGTGGAACATCATCACATGGCTTGCCGGCATTCCATCGAGCAGTTCGCATGCGCTGATCGGCGGCCTGCTGGGGGCGGGCATCGCCAAGGCCGGAACCGGCGCCGTGGTGTGGACGGGTGTTCTCAAGACCACGTCCGCCATCGTGCTGTCGCCGCTCACCGGCTTCGTTCTCGCTCTTGTGCTGATCCTGATCGTGTCATGGCTCTTCGTGCGCCAGACCCCGTTCGCGGTCGACCGCTCGTTCCGCGTGCTGCAATTCATTTCCGCCTCGCTCTACTCGCTCGGCCATGGCGGCAACGACGCGCAGAAGACGATGGGCATCATCGCCGTGCTGCTCTACTCGCAGGGCATGCTGGGCGATACCTTCTACGTGCCGCTGTGGGTGGTGCTGAGCTGTCAGGCGGTTCTGGCGCTGGGCACGCTGTTCGGCGGCTGGCGCATCGTGCACACGATGGGTTCCAAGATCACCCGGCTGAACCCGATGCAGGGGTTCTGCGCCGAGACCGGCGGGGCGATCACCCTGTTCGGCGCCACCTGGCTCGGCATTCCGGTTTCGACCACCCACACCATCACCGGCGCCATAATCGGCGTGGGTGCGGCGCGCCGCGTTTCGGCGGTGCGCTGGGGCATTGCCGGCAATATCGTAATCGCCTGGGTGGTGACGCTTCCGGCAACGGCGATCATTTCGGCCGTCACCTATTATCTGATACAGCTGGCAGGATGACGCAGCCGGCAGCGCTTGGAGCGGGCCGGCTTATGCAGTATCTCATCACTGGCTAGAGCATCGGACCGAAAAGTGGGATCCGGTTTTCGGCTATACCGATGCTCCATCAATAATTCAGATCGTCCTTTGTGCGTCCGGACGGACGCACGGCGATCTGGCGGCAACAGGCCCCAGGCATGAGGTACAAGCAATGTCCGTCACCAAGGAAGTTGTCACCGAGCGACTGAGAAGCGTGAGCGGGCCGGATTTTTCCGGCAACATCGTCGATCTCGGCATGCTGTCGGAGATTTTCATCGCCGACGGCAAGGTGTTTTTCTCCATCACCGTTCCGGCCGAACGTGCCGACCACATGGAACCGTTGCGGGCCGCAGCGGAGCGCGTGGTGAAGGCCATTCCCGGCGTCAACGGCGCAGTGGTGACGCTGACGGCAGAGAAGAAAGGCGGCGGCATGGAAGCGGCGCCACCTGCACGTCCGACCCCGCAACCTCGCCCGACACCTTCCTCAGCGCGCGCGCCGCAGCCGGCGCCGCCGTCGCGCAGCCCGGGCAAGCGCGGCGTTCCCGGCATCGGGGCCATCGTCGCCGTCGCCTCCGGCAAGGGCGGGGTCGGCAAATCGACCACGTCGGTGAACCTCGCGCTCGGCCTTGCCGCCAACGGGCTGAAGGTGGGCGTGCTCGATGCCGACATCTATGGCCCGTCGATGCCCAAACTGCTCGGCATCCATGGCCGCCCCGAGAGCGCCGACGGCAAGATCCTGAAGCCGATGCAGAATTACGGCCTCAAGGTCATGTCGATGGGCTTCCTCGTCGACGAGGAAACGCCGATGATCTGGCGCGGGCCGATGGTCGTCTCGGCGCTGACCCAGATGCTGCGCGAGGTGGAATGGGGCCAGCTCGACGTGCTGGTGGTGGACATGCCTCCCGGCACCGGCGACGCACAGCTGACCATGGCCCAGCAGGTGCCGCTGGCCGGCGCCGTCATCGTCTCGACGCCGCAGGACCTTGCCCTGATCGACGCCCGCAAGGGCCTCAACATGTTCCGGAAGGTGGACGTGCCGCTGCTCGGCATCGTCGAGAACATGAGCTATTTCATCGCCCCCGATACCGGCAAGCGCTACGATATTTTCGGCCATGGCGGCGCGCGGCGCGAAGCGGAGCGGCTTGGTGTCGCCTTCCTCGGCGAGGTGCCGCTCGAAATGGGCATCCGCGAAAGCTCGGACGCCGGAAAGCCGGTTACCGTCAGCCGTCCGGAGGGGCCGGAAGCGCGCATCTACCGCGACATCGCCGCAAAGGTCTGGCAGCGCCTAGAGGAGGAAAAGAACGCCGGCTCCGGCGGTCCCGCTATCGTCTTCGAATGAAAAGTAAGCTGTTGCTTACTTAGAAAAGGCTTACGGACCTCAGTAGAAGCCGACCGGGAAATAGCGCAGGTAGAGTTCGGCAAAAGTGCCTTTCGCCGCAATGTCCTGCAATGCGTAATCCAGAGCCGCAGGCAGCAGCGCATCGCCGGCGCGGGTGGCAATCGCCAGCCCCGTGCCGAGATATTCGGGCGCGATCAGCGGGCCACCCGCAAAGCGGCAGCATTTTTCCGAAGCCGCATCGGCCAGCCAGAACGACAGGCGCATGCCGTCGCCAAAGGCGGCATCGATGCGCCCGGCCTTCAGCTCGGCTTGCAGGGCATCCTCGTCCGGCAGGGGAACGACCGTGACCGCTCCAAAGTAATCGCGCAGCATGCGCTCATGCGCCGAGCCCGCCACAACGCCGACCGGCCTGCCCCTGAGACTGTCCTGCACAGGCTCCGATGGAGCCCGCGATTTCTGCACGGCAAACCGCGCGGGAAACTGCAGATAGGGGCGCGAGAAGGCGTAGGCGGTGCGTGTTTCCGCTGTCGCGGCCAGGCCCGCGATGATGGCCTCACCCTCGCCCAGTTCCAGCGCGCCCTGCAGTTCGTCCCATGGAACAGCCTGTATCTGGCATTTGTCGGCAAGCTCCAGCCGGGCGCAAATGGCGCGGGCAAGATCGACATGAAAACCCGACAGCCGGCCCTGACCGTCGAGGAAGTTGAACGGCGGAAAATCCGTCGTGGTCAGAAACCGCAGCCGCGGCAATGCCGACAGATCCGGTTTTGAGAGCCGTTCCTTTGCATCCCACAATTGCGGAATGACAGGCTCCTGCGCCTTTGCAGCGGGCAGCAAAGCGGCAAGAAAAACGACGACAACTGCGGCAAGCCGGAAACGCACGATTCGACATCCGATCGATCTGGAACTCTGCGCTTTTCCTATGAAAACGCCACGGCCACAAGTTTTGCTACGATTATGGCTGTAATTGGCATGGTTCATGCGCAGTGATGCCACAATTTACTTTAACATGACGCCCGTACGTGATCTGTTGCAGCCAAAGCGCGGCGACATTCAGGTACATCCAGGACCGCTGCACAGGAGGACGGGGCTCTTGTGCGGACGGCCGGTTCTTTGGAGTCTGCGAAGTGAGAGGTCTACCGGTTTTCGGCAAACCGAGACGGCAGCGTTCGGTTCAGTATGGGTATAGTGCACCACCATCTGGCTGGCACCAGATCAAGGAGCATTCGCATCTCGTCATTGCCGGGATCGGCAGCCTTGTCTTCATCGCCATTGCAGTCACTGCTTTCTGGTTCACGCTGCCCCGCGCGGACAAGCCGGTTCTGGCCCGGGCAGCGCCACAGGAAATAGCACCAGAAGCAGCGCCAGTGACCGCACAGAACCCTGCAGCGCCGGATCCTGCCCCGCTGGCACCCGTTGCGGTGGCCGACACGGCCCCCGAGCCCGAAATCCAGCCGCTGGCCCTGATGCCGGAGCCAAAGGTTCCCGAGATCGACCAGCAGGCAGCCGCTGCCATAATCGTCCCCGATGCCGGGCAAGAACCGGCCACGCCTCCCGAATCGGAGAGCACCGGCACGCAGACAGCCGCTATTCCGGCAACCCGGCCGAGCCCACCGGCTCAGAAGGCCGCCGCTCAGAAAACGGCTGCCGGCAATGGCCGCATCATCCGCGGCGTCACCTTCCGCGCCGGCCCCGGCGGCGATGCCATCGGCACCATTCCCGGCGGAACCGAGGTCAAGGTGATCTCCTGCGATTCATGGTGCGAGATCATTCACAAGGATCAGCGCGGCTTCATCTACAAGGACTTTCTGGACCGCGACTGAGCAGGGCGACCGGCATCCATTCAAATGCCTTTTGGCGTCCGGGCTGAGATGTTTCAGACGCAGCGGCCGCCATCGACCTCCAGCGCCACGCCGGTGATGAAGGCCGCCTCGTCGGAAGCCAGCCACAGCGCGGCGTTGGCGACATCGAGCGGCGTCGACAGCCGTCCCAGCGGCACCGAAGCACGAAACTTCTCGCGCAGCTCCGGCGTGTCGGAGCCCATGAAACGCTCAAGCATCGCCGTATCGCCCGCCACCGGGCACAGGCAGTTGACGCGGATGTTATGCGGCGCAAGCTCCACGGCCATCGACCTGGTGGCGGTGATCGCCCAGCCCTTGGAGGCGTTGTACCATGTCAGTCCCGGACGCGGCCGCAGGCCGGCCGTCGATGCCGTGGTGAGGATGACGCCGCCACCCTGCCGCTGCATGGTCGGCACCACCGCCAGCGTGCTGTAATAGATCGCCTTCATGTTGACCGCCGTGATCAGATCGAAGGTCGGCTCGTCGACATTCAGAAGATCGCCGTTGCGATGGGTGAAGCCGGCATTGTTGACGACGATGTCGACCCGGCCGAAGGCGTTCTTGGCCGCATAGATCATCTGTTCGACATCGGCGCGCTTGGAAACGTCGGTGGTGACGGCGATCGCGTCGTGCCCGATGTCATCGGCCAGCTCGGCCGCGCCGCGCGCATTGAGATCGGCGACAACGACTTTCGCGCCCTCTTGCGCGAACCGCCGGGCGATGCCCTCGCCAAATCCTGCTGCTGCCCCGGTCACTACCGCGACCTTGTCCTTCAATCTCATGTCCTGCTCTTTCATTCTGACTGACGATTATTCATCGACTGCTGCACGCTGCCACTGGCACCATGTCGCATGTTCTCTCTGGTTCCGGCCTTGCCGCGCCCTAGAATAACGGGATGACCGGATCGCGCCGGCATCCGCTATCATCGAATCCGCTCAGCGGGATTCGTAACAATCGCAGCAATGCGACGCCATGGCACTGGCCAAATTAAATCGATTAGATTATATCAGCGTCATCGCCCGACGCGAGACAGAACGGATACGTCATGACCAGTCAGATCATCCCCGTCGATCCCTTCGATTTCATCATCTTCGGCGGCACCGGCGACCTGTCGGAGCGCAAGCTTCTGCCCTCGCTCTATCACCGGCAGCGCGACCACCAGTTTTCCGAGCCGACGCGGATCATCGGCACCTCGCGCACGAAGATGAGCGACGACGAGTTCCGCACCTTCGCCCGCAAGGCCATCGAAGAGCATGTCGCGCCCGAATATATCGACAAGGCGGAGCTGGATGAGTTTCTTGCCCGCCTCTCCTATGTAGCCGCTGATGCGGTCAGCGGCGACGGCTTCGACAACCTGAAGGCCGCGATCGGGGACAGCAAGACGATCCGCGCCTTCTATCTGGCGGTGGCGCCGTCCCTGTTCGGCGACATCTCGCGCAACCTGAAATCACACGACCTCATCACGCCCGCCTCGCGCATCGTGCTGGAAAAGCCGCTCGGACGCGACCTCGATTCGGCGCGGGAACTCAACGATCTCGTCGGCGAGAACTTCCGCGAAAGCCAGATCTTCCGCATCGACCACTATCTCGGCAAGGAGACGGTCCAGAACCTGATGGCGCTGCGCTTCGCCAATGCGCTCTACGAGCCCCTGTGGAACTCGGCCCATATCGACCATGTGCAGATAACCGTGGCCGAGACGGTGGGGCTTGAGGATCGCGTCACCTATTACGACAAGGCCGGCGCGCTGCGCGACATGGTGCAGAACCATCTGCTGCAACTGCTCTGCCTCGTCGCCATGGAGGCGCCCGCATCGATGGAGGCCAATGCCGTGCGCGACGAGAAGCTGAAAGTGCTGCGCGCGCTGAAGCGCATCAACGGCAACGAGGCCCCAAGGCACACGGTGCGCGGCCAGTACCGCGCCGGCGCCTCCGCCGGCGGCCCGGTCAAAGGCTATGTCGAGGAGCTGGGCAGCGAGAGCGGCACCGAAACCTTCGTCGCCATCCGCGCCGAGATCGAGAACTGGCGCTGGGCGGGCGTGCCGTTCTATCTCAGGACCGGCAAGCGGCTGGCCACCCGCGTCTCCGAGATCGTCATCGAGTTCAAGCCGATCCCGCATTCCATCTTCGGCGACGGGGCGGGACCGATCTTCGCCAACCAGCTCGTCATCCGCCTGCAGCCGGACGAGGGCGTCAAGCAGTTCATCATGATCAAGGATCCCGGCCCCGGCGGCATGCGGCTGCGGCAGATTCCGCTCGACATGAGCTTTGCGCAATCCTTCAAGGGCCGCGCGCCGGATGCTTACGAGCGCCTCATCATGGATGTGGTGCGCGGCAACCAGACCCTGTTCATGCGCCGCGACGAGGTCGAGGCGGCGTGGAGCTGGATCGATCCGATCCAGCAGGCATGGGAAGGATCGCGGCAGGAGGTGCAGGGCTATACTGCCGGCACCTGGGGCCCATCCGCCTCCATCGCGCTGATCGAGCGCGACGGGCGCACCTGGCACGAAAGCACCTGACGATGACGGCGCAGGAGACAGCACAAGCGGCGACACAGGGCTACGACTGGACCGCGTTTTCGGACCGCGAGGCACTGGCCGAAACTCTGGCCGACCGGGTGGCGGAAACACTTAGCGCAGCCATCGAACGCCGCGGTGCTGGCTTTCTCGCCGTCTCCGGCGGCACCACGCCGGGGCGCTTTTTCGCAGCACTTTCCAGCCGCCCGATCGCATGGGACAAGGTGACGGTGACGCTGGTGGACGAACGCTTCGTGCCGCCTTCCTCGCCGCGCTCAAATGCGGCGCTGGTGGCCGATACGCTCCTGCGCAATGCGGCCTCCGCCGCCCGCTTCGCGCCGCTTTATCATGCGGCAGACAGTGCGGCCGATGCAGCAATTGCCGCCGAAGCGGAACTCGCCACGCTGCCATGGCCGCTCGACGCAGCCGTGCTCGGCATGGGGACGGACGGCCACACCGCGTCCTTCTTTCCCGACGCCGACACGCTCCCCGACCTGCTCGACCCGCACAATGCGCGCATCGTGCTGCCGGTCGAAGCAGCCAGTGCGGGCGAGCCGCGCCTGACATTGTCCATGCCCCGGCTGACCGGAGCAGGCTTTCTCGCCCTCCACATCGAGGGCGCCGAAAAGCGCGCGGTCTTCGAAGCGGCCATGCAGGCGGCCATTCAGGGCGACGACAGAAAACCGATCCGGGCGGTGATCGAGGCATCGCCACGCCCGGTCAATGTGTTCTGGGCCCCCTGACCGCGACAAGGGCTAGGTGCATGCCGCCGGCACAGGGCGGCCCACGAAAGGATCAATCCGATGACAGCCAGAAGCGACATCCAAGCCATCACGGACCGGATCAGGGAGCGCTCGCGCGCCAGCCGCGAGGCCTATCTCGGCCGCATCTCCGACGCAGCCGGCAAGGCGGCCAACCGTTCGGTGCTCTCCTGCGGCAACCTTGCCCACGGCTTCGCCGTCTGCAGCCCGCAGGAAAAGACCGCGCTTTCGGGCGATGCCGTTCCCAATCTCGGCATCGTCACCGCCTATAACGACATGCTCTCCGCCCACCAGCCGTTCGAGACCTTCCCCGCACTGATCAAGCAGGCGGCGCGCGAGGCCGGCGGCATCGCGCAGGTAGCGGGCGGCGTGCCGGCCATGTGCGATGGCGTGACACAGGGAATGCCCGGCATGGAGCTGTCGCTGTTCTCGCGCGACGTCATCGCCATGGCGGCGGCCGTCGGCCTGTCGCACAACATGTTCGACGCCGCCGTCTTCCTCGGCGTCTGCGACAAGATCGTGCCCGGCCTGCTGATCGCGGCCCTCACCTTCGGCCATCTGCCGGCCGTGTTCATTCCGGCCGGACCGATGACCTCGGGCCTGCCCAATGACGAGAAGGCGCGCGTGCGCCAGCTCTATGCCGAAGGCAAGGTCGGCCGCGCCGAGCTGCTGGAAGCCGAATCGAAATCCTATCACGGGCCCGGTACCTGCACCTTCTACGGCACCGCCAATTCCAACCAGATGCTGATGGAGATCATGGGCCTGCACACGCCGGGCGCCTCCTTCGTCAATCCGGGCACGCCGCTGCGCGACGCACTGACCAGGGAAGCGGCCAGGCGGGCGCTCGCCATCACCCGGCTCGGCAACGACTACATTCCCGCCGGGCGCATGATCGACGAGCGCGCCATCGTCAACGGCGTGGTCGGGCTGCACGCCACCGGCGGCTCGACCAACCACACCATCCACCTCATCGCCATGGCGGCAGCGGCCGGCATCCGGCTGACATGGCAGGACATTTCCGATCTTGCCGAAGCCGTGCCGCTGCTGGCGCGGGTCTATCCGAACGGACTTTCCGACGTGAACCATTTCGCGGCCGCCGGCGGCATGGGCTTCCTGATCCGCGAGCTGCTCGACGCCGGCCTGCTGCACGAGGACGTGCAGACCGTGTGGGGCGAGGGTCTGCGCACCTATACGGTGGAAGCTAAGCTCGGTCCCGACGGCTCGGTGGTGCGCGAGCCCGCCCCGCGCGACAGCGGCGACGAAAAGGTGCTGGCGCCTTTCGCCAAGGCATTCCAGCCGACCGGCGGCCTCAAGGTTCTGGCCGGCAATATCGGCCACGCCATCATCAAGACCTCCGCCGTCAAGCCGGAACGGCATGTGATCGAGGCGCCGGCGCGCGTCTTCGACAGCCAGCAGGGCCTCAACGACGCCTTCAAAGCCGGCGAGCTGACCGGCGATTTCATCGCCGTCATCCGCTTCCAGGGCCCGAAGGCCAACGGCATGCCGGAACTGCACCGGCTCACCACCGTGCTCGGCATATTGCAGGACCGCGGCCAGCGCGTCGCGCTCGTCACCGACGGGCGCATGTCGGGCGCTTCCGGCAAGGTGCCGGCAGCTATCCACGTCACGCCCGAGGCGCTGGAAGGCGGGGTAATCGGCAAGATCCGCGACGGCGACGTGGTGCGGCTCGACGCGACCACTGGCACGCTGGAGCTTCTGGTGTCCGCCGCCGATCTGGCACTGCGGCCCGAACCGCATCCGGACCTGTCCGAAAACGAATTCGGCTTCGGGCGAGAGCTGTTTGCCGGCTTCCGGCACCTGGCAGGACGCGCCGACCACGGAGCCAGCGCCTTCGGAAACGCGGCCTGATCGGACGGATCAGAACTCCGGCCGGGCAAGCCCCGCAGCGAGACAGGCCGACACCACCGTGTTAGCCATCAGCATGGCGATGGTCATCGGGCCGACCCCCCCCGGAACGGGCGTGATCGCGCCCGCCACTTCGGCGGCTTGCGCATAGTCGACGTCGCCGACCAGTCTTGTCCTGCCCTCGCCCTTTTCGGGTGCGGGAATGCGGTTGATGCCGACATCGATGACCGTGGCGCCGGGCTTCACCCAGTCGCCCTTCACCATTTCCGGCCGCCCGACCGCCGCCACCAGTATGTCGGCCGTGCGGGCAAGTGCTGCCAGATCCTTCGTGCGCGAATGCGCGACCGTCACCGTGCAATTGGCCGCCAGCAGCAGATTGGCCATCGGCTTGCCGACGATGTTGGAGCGGCCGATGACGACCGCGTTCAGGCCCGACAGATCCCGGCCGCGCACGCGCTCGATCAGCAGCATGGAGCCGGCCGGGGTGCAGGGCACGAAGGCGGTCGCCGCTTCGCCGGCACCAAGCTTGCCGACATTGACGTAGGTGAAGCCGTCGACGTCCTTTTCCGGCGCGATGGCCTGAATGACCTTGCTGCTGTCGATATGGCCGGGCAGCGGAAGCTGCACCAGTATGCCGTGGATGGCCGGATCGGCGTTCAACTCGCCGATCAGCTTTAGAAGATCGGCCTCGCCCGTGTCGGTGGCCAGCGTGTGCTGCACGGAATGAAAGCCGCATTCCTTCGCGGTGCGCGACTTGTTGGCGACATAGACCTGACTGGCCGGATCCTCGCCGACGATCACCACCGCAAGTCCGGGCACCACGCCAAGACCGGGCGCGGAAACCCCTTTCGCGGCGAGATCGGCAGTCAGCGCCTTCACCTTTTCGACCACCTCGGCCGCCGTTTTCCTGCCATCGATGACTGTGCTCATGCCCTTCTCCACTTGTTCGGCCGCCGGTCGCGCCAGGATGCGGCGCGACGCGGTGCCGATGCGTCGGGGGATGCCTAAACCCGAAAGGCGCGTTTCGGAAGACCGGAAATCAGCGCGGGTCGCGCCGGCGGGCCAGATCCTGCGTCGCTGCGCGGAGCTGGCGCAGGCTGGCACGGATTTCTTCCACGGAAGGCGGTTGCGCCGTGGCATAGGCGGCCCTGCCGGATGCGTAAGGCTCGTCATCAACCGGCTGATGGCGGAAAGCGCCAGCAAGCCCGGATGATTCGTCGTCGCCGAGAGGCGGGGGCGGCACAGATACGGGGGAGGACGGCATTGCGGGCGCGGGCGACACGCTCAAAGGCTCTGCCCCTTTTTGCATGCCGCGCACGATTGCAAGCAGGAGCCCGGCGGCAAGGCCGATGATCACGCCCAGCAGAGGCAGAAACGCCATCAGCGCACCATATTGCTTCCACAGCAGCACGGCGCAGGCCACGCCGAGCACGGCCCCCAGAAGCGTCAGCCGATAGATTGCCGGCTTCGAGCGAAAGACACCCTCCCTGAGGCCGATGCGCCGCGCGCGCTCCGCCTGCGGCAGTGGAGCGGCAGGTTCCCGAGGGACATCGCGGCCACCGGAATCCTGATTTTCCGGCTCAACCACACCTGCGCCCTGCACTTCGGCAACGGAGGCTTCGGAAAAAGGCGGCTCAGGAACAACGGCACCTGCGCGAAACGGTGGGACGGGCGCCTCGTGATGATGAGAACGAATCGGCTCTTCGGCATCCGGCACCGGCTGCCCGGCTTCGCTGCGGCCGGCCTCGCGCCGCAGCCGCGCCAGACGATGGCGTTCGGCTGCCATCGCGCGCCACTCGGCATCGTCTTCCATGGCCGTTTTCGCTGCCTCCGCAGGCGGAGCCATCGACAGAAGCGAACCCTTCGACGGAGGCTGCCCCTTCGGCTGGGCCGAACGCTCGGGGCGATCCTCGTCCTCGCCACGCATGGCGCGTGCCAGCGCCGCCAGGGCGCGCTCGCGTCTCCAGTCCTCGGGGCTCAGTCGGTCACTCATCGCGCTTGCCAGTTCATGACCGTCCGCAGCGGCCGGCCAAAGGTTAAGACACGCTAAATGTACAGGGCAAATAAAAGGTTAATTTTTGACGGAACATGCTCAAGGCACCACTTTCCGATGCCCGACCGGACAATCGCAACCGACTTTGCGCATCCTTCCAGCCATGTCACCGGCTAAATCTCGCCAAGGTCAAAAAAGCGCGTTGACAGGATCATCCGGCCCGCTTACATGAGCGCCACCAGCCCAGATGGCGGAATTGGTAGACGCGCACGGTTCAGGTCCGTGTGCCGCGAGGCGTGGAGGTTCGAGTCCTCTTCTGGGCACCATTCCCTTTTCAACCGACAGGTGCGGAACTGCACCTTTATAGTGGTTGAAGGTTTCTCCCGATCTTAGTTCTGAAAGACGACTGAAGGCTTCTGCCCTTGAGGGGAAAAGCATTTCAGCCCGATCGCCAAGCTTTCATCCTTACAGGTGGGGATTGCGTGAGCGGTATCGCGCGATGAGGCTTTCGTTGACCTCCGCCGCGCCGGGCATGTTGGCACTGAGATAAACGGGTGCTGCCGCCTGCGCGGATTGCAGGCGCACGGAAACTTCCGCGAATACCGCATTCAGAAGCGCCGCGCCGATGGACGTGGAGATCGGCCCGACCCGAAGCTTCGAGCCGGGGACGCCGACGACAGCATCGCCGGGCGGTGCGCCATTGTCGAGCACGATGTCGGCAATGTCGGCAACGCGCACGCGCCCATTTGCCGCCTGCCGGGAATAGTCCTGCGAGGTTATGGCAATGACGGTTGCCCCCCGCGCCTTGCCAATCTGGGCCGCCTCGATGGTGGCCGCGTTGACGCCGCTGTTCGACACGATGAACAGAACATCCTTCGCACCGATCGGATAGCGGCTCAGAACCGGCGCGACCGCGCCCGGCAAACGTTCCAGCGCCGTGCTGGCAACGGCTCCTTCATGCAGCATCATCGATGACGAAAGGATCGGTACCGTCAGGGCAAGACCGCCCGCGCGGTAATGCGCCTCCTCGGCCAGCATATGGCTGTGGCCGGTGCCGAAAATATAGGCGAGCCCATCGGCCATCGCGGTGCGCTCCACAGCATCGGCGGCAGCTTCTATGGCATCGGCATTGAGGTGCATGAGTTGCACCATGCGCTGGGCAAGCTCGGCAAGATAGGCGGCGGCAGTCGGCGTGTTGCTCATGAAATTTCCGCGTCGGGCATTTCACGGCATAGTGTGCTGAATGGCACACGCCATCAAGGGGGCGGGTGAGATCAGTTTCGCCATCTGGAGCCACAAAAGGCGGTGGGACGGCACGGCTTCCCGCACGATCCGTCCTTGCCGGGGCGCAGTTTGGCGCGGGCATGACTGTGGAGTTGCCCCATCACCGGAAAGGGAAGCCGGCTTCCGGGCGATGATCTGCGCAGAAACAACTGCCGGCAGCGTGAGGGGCATATCTGAAGAATCGCAGGATGCTTCGATAAAAGAGAGGACGCCCGCGCCGACAGCCTCTGTCATCAGAGACACAAAATAACCGAAGCGTATTCATATTTTACTGGTCTCTAATACGACTTCCGTCTCATAAGCCGTTCCCGGTGGCGGCTGCCGCCTTCATCCTTCCCTCACGAGGTGATTCATGCGCAAGACACTCGCCATCTGCATCGCCTTCTGCTTCGGGCTTCTGGCCTCCCCGCTTATCACTTCTGGACAATCCATGCAGGAAACTGAACTTTTCATCGCCGCCGCCGGCAACGACACGGACACCATCGACCGGCTGCTCGGACAGGACGTCGATATCGATGCGCGCGACAGCGAAGGGCGCACCGCGTTGCTGGCCGCCACCCACGCCAACGCCATCGAGGCTGCACAGGTGCTGATCGAGGCGGGCGCCGACGTCAACGCGAAGGACCGGATCGACGACAGCCCCTATCTCTATGCCGGCGCGCGTGGCCATCTGGAGATCCTCAAGATGACGCTGGTGCATGGGGCGGACCTGAAGAGCACCAACCGCTTTGGCGGCACGGCGCTTATTCCGGCGGCCGAGCGCGGTCATGTCGAGACGGTTCGCACCCTGATCGAGGCCGGCGTCGACGTCGACCATGTCAACAATCTCGGCTGGACCGCCTTGCTGGAGGCGATCATTCTCGGAGACGGCGGCCCGCGTCACCAGCAGATCCTAGACCTGCTGGTCAAGGCGGGCGCCGACGTCAACCTGGCGGACGGAAACGGCGTGACGCCGCTGCAGCATGCCCGCAACGCCGGCTACAGGGAGATGGAGCAGGCGCTCGCCACAGCGGGCGCGCGATAGGGCATATCGTGCCCGAAAAAAGACCGGGAGCGGTGCTTCAGTTCCCGCTGTCGCGCAGATAGTTGTAGACCGTCGCACGGCCCATCTGCAGCACCCGCGAGATATAGGCGGCCGCATGCTTGCCGCTGAAGGCGCCGTCCTGAGCCAATTCGCGCACAAGCTGCTGCTTCTGCATGCGGGTCATGTCCGCGATGGCGACGCCATGGCGGCGCGTCCAGCCGCTGACATATTCGTTGATGCGCTCGTGCCAGTCGTCCTTGAACAGCGCCGTGGGCTTGCCCTGATCGGTCGCCACGCCGGAAAATGTGCTCAGCATCTCGATGGCGGCGTGAATGTGCGACACGTCCATGTTGATGCACAGCACGCCGACCGGCCTGCCTTCCGGTGACCGCAGGACCGCGCTGATCGACTTGATGCGCCTGCCATCCCAGTTGACCTTCTCATAGGGGCCGATCATCCGGTCTTCCGGGCGAAAGTCGATCTCCTGCAACAGTGACGGCTCGCCCAGCGCGCGGCGGGAGAAGTTGTTGGCGATGTAGGCGACGGTCTCGGTGGCCAGATCGTGCAGGACGACTTCGGCATGCGGCTGAAGCAGCAGCGCAAAGGCGTCGCAGACAGGATGGAAGATGGCGAGATGCCCGGCCGCGTCGGAAGAAGGTCGTGGCGCTTTCGGCATGGTTTTCGTCCTGAATTCGCCCTTGCCCGCCCCGAACGCGCTAGGAATGCGACCATCGCGGAATGGCGGGCTATGCGGGCATCGGCTTGGATTTTGTACCCGTATATGCAAATTGGACAGAAAAGTACATCCGGAGTTCTTCCCGTGTCTCACCTGCCTGTGTCTCACCCGCTTGCCGAAGATCGTGAAAAACTGGTCGCCATCCGCCATGCGCTTCACGCGCATCCGGAGATCGCGCGCGAAGAGGCATGGACCGCCGCCTATGTGGCCGAGAGGCTGCGTGAAGCGGACATTCCGTTCGAGGAGAACATCGGCGGCCACGGCATCGTCGCCACGATCGGGGGACAGGGCGAAGGGCAGGCAGTTGCCCTGCGCGCCGACATGGACGCGCTGGAAATCACCGAACTGTCGCAACTGCCCTATGCCTCGCAACAGGCAGGAAAGATGCATGCCTGCGGGCATGACGGCCATATGACCATATTGCTGGCGGCCGGCATCCATCTTGCGCGCAGCCGCGCCTTCGCCGGCAAGGTGCATCTCGTCTTCCAGCCCGCCGAAGAGCGTTACGGAGGCGCGCGCGAAATGGTTGCGGCCGGCATGCTCGAACGTTTCCCTGTGCAGCGCATTTTCGGCCTGCACAACTGGCCGGGGCTGACGGCTGGCGAAGTCGTGGTGCATGACGGACCGGTGATGGCCGGCACCTGCGAATTCACGGTCACTTTCCGGGGCGAAGGCGCGCATGGCGCGATGCCGCACATGGCGGGCGACCCGCTGCTTGCCGGCGGTCACTTCATGACGGGCATCCAGCAGGCGGTGGCACGCGCCGTCGATCCGCATGAGAGTGCTGTGGCAACCGTCGGCTCGTTCCAGGGCGGCCATGCCCAGAACATCATCCCGCAGGAAGCGCGGCTGACCGGGACGCTGCGCGCCTATCGCACCGAAACGCTCAAGCTTCTGCGCTCACGCGTCGAAAGCGTCGCCGCCGCTGCCGCCGCCATTGCCGGCTGCCGCAGCGCGGTCGAGTTCGATGAGTTCCTGTGCCCGCCCGTGGTCAACACCGCGGCCGAGCGCGACATCATGCGGCAGGCGGCTAGCGCGGCAGGCCTCACCCTTGCGCCCGGCGACACGCGCCCCAGCATGGCGGGCGACGATTTTGGCGACTTCCTCGTCCATCTGCCCGGCGCCTATGCGTGGATCGGCAACGGGCCGCTCAGACAGGATGCCGGCCTGCACCAGCCGCTCTACGACTTCAACGACGACATCATTTTGCCCGCGGCCATGCTTCTGGCTCGCTCGGCCGAGATTGCCCTGTCGCAGGCGAGGTAATGGACTAAAAAATTTATTATAGACAACTTAGTCCAAGTCTTGTTAGAAACTGTGTGCAAGGGAGGCACAGGCTCTGCAAGAGCCGATTTTTCAATCATCCGGGACCATCATGATCCAGCTTTCGCGCGCCGAAATCGAACAACTCGTCACGGTCGATGAAGGGGCCGTCGCCGCCGTGCGCGACGCCTATGTCGCCATCACCGATGGGCGCGGCAACGTTCCTCCTGTCGGCCACATCGCCTTCCCTGCCACCAATGGCGATTGCCACATCAAGTATGGCCACATTGCCGGCGACCCGATCTTCGCGGTGAAGATTGCCGCCGGCTTCTACGACAATCCGGCCAAAGGCCTGCCCTCCTCCACCGGCATCATCCTCGCCATCTCGGCCGAGACCGGCGAAGTGCGCGCCATCCTGAACGACGAGGGCTATCTGACCGACCTGCGCACCGGCATCGGCGGCGCGGTGGCCACGCTGGCACTGGCGCGTGACGATGCCGACAACGTGCTGATCGTCGGCACCGGCATACAGGCGCGCTACCAGAGCCGCGCGCTGGCAGCCCTTGCCGGCCGGCCGCTCTCCTTCCGCATCTGGGGCCGTTCGCCTGAGAAAACCGCTGCGATCGTTGCCGAACTCGCACGGGATGGGCTGAATGCCGCGCCTGCCGCCGACCTCGAAGCCGCCTGCCGCGCGGCCGACATCATCGTCACAACCACCCCGTCGACCGAACCGCTGGTCAGGTCGGACTGGGTGCGGCCGGGCACCCACATCACCGCCATGGGCGCCGACGGTCCCGGCAAGCAGGAGCTGGATACCGCGCTCGTCGCGCGCGCCGATGTCCGCGTATCGGACATGAAGACCCAGAGCCTCGGGCATGGCGAGTTTTCGCATGCCTGTTTAGCGGGTTTGATCGGCCGCGACGATTGCATCGAGCTCGGCGCCGTATTAGCAGGAACGACAGCGGGACGCCGCGCGGCGGAAGACATCACCATTGCCGATCTCACCGGCGTCGCCACACAGGACATCGCCATGGCCCGGACCGTTCTGGAACGAGCCACGGCGACGCAGCACGGTCGGAGCTGACCGACGTTTCAACAGGAACCAGATCATGAAGACGCTTGCCCTTTCTTCCCTTCTCGCCTGCCTGCTGGCCGGCACCGCGATGGCGGACAATCTGCGCGTCGGCACCAGCGCCGACTTCCCGCCATGGGAATCGGTCAATGAGGCCGGCGACGTCATCGGTTTCGACCGCGACGTGATCGATGAAGTGTGCAAGCGCATCGAAGCCGAGTGCACCGTGACCAACCAGGCGTTCGACGGCCTGCTGCCGGCCCTCCAGGTCGGCAAGTTCGACATGGTCATCTCCGGCATGTCGATCACCGAGGAGCGCGCCGAACAGGTCGATTTCTCCAGCGCCTATGCCGAGCCGCCTTACCGCTTCGCCGTTGCCGCCGGCAGCGACCTCGCCAAGATCGAAAAGCGCGAAGACCTTGAAGCCGCGCTGGAAGGCAAGGTCATCGGCGTGCAAACCGGCTCCACCCACGAAGCCGTCGTTCGCACCAATCTGCCGAAGTCGGAGCCGCGCCTCTACGAGCGCAACGAGCAGATCGCCGACGACCTCAATGCCGGCCGCATCGACGCCGGCCTGCTGGAGCAGTCGGTTTGGGAACAGCTGATGGAAGCGCGCAAGGACCAGCTCTCGCTCGCCGGTCCGCTGCTGTCGAGCGCCGATTACGCCGAGTTCGGCAACGGCACCGCCATCGCCATGCGCAAGGGCAGCGACGAGCTGAAGAAGCGCGTCGACGATGCCGTGACCTCCATGCTGGCAGACGGCAAGATCGCCGAACTGTCCAGCAAGTGGTTCGGTTACGACCTCTCCTACAAGGCCAAGTAATCCTTGCTGCCTGCGCCGCCTTCACGGCGGCGCAGGCACGGGACAGGAGCGCCGATGTCCGTCATCCTCACCTATCTGCCGCATCTTCTACAGGGCCTCGTGGTGACCCTGCAGGTTGCCGCCGGCAGCTTCGTGATCGGCCTGCTGATCGCCGTTCTCGCGGTGTTCGGCTGGAATTTCGGCCCGCTCCCGCTCAGATGGTTCATCTCCGCCTATGTCACCATCGTGCGTGGCCTGCCGGAGCTGCTGATCATCTTTCTGGTTTTCTACGGCGGCACTGTTTTGCTCAGCGGGGCCTTCGGCACCTATGTCGAGGTCAATGCGCTCACCGCCGGCATCTGTGCGCTGTCGGTGGTATCCGGCGCCTACCTCACCGAAATCCTGCGCGGTGCGTTGCTGACGGTGCCGCAAGGCCAGTGGGAAGCCGCCACCAGCCTTGGACTGAGCCGCATGACCGCCTTCCGCGACGTGGTGCTGCCGCAGATGCTCTCCTACGCGGTGCCGGGACTTGGCAACCAGTGGCTGGTGATCCTGAAGGAAAGCGCGCTGGTGTCGATCATCGGGCTGGAAGAACTGATGCGCAAGGGCGTGGTCGCAGCCGGCGCAACCCATTCGCCGATGACCTTCTATCTGACGGTCGGCGCGCTCTATGTCGCCATCACCGGCGTTTCGACACTGATCATCGGCGCCGCCGACCGGCGCGCGGCGAGAGGCAGGTAGACGATGTCGCCGGATATTTTCATCAAGGCCGCGCCGGTCGTCCTGCAGGGGCTGCAGCTCACCCTGATCATAACGATCGCCTCTTTCCTGCTCGGCCAGCTCCTCGCCCTGCCGCTGGGGCTTGCGCGTCAGGCCAGCTCGCCGCTGCTGCGCTGGCCGGCCGCCATCTACACATTTCTCATCCGCGGCAGCCCGCTCCTGGTGCAGCTCTTCATCATCTATTACGGGCTCGGCCAGATTCCGGCGATCCGCAACAGCATTCTGTGGCCGATCCTGCGTGAGCCGCTCTATTGCGGCATCATCGCCATCAGCCTGAATTCGGCCGCCTACATGGCCGAAGTCGTTGCCGGCGCGCTCCGCCGCGTGCCCAAGGGCCAGAGCGAGGCCTGCATTTCGCTCGGCATTTCACGCCGGCACCGCTTTACCGACGTGCTGCTGCCGCAGGTCTACCGGGAACTTCTGCCCAATATCGGCAATGAAATCATTCTGGTTCTGAAGTCCTCGTCGCTGGCAAGTGCTGTCACCATCATGGAGATCACCGGCGTGGCGCGGGCATTTACCGCGCGCACCTTCGCGCCGTTCGAGGTGTTCATCACCGCCGGCATTCTCTATCTCGCCATCGGCTTCGCCTTCACCTTCCTCTTCCGCCTGCTCGAACGCCGCTACGGCATAACCGGCACACGCACCCCCGCACCGGAGGCCAGCGCATGATCAAGGTCCGCAACCTCGTCAAATATTACGGGCAGACAAAGGTGCTGGACGGCATCAGCCTCGACGTCGCCAAGGGCGAGCGCATCGTGCTGTGCGGCCCGTCCGGCTCGGGCAAGTCGACGCTGGTGCGCTGCATCAACGGGCTGGAACAGCGCAGCGCCGGCGACATCGAGATCGCCGGGCACGTGCTGAAGCCAGATTGCTCCAACGTGCTGGAACTCGGCGGCGATGTCGGCATGGTGTTCCAGCAGTTCAACCTGTTTCCGCACATGAACGTGCTCGACAATCTCACCCTCGCCATGCGCCGGGTGCGCAGGACGCCGCGCGCGGAAGCCGAAATACAGGCCATGGCGATGCTGGAGCGCATGCAGCTCGGCGCCAAGGCGAAATCCTATCCGCGCGAACTGTCGGGCGGGCAGCAGCAGCGCGTCGCCATCGCACGCGCGCTGTGCATGAAGCCGAAGGTGATGCTGTTCGACGAACCCACCTCGGCCCTCGATCCGGAAATGGTGCAGGAGGTGCTGGACGTGATGACCGCCCTCTCGCGCGAAGGACTGACCATGATCGTCGTAACCCACGAAATGGGCTTTGCCCGCAACGTGGCCGACCGCATCGTGTTCATGGATGGCGGCGTGATCCTTGAGGAGGCGGCTCCCGATGCCTTCTTCGATCATCCGCAACACAACCGCACCCGCGAATTTCTCCGTCAGATCGGGCCGCGGACACACTGAAGGACCATTGCAATGACCGACATCGTTTTCGCCTCGGCGGCGCGATCCATGCAGGCGCGCGCCCGCATCCGCGACCACGTCTACCGCACCCCGCTGATTCCGGCACGCGGCAGCTATGGCCCCGAAGGCACACAGCTTCTGTTCAAGGCGGAGAATTTCCAGCTGACAGGCTCATTCAAGATCCGTGGCGCCGCCTCGGTGATGACCGCCGCCGCACCCGGCCAGAAGCTGGTCACCGCCTCCTCCGGCAATCACGGCATCGGCTCATCGCGCGCCGCCCGCTCGCTCGGTCAGGATCTCGTGGTGGTGCTGCCGGAATCGGTGGTGCCGTCCAAGCTGGAAAAGATCCGCTCCTACGGCGTCGAGGTCATCCTGCATGGCGCCGAGACCGGCCTTGCGGAACTGCATGCCCAGAAGCTGGCCGCAGAAAAGGGCTGGCGCTACATCTCGCCCTACAATGACGCCGACGTCATCGCCGGCCAGGGCACGATCGGCATCGAGCTGCTCGAACAATGCGCCGGCGTCGACAACGTCTTCATCGCCATGGGCGGCGGCGGCCTGATCAGCGGCATCGGCGCGGTGCTGAAGGCCTTCAGCCCACGCACCCGCGTGTGGGGCGTGGCAGCCACCCATTCGCAGGCGCTTGCCCTGTCGATGGCGGCCGGACGCGTGGTCGAATGCGAGCATCTCGACACGCTGGCCGACGCGGTTGCCGGTGGTATCGACGACGACACGCTTACCCTGCCTATGGCGACAGCCGTGGTGGATGAGGTCGTAGCCTGCTCGGAGGACGAGATCGCGGCGGCGCTGCGCGTCACGGCACAGGAAGAAAACATGCTGGTCGAAGGCTCGGCGGCACTGGCGCTGGCAGGCTTCAGCAAGGTGGCTGAACGCTGCGCCGGCCAGACCAGCGTGGTGCTGCTGTGCGGTGCGAATTTCGACCGCCAGACCATCCATCGCGTCGCGCTTGGCTGACCCTGACGGGATGCAGCAACGGCATCCCGCCTGATCATCGCAACGTCAATCTTTTCCGAACTTGCCGACGGCGAGGCGGGCCTGCCTGGCCCGCCTCGTCTGCCTTTTGTGGCAGCATGTCCCCAATCGGGACGCTCTGACCATCCGGACCGTCGATATTTTGCGACTGCACGCCTCTCAGGAAGGACCTGTTAACCATCGGTTCCTATTGCTTGGGGTGCAGTCAATCGGCGAGTCTTGAAATGTCATCCATGCGTCTATCCCGGGCTAACTTTTCGAACATGGTTTCGCAGGATGAAGATCCGCAGCCCGTTCGGCAGGAACAGCGCGCGCCCGCATATCAGCAGGCCGCCCCCCAGCCGCAGGCGCCGCGCATGAGCAATCTGCAAGGCACTGGCACCAGCTACGTTCAGGCGCGCGGCAATGGAGAGGTGTTCCCGACCTTCGGCGCAGCCGATGGCGAATTCGCCCGCCCCACCTATCAGAACTATTTCTTCCTCGCCCCCAATGTGCGCTTCACCCGCACGCCGGATCGCGAAATCCGGAAGATTCGCGATGACGAGGACCGCACGCACACTGAAGCCAACACGGCGGAGGCCCGGCCCGCACCGCAACCTGCCGCTGCGACACCTGCCGTGAACACCCGTCAGGCCGTGGCCGCCGGTCGGATCGTCGAGCCGATTCCGGAAATGGCCCCAGCGCCGCGCCCGGTCGCAGTGGAGCCGCAGACGCGGACTGAGCCGGAACCCACACAGGCCAGTGTCTGGACCCATCTGTCCGACCACGCCTTCTTTGAGTTCGCGGCTGAATTCCCCGCGGGCGAAAGCACCGGCGGCACGGCAAGACCCCACGCGGCTGCACCAGCCACCGCATCTGCTGCACCGTTCACACCGATGGCGCGCAGACAGCAGCCCGAACGTGCCCACATCACCGCTTCCGCGCTGCGCAATGCCGACATCACCACGCTTTATCGGGTGATCGAATGTGCGGTGACGGCCAACACGTTCAACGTTCAGTTCCAGCCGGCCGAAGCACCGGCGGAACAGGTTGCGGCCCCTGCCCCCGTGGCTGTGTCCGCTGAGCCCGCCGCCGTGGCTCCCATTACTGTGGAAGCGGCACCCGCATCGCCGGCCGAAGCGGCGTCAGAGCCCGTCGCGACGGCTGCCCCGCAGCCCGCGGCATCGGTGCAGGAAGCGCCTGCCCGCACGCCGCGCTCGGTCGAGATCACCATGCCGGCCCCGCGCGCACCGACGCTGCCGATGGCCGGGCGCGTGACGCAGGCAATCTCCGGCGATGTCTATGAGTTCCCTTCCGAGGATCTGCTGCAGGAAGCGCCCGAGGGTCAGGGCTTCTACATGTCGCAGGAGCGTCTGGAGCAGAATGCCGATCTTCTCGAAAGCGTGCTGGAGGATTTCGGCGTGCGCGGCGAGATCATCCACGTCCGCCCCGGCCCGGTCGTCACGCTGTATGAATTCGAGCCTGCGCCGGGCGTGAAATCTTCCCGCGTGATCAATCTCGCCGAGGACATCGCGCGTTCGATGTCGGCCATTTCCGCGCGCGTCGCCGTGGTTCCCGGCCGCAACGTGATCGGCATCGAGCTGCCCAACGAAACCCGCGAGACGGTCTATTTCCGCGAGATGATCGAATCGGAAAGTTTTCGCGAGAGCAGCGCCAAGCTGGCGGTCTGCCTCGGCAAGACCATCGGCGGGGAACCGGTGATCGCCGAGCTTGCCAAGATGCCGCATCTGCTGGTCGCCGGCACCACCGGCTCGGGCAAGTCAGTGGCCATCAACACCATGATCCTGTCGCTGCTCTACCGGCTGAAGCCGGAGGAATGCCGCCTCATCATGGTCGATCCCAAGATGCTGGAACTGTCGGTCTATGATGGCATCCCGCATCTGCTGACCCCCGTCGTGACCGATCCCAAGAAGGCAGTCACGGCGCTGAAATGGGCCGTGCGCGAGATGGAAGACCGCTATCGCAAGATGGCGAAGCTCGGCGTGCGCAACATCGACGGCTACAACCAGCGCGCCGCCGCCGCCCGCGACAAGGGCGAAAGCGTGGTCATGCAGGTGCAGACAGGCTTCGAGAAGGGCACGGGCGAACCGACCTTCGAGGAGCAGGAGATCGACCTGTCGCCGATGCCCTATATCGTCGTCATCGTCGACGAGATGGCCGACCTGATGATGGTCGCCGGCAAGGAGATCGAAGGCGCGATCCAGCGTCTCGCCCAGATGGCGCGCGCCGCCGGCATCCACCTGATCATGGCCACCCAGCGGCCGTCGGTGGACGTCATCACCGGCACCATCAAGGCGAACTTCCCGACCCGTATCTCCTTCCAGGTCACCTCGAAGATCGACAGCCGCACCATTCTCGGCGAACAGGGTGCGGAGCAGCTGCTCGGACAGGGCGACATGCTGCACATGGCCGGCGGCGGGCGCATCGCGCGCGTGCACGGCCCCTTCGTCTCCGACGACGAGGTGGAGCAGGTCGTGGCGCATCTGAAGACGCAGGGCCGTCCCGAATATCTGGAGACGGTGACCGCCGACGAAGACGAGGAAGAGCCCGAGGTCGACGAGGGCGCCGTCTTCGACAAGAGCGCCATGGGCGCGGAAGATGGCGACAGCCTGTTCGAAGAGGCGGTGAAGGTGGTGATGCGCGACAAGAAGTGCTCCACCTCCTACATCCAGCGCCGCCTCGGCGTCGGCTACAACCGCGCCGCCTCGCTGGTCGAACGCATGGAAAAGGAAGGGCTGGTCGGTGCGCCCAACCACGTCGGCAAGCGCGAGATCCTGATGGGCAAGCGCGACCATGCCGATCAGGGCGGCTTCGACTGATCCGCGACACGCTGCGAGAAACAGTTCGGCCGGCAGCGCTTCACCGCTGCCGGCCGAATTGCTTTCAGAGCATTTTTCAGTCGGACGGAAGCGTCTGACATCGCACAAATGCGGCGGGAGAAAACAAGCTGGAGCAGCGGGGTTGCGTTCGTCAGAACGCCCGCTGCTCTAGCGGGCCGCGAGGATCATGTCGGACGCCTTTTCGGCGATCATCACCGTTGGCGCATGGGTGTTGCCGGAAACGATGGTGGGCATGATCGAGGCATCCACGACGCGCAGCCGTTCCAGTCCGCGCACCTTCAGTTGCGGATCGACCACGGCATCGTCATCGCTGCCCATGCGCGCCGTGCCGACCGGATGGAAGATGGTGGTGGCGATGTCGCCGGCGGCGCGCCACAGCTCCTCCGGCGTCGAGATATGCGCGCCGGGCTTGAACTCTTGCGGTCGGAATTCGCTCATACGTTTCGTCGCCATCAGCCTTCGCGCCTGTTGCACGCATTGCACCGCCACTTCGCGGTCGCCATCGGTGGACAGATAGTTCGGTGCGATCCGCGGCGGCTGGCGCGGATCGGCGGAACTGATGCGCACATGGCCGCGTGATTCCGGGCGCAGATTGCACACCGAAACTGTGACCGCCGGGAAATCGTGCAGCGGCTCGCCGAAGGTTTCCAGCGACAGCGGCTGGATGTGGAATTCGATGTTGGGCGTGTCGAAGCGCGGATCGGAGCGCATGAAGATGCCGTACTGGCTGGGGGCCATCGCCATCGGTCCCGAGCGCTTCAGCGCATATTCCAGCGCGATGCCGGCCTTGCCCCACAGGCTCGCCTGCCGTTCGTTCAGCGTGCGCGCGCCCTCGATGCGGAAGGCGGTGCGGATCTGCAGATGGTCCTGCAGATTCTCGCCGACACCTGCCATCTCGTGACGCACCTCGATGCCGTTGGCCTTCAGCAGGCCGGCCGGCCCGACACCGGACAGTTGCAGAAGCTGCGGCGAGTTGATCGCGCCTGCCGACAGAAGCAGCTCGCGCCCGATGCGGGCGCTGCAAAGCCGTCCGTCCCGCCCCCGATAGAGGAGCGCCGTTGCCTTCTTGCCATCGAAGAGGATGCGCTCGGCGGCTGCATGGGTGACGATGCGCAGATTGGGCCGATTGCGGATGGGTTTCAGGAAGGCGCGGGCGGCACTGAAGCGCACGCCGTTCTTCTGGTTGACCTCGAAATAGCCGGCGCCCTCATTGTCGCCGGCATTGAAATCCTCGCTTGCCGGAATACCGAGTTCGGCGGCGGCTTCAGTCACCGCATCGAGGATCGGCCAGCTCAGACGCTGGCGCTCGACGCGCAGCGGCCCGCCACGGCCATGGCTTGCATTGTCGTGGAGATAGTGATCCTCCGAGCGGCGAAACAGCGGCAGCACGTCGTCCCAGCCCCAGCCGGGATTGCCCATCTGGCGCCAGCGGTCGTAGTCGCGCGCCTGTCCGCGCATGTAGATCATGCCATTGATGGAGGAACAGCCGCCGAGAACCTTGCCGCGCGGGTAGAGCAGCGAGCGGCCGTTGAGGCCCGCCTCTTCTGCCGTGCGATAGCACCAGTCGGTGCGCGGATTGCCGATGCAGTAGAGATAGCCGACCGGGATATGCACCCAATGGTAATTGTCGCTGCCGCCCGCCTCCAGCAGCAGCACCCGGTTTTTCGGATCCACGCTCAGCCGGTTGGCGAGCACGCAGCCGGCCGAACCGGCACCGACAACGATGTAATCCCATTCTCCCTGGTCGGCCCCCTGGTCGGCAGCGTCGAGGCCACCCGGCATGCGATCTGTTCCCATGCCGAATTCTTGGTCGAGAACCGATCATCGCGCAAGCCGAAGCGCAATGGAATTCGGCCGCTGGCCCATAACGGGCACCGTCTTCCGGTACCTTCATTTGTGTCGGGAGAGCAACTTCCATATTATTTTACTTTTGGATGGTAAAATTACCATAAGGTAAGTAAAGTGCGCTGAATGGCCGAAACCAGCGCGGAATTCCAGCGATAAGAAAGACCGCTCCCGGCTCATATTCCACAATGCGGAATTAAATTCCGCAATATTGACGAGAAGCCGGTTCGTTTCTATAGAACCGTCTGAAGCCACAGGGAGAAGGTGCACAGCCATGGATAATCCGGTCAGTTTCGAGCGCCGCGCGCGCATCGGCATCATCACCATCGACAGCCCGCCCGTGAACGCGCTTGGACATGCGGTGCGCGTGGGACTGGTCGCCGCGCTGGAAGAAGCCGGACGCGACCCGCAGGTCGAAGCCATCGTGCTCAACTCGGCCGGACGCATCTTCACCGCCGGGGCAGATATCCGCGAGTTCGGCAAGCCTTCGCAGGCGCCGACCCTTCCCGAGGTCATCGCTGCTTTCGACCGGAGCGCGAAGCCGATCGTGGCCGCGCTGCACGGAACCGCCCTTGGCGGCGGGCTGGAACTGCCCATGGGGTGCCACTATCGCGTGGCGCTTGCCGGCACCAAAATCGGCCTGCCCGAAGTCAAGCTCGGCCTATTGCCGGGCGCCGGCGGCACGCAGCGCCTGCCACGCCTGACCGGCGCGGAACGGGCGCTGGACATGATCGTCACCGGCAATCCGGTGGAAGCGGCAGAAGCTCTTGAGCTTGGCATCGTCGATGCAGTCTATCCGGACGGCATCGCTCTGGATGCCGCGCTCGATTTCATCGAAAAGACCGGCGTGGACAAGCTGACCGCCACGCCCGTCAGCAGCCGTACCGACAGGATCGCCAACACCGATCCGGCCGTGTTTGCCGCCGCCCGCGCAAAGCTTGCGAAGGAAAAGCCCAACCTGTTCTCGCCACAGCGCTGCGTCGATGCCGTCGAGGCAGCCGTGCAGTTTCCCTTCACCGAGGGCCTCGCCCGCGAGCGCGCCCTGTTTCAGGAATGCATGGCCTCGCCGCAGCGCGCCGGCCTCATCCACGCCTTCTTCGGCGAGCGCGAAGTGGCCAAGATCCCCTCGCTGCCGGCCGGAACGCCGCTGCGCAAGGTGGAAAAGGTTGGCGTCATCGGCGCCGGCACCATGGGCAGCGGCATCGCCATGTGCTTTGCCAGCGCCGGCATTCCCGTCACGCTGGTCGACGCCAAGCCCGAAGCCCTTCAGGCCGGCCTTGCCAATGTGCGCCGCACCTATGAGGGCAACGCCAAAAAGGGCCGCATCAGTGCCGAAGAGGCGGAGCGCCGCATTGCACTGGTGCAGCCGGCGGAATCGGTCGATGCGCTGTCAGACGCCGATCTGGTGATCGAGGCCGTGTTCGAGGATATGGAGCTGAAGAAGAAAATCTTCGCCGCGCTCGACAGGGTCTGCAAGCAGGGAGCGATCCTGGCCACCAACACCTCGACGCTCGATGTCGACGCCATCGCCGAAGCCACCTCGCGTCCGCAGGACGTGTGCGGCATGCACTTCTTCAGCCCGGCCAACATCATGCGCCTGCTGGAAAATGTCCGTGGCGAAAAGACCAGCGACGACGTGATCGCCACAATCATGGATGTGGCCCGCCGCATCGGCAAGGTCGGCGTTCTGGTCGGCGTCTGCTACGGCTTCGTCGGCAACCGCATGCTGCATCAGCGCGGCCGCGAGGCGATGTCGCTGGTCGAGGAAGGTGCGGCACCCGAGCAGGTCGATGCCGTGCTCAAGGGCTTCGGCTTCCCCATGGGGCATTTCGCGATGAGCGATCTTGCCGGCGTGGATGTCGGCTGGCGTATCAGGCAGGAACGCCGCAAGGCCGGCGCGCCGGACGCCATCGCCCCCAACTGGCTGGACCGCATCGCCGAACTCGGCCGCTATGGCCAGAAGACCGGAGCCGGCATCTATCGCTACGAGCAGGGCGACCGCACGCCACGCCCCGATCCGGAAGTGGCGAAGATACTGGAGGATTACCGCCGCGAAGCCGGCATTGCACCGCGCCCGATCGACGATCAGGAAATTCTCGAACGCTGCCTCTACGCCATGGTCAACGAGGGTGCACGCATCCTTGAGGAAGGCGTTGCCCTGCGGGCGGTCGACATCGACGTCATCTGGCTGCACGGCTACGGCTTCCCCGCCTATCGCGGCGGACCGATGTTCTGGGCCGATCAGGTGGGTCTCGGCAAGATCCATGACACGCTTGTGGCGCTGCATGACAAGACCGGCGAGCCGCACTGGAAGCCATCGCCCCTGCTGGAGCGGCTGGCGAAAGCCGGCCAGACCTTCGCCTCGCTGTAACCCTCGCCGGAGCCACTTGCCATGACCGAAGCCGTCGTCGTTTCCACCGCCCGCACCCCGCTCGCCAAGTCGTTCCGGGGCGCGTTCAACAACACCCACAGCCTCGAACTGGGCGCGCATGTCGTCGGCAATGCCGTGGCACGGGCCGGCATCGACAAGGATGAGGTCGAGGACCTCGTTCTCGGCGCCACCTTCCATGAGGGGCCGCAGGGCAAGAACATGGCGCGGCTGTGCGCCCTGCGCGCCGGACTGCCCGATACCGTTTCCGGGCTCAGCATCAACCGCTTCTGCTCGTCTGGCCTGCAGGCCATCGCCATCGCCGCCCAGCGCATCATCGTCGACAAGGTACCGGTGATGGTCGCCGGCGGGCTGGACTCGATCAGCCTCATCCAGAACGACGTCAACAAGCATCTCGGCATCGAGCCGTGGCTCGGCAAGCACCGGCCGGACGTCTATCTGCCGATGATCGAAACCGCCGACATCGTCGCCGAGCGCTATGGCGTAAGCCGGCAGGCTCAGGACGAATACGCCCTGTTCAGCCAGCAGCGCACGGCAGCCGCGCAGCAGGCCGGGCGCTTCGACGACGAGATCGTGCCGCTCGCCACCACCAAGCTGGTGTTCGACAAGGCGACCGGGACCACGTCGCAGCAGGAGGTCATGCTCCATCAGGACGAGTGCAACCGCCCAGACACGACCATCGAGGGCCTTGCAAAGCTGGAGCCGGTGAGAGGGCCCGAAAAATTCATCACTGCCGGCAATGCCAGCCAGCTGTCCGATGGCGCATCGGCCTGCGTGGTGATGGACGCGAAGCTTGCCGAGAAGCGCGGCTTGCAACCACTCGGCATCTTCCGCGGCTTCGCCGTCGCCGGCTGCAAGCCGGACGAAATGGGCATCGGCCCCGTCTATGCGGTCCCCCGCCTTCTGGAGCGCAACGGCCTGACGATCGACGACATCGACCTGTGGGAGCTCAACGAAGCCTTCGCCAGCCAGGTCGTTTACTGCCGCGACACGCTCGGCATTCCGATGGAAAAGCTCAACGTCAATGGCGGCTCCATCGCCATCGGCCATCCCTACGGCGCCACCGGCTCGCGTCAGGTCGGCCATGTGCTGATCGAGGGCAGGCGTCGCAACGCCCGCTATGCGGTCGTCACCATGTGCGTGGGCGGCGGCATGGGCGCGGCGGGTTTGTTCGAAGTCGCATGACAGCCGGCTAATCATGTGGGCAGGCTTCACGGCCTGCCCCTTCTCCCCACGCGACAACCCGGAACCCGAACTCGCGCCAAGGTGCGCCAGCGAGACCCTTCATGGCCCTTCAGGAAAATGCACTGGCCGTCATGGCCGATGAACTCGAATTCCTGCTGTTCGACCTGCTCGACGTGCAGAAGTTGACGGAGCGGCCGCGCTTTGCCGACCATTCGCGCGAAACCTTCGCCGCCGTGCTGCGTACAGCACGGGATGTGGCCGGCCAGCACTTCGCCCCTCATGCCCGCAAGAGCGACGAGAACGAGCCGCGTTTCGAGAATGGCAAGGCGGTGGTGATCCCGGAAGTGAAGGAGGCGCTGCGCCATTTCGCCGAAGCCGGCTTTTCCGCCGCGACCGCCGATTACGAGGACGGCGGCATGCAATTGCCGTTCGCGGTGCATATGGGTGCCGGGGCGCTGTTTGCCGCCTCCAACATCGCCACCAAGAGCTACACCTCGCTGACGGCGGCGGCCGCCAACATCATCGCTTCCTTCGGCACGCCGGATCAGAAGCGGCTGTTCGAGCGGCCAATGCGCGAGGGCCGCTATTTCGGCACCATGGTGCTGACCGAGCCGCAGGCCGGCTCCTCGCTGGCCGATGTGCGCACCACGGCGACGCCGGCCGGTGATGGCACCTACCGCATCTGCGGCAACAAGATCTTCATCTCCGGCGGCGACCACGAGATGGGCGAGAACATCGTCCATCTCGTGCTGGCGCGCCTGCCCGATGCGCCGGCCGGCGTGCGTGGCATCTCGCTGTTCATCGTGCCGAAGACGCTGGTCAATCAGGACGGCACGCCGGGCGAGCGCAACGATGTGGCGCTGGCCGGGCTGATCCACAAGATGGGCTGGCGCGGCACCACTTCCGCCATGTTGAACTTCGGCGAAAAAGGCGGTGCGACCGGCTATCTCGTCGGCGAGCCCAACCGCGGGCTGGTCTACATGTTCCACATGATGAACGAGGCCCGCATCAATGTCGGCAGCGGCGCGGCCGCGCTCGGCTATGCCGCCTACCGCCATGCGCTGGATTATGCGCGCGAACGCCGGCAGGGCCGGCCGGTCGAGGCGAAGGACGCCACGCAGCCGCAGGTGCCGATCATCGAGCATGCCGACATACGCCGCATGCTGCTGGCCCAGAAGGCCTATGCCGAAGGTGCTGTAGCGCTGTGCATGTTTGCAGCGACGCTGATCGACGACAAGCACACGGCAGCCTCGGAAGCTGCACGAAAGGACGCCGAAGACCTGCTCGAAATCCTGACCCCGATCGTCAAGAGCTGGCCCAGCCAGTGGTCGCAGGAGACCATCTCGCTGGCGATACAGGTGCATGGCGGCTACGGCTACACCCGCGAATATCCGGTCGAGCAGCTTTACCGGGAAAACCGCCTCAACGCCATTCACGAAGGCACGCACGGCATTCAGGGCATGGACCTGCTCGGGCGCAAGGTGGTGATGAACGACGGCCGCGCCTTCGAGCTTCTGTGCGCGCGCATTTCCGCAAGCGCCAACCGCGCCATTGGCACCCCGGCACTGGCGGAGGAAGGCCGGGCGCTGGTGGAGGCGCTGGCGCGCGTGCGCGCCGTAACCGCGCACCTCACCCGGCAGATGGCCGACGGCAAGCGTGCCGAAGTGCTCGCCAACGCCTCGGTCTATCTGGAGGCGCTGGGCCATGTCGTGGTCGCGTGGATCTGGCTCGATCAGGCACTCTGTGCCCGGAAGCTTCTGGATGCGGGCGACCCCCGGCAGGCGGCTCTCAACGGCAAGCTGCATGCCTGCCGCTACTTCATGCGATGGGAACTGCCGCGCATCAGCCCGCAGTTCGACAGGCTCGAAGCGGGTGACGACACATGGTCGGCCATGCCCGACGACTGGTTCCACTGACCCCGAAAACACTTCTCACGGGAGACCCCGATGGCTCTGGACAGCGAAACACTCGACCAGCTGCTCGAAACGATCAGGCGCTTCGTGCGCGAGCGGCTGGTGCCGCTCGAACATCAGGTAGCCGAGAATGATGCCATTCCGGCCGAAATCATCACGGCCATGCGCGAGATGGGGCTGTTTGGCCTGTCGATCCCGGAAGAACATGGCGGCCTCGGCCTGTCGATGGAAGAGGAGGTGTGCGTCGCCTTTGAGCTCGGGCGCACCTCGCCAGCCTTCCGCTCGCTGATCGGCACCAACAACGGCATCGGCTCGCAGGGCATCGTCATCGACGGCACCGAGGAGCAGAAGCGCAAATATCTGCCTCGTCTGGCCAGCGGCGAACTGGTCGGATCCTTCGCGCTGACCGAGCCGGAAGCCGGTTCCGACGCGGGCTCTCTGCGCACCTCGGCACGGCGCGACGGCGACTTCTACGTGCTGAACGGCACCAAGCGCTTCATCACCAATGCGCCGGTGGCCGGGCTGTTCACGGTGTTCGCCCGCACCGATCCCGCCAGCACGGATGCGCGCGGCGTCAGCGCCTTTCTCGTCGAGGCCGGAACGCCCGGCCTGTCCTTCGGCCCGCCCGACCGCAAGATGGGCCAGAAGGGCGCTCATACCTGCGACGTCATCTTCGAGGATTGCCGCATTCCGGCCGACGCCGTTCTGGGCGGCAGGGAAGGACAGGGCTTCAAAACGGCCATGAAAGTGCTCGATCGCGGACGCCTGCACATTTCGGCGGTATGCGTGGGGGCCTCCAAACGCCTTATCGACGATAGCCTGCGCTATGCGGCCGAGCGGCGTCAGTTCGGCAAGCCGATCGCTGAATTCCAGCTCGTGCAGGCGATGCTTGCCGACAGCCGTGCGGAGTCCTACGCCGCCGAGTGCATGGTGATGGAAACGGCGCGCCGCAAGGATGCCGGGCAGGACGTCTCCACCGATGCGGCCTGCTGCAAGATGTTCGCCTCGGAAATGGTAGGGCGGGTGGCTGACCGGGCCGTGCAGGTGCATGGCGGCGCCGGCTATATCGCGGACTACGGCATCGAGCGCTTCTATCGCGACGTGCGCCTGTTCCGCATCTATGAGGGCACGACGCAGATCCAGCAGATCGTCATCGCCCGCAACATGGTGCGTGAACTGACGCAATAATTCAGCGGGCAGGCGCAAAGGAAAAGGGCAGGAGGTGAACTCCTGCGCTTCTTTTTGGCTGCAACCCGGATTATTTGCCGGCTATCATGTCGGCAGCGGTTCTGGCCAGCACCTTGCGGCGGCCGGCAACGGAGATGGCATTGGCCGAGCTGGCATTGCCCTGCAGCGCGCGTGCATAGACACCCTGCAGAATGGCGATCAGCCGAAACAGCGAAAAGACGAGGTAGAAGGTCCAGTCGTTGATCCCACTTCGCCCTGTCGCCGCTCCATATGTGGCTAGCAATTCTTCCTCACGGGGAATGCCAAGTTCCTTCAGGTCGAGCCCCAGCAGACCCTTTGCATTTTCTCCATCTGCCGGCAGGTGATACGGCAGGCAGCAATAGGCAAGATCGCCCAGCGGATCGCCAAGCGTCGAAAGCTCCCAGTCGAGCACGGCGCGCACAACCGGCTCGTGCCGGTCGAACACCAGATTGCCCAGCCGGAAATCGCCATGGGCCAGCGTGGTTCTCGCCTCCGCCGGCAGGTTCTTCTCCAGCCAGACGATGATGTCCTCGACCAGCGGATCGGCATCACCCGCGGCAGAATCGCGATATTGCTTCGACCATCTGTCGAGCTGGCGCACGATGTAATTGCCCGGCCGGCCGAAATCGGCCAGCCCCGCCGCCGCCCAGTCGACATTGTGAAGGGCGGCCATGGTAGAAATCATCGCCTGATAGCAGGCGGTGCGCTCATGTGGTGAACTGTCGGGCATATGCGGGAGATCGAAGACACGACCCTCGACATAGTCCATCAGATAGAAGGGCGTGCCGATGACCCCTTCATCCTCGCACAGCAGGAAACTGCGCGGCACCGGCACAGCCGAGCCTTGCAGGGCGCTGATGACGCGGTACTCGCGCTCCACCTGATGGGCCGATTTCAGCAGCGTCCCGGACGGCTTCTTGCGCAGCACCATGCGCCAGCTCTCGCCTTCCAGCAGAAAGGTCGGGTTGGACTGGCCACCCTGAAATTGCAGAATACGGAACGGGCCGGAGGCTTCAGGGAGGTTTGCGGCAAGATAGTCCTGCAGCGCTGCCTCGTCGAAGCGATGAGAGGGTAGTGGATCGACAAGCAATGACATGGTCAGGACGCCATTTCGCCGCCGTCAGCCACCAGAACCTGCCCCGTGACATAGGATGACAGGTCGGAGGCGAGGAACAGAGCGACGCCGGCTATTTCTTCCGGGCGGCCGATGCGACGCAGCGGCGTGCGGCTCTCGACCCGCGCCAGCCGCTCCGGATCCTCGATCAGCGCTCTGGCGAAATCGGTGGCGATCAGCCCCGGCGCGATGGCGTTGACGCGGACATTCGACGGCCCCCATTCCAGCGCCAGATTGCGCGCCAGAGCTGCCTCGGCCGCCTTTGACATGCCGTAGCAGCCGATAGTGGTGGTGCCGCGCAAACCGGCAATGCTCGACAGCAGGATGACAGATCCGCCGCCGCGCTGCGCCATCTGCGGGATGACCATGTTGCACAGCCAGAATGTGCCCTTCACATTGGCGTCCATGATCTTGTCGAAGGCCGCGTCGCTCAGCTCGCCCATGGTGCCGTAGACGGGATTGACCGCCGCGTTGCAGACGAGAATGTCGATGGGTCCGAAATGCGCCTCGGTGGCGTCTGCCAGACCCCGCAGATCCTCCTTGCGTCCGATATGACACGCATGGGCAAACGCCTTATGCCCCTCAGCACGCAGCGCGGCAGCCACCTCCTCGCATGCATCGGCCTTGCGGCTGGAGACCACAACGGAAGCTCCAGCCTTCGCATACGCCTCTGCGATCGCCTTGCCGATGCCCCGGCTCGACCCCGTGATGACGGCAACTTTCCCATTCAGATCAATCATGATGTTCCTGCATCGTTGGGGTGTGTTTTATCCATCGGCGCTCGGTGCGCCGGTTCAACCCGGATAAAAAATCAGCGTCTTACTTAGCCGGCTTTTTATTTTCAGATTTTGTGGAAGACGATTTCCGTCCCGGCGGCGGAGCAGCGCCGGCCTTATCCGGCTTTTGCTGCCCAGCGCCTTCATTCGCCATGGAACCGGCAAAGCCGTCGATCAGCCTGTGGCGGTCGCGCTCGAAGGCGCCCTGCAATTCCCTGACCTGCTCGTTCAGCGCATCCAGGCGGGCAGCGGTCTCGGCCATGGCGTCGGTGGTTTCCACATATCGGGGCCAGGCACCGACGCGCCTGCTGCCGTCATCGATGAAACCGCGCTCCAGAATCTCGCAGACCACTCCCGTGATTTCGTCCTTAGGGAAAGGCGCGAACTTTATCCAGTGATGGACATAGTTGCACATGCCGAACAGCGACAGCACCATGAGGCGCGTCGGCATCGGCTTGAACAGGCCGGATGCCTGACCTTCACGCACCACCGCCTCGAATTTCTTTTCAAAGGTCCGTTTGCGGCGCAGCGTTGCCTCATAGTTGGCGGCAGGCAGCGCATTCTGCTGGAAGTGGATCAGCGACCACATATCGGCCTGCTCGATCATCAGCCCGATATAGCTGGAAACCATGCGACGCAGCCGCTCATCGGGCGAGAAAGCCTCATCCGCGATCGGCAGCACCTCGGCCTCGGCTTTGGTCAACATCCGGTCGTAGATCTCGACCAGTATGTCCTCCTTGCTGCGGACATAGTGGTAGAGCGCAGCCTTCTGGATGCCAAGCCGCTCGCCGATGTCATCAAGCGAAGCCCCGTGATAGCCCTTGGACGAAAAAAGCTCGGCGGAGACAGTGAGAATCTGCTCCCATCGTTCCTCAGCCCTGAGGCGACGCCTTGGCTTTGGAGCCGGCTGCTCTGCCTTCCCGGCGTTTGTGGCCATGTTCCTGGTTCCCGACCTTCCGGCAGCCCCTTGGCGGGGCTGCTTCTTCCTGTGAACCGGCACAGTATCCACAGTGAAAGACTATGAACAGAACCGGCCGGTTTTTATGGGCACTTTCCCCATAGAAGGAAAGGCTCAGCGGGCAGCGTAACGCGCCGGACGGCGCTCCGCCCAGGCCTTGGCACCTTCCGTCGAATCCTCGGTCAGATGGATGAGCTTGTTCAGCTCGCGATAGATGCGCAAGCCATCGTTGAGCGGCAGTTCGCGACCGCGCAGAACGATCTCCTTGGTCATACGCACCGCCAGCGGCCCATTGCGGCAGATCTCGTCGGCCAGATCGTCGACCGTCTTCTGAAGATCGGCGACCGGAACCACGCGATTGACGATGCCAAGCCGATAGGCCTCCTGCGCATCGAAGCGGCGGCCGGTCATCAGCAGCTCCATCACCGCTCCAAGCGGCGCCGAGCGTGGCATCACCAGCGCACCGAAGCCATGCAGCACGCTCCACTTCACCTCCGGCGCGGCAAACATCGCATTGTCCGCGGCGATGCGGATGTCGCAGCTCATCGCCAGTTCCATGCCGCCGGCGAGACAGAAGCCATGCACGGCCGCGATCACCGGCTTGGACACCTGCAGCCCCATGTCGAAGCGGTCTGCCTTGAACGGCTTCCATTCAAACGGGCCCGTCGTCAGCGAGCCATGCAGGAGCTCAAGATCCGCACCGGCGGAGAAAGCGCGATCGCCCGCGCCACGCACCACGATCACCCAGATGTCGTCGTCCGCATCATATTCCTGCAGGCCGGCCGAAATCTCCTGATACATCTTGCGGGGCATGGCGTTCAGCTTGTCCGGCCGGTTGAGGGTCACATAGCCGACGCGATCGCGGCGCTCCATCGTGATGTAGGTCTTGTCCGACATGGTCTTTCTGTCTCCGTTGGTCTGATGCCTGAGAACACCCGCCCGCTCTCCGGGTCGCGAAGCGTCTCAAATTCTGGAAAATCGCGGAGCTATCTGAAAAGCCTCTGCGCACGGAGCGCCCGGCCTCCCCCACTCCTCCCGGTTAATTCCTCACCTTATTAACTTACCAAATGGTAGAATAAACAAACGTCTCAATCAACCAGCTTTTTGGAAAAACTCCAAATTAAAGGATTTTTCCCGTCTTCAGAGGTTTAACGAGAGTTCTGCAAGCACGCAAATTACCTTTCGGTAGATAATTCATGGATTTCATGCAAGGCCGAGGCCATGCCGAAGAGCCCCGCGCAACAGCCCGGATGGAACAGGACCACAGGTGCCGGTTCGCCCTTGCGCGACGGCTTTTCTCCGGCCAGCAGCCCACCCAGCTCATGATCGATCGGGAAAACGCCGGGCACCCTGCCGGCCTCGATCATCTGCCGGGCCTGAAGGGCGTCATCGGCGATCACCAGCAGCTCGCGCGCCCCTCGCCATGGCCGCAGCATGTCGACCGAGGAAAGCAGGGCATCGGGCTTCAGCCATCCGGTCTCCAGGAAAGGCTCGACACCGAAGGATTCCGAGATGGAGGAAACGACGATGTCGCCGCCGCGCACCGCTTCCTGCGGATCATCGCAGATGACCGTCGGGATGCCGCGCGCGGCTGCATAGTCGGCCAGCGCCTGCGACGAGTTGCGCGAGCGCGAATGCGAAAAGATCCGCTTCAGCGGAAACATCGCTGTCAGCGCATCGAGATGGAGCCTTGCCTGCAATCCCGCACCGATGAAGGAAACGGCCTCCACGCTTTGCGGCGCGAATTTCTGCGCGGCGATCAGGGTCATCACCACCGGCAGCACGCTGCTCATCATGTTGCCGTGGATGGTCAGCAGAGGCATCGCATCGCTGGACCGGAACAGCACCTGCGCCGAGCGATAGGTGGAGCGTGCGCCTTTGACCGGCTCGCGGTCCAGACCGACCAGATTGTGAAAGAAGGCGCGGTCCTGTTCCTGCCACAGGCCATGCGTGCCGATGGCATAGGCGCCGGAAGCGGCCAACTGCATCCGCTTCGGTTCGACCAGCATTTCACCCAGCGCATGGGCGGCCAGCGCGCGGGACACCGGCCCCGCCAGATCGATTGCACGCACGCCAAGTGCGGCAATCGCCGCATCGTCCATCACAAGCATGTTCAAACCTCCCTTTGCGGTCCGCTGCAATGGCCGCACGGCCCTCCGGCCTATTTCATGTAGCGGTCGTAGACGCGGTAAACACGGATGGCCGCGCCCAGCAGCGCCGGTCGCCTCTGCCATGCCGGCATGGAGGGCAGCGGAAGCCGGAACACGGTATCGGCATCGGCCGCGCCCAGAATGCGGCGCGCAATCTTGTGGCCGAGATAGCTCGACATGGTGATGCCGGTGCCGCAGCAGCCGATCATCCAGTGCACCCTGTCGCTGTTGCCCGTATGGGGAATGAGATCGGCCGTGATGGCAAAGCGCCCGGACCAGAAGAAGTCCATGGCGAGGCCCCGCGTTTGCGGAAACCGTCGTTCAAAGGCTTTCATGATGCGTCGCGCCTTGTCGGCGGTGCTGCCTTCCTGAAATCCGGCGCGGGCGCTGTAGACCAGTCTGGTTCCGCAGGGCGACAGCGCCATGTAGTTCAGCACCTTGCGCGTATCGCCGAAGATCTCCGCCCCGCGGATCACCTTTGCCAGACGATCGGGCGGCAGCTTCTCGGTGACGACGCAAAAGGCCGGAACCGCCGCGATCGATCTTGCCAATTGCGCCGACAGGGGCGTGTCGGGCCCGGTCTCGGCATTCGTCGCCAGAACGACATGGGCAGCCGTCACCCTGCCCAGAGATTCAAGCTCTACCTCTACACCTCCGGCAACCGGCTTCAGGCCGATCATTCGGGTGTTCTGCAACAGCTTGGCCGCCTGGGCCCGCGCCGCCCGGGCAAGCCCGTACTGATAGGCGGCCGGATTGACGGTGGCCGAATCCGGAACCAGCATGCCGCCACGGTAGACGTCGCTGCCGATGAAGCCGCGCAGTTCCTGTGCCGAAAGCAGCCGGGCCTCGGGAATGCGCGTCTTCATGGCCGGAAATTCCGATTGCAGGCGCCGCATCGACTTTTCGCTGTGAGCGGCCATGACGCGCGTGCAGCGGCGAAGATCGCAGCCGATCGCATGGTCGGCGATGATGCGCTCCGTATGGGCGCGCGCCAGAACGGCTTCGCGATAGACGGCTTGCGCCGTCTCCTCTCCGTAGCTGCCAGCGAGTTCGTGCAGCCGCGCCTTCGGAACATTGGCGAGCGAGCCTGCTGCCCGTGAGGAGGCTCCGTCACCGATGCGGCGCGCATCGACGACGAGCACATGCATGCCCTGCCGCGACAGTTCGAGCGCAGCGCTCAGGCCGCCATAACCGGCTCCCACCACCACCGCATCGAAGGCCTCGCCGGGAGAGATCGTATCGCTTTCGAGAGGATCGAAACCGGTAGACCAGAACAGGCGCTCGCGTTCAGCCATTGTCATAGCGCGCCGCCTTTTCTCCGGGATGGAGCACGCGTTGCAGGAAGTCGCGGGTACGCTCGTTCTGCGGCCGCCGGAGCAATTCGGACGGCGGGCCTTCCTCCAGAATTTCGCCGCGATCGAGGAACAGGACGCGGTTCGCCACCTCGGCCGCAAACCCCATCTCATGGGTCACCACCAGCATGGTCATGCCCTCACGCGCCAGATCTTCCATGACCACCAGAACGTCGCCGACCGTTTCGGGGTCGAGTGCGCTGGTCGGCTCGTCGAACAGCATGGCCCTCGGCTTCATGGCCAGCGCGCGTGCGATGGCAATGCGCTGCTGCTGCCCGCCGGAAAGCTGGGAGGGGTAGCTGTCGGCCTTGTCTGCCAACCCTACCTTGTGCAGCAGGGCCATGGCTTCTTCCTTTGCCGCCGCCTTCGGTCGCCTGCGCACCTGCACGGGGCCTTCAATGATATTGCCCAGCGCAGTCATGTGCGGGAACAGGTTGAAGCGCTGGAACACCATGCCGACCTCGGCCCGCACGGAGCCGATCGTCTTCGATGTCGTGTCCACGGTCATGCCGTCGATGGAGATGGTGCCGGAATCGTGGCGTTCGAGCCCGTTCACGCAGCGCAGCATGGTCGATTTCCCCGAGCCCGACGGGCCGATCAGGCAAACCACCTCGCCGCGCGCCACGGTGAAGGACATGGACTTCAGGACCCTGAGCGCCCCGAAGCATTTTGAAACCTCTTTGACTTCGATCATCCGGTTTCGCCCCTCACTTCGCTGCAAATCGACGTTCCAGCCATGCGTTCAGCGCTGTCAGCGGCAAGCTCATGACCAGATAGATGAAGGCGACCAGCGTGAAGACAGTCATGTTCTTGAAGGTCGATGAAGCGATAAGCTGGCCGGCGCGGGTGATCTCCGAAACCGTGATGGTGGAGGCAAGCGACGAGTCCTTCAGCATCATGATGGTGATGTTGCCATAGGGCGGCAGCACGATACGCACCGCCTGCGGCAGGATGATCCGGCGCATCAGCTGCGCCTTGCCCATGCCGATGCTCATCGCCGCCTCATACTGGCCCTTGTCCACCGCAAGGATGGCGGCCCGGAAATTCTCGGCGTGATAAGCGCTGTAGGCGACACCGAGGCCGATCACGCTGGCCGTAAAGGCGCTGAGATCGATACCGATCTCCGGCAGCACGAAATAGATGTACATCAGCTGCACGATGATCGGGATGCCGCGCAGACCGGTGATGATGGTCACCGCCGGCACATATAGGACGGGCAGGCTCGACATGCGCATCAGCGCCAGCGCCAGTCCCAGCACCGATGACAGGGCGAGCGACAGGAAAGCCACCTGAATGGTGACATAGGCGCCCTGCATGAGGATCGGCATGAACTGCCATGCATCTTCAAAGAACTGCGTCATCCCCTGCCCCTTTCGCCAAGCGAATCCCAAAGCTGTTCCCGCCGGACCTCATCCTTCAGCCTGAATTTCTGCGGCTTGCCGGTGGGTGTCTTGGGCACGGCATCGATGACGGTGAGGTAGCGGGGCACCATGAACTTCGGCAGCAGCGCTGCGATGCGCGCATGCAGTTCTTCCATGGCCAGATGCTGCCCCGGGCGGAAGACCACGCAGGCAAGCACCTCCTGCTCGGTGAGTTCGGAGGGCACGGCGACAACGGCCGATTCCAGAACCTCGGGAATGGCGTTGATGGCGTTCTCGACCTCTACCGAGGAGATATTCTCCCCGCGGCGGCGGATGGAATCCTTCAGCCGGTCGACGAAATAGTAGTAACCGTCGGCGTCGCGCCGAAAGAGATCTCCGCTGTGGAGCCACAGATTGCGCCACGCCGCCTGCGTTTCAGCCGGCCTGTTCCAGTACCCGACCATCACGATCCACGGCAGCTTCGGCCGCACCACGAGTTCGCCGATCTCGCCGACCGGTACTTCCTCGTCCAGTTCATCCACCAGCCGCACGTCATAGCGGTCCGTCCGCACCATGCCGCATGTCGAGGCGTTGGGCGGAGACAAGCCGGTGCCGATGACTCCATTGACCTCGGTGGAGGCATAGGAGGTGCACACCTGCACCCCGAACTTGTCGCAGAACTGAACATATTCAGGGATGAGCGGCGACATCAGCACCTTCTTCAGCGATGTCCGCTTTTCCCCGGGAGTGGTGCGGAACAGCATGCTGCCCATGGCGCCGAGCATGAAAGTGGTGGTCACGCCAAACCGCTCCACGTCCGACCAGAAATCGGTGATGCTGAACTTCGGCTTCAGAACCGCCGTCGCCTCGCGAATGAGGCAGTTGTAGATGACCGCCCACTGGCCGGCGATGTGGAACAGCGGCAGGGGCGCATAGTAGACATCGCCCGGACCGAGCTGGAGCGAATTGCCGCCCGCCGCATACTGATAGGCGTGCGCATGCGTCACCATCACCCCTTTCGAGGCGCCGGTGGTGCCCGAGGTGTACATGATCGAGGCGATACTGTTGTAGGCCGGGGCGGGCTCTTCCTTCAGCGGCGAACTATCCGCCTCCTGAAGCAAGGATGCGTAGTCGATCAGCTGAGCGTTGCCGGGCGGCCCAGAAGCTTCCTTGCCAACCACGATCAGCGTGTCCAGCTTCGAGCCGGCCGCGCCGAGCGCTTCGGTCACGGCGTGGCGAAAGCTTTCATGGACGATGATGCGGGTGGCCCCGGAATCGCGCACCAGATGCTCCAGCATCGCGCCGAAATAGGCCGTGTTCACCGGCACCTGAATGGCCCGCAGCTTCGCCAGCGCCAGCCAGCAATCGATAAATTCGATGCAGTTCGGCAGCATCACCAGAACCGTATCGCCCGCCGAGACGCCAAGGCCGGACAGGCCGCGCGCCAGCACCGACGAGCGCCTGTCCATGTCGGCGACCGAAAACCGGCTTTCTTCCGTGACGATCCAGACGCGCTGCGCGTCTTTCGACAACTGGTCGCGCAGGACATGAACCACATTGCATTCCGAGCCGTAATAATCGGCCATTCTGAAAAACCCCGACGAGAAAAATCTGATGCAGGCCGCTTCAGGCGCGGCAGGCGACGAGCGGAAGATCGGCCGTGGACCTGAGCCCCGGCGCGGCGGCGGCGAGCGGCCCGATGCTGTTGACCATGCGCGCCGAACTGCTGGTCATCGAGCCGGCGCCAGTCAGCACATCGCCGCTGATCTCGACCCGCATACTGGAATTGCCGCTGAGTTCCGTCACCATTCCCGGCTCTTCCTCCGGGCCGAACGGATCAAGATAGCCGTCGACCCCGAGCGTCAGCCGACGCTCCTCTTCGCAGATCAGCGTGACGCGGTGGCTGAAACCGCCGACCGTTCCGGCCGTCACCCGCACATGACGGCCCTGCCGGTCGCGCGTGGAGATGATGGGGCGCTTTTCCTCATGCTGGTCGGTCACCGCCCAGCGCAGTTCGCGGGCAACGAACCAGGCAGACTGCCACAGCGCCTTGAACAGGGTGATCTGGCCGGCCTGGTTCGCCTGATCGAACGCCTGCGGGGTGAGCCCGAAGCCGTAGCGCTTTATCACGTCCGGGCCCCAGACGCTGTAGTCGGCCCGGCGCCTGAAATCGATCGAGCGCACCTGCGCGCAGCAGCCCGTCAGCATCAGCGGAACGACATCGCTGAAAAAGCCGGGAATGGCGCCAACGCCCAGAACCCGGATGCCGGCGGCACCGGCAAGGGCCTCGATTTCGGCATGAAGCTGCGGCTGCAGCTTTTCGGTGTCGACAATGCCGTTGATGGTGATCAGATTGGCGCCTGCCGAAGCTGCCGCCCGGACCACGTCGACCATGTTGCCGGCATCGAACGTGGTTGCCTGAAGAATGACGTCGGGCTTCGTCTGAGAAAGACACGCCACCAGATCGGTAGCCAGTACCGGCGGGGGGGCCTCCGCGAAATCAAATTCGCCGAGATCGATGGCGTCGATCACGTCCTGCGTATCGACAATGCCCACGACCTGATGGTGCTTGCCGAGGAGCTGGCGCACATTCTCGCGCCCCACCGCCCCAAATCCAAGCTGCAGAACTCTCATGATCAACCTCTTGCGCTGTCACATTCCATAGGGGGAGCACGGGGCCGGAACTGCCTGCACCTGCCGCGGTGCGCCCGGGTCAATTGACGGGCCTTGTAAGAAAAGCCCTCATTGCCAACTCCGACCACGTGCGGGTGCCGCCAGACGCGCGCGTCCGGCGGCTGGAGGTGCTAGCGCAGGCCCCACTTGGTCTGCAGCTCCTCAAGCTTGCCGCTTTCCTTGATCTTCGCGATCCCGGCATTCAGCTTTTCGAGGAGTTCCGAATTGCCCTTCTTCACGGCCAGCGCCACCTGCCCGACATAGAAAGGCTCATAGGTCGGGACGAGCTTGATGGTCGCCGCATCGTTCTTGCTCAGCCGGTGTCGCATGATCGGTTCATCCGCAAAGCCGGCTGCGATGCGCCCCAGCTCCACGTCGCGCATGATGTCGGCAATTGCGGTATAGGTCTTGATTTCGGTGAAGCCGCCGAGCTTTTCCAGATAATCGTAGAACGCTGTTCCACCCTGGACGCCAATGGTCTTGCCGGCGAAATCGGCCGCCTTCGTGTAAGGCGTATCATCATCCTTTTTCACGATGACGGCATCGGTGTAGGGAAAGATCGGATCGGAGAAATCGACGATCTCGGCGCGCACCGGCGTGATGGTCACGGCGGCCGACATGATATCGATCTTGCCACCCTGAAGGGAAGGTATCAGCGCCTCGAACGGCACCGGCTGAATGTCGACCTTGATGCCCTGATCCTCGGCGATCGTGTTCATCAGATCGACCATCATGCCATCGATCTTGTTGGTGCTGATGTCGAGGAAGGTAAAGGGATTTCCGGTTGTGGTGGAACCGACTTTGTAAACAGGCTCTGCAGCCGATGCACAGACATGCAAAAGCGAAGCCAGGATCGCACCAATGAAGGCTTTTTTGGCAAACACGTCCATTCTCCCATGTTGTTTTTGTGACTGTTCAGGACGTGCGACGGCTGTCCGGCTCGCCGGAAGATCCCGCACGCTTCCCCTGCCGCTTTTGACGGCTTTTTATCATGACCGGCGAAGCGCATCGCGCTTCAGGCGATCAGCTTCCTGCTGATGCCGGGTGCAGGCAACATCGCCCGCTACGATGTTGGGGCCTCCCTCCCGACCAGCCATCTCTCTGCCCGATGCAGCAAGTTAACTTACCAAATGGTTGGTGAAAAGCGGTTTCCTGTCAACCGGATTCTTCACATATTTGGCGAAATAATGCGATATTAGCCTAAAATTATGAATCCACGGCGAAATCCTTCTTGTTGTTAAATTACCATATGGTAGCTTAAAGCAAGCAGCGATTGCTGCGACACCGGGATTAAACCGCCTATGCGCAGCAAGCAGATCTTCCATGAGAATTTCATATCCCGCCCCTATTGGTGGGACGCAGCACCACCTGTGAAGCGCAACGTCCCGCCGCCGGAAACGACGGATGTCGCCGTGGTGGGCGGAGGCTATGCAGGCCTTTCGGCCGCCCTGCGCCTGGCAGGCGGCGGCACGCGGGTCGCGGTTCTGGAAGCCGGAGACTTCGGCACCGGTGCTTCCAGCCGCAATGCGGGACTGGTAAGCGGCGGCAACTATCTGGGCAAAGGGCTGAAGGGCCTTTCCGAGGCAGAGGCGGCAACCCTGATGGGCGAGGCCTTCCGGGCGCTCGACCTCGTCGAGGAGATCATCGCCGCAGAGCGCATCGAATGCCACTATGAGCGCACCGGCCGCGTCGTCGCGGCAGCGGTGCCGGCCCACTATACGGCGCTTGCCGGGACGCTCGACCGGCTGAACAGCTTCGCCGGTTCGGAGGCCTCCATGCTGCCGCGTGAAAAACAGCGCACGGAAATCGCAACCGACGCCTATAGCGGCGGCATGATCGTCAACCGGACGGGAAAGCTGCACCCGGCCCTCTATCTGCATGGCTTGCTGCGCGCGGCGGAAGCGGCCGGCGCCAGCCTGCATTCGGATGCTGTGGTTCAGACGATCGAAGGAGCGCGAGGCCATTTCGAGCTTTCCACGAGCCGCGGCAAGGTCAGGGCGCGCGAGGTGATCATCGCCACAAACGGCTATACGGGTACGCTGACGCCGTGGCTGCGCCGGCGCGTCGTTCCCGTGGCAAGCTACATGATCGCCACCGAGACCCTTCCGCCCGATCTCGCGGCTTCGCTGCTGCCCAATGGACGGACCCTGACGGACTCGCGGCGGGTGCTGCGGTTCGCGCGCATGTCGCCGGATGGCAGCCGGATGCTGTTCGGAGGCCGCGCCAGATTTACGCCGCAGGCACCGCAAGAAGCTGCGCCCGTCCTGCACCGCTTCATGAGCGAGATCTTTCCTCAGCTCAAAGACTTCCGCGTCTCCCATGCCTGGTGCGGAAACGTCGCCTTCACCTTCGACTTCCTCCCCCATGCGGGGGAGCAGGACGGCCTGCACTATTGCCTTGGCTGCAATGGCAGCGGCGTGGCGATGATGACCATGCTCGGGCGCAAGGTCGCCGAGCGCATCCTCGGCGCCGCGAGCGCAGGTGCCTTCGAGCGCCCCTCTTTCCCGACCCGACCGCTCTACAGAGGCGATCCGCGCCTGTTCCTGCCGCTGGTCGGCGGCGTCTACAAGCTCGGGGACTGGCTGGACCGGAAACGGGTCCGCTGAAATCGGAAAGCCGCGCCGGAGCAGACTGGCTGGATAGAGGACACTGGCTGCCTGCGAGTGTCCCCGCACCATCCTGCTATTGCGCCTCCCGCGCAGCTCTCGAATAGACGAAGGCGGCGGCGGGGTCGAAACGGATCACCGCCGGCCCCGGCCGGGCCGCTTCAAAGCCCTGCCCGGCAGGAAGCTTGCAGATCATGCTGTGGGGCCCTACCCGCAGGGTGACGCGCTGGTGATCGCCCATGAACACCGCGTCGCTGATGTCCACTCTGAGGCGGTTTTCATCGGCATGGGCAGCCGCGCTGTTGTTGTCTCCGGCGATCCGCAGCGCCTCCGGGCGCACCGTCAGCACGGCCTCATCGCCGGGGGCGATGCTGCAGCGCGCATTGCCGCGCACGGTCTGGCCGTCATCCAGCTGCGCCTGAGCCACGCCCTCACTGACCTGCGAAATGCGCACGTCGAGAGAATTGGTTTCGCCGATGAAGGTGGCGACAAAATGCGAGGCGGGGTCATTGTAGAGCGCTTCGGGATCCGCCACCTGCAACAGCCGGCCGGAATTGAACACCGCGACGCGATCCGACATCGACAGCGCCTCACCCTGATCATGGGTGACATAGACCATGGTGACGCCCAGCTCGCGCTGCAGGCGCTTGATCTCGAACTGCATGTGATGGCGCAGGTTCTTGTCCAGCGCCGCCAGCGGCTCATCCATCAGCACCAGCCCCGGATCGAACACCAGCGCCCGCGCCAGAGCCACGCGCTGCTGCTGGCCGCCGGAAAGCTGAGCCGGATAACGTTGCGCATATTGCTCAAGCTGCACCAGTTGCAGCGCATTGCGCACACGTCCGGCAATGTCGGCCGAGGCGCATTTTCGCGCCTTCAGCGGAAAAGCCACATTCTGCGCCACGGTGAGATGCGGAAACAGGGCATAGTTCTGGAAGACGACACCAAAATTACGGCGGTTGGCCGGCACGCTTTCGACCGACCTGCCCTGATACAGGATCGAGCCGCCACTTGGCTTGTCGAAGCCCGCCAGCAGCATAAGCGCCGTGGTCTTGCCGGATCCAGAAGGGCCGAGCAGCGTCAGGAACTCGCCATTGCCGATTTCGAGGTCGATCCCGCTCAGTGCGGTAAAGGCACCATATCGCTTGGCCACATCGCGGAATTCGACAAGTGGCGTGGCCGCAGCAACCATCAGTCCTCCAGACAAACATTGAAAAGCACAACCACCCGCAACGACGGGCGCAGATCCTGTTTCCGGCTCCGGATTTTGCGCAGCGCGGATACTTGCATCTCGCATAAAGCTGCTATACGGTCAAGCCATTATCAAAATATGGGACATAATCCCAAAATACAGGACAATGAAAAATGGGTGCAGGTCTTTCGCTCAAAACCTCCGCTGCTCTTTATGAGCAGGCAAAATCCTTCCTGCCCGGCGGTTCGACGCGCGCCACCCTGTTCCGCAAGCCTCACCCGTTTTATGTCAGCCATGGCGAAGGCGCTTACATCTGGGATGCCGACGGCAACCGCTATCTGGATCTGGCCAACAACTTCATGTCGCTGATCCACGGCCATGCGAATCCCCGCATCATCGAAGCGGTTTCGGCGCAGCTGGCGCGCGGCACATGCTTCTCGATGTCGACCGAGTCCGAGATTGCGATGAGCGCGGCCCTGCAGGAGCGCGCGCCCAGCTTCGAGCGCATCTGCTTTGCCAACACCGGCACCGAGGCGGTGCTGTTCGCACTGAAGGCGGCGCGCGCCTATACCGGCCGCACGCTCGTCGCCAAGGTGGAGGGCTGCTATCACGGCCTGTCCGATTTCGCCGAGGTCAGCGTCGCGCCGGAACCCGACGCCTGGGGCGAAACGGCACCCGCCTCGGTGCCCTACAGCATCGGCGCCCCGCAGGCGGTTCTGGACAATGTGGTGGTGCTGCCCTTCAACGATCTGGAAAAGGCCCTGTCGATCCTCAACGACGTCGGTGACCGGCTCGCCTGCGTTCTCGTCGATCCGGTGCCGAGCCGTGCCGGCCTGGCGCCGGCTCAGGCCGACTATCTGCAGGGGCTGCGCGATTTCTGCACCCGCTCCGGAGCCTTGCTGATCTTCGATCAGGTGATGTCCTTCCGCCTCGCCTATGGCGGTGTCGAAGAGTATTTCGGCGTCACGCCCGACCTTTCGTGCCTCGGCAAGATCATCGGCGGCGGCTTCCCTATCGGCGCGCTTGCCGGACGCGTCGACGTGATGGACGTCTTCAATCCCGAAAGTGGCCGCCCGAAGGTGTTCTTTGGCGGCACGTTTGCCGCCAATCCGATCAGCATGACGGCGGGTCTGGTCGCGCTCGATCTCTATGGACGGCAGGAAGTCGCCCGCACCAATGCGCTTGGCGACAGGCTTCGCGACGAGATGAACGAGTGGATGCGCGCCAGCGGCATCGAGGCCTGCGTGACCGGCGCCGGTTCGCTGTTCAAGTTCCATCTGGGGCGCAGCGAAGTCCGCGACTACCGGTCGGCCTGGGTGGACGTGGCGCAACGCAAGGTCACCGCGGATTTCGTCGACGCGCTGGCCACGCGCGGCTTCCACATCATTCCTTCAGGGCTCGGCTGCCTGTCCACCGCCGTCACGCCGGAAGACATCGATGCGATGATCGCAGCCAGCAAGGAAGCGCTCAGGGCGATGCACTGAAACCGGATTGTCCACGCCGCACACAAGGAGGCCTGTTGGAAAAGCGATCCGCCACTTTCCATGCCCCGCCAGAGGCCCACGATCCGGCAGGGTCGTGGCCGAAGCCCGGGGGCATGGTTTTTTGCCACCGTCTGCGGGTCCGCTTTTCGGAAGTGGATGCCCAGAAGGTCGTCTTCTTCGGAAACTATTTCACTTATTTCGATGTCGCGCTGACCGAATTCAGCCGGGCGCACGGCATCCGGTCCCTGCTCCCGCAGGATCATGAGTTTCACGTCGTGCATGCCAGCACGGATTATGTCCGGCCGATCCGGCATGATGAGGAGATCGACGTCGCCATCCAGCCGGAGCGCGTCGGAACGTCTTCCATCACCTTCCGGACGGTCATTTCCGGCAGCAGCCGGCAGGACGTGAGAGCCCGGGGTCTGATCGTCTGGGTTCTGACCGATCAGTCTTCCGGGCGCGGGGCGCCCTTGCCTCAGCCCATAAGGCAGGCGCTGCCCGCTTCCCATCCCGCCCCTGAGCAGAGCAGCGAGGGAGCAGGACGGGAAGTCCGCACTTGAAATATAACTTTCCAAATAGTATTAAAATCAACCGGACGGTAGAAAAATGGCAAAAGCCCACGTTCGCCCACTCAGGGAGGAAGTCATGAAGTTCTCATTCGCAAGCTGGCTCACAGCCGCCATTGCCGGCGTCACCGCTGTTTCGGCCATGCCGGCCGCGGCCCAGCAGCAACTCACCATCGCCTCATGGGGCGGCACATATCAGGAAAACCAGAAGGAGGTTCTGTTCACCCCCTTCACTGCCGAAACGGGCATCGCCATCCGTGAAGACAACTACCTTGGCGGCTGGGCTCCTTTTCAGGCCATGGCTGACACCGGCACCTACAAGTGGGATGTGGTGCAGACGGAAGGTCCCGAATTGCTGCGCGGCTGCGAGGAAGGTGTTTTTCTGAAGCTCGACTGGTCGAAGATCCCGAATTCGGACAAGCTTATCCCTGAAGCGAAAGGCGAATGCGGCCTCGGCGTCGTCACCATCGGCTCCATCATCATCTACAATACCGGCGCGTTCGCCACACCGCCACAGAAGATGACGGACTTCTTCGATCTGGAAAAGTTCCCCGGCAAGCGTGGCATCCGCAAAGGACCGAAGATCAATCTCGAATATGCGCTGATGGCGGCAGGCATCGACCTCAACGACATCTACAAGACGCTGAGCACGCCCGAAGGGCTGGATCTCGCATTCAGCAAGCTGGACGAGATCAAGAGCGAGCTTGTTACCTGGGAAGCGGGCGCGCAGCCAATCGACATGGTTTCCGGCGGCTCCGTCGTCATGTCCATCGCCTATAACGGACGCTTCGCCGTCGCCAGGGAAGATGGCCGACCGATCGATGCGATCTGGGACAAGGGCACCTATTCGATGGACTACTGGGCAGTCCCGGCCGGAACGAAGGACGCGGAAGCGGCCTACAGCTTCCTCAACTTCTATGCCGATGACGAGCGGCAGGCGGAGTTCGTGAAGAGGACCAATTACGGGCCTACCGCACGCGGTGCGGAAGATCTGCTCACACCGGAAAAGCGTGAGATGGTTCCGACGGTCGGCAGGCTGAAGACGCATCTCTTCTCCTCCAACACGGAAGCCCTGAATTTCTGGCTCGACAACTATCCGTCGCTGCTCGAACGCTGGAACGCCTGGATTTCCTCCAACTGAAATCACCTGGGACGATCGCGATGAACGGCCACCGCTCGCCATTTTCCGCCAATCCGCTGGCGGCGACCGGCTTCCTCATTCCCGCGATCGTCGCCGCGCTGCTGCTGGCGGCCCTGCCGCTCGCTCTGGTGTTGTCAAAAGCCTTCTACGACACACAGGTGCGCGACGCCTTTCCGCAAACGCTTGAGGCGCTGGCCGGCTGGGAGGCTTCGGCACGACTCCCGGACAGTGCGCCCGACGCCCTCGCTCACGACCTGAAGAGCGCCTATGCGGACCAGACGCTTGCCGGCGCCGCCACCAAGCTCAACGAACGCAGCAGTGGCCTGCGCTCGGTGATCATGGGCACCGCCCGGCGTCTGGCGCGTGGGGACGGCACAGACATCGCGGCAACGCTTCAGCAAAGCTCGCCGCTCTGGGCCGAGCCACAAATCTGGGCGACCATACAGGCGGCCGGAAAGCCGTTCAGCCTCGTCAATCTCGGCCGCGTCTTTGCCCCTTCAGTCCCAGCTGCCGACGGCGCGGCGCGGACCATCGGCGTTTACGGGGACATGCTGGTGCGCACGCTCACCATCAGTCTCGGCGTCACCCTGCTGACCATTCTGATCGGCTATCCGCTGGCCTATACGCTGACCTTCGCCCCGCCCGGCCTCAAACGTCCGCTGTTCCTGCTCAGCTTCATTCCGCTGTGGATGTCGCTGCTCGGACGCGCGGCGGCATGGGTCATTCTGCTGCAGAAAAACGGCGTGGTGGACACGGTGGCGCAGACGCTCGGCCTCGCCAGCGAGCCGCTCGGCCTGCTTTATTCGCGCGCCGGCGTCTACATCGCCATGACCCATGTGCTGCTGCCGTGCTTCGTCTATCCGTGCTACTCGGCCATGGCCAACATCCCGCGCAATCACGTCACCGCCGCCCTGTCGCTCGGCGCTTCCGGCTGGCGCAGCTTCCGCATCGTGTTCCTGCCGCAAACCCTGGGCGGGGTCGCGGCCGGCGCCACTCTGGTCTTCGTCCTGTCTATGGGCTTCTACCTCACGCCCGCGCTGGTCGGCGGGCCGGCGGACCAGATGCTGAGCTACATGGTCTCCGAAATCACCCTCAAGATCGGCGATGCGGGCATGGCAAGCACGCTCGCCGCGCTGCTCATCCTGACCATGCTGATCGGCGCCCTTGCCATCCATCTGGCCGTGCATCTGCTGCGCCGCCTGCTGCTTCTGGGGGCCTGAGCACGATGAAACAGGTCAACGCCATCATGGGGCTGCTTGCCGCCGGCGCCCTGCTTTTCCTGCTGATGCCGATCGTCACCATCCTGCCGATCGCGCTCTCTTCCGGCGATTACATCAGCTATCCGCTGCCCGGCCTGTCGCTGCGCTGGCTGAGCCAGGTCGCTCTTCATCCGGGCTGGCGTGAAGCACTCGCCAACAGCATCTTCATCGCGCTGGGTTCGGCCATGCTCGCGACCCTTTTCGGCACGCTGGCCGCCGTCGGCCTTGTGCAGGCAGCGCCGCGACAGGCGCGCGCCCTGCGCGGCCTGCTGATGCTGCCGGTTGCCATTCCCTCGGTCGTTCTGGGACTGGGGCTCTATTTCCTCCTCGCCCGCGCCGGGCTGCTCTCGACCTATACGGGCCTTATCCTCGCTCATGCCACCATCTCCTTCCCGCTGGTGATGGTGGTCGTCGGGGCAAGTCTGGCCACCACCGATCTGGTCGTCATCCGCGCCGCCCAGAGCCTTGGTGCGGGATGGCGGATGATCTTCCTGAGCGTGCTGGTGCCGATGCTCTATCCGGCCATCCTTGCCGGCTTCATCCTGGCGTTCCTGAATTCGTTCGATGAGGTGATCGTCACCATGTTCATCGCCGGGCCGGAACAGAACACCGTGCCGCGGGTGCTGTTCGCCAATCTGCGTGACAGGCTCGATCCCTCGGTGGTCGCCGTCACCGTGCTTATGCTGCTGCTGTCGGCGTTGCTCGGCCTGTTGCTCCAGTTGCTTGCCCGATGGACGCAACGGCGCCCCGCCGATCAATAGAATCACGAGGAGGAAACATGTTCGACTGTACCGAGAGAACCGCCGGGCTTCGCCAGCGCCTGCTGGCATTCATGGATGAACATATCTACCCGAACGAGGCGGCGCTGCTCGCCCACGAGCATGGTCCGGAGCGCTGGCAGACAGCACCCCTCATCGAAACGCTGAAGGAAAAAGCGAAGCAACAGGGCCTGTGGAACCTGTTCCTGCCCGAAAGCGAGCTCGGCGCGGGGCTCTCCAATCTCGACTACGCGCATCTGTGCGAGATCATGGGCCGCTCGCCCTTCGCACCGGAAGTCTTCAACTGCGCGGCCCCCGACACCGGCAACATGGAAGTGCTGGCCCGCTACGGAACGGAGGAGCAGAAGCAGCGCTGGCTGCTGCCCCTGCTGGCAGGCGAGATCCGTTCCTGTTTTTCCATGACCGAGCCGGCGGTGGCCTCGTCCGATGCCACCAACATCGAGTGCTCGATCCGCCGCGACGGCGACGACTATGTCATCAACGGCCGCAAATGGTGGTCATCCGGGGCCATGGATCCGCGCTGCCGCATCGCCATCGTCATGGGCAAGACCGATCCTTCCGAGAAGCGCTACCGGCAGCAATCGATGATCCTCGTGCCGCTCGACACGCCCGGCGTGAAGATCGAACGGGCGCTGACCGTGTTCGGCTACGATCACGCGCCCCATGGCCATGCGGAAATCAGCTACGACAATGTGCGCGTGCCGGCATCGAACATCCTGCTTGGCGAAGGACGCGGTTTCGAGATCGCGCAGGGCCGCCTCGGGCCCGGCCGCATCCATCATTGCATGCGCACCATCGGCATTGCCGAGCGCGCGCTGGAGACGATGGTGGAGCGCGCCCGTTCGCGCACAGCCTTCGGCCGCACGCTGCTCGAAATGGGCTCCGTGCGCGAGCAGATCGCACAGTCCCGCATCGAGATCGAGCAGACCCGCCTTCTCACGCTCAGGGCCGCCGACATGATGGACAGGGCCGGCAACAAGGTCGCGCGTCTGGAAATCGCCATGATCAAGGCAGTGGCGCCGGCCATGGCCTGTCGCGTCATCGACAGGGCCATTCAGGTGCATGGCGCGGCCGGTGTTTCGCAGGACACCTTCCTGGCTTCGGCTTATGCACGCGTGCGCTCCTTGCGGCTTGCCGACGGACCCGACGAGGTTCACCTCGAAACCATCGCCAAGCTCGAAATCGGCAAGAACGCCGAACGCGCAGCCTGAGGCGACATCGCTCCCGGATTCACGCCCGGCGCTCCTGCATGTTCAGGAGTGCCGTGAGCGTTCAGGACCACACATGGCACATCTCACTCCCCCGCAAGACACCGCCCATGCAAGCTGGCTTCGCCACTGGCCGCCCGGATTGCCTGCGGATCTGCACGTTCCCGAAACGACCGTCCACTACAATCTGGAAGTATCTGCGAAGCGCTATCCCGACCTCGACTGCCTGATCTTCTGCGGCGTTCATCTCACCTATGGCGACGTGCAGCGGAAAGTGGAGAACCTCGCCGGCTTCCTGCAGAGCGAATTTCATCTGGCGCGGGGCGAGCGGGTGCTGCTTTGCCTGCAGAACAGCCCGCAATTCGTGATCGGCTATTACGGCATATTGCGCGCCGACGCCGTGGTGGTTCCGGTCAACCCGATGAGCAAGGCGTTCGAGATCGAGCATCTGGTGGGCGACACCGGGGCCCGCATTGCCGTTGTGGCGCGCGATCTGGTGCCGTTGATCCTGCCGCTGGTCGAGGCCGGGCTGATCGACCATGTGGTGGTCGCCGACTATGCGGACTATGTGGCGCCAGGCTTCGACCTGCCGCTGCCTTTTGCTGCCGCGCCCGACCCGGCCCCGCTTCCCGAACGCATGACGGCATGGCGCGATGCGCTTTCGGCCGGCCACTTTGCCGCCCCTTCGCTTGCCGGACCCGACGATCTCGCCCTTTTGCCCTACACGTCCGGCACCACCGGCAACCCGAAGGGCTGCATGCACACGCACCGCACCGTGATGGTCACGCTGGTCGGCGGAGTGCGCTGGATGCCGGCTTCGGTCGGCGCGGTGAACCTCGCCACCCTGCCCCATTTCCACGTCACCGGCATGCAGAACTCCATGAATATCCCGATCTATGCAGCCGGAACGCTGGTCATCATGCCAAGATGGGACCGCAAGGTGGCGGCCGAGCTGGTGCGCCGCCACCGGGTCGAGCGCTGGCGGCTGATCAGCACCATGGCCATCGATCTGGTCAACGATCCGGATTACGACGGTTACGATCTTTCCAGCCTTCGCTATATCGGCGGCGGTGGTGCCCCCATGCCGGAAACCGTGGCGACGAAGCTGCGCGAAAAGACGGGGCTTGCCTATATCGAAGGCTATGGCCTCTCGGAAGCCATGGCAGCCACCCACATCAACCCGACCCAGCGCCCCAAACCCCGCTGCCTCGGCATTCCGGTCTGGGGAGTCGACTGCCGCATTCTCGATGTGGACAGCGGCGCATTCCTGCCCGATGGCGAAGTCGGCGAGATCGTCATGGACGCGCCGCAGCTTTTCAAAGGCTACTGGCAGAACCCGCAGGCGACGCAGGCGGCTTTCGTCGAAGCCGGCGGCAAACGCTTCTTCCGCACCGGAGACATCGGCTATCGGGACGAGGACGGCTATTTCTTCATTGTCGACCGTTCCAAGCGCATGATCAATGCATCCGGCTTCAAGGTATGGCCCTCGGAAGTGGAAACGCTGATGCTGCGCCATCCGGCAATAGCCGAGGCCTGCATCATCTCCATGCCGGACGAAAGGCGCGGTGAAAGCGTAAAGGCGCTCGTCGTCCTGCGCCGCGATCATCATGGCAAGATGAGTGCACAGCAGATTTCGGACTGGTGTCGCCAGAACATGGCGAGCTACAAATGCCCGCGCCATATCGAGTTTCTCGACGCACTGCCGCGCTCTTCAACGGGCAAGATATTGTGGCGGGAGCTTCAGGCGCGGGAATGGGAAGGGCACTGAAGCCGGCGCGGCGGTTCATCCCTTGTCTTGAAACACGGCGTCCTTCGTGGGAAACGCATTCTGCAAGGTCACGCAAGGGGAACAGCCGGCCATGAACCGGTGCGCACATGAACGCTAAGGCAGACAAGCCAGACAGATCCGTAGCCACTTCGCTGCGCAAGGCGCTGGCCATCCTCGAAGAGGTGGCAGACGCCGACGGGCCGCTGACCGGCCAGCAGATCGCCGTGCAGGTGGGCCTTTCCCGGTCGACCGCCTCGCGGCTGGCGCTGGACCTGTGCGAGCTGGGCTATCTTGCCCCTCTTTCCAACGGCCAGGGTTTCGAGCTGGGGACGGCCGCACTCAGGCTCGGCCTGCGCAAGTTTTCCAGCATCGACATTCGCAGGGTCGCGGCGCCCTTCATGCGCACCATCAGCGACGACACCGGCCTGATGGTCGATCTCGCGCTCGCCCATGGCGACGAGATGCTCTATTTCGAGGTGTCGCGCAAAAGCGGGTCCGTGGTGCTGGCGACCGAGCTCGGCAGCCGCATGCCGATCGAGAAGACCGCCGGCGGCCTTGCCGCGATCTCCGCCTTCATGCCGCTGGAGCGCGAGCAGGTCCTGGCGCGGCTGAAGATGAAATATGGCGCAGACTGGCCGCAGGTCGAAGCCAGAATCCAGCGTGCGATGGAAGAGATCGCCACATATGGCTTCTGCACCGCGATCGGCACCTGGCGGCCGGATGTTTCCGCCGTCGGCCTGCCCTTTATCGACCCCAGAACCGGACGGACCTTCAGCTTCAGTTGCTCGGGCATCGGCTACACGATAGAGGAAGATCGTCTCCGTAAGGAGATCGGCCCGCGCATGGTCGAGCTGGTCCATAACGTCGCTTCTGCCATGGGAACAGCCCCAAGGCCCTGAGGCCGCAGGGACAAAGGCTCTTCCGCATCGCGCGGTCGGGGGCGGGTTCAGCCCTGCGGCAGGCAGCTTGCCGCCCTCTGCGGGCGGGTTCGTGGAGAGATAGTTGAAGAAGCGCGCCAAACAGACGGATGCCGGCACCGAGCCTGATGCCTCCGCCTCCGGGGACCGCCAGTTCGTGACCGCGCTGCAGCGCGGGCTGGATATTCTGCGCTGCTTTCGTCCCACCGACGGCGCGCTCGGCAATCAGGAACTTGCACAGCGTTGCGGCCTGCCCAATTCCACCGTCTCGCGCCTGACCTATACGCTGTCGAAGCTCGGCTATCTCGTCTACCTTGAAGACATCGGCAAATATCGTGTGGGCGTACCGGTGCTCGGCCTCGGCTATGCCTGCCTCAGCGGCCTGAAGGTGCGCGAAGTGGCACAGCCCTATCTGGACGAACTGGCACAGCACGCCGGCAACGGCCTGCTGGTCGCCATGGGCGGGCGCGACCAGTTCAGCATGATATATGTCGCGTGCGCACGTTCGGAAGGCATCGTATCGCTGCAGCTGAATGTCGGCTCACGCATTTCACTGGCCCGGTCCAGCATGGGCCGCGCCTATCTCGCGGCGGCCGCCCCGCAGGAGCGGGAGGCAATCCTGCGCGGCATCGAGGCCCGCACAGACAAGGAGCGATGGCCCCAGCTTCAGTCCGAGATCCTGCGGGCGATCGAGGAAATCAACACGCGTGGTTTCTGCCTGAATTCCGGCGAATGGCAAGCCGATGTCAATTCGGTGGGCGTGCCGCTGCCGCCCCTGCATGGCAGCGGGCCGATCCTCGCCCTGAACTGCGGCGGGCCGGCCTATCTGCTGCCGCGGGAGAGGCTGGAAAACGACATCGGTCCGCGCATGGTCGAGGCGGTGCGAAAAATCCGCTATGCGGGCGAAGGTGGCGGCAGGTAAGCCCATCGGCTCCGCAACCGCCGCTGAGCGCATACGGACAGAACTCGGCTCATCCCCACGAAAACGGAGAGCTTCCGGCCGCAAGCCCGTAAATGAAGGTGACTGAAGACGAGAAATGGCGCTGATTTGCGCCGTCTGTCATTTCGCTTTCACGGATGGCCTGCGCTTCTTTTGCGGCACCGCATTTTCTTCCGGCTTCCCCGCCTCGATGGCCTCCATCTCCAGACGTGCGGCCTTCAGGCGCTCTGTCTTGGCGTTTCGCTTCGCAACCTCGGTGTCAATGATCTGGCGCGCCACGCGGGCCGATATATCTGCCTTCGTCTCCATCTTCGTGAGAGCGGGCCTGAAAACAGCGTTGACCGCATCATGGTTCATTTCGGTACTCCTTTACGAAAACGAAAAAGGCCGGGAAATCCCGACCTTCTCCTGTCCGCCTCAATGGTCAGTGCCAGTACATCCGTGGTCAAAGACCAGAGGCGTCATTCATCAGGCAGCCTGCAGGTTTTCAGCCGCGCTCTTGCCGCTGCGATTGTCTCTCACAACGTCGAAGCTCAGCTTCTGGCCTTCGGCGATGGTATGCATGCCGGCGCGCTCGACGGCAGAGATATGGACGAACACATCCGTGCTGCCATCCTCAGGTGCAATAAACCCATAGCCCTTGGTGCTGTTGAAGAACTTTACGGTTCCAATAGTCATGACGATCTCCTTATCAATCGGCACAGAAATCCAACGCCCGGCCGCATGCCGAACGTCGCAGTCGTCGAAATTGAGAGGGGAATATCGTCAGAGCGCTTCTGCGCGAAAACAAACTTCGTCAGCAAGATCGATGCTCAATACATATGATGCAATTGTGATGAATGCAAGGTGCCACGCTAACAATTTATCTTAAGGCGAATTAAATCCGAAACAGTCGGCAAAACAGGCAGTCTTTATCTATCTGTACTTACCCATATCCGGATAATATTCGCAGTCATAAATCATTTGCCGAAGCGCAGCCGTATCGAACCCGGTCAGTCCCTCGGTACTGCCATCCTGCCAACGGAACAGAGACAGCAGGATGAAGACGGTGCCGGCGCAGATGCGCGACCGGATTTCCCTCTTCCGACATGGAACCGAAGCCTGTGCCCCGGCTGAATCGAATTGATGCAAGAGCGGTTTCCTCATGCCATTATGTGTGCGTGCTGTGACTGAAGGAGGAGTCGGTCATGCTCGACAAAGCGCTGTTATACGACATGGCGGGGCGGCCGATCGTCCAGCATGGACGCACCACGTCTCAGGACTGGGACGAGGTGCAGGATTTCTGCCGCCGCGTTTACATGCCCTATCGGGTCAGGCCGCTGGGTCATCTGCTCAACCCCGACGCCACGATGCGGCGCGCCAATATAAGGCGCATCACGCTCACGCGTTTTTCCTATGGCGTGCCGATCCATCTCGATGAGTTCGATCCCGCCGCCGGCAATATTCTGGTGCTGAACACGCTGCGCGGTGCGCTGCGTCACAAATATACGGCTGAGGCGGATGCCATGACGGGTCCCGGCGAAAGTTTCGTCGTGGATTGCAGCCGCACCGAATACTGGCTGGACGGCGATGCCGAACACATGCAGCTCAACCTCACCATTCCCCATGACGTGATGGCGGAGGTGGCGCATCGCTGGTTCGGCTTCATTCCCGACGACCGGCTGTGGACCCGGCGCGTCGCCTTCGGCGGCGATGGGTCGCGCTGGCAGGCGCTGCTCAACTATGCCTGCCAGTCGATACAGGCCAACGGGCAGGTTGCGGACAACGGCATCATGGGGCGGCATCTGGAAGAGCTGATCTGCGCCGAACTGCTGATGCTGTGGGCGCAGGGTGCCGGTGTGTCGCTGAAGGACGGGGCGCGGTCGGCCGCGCCGCACTATGTGCGCGAGGCCGAGGCCATCATGACAGAGATGGCGCAGGATCCGCCCACCATCGGCGAAATCGCCAGCCGGCTTGGCGTGTCGGTGCGCACGCTTTCGGGTGGTTTCAGGCAGTTCCGCGGCATCTCGCCAAGGGATTTTCTGCGCGAGCGGCGACTGGAAGGTTTGCGCAATGCGCTGCGCAATGCCCGGCCCGAAGAGACCGTCACCTCCATCGCCGCCGAGTGGGGCTATGTGAATTTCGGAGCCATGGCCGGAACCTACAGGGAAAGGTTCGGAGAATTGCCTTCGCAGACGCTGGCCTTCGCCAGATCGCGCCACTGATCCGCTTCCGATTGCGGACAACCAATGCCGATGACGGATAGCAGGCGCTTTCGGCAGGCCGCATTCTCGCGATAACATTCGTGTTGCCAAGGGAGGATAGGCATGGGTGAGTTGAAATCGGCCTGTGATGCGGTGCTGTCGCGGGTCACGCAGGGCGAGAGCCGTGTTCCGGGCGTCGTCGCCATGGTCACGGACCGCAAGCAGGACATCTATTCAGGCGCGGCAGGCGACCGGCGCCTCGGCGACGACGCGATGAGCGAGGACACCGTCTTCGCCATTTTCTCGACCACCAAGGCGATCGCCGGCACCACCGCTCTGCAATGCGTGGAAGAAGGCCTTCTCGATCTCGATGCGCCGGCGCGCGACTATGTTCCGGCCATCGGCAAGTTGCAGGTCCTCGATGGCTTCGACAGCGCCGGCAAGCCCATGCTGCGCGCGCCGAAATCGGATGTGACCACCCGCCAGCTGATGCTGCACACCGGCGGCTTCGGCTATGACTTCTTCAACGAGAAATACAGGCGCATGGCCGAGGAACATGGCCAGCCAAGCATCGTGGCCGCCACGCGTGCCGCCATCGAAACACCGCTTCTGTTCGATCCGGGCGAGAAGTGGGAATATGGTTCGAACATCGACTGGGTGGGTCAGGTGGTCGAGGCCATTCGCGGCAAGCGTCTTGGCGAGGTGATGCGGGAGCGCATCTTTGCCCAGCTCGGCATGCAGGAGATCGCCTTCACCCGCACGCCTTCGATGAAGGAGCGTTCGGCCACCATCCATGCCCGCACCGCCGATGGCGGCCTCAGCCCCATGGACGGCTTCGAACTGCCCGACAATCCCGAAGTCGACATGGGCGGGCACGGCCTCTATGCGACGATCCCGGAATACATGAAGTTCATCCGCATGTGGCTGAACGACGGCGACGGTCCCAATGGCCGCGTGCTGAAGCCGGAAACCGTGGCCTGGGCGGTCAAAAACGGCCTGCAGGAGCACCAGAAAGTGGGCATGCTGCCGGGCGTCATCGCTTCCCTGTCGAACGATGCGGAGTTCTTCCCCGGCCTCAAAAAATCGTGGTCCTACACTTTCATGGTCAATGACGAGGAGGCGCCGACGGGTCGCCCGGCGGGCGCCATCGGCTGGGCGGGATTGGCCAACAGCTTCTACTGGATCGATCGCCAGAATGGCGTCGGCGGCTACTGGGCAACGCAGATCCTGCCCTTTGGCGACCCGGTCTCCTTAGGCGGCTATCTCGACTTCGAGACCGCTGTCTATCAAACCGTGGCCTCCGCGCGGGCGGCCTGACAGGCAGGCCCGCAACCGCTGACGCACTGACGTGCCGGGGCATTCCGCCCCGGCCCTTTCGGCACCGAAAGGAGTTGATGCAATGACGGACCTTTTGCCTCCCGAACAGTTGCCCGACTGGGTGCCGGGACGCATCCTGCTGGCCAGCGACAAGCTTGGCTGGCGCCATGTGGCGCTGCGCGCCTATCACTACCATGGTCAGGACGTGATCGTTCCGGCCATGCGCGATTTCATGCTGGTCGGCTATCAGGCCGGCGACACGCCCATGCAACGCCGCTTCGAGGGACGCTGGAGCCGCGACCGGCTGGGTCCCGGCGCGGCCTCGCTGCTCACCCGGGCCCAAAAAGCGCACTGGACATGGACCGAGCCGATCGACGTCACCCATGTCTATCTGTCCGGCGCACTGGTGGCTTCCGTCGCCTCGGAGGTTATGGACTGCCACGTTTCCGACGTTCAGCTCGCCGACGTGCTGCGCACCGACGACCCGGTGATGACGGCGGCCATGCACGCCATTTCCGAAGAAGCCCGCCATCAGGCGATGGGCGGAGCGCTCTATGTGGAATCGGTGGCGCGGGCACTCAGCGTTCACCTTCTGCGCCGCTACGCCTCGATCCGCACCAGACCGGTGTCTTCTTCCAGTGGACTGGCGCCCGGCCAGATGCGCCGCATCGAGGATTTCATCGCCTCCAACCTCGGGCAATCGCTCGATCTCAGCCAGATGGCTGCGGAACTCGGGTTGACGCCCTGCCTGTTCGCGCGCCAGTTCAGGCACAGTTTCGGCAAGCCGCCCTATGCCCATGTCATCGACAGGCGGCTTGCCTGCGCGCGGCATATGCTGGCCACCACGACGCTTCCGATCAAGGAGATCGCGGCCTCCTGCGGCTTCACCGATCAGGCGCATCTGACCCGGCTTTTCGCGCGCTCCTACGGCACCACCCCCGCCGCCTTCCGCCGCAGCGCTCAATAGGGTGCCGCGCAAAAAAGGGGCCGCAGACGCAGGTCCGCGCCCCCTGTTTCAGTCAGAAACGCATCACGCCATTTGCACGCCCTGATAGCCGGAGCCTGCAAGCTCGTCACATTTCTGGCGATAGGTGCCGACGCCGCCCGTATAGGACAGAACCCTGCGCGGCTTGCCCGGAATGTTGGAGCCGACATACCAGGAATTGGTGCGGGCGATCAGCGTGGCGTTGGCCGTTTCGTCATGGTGCTGAACCCATTCCTCCTCCAGCTCCGCTGACGCCTCCATAACCGTCTTGCCGGCGGCGCGCATGTGAGACACCAGCGCCGAAATCCACTCGGTCTGCTGTTGCAGGCAGGTCGTCATGTTGCACAGTGCGGCCGAGGGCGACAGCGGCGAGCCGGTGATCAGCAGGTTCGGATAGCCGTGCACCATGGTGCCGTAGGCGGTGCGGATATCACGGCTCCAGTCATCCTTCAGCGTGCGGCCACCCTTGCCCTTGATGTCGATGCGCGTCAGCGCACCGGAGCCCGCATCGAAGCCGGTTGCCAGAATGATGACGTCCAGCTCGTGCACGGTTCCGTCTTCCAGCCGGATGCCTTCCGGCACGACCTCGGCGATCGGATTGTCGCGCACGCTGACCGGCTCGACATTGTCGCGATGGTAGACCTCCAGATAGTTGGTCTCCAGCGGCACGCGGTGGGTGCCGAAGCCATAGTCATCGGCATTGGGAACCAGAAGGTCGATCAGCTCCGGGTCTTTCAGGCGGGCTATCATCTTGCCGCGCACGAACTCCGAAATCTCGCGCGACACATCCTCCTCGAAGAACATTTCGGAGAAGGAGGCCAGCCACAGCTTGAGCGAACCGTCGGCATAAATTTCCTCCATCACGGCAAGGCGTTCGTCCGGGGTGAGCTCCGCCCATTTCTTCGTGAAGTCATATTCGAAGCCGCTGAATGTGTGGGGCAGGTTCTGGCGCAGCTCGTCAAAACGCGCCTTGTAGGCCTTCGCTTCCTCGGGGCCGTATTTCGGGTTCTTCATCGGCAGCACATATTGCGGGGTGCGGATGAAGACTTTCAGCTCGCCTACCTTGTCGGCAATGGTCTGGATGACCTGAATGCCGGTGGCGCCGATGCCAACCACGCCGACACGCTTGCCTTCCAGATCAAGCGGCTCGCGCGGCCACCGCGCCGTGTGGAAGATCCGGCCCCGGAAAGTGGACTGGCCGGGGAAACGGTTTTCCAGCGGTGCCGAGAGCATGCCGCAGCAGCCGATCAGGAACTGCGTGTCAAACGTATCGCCACGATCCGTGTGCACCGTCCAGCGGCCGCGTTTTTCGTCATATTCGGCGGACGTCACCGTCGTGCCGAACAGGATATCCGGGCGCAGTTCCAGCCGGTCGGCGATGTAGTGCATCCAGCGCTCGATTTCGGGCTGGGCGGGAAAGCGCTCGCTCCACGTCCAGTCCTTGTAGAGGGCTTCGTCGAACAGATACTGGTAGATGTAGCTCTCGGAATCGAATTTGGCGCCGGGATAACGGTTCCAGTACCAGGTTCCGCCCACATCGGTGGCGGCGTCCACGGCCTGAACCTTCAGTCCATGTTTACGCAGCTGGTGAAGCTGATACATGCCGGCCACGCCGGCGCCGATGATCAGTGCATCCAGCACTTCCGGTTTATCTGACGGCGCACGGCGAAGCGCGCCCTGAACGGCGATATTCATAGTGGCATTCCTCCCTTTCGGATCGCGAGGGTTCCTCCTCCCCGCCGGGGAGCCTGCGCTCCCTCGCAGAAAAGCTAGGAGAAGGGTGCCGTCACGGTCTTGTACGATCCGGAAGGAAGTCTTGTATAATCCTGACGCCGGCGCGGGCGGCCGGTGCTCAGTGTCCCCCGCCGCCGCCAACCGTCGCGGGCGGCTTGCGGATGAACAGGGCGAAGATTGCCAGCGAGGCAAACAGCACCGTCAGCAGGTAGAACACATCCATGAAGGAGAGCAGGGCCGCCTGCTGGTGCACCATCGCCGAAAGCCTTGAAAGAGCCGCCGCCGAGCCGTCGATGCCGCCATGCGTCTCGAAATTCCGGGACAGGCTTTCGAGCTTTTCGGTGGCGGCAGGATTGCCCCACTGCACATGTTCCGACAGGCGCGCATAGTGGAAGGCGTTGCGGTGCGTGAGCATGGTGTTGATGATGGCAAGTCCCACCGCGCCCCCCAGATTGCGCGTCAGGTTGAACAGGCCGGACGCGTTCTTCAGCCTCTCGGGCGGCAGTGTGCCGAGCGCGATGTTGTTGATCGGCACCATGCACAGCATCATCGATACGCCGCGCAGGATCTGCGGCACGAACAGCTCCCAGAAATCCCAGTCCGCCGTCAGGTTCGTCATCTGCCAGGTGCCTGCGGCAAAGCCGAGAAACCCGATCATCATCATCACCCTCGGGTCCATCCTGCGCGACAGCATGCCCGAGATCGGCGCGGTGAAGAACATGGCCAGTCCGCTGACGAACAGCGCTTCGCCGATCATCATGGAATCATAGCCGCGAATGCGGCCCAGATAGATCGGATAGAGATAGGTCAGCCCGTAAAGGCCAATGCCGATGACGAAGGAAAACAGCGAGCCGAACGCGAAATTGACGTTGGTGAAGGCCCGCAGGTCGACGATCGGCTCTTCCGCCCGGAAGGCGCGCCAGAAGAACAGCACCGCGCCCACCACCATCACCACGGTGAAGACGAACACCGTCTCATCCTGCATCCAGTCATTGCCGGGGCCTTCCTCCAGCACATATTCGAGCGAGCCGAGAAAAGCGGCCATGCCGGCAAGCCCCCACCAGTCGAACTTCTTCCACAGGGACAGGTTGGGCTTGTCGAAATCGATCAGCGTCCAGGCGGCACTTGCCACCAGAATGCCGGGCACGATGTTGACGAGGAACAGCCAGTGCCACGACATCGCATGGCTGATATAGCCGCCGACCGTCGGGCCGATGGTGGGCGCCAGCGTCGCCACCAGACCGATCATCGGCGAGACGACCGCGCGGCGCGATGGCGGGAAGATGGTGAAGGCGGCTGCGAACACGCTGGGGATCATGCCGCCGCCGATGAACCCCTGTATCGCCCGATAGACGATCATCTGGTCGATATTGGTGGCGGTGGCGGCCAGCGCCGAGGCGGCGGTGAAACCGGCTGCTGCCGTGGTGAACAGAACCCGCGTCGACAGCATCCGCGACAGGAAGCCCGACAGCGGGATCATGATGACCTCCGCGATCAGGTAGGAGGTCTGCACCCATGGAATTTCGTCGGAACTCGCGCCAAGGCCCGCCTGAATCTCGGCCAGGGACGCCGACACGATCTGGATGTCCAGGATGGCCATGAACATACCGAACACCATCGCCAGAAAGGCGATGATGCGGCGCGGCTCTATATGATCGGCAGGCCTTTCGCCGGCGGTGATCGCTGCACCTGACATCTGGAAGGCTCCCGCCGGAGCATCGGATCGAAAAGTGAATTCCGGCTTTCGGACCGATGCTCCATCAATAGTTCAGATTGCGACTTGTGCGGCCGAAGGGACGCATGGCGATCCCGGGCAGGGCGCGGCTCAGCTTGCCGGGGCCGTGCGGCTGTCGACGTCGACCACCACCGAAAGCCCCGCGCGCAGCTTGCCGCCTTCCAGCACCTGCGGCGGAAGATCGATGCGAACCGGCACGCGCTGCACCACCTTGGTGAAGTTGCCGGTGGCGTTTTCCGGCGGCAGCATGGAGAAGACCGCGCCTGAAGCCGGCGCCAGCGACGACACCGAGCCCTCGAAACCTTCACCACCCATCGCGTCAACGGCGATGTGGACCTTCTGGCCGGGCACCAGTGCGGCGAGCTGGGTTTCCTTGAAATTGGCGATGATATGGAGACGGTTCACCGGCACCACCACAGCAAGCTTCTGGCCGGGGCTGACGAGATCTCCCTTTTCGACCGAACGATTGCCGACCACGCCGTCATAGGGCGCGCGCATGACGGTGAAGCCAAGGTCGCGCCCGGCCTTTTGCCGGGCAAGTTCCAGCGACGCGAGCGTGCTCGCCGTTTCGGCCTTCTGGGCTTCGAGAACGCCGACATTGGCTTTTGCGGCGGCAATCTGCGCCTCTGATCCGGCCAGGGCGGCTTTGGCCTGTTCCGCTGCGGCGCTGGCGTCGTCGAGCTGTGCCTGCGTGGCCACACGGGTCCTGAGCAGTTGCGTGGCGCGATCCTGCGTGCGCACCGCATTGTCGAAGGCTGCCTGCGCCGAGGCTTTTTGCGCTTCGGCCTGCTGAAGGGAGGCGTGAGCGGCCACGATCTGCGCGTCGATGCGCTCCAGCGTCCGCGAATGGGTGGCGATCTCGGCCTCCGCCTGCGCGACAGCGATTTTATAGTCGCCGTCATCGACCACGAAGAGCGGATCGCCTGCCTTCACATGCTGGTTCTCGGCGACCTTCACCTCGGCGATATAGCCCGAAATCTTCGGCGATATGAACGCCATGTCTGCCTGCACATAGGCATCGTCGGTCGAGATCATGAAGCGGCCATCCGTCCAGTAGCCATAGCCGTACCAGGCGCCGGCGCCGAAAAGCAGCGCACCGATGATCGGCAACAGCATGGAACGAGCCGAACGCCTGCGCGGCGCGGCGGAAGGCTGCGCCTGCGCCGGGGCCTCCGCGTGATGCGGCGCTTCGCCCGCAGGTGCGGCGCGGGTGGTCGGGAAAGGATGAACTTCAGCCTCGGAGGATGCTGAGCTGGACGACATGGATCATCTCTCCAAATAGAACTGAACCGTTCGGTTCGATGTTGACTTAGCGCTCCCAAAAGCCCATATCAAGAGAAAATCGAACTCATCGGTTCGATTTCTTATCATGCGCCGGCAAACGGCCGAGACGGCATAAGGGACATTCACGCGAAGAGATGAGCGGGGCCACCTCGAACAAGGACAGAACCGGGCAGTATAGTTCTGATGCCGCGACGAACCGTCGCCGTCCCTCAGCGGGAAACGATCCGGTCAAGCGCCAGCAGATCATCGACGGCGCGCGGCGCGTGTTCATGAGGCTGGGCTTCGATGCCGCCTCTATGAACGACATTACCCGCGAAGCAGGCGTTTCCAAGGGCACCATCTATGTCTACTTCGCCAGCAAGGAAGAGCTGTTCGAAGCGCTGGTCGAGGAAGAACGCACCGCCATCTTCCGCAATCTCTATGAGACGCTGGACAATCCGGGCGATCTGCGCAGCACGCTGACGCGTTTCGGAACCGGGCTCGCGCTCAGGATCACCTCCAACAAGGTGATCCTCGCACAGCGCGTCGTCATCGGCGCGGCCGACCGCATTCCCGAGCTTGGCCGGCGTTTTTATGAGAGAGGCCCCAAGCACGGACATGAGCGTCTGGTCGCCTTCCTGTCGAAGGCGGTGGAGCGGGACCTGCTCGACATCAGGGACGTCACGCTGGCAGCCTATCAGTTGACAGAGCTGTGTCTGGCGGGCCTTGCGCGGCAGCGTCTGTTCGGCTTCCGTCCCGACGCCCCCACACAGGAGGAGGTCGAGCGGATCGCAAGTGCCGGCGTCGATATGTTCCTGAAAACCTATGGCACGGCGAAACTGGCCGCGCTGGAGCGGGCACGCGAAAGCTGACGACCTGCCCTCGTGCGGCTCCGGGAACTCAGGCCCCCCTTCCCCTCATCCCTTTATCCTGCGCCGGCGCCAAAGTGCTGCGGCTTCATCTCGCAGGTCATCGAAGGCAGTGTGTTGCGGGCGCATGCTCAGCAGAGCGGCAGCGGCGGTGTCGATGACGATTTGCCGTGGCCGCTCATCCCGCACCCGGTTTTCCCAAACGCCCTGCCAGTATTCCAGACTGGTCAGACCGGTCGAACCATCGAGCCGGGGTTCGGGAACGGATGGAACGAAAACTTCTGAAGGCTTGCCATCGACAAGCCGGTATATCGTCGTTGGCCTGTAAGGATTGAACTCGCCAACATCACGAACACTGCCGAGAATGGCAAGATTCGGCAATCCGGCGGCATGTGCCGTATCGCGATGCAGCAACTGGTTGGCCGGCTGCGCAACGCCGAGCAGGCTGGCGGGGGCTCCAAGCGGATTGAGGAGATGCAGCATGAGGTTCACCGGCGTGCGCATCTGGAAAAGCCGGTAAAGCAAAGGCAGATGCGGCATACGCTGCGTCATGGCCGTCAAAGGCATGAAACCGATGCCATGCGTTTCCACCACCTGCGGCGCCGCCTCCATGGAAGTGCAGACAGGAATGCCGATGCCACTGGCGGCAGCTTCCAGCTTGCCCTGATCAATTTCTTTGCCAAAGCCGTGCAGCAGCACGCGAATGCCCGATTGCGCGAGCAGCTTTCCCGCCTGCATGAGCCAGGGCATGGCAGTGGAGCGCGGCGACAAATAGATCGGCAGGTCCAGATCCACGATACCCGCGCCCACATCGGGCGCATCGATATGCTGGCGACTGGCCCGCACGAAACCTGCCAGTTCTCCGGCGGTCAGGCCGCGATAGTGCATCGTTGCCAGCAGCGCGCCCGTCTGGGCCGGGTCCGCGTCACCCTCAAGGATAATGGAAAACGCTTCCTGCGCCTCCTCGGCGTCAAGCGGACGTGAACTTCCGACGCCCGCCGCGGTCGTGGCAATATGTTTGGCCAGTCTTTGCATCGGATCGGCGTTATGCCCGATGCTCGCCAGACGGCGGGCATGGTGGATGGGCAGGGGCTGGCCTTCCAGACGGTTTTTCGGCCGATAACCGAGAGGAACCACATCGACGATCGGCACGGCTTTCCACTCCGGGATCTGCCGCAACGGACGTTCCGTGACAGGGCTGGTCAGGTCTTCCGCCTCGGAAGCGACAGCCCGCACCCGCAGGCGCAGCGATTCCGCGAAAGGCGTGGGGATCATGCCCTGCGCCGTCCTGACAAGAATCTGGTCGCCATACAGCTCGCGAATCTGCTTGAGCAGCCGGCTCATGGCCGGAGCGCCCAGCCCGAGGCGCGCAGCCGCCCCGTTCACGGATTTTTCAACAAGCAGCGCATCGAGCGCAAGGATCAGCCGCAACCTGCCCAGAGGCGCCTCGGCCTGTGCTTCCTTTGCGGAAGACGTCCGATTGCCTGGAGGGCGCCTAATTTTAGCCGATTTTGTCGTTGAATTTCCTATGACCCTGCTCCCGAAAGCGCCCATATTTGCGCACGTCCGCGCGGTCCCTCCCCAAATTGCGTTTTTCTGAATTTAGTATCGTTCAAAAACATCGGCATTGACCCTGTGAGCGCCAATTCTGAATAGGACTATTACGCTCATATTTTATAAAGGGGTTATCCGCATGTGGCGAGAGGGTTCGACAGAACGCAGTTGCGAGGGCAATGCTGCGGGCTCGGTGATGCGCTGGAAACGGGCTCTTGCAGCGTGTTCCTGCCTTGTTGCGGCCGGCGCACTCAGTGCTCCGGGCACCGCTTTCGCACAGACTGCGGAAGATGAGGAGAACGGCGTTACCGTTCTCAAGCAGATCGTGATCACGGCCACCGGCTTCGAGCAGAACGTCAAGGACGCCCCTGCAAGCATCACCGTGGTTTCCCGCGAAGAACTGGAAAAAGGTTCGTTCCGCGACCTGACCGATGCGCTGCGCGAGGTTCAGGGCGTGGCGGTGACCGGCGTTGCCAACGAGAAGGATATTTATATCCGCGGCCTGCCGGGCACCTACACGCTGATCCTCGTCGACGGAAAGCGCCAGAGCACGCGTGACGCGCGAACCAACGGCAATTCAGGCTTCGAGCAGAGCTTCATTCCGCCGATCAGCGCCATCGAGCGCATCGAGGTCGTACGTGGTCCGATGTCCTCCCTCTATGGGTCGGACGCGATGGGCGGCGTCATCAACATCATCACCCGCAAGGTCGCCGACGTGTGGTCGGGGTCGGTGACGGTCGACGGCACGCTCCAGCAGCACTCGCAGTTCGGAAATTCCGGACAAGTTTCCTTCTATGGCAGCGGACCCGTCATTCAGGACAAACTCGGCCTGCAGATCTGGGGCCGGGGCCTGAAGCGCGGAGAAGATAGTTTCCTCGGCGGCGTCACCGATGCCAAGGAGGGGGATATTGCGGGTCGCCTGACCTTCACGCCCAATGAAGATCACGACATCATCCTCGAAGCAGGGCGTACCCGCGTCAGGCGCGAGGCGACCGCTGGCGAAACACTCGCCGCAACGGCGAACGGAACCTACAATTACAACGACAGGGATCACTGGTCGCTGACACATGTCGGGCGCTGGGGCTGGACGACCTCCGAAATCTCGTTCTCTCAGGAATGGGCCGAGCGCACGAGCTTCGCGTGGACGCCCGCCCAGAGTGCTTTCGTCGAAAATGCCCGCTCTCCGGAAATCCGCAACTCGGTTCTGGATGCCAAGTTCACGACGCCGTTCGAACTCGGCGGCCTGCATACCATGGTGGTCGGCGGTCAGTATTTCGATGCGACGCTGACCGACCAGAACCCCGGACGTCGTACGGGCCAGGACGAGAAGTTCCAGATCGAACAGTGGGCCCTTTTCGTCGAGGACGAGTGGAAGATCAGCGATGTCTTCGCCCTGACGGGTGGTCTGCGCATGGACCATCATGAAATCTATGGCGCACATTACAGCCCCCGCCTCTACGGCGTTTGGAACGCGACCGAGCAGCTGACGGTCAAGGGCGGCGTTTCAACCGGTTTCCGTGCACCCGACGTGCGTTCGATCGCCCCCGGTTATGCCTACACCACCGGCGGCGCCGGCTGCAGCTACGGTCCCAACGGAACTTGCGGCGTCATCATCGGCGATCCCAATCTCAAGCCCGAGAAGAGCACCAGCTACGAAATCGGCGCGATCTGGGACAATTACAGCGGCCTGTCGATGGGCGCGACGTATTTCTATACAGATTTCAAGGACAAGATTGCCAACGCCCTTGTTCTCGATGCCAACGGCGATCCGGAACGCTGGTCTGAAGATCCCAACTACCGCCTCTGGTACAATTACAACATCGATGACGCTGTCATTCAGGGCATCGAGCTGACGGCCACATGGGAAGCAACGCCGACCCTGACCTTCCGCGGCAGCTATACCTATACCGACTCCAAGCAGAAGACCGGTGACTACAAGGACTTCCCGCTGGCCCGCACGCCCGAGCACATGGCAAACGTGCGCGCCGACTGGGTCACGCCGATCGACGGTCTGGCGACGTGGGCCTCGGTCAACTACCATGGTTCTGAAATCGCCTCCGGCGCGCGTATCGGAAGCAACGGAACGCCGGTGGTCATCAACGGCAAGACGGGGCGCAAGTACGGCGACTATGCAACGGTCGATTTCGGTGCATCCTACGCCTTCAATGAAAATGTCGTGCTGAAGGGTGCGGTCTACAACCTCTTCGACAAGAAGGTGGAGGCGACCGACTACAACACCACCATGGAAGGCCGCCGCCTGTGGGTCAGCCTGACCACGAACTTCTGAGCGTCGGAGCTCTGAAACGGCTGCTTTTGTGGCAGTGAAGACACATGGTCCGGGCACGAAAACGTGTCCGGGCCAGCTTTGTATCATTTGAACGGGAACTCGGGATGAAGCTGGACAGACGTTCTATATTGTTCTCACTCGCGCTTGGTGCGCTTTCCCTGCAAATGGCTCCTGTGGTTGCCGTTGCACAGGACATCACCGTCAAGCACACGCAGGGCGAGATTTCGCTGCCCGCGGCCCCGAAGACGGTTCTTGTCTTCGACATGGCCTCGATCGATACGCTCGATGCGCTGGGTGTGGAGATCGCGGGCGTCCCGGCGTCCAACTTCCCGCCCTATCTGGCGAAGTATGCGGGCGACGAATATGCGAAGATCGGATCGCTGTTCGAGCCCGATCTGGAAGCCGTCAATGCCGCCGATGCCGACCTGATCATCGTCGGCGGCCGTTCCAGCGCCAAATTCGCCGAACTGTCGAAGATCGCGCCGACCATCGACCTGACCGTCGACAACACCAACCTTGTCGACAGCGTGAAGTCGAACGTGTCACTGCTGGGCAAAGTGTTCGACAGGGAAAAGGAAGCCGCGGACAAGATCGCGGCGCTCGATGCATCCATCGCCGCCGCGCGCGAGGCCGCCAGCGGCGCCGGCAAGGGCCTGCTGATCCTGACCACCGGCGGTAAGATGAGCGCCTATGGCCCGGGCTCGCGTTTTGGCATGCTGCATTCGGTGTTCGGCGTCGAGCCGGCGCGCGCAGACCTGCAGGCCGGCAATCACGGTCAGGCGATTTCCTTCGAGTTCATCCTTGAGGCCAATCCCGACTGGCTGTTCGTCATCGACCGCGACGCGGCGATCGGCCGCGAAGGATCGGCCGCGCAGCAGATGCTCGACAATGATCTCGTCGGCCAGACCAATGCGTGGAAGAACGGGCATGTGGTCTATCTCGACCCGGTGAACTGGTATCTGGTCGGCGGCGGCATCACCGCGCTGAGCGCCAGCGCCGATCAGATTGCAAAGGCGTTGCGCAAGGAATAAGCCCCCGCAACAGGGTTTTTGCCCTTCATCCTGTCGATGCAGCGCTTCATTTATTTGGGGCGCTGCATCGTCCGTTTTACAAGTTCGGTGCCATGAAAGCCTCCGGCCTCGCATTTTCCGCGCTTCTGGTCCTCGTGCTCGCCGTTGCCAGCCTGTTCGTCGGCGTCAGCGATGTTTCGCTGGCGACGCTTTTTTCGGGCGAAGCCGATGGCAGGGCGCTGCATGTGCTGCTGGCAAGCCGCCTGCCGCGCACGGTTGCGCTCATTCTGGCGGGATCCGCCATGGCGGTGTGCGGAACCATCATGCAGATGCTGGTGCGTAACCGCTTCGTCGAACCTTCGACGGCGGGCACGGTCGAATCCGCCAGCCTCGGCTTTCTCGTCATCGTGCTGGTGGCGCCGGGGCTGCCGGTTATCGGACGCATGGCGGTTGCGGCCCTGTTCGCGCTGGCCGGCACGATGCTGTTTCTCGCCATACTGCGCCGCATTCCGCTGCGCTCCACCCTGATGGTGCCGCTGGTCGGCATCATGCTTGGCGGCGTGATCAGCGCCGTCACCTCCTTCCTCGCCTACCGCTTCGACATGCTGCAATCGCTGGGCGCATGGACCACCGGCGATTTCTCTGCCGTGCTGAGGGGCCGCTATGAACTCCTGTGGATCGCCTTCGGCCTCACCTGCCTCGCCTATTTCGCCGCCGACCGCCTGACTGTCGCCGGCATGGGCGAGGATTTCACCACCAATGTCGGGCTGAACTATCGCCGCGTCGCGCTGTTCGGGCTATCTATCGTCTCGGTGGTCACGGCAGTTGTCGTGGTCACCGTGGGCATGATCCCGTTTCTGGGGCTGATCGTGCCCAACATCGTCTCCATGATCGTCGGCGACAATCTGAGGCGTTCGTTGCCATGGGTGGCCGTCCTCGGCTCCGGCATCGTGCTGGCCTGCGACATCATCGGACGCATCGTGCTCTATCCGTTCGAGATCCCGATCGGAACGGTGGTCGGCGTGTTCGGCAGCGCGGCCTTCCTCTATCTGCTGCTGAGGAGAAACGCCCGTGTCTTCTGAGCGGCTTTCCCGGCGCAACCTCTTTGTCCTGCTCGCCCTCGCCGGAGTGATGTGCGCGGCCATCGCCGTGTTCATGACCATCGGCGCAAAGGGCCGCTGGGATTTCGTGCTGCCGTTCAGGGGCCGGAAACTCGCCGCGCTGGTGCTGGTCGCCTATGCCATCGGCGTGTCGACGGTGCTGTTCCAGACCGTTGCCGCAAACCGCATCCTCACCCCGTCGATCATGGGCTTCGATGCCTTTTACGTGCTGATCCAGACGGTGCTCGTCTTCACGCTGGGCGCCGCCCGCGTCTCCACGCTCGACCCGCGACTGATGTTCCTGATCGAGGTCGCACTGATGGTGGCGTTTTCGATGGCGCTTTATCGCTGGCTGTTTGCCAGAACCGCGCGCAGCCTGCATCTGCTGATGCTGGTCGGCGTGGTGTTCGGCGTGCTGTTCCGCAGCCTGTCGAACTTCATGCAGCGCATCATCGATCCCAACGAATTCGTGGTGCTGCAGGACCGCTTGTTTGCATCCTTCAACGTCGTCGACCAGCACTTGCTGATCACCTCGGCACTCCTCGTCCTCATCGCCTCGGTGATCGGCTGGCGCATGCTGCCAAAGCTCGACGTGCTGGCGCTCGGCCACGACATCGCCGTCAATCTCGGCGTCGATTATCGCAGGACCGTGTCTGCGGTGCTCATCGTCGTCGCCATTCTGGTTTCGGTTTCGACCGCGCTGGTCGGTCCCGTCACCTTCTTCGGCCTGCTCGTTGCCAGCCTTGCCTACCAGCTGGTGCCGGGCGGACGTCATGTCACAGTGCTGCCCGTGGCCGTGATGCTCGGCATCATCTTTCTGGTTGCGGGCCAGACCATTCTGGAACGGGTCTTCTCCTTCAATTCCGCCCTCAGCATCGTCATCGAATTCGTCGGCGGGCTGGTGTTCCTGTTCCTGCTCGTCAAAGGTGTGAAGCGATGATCGAGATCCGCGACGTTTCCAAGGACTATAGCGGCAAGCTGGTGGTGGATGGCGTGACGTTGTCGCTTCCTGCCGGTGGCATCGTGTCCGTGATCGGGCCGAACGGAGCCGGCAAATCGACGCTGCTGTCCATGATCAGCCGGCTGATGCCGATGAGCGCCGGCTCGGTGACGGTCGACGGCATGGACGTCACAAGAACGCCGAGCGACGTTCTGGCCAAGCGCCTGTCGGTGCTGCGGCAGGACAATCAGCTGATGGCCAAGCTGACCGTGCGCGATCTGGTCGCCTTCGGCCGCTTTCCCCATTCGCGCGGCAGGATCACCGCCGAGGACGACCGCCACATCCGGCAGGCGCTTGAGTTTCTGGATCTGCATGCGCTTGCCGACCGCTTTCTCGACGAGCTTTCCGGAGGACAGCGCCAGCGCGCCTTCGTCGCCATGGTGCTGTGTCAGGATACCGATTATGTGCTGCTGGACGAGCCGCTCAACAATCTGGACATGAAACATGCCGCAGGCATGATGCGGCTGCTGCGGCGCGCGGCGGACGAACTGGGAAAGACCGTCGTGGTGGTGCTGCACGACATCAATTTCGCTTCCTGCTATTCCGATCACATCGTCGCCATGCGCGACGGCAGAGTGGCTGCACAGGGCGCTCCCGAAGAGATCATGGAAAGCGGTATCATCCGCAGCATTTTCGGCATCGACGTTTCGATCTTCCGGGAAGAAACCGGCATTTACGCCCTGTATTACAGATGACGTCCTGCAACTCACGCAGTGCGCTGCGTGAGCCGGGCGGTATACTTTCGTATATCCGTGCGATGCCAGAATATACCAATACCGCCTCACAGCCTTGTGGCGTTTCGGGGCTGCTGCGGCTAATCAGACAGCTGTCGGCCGCAGAGCTTCGATCAGCCCGCGCCCGCACCAGAAGGAACCCGAAACATGCCGAGCGACAGTAGTCGACAGAGAAGGCCGTCGCGGCCACAGGAACGGGTCTGACCCTGCCGTCTCACCCGTGACACGCTGCGGCGGCGTCAGCGAGGTGAGACATGAACATCACGAAATTCTTCCGTTTTCGCGCCGGAGCCCTTCCGGCTGTGCCCGCCCGCAGCGCGCAGATCGTGCGCTTCCAGCGAAAGGCAAAGCCACATGATCCGTTTCGCCCGGTTGTGCGCTGGCGGGTCAATCCGGCAACCGGCCGGCTGGAATGCCGCTGGACAGTGATCGCCAACGCGCCGGGGGCAGCCCGGGCGACGGCGGGCGACACCACGCCAGCCCCACTCCATGAAATACAGCGGGGCTGACACCATGTCCGCGCAACGCCCGCCAGGCTGAAAATAAGCGGCGACGGACGCGCTCCGTCGCCGCCGGCAAGCCGTCCATTTTTCGATTCAACCAACCGGCCCGCACAGTGCGTGGCGCGGGCGGCTTCGTGCGCCGCCTCGCCATTGCCCGGGCATTCATTGAGGACCACAGGCGATGAACATGATCAACAAGCGGCCACCGGCCGCGACCACACGCAAGGAAGATCGAAAACTTTCGATGCGAGCGGTGCGCGAAGCGCAGAACAGCATCGAGACCACGCTCGCCAACACCAGAGGCAGTCTGCAGGGTCTGACGGAAGCCGAAGCCCGCATCCGCCTTGTCGAGGATGGTCCGAACCAGGTTGCGCATGACAAGCGCCCATCCGCCTTCATCCAGTTCCTGCAGGCATTTCAGAACCCATTCATCGCCGTTCTCGCCGCTCTGGCGGCAGTCAGCGCCGTCACCGACATCGTGCTGCCGCTGCGCGACGGCGAGGCAGCCGACTACACCGGCGTCGGCATCATCGTCACCATGGTGGTGCTGAGCGCCCTGCTGCGGTTCTGGCAGGAATACCGGTCCGGCCGCGCCGCCGATGCGCTCAAAGCCATGGTCCGCACCACGGCCACCGTGCAGCGGCGCGCGGAGCCGGCGGCAGCGCCCGCCCTGCAGGAGGTCCCAATGGCCGGGATCGTGGTGGGCGATGTCATCAGACTTTCGGCCGGCGACATGATCCCCGCCGACATCAGGCTGCTGGAATCGCGCGACCTGTTCGTCAGCCAGGCCGCCCTGACCGGCGAAGCCTTGCCGGTCGAGAAATACGACACGCTGGGCTCCGTCGCCGGAAAATCGGCAGACGCGGTGGCAGGTGACCAGATGGATCTTCTGGAGCTGCCCAACATCTGCTTCATGGGCACCAATGTCGTCAGCGGCACCGCCACCGCCGTGGTGGTGGCCACCGGCGCACGCACCTATTTCGGCTCGCTGGCGAAAGCGATCGTCGGCTCGCGCACCGAAACCTCCTTCGACCGTGGCGTCAACAGCGTGAGCTGGCTGCTCATCCGCTTCATGCTGGTGATGGTGCCGATTGTGCTGTTCATCAACGGCTTCACCAAGGGCGACTGGACGGAAGCCTTTCTGTTCGCACTGGCGGTGGCTGTCGGCCTCACCCCCGAAATGCTGCCGATGATCGTGTCATCCAATCTTGCCAAGGGTGCGGTGGCGATGGCGCGGCGCAAGGTCGTGGTGAAGCGCCTCAACGCCATACAGAATTTCGGCGCCATGGATGTTCTGTGCACCGACAAGACCGGAACCCTGACGCAGGACCGCATCATTCTGGAACGCCACCTCGATCCCACCGGCACGCCCGACGAGAGGGTACTGCGGCTGGCATGGCTGAACAGCCATCACCAGAGCGGCGTCAGAAACCTGATGGATCAGGCGGTCCTCCAGTTCGCGGCGGGTACGCCCGATGTGGTGCGGCAGGCCGCCTCCTACAGCAAGATCGACGAGCTTCCGTTCGACTTCGTGCGCCGGCGGCTCTCGGTCGTGGTCGAAGGCGATGGTGGCGAGCACCTGCTCATCTGCAAAGGCGCGGTGGAGGAGATGCTGGCCATATCCACCCATGTGCGGGACGGAGACACCGTGCGCGAACTGGACGAAAACGGCCGCGCCCGCCTCGCCCATCTGGCCCGGGGCTGCAACGCCGATGGCTTCCGCGTCCTCGTCGTCGCAACCCGCGAGATACCGGGTGTCCAGTCGCGAGCCAGCTATGGCGTCGCCGACGAGCGCGATCTGGTGGTGCAGGGCTTCCTCACCTTCCTCGATCCGCCGAAGGAAACGGCGCGGGCAGCCATCGCGGCACTTGCCGACTATGGCGTGGCGGTCAAGGTTCTGACCGGCGACAATGAGGTGATCACCGCCAGGATCTGCCGCGAAGTCGGCCTCGAACCCGGCCTGCCGGTGCTTGGGCGCGACATCGAGGCGATGGATGAGGAGGTTCTGCGCGAACTGGTCGAGGAACGCACCGTCTTCGCCAAGCTCACCCCCCTGCAGAAATCGCGGGTGCTGAAAGCCTTGCAGGCGAACGGCCACACGGTCGGTTTTCTCGGCGACGGCATCAACGATGCGCCCGCCCTGCGCGACGCCGATGTCGGCATCTCCGTCGACAGCGGCACCGACATCGCGAGGGAATCGGCCGACATCATCCTGCTCGAAAAGAGCCTGATGGTTCTGGAAGAAGGCGTGATCAGCGGCCGCGAAACCTTCGGCAACATCATCAAATACCTGAACATGACCGCAAGCTCGAACTTCGGCAATGTGTTCTCGGTGCTGGTGGCAAGCGCCTTCATCCCCTTCCTGCCGATGATGGCCATACACCTGCTCATCCAGAACCTGATGTACGATATCTCGCAGCTTGCCCTGCCATGGGACAGGATGGACAAGGAGTTCCTGCGCAAGCCACGCAAATGGGATGCGAAGAACATCGGCCGCTTCATGATCTGGATCGGGCCGACCTCCTCCATCTTCGACATCACCACCTTTGCGCTGATGTGGTACGTGTTCGGGGCCAATTCGCCGGATCAGCAGTCGCTGTTCCAGTCGGGCTGGTTCATCGAGGGGCTGCTGTCGCAGACGCTGGTCGTGCATATGCTGCGCACCCAGAAAATCCCCTTCATCCAGAGCACCGCCTCGTTGCCGGTCATGGTGATGACCGTGCTGGTGTGCGTGACCGGCATCTACATCCCCTTCTCGGCCTTTGGTGCGATGGTCGGCCTGCAGCCGCTGCCGTGGGAGTACTTCCCCTGGCTTATCGCCACGCTGCTTGCCTACTGCGTCGTCGCGCAGGGCATGAAGACCATCTACATCCGCCGCTTCGGACAGTGGTTCTGACGGGCGAGGCGCAGCGCTGACGCGCTCCCCACAACCTGCAAGTCAGTCGGGCGGCACGAGCCGCCCGTCCTTGTTCCCCAAGACAGGAGAAATGCCATGACCCGCAATGAACTTCCGATACTGTTTTTCGCCCCCGATGGCCATTTCGGCACGTCCGGTCCAGCCCGCCGCCAGAGCGGAATTCGCGGACCTCGCAGAAATCCGAAATTACGCGGCCTGCCGTTGAGGCTCCTGTGCCTGTGTCTCGTGCTGCTTGGCACCATGCTCCTGCGGCAGGCCTCGGTGCTGTTCCGGCAGGACTTCATCAGCCGCCGGCAATGGTGCGCGCTGGCCCGCTGCTCTTCGGCGCTTCACGCCCGCGCGTCGTGGCTCCTGCGCCGAGGGCAATGGTGACCCCCTGCCGCACCCGCCCGGAAACCGTCATGCTGGCGCAGGTTTTCGCTGCTAAGGCATGTCGTGTGATTACATGAACCGGCTTCATTGCCGGCACGATCCAACAGAGAATGCGCAGATGAAAGCCCTGGCCACCTTCGAGCTGACAGCCTTTGCCGACACCTTTGTGGCCTTTGCGGCGGCTTTCATTCTGGGAACGCTGATCGGCGTCGAGCGGCAATATCGCCAGCGGACTGCGGGTCTTCGCACCAATGTGCTGGTGGCGGTGGGCGCAGCTGCCTTCGTCGATCTCGGCCAGCGTGTCGCGGGCGATGCGGAAGCGGTGCGGGTGATCTCCTATGTGGTGTCCGGCATCGGCTTTCTCGGCGCCGGCGTCATCATGAAGGAAGGCATGAACGTGCGCGGCCTCAACACCGCAGCAACCCTGTGGTGCTCCGCTGCCGTGGGCGCCTGCACCGGAACCGGCATGGTGGCCGAGGCCACGCTGCTGACCTGCTTCGTTCTCGCCGGCAACACATTGCTGCGGCCGCTGGTCAATATGATCAACCGCATTCCCATCGATGACCGCTCCACCGAGGCCACCTATGAAGTCAGCGTCATTTCCAGCCGCGAGGCCATGCCCCAGATGCGCGATCTTCTGGTGGAACGTCTGGAAGCTGCCGACTATCCGGTCAGCGATGTGGAGATAACCGACCGGGGCAACAACACCGTCGAGATCGTGGCGACACTGGTTTCAACCGCCGTCGATCCGCACGAGATAGAAGCGGTGACCAGCTATCTGGAACAGCAGAAGGGGGTTTCCGACGCAAGCTGGGATGGCAGCACCCGCGACTGACCGCCACCCGCCGGACAGGCCATGCGCTTTGCCCTGAGGCGTGTATAATGGGCCGGACCCGGATCATTTCTGCATTTCTCCGAACGGCAGGAAACGCTCTGACACATTGTTTCGACGCAATTCCAAACGCGAAACCACTGCGCACTTTTGCCGGAATTGCTTTAGCCACCGGATGACATGACGTTCAGGCTTTCCACCCCGCTCCGCTACAGCCAGACCCTTACCCTTGCCGCACTTGCGGGGGTGATGGTGGCAATCTTCATTGCCGATACGGTCACGGATTACGCCATTGCCGCGGCGGTCTTCCACACCGCCGTCATTCTCATTGCCGCCCGCATCCTGCCGCCGCGTCTGGTCGTCATTCTGGCCGTCGCCTGCGTGGCGCTGACGGTGCTGAGCTTCGCGCTGACCCGCTCCGGCAGCTATGATGTCGGCATCGTCAACACCGGCATCAGCATCGTTGCCATAGGCGTCACAACATATCTGTCGCTGAGACTGGTGGCGGCGGAGGCGGCCGCCCATGAAAGCCGCGAACGGCTTCTGCGTATGGCGCGCGTCACCAGCCTCGGCGAACTGACCGCCTCGATCGCTCATGAGGTTAACCAGCCGCTGGCGGCGGCTGCAACCAGCGCCGGGGCCTGCCGCAGATGGCTGGAGCAGGAACCGCCGGCAATCGACAAGGCCATCCGCGCCGCAGACCGGATGGTGGAACAGACGGAGCGCGCAAGCGCGGTGATCGCGCGCGTGCGCGGACTGGCCAGCGGCAAGCCGCCCCAGAAGAGCGCCTTCGATTTCAATGCGCTGGTGCATGAAATCGTCGCCATGGCGCGCGACCAGATCGAGCGCCACGACATCCATCTCAGGCTCTATCTTCAGGAAAGCCTGCCGCCGGTGATGGCGGATCGCATCCAGATCGGGCAGGTGGTGGGAAACCTGCTCATCAACGCCATCGAGGCGATGGCCGTCTCCACCGGGAAAGCGCGCGAACTGGACCTCATCGCCGAGGTGGACGGGCCCGGATTTGTCCGCTTCCGTGTCGCCGACAAGGGGCCGGGCTTCCGTCCGGGCGAAGCGGACCATCTGTTCGATGCCTTCTGGACCACCAAGAAGGACGGGGTCGGGCTCGGTCTCACCATCTGCCGTTCCATCGTGGAAACCAATGGCGGGCGCATCTGGTCGCAGAACAATGAAGAGGGTGGCGCCATGTTTCTGGTGAGCCTGCCCGCCGCTGCGGAGACCGTTTCATGAACAGGCAAAACAGCGACGGCGAACCGGAAAAGGCCGTCGTCTATGTCATCGACGACGACCGCTCGGTGCGCGAGGCCGTGGAGGACCTTCTGGCCTCCGTAGCGCTTGAGGCCCGCGTTTTCGGCTCGGTGCAGGAATTTCTCGATCAGGATGTGGCGGATGCTCCCGCCTGCATGGTTCTGGATGTGCGCATGCCCGGCCAGAGCGGCATGGATTTCCTGTCCCATATGCAGGAACTCGGCCTGCATATGCCCACCATCATGATCACCGGACATGGCGACATCGCCATGGGCGTGAAGGCCATGAAGGACGGCGCGATCGAATTTCTCACCAAGCCGTTCCGCGATCAGGACCTGCTCGACGCCATCCATCACGGCATCGAGACCGACCGCGCGCGCCGGACGCTGGAGGCGCAGGCATCGGAACTGCAAAAGCGGTGGGCAAGGCTTTCGCAGGGCGAGCGCGATGTCGCGCGGCTGGTGGCGCAGGGGCTTCTCAACAAGCAGATCGCCGGCGAACTCGGCCTCAGCGAAATCACCGTCAAGGTGCGGCGCGGCCATGTCATGCGCAAGCTGGAGGTGCGCACTCTGGCCGAGCTGGTGCGGGTGGCGGACCGCATTGAAGCCACCACCCGCAGTCATCAGAAACCCGCTTCATTGTGAAGCCCGCCGGCCCGGCCTGCTATCGGCGGATCATAGGGCCGATCACCATGAGGAGGGCTGCGCACATGGCGCAGGCGACGAGCACAAGATCCAGCCTCTGGCCAAACCCGGCAGCCACCAGCCCCAGCCCAAGCAGATTGTAATAGAGCAGGCTGAGCACGGCTCCCGCGGTTCCGGGGCGATCCGTGTAATTGCGCAAGGCTCCGGCGAGGATGTTCGGGATCGCAAGAGCATAAGCCGTGGCGATCACCGCCATCCCGGCCATGAAAACCGGGCTGGACGACCAGATGAACACAATCCCCGCGCCAGCGGCCAGAAGGGCGACTCCAAGCCTGACAAGGTGACCGGCGCTCCATCCCCGCCGCAGCAAGGCGGAGTTTGCCAGCGCACCAGCCAGGGATGCGGCGGCCAGAACGAGGCCACTTTCCCCGAATTCAAACCAGCGCGTCTTCAGCGCTTCAAACAGGAAGGGTCCCATCTGGTAATAGGCGAAAATGGTGAGGTTGAAGATCGCAATCAGCGCGGCGTTGAGCCAGATATCGCGATCCCGCAACATATCATTCAGCGTCAGCAGAAGGCGTGCCGCCCGAGCGCCGGCCGGACGGGTTTCCGGCCAGAATACAAGGCTGAGCCCGAGAAGAGCGATCGCCAGCAGGCCCAGTGCAGCGAAAACGCCCTGATGACCGGCAAGCTTTGCGATCTCCTGCCCGGCGAACATGCCAATGGCCGGACTGATCGCCAGCGCCATTCCAAGCAGGGAAAAAACGCGGGCGAGGTCAGTGCCCCGATAGCTGTCGCGCAGCGCCGTCTGCGTGACGATCGAGCCGACTGCCGCACCGAAGGCTGAAATCAGCCGCGCCGTGAGAAGCTGGCCAAAATCCCCGGCCATCATCGCCCAGACAGAGCCCAGCGCGTAAAGCGCCAGCCCGCCGAGCAGTGCCGGACGACGCCCGGCAATATCGCAAAGGCGTCCCCAGGCAACAACGCCGAAGGCGAATGCGACGAACCACAGGGAGAGCGTCTGTGCCGCCTGCTGCGGCGAGGCACGATAGGCTGAGGCGATCATCGGCAGGGCCGGGCTGTAGATGGTTTCCACGATCTGAGGGAAACTCAGCAGCAGAATGACGAGCGGAAGGGGTGGATGGCGGAACATGGATGCCTCAGCTTTCTGGTGAGGCTCCTGCTCTATCGCTGTCCCGTTTTGCCTGTTACAAACATAATGACAATTTATATCGGAAATCGGACAATCGGGATGAACTGTGGTCTGGCTCGCTCCCTCCGATCCCTTTGATGCCGACCTGATGGAGGCGCCGGTCGTAGGGATTGCCTCGCGGCTGATGCAGCACGATTCCGGCTGGCACCGCCATGGGCGCGGGCAGTTGCTCTTTGCCTATTCCGGGTCGATCCGGATCACGCTGCCGGGCGCCATCTCGATCCTGCCTCCGATCCGCGTGGCATGGATTCCGCCACAAACCCTGCATCGCGTCCGCATCCGCAGCGAGGTGGAGTACCGGTCGATCTATCTCGACCAGACACGCATTGCGTCCCCCTTCCACGGCTGCGCCATCGTCACCATGACGCCTCTGCTGCGCGAGGTGTTCGAGCGCATCAGCTTTCAGCCTTTCCAGACCGACTGGACGCAAGGGGCTGCGCGCAACATGCTGGCGGTGTGCATGGATGAACTGCGGGCCGCACCGCACGAACCGATGTTGCTGCCAGTGCCGTCGGACCCGCGACTCGCCCGGCTTGATCCCGAAGAGCTTCCTCCCGATCTCGAAACCCTGGCGCACAATGTTGGCGCCAGCACCCGCACGATCACGCGCATCTTCCGGCGCGAGACGGGCATGACCTACCAGACATGGCGGCAAAGCTGGCGGCTTTTGCGGGCAGTGGATCTGCTGGCCTGCGGGCAAAGCGTAACCAGAGTCGCCTTCGATCTCGGCTTCGCCAGCGACAGTGCCTTCGTCGCGTTCTTTCGGCAGATGACGGGCCAGACACCCCGACGGTACATAGCCGGCTCCCGCTCAACAGGCGGCAACCACGGCTGATTGGCAAACCGATTTGCGCTGGCTATGCATGCAACATGGGACTGAAGCACCCGGGTAAAAAGTCCCGAATGGTAATTTCAGCGCGATGGCATTAAAGGGCCGATATCAGATCGATTCCCGCTGATCCGGCAGCATGCCGGCTTTCCGAAGCGGGACGCAGGCCGAACAATGTGGCAAGCGCCACCAGACCATAAAAAGGAACAAGCCGGTGAGCGAAGCGACCGTGGAAGACATCACCAACCGCATCTATGAATCTCTCAAGGCCGACAATCTCGATCTCGATATTCATATCGCAGACCTCAAGGCGGCACTGAAGCGGGAAGACCTGAAGGAAGCCGTTTTCGACCCGGCCAGACTGGCGCAGAACAACCGCTCCGGAAGAAAGCTCATGCAGGCATATTTTCGCCAGCGTGGCGTATCGGTGAAATACTCGGCCTCGTAGAGCCCTCCTGCCAGTCAGCCAGTTTGCCGTATGCCCGGCAAACTGGCGGCCAGCCCCTCATTAAGGTGCGGCTGGCACTCCCCCCTTCGCGATAGTTTCGGCCTTCCCGGCAGGGAGAAGTTTTCTTCTGGCGGCTGCCCGCAGGCACCGCGCTTGCTGGCCGCAGATTTCCGTGACCGCTCAGCCGAACCAGTATTGTCCATGAGGACGCATCCCTGTCAGCCGGCCCCGGCTCGGGTCGTCGCCAACGGGACAGCCGACAGGGCCGGCTCATGTGCGTGGCGTTCATGCAGGCGCGCATCTCGCAACACCCTATGAAAAGCACCTGTTTCGGGCTCGCCCTGCCTATTGCAGAGGCCATCCGGCCCTGCTAGGAAAAGTTGAGCCATGTGTTCATATTAGATGACCGGATGCTCTGTTGTCCGGGAGAGAGAAAACGTCTTCGGGCGCGGGCAGCCAGAAGTCATATCTGCGGCCCTTGCAAGAGCTTAAGCCCGATGACGGAGTCAGAAGACCGCCATCTCCTCTATCTTACCCATCGTGTCGCCCTGATCGACTATGCCACGCCGATTCTCGGCTCGCGGGATGCGGCGGAAGATATCGTTCAGGATGCGTTTTTGCGGTTCTCTCCCGCCAGAGCCCAGCTCGGCGCGCCGGAACTGACGCTTGCCTATCTTTACCGTATCGTACGCAACCTTGCTTTCGATGTGCTCAAGCGTCGCAAGATCGAACAGCGTGAAGGCGGCAGGAATGCCCCCTTCTGGGCAGCGCCGCGCGATGCACACACACCGGAGCAGTCCCTGCTGTTCTGCGATCAGATCCGTGTCGTGTCGCATGTGCTGGCCACCTTGCCGGACGAGATGCGGGTGGCGGTGGAGATGTATCGCTTCGGCGGTTTCACGCTGGAGGAAGTCGCCGCCCATCTCGATATTTCAGTGGCCACGGCCCATCGCCACATTCGCACCGCCATGGTGAAAGTGGCTGCGCAACTCGATCGCTCCTGAGACAGCGACCCCCAATGAAAAAAATTCCTGTCCCGGTCGTCTTTGGATATGAACCGGGGGATATGAACCGGGTGCGAACAGGTACGGCGGCACCGAAAGACCGCGACAGAGATGACCTTGGGCGACGAAAACCACACAGACCCCTTGCTGGATGAAGCGGCCGACTGGCTCCTGCGGCTTCAGGAAGCGCCGCGCGATGCCCGCACAGCAGAAGAATTCGAGACGTGGCTTGCGCGTTCTCCCGAACATGCGCGCGCATGGGCCAGCATCGGCAGATCCTGGCGGCTGATCGGCGAAGTAGCACCCACGCACGAGGCGGCCTGGAAGCAGAGAACGCGGAGCCGAAGGCGCCTTTCGCGGAGCGGACATTCCGTATCAGGCGGATGGCGCAGGATTGCCGGCATTGCCGTTGCCACAGCCTGCGTGGCGTTTCTTGCACTGTCAGCCCCCTCGTTCATGCTGCGGTTGCAGGCAGACCATCTGACAGGCACGGCGGAAAGCCGGGTGATCACCCTCGCGGATGGCTCGACCGTGACGCTTGGCGCAGACAGCGCCATTGCCGCGACTGTCAGCAGCCATGAGCGCAGCGTCACATTGCTGGCCGGCGAGGCTTTCTTTGAAGTGAGGCGCGACGTTGCGCGTCCGTTCACCGTGAAGGCTGGAGAAGTCACCGTCGCGGTTCTGGGAACAGCCTTCGACGTCCAGCTTACCACCAGCACCGCAACCGTGCAGCTCGAACATGGCTCTGTCGATGTCGGCTACAGCCGGGAAGGCACAAGCGGCAACGCGCATCTTGCTCCGGGCGAGATGATGCGCGTCGACCGGCAGACTGGCGAAATGTCGCGCAATCCCATCGCGAAGGACGATATTGCGGCATGGCGCAATGGCTACCTGTTCGTGAGCGATGCCACGATCGGTTTCGTGGCCGAACAATTGCAGCGCTATCACCCGGCCTGGATCAGCGTTCCGGACCGCGATCTGGCGGCAAGGCGCGTTACGGGCCTCTATGACCTGCGCGATCCCGACCGTGCGTTGCGCGCGCTTGTCGAGCCCTACGGCGGCCGGGTGCGCGCCGTCTCCCCTTACCTGCGGATCCTGTCGCGCCTGTGAAATTTCTTCCGGCGGCAAAAAAAATGCCGTCAGATGAAAAAAAATCGCGAGCCGATCGTCTGTATCTCCGGAAACGCACGCCTTGACTGTGCGTCATATGCCGGAGACCGAGAAAATGGGCGTGCACGCACATCGCCGCAAACACACCACCCGTATCCGCATCGCGCTTGCCGGACGGCTGCTGGCCACATCCGCGCTGATCGGTTTCGCGGCTCCCCTGCTTCACGTCCAGCATGCCGGCGCCCAGTCGGGCGAAGTCGCTGCCGCCCGCGCCTTCGATATTCCCGCCCAATCCCTCGCCAGCGCGCTCAACACGTTCGGCAGGCAATCCGGATTGCAGGTAACGCTTGCTTCGTCGACGTCGGATGGCGTCACCTCACGGGCCGTCAAAGGCACGCTCACGCCACAGCAGGCCCTGAGCCAGTTGCTGCAGGGAACCGGCATACCCTTCCGCATCAACGCCGACCGCACCGCCGTCATCGGTCTGCCGGACAGCACCGGCACGCTTCCGCCGGACACCGAAGGAGCCCTCGTTCTCGATGCCATCACCGTCACCGCAGGCGGGTTTGCCCAGGCCCTTGTCGAAGCGCCGGCAAGCATCACCCTCATTCCGCGCGAAGAGCTTGAGACGAAGCCCTATCGCTCGCTGATGGATGCCGTGCGCCATGTCGAAGGCGTGACCATGGTGGGCGGCGACAATGGCGACATTTCCATTCGCGGCATGCCGCCCGCCGGTACGCTGATCATGGTCGATGGCCGCCGCCAGAACAGCACCCGCGAACTGAACCCCAAGAGCGGCAACTCCGTCGAAGACAACTGGATGCCGCCGATCGGGGCCGTGGACCGCATCGAGGTCGTGCGCGGGCCGATGTCGTCGCGCTACGGCTCCGACGCCATGGGCGGCGTCATCAACATCATCACACGCAAGGTCGCCGAGGAGTGGTCAGGCTCGGTCGGGGCGGATGTGACGCTGCAGGGCAATTCCCGTGCGGGAAATGCCTATCTCGGCGATTTCTACCTGACCGGTCCGATCGTGCCCGAACTTCTTGGCCTTCAGGTCTGGGGATACAAGACCGCCCGCGACGAGGACCAGATTCCGGGCGGCTTCAACGAGAGCGACAATCTCAACGGAACCGCACGGCTGTGGTTCACGCCAACGCCCGACCACGACATCCTGTTCGAGGCGCACAAGAGCCATCAGCGCTACTGGGAAACTGCCGGAAACAGCTCCACCGGAACGTCCGACGTCTACCGGGACTATGACAGGGAGAGCTACACGCTTGCCCATACGGGGCGGTGGGATTTTGGCACCTCCCAGTTCTCCTATGTGTATGACACCGCTTCGCGGGACACGTTCACCGCAGGCGCTCCCGACACATGGATGCCCGACCTTGCCAACCACACCATTGACGGCAGCTTCGTCGCGCCGCTGGGAGACCGGCACACGCTCAGCTTTGGCGGCCAGTGGCGTCGCCAGATTCTCGACATCGGCGGCATGCGCAACGGACAACTGCCGCCGCTGCCGGACGGCACCCCGGCAACCGGCCAGCTTTCGGCCGAAGTGGACCAGTGGGCGCTGTTCGCCGAGGACGAGTGGAAGATGACGGATACCTTCTCCCTGACGGGCGGCATCCGCTACGACAACAACTCCATCTTCAGCGACCACATCTCCCCACGCCTCTACGGCAACTGGCGGCCGAACGAGAACTGGGCCATCAAGGGCGGCGTCGCGACAGGTTTCGTGCCGCCCACGATGAAGGAGTATGTGCCCTATATCGGCAATGGCCAGCGCGGCGGCGCGACGACCTGGGGCAATCCCGAGCTGAAGCCGGAAACCAGCCTCAACAAGGAGATCGGCCTCTACTACGACAATCTGAGCAATTTCTCGGCCAACATCACCTATTTCCATACCGACTACGACGACAAGATCGCCAATACTGGATCGCGCTGCCTCAACGCGCCGTCGGGACAGCCATCCGACGGCAATGGTTGCTGGAGCGGCCCGGACGGGCGCCCGATGAGCGTGTACTTCAATGTACCCGAAGCCATCATTCAGGGCGTGGAGCTTGCGGGGCGCTGGAATATCGATGACCCCTTCACGCTGAGCGGCAACTATACCTACACCGATTCCAAGATGAAGACCGACGGCATCAGCGTCTACGGCTTCCCGCTCGGGCAGGCCGACGGGCTGGCTCCGGTTTCCACCCCCCGTCACGCCGCCAGCCTGCGGCTCGACTGGCAGGCTTACGAGACGCTGGCCACTTATGTGCGCGCCAATTACCGGGGCAAGGACAATCAGGGCGTCAACTGGGGCGGCGGCAGCAATCCCATGAACAAGAGCGCCGGCGATCTGCTGACCTTCGATGTTGGCTTCTCCTGGCAGGTGAATGACAGCTTCACTCTCAACGGTGCTGTCTATAATCTGACCGACAAGACCAACTATGATCCCGACCGCACCGGTTCCTACCAGTATATCGAAGACGGCAGGCGCTTCTGGCTCGGTGCGCGCACCACATTCTGAAGAATGACCGGCGGCATGCGGTCACGTACCCCTGCCGCCCTTCAAAGGTGATAGTCATGCGTTTTGCCCTGCTGGCCTGCCTGATGTCCGCGCTGCTTGCGGGAAATGCTTCGGCCACCACTGTCGACCTGTCCGGCGAACAGCCCTATCCGCAACTTTACCAGCCAGCGGAACCCGGCGGGACGGCAATGGAAGGGCGCCATGTGGTGCTGCTGGGCGCCGATCTGGTCGAGATCTCGGTCGCGCTCGGCGCGGCGAACCGCATTCTGGCCCGCCCGGCCGACATCGATCTTCCCGGCATCGAAGACACTCCCCACAAGGTGCGCGAATGGGCAGGTGTGGAAGGTGTGCTGGCCATGCGCCCGCAGCTGGTGATCGGCTCCACGGTCATCAACCAGCGTCTGCTGGACGGGCTGGCCGGACTTGGCATCCGCACCGACCTGATCGACCGCACCCTGCCGGCTACGGAAAAGGTCTCCCGGCTTGCCGCTCTGCTCGGCCTGGAGGAGCGCGGCGAAAAACTGATTGCCGCCATGGAAGCCGACTACAAGGCCATGGAGCCTGTTTCCGTCGAAGGGCGCCCCCTGCGCATCGTCCATGCCTCGAAGATGGGGGCGGGCACCAGCTTCACGGCCGGCGGCGCGGAAACGGCCGTCCACAATCTGATCCTGCGGGTGGGCGCCGTCAATGCAGCAGCCGAGGTCGGCCGCGACCGCTACAGGCCCGTCACTCCCGAGGGCATGGTTCTCATGGCGCCGGATGTCATCCTCATTTCCGAGGTGGAACTGCCGGCCTTCGGCGATCTGGACGGCATCTGGGATGCCTATCCGGGCGTCGCCCTGACCCCGGCGGGCCGCAACCGCAACCTCATCATCATGCGCGAACTGCATGTGCGGGCGGATGCCGCCTCCTCAGGCATAGCGACGCGTGCGCTGTCGCGCGCCCTGCACAAGATGTTCCCGTGAGCAACACGCGAACCAACCGACTGGCCGACCAACTGGCCAACCGACCGGCCGACCAACTGGCGCGGCCTGCCGACCGCACGCCGCTGATCGCGCTGTGCATGGGGGCCTGCCTGGTCCTTGCCTTCTTCGCCTCGATTGCCATCGGTGCCGTTTCCCTGTCGCCGGGCGATGTGTTCGACGCCGTCGTCTCGCGCTTCAGCTCGGCTCCGCTCGACCAGACAGCCGCTCTCAATCAGGCCGTGGTCTGGGATCTGCGGCTGGCGCGCGTGCTGACCGCCGTCATCGTCGGGGCAAGCCTTGCCACCTGCGGCGCCGCCATGCAGGGGCTGTTCGGCAACCCGCTCGCGGATCCCGGCATCGTCGGCGTCTCCAGCGGAGCCTCGCTCGGCGCCATCATGGTCGTGGTTCTCCAGATTTCCACCTTCGGCATGTGGACCCTGCCGGTCGGAGCATTTCTCGCGGGCGTTGGCACCACCTTCCTGATCTACGCGCTGGCGCGGCCCGGACAGGAAGGCAGCGACAATTCGAAACTGCTGCTGGTCGGCATTGCCGTCAACGCCATCGGCGGCGCCTTTGCCGGCTACCTGACCTATCTCGCCACCGCCGATCAGCTGCAGAGCCTCACCTTCTGGTCAATGGGCTCGCTGTCGAGCGCAAAGTGGCTGACCGTCGCCATATCCGCTCCGCCCACGATCATCGGCATCGCCCTGCTCTGCCGCTGGGCACGTCCGCTGGATCTTCTCGCGCTGGGGGAGCGGCAGGCCCGCCATCTCGGCGTCGACGTTACCCTGCTGCGCCGCAAGCTCATCTTCGTCACCGCCCTGCTGGTGGCGGCTGCCGTCTCCTTCAACGGCACCATCGGCTTCGTCGGCCTCGTCGTGCCGCATCTGTTCCGGCTGATGATCGGCCCGGCGCACCGGCTGCTCATTCCTTTCTCCGCCGCCGGCGGCGCGCTGCTGGTGATGCTGGCGGACCTTGCCGCGCGCACGCTCGACCCGCCTTCCGAAGTGCCGATCGGGGTGATCATGGGGTCGCTGGGCGGGCCGTTCTTCCTGTGGATGATCTACCGCAGCCGCAGGTTCGGGATCGCGCCGACATGATCGACATCTTCGACATCACCGTTACGGTCGGTACCCGCAATCTGCTGGAAGACGTGTCTGCCCGCTGCGAACCCGGCACGCTGACAGCGCTTGTCGGACCCAACGGCGCCGGCAAGTCCACCCTGCTCTCCGTCATCGCCGGCGATCGCAAGCCGGACAAGGGATCGGTCGAGCTGGCGGGCAAGGCGGTTCACGCCCATTCGGTGCGTGAGCTGGCGCAGGTCCGTTCGGTCTTTCCGCAGGGGTCGGTGATCCGCTTCGGCTACACCGTCGAGGAGGTGGTCGCCATGGGCCGCGCCTTTCGCGACCTGCCGCCCGATGAGGACGAGCGCGCCGTGCTTGCCGCCATGAACGGCTCCGAGGTCCGGGACATGGCGTTCCGCAACGCCCAGACGCTGTCCGGCGGCGAACAGGCGCGCACCACCTTCGCACGCGTCATGGCGCAGGCGACACCGGTCGTGCTGCTGGATGAGCCGACCGCCGCACTCGACCTGCGCCATCAGGAGCGGGTTCTGGCCATGGCGCGCGAGATGGCAGCCGGTGGCGCGACCGTCGTGGCCGTTCTCCATGACCTCAATCTGGCCGCCGCCCATGCCGACAAGATCGTGCTCCTGTCGCAGGGCCGCGTCGCAGCGGATGGTCCGCCATGGGAGGTGCTGCGTCAGGACCTGATCGAAAACGTCTACCGGCAGGCGGTGCGGATACTGGAACATCCGGTGCGCGGCTGCCCGGTCGTGCTCACCACCTGAAACCAAGGAGCTTCCCATGACCTGCACTCTGCACCGGGCCGACGTCGCGGCCATCCTCGCACGCGAACACGCCGCTGCCCGCTCCATGCGCGAGGCACAGGCGGCCGCACCGCGCGACGACAGTGCGCCTCCCGTCCACACGCTGGATTTCCGCACCTCCGAACGCCACAAGACGAACTACCTGTCGATCGGGCCGCGCATGGGGCGTTTTCTCTATGCCTCGGCGCGGGCGATCAATGCCCGCAACATCGTCGAGTTCGGCACCTCCTTCGGCATTTCCACCCTGTACCTCGCGGCGGCCGCGGCTGACACGGGCGGGCGGGTGACCGGCTCGGAATTCCATGAAAACAAGGTGGAAAAGGCACGCGCCAATCTCGCCGATGCCGGGCTGGCTCCGCTCGTCGAAATCCGCGCCGGCGATGCGCTGCAGACGCTGGCCGACGTGCAAGGCCCCATCGACCTGCTCTTCCTGGACGGGGCAAAGGATCTCTACATCGAAATCCTGAAAATGCTGGAAGACAGGCTTCGTCCCGGCGCGCTGGTGATTGCCGACAATGCCGATCATCTGCCGCCGGATGAAGGCTTCCTCGCCTATGTCGGTGACTCCAGCCCGCGCTATCTCACCACGCTGCTCGGCTTCCACAAGGGGCTGGCCAGCCAGTCGCTCGTGCTTTCCTGAAACCTGGATAAGGCAGATATCATGGATCAACAGACTGAACAGGCTCCACGCAAGCGGCCTCCTCTGCCCGAATGGACGCTGAGCGTGGTCGAAGCCTTCGATGTTACGCCGCGCATGCGCCGGGTGGTGTTCACGGGCGACAATCTGGACGAGATGACGTACCGGCCGGGTCAGGCGCTGGTACTGGCCATGCCTCTTCCGGAGGGCGGCACCGGTCGGCGCGATTACACCATCCGCAGCTTCGACAGGAAGAAACGACAGCTTGCGATGGACTTCGTGCTGCATGGCACCACGCCTTCCCCGGAGTGGGCACGTCGCGCGGCAGCGGGCGACATGCTGCAGGTGCGCGGCCCGCGTGGGCGCACGGTGATAGACGAAACCGCCGACTGGCATCTTTTCTGCGGCGACGAAACCTGCCTGCCTGCCATCCTGCATATGCTGGAAAGCCTGCCGGAAAACGCGAAGGTGCATGTTTTCCTTGAGGTTGGCGGCCCCGGCGATCGCCAGAAGGTGCCGGAGGCGTTCGCGACATCCGTGACATGGGTCGATCGCGGCGGCGAGGAAGCCGGGCCGAACACGCTGCTGCTCGACCGGCTGGCCGCTTTCGAGCTGCCGCAAGGCCGTGGCCATGCCTACATCATCGGCGAGACCAGCAATGTGCGGGCGCAGCGCCGCCACCTTGTTGAGCGCGGCCTGGAAAAATCACAGATCTCGTCGGAAGGCTACTGGCGACCCGGCCGCATCGGCGGTCACGATCACGTCGACGACTGAGCGGAAGGCCGCAACCTCAAACTCGCAGTGCAGAAAGTACCTGCCCCTCATATTGCTCGTTCAGACACGTTTGCGGATCTGAACGAGCGATCTGGTCTGGCTGCAGCGACGACCACGAAGTTGTGGCAGGAGGCTCTGGCGGCAGAGCAGGGTCTATTCAGAATGAACCGCCCGTGTTCCCGCACACCGGCGTTGGCAATTCGCCTCTCCCGAGGGTGAGTTGCGATGACGGCTTCTCGCTGAGCCGATCTCGGTGAACAGGGTGCCGTTTGTTGAGGAAGGCGCGCTATGCCATGCGATGCCTGCGCATGGCACACCACACACACCCTCTGATGCGCGAAGGTCGGCAATCGGGTTTTCATGACGGGCTTACGGGAGAAAATTTGAAATGCCGGTAATGCCAAGACGCTGGACAGACCTGCTGGCTGTCCTGACCCTTGCCACGCTCTGGGGGCTGAACTGGCCGGCGGTGAGAGTTTCTCTCTTTGCATTTCCGCCGTGGACCTTTCGCGCCATCGGAATGGGGTCAGGTGCGCTTTTTCTGTTCTTCATGGCCCGTCTTTTCGGACAGCGGCTCCTGCTGAAGAGATCAGAGATGCTTCCGGTCTTCGCCGCAGGCTTCTTCACCATAACCGCGTTCAATCTCCTGCTGGCATTCGCCCAGCTGGCCGCGCCGACTTCCCGCGCGGTCATCGTAACTTTCACGCTTCCCATATGGACCGTCATCCTTGCGCGTATATTCTTGGGCGAGCAGCTGAACAGGCAACGTATGATCGGTCTCGGATTCGGCGTTGCGGGACTGATGTCGCTTGGGTGGCCGCTGATCGTGGAAGGCACATTCTCCTTTGGCCTGTTCCTGGCTCTGCTTGCCGGTATTTCGTGGGCGTTTGGCACGATTGTCATCAAACGATTTCCCACTTCCGCACCACCTATGAGCATCGCTGGCTGGCAACTCGCAGCCGGTGCGCTGGCATCAGCCGCCGGGATGCTGATTTTTGAACCCTGGGTTCTGTCTCAGGGTCTGCCCATGCAGAATTTCCAGCCACGGATATGGGTTGCTCTGACTTATCACATCGTGTTTTCGCAGGGTTTCGCGTACCTGATGTGGTACCGCATGCTGGCTCGCCTGCCGGCGGGTACGGTCAGCCTGTCAACGCTGATGGTGCCTGCGATCGGGGTCTTCAGCTCTGTTATTTTCCTTGGGGAGACACCTTCGCTTGCCGATTTCATCGGCCTTGCGCTGATGACCGCAGCGGCCTGCGCGGTAGCGCTGCCACAGCGCAGGGGATAGGCCGCTTTTCATGGATGCTTGCGGTTCATGATTTCCGCTGTCATACACGCCCGCATACAGCCTCCGGCGCGTGCAACCATAAAACCGCGTCTATGAGCGCGCCAGACGCACGTAATGGCCGGGGCTGATCTCCACCAGTTCCGAAGGCTCCGGCGCCACCGTCACGTCGGGTGCGGATGAGCCGTCATCGGCGAAGATCCAGCCTGCCGGGGCCTGCACGGAACCCTCCACGACAGCTTCCCGGCTCAGGCCCAGCACCGCACCGGGATCGGGGATAGTGGCGATCAGGCGGCGCGTGTAGGGATGGACCGGATCGGAGAAGATCGCCGACCATGGACCTGTCTCCACGATCTGGCCGAAGAACATGACCGCAACCCGGTCGCTCATATGTTCGACCACGCTCAGATCGTGGCTGATCATCAGATAGGAAAGGCCGAACTCCTCCTGAAGGTCGAGCAAAAGATTGATGATCTGGGCGCGGATCGAGACGTCGAGCGCCGAGACGGGCTCGTCGAGCACGACGATTTCGGGTTGCAGGATGAGCGCGCGCGCAATGCCGATACGCTGGCGCTGGCCGCCGGAAAACTCATGCGGATAGCGCTCCGCCTGCTCGGGCGTCAGCCCCACGCTGCGCATCACGCGCTCGATACGATCCGACAGTTCCGAACGGGCCGTGACGTTGTGGAGCCGGAGCGGCTGAGCCAGCGAGTGCCACACCGTCTGGCGCGGATTGAGCGAGGCATAAGGATCCTGAAACACCATCTGCGCCGCCATGGCGCGCTCCATGCGCGATGGCGCCTGCGGCCCTGAAAACGGCTTGCCGCGAAACAGGATCGATCCTTCCGACGGCTCCTGCAATCCCATCACGGAGAGCGCCGTCGTTGATTTTCCGCAGCCCGATTCGCCCACGATCGACAGGCATTCGCCCTTTGCCAGATCGAGGCTCAGCCCGTTGACGGCATGCAGCATCTTTCGCCCGCGTCCGAACCAGCTGCCTGAAAGCGGAAAGCGCACATGCAGGTTTTCGACAGACAGAAGCGGTGCGTCCATCATCCTGCCTCGCCTGGTACCGGGTTTCGGGGGGCAATGAAGCGCGTCTCGGTCAGCCGCGAGCGATCGGCGATGAAGCTGTCGATGTCGACCAGTCGCTGGCGCCCGTGCAGCCGGCGCGACCCGAGTTTCGGCAGCGCTCCCAGAAGACCGCGCGTATATTCATGCCGGGGGCTGACGAACAGGTCCCGGGTGGCGTTCTCTTCCACCAGACAGCCCGCATACATCACACCCACCCGCTGGCACATGGTGGCGATGACGCCGAGGTCGTGGCTGATGAACAGCACGGCCGTGCCCCGTTCGGCGCACAGTTCCCTGATCAGCTTCAGCACCTCCGCCTGCACGGTAACGTCGAGCGCGGTGGTTGGTTCGTCGGCGATCAGCAGGGCCGGATCGCAGGCAAGGGCCATCGCGATCATCACCCGCTGGCGCAGACCTCCCGACATCTGGTGCGGATAATCGCGCGCACGGCGTTCCGGCGTCGGCACCCGCACGCTGGCCAGCGCCTCCACCGCCATCTTCTCCGCCTGCGCCCAGCTCCTGCCCTGATGCTGGACATACATTTCGGCGATCTGCCGCCCCACCGTCTGCAACGGGTTGAGCGCGCTCATCGGCTCCTGAAACACCATGGCGATGCGGTTGCCGCGCAGGCTGCGCATCTCGCGCCTCGGCAGCGCAAGAAGGTTGCGGCCTTCGAAGAAGATCTCGCCGCCCAGTGTCTGAAGCGGCTTCTTCAGAAGCCCGATGATGGCCAGCGAGGTGACGGACTTTCCGGAGCCGGATTCGCCCACCAGCCCATAGGTCTCGCCGGGCATGATCTGGAACGACACGCCTTTGAGGATGCGATGGGCCTGACCGCCATGACGCAGCCCCAGCTCCAGATTCCTGACGTCGAGCAGCGGTTTCACAGCTTGCGGGTCCTCATATGCGGATCGAGCATGTCGCGAAGGCCGTCGCCCAGAAGGTTGAACCCCAGCACCGCAAAGAAGATCGCCATGCCGGGGAAGATGGCGGTCCACGGCGCGATCTGGATCATCTGGCGCGCATCGGTGAGCATCGAGCCCCAGCTTGGGAACGGCGGCTGGATGCCGAGCCCGAGAAAGGAAAGGGCTGCCTCCGACAACACCGCCGAGCCCATGCCGAGTGTCGCCATAACCAGAACCGGGCCCATGATGTTGGGCAGGATCTGCGTGAACATGATGCGCGGGTCGCTGTAGCCGAGCGTCTGCGCGGCCTGCACATAGCCGAGCGATTTCAGCGACAGCGTGGAAGAGCGCGCGATGCGGCAGGTCCAGCTCCAGTTGGTGAGCCCAAGCGCGATCAGCAGCGACACGAGGCCGGGGCCGAGCACGGCCATCACCGCCAGCGCGAAGATCAGCGAGGGAATGGCGAGCATCACATTGGTGAGGCCGTTGACGAGGTCGTCCCACCAGCCGCCCCAATAGGCCGCCGACATGCCCAGCGCGACGCCGATGATGGTGTTGATGATCTGCGAAACGATGCCGACGGTGAGCGAAATCTGCGCCCCGTAGAGAATACGCGAATAGACGTCGCGTCCCTGCGCGTCGGTTCCGAACCAGTATGTGGCATCGGGAGGCAGTTCCGCGCTCATCAGGTCGGCGTCGAGCACCGGATCGAAATGGGCAAGCCATGGGGCCAGCAGCCCCGCCAGAATGACCAGCGCGGTGAGCGCCCCGCCGAGAATGAGGTTGAAGCCCAGCTTCATGCCGCTCACTCCTGCTTGATGCGCGGGTCGACCAGCGCATAGACGATATCGACCGCCGTATTGATGACCAGAAACCATACGACGATGACGAGGATGGTGCCCTGCACCACGGGGATGTCGCGCATCGCAACGCTGTCGACGAGCAGCGAGCCGATGCCCGGCCATGCGAAGAGCTTTTCGATCACCACAGCCTGTCCGATCAGCGAGCCGAACAACAGGCCGACGGTGGTGATGATGAGAACCAGCGCGTTGCGGGCAACGTGCCGGCGCACCACCTGCGCCTCGCTCAACCCCTTGGCATGGGCCGTGCGCACGAAATCTCCGTTAAGCACGTCGAGCACCCCGGCCCGCGTCGTGCGCGCCAGAAGCGCCAGCGGTGTGACGCCCAGCGTGATGGCCGGCAAAATGAGATTGCGCAGCGAGCCGTCGCCATAGCCGAAGGAAGGCAGCCAGTTCAGTTGCAGCGCAAACACATACATCAGCAGAAGGCCAAGCCAGAACTGGGGCAGCGACAGGCCGGAAACCGCCCCCACCATGGTGACGGTGTCAAGGATGGAGCCGGGCCGCAGCGCGGCGAGAAACCCCAGGGGCACGGCCACGACCACGGCGAAGATCATGGCCGCCACCGCAAGCTGCAGCGAGGCCCAGATGCGCTCGTTGATCAGTTCCAGCACCGGGCGCCGCGTGCGGAACGATGTGCCGAGATCAAGCTGCGCAAGGTCACCCACATAGGTGATGAACCGCTGATGCACCGGCTTGTCGAGGCCAAGCTGCTCGTTGAGCCGGGCCATGAGCTGCGGGTCCGGAGCCGTCTTGCCGTCGGAAAGCAGACTGGTGGCGAAACTGCCCGGCACCACTGAAAATATGACGAAAATCAGCAGTGCCACGACGACGATGGTGGGAATGATCTGCAGCACCCTGCGGATGGTGAACCGAAGCATCGCTGGTCCCGATTGGTGTGAGGCTGATCCCGGATATGTCAGCCATATCCGGGAAAAGCTCTTTCGGCGGGCCGCAACCCGACCGGCGGATTACCTGCGCATCGCTATTTGCGATTGTCGGGGGCGCTGTCGTCGATCCAGATATCCTCATAAGGCTGAAGCGCCAGCTCGTTTGCGTTCGGCGCCAGCCCATGCACCCATGGCTGGTAGGCCATCACCGCCTTGTTGTAGTTGAAGAACCACACCGGCGCGTCATCCTGCACAAGGTTGTTCGCCTGCCGCAGAAGGTCCGTTTGCCTGGTCGGATCGCGCTCGTCGCGCGCCGCCTCGTAGAGCTTGTCGAACTCCGGATTCGAGTAGCTGGTGTAGTTGCAGGCCGACTGCGCGGTCTTCGACCAGTAACAGCGCATGGCCGCCAGCGGGTCCGGGCCGGTCTGGTTCGACCAGATGAAGGCCTCGAAATTGTTGGTGGTCACCGCCTCGCCCAGCGCCGAGCTTTCCACCGGCTTCGGCTTGACCGTGATGCCGACTTTCTGGAGCATCGGCAGGATCGCCTCGACGATCGGCACACCCCAGCTTTCGTTGGGGCTTGCGGTGACCTCGAACGTGAAGCCGTTTTCGTAGCCGGCCTCCTTGAGCAGTTCCTTCGCCTTGTCCGGATCGAAGGCGTAGGGCGCCTTGTCCTTGTCGAAGGCGGGCGAGGAAATCGGCAGCCAGCCGCTTGCCGGATAGGCCTTGTTCTTGACGAGGCGCTCCACGATCAGCGGCGTGTTGATCGCATGGTTGATGGCCTGTCTTACCCGCTTGTCCCGGAGTGCTTCCACCTTTGGGTTGAAGCCGATATTGCGCGTGAAAACCTCCGCCACCTCAAGCAGGTTATCCTTCAGCGCATCGTCCTGCTGATAGGCCTGATACTGCGTGGGGCCAAGAACCGAGACGTCGATCTCCTTGTTGCGGAAGGCAACGTCGCGGGCGCTGTCCTCGCTCATCAGGATGATGTTGACGCGATCCAGATAGGGTTTGCCTTCTTCGTAGAAGTCCCCGAACTTCTCCACCACAAGCTGCGAGCCGGGGATGTGTTCCTTGAAAACGAACGGACCAAGGCCGACGGGCGCCGTCGCGAAGGTCGCCTCATCCTCCACGTTGGAGGGATAGATCGCCGTTGTATTCTGCATCAGGGAAAAGCCCGGATTGACCGGCGATGCAAAGGTGATCTCCAGCGTGTTGTCATCGACCTTCTTCAGGCCGGATATGTCTTCGCTCTTGCCGGCGGCGAAGTCGTCGACCCCCTTGATGATGGCGACATAGCTGGCGCCGGGGAAGGCGTTCTTCGGATCGGCGATGCGCTTGTAGCTGTAGATGATGTCGTCAGCCGTCAGGGCCTTGCCGTTGTGAAATTTCGCGTCCTTGCGCAGATGATAGGTGTAGACCAGACCATCCTCGGATTCATCAACGCTGGTCGCCAGTTCAGGAACAGGTGCGTTGTTGTTGGAATCCCAGGCGTAGAGCGAGCGATGGATCGCCTGCGTTATGAACTCTTCCTGAATGTTGGGGCTGGCATGGGTATCGAGCGTTGCGAAGCTCGATCCATAAGGCGCGGTGAAGTTGAAAGTGCCGCCCTGTCTGGGCTCTTCGGCCAGTGCAAGGCCCGAAACGCTGGCGCAAAGAAAGGCCGCGAGTGTGAATCTCCTGAACATGATGATTTTCCCCTTGTTGCATGCGCCGCCTTGAATGGTGGCCGCGTTTTTATGAGTTTTCAGACCTCAGCCACCTCAGCCGCGGCTGTCGAAGACCACCTTTCCACCCAGAATTGTCAGAACGCAGTGCGTGTCGTTGAGTATGGTGTGCGGTGCGGCTTCCAGCAAGTTTTGATTGAAAACGGCAATATCGGCCAGCTGGCCCGGCACCAGCCGGCCCTTCACATGCTCTGCGTTTTCCATGAAGGCGCCGCCTTCCGTGTAGGCCTGCAAGACCTCGTCCGGGGCAAGGCGCTCGGCCTCGTCCATCACCGTGCCTTTCCATGTCTGGCGGGTGATCATCGCATGGATGTTCGGGAACGGGTTGGGCGAGCAGACTGGTGAATCCGACCCCGTCGATGCGCCCAGTCCCATGCGTTTCCATGTGGCGGAAGGATAGCAGGAACGTGCACGCTCCTCATCCATGACGCTGATATAGCTGTCGCCGAAATCATGCACGAAAGCGAGCTGCGGAGCCGGATAGATGCCCGCCGCCTTCATGCGCTCGTTGAGGCCGTCAGCCAGAAAACCGCAATGCTCGACACGGTGGCGGCGGTCCGGATCGGGCATCTGCGCCAGCGCCTTTTCATAGGCGGTGACGAGCTGGTCGATCGCCGCGTCGCCGATGGCGTGGCAGGCCAGCGAATAGCCGCAGCGGTGCCATTGCATCACCAGCCGCCCGACTTCCTGCGTGGGCAGCATCTGCACGCCGATATTGTCCGGCTCATCCTTGTAGGGCGTGCTCATCCAGGCGGTGCGCCCGCCCGCCGAACCGTCGAGGAAAAGCTTGACGCCGCCAATGCGCATCATGTCGTCGCCCGCTCCGGTGACAAGGCCGGCGCGCCAGCAATCCTCCACGATGGAGACGCCGGGATCGCCCATCAGCGTGAGCCACACGCGCACCGGAAGCCGCCCCGCAAGCTTCGCCAGCTGGTATGCCTTCATCTCGTCGAAGCCGGTGACATGGCCGAGCGCCGCCTCCATGCAGCTTGTGATGCCGAAGGAAAGCAGATGGCGGCCGCCGCGTTCGATCGCCTCGATCAGTTCCTCCACCGTGGGGTGGGGTATGATTTTCGTGATCAGGTTCTGCGCGTTTTCGGCGAGAAAACCGTCGAGCCTGCCATTCGCCTTGCCGATGACGCCGCCATCCGGCGCTTCCGTCCCGTCGCTCACGCCGGCCAGCGAAAACGCCATGGAATTCGCCACCGAGACGTGGCCGCAGGCGCGCGTGACGAGAACCGGATGGCCGGGAACAGCGCGGTCAAGCTCCTCACGCGTCGGATGGCGGCCGACGTCGAGCTTGGTCTGGTCGTAGCCGCGCGCGCGGATCCATGTGCCCTGCGGCAACGCCGCGGCCCGTTCGGCAAGGCGGTCGAGCAGCGCCTGCAATGTCGGCGCGGCCGCGGGCGTGACGTCCACCCAGCCCATGGTCAGGCCGGTCGAGATCAGGTGAAGGTGATTGTCGTTGAGACCCGGGCAGGCAAAGCGCCCCTCAAGGTCTATCGTTTTCGTAGCGGGCCCCTTCAATGCCATCATTTCGGCATCACGGCCGGCTGCAAGTACCTTGCCCTGCCAGACAGCAACTGCATCTGCCCAGCCATCGGTGTAGCCGCACCAGATCCGACCATTGTGAAGGATCAGATCCGCCACCGGTAGAGATGTCATTCAACCTCCCCTACACTTCTGCTCAGCCCTGCCGGCATGCAGGATCACATTGAGCGTCGTTTTTTCCAAGGTGCTGGTTGAAAACCGACATGGCCAATACGGTTTTGGCAAGGTATTATGCATAATTTGCATAATACATGAAAAGTATAGAACTATACGGCTTGGTGTCTGTCCGCAGACACAAGGGAAGGTACCCGGCGTGGAAATAAAGTGGCTTGAGGATTTCGTCGCGCTTGCCGATACATCAAGTTTCTCGCGCGCAGCCGAAATACGCAATGTCACGCAGCCGGCCTTCAGCCGGCGCATCCGGCAACTGGAAGCATGGGTGGGCGCGCCGCTGATCAACCGTGCCACGATGCCGGCAGAGCTTACACCCGCCGGTCGCAATCTTCTGCCGCTCGCCCAGGACACCATCCGCATGTTCAGCTCAGTCCGCGAAACGCTGCGCCCGCCGGCCGAGCAGGGGCTGGTGCGCTTTGCCGCGCTGCACACGCTCACCGTCACCTTCTTCCCGGGTTGGCTGCAGACGCTGCAATCGCGCGCGCGCCATTTCGGCACGTCCTTCATCGCGGACCGCGGTGGCATCGAGGCCAATCTGCAGGCGCTGACGGACGGCGAGACCGATTTCTTTCTCACCTACACCCATCGCGAAGTTCCGTTTCACCTCGATCGCGAGAAATTCGCGTCGATCGCCATCGGGACCGACCGGCTCATCCCGGTCGCCTCACCCGAATTGCGCATAGACAGGAAAATCACCCCGATGGCCGGCCTGCTGGACCGCTCCGGTTCCTCGAAGCTGGCCGTGCCTTATCTGGGCTACGGTTACAGTTCCTTCTTCGGTGTCGCTCTGTGCCGCATGTTCGCGAAGAACCCTCCATTCCGGCGCTCCACCGTCCATGAAAGCACGATCAGTGCCAGCCTCAAGGAACTGGCGCTGACCGGGGCAGGCCTGTGCTGGCTGCCGCAGAGCCTCGTCGACAGGGAGCTGGAACAGGGGCTGCTTGTGCTGTGCGCGGCAGACCCGGCATGGTCGCTCGATCTCGAAATCCGCCTTTACCGCAGCACCGGAAAGTCCGGCCCCATGGTGGAAGCGCTGTGGCGGGCGGCCGGTGAGCCGGCGCTCAGGAATTCATGAAGCGCAATGCCCGCTGGATCTCGAAGAAATCGGCGGAGCTGAAGGCCACCGCACGCGGGCCGCTGGCCTTCGCGCCCGGATACCAGGACGCGCGATAGGCATCGACGGGATTGTTGAACTCAATGGTAACCTCGCAACTTTGCGGGATCGAAGGAATATTCGGCAGGCTGGCAGCACTGAGTGCCTTTTCCACGCCCTCCGCGATTGCCGCCCGCGCGGCTGCCGGGCTCAGCGACAGGGATGCAGCGCCAAAGCCCTGAAGCGTTTCGACCGTGGCAATTCCCGGCACCATGGCGCGCGCATCGGCACAGATGCCGGCATCTCCGGAAATGAAGGCCACCGGCACGCCATGGCGCGCCGCGCACAGCGCATTGACGGTAAATTCGGAAGCAACTTCACCATTCAGGATCAGCCGGGAAATGCGCAGGTTGGATGTGTGGGCAAGTGGATTGTCTTCCGTGCCCGCCTTGGAATGATAGCCCGTGCAGAGCGCGGCGCGGAAACCGGAATCCAGCCCGAACATCATGGAATCGGGATGGCCCGGCCAGCCCCTGACGATGCGTGCGCAGGCGGGCAAACGGTCGAGAATGATATTGCGGCCACTGTCATGCGCATCCTTGATGAGGATTTCGGTTGCACCGGCGGCGCGCGCGCCCTCGCAGGCAGCCACGACCTCTGCGGTCATCAGCGCGCGAAACTCGGCGTAGTCGGCATGGCTGCGCTCCGCCTCGCTCCACGTCAGAATGCCGGCGGTGCCTTCAATATCGGCCGAGATGAAGATTTTCATGGTTCCGGAACCCCTCCTGCAGACGAAATTGCAATCGCACGGCAGCTTACGCGCCTATGTGTCCGGGGCAAATGCCGCAAGCCAGTCAGCCAGGGAAGGGAAGCTCCGGCCATCGCGCCCCACCGTCGCCTTCGCTGCGCACATGGCATTGAGCACGGCTTCGGAAGTCGCTTCGGCCGCCGCCTGAAATACCTTGTCGATCTGGTCGTCATCCAGACGCCCGATGGACTGGAAAGCCTCTTTCGGCCTGTGCGCCACATGATCTGCCGTGGTGAAGGCAATGGCGATATCGCCGCTGCCATGGCCCCAGAACGAGCCCAGCGAGGCGATGCCCGCCCCGGCCCTGCGGGCCACCCGCTGCAATTGCCTGTCGCCAAGCGGAATGTCGGTGGCCAGAAGCACGATGATCGATCCCTTTTCGGCCTGCGGCAGACGTTGAGCATCAGGCCGGCGCCCGTCGGGCAGGATCAGGTCGCCCGCCCGCCCGAAATTGGACAACACCAGAGCCCCGAGCACAAAGGAAGCGTCCGCGATCCCGATCTGCCGCGATGCGCTGCCGATGCCGGCCCTGAAGCCGAAGGAGGTCATGCCGCATCCTGCGCCGACGCTGCCCTGCTCCACCGGACCGGATGCCGCGCTATCCAGCGCCGCGAAGGCATCCTGCGGCGTCACCGCCATGGCCTGAATGTCGTTGATCGCTCCGTCATTGCATTCGCAGACCAGCGCATTGACCGTGGAGGTTTCCCGCCCGATGGCCGGGTTTTCCCCGACAGCCCGCCTGATCAGCGCCTCCATGCAAGGGGCCACGGAAAAGGTGTTGGTCAGTAGAAGGGGCGTTTCGATGAGCCCGAGTTCGGCCACCTGCATCAGCCCGGCCGACTTGCCGAAGCCGTTGATGATCTCCACGGCGGCCCGGACCTTGTTGCGAAACAGATCACCGCCATGCGGAAGAATCGCTGTGACGCCAGTTGCCAGACCATTGCCGGACAGCGTTCTGTGACCGACCATGACACCGGCGACGTCGGTGATGGCATTGTGCGGACCGGTAGGCAACTGCCCGACCGTAAGGCCAAAATGCCGTGCTGAGCTCATCGTGGTGACCATCCCCAATGCCGCGCCTGACAAATGCGCGGCAGGTCCGGTTCAGGCACGCGCGACCTGACCGCTGTCGTCCAGCGCAATATCGACGTAGATTTTCTGGAGACGCCGTGTCAATGGACCGGGGCTGCCGTCCCCCACCAGCTTCTCGCCGATCCTCACCACCGGCGTCACGAAGCTCGACGCCGAAGTCAGAAAAGCCTCCGCCGCGCCATATGCCTCATCGGGGGAGAATGCGCGCTCCTCCATCCGGATATTCTGTTCCTCGCAAAGATGCAGAACCGCGCGGCGCGTGCAGCCCGGCAAAATCGCCTGCGAGTTCGGGCGGGTGACGACAGTGCCGTCATGCGTGATGATGAAGGCGCTGGCCGATGCGCCTTCGGTGATCAGCCCGTCCTCGACCAGCCAGACATCATCATAACCTTCCGCGCGCGCGGCCTGCTTGACCATGACCTGCCCGAGCAGCATCACGGTCTTGATGTCGCGGCGCACCCAGCGCGGGTCGGGAGCGAGCATGACAGCGACACCATCGGCCTGCGCTTTCGTTCCGGTCAGCTTGCGCGCAGAGGTAAAGGCAAACAGATTGGGCTTAAGATCATCGGCATAAAGGAAGTCGCGCTTTGCCACGCCCCGCGACACCTGCATGTAGATCGTCCCTTCATCAAGCGCGTTGCGGGAAATAAGCTCCTGCTGGATGGCTTCGATGTCTGCCAGCGGCATGGGCAGCGGAATGCCGATTTCTCCCAGCGAACGGCTGAGACGCTGCAGATGCAGATCATTGTCGACCATGCGCCCGCCGATGACGGCGGTAACTTCATAGATTGCGTCGGCGAACAGCAGCCCGCGGTCAAATATGCTGATGCTGGCTTCGCCTTCAGGCACGAAACGCTGATCACAATAGACATAGGCCATCACGGACGCTCCCTGAGAACTGCCGCGCCACCACATGGGCGCAAGGCCGAGTGATGACAATCGGCGCGCGAAAAGGCCAATTCCATTTCTGCAACTCGCGATGCCAAAATTGATATCGGAGCGCTGCTCAGTTCCATGCAGGAGAGAACAAGCCGCGTCATCGCCAATCGCGCGGCACGAGATCAGGAGTAGAGCGCTTCGTAAACTTTCGCCGCTTTTCGGTCGATCGTCTCGACAAGGCAGTCATAGCCGGATCGGGAGATATTCAGCGCGGGACGAATTGTCGTGCCTGCTTCTGCCAGAAGCTGCTGGAAATCTTCGACACATCGCTTTCCCATGGCATCGGTCGAGCCGATCTCGTCAAGCAACGCTTCCTCAACCAAAGTCAAAACGGCACTGTCATTCTTCGCTGTTCGTCTGTGCTGGTCGGGAAGCGTTCCGAAAAGGTCGAACAGCAACTGCAGACCATTGAACAATCGGTCATTTTTCAACAGTTGGCTCAGACTGCTCTCAGCCTCTGTGCAAGTCGCCCCGCAAGATTGCCAGTGCCGGAAAACCGAGACGACAAATGCCTCGTCATCCGTCAGATCGGAAAATCCGAGCGGGATAAAATCACTGGCTTTCATAATTCCGGTCCGACACCCATGCAGGCCCTTTCTAACCGCCCGAAGCCGAATCCAAAGTACTATTTTTCAACCCACGGAAGACCTTGTCCGCAGGCTTGCGTTGGCGTACTCGGAAACCATCGGATTTTTGGGCTGACTGGAGGTCCCGTTAAATGGGACCGATCATCAGCTTCACACAGTTCATGACGTTGGGGATGAGATGAAACTCTACGCGGATTATCTGGCCGAAATCAGCAACCGGAAAGATCAGGGGCTGGCCCCCAAGCCGATCGACGACGGGGCGCTTACCAGCGAGATCATTTCCCTGATCGAGGATGGCGGGAACCCGCATCGGGACGACGCCCTGAAATTCTTCATCTACAATACGCTGCCGGGCACGACCAGCGCGGCCGGCGTCAAGGCGGCCTACCTGAAGAAGATCGTGCTTCGCGAAGCCATCGTGCCGGAGATCACCCCCGACTTCGCGCTCGAACTGCTCTCGCACATGAAGGGCGGGCCTTCGGTTGCCGTGCTGCTCGACATCGCCCTCGGCGATGACGCGACCATCGCCGCCAAAGCCGGCGACGTGCTGAAGACGCAGGTCTTCCTTTACGACGCCGACATGTTCCGCCTGCGCGATGCCTACAAGGCCGGCAATGCCGTCGCCACCGACATCCTCGAAAGCTATGCGAAGGCCGAGTTCTTCACCAAGCTTCCCGATGTCGAGGACGAGATCAAGGTCGTGACCTTCATCGCCGCCGAAGGCGACATCTCGACCGATCTTCTGTCGCCCGGCAATCAGGCGCATTCGCGCTCGGACCGCGAACTGCACGGCCAGTGCATGATCTCGCCGGAAGCGCAGCAGGAAATCGTCGCGCTGCAAAGGCAGCACCCGGACAAGCGCGTGATGATGATCGCCGAGAAGGGCACGATGGGCGTCGGCTCGTCGCGCATGTCGGGCGTGAACAACGTGGCGCTGTGGACCGGCAAGCAGGCCAGCCCCTATGTGCCCTTCGTCAATTACGCCCCGATCGTGGCCGGCACCAACGGCATTTCGCCGATCTTCGCGACCACCGTCGACGTGACCGGCGGCATCGGCATCAACCTGAAGAACTGGACCAAGAAGCTCGGCGAGGACGGCAAGCCGATCCTCAACAATGACGGCAACCCCGTGCTGGAGCAGCAGTTCTCGGTCGAAACCGGAACGGTGCTCAGGATCGACACGAAGAACCGGAAGCTGCGCGATGAGGACGGCACCGAGCTCGTCGACGTCGCCTCCGCCTTCACGCCCCAGAAGGTGGAATTCATGAAGGCCGGCAGTTCCTACGCCATCGTCTTCGGCAAGAAGCTGCAGACCTTCGCCGCCGCCACGCTGGGGGTCGAGCCGACGCCGGTCTTCGCCCCCAACAAGGAAATCTCCGTCGAGGGCCAGGGCCTGACGGCGGTGGAGAAGATCTTCAACCGCAACGCCGTGGGTGTCACCCCCGGCAAGATCCTGCATGCCGGCTCGGATGTGCGCGTCAAGGTCAACATCGTCGGATCGCAGGACACCACCGGCCTGATGACCGCGCAGGAGCTGGAGGCGATGGCGGCGACCGTCATTTCGCCGCTGGTCGACGGCGCCTATCAGTCCGGCTGCCACACCGCTTCCGTCTGGGACAAGAAGGCGCAGGTGAACATCCCGAAGCTCATGTCGTTCATGAACAATTTCGGCGTGATCACCGCCCGCGATCCGAAGGGCGTCTATCACTCGATGACCGACGTCATCCACAAGGTGCTGAACGACATCACCGTGGACGACTGGGACATCATCATAGGCGGCGACAGCCACACCCGCATGTCCAAGGGCGTGGCCTTCGGCGCGGACTCCGGCACCGTCGCGCTGGCGCTGGCCACCGGCGAGGCGACCATGCCGATCCCGCAATCGGTCAAGGTGACCTTCACGGGCAGGATGAAGCCGTGGATGGACTTTCGCGACGTGGTCCACGCGACGCAGGCGCAGATGCTCAAGCAGCACGGTGACAACGTGTTCCAGGGCCGCATCATCGAGGTGCATATCGGCACGCTGCTCGCCGACCAGGCTTTCACCTTCACCGACTGGACCGCCGAGATGAAGGCCAAGGCCTCTATCTGCATCAGTCAGGACGAGACGCTGATCGAGTCGCTGGAGATCGCCAAGTCGCGCATCCAGATCATGATCGACAAGGGCATGGACAATGCGGCGCAGACCCTGAAGGGCCTGATCGCCAAGGCCGATGCGCGCATCACCGAGATTCGCCTCGGCGAAAAGCCGGCGCTCGCCCCCGACGAGAATGCGAAATATTTCGCAGAGGTCGTGGTCGATCTCGACCTGATCGACGAGCCCATGATCGCCGATCCCGACGTCAACAATGCCGATGTGTCGCGGCGCTATACGCACGACACGATCCGCCCGATTTCCTACTATGGCGGAACCAAGAAGGTCGATCTCGGCTTCGTCGGCTCGTGCATGGTGCACAAGGGCGACATGAAGATCGTTGCCCAGATGCTGAAGAACATCGAGAAGGCCGAAGGCAAGGTCGAGTTCAGAGCACCGCTGGTTGTCGCCGCCCCGACCTACAACATCATCGACGAGCTGAAGGAAGAAGGCGACTGGGAAATCCTGCAGCGCTATTCCGGCTTCGAGTTCGACGACGTCCTGCCGAAGAGCCAGGCGCGCACCGAATACGAGAACATCCTCTATCTGGAGCGCCCCGGCTGCAATCTGTGCATGGGCAATCAGGAAAAGGCCGAGAAGGGCGACACCGTGCTTGCCACCTCGACCCGCCTGTTTCAGGGGCGCGTGGTCGAGGACACCGCCGAGAAGAAGGGCGAGTCGCTTCTGGCTTCCACTCCGGTCGTCGTGCTTTCCGCCATTCTTGGCCGCACGCCGAGCGCCGAGGAATACAGGACCGCAGTCGAAGGAATCGACCTGACGAAATTCGCGCCGCCGAAAACCACTCCGATCGATTCCCTGTCAGTCCATTTCTAGGATTCTGTCTCGTTGATCATCAAAGCAGCCCGCCGACGTGGCGGGCTGCTTTCGGTGCCTATTGCCGTAAATGGAGGCGAGCGACCAGCATCTGCTTGCCTGCGCAAGTCCCTCAAAAGCCGACGGTTGGCGCTTTGCCCTTTGTCAGCCTTGTGCCTTGCGGATTCGTCGGCCGGTCACCTTCGCACCGGCCGCTGGTTGCATCGGCAGCCGCAGGACTATATCCGGATTAAAAGCCAGCCACGACCTGCCACTGTCACACCGGCCGGTCTCAGCCGTTTCTCTCAGACCCGGTTCCAGGAAGCGTAGCAGATGCATGGTGAGTACAAGGTTCCCGGCGGCAAGCTGATCGTCGCGGACATCGAAACGGCGCAGGAGCGGATCGCATCGGCGCAGATTTCCGGCGATTTCTTCCTTGAACCCGAGGAAGCTCTCGGTGCCCTTTCGCAGGCGCTGATTGGCCTTTCCGGAACGGCTTCCGTGCAGGAGATCGCCGCCGCGATCCGCGAGGCTTTGCCGGAAGGCGCCCAGCTTTTCGGCTTCACGCCTGAAGCCGTGGCCATCGCCGTGCGCCGCGCCCTTGGTATCGCCAAGACCTGGCAGGATTTTGAGTGGAACATCATCGACGCCAAGGCGGTGACACCCGCCATGCATGTGGCGCTGGACGAGGTTCTGGCGCGTGAGGTCGCCAGCGGCAGGCGGGCGCCGACGCTGCGGTTCTGGACATGGGAGAGGTCCGCGATCATCATCGGATCGTTCCAGTCGCTGAAGAACGAGGTCGATCTGGAGGCGGCGAAAGAGCTGGGCGTCGAGGTCGTGCGCCGCGCCACGGGTGGCGGTGCGATGTTCGTCGAGCCGGGCTCCGCGATCACCTATTCGCTTTACGCGCCCGTGGATCTTGTGGCGGACATGGGGTTCGCCGATTCCTACGCCTTCCTCGACAACTGGGTGCTGAAGGCCCTGAACGCCATCGGCATCGAAGCGGTCTACAAGCCACTCAACGACATCAGCAGCCCGAACGGCAAGATCGGCGGTGCCGCACAGAAGCGTTTTGGCAGCACCACCGTGCTGCACCATGTAACCATGGCCTATGACATGGACGCCGACAAGATGATGCGGGTGCTGCGGATCGGCCGCGAAAAGCTGTCGGACAAGGGAACGGCAAGCGCAGGCAAGCGCGTCGACCCCGTACGCAGCCAGAGCGGCCTGTCGCGCGACGACGTCATCGCCGCGATGAAGAGCACCTTCGTGGAGCTGAATGGCGGTGTTGCGGGCGATATCACCGAGGGCGAATATCAGGCGGCAGCGGAGCTGGTGGAATCGAAATACGGCACTGAGGAATGGCTTTACAAGCTGCCCTGAGATGAAAGCCGCACAGGGCCCTGCCCCGGGCGGCTTCTGCGTTTTATCCGAAGCGGCGGAACGCTATCGTGCTGGCACCGAGGCCCAGCCGTAGTTCTGCTTCAGGAATTCAGCCGCCGCGTCCGAGCGCAGCGCCTGCACCACAGCTTTTGTCTTCGGGTCGTCCAGATCCTTTGCATTCACCGCAAAGCTGATCGCGTAGGCATCGGTAATCCCGTTGCGCTCTTCGACATAAAGACGCTCGGCATCGCCTTCGAGTTCAAGCGAGCGGGCGAAGGTCGGATACATGACCGCAAGCTTGCGCCCCGCCTCGTCATAGGTGCCGGCAGTGGCCGTAAGAGGCGTCTGGACGAATTTCAGGTTCCGGGGATTGGCGGTGATATCGGCAGGTGAGGCTTCATAGATCGCGCCCTCGCCCAGTTCGACAAGACCCGCGCTCTGCAGCAGCAGCAGGGCGCGGGCCGTGTTCACACCATCATTGGGAATGAAGACCGTCTCACCGTCGGGAATGGCGTCCAGACTGGAATAGGCCCCGGAATAGAGTGCAAAGGTCGCGTGATAGACCGCCTGGGCAATGGCCAGCTTCGCGCCTGTACGGTCGTTGAATATGTCCATGTAGAGCTTGTGCTGGATCAGGTTTCCGTCGATCTCCCTATTGGCCAGCGCCGGGTTGGCCTCCGCGTAATTGAGAAAAACGGTCTTCTCGACCTTGTAACCCGCGGCCTCGATTTCAGGCGCGATGGCGGTGAGAATGTCCGGTTTCGTGTTGTCGGCCGAATGGAACGGAAAGAAGGACACGCCCAGCCTGATCGTCTCCTGCGCCTGCGCTGCGCCTGTAAGTAAGGATAGCGTGGCCAGGACGGTTGCCGCTAGTCTTGCTATGTTTTTCATGAATTCCGGGCCTTCCCTTTTCCATCGAGTTTTCTGGCGAGGGCGGACCCTGAAAGCTGGATAAGTTGCACGAACAGGGTCATCAGGAGAATGATGACCCACATGAGCTGCTGGTTCCACATATAGAAACCTTCCTGCAAAGCCAGGTAGCCGATTCCGCCGCCGGCAATAACCCCCACCACCGTCGAATAGGCGATCAGGCTGATGATCGCGGAGGTATAGCCCAGGATCAGCGCCGCGCGCGCTTCGACGAGAACGAATTCCGTTATCAGTTGCCAGCGGTTCGCGGAAAGGGCGTGTGCCGTATGATAGAGTTGCGGATTGATGTCTGCGACAGCCTGCTCGACCAGCCGTGTGACGACGGCAACCCCTACGATCGTAAGCGACACCATCGAGGCGTAGATTCCGTAGGCCGTTCCGACCAGAAACCGCGCCAGCGGGGCCACGATGATCAGCAGCAGGATGAACGGCACCGAGCGTATGAGGTTGACCGCGACGGACAGCGGAGCGGCAAGGACCGGGCTTTCCCAGATGGCGCCGCGCTGACTGAGCGACAGAAAGATGCCCGCGGCCGTGCCAAGCACCGCGGCAATCGCGAAAGACACCGCGACCATATAGAAGGTCTCGATAAACCCGGTAGCGATCTGGCCGCCGAACCGGTTCCAGGTCTGCGTGAACCAGTCAAACATCGTGCGGCGTGCCCCACAGCGCCTCGATCGGATCGACGCGGAAATCCACGGAATTTCTGATCGGGCCCATGCGCCGGACCGCACCGTCTTCAAGGTGCAGCACCCGGTCGCACATGTAGCGAACGACGTCCAGATGATGGGCCACCAGTATCATGGCCATGGAATAGTTGCGCTGCGCCTTTTTCAGAAGGTCCAGTATTTCCCTGCTGGTCTGAGCATCGAGGGCCGAGGTCGGCTCGTCCAGAAACAGCACCTGCGGATCCGTGACCAAGGCGCGGGCAATGGCCACGCGCTGCGCCTCGCCGCCGGAGAGGGTGATGGGATAAGCCTCTGCCTTCGCTTTGAGGCCCACGAAATCCAGCATCTCGCGCGCCTTCTGCGTGCGTTCCGTGAGCGCCATCTTCCGCAGCTTCAAAGGCAGCGCAACATTTTCCAGAACGCTGCGATTGTAGAGCAGGCTGAACCCCTGAAATACGGTGGAGGTCCTTCGCGTCACATCGCGCACGACCGACCTGGGTGTGCTGTCTTCAATTGTGGTGCCGCCGAAATTCAGGGTGCCGCTGTCGGGAGGCATCTGCAGGCTGAGCACGCGCAGGAGTGTCGTCTTGCCCGCGCCGCTCTTGCCGACGACGCCGAGAACTTCGCGCGGGCCCACCCGGAAACTGATGTCTGTGAGAGCCGCAGTCCGGCCGCCCTTGCCGGGGGCGTGGAACGTCTTTGTGAGGTTGTGAACCTCGATCACCGGATTATCGTTCAGCATCGTTACCGCTTCGGCTTTGCGCTGTGTCCATCAGACCACAAGCAGATGCGGGCCGGTCGTGCCGTCGTGCCGGACCTCGCGGGGAGCCCCGCAGGAATGCCGGCGACCGAAATCCAGTGCGAGCGCCATCAGTTCCTTATCCATCTCGCCTTCGGTAAGATCGATCAGGAAATCGTTGCCTGCCTCGACATGGTTCCTGCGCAACTGATGCAGGAGCAGGAGCAGCAGCCTCTCGTCGCGGGTCACCTCGGCCGCATGAGCGGTGTCGGCCATGTCCAGCGTCTGAAGCCTGTCGCCCTTCACCCGCAAAAGCGCGTCCGAAATATGGGCAAGGCCATAAGCCAGCGGAAGACCTGTTCGCACCCCCCAGCGGGCTGCAGCGGCGCGGTAGGCGAAATTCCACGAACCTCGCCCGGGATTGCGACACGTTTCCACGAGTCCCCTCAAAAGCGGCAAAAGCGCCTGCTCAAACGCATCGCAGCCGATGACATCGAGAGGCAGCAATTCGGTATCGCTGGGATCATGATGACAGCTGATGCCCTTTTCTCGCAGCATGGCTGGCTCCGGCTTCGGTGCAATTGTGAATAATATTCCCTTACCTTGCAATCCGGACGGCTTTCGCCTGCGGGCACGAAGTCCGCATCTGCGCTGGGTAAAGTGGTTATAGTCCGAAACAGAGCGCGGCCATACTCCTTAAAGGCGCGGTCAGACGTTTTCCGGAGTGATCCCCACCCTCACGCTATTCCTGCTTCAAGTCTTCGTTCGTTGGAAAACTGCTGAAATGGGCGTTGGCCAGCTCAGCAGCCTCACTGATTTTCTCTCCTGTAACCTTGGGCCTGAAATTCAGAAACCGAAAGCATCCGTGCAAACTGCAGCCATGGGGGTCATAAGCCTGTCCGTTCAAATGCCGTTTTCATCCCGGCACGATCTTTGAAATCCCATTCCTCCGGAGCCGGTCCATACGCGACGTACGTTCTCTACACGCGCGAGCCGCATATTCTACTAAATCCATAGATTCCAGCAGAGCGAACTTTGCAGCCGGCGCGCGCGAGGTGACCGACAATGGCTTTCACCCCCCTTGAACTACGCCCTGTTGATAATGTGGGCGCGCGCTGTTGCGTGGCCGCGTAATCTGGGTGATTGCGCTGCTGATCCTGACTTATGTCGTGGCCGGCATTGCCCTCAACCCCGCCATGCGCTGGGATGTGATTGCCGAGTACATTACCGCGCCGCTGATCCTGCGCGGCCTGTGGCTGACGATCTCGATCACAGCCGGCGCTGCTGCCATCGGTCTGGCGGGCGGGCTGATTGTGGCTATGGCCCGCATGTCGGAAAACCCGCTGATCCGGGTCATCGCGACCGGTTATGTCAATCTGTTTCGTGCACTTCCGCTGCTGGTCCAGATACTTATCTGGTACAATCTCGGCACGTTCCTGCCGGAACTCGGCATTGGCATACCCTTCACCGACATCGGTTTCTATGCGCCGACGAATGATGTCCTGTCACCTATGGCGGCCTGCCTTGTGGCACTCGGACTAAACCAGTCCGCCTATATGGGCGAGATCATCCGGGGCGGACTTCTTTCAGTCCAGCATGGGCAGATCGAGGCGGCGGTAGCGCTGGGCATGACGCGGACGAAGGTGTTCTGGCGCGTGGTGGCGCCGCAGGCGGCGCGCTCGATCATCCCGCCCATGGGCAACGACATCATCAATCTGCTGAAGGCAACCTCGCTTGTTTCCGTTGTCGGGGTCGGCGACCTGATGACCCGGGCACAGGGCATCTATGCTGCAACCTATCAGGTCATTCCGCTGCTGCTGGTCGCCAGCTTCTGGTATCTCGTGCTGACGGCGCTGCTGGCATTCGCACAAAATGCCCTTGAGCGCCGCTTCTCCGCCGGCACGCAACCAGATCACCATGACACGCGCAGAAATCCGAAAGCCGAGCCGCTACGGTTGCAGATTTCAGCGCGGGAGGCTGTGTGATGGCCGCGCCCGTGTCATTGCCGGCTGCGCAGGAAGGCTCCGCGCTCATCCGCGTTCGCTCTGTTTCGAAATTCTATGGAGGCGCGAAGGTCCTCGATGAGGTCTCGATGGATGTCCGCAGTGGAGAGGTCCGCTGCATCATCGGGCCGTCCGGTTCCGGCAAGAGCACTTTGCTGCGCTGCCTGAATGCGCTGACGGGCTTCGACAGCGGCGCCATCGTCGTTGGCGATACACGGGTCGGCTACACAGAGCGTGACGGCCGGCTGCTTCCCTGGACCCCTCGCCAGGCTGCGGCCTTTCGCAGCCGTGTCGGTCTTGTTTCACAGCATGTGAATTTGTTCTCTCATCGTACGGTGATCGAGAACGTCATCGAAGGTCCGAAGCATATTCTGGGTGTGCCGGCTCGCGAAGCACGCGAGCGGGCGGCGGAATTGCTGGCACGTGTCGGTCTTTCGGACAAGCATGACAGCTACCCGATCCAGCTCTCCGGCGGACAGCAGCAGCGCGCCGCCATCGCCCGCGCGCTGGCTATGCAGCCACATGTGATCCTGTTCGATGAAGCCACCAGCGCGCTGGATCCCGAGCTTGTGGGCGAAGTTCTTGCCGTCATCCGCCAGCTTGCCGCAGAGGGCATGACGATGGTGCTCGTCACCCATGAAATGCGTTTCGCCGCAGAAGTGGCGGATCGTGTCGCAATGCTGGACCGCGGCCGCCTCATTGAGGACGGCACCGCACGGCAGGTGTTTTCTGCGCCGCGCAGCGCCCGTACGGCCGAATTTCTTTCAAGTCATCTTGATCCGGGTGGCAGCCGGGCCGCCCGAAGCGCCTGAGTCCTCCGGCAGCAATTGTGGAGAAACCACGAGCATGTTCACACAAATCACCCGGCGTGCGGCCTTTGCGCTCGCCCTGTTGCCCGTTTTTGTGTCGCCATCACCGGCGCAGGACCCGGCGGAGGCTGCAAGGGCGCTTCTGCCGGCAAAGTACCGCGACGCCGGCGTCATCAAAGTACAGGCCTCGACGGTCTACGCGCCGCATTCCTACTTCAAACCCGGCACAACCGAATGGGCCGGATACGAGATCGATCTTTTCAACGAGGTGGCCGATATACTTGGTGTGAAGGCCGAATATACCGAAGCGCCGTTCCAGCAGCTTATTGCAGGCGTGAGGTCGGGTCGCGCCGATCTCTCGCTTGGCGATCTTGGCGACAATTCCCTGCGCCGCCGAGAGGTCGATTTCATCGATCATTCCCACTCTTATATTTTTCCTGCCTTAAGACGTTGATTTTATTACGGAAAATATAAATTCTTGCCCTGAACGCCGAGACCGAGGCCGTCAAAATACTATCGTTTTGATTTCGTTAGATTTTTTCCGAATTTCGGGACAGAAAAATTCTGTGAACTATCGGCGTCTATCGGCCGTTTCGCGGAGAGGCATAGACGGCGAACATCGAATCTAACGACCCCGATAAAGTACCGTCAAAACCTGCGAAATCAACCCACCCACCTCGATCCTGGATCGCCGGGATGGGCAAGCGCCTCCGCCTCGCCGGTTGAGAGAGACAAGTCTCTCCGGCCGGCGGTACAGAACTGCGGTTTCAGCCATTGGAATTTGAGGATTTGTGCAGGCGAGGACGACGCGGTTTGCCATAGGCCGTCTTTGCTAACCAACGCGACGCTAACCGGGATATTTTCAAACTGGGGCGCAGCAGTGGAGGTCTTTCGCGATGAAAGGCGACACCACATCAATCTCTCATCCGCGACGTGCCTCGGCTCTCTGTCGATATCGACCTCACCTATTGCCGGTCAGGATCGCGCGGTCCCGCCACCGCACCGCGTCCGGCCGCTATGGCAGCTTCTAATTAGCGCTGCGCGCTATTAAAGTTTCTGGCCTTTGGTCTTAATAGCGCCGTAGCTAATTAAAGGATCGCGCCGCTTGTCTCTTCGAAGAGCCACCAACAGAGTGGCTTCGCCTGTCATGCTCGACTGGCGGACCACAACGACGGGCTGGAGAGTGAACTGGCATAAGCGACATTCCCCACCGGGGGCGCACCCAGCGCCACGGCGAGGCTCAGCTTAGGCTGCGCGTCAGTCCAGCAAGGCCTTAATCGCGTCTACTGTGGAGCGCAGGTTCGCCGAATCTAGCCCCCCACGATCATCGTCTTGCGATGTGAAGAGCGTTCGGCCCACGCCGAAGCCGTTGGCTTCATACCAGGCCTTCTTCCACTCCCAGCCCTTCCGGTAATCCTCGCGCGACATCATGCCGAGGTGCTCCCAAAGAATCAGATCGCCATCAGCCGTGACGAATGAGAAGTCTGGACGAAGACGGCCAGGCTCGACCTCGCCGTCGAGCACGCGCTCGTATTCGTACTCGACCCCGGATTGAAACAGCATGTTGGCGATCACCAGCTCGGACTTGCTCCGAACCAAGTGACCCTTCTCGGTTCGATGGATCAGGTTCTCGGCGTACGGAACCTCGGTCTCGAGGCGCCGGAGCACGCCCTGGAAGAGGTTTGTGTTCCGCCGCGCGGTCTCCGAACGCTCAGGCCGGGTGTAGTCGAAGAGGACCGAAGGATTGTCGCCCTCGATGAGCAGGACGAGCTGGCGGCGTGAACGGGTCAAGGCCGTGTAGAGCAGTTCGCGCGAGAGCGGCCGGCAGTTCTTGGGCAGCACGACGAACACCTTCTGGAACTCGCTGCCCTGCGACTTGTGGACGGTGATGGCGTAGGCGAGCTCTAGCGGCCCGGAGCCGCCTGGAAAGTCACGGCTGCTGTACCCGAATCGAAGGTTCGGACGGCCGGCGAAGACCACATTCAGCCAAGGAGCCTTGCCGTTGCCGACGAGCCCGACCTCCCCATTGGCAACATAATGGTCACCAGACTCCTGGCCGTCATAGGCATCGCGCCACTGGTTCGAAACCTGGATGACCTTGTCTCGAATGACGATGCTCTCGTCACCGAGGCTGACCACCCACGGGTCGGTTGCAGCCTTGAGCTCGCGCGCACGGTAGCGACGCTGGCTCCAGCGGTTTAGGTCGTGCACGCCATGCGGATGCATGCGGACCGGTGAGAGTATCTGCCACTGCTCGGAGCCGTTGGGCTGGTCAAAGGGAACCCAGCCGCGCTCGTCGATGCCGAGCGAAGCATTGAAGCCGGTGACATCACCCGCTTGCGCAAGCCCAAGGTGCTTCTGGAACGCCGCGCTAAGGCGGCTCCGCAACTCATCGGGCGTATTCCAGAAAAACAGGTCAAGGTCGTTGAAAGGCCGCCCCGTCTCCAAATCGCTGAGAACCCGATCGGCATCGACGGGTTGCGTCTCCCTTGTGAACCAGGAGGCAAGCCGAAGCGTGTCCGATGCTTGGTCCGCGCCCGCGACGGCGCGGACCTCGACGGACAGCCTCGCCAGCGCTTCGCCGAGCGGCAGGCCTGTGTCACTCTTCGCGTCCGTCGTCTGCAAATATGACGTCAGGTCAGCGAATGGACGTCCTACCCCGATCGGAGGCAGTTGGTTGGGGTCTCCGACCAGGATGAGCCGTTGAACATGGGCGAGGTCGAGCGCCTCAAGCACCGCCGTAAGGTCGTCCATGGTAAGCATCGAGCATTCGTCGATGACCACGGTCTTCTCTTTGCGGTATTTCTCCTTGCCATGGAACCGCGGACGCTGGCGGACGCGGTCATAACGTCCCAGCTCGTTCAAGAACTGCGCAACAGTCATCGCCTCGGCGTTGGCGGCCTTTCCAAGCCGGACCCGCGCCTTGCCGGTCGGGGCAAGCAGGAGGATGCCGTCGCGGGCGAGCGCCTCATTTAGCAAGAGCGCGCCCATCACCGATGTCTTGCCGGTGCCGGCGCGTCCCACGAGGGCCGTCAGGCGACGGGAGGTCACCCGGGCGAGTGCCGTGGCCTGTTCGTCGATAGCGAGCACGTGTCGAGCGTTCTTCGGATTGAAGGCGCCGCCTGCCGCCTTGATCGCGTCCACCAGTAGCTTCTTCCAGTCGGCCGGGACTGCGGAAGCGGCTTTGCCCGCCCGCTTGGACAGCACGCTCCGCAACTTATCCTCGCGCGCCTTCAGTTCGGTGAGCTGCAGCGCGGAGATCCCGGTTAGTTCGCCCTGCGTCGCAGGCAGATCGACAAGTTCGACAACACCAGTCAACGCCGCTGCGTTCGTGGCAGGCCAATCCACCCCGATCAGGCAGGGGTGGGCCAGCTCGAGTGCAGCCACCTTCTCCACAGCTTCCGTGATGCTCAGCAGCGCGTCACCGTTCTCAGACGCGCGACGCAGCACGCCCACGATCGCTGCCCGCAGACGGCGTGGGTCCGCCGCAGACTCAACGCGTGACGGGTCGGGCACCGGGTGTTTGGCGGCGATCGTTGCGTCAGGAAGGAGGCCGCGGTCGATCGTTCCAACTGAAACGGGCGACTCCTTCGCGTCGCCAAGGTCTACCTCGCTAATCCGATAGGGGTTCGCGATAACTTCGACGTCGGTCGTGGGAGCCGTGCTCGCCGCCGCGCGCCTGGTTGGATCAAACCACCGGCTCGCTTGCGCCGGGGTGAGCGCAAAGCGCGAGAGCAGCTTCAGAAGAACCCGACGCTCGTCCGCCAAATTGACCCAGGTGTCGCGGACCGCCTTGAGATCCGCGTCGTAGGCGGGCTGCGGCGGCTTCACCTTGCCGCGCAGCAGTGCATCGATATGAGGCCACGGATCCGCATCACTCGCCACCGCACCCGACGCGAGCAGCTCAAGTGTCAGCGCCGTGCCCAGTCGCATGCCCAGCGCCTCCAGAGTCGAGCCGAGACCTGGGAAAGCCCCTCGGTCCTTCCAGGCCAAGCCGATCTGCGTGTTGAGCCACTCCTCACGCCGTTCCCACGGTCCTTTCGCAATCCCATGGGAGCGAATCTTCCGCACCGCCTCAAGGCATCGAATAAGCGTCGAGAGTGCAATATCCGCAGGAGCCAACTCTGCGGCGTAAGAGAACACTCGCATGTGGGCCGGGTCGGCGGGGACGGCGATTTCTGCCAGAAGGTCTGCCCGGCGCGCGTCCTCGGCCGCGTCGCCAGTCGGCTCGAGATAGTCGTGATACGGCAGTAAGAACCCGTCGAAGCCATCCGGCCGAATCGAATGCCGGAGCAGACGGTCCCACATCGGATAGGTATTCGCCCCCGCAGGGACATCGTACTGCCTAACCGGGGCGATGGACTGGATACGACCGACGCCAACCACCAGCCGCGAAATCGTGTCGCCGAGCGGCTGGCCCTCCTTGCAATAGAAGAAGACGAGCGAGCGCTCGGGTGTCAGGCGATCGAATACATGGTCGACGATTGCCGTCTGACGGGCGCGGCCGAACACCCAAGGGCTCGTGAATGGCGACTGCTCGTCCGGCGGCAAAGGCTTCGGCAGCTTTGCATCGATGGCAGCTTGCTCGCTTCGCAACATCCATCCGAACGGGACAGCAAAGGCCGCAAAGGGCGGCACCTTCACGATAGTGGGCGTTAGGTGACCGTGGGTCGCCGCCGCTTTCTTGATCGATGCGTAGGGGTGCTCGAATCGACGGGTCCACTCTGTCTCGTTCATGAAGGCGCCGGATTCTGCTTTGCAAGGCGGCAGCTCTTCCTGCTTCAACTCATTCCACGGCCTACCGGCGAGCGCATCCTGCGCGACGTCGTCTTTCTCTTCCCGAATGCGATCAAGCGCCACACAAAATGCGTTGGAAGACGGAGTTGGGCAGACGCGCCCGTTCCAGCGCGAACCGTGCCACGCCACCCGCATCGTGAGATGAAACATGCTCCCCCCTCGTCAAATAAATCCCGCAGTCCTTCCTCTAGCAACTGGGTAAGATTAAACGGGATATTCTTAAACTGTTAACCTGCTAACGAGCTCCTCACGTTTGCGGAAAAGCAGCACTACGATACTGATCATCTTCGCGATCATGGGGTTCGCAGCGCCGTCATCAGAGCTTCCACAGCGTCGATTGCCGCCACCACCTCGGCTTCATTGAGAGATGTCGTGGGGTCATGCGACAGCGGGTTGAGGATACGAGCCTGGTGCGGCGTGATCGCCGCTAGGGCGTCGAGTTTCGGCTGATCTCCGGCCAGTTTGGCCTCAAGCCCGATTTTGAGCTGTTCGAAGGTGATTTTCTTGGGATCAGGCTTGTAATGAAACGAGACTTTCTTGTCCTCGCATTGCTTGCGAAGCAGCAGTTCACAGGCCGACCGTGCGTAATTGGCGGCAGCGGGCAGATGTTTTTGACCGATGAAATCGCGAGCTTGCTTGAGCGTGGCTTTCACGATGTCCGACGGCACCGGGCGCAGATACGGCGTCGCCTCGCCCGTCAACGCGACCATCTCGTACATTTCGTGGCACGTCCAACGATCGGTCGGGATGGCGGCGCGCACGACCTCGAACCAATGTCGGTCGTGGGTCAGCAGAATGATTTGCCAGTCCGGGAAATGCTTCTCCAGCACAGCCAGCAGCGGTCGGCGGTTGCCATAGTCGAGGCCGACGAGCACATCATCGAGCACCAGCAGCTTGAGCACGGGCGAAGGCGCCGAGGGCACGCAGGCGAGGCGGCCAGCCAGATAGAAGGCTAGCGCCAAGGCTGAAAGCCGTGCCTCGTTCAGGAAATGCTGCGGCTGTTGTGGATAATACCCTCGGAACTCCAGCTTCGCATACAGTTCCTTTCCAGCGAAACCGCGATCCTTCTTCAGCCGCGCATCGTTGTAGCGGACAGTCCCGCGCTCGAATGCCTCGATCCGCATCTCGTGTCGGCCGAGATCGGTAAGCAGATCGTTGATGATCGGCAACATGGCGTCGAGCGCTGCCTCCAAGCCTGCATTGAAAGCCGCACAAGCAGCCTCGACCTGGGTCAGATAATTGGTGTTCGAACGATGGACGAGCGGCCTAGAACGTTCGGTTTCGGCCCAGCGCTCGGCCAGCGCGTTGCCGGATGTGGCGTCGGCGAAATCGGCGAGCAAGGTCTCGATGGCGAGGTCGAACAGATTTGGGCGGCGCTGGCCATGGAAGGCGTTGGTTTCCAGCAACGCATGATAGTCGAGGAAAGAACTGCGTAGCGCCGCCAGAGCCACCCTTGGGTCTGCCGTCGGTAGGCCGGGGTGCTTGGTCTCAGTCCATTCGAGTGGAGGAGCGCCATCATTGAAGGTGACGGTGACACGCGCTGTCAGTAACGGGTCGAGCGGGTGAACATGGGTATTGTTCTTGAGCGCGTCGCGACGTGGACGCCGGGCGAACAGGTCACGGAGCGCCTTGTAGATTGAAGATTTGCCTGCGCCATTCTCGCCATAGACGATCAGGTTACGACCTTGGATCGGGATTTCTAGCTCGGCGCTGAACGCCCGATAGGCGCGTAGCGAAAGGCTTTCAATTCGAAGCGGCTGCGGAGGTGGCGCGTCAGCCGCCGCCTCTAACTCGACTTGTTCTCCACCCCCGACCGCCATCTCTAGGTTCTGCCCTCGATGATCCTCACCGCGTCAATGGATTGCAGGTCGAAGAGGATGGCGTAGAGGGGGTGGGCAGGATCGGCGAGGCAGCGGGACCAGTCGTCGGCGGCGCGGGCGAGCGTTGGGCCTTCGAGCGCCGCGAGGTTCGTCAGCCCCGCCTCGTGGGCAGCGGCGAAGGGACGAAGGTTGCGCGCGTGCAGTTCGTCGGCGAAGAACAGCTCATAAACGAAGGCGTTGATCAGGGCTTCGAGGCGCAGGCGATCGGCGCCGGCGGTGATGGCCCGCACTACAGAGCCCATCATGTCTTCTTCAGCTTGGGTGCAAGACGGCACGGGAAGCTGTCGGACGAACTGTTGGGTAAACTCGAAAAATCCACCCTGTTTGGTCGTAAAAGTCGTCTCTGCAATCCAAAGTATTGTGTTGCTGTTTAAAATTCCAAGAAGAAATGGCCAACGCTCCGTCGGAAGGATAGACATCTTATTGACACAATAGAATCCGCTTCCATCAAAGGCGAAATTGTTGGAGTTGGTAATCTCAGGGACGATAATTTTTGGTGATTCGAAATTCTCCCAATACGCCACCGTATCTTGAATTTCATACCACTTGTATGGGCCGGCCTTTCGCCCGCGCCATGAGCCGTTCTTCTCGTCCCATGTGCGTGGTTTAGGTTCTAATTGGACCCGGTATGCTTCGAGATATTTTCTGATGGCGGGATAATGGTCGATGTCCGTGCCTTGGCGCGTGAACACCAGCCATTTGTCAGCCGGCTCCACCTTCCACCGTTTCACATCTCGGCCGCGCAGGAAGGGCTTGATGATCTCCGCGCTCTTCGGGTCTGCGGCGATCAGTTCGGCTCGTTTGGCGCCATCGATGACGAAGGCCTCGTTGAGACCCGTCTTGATGCCGTAATAGAAGCGCCCTTGACTCCATTCGTCGAGCGACGAGCCGCCGGTGCGCAGCCGAGCGAGCAGGTCGCGCTCGGCCTGTGGCTCCAGTTGCCAGCCACTGGGTGAAAGTTCGACTTGGGGCATTGCGAAAGCTTCGGCGGCGAAGCGCTCGGGGAAGCGCTTGACCGATTCCTTCGGGTCCTCGCCCTCTACCGGAGCCCAGTTGAGCGACTGGACGACTTCGTTGGGGCCGGGCTTGCCGGACGCCGGTTTGCGTGTGCCGACGAGAATGGTGGGATAGGCAATCGCCTCAAACACCGGCGCGTCGCCAAAGTCGATGATCTTGAGGATGTGCGCGTTGGCGCTGAGCCATTCGCGCAGACCCTTGCCGTATCCGGCGCGATACCATTTGTTCGAGGTAATGAAGGCCAGCGCACCCGCTGGCTTCAGCAACCTTAACGCGCGCTCATAGAAGTAAACATAGATGTCGGCCGTGCCGGCAAAGGTCTTGTAATCCGCCTTGAGCTGGGACTTGGCGATTACCGGCTTGTTGTTGACGCGGAAGCTCTCGATCTTTTCCTGCCGGATGTAGGGCGGATTGGCGAAGGCGATGTCGAACCAGCCTTCGTCGGCCGAGGCGTCGAGCCCGAACATCCATTCGCCATCGAAGAAGGGAGCGAAGGCATTGGGATCGAACGGGTCCCAGGCTGCGAGCAGCTTCGCATCGCTATCGGCGAAGGCATGGTCGCGCATCGCTTCAGCCGCGATTTCCTTACGCAGTCCGGTGATCTTCTTCTGCACCGCGCGTTTGGCAGCACCATTGGGTGCAGCAAAAAAAGCACGATTGGCCTCGCGCAATGCGCGTTTGTTCGCCAGCAGGTCCTCACTCACCAGCCCCAATTGCTGACCGCGGCGGTGCAACGGCGTCAGCGTGTTGGCGGCGACAAACTTAGCTTCGAGGTTCGGCAGCGGCGTGATGCCGCGATTGGCGCGGTTGGGATTTTCCTTCTGTTCGACCGCCAGGCTGATGAAGCAGCGCAGCTTGGCGATCTGAACGGCGATTGGCTGAATATCCACGCCGTGCAGGCAGCGGTCGATCAGGAACAGCTTGCGGGTATAGTCGGGGTAATGGCCGCTTTCGAACTTGGCGTCGAATTCGGTGAGCGCATTCTCGGCCTTCTCGATCTCGACGGCGCGCTCATTGGCGGCTGGAATGGCATCGGCTTCGGCAAGCCGGCGCTCATAGTAAAGCCGGTTGCGGGCCTTCCACTTCTCGCCGCCAGGATCCAGCACATCGAGCATGTGGACCAGTTTCTGCAGCAGGCCGAGTGGGAAGGCGCCCGATCCCACAGCTGGGTCGATGGCCTTGCAACTTTCGATGGCGGCGATCAGCGCATCCACCTGCGCAGGACTGAAATCGTGCGAGCGGCTGGCGAAGCTGAGCAGCGCGCGGAGGCGGGCTTCGTCTCCGCCGTCGGACTCCAATCCCAGTTCGCTTGGCAGTTTCGGCAGCAGCCAGGCGACCAGCGCCTCGTCCACCATGAAATCGACCACCTCACGCGGGGTGTAGAAACTGCCCGACTTGTTGCGGGCGGTGGTCTTGGTGTCCTCGTTGTAGGAGGCGAGCAGGTTCTCGAACACCTTGCCCAGCAGTTCGGGATCGAGTGCGGCCTCTTCCTCCAGCGGAGTGTTTTCCTCGACAGTGAACTTGTAACGCTCGAACAGGTCGATCAGGCCGGGCACGTCGCGCGGCACCTTGGCCTTTTCGAACCAGCCGGAGAGATCGACGTTCTTGCCTCCACCGAAGAACAGGGCGTTGGGCAGGCGCGGCTGCTTGTCCGGTTGATCGGAAAAGCCGTCGATGCGCAGGATCAGCCGCCCGCGCTCCTGCTCGGCATGGCCCGCGCGCGGATCACCGCTGGCGATCTCGGTATCCAGGCACTCGAACAGGCCGCCGTTGAGGAAAGGCACGCTGGCAAAAGCTTCCAGCGCGTTGTCCGGCTCGGCGAACAGGCCGGCGTAGCGATAGACGTGGTGGCCGAGATAGTCCTTCGATTGCCCGCCATCTTCCTGCCGCCAGCGCCGTTCGGGCATTTCGGTGTTGAGAGTGGCGAAGAACAGGTTCTGGAGGATGGCGAGGTAGTAGCTATGGCCGCCAGGCTTGGCGGCGGGCGGCTCCTTCAGCAGCCTCGCCAGCGAAGGCCCATCGAACAGCGTCTCGGGAACGAGGCCCTTTTCCTTGATGAACCAGACGAACATCAGCCGCGTGAGCAGCCGGATCAGCGCGATTTCCTTGGCGCCCTCGCCGGCGCCCTGTCCCTTGGCGAAGGCAAGCGGCGCGCTGGTGCTGGCCCAGGCGAACCAGTCGGCCAGTTCCTCATAGAAGCGCTTATTGAGTTCGGCGGCCGACAGCGTCTCTAGCCACAGGTCATAGAGCGCGCGGAAATCCGACGGAGCCTTGCGCCCGGCGAGCGCGGCGAGCGACAGGTCGGCTAGGATTTCGACATGGGCGCGGTGAGGCCGGGCGAGATCTATGTCCTTGATCAGGCTGATCCGCCCGCCGACTACGTCCCGCGAGGCATCGCGCCGATGGGCGCGGCGGTCGATCACCGTCAGGGTCGCGTGCCCGCCGTGGCGGAACAGCACGATCGCGGGCATAGCGAACCCGCGATTGAGAGCACGCACGATCGCCACAAGCTGCCGGCGCGACCAGCCGTCGTCGTCGAGGTCGATGGCGAGGAAGACGAAGGAATCGATCGCACCGCGCTGAAAGCTCTCGCCGGTGGCCGGATCGCCGCCGCGTGATAGGGCCGGTAGTTCGTCGCCGGTGAGCTGGAAAAGGAAATGCACTGCGTGCCAGCGGTGCGTCTCAAAACGCGCCGCGTCCATGCCGAGAGCGGCGAAGAACTGCGCGGGAACAGTGGGAGCGTCCAGGGATTTGGGACTGCGATAGCCCATGACATCAAGGAGCTTCCGACCCGCCGCCGCGAGGTCTGCGTCGGCAAGCCCTGAAACCGCATCGCGGATCGCAGCGAGACGTTCGGCGGGATGACTCATTTTGCCCCCGCCATTGGCCTGACGATAAGCCAGGTAATGAGATCATAGTCTAGGCTGGCGCGAGCCTGCGCGGCCCCGTCGGGCACCCGCGCGCCGCGCGAGCCCGTCAGCGCTGCCAAGGTGCGCGTCGCTGAGGTCGCGCCGATCGAGGCGACGGCGGCGCGGATCAATCCATCGTAACGATCCATCTTCTCGCCGTAGTCCGTCTCATCGTCGAAGGCATTACAGAGCGTCTCGAAGGGCTCAGTATTCCCCAGGCAGAGCGCGCGATACGCTTCTAGAATCGGCTTGGGCTGACCGAAGCTAAGGCGAACCGACCCGTCATCCTTCACATAGACAAGATAGTGCGGATCGAGAGGGTTGATCTTGGCCTGCTCCGGATTCGGATTGCTTGGACGGCGACGAAGGCAAAATATCACGCCAGGATCGATGCTACTGCCCTCGACGTTGTTGGGGACGATCGCATGCAGTCCCAGCGGAGCGGCCCGCAACGCCTCCTCGTTGGCGCGTGCGAACCCGAGCAGGTCCGCACGGAAATCGTCGAGCGCGAAATCGGCCAGCGTCACGCCGCCTACGGTTTCCTCCAGGTCGAACACCTCATCCTTCAAGCGGAGCAATTGCTCGTCGCGCCAGCGCGCATCACCTTCTGCCTCGGAGCGCGCGTTTAGAAGGTCGTCGTCGCCGGTAGCCGAAAGATCAACCAACGCCATCCGAGACTCCACCCTATCTTTGAGGTTAAGATATTTGTTTAGGTCTTCGGTAGGCCAGAAATTGACCATGCGGATCGTAGTGTTACGGCTGCCGATGCGGTCAATTCGCCCAAAGCGTTGAATGAGGCGGACCGGGTTCCAATGAATATCCACATTCACCAGCAGGTCGGCGTCTTGAAGATTCTGGCCTTCGGAGATGCAATCGGTAGCAATCAGCAGGTCAATTTCTCCGCTGGTCTCGGCACTGCGCATCAAGGCCCGCCGTTTGGCGCGTGGCGCGAAGTTGACCAGCACGTCCTGAAACCGCGCCGGGCCGAACGTCGCTTTGCAGCCGTCGCCTGTCACCAACGCCGCTTGCAGCCCGCACTCGCGCGCGAGGGGCAACAATTCCTCATAGAGATAGCGGGCGGTGTCGGTGAAGGCCGTAAACAGGATGATCTTGCGGTTGGCCTCGCCGTCGCGGTTGGCGGTCGGCTTATTCGCCTTGGCGCGAATTATGTCCTTAAGCCGGGCTAACTTGGCGTCGCGATCTGGCGTGACTTTGCGCGCTTCGGCGGTCAATGCAGCGATGCGATCGCGGTCGCGCATCAGCGCTGCCTTCCACGCCGCTCGATCAATGTGAGCGAGGTTGTATTTCAGCGCGCCGCCGACCTCGAAGGCTTCCTCTAACTCGTCATCCAGCTCGATCTCGTCCGGCGCCGGCGTGTCGATAGCAGCCGTCGCGTCGAAGCTGTCGAGATCGCCAAGCCGCTGGTCGATGCGGGCGATCATGCGATCCATCGTCAGGCGGAAAGAGCTTACCGAGCTTTCCAGCCGCTTGAGGAAGCCGACCTTCATCATCGCGATCAGGTATTTTTCGCGATTGGCCTGGTCGAAATTCCCCCCTTTGTCATAGAGGGCGCGGTGTTCGGGAAGGACGAAGGTCAATGGGCCGTAGAGCGCCAGTTCGAGCTTGCCAATTGCGGCATCTACGTCTTCGAAAGCCGGAAAGCCGCCTTGGCTGTCGATGTTGGCGAAGACGGATTCGGGAACGGCTCGTTTTGGAAACCCGCCGATCTTTTCCATCGAAGCAACGTAATGGCGCTCAACGTGCTTGCGCGAGCGCGCGATGGTCACGCCGTCGAGCAGGCCGAAAAGCGCAGGTGGCAAGTTATTCAAGAGCTCGCCAGCATCGCGACTGCCGCTCTTCGCCCAATCGGCAAAGCGTCGTCGTGCGCCGCCGATCAGCGTACCTAAGTTGGGCACACCCAGATCAGTGAAACCATCTCCCCTTTCAGCGGAAATCAGGTCGAGCTGTGCTTTAAGGTCGCTCAAATCGTTATTCACCGGCGTAGCCGAGAGTAGCAGAACCTTAGTCGGGAGACCGGTCTTGATGATGTCGTCCATAAGCCGCTCGTAGCGGCTTCGCCGTCCGCCTGCGGTTTTATTCCGCGATGCGCTTCGGAAATTATGGGACTCGTCAATGACGACGAGATCGTAGTTCCCCCATTCGATCCGCGCGAGGTCAATGTCGCCGACTTTGCCCTTCTCACGTGAAAGATCAGTATGAGACAGGACAGTGTAGCCAAACCTATCTTCGCGCAGCGGGTTCATCTCGCTGTTGTTAGTGGCAAGGTAGTCGGTCCAGTTCTCGCGCAACTTCTTTGGGCACAGCACGAGCACGTTCTTGTTGCGCTTCTCGAACCACTTGATGACGGCTAGTGCGGTGAAGGTTTTACCCAAACCGACGCTATCCGCGAGTATGCAGCCCCCATGTTTTTCGATCTTTGCAAGCACGGCGCGCAGGCCGTCGCGCTGGAAATCGAATAATGTACGCCAGATCGCGGTCTGCTCGAACGCGGTCTGCTGGATCAGCGCCTCTTCTGCCGCTTGGTCAGTTAGAAAGTCGCCGAATAGATGTAGCAGAGTCTTGAAATACACGAACTCGGGAGCGGCGTGGGCGTAGCTGGCTTGGAGCGCGCGCAACACTTCCTCTCGCACGTCCTCGGTCAAGCCGGTGTCGCTCCACAGCTCGTCAAACCAAGTCAGCAGGTCCTCGCGGTCGCGGTCGCTATCGACAATCAGATTAAGTTCGATGTTCGGCGAATCACCTAATCCGAGTCCGTTGATCGTAAAGTTCGAACTGCCGAGCACAGCGTGCGGACGGCGTCCGTCATCGATATGGATCAGCTTCCCATGCAGAAGGCCGGAGCGCTTGACCGACCGTATTTCGACGCGATCTTTGATCCACTGGGCGCATCGCAACGCGGCAGCCCGCTGCCGGATTTGTTCAGTAAGGCGCAGCCCGGACTCGTCGAATGAGAAGGCTGGCGGCACGAGGCCAGCATTGTCCGCATCTTTCAGAAACCTCGGCTCGCCGAAAAGGAAACGCATCTGCTCAACTTCGTCCAACGTCGTGCGGAGACGATCGTATGCGAAGGTAGTGAAATAGGCCGACACGACGGACAGACGGCTATCTGGAACTGCGCGCTCAGTGATGAACTCGTGGACCGCCCCCCTGCTACGATTATCCCTGATACCAGACCGCCCCGTTCTCACGCCTAACCTCTCATTCAACGTCGTCTGATGCCAGTGGCGGCGACACTTTCAAAAGACCAAGTCTTTTGATGCACGAACACTTCATTATCCGCCTTTCGACGGCGCCTTGATCCCGATTTCCACCTTAGCCGCGCGACTCGGTTGCGCGGAAAGGCGTCCAAATTCTTCCACCGAGATGACCACGACCACGCCGCGCCCGTGCTTTTCGATTAGCACCGGTTCCGCACGCGCGGTATCGATCATCAGCCCGAAGCCGTTCTTCGCTTCGCGCGCCGACATGGTTTTCATCGCCGAATCTCACCTCGATCCATTGCGCTATTTAGGACGAAATGGCTCTTTTCGGCAATGGTGGATTGGCTGCTTAACTGGTGGCCCGTTACCAGCCGGCTCGGCAATAAGCTTCGTGACCGCTTTCATGACACCGCCCCGCCTTCAAATCTATGTCAGCTTTTTTTCTTGAATTATAATTTTTGTCAGATATATAGTGCACGGGCCTGACATGGAGAACTTCTATGACCGATGGCCCGTTTAAGAACCTAGCTCTCGGTAGCTGCTGGAGGCGGCTTGGCGAGGCAGTGCAGAACGATGCGGCCTCGTCCGAGGAATGCAGCGCTTTAGCTTCGGACTCACTTGCCCGCCATCTGGTCACCAAGGAACATGCGAAGGCGCTTCAAGAGCTCGACGCACATCTCGACTCAGGTCAGTTGGATCTCGATCCGTTTGGGTCCGTCGAGGCCATTTTCGACCGTTGCGAGAAGACCCCCTTTCTCGACTCGCTTCAGAAGGAGCTTCTGTATCGTACTGCTAATGACACCAGCCTCGGCGACGCGATCGCCCCAGCACTCGCCGCCGCCATCGATACTCAAATCGGCGAAGCTCGAAACCGTTTTCAGGAAGAGTGCATCCGTGCGGTGGAAGCGGGCGAGATGACCCGCAGCACTGCAGATCGAGCGCGTGATAAGATCGCTTCCGCCTTCGACGCAGTGGAGAGCGCGAAAGTCCGAGACGCTCTGTTGGCTGGTAGGAAGGACGCCTTTGAGAAGAACTTGGGTAGAAGCGACAGCGTCGATGAAGGGATGGTCCGCCTGTGAATGCTCATGTGACCAGTTCCGAACACTATGGTCTGACGCTTCGCGTCGTCGAGGCAGGCCAGAGACACCAGCGGGTTCAACCCGGATCGGTGGCCGTCGCCGAAATCGGGAAGGATATCGTTTTCGATCCTGATGTCCTTGACACTTACGACTACGAGGGATGGAAGCCTATCCACCACGACCTTCTGGTGGTCAGCGCCGCAGTTGAATATGCCGACCGACGAACGGCAAGGCGGATCGGTCGGTGGGCGCGCGATTTCGACGTCACCGTCCCTGTCGTCGAGATTGCTACGTGGCAACGAGCCGAGGTGCAAGACAGCCTTCGTGCTGCGCTGCGACATCTCACGGGTGACAATTGGCAATTCTGCTTCGTTCCTTGGCAGAGCCAAGCTACCTTGGGCGCGCGCCAGCGGTCGCTTCCCTTCGGAACCGAGAGAAGCTTCGTGATCGCTTACAGCGACGGTCTGGATTCACGCTGCGTCTCGAAGATATACGGGTGCGGAAGCGCCGCCATATGTGTGCGAGTGACCAAACACCGCCATTCCTTGAAGAAAGGTGACGAGCCGTTCGACCAAATCCCCTTCCGCGTCGATGTCCCCTCTTCCCGAGAAAGCAATGTGCGCTCGCGCGGGTTCAAGTTCGCCTCCGTAACGGCGATCGCTGCACACTTGACGGGATTGAGCAGGATCGTGGTCCCCGAAAGCGGTCAAGGCGCACTTGGGCCGGTCCTTCTGCCTCTACATAATATATACGCCGACTATCGGAACCATCCGACGTACTTCCGCAAGATGGAACGGTTCATCAAGACCGTGCTCGGGCACGAGGTCCGTTACGACCAACCCCGCCTGTGGAATACGAAGGGCGAGACGATCTCGGCCTATCGGCGCGCCACGAACAAAGCGGTCGATGAGCTCTTTGAGACCCGCTCGTGCTGGCAACAGCGCTGGAACGCGAAGATGGACGGGAAGCTGCGGCAGTGCGGTCTTTGCGCTGCATGTCTGCTTCGCCGGATGAGCATGCATGCTGCGGGGATCGATGAGCCAGGCGACACTTACGTCATCGCTAATCTCACCGTTCCGGCCTTTGCCGATGCGTTTCCGGGTGAGAAAAAAGTACGCCTGAGCCACACGATGGCGGAGTACGGGAGTGTCGGGGCTCGTCACCTCCAACAACTCGCCGAAATGGCGGACTTGCCCGATGCGGACTTGAAGGTTCATTCCTTCGAGATCGCGCGCGCGACGGGAGAAACGCAGGACAACGTTTTAAAGAATCTCAGGAATATGTTGCTGATTCACGCAAAGGAATGGCGCGCCTTCTTGGCGGCCCAAGGGGAACAAAGCTTCTTGAGAAGCTGGATCGATGGAGGTCGTCATGGCCGACCTTAATGAATTAAGCGCCCAGGAAATCGGTCGGCGTCTCCGCATCGCGCGGGAGAATGCGGGCATCCGTCAAGAAGAGGCGGCAGAGGTCATCGGCATGTCGCGCCCGACCCTTGTGTCGATCGAGAAGGGTGCGCGGCGCGTCCGGATTCAAGAATTGCAACTTCTTGCTCGGCACTACGGTATTTCGGTGAACGGCCTTCTGCGTCGGGAAGCGGTTCATACCGATCTGGTGCCGCGTTTCCGCAAGATGCGTGAGACGGAGGATGACCATACACTCGAAGCCGTCGAACTGCTGAATGATCTGGTGAAGGCCGAGGTGGAACTCGAAAACGTTCTCGGCATCGAGCGGCGACGGCACTACCCGCCGGAGAAAGGGATCAACCAGGGCGATATAGTCGAACTTGCAGGGAAGCAGGCGGAAGAGCTGCGCGACTGGCTCGGGCTTGGTGCCGGTCCGATCGGCGACATCTTCTCCATCATCGAGCTCGACCTCGGCATACGCTTGTATCAGCGACGACTATCCTCCAAGTCGAAGGTTGCTGGCTTGTTCACCTACGACGACGCAGTCGGGGCCTGCATCCTCCTTAACGCCAATCATCCCCTGGGGCGACGTATCCAGTCCGCCGCACACGAGCTCGGACACTTTGTAGGGACGCGACGCGTCCCGGAGGTTTTGGAGGACGATGAGCAATTCCTATCTCGTGACGAGCGCTACGCAAATGCGTTTGGTCGCGCCTTCTTGACGCCGCAGAAGAGCTTCTCGGAGAGTTTCAAGCAGTTGACGGCTGGGGCCGACATGCTCACCCGTCGGCACGTTATCTTACTAGCGCACCAGTATAACATTTCCCGCGAAGCGTGTGTGCGCCGCCTGGAAGAGCTGGAGCTCCTAAGAAAGGGGACGTGGGAATGGCTCAAGTCGAAGGGCGGGATAAAGGATCATCACGCGCGGGAAGTGCTTGGGGATGCCGCGGAGCGTCTAGATGTAGCCAAGACCGACGCTAACCGGTCGGTCTCCCACAGGATGAGCCTCATGGCGCACGCCGCTTGGAAGCGTGGCATCATGTCGGAAGGTCAGTTGGCCGAGCTGCTGAAAATGCGTCGCGTGGAGGTGCGTGAACTAATTGACCAAATTGAGCTTGAGGAAAACGAGACGGATGACCTTCTCAAGCTCCCTGGCTGACGATCATAGACCGCTGATCCTCGACACCAGCGTCCTGATCAATCTGCACGCTTGCACCTACGGCGAGCGGGTGTTGACGGCCATCAGTAATGATATCGTCGTACCCGACATCGTGGCTGGGGAGCTGGAGCACGAGACGAGCCGGAAAAACGGAGACCAAAGTTTTCTTCAAGGCCTCATTGCAAACGGCACGGTGACCGTCGCCGGAATGACGGACGCTGAATACGAATTGTTCGCCACTTTGTCCGGCGGCTCTCCTTCTCTGGATGACGGAGAGGCCGCGACAATCGCGATTGCGACGCGTCGGCACTTTCGGGCCGTCGTTGATGAACGGAAGGGCCGCACTCGCGCAGCGGGACTGATGAATGGTGTCGAACCCGGCTGGACTTTTGACCTTCTCCGGCACCCTAGCGTTGTGCACAGCCTTGGCGAACAGTGGGCAGCTGATGCTGTCTATCTAGCGCTGCGGCACGGGCGAATGCGTGTCTCCGCGGAACGCTGCAGAGAAATCGTGGGCCTAATAGGGCGGGACCGCGCGCTTGAGTGCCCCAGTCTGCCGAACTTCAAGAATTTATCGCGGGAAGCGGCGCTTTAGATGCCGGCGCGGGCACAATCGGTTCTCCAGTACAGGCGGAGCGACACAGGGGACCCGCCTCCAAACTGCGTCCCAGCGAGCCCAAGAACGCCGGGAACAGTCAACGCGCTCTTTCGCCAGTTTTTTTATAAATCACTACTTCGTTCTCGGTCTAATATTGTGATGAAACTCGGCAGGCGGATTTATATGCTTCCAACCTTCATCTGGCGCACCCGCTGAAACGGCTCCAAATTCTTAATGTATCCATATCTGATAGATAAATTGCGAAAAATATTCATATTTGACTATTTCTGTAGCGCAAACTCACTTTGCTCGTTGAGAAAGGCAGCCTCATAGTCGCGCGCCAGCGCGCCAGAGACGCCAACTTGTCTGAAGGCTTCGCGCCATCCGTCTGAAATGCGCTGCGCCATGGTTCGGATGATCTCCCGTGCCTCGGCCTCGGGAATCTCGAAAAACGCGCAGGCCTCTAGAGCGAGGTTAACCGAGCGATCATGGGCCCCGCCCTCAAGGATTGCCGTCTCGAGATGCGGGTTGCGATCCGGCGCCGGGTTCACGTCGAACACCGGCGACAAGCGCCACTGACCCGCCCCCACATAGAGGAAACCGTGGTTCTTCAGGTGATCGTCCTTGTTGGACACGAGGATCGTGAAGATCAGACGCCGGTAAAGTTCACGGAAATCGTCAGAAGGATCGGATGAGTAAGCCCGCATGAAATCAACGATCTCGGTATAGGACCCCAGTTCCGCTCCCGTCTTGCCGAGCGCAGTGCGCGCGGAGATGTAGGGAATCCGCGCGGCCCCACGCCGATCGAACCGCTGGATCAGCGCCACCGGGAACGGCGTGTCCGCCAGTTCCAGCCGTGCCTCGGGCGTCCGGATACCGCAGACTGCCGCCAGGCGCAGCGTCGCGACCTCGACGCGCTCGATCGGCTGTTGATCGTGGACCGAGGTGAACTTCGCCAGCCACAGCGCGTCGCCGTCCCTGACATTGGCTTTGGGACGAGCGCCGCCGGAGCCACCGGCGCCGGCGAGCGCCTGCATATCCTCGGGCGAGATCTCCTTACCCTGCTCATAGGCGCGCGCGATCGCCGTAATGGTTTCGAGATCGACCAGACGCGGAACGGCGTCCGCTGCCTTGCCGCGAATGAACTCGCCCTTGTCATCCAGAAAACGCAACGCGCCTTGGCGGCAGGCATCGTCGGAAAGCGTCAGATACTCGAATTCATTGAGACCATTGCCATAGGCGCGTTCGAGCAGTCTGCGTCCCCAACTGTCCGGAGCCGCATCGGCGAAAACGCCCGCCAAAGCGTCGCGCATGTTGCCGGGCTGCCCCGAAGTGTGGAATGGGCCGGCCTCAAGAGGGAAATCGGGCTGTATGGCGAAGGCGCGCGGGTTTTCGATCCATTCGGCGTCATAGGCGAAGGTCGAGAATTGGCGTGGCCCGGCATGGGTGAAACGCAATTGGCCCACCGATGCGCGGCCTTCGCCAAGCGCGACATGGGCGACGAAATCGGCCATCAGAAGGAAGCCCCGTCAGGGTCCACAACGTCCTGCCGATCCTGCGTCTCCTCCGTCTGAGCCTTCTGCTTTTTCAGCCTTGCGGCGAACGAGCGGCCCCGGCGCGGTCCTTGCTCCGCTACCAGCGCCAGCCCCAGATCGTCCTTGCGGATATCGACCAGGTCAGCGAGACGCTCCAGAAGTCCCAGCACAACGAGAACGTCGGCAAGCGTTCCGATGGCAACGCCCGGATCACCCCGTTCAAGGCGGGCGATGGAACTTGGCGAGGTTCCCGCACGCACGGCGAGATCCGCCACGGCAATACCACGCCGCAGACGCGCGTTGCGGATATCCTGGCCTAGCCGTTCCAGTGCAGGTTTCGCCTTGGGGGAACCCATATCAACCATCCATATATGATGGAAAAAATCTATTATCCGATCATATATGATCAATTAGTCCGGAGGTCAAGAATTCTAGTTCGCGCCCGCCCGGTCCACCATCACCTCGTTTTGGCAATCTGCGGCAGGCGGGGCGCGAACTGAGGAGCCGATATTCTCGATCTCCTTAGCCATTGGCGGTCAGTGCCTCGAGATAGGGCCGCATGACCGTGGCGACGGTTCCTCGCTCGGCCTGGCTGGCAATCTCGCTTGGCGTCGTCTTGCGCTGGCGCAGCGCTTCCTGCAGGCCTTCGATCGCCACGGACAGGCCAATCTTGTTCCGATATCGGAAGCAATCGGCGATCGTCTTTGCGACGCCGAAAACCTTCACGGGCACCCTCTCGACAGGGTGGGTTTCAACCCCCTCCGTCAGGAGACGATCTGTGAAACGTACCAGTCGGATGGGCGTGCCTTCGGGTTTCGGGGACCAGTCCTTCTGGCCCACGGCGAGCCAAACCTGCCTCGGGCAGCTGATCCGTCAGACCATGAAAAGCCAGGGCCGAAACGAGGCAAACGACGCCCTTGGGAACCCGTTTGGCGGCCTCTGCCAGACTGTGGTGAACGTCGAGGGGCGCATCAGAAAGTTGATAAAGTCCTCGCGCGAGCCGAAGCACCTCGCCGTCGCGTTCCATGCGGCTCATGGTGGCGGCTGTTACGCCGGCCTCGCGCAGTTCTGCCATGCGCGAAATGCCGCGCGCGGTCAGCACGGTATGGGCAATCTGGCGCTGGGACATGGATGATGGCACGATACGGAAACTCGGAACATAGGACTTACTGTCCGAGGATTTGTATCATTTTCGCATGGTGAGGAAAGGTGCGAGGTAAGAGGCTGCCGTTTTACGAAACGCGTTCGCCTCAAACGGCCCCCCCTGAGCCAACAGCGGCGACGGCTCACCTTGTACATCCGCACCGCGAGGGGAAAGCCTTCCCCTGCGTCCGAGCCCGCTGGTCTCGAACGACCCCTTCTGCGGGGCGGCTGCCCCGCAACGCCCCGCTGAGAGTGAGAGAGTGGACTTGTTTCCCGTGACGGGTTGAAGGTTGGAGAAGAGGTCTCTGACGCCCGTCATGGAGAATGGTCCCATGAATATGCAGGTCCTCGATGCGCGCCGTGACACCAGCGGCGGTTACAAGGTCGATGTTGGCCGGGGCGAGCGGGTCGGCCGCGTCTCGTCCGAATGGTTCTCGCGCCCAGCCGACGAGCGCTACCTGTCGCTGTCCGAGTTGGCGCGATCGGTGCGCGACCGCGCCGATCGCAGCCGGACGCGGATGGTGGAGAGTGCGCTCATCCACGTCGAGGCGAACCGCAACGACCCGGAACGGCTAGCGCTGATCCTGCCGGGCACCGATGCGGCAATCGCGCCGACACACTGGTCCTTCGGCCAGCTCGCCAGCCTGGTCGGTGCCCCCGCTGCCTATTTGCGGCAGCTCCCCGCCGCCCTTGCTGGCATCAACCTGCAATACGGCCTGACCTCCAATCGGGCCGAGCAGATCAAGACGCTCGAAACCGATACTGGCCGTGTCGAACTGCGCGCCGTCACTGGCCCGGACTATGGCCGCATCTACGACCACGAGCTGGTCGAGGCCGTCCAACGCATCGCCGGCAATGGCACGGGCGATACCCGCTGGAAGGTCCCGGGCGTGCTCGACTGGTCGACCGGGATTTACAATCCGCGCGTCGACATCACCAAGGACACGACGACGCTCTATGCCTCCGATCGCGATGTCTTCCTGTTCCTGGTGGACGACCTGAACCCGATTGAGGCCGGCCGCCTTCCAGATGGCTCGCCGGATCTCTATTTCCGGGGCTTCTATTGCTGGAATTCCGAGGTCGGCGCCAAGACGCTCGGCATGGCGAGCTTCTATCTGCGCGCGGTCTGCCAGAATCGCAATTTGTGGGGCGTGGAGGATTTCGAGGAAATCACCATCCGCCACTCCAAATATGCCGCCAATCGCTTCGCGCACGAGGCAGCCCCGGCGCTGCTGAACTTCGCGAACTCCTCGCCCCTGCCGTTCGTCAACGGCATCAGGGCGGCTCGCGAGCGGATTGTCGCCAGGACGGACGAAGACCGCACTGACTTCCTGCGTCGTCGCGGCTTCTCCAAGGCCGAGACCGGCAAGATCATCGACACGGTGCTGGCCGAGGAAGGTCGCCCGCCTGAGTCCATCTTCGATTTCGTGCAGGGCATCACCGCCGTCGCCCGGGACAAGCCGCACCAGGACGCCCGCCTCGACATGGAAGGCAAAGCCAAGAAGCTGCTCGATCGAGCTTCCTGATTTCCGCAAAGCCGGGGATGCGGTTTTCCGCGTCTCCGGCTTTGCGCTTCCGTGCCTTTCAGGTTTGCCGGTTCGTGCCGCTGCCCCCCTTTAGAGGAAGAGGGCGGCGCTTCGCTTCGTGACGGGTTGGAGGTTGAGAGAGAGTCTCTCGGCCGCCCGTCACGGAGTAAATCCCGATGGCTACTGCCGTTCAGAAGATCATCCTGTCGTCCTCGCGCGACATCCCCTTCAACAAGCTGGTGCTCAGCCAGTCCAACGTCCGGCGCGTGAAGGCCGGCGTCTCGATCGAAGACCTCGCGGCCTCGATCGCTCGTCGCGGCCTGATCCAGAGCCTCAGCGTCTTCCCCGTCGTTGACGCCGAAGGCAACGAGACCGGCATGTTCGAGGTGCCCGCCGGCGGCCGCCGCTTCCGCGCGCTCGAACTGCTGGTGAAGCAGAAGCGTCTCGCGAAAGTCGCGCCCGTCCCCTGCGTGGTCCGCGATCGCGACGGCGCCATCCTCCCCGAGGAAGTGTCGCTCGCCGAGAACATCGAGCGCGCCGCGCTCCATCCGCTCGATCAGTTTCGCGCCTTCCACGACATGCTGATCAAGGGCATGACCGAGGAGGAGATCGCCGCGGCGTTCTTCGTGCCCGTCAACGTGGTCAAGCAGCGGCTGCGCCTCGCGACCGTCTCGCCGGTCCTCCACGACGTCTATGCCGACGACGGCATGACGCTGGAGCAGCTCATGGCGTTCACGGTCTCCGAAGACCACGAGCGTCAGACCCAGGTCTGGGACGCGATCAAGGACGCCTGGTCGAAGGAGCCCTATCAGATCCGGCGCATGCTGACCGAGACCACGGTGCGCGCGTCCGACAAGCGTGCCGTCTTCCTCGGCATCGAAGCCTATGAGGCGGCTGGCGGCACCGTCATGCGCGACCTCTTCCAGGCCGATGATGGCGGCTGGCTGCAGGACGTGGGGCTTCTCGATCGCCTCGTCGCCGACAAGCTCAAGGCCGAGGCTGAGGTGATCGCCGCCGAGGGCTGGAAGTGGATCGAGGTCGCGGTCAGCTTCCCCTACGACGCCGTTCGCGGCCTCCACGAGGTCTGCGGCACGCCGATCGATCTATCGGCGGAGGAACAGGCGACCATCAAGGCGCTCACCGCCGAGCAGGTCAGGCTCGAAGCGGAATATCAGGACGCCGACGAACTGCCCGACGAGGTCGACGAGCGTATGGGCGAGATCGAGACGGCACTGGCGGCGTTCGACGACCGCTCGGAGCACTTCGATCCGGCCGACATCGCCATCGCTGGCGTGTTCGTCAGCATCAACGCCAACGGGTCGCTTTCGGTCGATCGCGGCTTCGTTCGGCCCGAGGATGTGCCTCAGGTCCGGACCGATGGTGAGGAAGGATCGGAGAAGGACATCGAATCCGATGGCACCGCGAGCCCGTCGGTGCAGCGCGCCGTCATCACCATCGGCGGCCAGCCTGTCGAACCGGAGGACGATGAGGACGACAGCATCAAGCCGTTGCCCGAACGCCTCGTCGTCGAGCTGACCGCCTACCGCACCCTCGCGTTGCGCAACGCGGTGGCGGAAAACCCGCACATCGCCATGACGGCGCTTCTCCACAAGCTGGTCTCGGACAGCTTCATGACCCGCATGTACACGGGCGCCATGGAAACGGGGGTGAAACACATCTTCTTCCCCGTTCAGGACGAGACGCTGAAGGACAGCCCCTCCGCGCGGGCTGTGCAGGAGCGTCACGACGCCTGGGCCGCCGACATCCCGAAGGACGACGACGCCCTGTGGGATTGGCTCGCTGGTCTCGACGATGCCAGCCGCATGGCGCTGCTGGCGCATTGCGTCAGCTATGGGGTCAACGCGCTCTATGAGCGGCCGAACCCGCACAGCGCGGGCGGCGTGTCGCAGCATACGCTCGATATGAGGCTCGCGCAGGCCGACCGGCTGACGCGGGCGACCGGGCTCGACTTGGTCGAAGCCGGCTGGCGTCCGACCTTCGGCAACTACCTCAACCGTGTCACAAAGCCGCGCATCCTCGAAGCCGTCCGCGAAGGCGCCGGCGAACGGGCGGCCGAGCTTATCGGTCATCTGAAAAAGGGCGACATGGCCAAGGAGGCCGAGCGTCTCCTGGCCGACAGCGGCTGGCTGCCCGAACCGCTTCGACTTGCCGGTGTCGATGGCGATCCGGCACCGGACGCGGACGGCGATGGCAAAACCGAGGACGCCGCGCTGCCCGACTTCCTCAGCGCCGACGACGAGTCGGAACCGCCGGCCGATGGCGAGGACGCCGAACGTCACCTCATCGCCGCCGAATGATCGCCTCGCGGGGCAGCTTCGGCCGCTCCGCACCTTCCAATCCCATCCACTCAGAGCCCGGCCCAGCGCCGGGCTCTTTTCGTTTCAGGAGCCTGATATGGCCGAATATCTCACCCGCTTCTCCTGCCTGCTCGACGTCGGCTCGGTTGCCAATGTTGCGCGGGCCTTCGACATCTACACCGCGCTGATGGCCGAGAATGGTCGCGAGGACCCGCCCGCCGAACCCTTCCTGCTCTCCCTGACACCCGAGCACGGCGCGACGCGCCTCTGGCTTCGCGACCCCGGAACCGCCGATCCGCAATTGCTGGTCACCTTCGTCACCCGCTGCGCGGAGACATTCGCACTCACCGGCACCTGGGGGTTCCAGTGGGCCGGTATTGCTTCTGACCCTGTCGTGGACGGCTTCTCCGGCGGCGCCCATCTGCTCGACCTCGGCACAGGCCGAACGATTGAATGGATCAGTACCGGCCGCTGGCTGGCCGAAAGCCGAATGCGATGATCCCCGACCATGCGCGCGCCCGGCCTCACGGTCGCGCGCTTTTTTTATGTCAGCGGACAAGAGGAAGAGGACGGCCGGGACGGGTCGAGTCCCGGCGGCCGAGAGAGAGCGCCGCCCGGACTTGTCCCTTCCGCTCTCCCGAGGTTCTTCCCATGAACATTCTGTCTCCCGTGGCCCTTCCGGCCGCGCCCGTCACTCGTGCGTCCGCGCTCCTCGCCGTGGCGCAACAGCTTCTCGAACATCTCGAACGCGGCCAGCGCGTCGATGCCGTGATCCTCCGTGCAGCGATGGAAGCAGCCTTCGGTGCATCCGACACCAGCGGCGTCTGGGACTGGAAGGCCGCCTATGAGGCCTGCGAGGTCGCGACAGTCCTTTTTCTGCGCAAATACGGAAAGGCGCTTTCCCGCAAGGCCGCATCTCCGGCTGCACATCTTTCTGCTCTTGGGAAGATCGCCGGGCTCCTGCCGACGCATACGCGGCGCTCGGAGGAATCGCAGGCGCTCCAGCAATTCTCGACGCCGGCGCCGCTCGGCTTCGCCGCAGTGACGGCCGCCTCCATTGGCGCAGCCGACATCGTGCTGGAGCCGTCGGCTGGCACAGGCCTGCTCGCCATCCTGGCCGAGATATCAGGCGGAACGCTCCTCCTCAACGAACTGGCCGAAACCCGCGCCGATCTGCTCGCAGCGCTCTTTTCGACCGTTGCCGTCACCCGCTTCGACGCCGCCCAGATCGACGATCATCTCGCGCCGGGAGCCGTCCCCTCCGTCGTGCTGATGAACCCGCCGTTCTCGGCCATGGCAAACGTCTCCGGCCGCGTGGCCGACGCCGCCTATCGCCATGTCGCTTCAGCACTCGCCCGGCTCGCCGATGGCGGGCGGCTGGTGGCGATCACCGGCGCCAACTTCAGCCCCGACCATCCGGCCTCGGCTGCGGCCTTCGTCCGGCTTCAGGAGCGTGGCCGCATCGTCTTCACCGCCGCCGTGGACGGCTCGGTCTATGCCAGGCACGGCACGACCATCGATACGCGGTTGACGGTCATCGACAAGCTGCCGGCCGATGATCGGGCCGCGTTTCCCCCTTCGCCCGGCATCGCGCCCGATGTCGGCACGCTGCTCGGCTGGATCGCGGCGGAGGTTCCGCCGCGTCCGACTGCCCCCCTCACGCCAGTGCCAACGTCGGAGTCCACCGCGGGGCCCCAGACCGCTCGCGGATACCTCGCGCGCACCTCTGCTGTCCGTCCCGCCACGCCCGCGTCCATCGAGCCCGAAGGCGTCGAACTCGCCTACGAGACCGTGGACTGGACGCCCGCCGAAGACGGCCGGATCACAGACGCGATCTATGAGGAATACGAATTGCAGGCGATCCGTATTCCCGGGGCGCAGCCCCATCCGACCAAGCTGGTGCAGTCCGCGGCGATGGCCTCGGTAGCGCCGCCCAGGCCGAGCTATCGGCCGCGCCTTCCGGCCAACATCGTCTCGGATGGCCTTCTCTCTGACGCTCAGCTCGAAACCGTCATCTACGCCGGCGAGGCGCATTCCGACTTCTTGGCCGGTTCGTGGACACTCGACGACACCTTCGACCTCATCTCGGCTGCGCCCGATAATGCACCCAACGCCGTGCGCTTCCGTAGGGGCTTCATGCTCGGCGACGGCACCGGCGCCGGCAAGGGTCGCCAGTCGGCCGGCATCATCCTCGACAACTGGATGCAGGGCCGCCGCAAGGCGGTGTGGATCTCCAAATCCGACAAGCTGCTGGAGGACGCCCAGCGCGACTGGTCGGCACTCGGCATGGAGCGGCTGCTGGTCACGCCGCTGTCGCGCTTTCCGCAGGGCAAGGACATCACACTCTCGGAAGCCGTCCTATTCACCACCTATGCCACGCTACGGTCCGACGATCGCGGGAGTAAGCTTTCCCGCGTCAAGCAGATCGTCGAATGGTTGGGCTCCGATTTCGATGGAGTGATCATTTTCGACGAGAGCCACGCCATGCAGAACGCCGCAGGCGGAAAGGGTGAACGTGGCGACGTCGCCGCCTCGCAGCAGGGTCGTGCGGGCCTCCGCCTCCAGCACGCCTTGCCGAATGCCCGCATCGTCTATGTCTCGGCGACCGGCGCGACCACGGTGCACAATCTCGCCTATGCCCAGCGCCTCGGCCTCTGGGGCGGCGAGGACTTCCCGTTCTCGACCCGCGCCGAATTCGTCGAGGCGATCGAGGATGGCGGCGTCGCGGCGATGGAAGTGCTGGCGCGCGACCTGCGCTCGCTCGGGCTCTACACGGCACGGTCGCTCTCCTATGCCGGCGCCTTCGCCGTCATCCATAACAATCTCGACGCGGCGATGCAGGCCGCCAACATCACCGGTGGCCCTGATGGTTCTGGGGGCACTCTGAACCGCCAGGCCAAGTCCGCCGCCCGCTCAGCCTTCGAATCCGCCAAGCAGCGCTTCTTCGGCCATCTGCTGACCTCGATGAAGACGCCGACCCTGATCCGCTCGATCGAGCAGGACCTGGCCGATGGCCACGCCGCCGTGATCCAGATCGTCTCGACCGGCGAGGCATTGATGGAACGCCGGCTCGCGGAGATCCCGACGGAAGAATGGAACGACGTCCGGGTGGACATCACCCCGCGCGAATACGTTCTGGATTATCTCGCCCATTCCTTCCCGGTGCAGCTCTACGAGCCCTTTACCGACAGCGAGGGCAACCTGTCGTCGCGGCCCGTGTTTCGCGACGGCCAGCCGGTCGAGAGCCGTGACGCCGTCGCCCGTCGCGATCGTTTGATCGAGCGGCTGGCATCGCTGCCCCCGGTCCCCGGCGCGCTCGACCAGATCGTCCAGCGCTTCGGAGCCGATGTCGTGGCAGAGGTGACGGGACGATCGCGCCGCATCGTCCGTAGGACCAGCCCGGGCGGCATCGATCGGCTTGCGGTGGAGAACCGCGCCGGCTCGGCCAATCTGGCCGAAACGCAGGCCTTCATGGACGACCAGAAGCATATCCTGATCTTCTCCGACGCCGGCGGCACCGGGCGCAGCTATCACGCCGACCTGTCGTCGCGGAACCAGCGGTTGCGCGTCCACTATCTGCTGGAGCCGGGCTGGAAGGCCGACGCCGCCATTCAGGGGCTAGGCCGCACCAACCGGACCAACCAGGTGCAGCCACCGCTGTTTCGGCCGATTTCGACGGACGTGAAGGCGGAAAAGCGCTTCTTGTCGACCATCGCCCGCCGCCTCGACACCCTGGGCGCAATCACGCGGGGCCAGCGCCAGACCGGCGGCCAAGGGCTGTTCCGGCCGGAGGACAATCTGGAAAGCCACTACGCCCGCGACGCCCTGCGGCAGCTCTACTTGCTGCTGGTGCGCGGTAAGGTCGACGGCTGTTCGCTCCAGATGTTCGAGGACGCCACCGGCCTCTCGCTGACCGACTCAACCGGCATGAAGGACGAGCTGCCGCCGATCACGACGTTCCTGAACAGGTTGCTGGCCCTGACCATCGACCTTCAGGGCGTCCTGTTCACGGCGTTCGAGCGGCTGCTGAACGCCAAGATCGAAGGCGCCATCGCCTCGGGCAGCTACGATGTCGGCTTGGAGACGCTGCAGGCCGAGAGCTTCATCGTCACCGACCGCCGAACGATCCACGTTCATCCCGGCACCGGTGCCGAAGCCCGGCTGCTGACCATCACCCAGCGCCAGCGCAACCGGCCGGTGACGCTTGCCGAGGCGCTCGATCATCTCGACGACCCGCGCGCCAGGCTGTTGATCAACGAACGCTCGGGCCGCGCCGCCGTGCAGATACCGACCACCAGCATCATGCTGGACGATGGCGAGATCGAACGGCGCGTGCGGTTGATCCGACCGATGGAGGCGCACAACATCCCCATCAAGATGATGGATGAGACCCATTGGGTTAACACGGACCGGGCGGGCTTCACCGCGGCATGGAACGCCGAGGTAGCCGAGGTGCCGGAGTATGCCGGAGTATGCCGGAGTATGCCGGAGTATGCCGAAAGCACCATCCATGTCGTCAGCGGTCTATTGCTGCCGATCTGGAAACGCCTCCCGAGCGAGTCGACGCGGGTGTATCGACTCCAGACCGACGACGGCGAGCGCATCGTTGGCCGCCGTGTCTCCGCCGCCTGGGTGGCCGGCGCGCTCGCCACCGGCACGTCAACCCTGACACCGGACGACGCCTTCATGGCGCTGATGGATGGCAAGACCATCCTCGACCTGGCCGAGGGGCTTCAACTTCGCCGCGTCCGGGTCATGGGGGCCAACCGCATCGAGCTGTCCGGCTTCATCGACGCTATGCGCGATCGCCTGCGGGCCTATGGCCTGTTCCACGAGATCATCTCGTGGAAGCTGCGGATGTTCGTGCCGACCGATGGGACCGGCGCTGCCATTCTGGCCAAGGTGCTGGAGCGCTATCCCATCGAGCGCATCGGCGAGCGGGAGGCGGCGTAATGGCGCGGCAGGACGCTTCCGAACTGGCGATCCGTCTCGGCCGACAAGCCGAGGCGGTGTGCCGTCATTATCTCAAGGCCGGTCATCGCGAGGGCCGCTACTGGCTGGTCGGCGACGTGCGCAATACGCCGGGCCGCTCGATGTTCGTGCGGCTGAAGGGCAGCGAAACCGGCAAGGGCGCCGCCGGCAAATGGACCGACGCCGCCACCGGCGAGCATGGCGATCTCCTCGACGTAATCCGCGAAAGCTGCGGCCTGGTCGACTTCAAGGACGTTGCCGATGAGGCGCACACGTTCCTGTCGATGCCGCATCCCGAACCGGACCGTCCGCACGGTGGCGGGCGCCAGTCACCTGCGCCGGCCGGATCGCCGGAAGCGGCCCGGCGGCTGTTCGCCATGGCGCAGCCGATTGCGGGCACACTCGTAAAGACATATCTCCATACACGCGGCATTACGGATTTGCACGGAACCGGAAGCCTGCGCTTCCATCCCCGCTGCTACTACCGGCCTGACGAACATTCCCCGACAGAGACCTGGCCGGCGATGATCGCATCGGTCACCGATCTCGCCGGGCGTCAGACCGGCGCGCACCGCACCTGGCTCGCGCCGGACGGCTCGAACAAAGCCCCGATCGACACGCCGAGACGGGCGATGGGCGACCTCCTCGGGCATGCCGTTCGCTTCGGTGTGGCTGGCGACGTGATGGCGGCGGGCGAAGGCATCGAGACGATGCTGTCGCTCAGGATGGCGCTACTCACCATGCCGATGGCGGCGGCGCTCTCGGCGGCGCATCTCTCGGCCATCCTGTTCCCCGACACGCTGCGACGGCTCTACATCGCCCGCGACAATGATCCGGCCGGCGACGGTGCGATGGCGACGTTGATCGAACGGGCGAACGCGGCCGGGATCGAAGCGGTCGTGGTGTCACCGAGCCTGGGCGACTTCAACGAGGATCTCCGCCTGGCGGGGCTGGACAGCCTCCGGGCAGCGGCCCGGGTCCAGATCGCGCCGCAGGACGTCGCACGCTTCATGGCGCTGGCGGCATAGGCCGGCAGGAGAATGCAGACGGCGGGAGCGCCGTCGTCGGCATCGCTCGGATGAGCCCCAGGTCGGAGAGAACCGCGCCCCGGCCTTCGAGAGGGCGATCGGCCAGCAAACGGCCCGGACCCGCAATGTCTGCGACGGACTATTTTCCGGCGGCCCTTCGGGCCTTTCCATCGCGAAACAAAATAGCCCGCCTTCGCCATCCTCCGCTGTGCTCCGGCCCTCCGCTTCGCTGCGGATGCAGGTCCGGCCCGCCCGCCGGCTTTCGTCGCCATGAAGGCCGCGAGGGTCGCGGTCGAACCGACGGAGCATCCCATGAGCGAGCACGACGACTACGAACCGCACCACGCCTCTTCCCCCACCGACCATGTCCTCAGCGAACTCCAGCTCTACGGCTACCGTCCCTTCACGGATGAACCCGATCCCCGACCGCTTCCGGAGGGCGACCATGTCGCCGGCGCCATCGCCGACATCTTCGACGCCCTGATCGTCACCCTGGACGACACCCGCCTCGAGCCCGACCTCGACGATCTCCTCTGGTCGACCGTCAACCTTTTCCACCGCGCCAACGAACGGATCGAGCGCGAGCTGGACGACAATGAGCAGGCGCAGCGGCGCGGCCAGCGCGAACAGGACGGCAGCGAGGTGAAGGCTGTCGAGCTGGAACGCCTGACGGCCGAGGGCCAGACCCTGATCGAACGCCGCAATGCTTTCGAACTGATGCGCGACCAGGCCGCCGAGCACTATGAGCGCCACACGGGCTCGAACTGGCGACCGCGCAGCGGATCGATGGTCAACCATCGCAACCTGACCTCGGCGATGATCGACAGCCGGGACTTCCTCGCCGCCAAGAAACGCGCCGACAACGAGGTGCTGCTTCCCGCCGGTCCGAAGATCGCCTTCACCGGCGGGCTCGACTTCAACGATCACCGCCTGATCTGGGCCAAGCTCGATCAGGTCCACGCCAAGCACCCCGACATGGTGCTGTTGCACGGCAAGTCGCCGAAGGGCGCCGAGAAGATCGCCGCCAAATGGGCCGACACCCGCAAGGTGCCACAGGTCGGCTTCGCCCCCGACTGGACGAAACATGCCAAGGCCGCGCCGTTCAAGCGCAACGATCAGATGCTCGACGTCCTACCGATCGGGGTCATCGTCTTCCCCGGCACTGGCATCCAGGACAACCTTGCCGACAAGGCCAGAAAGCTCGGCGTCCCGGTCTTCGACTTTCGCCCGAAGGGAGGCGGCGCGTGAGCGCCGTCACCCCAGGTCGACGCCCCAGAACTTCAGCACCGCGAGCACTTCCTCCTTCGGATAATGGAGAAAGGCCGCATTCGCGAGGTCGGCCTTCAGCTTGCCCTTCCGCTTGGCAATCTCGCGCTCGATCCGCTCCCCGAACGGCGCTGTACCCGGCGGAAGCAGTCCAGGGCGCTCCGGACAAGGCCAACTCTTCGGATAGCCCTCGGGAATCCAGCCGTTCTTGACCTTCTCATATTGCTCGGCAACCGATGGATGCTCGCAAGCCCAGCCGTAAAGGTGGAAAGCGCACACTCGCAGCATCGCCTTGATTTCAGGCATCGTGTCCGTGAAGCCTTTGAGCGGGGTCGGCAGCCACACCATATTGGCGACGCAGGAGAAGTAGCGCAGATCCTGGACGACGCTGCTTTGCTGAGCGAACGAGGGATCGTCGTATCCCCAGATGTGACACACGGTCCAGTTCTTCGGCTTCGGCGCCGCGACGCCCAGAGCCGCCACGAGTGCATTGAGCGCGGCGACATTGCCCTCGAACTTCTCAGCGGTGATCTTGGTCGCCTTTTTCGTGTTCGTGTACCGGCGCGACCACGCAGCGTCATAGAGAGGCCGGCCGCGAGCCGTATGCGGCGCCCATACCGGCAGACGCCGGAAAGTCTCCGGATTCACCCACCGGGCCGTACGCTCGATCAGTTCGACCACTGCCGGAAGATCATCTCGAAGGGCGTCGTTGCCGTCTGGTATGTGAAATCCGGCTGCCATCGTTTGCTTGCGCCCTCCTGCCTTCCGACGCGGACGACCAGGACACGGCTCGAATCCAACGCAGTGAATTGCTGTGGGGCGATCCTAGCACTCGGTCGAAGCGAGAAACCATCCCCCGCTTCCATTGCGCTAATCCTTGGTCCAGCCGCTGGCCTGACGCCATCAACCCGTAAAGGGTCGGACGACGCAAAGCGTGCCGCCGCTCCAGCTTCGCCTTCGCGGTGATTGCGGCCATCGGCCGGACACATCGGACGCCTGTCGCGCGGGAGATGGTCTCCCGCCTCCAAGACAGGAGCCGGTCATATGTCCCTCAATCAAGCTCACGCCTTCGCCTTCAGCCTCGCCGCCACCCTCATGGTCTCGATCGTCATCTTCCAGGCCGGGGACGGCACCATGGGCGTCATGCCCGCTGGCGAATATGACGGCGAAGTTGCCGCCATCGTTCACGAGATCGACCCCTTCGCCCGCTAATCGCGGGCAAGGCGACAGGGCCGCAAGCGGAAGTCCCACGGGATTTCCGCTCCCGCCCTGCCTTCTCTTCGGCTATACTATCAATGCGCCGTGGTGGTGGTGGAGGCGCGACCGTCAGACCTTTATCTCACGGAGAACACCACCATGGTCTTCATCGGCATCCTCTCCGGCATCGCGGCGATCGGCGTCCTGTGCTGGCTTCTATTCACACTAGCTGTCTTCGCGCTGCCGTTCTTCGCGGGCGTCAGCGCCGGGACTTGGGCCTATAGCAGCGGCGCTGGTTGGCTCGGAGCGATCCTCGTCGGCCTCGCCGCCGCCGCAGTGACGCTCGGCCTCGGCCAGTTCCTGCTCGCCTTCATCCGTCCGCTCTGGATACGGCTCACGATCGCACTCGCCTTCGTCGCGCCCGCGGCGCTCGCCGGCTACCACGCGACGCATGGCATCGTGAAACACACCATGCCCTCCGACATCTGGCAGCTCATCTTCTCAGTTATCGGCGCAATCGCCGTTGGCGTCACGGCGCTGATCCGGGTGACGGCCATGGGCACGCCCGGGCCAACCGGGCAGACCATCGTGCGAACCTGACATCGGTGCAGGCGGCGGCGGGATGGTCAATTGATGTCTTGGCGGTCGCGCCTTCCTCGTCGCCAGGCTCGCTTGCAATCGCGCTGACCGGATCGACGGTTAACCCAGCTGACGCGCCATGCCATCGGTGACGGCGCCGGTGGCAATGCCGTGACAGCGCGCAGACGGTGCGAGTGCCGGGAGGGGGCGATCTCGTGGGCGACGGGCAGGAATCGGCGGTACGTAGCGTCTGGCGGAGCTGGTTTGACCCGCGGTGTCAGACGTCGCTACGGGTCCATCGGTCGGTATGGTCGCCACGTTCTCCTGTGATGCGTCTCTGTCATATCGACCGCTCCAAAACGGCCTCTTCAATGGGCTGATCTGGCCGAAGGTCGGCTGCGCCTCGATCGCCTATGCCGCAACAGCGGCGTCGAAACTTTCTTCCCCTGCCGGCTGCGCCGTCATTCCTCGCGAGGCAAGAAAGCCTCTCCTTTGCTGTCAGGCCCTTGCGGGGTGCGCCGTCAATCGCCTCCGGCCTCTCGATCGCCATCGAGGCCGCAATGGTGCGGGCTCGCAACAGAGTTCAAGGAGAACTACCATGGCGACCATCGGCACCTTCAAGAAGACCGGCAACAACGAGTTCACCGGCGAAATCGTCACCCTCAGCGTCCAGACCAAGAATGTCCGGATCATCCCCGAGGCCCGCGCTACGGGCGAGAACGCCCCGAGCCACCGCGTCTTCGTGGGCCGCGCCGAGATCGGCGCTGCCTGGTCCAAGACCTCCAACGAAGGGCGTGCCTATCTGGGCCTAAAGCTCGACGATCCCAGCTTCAACGCCCCGATCTACGCTAACCTCTTCGACGACGAGGAAGGCGAGACCCTCTCGCTCATCTGGTCCCGTCCCAATGGGCGCCGGGGCGACTGAGGCCCTCCGCGAGGCCCCGACCGGAAGGCCGGGGCCTCGGCTTTGCTGCGACCGAATCAGTTGCGATCTCGGCGGCCTGACAGAGAGAAAATAAGCACTTCCGACTGGAATACGCTGCCAAGAACGACTATTATAGTCGTAGTTTTGGCGTACGCGTAGGTCCGTGTGGGAGGTGGTCATGCATGATCACCGCCCGACAGTTTCGGGCCGCACGCGCGTTGCTGGGTTGGACACAGGAGACGCTCGCTGACAAGGCCCGGGTCTCATTGACCGCGCTCAAACGCCTCGAATCCACCAGTGGCCTCGAGGTTTTTGAGAGCACGCGCGATGAGGTGAGACGGGCTTTCGAACGCGCCGGCATTGTCTTCCTGAACTCTGATCAGGGCAAGGGAGTGCTGCTCGTTGATGCGAAGAAGGAAACCTGACGTTCGACAGGTCGCCGCGTTGCCAATTCGTCTCGCGTCAAGGTCATGCGTCATCGTTCCGATCAAATCACGGTTAACAATATCCTCCAGTTTGGATACATCTCGCGATCGGGGGATGTTGTGACCAAAGACGATTTTCTCGATCAGCCGCCGGCCGGGGCGGCATTGACCGCCTATGACGAGGCGCATCTGAAGCTGTACGTCCGGCTGCTGGATGCCGACGCTGAAAAAGCCGACTGGCGCGATGTCGTCGAAGTCCTCTTCGGCCTCGATGCCAAGGCCGAACCGGAACGCGCTCAGCGCATCTACACCAGTCATCTCGACCGCGCGAAATGGATGACGAAGAGCGGTTTTTGCGAGTTGCTCCAGGGCCGCCTGCACTGAGGTGATGCGCAAACCGCATCACGTTGCGGCCACTTCGTTCTTCCCGCGCTCCGTTCAACCCGGAATCGTATCCACTGCAAAACTCGCGTTGCACAACCTTACGCGGAGGCAGTGGAGAATGTCCGAGGATGAAAGTTGGCGGTCTGAAGCCGCCTATGACTATATCGACAAGTTGACCCCCGGCGATCTCGCCTGGGAGTTCCTGCGTCGCAACCCTGAATACAGAAAATCCTATCAGGAACTGGTAGCCGTCGGGCGGTTGACCGAGGATGTCGCGGGCGAGTTCGCCGAGCAATGGGGCTTGCGATTTCGTCGCCGACCCTCGCAACTCGGCGCTCGTCCAGCCGATCTTCTGGACCCCGCAGACCGATCCCGCGACACTGCCGTTCACCGTCGGACCGAACCCGGCGGGACATCTCCGCCTCCGCGTTGAGGATCTGCACGCCCACGCCATCATCGAGCATGATCCTGGTCTGATCCGGCTCGTACTGCGCGGCGAACCCCACGACGTCGCCCTGATCGGCGTCGATGATGCCCGCCCCCTCGGCGCGTTCATCATATTCGATGAACTGACGCCCGACCGACTGACCGCGGTTGAACGCCTCTGGCACGCGATGTTCGGCAAGCGCGTGCCGCCCGATCCACGCCTGACGCCGCAAAGACGTCAGCGCGCCCGCCAGATGCTGCGCGCGATCGACGCGCGCGCGAGCGGCGCCATCTACCGCACCGTCGCCGAGCATCTCTTCCCCCAGCACAAGATTGACGCAGCATCCTGGGTAGGCGACCCGATCCGGGAGACCACCATCCGTCTCGCCCGCGACGGCATGAAGCTCGTTCGCGGCGGCTATCGGACATTGCTGCGCCGCCCACGCCGGGATCGCTGATACCCGCTCGCGTGTCGATTTTAACATCTTACTTCGACATCGTCCGGGGCGCCGTCTTCGCGCCACCGTGCTCGCAACCCGCCGCTTATTCGAAGCGGCCGCCCGCGAGACCACGGAGGTGCGATCATGGCCGAAAGAGCCGCCAATTTACCGCCACGCTACCTGAGAACGCAGGAGGCGGCGCGCTTCCTCGGCCTTTCCGAACGCACCCTTGAGAAGCATCGGACCTACGGGACCGGTCCGATCTACCGCAAGCTCGGCGGCCGCGTGGTCTATTCCGTCGACGACCTTCAGGCCTGGGCGGATCGCGGTCTCGTCACCTCCACGTCCGATCCGCGGGGCGGCACTGTTTTACCGGCCAAGCGCCAAACAGCCTCGACCGCCGCCGGCGGACGCTTCCCGCGCTGAGACGACCGGCCATGTCGTTCCGCCACACCCAATACGATGAGCGCTCCCAACTCGATCTGTTTCGGGCGCTGCCCGGCGATCTCGCGCCCCGCGATGCGCAGGACCTCATGGCCTACCCGTTCTTTTCGCTCGCCAAGTCGAAGCGTCTGGCGCCGATAGACTTCAAGGCCGGCTCGGTGAAGATCCGTGTCGAAGCGGTGCCGGAACATGGCATGGCGACGATCTGGGACGCGGACGTCCTCATCTGGGCTGCCTCGCAGATCGTCGAGGCGCGCGATGTCGGCTTGCGCCCATCGCGCCTGATGGCGACCACCCCCTATGAAATCCTGAACTTCATCGGCCGCGGCGTATCGCTGCGCGACTACGACCGCCTCAAGGCGGCACTCGACCGATTGCAGTCGACCACGGTCGCGACCTCGATGCGCCAGCCGACCGAGCGGCGGATGCATCGCTTCTCCTGGATCAACGAATGGAAGGAACGCGCCGACCATCGCGGCCGTCCGCTCGGTCTCGAACTGATCCTCCCCGACTGGTTCTATGGCGCGGTGCTTGACGATGCGCTCGTGATGACGATCGACCGCAAATACTTCGATCTCACTGGTGGCCTTGAGCGCTGGCTTTACCGCCTCGTGCGCAAGCACGGCGGCAAACAGGAGTTCGGCTGGAGTTTCGACTTCCCGCACCTCCACGCGAAATCCGGCAGTCTCTCTCAACTTAAGCACTTCGCCTACGACCTGCGCGACATCGTCCGCCGTCAACCGCTGCCGGGCTACCGGCTCACCATCGAGCAATGCCTCGGCGGGCCAGAAATCCTGTCCTTCGTACCAACCGATCCCGACGCGCTCGGCATCCCGCGCCGCCGTCGTCGCTCGTCAACTCGCCCTGGGGATAAGCTGTGAATCATCTCGTGCTATCAGGGACCGGCACTGTCGTGCCAACGGGGACCGGACTCTCGTGCTATCGGGGACCGGAATCGCCGATTCATCGCGCTGAATCAGTCTCTTGCGCGCCCCGTAACTTATCTAACCTAGATTCCTTCGGAATCTTTCTAACGGAACCTGCTTTTTCGCGCCGTGTGGACGAGGCCCCAATCGCCGGGAGCCCGTTATGATCGTCGCGCTCCTCAACCAGAAGGGCGGCGTCGGCAAGACGACGCTGGCGCTGCATCTCGCCGGTGAATGGGCTCGGCATGGGCAGCGCGTCACGCTGATCGACGCCGATCCACAAGGGTCAGCGCTGGACTGGTCGCAGCAACGCAGCCGGGAGGGATTGCAGCGGCTGTTCGGCGTCGTCGGCCTGGCGCGCGACACCCTGCATCGCGAAGCGCCGGAGCTGGCGCGTGACGCCGACCATGTCGTCATCGACGGACCGCCACGCGTCGCCAGCCTGATGCGCTCGGCGCTGCTCACCGCCGATCTCGTGCTGATCCCGGTGCAGCCGTCGCCGCTCGATGGCTGGGCCTCGGCCGAGATGCTGGCGCTACTCGGCGAAGCGCGCATCTACCGCCCGCAGCTTGCCGCTCGCTTCGTGCTGAACCGCTGCGCGGCGCGCACTGTGTTGGCGCGCGAAACCGCAGAGACACTCGCGGATCATGATCCGCCATTACTCGCGACGACAATCGGCCAGCGCATCGTCTTCGCCGATGTCGTGCAGACCGGGCGGATCGCTGCCGAGCATGACGAGGATTGTCCGGGCGCGCGCGAGATCGCCGCGTTCGCGGCCGAGGTGGCGAGGCTCGGCGCATGAGCGAACGATCCCCCAAGCGCGGCTTCGCATCCCGGCCTGGCGATCCGGAGAGCTGGATCAAAGCGACCGATCGCCAGACGCAGCGCCCGCAACTCGCCGACGACTTCTCGGCCAGGCTGACCATCGACGTGACCGCCGACATGCGCGGGCGGATCAAGATCGCGGCCTTCCAGCGCGGTCAGACGGTCGCAGACATGCTGCGCGCGCTGTTCGAGCGTGAATTCCCACCATCCCAAGGAGACGACTGATGACCGGCCTTGCCGCCGCATCCGCGCGCGCCGGCCGCGCTCTTCACGCGCCGCCGGAATATCTCACCCAGGTCGAACTCGTCTGGACCGAGAAGCTGATCGAGCAATGGATCCGCTTCGGCCGCGAGGTGCGCGAACAGGTCCTCGACCGTCGCCGCCGCATTCTCTTCTTCCCTCCCGGCACGACCTTCGCGCTGGTGCGCTGGGCCGCGAACGAGCATGGCACCGTGCTCTCCCGCCTCGACATTCTGCGCGCGGTCGGTGCCGACGAACCCTGCCAGACGATCCCGACCGTGAAGCCTGGCGGCGACGTCCTGCTGCGCGTCGATGGCTGGCCGAAGGTGGAGCGCATGCTCCAGCTCATCGACGCGATCGAAGCGATCGGCATCGATCCCGTCGATGTCTCGCCGGATTACTGGCGACACGTTCACAACCGCCTGGCCGTCGGCGAGACGCCGCGCGACTACACGATGCAGCGCCACCGCGCCTTCCTCCTGGCGCGGAGGATGGGCGCATGACCCGGCTCGGCTACGCCATCACGACCACCGCCGCAGTGTCGTTGCTCGGCATCCTGTCCTTCGTATCCTTCGCACCGAAGTTGATCTGGAACGCGTCGGCCAGCACGCCGATCGGGCTCTACGCCATCGAAGCCGACCAGTCCCCGGACGTCACCGATCTGGTCGCCGTGAATGCGCCCGAGCCGCTCGCGAGCTTCCTCGCCGAGGGCGGCTATCTGCCCCGAGGCGTGCCGCTGGTGAAACGTGTCGTAGCGCTTCCAGGGCAGCGGGTTTGCAGGACCGGCCTCACTATCACCGTCGACGCTGTGCCGATGGGCGATGCACTTGATCGGGATCGTCGCGGCAATCCGCTGCCCTTCTGGCAGGGCTGCCGCCTCGTCGCCGAGGGCGAGTTGTTCCTGATGAACTGGCAGGTCCGCGACAGCCTCGACGGCCGCTACTTCGGCCCGCTGCCGACCTCCGCCGTGATCGGCCGGGCCATCCCTCTCTACACCGACGAGGACGGCGATGGCCGCTTCGTCTGGCGCGCGCCGACGCGGTGACGGCGTGCCCAATCCCAACCTCACCGCAGATTCACGGAGGCAATCATGTCCCTGATCGGTCAGTTTACCCGCGACGATGGCGGCTTCATCGGCCACTTGGAAACACTCCTGCTGCACCAGGACATCATCATCATTCCGGCCGAGCCGTCCGATGCCGAGAATGCGCCGGATTTCCGCGTGCACGTCTTCGACAGTATAAACAACGAAGCCCGAGCCGAACTCGGCGCGGGTTGGAAGCGCACCGGCGAGAAGGCCGGAGAGTACGTCGCGCTCCAGCTTGATGATCCGTGCTTTCCGCAGCCGATCCGCGCTAACCTGTTTCAGTCGGCCGACGATAAATCGGCGTGGGGCCTGCACTGGAACCGTCCCCCCAAGCGCGGCGAGCGGGACTGAGCGATGCCGGCCCGACGCCATCGCGCTGTCGTCGGACGGTTTCCCACCGTCCGCCACACAGCCTTCCTCCTCCTTTCCGGCCTGTTTACCGGCATGTCGTGGACCGTCCCGGCCGTCGCACAGGACGCATCGGTGGAGCGCGCATCACCTAGCGATCCCTATGCCGGGCATATCGCCAACGCAGCGCGCCGGTTCGGCATTCCGGAGGCGTGGATTCGGGCCGTCATGCGCGTCGAAAGCCGCGGTGATGCGCGCGCGATCTCACCCAAGGGCGCGATGGGGCTGATGCAGATCATGCCAGCGACGTGGGGGGATTTGCGCGCTCGACAGGGTCTCGGCGGCGATCCCTACGACCCACGCGACAACATCATGGCGGGCGCTGCGTACCTGCGCGAGATGCACGATCGCTACGGCTCGCCGGGTTTTCTGGCGGTCTACAATGCCGGTCCCGGCCGCTACGAGGAATATCGCGCGACCGGTCGCCCATTGCCCGCCGAAACGCGCGCCTATGTTGCTGCGCTCGCACCGATCATTGGCGGCGGCAATCCGACTGCCCCCGTCACGGTGGCGACCGCCGATCCGCTCGCCTGGACCCGTGCGCCGCTCTTCATCGTGCATCTCGACGGCAACACGGGTGCAGATCAGCGACAGAGCGACGATGCTCCGGCTACACGATCCGCGCAGGAAACCGCGCGCGATCCGGTCCTGCCTGCACCGCGATCGGGCGGCCTATTCGTGGCGCGAACCGATACTGCGGGGCCGCGATGAGTGACTTCGCACTCCCTGCGGCATTGTCGGGCTCTGGCGTGGATTTGGCGTCAGAGGCGGGAAGAGCAGGCAGCACAACCGAACGATGGCAGGATAAAGGGGCGCGATGTGCGCTTTGGTTCGGTTGTGCTTTTTCAAGGGGTTATAACGCGATTTCGCGAGGTGCGCCTGATCGGCGCAGCCTGCGCTTGCGCACATTCTTCAAGAAAATCATCGGCTTCGCGCGATGTGCGGGTTCTCGATCATGACCGACGACAACGAATTCCGTATCCGGCCAGGCCCCATCCGCTCGACCAGCGCACAGCGGGTACGACCCTTCATCGCCCAGGCGCTTGCCGCCACCCAGCGCGCCGGCGGCACCGTTTCCCGGCAAGGGAAGATCGGGTCAGGCGGGCGGTCCCGGTTCGGGCGCGGCCAGCGCGCCTCGATCCAGGCGAACCGACTCATCACCGCGCGCTCACGCGGCGCGGTCATCAAGGCGCGCGTCGTTCATCATGGCGGCCGGTCCGCGCCGCTCTCGACACATCTCAATTATCTGCGCCGCGATGGCGTCACCCGAGACGGGGAGAAGGCCCGGCTGTTCGGCCCCGGAGGCGATGATGTCGATGCCAGGGATTTCGCCGAACGGTCCGAGGATGACCGTCACCATTTCCGCTTCATCGTCTCGCCGGACGACGCGACGGCGATGTCCGACCTCAAGGGCTTCGCCCGCGAGCTGGTCGGCCAGATGGAGAAGGACCTCGGGACAAAGCTCGAATGGGTCGCCGTCGATCACTGGAACACCGAGCATCCGCATGTCCACCTCATCGTGCGCGGCGTGCGCGATGACGGCGAGAACTTGGTCATCTCGCGCGACTATATAAAAGACGGCATGCGTGATCGGGCGCGCGAGTTGATCACCCAGGAGCTAGGCCCGCGCGCCGATCAGGAAATCCGCCGCACGCTGGAACGCCAGATCGACGCCGATCGCTGGACCAACCTCGATCGCCAGCTCGCTCGCGACGCCTATCGCACCGGCGTTATCGATCTCGCCCCGCATGCCGATCGGCAGCCGGACGAATTCCATGCGCTCAAGGTCGGGCGCCTGCGCAAGCTGGAAGGTCTCGGTCTCGCCGACGAGATCGGCCCCGGTCAGTGGACGATCTCGGACAAGGCCGAGGCGACGCTACGCGAACTCGGCGAGCGTGGTGACATCATCAAGCGTATCCATCACGGCCTGATCGAACGTGGCATCGAGCGCGGTGCGGCAGGTTATGTGTTGGCGTCCGAGAGCCTCAACGAACCGGTCATCGGTCGCCTGGTCGCCCGCGGCCTCGACGACGAGCTGAAGGGCACTGCCTTCGCCGTCGTGGATGGCGTCGACGGTCGCACCCATCATATCAAGCTGCCCGATCTCGACGCGGCCGGCGACAGCGCGCCGGGCTCGATCGTCGAGCTTCGGAAATTCGATGACGCGCGCGGCCAGCGCCGTGTCGCCATCGCCGTACGCTCCGACCTCGACATTGAACGGCAGGTCACCGCCACCGGTGCCACCTGGCTCGACCGGCAGAACATCGCACGCGAGCCAGTTGCCCTCGGCGGCGGCTTCGGCACGGAGGTGCGCGATGCCATGGACCGGCGTGCCGATCATCTGGTCGGCCAGGGGCTCGCTGAACGTCAAAAGCGCGGCATCAGCTTCCAGCCCGGTCTGGTCGACACGCTGCGGCGGCGCGAACTGGACGCCGTCGCCGAACGCATCATCACCGAGACAGGGCGACCGCAGGTCAAGCCGGAGTCCGGCGAATATGTCACCGGCATCTACCAGAGACGCCTCACGCTCGCGACCGGTCGCTTCGCCATGATCGATGACGGCCTCGGCTTCAGCCTCGTGCCCTGGACCCCATCGATCGAAAAGCAGCTTGGCCGGCATGTCTCGGGCGTCGCCCGCAATGATGGCGGTGTCGACTGGAGCTTCGGCCGCAAGCGAGGGCTCGGCCTGTGACAACCACACAAGCGAAAGGACCTCTTCATGTCCGCCACCAAGATTCTCTGGGGCCAGATCATCACCGTCTTCGCCATCGTCATATTCACGACCTGGGCGGCGACGCAATGGACGGCGTACAAGCTCGGCTTCCAGGCCCAACTCGGTCCGCCCTGGTTCATGCTCGGTGACTGGCCGATCTATTATCCGTGGTCCTTCTTCCCCTGGTGGTATTTCTACGACGCCTATGTGCCGCCGATCTTCGTCGAGGGCGCCTATATCGCCGCGTCCGGCGGCTTCATCTCGATCGCCGTCGCCATCGGCATGTCGGTGTGGCGGGCCCGTGAAGCGAAGAACGCCGAGACCTTCGGCTCGGCGCGCTGGGCACAGGATGATGAAGTGCGCGGCGCCAGTCTGCTCGGCGAAGATGGCGTGGTCCTCGGTAAGTACGACAGGGCTTACCTGCGCCACGATGGTCCCGAGCATGTGCTGTGCTTCGCGCCGACCCGCTCCGGCAAGGGCGTCGGCCTGGTCGTGCCGTCACTGCTGACCTGGCCGGGTTCGGCGATCGTTCATGACATCAAGGGTGAGAATTGGACGCTGACCGCCGGCTTCCGTGCCCGCCACGGCCGCGTGCTGCTCTTTGATCCGACCAATGTGAAGTCAGCCGCCTACAATCCGTTGCTTGAGGTGCGCCGCGGCGAGTGGGAGGTCCGCGACGTTCAGAACATCGCCGACATCCTGGTCGATCCGGAAGGCTCGTTAGAGAAGCGAAACCACTGGGAGAAGACAAGCCACGCGCTCCTGGTCGGTGCGATCCTGCATGTGCTCTACGCCGAGGAGGACAAGACGCTCGCCGGCGTCGCCGCCTTCCTCTCCGATCCGAAGCGGCCGATCGAATCCACGTTGGCGGCAATGATGAAGACCGCCCATCTCGGCGATGCCGGACCGCATCCGGTGATCGCCTCGGCCGCGCGCGAGCTGCTCAACAAATCCGACAACGAGCGTTCAGGCGTTCTCTCGACCGCCATGTCGTTCCTCGGCCTCTATCGCGATCCCGTCGTCGCCGAGGTGACGCGGCGCTGCGACTGGCGCATCGCCGACATCGTCGGGGCCAAATTGCCGACCAGCCTCTATCTCGTTGTGCCGCCCAGCGACATCGCGCGCACCAAGCCGCTCATCCGGTTGATCCTCAACCAGATCGGCCGACGCCTGACCGAGGATCTCAACGCCAAGGGCAATCGGCATCGGCTGCTGCTCATGCTCGACGAGTTCCCGGCGCTCGGCCGGCTGGACTTCTTCGAATCCGCGCTCGCCTTCATGGCGGGCTACGGCCTGAAGGCGTTTCTGATCGCGCAGTCGCTGAACCAGATCGAGAAGGCCTATGGACCGAACAATTCAATCCTCGACAATTGCCACGTTCGGGTGAGCTTCGCGACCAACGATGAGCGGACCGCCAAGCGCGTCTCTGATGCACTCGGCACCGCGACCGAGATGCGCGCCATGCGCAACTATGCCGGTCACCGGCTCTCACCCTGGCTTGGTCACCTGATGGTGTCGCGCTCGGAAACGGCCCGCCCGCTGCTCACGCCGGGTGAGATCATGCAGCTCCCGCCCGCCGACGAAATCGTCATGGTGGCGGGCACAGCGCCGATCCGCGCCAAGAAGGCCCGCTATTATGAGGATCGACGTTTCATGGATCGGATCATGGCGCCGCCGGCACTCACCCGACCGACGAGACCGGGCGCGGACGACTGGAGCGGGCGACCGCTTCCGGCGCGGCCTTCCAGCACCATGCCCGTCAGCGGGACCGAAGCGGCAGATGACGGCGACGAAGATCCAACCGGATCGGAACGGCGCCACCAGCCTGAGCTGGAGCGGGCCGCTCCCGTCGAGAAGAAAGCGCCGATCGAGAACGAGTTCGAGATCGGCCTCGACGACGACGCCGATGACGACGCAGCCCGGATCAGCCGTACCAACCAGGTCATGCAGGGCTTGGCCCGCCAGGTCTCGCTTGACCCGAATGACGGCATGGACCTGTGAGGTGACCATGGCAAATCCATCGAAAAAGCAACGCCTGTCGGTCTATCTCGAACCCGAGGTGATGAAGGCGCTCGCTGCCTATGCTGCCCGCCGTGACCAATCGCGCTCGCTCATCGCCGAGGCGGCAATCGCCTCCTTCCTGTCGCCCGACGCAGCCGAGCGGCAGGAAGCAACGACCACGAAACGCCTCGACCAGCTTGATCGGCGCATGACACGGATGGAGCGTGATCTGGGAATATCCGTCGAGATGCTCGCCGTGTTCGTGCGCTTCTGGCTGACCACCAATCCGCCGTTGCCCGAACCGGCGCAAGTGGCGGCCCGAGCCCAGGCCGGAGAGCGCTACGACGCCTTCGTCGCAGCGCTGGGGCGCAGGCTCGCCAAGGGGCCGAAGCTGCGGCAGGAGATTTCGGAGGACATCGATCCCGCGCGCGACGCGCAATAAGCACAGATTGCGGCATCACAAGTATTCAGCAAATCCGCCGAACGCCTGTCTTTGTACGCTACGGTACGACAAGCGAAACAAGCTGTTGCAGAGGGCCGATTTCCGGTTCTCTTAATCATCCCCGATCCAGGGGCGGCCTGACGCGGTCCCGCAAGAGAACGGGGACGACGTGGCTGTATCTTCCGAGAAATCCGAGGCGATAGTGCGCGGCGCGCGCATGCTGCGCACCGCGCTCGGCCCCGCCATAGCCGGATTTCTGGCAGACGCCAGCGTCGTCGAGGTGATGCTCAATCCCGACGGCCGTCTCTGGATCGACCGTCTGTCGGAAGGCTTGTCGGACACAGGCGAGCGCCTTTCAGCAGCCGATGGCGAGCGCATCGTGCGCCTCGTCGCCCACCATGTCGGCGCCGAGGTTCATGCCAGCAATCCCCGCGTTTCGGCGGAACTGCCGGAAACGGGAGAGCGGTTCGAGGGTCTGCTGCCGCCCGTCGTGGCAGCGCCTGCCTTCGCGATCCGCAAGCCCGCCGTCGCCGTCTTCACGCTGCAGGACTATGTCGCCGCCGGCACCATGACGGCCGGGCAGGCCGATATCCTGCGCAAGGCTGTCGCAGAGCGCAGCAACATCCTCGTGGCCGGTGGCACCTCGACCGGCAAGACGACGCTGACCAACGCATTGCTCGCCGAGGTGTCGAAGACGTCCGACCGCGTGGTGCTGATCGAAGATACCCGCGAGTTGCAATGCGCAGCACCCAACCTGGTCGCCATGCGGACCAAGGACGGCGTCGCGACACTCTCCGATCTCGTCCGCTCATCTCTGCGGCTGCGGCCAGATCGCATCCCGATCGGCGAGGTGCGCGGCGCCGAGGCGCTCGACTTGCTGAAGGCTTGGGGCACCGGCCACCCCGGCGGGATCGGCACGATCCACGCCGGCAGCGCGCTCGGCGCACTGCGCCGCCTCGAACAGCTCATCCAGGAAGCCGTCATCACCGTCCCACGCGCATTGATCGCGGAGACGATCGACGTCGTCGCGGTCCTCTCGGGCCGCGGCTCGACGCGGCGCCTGGCCGAACTTGGTCGCGTCGAAGGGCTCGGCCCCGACGGCGACTACCGCGTCCGCCCCGCAACCCAAGCCCAGCCCCCCGAAGGAGAATCTGCATGATCCGCCGTGCCCTGCATTTCCGCCGTCATGTCGCAACCGCCGCATCCGTCCTCTTCACCAGCATCCTGCTGGCGCCGGCCGCTCACGCTTCCGGCTCCTCCATGCCTTGGGAAGCGCCGCTGCAATCGATCCTAGAATCCATCGAAGGCCCGGTCGCTAAGATCATCGCGGTCATCATCATCATCGTCACCGGTCTGACGCTCGCGTTCGGCGACACCAATGGCGGCTTCCGCCGTCTGATCCAGATAGTCTTCGGCCTGTCGATCGCGTTTGCCGCATCGAGCTTCTTCCTGTCGTTCTTCTCGTTCGGCGGCGGAGCGCTCGTCTGATGGCGGGCCTAACCGAGAACGGCGGCGATGTGCCCGGCTACAGCGTCCCGGTTCACCGGGCCTTGACCGAGCACATCCTGCTCGGCGGTGCGCCGCGCTCGATCGCCATCCTCAACGGCACGCTCGCCGCCGCTCTCGGTCTCGGCCTTCGCCTCTGGCTGGTCGGCATCGGCCTCTGGGCGATCGGCCATTTCGCCGCCGTCTGGGCGGCCAAGCGCGACCCGCAATTTGTCGACGTCGGTCGCCGGCACCTCCGCATCCCCGGCCACCTGAACGTTTGAGGCACGCGCTATGATGAATCTCGCCGAATATCGTCGCACCTCGACCCGCCTCGCGGATTTCCTACCCTGGGCGGCGCTTGTCGCACCCGGCGTCGTCCTTAACAAGGACGGCAGCTTCCAGCGCAGCGCGCGATTTCGCGGTCCCGATCTTGATTCCGCCGTGCAGGCCGAACTGGTCGCCGTCGCCGGTCGGCTCAACAGCGCCTTCCGTCGTCTCGGCTCGGGTTGGTCCATCTTTGTCGAGGCGCAGCGTCATGCGGTCGGCGCCTATCCCGCGAGCCGCTTCCCCGATCCCGCTTCAGCCATGGTCGACGCCGAACGAAAAGCTGGCTTCGAGGAGGACGCCGTCCACTACGAGTCGAGCTACGTCCTGACCTTCACCTTTCTCCCGCCCGCCGAAGACGCCGCGCGCGCCGAAAGCTGGCTCTATGAAGGCAAGGCCGAACGCGGTGTCGATGCCTGGGAAGCGTTGCGTGGTTTCGTCGACCGCACCGACCGCACCCTGCAACTCGTCGAAGCCTTCATGCCGGAATGCGGCTGGCTCGATGATGTCGAGACGCTGACCTATCTCCACTCGACCGTCTCGACGAAGCGCCATCGCGTGCGCGTTCCCGAAACGCCGATGTATCTCGACGCGCTGGTCTCCGATCAGCCGCTCACCGGCGGGCTGGAACCGCGCCTAGGCGATGCGAACCTGCGTATTCTGACCATCGTCGGTTTCCCGACCGCGACCACACCCGGGATCCTCGACGAGCTGAACCGGCTGGCCTTCCCCTATCGCTGGGCCACGCGGGCGATCCTGCTCGACAAGACAGACGCAACGAAGCTCCTGACCAGAATCCGTCGGCAATGGTTCGCCAAGCGAAAGTCGGTCGCCGCCATCCTCAAGGAGGTGATGACCAACGAGGCGAGCGCGCTCGTCGATACCGACGCCGCCAACAAGGCGGCCGACGCAGACTTGGCGTTGCAGGAGCTCGGCGCCGACTATGCCGGGCAAGCCTATGTCACCGCGACGATCGCCGTTTGGGATAACGATCCCCGCATTGCGGCGGAGAAGCTCCGCCTTGTCGAGAAGGTGATCCAGGGCCGCGACTTCACCGCCATGCCCGAGACGATCAATGCGGCAGATGCCTGGCTCGGCTCGCTGCCCGGGCACGTCTACGCCAATGTGCGTCAGCCGCCGATCTCGACGCTCAACCTTGCCCACATGATCCCGCTTTCGGCTGTGTGGGCGGGACCGGAACGGGATGAGCACTTCGGTGCGCCCCCCTTGCTGTACGGCAAGACCGAAGGATCCACTCCGTTCCGGTTTTCCATCCATGTCGGCGACGTCGGCCACACGCTGGTGGTTGGCCCGACCGGCGCGGGCAAGTCCGTGCTGTTGGCGCTCATGGCGCTGCAATTCCGCCGCTACGCCGCGGCGCAGGTCTTCGCCTTCGACTTCGGCGGCTCGATACGCGCCGCCGCCATCGCCATGGGTGGCGACTGGCACGATCTCGGTGGCGGCCTGACCGAGGGCTCTGCGGATAGCGTCGCGCTGCAACCGCTATCTCGGATCGACGAGGCGGCCGAACGTGCCTGGGCCGCCGACTGGATCGTCGCGATCCTGATGCGCGAGAACATCCAGATCACACCCGAGGTCAAGGAACTGATCTGGACTGCGCTGTCATCGCTAGCCAGCGCACCCGTTCCCGAGCGCACCGTGACGGGCCTTTCGGTGCTGTTGCAATCGAACGACCTGAAGCAGGCGCTGCGGCCATATTGCGTCGGCGGACCCTATGGCCGGCTGCTCGATGCCGAAAGCGAGCATCTCGGCGTCGCCACCGTCCAGGCCTTCGAAACCGAAGGCTTGATCGGGACGGCCGCCGCGCCCGCCGTGCTCTCTTATCTCTTCCATCGCATCGAGGACCGCCTGAACGGCGAGCCCACTCTGATCATCGTCGACGAAGGCTGGCTCGCCCTCGACGACGAGGGCTTTGCAGGCCAGCTCCGCGAATGGCTGAAGACGCTGCGCAAGAAGAACGCCAGCGTCGTCTTCGCCACCCAGTCGCTCTCCGACATCGATGGCTCGGCGATCGCACCCGCCATCATCGAGAGCTGCCAGACGCGGCTGCTGCTGCCGAACGAGCGGGCAATCGAACCGCAGATCACCGCGATCTACCGCCGCTTCGGATTGAACGACCGGCAGATCGAGATCCTCGCCAGGGCCATGCCAAAGCGGGATTATTACTGCCAGAGCCGCCGCGGCAACCGGCTGTTCGAACTGGGCCTCGCCGACGTGGCGCTCGCGCTCTGCGCCGCATCCTCCAAGACTGATCAGGCCGCGATCGACCGCATCGTCGCCGAGCACGGCCGCGAGGGCTTCTTCGCGGCGTGGCTACGCCATCGCGGCGTCGACTGGGCGGCTGACCTCATTCCCAACCTCACCAACCTGGAGTCATCATCATGACACTGTGCCGTTCCCGCGCAGCGCGGTTCGCCCTTGCGCTGCTTGCCACTCCCGCAGCGTTTGCTCCGATCCTGACGACACCGGCGCATGCCCTCATCGTCTACGATCCCACCAACTACGCCCAGAACCTGCTATCGGCGACCCGCGCGCTGACGCAGATCAACAATCAGATCACCTCGCTCCAAAACGAAGCGACGATGCTGATCAACCAGGCCCGCAACCTCGCGAGCCTGCCTTATTCCTCCATCCAGCAATTGCAGCAGTCCGTTCAACGGACCCAGCAACTGCTCGGCGAAGCCCAGCGTATCGCCTACAATGTGCAGAACATCGACCAGGCGTTTCGCACCACCTACGGCAACGCCTCGATGTCGGCCTCCGACCAGCAACTCGTCACCGACGCGCGCGAGCGCTGGCAGAACACCGTCGGCGGCCTGCAGGATGCCATGCGCGTCCAGGCTGGGGTGGTCGGCAATATCGACACCAACCGGGCTGAGATGTCGGCTCTGGTCGGTCAGAGCCAAGGCGCCACCGGCGCGCTTCAGGCGACACAAGCCGGCAATCAGCTTCTCGCTTTGCAGGCCCAGCAGCTCGCCGATCTCACCGCCGTCGTCTCCGCCAACGGTCGCGCCCAGGCGCTTGTCGACGCCGAGCGATCCGCCGCCGCCGAACAGGGCCGTGAACAGCGCCGTCGTTTCCTGACCCCAGGTGCGGGCTACCAGGCGGGCAACGCACGGATGTTCCCGTCCAGCGGCAACTGAGGGCGTGGCGATGGATGGAAAGGTTCTCGCGCGCCTCGGCGCAGTCATCTTCGTCGCAGTCGCCATCACGGCGACGATCATCGAACTTACCCGCAAGGATGAACCGCCCCTTCACCGGGGTGTCACTGCTGCCACCGAAACGGGCGTTGATGCGATAAAGATCGAACTGCGGCGCTGCCAGCAGCTCGGCGAAGCCGGCACCCGCGACTCCGCCTGTCTTCGAACCTGGGCCGAGAACCGTGAGCGCTTCCTGAAGCCATCACAGGCACTCCAATCGCAGCCGGCTCCGCAGTCGCCGGGTCCACACGGTCAGCCGCAGAACCCTCCAGTCCCGAACGATCCTGTGGTCATCGACACCGCGCCTGAGACCGACAGCCAAACCAACGAGGCGCGTTGATATCATGGGCGGCACCGGCGTCATCGACCATTTCCTGGAGGTCTTCACCCGCTATATCGATAGCGGCTTCGGCCTCCTCAGCGGCGAAGTGGCCTTCATCGCCACCACGCTGATCGTGATCGACGTGACGCTTGCCGCGCTGTTCTGGAGTTGGGACGCCGATGACGACATCATCGCGCGCCTGGTCAAAAAGACCCTGTTCGTCGGCGTGTTCGCCTATCTCATCAGCAACTGGAACAACCTCGCCCGGATCATCTTCGAGAGCTTCGCCGGCCTTGGGCTGAAGGCAGCCGGGACCGGCTTCACTGTCGCCGACATGATGAAGCCCGGCCGTGTGGCGCAGACTGGTCTCGACGCAGGCCGCCCGCTCCTCGATTCCATCTCCGACCTGATGGGCTACTGGAGCTTCTTCGAGAACTTCATCCAGATCGCGGTGATGCTGCTCGCCTGGGCGCTGGTGCTGCTCGCCTTCTTCATCCTCGCCATCCAGCTCTTCGTCACCCTGATCGAGTTCAAGCTGACAACGCTCGCCGGGTTCGTGCTCATCCCCTTCGGTCTGTTCGGCAAGAGCGCCTTCATGGCCGAGCGCGTGCTCGGCAACGTCATCTCATCCGGCATCAAGGTGCTCGTCCTCGGCGTCATCATAGGTATCGGGTCGAGCCTCTTTTCCGAATTCACCGTGGGCTTCGGCGGACGCACGCCTTCGATCGACGAGGCCATGGCGATCGTGCTCGCGGCGCTGACGCTGCTCGGCCTAGGCATTTTCGGCCCCGGCATCGCCAACGGTCTCGTCTCTGGCGGTCCGCAGCTCGGCGCGGGCGCTGCGATCGGAACCGGGCTTGCCGCAGGCGGCATGGTTGCTGCCGGTGCGGCCACCGTCGGCGCCGTTGCCTCGGGTGGTGCAGCGCTCGCGGGTGGCGCTGCCGCCGCGGCCCGAGGTGGCGCCGCGCTGGCGGGCGGCGCATCGACCGCATACAGCCTGGGCGCCGCAGGGCAGACCGGCGCCTCTGGCGTGGCCAGCGGTCTGGGCGGTGTCGCCCGGGCCGCTGGTTCCGCCGCCACATCACCGCTTCGCCGCGCCGCCCAACGGGCGTCGTCCAGCATGCAGTCCAGCTTCGCCAGCGGATCTCGCGCCGCCTTCGAGACGACAGGCGGTTCCTCGACCATGGGCACCGTTGGTGACACAGCCAGCGAGGCTGCACCGAACCCTGCCGATGGGGCTCAGCAGCCTCCCGCATGGGCCCGCCGCATGAAGCGCTCCCAGCAAATGAGCCATGCCGTCTCCACGACGGTCCATGCCGTCCGCAGCGGCGACAGCCACGGCGGCGGCTCCTCCGTCAACCTCTCCGAAAGCGACCGCTGATGTTCCGACGACCTTCGACCCACTATGGAAAAGCCCCCGAACCCGAAACACCGTATCAGCGCGCCGCCCAGGCCTGGGACGACCGCATCGGCTCGGCTCGCATCCAGGCGCGCAATTGGCGCTTGATGGCGTTCGGATCACTCTTCCTGTCTGCAGGGTTCGCCGCGGCGCTGGTCTGGCAATCCGCCCGCGGCACCGTCGTTCCCTGGGTTGTTCAGACCGATCGGCTCGGCCAGGCAGAAGCGGTCGCACCGGCGACGGCCGACTATCAGCCGACCGATCCGCAGATCGCCTTCCATCTCGCACGCTTCATCGAGCAGGTCCGCTCGATCCCGGCTGACGCGATCATCGTTCGCCAGAACTGGCTGCGCGCCTATGACTTCACGACGGACCGGGGAGCGGCAGCGCTCAACGACTATGCGCGCTCCAACGATCCCTTCACCAAGGTCGGGCGTCAGCAGATCGCCGTCGATGTCTCGAGCGTGATCCGGGCGTCTCCCGACAGTTTCCGCGTCGCATGGACCGAGCGCCGCTACGAGAACGGCCAGCTCGCCGAAACGACCCGATGGACGGCAATCCTGACCATCGTAGTGCAGATACCCCGCAACGCCGACCGGCTGCGCGCCAATCCATTGGGGATTTACGTCAACGCAATTTCTTGGTCACGGGAGCTGGGGCAATGATAATGCCGATTTTCCGTAAAGCCGGAGAACCGGCTTTCCGTACACACACATTGGCGGCTTTGCTGCTGGCGGCCACGGCACTCGCCGGCTGCGCGACGACGCAGAAGCCGCCGGAGATCAGCTACGACGACGCGCCCGTTGCCGTGCAGACCGTCGATCCGCCCGCGCCGGTCACGGTGGTCGAACTGCCCAAGCCGCTGCCGCTACCCGGCCAGATGAAGCCGGTCGAGGCATCGCGCCGCGCAGCCGAGCCGGCCGATCCCACGGCACGCGTCAACCAGGCCAATGCGGCCGCCCGCATTCAGCCGGTGCGCGACGGCTTCATCAACTCGATGCAGGTCTACCCCTTCACCCAAGGGGCGCTCTATCAGGTCTACACCGCCGTTGGGCAGATCACCGACATCGCGCTCCAGCCCGGCGAAACGCTGGTCGGATCCGGCCCGGTTGCCGCCGGCGACACGGTGCGCTGGATCATTGGCGATACCCAGAGTGGCTCGGGCGCGACGCTTCAGGTCCACATCCTGGTGAAGCCCACCCGCGCCGACCTGATGACCAATCTCGTCATCAACACCAATCTGCGCACCTACCACATGGAACTGCGCTCGACCGAGCGCACCTATATGGCGTCGGTCTCGTGGCAATATCCGCAGGACCAACTCATCGCGCTGCGCCGCCAGAACGCCGAGGCGCAGGCCGCCCAGCCGGTCGCGACAGGCGTTGATCTCTCGCGTATCAACTTCCGCTACGACGTTACCGGCAACCGCGCGCCATGGCGGCCGCTCAGGGCCTATGACGACGGACGGCAAGTCTTCCTCGAGTTTCCACGCGGCATCGGCCAAGGCGAGATGCCGCCGCTCTTCGTCGTCGGCGCTGAGGGCAACACCTCGGAACTCGTCAACTATCGCGTCCGCAACAACTACATGATCGTCGATCGGCTCTTCGCGGCCGCCGAGCTTCGCTTCGGCTCCGGCGATAGACAGAAGCGCGTCCGGATCACGCGTAACGACGGGAGGCCCGCATCGTGAGCGATGACCAGAACGAGGAAGAGGAAGACGCCACGCCGCTGACGGGATCGGCGCCGGAGGCAGCTGCACCGATGCGATTGCGCGCCGAGGCGCCGCGTGTCACGCGGCTCTCGCGCAAGGTACTGGCCGGGCTTGGCCTCGTGGCCAGCCTCGGTCTCGGGGGGGCGCTCATCTATGCGCTCCAGACCCGCGACGGCGGTCGGTCGGCAGAAGAGCTCTATTCGACGGAAAATCGCTCGACGGCCGACGGTCTGCAGGGCTTGCCGCGAGACTATTCCGGCGTGCCCCAGCTCGGTCCGCCGCTACCGGGAGACCTCGGCCGTCCCATCCTCAGCGCCCAGGAGCGCGGCCAGCCCGTGCCGACACCTGGGATTGCTCCGCCGCAACCGGGCATCAGCGCAGAGGAGCAGCGCCGGCTTCAGGAGATCGAAACGGCGCGTACCAGCAGGCTGTTTGCGGCGGCCGAGGCGCGTAACGCGGCTCCCGTCACGGCAACCGCGCCAAGTACGGCGACGCCGGATCTCGCCAGCCTCGGGCTTGCGCCGCCGCCGGCGACACCCACAGCACAGGAACGCCAACAGGCTTTCATCAATACACCTGTCGATCGTCGCACGGTCGCGGCCGATCGCGTTGCCGCGCCAGCCTCACCGAACATCCTTCAGGCAGGCGCGGTGATTTCTGCTGCGCTGATAACCGGTATCCGGTCGGACCTTCCCGGTCAGATCACGGCCCAGGTGACCGAAAACATCTACGACAGCCCGACCGGGCGCATTCTGCTCGTGCCGCAGGGCACGCGCGTGATCGGCCAGTACGACAACAACGTGCAGTTCGGGCAGAGCCGCGTCCTCCTCGTCTGGAACCGGCTAATCTTTCCGAACGGTCGCAGCATCGTGCTGGAGCGGCAGCCCGGCGCGGACGCCGAGGGCTATGCCGGCCTGCAGGACGGCGTCGATTACCATTGGTGGGATCTCGCCAAGGCCGCCGGCCTCTCGACGCTGCTCAGCGTCGGCGCCGAACTCGCCACGAATGATGATGATCGCCTGATCCAGGCCATCCGCAACGGCGGTCAGGACACAATCAACGACGCTGGCCAGCAGATCATCCGCCGGCAGCTCAACATCGCACCGACGCTGACGATCCGGCCCGGGTTTCCCGTTCGCGTGATCGTCACCCGAGACCTGGTGCTTGAACCTTACGGAGGCTGATATGACGAAGCTCAAGCTCGGCGCGATAGCGGACGACAAACCGATCAAGGCGACGATCGAGTTACCTGCGGCGCTGCACCGGGATCTCGTTGCCTACGCGGAAGTGCTGGCTCGCGAGACTGGTCAGGCTGTCAGCGATCCGGCGAAACTCATCGCTCCGATGGTGGAGCGTTTCATCGCCACCGACCGAGGCTTTGCGAAGGCGCGTCGACAATCCTCATGAAGATGCTGGCACCATCCGGGTTTCACCCTGCGTCTCTGTGCCGTTAGCGTGCTTCCTCGCCTTTGGGCGGCGCTCAAGGCACATGTCGACGAAAAGCTGAAGAGCCGGATTCTGATTTGTTTCAGACCAGACGACACTGAAAGAAAACTTCTCTTGAGTGCCGATGATTGGAACAAAACAAACACCGGTATAAGCATTTCCAACAACCGATTTTGTGGCGAGAGTTATGCCAAAACCCTGCTCCACCATGTTCAAGAGATTTGCAAAACCTATATGCTGCATAGAAATTGACGGCCGCAGACCATAAACTGACAGTTCTCTCACAAGATAGTTCGAAATCTCGGGCCCTGCGGCGTCCGTCATCACAAGGAAGGTCTCGTTGCCCACGCTATCCAATCGAACTCCGTCCGAAGACGCGATTTCATGGGAAGCCGGAACTGCGACATAGATTGCCTCATCCCACAACTGTTCAGCTCGACAGCCCGGTGATCTTGGCTCTGCAGGCATCAATGCTAGGTCGAGGCGACCGCCAAGCAAAGCCCCTTCATTCAGTTGCGCAGTCCCTTCCTCGAAAATCACCTCGATGGCCGGATAGCGACGATGATAGCTTGCAAACAATTCGGATAAAAAGCTGCCCCCTAGGCAGGCTGTCAGCCCAATCCTTAGCACTCCTGTGCAACCACGTTTGGCTTGGCGGACGATGTCCGCTGCTTGGTGAAGATGTTTGGCGCCAATCGCTGCCTTGCCTAAGAAATGTTCGCCAGCCGTTGTGATGCGCGCGCCCGACCGATTTCGGTCAAACAAGGCCATGCCAACACGCCGTTCTAGGATTTGGATACGTCTACTGACAGTAGATTGAGACACACAAAGGATTTCGGCGGCGCGCCGGAAGCTACCATATTCTGCAGCAAGTATGGCATACCTTAGATAGCGCAAGTCTAGCGCGATGTCCGGCATAGTCTGGTCCTCCAGATAATGCCTTTAAAGCGACCGTCTCGCGTTCAAGGCCTAGCTATCATTGCCGCTCATGCAGCCATGAGATAGACATCTCGCAGCAGCTATCGACCCACATTTGATGCCGCCACCGAAGATCCTTTAATGAATTCGTCCAACTCCCTTGAGGCCACGACCAGCCCTGCAACTTGGGCCGCCAAACACCCAGTCTCCTGCAATCAAGTCACCTGATTGGGAGTTCAATGACATCACCGGGGCAGAACAAGCTCTGCCCCGGAGTTTACTGGCAATGGCTCAGCGCAGCCCGCCAGACACTAGTATGCGTTCGCCGGTGATGAATGCGGAAGCATCGCTAGCTAGAAATATTGCTGCATTAGCGATATCTGTTGTCTTGCCGAGACGGCGAAGCGGCGTCTGCTCTACGAAGGTCTTCACGAAGTCGGATACGGTGCTGTCGTCGTCCAACTGCTTCTCGGTCACCGTCATGCCAGGCTTGATGCAATTAACACGTATCCCGCGCGGGCCAAGTTCACTTGCCAAGGCACGGGTGAAGGCATCAATCGCGCCCTTCGTCGCGATGTATACGGAGGCGGCCGGCGGCGTGAACTCGGTTGCCGAAGAGCCTATATTGATGATGCTCGCGCCCGTCTCGAAATGCTTAACCGCCGCAGCGGTTATAAGCATTGTTCCCAGAACATTGGTGCGGAACTGGCGTTCGTAGTGATCAGCCGTGAACTCCTCGAACGCGCGGAATTCCGAAATGCCTGCATTGTTGACGAGGACATCGAGTCTTCCGAAATTTTCAACCGCCGCATTGACGATGGTAGTGCCTGCGTCCTCGCCCGAGACATCGGCTCCGACGATAACTGCGTTGCCGCCCAGTTCGCGGACTTCCGCCGCGACGGCATCCGCATCCGCCTTGCTCGAATTGTAGTGGACGACGACCGAAGCACCTTCGCGGCCGAAGGCCCGGGCGATCTCGGCGCCGATGCCTTTGGATGCTCCTGTTACGACTGCGACCTTGCCTGCCAGCTTACCAGCTTCGTTGTTCATGTGCTTCGTCATTGCCTCAAACCTGTGTCAGTCCGCCGTCGACGCAGAGGTCGGCACCGGTGATGTAACTGGAATCGCTCGACGCTAGGAACAGCGCGGCGGTCGCGATCTCGCGGGGCTCTCCGAAACGTCCCATCGGCACGGCGGCGATCATGCCGTCCTTCCATTCCTGCGGCGCATCGGCTGTGTGCGGCGTGTCGATCGGCCCTGGACTGATGGCGTTGACGCGAATCTTTCGGTCCTTCAACTCCATCGCCCATGTCCGGGCAAAGGAGCGGACGGCCGCCTTGCTTGCGCTGTAGACGCCGATGCCAGGCAGGGCCTTCCTGTGGGCGATCGAGCTGTTCAGGATGATCGAGCCGCCGTCGCGGAAAAGCGGCAGGGCTTTCTGCACCGCGAATAGGACGTTCTTCACGTTGGTGACGAAGGTGTCGTGGAAGACCTGCTCTGTGACATTATGCACGAACTGGCCGAGATGGCCCGAGCCGGCGCTGACGAACAGCACGTCGATATGACCCTTTTCGTCGCGCACGGTTTCGAACAGCCGATCGAGGTCGGCCATTTTCGCAAGGTCGCCCTGAACCCCTGTGACGTTATGTCCGATCTCTGCCACGGCGGCATCGAGCTTTTCCTGCCGACGCCCCGTCACGAAGACATATGCGCCCTCTTCGACGAACAGCTTTGCCGTTTCAAGCGCCATTCCCGACGTGCCGCCGATGATGACGGCGACCTTTCCATCAAGCTTTCCCATTCTGATCCTTCGCTAGTCCCGAGCATTTTCCAGTTGCTCGAATTAGCTAGGTGCGCTTGTGTGGATTTCCCATATGGAATAATGGAATAGTATGATTTCTAAAATGGCAATCGACCATTGTCGGGGGCGGCCATGGAGCGTTAGGGAGCATCAATGGACCATCTTAGAGGCATCCGGCTTTTCACTCGCGTGGTCGAAGCGGGCAGCTTCGCAGGCGCGGCAAAGGTGGAAGACGTCGCACAATCCACCGTCAGCAAGGAAGTCGCAGCCCTGGAAGGGCATCTCGCGACGCAGCTTATCCGACGCAGTTCCCGTGGCCTCAGCATTACCGAGACGGGGCGGGAATATTATGACTTCGCCGTCGGCATGCTTGCGGATCTCGACGCCGTTGAGGCGCGGGTCCGCAGCGGCAACAGCGCTCCGCGGGGGCGGATTAGGGTCGCGGTCCCGCTCGTCCTCTCGAGCCGCTTCATCATCCCTCATCTTGGCGGGTTTCTGGATCGCTATCCAGAACTGACGCTCGATGTGGAAGCCTCCGAGCAATATGTGAACCTTATCGAGGATGGGATCGATCTCGCGATCCGCATCGGTGCTCAGCGCGATTCCAGCCTCATGTCGCGGCAGATCGGGGTGCTTGAGCCTGAGGTCGTCGCTTCTCCCGCCTACCTCGATGCGCATGGGGTGCCCCAGCACCCCGATGACCTCAGGCGCCACATCTGTCTGCCGTTTATGTTCGAAGGAAGCTCGAAGGCCTGGCGGTTCAGGGACGGCGACGGCGAAATCCGTATGACGCCCACCGCCCGCCTAAGAACTAATGACGCCGATGGCGTGCATGCGGCCGTTCGCGCCGGTCTCGGCATCGCGCAGGGGCCGAGTTGGATGTTCGCTGAGGATGTCGCTGCCGGGGCACTCGTTCCGCTTCTGGCCGACTACACGCCCAGCCTCGTTCCTATCCGCGCGATCACCTCCGCCAATCGCCGGATGACCGGCGCCATCCAGTTGCTGGTGGACCACCTAGCCGCGATGATCCGGGAAGAACCACATCTTCGAATGCGGTGATCGTCAGGCAAAAGTGGCCGTTTGCCGAAAGAGGGCAGCGGGTCGTGAAAAAATCGCCCATCTTCTGCTCATCATTAGAGCTTACTTGCACCTACGCACTACCGAACAGTAGGTGAAAACCCTCCGATGCGTACGCTATAGCCCGAAAATACCGCACGACATTTCGATAGGGCTTCCAGTATCGGAATCTATCGTTCTCAATCGCCTCAGCAATTATGGAGATTGAGCATGGCGAAGACCGAGCCCACCCAAATCAAAAGAACAATCCGGCGGCAGCAGCTGCGGGAGATGGTGCCGATGGCTGACAGCACTATTTATGAAATGGAGCAGCGTGGCGAGTTTCCCCGTCGGTTCGCGCTCTCGCCGCGTTGTATCGTCTGGGACCTGGCCGAGGTCGAGGCGTGGCTAATGGCACGGCGGGCCGCCCCGATCCGTCGAGCACAGCACCCTGACGTCACCAAGCGCAAATCCCGCCCGGTCAAAGAGCGGGATCCAATTCCATCAAGGGCATAGCTTGCGGCAAAAGCGTGGGGGCATACTTCCGGCCGTCGATCCAGGCGTCCACGGTATTCGCCCACTGCTGCATCATATGCCGACGCTGCACCTCATACTCGGCCTTGTTGTAGACACCGCGCGACGAGCGCCCATCCTCGTGCGCCAGGCACTTTTCGATCCAGTCGCTGTTAAAGCCCAGCTCATTTAACAGCGTCGACCCCGTGCGCCGCAGATCATGAACCGTGAATGGCTCCAATGGCAGCCCCTCCTTCTTGGCTCGCTCGACGACGGCGTAGGTGATCCGATTGAAGGTCGCGCGAGACATTGGCGCGTCCGCGTCGTACCGGGACGGCAAAAGATATCGGGAGTTGCCGGAACAAGTCTTGAGCGCGATCATGATGTCTAACGTCTGTCGGCAAAGGTAGACGTTGTGCGGCTTCGATCGCTTCATGCGCTCTTTCGGGATGGTCCAGACGGCGTTGTCGAAATCGATCTCGTCCCAAACTGCATCCTGCAACTCGCTCTTCCGGACCATGGTGAGGAGGTAGAGCTTCATACCGAGGCGGATCGTTGGCAACGTCGCAACATGCTCGAGTTGCTTGAACATGATACGGATCTCTGCCGGCGAAAGCGCGCGGTCCTTTGGCGTAAAGGTAGCGATCGAGGCTGGACCGACGGCATCGGCCGGATTGGCGACCTTCTCGCCGTGCAGAATGGCAAAGCCGTAGATCTGCTTCAGGATATCACGCACATGGATAGCAGTTGCAGGAGCACCCCGTTCGACGATCTTGCCGCAGTGAGCACGGAGATCATCCGGTGTGATCTCTGTCAGGAGACGATTTCGCCAGACGGGCATGAGTTCGCGTTCGAAGATGGAGCGACGCATCGCGCGCGTGCTGTCGGCCATTGTTGCGTTGGTCAGCCACTTCTCGCCGAACTGGCCGAAACTCTTTGCTTCCTTGATCCGGCGCTTCTCGCGCTGCTTCTCGATGGCGGGAGACCGCCCCTCGGTGATCGCGCGCCGGGCGTCGACGCATAGCTCGCGAGCCCTGGCGAGCGATATTCCGTCACGGGCGTATCTGCCGAGATACACGGTTTCCCGCCTGCCATTCAGCCGATAGTCGAGCCTGAACGAGATGGCGCCCGACGGCGCGACGCGCACATACATGCCGTCACGATCGGAAACCTTGTACATTTTGGCTTTTGGTTTCAAAGACTTGAGTGCTGCATCGGTCAACATTTCGGGCCTCCTTGCGGAAAAGTACCGTCACGCGGTTTTTGGAGGCCAATGGAGCCGAAAACGATTATATTTCAGCGCATTAGTTCGAAAAAAGTACCGTCATTGGCCTAGTGCGACCTGACGGTACTTTCGTTTTTCCGGTTGATCAATGGGGGCGAGGCCCGTCAGCGAGGCCGCCGAACGCCATCTATGCCCACCGATAGATATCGATAGGCACAGGATGATTTTATTTTTATTTTCAGTGGCTTATATCGTACTGCAGCGTAAAATCGGCGGCGTTCGGATGGGCCTGAATCATTCCCACTCGATGGTGCCGGGTGGCTTGCTTGTCACGTCGTAGACCACACGGTTGATGCCGCGGACTTCGTTGATGATGCGGGTTGCGGCGTTGGCTAGGAAGCTCATGTCATAGGGATAGAAGTCGGCGGTCATGCCGTCGACCGAGGTGACGGCGCGCAGGGCGCAGACATATTCATAGGTGCGGCCGTCGCCCATGACACCCACCGTCTGCACCGGCAGAAGCACGGCAAAGGCCTGCCAGATGGCATCGTACAGGCCGGCCTTGCGGATCTCGTCGAGATAGACGGCATCGGCCTCGCGCAGGATTTCCAGCTTCTCGCGAGTCACGCCACCCGGACAGCGGATGGCAAGGCCGGGACCGGGGAAGGGATGTCGGCCGATGAAGCTTTCCGGCAGGCCGAGCTCCTTGCCGAGCACCCGCACCTCATCCTTGAACAGCTCGCGCAGCGGCTCGACGAGCTGCATGTTCATGCGCTCCGGCAGGCCGCCCACATTGTGGTGCGACTTGATCGTGACGGAAGGGCCACCGGTGAAGGATACGCTTTCGATGACATCCGGATAGAGCGTGCCCTGAGCGAGGAAATCAGCGCCGCCGAGCTTCGATGCCTCTTCCTCGAACACCTCGATGAACAGGCGGCCGATGGTCTTGCGCTTGGTTTCGGGATCGCTCTCGCCTTCCAGCGCGCCGATGAAGCGGTCTGCGGCATCGACGAGGATCAGCGGCAGATTGTAATGCTGGCGGAACATGGCCACCACATCCGCAGCTTCGTTCTTGCGCATCAGGCCATGGTCGACAAGGATGCAGGTGAGCTGATCGCCAACCGCCTCATGAACCAGCAGCGCGGCGACGGAAGAATCCACGCCGCCTGAGAGCGCGCAGATCACCTTCTTGTCGCCAACCTGCTTGCGGATCGCCTCCACGGCCTGCTGGCGGTAGGCGGACATGGTCCACTCGCCCTGCAGCCCGACGATGTTGCGCACGAAATTGGAAAGCAGGCGCGCGCCATCCGGCGTGTGCACCACCTCGGGATGGAACTGCACGGCATAGAACCGGCGCTTCTCGTCGGCGATGGCCGCGAAGGGCGCACCACGCGAGGTGCCGACGACCCGGAAGCCATCGGGCAGCCCGGTGACGCGGTCGCCATGGCTCATCCATACCTGATGGCGGGTGCCTTTGGCCCAGATGCCGTCGAACAGCGCGCAATCGGCTTCAATCTCAAGAAAGGCGCGGCCGAATTCGCGCTCATGGCCGGCTTCGACCTGACCGCCAAGCTGGGCGCACATGGTCTGCTCGCCATAGCAGATGCCGAGCACCGGGATGCCAGCCTCGAAGACCTGCTGCGGCGCACGCGGGCTGCCGATGTCGACGGCCGAATGCGGGCTGCCGGAGAGGATAACGCCCTTCGGCCGGATGCGGTCGAAGGCTTCGCCGGCGGACTGGAAGGGCACAATCTCGCAATAGGCACCAGCCTCGCGCACGCGCCTGGCAATGAGCTGCGTGACCTGGCTGCCGAAATCGATGATGAGGATGGTGTCGGAATGATGGTTCGTCGTCATGTCGGGCCTTTAAAGAAGAACGTCTGCCGGCGCAATGGGTTTGTATGGCGTGGGATCCGATGCCGCAACAGGGCCTTTACGCGAGCGCGACGGAACCGTCCCGCAATGCCCCCTCAAGCCTCATCACGGCATGGCTGAGCTTTTCGTCGATGATGTGGAGATAAGCCGTCCAGTCATCAACTTGTTTCAGCTCCGCCGCGCCGTCGGAAATGCCGCGCAGCGCCACCAGCGGCACGCCGAACAGATGGCAGGCGCGCAGGCAGGCAAAGGTTTCCATGTCCACCATGTCCTCGGCGACCGGGTCATAAGCCGCCCCTGAAACGATGGCGGCGCCGGTCGAGAGGGTGGCTTCCTTCACGCCCGGAATGCGCAGCGGCAGGGGCAGCGTTGCGGGCAGGTCGAGGAAGGGCGTCACGCCTCTGGGAAAGCCAAGCGGCGAAGCATCCATATCGCGATAGGAGACCGAGATGGCCTGATAGACCTCCGCCTGCTCCAGCCTGCGCGAACCGGCAGAGCCGAGGGATATGACGAGATCGGGAAGTTCGCCGGAACACTCCAGCCGCGCCAGTTCCGCGCCGAGCCGTATGCCAGCCTCGACAGGACCGACGCCGGTCATGAACGGTGTGAACAGCTTTTTCAGCGCAGGTCCGTATTCGGCCTCGGCCGCCATGACGAACAGAACCCGCCTGCCGGCAAGGGTGGCGGGGTGGGATGAAGGTCCGGTTCGTGTCACGTCATGCACCCGACCCGAAATCCGCGCCCGAGCAACCTGCTGGCGCCCGCAGCCTTTCATCGTGCCGGGTGTGGTGAATCCGCTGCACCAGCCGGCTTTTCATCCTTCAATTCCATCGCGTCCGGCCACCGTCATCATGGTGCCGGTCATGGTGGCGATCAGGCGCGCCTCGCCGTCGGCGCCATAGGCATAGGCCTGACCGTCGGCCACGGTGATGGTGCGGCCGGGCTTGGTGACGGAGCCGCGGAACAGGAAGCGCTCGCCCCTGCCGGGCGCCAAGAGGTTCACCTTGAACTCGATGGTGAGCACACCGGTGCTTTCCGGCATCAGGGAAAAGGCAGCATAGCCGCAGGCCGAATCCAGCGCCGTGGAAATGACGCCTGCATGCAGGAAGCCGTGCTGCTGGGCGAGCCGCGCATCGTAGGGCATCTCGATCTCGACGATGCCCGGCGTCACCAGCGTCAGCTCCGCCCCGATCGTGGCCATGACCTGCTGGCGCGCGAACGACGCACGCACGCGTTCCTCATAGTCCGGGGGCGGCACGATCTTGGCTCCCATCGCCACTGTCTCCATTGGGCTTGCCGCTTATCGCAAAGCCGTGTGCAGCAGGCAATCGGGGAAAAGAATTTAGCCGGTGCTAAAATCCCAGCTGGTGACGAAGCTCTTCGGCCGAGTTCACGACGATCGCACCGGGAGGTCCCTCCATGGGCCGCTCGGGCCAGAAGATGGTGCGCATGCCGGCGGCAAGCCCGGCGGTAGCTCCCGTCCAGCTGTCTTCGACGGCGGCTGCCTCGGTGGGATCGACGCCAACGAGATAGGCCGCGCGCAGGAACGGTTCAGCGGCGGGCTTCGGATTGAGGACATCGTTGCGGCTGATGCTGCGCATGCCGGGATGAGAAAGGCCGACCGCCCTCAGATTGGCATCCACCACCAGCCGGTCGGAGTTCGACACCACGGCCTGATGAATGCCCCTCACCCCCAAATCGCCATAAATCTCCAGCGCGCCGGGGCGTGGCATCAGATCGGCGACCATCGGCATGTAGTGCCCATATTTGTGCAGGATCCACTCCTCGAAGGGAAGTGATAGCCCCTTTTCGATACGCAGCATCTCGTAGAGCGGCGCAGCAGCGAGACCTACCGCGCGTTCCTGAAGGTCTGCAGGCGGCTCGATGTTCAGTTCGCGCAGGGCTGCTTCCAGTGCCGCGTGATGCAAAGGCTCACTGTCGACGAGCGTACCGTCCATGTCCCAGAAAACGGCTTTTTGGCGCATCGAAACCTTCCCTCGTTGCATTTCCGCGGGGACAATTGGACAGATGCGCGCCGATGGCAACCCCTGCGGCAAGCCCCGGCAACCGGCTGGATCAATCGACGGAAATGGCGAGCCTCTTGCCTTGCACCGCACGTGAAGGCAAAAAGCAGCATGATTCCGGGACATTTCTCCCGGAATGCTCGTGCGGCTTCCGGACCCGGTCCGACGCGCCGCGATCGGAAAGAACAACAATGACCGCCATCGAAGCGGATGCGCAGGCATCCGGAAAACTCTGGCGCGAGGAAATCAGGGCAACGCTGGCACTGGCCTGGCCGCTGGTGTTGACCAATCTCGCGCAGACGGCGATGACCGCCACCGACGTCATGATCCTCGGCCGGGTGGGGCCTTCCACCCTTGCCGCAAGCGCGCTCGGCGCCAACCTCTATTTCGCGCCGCTGATATTCGGCCTCGGCCTGATGCTGGCGACGGTGCCGATGATGGCGCGCGAGGTCGGGCGGCGGCGCAATTCGGTGCGCGACCTGCGCCGCACCGTGCGGCAGGGGCTGTGGGTGGCCGTGCTCGTTGCACTGCCGATCTGGGCGCTGTTGTGGAACGGCGAACACATTCTGCTGGCCATGGGGCAGGAACCGGCGCTCGCTGCCGAAGCGGGGCACTATCTGCGCACCCTGCAATGGGGGCTTCTGCCCTTCTTCTTCTATGTGGTGCTGCGCTCCTTCATCGCCTCGCTGGAGCGGCCGGGCTGGGCCACGGTGGTCGCCTTCATCGGCGTCATCATCAATCTCGTCGGCAATCTGGTGCTGGTGTTCGGGCATCTGGGCTTTCCGGAAATGGGCATCGTCGGCTCGGGTCTGGCCACCAGCATCGCCAATTTCTCCATGTTCATCGGCATGATCCTGGTGGTGACGCTGGACCGCCGGTTCAGGCGTTACCGCCTGTTCGGACGCTTCTGGCGCGCCGACTGGCAGCGCCTGCGCCAGCTTCTGTGGCTCGGCCTGCCGATCGCGGCCATGATGGCCTTCGAGACGACCCTGTTCAACGCAGCCGCCCTGATGATGGGCCTGATCGGAGCCTCTTCGCTCGCGGCCTATGCGGTGGTGATCCAGCTCTGCTCGGTCTCCTTCATGATCCCGCTCGGCATCAATCAGGCCGCAACCGTGCGCGTCGGCATCGCCTACGGCTCCCACGACCCGGAAGCGATCGCCCGCGCCGGGTGGACCTCCTATGCCATGGGCGTCGGCTTCATGGCGCTCTCCGCGCTGGTGATGATGACGCTGCCGCGCCTTCTGCTCAGCGCCTTCATCGATGTCGACAGCCCGGCCAATGCCGAGGTGGTGATGCTGGCCACCGGCTTCCTCGCCGTGGCCGCCCTGTTCCAGATCGTCGACGGCGCGCAGGCGGTTGCCGCCGGCATGCTGCGCGGTCTGCAGGACACCACCATCCCGATGATCTATGCCGCGCTCGGCTACTGGGGCATCGGCCTGCCGCTCGGCGTGGCGCTGGCATTCCATTTCGGCTTCGATGGCGTGGGCGTCTGGATCGGCCTGTGCGCGGGTCTGGCCGTCGTTGCCGTGCTGCTTCTGGTGCGCTGGCTGCGGCGCCGGCACCTGCCGGCCTTCCGCGCCATGCCCTGAGGCGGACCCTGAGGCGAAATTTCGCGCTGCACACCCGATGCGTGCAGCGCGCCCTGAAAATAGGTGCTATAGCAATTCCAGCAAAAGTGCGAAGCGGTTTTGCGTTCGGGATTGCGTGAAAACAAAAGGTTAGAGCGTTACTTTCTCCGAATCGCAGAAGCCCTCCAGGAGACGCGGCGCGGCATCTTTTCATCCGGAAGCGAAGGCAAAGCTTCAAGCACATGACCAAAACCGATATAGCGCGGCGCGTCTACAATCATACGTGGAAGCTTGATCCGATCATCCGCAGCCTGCTCGATACGGATTTCTACAAGCTGCTGATGCTGCAGATGATCTGGGGCATGTACCCAAAGGTGGACGCCACCTTCACGCTGATCAACCGCACCACCTCTGTGCGCCTTGCCGACGAGATCGACGAAGGGGCGCTGCGCGAGCAGCTCGACCATGCCCGCTCGCTGCGCTTTTCCAAGAAGGAGATGATCTGGCTGGGCGGCAACACCTTCTATGGCCGCAAGCAGATCTTCGAGCCGGAATTCCTTGCCTGGCTGGAAAACTTCCAGCTTCCCGATTACCATGTTGAAAAGCGCGACGGCCAGTATGAGCTGACCTTCGCGGGCCCGTGGATGTACACGACGCTGTGGGAAATCCCGGTGCTTGCCATCATCAACGAGTTGCGCTCGCGTGCGGCGCTGCGCGAATATGGTCCCTTCGCGCTCGACGTGCTCTATGCCCGCGCCAAGGCCAAGATGTGGGCCAAGACGGAACTGCTCAAGCAGCTTCCCGACATCAACATCTCCGATTTCGGCACCCGCCGCCGCCACTCCTTCCTGTGGCAGCGCTGGTGCGTGGAGGCGCTGAAGGAGGGCATCGGCAAATCCTTCACCGGCACCTCCAACGTCAAGCTCGCCATGGACACGGATCTGGAGGCCGTCGGCACCAATGCGCATGAACTGCCCATGGTGCTGGCCGCGCTCGCTGGTAACGAAGCGGAACTGCGGGAGGCTCCCTATCGGGTCCTGAAGGACTGGCAGCGCTACTATGGCGGCAATCTGCTGATCGTGCTGCCCGATGCCTTCGGCACGGCAGCCTTCCTGCGCGACGCACCGGACTGGGTGGCCGACTGGACGGGCTTCCGGCCCGACAGCGCGCCTCCCATCGAAGGCGGCGAGCGCATCATTTCGTGGTGGCGGGACAAGGGCAAGGATCCGCGCCAGAAGATGCTGATCTTCTCGGACGGGCTGGAAGCGCAAACCATCGTCGACACCTACCGGCATTTTAATGGCAAGGTGCGCATGGCCTTCGGCTGGGGCACCAACCTGACCAACGATTTCGAGGGCTGCGCGCCGGTTCCCACCACCCGGCTGAACCCGATTTCGCTGGTGTGCAAGGTGACGGAGGCCAATGGCAGGCCGGCCGTGAAACTCTCGGACAATCCCGCCAAAGCGACAGGCGACGTGGACGAGATCAATCGCTATCTGCGCATCTTCGGCAATGAGGAGCGGGTCGAGCAACTGGTCAAGGTCTGACGGCCGCCGATGAACCTGTCGGCCCGACGGATCGCAAAAATCGCCGCCCTGCCCGCGCTGCTGGCGGCATTCATGCCGGCCGAAGCGCTGGCGCATGCATCGGAGCGCGGCCATGTGCTGCTCTTGCCGACAGGCTACTATTCCATCGGCGGCGCCCTGGCGGTGGCGGCTTCCTTCCTCGTTCTGGCGCTGGTGCCGCCCCGGCTGCTGACCGGCATCTGGTCGAAAGAACTGGTCCTGTTCCCGCTTCGCGCCGAAGCGAAAACCGTAACCAGCCTGCTGTCCTTCCTTTTTTTTGCGATCCTTGTCGCTGCCGGCTTCTGGGGCAGCCGCGATCCGCTCTCCAACCCGCTGCCGCTGACCATATGGACGCTGCTGTGGGTGGCCATGGCGCTGGTGCAGGGTCTGCTGGGCGACGCATGGGCATGGCTCAACCCATGGTACGGACCGTGCAGGCTCGTGGCGCGTTTCAGACGTAACGACGCCCCCTTCGCTTTGCCGCAACGCCTCGGCATGTGGCCGGCGGTCGTGCTTCTTCTTGCCTTTGCATGGTTCGAACTGGTCTATCCCGCCCCGGACGATCCCGAACGTCTGGCGCGGGCGGCCGGCCTCTACTGGCTGGCGACCTTTATCGCCATGCTGGTCTTCGGCCATGAACAATGGAGCCGGCGCGGCGAATTCCTGAGCGTCTTCTTCCGGGTGCTGTCGCACTTCGCGCTTCTCGGACGTGACGAGCAGGGACGCCTGACCCTGCGCTGGCCGGGCGCGCGGCTGCTGGAGACCGGGCCCTTGCCGAAAAGCGGCGTGGCCTTCGTGCTTCTGGCCCTGTCCAGCGTATCCTTCGATGGGCTCACGCACACCTTCTTCTGGATGGGCATTCTTGGCGTCAACCCGCTCGATTTTCCCGGCCGCACGGCCGTGATGGCGCCAAATACGATCGGCCTGCTGGCGAGCTTCGCCGTGCTCGGAGCGGTGTTCATGCTGGCGGTCCGGCTGGGCGATGCGCTTGCCGGCCACACGGGCAGGGACGACAGCGCCGGCCTTCTGGTCTGGTCGATCGTGCCGATCGCGCTCGCCTATCATCTGGCGCACTACCTTGCCGCGCTGATGGTCGACAGCCAGTATGCGCTGGTGGCCCTCTCCGATCCGTTCGCGCTGGGCTGGAACCTTTTCGGCACCGCCCACCTGCATGTCGAGGCCGCCATCACCTCCGGCGCGGGCGCGGCGTGGGTTTTGTGGAACATACAGGCCGGCGCCATCGTGGCCGGACATGTTCTGGCGGTGCTTGTCGCCCACGCTCTGGCCTGCCGCCTTTACGGCGATGCCCGGCGCGCGACCTTCAGCCAGCTTCCCCTCACCCTGCTGATGATCGGCTATACCGTGTTCGGCCTGTGGCTGCTGGCAACGCCTTCGGCAGGCTAAGCACACCGAAACTGGCCTGCACCCACCTTACGCAACGTAAACACGGTCTTGCATCAGCGTGCCTTTGATGATTTAGCTGGCGCGCCTAAAATTCCGTCCGAAGCAGCGAGCATGCCCCCACACGGCTCGCTATTTAGCCCCACGCAAGAACAGGAATTTCTCCCATGACCGATCGGAAGACCTTTTCCGCTACCGGAACGGCTCCGCTTACCCGTCGCACTGCCCTGAAGGGCCTCGCCGCGGCAGGCGGACTGATAACGGCCCCCGGTTTCGTGCGCTATGCGCAGGCCCAGAGCTCGGCTCCGATCCGCATCGGTTTCCAGTGCCATCGCACGGGCATCGGCGCCTCCTATGGCCGCTGGTACGAGCGCACCACCGCCGCCGCCGTGAAGCTGATCAACGAGGCCGGCGGCATCAATGGCCGCCCGGTCGAGATCGTCATCGAGGATGACGGCACCGACGCCGGCCGCGGCGCCGAGGTGGTGGCCAAGCTCGCCAACCAGCATAAGGTCGACATCGTTTACGGCACCCTGTTCTCGCATGTGGTGATCGGCTCGGCGCCCACCGCCGAGGAGCTGAAGATCCCCTACTACGTGGTCAGCGAGGGCTACCATGTTGCGTCCGGCCAGCTGAACCGCTGGTGCCTGCAGCCCGGCATCACCGACGTGCGCGCGCAGGTTACGTCCGTCGCGCCATGGATCGCGGCCAACGCCGGCAAGAAGGTGACGATGATCTATCCCGATTACGCCTTCGGCTACGATCACCGCGACTACCTGCCGCCGGCCCTGCAACAGGCCGGCGCCGAAGTCGTGGCGAAGATCGCCATTCCGCCGACGGAAACCTCCTTCACCAAGTACTTCCCGCAGATCCCGTCCAGCACCGACGTGCTCTACCACGTCATGGTCGGTCCGGCCGTGCTCACCTTCGTCAAGGAACTGGGCGAGTTCTACGGGGCCAACGGCCCGCAGCTCTTCGGCTTCATCGATTCGCTGGAAGCCGTCGACCTCAACAGCCCCGGCCTCGACTATCTGGACGGCAGCCATTTCTGGGAAGGCTTCGCGCGCTATGCGCAGCCCACCGACACCGACGCCCAGAAGGCCTACCGCGCCGCCGTCGGCATCGATGACAATGGCGCTTCCGTCAACGATCCGCGCGACGTGTCGACCGCCGGCCACATGTTCGGATGCTGGGAGACGCTCTACGTCATCAAGCAGGCGATGGAAGCCTGCAATTATCAGGGGCCGCAAGACCGGGCAAAGCTGGTCGAGGCGACCGAGGCGATCACGACGATAGCCGAGGGACCTGAGCACCCGCAGGGTGACAAGGTGTTCGACGGCAAGATCCATCAGGTCTTCGGCCACCAGTACATCTCCAAGATGGAAGGCGGGCGCCTCAACGTGGTCCACAAGACCTCGATCGAGGACGGCCGCTACGAGCCGGAGGCGGACTACACGACGCAGCCGCTGTGATGCGCTGGCGTGGTGCGGGCAGGTAGCAGGACATGGCTTTCGGACCTCACCTGCTGCTGGCGGTTCTTGAAGGGCTGGTCACCTCGGCAGTTCTGGCGCTGACGGCGCTCGGCCTGTCGCTGGTGTTCGGCGTCATGCGCGTCGTCAACGTCGCGCATGGCGAGTTCTTCATGCTGGGCGCGGTGCTGGCATGGGCCGTCGCCACGACGGTCGGCGCAAGTCCTGCATCCGGCTTTGCCGCCGCACTTGTCATCGCGCCCCTGATCGTGGGCGTGGTGGCTCTGCTGGCGGAGCGGCTGGTGCTGCGCCGGGTGAACTACGATCCCGAAGCCACCATCGTCGCCACCATAGGCCTGCTCTACATCCTCCAGCAGCTCGCCCTCACCTTCTACGGTGCCGACGCACGGCCGGTGCCGCCGCCGTTCAACCTGCGCATCTCGCTGCCATGGTTCGGATACTCAGCCTACAAGCTGTCGATCATCGCGACATCGGCCACTCTGCTCCTGCTGTCATGGCTGGTGCTGACACGCACGCGCGCCGGCCTGATCATGCGCGCCACCCAGTATGACCGCGAGACGGCGCAGGCCTTCGGCATTCCGGTCGGGCGCGTCTATGCCGCAGTGTTCGCCATCGGCGCCATGCTCGCCGCCATTGCCGCCGTGCTGATCGTTCCGATCAGCCAGGCGCATTACCTGATGGGGCAGGACCCGCTGCTTCTGTCCTTCGCCGTGGTCATCATCGGCGGGCTTGGTTCGCTCCGCGGCACCGTGGTCGCGGCGCTGCTCATCGGCGTCTCGGACGGGGTGATCTCGATGTTCTTCTCGCCGACGCTCGCCAAGCTGATCGCCACGCTGGCGGTCGCCATGGTGCTGGTGTTCCGCCCGCAGGGTCTGTTCGGCAAGGTGGCGCGGTGAAGGCGGGCGCAAGACTCTACGCCCTGCATGGCGCGGTGATCGCGGTGCTTCTGGCGCTGAACTTCCTGCTGCCTGCCTATCACCACGGGCTGATGGCGCGCATCCTCGTGCTCGCCACCTTCGCCATGGGCTACAATCTCACCTTCGGCTATGGCGGGCTGCTCTCGCTCGGCCACGCCATGTTCTTCGCCACCGGCCTTTACGGCGCGGGGCTCTCCATCCAGCATCTGGGCTTCGGGGTGCCAGAGGCGTTCCTTGCCGCGCTTGCCTGCGGCGCGTTGCTCGCACTTATCGTCGGCGTGCTGGCGCTGCGCACCACCGGCGTCGCCTTCATGATCGTGACGCTGATGTTCTCGCAAGCCGTCCATCTCGCCATCATCTATTTCTCCGCCTTCACCGGCGGCGATCAGGGGCTGATGCTGCGGCCTCAGCAGCGCCGCGTGGAAACGGTGCTGGGCACGCTCAATCTCACCGATCCGAACACCCGCTACCTTGTGGCGCTCGCTTTGTTCACGGTCGTGCTGTTCCTCATGCTCGCCCTCGTGCGCTCCGGCTTCGGCCGCGTCCTCGTCGCCATCCGCGAGAACGAGGAGCGCACACGCATGCTGGGCTACGACACCTTTTCCAGCAGGCTGGCGGCGCTGGTGGTTTCGGGCACGGTGTGCGCCGCGGCCGGGGCCACCTACGGCATCCTGTTCGGCTATGTCGGCGCGAACTTCGCCTCGGTGCACTATTCCATCCTGCCGCTGTTGTGGGTGCTGCTGGGCGGGGCGGCAACGACGCTCGGACCGCTGTTCGGGACCGTCTTCATGTATTACGTGGTCGACATCGCCAGCGGCTACACCTCCGCCTACATGCTGGTCGTGGGCATCGTCCTCATCCTGCTGGTGCTGTTCTTCCGCAAGGGACTTTTGGGCACGGTGCGCGAGCGCTGGCTGAGGTGGTTGCCATGAGTGCCCTTCCGGAAATGAGCCCGCTTCTGGAAACACGGGCGCTGTCGCGCGATTTCGGTGGCTTGCGCGCCGTCGACCGCGTCGATTTCTCCGTCGACCCGGGAGAGATCCGCGCCATCATCGGTCCCAACGGCGCCGGCAAGACGACCTTCGTCAGCCTCGTCTGCGGCCGTCTCGCGCCCTCCTCCGGCACCATCATCTTCGACGGAGCGGACATAACCGCCCTGCCCGCGCACCGGCGCGTGCGGCTCGGCATCGCCTACACGTTCCAGATCACCAGCGTCTATGCCCAGCTCAGCGTCTTCGACAATGTCGCGCTTGCCGTACAGCGCACGCTGGCGGATGGCCGCTCTAAGGACCCCTCTCGGGGCCGGCTGCGGACCGGGGTGACGGAAGCGCTGGAGCGGGTCGGGCTGGCGGGCCGCGCGTCCCTGCCCGCCGGCCAGCTCGCCTACGGCCACCAGCGCCTGCTGGAAGTGGCGATGGGGCTGGCGCTCAAACCCCGCCTGATGATCCTCGACGAGCCGACGCAGGGGCTCGGCGACGGCGAGATCGAAAACTTCGTCGCGCTGGCGCGCGAGATCGCCGCGAATGCCACCGTGCTGCTGATCGAGCACAATATGGACGTCGTCATGCAGCTTGCCGACCGCATCACCGTGCTGGAGGCGGGCAGGGTGCTGGCCGAAGGCACGCCCGATGCCATCCGCGCCAACGAGGCCGTGCAGCGCGCCTATCTGGGAGGCGGCGCATGAGCGCGCTTCTGAACGTCTCCGGGCTCGACTGCTTCTATGGCGAGGTGCAGGTGCTGCACGGGCTGGAGCTTGCGCTGCACAAGGGCGAGGTGCTGTGCCTGATGGGGCGCAACGGCGCCGGCAAGACGACCACGCTGAAAGCCATTATGGGACTGGTGCGGCCCCGCTCCGGCTCCATCGTCATGAACGGCCCCGAAAACGGCCCCTCGGGCAGCACCGAGCTGACGGAGCTTGCCGCGCATGAGGTGCCGAAGCGCGGCATCGGCTATGTGCCGCAGGGAAGGCGGCTGTTCGCCGAAATGACGGTGCGGGAAAATCTGGAAATTGGCCTCAACACGCGCAGAAAGGGCACCGACACGCTGGAAAGCGTGCTCGATCTCTTTCCGTTGCTGCGCGAGCGGCTGAAACAGCAGTCCGGCACGCTTTCCGGCGGCGAGCAGCAGATGCTGGCCATGGCGCGCGCGCTTTGCCTCGAACCCCAAATCCTGTTGCTGGACGAGCCGACCGAGGGGCTGATGCCGTCGATGATCCAGAAGATCCGCGAGACGGTTCTGGCGCTGCGGCACCGCGGGGTATCGACCATACTGGTCGAGCAGCGGGCCGAGGCCGTGCTTGCACTGGCCGACCGCGTGACCTTCATCGAAAACGGCCACAGCCGCGAGACGGTGGCGATCGCGGAGCTGAAGGCCGACCCGTCGGCGCTCAGGCGCTATGTGGGGATCGGCTGACGCACCCGGCCGCGCCTTCAGCGCGGGACGGCTTCCCCTTCGGCATCCTCTTCGACGAACTGCTTTTGTCCGGCATCATATGCGTAGCAGGTCGCCAGCGCTGAACAGACGTCCTGATAGCGCGCGCAATATTGCGCGACGACACACAGAAGGTTGCCTCTGGCCGTCATCTGTGCCGGCGGCTTGTCCTGAATGCCGCTGAACAAAAGCTGCGTCCTCTCCCCGCGATCGCGCCATGAGACCATGATTTCCGTCTCGAAATGATCGTAGCCGACACTGGCGTAACCGATGCTGTAGTCGACGGCTCCGACCGGGGCGAACTCCATCGTTCCCGAGCTCGTATCCGGCCATATCCGGCTTTCCTGCGCGAACGACATCGTTGCCGAAACTGCAAGAACACCGGCCAGAACCGCCGCGACCGGCGATGACCGGCGCAGTTTCACCTTTCTTCCGGAAGTGCCCCTACCCAAAGAAGATGAAGCTCGACAGGACGAAGATGGGCAGCAGCACCACGCCTGACCACAGCATGTAACCGAAGAAGCCCGGCATGCGGACACCCTGGTTGCGGGCGATGGCATAGACCATGAAGTTCGGCGCGTTGCCGATATAGGTGTTGGCCCCCATGAACACCGCGCCGGCCGAGATAGCCGCCAGCGTGGTGGCGAAGGTGGTCATCAGCTCCTGCGGGTTGCCGCCGGCCAGCTCGAAGAACACTAGATAGGTCGGTGCGTTGTCGAGGAAGGACGACAGGATGCCGGTCATCCAGAAATAGGCCATGTCGTTGGGCTGGCCCGAAGCCGTCGTCACCAGCGCGACGAGCGGGGCGAGCGCTCCGTCCATGCCGGCGCGCAGGATCGCCACCACCGGCACGATGCAGATGAAGATCGCCGCGAACAGCTTCGCCACCTCGAGGATCGGCTCCCAGTTGAAGCCGTTGGCGGAACGGTATTTTTTCGGCGACACCACCAGCGAAATCAACGCCAGCGCCACGATGATGGCGTCGCGCACGAGGTTCTGCAGCTCGACATGCACGCCCTGAATGGTGAACTCGACGCCCGGCTTCCACGCCGCCGACATGAGAATGGCGCCGATGACGCCGGCCAGCAGCGGAATGTTGACGAGGCCGAGGATGCGCACTTTCGAATCCGGCGTCGGATCCTTGATCTTCGGTGCGCGCTGCTCGCGCCTGTAGAGGATGGTGTCGAGCACGAAGAAGATGGCAAGCACCAGACCGCCGACGAAAAGCGTATCGGGCAACAGATGCACGGTGGTCCAGAAGAAGTCGACGCCGCGCAGGAAGCCGACGAACAGCGGGGGGTCGCCCAGCGGCGTCAGCGAGCCGCCGATGTTCGACACAAGGAAGATGAAGAACACCACGACATGGGCGTTGAAGGGCCGGTTGTCGTTGGCGCGGATGATGGGCCGGATCAGGATCATCGAGGCGCCGGTGGTGCCGATCACCGAGGCGAGGATGGAGCCGACCAGAAGCAGGCCGGCATTGAACAGCGGCGTGCCGTGAATGTTGCCGGAAATCAGGATGCCGCCCGAAATGGTGAACAGCGCAAACAGGAGGATAATGAACGACATGTACTCCAGCAGCATGGCATGCAGCACCGCCTCGCCTGCCGCCGCAACGCCATAGGAAGCCGCCAGCGGTACGATCACCAGGGCGGCCCACACGGCGGCGATCTTGCCATAGTGATGCTCCCAGAAATGGTGGAACAGCAGCGGCCCGGTGGCGATGCACAGGAGCAGGCCGGCGAAGGGCAGCGCCCACCACAGCGACATCTGCGCGCCCGGCAGCGCTTCCGCCGCAAGGGCGGGAGTGGCGGAAAGTCCCGCCAGCACGAGGACGGCCATTCGCATTGCAGCAGCGTTCACCCGGTTCTCCTTGTTCTGTGTCGGATCTGTCGGATTTTAAGCGTCAGAGCAGGGTGACGCCGGCGTCGCGCATCCTGCCGGTCATGGCGTCGAGCGAGCCATTGAGATCGATGCCACGGCATGCGGCGAGCCGCACCGTGGCGGAAAAGCCGAGCTTCACCGCATCCAGCGCCGAATAGGCGACGCAGAAATCCGTGGCGAGGCCGGCGAGCGTGATCGAGCCGATGCCGCGTTCGCGCAGGTAGCCGGCAAGGCCGGTCGGCGTGGTGCGGTCGTTCTCGAAGAAGGCGGAATAGCTGTCGATGGCCGGACGGAAACCCTTGCGGATGACAAGCTCGGCCTTTGCCCAGGCAAGGCCGGTATGGAACTCCGCGCCGCGGCTGCCCTGGATGCAGTGATCGGGCCACAGCGTCTGCTCGCCATAGGGCATGGTGACGCTCTGGTAGGGCTGATGCCCCGGATGGCTGGAGGCGAAGCTGGAATGCCCCGCCGGGTGCCAGTCCTGCGTCATGATGACATGATCGGCGCTGCGAATGAGATCGTTGACCAGCGGCACGATCTCGTCCCCGCCGGCAACCGCCAGCGCTCCACCCGGGCAGAAATCGTTCTGCAGATCGATGACGACAAGCGCTTCGTCAGCCATGGTGCCTCCTGAAACGACGGAATTCGCGAGAGCCGTAACATGACCACATGGCCACGCCCGTCAACCGAAATCGGACCTGCGGCGGTCAATTCCCGTAGAGCAGACCCTCGGTGTCGATCTCAGGCGAACGCCCGGCAACCAGATCCGCCAGCAGCCGGCCGGAGCCCGCGGCAAGCGTCCAGCCGAGATGACCGTGGCCGGTGTCGAGGTAGAGGTTGCGGTAGCGCGCGCGCCCCAGAACCGGAACGGATCTGGGCATCATGGGGCGCAGGCCCGCCCACAGTTCGGCTTTCGCTTCATCGAAGGCGCCGGGGAAAAGCTCGTGCGCGGTGCGGAACATGGGCGCGAAATCCTGCTTCCGGAACGTCCGGTCGAAGCCGGTGAATTCGGCCGTGCAGGACAGCCGCAGCCGGTTGCCGAGGCGCGAATAGGCGACGTAGCGGTCCTCGTCCGCGCCGCCCATGGTCGGGCCCTTGCCTTCGTCCTCCAGCGGAATGGTCGCCGCATAGCCCTTGACCGGATAGATCGGCAGGTCGAGCCCGTGACGGCGGCCGAGCAACCCGCTCTCCGGCCCCATGGCGAGAACCACGTTGTCGGCGGTGAACGGCCCGGCATCCGTGCGCACCGCCCGCACCGCATCACCCTCGGTATCGAGCCCTTCGACCGTGGTGTTGAAGCGGAAATCGACGCCGAGTTTCTCAGTCGCATAGGTTGCCAGCCGCGTCGCGAACAGGCGCGAATCACCGGTCTGGTCGGTCGGGGAATAGATGGCGCCGGCAAAATGATGCCGCGCGCCGGCAAGGCCCGGATCGATCCCGGCCATCCGCTCCGGATCGACAACCTCGATCGGCAGGCCGTGATCGGCGAGGAACCCATAGTTTCGTGCCGCCGCGTCTAGGCTTTCGCGGCTGCGCGACAGATAGAGGATGCCCTTGCGCCGGTCGTCATAGGTGATGCCGGTTTCGTCCGACAGGGCATTGATGCTGTCGCGCGAATAAAGGGCGAGCCGCAGCTTCGGAAGAGTGTTGGCGCGTTTGCGGGCCTGCGTGCACTGGCGCAGGAAACGCAGACCCCAGGCGAACAGATAAGGATCGCGGCCGAGCCGCACCCGGATGCCGAGATCATGGTTGAACATGCCGCGCACGAAGGTCTTCAGCGCTTCCGGCGAGGCCCATGCGGTGGCGTCGCCCGGCGAGACCAGCCCGCCATTGGCGTAGCTGGTGCCGGAGGCCGGCACCGCATGGCGCTCGATCACCGTCACTTCATGGCCGTCGCGGGCAAGGTAATATGCCGCCGCCGTGCCGACCGCGCCCGCCCCAAGAACCAGTATCCTCATGCCCGCACCTCTTTGGCCGCGCCCGTCACCGCAGGCGTGGCATTTTGACCGAACGGCTTGCGTGGACGCCAAAGGCCGCCGGCATTATGATCGCATCAACCTGAGCAGTCCGCTTTCCTTGAAATTGCGATACTGCCTTCCTCATTGTCATGCGCAATTCCGTACGGAAAGCCGTTTCGTTCGTTTCCCGGAATTGCTCCAACGGGACCCGAAAATGAACTATCAAAGGTTCTTCGAAGACGCCATCGACCAGTTACATGCCGAGCGCCGCTACCGCGTGTTCGCCGATCTGGAACGCATGGTCGGCAAGTTTCCACGCGCCCTGTGGCGCACCGGCGCCGACACGCGCGAGATCACGGTCTGGTGCTCGAACGATTATCTGGGCATGGGCCAGCACCCGGCCGTCGTCAGCGCCTTCCAGGACGCTGCCGGCCGCATGGGCTCGGGCGCCGGCGGCACCCGCAACATTTCCGGCACCAGCAATCCGCTGGTCGAGCTGGAACGGGAACTGGCCGACCTGCACGGCAAGGAAGCCGGGCTCGTCTTCACCTCCGGCTTCGTCTCCAACGAGGCGGCGATCTCCACCATCGCGCGGCTTCTGCCCAATTGCCTGATCCTGTCGGACGAGCTCAACCACGCCTCGATGATCGAGGGCGTGCGGCGCTCGGGCGCTGAAAAGCGCATCTTCCGCCACAACGACGTCGGCCATCTGGAAAGCCTGCTTCAGGCCGCCGGGCGCGAGCGCGCCAAGCTGATCGTGTTCGAAAGCGTCTATTCCATGGACGGCGACATCGCGCCGATCCGGGAGATCGCCGACCTTGCCGAGAAGTACAACGCCATGACCTATATTGATGAGGTCCATGCAGTGGGCATGTACGGCCCGCGCGGCGGCGGTATCACCGAGCGCGAGGGACTGGCCGACCGCATCGACATCATCGAGGGCACGCTTGCCAAGGCGTTCGGCACGCTGGGCGGCTACATCACCGGCACCAGCGCGGTGATCGACGCCGTGCGCTCCTATGCGCCGGGCTTCATCTTCACCACCGCCCTGCCCCCGGCGCTGGCGGCGGCGGCGACCGCCTCGATCCGCCATCTCAAATCCTCGCAGGAGGAGCGCGACGCCCAGCAGCGGCAGGCGGCGCGCGCCAAGCAGATCCTCGGCGATGCCGGCCTGCCGGTGATGCCGTCCGCGACCCATATCGTGCCGGTGCTGGTGGGCGATCCCGAGCTGTGCAAGATGGCGAGCGACCGGCTGCTCGGCGTCCATGGCATCTACATCCAGCCGATCAACTACCCGACCGTGCCGCGCGGCACCGAGCGCCTGCGCATCACGCCGACGCCTTTCCATTCCGACGCGCTGATCCTCGAACTGCGCGACGCGCTGGTGGAAACCTGGAATGCTCTGGGCATCCCATATGGCAAGGTGGAGAGCCCGCAGGTCAGCACCAGCGAGCGCATCGTGCCGCTCCTGGTGCCCCAGTCAGGGGGCTGAGCATGGGCGGGCCGAACCTCGGGCTCCTCTGCGTCAACCGCCTTTCCAGCCGAAGCTGGCCGGGTTAAGAACGCGGGTCAGTTCGGAGGATCAGGATGACTGCAAAGCTTGTTCTCGTCGGCTGCGGCCATATGGGCCGCGCCATGTTGTCGGGCTGGATCGGTTCCGGCCGGATCGCGCCAACTGAAGTCGTGGTGGTGGAGCCGAACGAGGACTTGCGCGCCAAAGCGGCGGCTCTGGGCTGCGCCGCGGTTGCAGGCACTGAGGGGCTGCCGGCCGACATTTTTCCCAAAATCGTGGTGATCGCGGTCAAGCCGCAGGCGATCCGCGATGTTCTGGCCGGCTATGCGCGCTTCGGCAATGGTGCGACCACCTTCGTCAGCATCGCCGCCGGCACCAGCGTCGCTACCTTCGAGAGCATTCTCGGCGAAAAGACCCCCGTCATCCGCTGCATGCCCAACCTGCCGGCCGCCATCGGCAAGGGCATGATGGTGGTCTTCGCCAATGGCCATGTCAGTGACAAGGCGCGCGATTTCGTCGCCGGCCTGCTGGCTGCCAGCGGCGAGGTGGCCTCGGTCGACGACGAGAGGCTGATGGATGCGGTGACAGCCGTTTCCGGCTCCGGCCCCGGCTATGTGTTCCACTTCATCGAAGCGCTCATCGCTGCCGCCAGGACTGCCGGCCTGCCGGCGGAAACGGCCGCACGGCTTGCTGTACAGACCGTCTATGGCGCCGCGACCATGGCTGCGACGAGCAGCGAGGAGCCCGGTGTTCTTCGCCAGCAGGTGACGAGCCACAAGGGCACGACCGCCGCCGGGCTCGATGTGCTGATGGGCGACGAAGCCCTCACGCGCCTGATCACCGAAACTGTCGATGCCGCGCGCAGGCGTTCAATCGAGCTTGGAAGCTGAGGCAGGCTGCTTAAAGCAGCCCGGCCTGCTCTGCCTCTTCGCGCAGGTTCTGGCGCGGGCGGGGGCCGACCTGCTGGATGACGAGCCCGGCGGCGAGCGATCCCAGCCTGCCGCTGTCTTCCAGCGACCGACCCTGCGTGTAGCCGAACAGGAAACCGGCGGCATAGAGATCACCGGCGCCGGTGGTGTCGACCAGTTCGCGGATCGCAATGGCATCGATCTTCACGGTTTCGTCGCCCCGCACGATCACCGAACCCTGTTCGGAGCGGGTGACGGCGGCAAGCCTGCAATCCCTGCGCAGGGCCTCCAGCGCGGTGTCGAAAGAGGCGGTCTGGTAAAGCGCCTTGATCTCATGGTCGTTGGCCACAACGATGTCGACTGTGCCGCTGCGCATCAGCTCCAGAAACTCGTCGCGGTAGCGGTCGACGCAAAAGCTGTCGGAGAGCGTCATCGCCACTTCCCGCCCCGCTTCATGGGCAATCCGCGCCGCCTCGCGCATCGCTTCCTTTGCGCGCGGCGGGTCCCACAGATAGCCTTCGAAATAGACGACTTTCGAACCGGAGATCTTTTCAGGCTCGATATCCTCCGGCCCGAACTCCACGCAGGCGCCGAGATAGGTGTTCATCGAACGCTCGCCATCGGGCGTGACGAAAATCATGCAGCGCGCCGTGGGCGGCGTGCCGGCAAGCGGCGCGGTGTCGAAGGCCACGTCGAGCGCGTGGATGTCATGCGCATAGATGCCGCCGAGATGATCGTCGGCCACCTTGCCGCAGAAAGCCGCCCTGCCGCCGAAGCTGGCGATGCCCGCCGCTGTGTTGCCGGCCGATCCGCCGGAGGCTTCCACCGCGGGCCCCATGCGCGCATAGAGCTGTTCGGCGCGTTCGGCATCGATGAGGTTCATCGCACCCTTGATGATGCCGTTCTCGGTAAGGAAGCTTTCGTCGCTCTGGGCAATGATATCGACAATGGCATTGCCGATGCACAACACGTCATAGTCCGGCATGCAGTCCTCTCCGATGCGGGCAGATTTGTCTTCAGGCAGCCAGAAGGCTGGCCGGTGGTAGATCATCAGGATGGGTTTGCATAGCGGGTGGGGCGATCAATCGAGTGGCTGGAACATTTCCTGCAGACGGTCGAAGTCCATGGCCTCGCGGACGAAGGCGAAGGTGCCGCTTTCCAGAATTTCCCTTGCCGCCCTTTCCACAGCGCCGAAAGCGCAGGTGGTCAGCTTCGAGCCGAGCGAAATGCGTTTTGCCCCGGCATCGGCGAGAGCGGCAACGGTGAAGGCGGGATTTGCCAGCACGTTGACCGGCTTCTCCAGAGCGGCGCACAGCGTGCGCACCTGGCCGATGTCGGCGAGCCCCGGCGCGTAGAGAACATCGGCTCCCGCGTTCCCGAAAGCCTGAAGCCGCCTGATCGTATCGTCCAGATCGGGAACGCCATGCAGGAAATTCTCGGCCCGGGCGGTGAACACGAAATCGTTCTTGAGAGCCCGCGCCGCTTCGACCGCCGCCGCCACACGCTCGACCGCGTGGGAAAATTCATAGATCGGCCTGTCTTCGTCGCCGGAAAAGTCCTCCAGCGAACAGCCCGCAAGCCCCGCCGCTGCCGCCGCGAACACCGTTTCAGCCGCACTTTCGGGACTGTCACCCTTGCCCTTTTCCAGATCCGCCGAGACCGGCAGGTCCGTCGCCCCGACGATCTCCCGGCAGTGGGCAATCATGGCCTCGAAGCTGACGCCTCCATCCGGCAGGCCCCGCGAGAAGGCGAAGCCCGCGCTGGTCGTTGCAAGCGCCCGGAAGCCCAGCGATTGCAGAAGCCTTGCCGTACCCACATCCCACGGATTGGGGATTACGAAGGTTGAAGCGTGCAGTTCGCGAAAAACCGCGCCCTTGTCGGAGATATTTTCCATAGCAACGCTCGCCCGGACATGATCGGTTCAAATCGATCCTAGCGAGTGAAAAACGGCACGGCAAATCAGAATTGTACTTCCTGCAACAAACGCCCTGATGCCGGCATTTTGAGCCACCGGCCTTCACCATTTAGCCGAACTCACCCAGGCTCCGGAACAGGCGGGATGCGTGTCGCCCGTTTTATGACGAGAAAAATATATATTATATTCAGATACTTAATCCTGATTTCATTTCGGGAAAATCCGGATTTTCCGCAACGGCAATATCCGGTTGACATCGGGGTGACCTTGTGACCTGATTGCATCATATGAAATGTTTTTTCTTAAAATGAATCAAGAATGGAAAAACAACTTCATCCGACACATAACGGTTCTTCGATTCATTACCCGTGGTTTGTCGAAGGGGAGGAATGAATTACGGATCGGAAGCGGACATCCGGAACCTGCCTGAAAAGGCCGTTGCGCACCATCGCGCGCAGCCCCTTTGAAAGCAGGTAAAACGGGAGCGTTCCCTTAAGGGGGACCTCCGTCCGAGATCCGCCCGCGGTCACATCTGCATGGCCCGTATTGCCCTGGCTGTCCTGCCGGGATCGCATTGTTGCGACACCGGCAAGGTCGTGTTCGCGTCAGAACACGCAGACAGCCAATCCGATCGGGCCGATGCATGGGAATGCCGGACTTCGCAGCTGCCAGACGCGCTCGCAACCACGTTGGAGCGCGGGGGGCTTTTTTTGCTTCGAAAACCGGTGCAGGGGCTGTGACCGGCAGCCCGGCAGATGTGTTTCTGGAGTCCCGGACCGCGGCCGCGAGAGCGCCGAACTCCAGCAGAGCAGGCAGGTAAGAACAGAAGAAAACGACCACGTACAAGTCAGGAGGAGGAGGACACTCGATGACTTTTACCGATCCACAGCATGCCATCTTCATCGCGATGGCCGGACCCATGGCGACCGCCGGATGCCCGGCTCACACCAGCCCGTCGATGCGACGCCCGGCCGTGAGGGAGGACGCAAGATGAGCCCGAGCGGAGGAGCCACCGACGTCCTTGAATACGAGCAGGGCAATCTTCAGACCGGCACGAACTGGTGGGGCGCCTTTGTCATCGGTCTTGCCGGAACCATCCTTGTAACCGGTGCTGCGCCGGCCTTCCTGACCGTATTCGGCGCATCCTACATTCCCTTCATCACCTTTTTCACACTGACCGGCGTTCTGCTGTGTCTTCTGCTGGCGGAACTGTCGGCGATGATGCCGGGCCGTACCGGCGGGTCTCCATCCTATGCCTATCCGGCCTACAGGAACCGCTGGCCGCGGCTGGCGCCGCATGTAAACGGCGTCACTGCCTGGATGTACTGGGTGGGATGGATGCCCGTGGCACCGCTCAACATGATCCTCGCCTCGTTCTACATCACCCACCTGTTCGGGCTGGACGCGACGCAGGGGATCACGCCGATCAGCACCTTCATTCCGTACTGGACGCTGGGCATCACGGCGGTCGGGCTGATCATCCTGTCGATTCCCGCCTATCTCGGCATCCGCTTCGGCACTTCGATGGCGACTATACTGGCGGTTCTGTCGATGATCCCGCTCACTTTTTTGTCGATCGGCTTCATCTTCAACCTCGATGCCGCCAACTGGAGCGAGCTTGCCGGTTTCCCGCATCTCGACGGATCGAGCTTCTTCGATCCCGTCGGCGGGTATCCGGCATGGATCATGTACATCGCCTATGCCTTCCCGCTGTTGTGGACCGTGATCGCCTATGAAGCGGCGGCCTGCTACATCGGCGAGTGCAGGAACCCCGGCCGCGATGCCCGTATCGCCATGACGCTCGAGGGCGGTTACGGCGTGTTCGTCTACACGATGCTGCCGGTTTCGTTCGTCGTTGTGCTGGGCGCACAGGCCATCTCGGACCCTGCCCTTGTCGATCCGAAGACGATGTTCGTCACCTTCGCCAGCAACATCTTCCCCGGTGTGGCCGGAGCGGTGATGGAATGGCTGATGGCGATCATGCTGATCATCGCTCTGGTGCTCTCAGCCCTGAACTCGCTGATGGGCTGCTCGCGCTCGCTCTATCAGATGTCGCTGGATGGGCAGTTTCCGCGCTTCTACCAGCATCTGAACAGGTATCACGTGCCGGACCGCGCCATGATGACCAATGTCGGCGCCAGTCTGCTCATCGCCTTCATGGGCGGGGCGATCGAGATCTACTCCTTCTCCAACGTCGGATATCTCGGTTCGTTCGTGCCGGTGCTGATCGCCTATTATCTGCTGCGCAAGGACCGCCCCAACGTGCATCGCCCGTTCCGGCTGCCGGAGTATTTCAAATACATCGCTCTGGCGCTGGCAGCGCTGTATTTCTTCGTGTGGCTGTGTGGTGGCATCATCTACTCCTACATCGGCGGTCAGGCGATCTACTACTTCCTCGGCATAGCGGCGACGTTCATGTACCTGCCACTCTACTGGTACCGGAAGTGGGAAGATGCCCGAAACGGCTACGCGGCCGCAGAAATGGCCACGTCGGGCAACTGAGGAGCGCAGCGTATGATCCGCAACCTTTTCAGGCGCTCGCCACGGGCGTGCGATCCGCAGGTCGCACAGCGGGTGCTGATTGCCTCGGAAGGGCGGCGGTTCAGCGCGGATGTGATCGAAACGGCCGTCCGCATGCTTCGGGATGGGGGCGGCCAGGCGCGGGTTCTGACCATTGCACGCCTGTGGGGCACCAGCTTCGGCCTGCCCAATCCGGGCCTGCGTCCCAGCAAAAACGAGATGGCCGAGCAGCAGGACAATGTCCGGTGGGCCATAGGCGAGCTCGAGAAAGCGGGCGTGGATGCCGATGGCCACATCGTCACCACCCGCAATCCCGGCAAGAGCATCCTGAATGAGGCAAGGCGGCAGAACTGCCGGTCCATCATCATGGGCACGGACCCGAAAAGGCCCTGGCTCATCCGCAGCATGATGTGGAGCCAGGAACCCTATCGCGTGCTGGCGCGGGCGCATATCCCCGTGCATCTGGTCGGCCCCTCCGGGCCGATCTGAGGCTTTTTTTAGAAAGCTTGCTCCGGCAATCGAAACCGGGTGGCTCAGGCGGTTCCGGTCGAGCCAAACCCGCCGGAGCCGCGCGATGTATCGCTGGCCAGCGTGCGCTCCTCGGTGCGCACCTGCGTGACGGGTGCGAAAATGATCTGGGCGATGCGCATGCCGCGGCTGACGGAGAAATCCTCATCGCCGAGATTGACCAGCAGCACCTGCACCTCGCCACGATAGTCGCTGTCGATGGTGCCGGGCGTGTTCAGGCAGGTGATGCCGTGCTTCAGCGCAAGGCCGGAGCGCGGGCGGACCTGACCTTCCATGCCCTCGGGGATTTCCATGATCAGGCCGGTCGGCACCAGCGCCCGCTTGCCGGGCAGGATGAGGATGGACCGATCCTCGGGGATCGCCGCGCGCAGATCCATGCCGGCCGCGCCCCTGCTTTCATAGGCGGGCAAGGGCAGATCGGCGGCATGCGGCAGGCGCACGAAGCCAACGGTGGGGCCAATCACGGAAGCGGGCTGGGAGGAGGACATGGCGCAAATCCTATCGAGACTGATCGGGCAGGGCAGGGGTGCCACCTCAACGGCGATACGCCCCGGCGGTTCCGCTTACAGCAGGCCTTGCGAATAGACCAGTGCCGCATATGCAGTCTACCCGAACCATTTATGTTCGACAGCCTTCTCCGTTATTGCTAGAAGCCCGCCACCAGACGGGATTCCTGACATGGCAGAGACGATTCAAGAGGCGGTGAAGCGCCGCCGGACATTCGCGATCATCGCGCACCCGGACGCGGGCAAGACGACGCTGACGGAAAAGCTGCTTTTGTTCGGCGGCGCCATCCAGCTTGCCGGCGAGGTCAAGGCCAAGAAGGACAAGATCCAGACCCGCTCCGACTGGATGAAGATCGAGCGCGAGCGCGGCATCTCGGTCGTCACCTCGGTGATGACCTTCGAATATGGCGACAACGTCTTCAACCTGCTCGACACGCCGGGCCACGAGGACTTCGCCGACGATACTTACAGAACCCTGTCGGCCGTCGATGCCGCAGTGATGGTCATCGACGCCGCGCGCGGTATCGAGCCACGGACGCTCAAGCTGTTCGAAGTCTGCCGCCTGCGCGACATTCCCATCATCACCTTCGTCAACAAGATGGACCGCGAGGCCCGCGACACCTTCGAGATTCTCGACGAGATCGAGGAGAAGCTCGCCCTCGACACCGCACCCGTGACCTGGCCGATCGGGCAGGGCAAGACTTTTGCCGGCACCTATCATCTGGCAGAAAACGCGGTGCGCCGCGGCGATGCGGAAACCGAACGAACCGCCGTGCATGGCCCGGATTCCAACCGTGCCGCCGGCCTTTTGCCGGAAAACGACCGCGCGGCCTTCATCGAGGAAACGGAACTCGCGCGCGAAGCCTGCCGTCCCTTCGATCGCGACGCTTTCCTTGAAGGCCACCTCACGCCCGTCTATTTCGGCTCGGCGCTGCGCAATTTCGGCGTGCGCGACCTGATCGAGGCGCTCGGCGCCTTCGGCCCGCCGCCGCGCGCGCAGGAAGCCGACACCCGCACGGTCGAGGCCACAGAAGACAAGATGACCTCCTTCGTCTTCAAGATCCAGGCCAATATGGACCCGAACCACCGCGACCGCATCGCTTTCGTGCGCGTGTGCTCGGGCGTGCTTCAGCGCGGCATGAAGGCCAAGCTGGTGCGCACCGGCAAGCCGATGTCGCTGTCGGCGCCGCAGTTCTTCTTTGCCCGTTCGCGCATCACCGCCGACGAGGCCTATGCCGGCGACGTGGTGGGCATTCCCAACCACGGCACGCTGCGCATCGGCGACACGCTGACCGAGGGCGAGGACATATTGTTCCGCGGCGTGCCGAACTTCGCGCCGGAAATCCTGCGCCGCGTACGCCTCGGCGACGCCATGAAGGCCAAGAAGCTCAAGGACGCGCTCCACCAGATGGCGGAAGAGGGCGTCGTGCAGCTGTTTTCTCCGGAAGACGGCTCGCCGGCAATCGTCGGCGTGGTCGGCGCGCTGCAACTCGACGTGCTGAAGGAGCGGCTCAACATCGAATACGGCCTGCCGGTCGATTTCGAGATTTCGCGCTTTTCCGTCTGCCGCTGGATCGACGCCGATGAAAAGGCGGAGCTGAACCGCTTCGTCGAGGCGCATCGCGGCGACATCGCCCGCGACCTCGATGACGATCCGGTGTTCCTCGCCCAGCACGAGTTTTCGCTCAACTATGAGGCCGAACGCTGGAAGGCGATCCGCTTCACGGCGGTGAAGGACTATCAGATCCGCGACGCCTGATTTCCTGCACGCCAGCCGAGCGGCTATTTACCGGCGGCGCGCCAGAACCTCGCGGATACGGGCGGTGATGGCGCGCAGTTCCGCCTCGTCCATGCGCGCGATGTTTTCCGCCAGCAGGTTGGCGAGCTCGGTGGCGGCCGGCGACAGGCCGGAGGTGTCGACCTTCACACGCGGATGCGAAGCCTGCGCGATGCGCTGGAACTCCTCCGCTTCATCCCAGATGATGTTGAAATAGCCGATGATCTTCTGGATCAGGGTCCAGCTCGGCGCGCCGCGCCGCCCATGCTCCAGCGCCGACAGATAGGCGGGGCTGACCCCGATGGCCGCCGCCATCTCCTTCTGGCTGGCGCCGCGCTCCTGCCGCAGCTCGCGGATTTTTTCGCCCAGCGGCGTCATCTGCCCTTACCTTGTCCTGCGCAGGCGCACGTAGATCGCTCCCGAGCCACCATGATGACGCGCCGCATGCTCATGGCTCGACACGAACATGCGAAAGGCCGGCGTTGCCAGCCATGCCGGAACAGAACGGCGCAACACGCCGTCGCCGCCGGACGACGAGCCCTTGCCGGTGATGACCAGAACATAGCGCAGCCCTCCCGCATGGGCGCGGTGGAGGAAGGAGAACAGCAGCGAATAGGCCTCATCCTGCGTCATGCCATGAAGATCGACGCGCCCCTCGATCGGCAGACGCCCCCTGGCGAGCTTGTCGAGGGTGGGGCGGTCGAGGCTGCGCGGCGCCGCAGGGAGGCTGGCCTTGGCCTGTGGCTGAGAAATCGGACCGGAAGGTGAGGGCGCAGGGGGCGCAATCGCCGCCGGCTCCGCCACATCGATGGGCGGCGGCTGCGCGCGGCCTTTCAGCGGCACAGCCGAGCGTGCCACCAGGCCCCACAGAACCCGATCCTCGTCGCTCAATGTCTTTTGCGGCCGTCGCGTCATCGATTCGCATCCGTAATGGATGAGAAATGATCTGCAAGCGGCCGCGGCACAAGGGCATAAAAATCGGCCTGATGGCGCACCACTCCGGCAATCTCGCCCGCCGCATGCCCCGAACCCGCGAACAGATCGCCTCGCGCCGGTCCGACGATGGCCGATCCGGTATCCTGCGCGATCATCAGCCGCCGGAACGGCTTTCCCTCGAAAACGGTCAGTTCCGGTGCGTCGATGAAAAAAGGGGTCCCGAACGTATGCAGCAGGCGGTCCACCGCGACAGAGCGGCCGGGCGTCAGCGGCACCTTGGCCGCAGCGACAGGGCCGAGCTCCGGGTCGTCCACCGAAGCCTCACGGAAGAAGATATAGGAGCGGTTTTGCCACAATATCTCGTCCACCCGGCCGGGATTGCTGCGGAACCACGCGCGGATCGACTGCATGGTGACTTCGGAAAGCGGAATTTCACCGAGATCGGCCAGCACCCGGCCAGCACCGGTGAAGCGCTGGCCGGATTTGGCCGCATAGGTGACGCGGATATTGCGCCCATCCGTCATGGCAAGCCGCGCCGCGCCCTGCACATGGATGAAGAAGGCATCGACCTTGTTCTCCAGCCAGGCGATCTCGAGCCCGCGCCCCGTCAGCGCGCCCTGCTCGATTGCCGCGCGGTCATGATATTCGACCGGCCCGGCCCCAGTGTCACGCGCAAAGGCCAGATAGGGGTCCATGCCGTGGGGACGATTGGCGTCATCGATGTCGATCAGGTCGGGCGGACGCGACAGCAGCGGTACGGTGAAGCGTCCGGTCCTGACCGGCGACGCTTCGACCTGCGGCTCATAGAAGCCGGTGACGAATCCACGATGGCCCCCGTGACCACCGGGATCCGGCGTCACATGAAACGGCACGAAACAGCGCTCAAAGAAAGTACGCGCCTCACTGCGATTGGATGGCGAAAGGGTACGCGCCTGATGATAGGCCTCTGCGAAAGCCTCGAAGCGGATGCCCAGCGATCCGCTGCGGTAGGGCCGTGTCAGAACATGGTGGGCTGAACGGCGGAAAGCGTCGAAAGCGGCCAGATGGTCATCGGTTTGCCAGCCGGGGATTGTCCCGAAACTGGCCGGGCTGAACGAAGAGGCTTTCCTGTCGGCCACCGGACGAAATCGCCCAGTCGGTCAGTCTTCGGCTTCGGTGGCGACCAGCTTCCAGTTCGGATCGCGCGAGCGGGTGTCACGGGCGAAGGTCCACACATCCTTGACCTCGGCAACCGTTTCCGGGTCGCCATCGATGATTTCGCCGGCCTTGTCGCGCGTCGCCGAAATCAGCTCGCTGACGATGCGCAGCGTGACGTGGGCTTCGCTGCCCTTCATCTCGGCGGAAACGATCTCGGCCTTGTCGATGCCGACGAAGGAAGACTGGATTTTCTCGCCCCGCGCCTCGCGATCCGAAATGGCGGCAACGAAACCGTCATAGACCTCGCGCGACAGCAGGTTCTTGAGCGATTTGCGGTCGCCGTCGGCATAGGCCATCACGATCATTTCATACGCCATCTTGGCGCCGTCGACGAAGCCCTTCGGATCGAAAGAGGCATCGTTGTCGCGAATCGCCCTCATGCCACGGTTCAGCTCGCTGCCGGGGGCGGCGACCGCATCGATGGAGGCATAGGCTTCGGGAGCTGCTTCGCCGCGCTTGCGCGGCAGCGCCACCACATTGTCCCCATCGGCGGCGGCCGGCTTTTCTGCCTTGCGGGAGGAATAAGGATCGAAGGGGGGACGTTCGCTGCCGGTACGGCGACCGAGCACATTGCGCAGCTGGAAGAAGATCACCACTGCCGCGATCATGAAGAAAATCGTGCCGAAGTCGAAGAATTCCATGCGCGCGCCAATCAATCCCTTTTTCGGCTGTAACCAACGCACAGCACCCGTCTGGCGTCATCCTATCAAAACATATAGAACGCGAGACACAATCATTCAAATCAAAGGCACGCATACCTATCTGTAGGGTCCAGTGCCAGCGGCAAATGAGGCCGCCAGCGTAAACGACCAGCAAACGGTTACAAATTTGCGTGTTTCTCTCTTTCCTCTGCTCTTTCTGTTGCTGCCGCTGGCGGAGATCGCGGGCTTTGTCGTTGTCGGCAAGCAGGTCGGAGCGCTGGCTACCGTCGGCCTTGTCATCGCGTCCACACTCGCCGGCAGCATATTGCTTCGCTATCAGGGCCTCGGCGCCATGAACAAGGTGCGCTCGGCAGTGGAAGCAGGCAATGACCCCGGCCTGCAGCTGGCAAACAGCGCCATGGGCGTGCTCGCCGCCATCCTGCTCATCATCCCGGGCTTCATCACCTCGATCATCGGTCTTCTGGTGCTTCTGCCGCCGGTACGCGCGCTTTTCTGGCGCCTTGTGGGGCGCCGCGTCGTTGTTGCCGGCCAGTTCGGCGGGGGCCAGTTCACCAGGGGCGGTTTCCGGCGCGAACAGGACGATCATACGATCGATCTCGACAGCGAAGACTTCAGAAGAAACGGCAAGCCGGATGAGAATTCGCCATGGCGGCGGCTTCCTGACGAATAACCGCTTCGTTCCCGGTAAAAAGCCAAAACCTTGTCTTGGCTGCCCTGCCGTGATAGCCAACCCCGCGAATCCACCTCGGGGCCACACGGTCCGAAAACAGGAACAGGGCTCATGGCCGACGAGAATGAAAAGAAAGCCGGCAACGGCAATGGCACCGCAACCCAGCAGCAGCCGACGCTCAATGTGCTGGCTCAGTATGTGAAGGATCTGTCCTTCGAGAGCCCCGGCGCGCCGAATTCGCTGCGCGGCCGCGACAAGGCTCCGGGCATTGCCATCAACGTCAACGTCAACGCCAATCCGCTTTCGGAGAAGCAGTTCGACGTGCACCTGTCGCTGACCGCGAAGGCCACCGTCGACAAAGACGTTCTGTTCAATGTCGAGCTTCTCTATGGCGGCGTCTTCAACATCGACGGCTTCCCGCAGGAGCACATGCTGCCGCTGCTGTTCATCGAATGCCCGCGCCTGCTGTTCCCCTTCGCGCGCCAGATCATTGCCGACGCAACCCGCAATGGCGGCTTCCCGCCGCTGATGCTCGACCCGATCGATTTCGCGCAGATGTTCCAGCAGAAGATCGCCGAGGATCAGGCTGCTTCCAAGGTTCAGGTGAGCTGAGCCACCGCCAGAACGGCACTATCAAAAACCCGGCCTCGCGCCGGGTTTTTTGTTGGCTTCACATTTTATTAATTCAATAAAATCAATAAGATAAATGCGTTTTGAACGCATGCCGATCAGGATGCGCTTCGATCCGCGGCCTGAAGCCAGAGAGCCTTTTCACCCATCGATTCAACCAGCGCGGCATGGGCGGCACGTTCGGCCTCGCTCAGCCGCGGCGGCAGGGGCGAGGGGCGGGCGCTTATCTTCACTTCGGTGGTTTCAGCGCGGACCTGTTCGACACCCGTCTTGACGGCCGCATCCAGCACGAGTGCTGCCTGCTTGCCGCCGATCAGCTCGATATAGACTTCCGCCAGAAGCTCGGAGTCGAGCAGCGCGCCGTGCTTGGTGCGGTGGCTGTTGTCGATGCCGTAGCGGCGGCACAGCGCATCCAGCGAATTCGGGCCCATCGGGTGCTTGCGCTTGGCAAGTGCCAGCGTGTCGACCACCAGATCGGGCGCTACCGGCGGCTGACCGATGCGGGCCAGTTCGGCGTTGATGAAATTGATGTCGAAACTGGCGTTGTGGGCCACCAGCCGCGCGCCTTCGAAAAAACCCATGAATTCGTCCGCAATGTCGGAAAAGCCGGGCTTGCCCACCAGATCCTCGGCGCTGATACCATGCACGGCCTGCGCATCGGGGTGAATCTGGCGACCCTGCGGATTGATGTAGTGGTGAAAGGTGCGCCCGGTCGGAAACCGGTTCAGCAGCTCGATACCACCGATCTCGATGATGCGATCCTCGCGTGAATCGAGCCCCGTGGTTTCCGTATCGAATATGATTTCACGCACTGTTTTGCTCTCCTGAGCCAGTCTGTCAAAATACCGGATCGCCGACCTGTTCAGCGATCAGCCTGCCCGGCCCTGTCTCCTGCCAGTTCGGCAATGATGCGGCGGATATGAGCGCGGGTGACATCGAAACCGCTGCCGGTATCGACAACATAATCTGCCAGACGGCGTTTTTCAGCATCAGGCATCTGCTTTGCCAGAATGGACTCGAACTTTTCCGGCGTCATGCCGGGCCGCGCCAGCACCCGTTCGCGCTGGGCTTCGGCGGGTGCGGAAACGACGACGACTTTATCGACCCGCTCCCTGCCGCCGGTTTCGAACAGAAGCGGTATGTCGAGCACCGCCAGCTGCGCTCCGGCGGCACGCTGTTCGGCGAGAAACCGGTCGGCATCGGCGCGCACCAGCGGATGGACGATTTCTTCCAACCGCTTCAGGGCCGCGGGGTTGCCCAGAACCCGCTTGCCGAGTTCGGCGCGGTCGACGACACCCTTCACCGTGGTGCCCGGAAAGGCAGCCTCCACCAGAGGCGCTGCCACTCCCGCATACAGACGATGAACGGCTTCATCGGAATCGTGAAACGGAACGCCTTCCTCCTGAAAAATCCGCGCCGTCGCGGATTTTCCCATGCCGATCGATCCGGTCAGGCCGAGCACAATCATCAGCTACCCGCCAGATCGGCAAGAACGAGGTTACGCAATTCGGCCGTGACTTCCGGGCGACGGCTGAACCAGCGTTCGAAACCCGGCACCGCCTGATGCAACAACATGCCGAGCCCGTCCACGCATTTCAGGCCTTGTGCCCGCGCGGCGGCCAACAGTGGCGTTTCCAGCGGAACATAGACGATATCGGTAACGATGGCCTTTTCAGGCAGACCGGCGGGGTCGGCGGGCAATCCCTCATTGCCATGCATGCCAAGCGCCGTGGTGTTCACCAGCAGACCGGCATCATCCAGCAATTCGTTCACCGCTGCCATTTCATGGGCGGTGATGCCGGCTCCAAACCGATCCCGCAGTTCCTGCGCACGCGACAGGGTACGGTTGACGATGCGGATATCGCGCACGCCCCGTTCCTTCAGGGCATGAATGATGGCACGCGCCGCGCCCCCAGCTCCCAAAACGACCGCTGGACCGTTTTCGGCCCAGCCCGGTGCAAATTCATCGAGATTCGCCGCAAAGCCATGCGCATCGGTGTTGCCGCCGACCAGGGTCTCACCTTCGAACCACAGCGTGTTGACCGCACCGATCTGTTCCGCAGCAGGATCGATCCGGTCGACCAGCGCGAACACGGCTTCCTTGTGCGGAATGGTGACATTGCCTCCGCAAAACCCGTTCTTGCGCAGGCCGGCAACAAATTCCGGCAGATCGGCCGGGGCGACATCTATCGCCTCATAGCTGCCGGCGAGAGCATGGGCCTTCAGCCAGTGGCCGTGAATTTTAGGCGACCGCGAATGGGCGATGGGATGGCCGATGACGAAGGCCTTGTTCATTGCTTCAGCCATCGATCGCTCCCAGCCGGCGCAGTTCGCTCAGCAGCGGCAGCAGCGGCAGGCCGACAATGGTGAAGTGATCGCCCTCGACCTTCTCGAAAAGCTGAATGCCCTCGCCCTCGATCTGATAGGCCCCAACGCTGGACAGGGCCTTGTCGCCGACACGCGCCAGATGCCTTCCGATAAAAGCAGGCTCCAGCTTGCGCATGGTGAGATTGGCGATGCCGACATGGCGCCACAAAACCTCGCCGTTGCGGACCAGAACCGCCGCGCTGTTCAGCTGATGGGTCTTTCCAGACAGCGCCAGAAGATGACGGCGCGCGCCTTCCATGCCCGCCGGTTTGTGAAACACCTCATCGCCCAGCGAAAGCGTCTGGTCGCAACCCAGAACCAGCGCACCGGGCCGACGCTCGCTCACTTCCAGTGCCTTGGCTTCGGCAAGGATGACGGCGACATCTTCCGGAGAGACACCGCTGTCCTGCAGCGGGGCTTCCACGGCGCGCTCATCGATCTCGGCCGGAACCGCTTCCACATCCACTCCGGCACTGACCAGCATGGCCTTGCGGAAAGGGCTGCCTGAGGCAAGAACGAGTTTTTCCGTCATCTGGATAGTCCGGCTTCGGTTTTCACGCTTCGGTTCACTATGCCAGCGATTACCGGCTCTTGTTGCGCAGGGCAAGAATAGCCGCCGCCGTCTCCTCAATCGAACGGCGGCTGACGTCGATCATCGGCCAGTTGTAGCGGGTGCAGATCTTGCGCGCATAGGCCAGTTCCTCGGTGATCGAGGCCCTGTCGATATAGGTGCCGCCCTCGAAACCGGTGGTGTTGCCGAGCGTCCTGTTCTGGCGGATATGGGATATGCGTTCGGCGGTGGCGATCAGCCCCACGATCAGCGGCTTTCTGGCCTTGACCAGACTGTCAGGCACGGGAACATCCAGAACAATGGGGATATTGGCGGTCTTGATGCCGCGATTGGCGAGATAGATGCTGGTCGGGGTCTTTGACGTGCGCGAGATGCCGATCAGCACCACATCGGCATCATCCATATCGACCGGCAACTGCCCGTCATCATGCTCCATGGTGAAGTTGAGCGCGTCGATGCGGCGGAAGTAATCGGCATCCAGAACATGCTGAGCGCCCACCCTCCGACCGGCCGGCGTGCCGAGATAGGACTGGAATACGGTCAGCACCGGTTCGAGTACCGAAACGCAGGGCAGCCCCATCGAGGCGCAATGATCGTCTATGATGCGTGCGAGCTTCTGGTCCACGACCGTATAGAGGATGATGCCCGGCTCCTCCTCGATCTCCTCGAACACCTTCATCAGCTGCTTTTCGTTGCGGATCAGCGGATAGATGTGCTCGATCGCCCGTGCATCCTTGTATTGCGCGGATGCAGCGCGGCCCGCGGCCAGAAGAGTCTCGCCCGTCGCGTCAGAAATCATGTGCAGATGAAAGAAACTTTGTGGCTTGTTCACACCATACATCCGGCTCTGTGGGCGACTGTGGACAAGAGGGGATGAATTCCGCCTCTCAGGCCGGGCGACTGTATCAGATGCCTGTTTGTCCACAATTCATGCCTGCGTGCATTTCGTTTTCACGCTGGGGACAAAAGCGTGGAGCATTCCGGAAATGAGTCTGAAATCCACAAGCCGCTGAATCATGAAACATCTGCAACAGGCTTGATTCAGCAGAATTTTCTTTTCCGATCCCCAACCTTTTCCAGTCTGGACAAGTTTGGTCGCGACAAAATGCTGGATGGCTTTCAAATCCGGAAAACGGGAAAGATCACAATCACCGATTCCAACAGACTCATAGAATCAAAAGATTCTCTCATAAGAGAGATTTGTTTTTAGATTCAGATCCTGAAAGCGAGACGCAATGAGCGCCGACCGGAAGATGATGCGGGTTCTGAAAGGCGAGGCCGTTTTCCCGCCTCCGCTATGGATGATGCGCCAGGCAGGGCGCTATCTGCCCGAGTACCGGAATACCCGGAAGCAGGCCGGTTCCTTCCTCGACCTCTGCTACAATCCCGACCGGGCTGTCGAAGTGACGTTGCAGCCAATCGAACGCTTCGGCTTTGATGCGTCCATTCTGTTCTCCGATATTCTCGTGGTTCCTCATGCGCTCGGCCGCGATCTGCGCTTTGAAGAGGGCCGGGGACCGCTGATGACACCGATCACGGCGGCTGAAATCGAGGCGCTCGATACCCAAACGTTTCACGTGAATCTGGAACCCGTCTATGAAACGGTGCGGCGTCTGCGCCGTCAGCTGCCGGATGAAACGACGCTGATCGGTTTTTGTGGCGCGCCCTGGACCGTTGCCACCTATATGATCGCCGGTCACGGAACCCCCGACCAGGCGCCGGCACGGCTGTTCGCTTATCGTGAACCGGAAGCTTTCAGGAAGCTGCTGGCCGTTCTCGCCGATCAGTCGGCCGCCTATCTCATCCGGCAGATAGAAGCCGGCGCCGATACGGTGCAGATCTTCGATTCCTGGTCCGGTGTTCTGGATGAGGCTTCTTTTGAAGCTTTCTGCGTTGAGCAGGTCGCACGTATCGTGCGCAAGGTCCATGAGGTTTATCCTGATGTGCCGGTAATCGGTTTCCCCAAGGGTGCCGGCGCCAACTACAGCTCCTATCGCCACAAAACCGGCGTAACGGGTCTCGGGCTCGACTGGTCCGTGCCATTGTCGCAGGCAATCGAATTGCAGAAGGATGGAGCCGTGCAGGGTAATCTCGACCCCTTGCGTCTGGTCGCAGGCGGCAAAGCGCTGTCTGATGGCGTGTCGGCGATCCTGAACGCCATGAAGGATGGACCGTTCATCTTCAATCTCGGCCATGGCATCGTTCCCGAAACGCCAGTTGCGCATGTCGAGGCGATGGTGCGTCAGGTTCGCGGAGAAACGGACAGATGAGCGAACCCGTTCAGGCAAGCAACCGCATCGCGGCCGTACGGGCACTGGTGGCGGTCGTCATCCTCATCGCCCTGACGGCCGTGCTTTTTTTCTATGCTTCGGAAGAGGCCTATAACTGGATCAAGGCGTTTCACGTCATCGCGGTGATCTCGTGGATGGCTGGCATGCTCTATCTGCCGCGCCTGTTCGTCTATCATGCGGATGCACAGAAGGGCTCCGTGCAGTCCGAGACCTTCAAGATCATGGAACGGCGCCTGCTGCGCGCCATCATCAATCCCGCCATGATCGCAAGCTGGGTTTTTGGCCTGTGGCTCGCCTGGAAGGGTTTCGGATTTCAGGGCGGCTGGCTGCACGGCAAGATCGCTGCTGTCGTGGCGATGTCCGGGGTGCATGGTTATCTGTCCGGAGCGGTGCGGAAGTTTGCCGAGGACCGTAACACCAAACCGGCCAGGCACTGGCGAATCGTCAATGAAGTTCCGACCGTTTTGATGATCGTGATCGTCATTCTGGTGATCGTGAAGCCTTTCTGAGAACCTAAAAGGCGTCTTGCTCTTTGGCGGTGGCGGCGGTAAAAGGAAGGCCCTCCTTTTAGCCATGCGCCGTTTGTTTTCTTCAGATCGACCGCGTCCGGCGTCTTCATAGCATTCGCTTATTCCCCGCCAAGCACACCCAGAGTCCCGCCATGCAGGAAATGAAACTCGCAGAGTTCAAGAACAAGAAGCCGCCTGAGCTGATCGCTTATGCCGAATCGCTTGAAGTGGAGAACGCCAGCGTCATGCGCAAGCAGGAGCTGATGTTCGCCATTCTGAAAAAGCTGGCGGCGCAGGACATCGAAATCATCGGCGATGGTGTGGTGGAAGTCCTGCAGGATGGCTTCGGCTTTCTGCGTTCGGCCAACGCCAACTATCTGCCGGGTCCGGACGATATCTATATCTCGCCCTCGCAGATCCGCCGTTTTTCGCTGAAGACGGGTGATACCGTCGAAGGTCCGATCCGCAGCCCGAAGGAAGGCGAACGCTATTTCGCGCTTCTCAAGGTCAATACGATCAATTTCGACGATCCGGAGAAAATCCGCCACAAGATCCATTTCGACAATCTGACGCCGCTCTATCCGAATGAGCGGCTGAAGATGGAAATGGAAGTGCCGACAGGCAAGGACATTTCGGCCCGCGTGATCGATCTGGTCGCACCGCTGGGCAAGGGCCAGCGCGGGCTGATCGTGGCGCCGCCGCGCACCGGTAAAACCGTTCTCCTGCAGAATATCGCTCATTCGATCACCACCAATCACCCCGAGTGCTATCTGATCGTGCTGCTGATCGACGAGCGTCCGGAAGAAGTGACCGATATGCAGCGCTCGGTTAAGGGCGAGGTTGTCTCCTCGACTTTCGATGAACCGGCCGTGCGCCACGTTCAGGTGGCCGAGATGGTCATCGAGAAGGCCAAGCGCCTGGTCGAGCACGGCCGCGACGTGGTCATCCTGCTGGATTCGATCACCCGCCTCGGCCGCGCCTACAACACTGTCGTGCCGTCTTCCGGCAAGGTGCTGACCGGCGGTGTCGATGCCAACGCTCTGCAGCGTCCGAAGCGTTTCTTCGGCGCAGCGCGTAACATCGAAGAGGGCGGTTCGCTCACCATCATCGCAACCGCGCTGATCGACACCGGCAGCCGTATGGACGAAGTGATCTTCGAAGAGTTCAAGGGCACCGGCAATTCCGAGATCGTGCTTGACCGCAAGGTTGCCGACAAGCGCATCTTCCCGGCCATGGACATTCTCAAGTCTGGCACCCGTAAAGAGGACCTGCTCGTCGCCCGTCAGGATCTGCAGAAAATTTTCGTGCTGCGCCGCATTCTGGCTCCGATGGGCACGACAGATGCCATCGAGTTCCTCATCGACAAGCTCAAGCAGACCAAGACCAATTCCGATTTCTTCGATTCGATGAACACCTGATCAGTCGGAATTTTTCTGAACATCAAACGCCCGGAATGCGGATCGCTTCCGGGCGTTTTCGTTGGGAGCCGTATTTCGCGTTCGCGTGGAGCTGGTGATGCCGAGTCAGCTTGTTTTCAGAGCCTGTTCCAGCTCTTCACCAGCTTTTACGGGCGGAAGGCAGGCCTGCCCCTTGCACAGATAGGCGCCCGCCTCATGGGAGCTGGGGGAGATTCCTCCGGGAAGACTGATGTGTATCGGATCACCCTGACGTATAAGGATATCAACCCGGCGGGGATCGGCATATCGATTCGCTACCGGAACGAACTGCGATTTCCCCTGGCTTTCTACCATGACCAGTTTGTGCTGATAGCGAAGAATTTCACAGGCATTGATGATGCCCGCCTGCCCATAGGCCTGTCTGGCGATACGGCCGACAGCATGTTCTCCCACTTTCCATGCTTTATCGAGGAGGGTGACATCCCCGGTTATGGACGAGAGGCGAGCCAGTGCTTCTATGATCTGACTTGTGGCTGAGGGGATGGCTTCATCCACATCACCGCGAATGCGGATTGGCACATCTGCGGAGTCGGAGGCACTGAGATAATAGCCGGTTTTGTCCTCATCCGCGTGCCACAACTCCAGTTGATCAACGAAATGGCGGGCGTGTTCGATGAAGGTCGCATCCCATGTTGCCTCGTAGAGCGAGATTGCGGCATTCGCCATGGCTGCATAGTCGCTGGACATGGCGGGAAATTGCGCCTTGTCGCCTAGTGTGGAGTGGGGCAGGCGGCCGCTATCAGCGGAGCAAAGGATATGGTCGAAGGCCGTGCGTGCCGCATCGATCCAGTCCTGACGTGCGAAAGAACGCCCGCATTCAGCAAGTGCCGTTATGGTCAGGCCGTTCCAGTCCGTCAGGATCTTGTCATCGCGACCCGGACGGATTCTTTTTTCTCTTACTATGAACAACTTCTGTAGTGACGGCCTTAACTCTTCGTGGCGGTTCCCGAAGCTTCTTGCCTGTTCGGCGGACTGATGCAGAATAGGTTTTCCGTGCCAGGAAGTCGGTTTGCTCAGGGTGTAGTGCCTGAAGAAGGAGGCCGAGTTTTCACCGAGAATGGCTTCAATCTCATTTTGTTCCCATGTGTAGAACAGCCCTTCTTCGCCATCACTGTCCGCGTCGAGGCTCGACGCAAAGGCTCCGTTGTCAACGCGCAGTTCGCGCAGCAGAAACCCGATCGTTTCTTCGATTCGGATCCGGAATATTTCTGTCCCGGTTTCGCCATAGGCCCAGTTTGCAAGTCTCAGCAGTTGGGCGTTGTCGTAAAGCATCTTTTCAAAATGCGGCACAAGCCATTGTGCGTCGGTCGAGTACCGGGTGAGACCGCCACCGACGTGATCGTAGATACCGCCGGCAAGCATGTGACACAGACCGGAAACGACAGCCTCCTTGTGAGCGGTATTGCCGGAGTTCAGATAGGACAGCCATAATGTGTGCATGAACGGGGCGTTTGGAAACTTCGGAGCGCCCTTGATGCCGCCCTGATCATGGTCGATCATCCTGTAGATGTTAGTTGCCAGACCGGGCAGTGCATTTGCGTCGATCATCTGGCTGGGGAGCGAGGCGCCGAGCTTGCTCTGCACATGAGCGTTCAGCGTATCGGCGCTGCGCAGAATATCAGCGCGTTTGTTGTTCCAGGCACCGGCCACCGCTTCCAGAATCTGAACGAATCCGTGACGCCCATACTGGGTGCGAGGCGGGAAGTAGGTTCCACCCCAGAAAGGTTTTGCGTCCGGCGTCAGAAACATGGTCAGTGGCCAGCCACCCTGATCGCCCATCGCTGTCAGGGCCGCCATGTAGATCTGGTCGATATCCGGTCGTTCTTCGCGGTCGACCTTGATATTGACGAACAGGCGGTTCATGACCCCTGCAATATCGGCATCCTCGAAGCTCTCATGGGCCATGACATGGCACCAGTGGCAGGCGGCGTAGCCGACGGAAAGCAGGATGGGCCGGTCCAGTTGCCGGGCTTCTTCCAGCGCTGCTGTCGACCACGGCCGCCAGTGAACCGGGTTTTCGGCATGTTGCCGGAGATAGGGGCTGGCTTCTCCGGAAAGCAGATTCTGGGGCGGCAGGACCATAGCATCGCCTTTGATTGGAAGGCTCTGCGCGAGTGGTAATGAGGAAACAGGCAGGGATCAAATGATATTCGGGGATACCATCGTCGCATTGTCCAGCGGACGCCTGCCTTCTGGGGTGGCTGTGATCCGGGTTTCCGGCCATCAGACTCGATTCGTTATCGAAACGATTTGCGAATTTGTCCCGGATTCTCGCGTGGCGTCATTGCAGACGCTACGGCGAGGAAAGGAAATTCTTGACCGCGGGCTGGTGTTGTTTTTTCCCACGCCGCACAGTTTCACAGGTGAGGATGTAGCCGAGCTTCAGGTGCATGGCGGCCGGGCGACGGTGTCATCCATTCTGCATGAAATAACAAGGCTGCCGCAGGTACGTCTGGCCGAAGCAGGGGAATTCACCCGCCGCGCATTCATGAATGGCAAATTGGACCTCGTTCAGACAGAAGCGCTGGCTGATCTCATCAATGCCGAAACCGAGGCGCAACGCCGACTTGCGCAGCGCAATTCCGACGGTGCGCAAAGCAGGCTCTATGCGGAATGGCGAAACAGGTTGGTGAATGCACGGGCGCTGATCGAAGCGGACATCGATTTTTCGGACGAGGGCGATGTTCCCGGATCTGTCGCTGATCGGGTGTGGACCGATGTCGCTGCCCTGTCTGATCAGATCTCAGCACACATCAGAGGGTATTCTGCCGCCGAAATCATTCAGGACGGATTTCATGTGGTGATTCTTGGTGCGCCGAACGCTGGCAAATCAAGCCTTCTGAACGCACTTGCCCGGCGGGATGCAGCGATCGTTACGGATGAACCCGGAACAACGCGCGATGTTCTGGAGGTTGTGCTGGACATCAACGGTCTGAAAGTCATTGTTGCGGATACAGCCGGTATTCGGGATGGCGCCGGTAAAGTAGAAAGCATCGGCATCGAGAAAGCCAGGGCACGCGGGCGGGATGCGGATCTGGTTCTGAAACTGGAGGATCTGACTGATCCTCATCCTGTCGATACGAGTTGGGCTGCCGGTGAAGTCGTCAGAATAGGAACCAAGCTGGATCTGGCTTCCGCCTCGCACAAACGGCCATCTGGCTACGACCATTGTATTTCAACTGTTACCGGCGAGGGGATGACATCGCTTGTTCAGACGATTGGGGACATCGCTGAACTCAAAATCCGTGATGCCGGCGATATTCTTCCTTCTCGATTGCGGCACGTCGAACTGCTTCAGGACGCACTTTCTCACATAGGCAGCGCACTCCGGGATGTGCACGCACCACTGGAGATCAGGGCCGAGGAGCTTCGACTTGCCACGGATCGGTTGGGCCGGATCACTGGCGCTGTAGATGTCGAGGAACTTCTCGGCGTGATATTCTCGCAGTTCTGCATCGGGAAGTGACTCACGTGAAACACGCGCCAGCCATGACTCACGTGAAACACCGCATACTTACCCATGGCTCGACAACGCAACGTTTCACGTGAAACACATAAATGATCTCTTGACATCGGCAGATTGGTTTTCGATGTGTCTTCAATGAACCCACAGTCCCCAATCACAAACACTTACGATGTCATCGTCGTTGGCGGTGGCCATGCCGGATGCGAGGCGGCGAGCGCTTCCGCACGAAGTGGCGCGCTTACCGCATTGATTACGTTGGATGCCAGAAAGATTGGTGTGATGTCCTGCAATCCCGCGATTGGTGGATTGGGAAAGGGCCAGCTGGTCCGGGAAGTCGATGCCTTTGATGGCCTGATGGGTAAAGCGGCAGATAAGGCGGGCATCCAGTTTCGTATGCTCAACAGGCGCAAGGGGCCCGCAGTGAGGGGACCCCGCACTCAGGCCGACCGAAAGCTGTATCGGCTTGCTGTTCAGGACCTGCTCCGGGAGCAGGACAATCTCCATATTGTTGCCGGCGAGGTTTATGATCTGGAAATCGATAACGGCCGGGTCAGTGGCGTCATCATGGCGGATGGGACGCGCCATGCATGCTGCGCTGTTGTTCTGACCACAGGCACCTTTCTCCGCGGCCTCATTCATATCGGCGACAGAAAAATAGTAGCCGGGCGCATGAACGAGCAGGCGACCAATGGATTGTCCGTGACGATGGCCCGCGAGGGCTTTGTGCTGGGCCGGCTCAAAACCGGGACGCCATCGCGGCTTGATGGGCGTACCATCGACTGGGCCTCGCTGGATATGCAAAAAGCGGATGACGATCCGGTCCCGTTTTCGTCTCTGACGGAAAAGATTACGGTACAGCAGATCGAATGTGGGATCACCCGGACCACTACCGCTACGCATGACCTGATCCGGGCCAATCTCGGCCGTTCGGCGATGTATTCGGGTTCCATTGAGGGCATTGGACCGCGCTATTGCCCGTCGATCGAGGATAAGATCGTCAAGTTCGGCGATCGGGACACGCACCAGATTTTCCTGGAGCCGGAGGGTCTCGATGACCATACCGTCTATCCGAATGGCATTTCGACCTCGCTGCCGGAGGATGTTCAGCTCGAAATTCTAAAAACCATTCCGGGTCTTGAGAAGGCTGTCATGCTCCAGCCGGGTTACGCCATCGAATACGATCACGTGGACCCTCGCGAGCTCGAAGCAACGCTTGAAACAAGGCTCGTGAGCGGTCTTTTTCTCGCCGGGCAGATTAATGGGACAACCGGCTATGAAGAGGCTGCAGGACAGGGGCTCCTGGCCGGGATCAATGCGGCGCGAAAGGCTTCTGGCAGTGAACTGCTGACGATCAGCCGCACGGAGGCGTATATTGGCGTCATGGTCGATGATCTGATCAGGCGCGGCGTTACCGAGCCTTATCGGATGTTCACTTCGCGGGCAGAGTTCCGCCTGTCGCTTCGCGCCGACAATGCGGATGAACGTCTGACTCCGCTCGCGATCCGGCTTGGCATTGTTTCTTCGCAGCGACACGAACATTTCGAGCAGTCGGTGGGTGCGCTGAATGCTGCCCGGGAGTTGGCGAAAAGTATAGAGCTGACGCCGCGGGAAGCTGCTAGGCATGGCCTTACCATCAATCAGGATGGAGTCCGGCGGTCAGCCTATGATCTTCTGAGCTATGCAGACGTTGATATATCATGGCTTCAACGCGTCGATCCGAGGTTCGGCTCGATTGATAAGAAGGCTGCGGAAGCTCTGGAAATAGAGGCGAAATATGCCGTGTATATGGAGCGACAGAAGGTGGACGCTGCCCGGATCAAAGGGGAAGAGGCGCGGCTGATTCCTGAGGGTATTGATTTCAGCAATGTCTCCGGCTTGTCGAATGAACTGAAGCAGAAAATGCTTCAGCGGCAGCCCAGATCTGTTGCGGATGCGGAACGGATCGAAGGTATGACCCCAGCGGCGATGGCGATTATCATCGCCCATATTCGCAATCATGAGAATTCAGCCCGCAGGGGCGCAGCATGACAGATACGCGTCTAGCCTCACTTCAAAATGCAGCAGGACCCGTTTCACGTGAAACGTTTGAGGCGCTGCTCCGCTTTGAGACGGTTTTTCAGAAATGGAATCAGAGAATCAATCTCGCCGCTCCATCTACTCTGGGAGACGTCTGGGCCCGCCATATAGTTGACAGCGCCCAACTGGCTTCGCTTGCTCCGGAAGCGCGGAAATGGCTGGATCTGGGGTCGGGTGGGGGATTTCCCGGGCTGGTGCTGGCGTTCCTGATGAAGGAAAGAGGCGGTCAAATCGATCTTGTCGAAAGCAATCGCAAGAAGGCCGGTTTTCTTCAGGCAATGGTTGGCGAGTTCGGTCTGCCGGCAAGGGTTGTTCCGCGGCGTATTGAAGATGCCGCAGGAATTGTCGGTCAGCCGGATGTCGTTACCGCAAGAGCACTTGCTCCGTTGCCTCTCCTGCTGGAGCTGGCTTCGCCCTGGCTGCTGGGAGGCGCGACGGCTTTCTTTCACAAAGGTCGGGATTACCGCTCCGAAGTTGAAGAAAGCTGTAAACGTTGGTCCTTCCGTCTGGTAGAACATAGAAGTTCGACAGATTCTGAAGGGGTCCTGCTCGAGATAAGCAGTTTGAGTCATCTCTGAACGTGCCCCTCTATCGGAGTGAATTTCCGGCAGGAAAACATGATCAACAGCAAACCCCGCATCATCACCGTAGCGAATCAGAAGGGCGGCGTCGGCAAGACGACGACAACGATCAATCTCGCGACCGCACTCGCCGCGATCGGGGAAAAGGTTTTGATTGTTGACCTCGATCCGCAGGGAAATGCCAGTACGGGCCTCGGCATCGATCGCAAGGACCGGCTCGTTTCGTCCTACGATGTGCTCACCGGAGAGGCAGGTATCGATGCTGCAGCCATGCAGACAGCCGTACCTGGCCTTTCCATCGTTCCGTCGACGCTTGACCTCCTTGGCGTGGAGATGGAGATCGCTGCGGCACCGGATCGTGTAACCCGGTTGCGTGATGCTTTGCTTCAGGCCACGGGGCGCACAGATACTTTCAGCTATGTTCTGATCGATTGCCCACCCTCGCTCAATCTGCTGACGCTGAATTCCATGGCAGCGGCGGACTCGGTTCTCGTTCCGCTTCAATGCGAGTTCTTCGCGCTGGAAGGTCTGAGCCAGCTTCTGGAAACGGTTCAGCAGGTCAGAGGGTCGATCAATCCGCATCTGGAAATCCAGGGTATTGTTCTGACCATGTATGATGGTCGCAACAATCTGGCCAATCAGGTGGTGCAGGACGTGCGCGCTCATATGGGTGAGACGGTTTATGAAACCGTCATTCCGCGCAATGTGCGTGTGTCGGAGGCGCCGTCTTATGGGAAGCCGGCAATTTTGTATGATCTGAAGTGTTCGGGCAGTCAGGCCTATCTTCAGCTTGCGTCGGAGGTCATCCGCCGCGAGCGTCGCCTGCGGGCTGCATGATCCGGACTGTGTCCGGGTTGATTCGGTAGTGAAACGATTCTGGTGAATGATGAGCGAAGATCCTTCAAGAAAGCGGCTTGGCCGGGGACTGGCAGCACTGATCGGCGAGATCGACCGCCCCGCGGAGCCGGAAAAGGCGGCTGCGCTGGCCGATGGCAAGGTGCCGATCGAGTTCGTTTCTCCCAACCCGCGCAACCCCCGTCGTCATTTTGGCGAAGCGGAACTGACCGATCTGGCGCAGTCGATCCGCGAGCACGGCATTGTCCAGCCTGTCGTTGTGAGGCCATCGCCGCGGCAGCAGGGACACTATGAGATTATTGCCGGGGAACGGCGCTGGCGCGCCGCCCAGCGCGCCGGGCTCGTCGAAATTCCTGTCATCGTACGGGACGTGAGTGACCGGACGGCATTGGAACTGGCGATCATCGAGAACGTGCAGCGCGCCGATCTCAATCCGATCGAAGAAGCACTGGGCTATGAGCAGCTGATCGAAGAGCACAGCTATAGCCAGGCTGATCTGGGGCAGGTGATCGGCAAGAGCCGCAGCCATGTCGCCAATACGCTGCGGTTGCTGAAGCTGCCGGATACCATCCGCGATCTGGTGGTGGACGGCTCCCTGTCTGCGGGCCATGCCCGCACGCTGGTCACGGCGGAAGACCCGGCCGGCCTCGCCAGACGCATCATCGAGGAAGGGCTCTCGGTGCGGCAGGCCGAGGCGCTGGCGCAGGCTCCTGCAGCGCCGGTGCGTGAATCGCGTTCGTCCGGTCCGGCGGAAAAGGATGCCGATACATTGGCGCTGGAGAAGCTTTTGACCGACACGATCGGCATGAAGGTTGCCATTGCCCACAAGGAACGCGGCGGTGAGCTGCGTATCGCGTACAAGACACTCGATCAGCTCGACGAATTGTGCCGCAAGCTGAAGCTCTGAAGAGCAAATGATTGGAGCTGAAAGGCCCGCATCATGTGGGCCTTTTTGTTATCCCCTTGTTTTCAAATAACTTCTCAAGGTTTGAATGTTTTAGCGCCGCGAAAGACGGGCGCTTTCCACTGCCACCCCAAGCAAAGCCTGTCGTACCAGAGCCGAACCCAGTTCCGGCCGACGCCGTGATTGCAAAACCGCTGACTGAAGGCGCGCCAGAACACGTTCTATCGATTGCCTGTTCCAGCGTTCCAGCGTGCGCTCGATGAGCTTGCGACGCGAAAAGAATACCGGGGGCCGGGCGCCTGCCACCACCGAGGCGGCGTTGCGGCCGCTTTCGTCCATGTTTCCCCGCATGACGTGGATGGCATGGAACTGCCGCATAGCGCCGGAAAGCGCAAGAAAAGGGGGGCTTCCGGCCTGACAATGGCGGGCGAATGCGGTGTCGAAATCGCCGATGCGCCCATCAAGAACGGCATCGATGATGTCGTCAAGCGATTGTCCCGACACGTCTCCGGTCAGCTCGCGCACATCCTCCAGCGAGATCTCCGTCTGTCCCTGTGCGTAGAGGACAAGTTTCTGCAGTTCGGCGCGTGTGGCGAGGCGATCGCCGCCAAGATTGCGGCGAAGCGCTTGCCTGGCTTCCAATGCCATGCTCATGCCGGCCTTGCGCAGCTCGTCATCGATCACCGCCTCGATATCGCGGCCCTCATCCGCATAGCTCGGCAGGGCGATGGCGCCGTCGGAGGTCTCGACGGCAGTGCGCAACGGCGCTCCTTTTTTCAGCTCACCCGCCTCTATCAGGATGATCGCATCGCGCGGCGGTGCAGAAAGCAAGGCCTTGACCTGATCTGCCAGCCCTTTCTGGCCGGAGGCGTTGCGCACCCACAGAAGGCGGCGGTCCGAGAACATGGGAACGGTATGGGCTTCCTCAAGCAGGCGGCTTTCACCGCGCTCGACTTCAGCGCCGTCCATCTTCACGACGCTGAAAGGGTCGTCCAGTGGCAGTCCCGTACGTTCCGCGAACGCCTTTCCGCGCTCCGCCACGAGCCCGCGATCGGGACCGTAGATCAGGACGAGGAAGGTTTGCGGATCGGGCCGTGCCAGCCAGGAATCGACTTCGTGAGCTTTCTTCTGTGCCATGCGCTCGTTCTAGAGCATTTTGCTGGCCAACGGAAACGTCTGGCGCATGTGTCCATGCGGATGTCCCACAGAACCGGTTGGCATGCCTGATGCGGGCGGCGCGTCGGGGATTTCGCGTGAAGGTACGTTTAAGGCGAGGATGATCGCGCGCGGAGAAAAATATCCTTGCGCAGCATTCCTTAACGGAACCCGCCTGCGGCATTCGCTTTATTACTGCAGAGAGGGCTTCAAAAACGGGAAATTGCTCTGATTTCCTGCCAGTATCGCCGCATCGTCGCTGTTGATCCGCGTCGCCGCTGGTCATGTGGCGGGAATGTGCGAAGATCGGACGTGGCGACAGGAGGAGAGGTCATGACCGATACCGGAATGTTGCGTTTTCACGTGCCCGAGCCGGAAGTAAGACCGGGCGGGACACCGGATTTTTCAAATGTGACGATCCCCAAAGCGGGGTCCGTGCCGCGTCCGGAGGTCGATGTCGACCCGCGCGAAATCCGCGACCTCGCCTTTTCGATCATCCGTGTCCTGAACCGGGCCGGGGAAGCCGTCGGGCCATGGGCGGGATTGCTGACCGACGAGGAACTGCTCGACGGCCTGCGCCACATGATGACGCTGCGCGCCTTCGATGCGCGCATGCAGATGGCGCAGCGGCAGGGCAAGACCTCCTTTTACATGCAGCATCTGGGCGAGGAGGCTGTGAGCTGCGCCTTCCGCAAGGCGCTGGCGCCGGGCGACATGAACTTTCCGACCTATCGTCAGGCCGGCCTGCTGATCGCGGGAGGCTATCCGATGGTCTCTATGATGAACCAGATCTATTCCAACGAGGCCGATCCGCTGAAGGGCCGGCAGTTGCCGATCATGTATTCCTCGAAGGAGCACGGCTTCTTCTCGATCTCCGGCAATCTGGCCACGCAGTATATTCAGGCGGTCGGCTGGGCCATGGCTTCGGCGATCAGCAGCGACTCGCGCATCGCGGCCGCGTGGATCGGTGACGGCTCCACGGCCGAATCCGACTTTCACGCTGCACTTGTGTTTGCCTCGACCTACAAGGCGCCCGTGGTGCTCAATGTGGTGAACAACCAGTGGGCGATTTCGACCTTCCAGGGCATCGCCCGTGGCGGTTCGGGCACGTTCGCGGCGCGCGGCCTCGGCTTCGGCATCCCGGCGCTGCGGGTCGACGGAAACGATTACCTCGCCGTGCATGCGGTGGCGAAATGGGCGATCGAGCGGGCGCGGCGCAATCTTGGCCCGACGCTGATCGAGCACGTCACTTATCGGGCTGGCGCGCATTCGACTTCGGATGACCCGTCGGCCTACCGGCCAAAGGCGGAGTCGGACGCGTGGCCACTCGGCGATCCCGTTATCCGGCTCAGGAACCATCTCATTTTGAAGGGAGTGTGGTCGGAGGAGCGTCATGCGCAGGCCGAGGCCGAAATCCTCGATACGGTGATTACGGCTCAGAAACAGGCCGAGGACAACGGCACGCTGCATTCCGGCAACAAGCCTTCGACGCGCGATATGTTCGAAGGGGTCTATGAACAGATGCCGCCGCATTTGCGGCGCCAGCGCCAGCAGGCGGGGGTGTAAGCCATGGCGCGCAAGACCATGATCGAGGCCATTCGCGACGCCATGGATGTTTCCATGGGGCGCGACGAACGCGTCATCGTTTTCGGTGAGGATGTTGGCTTTTTCGGCGGCGTGTTTCGCTGTACGGCAGGCCTGCAGGCCAAATACGGCAAGAGCCGGTGCTTCGATGCGCCGATCAATGAATCCGGCATCGTGGGTGCTGCGATCGGCATGGCCGCTTATGGCCTGCGCCCCTGCGTTGAAGTTCAGTTTGCCGACTATGTTTATCCGGGCTACGATCAGATCGTGTCGGAAGCTGCGCGGCTGCGCTATCGCTCCAATGGCGATTTTACCTGCCCGATCGTCATCCGCATGCCGTCCGGTGGCGGCATCTTCGGCGGCCAGACCCACAGTCAGAGCCCCGAGGCGCTGTTCACGCACGTCTCCGGCCTCAAGGTGGTGGTGCCGTCCAATCCGCGCGACGCCAAGGGCCTGCTGATCGCGGCCATCGAAGACCCCGATCCGGTGATCTTCTTTGAGCCCAAGCGACTCTATAACGGTCCGTTCGACGGGCATCATGAACGTCCGGTGACGCCGTGGTCGAAGCATGAACTGGGTGAGGTGCCGGACGGGCATTATACCGTGCCGCTGGGCAAGGCGGAAATCCGCCGCGAAGGCAGCGATCTCACCGTGCTCGCCTATGGCACCATGGTCTATGTGGCGGAGGCCGCGGCGGCGGAGACCGGCATCGACGCGGAGATCATCGACCTGCGCACGCTGTTGCCGCTCGATCTCGACACCATCGTTGCCTCGGTGAACAAGACGGGGCGCTGCGTTGTGGTGCACGAGGCGACGCAGACCTCCGGCTTCGGCGCCGAGCTGACGACGCTGGTGCAGGAGAACTGCTTCTATCGGCTGGAGGCGCCGGTGGCGCGCGTGGCCGGCTGGGACACGCCCTATCCACATGCACAGGAGTGGGATTACTTCCCCGGACCGGCACGCGTCGGCCGGGCGCTCATTGAGACGATGGAGGCTTGAGATGGGCGAGCATGTCATCAGGCTCCCGGATGTGGGCGAAGGCGTTGCCGAGGCTGAACTGGTCGAGTGGCACGTCAAGGTCGGCGACATGGTCCGCGAGGACGCGGTTCTGGCCGCCGTCATGACCGACAAGGCGACGGTCGAGATCCCGTCGCCGGTGGAGGGCGAGATCCTGTGGCTGGGCGCCGAAATTGGTGACACGGTCGCCATCGGATCTCCCATCGTGCGGCTCAAGGTGGCCGGCGAAGGCAATGTCGGGCAAGGCGATGTCGGCCAGAGCGATGGTGGCGAGCGCGATGCCGCGACGAAGCCGCAGGCCGCACCTGAATCGCCAGCCCAGCCCCGCGAGCCGGCTGTCGCCGTGCAAAAACCGGAGCCGCCCGCTGTCGTGGAAAGCAGGAAAGAAGCGGCTTCCGCACCGACAAGGCCGTCGGGTGTGCGCGGCTCCACGGGCGTGCCGCGCAAGGAAGGCGAGAAGCCGCTGGCTTCGCCGGCCGTGCGTCTGCGCGCCAGGGAAGCCGGCATCGATCTCAGGCAGGTGCCAGGCAGCGGCCCGGCCGGACGCATCGGCCATGACGATCTCGACGCCTTCATCGCGCGCGGGCCTCAGGCCGGCAAGGTGTCGGGCCTCGCGCGCAACGACAAGGTCGACGAGATCAAGGTCGTCGGGCTGCGGCGCAAGATCGCCGAAAAGATGCAGCTTGCCAAAGCGCGCATCCCCCACATCACCTATGTGGAGGAGGTTGACGTCACGGCGCTGGAAGAATTGCGCGCCGGTCTCAACAAGCAGAAGCCGGCGGGCGGCGTTGGAACGGAACGGCCGAAGCTGACGCTGCTGCCCTTCCTCATGCGCGCCATGGTCAGAGCCATAGCCGAGCAACCGCAGCTCAACGCGCTCTATGACGATGATGCCGGCATCATCCGCCAATATGGCGGCGTGCATATCGGGATCGCGGCGCAGACCGCAAACGGCCTCGTCGTGCCGGTGGTGAAGCACGCGGAGGCGCTCGACCTGTGGGAAAGCGGGGCGGAGCTCAACCGTCTGGCCGAGGCGGCGAAATCCGGCACCGCCACGCGCGAGGAGCTTTCCGGCTCCACCATCACCATCACCTCGCTCGGTGCCATGGGCGGCGTGGTGACGACGCCGGTGATCAACTATCCCGAAGTGGCCATCATCGGCGTCAACAAGATGATGGTCCGCCCGATGTGGGACGGATCGCAGTTCGTGCCGCGCAAAATGATGAACCTGTCATCTTCCTTCGACCACCGTGTCATCGACGGCTGGGATGCCGCGGTTTTCGTCCAGCGCATCAAGGCGCTGCTCGAAACGCCTGCCATGATCTTCGTGGAGGGGTAATCATGAAGATATTTGAAAAAAGCCGGCTAAATGAAATTATGGGGGGCGGCGCGAAATGAAGGATATTTCCTGCAAGCTTCTGGTCATCGGGGCCGGTCCAGGCGGTTATGTCTGCGCCATACGGGCAGGCCAGCTTGGCATCGATACGGTTATCGTCGAGGCTGCAAAACCCGGCGGCACCTGCCTCAACGTCGGCTGCATCCCCTCAAAAGCGCTGATTCATGCTGCCGAAGAGTTCGAGAAGGCAAAGCTGTGGGTGGGCTCAGATGATCCGCTCGGCATTTCCGTGAAGGAGCCGGCGCTCGATTTCAGTCGCACGATCGGGTGGAAGGACAGTATAGTTGGTCGGCTTAACAGTGGCGTTGCGGGGCTGTTGAAGAAAGCCCGGGTGAAATATGTGCAGGGGCGCGCCCGCTTTCGCGACGGCAAGACGGTCGAGGTCGAGACGGAGATCGGCCAGCAGATCATCCGCGCGGAAAATGTCGTCATCGCTACGGGCTCGGCGCCGGTCGAACTGCCTTCGCTGCCGTTCGGGGGGCAGGTGATTTCGTCTACGGAGGCTTTGTCGCTGAAGAGCGTGCCGCAGAGGCTGGCGGTTGTCGGCGGCGGCTATATCGGGCTGGAGCTTGGAACTGCCTTCGCGAAGCTGGGGGCGAAGGTCACCATCGTGGAGGCGCTGCCGCGCATCCTTGCTCAGTATGATGCCGAGCTGGTGCGGCCGGTCTCCAAACGGCTTGCGGCCCTTGGCATCGACGTTCTGGTCGGCGCGAAAGCCAAGGGAATGTCCTCGAAGGGCGATGCGCTTCTGGTCGAGACCGCCGAGGGCAAGGACAGGAAGATCGCTGCCGACAAGGTGCTCGTCACCGTCGGGCGCAGGCCGGTGACGGAAGGCTGGGGCCTCGAGGAGATCGACCTCGACATGAACGGCCGCTTCATCCGCATCGATGATCGCTGCCGCACCTCCATGCGCGGCATCTATGCCATCGGCGACGTCACCGGCGAGCCCATGCTGGCGCACCGGGCCATGGCACAGGGCGAGATGGTTGCCGAGATCGTGGCCGGGCATCGGCGCAGCTGGGACAAGCGCGCCATTCCCGCCATCTGCTTCACAGATCCGGAGCTGGTAACGGCTGGCCTGTCCCCGGATGAGGCAAAGGCGCAGGGCGAGATCAAGATCGGCCAGTTCCCGTTCTCGGCCAATGGCCGCGCCATGACGCGGCAGGGCGAGGACGGTTTCGTGCGCGTCGTGGCGCGTGCCGACAATCATCTGGTGCTGGGCATTCAGGCGGTGGGGCAGGGCGTGTCGGAGCTGTCGGCGGCCTTCGGACTCGCGCTGGAAATGGGCGCGCGGCTGGAAGACATCGCCGGCACCATCCATGCGCATCCCACGCAGGGCGAGGCTTTCCAGGAAGCAGCGCTTAAGGCGCTCGGTCTGGCGCTGCACGCCTGAACCGCCGCGGCGGTTCAGGCATGATGAGGCTCAGGCTTTGCCGGCGTCGTAGTCGGCGGCGGCCCTGACCAGCGCGTCGATGTCGTCGGCGCACAGGACCGGCCGCAGCGCATCGAACTTTTCGCGCTCCCATGTGTAGATGCCGAGCGCCAGCAGGGCATCGGTCGTCGCATCAGGGAAACGCCGGCGCACGGGCGCGGCCGGATTGCCGGCAACGATGGTGTAGGGCGCTACGTCCTTCGTCACGATCGCGCCGGAAGCGACGATGGCGCCTTCGCCGATGGTAAGGCCCGGCATGATCATGGCGCGCATGCCGATCCAGGCACCGTCTGCGATGATGGTGTCACCTTTTGTCTTGTAGGCGTCGAGAATGACATCGGCGAAGGGATAGAGGCTGAACCAGTCGGTGCGGTGGGTGTGGTTTCCGCCCATCAGGATGACGGCCTCGGCCCCGATGCACACATAATCGCCGATATGGAGCTGGTCGATTTCCCACTGCGGCTCCCATGCGTTCAGGCTGTAGGCGTCGCCATAGAGATAGCGCACCACGCTGTCCTCGAAGGAGCCGGTCCACGCGTTGCTGTAGTAGCTGTTGCGCCCGCGAATGTGGATGTTGGGATTTTTCACGGTCTCATGGAGATATTCCACGACCGACCAGTGCTTTTGCGGCAGGGTTTGGTTCGACATTGCGGCTCTCGCTTTCCTGATCGGTTCGCACCGGAACCGGCCTTCTGGTTGCGCGCCGATACGCATGCCGAACGCAGACAGTTCAGGGCATCGGGGCTGATGAGGTGGTGATCCCGGCAGGAATCGAACCTGCGACCTACAGATTAGGAATCTGCCGCTCTATCCTACTGAGCTACGGGACCACTGGCGCAGACACATAACGGTTTCAGGCCGGCTCGCCAAGGCTGGAAGCCTTCAAAAAAGCCGTGCCGGCCTGCAAAAAATGCGCGAAGCCTCCGGTTTCAGCCGGCGAGGGCCTGTTCGGCCAGCTTCACCCAGTAACTGACGCCGTAGGGAATGGCTTCGTCGTTGAAGTCATAGGCCGGGTGGTGAAGGCCGGCGCTGTCGCCATTGCCGATGAAGATGAAGGCGCCGGGGCGCGCTTCCAGCATGTAGGAAAAATCCTCGCCCGCCATCAGCGGCTGCATGGCGCGGTCGACCTGGCTCTCGCCGGCAACACCGATGGCGACAGTGCCGGCGAAATCCGTTTCCTGCGCATGGTTGAAGGTGACGGGATAGTTCTGGCGGAAATCCAGCTCGACCTCGACGCCGAAGGTTGCGGCAATTCCATTGCAGACAGCTTGCAGACGCTGCTCGACCAGTGTTGCGGTCTCGCCCTTCAGCGTGCGCACGGTGCCGGCGAGCGCGACCTTTTCCGGAATGATGTTGTGGGCATCGCCGGCATGGAATTTCGTGATCGACACCACACCCGCTTCCAGCGGGTCGACATTTCGTCCGACGATCGACTGGGTGGCGGCAACCAGATGGCTGGCAGCGACGATGGGGTCGTTGGAACGGTGCGGCATGGCCGCGTGCCCGCCGCGCCCTGAAACCCTGATGTCGAATTCGGCGGTGGCGGCAAGGATCGGCCCCTGCCGGATCGAAAACCGGCCGACGGGCAGGCCCGGCAGATTGTGCATGCCGAACACCTGTTCGATGCCGAAACGATCCATGAGGCCGTCCCTGACCATCTCGCGGCCACCGCCGCCGGATTCCTCGGCCGGCTGGAAGATGACGACGACGGTGCCGGCGAAGTTGCGGGTCTCGGCCAGATAGGCGGCCGCACCCAGCAGCATGGCGGTGTGGCCGTCATGGCCGCAGGCGTGCATCCGCCCTTCATGGGACGAGGCGTAAGGCTTGCCGGTGATCTCGGTGATCGGCAAGGCGTCCATGTCGGCACGAATGCCGACGACGCGGCCATCGCCCAGCTTGCCGCGGATGACGCCGACAAGGCCGGTGCGGCCGATCCCCGTCACCACCTCGTCGCAGCCGAAGGCGCGCAGCTTGCCGGCGACGAAATCTGCGGTTGCGAACACGTCGAAGCCGATTTCAGGGTTGCTGTGCAGATGGCGGCGCCAGCCGGCGATCTCTTCCTGCATTTCGGCGGCGCGGTTCAGAATTGGCATGACGGATATCGACTCCAGATGGACATGTGGCACAGGCATGATGAACATCTGCCTTTTGCCATGTTGATGTCATATAGGTTAAATAGCACCGGCTGAAGCGGCCGGGGAAGAGCGCTGTCGCCATTGTTTGCGGACCTGTTTGCGGTTCCTCTGGAGCCAGACCGGCTGCGGTACAGGATATTCGGATAGACATGATACCCACGCGTTTCGTGAAACTGGCGCTTCTTGGCGCAATCGGGCTTGCCGCTTCGTCAATGACTGCTGCCGCGAGCCCGACGCTTCTTTTCGAGCTGAACACTGGCAGGATCATTTCGCATGAGGATGCGTTCAAGCGCTGGTACCCGGCTTCGCTGACCAAGATGATGACCGCCTATGTCGCCTTCCGCGCCATCGAGGCGGGAGAGGCGGCGCTCGATTCACCGATCCGGATGACGCGCAATGCCGTGAACCAGCCGCCCAGCAAGATGGGCTTCAAGACCGGGCAGGTGATGCGGCTCGACAACGCGCTGAAGATGATGATGATCAAGTCGGCCAACGATGTCGCCATGGCCATCGGCGAGAATATCGGCGGCACGCAGGCGGACTTTGCAAAGCGCATGAATGCCGAAGCCGCCCGTCTCGGCATGACCGGCACGCATTTCGTCAACCCCAACGGCCTGTTCTCGCCCGAGCAATACACGACCGCGCGCGACATGGCCTTGCTTGTGGCGGCCCTGCGCCGTGATTTCCCGCAGTACAATTCCTGGTACAGCATCGAGGGACTGGCCTTCGGCAAGACCAGGATTCCCAATTACAACCTTCTGGTCGGCCGCTATCCGGGCGCGGATGGCATGAAGACGGGCTTTGTCTGCGAATCGGGCTTCAATCTGGTCGGCACCGCCACCCGCAACGGCCGCACGCTGGCGGCTGTGGTGCTTGGTGAAAAGAATGGCCTGACCCGCGCCGAAGCGGTCGCCAAGCTGCTCGACATCGGCTTTGCCACGCCGGCGCAGGGCACCACGACGATCGCGACGCTCGCCCCTTACGGCGACACCCAGACATCGACCAATCTGCGCCCCGTGGTGTGCAAGCCGGCCGAGGCGAACGCCCAGTCGGAGGCCTCCACCGGGCCGAAGGAAGAAGGGCCGAAATCGATCTACCAGCAAAAGCTCACCGATCCGAAGCTGGTGGTGGTGGATCTGGGCGGGGCAACCGGGCCGGTGCCGAAAGCCATGGTCGGTCGTGCGGAATTTGCCGACGTGCCGGTGCCGGGCTGGCGTCCGGACCTGCCGCCGCCGACATTCGCAGCCTCGGCACAGGGCGGCTGATCGCGTGTTCATGTCCGGCTTTCCCATTCCGGTCACAGTGCTCACCGGCTTTCTCGGCTCCGGCAAGACGACATTGCTCAATCGTCTGCTGAAGAACCCCGAGCTGAAAGATACCGCCGTCATCATCAACGAATTCGGTGACGTCGCCATCGACCATCTTCTGGTCGAGCAGGCATCCGACGGCATCATCGAACTGTCGGACGGCTGCCTGTGCTGCACGGTGCGCGGCGAACTGGTCGACACGCTGGCCGAACTGGTCGACCGGGTGCAGACTGGCCGCATCGCGTCGCTGTCGCGCGTGGTCATCGAGACGACCGGTCTTGCCGATCCGGCCCCCGTGCTCCAGTCGATCATGGCGCATCCCGTGCTCGTCCAGGCCTTCCGGCTGGACGGCGTGCTGACGCTGGTCGATGCGGTCAACGGCGCGGCCACGCTGGACGCCCATATGGAAGCGGTGAAGCAGGCGGCGGTCGCCGACCGCATCATCGTGTCGAAGCTGGACATGGTTCCGGACGAGGCGGTGCCGGCGGGACTTCTGGCGCGGCTCAGCCGTCTCAATCCCTCCGCGCCCATCCTCGATGTCCGCAATGCAGGGCTTGCGGAGCTGTTCGGCTGCGGCCTCTACGACCCCGAAACCAAGATCGCCGATGTGCGCCGCTGGCTGGGCGAGGCGGGACATGATCATCACGATCATGGTCACCATCATCATGATGATTGCGACCACGGCCATGCGCATCACCATCACGATTCGCGTATCCGCACCGACACGCTGGTTCATGACGGGCCGGTGCCGTTCGCGGCCATCGAGATGTTCCTCGACCTTTTGCGCTCAAGCCACGGCGAGAACCTTCTGCGCATGAAGGGCATCGTGGAACTGGCCGAGGATCCGTCGCGGCCGCTGGTGGTACACGGCGTGCAGAAGATACTGCATCCGCCGGCACGCCTGCCAGCCTGGCCCGACGACAGGCGCGGGACGCGGCTGGTGCTGATCACGCTCGACATGCCGGGCGATTATGTGAAGCGCCTGTTCGCGGCGATCACCAACACGCCGCAGATCGACATGCCGGACCGTGCGGCACTCGAAGACAATCCGCTGGCAATACCCGGCACCTGAAGCGCCGCTTTCCCATCCGCAAGACGGCAGGAAACTTCAAGATATTGTTTTAGCGTGATTTTTCAGGCTTCTGTTTTGAGGCTGGCGCCCGGCTATCTGCCACGCTCGATGAGGAAGCGATGGCCGCCGTCAATTGCGGCGGTTTCGATGACGATGTGGCCGGCTTCGTTGCAGAAGGCGGGAATATCGAGAACGGCCAGCGGATCGGTGGTTTCCAGCCACAGGCGCGCACCCGTGGGCAGGCCCGCGAGGCGCTTGCGCGCCTTCAGCACCGGCAGGGGACAGTTGAGACCTTTCAGGTCATAGACATCCGTACTGTCGGCCAAGACGCCATCAGCCGCCGAACATGCCAAGCAGGCGTTTCTTCAGCTTCGCGGCGGCGCCGTCGTCAGCGGGAGCGCCGGACTGAGCCGCCTGGATCTCCAGTGCCTGCTGCGGTGTCTGCGCGGCGATTTCAGCAGCTTTTGCGGCCGCGGCGGTTTCCACCTTCTGCGCTTCCGCAGCCGCCTTTGCAGCGGCGACAGCCCTTGCCTTCTCTTCGACAGCTTTCTTCTTCGCGTCCTGCTCGGCGTCGATGGCGGCCATGCGGCGGCCTTCCGCCGAATCGATGCGCCCCATGCGTTCGGTCTGGGTGATGGTGCCGTCAGCGTTCAGGGATGGCGGCTCGACCGGCACGCGTTCGCCACGGGCGCGCTTGCGTGTCCATTCCGAGACGATATGGGCCTCCTTGAGGCCGGCGATGGTCGGCTTCGGCGCGGGGGTGGAGGATTTCAGCGCGCTGTTGAAGGCTGCCTCATAGGTGCTCTGGTAGCTGGTGTAGGCGACCTTCAGCGAATCGGGCTGGGAGCTTGCCGGGCAGGCGCCGGTCGGGTTGAAGGGCTGGCCGTCGACCGGAATCTGGTTGAACACATAGCGCCGATCGCACACGTCGACTTTCGGCGGCACCTTGGTCAGCTCGAAATGATCGTAGCCGACCTTCAGCATCTTCCAGAACTCGTAGTTCGGGTCGTTGCGGTAGCGGGCCATGTTGGCGGCGGTCATGCGGAACGGAAAAGCCTGCACCTGAAACTCGGTCTGGCCGCCCTGGAAGGCGTCACGACCGAAGGCGTAGATCTCCTCGATCTGCTGGTCGGTCATCGAATAGCAGCCGGCCGAGGAGCAGGCGCCATGGACCATCAGGTTGGACCCGGTGCGCCCGTTGGCGCGGTCATAGGTGTTCGGGTAGCCGATGTTGAAAGCAAGATGATATTGCGAGTTCGGCTTCATCTGCGACGGCCGCACCGTATAGAAGCCTTCCGGCGCCTGACGGTCGCCCTCGGTGAACTTCGGCCCGAGCTTGCCCGACCATTTGCAGATGTCATAGCTGGCGATCAGGTCGTAGCGGCCGTTGGTCTTCTGCTTCCAGATTTCCAGCTTGCCTTCTTCCTTGAAGACGCGGGCCATGACCGGCGCGGTCTTGTTCATGCCCTTGGCCTTCATGGCCTGCTGGATCTTCGGCGGAAGCTGGCGGTTGGCGTGCTGGGGGGCGAAGTCACCGATGGAGGAATCGGTACAGCCGGCAAGCGCTATGGCGCCTCCAATGGCGCCGATGAGAAGTCCGGCCCTGGCGAATCTGGTCAGCATGGACACGCTCTTCGTCTTTCTGCATTGGCCTGCCTTCCGGCGGCCTGAACGTCGATACAGGCGGAAGAGAACATTTCGAGCCATTCTCTCACGAATGGCATGGCCGCTCAATTCCACCGGAAATGGCCCCTGCGATATGCAGATCGCGGGCCTTTTCCTCAATTTGCTATAAACTCGTTAACCTTGCGAAATCCTTACCACAAGCCACCACCGCACTCCTCATGCACGCAACAGCCTTCACGGTTGCGTTATTGCAGGATGCGGCGGCATCTTTATGGCGAAAATGCGGTGGCGGCCGCAACGATCAGAGGTTGCGGCCCATTGCCAGATATTTTTCGCGGCGCTGCTCGCGGAAATCGACGTTTCCCTCGCCGAATTCCTTCATGGTGCGCGCGATCAGGTCGCCGGTGGCGCTAATGACGGCCTCAGGGCCGCGATGGGCTCCGCCCAGAGGCTCGGGAATCACCGCATCGATGATCTTGAGATTGAGCAGGTCCTGCGCGGTGATCTTCATGTTGGTCGCCGCGTCCTTCGAGCGCGTCGTGTCGCGCCACAGGATCGAGGCGGCACCCTCCGGCGAGATCACCGAATAGATGGCATGTTCCAGCATGTAGACCCGATTGCCGATGGCGATGGCAATCGCACCGCCCGATCCGCCCTCGCCGATGATGATGGAGATGGATGGCACCTTGAGGCCAAGGCCGGTCGAGGTCGAACGGGCGATGGCCTCGGCCTGGCCGCGTTCCTCGGCGCCAACGCCGGGATAGGCGCCCGCCGTATCGACAAGAGAAATGACCGGAATGCCGAAACGGTCGGCAAGCTCCATGATGCGCACAGCCTTGCGGTAGCCTTCAGGACGTGCGGAGCCGAAATTGTGCTTCAGGCGGCTGGCCGTATCGGAGCCTTTTTCCTGACCGAGGATCGCCACCGGCTCGCCGCGGAAGCGGGCGAAGCCGCCGATAAGTGCCTGATCCTCGCCGAAGGTGCGGTCGCCGGCCAGCGGGGTGAAGTCGGTGAACAGGCCTCGCACATACTCCAGACAGTGCGGACGGTCGGGATGGCGCGCAACCTGCACCTTCTGCCATGGCGTCAGGGCCTTGTAGAGGTCGCGCAGCGCGTCGCGGGAGCGCTTTTCAAGCCGTGCGATCTCATCGGCAACATCCACGGATTCGCCGCCTTCAGCGAGCTTTTTCAGTTCCAGGATCTTGCCTTCGAGATCGGCAACCGGTTTTTCGAAGTCGAGATAATTGTACATTCGTGATCGGACCAGTGCGCCGGAAATGGCGTTGATTGATGCCTGCGCAACCCTGAACAGAAGGTTATCAGACGCGAAATGTCGCCCTCACATAACGATATGAGGCCTAGTCGGCAAGCGGATGGTGGTCATTGACAAGGCGCATAAGCCGCTCTTCCAGAACATGGGTGTAAATCTGGGTGGTGGAGATGTCCGCATGGCCGAGAAGCTGCTGGACAGCTCTCAGATCCGCACCGTTCTGAAGCAGATGGCTGGCGAAAGCATGGCGAAGCACGTGAGGCGATATTTTTTCGGCTGAAATGCCGGCCCGGGCGGCCAGCGCCTTGAGATCGCGGGCGAAGACCTGCCGTGCCAGATAGCCGCTTTCGGATGCCGCCGGGAACAGGAACGGGCTTTCAGCGAAGGCCGGAATTTTGTTGCGTGCGGCGAGCCATGCCTGCATGGCCGCCCGCGCCTTGGGTGAAAGCGGCACCATACGTTCCTTGTTGCCCTTGCCCCGGACCACGAAGAAGCGCTCGTCTCGCAAGGCCACCGCAACCGGCAGACCGACCAGCTCGCTCACGCGCAGGCCCGTCGCATAAAGCACCTCGACCAGCGCGTGCAGGCGCAGGGCGGCAACCGCGTCGCCACCGGCGCGCAAAGGGGCAGCCGCGTCGCCGCCGGCGCGCAAAGGGGTAACCGCGTCGCCACCGGCGAGCGCCGGATCGGCGGCTTCCAGCGCGGCGCGGTCGAGCAGGCGGCCGGTCTCGGCCTCGCTCATGATCTTCGGCAGCGTGGATGCTTTCTTCGGGCTGTCCAGCGTGCCTGTAGGATCGTCATCGCGCAGACCTTCGGCATAGAGGAAGGCGAAAAACTGGCGCAGCGCCGAAAGCCTTCGGGCCTGCGAGGAGGCCGCGAAGCCGCGCGCGGCAACGCTATCAAGATAGCCGCGCAAAGCTGCCGTATCGGCCTGCGCCAGCCCGCTTGTAATGATCTCGGAAGCATCTTCGAGGTCGCGGCGGTAGGACTCCAGAGTGTTCAGCGCCGCGCCGCGTTCGGCGCTCATCATTTCGAGGAAAGCCTCGATGCGGGCTGCATCCTTCATGGCTTTTGCGGGTTCAGCTTTTCGGCCGGAATGCGTACGCTGAGCTCCGCCTGCTTCGGCTCCACGAACATCACCAGCGCCACCATGGCGCCGTAAACGATGCCGGCCAGAACGGCGAGCGTGACAACGAAGCGGAAGAGTGTCGGCATGAATTTTCGCTGGTTCTTTCTCGCCGGCCCGGATTTGTTTCCTTATGAGGCGGTGTTGCGGCCATTTCAAGGGCATGCAGATGGCACCGCTGCTTGACGCAACACGCCTTTTCATGTGGATACGCCACGATGACCCAACAGCAGGCACCCGAATTGCAGCATGGCCGCGCCGCCCTCCTCGACAGGCTGGGCAAACGCTGCATCGTGCTTGTCGGCCTGATGGGGGCCGGCAAGACCTCGATCGGGCGCAAGGTTGCGGCGGCGCTCGGATTGCCTTTCGTCGACAGCGATCTCGAAATCGAGGATGTGTCGCGCATGACCATCCCGGAACTGTTCGAAGCCTATGGCGAGCCCGAGTTCCGGGCGCTTGAACAGCGCGTCATCGCCCGCATTCTCGAAGGGGGGCCTAAGGTGCTGTCCACCGGCGGCGGCGCCTATATGAACGAGCAGACACGCGCGGCCATCGCCAGCCATGGCGTGTCAGTCTGGCTCAAAGCCGATCTCGACCTGCTCATGGAGCGGGTGGCGAAGAAGCAGAACCGGCCGCTCCTGCGCGATCCCGATCCGCGCGGCGTTCTTCGCCGGCTGATGGATGAGCGCTATCCGGTCTATGCCCTGGCCGACGCGACGGTGGTGACGCGCGACGAAACCAAGGAGGTGATCGCCGCCGAGGTGATCGAGGCGATCAGCCGCCATATGGAATTTTCCGGCGAGGTGAACAAGTGAGCGAAGACGTAAAGGTCGAGGTCGGGCTTGGCGAGCGGGCCTATGACATATTGATCGGGCCGGGGCTGATCGCGCGTGCCGGCGAAGAGATCGGCAGCCGGCTTCCGGGCGTTCGCGTCGCCATCGTCACCGACGAGAATGTCGCGGCCACCCATCTCGAAACGCTGAAGGCAGGCCTTGACGCGGGCGGTATCGCGTCTTCTTCCGTGGTGTTGCCGGCCGGCGAAAAGACCAAGAATTTCACGGCGCTTCAGGAAGTCGTCGATGCGGTTCTGGCCGCAAGGCTGGAGCGCGGCGATGCGGTGATCGCTTTCGGCGGCGGCGTCATCGGCGACCTTTCCGGCTTTGCCGCCGGCATCGTGCGGCGCGGCATGCATTTCGTGCAGATGCCGACCTCGCTGCTGGCGCAGGTCGACTCTTCGGTCGGCGGCAAGACCGGCATCAACAGTGCGCGCGGCAAAAACCTCATCGGCGTGTTCCATCAGCCGAAGCTGGTTCTGGCCGACACCGCCGTGCTCGACACGCTGCCCGCGCGTGAGTTCCGAGCCGGCTATGCCGAGGTCGCCAAATACGGGCTGATCGACAGGCCTGATTTCTTCGCCTGGCTGGAAAAGAACTGGCAGGAAGTGTTTTCCGGCGGGCCGGCTCGCATCGAGGCGATCGCGCAATCCTGCCGCGCCAAGGCCGACGTGGTGGCGCGTGACGAGTTCGAGACCGGCGACCGGGCGCTGCTCAATCTCGGCCACACCTTTGGCCACGCGCTGGAGGCGGCGGTCGCCTATGACGGCGCCCGCCTCGTGCATGGCGAAGGAGTCGCCATTGGCATGGCGCTGGCGCATCGGTTCTCGGCGCGCATGAACCTTGCCAGCCCCGACGACGCGGCGCGCGTCGAGGCGCATCTGAAGGCTGTCGGCCTGCCGTGGCGCATGGCCGACGTTCCGGGTGGACTGCCCGATGCGGATACCCTGCTTTCCTTCATCGCGCAGGACAAGAAGGTCAGCCGCGGCGCGCTGACTTTCATTCTCACCCGCGGCATCGGCCAGTCCTTCATCGCCCGCGACGTGCCGACTTCGGAGGTGCTGGCCTTCCTGAAGGAGAACCATCCCGGATGACGCAGGCCGGCTGGATCGTTGCCCTTGTGCTGGCGGTACTCGGTGCCGCGGCGTTTCTGCTGCGCCACAGGCTGGCCGAAGCCATGGGCTATGTCCGCGCCGGAGATAATGGCGGCGAGGAACTGCAGCGCGGCAACGGAACGCGCGCCGACCGGCAGTGGCTGGGCGAACGCTTCGAACTGGATGAACTCGAAGTCTCGGACGTGATGGTCCACCGCATGAATATGCGCTCGCTCAATGCGGACAACACGCCCGAGGTGATCGTGCGGGAAATCCTGCAGAGCCAGAATACGCGCATGCCCTTATGGCGCGGTTCGCTGGACAATATCGTTGGCGTGCTGCACGCCAAGGACGTGTTGCGGGCGCTCGATGAAGCCGGCAACGACCTTGCGCGCGTCGACCTCATGAAGTTCGCCGAAAAGCCGTGGTTCGTTCCCGACACCACCACCTTGCAGGAGCAGCTCAACGCCTTCCTGCGCCGCAAGGCGCATTTCGCCATCGTGGTGGACGAGTATGGCGAGGTCGAGGGACTGGTGACGCTGGGCGACATCATCGAGGAGATCGTCGGTGAGATCGCGGATGAAACCGACATCGATCTGGCCGGCGTCAAGAAGGAAGCCGATGGCTCGGTGGTTGTGGACGGCACCGTGCCGATCCGCGATCTCAACCGCGCGCTCGACTGGGACCTTCCCGATGAGGAGGCAACGACCATCGCTGGGCTCGTCATTCATGAAACGCAGTCGATTCCGGAAGAGAAGCAGGCCTTCACCTTCCACGGCAAGCGCTTTGTGGTAATGAAACGCGACAAGAACCGCATCGCGCGGCTCAGGATCAGGCCGGTGGATGAAGCGCAGGCTCTGATCGCCGTTCCGCCTGCTCCCCCACCCCGCCAGTAGGCCCGCCATCAGGACTGGCCGCTGCACCAACGGTTCAGCGCCGCAGGCTTGCGGACATGGGGGACGCGCGTCTGTAGCATCCGGCCGGATTGCCATGGGAGTGAGCTTTGGGATTGTTTGACGGACTTTCGGCTTTTCCGCCCACGCCTGCCGATGCGCAGGGGCATGTGCAGGAGAAGCTGCTTGCCGCCCTCATCGGGCGCATCGTGGCTACGGAAGCGGATTCGGTCGGGCTGCTCGGCAGCACGGGCGGCTATGCCTATCTCACGCCTTCGGAACGGCAGCGCGCGGTTCGTGTCGCGGTCGAATGCCTGGGTGGCAAGCGTCCTCTTTTTGTCGGCGTCGGTGCGCTGCGGACCGACGACGCGCAGGCGCTGGCAATGGATGCCCGCAAAGCGGGCGCCGACGGGTTGCTGGTCGCGCCCATGTCCTACACGCCGCTGACGGAGGAAGAAGTTTTTCAGCACATGGTGGCGGTGGCGGAGGCCGGCGAACTGCCGCTGTGCATATACAACAATCCCGGCACCACGAAATTCACCTTCAGCGAAGACCTCATCGCCCGGCTGGCGAAGGTGCCGCACATCGCGGCCGTCAAGATGCCCTTGCCGGCCGACGGCGGTTTTACCGGAGAGCTGGCGCGCCTGCGGGCCCGCCTGCCGCAGGATTTCACGATCGGTTACAGCGGCGACTGGGGTGCCGCCAATGCCCTGCTTGCAGGCTGTGATGCATGGTTCAGCGTCATTGCCGGGCTGCTGCCCGCGCCTGCACTGGCGCTGATGCGTGCGGCTCAGGCGCGGGATGAGGCCGAAGTTCGCCGGATCGATGCAAGGTTCCGGCCCCTGTGGGCGCTGTTTCAGGAATTCGGCAGCTTTCGCGTCATGTATGCGGTGGCCGATAGCCTCGGCCTCTACAGCCTGGCACCGCCGCGCCCGATCCTTCCGCTTTCGGGCGAGGCCCGTGCAAGGGTGGAAGCAGCGCTGGAGGCGCTCGGAGCGCCATAGTTTCCGGGCAAGCTACCAGCGGGTTTTTTCGCCCGGTGCCGCAGGCTCCACGGCCAGCGCATGGAGGCCGCCGGCGATCTCGCCGGCCAGCGCCTCGTTGACGGCCCGGTGGCGTTCGATCCGGTTCATGCCGGCGAAGGCGGGCGAGACGATGCGCACGCGAAAATGCGTTTCGCCGGTGCCGTCGAAGGTGGCATGATGCTCGGAATCATGGTGGTGATGACCGGCATGGAGATGGCTTTCGTTGATGACGACAAGCCGCTCGGGCGCGAAAGCGCCCGTCAGCTTCTTCTCGATCCGATCCTGTCTGGACATCCACGCGGCTCCTTACCATATGGGCTCTGCTTTCCGGGATATGGCTGCCCGCCGCGGGAATTTCCATCGCGGACATCATTGCCACAGAGTGCGCAAAATCGCGCGTGATCAGCCCTCTCGACGGGTTAGGGACACGAAAGCGTAAATGTCAATTCTTGTTTCGCGGCGGCGAAGGCCCCATAGAACGGTCAAATGAAAGCGTATCCCAAATATTTCGACAAGATTCGCATCCGCCGCGAGAAGGATGCGGAGGCCAAGACCACCGCGCCCGTGTGCCAGTGGGACGGCTGCTGCGAGCCCGGCACCCATCGCGCGCCGGTGGGGCGGATGCGCGAAGGCGAGTATTTCCGCTTCTGCTTCGACCATGTGCGCGAGTACAACAAGGGCTTCAACTATTTTTCCGGCGTGTCGGACTCCGAGGTCGCCCGTTTCCAGAAGGAAGCGATGACCGGCCATCGTCCGACATGGAAGATGGGCGTCAACAGCTCGGCCCGTTCGGCGCCGGATTTCGCGCAGGCCCGGTCGGGGCGTGCCGGCTATTACAACCGCGTGCGCGATCCCTTCAACATGTTCGGGACCGATCCGAACAATCCGCCGCGTCAGCGCAAGGCGCGGCCGCTGGAAACCAAGGCGCTGGAGACTTTGGGACTGACGCCGCAGGCGACCGCCACGGACATCAAGACCCGCTACAAGGAACTGGTCAAACGCCATCACCCCGACGCGAATGGCGGCGACCGGGGATCGGAAGACAGGTTCAGAGACGTTTTGCAGGCTTACCGGGTGCTCAAGCAGGCAGGCCTGTGCTGATAAGTGACAGGGCCAGAGCGCTTTTCCAACTTTCATCCGGCCGGAAAAGGCTTTAAGACCGCCCCGGACAAACCATCATAACCGGCGAAATATAGTTTTTTCGCCTGCGGAGACGTTGGAAGCATCATGAACAAGGTGGATCGAGACATCGCCAACCTGCCGGATACGACGGTTTCGGTGAAGGACACTTTCGGTTTTGAATCGAAAATGGTCGTGCCGGCCTATGCCGAAACGAGCGAACATGTACCGGAAGTCGATCCCGACTACCTTTTTGACAGGAACACCACCCTCGCCATTCTGGCAGGCTTTGCCTACAACCGCCGGGTGATGGTTTCGGGCTATCACGGCACCGGCAAGTCGACCCATATCGAGCAGGTCGCAGCCCGTCTCAACTGGCCCTGCGTGCGCGTCAACCTCGACAGCCATGTCAGCCGTATCGATCTGGTCGGCAAGGACGCCATCGTCCTGCAGGACGGCAAGCAGGTGACGGAATTCCGGGACGGCATCCTGCCCTGGGCCTATCAGCGCAATGTGGCGCTCTGCTTCGACGAATATGATGCCGGCCGTCCCGACGTGATGTTCGTGATCCAGCGCGTGCTGGAATCGTCCGGCCGCCTGACCCTGCTGGACCAGAGCCGCGTCATCCGTCCGCACGCCGCTTTCCGCCTGTTTGCAACGGCCAACACGGTTGGTCTGGGCGACACCACGGGTCTCTATCACGGCACCCAGCAGATCAACCAGGCGCAGATGGACCGCTGGTCCATCGTCACCACGCTGAACTATCTGCCGCACGACAACGAAGTGAACATAGTCGTCGCCAAGGCCAAGCACTATCGCGACGAGAAGGGCCGCGAGATCGTCAACAAGATGGTGCGTGTCGCCGACATGACGCGCTCGGCCTTCATCAACGGCGATCTCTCCACGGTGATGAGCCCGCGCACGGTGATCACCTGGGCCGAAAACGCCGAGATCTTCGAGGATGTGGGCATGGCCTTCCGGCTGACCTTCCTCAACAAGTGCGACGAGCTGGAGCGTTCGGTGGTGGCTGAATTCTACCAGCGCGTGTTCGGCGAGGATCTGCCGGAGAGCGCGGCGAACGTCGTTCTGGGGTGAGGATGAATTTCCATGGCGTTAATAGCTAGCTTTGAAGAAGGAAAGCTTCAGAACATCAAGTTGCATGATGCCATTCCCGCTATCTATTTTTGCCATGAGCTCGACGGCAGAAAGCTTCTCCAGATCAATACTATGGGTCGAAAAACACGCGATATTCCTGGCAAGGTCAGCCAGTCTATCCAGTTGGATGAAGATACTGCGAAGCAGTTGGTAGAGATTCTGACCCGTCATTTTGGGCTTTAGGCAATGGCAGGCCCCGGCGACAACACACGAAACAAACCGAAGTCAGGCGCTGAGACCGATGGTTTCAAGCGCGCCATGACGGTTTGCATGCGCGCCATTTCCAATGACAGGGAAATGGAAATCTCCTTTGCCAAGGACAAGCCGGCGATGGCCGGCAACCGGGCAAGGCTTCCCGAACTGCCGAAGAAGCCGACGCTGGCCGACATCGCGGTCACCCGCGGCATCGGCGATTCCATGGCTCTGCGGCGCGCCTGTCACGATCAGCGTATCCACACAAGGCTGGCGCCCGAGGGCAAGCAGGCCCGCGCCATCTATGACGCGGTCGAGCAGGCCCGTGTCGAGGCGATCGGCGCGCGCGCCATGGCGGGCGTTGCCGGCAATCTCGACGCCATGCTGGAAGACAAATACGCCAAGGCCAATCTTGCCGAGGTGCGCGACCGGGAAGAGGCGCCGCTTGAGGAAGCCGTCGCCCTTCTGGTGCGCGAACGCCTGACCGGCCAGAAGGTGCCGCCGAGCGCCGAACGCTTGGTCGATCTGTGGCGCGGCTGGATCGAGGAAAAGGCCAGCGCCGAGATTGACGGGCTGGATGGCAAGCTGGAGGACCAGCAGGCCTTCGGCCGCATCGTGCGCGACATGCTCGCCTCCATGAACATGGCCGAGGAGTTCGAGGAAGAAGAAGAGACCGAGGACTCCGAGGACGATCAGGAAGAGGAGCCGCAGGGCGGCGACGATTCCGAGGATGGCGGCGAGGAGGATTCCGGCTCGGAGGATGCGCAGGCCGAGGAAGCGGCTGCCTCCGAGGACGATGATTCACAGGCCGAGGCGGAAGCTGACGACGCCATGTCGGAAGACCTTTCCGATGATGACGACGCCGATGCCGACAATCCCGGCGAGGCGCGGCGCGGCGAAAATCCCTTCTCCAATTTGGCGAAGGAGATGGACTACAAGGTCTATACGACGCAGTTCGACGAGACCGTCGGCGCCGAGGAATTGTGCGAGGAAGAAGAACTCGACCGCCTGCGCGCTTTCCTCGACAAGCAGCTCGCCAACCTGCAGGGCGTGGTCGGCCGGCTCGCCAATCGCCTCCAGCGCCGCCTGATGGCGCAGCAGAACCGTTCGTGGGACTTCGATCTGGAGGAAGGCTATCTCGATCCGGCGCGTCTGGTGCGCGTGGTGATCGATCCGATGCAGGCGCTGTCCTTCAAGCAGGAGCGCGACACCAAATTCCGCGACACGGTGGTGACGCTGGTGCTCGACAATTCCGGCTCGATGCGCGGCCGTCCGATCACGGTTGCCGCCACCTGCGCCGATATTCTGGCCCGCACGCTGGAGCGCTGCGGCGTTTCGGTGGAGATCCTCGGATTCACCACCCGCGCGTGGAAGGGCGGGCAGGCGCGCGAGAAGTGGCTGAAGGATGGCAAGCCCGCCAATCCCGGCCGCCTCAACGATCTGCGCCACATCGTCTACAAATCCGCCGATGCGCCGTGGCGGCGCGCGCGCCGCAATCTCGGGCTGATGATGCGCGAAGGCCTGCTCAAGGAAAACATCGACGGCGAGGCGCTGTTGTGGGCGCATCAGCGGCTGATGGCCCGGCCGGAGCAGCGCAAGATCATGATGATGATCTCGGACGGCGCGCCGGTCGACGATTCCACCCTGTCGGTCAATCCCGGCAACTATCTGGAACGGCATCTGCGCGGCGTTATCGACCTGATCGAGACGCGCTCGCCGGTCGAGCTTCTGGCCATCGGTATCGGCCATGACGTCACCCGCTATTACCGCCGTGCCGTCACCATCGTCGATGCCGAGGAACTGGCCGGCGCGATGACCGAGCAGCTTGCCTCGCTGTTCGAGGAAGAAAGCTCCCACGGACGCGGATCGCGACGGGCATCCTGATGCCCGCCAGCGCGGCTGGAGCACGGCCGCTTTTCCTGCAGCCGCGGCAAGGCTCCGGAGATCTGGCCGGCAGAAGTTTCGCTGCGCGCTTTCGCCGGAACTTTTCCATGAATCTGTGGCGTGGACTGCTGTTCGCGCTTGTCTGCCTGCTGGCATTCCCCGCCTTTGCCGAGCCGGCGCCCGTCCAGCAGGTCGAGGTGTCGTCCCGCCAGATCGGCTATTTCCATATCGGCCGCAGCGCGCAGCGCTTCGGCCAGCTGGAGTTCGTCGGCGGACTGGAAATGTCCTCGTTGGCACGTGACTTCGGCGGCATCTCGTCCATGCGCTTCCTGACCCCCGGCCGCGATTTCGTCGCCGTCTCGGATGTCGGCGTCTGGCTGTTCGGGCGGATCGCGCGCGACGATGCTGGCCGGCCTGCGGGCATCGAGCGGATGCGCCTGCAGCAGATGGTCGATGCGACGGGCAACGCTGTCGTCGACAAGTGGGAAGTCGATGCCGAAGGGCTTTCGGTGAAGAATGGCGAGGTTTTTGTCGGCTTCGAGCGGCGGCACCGCATCAGCCGTTTTCGCCTCGATCCGGAGGGCATGAAGGCGGCCATCGGCAATGTCGATTTTCTCGTACCGGCCCATGAGCTGCGTCAGAACCGCGGCTTCGAGACCGTTGCCCATGCGCCGGAGGACGGGCCGCTCGCAGGGGCGCTGGTGGCGGTCACCGAAAAGAGCATCGACCGTCAGGGCAACGTCTTTGCCGCGGTGACCGAAGGGCCACGCAAAGGCATTTTCACCGTGCGCCGTTATGACGGTTTCGACATCACCGATGGCGCTTTCCTGCCCGGCGGCGATCTGCTGTTGCTGGAGCGCAGCTACACGCTCATGGGCGGAGTGCGCATGCGGCTGCGCCGCATTGCCGGCGACAGCATCGGCAAGGGCGCGCTGGTCGACGGGCCGGTGCTGCTGCAGGCCGACATGACCTTTCAGATCGACAATATGGAAGCGCTCGATGTGTGGCGGCGCGAAGACGGCGCCACCATGATCTCGATGATGTCGGACGACAATTACTCAATCCTGCAGCGCAATCTCTATCTCGAATTCGTGCTGCACGATGACTGACGTACAGATCCGTCAGATCACGTTGAGCTCGCGGAACACGCGGCCTTCCACGATCCGCTCATAGGAAAACGCCCGGCAGTCGATGGTGCGGTATGCGCCATGCACGATCAGTTCCGCCAGCGCCTTGCCGGCGGCAGGCGCCTGCTGCAACCCATGCCCGGAAAAACCGTTGGCGAAGATGAAGTTCGCCACCTGCGGGTGCGGGCCGATCACCGCGTTCTGGTCGAGCACGTTGTAGTCGTAGTGGCCGACCCAGGCGCGCGTCATCCTGATCGCCTCGAAGGCGGGAATGCGGGTGGCCAGCACCGGCCAGATCTCGTTCTCGAACAGGCTCCAGTCCGGCTCGAAATCGGTCGGGTCGGCCGCCTGTTCGCCCGCCTCGTCCTCGGCCCCGCCGGTGATGTAGACCGAGCCTTCCGGGCGCACATAGATGCCGGAGGGGTCGACCAGAAGCGGCATGTCCTCATAGCGCTCGCGCGCCTCGAACACGAAAACGTTGCGCTTGCGCGGCTCTACCGGCAGTTCGATGCCGGCGAGAGCGGCGACCTTCCCGGCGTTCGGACCTGCCGCGTTGACCACCAGTCCAGCCTCCAGCGTCTCGCCAGTGTCGAGCGTGACCGAGGCGACCCTGTCGCCCTGCCGGGCGATGGCCGTGACCGAGGCGGTGACGAGATCGACCTTCATGCTGCGCAGCGCCTTGCGGAAGAGGTGCAGATAGGCATGCGCGTCGAACCAGCCCTCGCCGCTCACGCCATAGGCGCCGGCGGCCACCCCCTCGCCCGACAGCCAGGGAAAGCGCTTCACCAGCGTGGCGGCGTCCTCCAGAACGATGTCGGCCCCTTCGGCGAGCTGCACGCCGTGATTGGCTTGCAAGACCGGCAGCCCCTCTTCCGTGGCCAGAATGAGATAGCCGCCTTCGCGAAAGCCGATGTCGGCCTCGTCGCCGAACTCCTGCTTCAGCCGGCGGAACAGGTCGAGGGTAAAGCGCGACAAGCGGATGTTTTCAGGTTGCGAAAACTGCTGGCGAATGGAGGCTGCCGAAAGCGTCGTGGCCGAATGGGTGAAATTCGGATCACGCTCGATCACGGCGAGCGATCCCGAAAAGCCTTCCTTGCGCAGATAGTAGGCGAGCGACGCACCCATGATTGCGCCGCCGATGATGACGATGTCGTATTTCGTCATGATGCGATTCCCGATTTTCCTGTTCCGGTCATGATGGCTGTCGCCATCCTGCGCGCATTGCCCGAACAATGCGTTTCTGAATCTGATAACCGGGCGATGCCGGATGCGTTTTGTCTGGCCGAAAAAAGGTCTTGCCGCAAGCTCTTGCAAGGGCCAGCCTGCCGGGTCACAAAGGCCAGATGACCGATATGCAGAACCGCCCCCGTCGCTCCGTGCTTTATGTCCCTGCCGTCAACGACAAGGCGCTGGCCAAAATCGGGCAGTTGCCCTGCGATGCGATCGTGGTGGATCTGGAAGATTCGGTTTCGCCGGACCAGAAGGCGGCGGCGCGGCGGAAGCTGGCCGGCATTTTCGCCGCCCGTCCGCAGCGCGCGCAGATGGTGGTGCGCATCAATGCGCTGTCCAGCGAATGGGGCGAGGATGATCTCGCGGCGGTCGTTGCCTGTAAACCGGATGCCATCCTGCTGCCCAAGGTCGATACGGCGCGCGACGTGCTGGAAGCCAATGACCGTCTGGACGAGCTCGATGAGGATTCTTCCATCGCCCTGTGGGCGATGATCGAGACGCCCCGGGGGCTGATGAACAGCGGCGCCATCGCCGAGCTTGGGCGCGATCCCGCCTCGCGGCTTTCCTGCTTCGTGATCGGAACCAACGACATCGCCAAGGAAACCGGCGTCTCGCTTAAGCCCGACCGGCGTTATGTGATTCCGTGGCTAATGCAGATATTGCTCGCCGCGCGCGCAGGCGGGCTCGATATGCTCGATGGCGTCTACAATGATTTCCGCGATGCCGAAGGATTTCTCCGGGAATGCGCGGAAGGGGCCAGTATGGGCTTCGACGGCAAGACGCTGATCCATCCATCGCAGATCGAGGCCGCCAACTCTGCCTTTTCGCCGGAGCCTGCCGCGCTTGCCGCGGCACAGGCCATCGTCGATGCCTTTGCGCATCCCGAAAACCGGGACAAGGGCGTGATCGCTCTCGACGGGCGCATGGTCGAGCGCCTGCATCTGGCGCAGGCCGAAAAACTGCTGGCGAAAGCGGCCGCCATCGCTGCATGATGGCGCCTCCGTTTCTCACAGGAAGATCCGATGCGACTCTACCGTTTTCTGACCGCCGTCGATGACGCCACCTTCTGCCACAAGGTGACGGCTGCCCTGAACAAGGGCTGGCATCTCTACGGCTCGCCCACCTATGCCTATGACAAAAAGGAAAAGGTCATGCGCTGCGGGCAGGCGGTGGTGAAGGATGTCGAGGGGCAGGAGTACGAGCCCGGCGAAACGAAGCTCAGCGACTGGTAGGCGCCGGGCTCCTGCCCCGCGTTTCTGGATCGAGCATCGGAATCCCCGAAAACCGGATTCCACTTTTCGGCCCGATGCTCTATTCCGCCGACGTCTCGATGCGCTCCATGTCGTCGTCGGAAAGGCCGAAATGGTGGCCGATCTCGTGGATAAGCACATGGGTGACGATGTCGCTCAGCGTTTCCTCGTTCTCGGCCCAGTAATCGAGGATGGCGCGCCGGTAGAGGGTGACGCGGTTCGGCCCCTCGCCCGTGGCCGGGTTCCAGCGTTCGGCGATGCCGCGCCCCTCGAACAGGCCGAGCAGATCGAAAGGCGTTTCCAGCGCCAGATCGTCCATGATCTCGTCGGTCGGGAATTCCGCCACCTGGATGATGATCTCGCCGGTCAGCGTGCGGAATTCCTCGGGCAGATGCGCATAGGCCTCCAGCGCCAGCATCTCCATTTCCTCCAGCGAGGGGGAGAGTTCTCCGTGCCAGGTGCGTGTCTTGTAGATGCGGGCCATGCTTCGTCCTTCTTTCCCGCGGCATATAGGCTTTTGCGGGCTGCTGGGCAAACGCTGATGCACAGGCAGGGTTTTCCGAAGGAATAAATTCTTATCCTGTCTGCTTGACTCCTGAGTTCGGCTCTGGAATCCTATAAGAACATAACAGGAACAAACAAGAGAGATCGACCGCCATGGCGAATCGCGCCGTGGCGCGGGACGCCGTTTTTGCCCTGCGCCGGGAAATTGCGAGAATTGAAGGCGCGCTGCCGCAGCGCCTTGAAGTGCCTGCGGGAGCGGAAGGCGAAGGGGAGGCCCCGCGCCTGCCCATCGGCGTCGGCAGTCTCGACAGGCTGCTCGGCGGCGGGCTCATGCGGGCGGCGCTGACCGAGATCCATGGTCGTGAAACGCGCGATGCCGGCGCGGTCGCCGGTTTTGCGCTGGCTCTGGCCGGTCTTCTGCTGCGGCAGGCGAAGGAACCGGGTCTCGTGCTGTGGGTCGGCATGTCCGGGGTGCTGCAGGAGGCCGGCTTTCCCCATGCCGTTGGCGCGCAGGCGCTGTCAGGTCTTGCGCCGGAGCGGCTTCTGCTGGCGCAGGCACCGAAGCTTGCCGATGCGCTGTGGGTGGCGGAGGAGGCCATTCCGCTGCAGAAGCTGGCCGCCGTGGTGGTGGAAGTGCACGGCAACCCCGAAAAGCTCGACCTGACCGCCACGCGCCGCCTGCATCGCCGTGCGCAGGCAGCCGGCCGGCCGGTGCTGCTCCTGCGCCAGGCGGCACGGCCTGAAGCCACCGCAGCTCCTGTGCGCCTTGTCGTCGCGCCGGCATCGTCCGGCACACGCAGCACCCTTGCCGGCCTGCTCGCAGGCTCCATTGGCCTGCCTGCCTTCACCGTCTCGCTCGACAAATCCCCTGCCGCCCTGCCCGGCCTGTTCACACTGGAGTGGAATTCCGATGATTGCCTGTTCACCGAAAGAGCAAATCCGCAAATCGGGACAGCGGATCCTGTCGCTGTGGTTTCCCTATCTGGCCGCGGAACGGGTGCTGCGCCGGCGTCTGGGCAGGTCGTGGCGTTCCGCAGGAAAGGTGCATCCGCCGCTGGTGCTGAGCCTGCAGCGCCACAACACGGTGCAGGTCGCGGCCCTCGACGCACGGGCTGAGGCGCTGGGCCTGAAGCGCGGCATGGGCCTTGCCGATGCGCGGGCCATGCATCCGGCCCTCGATGTGGTCGAAGCCGACCCGGCCGGCGAGCGCCGCCTGCTGGAAGCGCTTGCCGACTGGTGCGACCGCTACACGCCGCTGGTGGCGCTGGACGGCGAGAACGGGCTCTTTCTCGACGTTACCGGCTGCACTTCGCTGTTCGGCGGCGAGAAGCCGATGCTGGAGATGGTGCTGGCGCAATTCTTCGATCAGGGTTTTGACGTGCGCGCCGGCCTTGCCTCGACATCCGGGGCCGCATGGGCGGCGGCGCGGTTTCAGGGAAGGCTGGTGGTCGCACCCGGCGGTGAGGCAGACCTGCTGGCACGGCTGCCGCCGCAGGCGCTGCGCCTTGACGCGCAGCTCTGCACGGGGCTCGACAGTGTCGGCCTGCGCAGCATTGGCGAGATCATGGCCGCACCGCGCGCGCCGCTTGCCCGTCGCTTCGGCCGGCACCTGATGCTGCGTCTCGACCAGGCGCTTGGCCGTATCGACGAGGCGGTGTCGCCGCGCCTGCCGGTGCCGGCGCTGGTCGTGGAGCGGCAGCTGGCCGAGCCGGTCGTGCTCACCGAGGACATCGAACGGCTGGTGCAGATGCTGGCCCTGTCGCTGAAAGGCGATCTGGAGCGGCGCGGCGAGGGCGCAAGGCAGCTTGGCCTGTCGCTGTTCAGGGTCGATGGCGCGGTCAGCCGCATCGCCGTCTCCGCCTCGCTGCCGCTGCGCGATCCGGGCAGGATCCACAAGCTGTTTCGCGAAAGGCTTGCCGCTGCCGCCGGCGATTTCGATGCCGGCTACGGATTCGATCTCGTGCGCCTTGCCGCCTTTTCGACCGCGCCCTTCGACATGCGCCAGACGGACCTTTCCGGCGTAGCCGACAGGGGGGATGAGGATCTCGCCCTGTTCGCGGACCGCGTGCGGGCAAGGCTGGGACGCGGGGCCGTGATGCAGCCGGTGGCGGTCGAGAGCCATGTTCCCGAACGGGCCGTCGCCCTGCAACCCTTTGCCGGGAAGCTTCCCGAGGCCGGCTCCGCAGGCGTGCCTCAGCCCGCGCTGCCGGAGCGGCCGGTGCGCCTGTTCGGCCGGCCCGAGCCGGTCGAGGTGCCGGCCACCGAATTGCCGGAAGGCCCGCCGATGCGGTTTCGCTGGCGGCGTGCCCTGCACAGCGTGGTGCGCGCCGAAGGGCCGGAACGCATCGCCCCCGAATGGTGGCGCAATGGCGAAGATGTGCCGGAGCGCGACTATTACCGGGTCGAGGACAGTGAAGGCCGCCGCTACTGGCTCTATCGGCTCGGTCATCATGAAACCGGCCAACCGCCGCCGCGCTGGTTCATGCACGGGCTGTTCGCATGAACGCTTCTGCTGCCGGAAGCGGCGCCCCCGCCTATATCGAGTTCGGCGTGCAGTCGAATTTTTCGCTGCTGCGCGGGGCCTCGCGGCCGGAAGAGCTCGTGGTGACGGCCTGCGCGCTGGGCCATGCCGGCATCGGGCTGGCGGATCGCAACACGGTGTCGGGCGTGGTGCGGGCGTGGAGCCAGTCGAAGGCGATCCGGTTCTCGGAAAAAGGCGAAGCGCATGTGCTGCCCTATCATCCCGGCTGCCGGCTGGCCTTCGCCGATGACACGCCCGACGTGCTCGCCTATCCGCAAAATCGCAGGGGCTGGGGGCATCTGTGCCGGCTGCTGACGACGGGGAATCTGCGCGAGGGGAGCGAAAAGGGAGTTTCGCTGCTTTATCTCGACGATCTGCTGGACTGGGGCGACCACATTTCGTTGGCCATCCTGCCCGATCCGCTGGGGCCGGCCGCCGAAACCCTTGCCCTGCTTGTCCGGCTGAAAGACCGTTTCGGCAGCAACCTTTGGCTGGCCGCCGCGCCCCATTACTGCGGCAATGACCGCTTGCGTATGGCGCAGGCCGAGGCCCTTGCAGATCAGGCCGGCCTGTCGCTGATGGCGACCAATGACGTGCTCTATCATGCTGCCGAACGGCGGCCCCTGCAGGACGTGCTCACCGCCATCCGGCTCAGGACAACTGTGGCTGAGGCCGGCTTCGCGCTTGGCGCCAATGCCGAGCGCCACCTCAAGGAGCCGGCCGAGATGGCGCGGCTGTTCAGGTCTCATCCGCAGGCGCTGGGCGAGACACAGCGCTTCGCCGCGACGCTGTCCTTTTCCCTGTCCGAATTGCAGCACAACTATCCCGACGAGCCGACGCGCGACGGCGCCACCCCGCAGCAGGAGCTGGAGCGGCTGACATGGGAAGGTGCTGCCCGTTTCTACCCCGAGGGCGTGCCGGCGCATCTGGCAGCGCGGATCGGCAAGGAACTGGCGCTGATCGAAAGGATGAATTACGCGCGCTATTTCCTCACCGTGCAGGACATCGTCCAGTTCGCACGCAGCAGGGACATATTGTGCCAGGGGCGCGGTTCGGCCGCCAATTCGGTGGTCTGCTATCTGCTGGGCATCACCGCCGTCGCGCCGGACCAGATCGATTCTTTGTTCGAGCGCTTCATTTCTGAAAAACGCAACGAGCCGCCCGACATCGACGTCGACTTCGAGCACCAGCGGCGCGAGGAGGTCATGGCCTATATCTATGAGAAATATCAGGAAAAGCACACGGCTCTGGCCTGTGCGGTGATCAGCTACCGGGGCCGCTCGGCGCTGCGCGAGGTGGCGAAGGCCATGGGCCTGTCGCAGGATGTGCAGGGCGCCTTGTCCGGCTCGATCTGGGGCTGGTGGACCTCCTCCATAGGCTCCGAGCAGGCGAAGGCCGGCGGGCTCGACACGTCCGATCCGGTGACGCGCCATGTGCTGGCCCGCGCCGGCGAGCTGGTGGCGGCCGAATGTCCGCGCCATCTGTCGCAGCATGTCGGCGGCTTCGTCATCACCCGCGACCGGCTGGACGAGATCGTGCCCATCGTCAGAACGGGCATGGAAAGCCGCAAAATGGTGGAGTGGAACAAGGACGATCTCGACGCCGTCGGCATCCTGAAGGTCGATGTGCTGGCGCTCGGCATGCTGAGCTGCATGAAGCGCGCCTTCACCTTGCTGGAGGACCACTACCGGGTGCGCGATGCGCATGGCAGGCCGATCACGCTGGCCACCATGCCGAAGGAAGACCGGATCGTCTACGACATGATCTGCCGGGCCGACACGCTGGGCGTCTTTCAGGTCGAATCGCGCGCCCAGATGTCGATGCTGCCGCGCCTGAAGCCGCGCTCATTCTACGATCTCGTTATCGAAGTGGCGATCGTGCGCCCCGGCCCGATACAGGGCGACATGGTTCACCCCTATCTGCGTCGGCGCGAGGGCAAGGAAAAGGTCGAGTATTACAAACCCGAGCTGGAGGAAATTCTCGGCAAGACGCTGGGCGTTCCCCTGTTTCAGGAACAGGCGATGAAGATCGCCATCAGGGCGGGTGGTTTCTCGCCGGACGAGGCGGACCTGCTGCGCCGCGCCATGGCGACTTTCCGGCGCACCGGTAAGGTCAGCCTCTATCAGGATCGCATGGTCAGCGGCATGGTCGTCAAAGGTTATCCGAAGGAATTCGCCGAGCGCTGCTTCAGGCAGATCGAGGGCTTCGGCGAATATGGCTTTCCCGAAAGTCACGCCGCCTCCTTCGCCCTGCTGGTCTATGCCTCCTGCTGGTTCAAGGCCTTCTACCCGGACGTTTTCTGCGCGGCGATCCTCAATTCGCAACCCATGGGTTTCTACAAGCCCGCCCAGCTCATACGCGATGCGGCCGAGCATGGCGTCGAGATCCGGCCCGTCGACATCAACGCTTCCCGCTGGGAGTGCACACTGGAAAAGGCGGCTTTCGATCCGGCCCGCGTCTCGGAGCGCCATGTCGATATGCGTCGCACCATCCGCACCATGCATGCGATGCGGATGGGCTTCAACCAGATCAGGGGGCTTGCAGAAAAACGCATGCAGACTTTCGTCGCCCGCCGTGGTGACGGCTATGTCTCGGTGCGCGACGTGTGGCTGCGTTCCGGGCTGGATACGGGCGAAATCGGCAGGCTTGCCGATGCCGACGCCTTCCGTTCGATCGGGCTCGACCGGCGCGAGGCGCTCTGGGCCGTGCGCGCGCTCGATGCGAAAAGTGCGGTCGAATCGCTGCCGCTGTGCGACAGGCCGGAACTGGACCTGCCGGATCCGGAGCCCGTCACCCATCTTCCCGTCATGCAGCCGGGCGAGCATGTCGTTCACGACTATCGCAGCCTTGGCCTGTCGCTGAAGGCGCATCCGGTCGGCTTCCTGCGCGCCCGGCTCGATCGGGCGGGGGTGACGCCCAATGTGCGGCTTGGCGCGCTGGCCGATGGCGCGCGCGTCACCGTGGCCGGGCTGGTTCTGGTGCGGCAGCGGCCGGGCAAGGGCAAGGCCGTTTTCCTGACGCTGGAGGATGAGGGGGCGATCGCCAACATCATCTTCTGGCTGGGCACGTTCAACCGCTACCGGCCTGCAATCATGGGCGGGCGCTTCGTGCGCGTTACCGGCAGGCTGCAATCCCAGTCGGGCGTCCTTCATATCGTCGCCGAACAGATAGAGGATCTTTCCTCATGGCTGGGCGATTTGCTCGATGCGCCTCGGAAGCCGGCGCCGGAAGACGGCGCGCCGGGAACCCTTGCGGAAAACAGCCAGCACATGCTTGCCCGGAGCGCGCGTTCGGTCATGCCGAAGGGCCGGAATTTTCATTAGGGTCGAGACTCAATTTGGCGTCCACCAAGTGATTGCGGCAGCGAGGCAGATGGCCGACAGGAATGTATCGGCGCGTTTATCGTAGCGTGTTGCGATGCGTCGGAAGTCTTTAAGGCGACAGAACATGCGCTCGATGAGGTTTCGGCCGCGATAGGCGTCGCGGTCGTAGGCGTGTGGGTTCTTGCGCGTTGGATTGGGCGGGATGACGGGTTCTGTTCCTCGCTCGGCAAGCCATTCGCGCAGACTTGCTGCATCATAGGCGCGGTCGACCAGCAACTTGCGGCTGGGACACCGGACGGCCAGCAGCGCCTTGGCACCGGCGAGGTCATGGGCATTTCCGGGCGTCAGGGCGAAAGCGACGGGCCGGCCGCAATCATCGCTCAACGCATGGATTTTCGTCGTTCGCCCGCCACGCGAGGTGCCAATGGCGTGATGACAAGCCCCCCTTTTGCGCCCGACGCCGAGCGGTGGACCTTGATGTGGGTGGAATCCACCGAACCGGTGAACACGCCGCTCGACCCGGTCAGGGCGTAGAAAATCCGTTCCCACACACCCTGCCGGCTCCACCGGTTCCAGCGATTGTAGATCGTGGTGTAAGGCCCATAGACCGCCGGGCAGTCTTTCCAGCGTCCACCCGAACGCAGCATGTGCATGATGCCCGAGATCACCCGCCGGTCATCCACCCGCCGCGGTCCACGCCGACCAATGGGAAGGTGAGGCTGGATCGCCTCCCACTCCGCGTCCGACAGCCAATAAACGTCCCGCTTCCTCGCCATCCGAAAACCTCCGGATCACAGGGAATCAGACACTCACAAAATCAGCAACCCAAATTGAGTTTCGAGCCTAGAGCAGTCTGCAGCCGAATGGAGACATTCGGCATCGCATGAATGATGTAAAAACAATCAGGCAGAGCATTTTCAGCGGATCGCAGAAACGTGCCATCCGTATGTTTTTGCGCAGCTGCACCCGCAAAACCGCGTCGCAATTTGCCGGAATCGCTGCAGCGCTTCTGACCGGAAAGCGGGCCCAGATTCCGCTCATCCGATGATGACTTAAAGTTCGGTATTCGTCGTGATGCGCCTGAAAAGATGCGATGCAGAGAAAACCGCAGACCGGAGGCCATCGAGCCGGGCGGCTTCAGCCTTCTTCGGCGCCCAGCGCACGCGCTTCCGAAGGCAGCATGATGGGAATGCCGCCGCGCACCGGGTAGGCGAGCTTCGCCAGCCGCGAGACCAGTTCGCCGCGCTCCGGGTCCCAGCTCAGCGGCGCCTTCGTCAGCGGGCAGGCGAGAAGCTCCAGAAGCTTCGGATCGACCTGAGGTTCGTTCTTGCCGCGCTCGTTCGCCATCTGGCCGCTTTCCCCCGTCATCGGAGTGCCCTGTTTCCCGATCTACTGGAGACTGGTGCCGAAATCGTCATTATCGCGCGCCAGCGCCATTTCGGTAATGGCGATCAGCGTCTCGGCGCGGGTGCGCAGGTCCGGCGCTTCCAGCAAAGCCTGTTTTTCCGCCGGGCCGTAAGGCGCCATCATCGACAGGGCGTTGACGAGCATGGCGTCGTCGGCGCGGCTGACACCTTCCCAGTCGGCCTGCAACTCATTGGCCTGCAGATAGGCGCGGAACACTTTCAGCAGGGCCGGCCGGTCGATGGCGCCGGCATCGTTGCCGCTGTCGTCGAGATCGGCGAGAAAGGGCATGATCCTTGCCTGCCGGAACGGCGTCTTCACGGTCAGCTCCTCGCCAAGGCGGAAGCGGCAAACGCCTTGCAGCGCGATCAGATAGCGTCCGTCCCCGGTCTCGGTCATCGATGTAATGCGGCCGAAGCAGCCGACCTCGCACAGTCCGGGCTCCCCGTCGGCGCGCGTGGCGCCGTCGAGGCTCGGCTGGATGAGCCCGATCAGCCTGTTTGATGCGATGGCGTGGTCCACCATCTGCAGGTAGCGCGGCTCGAAAATGTTGAGCGGAAGACGGCTGCCCGGCAAAAGCAGGGCCCCCTCCAGAGGAAACAGGGCAACAGTGTGCGGTAGATCCGACTCCTGCCGATAATGAGCGTTTCCTGCCTGCATTTCCTTATTCCGTGCCCTTGTTCCCTGCGCCCGTTGCCGGGGGCCTATGCCGCCTCCTCATGAAAACAGCAGCGAGGAAAGCTTGCGCCGGGCCATGAGCGTGGCCTCGTCGGTCATGCCCCATGCCTCGAAGAACTGCAGCAATTGCGTGCGCGCCGCCTCGTCGTTCCAGCCCCGCTCGGCTTTGATGATGGCGAGCAGATTGTCGGCGGCCTCCGTCCGTTCGCCGCGGGCATTCTGGATCATGGCGAGGTCGAAGCGCGCCTGATGGTCGGCCGGATTCTGCACCAGCCGCTTTTCCAGCTCGCCCGCATCGCCGAGTTCTGCGGCCTGCGCGGCCAGCGACAATCTGGTGCGCACGGCGGCGATCGCCGCATGGTCGCGCTTGTCCTCGGGAACACCGTCAAGGATCGCACCGGCGCCCTCATGGTCGCCCGCCTCGAACAAAAGGTCGGCCAGTCCCGCCGCGGCTTCGGCCGAATCGGGCGCCTGCTGGAGAATGGCGCCGTAAATGTCGGCCGCCGTCTGCGCATCGCCGTGCGTGCGTGCATCGGCAGCCGCGGCGAGGGCCTCTTCAATGGCTGCCTTGCCGTCGTCCTTGCCGCCCAGCCTGGCGATGAATTCGCTGATCTGGCTCTCGGGCACGGCGCCCATGAAGCCGTCCACCGGCTGGCCGTCGCGGAAGGCAATGACGGCCGGAATGGACTGAATTCCGAGTTGGCCGGCGATGGCCGGATGCTCGTCGATGTTCATCTTGACCATCTTCACCCGTCCGCCGGCGGCCATGACCGCCTTTTCCAGCATCGGGCCGAGCTGCCGGCAGGGACCGCACCACGGCGCCCAGAAATCCACCAGAACCGGCTGGTTGCGCGATTCCTGTATCACGTCGGCGGTGAAGCTGGCCGTCGTCGTGTCCTTGATGACATCGGCCGGCGCGGGTGCCGTCGCATCGGCGCCATTGCCGAACTGGACGGTGGTTGCATACTGGCTGCCCGAGCCGAACGGATTGCTGTCACTCATTGTCTTGGTCCCAGATGTTGGAGTGCGGGGGCGAGCTGCGTGGATTTCCCGCAAGGTCTTCCCGCGTGGTCTTCAATGTGGCGATCAGGCCGTGACTTTCAAGATAACAGGATCATGGCCCGTTGCCTTGATGAATCTGACGAGATCGGATGAACGGATCGAGGTTGTGGCCTCATTGGTCAGCGGATGCGCGTTGATGATGTCGTTATCCATCAGGCGCTCATCGAGAACGACCTTCACCCTGGCACCAGTGTCGTTGATCAGGCCAAACACGGTGACCGCGCCCGGAATGACGCCGAGCAGCTCCATCAGCATCTCCGGCCTGCCGAACGACACCCGGCTGGCGGCGCCGATGAGATGGTGAACCTGCTTCAGGTCCACCTCCGCGTCTTCATCCACGGTGACCAGAAAGAAATTGTCCTTCTTGTCTTTCAGGAAGAGGTTCTTGGTATGCGCACCGGCAATGTTGCCGCGCAGGGCCTGCGAATCGGCAACGGTGAACAGGGGCGGGTGGCGTGCGGTCGTGGCATCGATGCCCGTGTCGGCGAGAAATGCCTGCAGATCGGTCTCGGTTTTCGGCATGTCCCCACCCGGTTCTTTCCGTTGTGGTATGGTTTAGGACCATTGGCGCGGCCAGCACAAGGGCCGCACGGCCGCGGGCAAGCCATTTCGGCTTCGCATCGGCCACGCCATCGAAGCGCCGGCGATGCTGCACATGCCTGCCTGTCGCGGGCGGCGAAAGGCTCCGGAAGCAGGTATTTCCGGCAGATATGCAAAGCGCAAAAAAAGACGCGATTTCCCTGTTGCATTCGCCTCGGTCTTCGGCCATATAGGCGCGGCTGCGGCGAGAGCCGCGCAGAGCGGGTGTAGCTCAGGGGTAGAGCACAACCTTGCCAAGGTTGGGGTCGGGCGTTCGAATCGCCTCACCCGCTCCAAGATATCCCCACCGAAAAGCCGCGGGAAACCGCGGCTTTCGTGTTTTCCGGGTGGGTGGAACCGCAAAGTGCGAACGCGACCAAAAGGCCCTCGGTTACACGCGGGGTACCAGTTTGCGGAATCAAGACGCCGCTGAAGGGTTCAAGGCTCTGTCCGATTTCGATCTGTCGCTAAGCCCATTCGCGATTGGTGCGGGGAATCCTTTTTGACAACTGCATCTCTTCCAAACATCCGCGCATCCGCCGCGATTGCCGCATATTGTTCGGAATTGACGAAGTGTTCAAAGTTATCATCTACGTGTTTTTCTATTTTGGCCCGTTGAATCGGACTCATGGCATCTATTGCATCTGCAGAAATTGCAGCCTTCTCTCGAAATAGAGTAATAAGTTCAGCCGGAACCGTAAATGTTCCCGGTTGCAATATTCCATTCTTCACGCGAATCTTGGTCCCTTCCCACCGGTGAGAGCCCTTCTGGATCATCCCAAAGATCATGAAGCGGCCAAGCTTGGCAAAAGTCATCAATGAGCTTTCTGATCCGACGATATCTAAGGTTATAGCTCCCATCAGAAATCGATTTATGTTGTTGGGCAGATCACCAATGTTCGTATTTTCGATAAGGTCGAATATAAGAAGGTGTTGTTCAAATTCTCCGGGGTGTGGAGCTTCGTCGTTAATGAAGGCTCGCCAACTCTGGTCGGCACGATCCATCAGATGGTTCTGTTGTTGTGTATAGACTGCGTGCTTGTTTCGCCCTCTGGCGAAACGCAGCACACGCCAAGACACCGATACGCAGAATTTAAGGAGCCAGTCGCCATAGGCGATTCGAGTGTTGCCTTCCTGCCAAGGGTAAAAGACCTTGGTGGCGAAGGCTGTTTCGAAACGACTGAATAGCCCTTCGCATGCATCGCATAACCAAGGGAGCTTCAAGCCATCCTGAACTCTGCGATTGGGATTTTCAGTCTGGCGAATATGTCCCGTCCCGGAGCGTCCGCGAAGCCAGCGAAAAACGAATGCAGGCAACACATGACTTTCCCGCAGTAGTGTTTTGTGGCCGCAGAATGCGCAGGTTCCTATTGGATTGGTATTAGGCGGACGCATATCCCGCTCTCAGGTTTGGTGGCTGATTCATGAAACGTTCCTACAATAACCTGATTCTGTTTACGGCAGCCGGCATTCATGATGACGATACAACAATAATCTGTCAGTTATCTTTGCTATAGGGAAAGGCAGGTGTCAGTGCCTGTTCATTCTCCCAGCGAGCCCTCGAGGGTTCCTCATCCGGAAAACCGCGACGCATGCCCGCCGTTCACTTTCCCTCAATCTTCTACTTGCAATTCATTCTCAAATGCAGAATAAGGGAAAAAGTGCGTTCGGCTGACTTTTTGCAACTCATTTGCAATTGCAATGTTGCGGAAGGCATTCACGGGCGGCAATCGGGACAGAATCGCAAAAAGGGAATTCGCATGTTCGACAAACTCAGGCGCTCGGTTCTTGCCGGAATGGCAGGCGGTGCGCTCGCCGCACTGATGATGGCCATGCCGGCTCAGGCGGCGGAAAAATTCAAGGCGGTGACCACCTTCACCGTGATCGCCGACATGGCCAAAAATGTCGCCGGCGATGCGGCGATCGTGGAATCCATCACCAAGCCGGGCGCCGAGATTCATGAATATCAGCCGACGCCGGGCGACATTCAGCGCGCACAGGGCGCAGACCTGATCCTGTGGAACGGCCTCAACCTCGAACTGTGGTTCGAGAAATTCTTCCAGAACCTGAAGGATGTGCCGGGCGTCGTGGTCTCCGACGGCGTCGAGCCGATGGGCATCACCGAGGGGCCCTACAGCGGCAAGCCGAACCCGCACGCCTGGATGTCGCCGACATCGGCGCTGATCTATGTCGATAATATCCGCGATGCCTTCGTGAAGCACGATCCCGACAATGCAGACATCTACAAGGCCAATGCTGAGGCTTACAAGGACAAGATCAAGGCCGTCATCGATCCGATCAAGGCCGAGCTCGACGCGGTTCCCGAAGACAAGCGCTGGCTGGTGACCAGCGAGGGCGCCTTCTCCTATCTGGCCCGCGATTTCGGCCTGAAGGAGCTTTATCTGTGGCCGATCAATGCCGACCAGCAGGGCACGCCCCAGCAGGTGCGCAAGGTCATCGACGCCGTGCGTGAGAACGGCATCACCGTGGTCTTCTCCGAAAGCACCATCTCCGACAAGCCTGCCAGGCAGGTGGCGCGCGAGACTGGCGCCCGTTATGGCGGCGTGCTCTATGTGGATTCTCTCACGGAAGCCGACGGTGAGGTTCCGACCTATATCGATCTGCTGCGGGTAACGTCCGACACCATCGCCAAGGGGCTCACTCAGGGCGACTGACCTCGAAGGAAATGAAGACGTGACCACCCACATGAAAGACCTGGCCCGCCGCCCCGCATCTTCGGATGCGGGGTCCGGTATTGTGGTCAGGGAAGCAACCGTCACCTATCGAAACGGACATACCGCGCTGCGAAACGCCAGTTTCGATATACCGACAGGCACCATCGCGGCGCTGGTCGGCGTGAACGGCTCCGGCAAGTCCACCTTGTTCAAGGCCATCATGGGCTTCGTGCGTCTGGCCAAAGGTGAGATCTCGGTGCTGGGCATGCCGGTGAAACAGGCGCTGCGCCGCAACCTCGTCGCCTATGTGCCGCAGGCCGAGGAGGTGGACTGGAACTTTCCGGTTCTGGTCGAGGACGTGGTGATGATGGGCCGTTACGGCCATATGGGCATGATGCGCATTCCGCGCCGCGCCGATCACGAGGCGGTGGCGGCCGCCCTTGCCCGCGTCAACATGGGCGACTTTCGCAAGCGCCAGATCGGCGAATTGTCCGGCGGTCAGAAGAAGCGCGTGTTCCTCGCCCGCGCGCTGGCGCAGGACAGCCGCGTTATCCTGCTCGACGAGCCCTTCACTGGTGTCGACGTGAAGACAGAGGACCAGATCATCGCGCTTTTGCGCGAGCTGCGCGACGAAGGGCGGGTGATGCTGGTTTCCACCCATAATCTCGGCTCGGTGCCGGAGTTCTGCGACCGCACCGTTCTCATCAAGGGCACGGTGCTGGACTACGGCCTGACCAGCGAGGTGTTCACGCAGGCCAATCTGGAGCGCGCCTTTGGTGGCGTTCTGCGCCACTTCGTGCTCGGTGGCGATCATCTGCACGAGGATGACGATTGCCGCCGGCTTTCCGTCTTCACCGACGACGAGCGGCCACTGGTGTTTTACGGCGAAAAGGACAGCATGGAGCACAAGCTCAGCGGGAGCCGCAAATGAGCCTGCTGCTCGAGCCTTTCTCCTATCACTACATGGTCAACGCCATGTGGGTGTCGGCGCTGGTCGGCGGCGTGTGCGCCTTCCTGTCGTGCTACCTGATGCTCAAGGGCTGGTCGCTGATCGGCGACGCGCTCTCGCATTCCATCGTGCCGGGCGTGGCGGGCGCCTACATGCTTGGCCTGCCCTTCTCCATCGGCGCCTTCTTCTCCGGCGGGCTCGCGGCGGCGGCCATGCTGTTCCTCAACCAGCGCACGAAGCTGAAGGAGGACGCCATCATCGGCCTCACCTTCTCGGCCTTTTTCGGGCTGGGGCTGTTCATGGTGTCGATCTCGCCGACCTCGGTGTCCATCCAGACCATCGTGCTCGGCAACATCCTCGCCATCACGCCGGAAGATACGCTGCAGCTCGCCATCATCGGCTTCGTGTCGCTGGCCGTGCTCATGGTGATCTGGAAGGACCTGATGGTCACCTTCTTCGACGAGAGCCATGCCCGCACCATCGGGCTCAACCCGACTTTGCTCAAGATCATTTTCTTCACGCTTCTGTCGGCCTCGACGGTCGCGGCCATGCAGACGGTCGGCGCTTTCCTCGTCATCTGCATGGTGGTGACACCGGGCGCCACGGCCTATCTGCTGACCGACCGCTTTCCGAGGCTTCTGGCGCTGGCCGTCGCCATCGGTGCGCTGACCAGCTTCATCGGCGCCTATGTGAGCTATTTCCTCGATGGCGCCACCGGCGGCATCATCGTGGTGTTGCAGACGGCGGTGTTCCTCGTCGTGTTCCTGTTTGCGCCCAAGCACGGCATGCTGGCGGCCCGCCGCAAGGCTGCGGCCGCCCTGCGGGAGGCCGCGCCATGACCATCATGGAAACGCTCGCCTCGCCCTTCCAGTTCGACTTCATGGTCAATGCCATGGTCATTTCGGTGCTGGTGGCGATCCCGATGGCGCTGCTGTCGTGCTTCCTCGTGCTGAAGGGGTGGTCGCTGATGGGCGATGCCATCAGCCATGCCGTGTTTCCGGGCGTGGTGATCGCCTACATCGTGGGCTTTCCCTATGCCATCGGCGCCTTTGCGGCCGGCATGTTTGCCGCCGTCGCCACCGGCTTCCTCAAGGACAACAGCCGCATCAAGCAGGATACGGTGATGGGCATAGTCTTTTCCGGCATGTTCGGGCTGGGGCTGGTGCTCTACGTCAAGATCCAGTCGGACGTGCATCTCGACCACATATTGTTCGGCGACATGCTGGGCGTCTCCTGGAACGACATCGCCATGTCGGCCATCATCGCCGCGGTCACGGCAGGCATCATTCTGGTGAAGTGGCGCGACTTCCTGCTGCATGCCTTCGATCCGGCGCAGGCGCAGGCGGTGGGGCTGCATGTCAGGCTGTTGCATTACGGGCTGCTGGCGCTGATTTCGCTGACCATCGTCGGCGCGCTGCAGGCGGTCGGCATCATCCTCGCCATCGCCATGCTGATCGCGCCCGGCGCCATCGCCTTCCTGCTGGCGCGCACTTTCTCAGGCATGCTGGCGGTGTCGGTGCTGGTGGCCGTGGCGTCGTCTTTCCTCGGCGTCTACGCGTCCTTTTTCATCGACAGCGCGCCGGCGCCGACCATCGTGCTTCTGATGTCAGCCACATTTCTTGCCGCCTTTGTTCTTGCCACACGCCGGGCCGCTCGTACGGAAGCCAGCGAGCAGGCCTGAGCGCGCACCGCCATGCGTCCCGCGTCGCATGGCGGTGCTTTCTTTCAGGGTATCGGCCTGAAACAAAAATCAGCGGCGGCGCGGAACCAGAAGCCACGCCAGCCCGCCGAGAATGACCGCAATTCCAAGCAGTGCCGTAACTGGGATGCCGAGCAGGGTAGGACCGAAATCCAGCAGGCGCGGTGCAAGCCCCAGCGCGAAGGCGGCGGTGACGATGGCGACCGCGATGCGGGTGGCGGCCCAGCGAATGTCGGCACCGATGCGGTCGAGCCCCTTCAGCTCAACCTCTGCGGCGATGCGGCCCTGCCGCAGGCGCAGCGCCAGCAGCCGCAGCAGCGAGGGCGCTTCCGCGGCCAGTCCGGCGAAATCAAGCGCCAGCGACTTCCCCTTGCCCATGAGGGCGCCCGGCCTGTAGCGACGGATCATCTCTTCCTGAACGATCGGGCCGGCAGCGGCCAGGGCGTCGAAATCGGGGTCGAGGCTACGCATGACGCCGTCGGCGGTGATCAGCGCCTTGAAAAGCAGGGCAAGGTCGGCGGGCAGGGCAAGGTCGTGCTCGCGCGCCAGCGCCATGAAGTCGGTGATGGCCTCGCCAAGCCGCAGCGGCGGCACGCCGTGGCGCGCGACGAAGGTGTCACAGGCGGCCTCCAGCCGCGGCAGGTCGATGTCGGCTGCCCCCGACCATTCCATGAGAAGGGCGGCCACGCGCTCGCCACTGGTTTCCACGATGGCAGCCACCAGCATCAGCAACTGTTCGCGACGGCGCGCGCCCAGCCGGCCGACCATGCCGAAATCTATGAAGGCGACGCGGTTGCCGGGCAGGGCGCGCAGATTGCCGGGGTGCGGATCAGCGTGGAACAGGCCGTCGACAAGCGCCATGCGCAGGAAGGCGGCGGTGCCGGTCCGGGCAAGCTCACGCCCGTCCAGCCCGGTGGCGTTCAGCGCGGCGTGGTCGTTGGGAACGATGCCGTCGATATACTCCTGAACCAGAAGCCGCTCGGAACTCCATTCGGAGAAGATGCGCGGAATCTTTATCCGCTCCATGGCCGCGAGATTTTGCGCCACGGCCTCGCAATTGCGGCCCTCGGCGGCAAGGTCGAGTTCCTCGCCCATCGCCGCGCCCAGGTGATTGAGGATTTCGCGCGGACGGTAGCGGGCGAATTCCGGCCATTGCGCCTCGACCAGCCCAGCCGCATGCGACAGCAATCTGAGATCGGCCTCGACCAGCGGCCTGAGGCCTGCCCGGCGCACCTTGACGACGACATCGGTGCCGTCGTGCAGCGTGGCGCGATGGACCTGCGCGATGGAGCCGGCGGCGAGCGCCGTGTGTGCGAAGCTGAGGAACACCGTATCGGGCGATGCGCCGAGGTCTTCCTCCACCTGCGCCCGGATCGCCTCCCACGGCTCGGGCGCGACATCGCTTTGCAACTTCTCCAGCTCGGTAATCCACTCCGGCGACAGGAGATCGGCGCGCGTCGACAGGATCTGGCCAAGCTTGATGAAGGTCGGCCCAAGCGATTCGATGGCAAGTCGCAGCCGTTCCGGCTGTGACAGGCTTTCGGCGTCCGCATGGAGCGCGCGCCCGCGTCGTTTCGGCAGGAGGCCGCCGAGGCCAAGCCGGATGGCGATGTCGTCGACGCCGAAGCGCACCAGCACAGCGGCGATCTCGGCGATGCGCTTGTGGTCGCGGGCTGCGGCGAAGGTGGTTTCGAGAACGGTCATCGCACTATCCCGCAAGCCAGCGATAGATGAGGTAGAGCAGAACCGCCCAGATGACGACTAGAATGCCCAGAATGACCGCCGCCGCCAGCAGCGGGCGCTTGAACCAGCGCGCGATCCAGCGGTCGGCCTTTTCGCCGGCCTCGAGATGGACCCCGGCCGGCAGCCGTTTCGCTATGAAGCCGACGGCCGCCGGCACGATGATCAGATCGTCGACGACGCCAAGCAGGGGAATGGTGAAGGGGATCAGGTCGATCGGGCTGAGCAGGTACAATCCCGTGGCAAGGCTGGCGAGCCGCAGCCAGCGCGGTGTACGCGGATCGCGAAACGCATACCACAGCACCACGGCCTCGCGCCGGAATGCAAGGAAACGCCGCTTGAGAATGCCGAAAACAGCCAATCAGAAATCCTCCAAGCCGAGACGGATAAGATAGGCGTCTTCACGCGATGCTCAAGGTTTTGCAGCGCGGTCTTGCCGGCGCAACGGGCAGCCCTATCTGGAAACGGAATCCCCGACATCGGCCCGGCCTGTTTTACGCAGCCAGCCTTGACGGGATCGATATGGAACATATAGTGAACAAAATCATGAAGAGAACGCTGCAGCAACGTCTCGCCATTCTTTCCGACGCCGCCAAATATGACGCCTCCTGCGCATCGTCCGGCGGTCAGCGCCGGGATTCGCGGGCCGGTGGACTGGGGTCTGCCGGCGGCTCGGGCATATGCCACGCCTATGCGCCGGACGGGCGCTGCATCTCGCTGCTCAAGATCCTGCTGACCAACTTCTGCATTTATGATTGTGCCTATTGCATCAACCGCTCGTCGAGCAATGTCGAGCGGGCCCGCTTCACGCCGCAGGAGGTGGTGTGGCTGACGCTGGAGTTCTACCGCCGCAACTATATCGAAGGCCTGTTCCTGTCTTCCGGCATTATTCGCTCTTCCGATTACACGATGGAGCAGATGGTGCGCGTGGCGCGCGACCTGCGCACGGTTCACAATTTCAACGGCTACATTCACCTCAAGACGATCCCCGAGGCGTCGCCGGCGCTTATCGAGGAGGCGGGGCTCTATGCCGACCGGCTTTCCATCAATATCGAGCTGCCGACGGAAACCGGCATGGCTGATCTCGCGCCCGAAAAGCAGACTCCCGTCATTCGTCGTGCCATGGCGGATGTGCGCCTTGGCATCGAAGATGCCGCAGACCGGACGCTGGGCGGCCGCCCGCGCCGGAAATTCGCGCCGGCGGGACAGTCGACGCAGATGATCGTCGGGGCCGATGGCGCCGACGATTCCACCATTCTCGCCAGCAGCGCCGGGCTCTACGGCAGCTACGGGCTGAAGCGGGTATATTATTCGGCGTTCAGCCCGATCCCGGACGCCTCGTCGCGCCTGCCGCCGCAGAAGCCGCCGTTGATGCGTGAGCACCGTCTCTATCAGGCCGACTGGCTCTATCGCTTCTACGGTTTCGAGGTGGCCGAGATCACGGCGGCCGGGACCGACGGCATGCTCGATCTCGACATCGATCCGAAGCTCGCCTGGGCGCTGGCGCACCGCGACCGCTTCCCGGTCGACGTCAACCGGGCGGGGCGGGAAATGCTGCTGAGGGTGCCGGGTTTCGGGGTGCGCACGGTGGATGCGCTGATCGCCGCGCGCCGTCATCGCCGCGTACGGATCGAGGATCTCGGCCGGCTGAAGGTGTCGCTGCGCAAGGTCAGGCCGTTCATCATTGCCGAAGGGTGGACGCCGCTACGGCTCATCGACCGGCAGGATCTGCGCGCGCTGTTCGAGCCGCCGCCCATGCAGATGTCGCTGCTGTGATGCCGGGCCTGTGATGCCGGGGTTGTGATGTACAGGATCTGTCTTTCCCGCAGGGGCGATTTCGGCGAATGGCGCGACAAGGCGCGCATGCTGCTGCAGACGGGCATCGCGCCTCACGAGGTGGACTGGTGCCTCGAAAGCGAGGGCGGGCTGTTCGCCGAGCCGGATCGGGCTTTGCCCGAGGCAAGGTCGGCCATGCCGCGGCCCGTGGTGCCCGCGTCCTTTCCGGAACTGGCCGAAGCCATCGTCTGCCACAGCGATCCCGGTCGTTTCGCGCTGCTTTATCGGCTGCTTTACAGGTTGCAAGGCGAGCGAAAGCTTTTGTCCGTGGCTTCCGATGCAGATGTGGCGCAGGCCGGAAGGCTGGCGAAATCCGTGCGGCGCGACTGCCACAAGATGACGGCCTTCGTGCGCTTCCGTGAACTCGCGCATCCGGGCGAGGGCTGCCGGCGGCGCTTTGCGGCCTGGTTCGAGCCGGATCATTTCATCGTCGCGCGCACCGCGCCCTTCTTCGCGGCGCGCTTTGCCGACATGGACTGGACGATCCTCACGCCGAAAGGGTCCGCGACCTTCGAGTCCGGAAAGTTGCGGGTCTCGCACGAGCCGGCGGCAAAGCCCGACCTTGCCGATCCGGCCGACGCGCTGTGGCTGACCTACTATGCCTCGATCTTCAATCCGGCGCGGGTGAAGGTGAAGGCGATGCAGGCCGAGATGCCGAAGAAATACTGGAAGAATCTGCCCGAAGCCGCCCTGATTCCGGAACTGGTTGCCAGCGCGCAGGCGCGCGTGGCGGACATGGCCCGGCAGGAGGCGCTTGCGCCGCCGGCCTTTCATGCCCGGGTTCAGTCCCTGCATGAAGCGCGGCAGGCCGCGCCGCCTGCCACGCCGCTGGCGGCCCTGCGCCAGCAGGCCAGCGCCTGCACCCGCTGTCCCCTGCATTGCCATGCCACGCAGACCGTGTTCGGCGAAGGGCCGGAAGCGGCCGACCTCATGTTCGTGGGCGAGCAGCCGGGCGACCGGGAGGACCTTGCCGGCCGGCCTTTCGTCGGTCCCGCAGGGCAACTGTTCGACAGGACGCTGGGGGAAGTGGGCATCGACCGGGGCAGGGCCTATGTCACCAACGCGGTGAAGCATTTCAAGTTCGAGCCGCGCGGCAAGCGTCGTATTCACCGCACGCCCAACGCGGGCGAAGTCGAGCGTTGTCGCTGGTGGCTGGAGCAGGAAATCGAGGCCGTGAAGCCTCGCCTCGTGGTTGCGATGGGGGCAACCGCGCTTGGCGCGCTGACCGGCCGCAAGCAGCGGCTGGGCGATGTGCGTGGCAGGTTGCTGCCGTTTGGTGGCGGGCGTTCCCTGTTCGTGACGGTCCACCCCTCCTATCTGCTGCGCATTCCGGATCCGGTTCGCGCCGCCGGGGAGATGACGCAATTTCGCAACGATCTGGCAACCATTGCTTCCAAAACCACTGGTTGAACCGTTACAAACTCCATTCCTGCTTGCACGCAGGTGGAGAAACTGTTTTCCTCGCGGATAAAGGCCCGGCTGAAACAAATAGTGACCAACGGGGTCTGAGCAGGCAATCGCAGGAGGCTCCCGATGCCGGCTTCGTTGACCACCTCTTTCGGCAAGCAATTGCCCGCGGGAATCGTTGCAAACCGGATGCTGGGCGAAGCCCTTGCTTTCGACTGGTCGAAGACAGCCGCCGGTGCCATGGATGACTGGCCCATGGCGTTGCGTGTCATGGCCCGCACGGTTCTGGGTGCATCGGCGCCGATGTCTATCCTGATCGGACGCGACGGGCTGGTTCTCTACAATGATACGGTCAGCGAGATTTTCGGCGATACTTATCTTGGGTCGATCGGCAGGCCGATTACGGAAGTGCTCAGTGAAGCCGCCGATTTCTACAGACGCACAATCGAAGATTGCTATTGCGGCAAGTCGCACAGTTACAAGGATCAGCCGCTGAAACTGCGGCGCAATGGCAATCTCGAAACCGCATGGTTCAATCTGGATTTCTCGCCGATCCGTGACGAATTCGGCATGCCTTGCGGTGTGTTGCTGCACTCCTTCGAAACCACGGAGCGGGTTACGGCCCTGCGGGCCAGACGCCGTGCCGACGAACGCCTGAGCATTGCGATATCGGCGTCCGGGCTGGTCGGCATCTGGGATCTCGATGTCGCGACCCTGTCGTGTACCGGAGATCAGGGATTTGCGCTCATCTACGGTGTGGAACCGGAAGTTGCCGCGGCGGGGGTCGGAAAGGAAAGGATGACATCGGCCATCCATGCCGAGGACAGGCGCACCGTTCTGGAGACGCTGTATGAGGCGATCGACCTGAAGCAGGAGTTCCGGTGCCAGTATCGCGTGGTGTCGCCTTGCGGCAAGGTGCGATGGGTGATGGCCTCGGGACGGCTGACGAAAGGAACATGCGGGCTCGAAACGCACATGATCGGCGTCGTGCTCGACGTCACGGAGCAGATGGAGACGGCTGCGGCCCTCGCCGACAGCGAGTTTCGTTTCGACACGCTGACCGACACGCTGCCGCAGATCATATGGAGCGGAACGGCGGACGGTGTGCTCGACTATGTCAGCCGACGCTGGTTCGAATTCATCGGGATCGCCGAAGACGAGGTTGAGGGCAGGCCGACCTGGGTGGAGCTTCTTCATCCCGAGGACAGGGAGCGGGTGGCCGCCTGCTGGAAGGAATCGCTGGCCACAGGCAAGACTTACGACGTCGATTACCGCATGCTGCACAGGTCTGGCGAATATCGCTGGCTGCGGGTGATGGCGCTGCCCCAGCGCGACAGCAATGGCCGGCTCAAACGCTGGTTCGGGACCGCCACGGATATTCATGAGTCGCGGCTTGCGGTGGAAGAGCGCGAGCTGGTCGCCCGCGAACTCAACCATCGCATCAAGAACATCTTTTCCATTGTCGGCGGCATGATCGGCCTGTCGATGCGCGAGCGGCCGGACATGAAGGAGTTCGCGGAGGAACTGCGCGGGCGGCTGCTGGCGCTCAACGATGCGCATGACTTCATCCGACCGGACGACCGCGCGCGCACGGCGCAGCGTGTTTCCCATTCCTTCCAGAAATTGCTGCAGCGGCTTTTGCAGCCCTACGATGACGAAAACGGCCAGCGCATCTCCATAGAAGGCCCGGATGCGCGCATCGATGCCGGGGCTGCGACGCCGCTCGCGTTGGTCTTTCACGAACTGGCGACCAATTCCGCCAAATATGGCGCGCTCTCAACCCCGGTGGGCAACATCCGCGTCCGGTTCAGCCGTACGCCGGAGAGTGTTTCCATCGAATGGGCGGAGCGCGGCGGCGTGGTGCGCGCGCAAGCGCCGGACCATGCCGGTTTTGGCACAAGGCTGCTGACATTGTCGGTCGAGGCACAGTTGCGCGGCAGCTTCCGCCGCCACTGGGAGCCGGACGGTGTTCGCGTCGAGATCGAGTTCCCGCTCCACATGCTGGACCGGACGGCGTAAGGAAAAGTGGCTTCTAGAGCGGTGCCTGTTTTGATGGAAACGTCAAAAACGCTCTAATCATTTGCTTTGTCGCATTCCCGGACGCAAAACCGCTTCGCACTTTTGCTGGAAATGCACTACTCCGCCGCCTCGACCTTCGGGCCGGGCATGTAGTTGAGAATGGGGCCGAGCCAGCGCTCGGTCTCGTCGACGCTCATGTCCTTGCGCTGTGCATAATCCTCGACCTGATCGCGCTCGACCTTGGCCACGCCGAAATAGAAGCTTTCCGGGTGCGAGAAATAGAGGCCGGAAACGGAAGAGCCCGGCCACATGGCCATGCCTTCGGTCAGGCTGACGCCGGCCTGCTTTTCCGCGTCGAGCAGCCGGAAAAGCGTTACCTTTTCCGTATGGTCGGGCTGGGCGGGATAGCCGGGTGCGGGACGGATGCCCTGATAGGGCTCGCCGATGAGGTCTTCGGGCGACAGGTTCTCGTCGGGAGCGTAGCCCCAGAACTCCTGACGCACCTTCTCATGCATGCGCTCGGCAAAGGCTTCGGCAAAGCGGTCGGCGAGCGCCTTGACGAGGATCGAGGAGTAGTCGTCATTGGCGCGCTCAAAGCGCTCGGCAATCGCCACCTCCTCGATGCCGGCTGTCACCACGAAGCCGCCCAGCCAGTCCGCCTTGCCGCTCTCCACAGGCGCTACGAAATCGGACAGGGCGAGGTTTGGCTTGCCGTCGCGTCTCGGCAATTGCTGGCGCAGCGTGAAGAAGGTGGCCAGTTCCTGGCTGCGGCTTTCGTCGGTGAAAAGACGAATGTCGTCGCCGACGGCATTGGCGGGCCAGAAACCGATGACGGCTTTCGGCGCAAACCATTTTTCGTCGATGATCTTCTTCAGCATGGCCTGCGCATCCTCGAACAGCTGGCGCGCGACGGCGCCCTGCTTTTCGTCTTCGAGGATTTTCGGGTAGCGGCCCTTCAGTTCCCATGTCTGGAAGAAAGGCGTCCAGTCGATGTAGCGCGCCAGTTCGGCCAGATCCCATGTCTCGAACACGCGGATGCCGGTGAAGGAAGGCTTCGGCGGATCATAGGCCGCCCAGTCGATGCGGTGGAGATTGGCGCGCGCCTTTGCCAGCGGCAGGCGCTGCTTCTCGCGCTCGGAGCGTTCATGGGCATCGGTGACCTTGCGGTATTCGGCGCGCAGGGCATCGACATAGCCGGGCTTGAGGTCCTGCGACAACAGGCTGGAGACGACACCGACCGCACGGCTGGCATCCGTGACATAGACGGCCTGTCCGCGTTCGTAGCGGGGGTGGATCTTCACCGCCGTGTGCACGCGGCTGGTGGTAGCCCCGCCGATCAGCAGCGGGATGTCGAACCCCTCGCGCTCCATCTCGGAGGCGACATGCACCATCTCGTCGAGCGAGGGGGTGATGAGGCCCGACAGGCCGATGATGTCGACCTTCTGCTCGCGCGCGGTTTCGAGGATCTTCGCCGCCGGCACCATGACGCCGAGGTCGATGATCTCGTAATTGTTGCAGGCAAGGACCACGCCGACAATGTTCTTGCCGATGTCGTGAACGTCGCCCTTGACGGTCGCCATCAGGATCTTGCCGGCACTTTCGCGTTCGCCGCCGTCAATCCCGTTCTCGGCATTGGCGAGCTTCTCGGCTTCCATGTAAGGCAGCAGGACAGCCACCGCCTGCTTCATGACGCGCGCAGACTTGACCACCTGCGGCAGGAACATCTTGCCCGCGCCGAACAGGTCGCCGACCACGTTCATGCCGGCCATCAGCGGGCCTTCGATGACATGCAGCGGACGTTCCGCGGCGAGCCGCGCCTCTTCCGTGTCGGCCTCGACGAATTCGGTGATGCCGTTCACCAGCGCATGTTCAAGCCGCTTTTCGACCGACCATTCGCGCCATTTCAGGTCGCGTTCCTTGGCCTCCCTGCCGCCGGTGCCCTTGAAGCGCTCGGCAAGCTCCAGCAGGCGCTCCGTGGCCGAACCGCCCGCCTGCGGCTGGCGGTTGAGCACCACGTCCTCGCAGGCTTCGCGCAGTTCCGGGTCGATCGTGTCATAGACGGCAAGCTGCCCGGCATTGACGATGCCCATGTCCATGCCCGCCTGAATGGCGTGGTAGAGGAACACCGCATGCATCGCCTCGCGCACCGGCTCGTTGCCGCGGAAGGAGAAGGACAGGTTGGAGACGCCGCCGGATATATGAACATGCGGCAGGGTGGATGTGATCTGGCGTGTCGCCTCGATGAAGTCGACGCCATAATTGTCGTGCTCCTCGATGCCGGTGGCTACGGCGAACACGTTGGGATCGAAGATGATATCCTCGGGCGCGAGCCCGGCCTTTTCGGTCAGCAGCTTGTAGGCGCGGGTGCAGATCTCGACCTTGCGCGCCTGCGTGTCGGCCTGACCCACCTCGTCGAAAGCCATGACGACGACGGCCGCGCCATACATGCGGCACAGATTCGCGTGATGCAGGAACGCCTCTTCGCCTTCCTTCATGGAAATCGAGTTGACGATCGGCTTGCCCTGCACGCATTTCAGCCCGGCCTCGATCACCTCCCATTTGGAAGAATCGATCATCACCGGCACGCGGGCGATGTCAGGCTCGGCGGCGATCAGGTTGAGATACTCGACCATCGCCTTCTTCGAATCGATCAGGCCTTCGTCCATGTTGATGTCGATGACCTGCGCGCCATTGGCGACCTGATCGCGAGCGACGTCGAGGGCAGCGGCATAGTCGCCGGAGGTGATCAGCTTGCGGAAGCGGGCCGAGCCGGTGATGTTGGTGCGCTCGCCGACATTGACGAAGGGAATGTCCTTGGTGAGCGTAAAGGGTTCGAGGCCCGACAGCCGCATCAGCGGCTTCACCTTCGCAACGGTGCGCGGCTTGTGCCGTGAAACCGCCTCGGCGATCGCGGCAATGTGCTCGGGCGTCGAGCCGCAGCAGCCGCCCACCACATTGACCAGCCCCTCGCGTGCGAAGTCCTCGACCTGCTTCGCCATGAATTCCGGCGATTCGTCATACTGGCCGAAAGCGTTGGGCAGGCCCGCATTCGGGTAGGCGCAGGTGAAGGTGTCGGCGACGCCGGACAGTTCGGCCAGATGCGGACGCATGGCGGCAGCGCCCAGCGCGCAGTTGAGGCCCACGGTGAACGGTTTGGCGTGGCGTATGGAGTGCCAGAAGGCTGTCGGCGTCTGGCCGGAAAGGGTGCGGCCCGACAGGTCGGTGATGGTGCCGGAAATCATCACCGGCAGGTGAATGCCCTTCTCGGCGAAGATTTCCTCGGCAGCGAAGATCGCCGCCTTGGCGTTCAGCGTGTCGAAGATCGTCTCGATCAGGACAATGTCAATGCCGCCGTCGATCAGGCCACGCAACTGCTCGCCATAGGCGATGCGCAGATCGTCGAAGGTGACGGCGCGGTAGCCGGGATTGTTGACATCGGGCGAGAGCGACGCGGTGCGGTTGGTCGGGCCAAGCGCGCCGGCGACGAAGCGGCGGCGGCCATCTTCCTGTTCGGCGCGGATCATGGCGCGCCGGGCAAGGCGGGCGCCGTCGCGGTTCAGCTCATAGACCATCTCCTCCATGCCGTAGTCGGCCTGCGCGATCGAGGTGGAGGAGAAGGTGTTGGTCTCGACGATGTCGGCGCCTGCTCTGGCGTAGGCGTAATGGATATCTTCGATGGCCATCGGCTGGGAAAGGATCAGCAGGTCGTTGTTGCCCTGCTGGTGACAGGCACAGCCGGTGAAGCGGTCGCCGCGGAAATGATCCTCATCGAAGCCGAGGCCCTGAATCTGGGTGCCCATGGCGCCGTCGAGAACGAGAATGCGCTCACGCGCCGCGGCCTTCAGCGCGGCAAGGATTTCCGATCCGTCAGCCTTGCGGCCGACAGGCCCGAACAGGCCGTCCAGCGTTTGCGAATTCTGCGACATATCCCGGTCCCGATGTGAAACATGCGAAATCGCATAAAGATATCTTTATGTCAACATATACAATTGCGAGCACCCTGCTGTTCGGGAAATGAAAAACCCATCCCGCCACGCCTGGTGACGGGATGGGTGGCACGGTGCCCGAGGGGCAGGAGGAGGCAGGGGAGCGACACCTGCCCGGGCCGAAGCGCTGGCCGCCCCGGGTGCAATGACGGGGAAAGGGCGCAGGCTTTGGCGCGAGGCTCCGTGCTTCAGGGTCAGGAGCGACCCTGAATATGTGCGGCCACGAGCACGCCGATCGCGGGCGCCAGTGCGAACAGGGCGCAGACCCAGAAGGCTGCGGCCGCTGCTCCCTCGACGCCGCCCGGCGTGCCGATGCCGGCGGTGTTGGAGATCATGCCGGCGAGCGCCGTGCCCATGGCGATGGCGAATAGCTGCACCGTGGTCATGCCGCCGGTCGCCAGATCCTGCTCGTCGGCCGGTGCGCTGCGATAGACCTCGGTGACGAGGTTCGGCCAGGCGATGCCGATGCCGAGGCCCACCAGAACCAGCGCAAGACAGATGGGCCCAAGCCACATCCAGGAGCCGTTGCCCTGCACCGGCAGGCAGATGGCAAGAATAACCAGTCCGATGAAGGTGAGGGCGGGGCCGATCGTCAGCATGCCCTTGCCGCCGGACTGGCGGCGGGAGGAGAGCAGAGAGCCCAGCGTCCAGCCCATCGACATCATGGCGGCCAGATAGCCGGCCCACAGCGGCGTCTGCCCGTGGAGCTGCTGGAGCATGTAGGGCACGTAGATTTCCGGCTGCATGGACAGCATCAGCAGCGCCACGCTGAGATAGAGCGGCGCGAGTGCGGAGGAGAAGCGGAACGAGCGGCGCGGCAGAAGGCGGGCGCTGGCGATCGCGTCGGTGCGCGCGATCAGCACGATCAGCACCAGCGCGCCGATCAGGCCCGCCGCGGCCCATTGCGTTTCGCTCGAGAGGCCGCCTGCCGAAACCGCCAGAACCGCCAGCGTCAGCAGGATGAGCTGGAGCACCGGCACGGGCGCGCGCTCGTTCCTGTCGCTGCTCCGGCGCGGGAAGGCGAACAGCGCCAGCAGCGCGAAGCCGATGGCGAAGGGCATCAGCGACCAAAAGGCGGTGCGCCACGATCCGCCATCGGCAAAGATGCCGCCGATGGCCGGACCGATCAGCGTGGCGATGCCGAACACGGCCGAGATGAGCCCGATCGCCCGGCCCCAGACCCGCTCCGGCAGCACGATGCGGGTGAGCGCATAGGCCAGCGCATAGAGGAAGCCGCCGCCGAGGCCCTGAAGCGTCCGGCCGATGAGCATGACAGACATGGTCGGCGCCATGGCGCAGGTAAGAGTGCCGGCTGCGAACAGCACGGCGGCGATGAAATAAGCGCCGCGCGGTCCCCACTGGCGCATCAGATTGGCCGCGAGTGCTGCCCCCAGAATGGAGCCGACCACGAACAGCGTCATGGTCCAGGCGTAGAAGTCGAGCCCGCCGATCTCCCTTACCACTGAAGGCATAACGGTGATGGCGATGTACATATTGACGGAATAGAGCGTCACGCCGCCCGCCAGAACCAGCATCGGCATGGCGTTGCCGCCGGAAAACAGATCACCCCAGCCGGCCGGCGCCGGGGGCGAAAGGGCGGTGTCTATTGAATCCTGCATTGTCGACTCCTGTTTTGGTCGACAAGCCTTGTAGGACCTCAACCTTGGTTGAGGTCAAGCGCCTTTATCGCAGCTTCAGCCGCCGGGGTCCGGCCCCTTCTTCGCCCATCACGTCATCAGGGTTGCGCAGCGGGCACTCCTCCAGAGACAGGCAGCCGCAGCCGATGCAACTGGCGATCTGATCGCGAAGCTGGAGCAGGCGCGTGATGCGGTCGTCGAGCATGCCGCGCCACTCGTCGGTGAACTTCTGCCAGTCGCGGGCATTCGGCACATGGTCATGCGGCAGATCGGTCAGCGCCTCACGGATGCGCGCCAGCGGAATGCCGGCGCGCTGCGCGATGCGGATGATGGCGATGCGGCGCAGCACCGCGCGGTGATAGCGGCGCTGGTTGCCCTGCGTGCGCCAGCCCTCGATCAGACCCTTAGCTTCGTAAAAATGCACGGTCGAGACGGCTATGCCGGAGCGCCGCGCCACCTCGCCCACCGTGAGAACGGCGGCCGGCTTTTTGGGCATGGTCAAACCTCAACTATTGATGAGGTAATCATGGTGTGCCGTAACGCTCAATGCAAGCCGCACTCCATGCGGCGACATGCGCGGGCGAAAGCCCTTTCCATGGGCGGGGTGCATCGTCTAGAGCAGCCGGGTGCGTGCGTCAGCTCTCTCCCGAGCCGATGCGTCGCCTTCGATTTCGCAATTCCTCGACACCGGCTATGGAACGGGATGGCATGATGTATCCGCAGACAGAACTCTTCATCGATGGCGCGTGGAGCGCGGCTTCGGACGGCAGGACGATGGACGTACTCAACCCGGCGACGGGTGAGGTGATCGGCACGGTGGCCTGTGCCACGCCGGCGGATCTCGACCGGGCACTTGCGGCTGCCGAGCGTGGTTTCCGCACATGGCGCAAGGTTTCGCCTTTCGAGCGCAGTAAGGTGCTACGCGAGGCCGCCCGCCTGATGCGCGAGCGCGCGCCGCGCATTGCCGGGCTTCTGACGATGGAGCAGGGCAAGCCGCTGGCAGAGGCGCTCATCGAGATTCACGGCTCCGCCGACATCATCGACTGGTGCGCCGAGGAAGGCCGCCGCACCTATGGCCGGGTGGTGCCGGCCCGCGCCGAAGGCATCTATCAGCTCGTGGTGAAGGAGCCGGTCGGCCCGGTTGCCGCCTTCACGCCGTGGAACTTCCCGGTCTCGCAGGCGGTGCGCAAGATTGCCGCAGCACTGGCCACCGGCTGCTCCATCATCGTCAAGCCGCCGGAGGAAACGCCGGCCTCGCCGGCCGCCCTGGCCGATATCTTCAGGGATGCCGGCCTGCCGGACGGCGTGCTCAACCTCGTCTACGGCAACCCGCCCGACATATCGGGCTATCTGGTTCCGCATCCGGTCATCCGCAAGGTCTCGTTCACCGGCTCGGTGCCTGTGGGCAAGCATCTGGCCGCACTCGCCGGCCAGCACATGAAGCGGGCGACGATGGAGCTCGGCGGCCACGCGCCGGCGATCGTGTTCGACGACGCCGATCTCGACAAGGCGGCCGAGCTGCTGGCGGCATCGAAGTTCCGCAATGCCGGGCAGGTGTGCGTGTCGCCCACGCGCTTCCTCATTCAGGAGCAGGCCTACCAGCCATTTCTGGAAAAGTTCGTTGGCCGCGTGAAATCCATCAAGGTCGGCGATGGTCTGGCCGAGGGCACGAAAATGGGCCCGCTGGTCAATGAGCGCCGGGTGCAGGCGGTCGACACGCTGATCTCCGAAGCGGTCAGCCAGGGCGCGAAGCTGGAAACCGGCGGCAAGCGCATCGGCAACAAGGGCAGCTTCTACGAGCCGACCGTGCTGTCGGGCGTGACCGGCGACATGCGCATCATGAACGAGGAGCCGTTCGGGCCGGTGGCGCTGGTCGCGCCGTTCAGCGGTTTCGATGACGTCATCGCCGAGGCCAACCGCCTGCCTTACGGGCTTGCCGCCTATGCCTTCACCTCCTCGGCAAAGACGGCAACCGCGCTCGGGCAGGAACTGGAAACCGGCATGCTGACCCTCAATCATCTGGGTCTGGCGCTGCCGGAAGTGCCCTTCGGCGGCATCAAGGACAGCGGCTATGGTTCGGAAGGCGGCACCGAAGCGCTCGAAGCCTATCTGGTGACCAAATTCGTCAGCCAGTCCGGCGTTTAGGACTTTTTATCATGCATCGAAGGCCGGGTTCGTCCCGGCCTTTTCTGTTATGAAGCCGGGGATGTCGGTCCCCCGCGTGGACCAATGCACTGACATTGACAATGCATCTGCCCGAAAACATGATGCATCAAATACCATAATGGCAGCGCGCTTTTCCCTGCCTGCCTGAACCCGAATGCAAGGAGCCGTCATGACAGCCCAGCCGAACTCAGTCGAAGCCCGCGATATAAGCTACCACATGCATTCCTACACCAATGCCCGCAGGCATGAGGAAATCGGGCCGCTGGTCATCGAAAAGGGCGACGGCATCTATGTCGAGGATGCATCGGGCAAGCGTTACATCGAAGCGATGGCGGGGCTGTGGAGCGTGGCGGTCGGCTTCTCAGAGCAGCGTCTCGTCGATGCCGCCACGCGGCAGATGAAACAGCTGCCTTTCTATCATAATTTCACGCACAAAAGTCATGCGCCGGTGATCGATCTGGCCGAGAAGTTGGTGTCGATCGCGCCCGTGCCAATGAGCAAGGTGTTCTTCACCAATTCCGGCTCGGAAGCCAATGACACGGCCATGAAGATGATCTGGTATCGCTCCAATGCGCTGGGCCAGCCGCAGAAGAAGAAGATCATCTCCCGCAAGCGCGGCTATCACGGCGTCACCATTGCCTCGGCCAGCCTGACCGGCCTGCCCAACAACCACATTTCCTTCGACCTGCCGATCGCCAATGTGATCCACACCGGCACGCCGCATCACTATCGCGATGCGCAGCCCGGCGAGAGCGAGGAGGCTTTCGCCACGCGCCTCGCCGATGAACTCGAGCAGCTCATCCTCGCGGAAGGTCCGGATACGATTGCCGCTTTCATCGGCGAGCCGGTGATGGGCGCCGGCGGCGTCGTCGTTCCGCCGGCCACCTACTGGGAGAAGATCCAGGCGGTTCTGGCGAAATACGACATTCTGCTGGTCGCCGACGAGGTCATCTGCGGTTTCGGCCGCACCGGCAGCATGTTCGGCTGCGAGACCTTCGGCATCAGGCCCGACATCCTCGTGATGTCGAAGCAGCTGTCCTCGTCCTATCTGCCGATCTCTGCGCTGCTCATCAACGATCGCGTCTACCAGCCGCTGGCCGACGAGAGCAACCGCATCGGGACGTTCGGCCATGGCTATACCGCCGGTGGCCATCCGGTTCCGGCGGCTGTCGCGCTCGAAAACCTCAGAATCATCGAGGAGAACGATCTGGTCGGCAATGCAAAGCGGGTCGGCGCCCACATGCAGAAGCGCCTGCGCGAGCTGGCGGATCATGAACTGGTTGGCGAAGTGCGCGGCGTCGGCCTGATCGCCGGCGTCGAGCTGGTGGCCGACAAGGCCACCAGGGCACCGTGGAAGAATGCCGGCGCGCTCGGCCTGCTGGTCAATGGCCATCTGCAGGAAAACGGCGTCATCTCGCGCAACATGGGCGATACGCTGGGCTTCTGCCCGCCGCTGATCATCACCGAGAGCCAGGTCGACGACATGGTCGCGGCGGTGAAAAAAGCTCTCGACGCCTCGCTGCCTGAAGTAAAGGGCTGATCCCCTTCATTACGGGCCTTGCCCGCCGTGCGACTTATGGAAGCCGGCCGCCTCGAAAAGAGGGCGGCCGGTTTGCCTTTTCAGGATCGTGCAGCGACCGGCAGGTTGCCTGCTTTTTCCATGCGCACGCCGATGCCCGCGCCATCTGTGTCGAACAGCAGCTCGACGCCGCAGCGCGTGAATGCCCTGATGACCAGCTCTTCGGAGCCGCGCTGAAGCGCGTGGCGGTGGCATTCAAAATCCTTGATCGTGCTGCGCGAAACGCCGGCAGCGCTGGCGAGCCGGTCCTGTGTCCAGTTCAGAAGGCCACGCGCGGCCCGACACTGTTCGGGAAATATTTGCATCGATCAGCCCTTGCAGTACGGCGGTAGATTCAACCATAATGGATGAAATCAGGCAATATCGTCTCGACTCTATCCAAGGATCACCGCATGCTGGGCGGCGCGTCTCTCATCTGGATGATTGTGCTGCCGTTCGTGGCGAGCGCTGTCGCCGCGCTGCTGCCGTCCAATGCACGCAATGCCGAAGCATGGCTGGCCGGCGGCGTGATGCTCGTCATTTTCATCGTGGTGATGATGTCTTATCCGGACATCGCCGCGGGCAATGCGGTTCGTCAGGAAATCAGCTGGGTGCCGGAGCTCGGACTGGAGCTGGTCTTCCGTCTCGACGGCTTTGCCTGGATGTTCGCCATGCTGATTTCCGGTATCGGCTTCCTGGTGGTGATCTACACGCGCTACTACATGTCGCCGGAAGATCCCATTCCGCGCTTCTACATGTTTTTCCTCGCCTTTGCGGGATCGATGCTGGGCGTCGTTCTGTCCGGCAACCTCATCCAGCTGGTGATTTTCTGGGAGATGACGAGCGTCTTCTCCTTCCTGCTGATCGGCTACTGGCATCACAATCCGGCGGCGCGCGATGGGGCGCGCATGTCGCTGACCGTCACCGGCATCGGCGGGCTTGCGCTGCTGGCCGGCATGCTGCTGATCGGGCATGTGGTCGGCAGCTATGATCTGGACGAGGTGCTGGCCTCCGGAAATCTGCTGCGCGAGCATGATCTCTACACGCCGATCCTGATCCTCGTGCTGCTCGGCGCCTTCACCAAGAGCGCGCAGTTTCCGTTCCAGTTCTGGCTGCCGAACGCCATGGCCGCACCGACGCCGGTTTCGGCCTTTCTGCACTCGGCCACGATGGTCAAGGCCGGCGTCTTCCTGATGACACGGATGTGGCCGGTGCTGGCAGGCACCTATGAGTGGTTCTTCATCGTCGGTCTGGCCGGTATGATCACGCTGGTTCTGGGAGCCTTCTTCTCGATCTTCCAGCAGGACATCAAGGGCCTGCTCGCCTATTCGACGATCAGCCATCTCGGCCTCATCACCATGCTGCTCAGCCTGGGAAGTCCGCTGGGCGCGGTCGCCGCCATCTTCCACATGATGAACCATGCCACCTTCAAGGCGTCGCTGTTCATGGCCGCCGGCATCATCGATCATGAAACGGGAACGCGCGACATGCGCCGCCTCGGCGGGCTGCTCAGCGCCATGCCGATCACGGCGACGCTCGCCATGGTGGCGAGCGCGGCCATGGCGGGCGTGCCGCTGCTCAACGGCTTCCTGTCCAAGGAGATGTTCTTCGCCGAGGCGATCGAGCACCATGCCGATTCGTGGCTGGATACCATCGCGCCCTATGCCGCCGTCATCGCCAGCACCTTCGCCGTCACCTATTCGATCCGCTTCATTCACAGCGTCTTCTTCGGCAAGGCGCCCGAACCCCTGCCGCATGAGCCGCACGAACCGCCCTTCTTCATGCGCCTGCCGGTGCTCCTGCTGGTACTGATATGCCTCATCGTCGGCATCGTTCCGGGGCGCACCATCGGCCCCTACCTGCACAGCGCGGTGGTTTCGGTGCTCGGCGATTCCACGCCCTATTACAGCCTGTCCGTGTGGCACGGCTTCAACCTGCCGCTGATGATGAGCATCGTGGCGCTGGTCGCCGGCGTTCTGATGTTCCTCGTCATCCGCACCTATCTGGCGACGAGCGAGGAGGGGCCGCCCTTCTTCCGGCGGATCAACGGACAGCGCATCTTCGAGCAGGTCATGGTCACCGTGTCATGGCGCTGGGCGCGTTTCCTCGAAGGGTGGCTCGGAACCCGCCGTCTGCAGCCCCAGTTGCGCCTGCTGGTCGCCATCGCCTTCATTGCCGGCATCCTGTCGCTGTGGCGGGGGCCGATGCTGCCGGATGTCAAGTTGCCGGCCAGCAGCGATCTGGTCTTCTCCGCGCTGTGGCTGCTTGGGATGGCCTGCGCCATCGGGGCCGCCTATCAGGCGAAGTTCCACCGTCTGGTCGCTCTCATGCTGCTGAGCGGCGCGGGGCTGATCACCTGCATCACCTTCGTGTGGCTTTCCGCGCCCGATCTGGCGCTGACCCAGCTTCTGGTGGAAGTCGTCACCACGGTGCTGATCCTGCTTGGCCTGCGCTGGCTGCCGCAGCGGTTCCAGGAGGTCGAGACGCCTGTGCAGGCGTTCTGGGCGCAACTGCGCCGCTACCGCGACTTTGCGATGGCGATTGCCTGCGGGCTCGGCATGGCGATCATCTCCTACGCGGTGATGGCGCGCCGGCCGCCGCAGACCATTGCCGATTACTTCGTGGAGAACGCCTACCCGCTGGGCGGCGGCACCAATGTCGTCAACGTGATCCTCGTCGATTTCCGCGGCTTCGACACGTTCGGCGAGATTACCGTTCTCGGCATCGTCGCCATCACCGTCTTCGTGCTGCTGCGCCGCTTCCGCCCCGCACCGGAGAGTGTCGGCTCGACCGACCAGCAGCGCCGACAGTCGGCGGATGATCCTGCCGCCAAGCCGGGCGCCGGCACCATTGCCAGCGACTATCTGTATGTGCCTTCCGTCATCATGCAGTGGATGTTCCCGGTCATCATCGTTCTGTCGGCCTATCTGTTCCTGCGCGGACATGATCTGCCGGGTGGTGGTTTCGTGGCGGGCATTGCGCTGGCCTCGGCGTTCATCCTGCAATATCTGGCTGCCGGAACGCGCTGGGTGGAGGAGCGGCTCAGGGTGCTGCCGGTCAAATGGATCGGCTGGGGGCTGCTGATCGCTGCCGCCACCGGCATGGGCTCCTGGGCACTGGGCTATCCCTTCCTGACGTCGCACGCGCAATATGTGGACCTGCCCGTGGTGGGCAAGGTGCCGGCGGCGACGGCCCTGTTCTTCGATCTCGGCGTCTTCGCACTGGTTCTCGGCGCCACGGTGCTGATGCTGATCGCGCTGGCACACCAGTCCATCCGCAAGCTCAGGGTGGCGAAGACGGCGGCCCTTGCCGAGCAGGAGGTGCAATGACCGAACTGACCCTCTCGCTCGCCATCGGCGTTCTGGTCGGCTCCGGCGTCTGGCTGCTTCTGCGGCCGCGCACCTATCAGGTGATCGTCGGTCTGTCGCTGATCGCCTATGGCGTCAATCTCTTCATCTTTTCCATGGGGCGGCTGCGCAGCGGCGTGCCCCCGGTGCTGGATACGGGCGGCGCGGTTGACCCGACAGCCTATACCGACCCGGTACCGCAGGCGCTGGTGCTGACCGCCATCGTCATTGGCTTCGCCACCACAGCCCTGTTTCTGGTGGTGATGCTCGTGGCCCGCGGTCTGACCGGAAGCGACCATGTCGACGGCAGGGAGCCGTGATGCAGCTGGCCAATCACCTCGATATAGCGCCCATCATCCTGCCGCTGGTCACAGGCGCATTCCTGCTCCTGTTCGACGAAAGACGGCATACTTTCAAGTCGCTGGTCAATATCGCGGCCACGCTCGGCCTGCTTCTTATTGCCGGCACGCTGGTGGCTCAGGCCGATGTCGAAGGTTCGGTGGCCAGCGTCTATCTGCTGGGCAACTGGGCCGCACCTTACGGCATCGTGCTGGTCGTCGACCGGCTTTCGGCCATGATGCTGTTGCTGACCGCCCTGCTGGCAACTGCGGCGCTGGTGTTCTCGCTCGCGCGCTGGCACAAGGCCGGCCCGCATTTCCATTCGCTGTTCCAGTTCCTGCTCATGGGCCTGAACGGCGCTTTCCTCACCGGCGATCTGTTCAATCTGTTCGTCTTCTTCGAGGTTCTGCTGGCCGCCTCCTACGGGCTGATGCTGCATGGGCTGGGTGTGACGCGGGTGCGCTTCGGCATGCATTACATCGCCGTCAATCTCGCCGCCTCGATGCTGTTCCTGATCGGCGTCAGCCTCATCTATGGCGTCACCGGAACGCTCAACATGGCAGACCTTGCCGTGCGCATTCCGGCCGTCCCGGCGCAGGACAGGGCGCTTCTGGAGGCCGGAACCGCCATTCTGGGCATCGCCTTCCTCACCAAGGCCGGCATCTGGCCGCTGTGCTTCTGGCTGCCGGGCGCCTATTCGGCGGCGGCGGCACCCGTTGCCGCGATCTTCTCGATCATGACCAAGGTCGGCGTTTATGCGGTGCTGCGCCTGTCGCCGCTGCTGCTCGGCGCGCGCGCCGGCGATTCCGCCAGCTTCGGCGACGTCGGCCTGCTGGTCGCCGGTCTGGTGACGATGGCCTTCGGCACCATCGGCGTTCTGGCCTCGCAGGCCATGGCGCGCCTCGTTTCCTACAGCGTTCTGGTTTCCTCGGGCACGCTGCTGGCCGCGGTGGGCATGGCCGATGCCGGCGTCACCACCGGCGCGCTGTTCTACATGGTCTCCTCCACGCTCACCATCGGCGCGCTGTTCCTGCTGGTTGAACTGGTCGACCGCTCGCAGGACCCCGCCGCCAACGTTCTTGCGGTGACGATGGAGGCCTATGGCGACGATCCGGAAGAAGAGGAGATCGACGAGGAGGTCGGCGTGACCCTGCCGGCAACGCTGGCCATTCTCGGCATCTGCTTCGTGCTGTGCGGGCTGCTCCTGTCCGGGCTGCCGCCGCTGTCGGGCTTCCTCGGCAAGTTCGCGCTGCTGTCGGCGGCGCTGTCGGCCGGCGATGATGGCGCGATTTCCGGCATGGCCTGGGCCTTCTTCGCCGTACTCATCATCTCGGGCCTGTTTGCCATGGTGGCCATGCTGCGCGTCGGTATCCGCACCTTCTGGGCGCCGCCCATCGAGGGCGTGGTGCCGCGCGTGCTGGTGGTGGAGTTTGCGCCGGTGGCGCTGCTGCTGGCGCTGTGTGTGGTGATGACCGTCAAGGCCGGGCCGGTGATGGCCTATGTCGATGCCACCTCGCAATCGCTGCACTCGCCGGATGCCTATATCGAAGGCGTGCTGTCGGCCCGTCAGGTGCCGTCGCCGAAGATGGAGGCCGGCCGATGACACGCTTGCTTCCCTATCCGCTGCTGGCCGTCTCGCTGCTGTTCATGTGGCTGCTGCTCAACGGTTTCACGGCCGGACATTTCCTGCTGGGAGCCGTCATTGCGCTGGTCGCGGCATCGACCATGTCGGCCCTGCAGCCGTCCAAGCCGCGCATCCGCCGCTGGAGCCGGATCGCCACGCTGATGGGCATCGTCTTCGTCGACATCCTGCGTTCCAACATCGCGGTGGCGCGCATCAACCTCGGTGGCAGGAAGCTGGAGGTCGTGTCCGGCTTCGTGGCTATACCGCTGGAAATGCGCGATCCGACCGGCCTTGCCTTCCTCGCCTGCATCATCACCAGCACGCCCGGCACCGCCTGGGTGGAATACAGGTCGACTGAAGATCTTCTGCTGATCCATGTGCTGGATCTGGTCAGCGAGGAATCGTGGAGCGAACTGATTAAGGGCCGCTACGAGGCGCTGCTGATGGAGATTTTCGAATGAGCGTCACCATTCTGTTCTGGTCCATCACGCTGGCGCAGCTCTTCCTGGCGGCAGCCGCCCTTTGCTGCGGCGTCAGGCTGTTCAAGGGGCCGCGCGCGCAGGACAGGGTGCTGGCCCTCGATGCGCTCTATGTCTGCGCCATGCTGTTGCTGATCACTTTCGGCATCCGCACCGGCTCGACGCTCTATTTCGAGGGGGCTCTGGTGATCTCCCTGCTCGGCTTCGTCTCGACCTCGGCGCTGGCGAAGTTCCTCATGCGCGGGGAGGTGATCGAATGAGCCACGCCGCCGAACTTCCGCTGTGGGCGGCGCTCATCGTCGCTTTCCTGCTGCTTCTGGGGTCGGGCCTGACGCTGCTGGGCACGATCGGGCTGGTGCGTCTCGACAGCTTCTACAAGCGCGTCCATTCGCCGACGCTCGGCACCACATGGGGCACGGGCGGCATATTGCTGGCTTCGATGCTGTTCTTTTCGGTGATCGAAAGCCGCCCGGTGCTGCATGAGCTGCTGATCGCCGTGTTCGTCACCGTGACGACGCCGGTGACGCTGATGCTGCTGGCGCGCGCGGCGCTGTTCCGCGACCGCACCGAGAAGAATCCCGAGGTTCCGACCTTTACTGCCGTTGCGGAGCGCTCGTCGGAAGTGGTGGCGCGCGGCGTCAACAATGGCGGGGCGGCAGAGGACTGATCGCGCGGCGGGTTCCCTGCTCAAACGGCTCCTGACGCGTGCCGCGATCTTTCAGGTTCGCTCCTCACGCTTTAAGTCCCTGTTTTCGCGCATGTCGTTATCCCAAGGCCGGTTCCCGCTTTCGGGTGACATGCGTTAGCGTTCGATGCGCGTCGACAGGATGATGGAGGACAGGGTTCTCTCAACCCCCTCCATCGCGCCGATCTCGTCCAGAAGCGTGTCGAGATCGCTGATCGAGGGCGACTCGACCACCACGATCATGTCGAAACTGCCGCTCACCGAATGCAGCGCGCGCACCGCCGGCTTTGCCCTCAGGTCCCGGACCACCTTGTCGGAGAGTTTCGGGGTGACGGTCAAAAGCACATGAGCGCGCACCAGGCCCTTCTCGTAGTCCGGCGACAGCCTCACCCCGTAGCCGGTGATGACGCCGCGCGCCTCCAGCCTTTCGATGCGGCTTTGCACGGTGGTGCGCGAAACACCGAGCCTGCGGGCCAGTTCCGCCGTCGGCGCACGCGCATTCTCGCGCAGCAGGGCGATGAGCTCCTGATCGGTATTTTTCGGCATATCGTCAAACTCACATATCAGACTGCTGAAAATATAGCATCGATCTGCCTGAATGCATCCTTTCTTTCGACGGGGAAGTTGCGATGATTCCTCCCTGATTTCACCAACAGAGGGATTGGCCATGAAGGAAATCGTCGTCATCGGCGCGGGCAAGATCGGCTCCACCATTGCAGGCATGCTGGCGGGGACCGGCGACTACCGGGTCACCATCGTCGACCGTTCCGCAGACCAGCTTGAAAGGCTGGACCGGGTGGAGGGCGTGTCGGGTCTGGAGCTGGATATCGCCGCGCCCGGCGAGCTGGAAAAGGCGCTGGCCGGCAAGTTCGCCGTGCTGAGCGCCGCGCCCTTCAGCCTCACCACGCGCATCGCCGAGGCGGCCGCTTCCGCCGGCGTCCACTATCTCGACCTCACCGAGGACGTCGCTTCGACCCGCCGCGTGAAGGAACTGGCGAAGACGGCGAAAAGCACCTTCATTCCCCAGTGCGGGCTGGCCCCGGGCTTCATCTCCATCGTCGCCGCCGACCTTGCCAGCCGCTTCGACACGCTGGACAGCGTGCGCATGCGCGTCGGCGCCCTGCCGCAATATCCGTCCAATGCGCTGAACTACAACCTGACCTGGAGCACTGACGGCGTCATCAACGAGTATTGCGAGCCGTGCGAGGCGATCGTCGAGGGCGAACTGGTCGAGGTGCCGCCGCTGGAGGAGCGCGAGGAATTCTCGCTCGACGGCGTGACCTATGAGGCCTTCAACACCTCTGGCGGCCTCGGCACTTTGTGCGAGACGCTGAAGGGCAGGGTGCGCACGCTGAACTACCGCACCATCCGCTATCCCGGCCATGCCGCGATCATGAAGGCGCTGCTCAACGATCTCGGCCTGCGCCACCGCCGCGAGGTGCTGAAGGATATTTTTGAAAGCGCCCTGCCGGCCACCACGCAGGACGTGGTCATCGTCTTCGTGACGGTTTCCGGCCGCAAGGATGGCCGTCTGCTGCAGGAAACATATGCCAACAAGGTCTACAGCCGCCGCATCAACGGCAAGGTGCTGAGCGCCATCCAGATCACCACGGCCTCCGGCATCTGCGCCGTGCTCGACATGCTGGCCTCCGGCGACCTGCCGCAGCAGGGCTTCGTGCGGCAGGAAGACATCGCGCTCGACACCTTCCTCGCCAACCGTTTCGGCCGCGCCTACGCCCAGCCGGAGAACCATGGTGCGGAAAACCTGACGGGCAAGGCGGCGTAATCGCCACAGACTGCAGGGAAAACCGCGCGCCCCCGCTCCGAATCGGATGCGGGGGCGTATATGCATCAGCGTTTATGTTGCATTGCACAAAACGCAACGCAGCCATGCAAAATTGAGCCTTTCGCCGAAAGGGGGCTGCCTGTATCTATTGATCATCGAATTCCGCCGGGCCTACCTCCTCCCAGACCCAGCGGATATAGGCCAGCCATTATCCTCCTCCCGATAGCTGGCCTTCTCATACGACACCCGCCGGACCTCCTCCCCCGGCGGGTGTTGTTATTTCAGCTCCTGTTTTCTCCTTTATCACTGTTTCGGTGGGCCTTGATCCTGCGAAGCCGGTCTGCGCGGAAACGCCGGACCGCCGGCGGGTGGCCGCAGCGCATGCACAGGCCGGGCGGACTTTTTTGCGCACCCCTGACAGTTCCAGCAGAAGTGCGAAGCGGCTTTGCGGTCGCAACTGCGCGAAAACAACGAACTGAAGCGTTTTCTGCGGGTGGCGGAAAACGGGAATGCTCCGGGGACGCCATGTGGTGGCGGATTTCCTGCTCTTTCCTAACGGGATGCACGAATCGGTGAGCGCTTCCGATCCCCGTTGAAATCGATTTCATTTGTCTCTAAGCTCATCCGCGAAACTGAGCTCCAGGGAGGATTTCACATGAAGAAGTCGCACATACTTTCCGCCGTTGCGGGCGTTGCACTCGCATTTTCGGCGGTCTCCGCATTCGCGCAGGATTTCAAGATCGGCCTTTCCAACGGCTGGGTCGGCTCCGAGTGGCGCACGCAGATGATCGACGAGGCCAAGGCCGCTGCCGAGGCTTGGAAGGAAAAGGGCGTCAACGTCACCGTCGAGGTGCAGAGCGCCAATGTCGACGTTCCCGGCCAGATCGCCCATGTGCGCAATTTCATCAGCGCCGGCGTTGATGCCATCATCATCAATCCGAACAGCCCGACCGCATTCGATCCGGTCTTCGCGCAGGCCAAGGAAGCCGGCATCCTCGTCATCGCCACCGATGCCGAAGTCTCTTCGCCGGATGCCCTCTATGTCGGCATCGACCAGAAGGCATGGGGCGCTGCGGGCGCCGAGTGGCTGGCCAGGACGCTCGACGGCAAGGGCAATGTCGTCGCCATCAACGGCGTCGCCGGCCATCCGGCCAACGAGATGCGCGTCGCAGGCTACAAGGAAGTGTTCGCCAGGCATCCCGACATCAAGGTCGTCAACGAAGTGAACGCCAACTGGGATCAGGCGCAGGGCCAGCAGGCCATGCAGAACCTGCTCGCCACCTATCCCGACATCAACGGCGTGTGGGTGCAGGACGGCATGGCCGCCGGCGCCTGGAAGTCGATCATGGATGCGGGCAAGGCTGGTTCCATCGCCGCCACCGGCGAGATCCGCAAGGACTTCATCGACCTGTGGACCAAGGACAAGCTGAACTCCGGCGCCTCCGTGAACCCTCCGGGCGTCATGGCTTCGGCGCTGAACGTTGCCGTGCTGATGCTGCAGGGCAAGGAGCTGAAGGAGCCGGCGGAAGCGGGCCAGTACAAGAACGCGATGTACCTGCCGATCCCGTTCATCGACAGCTCCAATCTGGAGGAAGCAGCCAGGCAGGTCGAAGGCAAGCCCGGCTATTATTCCTACACCAGCGCGCTGTCGATCTCCGACGCCGAGGCGCTGTTCAAGTAACAGAGCGAGCATAGCAATCCCGGCAAAACAGCTTTGCGCTTTTGCCGGGATTGCACAGAACAGAAGGTGAGGGCGCTTCCGTCTTTCGAGGCAAGGCGGAAACGTTCCGGAAATGGCAGGCGGGGCTTGTCCCCCCGCCGCCGGATGATGACGGCAGGACCATGAGCAGGCTGCAACTCAAGGGCGTCGCCAAGAGCTATGGCGCGACGAAGGCGCTTCGCCATGCCGATCTCGACATCGGGGCCGGCGAGGTGCATGTGCTGATGGGCTCCAACGGCTCGGGCAAGAGCACGCTGTCCAAGATCGTCGCCGGCTCCGTGCGGCCCGATACGGGCGAGATCGTTCTCGACGGAAAGCCGGTTACCATCAGCGGGCCGCAGGCGGCGCGGGCACTCGGCATCGCCATCTTCTATCAGGAGCTGTCGCTGGCCGCGCACCGCACGGTGGCTGAAAACATCTGCCTTGCCGACCTGCCGTCGCGCGGAGCCTTCGTGGACCGCAAGGCGCTGGAAGCACGGGCTGCGAAATATGCCGCGCTGTTCGAGGGTGTGACCGGCGAGGGCTTTTCACTGGATGCGGTCGTGCAGGATCTGCGCGCCGATCAGCGCCAGCTCGTCGAGATCATGAAGACGCTGGCCGGCGAGGCGTCGGTGCTCATCTTCGACGAGGCGACCTCGGCGCTCGACCGGGCGCAGGTCGAACGCTTCTTCGAGATCCTGCGCGACCTGAAGCGCGAAGGCCGCTCCATCATCTTCATCTCGCACCGCATGGACGAGATTTTTGCGATCGGCGACCGGGCCACCGTCATCCGCGACGGCGAGATCGTCGGCACCCGTCAGATCGCGGACACCACGCCGGCCGAGATCATTTCGCTGATGGTGGGCGCGCAGGAGGAAGCGGCAGCGCCTGCCGACGCCGCCCCCGCCCGGGCCGGCGCGGCTTCGGTGCTGTTAGTGAGAAATCTCTCCGGTGCCGGCTTCTCGGACGTCAGCTTCGAGGTGCGTGCCGGCGAAATCCTCGGTTTTGGCGGCCTGCACGGGCAGGGCCAGTCGGCGGTGCTGCGGGCGCTGTTCGGCGCGAATCCGCCTGCCTCGGGCCATGTCGAACTCGGCGGCAAGCCGCTCCGTCCGAACAACCCGCGCGAGACCATCCAGCAGAGGGTCGCCTATGTATCGGGCGACCGCTCGCGCGACGGCGTGGTCACCGGCCGTCCGATCCTCGAAAACGTCATGCCGATCCATTATTTGCGCGAGCGCATGGTGCTGGCCAATCCTTCCGCGCTGGCGGCGAAGGCATTGCCCGCCTTGCAGGCGCTCAGGACCAAATTCGCGGGCCTTGGCCATCCGATCTCGTCGCTTTCCGGTGGCAACCAGCAGAAGGTGGTGATCGCGCGCTGGCTGATCGACCGCCCGGCCGTGCTTCTCCTCGACGATCCCACCAAGGGCATCGATCTCTCCGCCAAGACGGACCTGTTCACGCTGATCCGCAAGCTGGCCGCGGAAGGCATGGGCATCGTGCTCTATGCATCCGAGGACGCCGAGCTGCTCGACAATGCCGACCGCATCCTTGTGTTCAACGGAGGCTCGGTCCGGCGCGAGCTGACCGGCGCGGAGCGCACCCGCTTCAACCTCTACCAGGCCGCATACGAGGCTGCATGATGGCAAGCATCGAGGCACCCGCCCGTTCCCGCAGCAGCAGCGCCGTCAAGCGAGCGTTTGAGCGCTATCCGTTCCTGCCCGCCCTGATCATCCTCGTGGTTCTGATTGCGCTGAACGGCTGGTTCCAGCCGCGCAGCGTGTCGCTGGTGGGCATGACCGGGCAGATCAAAACCTATCTCGCGCTGATGCTTCTGGCCGTCGCCCAGACCTATGTTATCTATGCTGGCGACATCGATCTTTCGGCAGGCGCGATCGTGTCGCTGGTCAATGTCGTCATCGTGGGCGTCATGGGGCAATGGGGCGGGGATGGTGTCACCATCTTCGTAGCATTGGCCATCGGGCTGGCGACCGGGCTCGTCTGCGGCATCGTCAACGGCCTCGTGGTGGCCGCACTTCGCTTGCAGGCCATCGTCGCCACCTTCGCCACGTCGATCTTCTTCACCGGGCTGGCGCTCTACATCCAGCCGGTGGCGGGAACGCCGGCACCCACCGCCTTCTGGCGCACCTATGGCGGGCGCATCTTCGAAATTCCCTTCGTCTTCTACATGGCGGTTCTGTTCGCGATCCTGCTTGTGGTGCTGGTGCGTACGCGCCTGTCGCTGCGCCTGCTTGCGGTCGGCGACGGCCAGCAGGAAGCGTTCCAGAGCGGCCTGCCGGTCACCCGCATCCGCATGGGCGGCTACGCGCTGTGTGGCGTGTTCGCCGCCCTTGCCGCCTTCTGCATCACCGGCGATACGGCAAGCGGCGATCCGCTGGTCGGCGGCAAGATGACGCTGTTCTCCATCGCAGCCGTCGTGCTCGGCGGCAGCGCTCTGGCCGGCGGCTACGGCACGGTGGTCGGCTCGGTCATCGGCGCGCTGATCATCGGCTTCATCAACTCGCTGGTGTTCTTCGTCGGCACGCCGTCGGAATGGCAGAACCTCGTGCAGGGTGCCGCCATCCTGCTGGCGCTGATGACCGGCGTGCTGGTTGGGCGGAGGGCGCGGGCATGAGCACGGTGACCACCTTCCTCAGGCAGCCGCTGGTGGTGGCCCTGATCCTGATCGCAGCCCTTCTGTGGCTGGGCGAGACGCTGTCGCCGGGCTTCGCCTCCGGCCAGCAGATATTGCGCCTGCTGATCGTGGCCGCACTTCTCGGCATCGTCGCAGCCGGCCAGAACCTCGTCATCCTCGGCGGGCGCGAGGGCATCGACCTGTCGGTCGGCGGTGTGGTTTCGCTCAGCGCCATCATCGCCGGAAATCTGATGGCGGGCGAAAATGGCGGCATTTCGCTGGCCATCCTCGCCTGCATCTTGACCGGCGCTTTCTTCGGCCTGATCAACGGCATCGGCGTGACTTTGCTGCGCATCCCGCCGCTGGTCATGACGCTCGGCATGCTCGGCGTTCTGCAGGGCCTGCTGGTGGTTGTGCGGCAGGGCATCCCCTCGGGGCGCGCGGCACCTGCGCTGGCCGATTTCGTGTCGCGCGATTTCCTGCTCGGCCTGCCAGGCATATTGTGGCTGTGGGTGGCCATCGGCCTCGTCATGGCCTTCCTGCTCAGCCGCACCGTGTTCGGCCACCGCATCTACGCCATCGGCTCCAACGAACAGGCGGCGTTCATGGCCGGCGTGCCGGTGAAGGTGATCCGCATCGCGTTGTTCGTGCTGTCGGGCGTGTTCGCGGCGATCGCCGGCATCTGCCTGCTCGGCTATTCGGGCTCGTCCTTCGCCAATGTCGGCGAGCAATATATGCTGGCCTCGATCATCGCCGTGGTGTTCGGCGGCACGCCGCTGTCGGGCGGCAAGGGCGGCTATACCGGCACCATGGCGGGCGCGTTCCTGCTGGTCATCCTGCAAAGCATCCTCACCACCGTCAACATCGACGAATCCGGCCGCCAGATGGTGTTCGGCGCCACGCTTCTGGTGCTGATGCTGTTCTACGGCCGCGGCCGCTCGATGCGCGCGTGATGGGGCGGGCGTGACGAAACCCATGACAAGGCGCCCGAAGATCAAGGACATTGCCGAGCGGCTCGGCGTCTCGCCGGCCACCGTTTCGCGGGCGCTGGCCGATACCGGGCTGGTGGCGGAGCCGACGCTGACGCGCATCCGCGAGGCGGCGAGCGCGCTCGACTACCGGCCCAATGTCAGCGCCCGCAATCTGCGCACCCGCCGCTCCATGGCGGTGCTTCTGGTGGTGCGCGACATCGGCAACCCGTTCTATCTCGACGTGGTCAAGGGCGTGGAGGCGGCGGCGCGCGCCGCCGGCTATGCCGTTCTGATGGGCAACGCCGAGAACGATCCCGGGCGCGAGAGCGAATATTTCGACATGCTGCGCGACGGTCATGCAGACGGCATGATCCTGATGACCGGCTCGCTGCCCTCGACGCCGGAATTTCGCCGGCGCCTGTCGCCGAACCTGCCGGTCGTCGTGGCGCTGGAAATGATCGAGGACGTGGATTTTCCGCATGTGCAGATCGACAATGCCGCTGCCGCCCGGCAGGCGATCGCGCATCTTGTCGGGCTGGGCCATGCCCGTATCGCCCATGTCTCCGGGCCCGTCCCGGAGGTGATGAGCATCCGCCGGCGCGACGGCTACCGCGCTGCGATGCATGAAGCTGGCCTGCCGATCCCGGAAGGTTATGAGCAGCGTGGCGATTACCTGCTGCAATCCGGCCGCGATGCCTGCCGCCGGCTGATGGCGTTGCCTGTGCCGCCGACCGCGATTTTTCTGGCCAATGACGAGATGGCCTTCGGCGCCATCCACGAGTTGCGCCGCATGGGGCGCGACGTGCCGGGCGACGTTTCCGTGGTCGGCTTCGACGATCTCTATCTGAGCGAAGCCTTCTCCCCGCCGCTGACCACGGTGGCGCAGCCGCGCGCCGAGATCGGCCGGCGGGCGATGGGCATGCTGCTCGACATGTTCGGCGGCGGGTCTGCGCCCAAAGAGCCGGTGATCCTGCCCACCACGCTGAAAGTGCGCGGCACCACCGCCGCGCCCAAAATGACCTGAACAACGCATTTCCTGAAAGGAGCGACCATGACGGAGTTTCCGAAAGCCACGCTGCGGGTCGGTTTCGTCGGCAGCGGCTTCATTGCCCATTTCCACCTGAAGTCGATGCTGGGCGTGCGCAATGTCGAGGTGACGGGCGTTTACAGCCGCAGCGCCGACAACCGCCAGCGCTTCGTCGATCAGGTCGCGGAACTGGGGCTGGGCGCCTGCACCAGCCATGACAGCCTTGAATCGATGCTGCGCGCCGGCGATGTCGACGCCATCTGGATCCTGTCGCCCAACCACACCCGCCTCGACATCATGCGCACCATCCATGCCGAGGTGAAGGCGGGCCGCAGCGATGTGTTCGCCGTGGCCTGCGAGAAGCCGCTGGCGCGCACGGTGCGCGAGGCGCGCGAAATGCTGTCGCTGGCAAAAGATGCCGGCCTCAATCACGGCTATCTGGAAAATCAGGTGTTTTCGACGCCGGTGCTGCGCGGCAAGGAGATCATCTGGCGGCGCGCCGCTTCCACCACCGGGCGGCCCTATCTGGCCCGCGCGGCGGAGGAGCATGCCGGCCCGCACGAGCCCTGGTTCTGGCAGGGCGACAAGCAGGGCGGCGGCGTGCTCTCCGACATGATGTGCCATTCGGTCGAGGTCGCGCGCCATCTGCTGACTGCACCCGGCGCGCCGCGCAGCTCGCTCACCATCAAATCGGTCAACGGCACGGTTGCCAATCTGAAATGGACCCGGCCGCACTATGCCGACCAGCTGCGCACCCGCTTCGGCGCCGAGGTCGACTACCGCAACCGGCCCTCGGAGGATTTCGCGCGCGGCACCATCACGCTGGAGGACGAGGACGGCAACGAGCTGGTGATCGAGGCGACCACCTCATGGGCCTATGTGGGGGCCGGTCTGCGCATCCAGCTCGAACTGCTGGGGCCGGAATACGCCATGGAGTTCAACTCGCTTTCGACCGGGCTGAAGGTGTTCATGTCGCGCGAGGTGAAGGGCTCGGAAGGCGAGGACCTCGTCGAGAAGCAGAATGCCGAGCAGGGGCTGATGCCGGTGCTGGAAGACGAGCCGGGTGTCTATGGTTACACGGACGAGAACCGCCACATGGTGGAATGCTTCCGCAAGGGCGAGACGCCGCTGGAAACTTTTGAGGACGGGCTGGGCGTGGTCGAAATGCTGATGGGGCTCTACCGCTCGGCCGAAACAGGCGAAACGGTGCGCTTCCCTGCTCCCGAGCTGGAAGACTACGTGCCGGTCGTGGCGCGGCGGGGCGCGTAGAACCCGGGGAAAAAAGCTTCAGGCCGAACCGGCAATGCGCATGGTGCGCAGGTCCGCCACCGGCCTGAAGCGGATCGCCGCCATCAGCGCCGTGCACAGCATGTCGGTGTCGGCACGCTCATCCGGCCGCCAGTTGCAGGGGCAGGCGTTCGGCCCGGAATGGCTGTCGGCGACCTCGCGGTAAACGTCGCCAACGGCGCGCGCGGCAAGACGCATGACGGCCATCGGCGGCAGGCCGCTGCGGCCCATGATCCGACAGAATTCGTTCATGAGCGTCATGCGCAGGTGCTCCTGTGCTTCATCCTGACGCCGCTCGATTTCCGCCATGTTGGTCAAGACACGCAACTCCGCTTTTATCCGATCCCGGCAGCCTTCATATTAAAGTGGATAAAAACAATCAAGATTATATTTGATCCGGAAGCGTCGGGATCAGCAAAACAGGGCCCGTTCGCGTTCCACGACGCGCGTGATGAAACTTGCCGCCGCCTGCACGCGGCGCAACGGCCGCACCGTTTCGTGATAGACCAGCCAGTAAGAACGGCGAATGGGAGGGATCGCCTCGACCGGCACCAGTTCCGGCATGGAGCGGGCGATGAATGTGTGCAGGATGCCGATGCCGGCGCCAGCGCGCACCGCTTCCGCCTGGCCGAGCGCGGAGGAAATGGCGAAGGCTGAGCGCCAGTCAGGGCTGAACTCGGCCTCATAGTCGAGCGAGGGGCTGACGATCAGGTCCCGCACATAGCCGATCAGCGCATGCTGCGGCAGTTCGGAGGGATTTTGCGGCAATCCGTGTTCGCGGACATAGTCGCGCGAGGCGAAGAGACCCAGCGTGTAATCGACCAGCTTTCCCGCCACCAGCCGGCCTTCCTGCGGCCGCTCGACGGTGATGGCGATGTCGGCCTCGCGCCGCGACAGCGAGAAGGAGCGCGGCACCGGCACGAGCTGGATGGTCAGGTCGCGGTGCTGGCGCGTCAGTTCGCCAAGATGTCTGGCGAGGAAAGCGACGCCAAAGCCATCTGGCGCGCCGATGCGGACCGAGCCGGAAATGTCTTCGTCCTCATCAGCGACGGCTGAACGCGCGGCGATCACGTCGGCTTCCATGCGTTCGGCGATTTCGAGAAACCGCTCGCCGGCGGGCGTCAGCTCGCTGCCCGTGGTGAGGCGGCGAAACAGCTTGGCGCGCAACGCCTCCTCAAGCGCACCGATGCGGCGCGAGACCGTTGCGTGGTTCAGCTCCAGCCGCCGCGCTGCACCGAGAATCTGTCCCGAACGCGCCACGGCCAGAAAGATGCGTACGTCGTCCCAGTTCATATGGCTCTCCTCCCGCTGGACCAGTGGCAAGCCTTACTATGCACCAAATGAAGCGCGATGCGAATTCGTTCTCGTAAATTTGCACAACGGATGCGTTTCCGCTCGCATTGCCAAGCTTGTCGGGACGGTGAACAATCAGGTCCACTGCAAATTCTGGCATCCATCAGGGAGAGAGACGATGATTGAATATGGTCATTTCATCGACGGCAAGCATGTAAAGGGCGCTTCCGGCCGAACGGCCGACGTGTTCCAGCCGCTCGACGGTTCGGTGCGTGCGAAGGTGGCGCTGGCCACCAAGGGCGAACTCGATGCAGCCGTTGCTTCGGCAAAGGCGGCGCAGCCGGCCTGGGCCGCCACCAACCCGCAGCGCCGCGCCCGCGTGCTGTCGAAGTTCCTCGAACTCGTCGCCCGCGACAATGACGAGCTGGCCGAGCTGCTGGCCCGCGAGCACGGCAAGACCCTTCCCGACGCCAAGGGCGACATCCAGCGCGGTGTCGAGGTGATCGAGTTCATGCTGGGCGTGCCGCATCTGATGAAGGGCGAATACACGGAAGGTGCCGGTCCGGGCATCGACCTCTATTCCATGCGCCAGCCGCTCGGCGTGGTCGCCGGCATCACCCCGTTCAACTTCCCGGCCATGATCCCGATGTGGAAGTTCGGCCCGGCCATCGCCTGCGGCAACGCCTTCATCCTCAAGCCCTCGGAGCGCGATCCGGGCGTGCCGATGCGCCTTGCCGAACTGATGATCGAGGCGGGCCTGCCTGCCGGCATCCTCAACGTCGTCAACGGCGACAAGGAGTCGGTCGACGCCATTCTCGATCATGACGACATTTCGGCCATCGGCTTCGTCGGCTCGTCGTCGATCGCGCAGTACATCTATTCTCGTGGCTGCGCCAACGGCAAGCGCGTGCAGTGCTTCGGCGGCGCCAAGAACCACATGATCATCATGCCCGACGCCGACATGGACCAGACGGTCGATGCGCTGGTGGGCGCCGGCTACGGTGCGGCGGGCGAGCGCTGCATGGCCGTTTCGGTGGCTGTTCCGGTTGGCGAGGCAACCGCCAACAAGCTGATGGAGAAGCTGATCCCGCGCGTGGAAAGCCTCAAGATCGGTCCCTCGACCGATCCGAGCGCCGATTTCGGCCCGCTGGTGACGAAGCAGGCGCTGGAGCGCGTGCGCGGCTATGTCGACCTCGGCGTCGAGGAAGGCGCCAAGCTGGTGGTCGATGGCCGTGGTTTCAAGATGCAGGGCTATGAGGACGGCTTCTATCTCGGCGGCTGCCTGTTCGACAACGTCACGCCCGACATGCGCATCTACAAGGAAGAAATCTTCGGGCCGGTGCTGTCGGTGGTGCGCGCGCACGATTTCGAAGAAGCGGTGCGCCTGCCTTCCGAGCATGAATATGGCAACGGCGTCGCCATCTTCACCCGCGACGGCGATGCGGCCCGCGAATTCGCGTCCCGTGTCAATGTCGGCATGGTCGGCATCAACGTGCCGATCCCGGTGCCGGTATCCTACTACACCTTCGGCGGCTGGAAGAAGTCCGGCTTCGGCGACCTCAACCAGTACGGCCCGGACGCGGTGCGCTTCTACACCAAGACCAAGACCGTCACCTCGCGCTGGCCGTCCGGCGTCAAGGAGGGTGCCGAGTTCTCGATGCCCCTGATGAAGTAGCGCTTCGTTTCTGCCACAAAAAAAGCCGCCGGATCATCCGGCGGCTTTTTTTGTTCGGGGCTGATCTCAGCTCAGGCAGCGGACAAGGAAATCGCCGGCCCGCTGAATGTGCCCGCGCAGCAATTCTGCGGCATGGCCGGCATCGCGCCTCGCATAGGCGTCGAACATCTGCCGGTGATCTGTGAGCCATTCATCTCTGGCCCCCGGCAGCTGATCGTAGAGGGCGTTGCAGCGTTCGACCTCGGTGCGCAGCGACATGGCGAGCCGGATCTGGCGCGGTGCGGCGGCCGGCTTGTAAAGCTGCATGTGAAAGGCGCGGTCGGTCCTGATCCACTCCGGGGCGGCGGCGGTGCGCTCGGCAAGCTCAAGCGCTTCGCCAAGGGCTTCCATGTCGCTTTGGTCATGAAGGCTTGCCGCACGTTCGATCAGATCGCACTCCACCAGAATGCGCATGTGAGTAATCTCGCGGATATCCTGCGCCGTCACCTCGATGACGAAGGCACCGCGATTGGGAAAGACGGCAACCAGCCCGTCGCGCTCCAGACGGCGCAAAGCTTCGCGCACGGGGATGCGGCTGACGCCAAAGCGCGTGGCAAGATCCTCCTGCCGCAACGGTGCGCCGGGCCTGATGTCTCCGCGCATGATCTCCGCGTTCAGCTGGTCGGCGATGAGGTCGGCGGTCGTGTTCGATCTGAGCATGGTTGCCACATATCACAGGCGCTGATACATGAACACATGTAAACATGTATCCAATTTGGAGATTGATCGTGGACGGGAAGCTGCACAGTTACGAAGTCAAAGTGACATGGACGGGAAATGAGGGAACGGGAACCGGCTCGTATCGCGGTTACAGCCGCAATCATGAAGTAACTGCGGGTGGAAAGCCGGTAATCGCGGGGTCGTCAGATCCGGCTTTCCGGGGAGATCCTGCCCGGTGGAACCCTGAGGATCTTCTCGTGGCCTCGCTCTCTGCCTGCCACAAGCTCTGGTATCTCGGGCTTTGCGCGCAGGCAGGCGTAACCGTGCTCTCCTATGAGGACAATGCGCTGGGCGAGATGGAGGAGGAGGCCGGTGGCGCCGGTCAGTTCACGTCGGTGACGCTGCGTCCGAAGATCGTGATCGATGCTCAGTCCGACCCGGATGTTGCCGCGGCCCTGCACAATAAGGCGCACGCCATGTGCTTCATTGCCCGATCGGTCAGTTTCCCGGTGGGGAACGAGCCCGAGATCACGGTTCAGGCATAGGTTCCGAGCGTCCGTGGCTGATGGATGATGACAGGGCGCAGACGAGACTTCCGCTCAGCGACTTCCGGTCAACCGGCGTACAGGCAGGCTGCTCTCTCCGTCCTGCTTTCTGGGAGGCTTACCGGGTGGCGGCGTCCTCGGCCATGCCGCGCAGAAAATCCATCAGCTTGTCGGCATTGACGGCGGCGTCGTTCTCGTCACCCTCAAGCACCGACTGGATCAGCGCGACATGCAGTGCGGCGCAGTCGGCCATTCCCAGATGCGCGCGAAAGCGGAACCAGCAGCGGCGGCTGTGGGATTGCAGGGCTGCCGCTGCACGGGATGCGAACATGTTGTCGGCTGCGGTTGCGAGCGCTTCGTTGATCGCCTTGTCTGCTGCGAGGAAGGCAACGACATCGGTGGCCAGCACGGCCTGCTGGATGGCAAGGGCAGCCTCATGGAACCTGCCGGCGATTTCGCGGGTGACGAAGCGTGCCGCCGAGCGGGCGAGCAGTTTTTCGATGCCGCGCCGCGCGTCGATGATGCGCAGCCAGTCGCTGCCATAAAGTGGTGTGACCGTGATGCCGGCGCGGGGCCTGATCTCCAGAAGCCCATTCCACGCCAGCCGCTGAACGGCTTCGCGAACGGGCGTGCGGCCGAGGCCGATTTTCTGGATCAGCGTGCTTTCGGTGACGAAGCTTCCCGGCGCCAGTTCGAGGGTGACGACCATCCGCTCCAGCGCGTTGAAGGCTCTGGTGGTGGCGGGAACTGAGCTGTCGAAAGGTTCGGATATCACGCGCATCTCCATGCTGCGCGAAATCATATATCACCAGTTCATTCTGCAGACCGCTGGCGTCGTCCACAGATATATCTGTCGTATCTCACTGGAAGAACAAGAGGATGCATGGTTTTTCAGAGATCGCGCGCAGGTGAGAACGGCGATGTAATCCGGCAGGGCCGGAGCGTCGTTCTGTTCCACCCAGTTTGCCGAAAGTTGGAAAGTTCGTGCGGGGCAGGCCGGGACGGGGTTGCTGGGTACGAGGGCAAAAGGCGGCTGCGGAAGGCCTGTCATCCCGGTCCGCGCCGCCTCCAAGTATCGGTGCTGGTCCGGACAAGAAAAATGACGTCAATTCTTCCGTAGCGGAATTGTGATCAGCTCTGTGTGATGGTGCCGGCCGGCATTTATGGATAGGACTGACGCTTCTGAGATTTGCAAGAATCACCGGTTATTTACTATCCTTATGCGGATTCTTTTCCCATAAAGCTGAAAGTACGCCCAAAACGTCAATGACATTGCGTTGGTCCGATGATAGGTTCCGCCCTGACCTGCCAACAGGATGCACCTCCCGCGATAAAGGGCCGATCTCATCCCAAAGTCGCGTAAAAGAACAAAATTTGGAGTTGCAATCCGGACTTGAAACCGTACCACTAGGGGAACTACGAAAAGGAATGCGCCCGAGCCGGCGACATTCCAGGGGAGCGGCATAATATGCAATATTTCATCCAGCAGCTTATCAACGGGCTGACGCTGGGATCGATTTATGGCCTCATCGCCATCGGCTACACGATGGTCTATGGCATCATCGGCATGATCAACTTCGCACATGGCGATATCTTCATGGTCGGTGCTTTCACGGCTCTGATCGTGTTCCTGATCCTTGGCGCCATGTTCTATTCGGTGCCGGTTGTTGCCGCGCTTCTGATCATGATGATCGTCTCGATGCTGCTGGTCAGCCTCTACAACTGGGTGATCGAAAAGATCGCCTACCGGCCGCTGCGCGGTTCCTTCCGTCTGGCGCCGCTGATCACTGCCATCGGCATGTCGATCGTGCTGTCGAACTTCGTGCAGGTCACGCAGGGTCCGCGCAACAAGCCGATCCCTCCCATGGTCAGCCAAGTCTACAATGTCTACGGCATCTCGATCTCGCTCAAGCAGATCATAATCGTCGTGGTTACAGCCCTGTTGCTGGTCATCTTCTGGTATGTCGTCAACAAGACCGCTCTGGGCCGCGCCCAGCGTGCCTGTGAGCAGGACCGCAAGATGGCGGCGCTTCTGGGCGTCAATGTCGACCGCACCATCTCAATCACCTTCATCATCGGCGCTTCGCTCGCCGCCGTCGCCGGTACCCTGTTCCTGATGTATTACGGCGTGGTGGTCTTCTCGGATGGTTTCGTGCCGGGTGTTAAGGCATTTACCGCGGCAGTGCTCGGCGGGATCGGCTCCATTCCGGGCGCCGTGATCGGCGGCCTTGCCATCGGCTTCATCGAGAGCATCTGGTCGGCCTATTTCTCCATCGACTACAAGGACGTCGCGGCCTTCTCGATCCTTGCCATCGTGCTCATCTTCATGCCCTCCGGCATTCTCGGCCGGCCAGAAGTCGAAAAGGTCTGACCCATGGCCATGGCTGAAACGAAAAATTCCGCTGGCAGCGCCAACATCGCTGCCGGGCTGCGCGAAGCTGTCTATGCAGCGGTGATCGCCTTCTTCATGTTCGTGCTGTTCATTGGCGTGAAGACCGAACAGAATATTCACAACGAACTGGTGCTGGTCACGCGCTGGGGCCTTCTGGCGACCGTGGTGGTGCTGGCTGCTGTCGTGCGCTTCCTTCAGGTCGTCTACCTGATGCCGTTCCTCGCATCGCAGAAGACGGTCGATGCGAAAACCGGCCTTCTGCCCACCAGCGTTGCGCTGCGCGTGTTCAGCAAGCGCAATCTGATCATCGGCGTGGTTGTGGCCGGCGCTCTGCTCCTGTTCGGCAATACCATCCAGGAGGCCGTCGGCCCTTACTGGGGCGCCTATGTAGGGCTGTTGCGCGCTGCTGCGATCATCTTTGTGATCGCCTGGGGCATCTTCTACTTCCGCAATTTCATCAGCACCTATTCCTATTCGCTCGGCTTCATCCTGCTGGTGCTCTATCCCGTCGTGATGGTGTCGCTGTTCGGCTTCCAGGGCTCGCTGAAATGGGTCGATAATTTCGGCATCCAGATCCTCATCTATGTGATGCTGGCCTGGGGCCTGAACATCGTCGTCGGGCTCGCCGGCCTGCTCGATCTCGGCTATGTCGCCTTCTACGCGGTCGGCGCCTATTCCTATGCGCTGCTCGGCACCCAGTTCGGCTGGTCATTCTGGATCCTGTTACCGGCGGCCGGAGCCATGGCGGCGATGTGGGGCATCATCCTCGGCTTTCCGGTGCTGCGCCTGCGCGGCGACTATCTGGCCATCGTCACGCTGGCCTTCGGCGAGATCATCCGCCTGGTGCTGATCAACTGGCGCGAAGTGACCAATGGCGCGGCCGGCATTTCCGGCATCCCGAAGGTCAGCTTTTTCGGCCTGATCTCGTTCAACGTCTCCGACCCGAACTACATCTCGAAGGTGCTCGGCATCGCCCAGTCCGGCTCCTACTACAAGATCTTCCTCTATTACCTGATCCTGGCGCTGTGCATGCTGACCGGCTATGTCACCATCCGTCTGCGCCGCCTGCCCGTGGGGCGTGCGTGGGAAGCGCTGCGCGAGGATGAAATCGCCTGCCGCTCGCTCGGCATCAACACCACCACCACCAAGCTCACCGCCTTCGCCATCGGCGCCATGTTCGGCGGCTTCGCCGGCTCCTTCTTCGCCGCGCGGCAGGGTTTCGTCAGCCCGGAATCCTTCATCTTCCTGGAATCGGCGATCATCCTCGCCATCGTGGTTCTGGGCGGCATGGGATCGCTCGGCGGCATCGCGGTTGCGGCGGCCGTCATGGTGGGTGGCACCGAGATCCTGCGCGAAATGCAGTTCCTCAAGCAGATCTTCGGGCCGGATTTCACGCCTGAACTTTATCGCATGCTGCTGTTCGGCGCGGCGATGGTGATCGTCATGGTGTGGAAGCCGCGCGGGTTCGTCGGCAGTCGCGAGCCGACAGCCTTCCTGAAGGAGAGCAAAGCCGTCTCGGGCTCGTTTACGAAGGAAGGGCACGGCTGATGAGCGCGACGATCACCACAGAGATGCCGATCCTGCGTGTCGAGCATCTGTCGATGAAGTTCGGTGGCCTCGTGGCCATCGGTGACCTGTCCTTCGACGTCAGGCGCGGCGAGATCACGGCCCTGATCGGTCCCAACGGGGCCGGCAAGACAACCGTGTTCAACTGCATCACCGGCTTCTACAAGCCGACCGAAGGCATGATCCGCTTTACCGGGCGCGAGGGCAACGAGTTCCTGCTTGAGCGCCTGCCGGACTTCCAGATCACGGCGAAGGCCAAGGTGGCCCGCACCTTCCAGAACATCCGCCTGTTCTCGGGCATGACGGTTCTGGAAAATCTGCTCGTGGCCCAGCACAACAAGCTGATGAAGGCCTCCGGCTATACCATTCTGGGGCTGCTGGGCATCGGTGGCTATCCAAAGGCCGCCGCCGAGTCGATCGAGAAGGCGAAGCACTGGCTTGAGAAGGCCGACCTGACCGATCGGGCCGACGATCCTGCCGGCGATCTGCCCTATGGCGCGCAGCGCCGGCTGGAGATCGCGCGGGCCATGTGCACCGATCCGGAGCTGCTGTGCCTCGACGAGCCGGCGGCAGGCCTCAACCCGAAGGAGTCGCTGGCGCTCAACGCCCTTCTCAACGACATCAAGGCCAATACCGGCACCTCGATCCTGCTGATCGAGCACGACATGTCGGTGGTGATGGAGATTTCCGACCATATCGTCGTGCTGGAATATGGCCGCAAGATTTCCGACGGCACGCCGGAAGAGGTGCGCACCGATCCGCGCGTCATCGCAGCCTATCTCGGCGTTGACGACGAGGAGGTCGAGGAGGTGCTGATCGAGGTCGGTGACGAGGACGTCATCGAACAGCTCGATACCGGCCCCGATGCCGATCACGGCCCGGAGGCGTCGTCCTCCATGCTGGCCGGCCCGGTGAACGATACCGTGGTGCATGGCAATGGCGAGCGGGTCACGGTCGAGAAGGGCGCTGGCAAGGCCGCTCAGGTGAAACCGCAGCAGGTGGCAGGCAGCACCGCCGCGCGCAAGCCGGCCGCGAAGGCGGCGAAAGCGAAAGCCGAACCGGCCCCGAAGGCCGCAACGCCTGCAAAGCAGGCAGGCGCGGCAAAAGCCGCGAAGGCAAGCCCCGCCTCAAAGGCCGCTCCCGCCAGTGAAAAGCCGATCCCGGCGGCCGGTAAGGGCAAGGAGGCAGGCATCTCAAACCGCCTTCCGGCAGCGCGCGGCGGCAAGGCGGACGATCTCCAGCTCATCAAGGGGATCGGACCGGTCAACGAGAAGAAGCTCAACGCCCACGGCATCTATCATTTCGATCAGATCGCAGCCTGGAAGAAGGCCGACATCGCCGCCGCTGAAGCCTATCTGGCCTTCGACGGGCGCATCGCCCGCGAAGACTGGATCAGCCAGGCGAAGGTTCTCGCCCGCAAGGCTGCATCCGCACCGGCAACCAGGCGCGGAGGGCGCAAATAATGTCCACAGCACCGCTTCTCGATGTCAGGAATGTCGAGACCTTCTACGGCAATATTCAGGCGCTCGGCGGCGTTGACGTCAGCGTCCAGCAGGGTGAGATCGTTGCGCTCATCGGCGCCAATGGCGCCGGCAAGTCGACCCTGATGATGACCATTTTCGGCACGCCGCGGGCAAGTTCGGGCAGCATCATCTTCGCGGGCACCGATATCACGCGCCTTCCCACGCATGAGATCGCACGGCTGCGTATTGCGCAGTCGCCGGAGGGCCGCCGCATCTTCCCGCGCATGACGGTGCTGGAAAATCTGCAGATGGGTGCCAGCCTCGATAACCTCAAATATTTCGATGAGGACGTGGAAAAGGTCTTTACCCTGTTCCCGCGCCTGAAGGAGCGCATCGCTCAGCGTGGCGGCACCCTCTCGGGTGGCGAGCAGCAGATGCTGTCGATCGGGCGTGCGCTGATGGCGCGGCCGAAGCTCCTGCTTCTGGATGAGCCTTCCCTTGGCCTCGCACCGCTGATCGTGAAGCAGATTTTCGATGCGATCCGCGAACTCAACCGGACCGAGGGCCTGACGGTGTTTCTGGTCGAGCAAAACGCCTTCGCCGCGCTCAAGCTCGCCCATCGCGGTTACGTGCTGGTCAACGGAAAGGTGACGATGAGCGGCAGCGGCAAGGATCTGCTGGCCGATCCGGAGGTGCGCGCCGCCTATCTGGAGGGCGGGCGCCACTAGAGCATGTCGTCCGAAAGCGGGAACCGGTTTCGGAAAAAAGACATGCGTGAAAACAGGGACTTAAAGCGTGAGGAGCGGATCTGAAGGATCGCGATGCGCTTTAAGGCAATTCCGGCAGAAGCGCGCAGCGTTTTTGCGTTCCGGAATTGAGAGAGACAAGGGGTGGAGCGTTTCTGCGATTTTCGGAAATGCTCCGGAGCCGGGATCGGAATGCCGGAGCTTCGGCATTCTGCGGAAACCGGAAGTTTGAACTGCGACCGGAGCCGGCGGGGCTCCGGCAGAGTGCGGAGACATGATCATGCAGGGCATTCTCTACGAGGAACCCTCAATCTGGCAGTTCTTCTTCGTCACCTGTCTGCTGGGTGGCTGGGCGGCCTGGATGACCGGGCGCGCCTGCGCGCAGACCTGGCGGCCGCAGCTGGCGCTGTTCTTCTATCTGCTTGGGCTGGGGCTTGCCGTCCGCTTCATCCATCATGCGCTGTTCAACGGCACCATGTTCAGCCTGCAATATTATGGCGTCGACACCATCATATTGATGGTGCTGGGCTTTCTTGGTTATCGCTATACGCGAACCAATCAGATGGTGACGCAGTATGGCTGGCTCTATGAAAAGGCATCGCCGCTGAGCTGGCGCTCGAAAGACCAGGCCCAATAGGCGAACAGGACGGGCGGATGCAGCAAAGATCCATGCAGGTTCCGGCAAGGCGGCGCTTCAGGGCACCGGGCCGGAGCATGCAGGATGTCTGTCGCTGGCCGTCTGTCTTCATTGTTCGGGCGACAAGTCGTTGCAAGATGAATCAACGTGACAACTGCCTTGAAATAGGCAAGGTTGGCTTTCTGCGAGATGGGTGGGCATCGCACGAAAGTATAACTGTCGCCCACTCTGAAAAAATGGGAGCGTTTAAATGAAGAAGTCACTCTTGTCCGCAGTATCGCTTGGCGCACTGCTGGTGTTCAGCGGTTCCGCCTGGGCCGACGTGCTGCTGGGCATCGGCGCACCGATCACCGGTCCGAATGCTGCTTTCGGCGCTCAGATTCAAAGGGGTGCCGAGCAGGCGGTAGCTGACATCAACGCCGCCGGCGGCATCAATGGCGAGCAGATCAAGGTGTCGATCGGCGACGACGTCTCCGATCCCAAGCAGGGCATTTCGGTTGCCAACAAGTTCGTTGCCGATGGCGTGAAATTCGTCGTCGGCCACTTCAACTCGGGCGTCTCGATCCCGGCGTCGGAAGTCTATGCCGAAAACGGCATCCTCGAAGTCACGCCGGCGGCCACCAATCCGGTCTTCACCGAGCGCGGCCTGTGGAACACGATCCGCGTCTGCGGCCGTGACGACCAGCAGGGCGAGGTTGCCGGCGCCTACATCGCGGAGCACTACAAGGACGCCAAGGTTGCCGTCATCCACGACAAGACCCCTTACGGACAGGGCCTTGCCGACGAGACCAAGAAGGCGCTCAACGCAGCAGGCTTCCAGGAAGTCATGTATGAAGGCGTCAACACCGGCGACAAGGACTTCTCGGCCCTCATCGCCAAGATGAAGGAAGCCGGCGTGACCCTCATCTACTGGGGCGGGCTGCACACCGAGGCCGGCCTGATCATCCGTCAGGCAGCCGATCAGGGCCTGAAGGTGCCGCTGTTCTCCGGCGACGGCATCGTTTCCAACGAGCTGGCCTCGATTGCCGGCGACGCGGTGCAGGGCACCCTGAACACCTTCGGCCCCGATCCGCGCAAGAACCCCGCTGCCGCGGAAGTGGTGGAGAAGTTCCGTGCCGCCGGCTTCGAGCCGGAAGCCTACACGCTCTATGCCTATGCCTCGACCCAGATCATCGCGCAGGCCGCTGCGGCTGCCGGCTCGAACGATCCTCAGGAAGTGGCCAAGGCGATCAAGGAAAAGGGTCCGTTCAAGACCGTTCTGGGCGAGCTCTCCTTCAACGAAAAGGGCGACCGCACCGACGCCGACTATGTCGTCTACGAATGGCGCAAGGCGGACGACGGCAAGTACAACTACTTCCAGCTCGACTAAGGCATTTCGCCAGCCGGACTGCATCGTCCGGCTGGCGTAGATGCGACGCGAGCAGGCTTGTCGCCTGACGAACAAAGGCCCGGCGCCCAGCGCCGGGCCTTTTTGCCTGTTTCGGCCATTTAGCGCCTCACGCCGCGTCATTCCCGGTTGCGCCGCAGCATTTTCACGCTAATCATTCGCGCGCCTTCTTCCAGACAGCGGAGTATCCCATTGGCCATCACGAAGATTCTCGTCGCCAACCGGTCTGAAATCGCCATCCGCGTGTTCCGCGCGGCCAATGAGCTGGGCCTCAAAACCGTGGCCATCTGGGCGGAAGAAGACAAATATGCCCTGCATCGGTTCAAGGCGGACGAGAGCTATCAGGTCGGGCGCGGACCGCATCTTGCGCGCGATCTGGGACCCATCGAAAGCTATCTGTCGATCGAGGAAGTGCTGCGCGTCGCGAAGCTTTCGGGGGCCGACGCCATCCATCCGGGCTACGGCCTGCTTTCTGAAAGCCCGGAATTTGTCGAGGCCTGCGAGGCGGCCGGCATCACCTTCATTGGCCCGAAGCCGGCCACCATGCGCCGTCTTGGCAACAAGGTCGATGCGCGCAACCTCGCCATCGAGGTCGGCGTGCCGGTCATCCCGGCCACGGAGCCGCTTCCCGACGACATCGAGGCGGTGAAGAAGCTTGCGGCCGAAATCGGCTACCCGCTGATGCTCAAGGCCTCATGGGGCGGCGGCGGGCGCGGCATGCGCGTCATCCGCTCCGAGGCCGATCTGTCCCGCGAGGTCATGGAAGGCAAGCGCGAGGCCACAGCCGCCTTCGGCAAGGACGAGGTCTATCTCGAAAAGCTGATCGAGCGGGCCCGCCATGTCGAGGTGCAGATTCTGGGCGACACCCACGGCAATGCGGTGCATCTGTTCGAGCGCGATTGCTCGATCCAGCGCCGCAACCAGAAGGTCGTGGAACGTGCGCCCGCCCCCTATCTCAGCGACGAGCTGCGGCAGGAACTGTGCGGCCATGCGCTGAAGATCGCCCGCGAGACCGACTATATCGGCGCCGGCACCGTCGAGTTCCTGCAGGATGCGGACACCGGAAAATTCTACTTCATCGAAGTCAATCCGCGCATTCAGGTCGAGCACACGGTGACGGAAGAGGTCACCGGCATCGACATCGTCAAGGCGCAGATCCACATTCTCGACGGTCATGCCATCGGTACGCCGGAATCGGGCGTGCCGGCCCAGGAGGACATCCGCCTGCAGGGCCATGCCCTTCAGTGCCGCATCACCACGGAAGACCCCGAGCAGCATTTCATTCCCGATTATGGCCGCATCACCGGCTATCGCTCGGCGGCGGGCTTCGGCATCCGCCTCGATGGCGGCACGGCCTATTCGGGCGCCATCATCACCCGCTTCTACGATCCGCTGCTGGTCAAGGTCACGGCTTCGGGGCGCACGCCGGAGGAGGCGCTGAGCCGCATGCACCGCGCGCTGCGCGAGTTCCGCATCCGCGGCGTCGCCACCAATCTCACCTTCCTCGAAGCGATCATCACGCATCCGAAATTCCGGGACAATTCCTACACCACCAGGTTCATCGACACGACGCCGGAACTGTTCACGCAGGTGCGGCGGCAGGACCGCGCTTCCAAGCTGCTCACCTATCTGGCCGATGTCAGCGTCAACGGGCATCCTGAAACGCGCGGCCGGCCGGCGCCGAAGCAGGATGCCGCAGCTCCGCTGGTGCCGTGGTTCACCGGCCCGATCCCGGACGGTACCAGGCAAAGGCTGGATGCGCTCGGGCCGGAAGGCTTTGCGAAGTGGATGCGTGACCGGAAAGAGGTCCTGATCACCGACACAACCATGCGCGACGGCCACCAGTCGCTGCTGGCGACGCGGGTGCGCACCCATGACGTCGCCCGCATCGCCGGCACCTATGCGCGCGCCCTGCCGCAGCTCCTGTCGCTGGAATGCTGGGGCGGCGCGACCTTCGACGTCGCCATGCGCTTCCTCACCGAAGACCCGTGGGAACGGTTGGCGCTGATCCGCGAGGCGGCCCCCAACATCCTGTTGCAGATGCTGCTGCGTGGCGCCAATGGCGTCGGCTACACCAACTATCCGGACAATGTCGTCCAGCATTTTGTCAAACAGGCGGCCGAAGGCGGCGTCGACCTGTTCCGTGTCTTCGACTGCCTGAACTGGGTCGAGAACATGCGCGTCGCCATGGATGCGGTGATCGCAGAGGGCAAGCTGTGCGAAGCGGCCATGTGCTACACGGGCGACATTCTCGATCCGTCCCGCGCCAAATACGACCTGAAATACTATGTGTCGCTCGCCAAGGAACTTGAGGCGGCTGGCGCGCACATCATTGCGGTCAAGGACATGGCCGGCCTTCTGAAGCCGGCCGCGGCGCGCGTTCTGTTCAGGGCGCTGCGCGAGGAGACGGACCTGCCGATCCACTTCCACACGCACGACACGTCCGGCCTGTCGGCCGCGACCGTGCTGGCGGCGGTGGAAGCGGGCGTCGATGCCGTCGAGGCGGCGATGGACGCGTTTTCCGGCAACACCTCGCAGCCCTGCCTCGGCTCCATCGTCGAGGCGCTGAAGGGCAGCGAGCGCGATCCGGGGCTGGATTCGGAATGGATCCGCAAGATCTCCTTCTACTGGGAGGCCGTGCGCAACCAGTATGCGGCCTTTGAGAGCGATCTCAAGGGACCTGCCTCGGAAGTCTACCTACACGAGATGCCGGGCGGCCAGTTCACCAACCTCAAGGAGCAGGCTCGTTCGCTCGGTCTTGAAACCCGCTGGCACGAGGTGGCGCAGGCCTATCACGACGTCAACCTGATGTTCGGCGACATCGTCAAGGTCACGCCGTCCTCCAAGGTGGTGGGAGACATGGCGCTGATGATGGTCAGCCAGGAGCTGACCGTCGCCGATGTCGAGAACCCGGATCGCGACATCGCCTTCCCGGACTCCGTGGTGTCGATGCTGCGCGGAGATCTCGGCCAGTCGCCGGGCGGCTGGCCGCAGGCGCTGCAGAAGAAGGCGCTGAAGGGTGCAAAGCCGATCACCGTGCGGCCGGGCTCGCTGCTGGACGCGGCCGATCTGTCTGCCGGCAGGAAGGAGGCCGAGGAGAAGGTCGGGCGCACGCTGTCGGAACCCGAATTCGCTTCCTGGCTGATGTATCCGAAGGTGTTCTCCGACTTCGCCGCCGCACAGGAAACCTATGGGCCCGTCTCGGTGCTGCCGACGCCGAACTATTTCTACGGCATGAAGCCGGAGGACGAGATTTTCGTCGACATCGAGAAGGGCAAGACACTGGTGATCCGCTGCCTCGCCGTCGGCGATGCCGATGAAAACGGCATGGTCACGGTGTTCTTCGAGCTCAATGGCCAGCCGCGCCGCGTGAAGGTGCCGGACCGCGCCCATGGCGCTTCGGCCGCCAGGGCGCGGCGCAAGGCGGAACCCGGCAACGAGGCGCATGTGGCTGCCCCGATGCCCGGCGTGGTCTCCACGGTCTCGGTGACGGCCGGGCAGAGCGTCAGGGCCGGCGACGTGCTCGTATCCATCGAGGCGATGAAGATGGAGACGGCGCTGCATGCCGAGCGCGACGGCACCGTGGCCGAGCTTCTGGTGCGGCCCGGCGACCAGATCGACGCCAAGGACCTGCTCATCGTTTTCGAGTGAGTGTCAGCAGATCGTTTGCGGGGCCTGATGGGGCCCCACAAACTGCTTGACCCGCCCGAGCCTGTCGGGCATCGAACCGGGCTGAATTTGCGGCCGGGCTTGCGAGTCGCCGCCACCAACCGGAAAAGATACGGAGAACATCATGGCCGACGAGATCACCGAAACCAGCAATACCGTGGCCGCCGGCCAGCTGCGGGCCTTCATCGAGCGCATCGAGCGTCTCGAGGAGGAGAAGAAGACCATCGCCGACGACATCAAGGAAGTGTTCGCCGAGGCTAAGGGCACCGGCTTCGACACCAAGGCGATGCGCACCATCATCCGCCTGCGCAAGAAGGATCAGGCCGAGCGCGAGGAGGAGGAATCGATCCTCGACCTCTACAAGGCCGCTCTCGGAATGGTGTGATCGCCGCAGCCTGTAACCGGCACCGCTGCTTTCCAAAAGAAAACGCCCTGAAGTGCTGCTTCAGGGCGTTTTCTTTTTGAGCGTTATAATGCGGCTCAGGCGGCCTTCTGCTTCGGCTGGATGAGCCTGCGTGCCACCAGCAGTTCGGCGATCTGCACGGTGTTGAGGGCCGCGCCCTTGCGCAGATTGTCCGACACGATCCACAGGTTCAGGCCGTTGTCGATGGTGGAATCCTCGCGGATGCGGGAGATGTAGGTGGCGTCCTCGCCGGCGCTCTCGATCGGCGTGATGTAGCCGCCGTCCTCATGCTTGTCGATGACCAGGCAGCCCGGCGCCTCGCGCAGGATGTCGCGGGCCTCGTCGGCGGTGATCGGCTTCTCGAATTCGAGGTTCACGGCCTCCGAATGGCCGATGAACACCGGCACGCGCACGCAGGTTGCGGTGACCTTGATCTTCGGGTCGAGCATCTTCTTGGTCTCGGCGACCATCTTCCACTCTTCCTTGGTGGTGCCGTCTTCCATGAACACGTCGATGTGCGGGATGACGTTGAAGGCGATGCGCTTGGTGAACTTCTTCGCTTCCACCGGGTCAGCCACGAACACGGCGCGGGTCTGCGTGAACAGCTCGTCCATGCCTTCCTTGCCGGCGCCCGACACGGACTGGTAGGTCGAGACAACGACGCGCCTGATGGTCGCGGCATCATGCAGTGGCTTCAGCGCCACCAGCATCTGCGCGGTCGAGCAGTTGGGGTTGGCGATGATGTTTTTCTTGGAGAAGCCGTCGATGGCGTCGGGGTTCACTTCCGGCACGATCAGCGGCACGTCAGGATCGGTGCGGAAAGCGGAAGAATTATCAATGACGACGCAGCCCTGCTTGCCGATCTTCGGCGACCATTCCTTGGAGACGTTGCCGCCGGCGGACATCAGGGCGATGTCGGTGTCGGAAAAATCGTAGGTTTCGAGCGCCTTCACCTTCAGCGTCCTGTCGCCGAAGGACACTTCGGTGCCCTGGCTGCGGCGCGAGGCAAGCGCCACGACTTCGCTGACCGGAAAACCGCGCTCTTCCAGAATGTTGAGCATTTCGCGACCCACATTGCCCGTGGCGCCGACAACCGCAACCTTGAAGCCCATCGAAATCTATCTCCTGTCGCTCTCCGCTTGTTTTGCTTGGAGAAACCCGCCGGCCATTCGCGGGTCCCGCCTCCCTCGGGCCGGACCCGGGGAGAGGGCGAGCAGGCCAAGGGAGATCAGACCGTGGTGGCGGTCGTTTTTTTGGCCGTGGTTTTGGTCGAAAGCAGCGACGCGATCATGCGCCCGGCGGGAGCCGGGGTCTCGCGGCTGAAAAGACCGCGTGCGAGAAGAGCCATGGTAAGGCCGCGCATGGTGGAAACGTCCTGTTCGGTGGCGCTTTTACGCGTTTTGCGTCAAGAGTCAATTGCGCACGCTCTGTACAATGGCCGCGTTGCGCAGTAGGAGCAGCGCAGTTTCGTTTCCGGCCGTGCGGGCGTTTGCCCCCGGGAGGCCGGCTTTGCTTTTATCGAAGGCCGCGACAGGCCCTGTATTCCGAAAGACGACGATGATGGTTGATGGTATCGCGCCCGCGCTGGCCGAAGCGCTGGAAAAGCGCGGTTATTCCGAACTGACGCCCGTGCAGAAGGCCGTGCTCGATCCGGCACTGGGGCAGTCCGACGCGCTGGTTTCCGCGCAGACCGGCTCCGGCAAGACGGTGGCCTTCGGGCTGGCGCTCGCTCCGACCCTGCTTGGCGAGACCGAGCGCTTCGGGGCGGCGGGTGCGCCGCTTGGACTGGTGGTCGCGCCGACCCGCGAGCTTGCCCTGCAGGTGGCCCGCGAACTTGTCTGGCTCTACGAATTCGCGGGCGCTTCGATCGCCACCTGTGTCGGTGGCATGGACATGCGCACCGAGCGGCGGGCGCTGGAACGCGGCGCCCATATCGTCGTCGGCACGCCCGGACGCCTGCGCGATCACATCACCCGTGGCGCCCTCGACATTTCCGGCCTTGCCGCCGTGGTGCTGGACGAGGCCGACGAGATGCTCGACCTCGGCTTCCGCGAGGATCTGGAATTCATTCTCGGCTCTTCGCCGGTCGAACGCCGCACGCTGATGTTCTCGGCCACCGTGCCGCGCGCCATCGCAACGCTGGCGAAGGAATACCAGCGCGATGCCGTGCGCATCGCCGCGGCGGGCGAGCAGAAGCAGCATCACGACATCGAATATCGCGCGCTGGTGGTGTCCCCTTCCGACCGCGACAACGCCATCGTCAACGTGCTGCGCTACTACGAGGCGCGCAACGCCATCGTGTTCTGCAACACGCGCGCGGCGGTGAACCATCTCACTGCCCGCCTGAACAACCGCAATTTCTCCGTCGTCGCCATGTCGGGCGAGTTGAGCCAGAACGAGCGCACCCATGCCTTGCAGGCCATGCGCGACGGGCGGGCACGGGTGTGCATCGCCACCGACGTGGCGGCGCGCGGCATCGACCTTCCGGGTCTCGAACTGGTGATCCATGCCGACCTGCCCTCCAATCCCGACACGCTGCTGCATCGCAGCGGCCGCACGGGCCGGGCAGGGCGCAAGGGCATCAGCGCCCTGATCGTGCCGCACCCGGCGCGCCGGCGCTGCGAGCGGGTGCTGCAGGCTGCGCGCATCGAGGCCGAATGGGCGCGGCCGCCCTCCGCCGACGAGGTTGTGGCGCGCGACAATGAGCGCATGCTGGTCGACCCGGCCCTGTCGGAGCCGGTCAGCGAGGGTGAGCGTGACTTCGTCGCCACCCTGCTCGACCGGTTCGGCCCCGAGCAGATGGCGGCGGCCTATCTGCGCCTCAGCCGCTCCGGACGCTCCGCGCCGGAATATCTTTCGGAAAGCGGGCCGCTGCCGGCCGCCGGCAAGGCACGCGGCCAAGCCGGTACTCCATCCAAATCGCGGGACGATTTCGGTGACAGCGTCTGGTTCTCGCTGTCGGTCGGCCGCAAGCAGAATGCCGAGCCGCGCTGGCTGATCCCGATGCTGTGCCGCACCGCCAATCTGACCAAGCGCGAGATCGGGGCCATCCGCATGCAGCCGGAGGAAACCTTCGTCCAGATTTCCGCTGACAGCGCCGATGCGTTCGTGGAAGCGCTGGGTCCGCATATGACCATCCAGGGCAACATCCGTGTCGAGGCGGTGGAAGGCGAACCGGATTTTGCGCGCAGCGCCTATCGTCCGCAGCGGCCGGAAAAGAAGCCGCACCGCGGCAAGGGCGGATACGACAAAGGCAATGACGAGCGTCCCGCCAAGAAGAAATTTACCGAGGCCGGTACCAAGCCGTGGGGCGATAAGCCGGGAGCTGACAAGCCATGGGGCAGCAAGAAGCCGGCCAAGCCGAAATTCGAGAAGGGCGCTGCTGCAAAGCCGGCAAAGAAGCCGAAGCGGCCGAAATCCGATTGAGACATCAGCGTCTTCAGCGTGCGCATCGGATATCGTCACGGGCGCAGCACCTCCTGAACAAAAAAGCCCCGGCATGACCGGGGCTTTTTAATTTGCACAAAGGCTGCGTGCTTATGCGTGGGGCGCTCAGCCGGCCGTTTCGAGGCTGGCTTCCCACTTGCCGAGCGCTGCCAGCGAGTTCATGCGGGCGCGGTGGGTGAAGGCAGCCTGCGCGGCGGCGACGTTTTCCACCTTGCCGGACCATGCCTTCTGCGGCGCGGCCTGAAGGGCGCGGCCGTAGGAGAAGGTCAGCTTCCACGGATGCGGGCCGATGGCGTTGATGGCGTTGAGGTTGGCGGTGGCCTCCTCATCCGACTGGCCGCCCGACAGGAAAGCGATGCCCGGAACGGCAACCGGAACCGTCTCGCGGAACAGCTTGATGGTCTTTTCGGCCACTTCCTCGGGCGAGTTCTTCGTGCCCGACTTCTTGCCGGCGATGACCATGTTCGGCTTGAGGATCGTGCCTTCCAGAACCACGTCGGCGGCGTTCAGCTCGGCATAGAGCTGGAGCAGCGTGACCTTGGTGACGTCATAGCAGGTGTCGATGTCGTGCGAGCCGTCCATCAGCACTTCCGGCTCGACGATCGGCACGATGCCGGCTTCCTGGCACAGCGCCGCATAGCGGGCCAGCGCATGGCAGTTGGCGTCGATGGCGTAGCCGGAGGGAACGGCCTCTTCATCGTTGATGTCGATGACCGCGCGCCACTTGGCGAAGCGGGCGCCGAGCTTGTAATACTCGGCCAGACGCTCGCGCAGGCCGTCGAGGCCCTCGGTGATGGTGTCGCCGGGGAAGCCGGCCAGCGGCTTGGCGCCGGCGTCGACCTTGATGCCTGGGATGGAACCGGCGGCGCGGATGACATCGACCAGCGGCGTGCCGTCGGCGGCCTTCTGGCGGATCGTTTCGTCGAAGAGGATGACGCCGGAGATGTACTTCGTCATCGCTTCTTCCGAGCGGAACATCAGCTCGCGATAGTCCCGGCGATTGTTCTCCGTGGATTCGACATTGATCGCGTCGAAACGCTTCTTGATCGTTCCGGAACTTTCATCGGCTGCAAGAATGCCCTTGCCGTCGGCCACCATGGCCGCCGCGATATCCTCAAGACGTTCGCTCATGTATCACTCCTCAAAAAGGTGCGTGCTGGAAAGCATGCCGGCCGCATAGCAGACCCGGCCCAGCAAAGGAATGCTGCGCCAAAGTCCTAATCGATTGAAAGTTCACCGTTTCCGCCTTTTGGGCGAAAGCTGTGGGAATCAGCGCTTCAGAACCTCGACGCCCGGCAGCGGCTTGCCTTCCATCCACTCCAGGAAGGCGCCGCCCGCGGTGGAGACATAGGTGAAATCGTCGGCAGCCCCCGCATGGTTGAGCGCGGCCACCGTGTCGCCGCCGCCGGCGACCGAGACCAGCCTGCCCTCGCGGGTGCGGCCTGCGGCATGACGCGCGGCCTCGACCGTGGCGCGGTCGAAGGGCTCGATCTCGAAGGCGCCGAGCGGGCCGTTCCAGACCAGCGTTGCGGCGCGATCGATCCACTGATTGATCACCTCGATGCTCTTCGCGCCTGCGTCGAGGATCATGGCGTCGGCGGGTACGGCATCGATGGCGACGGTTTCGTTCGGGGCATTTGCTTTGAACTCACGGGCCACGACGCCATCGGCGGGCAGGATGACCGCGCAGCCGGCCTCGGCCGCCTCGATCATGATCTGCTTTGCCGTTTTGGCCAGATCATGCTCGGCCAGCGACTTGCCGACCTCAGTGCCGCGCGCGGCAAGGAAGGTGTTGGCCATGCCGCCGCCGATGACCAGCGCGTCGACCTTCTTCACGAGGTTCATGAGCAGGTTGATCTTGGTGGAAACCTTGGCGCCGCCAACGATGGCGACGACCGGCTTGACCGGGTTGCCCAGGCCCTTTTCCAGCGCTTCCAGCTCCGCCTGCATGGTGCGGCCCGCATAGGCCGGCAATATATGCGCCAGCCCCTCGGTCGAGGCATGCGCGCGATGGGCGGCGGAAAAGGCGTCGTTGACATAGATGTCGCCGTTTTCGGCCAGCGCCTTCACGAAATCGGGATCGTTCTTTTCTTCACCCTTGTGGAAACGGGTGTTTTCCAGAAGCAGAACGTCGCCGTCCTTCATGGCGGCAATTGCGCCCGCAGCCTTTTCGCCAATGCAGTCGCCGGCGAAGCCCACGGCGCGGCCGAGCACTTCGGCCGTAGCCTTCGCCACCGGCTCCAGCGAGAATTCCGCGTTCGCCTCACCTTTGGGGCGGCCGAAATGGGCAAGCAGGATGACCTTCGCGCCCTTGCCGGACAGTTCGGCAATGGTCGGGCCGACGCGTTCGATGCGGGTGGCGTCGGTAACCTTGCCATCCGCCATGGGCACATTGAGATCGACGCGCACAAGCACCCGTTTGCCGGCTATGGAGCCGATGTCGTCCAGCGTCTTGAAGCCAGCTGTCATGTGAAAATCACCCTCTCAAGAAATGCGCCGGAGCCCACAGGCCGGCATTGCCATGCAAGGCTTATGACACAAAGCAAAACGCCCGGCAAAGCCGGGCGTTTCATTACGTTAATGCCGTTCAGGCGATGGTCTTGCCCAGCGCAACGGCCGTGTCGGCCATGCGGTTGGAGAAGCCCCATTCGTTGTCGTACCACGACATGACGCGCACCAGATTGCCTTCGATGACCTTGGTCTGGTCAAGCGCGAAGGTCGAGGACGCCGGGTTGTGGTTGAGGTCGATGGAGACCAGCGGCTCGTCGGTATATGCGAGAATGCCTTTCAGCGGGCCATCGGCGGCAGCGACCAGTGCGGCGTTGACCTCTTCGACGGTGACGTTGCGCTTCGGCACGAACTTGAAGTCGATGACCGAGACGTTCGGGGTCGGCACGCGGATCGACACGCCGTCCAGCTTGCCCTTCAGCTCAGGCAGCACGAGGCCGACGGCCTTGGCGGCACCCGTCGAGGTCGGGATCATGGAGACGGCGGCGGCGCGGGCGCGGTAGAGATCCTTGTGCATGGTGTCCAGCGTCGGCTGGTCACCCGTATAGGCGTGCACGGTGGTCATGAAGCCCTTCTCGATGCCAAAGGCGTCGTTGAGCACCTTGGCGACCGGGGCCAGGCAGTTGGTGGTGCACGAGGCGTTGGAAATGACGATGTGGTCCTTCGTCAGCTTGTCGTGGTTCACGCCATAGACGACGGTGAGGTCAGCACCATCGGCCGGGGCCGAGACGATGACGCGCTTGGCGCCGCCGGCGAGGTGAGCCGAGGCTTTTTCCTTCGAGGTGAAGATGCCGGTGCACTCCAGCACGATGTCGACGCCAAGCTCGCCCCACGGCAGCTTCGACGGATCGCGCTCGGCGAACACCTTGAAGGAGTCGGAGCCGACCGAAATGGTGTCGCCATTGACCTTCACTTCGCTCGGGAAGCGGCCATGCACGGAATCATAGCGCAGCAGATGCGCATTGGTTTCGACCGGGCCGAGGTCGTTGATGGCGACAACGTCGATATCCTTGCGGCCGCTCTCGTAAATGGCGCGCACGATATTGCGGCCGATGCGGCCAAATCCGTTGATGGCAACCTTCAAAGTCATGTCCGTCTCCTGAAGCGGGAAAATCCCTGCCGTTCTTAAGGGAGGCGGGCTCCGGAATCCATTGCCCGCCATCTGCTTCAAATCGATTAGCCAGGCTCTGGTCCACAACTTACCAGCGCCTGACTCCCGATTGTGCGAAGATCAGCCGTGCAGCCGGCCTTCCGCAGCCTTCGCCACAGCCTCGGCGGTGATGCCGAAATGCGCGTAGAGCTGCTCGATGGTGCCGCTGGCGCCAAAACCGGTCATGCCGACGAAGAGGCCGTCGGTGCCGATCACGGCGTCCCAGCCCTGACGGATGCCGGCCTCGACCGCGACCTTCACCTTCGCCGTGCCGATCGTGGCCGCGCGGTAAGCCTCGTCCTGCTGCCAGAAGATGTCGAGGCAGGGGGCCGAGACGACGCGGGCCGGATGGCCGTGGCCCTGCAACAGGTCGCGGGCCTTGAGGGCGATCTCGACCTCGGAGCCGGTGGCGAAGATGGTCACCGCAGCTTCACCGCCTTCGGCGGCGGCCAGCTCGTAGGCACCGCGTGCGGAGAGGTTCTCTTCCACATAGGTGGTGCGCACCGCCGGCAGGTTCTGGCGGGTCAGCGCCAGCGTCGACGGGGTCTTTTCCGTTTCCAGAGCGATCTGCCAGCACTCGGCCGACTCGGTCGCATCGGCCGGACGGAACACATTGTGGTTGGGGACGGCGCGCAGGGCGGCCAGATGCTCAACCGGCTGGTGGGTCGGGCCGTCTTCGCCGAGGCCGATGGAGTCATGGGTCATGACGAAGATGGAGCGGATGCCCATCAGCGAGGCCAGACGCATGGCCGGGCGCGCATAGTCGGAGAAGCACATGAAGGTACCGCCATAGGGAATGACGCCGCCATGCAGGGCAAGGCCGTTCATGGCAGCCGCCATGCCAAGCTCGCGAATGCCGTAATGGATGTAGCGCTCGCCGTAGTTGTCGGGCGTGATCGCCCTGGTCTGGCTGGTCTTGGTGTTGTTGGAGCCGGTCAGGTCGGCCGAGCCGCCGATGGTTTCCGGCAGCACGCCGTTGATGACCTCCAGCGCCATTTCCGACGATTTGCGGGTGGCGACCTTCGGCTTGTCCTCGGCCAGTTTCTTCTTGTAGTCGGCGATGGCCTTGTCGAGACCGGCCGGCAGCGCGCCTGCCATGCGGCGCTCGAATTCGGCGCGCTGGCCGGCATCGACCTTGCCGAGGCGCTCTTCCCATGCAGCACGTGTCTGGGCACCGCGCGCGCCAGCGGCGCGCCAGGCGTCCAGCACCTCGGCCGGAACCTCGAACGGCTCATAGGACCAGCCGAGCGCCTTGCGGGTGGCGGCGATCTCGTCGGCGCCTAGCGGCGAGCCGTGCACCTTGTTGGTGCCGGCCTTGGTCGGGGCGCCGAAGCCGATGGTGGTCTTGGCGGCGATCAGCGTCGGGCGGTCGGATTTCCGCGCGGCTTCGATGGCGGCAGCAATCGCTTCCGGATCATGGCCGTCGATCTTCAGCGTGTTCCAGCCGGAAGCGGCGAAGCGGGCCGCCTGATCGGTGTTGTCGGACAGCGTCACCGGGCCGTCGATGGAGATGTTGTTGTCGTCCCAGAAGACGATCAGCTTGTTGAGCTTCAGGTGCCCGGCCAGCGAGATCGCTTCCTGGCTGATGCCTTCCATCAGGCAGCCGTCACCGGCCAGCACATAGGTGTAGTGGTCGACCAGATCGTTGCCGAAGGCCGCATTCATGATGCGCTCGCCGAGCGCGAAGCCGACCGAATTGGCGATGCCCTGGCCGAGCGGACCGGTGGTCGTCTCGATGCCGGCGGCATGGCCGTATTCGGGGTGACCGGCCGTGCGCGAACCGAGCTGGCGGAAGTTCTTGATCTCGTCGAGGGTGATATCCTCATAGCCGGTCAGGTAGAGCAGCGAGTAGAGCAGCATCGAGCCGTGACCGGCCGACAGGATGAAGCGGTCGCGGTCGGCCCAGTGCGGCTTTTTCGCATCGAACTTCAGGTAGCGGGTAAAAAGCACCGTGGCGATGTCGGCGCAGCCCATCGGAAGCCCCGGATGGCCGGAATTGGCCTTCTCGATCGCATCCATGGAAAGAAAGCGGATCGCATTCGCCATCCGGTCGTGTTGTTCGCGCGAGGGCATGGTTCCTCCAGCAGGATCTGGGCAGGGAAAAGGGGTGGGGCGACACATAGCAGGCGACGCCTTGAAGTCAACAAATCGGTGCGTTTTCATGGCGTTTCGGCCGATTGGACGCAGTCCCGCGCAGCGTTAGCGGGGGACAGGATGAGAGCTTTGTTGACGCATGGTTCACCCGGAGCTTAATGTTTCGGAGATAACGCGTTCTGAACGCGTACGATTCGGTGATGCGCATAATGGGATATGAGCCATGACCGGGGACACCACGCTCAAGGAGGTCATCGCCCGTCTGGGCAAGGCCATGGAAAGCCTCGAGAACGCGGTCGCAGCCCGGCTCGAAAATGAACGCGACTATGCCGAGGCGGAAGCCGAGGTGCAGCGGATGAACGCGGACCGTTCGCGGCTGGCGCAGGAACTCGACAATTCGGAAGCCCGCGCCGAGCGGCTCGAAGAAGCCAACAAGGAAGTGTCGCGGCGTCTGGTGACCGCTATGGAAACCATACGCGCGGTGCTGGACAGGTAGTTCGGGAGTGTCGCAATGGCCCAGGTGACGGTTTCGATCGACGGCAAGCAATACCGGATGGCTTGCGACGAGGGTCAGGAAGAACACCTGATCGGTCTCGCCGAGCGTTTCGACCGCTATGTCCTCCATCTCAAGGAATCCTTCGGCGAAATCGGCGATCAGAGGCTGACGGTGATGGCCGGCATTATGGTGATGGACGAGCTGTCGGAATTGCAGAAGCGTCTCAAGGGCATGGAAAGCGAGATCGTGACATTGCGCAAGACGCGCGATGACGCCCTCAACAAGGCCGACAAGAACGACGCAGCCCTCACCGGTGCGCTGGGCACGCTCGCCGGGCGCATGGAAATGCTGGCCGCCACGCTGAACACGCGCAAGGAAGAGGTCTGAAATTTCCAGTTCCCCTCTGTTTGGAAGTTTCTACCTTAAATCGACATTTTTTGAGTGTGATTTTTCAGAAATCATAACTGCCCGGCATCGGCTTTCTTTCTGAAGCGAGCCATCGCGCGTTAGACTTCGTCCATCCTATTTTCAGACAACAAGGCAGGGACAAGGTCATGAGCCTTCGTATCAACGACACCGCGCCTGATTTCACGGCCGATACAACGCAGGGCGCAATCCGTTTTCATGAGTGGATCGGCGACGGCTATGCCGTGCTGTTTTCCCATCCGAAGGATTTCACGCCGGTCTGTACCACCGAACTCGGTACCATGGCCGGGCTTGAGGACGAGTTCGCAAAGCGGAATGCGAAGATCGTCGGCATCTCGGTCGATCCGGTGGAAAGCCATGAGCGCTGGAAGGACGACATCCGCACGGTGACCGGCCATGCGGTCAACTATCCGCTGATCGGCGACACCGATCTAAAGGTGGCCAAGCTCTACGACATGCTGCCAGCCGAGGCCGGCGACAGCTGCGAGGGGCGCACGCCCGCCGACAACGCCACGGTGCGCTCGGTGTTCGTCATCGGGCCGGACAAGAAGATCAAGCTGATCCTTACCTATCCGATGTCGACCGGCCGCAATTTCCAAGAGATCCTGCGCGCCATCGATTCCATCCAGCTCACTGCAAAGCATCAGGTGGCGACGCCGGCCGACTGGAAGCAGGGTGACGATGTCATCATCACCGCGGCCGTCTCCAATGAGGACGCGGTCAGGCGTTTCGGCTCCTACGAGACGATCCTGCCCTACATCCGCAAGACGAAGCAGCCGGCCGCCTGACTGGTTCGGCTCATTCTCAAACGTCGCGAAGCCGGGCCGGCTTCGCGACGTTTTTGTTCCGGATCAAGCGGGCCCGCAAGCAGACGTGCTATGCGTGCCGGGCATCCGGATGCAGGGACATGGCATAATGGGTATTCCGCTCAACAAGGGCGAATTGCTGAAGGCGATCAATTCGCGCTTCGACCGGCTTTTTGCCGATCTGGAGCGTGTAGATCCGGCGAAAGCCGCAGAACGCACCATGGAGGGCCATGTGCGGGACACGCTGATGAGCGTCTGCGATCTCGTGGCCTATCTCAGCGGATGGAACCAGCTGGTCCTGAAATGGCTGGAGCGGGATGCCGCCGGCCTGCCGGTCGATTTCCCGGAAACAGGTTTCAAATGGAACGAGCTTGGCCGGCTCGCCGGAAAATTCTACGCCGATTATGAAGGCATTCCCTATCCGCAGCTTCTGGAGCGGCTGAAAACCGCCAAGGAGGAGATCGTTCACGCCGTCGAATTCCGGGATGACGCCGAGCTTTACGGATGCGCCTGGTATGGCAAATGGACCATGGGACGGATGATCCAGTTCAACACGTCCTCGCCCTACGCCAACGCGCATGCCCGCCTGCGGAAATGGCGCGCGGCGGGCGGTCAGGCGCATGGCTGACCCGTCTTCCCGCAATGTCATCGACCTTTACGACCGCAATGCTGCGGAATGGGAAAGCCTGCGCGGCACAACCCTGACGGAGCAGCCGTGGCTTTCGGCTTTTCTGGCGGCGATGCCCGTGGCTGGCAAGGAAGTGCTGGACATTGGCTGCGGCTCCGGCGTCCCCGTCGCGCGCTGGCTGATCGGACAGGGGTGCCGGGTGACCGGCGTGGATGGAGCGGCGGCGCTGATCGACCGGGCGAGATCGGCTTTCCCCGATCACCGCTGGATCGTCGAGGATATGCGCACCCTTTCATTGACGGACAAATTCCATGGGCTGGTTGCCTGGCACAGCTTCTTTCACCTTCCGCCGGAAGATCAGCCGGCGATGTTCGGGCATTTTGGCCGGCTCTCGGCGCCGGGGGCGGCACTGATGTTCACCAGCGGCACGACCCATGGCGAGGCAATCGGCAGCTTTGCAGGCAGTCCGCTTTATCACGCCAGCCTCGATGCGGACGAATACCGGACGCTGCTGGCCCGCAACGGATTTACCCTTCTGAATCATGTCGGGAATGATCCGGCTTGCGGTGGCGCGACCATTTGGCTTGCCAGAAGGGAAGGGTGAGGACGAGGGCCTGATTTTTCAGGCAGGTCCTTCCGTATCGGAACATTGGTGTTGTCTTGTGACGGACCGGCGTTCATGACAGGTTTCGTGTCAAAGCCGTTATTCACGCGCACCCAAATCAAAGGCAGGTCAATATGGCTCCCGCCGGCTATCGGGTCTTTGCCCGGACCCCTTCCGTCGAAGATTACATGCGCCTGCGCGCCGCCGGGGGCCTGAGCGCCTTTTCCCGTGAAGCTGCCGGTGCCGGGCTGGAAGGCACCCGTTTCGCCGTTCTGGTCATGAAGGGCGACGCGGTCGTCGGCATGGGACGGCTGATCGGCGATGGGGGCTGCTTTTTTCAGATTGTCGACATCGTGGTGGAGCCTGAGCATCAGGGGCATGGGCTCGGCAAAGCCATCATGGCGGCGCTTATGGAGCATGTGAAGGCAGCACTTCCCTCATCGGCCTATGTCAGCCTGATTGCGGATGTCCCGGCAAACAGGCTCTACGAGCAGTTCGGGTTTCGCGAAACCGCGCCAAGATCCCTTGGCATGGCCTTCAAGGTGCCCTGACCGCAGACACCGGACAGGCCTTTGCGCAAATAAAAACGGCGCTCCGGGGAGCGCCGTCTGCTTTTTCCGAATTCGGGCCGTTACGCCGCAGGCTGCGCTTCGATGGTGCGCAGGGCCTGCAGCTGGCGCTTGGCTTCGGCCTTGACCGCATCCTGCACCTTCTCGAAGGCGCGCACCTCGATCTGGCGTACGCGCTCGCGGCTGATGTCAAACTCGCCGGACAGCTCTTCCAGCGTCAGCGGCTCTTCGGCAAGGCGGCGCGCCTCGAAGATGCGCCGCTCGCGGTCGTTCAGAACGGACATGGCGCCCGCCAACATCTTGCGGCGGTTGTCCAGCTCGTCCTGCTCGATCAGCATTTCCTCCTGGCTTTCGCTGTCGTCGACCAGCCAGTCCTGCCATTCGCCGCTCTCGCCTTCGGTGGCGCGGATCGGCGCGTTGAGCGAGGCGTCGCCCGACAGGCGGCGGTTCATCGAAACCACCTCCTCCTCGGAGACGTTGAGACGCGTGGCGATCTCCGCGATCTGCTCGGGCTTCAGGTCGCCGTCGTCCAGCGCCTGAATCTTGCCCTTCACCTTGCGCAGGTTGAAGAACAGGCGCTTCTGGTTGGCGGTGGTGCCCATCTTCACGAGGCTCCACGAGCGCAGGATGTATTCCTGGATCGAAGCCTTGATCCACCACATGGCATAGGTGGCCAGCCGGAAGCCGCGCTCCGGCTCGAATTTCTTGACCGCCTGCATCAGGCCGACATTGCCCTCGGAGATGACCTCGCCGATCGGCAAGCCGTAGCCGCGATAGCCCATGGCGATCTTGGCAACGAGACGCAGATGGCTGGTGACGAGCTTGTGGGCGGCCTCGGTGTCGCCATGCTCATTGTAGCGCTTGGCGAGCATGTACTCTTCCTGCGGCTGGAGCATGGGGAAGCGGCGGATTTCTTCCAGATAGCGGGTCAGGCCGCCTTCGCCGGAAACGATACTGGGTAGTGACTGGGCCATAAAGCACCCTCCTCTCTGGATCGATGCCCCCGAAACGCGGCGGGCATGTGGCGCGGATGCCGGAATGCGCACATCCACAGGGACAATCTATACAGGAACAAAACCAGAAACGCACGCATTTGTTCAATGCGAAACAGATTGTCACGACGAAGTGAACAAGGCGAGTCAGGTTTTTTGATGGCAGGTTCAGAGTTGGCGAAAGCCGCTCACCAGAGCGGCCATATCAGCGGGCAGCGGTGCCTCGAACGTCATCATCATATGGGTGGCGGGGTGGCGGAATGCAAGCAGGCGCGCATGCAGCGCCTGCCGCGGAAAGGCCAGCACGGTCGCCTTCAGCGCATCGGGAAGGCGGTTGGCCTTGGTGCGGAAGGCTTGCCCGTAGTCCGGGTCTCCCACCACGGGGTGACCGATATGGGCCATGTGCACCCTGATCTGGTGGGTGCGCCCGGTTTCCAGACGGCATTCGATGAGACTTGCCGGCGCATAGTTCGTCTGGTCTTCGCCGAACCGTTCCTCGACCCTGTAATGGGTGATGGCATGACGGGCATCGTCGCGGGTTTGCGGTACCACGGCGCGGCGCACCCGGTCGGCGGCACGGCCGAGCGGAGCATCGACGGTGCCGGACAGGCGTTCGGGAATGCCCCAGACCAGTGCGACATAGGCGCGTTCGAGATCGCCATCGCGGCCATGGTCGGCAAAGGCTTCCGACAGCGCCTTGTGGGCTCGGTCGGTCTTGGCCACCACCAGAACGCCGGAGGTGTCCTTGTCGAGGCGGTGGACGATGCCCGGCCGCTTGACGCCGCCGATACCGGGGAGGCTGTCGCCGCAATGGTGGATCAGCGCGTTGACCAGCGTGCCGGTCCAGTTGCCGGCCCCCGGATGCACGACCAGTCCGGCCGGCTTGTTGACGACGATCAGCTCGTCGTCCTCATAAAGAATATCGAGAGGGATGACCTCGCCCTGCGGGGTGGCGGGTTCGGGCTCCGGCATGGCGATCTCGACCTGTTCGCCGGCCGCCAGCTTGCGTTTCGGTTCGCCCGCTGCCACGCCGTCGATGAGAACCGCGCCCTGTCTGATGAGGGCCTGCACGCGGCTGCGTGAGAGGTTCGGCGCCAGCCGGGCGGCCAGCCACTGGTCGAGCCTCTGGCCGCTTGCGTCGGCATCCGCGACGAACCGTGCCCGCTCACCCTCTATCAATCCCGCATCCACTTCGTTATGACCGCCCGATCCAGATAAACAGTTGCGGACCCTGCCATGACCCGGCCCGAAGCCGAAGAAGACGACGACAAGCCGCTGGACCCTTCCATCGAGAAGGTGCGCCGCAAGATGGTCCGCTTCATGGGCATCAATCTCAGCATTCTGTTTCTCGCCCTTATGGTGGTGATCGCGGCCCTTGTCTACAAATCCCGGACATCGGCACCGCAGGTCGCAGCGCCAGCCGGCGACATACAGGCGCCCGCCGGGCAGGCCGCGGAAGGCGACATCGTGCTTCCGGTCGGCGCGCGGATCGTGTCGCAGTCGATTTCCGGCAATCGCATTTCGCTGGATGCAGAACTGGCCGGCGGCGAACGCGTGCTGTTCGTCTACGACATTGCCGAACAAAGGCTGGTCGGGCGTTTCACTATCAGAAACCGATAAAGCATGTCGCCCGAAAGTGGGAACCGGTTTCGGGGTAACGACATGCGTAAAACAGGAACCTGAAGCGTCGGAAGCGAATCTGAAAGATCGCGACACGCTTCAGCCCGATCACTTCTGCGCGCGCAGCGCCGGGTCGTCTTGAAACTGCAATGCGACTCTGCCTATCTTTCACCTGTCGCCTGATGTGCAGGCGGCATGGTTGTTCTTGTTGCGAAAGGAAAGACACTGAGAACAGCACTTCGGAAGAAGGCCGACATCGCGCCTTCGCCGGCCGGGATAGGCGTCAGCCAGCCCCGCGCCCTCGACATCGTCCTTGCCAGTCTGGAAGACTCCAAGGCCGAAAACATCATCCCCATTGACATTCAGGGCAAATCGAGCCTCGGCGACCACATGGTCATCGCATCGGGCCGGTCGCACCGTCATGTCGCGGCGGTTGCCGATCACCTGCTCACCGCGCTCAAGGATGCCGGCTTCGGCAATGCGCGCGTGGAAGGACTGTCCGGCGCCGACTGGGTGCTGATCGATTCGGGTGATGTCATCGTCCACATTTTCCGTCCGGAAGTTCGTGAGTTCTACAATCTGGAGAAGATGTGGCAGGCGCCGGATCTGGAGGACGGGACGCTCCACTGACAGGGCGCGTCCCGCTTTAGGGCGGGCATGAAACTCATCGTACACGCCGTGGGCCGTATGAAGTCCGGCCCCGAGAAGGAGCTTGGCGACCGCTATTACGAGCGGTTCGCCCGCAGCGGCCCTGCCGTCGGCCTCGAATTTGGCGGCATCACCGAAATTCCCGAAGGGCGCGGCCAGACCGTGGACGAGCGCCAGCGCGAGGAAGGACAGAAGCTGCTTGCCCATGCCAGACAGCTGGGAGGCCAGGCGGGAGGGCAGGCGGGCGCCGCCCTTTTGCTGCTCGACGAGCGAGGGAAAAGCTTTTCGTCGGAAGAACTCGCCCGCCGTATCGGTGCCATGCGCGACAATGGCCGCAAGGCGCTGGTCGTCGCGATCGGCGGCCCGGACGGCCACAGCGAGGCGCTGCGCAACGAGGCGGAACTGATCGTCTCCTTCGGCGCGCTGACATGGCCGCATCAGCTGGTGCGCGTCATGCTGGGCGAACAGCTCTACCGTATAGCCACTATCCTTGCCGGACACCCCTATCATCGCTCCTGAGAATCACGGCAGATGAGACGGCTTCGCCCGGATTTTCGCCCCATTCTGCCGTCACCAGCAGAGCCGGGTGCAGGTCGGGCTGCGAAACCCGCAAACATGGTTGATGATTCGTTAACGATGCCGCCGCTACTGTCGCTCCCGCATGGATGAGCGCTTGAGACCGCAACCGGGGCCGCATGGTGCCCGCCATCTGCTGGCAGCGCTGACGCTGCTGGCATCGTGCGTTTTTGGCCACGCCGCGCCGGAGGATGCCGCGCAGGAAGCGCCTGAAATCGATGCGAAACGCAGCGAATACGAACAGGTGACGAAGGAAATCAGCCTCTCTTCCGAGCGGCTGGCAAAGCTCGCCGCCGACATCGCCTCCGTGCGCAAGGATTACGCCTCGATCACCGCGGCGCTCATCCAGTCGGCCAAGACCGAGCAGAAGCTGGGCCAGGATATCGAGGATATCGGCACCAAGCTGGAAGACCTGAATATGCAGGATGCGCGCATCCGTGCTTCGCTGGCCGAGCGGGCCGATGTGCTGGCCGAGGTGCTTGGCGCCCTGCAGCGCATGGGCATCAATCCGCCGCCGGCCATACTGGTCCGGCCGGAAGATGCGCTGGCCTCGGTGCGCAGCGCCATTCTTCTGGGCGCCGTGGTTCCCGAATTGCGCCACGAGACCGAAAAGCTGATGGCGGACCTGAAGGAGCATTCGCGCGTCACCGCCTCCATCGAGGCCGAGCGCGCGCGGCTGACGGCCTCCGTGACCGAGCAATTGGCCGAAAAGCAGCGGCTGAACATGCTTCTCGAAGCGCGCCGGAAATTCCAGGCCGAAACGCAGGCCGCGATCGAGGCCGAGCAGCAGAACGCGCAGGAACTGGCGGCAAAGGCCCGCAGCCTGAAGGAACTTGTCGAATCGCTCGACAGGCAGGCGAAACGCAAGGCCGAGGAGGAGGCGCGCATCGCTGCTTTGCCTGTTCCCGACGCCAATCGCCTGCTGGAGCGCATCCCGTTCCGCTCGCTTCAGGGCCAGATCGCGCTGCCGGTGACAGGTCAGGTGAAGCGCCGCTTCGGCGCCAATGACGGTAACGGCTCAGTGATGCAGGGCGACATGGTTGCGACACAATCAGGCGCCATCGTCACGGCCCCGGTCGACGGGGAAATACTGTATGCGGGGCCGTTCCGTTCATATGGACAACTCTTGATCCTCGATGCCGGCGGCGGCTATCATGTCGTTCTGGCGGGGATGAACAGACTGACCGTCGCGTCGGGCCAGTCCGTTCTCGCGGGCGAGCCGATTGGCGCGATGGGTGAAGCAAGGGTGGCAAGCACCTCTGCGACACAGGATGCGAAAGCCACGCCGGAGCTCTATGTCGAGTTCCGCAAGGATGGTAAACCCGTTGACCCGACCCCCTGGTGGGCGGACCGTGTTTCTGGAAGGACGTGAAATGATGCGGAAACTCTCGCTCCTGTTTGCCGGTGCGCTGATGGGCGCTTCCGCCATGAGCCTTGTCTATGGCGTTCCGGGAACGGCGGCGAATGCCGCCGGTGCTGAGACCTACAAGCAACTCGCCATCTTCGGCGACATCTTCGAGCGCGTGCGCGCCCAGTATGTGACGCCGCCCGACGACAAGGCGCTGGTCGAGAACGCCATCAACGGCATGCTCACCTCGCTCGACCCGCATTCCTCCTTCATGAACGCGGAAGCCGCGCAGGACATGCGCGTGCAGACCAAGGGTGAGTTCGGCGGCCTCGGCATCGAGGTCACCATGGAAAACGACCTCGTCAAGGTCATCAGCCCGATGGACGACACGCCCGCCGCCAAGGCCGGCGTGCTGGCCGGCGACTTCATCGCCAAGATCGACGGCGAGGAAGTGCGCGGCCTGACCCTCAACGACGCCGTGCAGAAGATGCGCGGTCCGGTTTCCACCCCGATCACGCTGACGATCCTGCGCGAGGGCGCCGACAAGCCGCTCGAGATCAAGATCGTGCGCGACATCATCAAGGTGCAGGCGGTGAAGTTCCGCGCCGAGGACGATGTCGGCTACATCAAGATCACCTCCTTCACCGAGAAGACCTATGACGACCTGGAGGCCGCCATTGCCTCGATCAAGAAGGACATTCCGAAGGACAAGCTCAAGGGCTATGTGCTCGACCTGCGCCTCAATCCGGGCGGCCTGCTCGATCAGGCGGTAAGCGTTTCCGATGCCTTCCTCGACCGTGGCGAGATCGTTTCGACCCGTGGCCGCGATCCCAAGGACGTGACCCGCTTCGACGCCAAGCCCGGCGATTCGATCGACGGCAAGCCGGTCGTGGTGCTCATCAATGGCGGTTCGGCCAGCGCCTCGGAAATCGTCGCCGGCGCGCTTCAGGATCTGCGCCGCGCCACGGTCGTCGGCACCCAGTCCTTCGGCAAGGGATCGGTGCAGACCATCATTCCGCTCGGCGAGAATGGCGCGCTGCGGCTGACCACGGCGCTCTATTACACGCCGTCGGGCAAGTCGATCCAGGGCAAGGGCATCGCGCCCGACATCAAGGTCGACCAGCCGTTGCCGCCGGAATTGCAGGGCCGCGACCTGACCCGTGGCGAATCGGACCTCAAGGGCCACATCAAGGGCGCCGAAGAAGAGGATGCCGGTTCAGGCTCTGTCGCCTATGTGCCGCCGGAAGCCAAGGACGACATCCAGTTCAACTACGCGCTGGACCTGCTGCGGGGCAAGAAGACCGATCCGGCCTTCCCGCCGAACCCCGACAAGGCCGTTCTCAACCAATAGGGCCGTGCGGCTTCGCGGACCTGTTCATCCGCGCCATGCAATGTCATCCTGCCGGAACCGCGAGGTTCCGGCAGTTTTGATTCAGGTTTGATTCGGGGGGATGCCGCTTGCCAGATCAGAAGGACATCGACCGGCCGCTCGGGCAGGGGCAGAAACCGCGCGCCGGCGACGATTTCCGAGGCGCTGGCCGGTTCCGCATTCCGGCGGGCAGCGTGCTGGTCGGGCTGGCGGCACTGGTGGTGGTGGGCGCCTCGGCCATGATCGCATTGCGCGAGCAGCCCTTCCGTCAGCCTGAAGTGGTCGCCGTGCCCGAAAATCCGGTTCCGAACGCGCCGCCACCCCGCACCGAAGCACAGGTCACAAAGCAGCCGGGCGGGGCGCAGATCATCCGCGTGCAGCCCGACGCTACGGAGGGCGGTGGCATCGTTGTGCGCGATCCTTCCGCCCTGCAACAGGATTTGCGGGTCGCCCATCTGCCGGACCGGGCATTGGTGGAGGACAGCGAAACCGGCCCGTTGCCGCAACGCGCGGCGGACGGAAGGCGGCCCTTCGACGTCTATGCGCGGCCGTGGTCTGGCGCGCGGGGCGCACGCGTCGCCATCGTCATCGGCGGTCTCGCCGTCTCGCAGACCGGCACGCAGACAGCCCTCGCAAAGCTGCCGGCGGAGGTGACGCTGGCTTTCGCATCGGGTGGCAACTCGGTCGGCCGCTGGATGCAGGAAGGACGCCGCAAGGGGCACGAAATCGTCCTGCAGTTGCCGATGGAGCCGTTCGACTATCCCAATGTCGATCCGGGCCGCAACACGCTGACTGTGGATGCCGCGGCGCAAGACAATCTGCAGGCCATGCGCCGCGTGCTGTCGCGCACGACCAATTACACCACGGTGATGAATTACATGGGCGCGCGCTTTACCGCCGACGAGCAGGCGCTTGGTCCCGTCATGCGCGAACTGGCCGCGCGTGGTCTCGGCTATCTGGACGACGGCTCTTCCGCCCGCAGCCGAGCGCCGGAGCTTGCCGCGCAGGAACGCATGCCGCTCGCGATTGCCGACACCCAGATCGACGCCGTGCAGGATCGCACCGCGATCCTGAAGAAGCTCGATGAGCTGGAAGCCACCGCCCGCGCCAAAGGCAGCGCCATCGGCATCGGTTCGGCCTTCGACCTGACGGTTGACGCCGTGGCCGCATGGGTCGATGAAGCGAAGATGCGCGGCATCGAGATCGTGCCCGTTTCCGCCGTCGCCAACGATCCGGAGAAACGCTGAGCATCTCGCCCGAAAGTGGGAATCGGTTTCGGGCCAACGACATGCGTAAAAAAGAATTTGAAGCGCAGGGAGCGAATCTGAAAGATCGCGACACGCTTTAAGCCCGGAGAAAGGCCGCACCATGCCGAAGAACAAGCTCGTCGATCCCGAATCCCTCCCCTACCGCCCCTGTGTGGGCGTCATGGTGCTCAACAGCCGGGGTCTGGTGTGGGCAGGGCACCGGCTCCCTGAGCCGGATGACGAAACCACCGGCTCCGACATGTTGTGGCAGATGCCGCAGGGCGGCATCGACAAGGGCGAGGAGCCGCTGGCGGCGGCGCACCGCGAACTGTTCGAGGAAACCGGCATGAAGAGCGTCTCGCTGCTGGCCGAGGCCCCGGACTGGTTTCGTTACGACCTGCCGCCCGAACTGGTGGGGCTCGCCTTCAAGGGCCGCTATCGCGGCCAGATGCAGCGCTGGTTCGCCTTCCGCTTCGAGGGCGATGAAAGCGAGATCCGCATCAATCCGCCGCCGGCAGGAAACACGGCCGAATTCGACCGCTGGGACTGGCTCCCCATGTTCAGGCTGCCGGAGCTGATCGTGCCCTTCAAGCGCAGGGTCTATGAGGATGTGGTGAGCGCCTTCCGCCACCTTGCCGGATAATCATTCCTGCATCCCCGGATGAAGGCTGGAAACCGACAGGTTTTCGGCCTTTTTAGTGAATGCAGCATTTCCGTGCGGAATCGATGCTGCACAGCCTTTCTTGTCGAATGATCCACTAATGTGATGCCTATATTCGCAAGGAATGTGCGCATGATCGGTGTTACAAGCATTTAAGTGCGCTGCCGGCGCATATTTGCGAAAGAATACCGGGTGGAAGACATGAATCAGGTTCCGCGTGGATACAAGGCCGTTGCGACCGATCCGGCGGCCGATGCCGGCTCCGTCCTGACCATCGATCTCGGCGCAATCCGTGAGAATTATCGCCGCCTGAAGGCGAGGCTCGGCAACACGAAATGTGCCGGCGTCGTCAAGGCTGACGGCTATGGGCTCGGCGCGGAGCGTGTCGCCCGCGCCCTGATGCAGGAAGGCTGCGATACCTTCTTCGTGGCCCATGTCGGCGAAGGCATTGCATTGCGCGCCGCCATCGGCACTGGCCCCGCCATCTATGTGCTGAACGGGATGCCTCCCGGTGCGGAGACCGATGCGGTTGCCGCAGGCCTGATCGCCGTGCTCAACAGCACCGAACAGCTTAGCGCATGGCGTGAAGCCGCCAAAGCCGCAGGACATTCCCTGCCGGCAGCCTTGCAGGTCGACAGCGGCATGTCGCGGCTTGGCATGTCGCCACGGGAAGTCGAGGCGGTTGCGGCCGATCCAAAGGCGCTGGAGGGCATCGACCTCAGGCTGGTGATGAGCCATCTCGCCTGTGCCGACGAGCCGCATCATCCGGCCAACGAGGCGCAGCGCCGGGAGTTCGACCGCCTGCGCGCGTTGCTGCCGGCCGCGCCTGCCTCGCTAACCAATTCGTCCGGGATTTTCCTCGGGGAAGGCTATCATCACCAGATCGCGCGGCCGGGTGCCGCTCTCTACGGCATCAACCCGACGCCGGGTGAGGAAAATCCGATGCTGCCGGTGATCCGGCTTCAGTCCAGAGTGATCCAGACGCGCACGGTGGAGCAGGGTGCCGGCATCGGATACGGCCACACGGCAACCGCTGCTGGCGCGCAGCGCCTCGCCACGATTTCGCTCGGCTATGCCGATGGCTGGCACCGCTGCGCGGCATCCGCCGCCCGCTTCAACGGTATCGAACTGCCTTTTATCGGGCGGGTGTCCATGGATTCGATCATCCTCGACATTTCCACCCTGCCGGAAGGCGCGCTGCGGCCCGGTGATCTGGTGGACATGATCGATGCCGACCAGACCATCGACGATGTGGCAGGCTCCTACGGCACCATCGCCTACGAGGTGCTCACCAGCCTCGGCCACCGTTTCCATCGCATTTATGTCGGCGCGTGATCCAGCCGGGCCACAGATTTTTCGGGAGTAGAGCATGAAAGTACTGGTCCTCGGCAGCGGCGTCATCGGCGTTACCACAGCGTATTTCCTCAGTGAGGCCGGCCACGACGTGACGGTCATCGACCGTCAGAGCGGTCCGGCGCTGGAAACCTCCTTCGCCAATGCGGGCGAGGTTTCGCCCGGCTATTCGTCGCCGTGGGCTGCCCCCGGCGTGCCGGTCAAGGCGCTGAAATGGCTGACCATGAAGCATGGGCCGCTGGTGGTGAAGCCGACGCTCGACTGGCACATGTATGCCTGGATGATGAAGATGCTGCGTAACTGCACCGACGCGCGCTACGCACTCAACAAGTCGCGCATGGTGCCGATCGCCGAGTACAGCCGCGATGTTTTGAAGGATCTGCGCTCGCGCACCAACATCGCGTATGATGAACGCATGCAGGGCACGCTCCAGCTGTTCCGCACCCAGAAGCAGCTCGACGGCATCGGTGGCGATGTCGAGGTGCTGAAGCAGACCGGCGTTCCCTTCGAGGTGCTCGACCCCGAAGGCTGCATCGCCGTCGAGCCCGGCCTCGGCAATGTGCGCGGCAAGTTCGTCGGCGGCCTGCGCCTGCCCGGCGACGAGACCGGCGACTGCCAGATGTTCACCGAAAGGCTGGCGGAAATCGCGACCGCAGCCGGCGTGAAGTTCGAATATGGCGTTTCCATCACCGGCATCGAGACGTCCGGTGGGAAGATCACCGGCGTCAACACCAGCGCCGGCAAGCGCAGCGCCGACAGCTATGTCATGGCGCTGGGCTCGTATTCGCCGATCTGGATGCGCAAGCTTGGCCAGCCGATCCCGGTCTATCCGGTCAAGGGCTATTCGATCACCGTGCCGATCGTCGATGCGTCACGCGCACCGGAATCGACCGTGATGGACGAGACCTACAAGATCGCCATCACCCGTCTCGGCGACCGCATCCGCGTCGGCGGTACGGCGGAGATTTCCGGCTACAACCTCAATCTGAGCGATGCCCGCCGCGATACGCTGGTGCATTCGGTGACCGACCTGTTCCCGGGTGCGGGCGACATCGCTCAGGCGACCTTCTGGACCGGGCAGCGGCCGATGACCCCGGATGGACCGCCGATCATCGGTGCCTCGAAATACGCCAATCTCTACCTCAACACCGGCCACGGAACGCTCGGCTGGACCATGGCCTGCGGCTCGGCGCGGGTGCTGGCCGACATCATGTCCGGCCGCAAGCCCGATATCGACGCCAGCGCACTGGGGCCCCAGCGCTACGCGGCCTGATTCACGGGAAACAGGACTGTTGAAATGCCCGGTCTCAGCCGGGCATTTTCATTCGCGGCGTCGTCTGCGGTCAGTCGGCCGACTTGAAGTTCAGCGCTATGCCGTTGATGCAGTAGCGCAGGCCGGTTGGCGGCGGGCCGTCCGGAAAGACGTGGCCGAGATGGCTGCCGCAGGTGGCGCAGTGCACTTCGGTGCGCAGCATGCCGTGGCTGCGGTCGGTAGTGGTGCCGACCGAGCCCGGAACCGGATCGTTGAAGCTCGGCCAGCCCGTGCCGCTCTCGAATTTCAGGTTGGCCTCGAACAGTTTCGCATCACAGCCCGCGCAATGGAACGCGCCGGCGCGGTGCTCATGCAGCAGCGCGCAGCTTCCCGGCCGCTCCGTGGCGTGCTGGCGCATGACCGCATATTGTTCCGGCGAAAGCAGCGCGCGCCATTCGGCATCGCTGCGGGTGACGGGGTAGGTGGTGGTTTCCATGAAAATCTCCTGCCGTCGCGGTCCGCTTCATCGATCAGCGCGCTTGTCCTGACGCAAATCCGAACGCAAACCGCTTTGCACTTCTGCTGGAATTTCTCTTAAAGATAGGACCGCGTGGCCGGTCTGACCAGCCGCATCAATGCACGGCGCGTCCAAGCTGCTTTGTCGCCGCTTCCAGCCCGGCCAGAGTGAGCGGATACATGCGCTGCCCGAACAGCTCCTGGATAAGGCCGATGGAATAGGTATAGCCCCAGTGCTTTTCGGCGGTGGGATTCAGCCACACGGCGTTCGGCCACTGGGCGAGCGCGCGCTGCAGCCATGCGGCGCCCGCTTCCGGGTTCCAGTGCTCGACCGAGCCGCCCGGATGGCTGATCTCGTAAGGGCTCATCGCAGCGTCCCCGACAAAGATCGCCTTGTAGTCGGAACCGTATTTGTGGATCACGTCGAAGGTCGGGATCACCTCGGCATGGCGGCGGCGATTGTCCTTCCACACGCCTTCGTAGAGGCAGTTGTGGAAGTAGAAATATTCGAGCTGCCTGAACTCAGTGCGTGCGGCCGAAAACAGTTCCTCGACCACCTTGATGTGGTCGTCCATCGAGCCGCCGACGTCGAAGAACATCAGAAGTTTCACCGCGTTGCGACGCTCCGGCCGGGTCTTCACGTCGAGATAGCCATGCTCGGCGGTGGAGTGGATGGTGCCCGGCAGGTCGAGCTCCTCGGCCGCTCCGTCGCGCACCCAGCGGCGCAGGCGCTTCAGGGCGACCTTGATGTTGCGGGTGCCCAGTTCCACCGAATCGTCGAGATTGCGGAATTCGCGCTTGTCCCAGACCTTTACGGCGCGCCGGTGGCGGCTTTCGTGCTGGCCGATGCGGATGCCTTCGGGATTGTAGCCATAAGCGCCGAAGGGCGAGGTGCCGGCGGTGCCGATCCATTTCGAGCCGCCCTGATGGCGGCCCTTCTGCTCTTCAAGCCGTTCTCTCAGCGTCTCCATGAGTTTCTCGAAGCCGCCGAGCGCTTCCACCAGCCGCTTTTCCTCTTCGGAGAGATGCTTTTCGGCCAGCCGCCGCAGCCATTCCTCCGGCAGGTCGGTAACATCGACGCCGCCTTCGCCGGAAACGGCCTCGACGCCGCGGAAGACATGCGAAAACACCTGATCGAAGCGGTCGATGTGGCGCTCGTCCTTCACCAGCGCGGCGCGCGCCAGATAGTAAAAACCCTCGACATCGTAGTCGACCAGTCCCGCGTCCATGCCTTCCAGAAGCGACAGATATTCCCGGAGCGAGACGGGAATTTTTGCGGCCTTCAGTTCGAGGAAGAAGGGAATGAACATGCCGGCTTTGTAGCGCTTTTCACCGTATTGTAAAATGGCGGCAAGCCATGCCCCTTACAGCCGGTATTTGAGGAAACCCGTGTTTGTCGCCACCCGGTCGTAGAGCCGGCGGGCCGTGGCGTTGCTCTCATGGGTCAGCCAGTAGACCTCGCCTGCCTGTGCTTCTTCGGCGGCCCTGCGCACCGCTTCGATCAGGGCAGCACCCACCCCGCCGCCGCGCACGGCCGGATCGACGAACAGGTCCTGCAGATAGCATTTGTTGGCCAGCGACCAGCCCGACCGGTGATACATGTAGTGGGTGAGGCCCACCGCCTTGCCATCTGCCAGCGCGAGAAAACCTTTCGGCTCATATTCGCCGGGCAAAAACAGCCGCTTCCATGTCTCCGCGTAGACCTCCTGCGGCAGTTCGGTCTCGTAGAATTTCAGATAGGCGCGCCACAGCCGGCGCCAGTCGTCGTGGTCGCCCTGCTGCAGCGGCCTGATGGTGATGTCGCTCATGCTCTTCTCCCTTTGCCGGGTCAGCCTAAAGGGGCAGGTGGGTCCGTGCCATGGTGCAGGAGCGGGCTGTTGCCTGCGCCATGGAGAGCCCGCGCCTTTCCTTATGTGCCGGCTTTGTGTAAAGCGAAGGTCAGCAACTCCCGCAACGACACTACGGGCACAAGCCATGGATAAATTCACTCAGCTCACCGGCGTTGCAGCGCCCCTGCCGATCGTCAATGTCGACACCGACATGATCATCCCCAAGGATTATCTGAAGACGATCAAGCGCACCGGCCTCGGCAAGGGGCTGTTCGCCGAGATGCGCTACAATGAGGACGGCTCGGAAAATCCCGATTTCGTGCTCAACAAGCCGGCCTACCGCAACGCCCAGATCCTTGTCGCCGGCGACAATTTCGGCTGTGGTTCGAGCCGCGAGCACGCGCCATGGGCGCTGCTCGACTTCGGCATCCGCTGCGTCATCTCGACCTCGTTCGCCGATATTTTCTACAACAACTGCTTCAAGAATGGCGTTCTGCCGATCACGGTCAGCCAGGAAGATCTCGACAAGCTGTTGGATGACGCCTCGCGCGGCGCCAATGCCACGCTGTCGATCGATCTCGAAACCAAGGAAATCCGTGGGCCGGACGGTGGCGTGATCAGCTTCGATCTCGACGATTTCCGGCGTCATTGCATGCTCAATGGCCTCGACGACATCGGCCTGACGATGGAGAAGGCAAGCTCCATCAGCACCTTCGAGCAGAAGAACGCCGAAACACGCCCCTGGGCCTGACAGTCTCGGTCTGACAGTCTCGGCCTGACAGTCTGGGCCAATCCGGCCTCTCGACGGGATGCGCGCCGCAAGGTTCGCATCCCGTTTTTGTCAGGGGATTGAAATTCGCCGCCCGATGATGTGGACACCGCGGCGTCAGCTTCCTAGTTTTGCATGCTCCAGCCACCCCGATTCGGTCGCTCCGATCAGGCAGCGTCCAGTGCGCAACCGGAGTTTCGCAATCATGAAACTGATATTCCGTCCGTCGCTCGCGGCTCTCCTCGGTCTTGGCCTTTGCGCAAGTGCATTCGCCGAGACGGAGAAGCCGCAGTCCATTGCCTTCGCAGGCGGCGCTCTCACCATCACCCAGAAGGAAGAGTATGGCGAAAAGACCCTGTCCTTCGGCGACAAGGAGCTGGCCAGCGCCTATGTGATCTATTTCGACCAGATTGCCCGGTTGGGAGACACCGAGGTCGCGCTGTTCGATGTCGGCGACGGCGGCAATGCCTGTGGTCCGGCCAAGGTTCTGGTGTGGAAGGGCGACAACGACGCCATTCAGCGCGCCAGCATCGGCGAGGAGGATTGCGGCGCGCCGGTGACGGCAGTCGCCAGTGACTGGATCTATTTCGTTCCATGGCTGATGCCGGGCACTTCCGGCGTGGTCAAGCGCTGGACCCCGCAGGATGGTTTTACGACCGCAGGCGAACTCGTCTATGCGCCCGAAGCCGGAACGACGTGGAAAGATTTCAATCCGGAAAGACTCGGCAGCATGCTCGAGGCATTCCAGAACGAGGCCGTCTATGCGCAGGCAAAGGAGCTTCTGGGCGACAGGCTCGAAGAAGTTGCAACCAGCCTCATGGTCAGCGCCGAGCCGGAAAAGACCGCCTCGGGCCTGATCTACGGCGATGGCTGCATTCCGCATGCCTGCGGCACCTACGATGGTTTCATGGCTGTCGATGCGGCCAGCCAGAAGCTCTATCTGGCTCGCCAGACCGATGGCAAGTCTCCGGAAACATGGCCTGAAGCCGGGACGTGGCCGGCCGATCTGCGCCAGACCATGGAAAAGGCGCTGGCAAAGAGCGAATAGCCATGAAGGTCAGGCGCATCATCGCCAACATTGCCGCCGCAGACCTTGCGGCGGCGAAGCGCTTTTATGGCGATGTGCTCGGACTCGACCTTCTCATGGATCATGGCTGGATCGCCACATGGGGTTCGACCGAACAGATGCCGGTGCAGATTTCCTTTGCCGTGGAGGGCGGCTCCGGCACGCCGGTGCCCGATCTCTCCATCGAGGTGGATGACGTCGAAGCGGCGCTCGCCGGCATGAAGGCGGCGGGATTTGCGATCGAATACGGTCCCGCCGATGAGCCGTGGGGCGTGCGCCGTTTCTACGTGCGCGACCCCTTCGGCAGGCTGGTCAACATTCTCTCGCATCTGTAACGGGCATTCCGGGCGCCGCGTCTCGCCGCTTTCGTCTTGCGCAAGCGCGCCGGCGCGGCTAGCAAAGCTGCGGTTCAAAAATTCCCCGGGGAAATACGCATGGCTTCGAAAAAACTCTTCCTCCTTCCAGGTGACGGCATCGGTCCCGAGGCGATGACGGAGGTAAAGAAACTCATCGCCGTCATGAACGAGAACGGCGCCGGTTTCGAGACCGAGGAAGGTCTGGTTGGCGGCTCGGCCTACGACGCGCACGGACAGGCTATTTCCGAGGCCGACATGGAAAAGGCGCTGGCGGCGGACGCCGTTCTGTTCGGCGCGGTCGGCGGTCCGAAGTGGGATGACGTGCCTTACGAGGTGCGCCCCGAGGCCGGTCTGCTGCGCCTGCGCAAGGATCTCGAACTGTTCGCCAATCTGCGCCCGGCCATCTGCTATCCGGCGCTGGCTGCTTCCTCCTCGCTCAAGCAGGATGTGGTCGAAGGCCTCGACATCCTCATCGTGCGCGAGCTGACCGGCGGCGTCTATTTCGGCGAGCCCAAGCAGATCATCGATCTCGGCAACGGCCAGAAGCGCGGCATCGACACGCAGATCTACGACACCTTCGAGATCGAGCGCATCGCAGGCGTCGCCTTCGAGCTGGCCCGCACCCGCAACAACCACGTCACCTCGATGGAAAAGCGCAACGTCATGAAGTCTGGCGTGCTGTGGAACGAGGTCGTCACCGCCACACACAAGGCTAAGTTCAGCGACGTGAAGCTCGACCACATGCTGGCCGACGCCGGGGGCATGCAGCTCGTGCGCTGGCCCAAGCAGTTCGACGTCATCGTCACCGACAACCTGTTTGGCGACATGCTCTCCGACGTGGCCGCGATGCTGACCGGCTCGCTCGGCATGCTGCCCTCCGCCTCGCTCGGCGCGCCGGACGCGAAGACCGGCAAGCGCAAGGCGCTCTACGAGCCGGTGCACGGTTCGGCGCCCGACATCGCCGGAAAGGGCATCGCCAATCCGATCGCCATGATCGCCTCCTTCGCCATGTGCCTGCGCTACTCCTTCAACATGGTCGCAGAAGCCGACCGCCTGGAGAAGGCGATCTCGGCGGTTCTGGACGCAGGCTATCGCACCGGCGACATCATGTCGGAAGGCATGAAGAAGGTCAGCACCGCCGAAATGGGCGATGCCATAGTCGCGCAGTATCGCGCCGGCTGACATCGGTCGTTGAGGGCAAAAGGCTGCGTGAGAGCGGCCTTCAGGGAATTGCAACCCCTCGGTTCGCGGCACCAGCCGGGATCGAGGGGTTTTCGTTGCAGGGCTCGTGGTTTCGGAAACAAGGGAACACGGCGGCGGCTCGCGCATTGTGAAATGAGACAATCACAAGGCGGGAGAGTTCGACCATGCCTCTTACGACCCTTCTCATCATCGTTCTGGTGCTGATCCTGATCGGCGCCATTCCCAGCTGGCCTCATTCGCGCAACTGGGGTTATGGCCCCTCGGGCATTGTCGGCGTCGTGCTCGTCATCCTGCTGATACTGGTGCTGCTGGGCCGGGTCTGACCCCGCCCAGCGCCGGTCCCGTTTATTCGCCGGGGTGGTCTGCTGTGTAGTCGGCACGATGGGCCAGTCCCGACATCAGGAAGACGATGAACAGCAAGCCCGACAGCCCGATAAAAACCGGGCCGAAGCCGATATGCTCGGCGATGAAGCCGATGGCGGAGGGCGCGACCAGAATGCCGCAATAGCCCATGGTGGTGACAACGCTCATGCCGATGCCGGAGGGAATTCCCTGCTGGTTGCCGGCGGCGGAAAAGGCGATCGGCACCATGTTGGCGATGCCCACACCGCACAGGGCGAAGCAGGCGATGGCCATCCAGGGCAGGGGCGAGAGCCCGGCACCCAGCATCCCGGCGCAGGCCAGCAGCGCGCAGGCACGCAGCGTGGTCACCGCGCCGAAACGATTGCGAACCGAATCGCCGGCGAACCGCATGCAGGCCATCACGCCGGAAAAGGCGGCAAATGCGAGGCTGGCCGTGGCGAGGTCGGCGCCAAGCTCCTGCTGAAGATAAATGGCTGCCCAGTCGAGCACGGCGCCCTCCGGGGTCATGGAAAACAGCGCCATCACGCCGATCAGGTAGATGAGCGGATTGCGCGGCAGGGTGAAGCGCGGGCGCTCCTGCGCCGTTGCCGGCCTGTTCTCGGTCACGACATGGCGCATGGCCAGCGAAACGCCGGCAAGGGCCACGATCGTGATGATGACCGCATGGGCGAGATGGCCGAAAGTCTGGATGCCCATGCCGCCAAGGCCACCACCCACGAAGCCGCCAAGGCTCCAGAAACCATGCGACGACGACATGATGGCGCGGCCGAGCCGGCGCTCGACCACCACGGCATTGGTGTTCATGGCCACGTCCATCGCCCCGATCAGGCCGCCAAAGATCACCATGGCGACGGCGGCAAGGGTTACGTCCGGCGCCATGGCAACCAGAAGCAGGCCGAAGCTCGTGCCGACGGAAATGCGCTTAAGCGTGACGCCGGATCCGTACCTGGCAATGAAATGGCCGCACCATGACATGGCAACCACGGCACCCGCGCCGAACAGCAGGATGAGCAGGCCCAGGGTGAACTTGCTGATCTCCAGACGCACGAGCAGCGTGGGGATCTGCGGGGCCCAGCTTCCGGTGATGAAACCGTTGACGAAGAACATGGCGGCCACCGCCCAGCGGCCGCGCATGGCGATGTCCTTGTGGCCCTGATCAGTCATTGTAGCCGCCTGCAACGATGTGGTCAGCGCCTTTTAAATCGTTTTATATTGCGCGTCCAATCGCAACCGTGAACGAGTTTTGGGCCAGTACGCAACCAATGTGCGCGCTCAATGCGGATGAGCGGGCAGGGAGGCAGAACTTCCACGCCTTCCCTGCGAACCCGTCGCTCCCGTTCAAGCAGGCCTCAGCTCGTGCCGATCTTGTCGAGGTCGAAGGAGGTCGACTGGTAGACCTGATTCAGCCAGTTTCCGAACAGCAGATGGGCATGGGAGCGCCAGCGGTTGAGCGGCGGCCGTGCCGGATCGTTGTCCGGATAATAATTGTGCGGCACCTCGATTGCCGTGCCGGCGGCGACATCGCGGTCGTACTCCTCCTTCAACGACGTCGAATCATATTCGATGTGGTTGAACATATAGAGCCGGTTGCCCTTCTGCTCCGACAGCAGGCAGGGGCCCGTCACGTCCGATTCCATCAGCAGATCGAGCCCGCTGGATGGCGCGATGTCGGCGCTGCGCACTTCCGTCCAGCGCGACACGGGCACTGCGAAGTCGTCCGAAAATCCGGCCAGATAGGGCGAGGTCGGCGCGTTGTTGCGGTGCCGGTAGACGCCGAAGGCCTTCTTCTCCAGCGTGTATTTCGGGATGCGGTGGAAGTGCCAGGCGGCGGCCATGGCGCCCCAGCAGATGAAGAAGGACGAATGGACGTTGGTGGTCGTCCAGTTGAGTATCTGCTCCAGCTCCTTCCAGTAGTTGACCTCCTCGAAGGGCAGGAGCTCGATCGGCGCGCCGGTGATGATGAAGCCGTCGAACTTCCGGTCCCGCACTTCGTCCCATGTCTGGTAAAAGGAGATCAGATGTTCTTCCGGCGTGTTCTTGGCCTTGTGATTGCCGACGCGCACCAGCGTCAGCTCCACCTGAAGGGGCGTGGCGCCCATCAGGCGCGCGAACTGCGTTTCGGTACGGATCTTGTTCGGCATCAGGTTGAGCAGGCCGATCTGGAGCGGGCGAATATCCTGACGCATCGCGGTGCGTTCGTCCATGATGGATACACCCTCGCGCACGAGGACTTCGCGGGCAGGTAGCTGATCGGGAATCTTGATCGGCATTGCACAAGCTCCAAACAAAAAGACCGGCGGCGAAATCGCGGCCGGTCCCGACGTGCTCGTCAGCCTCGGCCTTTTTAGCGACTTCTTTAACGTGGCTGCAAGCCGACCGGCCAAATCACCACGGAACGGTTTTCTATCTATGGCCGGCTTGTGCCTGCGTCAATGCCAAGGTGCACGGGGCCACAGGTGCACGGGCCACAGATGTACGGGCCAGAGATGGACGAAGCCAGAGATGCCCTGTGCCAAGTCTTCACCCTCGACATTGCTCTTCATGGCGGTTATTTCCGAGCATCTTGCCGGAATGTTCCGGCGTTCAACGGATTCTGATCATGACCACGGCACAAGAAAACTCCCGTCCCCAGCCCCGCGCCGGTATTCTGGACATCGAGGCTTATGTGCCGGGCAAAAGCGCTGCTCCTGCCGGTGTGAAGCTGCACAAGCTTTCCGCCAACGAGAACCCGCTGGGTGCCTCGCCAAAGGCGATCGAAGCCGCGCGTGAAGTGGCCGGCCGGCTGGAATTCTACCCCGACGGTTCGTCAACGCGCCTGCGCGAGGCGATCGCCGAGGCGCATGGTCTGAACATGGCCAACATCATGTGCTTCAACGGCTCCGATGAGGCGCTGGCGCTGTTGTCGCGTGTCTATCTGGCTCCGGGCGACGAGGCGATCTATCCGCAATATGGCTTCCTCGCCTACCGCATCGCCATCATGGCGGCGGGAGCAACGCCGATCATCGCGCCTGAAACCAACGAGCGCGTCGATGTCGATGCCATCCTTGCCGGCATCACCGACAGCACGCGCATGGTGTTCCTCGCCAATCCCGCCAATCCGACCGGCACCTACATTCCCTTCGAGGAGGTGCGGCGCTTGCATGCCGGCCTGCCGAAGAACGTCATGCTGATCCTCGATGCGGCCTATGCCGAATATGTGCGCCGCAACGATTACGAGGCGGGCGTCGAGCTGGTGGCGGGCGCGGAGAACGTTGTCATGACCCGCACCTTCTCCAAGGCTTACGGCCTCGGCGGCGCGCGTATCGGCTGGATGTATGCGCCCACGCACATCATCGAGGCCGTCGAGCGCATTCGCGATGCCTTTAACGTGACCGCCACGGCGATCGCGGCCGGTACTGCTGCGGTGCGCGACCGCGCGCATGTCGACACGTCCATTGCTCACAATGAAACCTGGCTGCCCTGGCTGACCAGCGAGCTGACGGCGCTCGGGCTCAGGGTAACGCCCAGCGTCACCAACTTCGTTCTCTTCCATTTTCCGGAGAACGGCAGGCATTCGGCTTCGGCCGCCGACGAGTATCTGACCGCGCGAGGGTATATCCTGCGGCGCGTTGCAGGCTACGGTTTTCCCAACGCGCTGCGGATGACAGTCGGAACCGAAGAAGCCAATCGCGGCGTCGTCGCCGCACTGACCGAATTCCTGAAAAGTTGAGAAAATGTCCGAACCCATGTTTGAGAAGGTCGCCCTTGTCGGCATCGGCCTCATAGGCTCGTCGCTGGCCCGCGCGATCAGGCAGAACCATCTCGCCGGCCATGTGGCCATTTCCACCCGCAGTCCCGAGACGCTGAAGCGCGCCGAACAGCTCGGCCTCGGCGACAGCTACACCACCGATGCGGCAGAAGCCGTGCGCGATGCCGATCTGGTCATCGTTTCCGTGCCTGTGGGTGCTTCGGAAGCCGTGGCGAAGCAGATCGCGCCGGCTCTGAAGCCCGGCGCCATCCTCACCGATGTCGGCTCTACCAAGCTCTCCGTCATCGCCCAGATGCAGCCGCATGTGCCGGCCGGTGTCCACTTCATCCCAGGCCACCCGCTGGCGGGAACCGAGGATTCCGGTCCGGATTCCGGTTTTGCGGACCTGTTTCGCAACCGCTGGTGCATCTTCACCCCGCTGCCGGGAACCGATCCGGCAGCGCTGGAGAGGCTGTCGGAATTCTGGCGGCGCTGCGGGGCCAATATCGACACGATGGACGCCGACCATCATGACCGCACGCTGGCCATCGTCTCCCACCTGCCGCATATCATCGCCTACAACATTGTCGGCACTGCCGATGATCTGCAGACGGTGACGAAGCAGGAAGTCATCAAATATTCGGCTTCCGGTTTCCGTGACTTCACCCGTCTGGCGGCCTCTGACCCCACCATGTGGCGGGACGTGTGCCTGCACAACAAGGACGCCATCCTCGAGATGCTGGCGCGGTTTTCGGAAGATCTCGCTTCGCTGCAAAGGGCGATCCGCTGGGGCGACGGGGAGAAGCTGTTCGACCTGTTCACCCGCACCCGCGCCATCCGCCGCTCGATCATCGAGGCAGGGCAGGATATCGACGCCCCGAACTTCGGCCGTCAGGTCGCGGAGCAGCCCGCCAAGCCTTGACGCATGTCGCCCGAAAATGGGAACCGGTTTTGGGATAACGACATGCGTAAGGACAGGAGCTTAAAGCGTAAGGAGCGACTCTGAAAGATCGCGACACGCTTCAAGTGGCTGCGCAGCGGAAAAACACGACATGAAAAAGCGGCCGGACCCTCGGGTTCCGGCCGCTTTGCTGTTCTGCGCTTGGGGCAGGCGTCAGGGAAGCGGCTTGATGGCGCCGAGCGGGATGAAGCCCATCATGGCATTGCCCTTGACGATCTTCAGCGGCATCGCCGGCTGTTTGCCCATCATGGCGAGCGCACCGAAGCCCTGCCTTATCTTCTTCGCCTCTTCGGGAACGGCAGTCGCCAGAACCTCCGCCACGGCCTGCGGATTGGTCAGGCGGATCATCAGGTCCGCGTCCACCAGCCCTGCTTCGTCGACGGAGACAGGCCCGGACACGGAAATGCGGGCTTCGCCGGACGACAGTTCCAGATTGGTGATGTCGAGCGCCTGCCCGCGCAGGCTTTTCGGCTTCGACTGCACGACCGCGACGCCGTTCTTCAGCCGGGCTTCGCCAAAACCGTCGAGCGATGGCACGTTGCGGCCCTGAAGCGCGTCGGCGGTGATATCCAGCTCGGCAAAGCTGCCACGATAGAGGATGTCTTCGCCTTCGGGCCAGAAGTCGAGTGCGATGTCGCTCAGATTGAAAAGCTGTGTGGGCTCGTCATCCTCCGGGTCGGTCTGGCCCGAAACGCCGTTTGCGGTCAGCGTCACCTGCCGGGGCAGGGGCCAGAACAGCTTGGTGCTGACATCGAGGCTGTCCCAATCGAGCCACAGTGGCGCCAGTCCCGGCGCCAGTGTCCTCACCGGCCCGCGCAGGTTCACATCGGCCACCAGGGGCCGGAAGATGCTGGTGCTCGCCTCCAGAGCACCGGTGGTCGCGGCAATGCCTTTGGCGTCGTCCTGATAGGCAATGCCATTGCACAGAACGGCGAGCCGCAGCGGATAGCCTTCAACCCGAAGTCTCGCGCAATCGGAGCGGATACCTTTCCTTGAAAGATCGGCGATGGCCTGCCGGCTCTCATCCCTGATGCGGTCGGCTGCATAGAACCAGCCGGCGCTGTAGAGCCCGAACAGCACGGCGAGGAAAAGAAACAGCCATAAAAGACCGCGTCGCTTTCGTGGTTGCGCCTGATGTCTTGACGTCATGCTGCCGCTCTCGTTAACCCGTTGGTGTGAGGGAATGGACCTTCACCATGCTGCCCGGCGCGATTTTTTGCCGTGCCCGACTCTGGTCTTGCGATATGGGCGATTTTTGGGTTTTTGGCTATGGCTCTCTGATCTGGAAGCCTGGCTTCGATTATGCAGAGGCGCGCAGGGCTCACCTCTATGGCTATCGCCGGGCGCTGTGCATCTACTCCTTCGTCCATCGTGGTACGCCCGAGCGGCCGGGCCTCGTTCTGGGGCTCGACCGGGGCGGTTCGTGCGTCGGCATGGCCTTCAGGGTGGAGGCGGCATCGCGCGAGGCCGTGATCGCCTATCTGCGCGAGCGCGAGCAGGTCAACAACGTCTACATTGAGCGCAGCCTTCCGGTGCGGCTCGACAATGGCGAGCGTGCCGCCGCGATCGCCTATGTGGCGGATCGCAGCCACAGCCAGTATGCGGGCGCGCTGGACGAGACGGCGGCCGCCGCCGTGGTGCGCGGAGCCGCCGGCCAGTCGGGGCCCAACGAGGATTATGTGGCGAACACGGTGCGCCATCTGCAGGCGCTCGGCATTCGCGATCACTGGCTGGAAGATGTGGAGCGGCGCATCGGGCTGTCCGGATAGTTCCCGGATCGTCATTGGCAATTTGCATCCCAGCCCTATCTTCGACGCGGCGCCGGCTTATGCTGCGGGCGATTCCTGAAGGGAGACCGACTTGCAGAAGAGAACACTGGGCCGCACCGGTCCTGAAATCGCCCCGCTGGTTTTCGGCGGTAACGTCTTCGGCTGGACGGCCGACGAAAAAACCTCCTTCGACCTGCTCGACCGTTTTGTCGATGCGGGCTTCAACGCCATCGACACGGCCGATGTCTATTCCCGCTGGGTTCCCGGCAACTCGGGCGGCGAATCCGAAACCATCATCGGCAAATGGCTGAAAGCCCGCGGCAACCGCGACAAGGTGGTTCTTATCACCAAGGTCGGCTCCGACATCGGACAGGGACGGGTGGACCTGTCGCCGCTGCATATCGAGAAGGCGGTGGAGGCGTCCCTGAAGCGGCTGCAGACCGACGTGATTGACCTCTATCTGTCGCACTGGCCCGACCCGACGGTGCCGCACGCCGAGACGCTGGGGGCCTACAAACGGCTGATCGAGAAGGGAAAGGTACGCCATATCGGCGCCTCCAACCTCGACGCCGGCCAGCTCAAGGCCGCCCTTGATGCTGCCGACCATCACGGTCTTCCCAGGTATGAGGCGCTGCAGCCGGCCTACAATCTCTATGACCGCAGCGAATTCGACGGTCCGCTGCGCGACCTGTGCATGGCAAGGGGCATCGGCGTCATCAGCTATTACGGGCTGGCCAAGGGCTTCCTGTCGGGAAAATACCGCAGCAAGGCCGATCTCGGCAAAAGCACGCGCGGCAGCAGCGCTGCTTCCTATCTGAACGAGCGCGGCATGCGCATCCTCGCAGCCCTTGACGAGGTGTCGGCAGCTCACGGCGTCACTCAGGCGCAGGTGGCGCTGGCCTGGATCATGGCGCGGCCCGGTATCACCGCGCCGATCGCTTCGGCCACGTCGCTGGATCAGCTCGACAGCCTGACAGGTGCCGCATCCCTGCACCTTTCCGTCGCTGACATGAAAAGGCTGGATACGACGAGCGCGCCCTGAACACGTGTGGCGGCGGAAAGCAGCCTCAGGTCGCCGCGCTGCCGCCGTCCGGCTGGACAATGCCCGTTTCGGCGTCGCCGAAACGGGATGATCCGGCAAAGCGCATGCCGAGGCTCGGCGCGCCCTGTGGCGACAGCACCGGCACGAAGACGCGCCGCGAGGCGCGCTGGGCGACCGGGATGCCCTGATAGAGGCGTTTTTGCGCTTCCACGGCGATGACGCCTGAAAAGATCGGCCACAATATGCGTCCGCTGCGCTCCAGCACGCTGTTGAGCTGCATGACGAATTTGCGCCGCGAGGGTGGAAAAAACAGCGCATCCGACCAGGCGGCGGGCGTGAAGTTGGTTTCCCTGAGTAATTCGCCAAGCTGGCTTCGCGAATAGGGCCGGCCGGTGCCGAAGGGGGTGTGCTCGAAGCGCGCCCACACGCCGCGCCGGTTCGGCACCACGATGACGACCCGGCCGGCCGGCGACAGCACCCGCCAGATCTCGTTCAGCGTTTCGCGCGGGTTCTCGACATGTTCGAGCGAGTGCACCAAAAGCATCCGGTCCACCGAGGAGTCCATCAGCGGCAGCTCTTCCTCGAACACCAGCGCCGTGGCGGCCTTGCCCTGTGCGGGCCACACCACGGCGCCTTGAGTGGCCGGCATGAAGGCAAAGACGCGCTCGGCATCAGCGCCGAACCGCTCCAGCCATGGCAGCGCATAGCCGAGCCCCACCAGCCGCTCGTTCGGAACCGGCGCCCAGATCGACGACAGCGACATGGCAATCGAGCGCTCGGCAAGGCGGCCGAGCGGCGAGGCGTAGAACGAGCGCAGGTCGACGATGTCAGAATGCATGAAAAGCCTGTTTCGCGAGGTCCGGGCCAAAGGTAGCCCTTGCGGGGGCTGAGTTCAACGAAGCCTCTGCCAGCCAAAGGGGTGACAGGCGCGGGTGCAGCCCCTATCTCTGGGTCTCACAGGAGATTTTGTATGGCCATCGCGATCGAACAGTTCATGTGCCGTCAGGACAATTTCGGCGTGCTGATGCGCGATTCCGGAACGGGTGCGGTCGCGCTGGTCGATGCGCCGGAGGAAGCGCCGATCCTCGCAGCCATCGAGCGGACCGGCTGGGTGCCCTCGCTTCTCCTGATCACCCATCACCATGGCGACCATGTCGAGGCCAATCTGGCGCTGAAGGAGCGCTTCGGGCTGCGCATCGTGGGGCCGGAGGCGGAAAAGGCGAAAATTCCCGGCATCGACGAGACCGTTAAGGAGGGATCGCAAATCCCGTTCGGCGGCACGACCATCGAGGTCATCTCCACGCCCGGCCACACCGCCGGCCATGTCAGCTACCATCTGCCACGAGAGAAAGTCGCATTTACCGCCGACACGCTGTTCGCACTGGGCTGCGGGCGCCTGTTCGAATGCCCGCCCGAGGTGATGTTCGCTTCGCTGAACAAGCTGGCAGCGCTGCCAGCCGACACGCAGGTTCATTGCGGTCACGAATATACGCTCGCCAATGCCCGTTTTGCGCTGACCATCGATCCCGACAACGCCGCCCTGCAGGCGCGGGTGAAGGAGATCGAGGCGCTGCGCGCCGATGGCAGGCCGACGCTGCCGACCACGATCGGCGCCGAGATTGCCACCAATCCGTTCCTGCGCTGGGCCGATCCGGCGATCCGCAGGTATCTCGGCATGGAAGATGCCGGCGATGTCGAGGTGTTCGCAGAAATCCGCCGCCGCAAGGACAACGCCTGATCCATGCGCCCCGAAAGGGACGCGCAATAGGCTTCAGGCGCGGGCAGGTACCTTTCTTTTGCCGAACAGCAGCGATTTGGCGGCCAGCACCGCCCCGCCGGTGATCAGAACGCAGGCGGCAAGAATGCGCCAGCTTGGTTCCGCGAAGCCGGTGACGATCAGCACCAGCGTCGACAACAGCGGCGCGGCATAGCTGGCGGCGCCCAGCACCTGAATGTTGCCGCGCTTCACGCCGATGTCCCATGCATAGAAAGCCGCACCCACAGGCATCAGCCCGAGGCCGAGCACGGCCAGCCACTGGCCGGCATTGGCGGGCAGGACCGTTTCCTCAAGCATAAGATGACAGACGAGCGACAGCACGGACGTCGCCGCGCAGAACCATGTGACGATCGTGGTCGGCACCTCCGGGAAGCGCCGCGACAGAAGCGAATAGGCCGACCAGACCAGCGCGCAGACGCCGGCCATGGCGTAGCCGAAGGCGTAGTTCGCATCGAAGGACAGTCCGCCGCCGCGGGTGACGATCAGGAAAGTGCCGGCAAGGCCGAGCAGAGCGCCGGCGACATGGTTCCAGGCGAGGCGTTCACCCGGCATCAGTGCCGAGCCGACGACTATCAGCAGCGGCCACAGATAGGCGATGAGGCTGGCCTCCACCGCCGGCGCGTTGCGCAACGCGGTGAAGTAGAAGAAGTGGTATCCGAACAGGCCGGCGATGCCGATCACCCAAACGAGCGGCGGGATGCGGACCTTCTGTTGCGGCGGTGGCATGAAGATGCGGGCAACGAGGCCGACGCAGGTGCCGATGGCGAAGGTGATGGCCGACAACAGGAACGGCGGCACTGCGCCGGAAGCATCCGTCAGAAGCGCCAGCAGCGCCCACATGGCAACCGCTGAAAAACCGATCAGTGTCGCGCGTCCCATTCGCCTCCCCTTCCCGCTGCGCCCGCCTGCCACGGTCCGATGTGGGAGCAGGCAGAACCACCGCGGTCCGCTATCTGGCGGCTTCGAAGCGGTGCGCGCTGACGGTTATGGTGCCGATCTGGGTTCCTACCGTCGCATAGATGGGGGCATATACACCCGTCTCGCCAACCGGGGCAAACGTAACCATGATGCGGCTGCGGTTTTTCAGATAGTCCAGCGCCTTCTTGCCCTTGCGATACCCGGCAACCGGCTGGAAATTCATGCGGCAGGTCACGGTGGGGCCCTTGTAGCCCTTGACCGAGGTTGCGCCGCTGGATGCGAAGCTGAGCCGCAGGTCGGCCCGCAATTCACCGTCATACATTTTCACCGTGCGTCCGCACACCTTGTCGGGGCTGTCGGCGCGCACCAGCGTTGCGGCGATCGGGTCCACGGCCCGGCGCAGATGGGCTGCATCGAGGCCGATCCAGTCGCTGCCGCGCTTTTTTGGCGCAGGCTTCACCTGCGTCGAGGCGACAGTTCCATTGGCGAACCGGATATCGACCAGCGACGGCTTTTTTGCCGAAACGTAGTCGGCCCGGAAGGAGCTTGGAGCGGGGCTGTCACCGCTAAACTGTCCCACGGCGCGCAACGTGCCCTTCGTGTCGTCGAAGATGCGGGCAAGCCCGGCGCTCGTGACGCTGCCGTCGATGCTGTAATCATCACCGTCATAGCGGCTCTGGAACGAGGCACGGGCCACCGGCAGGCCGAGATAGGAGATCGTATAATCGCCATGGAAGGTTTGTGGTGAAGCGGCCTGAGCCGGAGATGCGGCCGTAAGCACGCCGGAAGCCGACAGGACAAAGGCAGTTGCGGCAAGCCGGATCGCAGGCGGAAAAGGCATGGTCGGATCGTTCCTGATGCTGGTGCGCCAACAAAATTGTGGCATCATGTCCCTTTGCGGTTGTATATAGGGCGGATTCCGGCCTTTGTGTGAAGCTTCGGCCGCGTGACGTTTTGCCGGGTTTTGCGAGCTTGCGCTTGACGCCTTGGCCAAATGACACTATGGAACGCCGACTTTCCTTTAGGCCGCCCGCTGGAGACCGCGCGCCGTATTGCGCGGGCACATGGGTTTGGCCGGAACAAGAATTGAAGGGTGCATCATGTCCCGCGCTTGCGAACTTACCGGCAAAGGCGTCCAGACTGGCAATAATGTCAGCCACGCCAACAACAAGACCCGTCGCCGCTTTCTGCCCAATCTGGTCAATGTCACGCTCATTTCCGAGGCGCTGAACCAGAATGTGCGTCTGCGCGTTTCCGCAGCCGCCCTGCGCTCGGTCGAGCATCGCGGCGGTCTCGACGCGTTTCTGGCCAAAGCCGACGAGGCTGAGCTGTCGCAGCGCGCCCGCCTGCTGAAGAAGCAGATCGCCAAGAAGACGGCTGAACAGGCTGCCGCCTGAGCCTGATTTTTTTGCGCAGTGCCGCCGCATGGCCGGCGCTGCTCTGGTTCCATCACCCAGGTTAAAAAAATGAACTTCCTGTTTCGCTATTTGCCTTTCGTGGCCGCCATGGCGCTCGTCGTCGTGGCGTCGAACGTGCTTGTGCAGTTCCCGCTGCAGCTTGCCATCGGCGATTTTTCGTTGGCCGACGTGCTCACATGGGGCGCGTTCACTTATCCCTTCGCCTTCCTCGTCACCGATCTCGCCAACCGCCGCTACGGACCTTCCGTGGCCCGGCGCATCGTGTTCGTGGGGTTCATGGCCGCCGTGCTGTGCTCCATCGTCAGTCCGCCGCTTCTCTACAGGCTTGGCCTGATCGAATTCGACACCGCAGCCGGAAGGCTGGTGCGGATTGCCTGCGCCTCGGGTGCTGCCTTCCTTGCCGCCCAGTTGCTCGACGTCGCTGTATTCAACCGGCTGCGCCGGCAAAGCTGGTGGCGCGCGCCGATCTTCGGCACGCTGGCAGGTTCAGTGCTCGATACGCTGGTGTTCTTCTCGGTGGCCTTTGCGCCGGCTTTCGCCTTTCTCGGCCCGAATGAGCCCTTCGCGCTCGAACAGGCACCGCTGATGGGCGTCTTCTCCACCGATGTGGTGCGCTGGCTGTCATGGGCGGCGGGCGACTTCACGGTGAAGCTCGCCATCGCCGTGTTCGCCCTCATCCCCTACCGGCTGATGGTGCTGCGCTGGAGCCGTCCGGCAACTGCCTGAAGCATGTCGCCCGAAAGCGGGAACCGGTTTCGGGATAACGACATGCGTAAAAACAGCCACTTAAAGCGTAAGGAGCGAATCTGAAAGATCGCGACACGCTTTAGAGCCGTTGCTTGTTTCACGGAATCGCTGAATGGCTCCAAGCCTTTGGCTTGTCGCGTTTCCGAACCGGAAAAGTATTTTCACTTTTCCTGGAAACGCTCTGGCGGATCAGTTGTTGCGCCGTGCCATGAAGGCAAGGCGCTCGAACAGGTGCACGTCCTGCTCGTTCTTCAGAAGCGCGCCGTGCAGGCGGGGCAGTGCGGTTCTGGCGTCGCCGCGCAGATCTTCGGGCGAAACGTCGTCGGAGACCAGCAGGCGGATCCAGTCGAGCGCTTCCGAAGTCGAAGGCTTCTTCTTCAGCCCGGGCGTTTCGCGGATCTCGAAGAATTGCGTAAGGGCCGCCTCGACCAACCTTTTCCTGATGCCCGGATAGTGCACCTCGACGATGCGCGACAGCGTGTCCACATCGGGGAAGCGGATGTAGTGGAAGAAGCAGCGGCGCAGGAAGGCGTCCGGCAGTTCCTTCTCGTTGTTGGAGGTGATGATGACGATCGGGCGCTGCACGGCGCGGATCGTCTCGCCCGTCTCGTAGACGAAGAACTCCATGCGATCGAGCTCCTGCAACAGGTCGTTGGGGAACTCGATGTCGGCCTTGTCGATCTCGTCGATGAGCAGCACGACCTTCCTGTCCGAGGCAAAGGCCTCCCACAGCTTGCCGCGGCGGATGTAGTTGCCGATGTCGTTGAAGCGGTCGTCGCCGAGCTGGCTGTCGCGCAGGCGTGAGACGGCGTCATATTCATAAAGCCCCTGCTGGGCCCTGGTGGTCGACTTCACGTTCCACTCGATCAGGTCGAGGCCAAGCGCTTCGGCAACCTGCCGGGCGAGTTCCGTCTTGCCGGTACCGGGTTCCCCTTTCACCAGAAGAGGACGCTCCAGAGCGATGGCCGCGTTGACCGCCACCATCAGATCCTTGTCGGCGATATAGGCCGAAGTGCCTTCGAAGCGCATGCTCTTCCTTCCCGTTGTGGTCGTGCCCGGACGGAGCTGAGTCCCGTCCGGGTCGTGCAGTTGTGTAGCCAATCCGCATTCGCCTGCCAAGGGAAGGTGCCTCGCGGAAGTTGCAGGCGGAAACTTTGCCGGTTTCGGTGATCAGGCGCATGCCGGCGCTGGCGCGGCGGCGCGGTTCGGCCTATATATGGGGCGACGGTCTGCGCTTCCCGGCAGGAGAGACATATCCCCGGGGCCTTATCGATCTCGAAGGGAGCTGTCCCTGACCGGACCCGTGGGTCCGGACATATGGCGCCCACCTACTTTGTAGGTTCCCGGGATCGACTTCTTCACCGGTCGTGTGGATCGTCACCCATGCCCTTGTCGGGCTGTGCCGTGTCCGTGTTTCGAACTGTGTGTCCCCCGCCACCGGTCTTCGCAACTGATGAAGACCCGCTTCGTTTTTCCGGAACAGACCGAGCATGATTTCTCTGAAGGAGCAGAAGAATTCCGTTCGCCGTGAAGCACTGGCGCGCCGCGATGCGCTGGACCAGACATGGCGTATCGAGATGTCCCTGCGCATTGCCGAGCTCGGCGCGCCGGGGATCGACATCGAGCCGGGTACGGTCGTTGCCGGATTTTTGCCGATCCGCTCTGAAATCGACCTGCGGCCCCTGATGTCGGCCCTGCGCGAAAAGGGTGCGCGGATCTGCGTGCCTGTGGTTCTCGACAAGCAAACCATCGTTTTCCGCGAGCTGGACCGGCGTGCGGAACTGATCGAGAGCGGTTTCGGCACGGTGGGGCCGGGGCCTGATGCCGCCGTTCTCGATCCCTCTGTCATGCTCATGCCTCTTGCCGCCTTCGATCAGCGCGGGCATCGGCTGGGCTATGGTGCCGGTTACTATGACCGTGCCATCGCGCGTATGCATGAAAGAGGCCTGAAGCCGCGCCTCATCGGTACGGCCTTCGAATGCCAGAAGGTGGAGCGGGTGCCGGAGGAGAACCACGACGTCGCGCTTGACGAAATCCTGACGGAGCTTGGGCTGAGGCATTTTCGCAAGGCCGACAATCCCGATCTCGCGCCGGCCTGAGCGTTTGGTGTGCGAACAAATCCCGCCCGTTGCTCCATGAGTTTGTTTTAGCTGCATTTGTGCGACGTCAGGTGATTCCACTTGCCTGCAAAATGCTCTAAGTAGCCTTCCCATGAGACTTCTTTTTCTTGGCGACATGGTTGGAAAAGCAGGCCGCACGGCGGTCTGGGAGCAGCTTCCCGGCCTGATTTCGGATTACCGGCTCGATTTCGTCATCGTCAATGGCGAGAACGCGGCCGGCGGCTTCGGCATTACCGAGCAGATCTTTCATGCCACCATCGAGGCCGGCGCCGATGTGGTGACCACGGGTAATCATGTCTGGGACCAGCGCGACGCGCTGAATTTCGCGCCGCGCGAGGACCGCTTCCTGCGTCCCGCCAACTTCCCCAAAGGCACGCCCGGCAAGGGCGCGGGGCTCTATATCGCCCGCAACGGCGCGCGCGTCATGGTCGCCAATATCATGGGCCGGGTGTTCATGCATCCCGAGCTTGACGATCCCTTCCAAGCCGGCGAACAGGAGCTGGCCGCCTGTCCGCTCGGGGAGCAGGCCGATGCGGTGGTCATCGACTTCCACGCCGAAGCAACCAGCGAAAAGATGTGCTTCGCCCATTTCGTCGACGGGCGCGCCTCGCTTGTCGTCGGCACCCACACCCACCAGCCGACCGCCGATCACCAGATCCTCAATGGCGGCACCGCCTATATCTCGGACGCCGGCATGTGCGGAGACTATGATTCCTCGCTGGGGATGGACAAGGAAGAGCCGCTCAACCGCTTTCTCTCAAAGGTGCCGAAAGGGCGCTTCGAGGCCGCGAACGGGCCGGCGACGCTGTGCGGCGTCGGTGTCGATATTTCGGATCGCACCGGGCTCGCCGAGCGCGTTGCGCCATTCCGGCGTGGCCCGCGTCTGGAAGAAACGGTTCCTTCTTTCTGGGCCTGAAAGAAGAAAAAGATGGTCCGGCATTGAAGGCCGTACCTTTGTACCCTAATTTCCGTCTCCACCTTATCTGGAGACCTTAGTCTACAATGTTAGACCTCATCGCCGACCATTTCGACTGGTTGAGCAATCCAACCGCGTGGGTAGCGCTTCTCACCCTTGTCGTCCTTGAGATCGTTCTCGGCATCGACAACCTGATTTTCATCTCCATCCTGACCAACAAGCTTCCGCCGGAACAACGCGCAAAGGCCCGTGTGCTGGGCATAGGAGCCGCTCTGGTGATGCGTCTGGTTTTGCTGGCGACGATTTCCTACATCGTCAAGCTCACCACCCCGCTGTTCACCCTGTTCGATGAACCTTATTCCTGGCGCGACATCATCCTGATCACGGGCGGATTGTTCCTTGTCTGGAAGGCAACGCGGGAAATTCACCACACCGTCGATCCCGAAACGGACAAGAGCGAAATGATCGGCCGCACGGTGCAGCTTTCGCTGGGTGCGGCGATTTTCCAGATTTTGCTGCTCGATCTGGTGTTTTCGATCGATTCCATCATCACCGCCGTGGGCATGACTGATGAGATCGCGATCATGTACATCGCGGTCATCACAGCGGTGGTCGTGATGTTGCTGGCGGTGAACCCGCTCTCCGCTTTCATCGAGAAGAACCCCACCATCGTCATGCTGGCGCTGGGCTTCCTTCTGATGATCGGCATGACGCTGATCGCGGATGGCATGGGCTTCCATGTGCCCAAGGGCTACATCTATGCCGCCATGGGCTTCTCGGCGCTGGTCGAGGGGCTCAACATGCTGGCAAGGCGGCGAAAGTCAAAAGTCAGGAGCGGCGGCGGGCACTGAGGCCGCCGCCACCTGAAACGTCAGCTGCCGTCCGGGGTTGGCAGCTCGCCGCGCATCTCGCTGGGGTAAAAACCCTCGCGCAGATTGATGCCGTATTCGACATAGGCCTTCATGCAGGACAGCATCTGCGACCAGCCCTCGCAATTGCCGTAGGAGGCCTTGCGGCCGCGTTCGTCCTCGCGCCAGCCGGATTCGGCGATGGTGACGAAAGTGCCGCCGTCCTCCAGCGGCTCGAAGCCCATCTCGATGCGCTGCCGATCAGGCGCATCCACGACCGCTGGATCAGCGAATATGCCGGCCATGCCATGAGCATTCTCGACCGCCTCAAGAGCGATCTCGACGGCTGATCGGTTTCAGACGCCTTTCAGCACGATGATGGTGCGCTGGCGCGGCAGGGTGCGCAGCGACACGGTGAGCGAGGGGCTGTCGCGGAACTCGACGGCGAAGCCCGCTCCCATGCGGCCGGTGAAGGCGCCGATCGGCGTGGAGTGCCGGTGCATGGGCAGGACGATGGACGAACTCAGCCGCCCGGCGATCTCGCTCATGCCGTCGAGGGAGAGCGTCATGCCGCCGTCTATGGGGACCATCACCACGTCGAGCCGGCCGATCGCCGCATAGTGGGCGTCGGCCAGCCGGATGTGCAGATGGCCGAGATGGCCGATACACAGCCCTGCCACCTCGAAGATGAAGATGGAATTGGCGTCGCGCTCCAGATCGCCGCCCCATGTGCGGATGTCGGTGGGCACGTTGCGGACATAGACGTCGTCGATGCCGAGCGCATGACTTGCCGGTCCGCCATCCGGGTTCCAGCCGCGCAGCACATGGGCGATGCCCGGATCGGGCGTTTCGGTGTAGTGGGTGCGGTGCGCCTTGTTCATGGTGACCACGTCCGGTAGCGGATCGGAGCCATAGGCGCCGTTGTAGTCGGTGGCGATGCGCACGCCGCCGGGCGTCTCGACGACATAGGTGGAGTGGCCGGCATAGGTGATGCGAACCTCGTCCTTCGCCCCGGCTTGCGCCGGGATGAAACTGGCAAAGGTGACATGCGGCAATGTCTGCGCGATGGCGAGGCAGCGCGAGGGCGCGGCCTGCTCCTGCGCCATGACGGGGGCAGCCATGAGCCAGAAAAGGCTGAGGCAGATGAGCAGCAGGCGCGGAACCGACATTGCTCCCTCCGGGTTGGACCCTCACCAGACGGGCCCCCTTTCCGGATGGGCCTCTCCATGCAGGGCGACACAAACTACGATTGCCCGCGCCATGACCGCCAGTCACGTTTTCGCGACCGGGCAAGGCGGTTCGTCTGGACGGATTGCGTTGATTTCTTTATAAGCCGGCCATTCCGAGCATCGGTTCCCCAGGCGGAATCAGGCTTGCGGACCACCCGATGCTTTATCACACAATCAGGTCCGATCCCCGGGTACACAGGCCCGCCGCGATCCGGATACCCGAGCATCAAGGAGTCCCATGGCCGGCCATTCACAGTTCAAGAACATCATGCACCGCAAGGGCCGTCAGGACGCGATGCGCTCGAAGCTGTTTTCCAAGCTGGCGCGCGAAATCACCGTCGCCGCCAAGCAGGGCATGCCCGACCCGGCGATGAACCCGCGCCTGCGTCTCGCGATTCAGAACGCCAAGGCTGAATCCATGCCGAAGGACAATATCCAGCGCGCCATCAACAAGGCGTCCGGCGGCGATGGCGACAATTACGAGGAGGTCCGTTACGAGGGCTATGGCCCCGGTGGCGTTGCCGTGATCGTGGAGGCGCTGACCGACAATCGCAATCGCGCCGCGTCCAACGTACGCGCGGCCTTCACCAAGGCCGGCGGCGCTCTGGGCGAAACCGGATCGGTTTCATTCATGTGGGATCGCGTGGGCGAAATCGTCTATCCGGCCTCCGCCGGTTCCGCCGATGCGGTAATGGAGGCAGCCATCGAGGCTGGCGCCGAGGATGTGGAGTCCGACGAAGAGACCCACACCATCTACTGTGCGTTCGGGGATATGGGCGAGGTTTCCAGAACGCTCGAAAGCGCCCTTGGTGAAGCCAGCTCCGTCAAGGCGATCTGGAAGCCCCAGAACACCATTCCGGTCGATGAGGACCGTGCCCGCTCGCTGATGAAGCTGGTTGGCGTCCTTGAAGATGACGACGACGTCCAGAACGTCTACGCCAATTTCGAGGTCGACGACGAGACCATGGCCAGGCTCAGCGCCTGATGCAGGCGGATCGCGGCCCCCGCATCGTCATAACCTACTGCACGCAGTGCCAGTGGCTGCTGCGTGCGGGGTGGATGGCGCAGGAGCTGCTGTCCACCTTCGGGCCCGATCTTGGCGAAGTGGCGCTGGTGCCCGGCACCGGCGGCGTCTTTTCGATCACCTGCGGCGACACCCTGATATGGGAGCGCAAGCGCGACGGTGGCTTTCCCGATGCCGCGCGGCTCAAGCAGCTCGTGCGCGACGTGATCGACCCCGAACGCAGCCTCGGCCATTCTGACCGCAAGCCGCAGGACTGAGCGAAAAGCTTGTCCCGCCGACCGGCCAATAAAAAACCCGCCTCGAAGGCGGGTTTTTTTATTCCAGTCCGGCGAACCGGCTCAGATGCCGAGATTGGCGAACTTGTTCTTGAACTTCGACAGACGGCCACCGCGGTCGAGCAGGGTCTGCTGGCCGCCGGTCCAGGCCGGGTGCGTGGTCGGGTCGATGTCGAGGTTCATCGTGTCGCCTTCCTTGCCCCAGGTCGAACGGGTCATGTACTCGGTGCCATCGGTCATCACGACCTTGATGGAGTGGTAGTCGGGATGGATATCTGCCTTCATCGCTCTCGTCCTGGCTTGGGGGGACGGCGGCCCTGCGGCGATGCGCCCCTTTTTAAAACTCGAAGCCGCAGCTATTCAAAAGCCGCGGCCTCTAAAACGGTCGGCGTGCCTATACATCAACCGAAATTGAATCACAAGGTCGTGCCGTAGCATAATGGCGGTGGCCGAAGGGCAGGGAGGACCACCGCAGACATGGCGCAACCGGAAAGCGCGGAACAGCGCAGGCGTTCTCTCAGGCCGCTGAGGCGGGTCTTCCCTTACATCGGCAGCTATCGCGGCCTCGTTCTGGGCGCCATGGTCTCCCTGATTCTGGCCGCCGTGACGACGCTGGCGCTGCCGCTGGCGGTGCGGCGCATGATTGACCACGGCTTTTCCCATTCCGACACGACGCTGGTGTCCAACTATTTCACCATGCTGCTGGCCATGGCCGCGATGCTCGCGCTAGCCTCGGCCGGTCGCTATTATTTCGTCATCACGCTGGGCGAGCGGGTGGTTTCGGACCTGCGCCGCGACGTGTTTTCGCATCTGACGACGCTGTCGCCGTCCTTCTTCGATCGGGTGCAGTCCGGCGAGATCGTCTCGCGGCTGGCCGCCGACACCACGCAGATCAAGTCGGCCGTCGGCGCCACGGCGTCGGTGGCGCTGCGCAACATCATTCTGGGGTTCGGTGCGCTTGCCATGATGGTGGTGACGAGCCCCAAGCTGTCCGGTCTCGTCATCGCCGCCATTCCGCTGGTGATCGTGCCGCTTGTCGCTTTCGGCCGCTCCGTGCGCGGGCGTTCGCGCGCCGCGCAGGACATGCTCGCCGCCGCCAATGCCTATGCCGGCGAGCAGATCGGCGCGGTGCGCACGCTGCAATCCTTCACCAATGAAGGGCTGGTCACGTCCCGCTTCCGCGCGGCGGTGGAGGCCGCCTTCAACGCCGCCCGCGCCTCCATACTGGCGCGCGCCATGCTCACCTTCGTGGCGATCTTCATCATCTTCGCGTCGGTGGTGGCGGTGTTGTGGTTCGGCTCGCGCGATGTGCTGACCGGTGCGATGACGCCCGGCACGCTTGGCCAGTTCCTGCTCTATTCGGTGTTCGCCGCCGGCGCGCTGGGCGCGCTGTCGGAGGTCTGGGGCGAGCTTTCTCAAGCCGCGGGCGCTGCCGAGCGGCTGACCGAGCTGCTGGAGGAGGAGCCGGGCATCAAGGCCTCGGCCCATCCAAAGCCGCTCCCGGTTCCCGCACGCGGTGAAATCGCCTTCGATCATGTCTCCTTCGCCTATCCGGCCAGCCCCAATCGCTCTGCGCTGCATGATCTCAGCTTCGCCGTGCGTCCGGGCGAGACAGTGGCGATCGTCGGCCCTTCGGGCGCCGGCAAGAGCACGGTGTTCTCGCTGATTCAGCGTTTTTACGATGTCGCCGGCGGCGCAATCGCGGTCGACGGGATTGATGTGCGCGAAGCGGACCCGCAGACGCTGCGCGCGCGCATGGCCATCGTGCCGCAGGAGGTGACGATCTTCGCCGCCACCGTGCGCGACAACATCGCCTTCGGCCGGCCCGATGCCACCGACACCGAAATCGAGGCAGCGGCTCGCGCGGCGCAGGCGGAGGAATTCATCCTCAGGCTGGAGCGCGGCTACGATACGCAGGTGGGCGAACGCGGCGTGACGCTTTCGGGCGGCCAGCGCCAGCGCATCGCCATTGCCCGCGCCATCCTGCGCGATGCGCCCATCCTGCTGCTCGACGAGGCAACCTCGGCGCTGGACGCCGCCAGCGAGACGCTGGTGCAGGAGGCGCTGTCGACGCTGATGCGTGCGCGCACCACGCTGGTCATCGCCCATCGTCTGGCGACAGTGCTGGAGGCCGACCGCATCCTCGTCATGGATGAGGGCCGCATCGTGGAAGAGGGCACACACCGCAGCCTCGTCATCAAAGGCGGCCTCTATGCTGAGCTTGCGCGTCTCCAGTTCGACGCCGGGGCCGGCATTCTGGAAGGGGCGGCGGAGTAGCGCAGCCGCTTATCCGAGAAGATCGCGCGCGGTGCGCATGAAGATCCGCGCGCCGATGGCGATCAGCTCGTCGGGAAAATCGTAATCGGGATTGTGCAGGTTCGGGCGGTCGACACCGGAGCCGAGATAGAGCATCGCCGATTTCGATGTGTGGCCGAAAATGCCGAAATCCTCGGAGGCGCGCATCGGCAGTTCCTCCTCGTCATGGGGCACGTTTTCGGCATCGAGCGCGGCCGCGAGAAGTGCTGCCGCTTCAGGCTCGTTCAGGCTGGCGACGAAGATCTCGTGATAGTCGAAGGTGCATTGAAGTCCTTCAGCCTTTGCTTCCTCGCGCGCCATCGCTTCGGCCGCAGTGCACAGGCCCTCCATGCGTGCATCCTGCCTCGTGCGCAGGGTCACGCGGATCTCCGCATGGCCGGGGGCGACGCCGAAAACGGGCTCGCCCATGCGCAGATGGGTGACGGTGGCCATCGAGAACTCGTCGCTGTCGAAGGAGCCGCCGCCGAGTGCTGCGAGCCTTGGCATCAGCCGGCTTACAGCAAGCATCGGCGAAACGCCGCTTTCCGGCATGGAGGAATGGGCGGTCCTGCCGTTCAGCGTGATGCGCAGGCCGCGCGAGGCGCAGTTGACGACGCCTTCGCGCAGGCGGACGTGGCCGAGCGGAGTGCCGGGCAGATTGTGCAGCGAGAAGGCGAAATCGGGCCGGATCAGCGCATAGCGCGGATCGGCGGTCACGCCGGCCGCGCCGTCGCCGGTTTCCTCGGCCGGCTGGTACATCAGCACCACGCGGCCGCTTGCCGGCCGCTGCCGTCCGAACAGGCGGCCAAGGGCGGCGAGGATGGCCATATGGCCGTCATGGCCGCACATATGGCCCTTGCCCTCGATGGTCGAGCGATGCGGAATGTCTGAAATCTCTGCGATGGGCAGGGCATCCAGTTCGGCGCGGAAGAGAAGCGTCGGGCCGGGTTTTCCGCTGTCATAGACGAGGGCGACGCCGTGGCCTCCCAGTCCGGTCAGCATTTCGTCGGCTCCGGTGTCGGCCAGAAAGGCAACCACGCGTTCTGCCGTCTCCTTCTCCTCGTTGGAGATTTCGGGGAAGCGGTGCAAATCGCGGCGGAAGGCGACGAGGTCTTCGATGTCCTGATTGGTAAGCTCCATTAAGGCTCTCCCTTGCCGCCATAGCGCTTTTGCAGATGGGCGATGAAGTGGTGCGCGTCGAGCTTTTCGCCGGTGGCGCGCTGCATCAGGTCCGGCGTCGACCAGCGCGAGCCCTGCGCCCAGATGCGGGTTCTGCGCCATTCGTTGACGGCGGAGAAATCGCCTCTCGCGATGGCCTCATCCGTGTCGGGATGTTCGCGCACAAGTGCCGCCCATTGCTGCGCCGCCATCATCGCGCCCAGCGTGTAGGAGGGGAAATAGCCAAAGGCGCCGCCCGGCCAGTGAACGTCCTGCATCGGTCCGTCGCCCGGATTGTCGATGGTGGAAAGACCGAGATAATCGCGCATGCGCGCATCCCATGCCTGCGGAATATCGGCGACGTCGAGTTTGCCGGAAATCAGCTCCTGCTCCAGCTCGTAGCGCAGGATGACATGCAGCGGATAGGTCACCTCGTCGGCATCGACGCGGATCAGCCCACGCCCGACCTGATGGACGTGAGGCAGGATGTCGTCCAGCGACCAGCTTTCGCCGAGGTGGCTGTCCACCACCGGCAGCGCCCAGCGCCAGAAGGCGGGGTTGCGGCCGATCTGCTTTTCCACGAACAGGCTCTGGCTTTCATGGATAGCCATGCCGCGCGCCTTGCCGAGCGGCCAATGCGACCAGTCGCGCGGCAGGTTCTGCTCGTAAAGCGCATGGCCGGTCTCGTGCAATATGCCCATCAGCGCCGACAGGAACTCGGTGGTGCGGTAGCGCGTGGTGATGCGCACGTCGCTCGGCACGCCGCCGCAGAACGGGTGGTGGGAGACCGACAGGCTGCCCCGCGTCAGGTCGAAGCCGACAGCCTCCATCATGGCGAGGCCGAGCGCCCGCTGTTTCTCGATCGCATAGGTGCCGGAGAGCGGTTTCAACGGGCGCTTTGCACGTCGCTGCGCCTGCACATCGAGCGCCTGCGGCACGAAATCCTTGAGGAACGCCTTGAGGTCGGTGAAGACCGGGGTGATGTCGGCGGCGCGGTTGCCGGGATCATATTGCTCCATCAGCGCATCATAGGGGGAAAGGCCCAGCACCTCGGCGCGCATGGCGGCTTCCTCCCGCGCCAGCGCCACCACGCCCTCAAGTGCCAGCTGGAAGCTCGACCAGTCGCCTTTTGCGCGCAGGTCGCGCCACAATTGCTCGCAGCGCAGGCGCGCCGCCGTCTGGCGCTCGACGAACTCGGCCGGCAGGCAGGTGAGGTTGGTGTGGTGGCGCCTGAATTCGCGCAGCGCCGCCGTCTGGTCCTCGTTCAGCGCCTCGGTCTCGGCAGCGGCGATCCAGTCGCCGATTTCGGGTGCGGTCGCCTGCCGGTGATACAGGCCGGAAAGGGTAGCCATGGCCTCGGCGCGCTTTTCGCCGCCGCCCACGGCCATATGCGTGGCCTCGTCGGCGCCCAGTATGGCCAGCGCATGTTCGAGCGCTTCGAGCCGGCGGCAAAGATCATCGAGCTTCTGGAACGACATTCTGCAGTCCTGATTCTGTAACGAAGGGCAGGGGACAGGAATGCGGCGCGTCTGGCAAGAGGAGCCGGCATGCGGGCCGTTATGGGTGCTTGCGAATCAGATAAGTGTGTGCTTATGTGATGGCATGAACGAGAATGAGATATTCCGCGCGCTGGCCGATCCCACCCGCCGCGCGATCTTCGAGAAGCTGGCGGGCGGCAGCATGAACGCCAGCGCGCTGCGCGAAGGCATGGCGATCAGCCAGCCGGCGATGTCGCAACATCTCGGCGTACTGCGTGGCGCCCGGCTGGTGCGCGAAGAAAGGCAGGGGCGCTTCGTCAACTATGAGGTCGATCCCGAAGGGCTGATAGCGATGGCGCGCTGGATGGCGAAATACCGCAATTACTGGCCGGCGCGCATCGATGGTCTGCGGGACCTGTTGAAGGACATGGATCAATGAACGACGCACCGACACAAGAGCAGGATGCCGGCATCGACCAGACTTACGAGCTGGATGCCCCGCCGCAAAAGGTCTGGCGAGCGATCAGCCTGCCGCAGTTCCGCGAGCAATGGCTGCCGGGCACGGATCTGGCCGATCCGCAGGCAGAAACCATCACGCCGGGCGCGGAAGTGCGCTACCGCATGCGCGACTCCGCGCCGCCCTTTCTTGAAAGCACGGTGACCTTCCGCATCGCCGCCAATGCGGATGGCGGCACCAGCCTGCGCGTCATCCACCGGCTTGTCGATGTGCGGTCGGCCAGTCGCACGCAGGCGGCCAACAGCAACGGAATGCCCGTCATGCGCGCCGCCTGACGTTTTCCAGATCTTCCCCAATCACTGAAAAACGGAGTTCGCCGATGCGCGAAACGATGCAACTCGTCCCTATGGTCATAGAGCAGTCGAGCCGCGGAGAGCGGTCGTTCGACATTTTCTCGCGCCTGCTGCGGGAACGGATCATTTTCCTCAATGGTGAGGTCAACGATACGGTTTCGGCTCTGGTCTGCGCGCAGATGCTGTTTCTGGAATCGGAGAACCCGAAGAAGCCGATCCATCTCTATATCAATTCGCCGGGCGGCGTGGTGACCAGCGGCCTCGCCATGTACGACACCATGCGCTACATCCGCGCCCCGGTGCACACGCTGTGCATGGGCACGGCCCGCTCCATGGGTTCGTTCCTGCTGATGGCGGGGGCGCCCGGCCATCGCGCGGCGCTGCCCAATGCCAGCCTCCTGGTGCACCAGCCGTCCGGCGGCTTTCAGGGGCAGGCCTCCGACATCTTCATCCATGCCGAGGAAATCCAGCGCACCAAGCGGCGCATGACGCAGCTTTACGCCGAACATTGCGGGCGCAGCTACGCGGAAGTGGAGCAGGCGCTGGACCGCGACCATTTCATGACGGCGGAGGAGGGACTGGAATGGGGCCTGATCGACCATGTCCTGCATGCACGCGATGAGAGTTCGGATCAGGGCGCCGGCGCGTGATCTCCGGCTGATTGGGCGAGGCGGGCACATGGCCCGCCCCGAGGATGCCCTGCAGGCATTTTCCTGGAGCAATCCCGGTGAAAAGAGGATCACCTGCAATGCTCTATCTCTTTGTTTCTACGCAATTCAGGGCGCAAAACCGCTACGCACTTTTGCTGGAATTGCTCTAGTAGATGATCGGGTTTACCTGATAGGAAATGCCCTGAACCCGGCCAAGCAGCTGATGATATTGCGCCGTCGGAATCTGGCCATGGTCGGAAGCGGCCAGCGCCATGGTGTCCTTGCGGATGCTGCGCGCGTCGGCGCGCAGCGTTCTGGCCTGATCCGGGCTGATGACATTGTCTGCGAGGGCCGCGTTGATGCCGTCGCTGACGCTGCCGAGCTGGTCGAGGATGACCCTGGCCGTGCCTGTCTGTGCGGTGACAGCGGGCAATCCCGGCGCTGCGTCATCCGCCGATGCAAAGGCACCGGTCAGCGGCGCGGCGGCAAGGGCGGCAGTGAGGGCGAGGGTGGTGTAAGACAAAGAGCGCATCTCGGCGTCTCCTTTTCTGAAGAGAAACATGATTTCTCTGAGCGGATCGTCCGGTTCCGTCGCGTCGCGGCATTGAAAGCCACCGGCAGTTCCCGATCCGCGAGCAGGCTAGGACCGGATGCCGGCAAACAAAAATTAAAAAAAGATAATGTTGGCCGCGCTTGCCGGCCGCATTTCACGCTCTAATCGGGAGTGTTACCGCTCGGTGAGCTTCAGTTCGATGCGGCGGTTGCGGTCACGCGCTTCCTGTGTGTCGCCTTCGTCGAGCGGCTGGTATTCGCCGAAGCCTGCGGCGACCAGCCGGTTGGCGGGTACGCCGTTGACGATCAGGAACTTGACCACGGAGATGGCGCGTGAGGCGGAAAGCTCCCAGTTGTCGCGGAAGCGGCCGGTGCCGGAGAGCGGCCGGTCGTCGGTGTGGCCGTCGACGCGCAGCACCCAGTTGATCTCGGGCGGGATTTCCTTCTGCAACTCGATGATGGCATCCGCGAGCTTCTTCATCTCGCCCTGACCGGCCTCGTTGATCTGGTCGGAGCCCAGCGGGAACAACACTTCCGACTGGAACACGAAGCGGTCGCCGACGATGCGGATGTTCTCGCGGTCAGCGAGGATCTCGCGCAGGCGGCCGAAGAAATCGGAGCGGTAGCGGTTCAGCTCCTGCACGCGCTGGGCGAGCGCAACGTTCAGCCGCCGGCCGAGATCGGCGATCTTGGTGTTGGATTCGCGGTCGCGCGCTTCCGAAGCGTCGAGCGCCTGTTCAAGGGCGGCGATCTGGCGGCGCAAGGCCGAAATCTGCTGGTTGAGCAGTTCCACCTGCGACAGCGCGCGCTGGCTGATCTGGCGCTCGCTGTCGAGTTCGCCCTCCAGCTTGTCAGCGCGGGCGGTGGCGGCGCTTCCGGCTCCTGTCCCGGCGGCCAGCAGTTGCTCAAGCCGGCTCTTTTCGGCCTCTGCCGCGGACAGGGAAGCCTGCAGGTTGGCCAGCGCATCCTGCGCGTCCTGCGTGTTGCCCTTTTCCAGAGCGAGCAACTGGGTCAGCTCGTTGATCTGCGCATTGAGGCGGTTGAGCGCTTCGTCCTTGCCGGAAATTTCGCGGCTCAGCAGGAACTGCGCCAGCACGAACACCGAAAGCAGGAACATGATGGCGAGCAGCAGCGTCGACAGCGCATCGACGAAGCCCGGCCAGTAGTCGATATGGCGATAGCTGCGGCGTCCGCGCCCCAGAGCCACCTCACTTCACTCCCTTCTGTGTGTCGAGGGCGGAGGCGATCTTCTCCAGCGTTTCGCGCATGGCGCGCTGCTCGTCGGACTGGGCTTCCACCCAGTCGCGCATGATCTGCTGTTCGGAGCGCATGTTCTTGACCAGCCCGGCAATGCCGTCGGCCAGATTGGCCATGGCGGCTGCCGTGCGTGGGTTGGAGCCGTTGCTTTCCTGCAGGGAGCGCAGCCGCTCAGACAGAGAGCGAAGCTCGTCCGTGGTGCCGGCGCTGCGTCCGTTTTCGGGGCCGGCCAGGTCGGAGGAGAGGTCCGTGACCGAGGAGAGCCAGTTCTCCAGCTCGGTGTAGAAACGGTTCTGCGCGCGGCCGGCCTGAAGGTCGAGGAAGCCCAGAACCAGCGAGCCGGAGAGGCCGAACAGCGAGGAGGAAAAGGCCGTGCCCATGCCGGACAGCGGCGCGGAAAGGCCCTGCTTCAGCGCTTCCAGAACCGAGGCCGAGTCGCCGGTGCCGGGATCGAGCGACTGGATGGTGTCGCTGATCGATCCGATGGTTTCCAGGAGGCCCCAGAAGGTGCCGAGCAGGCCGAGAAACACCAGCAGGCCGACGAGGTAGCGCGAGGTGTCGCGGGTTTCGTCGAGGCGGGTGGCGATCGAATCCAGCATTGTGCGCATGGAACTGGTGGAGACGGCGATCGCCGACGAACGGCCAAGCATCGCCTTCATCGGCGCCAGCAGGACGGGGTCGGTGGCTTCCACGCCGGCGCGGAAGGAGTTCACCCACCGAACCTCGCGAAACAGGCGGCCGACCTGCGCGAAGGCGAGCAAAATGCCGACGATGAGCACGCCGAGGATCAGGCCGTTCAGGCCGGGATTCGTGGAAAAGGCCGAGTGGATCTGGCGGGACAGGATGATGGCGATGAAGCCGACCAGTCCCAGAAAGATGACCATGGTGAGCAGGAACACCTGCGGGCTGGAAAGCTTGTGGGGATCATAGCTCAGCACATCCGAGCCGCCGCCTATGCCGAACGATCTGAGCAGGGCCATCCGTCTTCCATTTCGTTTCTGCGCGCTGGCGGCAACTCTAATCGGATTTGCGGCGAAATTGGAAGCCGCGCCGTCGAGATGAGAGGATTATGCGGCCGTGCCACACTCTCGCCCATCTCCAAATTATGCTGAAGCAGTCGAATCGGTGATGGCGGGAGGGGCTTTCGAGAGAAAAGACACGGATGCGTGCCGTCACTCATGAATCCAGTAAATATATACAGAAACAGCCATATCGATGCCCTAAGGGGTGCTGGAATACTTCTTGTCGTCTTCGGACATCTGATCGAGAAGCCGTCGTCAGATTCTGAATTGTTGCATGCGATCTATGTCGGCATCTACAGTTTTCATATGCCGCTTTTCATTTTTCTGTCCGGCATGTTCGCCCGTAACAGGCTTGAAGGGCGCGACTATCGCAAGATCGTGTGGACACTGATCCTGCCGCTGGCCGTCTTCCAGCTTGTCTATATCGGCGCCAGCCGGCTGACGGGCTGGTATGAATATTCGCTGCTCACGCCTTATTGGCTGCTGTGGTTCATCGCCAGCATGGTCATCTGGCGTCTTGTGCTGCCGCTGTTCGCCTCGCCGGCGGGTCTGGTGGCGGCCGTGGCGGTGGCGGTGGCGGCCGGATATGACGATGGCATCGGCTATACGCTGAGCCTCTCCCGCACGCTCTACTTCCTGCCCTTCTTCGTGCTCGGCCATCTTTATGGCGCCCAGCTCGTCGCTGCCGCGCGACAGCGCCCGGTTGCCTTCGCGCTGATGTTTGTCGGCAGTGTGGGTGCCGTGCTTTTCTGGTGGAAGCTGGGTCTCAATGCCGGTGCGCTCACCGGCAGCCGCGCCTATGCCAGCGGTGCCGCCGACGCCGATTATCCGGCGATCGCGCGTCTTGGCCTGATGGCGCTGGGCGGTTCGGCGGCTGTGGGTTTCGCGGCTCTGGTGCCGGCGCGGGCGGCGATGCTCGGCTGGCTTGGCGAGCGCTCGCTGGCCATCTATCTGCTCCACGGGCTGGTGGTGATGGCGTTCGTGGCTTCCGGCGCGCCGGCACTCATCCCGCAGGTTCTGCTCCTGCCAGTGCTGGCAACACTGTCGGTGCTGGTGGCGCTGGCGACCGCGCCGGCAGACGGGCCGATGCGGCGGCTGTTCAGCCCGCCGCAGGCCGCATGGAGCCGGATGGTGTCAGCGTGACGAGACGGGCCTTGAAAGCGTTTTGACCAGCGCGCGGTGGATGGTCTCGTTGCCGGCGACGACATTGCCGCTGTCGAGCATGTCCTGACCGCCATCCGGTTCGGAGGCGAAGCCGCCCGCCTCGCGCACCAGCAGAAGGCCGGCGGCGATGTCCCATGCCGAAAGGCCGGTTTCCCAGTAGCCGTCCATGCGTCCCGCCGCCACATAGGCAAGGTCGAGGGCAGCGGAGCCCATACGGCGCACGCCCGCCACTTCGTTCATGACGTTTCGCAGCTCGACAAGGAAGTTGCCGTGATGGCCGCGACCCAGATGCGGAATGCCGCAGCCGACAACGGCATCCGAGAGCTTCGTGCGGGCGGCGACGCGCAGCCGGCGGTCGTTCATGAAGGCTCCGCCGCCGCGCTCGGCGGTGTAGAGCTCATCCATGGCCGGGTTGTAGATGACGGCGGCGACGAGCTGGCCCTGACGCTCCAGCGCGATCGAGATGGAGAAGATCGGGATTCCGTGAAGGAAGTTGGTGGTGCCATCGAGCGGATCGACGATCCAGCGGTGCTGGTCGTCGTCGCCGGCCACCGCGCCGCGTTCTTCCATCAGGAAGCCGTAGCCGGGGCGGGCCTTGGCAAGCTCGGTGTAGATGATGTCTTCGGCCTTGCGGTCGGCCTGGCTGACATAGTCACCCGGGCCCTTGAGCGAGACCTGCAGGTTCTGCACCTCGCCGAAATCGCGCGAAAGCGAGCGGCCGGCCTTCATGGCAGCCTGAACCATGACGTTTAATATGGCGGAGCGGGCCATGTCTGTGAGGTCTCCGGATCTGTGGAATGGGCGCCGGCAAAGGGGCGTGCGATTGGCGTTCCCAAGACCACAAATCGCGTTCCGAAGCAAGAGAAAGGCCGTCGCAGTGGGTTCGTCGCCCGCATCAGGGCCTAATGGCGGGCATCAGGGCAGGCGGTTGGCCTTCTGCACCGCTTGCTTCATCTGCTCATCGGTCAGGCCTTCGAGATAGTCTTCCATCTCGCGGTCGATGAGCCCGGCGCGGCGTGCAACGATGTACCAGCCGGCGGCGAGGATCGGGTCGGGATCGGTGCCGAGGGCGGCGACATAGAGCTTGGCCAGCCGGTTCTGGGCGGCGACATTGCCGCCGCGCGCAGCTACCAGCATCCAGCCGAAGCCTTCCTTGTAGTCGCGCTCGCCGCCGCGACCGTCGATCAGCCATTGCGCAAGGTCGAGCTGGGCGGTGTCGAAATTCTGACGCGCGGCCTTTTCGAGGAAGCTGCGGGCTTTCGCATCGTCATGCGCCTTGCCGCCCACACCGTTGGCGTAGGCCTGCGCCAGCGCATATTGCGCATCGGCAAGGCCGGCTTCCGCAGCGCGCTCGTAATAGGTCACCGCGCGGGAGAGATCGCCCGGATTTTCCTTCACCAGAAGCTGGGCGAAATTGAACTGGGCGAGCGCATTGCCGGCCTCGGCCGCCGCCTGCATCAGCGCATGAGCCTGCTTTTCATCCTTTGGCACGAAGTCGCCGTCAAGCAGCATCAGCGCATACTGGAACTGCGCCTCCGGGATGCCGCGTTCGGCCGCGGCCGCATACCATTTCGCGGCTTCCTTGGCGTTGAGGGGAACGCCCATTCCGCGTGCCAGCAGTTCCGCCACCAGCGTCTGGGCGGCCGGGTCGCCGTTTTGCGCCCGGGGCAGGGCCAGGTTGTAGGCGGTCTGGTAGAGGCCGCGCTGATAGGCGCCATAGGCATCGTCGGTCAGCTTGCCGAAGCGGGCCGGATCGAGAGCGGGCAAGACGGCCTTGTCGTCGGCAGGTTGCGGCAGCTGGCGGTCGCCTTTGGCGGTTTCATCCACCTTGCCGGTGGTTTCATGGGTGGAAGCGGCGTCGGCCGGCGTCTCGGCCGCGTGCGCGGCGACGTGGCCTGCGCAGAAGATCATCACAGCCAGTGCCACACACCTTGCCATGGTTCATTCCCCGAAGCGCGGCGCGTTGGCGTCGAGCAATGCGTTGATTTCTGCGACAGCCGCACGCGGATCAGCGCCTTCGGCGAAGATGGCGGCGGACAGCGCCACGAATTCGGCCCCGGTCGCGGCCACTTCCGTCACCGAAGCGATTTCGGAACCGCCCATCACGATGCAGGGAATTTCCACCATCTCCGCCCACCATGCGCCAAGGCCCAGATTGCGCGGATGAGGCACCGGGTCATTGTCATAGCCGAAACGGCCGAAGAACATGTAGTCGGGACCAGCCTCGCCAAGCTCCAGCGCGGCATCGCGCGTCTTGACCCCGCCGGTGCCGACCATCATGCGCTCCTGCAGGCGTTCGATCGTGTCGGCGAGTTCCGCAGGAGCTGCTTCGACATGAACGCCATCCGCCTTTACCCGGTCGGCCACGCGGCTGTCGCCGGCGATTACGGCGGCGGCGCCTGCAGTCTGGGCGACTGGCACGAGGTCTGCGGCGACGCGCTGAAATGCGGAATCGTCGAGCGTTCCCTGCACGAAGATCACCGACGCCACATCGCCGCCTTCAAGTGCAGCCTGAAGCCGTCCGGCATCGGTGCCGGGCATGGCGATCAGGACAAGACGGCAGCGTTCGGGAGGCGATTGGGTGTTCATGGCGTATCCGGTTTCGATCTGCCCTATGCAGGGCGAAATTGGTGGCAATGGGGCATAGAGCAAAGCAGCTGTCTTGAACAGGTCGCTGCCTGAGGCAATACGATTGCGAAGACGCTGAAATACAAGCCCGCAGTACCGCTGCGGAAGGGGTTCTCGAGCAGAAATCCGGGCCCTGTTAACCGGGCATTAAGCTTTACAGCTGTTTACTATGTGCATCCAGTGATCTGGATTCTTACCGAGTGGTTGGAGCCACTTTGTTTGACGCCTCCCTGTTAACTTCTGAGAGCCGCCTTACCCGCGGCTCTTTTTTTCTTCTCAGGCGCGGGAATGGCCGGTGTGCCGATTTTGGCACGCAGCCTGTTCATATTAACCCTTTATTAAGTATAAGCTTGCCTTGCGAAGCTCTGAAGCGCATTTTCCGGCTCGGAAGCCTTATAGGGTGGCAGTCATGCTGCAGGGGCGAATCGCTTCTGCAGGTGACCAGGGTGCATCATGAATCGATCTTCACAGGAAAGCGGGAACACGATCAGGCTGGCCGAGCGCCGCATTTTCTCGCAATCCTTCCAGCCGCTGTACAATGAAGGCATGGGGCTGGTTGAACAGGCCGCCGAATATCTGGATTCGCGCGGGCGCACCGAGGCGAAGAAGCTGACCCGGCTGGCCGCGACCCTTTATGCGGCCGAATCGATGCGGCTGACCACGCGCCTCATGCAGATCGCCTCCTGGCTGCTGCTCCAGCGCGCCGCCAATTCCGGCGAGATGACGCGCGATCAGGTGGCCGCCGAAAAGGCGAAGGTGCGTCTCGACACCGTCTCGGCGCACGAGGATGCGGAAGGCTGGAGCGAGCTGCCGGTCGAGTTCGTCGATCTGGTGCGCCGCTCGTTGCGCCTGCAATCGCTGGTGCGGCGCATGGACGAGGAAGTCTATGGCGATGCGCTGCCGCAGGGTCTTGAGCGCGGCAGCCCGGTGTTCGACCAGATATCGCTGCTCAACACGGCCTTCGCGCGCGGCTGACGCGCTTTTCGTTTCTGGTTTGTTCACATTTCGCTGGCAAGTCTGCCGCCGGTGAATAGAGTGGGCAATCATGGCGGAAATGATTCGGATCATCGGCATCGACCCGGGGCTGCGACGCACCGGCTGGGGCATTGTCGAAAGCCTCGGCAATTCGCTGCGCTTCGTCGCCTCCGGTTCCGTGTGCTCGGATGACAAGGCGACGCTCGCGTCGCGTCTGTGCCAGCTTCATGACGGACTGTCGAAAATTCTGCATGAGGCCATGCCGCATGAGGCGGCCGTGGAGCAGACCTTCGTCAACAAGGACGCAACGGCGACGCTGAAGCTCGGGCAGGCGCGTGGCATTGCCATGCTGGTGCCGGCGCTGGCCGGCCTGCCGGTCGCCGAATATGCGCCCAATGCGGTCAAGAAAGCGGTAATTGGCGTCGGCCATGGCGACAAGAAGCAGATCCACATGATGGTCAAGGTGCTGATGCCCAAGGCGGTGTTCGACACCCATGATGCGGCCGATGCGCTCGCCATCGCCATCTGCCATGCCCATCACCGGCAAAGCGTGGCATACAGGCTGAAGCAGATTGCATAGCAGGGACGGGCGGGGATCATGATCGGCAAGCTGAAGGGCACGCTGGACGAGATCGGCGAGGATCATTGCGTCGTCGATGTGCATGGCGTCGGCTATGTCGCCTTCTGCTCGGCGCGCACGCTGGCCTCTATGTCAGGGCCGGGCGAGGCGGTCGTGCTGTTCATCGAAACGGTGGTGCGCGAGGACATGATCCGCCTGTTCGGGTTCAGCTCGGCGCTGGAGCGCGACTGGTTCCGGCTGCTGTCCACGCATGTGCCGGGCGTCGGCGCCAAGGTGGCGATGTCGGTCCTGTCGACGCTCAGCCCTTCGGATCTGGCCAACGCCATCGCGCTGCGCGACATCGCCATGGTCAGCCGCGCCCCCGGCGTCGGCAAGAAGGTGGCGGAACGCATCGTCACCGAACTGAAGAACAAGGCGCCTGCCTTTGCCGGCGAGGCCGCCGGCACCATCGGGCTCAAGCAGGAACTGGGCGAGGGCTTGGCGCCTGCGCCGATTGCCGACGCGGTTTCGGCGCTGGTCAATCTCGGCTACGGGCGCGACATTGCCGCCAATGCGGTGGCCGCCGCGCTGAAATCCGCCGGCGAAGACGCCGATTCGGCAAAGCTCATCCGTCTTGGCCTGAAGGAACTGGCACGGTGATCGCTGACTTGTTCCCGACATCGCGTCATGGCAGGACGGCATCATGAGTTCCGATGATCGCCTGATCTCCTCCGAAAAGCGGGGCGAGGATGCCGAGCAGACGCTGCGGCCGCAAACGCTTGACGATTTCGTCGGGCAGGCGGCGGCGCGCGCCAACCTGAAAGTGTTCATCGAGGCGGCGAGGGGGCGTGGCGACGCGCTTGACCATGTGCTGTTCGTCGGCCCGCCAGGATTGGGCAAGACTACGCTTGCCCAGATCATGGCGCGCGAGATGGGCGTCAATTTCCGCTCTACCTCCGGCCCTGTTATCGCCAAGGCCGGCGATCTGGCGGCGTTGCTCACCAATCTCGAAGACCGCGACGTGCTGTTCATCGACGAGATCCATCGCCTCAGCCCGGCGGTGGAGGAAATCCTCTATCCGGCGATGGAGGATTTCCAGCTCGACCTGATCATCGGCGAGGGACCGGCGGCGCGCTCGGTCAAGATCGACCTCGCCCGGTTCACGCTGGTGGCGGCGACGACGCGGCTCGGCCTGCTCACCAATCCGCTGCGCGACCGTTTCGGCATTCCGGTGCGGCTCAATTTCTACACGGTCGACGAGCTGGAGCTGATCGTGCGGCGTGGCGCGCGCCTGCTCAACCTGCCGATGAGCGACGACGGCGCTGTCGAGATCGCGCGCCGGGCGCGGGGCACGCCGCGCATCGCCGGGCGGCTTCTGCGACGGGTGCGCGATTTCGCGACGGTGGCCGGGGCGGAAACGGTCAACCGCAGGATCGCGGATGAAGCGCTGCTGCGGCTGGAAGTCGACGGCCTCGGCCTTGATGCGCTCGACCGCCGCTACCTGACCATGATCGCCGGCAATTTCGGCGGCGGCCCGGTCGGCATCGAGACCATCGCGGCAGCCCTTTCGGAGCCGCGCGACGCCATCGAGGACATCATCGAGCCCTATCTGATTCAGCAGGGCTTCATCCAGCGCACGCCGCGCGGGCGCGTGCTGACCGCCAATGCCTGGCGGCATCTGGGGCTGGAAGCGCCGCGCGACATCACCCAGCAGCAGATCGGCCTGTTCGAGGACGAATGACCACCGCCCCGCGCAGGATGGTGACGCTGGACCATGGCGCCCGGCGGTTCAACTTCAGGGTTGCGGGCGTTGCGCTGCGCGACGGGCATCTGCTTGTCCACCGCGCCGAGGCGGACGATTTCTGGGTTCTGCCGGGCGGCCGGGTGGAGATCGGCGAGACGACGGTGGCCGCGCTGGCGCGCGAAATGCGCGAGGAACTTGGGGTTGAGCCGGCCATCGGCGCGCTGTTGTGGACAGTGGAGAATTTCTTCGGGCTGTCAGGCAAGGAATGTCATGAACTTGCCTTTTATTACGCCATGGATCTGCCGGAGGCGTTCCCCTTCTCCTGCGAGGAGATCGTGCACCGCGTCGAGGATGGCGGCACAATGCTGGAATTCCGCTGGGTGGAACTGAGCCGGACTGTTCTGGCAGGCTTGCCGCTGCTGCCTGTCTTCCTGCAGGAGAGGCTCTGCGAGCCATTTTCCGCGACGCAGCATGTGGTGTGGTACGGATGAACCGACAGAAAGGTGAGGCAATGACCAGCCAAAGACCGTCACTTGCGGCACAGGAAGCAGCCCTTTCCGGAGAGCTCACGGAATTCGGCCACCGGCTGCTGGCGCGCGTCTACTATGCCGATACCGATTTCTCCGGCGTCGTCTATCATGCGCGCTATCTGGAGTTTTTCGAGCGTGGGCGTTCGGACTTCCTGCGACTGGTCGGCGTTCATCACACGGCGCTTGCTGCCGGTGAAGGCGGAGAAAAGATCGTCTGGATCGTGCGGCGCATGGAGATCGATTTCCGCGCGCCCGCCCGCATCGACGACATGCTGACGGTGGAGACCCGCACGGTAGACGTGTCGGGCGCGCGTATCACCATGGCCCAGCAGCTCAGGCGGGGCGAGGAACTGCTGGTGGAGGCGCGGGTGGAGGCTGCCATCATCGGCGAGAACGGCCGTCCGCGCCGGTTTCCGAAAGATTGGATCGCGGCCTTCATGCCGAAATCCTGAAAAATCCGCGGCCGGTGGGCACAAATGTTCCGCCGGCACCACAGAAAATATCGGCTGATCTGCGCAGCGCATCTTGCGCCTGAGAACAACATTCCGAAAACCGGCCGCCATTTCAGGCAAGATCGTGCCGGAAACCCGGCATGAGAAAAAGAGATCCTGTCGTGCCGGAAACGGCGTTGTTTCAGATCGCCGTGCGTCCATTCGGACGCACGGCGATCTGAATTATTGGTGGAGCATCGGAATAACCGAAAACCGGATTCCACTTTTCGGTCCGATGCTCTAACGCATCCTTAACCATAACGGTTCATGAAGGTTTCGATGAAAATCGAAGGAATCGGCGCGCCTTCCTTTTACCAACATTTGCCGCGACAAGGCCGCAAACGGCGCTGATCGCAGGCATTTGCGGCGGGGTTCGGCGCGCTGGACCATGAAGGGTTAAAGCGTCGTGGGCCGGCGGACGCCCAGCGCCCGTGAAGTTTTAAGGAACGTTTGGATGGAAAATATCGCTCTTGCCGAACCGGCGGCGAATCTGTCGATCTGGGCCCTGTTCATGCAGGCCAACTGGGTGGTCAAGCTGGTCATGATCGGCCTGCTCGGCGCATCGGTGTGGACGTGGGCGATCATCTTCGAAAAGATCGTCTCCTATGGCCGCATGCGCTCGGCGCTCAATCGTTTCGAGCAGATATTCTGGTCCGGCCAGTCGCTGGAAGAACTCTATCGCACCCTCTCCGACCGCAAGACCAGCGGCATGGGCTCGATCTTCGTTGCCGCCATGCGCGAATGGAAGAAGAGCTTCGAGAAGGGCGCCAAGTCGCCGCACGGCCTGCAGATGCGCATCGATAAGGCCATGGACCTTGCCCTGACCCGCGAGATGGAACGGCTTGAGGGCAATCTCGGCTTCCTCGCCACCATCGGTTCCGCCGCGCCCTTCATCGGCCTGTTCGGCACGGTCATCGGCATCATGACCTCGTTCCAGGCAATCGCCGGCTCCAAATCGACCAGCCTTGCCGTGGTGGCACCGGGTATCGCGGAAGCGCTCCTGGCAACGGCCATCGGCCTGATGGCGGCCATTCCCGCCGTCATCGCCTACAACAAGCTTTCATCGGATGCGGGCAAGCTCGCCGGACGCATGGAGGGCTTCGCCGACGAGTTCTCCGCCATACTCTCGCGCCAAATCGATGAGAAGGTCGCCCGGTCCTGACCGGTGAGATCTGATCGCGCAACGGGGCAGTCTGAGGTTTTTTAAATGGGAATGTCAGTAGGTACGGGCGGCGGGGCCAGAGGTGGACGCGGAAGGCGCGGCCGCCGCAACACGCTGATGTCGGAAATCAACGTCACGCCCTTCGTGGACGTGATGCTGGTGCTGCTGATCATCTTCATGGTCGCAGCCCCCCTGCTCACCGTGGGCGTGCCGATCGACCTGCCGGAAACGCAGGCCAGGCCGATGAATTCCGACACCCAGCCGATCACCGTTTCGGTGAACGACAAGGGCCAGGTCTATCTGCAGGAAACCGAGATCGCCGTCGACGAGGTGGTGCCGCGGCTCGAAGCCATCGCCAAGACCGGCTATGAGGAACGCATCTATGTGCGCGGCGACAAGACCGCCGACTATGGCACGGTGATGCAGGTCATGGCCCGCATTTCGGCGGCCGGATACAAGAATCTTGGCCTCGTCACGCTTCAGGAACAGGATCGGTAATCTTGAAGGCGAGCCTCACCACATCGTTGGCTCTGCATGCGGCGATGCTGGCTTTCGGGCTGGTGTCGTTGTCGGCGCCTGCCGCCTTTGAAGTGAGCGAAGTGGAATCGCTGCCTGTCGACATCGTGCCGCTGGAGGAACTGACGCAGATTCAGCAGGGCGACAAAAAGGCGCCGATGAACGAGAAGCCGGCGCCGATGCCCACCAAGCGGCCGGATATCGTCGCCGATGCCCGCGAGGTCGGCGAGAACATGGTCGATACCGACAAGCCGGTCACGCCCGACCCCAAGCCGACCCCGGTCGACAACGCCTCCGCACCCCCACCCGCTCCGACGCCGAGCGAGAAGCCGGTTCCGGCCGAGCCGCCCAAGCCTGTGGAGCAGCCGAAGCCTGAGCCCGTCAAGCCGCCTGAGCCGAAGCCGGATCCCAAGCCCGAGCCGGTGAAGGAACCCGAACCTGCGCCAAAGCCGGCGGAGCCGAAGCCTGCCGAGGCCAAGCCTGAGCCGGTTACGCCCGATGCCGTTGCCGAAGCGATCGCGGCGGAAGACAAGCCGACGGAACAGTCCGCGCTGCCCGACAGGGCACCCGCTCCGCAGGCGCGGCCGAAGCCGGCTGAAACACAGACAGCGAAAGCCTCGGAGAGCAAGCCGTCCGAGAAGCCGGCGAAGGACAGCTCGGCGGCACAGAAGTCCGACGAAAAGGACTTCAACGCCGATGAGATCGCTGCGCTGCTCGACAAGCGCAAGCCTTCCGGCGGCGGCGCCAAGCGCTCGACGGAGCAGGCTTCGCTGGGCGGCAGGAAGACGACCGGCGGCAATCGCCTGTCGCAGAACGAGATGGATGCCCTGCGCCAGAAGCTCGGCGGCTGCTGGAGCATTCCGGCCGGTGTCGATGATGCGGGCATGCTGAAGGTTTCGGTGCGATTCCGGCTCGACCGCTCCGGCGTTCTGGAAGGCCGCCCGGAAATAATTGCCGGAGGCGCTGCCTCCGGTCCCGGCCGCACGGCGGCCGAATCCGCGGTGCGCGCGGTCCAGAAATGCGCGCCCTTCAACCTGCCTGCCGACAAATATGACAGCTGGTCGGAAGTGGTGGTCAATTTTGACCCGAGCGACATGTTCTGATCGCCGGACTGGAACAAATGAGGCTGAAAGCATGAAGACACTGCTCAAGACGCTCATGATGGTCGCAGCCCTTGCCGGCGCCGCCACGGGGCTTGCCATCGGCCCCGCCAGCGCGCTGGTGGAGATCGACGTCAACAAGGGCACGATCGAGCCGCTGCCCGTCGCCATCACCGATTTCGCGGGTGGCGCGCTCGGCGCCGAGATCTCCTCCATCGTGCAGGCGGACCTGAAGCGCTCGGGGCTGTTCGCGCCGATCGACAAGGCCGCCTTCATCGAGAAGATCGCCAATCCCGATCAGACCCCGCGCTTCGACGACTGGAAGGTGATCAATGCGCAGGCGCTGGTCACCGGCCGCGTCAGCAAGGAAGGCGATGGCCGCATCCGCGCCGAATACCGGCTGTGGGACACCTTTGCCGGACAGCAGCTTTCGGGCGAGCAGTTCTTCGCCAACGGCGCCAATACCCGCCGCGTCGCCCATATCATCGCCGACGCGATCTATGAGCGGCTGACCGGCGAGAAGGGCTACTTCGACACCCGTGTCGTGTTCATCGATGAATCGGGCGCCAAGAATGCGCGCAAGAAGCGGCTGGCGATCATGGACCAGGACGGCGCCAATGCCCGCTTCCTCTCCGATGGCCGCTCCATCGTGATGACGCCGCGTTTCTCGCCGAACCGGCAGGAAATCACCTACATGTCCTATGAGAGCGGACAGCCGCGCGTCTATCTGCTGCAGCTTGAGACCGGCCAGCGCGAACTCGTCGGCAATTTCCCCGGCATGACCTTCGCGCCGCGCTTCTCGCCGGATGGTCAGCGGGTGATCATGAGCCTGATGCGCGACGATGGTAACTCCAACATCTATTCCATGGATCTGAGGAGCAGGAACACCACGCGCCTCACCAATTCCAACGCCATCGATACCTCGCCCTCCTATTCGCCGGACGGCTCGAAGATCGTCTTCACCTCCGACCGCGGCGGCCGTCCTCACATCTATGTGATGGGGGCCGATGGGTCGGGCCAGACGCGCATCTCTTTCGGTGAGGGTACCTATTCCACGCCGGTGTGGTCGCCGCGCGGCGATCTGGTGGCCTTCACCAAGCAGTCGGGCGGCCAGTTCCAGATCGGCGTGATGCGCACGGACGGTTCGGGTGAGCGTATCCTGACCTCCGGCTTCCTCCAGGAAGGCCCGACATGGGCGCCCAACGGCCGGGTGATCATGTATCTGAAGGAAACGCCGGGTGCCGGCGGGCCTAAGCTCTATTCGGTCGATCTGACCGGGCGCAACGAGCAGCAAATTCCAACCCCGAATTTCGGGTCCGATCCGGCCTGGTCGCCGTTGCTCGACTGAAGCTGATGAAGGATGGAGCGTGGCAATTGCGCTCCATTCGCGGCTTTTTCGGCCGGATACGGGCTTAAAATAGCCCGCGACGGGGAGGCGGACAAGATTTCGCCTCTTTGTCGTCATCTGGCTGCATGCCAGTGAGAGGGATGCGCATTCAGGGGGCTCGCCGGATGCGTGAACCGAATTTTAACCGTGTTTTTTGAGTGCCGGTTAACCGAGATGTGGTTACTGGCAGATCAACGAAGTCACTCGAATGCGAAGGAGAGGCGGTATGCGCCGTATCGCAAAACTAGCAGCAAACCCCGTGATGGTCGCGCTCGTAGCCTCGTTGGCGCTTGCCGGCTGCGCATCCAAGAAGACCCCCAACAACGCAGCTGATCTCGGCCTCGGCGGCAGCGCGGCGACGCCCGGCTCGGCGCAGGACTTCACCGTCAATGTCGGCGATCGCATCTTCTTCGATCTGGACTCTTCGTCCATCCGCGCCGACGCTCAGCAGACGCTGGCCCGTCAGGCTCAGTGGCTCAACCGTTATCGCCAGTATTCGATCGTTGTCGAAGGCCATGCCGACGAACGCGGCACCCGCGAATACAACCTTGCGCTCGGTGCCCGCCGTGCTGCCGCGACCCGCGACTATCTCTCGTCGCAGGGCGTTGCCGCCAACCGCATCAAGACCATCTCTTACGGCAAGGAACGTCCGGTCGCCGTTTGCGACGACATCTCCTGCTGGTCGCAGAACCGTCGCGCCGTCACCACGCTGGGCGGCGCCGGCTCCTGATAGGGAAGCACGGGCTTTCAAAGTGACAAAAAGGCGGCTCCCGGAGCCGCCTTTTTCATTGAAATAAGCTTCAAACAAAATTTGGCCGAAGTCTCGCGCCCTGCTAGAAACGGTGCTGTTCCTGACCTCGACGGGAGAGCAGGACGCGAAACCGGGTTTCACTGTAATGGCGAGAGGCTCATGCATCTAAGATCAATCCTGAGCGGCACGCTGGCTGTGCTGCTTCTGTCCGGCGCGGCCGCCATGGCGAGCGAAGCCGGACCTGCGGCTGCCGAGCGCGGCGGCTTTTCCTTCAAGCTGCCGGGCGTGGAACTGCCCGACCTGTTCGGCGCCAAAAAGGATGAAGGCACCGTTCAGCTGGCCCAGAGCGGCGGCATGACGGCGCTGGAAGAGCAGATTCGCTCTCTCAACGGCAAGGTCGAGGAACTCAACTTCCAGATCCTGCAAATGCAGGAGCAGATCCGCAAGCAGCAGGAGGACAATGAGTTTCGCCTCCAGCAGCTCGAAGAAGGGTCACAGGGCGGGCAGAAAAAATCGGATGCGGGCGGTTCGGGCAGTTCCATTGCCGCTGCCCCCGGCGCAACGAATTCCGACCCCGCAACCTCTGGCCCAACAACCTCCGGCGATGTCGCCGGAGGATCCACCGTGGAGGACATCATCGTCGATTCCGGCGATGGCGAGCCGGGCAAGCTCATTCCGGGTACCCCTCCCGGTAATTTCGGCACCATCACCGTCGACAAGGACGGAAATGTCATCGATGCCGGCGCCGGCACGCGCTCGGTAACAGTGACCGACCCCGGTGCTTCGGCGACACCGCCGGCCGATAGCGGGAATACGGTGGTTGCAGCCCTGCCGCGCACCGACAACCCGCAGGAGCTCTACCGGAACTCCTATCAGTTCGTGCTTTCAGGTGATTACAGCACCGCCGAAGCCGGTTTCCGCGAGCATATCGAGCGTTTTCCCAAGGATGCAAACGCTGCCGACGCGCATTACTGGCTGGGCGAATCCCTGCTCGGGCAGCAGAAGTATCGTGATGCCGCCGAAGTCTTCCTTGCCGCCAGCAAGAGCTATCCCAAGGCAAAGAAGGCCCCCGACATGCTGCTCAAGCTCGGCGTTTCGCTGGTGGGTCTCAAGCAGCGCGATGTGGCCTGCGCCACCTTCGGCGAGATCGGCAAGCGCTACCCCAACGCATCGGGTGCTCTGAAGGAACGCGTAAAACAGGAACGGGCGCTCGCGTCGTGCTGACGCTGGAAGCAGAACCGGACCACGAAGCCCGCCTTTTTTTTGATCTCGATCTGTCACGCGGTGCGGTCGTGGCAATTTCGGGCGGCAGCGATTCCACCGCACTTCTCTTTCTTCTCAACGATTTTTGCCGCAGGCATCGGCCGCACGCGAGGCTCGTCGCGGTAACGGTCGATCACGCCCTGCGCCCCGCCTCTCATGACGAGGCGTTGAAAGTCGGCGCTCTGTGCGCTTCGCTCGGCATCGAACATCGAATTCGCGTGTGGGAGGGCCAGAAGCCCAAGACGGGCCTTCTCGCCGCCGCGCGCGATGCGCGTTACGACCTGCTGGCCGGGGTTGCCCGCGACAAAGGCATCCCGATGGTGCTGACAGGCCACACGGCCAACGATCAGGCCGAGACCGTGACCATGCGGCTGGAGCGCCGCGACGTCGTTGACGCAACGGAGCGCGGGCTTGCCGGCATGGCCCCTTTTACCCTGTTCGACGGAGATATCTGGATCGTCCGGCCTTTGCTTCGCATGCGCCGCGAGGCTCTACGCGCCATGTTGCGGACAAGAGGTGCCGGCTGGATGGACGATCCCACCAATGAGGACCATAGCTATGAGCGGCCCCGCGTGCGTGCCGCCCTCGGTGAGCCCGGCATCGCTGCGGCCCTGAAGGTGGCAGAGGCGGCAGGCAGGAACCGAAGCGATCTCGATGCGCGCGCGGCCAGTCTGATCCGCCGCCATGCCTCCCGCCCCGCCCGGGGACTTTTCAGGCTGCATCCCGCTTTCGCGGACGAAGAAGATCGCGCTGCCGCTATCCATGCGCTGCGTCTGTTGCTGTCGACCATCGGCGGTCTTCCCATGCTGCCGGACGAGGCGGCTGTCACCTCTTTGCTGGAGGCGCTGGGGAAGGGCGGTTCGCATCGCGCGACGCTGGCGCGGGTTCTGGTCGATGCAAGACGGACCGGCATTTTCCTGCTGCGCGAGGCGCGCGGCCTGCCGGCGCCCCTGCGGGCAGTGGACGGAATGCTCTGGGATGGACGCTTCAGGGTTAGCATGCGGAAAACGGCCGCTGCTTCGGTCATTCGCGCGGGCGCGGTCCTTTCCAGGGGCAAACCCGTCGCCGGAACTCTGCCAGACCCATTTCCGCTCCCTGATGTGCCGGTGAGCCTCGTGCGTGCGGCCCTCGCCGCCGAGCCGGAGGTGGATTGCGCCGGAGAAAATGTCGCACTCATGCCAGTGATTGCGCCTTTCGCCCGTTTTTTGCCGGGTTTCGATGTTCAGTCGGCCGGGATTCTGGCAGAACTTGCAATGGCATCGCCGCTTCCTCCGCTGCCTTTGCCGAACGCAGCGGTTTAGACAGCCGGACAGGGACAATGCGCCGCCTTAACCGATTGTCGTGCTTTTGCTTGGCAATGGAGTATGGGCTGCCTATGTTAGGCGAAGGCTCCTTTCAACGACGCGCGCCTGACGGCCGCCAACGGGACAATCGATGAATCCGAACTACCGCAACCTTGCGCTCTGGGCGATCATAGCGGTTCTGCTTATCGCTCTCTTCAATCTGTTCCAGACGCCGCAGACGCGCGGAGCCGCGACCGACATTCCCTATTCGCAGTTCCTGCAGGATGTTCAGTCGGGCCGCGTCAAGACCGTGACCATCGCCGGCGACCGCATCAGCGGTTCCTACGGCGACAGCGCTTCCGGTTTCCAGACCTATTCGCCGGGCGATCCGTCGCTGGTTTCAAAGCTTGAGGCCAAGGGCGTGACCATCAATGCGCGCCCGGAGACCGACGGTTCCAACACGCTTTTCGGCTATCTCCTGTCGTGGCTGCCGATGATCCTGATCCTCGGCGTGTGGATTTTCTTCATGCGCCAGATGCAGTCCGGTTCCGGCCGCGCCATGGGTTTCGGCAAGTCCAAGGCCAAGCTTCTGACCGAGGCGCATGGCCGCGTCACCTTCGCCGATGTGGCGGGCGTGGACGAGGCCAAGCAGGATCTTGAGGAAATCGTCGAGTTCCTGCGCGATCCGCAGAAATTCCAGCGTCTCGGCGGCAAGATTCCGCGCGGCGTGCTGCTCGTCGGCCCTCCCGGCACCGGCAAGACGCTGCTGGCGCGCTCGGTTGCGGGTGAAGCCAATGTGCCATTCTTCACCATTTCCGGCTCGGATTTCGTTGAAATGTTCGTGGGCGTCGGCGCAAGCCGCGTGCGCGACATGTTCGACCAGGCCAAGAAGAACTCGCCCTGCATCATCTTCATCGACGAAATCGATGCGGTGGGTCGTCATCGCGGCGCCGGTCTCGGCGGCGGCAATGACGAGCGCGAGCAGACGCTGAACCAGCTTCTGGTCGAGATGGACGGTTTTGAGTCCAACGAATCGATCATCCTGATCGCCGCCACCAACCGTCCCGACGTGCTCGACCCGGCTCTGCTGCGTCCCGGCCGTTTCGACCGGCAGGTCGTGGTGCCGAACCCCGACATCGTCGGCCGCGAGAAGATCCTCAAGGTGCATGTGCGCAACGTGCCGCTGGCGCCGAATGTCGATCTTAAGGTGCTGGCACGCGGTACGCCCGGCTTCTCCGGCGCGGACCTGATGAACCTCGTCAACGAAGCGGCGCTGATGGCGGCGCGGCGCAACAAGCGCCTCGTCACCATGGCCGAGTTCGAGGACGCCAAGGACAAGATCATGATGGGCGCGGAGCGCCGCTCCTCGGCCATGACGCAGGCCGAGAAGGAGCTGACCGCCTATCACGAGGCCGGCCACGCCATTCTGGCGCTCAATGTTCCGTCCGCCGATCCGCTGCACAAGGCGACCATCATTCCACGCGGCCGTGCGCTCGGCATGGTCATGCAGCTGCCCGAGGGCGACCGCTACTCGATGAGCTACAAATACATGATCTCGCGTCTGGCGATCATGATGGGTGGCCGCGTGGCGGAAGAACTCAAGTTCGGCAAGGAAAACATCACCTCCGGCGCATCTTCGGACATCGAGCAGGCGACCAAGCTCGCCCGTGCCATGGTCACGCGCTGGGGCTTCTCCGACAAGCTCGGCCATGTTGCCTATGGCGACAATCAGGAAGAGGTGTTCCTCGGCCATTCGGTCGCGCGCACCCAGAATATCTCGGAAGAGACCGCGCAGATCATCGATGCCGAAGTTCGCCGCCTGATCGAGGAAGCCTACACCACTGCGATGAATGTCCTGACCAAGAAGAAGAAGGACTGGATCGCGCTGGCGGAAGGGCTGCTCGAATACGAGACGCTTTCCGGCGACGAGATCAGGGACCTGCTGGCCGGAAACAAGCCTTCGCGCGATCTGGGCGACGATACGCCGACCAGCCGCGGCTCGGCCGTGCCCAAGGCCGGCGGCACCGCGAAAGGCAAGAAGAAGGGTCCGGAGCCGGAAGGCGGCATGGAACCCCAGCCGCAGAACTGAGTTCCCCGGCGACCGCGCCGACACATGGAAAATGCCGCGCTCTGCGCGGCGTTTTCTTTTGAAGGGGTGTGCGGGACGGCTTTTTCGGGGAGGAAAAGAGCCTTCCGTCAGGAAATCTTATGATTTGGGCGAGATATTTTCCAAATTCAGTTCACCGTTTACCTTGGAATGATGACTTCCAATCATATAATTTGATATCGGGTGCGGGGCTGGGTGTGGCAATAGACGCCACTGTGCGATCGGTAAGGGGAAGCTTTTCATGGCACGTTACTTCGGCACCGACGGTATTCGCGGGCAGGCCAACAAATTTCCGATGACGGCGGAGATTGCCATGCGTGTGGGCATGGCGGCGGGTCTGTCGTTCCAGCGCGGCAGCCATCGCCATCGCGTCGTGCTCGGCAAGGACACGCGGCTTTCCGGCTACATGATCGAAAACGCCATGGTGGCCGGTCTGTGTGCGGCCGGCATGGATGTCTTCCTGCTCGGCCCCATTCCGACACCGGCCGTCGCCATGCTGGTGCGATCCCTGCGCGCCGACATGGGCGTCATGATCTCGGCATCGCACAATCCCTTTCAGGACAATGGTATCAAGCTGTTCGGGCCTGACGGCTACAAGCTTTCCGACAAGATCGAGGGGCGCATCGAATCACTGCTCGACAATGGTGTCGACATGGCGCTTGCCGACCCGGAGGGCCTTGGCCGGGCCAAGCGTGTCGACGGTGTCCATGACCGCTATATCGAATTTGCCAAGCGCACCCTGCCGCGTTCCATGTCCCTGTCGGGTCTGCGCATCGTCATCGACTGCGCCAATGGCGCTGCCTACAAGGTCGCCCCGGCCGCGCTGTGGGAACTGGGCGCCGACGTCATCTCGATCAATGACGATCCCAACGGTTTCAACATCAACAAGGAATGTGGCTCGACGCATCCCGCGGGCCTGCAAAACAAGGTCCACGAAGTGCGCGCCGATATCGGTATCGCGCTCGACGGCGACGCCGACCGGGTGGTGATCGTCGATGAAAAGGGCGAGATCGTCGATGGCGACCAGATCATGGCGCTTATCGCTGAATCCTGGCATCAGAGCGGCCGCCTCACCGGCAACGGCGTGGTTTCCACCATCATGTCCAATCTCGGTCTGGAGCGTTTTCTCACCGGACTGAAACTTGACCTCCACCGCACCAAGGTCGGCGACCGCTATGTGGTCGAGCATATGCGCGCCAACGGCCTGAATGTGGGCGGCGAGCAGTCCGGCCATATTGTTCTGTCCGATTTCTCCACCACCGGCGACGGGCTGGTTTCCGCCCTGCAGGTTCTGGCCTGCATCAAGCGGCTGAACAAGCCGGTCAGCGAAGTGGCGAAGAAGTTCGAGCCGGTGCCGCAGCTGCTCAAGAATGTGCGTATCTCCGGCGGCGCGCCGCTGGAGGAGAAGCAGGTTCAGGAAGCCATCGAAGAAGGACGTAACCGGCTTGGAGAGGGTGGTCGCGTGGTCATCCGGCCATCCGGAACCGAGCCTCTCATCCGCGTCATGGCAGAAGGCGATGACGCGAAGCTGGTGGAATCCGTGGTCGACGACATCGTGCAGGTTCTCTCCCAGGTGCGCAGCGCAGCCTGAAACTTTGCTTGTTTCTCTGGGGTTTGCGGCCGGGCAAGTTTTGTCCGGCCTTTCAGGTGATGCGCCGACCGCAACCTGTGTGCGATTTTTTTACGCCAGACACGTGGTTAATGAGCAGGGTTAAATCACCCTTAACCGTTACCATTCATTGTCCTTACTGAACGCAATGATTTTCAGACCCTCTTCGGGTCAGGGCATTCAGGGGAAGACAAGGATGTTCAGCTTCGCAAGGAAAGCTGTTTTGGCCGGCATCGGGGCGGGCCTGGTAGCTGGTTTCGCCGGTCCTTCACTGGCAGCGGACATTACGGACGAGCCGCTGGTGATCCGCGATCCAGCGCCGGTGGTTTATGAAGAGCAGGGCAGCTACAGCGGCTGGTACATCCGCGGCGACGTGGACTACCACTGGTCGAAATTCCGCGGCGCCGATTACATCACCTATGGCGCCAGTCCGGGCACAGGCAGCTTCGATCATCATAAGCTCAAAGGCGCCATGTCGGCGGGCATCGGCGCCGGTTATCAGTTCGACAACCGTTTCCGCACCGATCTGACACTCGACTGGCTGGCCAAGTCGAAGTTCCGCGGCGGCACGAGTGGCTGGTGCGGCGCCAGCCAGTGCACCTCTGTCGACACCACCTCCTATTCGGCGCTGCTTCTGCTGGCCAATGCCTATGTCGACCTCGGCACCTGGCACAGGATAACGCCCTATGTGGGCGGCGGCATCGGCGGCGCCCATGTGAAATGGGACAAGCTCGACAACACCATCTGCGACGACCCGAACAATCCGGGTTGCTCCACCACGACGCATGGCGGAAAGAAGGGCTGGCGCTTCGCCTATTCGCTTGCTGCCGGCGCATCCTACTGCCTGACGAAGAATCTCGACCTCGATGTCGGTTATCGCTTCACCCGCATCGAAGGCGGCAAGATGTTCGACTATGCCGGGCCAGCCGGCGGCATCGGCGCGGGTCCCGGGCACGACAAGGGCCTGAACAACCATGAGGTTCGTGGCGGTCTGCGCTACACCTTCGGCGAGGGATCTGGTCGTTGCGAAGAGCCGCAGACGGTCGTCTACGAGCCGGAGCCGATCTACACCAAGTAGCGTCAGCTTCCAGAACAGCCTGTTTTCCACCGCCCGGCCATGCGCCGGGCGGTTTTGCTTTTTCGCCCGGCAACGCAAACTCTTTGTGCCGTGGGTGCTGAAAGGATTGGTTAGCCTTAACGCTGATTTAACCGGTATGGTTAACAATGCTTCATGACAGGCGGCTGGGTTTCCCTTTTTTCGACCAGCGCCAACCTCGGGAGTTGGTGACATGAAGCTGAACACTTGCATCGCGCTGGCGCTGGCAACGGCCCCGCTTGCTCTTCTGACGGCTGCCGCATCGGCGGCCGATTACGATCCGCCGATCTTTGTGGAAGAAGCGCCGGAATATGTTCCCGTCGAGATCGGTTCAGGCTGGTATCTGCGCGGCGATGTGGCCTATCTTCCCGAGGAAAGCTACAAGCACGTCAATTTCGATTCCACGGTTTTCAGCTTTTCCGAAAAGGAAAAGCCCGTCTTCGCCAGCCTCGGCTTCGGCTACCATTTCAACGACTATCTGCGCGGCGACGTGAACATCGGCTGGCTTCCCGGCAACAAAACCGATGCATGGGGCACCGACGGCACCGCCGATCTGACGGCGCGGGTCAAGAACAACGCCTGGACGGCGATGGTCAACGGCTATGTCGATCTCGGCACCTATGTCGGCATCACCCCCTATGTCGGGGCCGGCATCGGCGTGATGCAGTCGCGCAGCAGCGCGTCGTACAGCTACACCGATCCTACCGGAATACTTGCCGCTTCGGGGAAGAAGAGCGAATATTCTTTCGCCTATTCGCTTGCTGCCGGCGCAGCCTACAAGCTGACGGACAATCTGGTTCTGGATGTCGGCTACCAGTATCTGTCTTCGCCCGATGCGGAGTATTTCTCGCTGGATGGCACCTCCGGTATTTCCCAGCACAAGGGCATCGACAACCATCAGATCAAGGTCGGCCTGCGCTACGACCTGTGGTGAACGGGACCTCGAACGGATTCTTACGAGGGCGGGCTCCGGTCCGCCCTTTTCGCATGTGCGGCCTTTTTGCGCGTGCGGATGTGTTCCGCCCGCGACATCAACTTTCCTCTTGACGCCTGAGGCATGAAGGCATATCGCCGTCCGTGGGCCACCCCTCCCCAACGAGGGGCTACCTATCTGGAAGGATAGACCACGATGACAGCACTGCCTCTGCCGGACAAGCGTCCGGCCAATCCCCGTTTTTCCTCTGGTCCCTGCGCGAAGCGTCCCGGTTGGTCGCTCGAAGCGCTTGCCGATGCCGCGCTCGGGCGCTCGCATCGAGCAAAGCTTGGCAAGAACAAGCTGGCCGAGGCCATCGATCTTACCCGTGAAATTCTGCAGGTTCCGGCCGATTACCGCATCGGCATCGTTCCTGCCTCCGATACCGGCGCCGTCGAGATGGCGCTGTGGTCGCTGCTCGGTCCGCGCGGCGTCGATCTGGTCGCCTGGGAATCCTTCGGCGCCGGCTGGGTGACCGATGTGGTCAAGCAGCTGAAGCTTCCCGACATCCGCAGGATCGAGGCGCCCTATGGCGAGCTGCCGGACCTTGCGCAGATCGATTTCGACCGCGATGTGGTCTTCACATGGAACGGCACCACATCCGGCGTGCGCGTGGCCAATGGCGATTTCATTCCCGCCGACCGTCAGGGCCTGACGATCTGCGACGCGACTTCGGCGGCTTTCGCACAGCGTCTCGATTTCGCGAAGCTCGATGTCGTGACCTTCTCCTGGCAGAAGGTGCTGGGCGGCGAGGGCGCGCACGGCATGCTGATCCTGTCGCCCCGCGCTGTCGAGCGGCTGGAAAGCTACGTGCCCGCCTGGCCGATGCCGAAGCTCTTCCGCATGACCAAGGGCGGCAAGCTGATCGAAGGCATCTTCAAGGGCGAGACCATCAACACGCCGTCCATGCTGGCGCTCGAGGACTATCTCGACGCGCTGCGCTGGGCGAAGGAGATCGGCGGACTGGATGCGCTGGTCGCCCGCGCCGACGCCAATTTCGCCGTTGTCGACCGCTTCGTGGAAACGTCGGACTGGCTCGCCAATCTCGCCACCGATCCGGCAACGCGCTCGAACACGTCCGTATGCCTGTCGATCGTCGATCCCGACATCGCAGCGCTCGACGCGGATGGTCAGGCGGCCTTCGCCAAGGGGGTGGTCGCGCTGCTCGACAAGCAGGGCGTCGCCTATGACATCGGCCACTATCGCGATGCCCCTCCGGGCCTTCGCATCTGGTGCGGCGCGACTGTCGAGACCTCCGATCTCGAAGCGCTGATGCCATGGCTCGACTGGGCCTTCGCCCAGCAGAAGGCGACGCTGAAGGCCGCTGCCTGATCGTGATTTCGGGCTGCCTGCTGTCAGGCGGCCCATTCCTCTCCCGAATTTCCAGATTTTCAGACGAAGGAGGCCATCATGGCGCCCCGCGTACTCGTTTCCGACAAGCTTTCTCCTACCGCCGTCCAGATCTTCAAGGATCGCGGCGTCGAGGTCGATTACCTGCCCGATCTCGGCAAGGACAAGGAAAAGCTTCTCGAAGTCATCGGCCAGTATGATGGCCTTGCCATCCGCTCGGCCACCAAGGTGACGGAAAAGCTGATCGCCGCCGCGACCAATTTGAAGGTTGTCGGCCGCGCCGGCATCGGCGTCGACAATGTCGACATTCCGGCCGCCTCGCGTCGCGGTATCATCGTGATGAACACGCCGTTCGGCAACTCCATCACCACCGCCGAGCATGCCGTTGCGCTGATGTTCGCCGTGGCCCGCCAGCTGCCGGAAGCCAATGCTTCCACCCATGCCGGCAAGTGGGAGAAGAACCGCTTCATGGGCGTCGAGATCACCGGCAAGACGCTGGGCATCATCGGCGCCGGCAATATCGGCTCGATCGTGGCGACCCGCGCCGTCGGCCTGAAGATGCATGTGGTGGCCTTCGACCCGTTCCTCTCCGAAAGCCGCGCCGAAGAGCTGGGCGTCGAGAAGGTGGAACTTGAAGAGCTGCTGGCCCGCGCCGACTTCATCACCCTGCACACGCCGCTGACCGACAAGACCCGCAACATCATCAACGCCGAATCCATTGCGAAGATGAAGGACGGCGTGCGCATCATCAATTGCGCCCGCGGCGGCCTGATCGTCGAGGCCGACCTTATCGCCGCGCTGAAGAGCGGCAAGGTGGCGGGCGCCGGCATCGACGTGTTCGAGGTCGAGCCGGCGACGGACAACGAGCTGTTCAACATGGAAAACGTGGTCTGCACGCCGCATCTGGGCGCTTCGACCTCGGAAGCTCAGGAGAATGTCGCCCTGCAGGTTGCCGAGCAGATGTCGGACTATCTGGTCAAGGGCGCGGTTTCCAACGCCATCAACATGCCCTCGATCACCGCCGAGGAAGCGCCACGCCTCAAGCCGTTCGTGAAGCTTGCCGAAGTGCTGGGCGCGTTCGTCGGTCAGGTCACGGAAGATCCGATCAAGGAAGTCGAGATCCTTTTTGACGGTTCGACCGCAACGATGAACACCAGGGCGCTGATCAGTGCTGCCCTTGCCGGCCTGATCCGCCCGCAGGTGGCCGATGTGAACATGGTGTCGGCACCGATCATGGTGAAGGAGCGCGGCATCATCGTCGCCGAGGTCAAGCGCGACAAGTCCGGCGTCTTCGACGGCTATATCAGGCTGACGGTGAAGACCGAGCATCAGGAGCGTTCGATCGCCGGGACCTGCTTTTCCGACGGCAAGCCGCGCTTCATACAGATCAAGGGCATCAATCTCGATGCCGAGGTCGGCCAGCACATGCTCTACACGACCAATGCCGATGCGCCCGGCATTATCGGTCTCCTGGGCACGCTGTGCGGCAAGCATGAGGTCAACATCGCCAACTTCGCGCTGGGCCGCAACCGCCCCGGCGGCGATGCGATCGCGCTGCTCTATCTCGATGCGCCGTTCCCGGAAGATGCTCTGGCCGAGGTGCGCGCGCACGAAAAGATCGATTCGGCCAAGCGCCTGCAGTTCGACGTCAACGGTCTGTAGACCACAGCTTCACATATTCAGAACAAGGCCGGGGACGGGTTCCCCGGCCTTTTTTACGTCCGGGCGCCCGAGGCCCGGCGGCGTCCGTCCCACTCGGCGACGAGCACCCCCGACAGCACCAGAACCAGCGCAATGGCGTGATAGGCCTGAAATTCCTCGCCGAGGATGACGACTGCCAGCAGTGCGCCCCAGACCGGCAAAAGGTTGATGAACAGGCCGGCGCGGTTGCCGCCGATGATCTCGACGCCGCGTATGTAGAAGATCTGCGACAGCAGCGACGGGAACAGCAGGACATAGGCGATGATCGCCCAGCCCGTGGCATCGGGCAGGATCAGCGCTCCGGCCGCCATTTCCGCCCAGAGCAGGGGCAGGGCGCTGATGAACGCGCCCGCGCACAGCGCCGCCATCAGGCTCATCCAGTGAAGCTGCGGCTTGCGCCGCAGGGCGGCGGTGTAGAAGCCGTAGGTCAGGATGGCGATGATCATGAGGGCGTCGCCGAAGTTGACGTCGAGCTGCAGGATCCGCTCCGGTTCGCCATGCGTGGCGGTGAGTATGATGCCCGCGAACGACAGCACGAAGCCGCCGAACTGGGCAAGCGTGGTGCGGGTGCCATAGAGCAGGTAGCTGAAGATGAAGACTAGCAGGGGGATGCCGCCCTGCTCGATGCTGGCATTGGTGGCGGAGGTGTAGAGGAGCGCGCTGTAGAGCGCCGCGCTGAAAATGGTGAACCCGATGGCGCCCATGGCCAGCAGGTACCATTTGTGCTGGCGGATGACGGGCCAGTCCGCCATGATCTCGCGGCGCCCGGCAACAGCCAGAACAACCAGCACGATGCCCCAGCGGATGGCGTTGAGGAACATCGGCGACACATGGCCGACCGCCATCTTGCCTGCAACGGAATTTCCCGCCCAGAACAATGTGGCTGCCGCCAGCAGGAGATAAGGGTTCTGTTTCATGGGATGGAAACCACCGGGACGGAAGGCAAGTGCGTTCGGGACGTTGTAATGGCTCTTCTTGCCAGATAAACCACGCCTCAGCCAAAATTGTTGTGCTGCCAGCGCCTCCAAACGGCAAACAAAGGTCGCGCGCAGCGTTTGTGGACGCTATAGAGGCCTGTCGTTTTTACGGGCGCGCTGGATTGCGGCCCGATTGAAGGGAAGAAGACATGGCCAATGTGGTGGTCGTCGGCTCGCAATGGGGCGACGAAGGCAAGGGCAAGATCGTGGACTGGCTGTCGGAGCGCGCCGATGTGGTGGTGCGTTTTCAGGGCGGGCACAATGCCGGGCATACGCTCGTCGTCGATGGCAACGTCTACAAGCTGTCGCTGCTGCCTTCGGGCGTGGTGCGCAACAAGCTCTCCATCATCGGCAATGGCGTGGTCTTCGATCCGCATGCCTTCGTGGCCGAAGTGGCCAAGCTGCGCGGGCAGGGCGTGGAAATTAATCCCGACAACCTGAAAATCGCCGAAAATACCGCGCTTATTCTTTCCCTGCACAGGGAACTGGACGGTTTCCGCGAAGACGCGGCCTCCAATTCCGGAACGAAGATCGGAACGACGCGGCGCGGCATCGGTCCTGCCTATGAGGACAAGGTCGGCCGCCGTGGCATCAGGGTGATGGATCTGGCGGATCTCGAAACACTGCCGGCAAAGGTGGACCGTCTGCTGACGCATCACAATGCGTTGCGCAAGGGGCTGGGCCACGCCGAGGTGGCGCATGAGGCGATCATGCAGGAGCTGACGTCGGTCGCCGGCGAGATCCTGCCCTACATGGACCGCGTGTGGAAGGTGCTGGACGATTGCCGCAAGGCGGGCGAGCGCATCCTGTTCGAGGGCGCACAGGGCACGCTGCTCGACATAGACCATGGCACTTATCCTTTCGTGACCTCGTCCAACACGGTGGCCGGGCAGGCCGCCGCCGGCTCCGGCATCGGGCCCGGCGCGCTCAGCTATGTGCTCGGCATCACCAAGGCCTACACCACGCGCGTCGGCGAAGGCCCGTTCCCGACCGAGCAGGTCAATGAGATCGGCGAGTTCCTCGGCACGCGCGGCCATGAATTCGGCGTCGTCACCGGCCGCAAGCGCCGCTGCGGCTGGTTCGATGCCGTGCTGGTGCGCCAGGCCGTCGCCGTCAACGGCATCAAGGGCATCGCGCTCACCAAGCTCGACGTGCTCGACGGTCTCGACGAGATCAAGGTGTGCACCGGCTATATGCTCGATGGCGAGAAGATCGACTATCTGCCGGCCAGCCAGGGCGCGCAGGCTCGTGTACAGCCCATCTACGAGACGCTGGAAGGCTGGAAGGAAACGACCGCCGGCGCGCGCAGCTGGAACGATCTGCCGGCGCAGGCAGTTAAGTATGTGCGCCACATCGAGGAACTGATCGGCGCCCCGGTGGCGCTGCTTTCCACCAGCCCGGAGCGGGACGACACGATACTTGTGACGGACCCGTTTCAGGATTAACTATGCCCGTTCGGCGGGGCGGGCCGTGGGCTCCGCGCCGCCGATGACAAGGACAGGTCGACTGTAGCATGGCAGATTTCGTTGCGGTTCTGAAGAAGACGCTCGGCGGTCTGGGCGAAACCACGCCCGAGATCCGGGCCAGGGTCTATGACAAGGCCCGTGCGACGATCGCTTCCAAGCTGGCCGCTCTGGATCCGCAGCCGCCGGAAGCGGTGGCCGAACGCCAGAAGAAGATGCTGGAGGACGCCATCGCCACGGTCGAGCGCGATTTCGCGCCGCCGCCACCTCCACCGGAACCTGAAATCGACCCGCTGGCCGAGCTGGAGAACATCTTCTCCTCCATCGACCGCAACAAGAACCAGCAGACGCATACGGCTCCGGCCGTGTCTGCTCCGGTCATTGGCCGCACGCCCCCTGCGGCTGCGCCCGCGCAGACGTCGGCTTCAGCCCCGGCTCCGACAAGATTGGAACCGGCGGCGCCGACACCTGCTGCTTTCCCTGCCAAGACGCCTGCTTCTCCTCTCCCGTCGGAAAAGCCGGTGCCGCCTCCAGCCGCTCCCGGGCCTGCCGAGGACATAGGCACAAAACCCTTTTCGGACCGTGGAGAGCCGGTTTCCCGCGCGGAACCGTTCCGATACGAGCCTGAAGTCGATGCCGGCGAAGCCGATATCGGGACAGGTCGTTCCCCTGCCGGCAACGCATATCCGCAGGATGATGACGATGAGCTGTTCGACATCCCGCCTGAGCCGCCTGTGGACCGCCAGCCCGAACTTGCGTTCGACTTCGAGGAAGAACGCGGGCGCAGAAGCTACCGGGGGCTGATCATCGGCCTGCTGGCACTGCTGGTTCTGGGCGGTGGCGGCTACGCGGCCTGGCTCAACAAGGACGCCCTCGGGGATGCCTTCGGCACCATGTTCGCAAGCAGCGATGGCGATCCGAAGCCGATTGTCGTCAAGCCGGTCAAGGTGCCCCCGCCTGCCGAGAATACGGCCGATGCGCAGCCGGCAACGCCCGCGCCGGCTCCTGCTTCCCCTCCAGCGACCGGCAATGGCGAAGGTTCGGAAAAATTCACCCAGCGCCTGCTGCCCGACGGCAAGGAAACCGATCCCGGCCCGGCCGGCGGCGGCAGTTCCATCGGTGAGGGCTCCTCGGTCGTGGCGCTGACGACGCCTCCGCCTTCGGCAGCTCCCGATTCCAGCCAGCCGGCCGCACCTTCGCAGGCCCAGCAGGCCCAGACCGGGCAGGCAGGCGTGGCCGTCGGCCAGAAGGCAATCTACTACGAAGAGCGCACCAATGTCGCGCAGGGCTCCGCTGAGCCCGGCAATGTGGTGTGGTCGCTGGTTCAGGAATCGCCGGGCGGCGACGAGCCGCCGGAGCCCGCCATCCGTGGCGAGGTTCAGGTTCCGGGCAAGGAGGTGCAGCTTCGCTTCACCATCCGTCGCAATGCCGACGACACTCTTCCCGCCAGCCACATCATCGAGATGATCTTCCTGACGCCCGACGGTTTCGAGGGCGGCGGCATCGACAATGTTCTGCGCATTGCGCTGAAGGCGGCCGAGCAGGAAGCGGGCAATCCGCTGATCGGCATCCCGGCCAAGATCGCGGACGGTTATTTCCTCGTCGCGCTCAACGACACGAAGGCGGATCAGGAAGCCAACCTGTCGCTGCTGCGCAATCAGGAATGGATCGACGTGCCGGTGATCTACAAGTCCGGCCGACGTGCCCTGCTCACCATGGAAAAGGGCATTCCCGGCGACAAGGTCTTCGACGAGGCGATCAAGGCATGGCAGGCGAAAGCGTCCGGACAATGATGTCCGGGCGGGGCTGACGGCTTAAAGCCGCCGAGGGTTGCCGGGAGGGGCGTCCATGGAAATCGTTGTTCCCAGTGCGGCCAGTCTCGGGCTGTTCGTGGTCTCCGCCATCGCGCTGCTCATCATTCCGGGGCCAGCGGTGCTTTACATCGTGGCGCGTTCGGTGGCGCAGGGGCGCAAGGCCGGCCTGGTTTCCGACATGGGCATCCATGTCGCCACGCTGGTTCACGTCGCTGCCGCCGCGCTCGGCCTTTCGGCGCTGCTCGCCTCCTCGGCCGTTGCCTTCTCCATCGTCAAATATGCCGGTGCCGCCTATCTGATCTGGATCGGCCTGCGCAAGATTTTCGGACGTGACGAAGAGGGCGGCACGGACATGCAGATGAAGCCGCACAGCTATCCGCGCCTGTTTCGCGACGGCTTCGTCGTCAATCTGCTCAATCCCAAGACGGCCCTGTTCTTCCTGGCCTTCCTGCCGCAGTTCGTCGAGGTGGAGCGCGGGCATGTGGCCATGCAGATCGCCTTTCTGGGGCTGGTGTTCACGGCGCTCGGCGTGGTCAGCGACGGATGCTACGCTTTCGCGGCTGGGGCTCTGGGTGAGCGTCTGCGTCAAAGCCGCTCCTATGCCCGTTTCGAGCGCTATGTGAGCGGCGTGCTGTTCATCGGCCTTGGCGTCAGCGCCGCCTTCGCCGGGAACAACCGCAAATAGATCGGCCGTCAGGAATCGGGTCGCCAGTAGCCTGACCGCGTGGCAGGGACCAGCGCGCGGCATTTCTGCTCTTTTTTAGCCGTACTCATGCGACGCCAGCTGTTTTCAGCTGGCTGCGAAATGCTCGGGGTGAGACATGACGAAACCAGTTGCGGCCAACCGGCCGATGACCCCGGCGGAATGGGCAACCCTGTTGTGCCTGTCGCTGTTATGGGGCGGGTCGTTCTTCTTCAACGCCATCGCGGTGCGGGAACTGCCGGTGTTCACCGTCGTGGTGGGGCGCGTGGTGGTGGCGGCGGTGCTGATGCTTGTCCTGTTGAGGGCGACGGGGCTGAAACTGCCGACCGGCAGGCGCATATGGGCGGCCTTTTTCGTCATCGGCCTTGCCAACAACGCCATTCCCTTTTCGCTGATCGTCGGCGGCCAGCAGCATATCGCGGCCGGCGTCGCCTCCATCCTCAACGCGGCGACGCCGCTGTTCACCGTGCTATTCGCGCATTTCCTGACTGCGGACGAAAAGATGACGGGCAACCGCTTCATCGGTGTGGTCATCGGTTTTCTGGGCGTTGCCGTCATGGTCGGCATCGATGCGGTGCAGGATCTGGGCAGCCATGTCACGGCGCAGCTGATGTGCCTGTCGGCCACGGTGTCCTATGCGCTGGCCAGCATTTACGGGCGGCGCTTCCGCACCATGGGCGTGGCGCCGCTGGTGACGGCGACCGGGCAGGTGGTGACCGCCAGCATCCTTTTGGTACCGGTCATGCTGGTGGTGGACAGGCCGTGGGAACTGCCGATGCCGTCAATGGCGGCAATCGGCGCCGTGGCGGGGCTTGCGGTGCTTTCGACGGCGCTTGCCTATGTGCTGTTCTTCAGATTGCTGGCATCAGCCGGAGCCAGCAATCTGGCACTGGTCACCTTCCTTGTGCCGGTCAGCGCCATTCTGCTTGGCTTCCTGTTTCTCAACGAGGTGCTGCTGCCGCGCCATCTGGCCGGCATGGCGCTGATCGGCCTCGGCCTCGCCGCGATCGACGGAAGGCTGTGGCGGGCGCTGGCCGGGCGACGCGTGCCGCCGCCCGCGGACGGGGCCTGACCGATTTACCCTTCCAGCTCTTCGCGGAGCATTTCCAGTTCCAGCCATTCCTCCTCGAAGGCGGCGAGTGCCGCGCGCTCCTTGTCGAGGGCGGCGATGGTTTTCTGGAAGCCTGTCGGGTCGCGGTCGTAAAACCCCGGATCGGCGATCTGGTCTTCCAGCCGGTTGATCGTGTCGGTCGCGGCCTCGATCTTCTTCGGCAGGTTTTCGAGCGCGAATTTCTGCTTGAAGGACAGTTTTTTCGAGGCGGCCTTCGCGGCTTCCTGCGATCTGGCGGCGGGCTTGTCGTCATCGCCGGAGCTGCGCGCGCGTAGCTTGCGGTCGTCCAGCTTCGAGGTCCCGCGCTGCGAGAGCATGTCGGAATAGCCGCCGGCATATTCGATCCAGCGCCCGTTTCCTTCAGGAGCAATCACGCTGGTGACGGTGCGGTCGAGGAAATCGCGGTCATGGCTGACGAGGATGACCGTGCCGGCAAAGCCCGCGACGAGCTCCTGCAACAATTCCAGCGTCTCCATGTCGAGGTCGTTGGTCGGCTCGTCCAGCACCAGAAGATTGGCCGGACGCGACAGCACGCGCGCCAGAAGCAGGCGGGCGCGCTCGCCGCCCGAAAGCTCGCGCACCGGCGTGCGCGCCTGCTCCGGCTTGAACAGAAAATCCTTCATGTAGGAGACGACATGGCGCTGCTCGCCATTGACGATCAGGCTCTCGCCGCGCCCGTCGGTGAGATAATGGGCGAGCGTCTCGTTCGGGTCGGCGGCCTCGCGCTTCTGGTCGAGGGTCGCGATCTCCAGATTGACGCCGAGGCGCACATTGCCCGCGTCCGGCTTCAGCTCGCCGGTCAGCATTTTCAGCAGCGTGGTCTTGCCGGCGCCATTGGGGCCGACGAGGCCGATGCGGTCGCCGCGCTGGATGCGGGTGGAGAAGTCGCTGACGACGGTCAGCTCGCCAAAGCTCTTCGAGATCGACTTCGCCTCGATCACCAGCTTGCCGGATTCCGCCGCGTCGCTCGCCACCATGGTGGCAGCGCCTTCCGCGCCGCGATAGGTGCGGTGGCGCTGGCGCAGGGTCTGCAATTCGCCGAGGCGGCGCACATTGCGCTTGCGCCGGGCGGTGACGCCATAGCGCAGCCAGTGTTCCTCGCGCGCGATCTGGCGACCAAGCTTGTGCTGGTCGCGCTCTTCTTCCTCGAGAATCTGGTCGCGCCATTCCTCGAAATGGGCAAAGCTCCGGTCGAGCCGCCTTGTCTGGCCGCGATCGAGCCAGACGGTGGCGCGCGAGACGCGCTCGAGAAAGCGGCGGTCGTGCGAGATGATGACGAGCGCCGAAGAGGAGCGGATCAGCTCTTCTTCCAGCCACTCGATGACATTGAGGTCGAGATGGTTGGTCGGCTCGTCGAGCAGCAGAATGTCGGGCTCCGGGGCCATGACGCGGGCAAGTGCGGCGCGGCGGGCCTCGCCGCCCGAAAGCTCGCCCGGTGCTTCATCGCCGCTGAGGCCCAGATGTTCGAGCAGATAGGTGGCGCGGTAGGGATCATCGGCGGGGCCGAGACCTGCCTCGACATAGGTGCGCACCGTGGCGAAGCCGTCCATGTCGGGCGCCTGCGCCAGATAGCGGATGGTGGCTGTCGGCTGGCGGAAAACCTCGCCGTCCTGCGCCTCGGCCAGACCGGCCGCGATCTTCAGAAGTGTCGACTTGCCCGAACCGTTGCGCCCGACCAGCGCGATGCGGTCGCCGGGCGCGACGGTGAGGTCAGCGCCGTCGAGTAGTGGTGTGCCGCCGAAGGTCAGGCGGATGCCGGCGAGATTGAGAAGCGGGGGAGCCATGTCAGCCCTCTTTTGAAGTAAGTGGATGGGCGACGAGCAGGGCGCGGCCCTGTTCAAGCCCGACGCCGAGCCGGCCGCGCACCTCGTTCGACATCGTCAGCGACGAACCGAACGGGACGCGCACGGCTTCAAGCGGCCATTTCGCGCCGTGCACGGTCAGGCCGGTCAGCTCCGAAAAGCCGAGGATCGAGAACAGCGTGCCGTCCGAATAATCGAAGACTGTGGTCTTGCGATGGAGGAGCGGGCGGCCTTCCTGCGTGCCGCTCGTCAGCAGCACCTCGGTTCCCGCCTCTGCCAGCCGCAGCGCCAGCGCAAGGTGCAGGAACGCGTGGTCGGCGCGCGCGCCGCCGAAAGCGCCGGCCAGCACCAGCGCGGTCGCGCCCTGTTCAAGGGCGATGTCTACCGCCAGTTCGCCGTCGGTGCTGTCCTTGTCGGCAGGGAATTTCTGCGTCGGCACCGATGCCAGATGATCCGGCAGGTCCGGCGGCGCGGAATCGAAATCGCCCACCCACAGCTCGGGAACGATGCCGAGCGTCTCGGCGTGGCGGATGCCGGAATCGGCGGCGATGAAGCGCGTGCCGGCGATCTGGCGATCGAGGGCGGGGGTGCGGACAAGCTCGCCGCCGAGAAGGATGGTGTATCGGCTCATGGGATCAGGGCATTAGCAGTCCCGCCGGAGGAACGGAAGGGCGGGGCATCGCTCTTGCTTCCCGCCGCATGGGGGCCTATTTCTGAAGATGCTCTAACGGGGTGCCGGACGCGTCATTGCGGCCCGGCTGAGAGGCGAGACCACGCCAACCCGCTGAACCTGATCCGGTTTGTACCGGCGGAGGGATTAGAAGCTGTCGGACATCCGGCGCCTCGACCCCCTGAAACGCAACCAAGGAGGCGCCGATGCGCACGATGCTCTTATCCTTTCTGTCGGTCGCAGCCGTGCTGGCCGCCGCACCGGCTTCGGCGGAAGGCAGGCTCACCATCTACACCTATGACAGCTTCACCGCCGAATGGGGCCCCGGCCCACAGGTGAAGGCGAATTTCGAGGCCGAATGCGGCTGCGAGGTCGATTTCGTCTCGGTGGCCGACGGGGTCGCCCTGCTCAACCGGGTGAAGCTCGAAGGCGCGTCCACCAAGGCCGACATCGTGCTCGGTCTCGACACAAATCTCACCGCCGAGGCGCGGGGCACAGGCCTGTTCGTCGCCAATGGTGCGACGCCGCGGGTCGACGTTCCGGGCGGCTGGGACGATGACATGTTCGTGCCCTACGACTACGGCTATTTCGCCGTGGTCTATGACACGGAAAAGCTGCCCAACCCGCCGGCCAGCCTCAAGGAACTGGTCGAAGGCGACGCGAAGCAAAAAATCGTCATCCAGGACCCGCGCACCTCGACGCCGGGGCTCGGCCTGCTTCTGTGGGTGCGCTCGGTCTATGGCGACGAGGCGGGTGCGGCATGGGGGAAGCTCAAGGACCGCGTGCTGACGGTCACGCCGGGCTGGAGCGAGGCCTATGGGCTGTTCACCAAGGGCGAGGCGCCGATGGTGCTCTCCTACACGACCTCGCCCGCCTATCACATGATCGCCGACAAGAGCGACCGCTATCAGGCCGCCGCCTTTGCGGAAGGGCATTATCTTCAGGTCGAGGTGGCCGGCATCACCGTTACCGGAGCGAAGAATCCGCTGGCCGGAAAGTTCCTCGCCTTCATGACCGGTCCGGGTTTCCAGGACGCGGTGCCGGAAACGCAGTGGATGTATCCGGCGGCGAAGACCGACAAGCCGCTCGACCCTGCCTTCGACAAGCTCGTGAAGCCGGCAAAGGCCCTGCAATTCAGCCCGCAGGAGGTCGCCGACAACCGCAAGGCATGGGTGGACGAGTGGCTGTCCGTGATGGGCCGGTAAGAAAACTTGGCCGATCGCGTCGCCTCCGAATACAGGGATCCGCGCGTCGCCGCCGGCATCGTGGCGCTGGCGGCGATCTCGCTGCTGATCGGCGGGGCCTTCGCCGGGCTGATCGTGGAGGGCATGCGCGATCTTTCCGGAGCGATTGCCGCTTTCGACCCCTACCTGTTCAGGGTTGCCCGCTTCACGCTGTGGCAGGCGCTGTTGTCTACGCTTTTGTCGGTCGTGCCGGCGCTGTTCGTGGCGCGGGCTTTCGTGCGCCATCCGGATTTTCCGGGGCGGGGCCTGATCCTTCAGCTTTTTGCGGTGCCGCTGGCTCTGCCGGCACTCGTGGCCGCACTTGGCGTGCTGGCGCTCTATGGTCGGGCCGGTTATTTCGCCGGCTTTCTTTCGATGCTGGGTGGCGAGACGTGGCCGGGCATCTACGGGCTTTCCGGTATCCTCGTAGCGCATGTGTTCTTCAATCTGCCGCTGGCGACGCGCCTGTTCGTCGAGGCCTTGCAGACAGTGCCGGCGGACCAGTGGCGGCTGGCGAGCCAGCTTGGCATGGGCGCGCGCGCCGGCTTCAGGCTGATCGAATGGCCGGTGCTGCGGCAGGCGCTGCCGGGTGTCGCCGGGCTGGTGTTCATGCTGTGCGTGACCTCCTTCACCATCGTTTTGACGCTCGGCGGCGGCCCGCGCGCCACCACACTGGAAGTGGCGATCTATCAGGCGCTGCGCTTCGATTTCGATCCCGCGCGCGCCGTGGCACTGACCGCTTTGCAGATCGTGCTGACGCTCGCCATCGTCTTCGTTCTCAGCCGTTTCGGGGCCGGCACCGTGGCCGAGGCCAGCCTCTCGGTGGCACCACGGCGGTTCGTTTCGGTGAGCGGCGGGGAGACGGCGCTGAACGGCGCGTTGATCCTGCTCGCCCTGCTGTTCGTGGCCGGACCCATGGCGGCCACCGTGGCGGCGGGGCTGCAGGCCGAGCTTGGCCGTCTCGTTATGGAGCCCGCCGTGCAGCGCGCCGCGCTGACCAGCCTCGTTCTGGCGCTGTTGTCGGCGTTGCTGGCGGCAGCCCTTTCCATGGCGCTGGTGATGGCAAGGCAGGCGCTTGCCCTGCACCGCGCCGGCGCGCGTAGGCCCTTGCTCGAATATCTCACCGATACGGGAGCAGGCTTCGTTCTGGTGGTGCCGCCCATCGTCGTCGGGGCGGGCTGGTTCATCTTGCTACGCCATGTGGCCGATGTGTTCGCTTTCGCGCCGGTGCTGGTCGTCACCGTCAATGCGGTGATGGCGATGCCCTTTGCGCTGAGGGCTTTGCGCCCGGCCTATGATGCGGCAAGCGCCCGTCACGAGCGGCTGTGCGCACAGCTCGGCATCGGCGGCTGGACGCGGTTTCGGCTGATCGACTGGCCTTCGCTGCGCCGGCCTCTGGCCACCGCCGCCGCCTTCGCCATGGCGCTGTCGCTGGGCGATCTGGGCGTCATCGCGCTGTTCGGCTCCGATGCGGTGCAGACGCTGCCCTATCTGCTTCTGGCGCGCATGGGCAGCTACCGTACTGCGGACGCGGCGGGGCTGGCGCTGCTTCTCGGGCTCGCCTGTCTCGCCCTGATGTTCCTGTCCGCCCGGCTGGCGAGGGAGACGAAGCCATGACCCAACCGGCAGCATCCGGCGTGGAGGTCCGTCTGGACAAGGTGGCGTTCAGCTATGGCGAGACGGCATTCGCCTTCGATGTGACGTTCCGGCCGGGCTGCATCACCGCCATCATGGGGCCGAGCGGATCGGGCAAATCCACGCTTCTCAATCTGGTGGCCGGTTTCGAGATGCCGCAGAGCGGCCGGGTGCTGATCGGCGCGCGCGACGTGACCGGCGATCCGCCGGCGTCCCGGCCCGTCTCCATGGTGTTTCAGGAAAACAATCTGTTCGCGCATCTTTCGGCGGAGCAGAATGTCGGGCTCGGCCGCTCGCCGTCGCTGCGCCTCACCGATGCCGACCGCGCGGCGGTGGCGCAGGCGCTGGAGCGCACCGGGCTTTCCGGCAAGGGGCGGCGGCTGCCGCGCGAACTGTCGGGCGGCGAGCGCCAGAGGGTGGCGCTGGCGCGGGTTCTGGTGCGCGAGCGGCCGGTGCTGCTGCTCGACGAGCCCTTCGCTTCGCTGGGACCGGCCCTGCGGGAGGACATGCTGGATCTGGTGGCCGGTTTGCAGGCCGAGCGCAACATGACGGTTCTGTTCGTGACCCATCAGCCCGAGGATGCACGGCGCATTTCTCACGACATGACCTTCATCGAAGCCGGCAAACCCGTGGCGAGCGGCCCGATCGGCGACTTCTTCGGCGAGGCTGGACCGGAGGCGTTTCGGCGCTATATCGGGTTTTCCTGAGGGGTGGCGCGCAGGTTTGCCCGCATGCGGACATAATTTGCCATCAATGCGACATTAGGGAATATGGCAGGACTGGCCGAATCGTGGCCGTTTGGTGCCTGGTCAGGTCCGGTATGGTCAGATCCGGGCGGGTGCGGCCGGCGCCACAGCCGTGGAAAGGAAGTTCAACTGTCGTCCGTCGTCAAGCCCGAACGCAAGCAGTTCCCGGCCCGAGCTTTCCTGCTCGCGGGCGTCGCTCTGGCGCTGGCTTCATGTCAGGCCATCGTGCCTCCGGACATGCAGGAATCGGCGTTCCGGCCATCCGCGAAGCCCGTGACGGTGGACAACGTCACCGCCAACAATAAGCTGGCGGAACTGGCGCGCGCGCAGCATCCCAGAATTCTGGCGACCTATGGCGGCGAATATTCCGATCCCAAGCTGGAGCGCATGGTGGCCAAGGTCATCGGCAGCCTGACCACGGTTTCGGCGAATCCGACCCAGAACTACCGCATCACCATTCTCAATTCGCCCAACGTCAACGCCTTCGCGCTGCCGGGCGGCTATCTCTACATCACGCGCGGGCTTTTGGCGCTCGCCAATGATTCATCGGAGCTGGCGGCTGTGGTGGCGCATGAGATGGGCCACGTCACCGCCAATCACGGGCTCCAGAGGCAGCGGCTGGAAGCGGAAGAGGGACTGGCCACCAAGGTCGTCTCCGACGTTCTGGGCGACAGCCCGACCGCCAAGGCAGCCCTCATCCGCGGCAAGCTGAGGCTCGCCCAGTTCTCGCGCAATCAGGAACTGGAAGCCGACGTCATCGGCATCCGGTCGGTGGGTGAGGCGGGCTATGATCCTTATGCGGCGAGCCGCTTCCTGCAATCCATGTCGGCCTACACCGATTTCCGCTCGGTCAGCGGAGCGACCGACGCCAGTCTCGATTTTCTCGCGACACATCCGAATACACCGCAGCGCATCGAACTGGCGCTGCGCCACGCGCGCCAGTTCGGCCAGCCGGGCACCGGTACGCGCGATCGCGACAGCTATCTGGCCGGCATAGACGGTCTGCTCTATGGCGACACGCCCGATGAAGGCTATGTGCGCGGCAACAATTTCCTGCATCCGAAGCTCGGCATCTCCTTCTCCGTGCCGGATGGCTTCATGATCGACAATTCGGCCGCCGCCGTGACCGCTACGGGTCCGGGCGACATGGCGGTGCGCTTCGATGGCGTGTCGCTCGATCCGAACCGCTCGCTGTCAGACTATATCCGCAGCGGCTGGGTGGCGGGCCTCGAAACGGACAGTGTGCGTGAAACGACCATCAACGGCAGCCCGGCGGCAACCGCGCGGGCGCGGGCCGAAGGCTGGCAGTTCGACGTCACCGTGATCCGGGCCGGCAGTCAGGTCTACCGGCTTTTGACCGCGGCACCCGCAGCCAGCACGTCGCTCGACAGCGTGGCAAGGGCGGTCGGCGGCTCCTTCCGGGTTCTTACGCAGGCGGAGAAGGATGCCCTCAAGCCGCTTCGCATCCGGGTCGTGACCGTCAGGCCCGGCCAGACCATGGGCATGCTGGCGGCGCAGATGGTAGGCGTCGATCGCAAGCTCGACCTGTTTCGGGTGCTGAATGCGCTGGCGCCGGGAGCGACGCTTTCAGCCGGAGACAAGGTCAAGATCGTCACCGACAGGTAGGTGCCGCCACGGCGTTCTTCCGTGTCGTCGCGTCGGCTATGCCGTCTGCCTCAGGCGATGATGTCGGGAATGATGCGATCTTCCAGCGTGCGCAGCCTGTCTTTCAGCGCCAGCTTCTTCTTCTTCATGCGCTGGATCTGCAACGGATCACAGCCCGTGGCGATCATGGCGTTTATCGCGGCGTCGAAATCGGCATGGTCCTGCTTCAAACGCGCAAATTCGAGTCGAATCTCGGCCTGTTCCTGCTCGGACATTACCTACCATATATAAAATTCGACGCCCGCCGCATGCTGCAACGGGTATCCGATTAGGAGGGGGAGAGGCTCGAAAAAACCGCTCGCTGGCAAATCACTACCACATTTTGGCCAAGGGTGGAATGCAACCCTTATGCGTTCGACAACCGCCGCCGTTGATGGCACAGTGTCATGCAGCCGTCACAAATGTGGACTGGCAACATCGGTGGCGGCCGCAATCGAGGAAACCATGAAAGGGAGAACCAATCATGTCTCTTGCATCCCATCTTGACGAACTCAGCAGGAAGCACAGCGATATCGAGCGGCAGATCAACGCGGCGATGCTGCATCCATCCATCGATGCTCTCGAAATCGCCAACCTGAAGCGACGCAAGCTGGCCCTCAAGGACGAGATTGAGAAACTCAAGTCCCAACCAACCTCTCACTGAATTTCCGCCGGCCTGACAGCCGGAAACAAGGCAGACCCGGTCAGCGGCGTCAGGCCGCTGGCTGGTCAGCCGTTTTGCCGGATCGACAATCAGCCGCATCCTGACGATGTCTGTGGGCGCCCGCGCTTGATGTGATTTTCCATCACATGGCAGCCGTGTGCATTGGCGGCATTGACAAGATCGGTTGCGTCCTCCACCTCATGGCAGAGTTTCGCGTGCCTGGTCTGCGCGTGCCGGTGCCTGTTCTGCCGGTCGCGCTATCCCGGACCGGTATGCAGAATGTGTTGCAGCAGGGTTTGCGACGCGTCCCGCGGGATGCGGACAAGTCCATGGAATAATGTCAGAGGCAGCCGGTATGACCGGGTATTTTTCCTCTCCGTTCCCGCGCCGCGCCTCGGTCGGCGTCGATGTCGGCGGCGTCATGGTCGGCGGCGATGCGCCTGTCGTGGTGCAGTCGATGACCAATACCGACACGGCCGACATCGACGGCACGGTCGCGCAGGTGGCCGCCCTGCATCGGGCCGGTTCCGAACTGGTGCGCATCACGGTGGACCGCGACGAGAGCGCTGCGGCCGTGCCGAAGATCCGCGACAGGCTGGCGCGGCTCGGCATCAACGTGCCGCTGGTCGGCGATTTCCACTACATCGGCCACAAGCTTCTGGCCGACCATCCGGCCTGCGCCGAAGCGCTGGCCAAGTACCGCATCAATCCCGGCAATGTCGGCTTCAAGGACAAGAAGGACAAACAGTTCGCCGATATCGTGGAAATGGCGATCCGCTACGACAAGCCGGTGCGCATCGGCGTCAACTGGGGCTCGCTCGATCAGGAACTGCTGACGCGGCTGATGGACGAGAACCAGGCCAACGGCTTTCCGATGACCGCGCAGCAGGTGACGCGCGAGGCGATCGTGCAGTCGGCCATCCTGTCGGCGCATATGGCGGAAGAGATCGGTCTTGGCCGCAACCGCATCATCCTTTCGGCCAAGGTCAGCGGCGTGCAGGACCTGATCGCCGTCTATGCCGAGCTGGCACGGCGCTGCGACCATGCGCTGCATCTTGGCCTCACCGAAGCCGGCATGGGATCGAAAGGCATTGTCGCCTCCTCGGCCTCGATGGGCATCCTGCTCCAGCAGGGCATCGGCGACACCATTCGCATCTCGCTGACGCCTGAGCCCGGCGGCGACCGCACGCGCGAGGTGCAGGTGTCGCAGGAACTGCTCCAGACCATGGGCTTTCGCCAGTTCGTGCCGATCGTCGCCGCCTGTCCGGGCTGCGGACGCACGACCTCGACCGTGTTTCAGGAACTGGCGCAGAACATCCAGGCGGACATTCGCCGCAACATGCCCGTGTGGCGCACGAAATATCCGGGCGTGGAACAGCTCAAGGTGGCCGTCATGGGCTGCATCGTCAACGGACCGGGCGAATCCAAGCATGCCGATATCGGCATATCTCTGCCCGGCACCGGCGAGACGCCCTCCGCACCCGTGTTCATCGACGGCCAGAAGGCGGCGACGCTGCGCGGACCCAACATCGCCGCCGATTTCGAGAAAATGGTTTCCGAATACATCGAAAACCGTTTCGGCATGGGGATCACGGCCAGAGCTGCCGAGTGAAGCCATGCGTCTGGCCGCGCCGCTGATCGCTGTCCTGATCGGCGCCTGTGCCGCCAATGCCGCCTGTGCAGATCCGCCGAAGCCGGCGCGGGAGCGGCTGATCGATCGGGTATGTGACCTCATCGAGTTTCATTCGGATCGTGCCGGGCTGCCGCGTGATTTCTTCGCGCGGCTGATCTGGAAGGAAAGCCGCTTCGATCCCAACGCGGTGAGCCCGGTGGGCGCGGAAGGCATCGCCCAGTTCATGCCGGGCACCGCGAAAATTCGCGGACTGGCCGATTCCTTCGACATCGAGCAGGCAATCCCGGCCTCGGCCGCCTATCTGGGCGAACTGAAGCGGAGTTTCGGCAATCTGGGACTGGCTGCCGCTGCCTACAATGCCGGCGAGAACCGGGTGGCGCGATGGCTCTCCTCCGGCGGTTTCCTGCCGCTGGAGACGGAAAACTACGTGCTCGACATCATGGGCGAACCGGCCGATGTGTTTTCGGACAGGGCCTATGCCGGCAAGGTGCAGCCGCTGCATACCGCGCTCGGCTTCGGCCCGGCCTGCCGGCGCCTGCCGGTTTCCGCGCCGTCGACCATCGCCATGGCGACGGTGACGGTCCAGCCATGGGGCGTGCAGGTGGCCGGCGGCTTCAACCGGGCGGCGGTGATCCGGCAGTGGCAGCGCTTGCAGGCGCGCCATTCCAGCGTGCTCGAAGGGCATGATCCGGTGGTAAGCCGGGTGCGCTCGCCGCGCGGACGGCGTGGCATCTATGCGGTGCGCATCGGTGCGGAAAGCCGTTCGCAAGCCGACACGATCTGCCAGAAGCTGCGCGGCTCCGGCGGCTCCTGCGTGGTGCTGCGCAACCGCTGAGGACTGAAGATCAGCCTGTTCTGGCAGTCAGCGTCTCGCCCAGCCAGTTGCCGATCTTGGCGGCCAGCCGGTCGGGCGATACGGGCTTGGGCAGGTAATCGTCCATCCCGGAATCGAGGCATTTCTCGCGGTCGCCCTTGAGGGCGTGTGCCGTCACGCCGATGATCGGGATGCGGTGGCCGCTGACAGCTTCCGAGGCCCGGATGGCGCGGGTTGCCTCATATCCGTTCATGTCGGGCATCGAGACATCCATGAGGATCAGCCTCGGGTTCAGCGCCCGGTGCATGTCGATCGCAGTGCGGCCGTTGCCGGCGATGCGATAGCTGAGGCCGAGCCCATTGAGGATCTGGCTGAACACCAGCTGGTTCACCTCATTGTCCTCGGCAATCAGGATGTCGATCGATCCGTCAGCCATATCATTGCCTGAAACCGAAACGAGGACCGGCTTCTCGATCTTCCGCACGGCCTGTAAAGGCCGTGGCGGTTCGCGCACGAACTGTGTCGCACCCGGCTGCATGCGCGCCTTCTGGATGGTCGATATGATGGTTCCCAGGAGCACGACCGAGCGGGCCGGCTTGGTGAGGTGCGCGGCGATGCCGTAATCGATGACCAGACGGCCGAAATCCACCTGATCGACCGATGTCAGGAGCACCACGGGTATGGAGGAGAAGCGGCTGTCGGTGGCAAGCGCGCGCGCCACGTCCGCGCCGTTCATGCCCGGCATCTGGTAGTCGAGGATGATGCAGTCGACGCAGGCGCCGAGCTGGCTTGCCCGTTCGAGGAAGGCGAGGCCGACGGCGCCGCTTTCGGCGGCTGCGCAATCGAAGCCCCAGCTCCGCAGCTGTTCCAGCAAGATGTCGCGGTTGACCGGATTGTCGTCGATGATCAGCACCCGCGCGCCGGTCACGTCTCCGGGGACGTTCTCGTCGTCTACATGGGTGTCGTGGACCGGCATCGGCACCCTGAACCAGAAGATGGAACCGCGGCCCGGCTCGCTGCTCACGCCCATCTCGCCGCCCATCAGCTCCACCAGACGGGCTCCGATGGCAAGGCCGAGGCCGGTGCCCTCATGGCGGCGGGTCGAGGAGGCGTCCACCTGCGCGAATTTCTCGAACACGCTTTCCAGCTTTTCCGCGGGAATGCCGATGCCGGTGTCCTCGACGCTGACCTTCAGCATTGCGATGCCGTCCACAACCTCGCCGCTGACATCGACCAGGACATGGCCCTTCTCGGTGAATTTCACGGCATTGCCGAGCAGGTTGGTGATGATCTGGCGCAGGCGGCCGGCATCACCCACCATGAAATGCGGCAGGCGGGGATCGACACGCACGATCAGTTCGAGGTTCTTCTCGGCGACGCGCGCCGAAACCAGCGTGGCCACGTCCTCCACGGCTTCGCTCAGCCGGAAGGGCGCGGGGCTCAGCGTCAGCTGGCCTGCGTTGATCTTGGAGAAGTCCAGAATGTCGTTGATGATGGTCAGCAACGCATGGCCGGATTTCACGATCACGTCGGTAAAGGTCTTCTGGCGCGGGGTCAGGTCGGTGTTGGCCAGCAGTTCCGCCATGCCGAGAACGCCATTCATCGGCGTGCGGATCTCATGGCTCATATTGGCGAGGAACTCGGATTTGGCGCGGTCGGCTTCCTCGGCGCGCTTGAGCGATTCCGCCGTGCGGGCGAAGGCGCGCCGGATGGCCTTTTCCATCGGCCGGAAGATCCAGAAGGTGACGCCCGCCAGCGTCAGCGCGAAGACGATCGTTCCCCACATGAGCAGGTTTGATGAGCGGGCATCGGCCAGCCGGCGCTCGCCATCCAGCGCGACGCGCGCCCGCATCAGCAGGGGCTGCGCAAACAGGGTGTTCTGGTTGAGGATGTCGCGGTGGTTCCAGTCGTCGAGGCTTTTTGCCTGCGTCATCAGCGCGAGGTTGCGGGCCATGTCGCGCGCCGACCACATGAGATCGCGATTGACCGAGGCCGCCGCAAGCGCGTCGGTCGTTTTTTGCGTCATCCGGGGCGTGAGTTCCGCCAGATCGTCGGTAATTTCCTCGATGCCCTGCATCAGCTTGCGGGCATGCAGGCCGGCCGATCCGGTAAATTCTTCCTTCGCCGTGACGTGCCATGCGGATGCGGCGTTTTCAGCAAAGTTCGCCGCGTTGTCGAGGCTGGTGCCGAAGCTGGCGATGAGCGCGCTCAGCATGTCGACGCGGTTGCGGTAGGTGTTGATATGGTTGAGGGCCGCGATGAGGCCGATCACCGACAGCGCCAGCACGGTGAGGCCGGAAAGATATCTGATCCGGACCGACCGGATGAACGACGAATATTCCGGCATGCGCAGTCCCCAACCCATCTACGCAATTCCAGAGCGTGTCGCGATCTTTCGGATTCGCGCCTTACGCTTCTGGTCTTGTTCTGCGCAGGTCGTTGTCCCGAAAGCGGCGGTTCGCACTTTCGGGCGACATGCGTCAGTGGCCGGGATTACGCTCCATATACCATTAACATTCCGTTGCGGGCCGGACCGGCGGGATCACCTGTCGCGATAGGCCACGAAGCGGGCGGCCTGCCTGAGGATCGCGGCGTTTTCGCCAAAGGGTTCGAGCAGGCTGGATGCCTGTTCGACAAGGCCGTGAAGCTGGCTGCGGGCCCAGTCCGGCCCATGCAGCGCGGCAAGGGTCGCTTTGCCGGCGGCGGCATCCTTGCCTGTCGCCTTGCCAAGCTGGCTGGCGTCGGCGGTCAGGTCGAGAAGATCGTCGGCAAGCTGGAAGGCAAGCCCGATGGCCGAGCCGAATTCGGCCAGCCGCTCGCGGTCGCCTTCGCCAGCGCCGGCCACGATGGCGCCTGCCTCGCAGGCATAGCGGAACAGTGCGCCGGTCTTCATCGCCTGCAGGCGGATGATGCCGGCTTCGTCGGGTTTTTCCTGCCCAGCGGAAAGATCGAGCATCTGGCCGCCGACCATGCCGCCTGGCCCCGAGGCGCGGGCAAGGCCGCGCACCAGTGCAAGGCGCGCCGCTGGCGGCACGGCTGCCGGGCCCCGGTCATGGGCATCGTCGGAGAGGATATCGAAGGCCAGCGTCAGCAGCGCGTCACCGGCCAGAATGGCGGTCGCCTCGTCAAAGGCCTTGTGGACCGTCGGCTGCCCCCGGCGCATGTCGTCGTCATCCATCGCCGGCAGATCGTCATGAACCAGCGAATAGCAATGCACGCATTCGAGTGCGGCCGCCACGCGCGCCGCTTCAGGCTGACGTGCCTTCGCACCGAACAGGGCGGCACTTTCAATGACAAGGAAGGGCCGCAGGCGCTTGCCGCCGTTGAGCGCGCCATGGCGCATGGCATCGATCAGGCGTTCCGGGCGTACGATCTCGCCGGGCAGCGGGTTCTGATCGAGAATGCTGCGCAGCAGCGTCTCTACGGCCTGAGCGCGTTCATCGAGCAGGGTTTCGAAGCGAATTCGGGCATCGTTTTCCATGCCGGGAGCGGTAGCCGACGCGCAGACATTGCGCAAGAAGCCAACCACCTTTATGCGGGAAGGGAGAAGGCGGGAGCGGCCGGGTGTCGGAACCGATCATAGAGCAGGAGACCGAGGGGCTGGTCCATCGGCAACGGAGCAGGGCTTCCCGATCCCGGGCGAGAGGCGGTCGTCGGGGATGGATTCGCTCGTTCGTGCGGGTTGCGGTGGTCATCGCACTGGTGCCGGCGGTGCTGACCCTGCTTTACCTGCCGTCCTTCGTGCATCCGGTTTCCACGCTGATGCTGAAGGACCTCGCCACGTTTTCGGGCTACGATCGCCGCTGGGTGCCGCTGGACGACATCGCGCCTGTGCTCGCCCATTCCGTGATCATGTCCGAGGACGGGCAGTTCTGCTCGCATCATGGGGTGGATCTGGGTGAATTGCGTGCGGTTGTCACCGATGCGATGTCCGGCGGCGGTGCGCGGGGCGCTTCGACGATCACCATGCAGATGGTGAAGAACCTCTATCTGTGGCACAGGCCGCTCACCACGCTGCGCAAGGGCGTCGAACTGCCGCTTGCGGTCTATGTCGATCTGGTGATGTCGAAACGGCGCATCATGGAAATCTATCTCAATATCGCCGAATGGGGGCCTGGCATCTATGGCATCGAGGCGGCTGCGCAGCACCATTTCGGCGTCTCCGCCTCGAAGCTGACGCGCCGGCAGGCGGCGCTTCTGGCCGTGACGCTGCCCAATCCCGAGGCCCGCAATCCGGCAAAGCCTGGTCCTGGCCTGCGCCGGCTCGCCAACCTGATAGAGCGGCGCGCGGCCCGCTCGGGCAGCTATGTCGGCTGCCTCAAATCGGCGCGCAGCTAAAAAACTTAGCTCCCCCCGCTGGCCAAAAGGCTGCAGGACGTGTATAGGCACGCCACTTTCATCTGGAATTTGGCCCTGCAGGCGGCCCTTGATCAAGGGCGAAGCGGGCTGTCGAACATGAGCGGAGCATATCCATGGCCGTACCGAAGCGAAAAACCTCCCCGTCCAAGCGCGGCATGCGCCGTTCGGCCGACGCGATCAAGGCGCCGACCTATGTCGAGGACAAGAACTCCGGCGAGATGCGTCGTCCGCATCACGTCGACCTGAAGACCGGCATGTATCGCGGTCGTCAGGTTCTGACGCCGAAGGAAGGCTGATCCTTCAGGATCGGCAAGAATTTTGAAGAGACCGCCTCCGGGCGGTCTTTTCGTTTCTGCAACCTGTCACTACCGCGCGCGCAACCCGCCACTACCGCGCGGAGAAACGGACCCGGGCCTCAAACGGCCCAGAACTGGTCAAGCCACAGGTTCAGGCTGACGAAGCCATTGTTGCTGACACTGTAGACGCGACGGGTTCCTTCCGCCTGCGCGCTGACCAGCCCGGCGTCCAGAAGCACCTTCAGATGCTGGGAAACGGCCGGCCGCGAGACGGGAAGCCCCGATGCAAGTTCAGTAACGGTTTTCGGGCCACGCCGGAGTTCCTCCAGAATATAGCGCCGGTTCGGATCGGCAATTGCCATGAATGCATCTGCAAGCATCATGATGCTAGTAGTGCGTCAAACTTGCTTAATTCTCAACCGTCGGTTTCATTTTTTGTGCGGGGATCGAGGGTCAGAGACTGCGGCGTAATCGACCGCTCCACCGGAAGGGTGTTGAAAGCCTCACGATCCTCGATCGGGACCGGAGCCCGGCGCCTGATCCGCAGCATGGTGTAGCCCGCGATCAGAAGATGGGCGAGCGCGGTGGTGAGGAACAGCCCCTCCGGTCGCCACCATTCCATCATGCCCGCCGCCAGCATGGGGCCGATCATGGTGCCGAAGCCGTAGAGAATCAGCAGCCCGCCGGATACCTTGACGAATTCCTCGGCCTTTGCGTGGTCGTTGGCGTGGGCGACCGCAATCGAATAGAGCGTATAGGCGAAGGCGCCATAGGCGGCAGTCATGATCAGCACGAAAATGCCGGAGCGTGGCTGGACCAGAAAGATCAGCACGGCCACGATCGTGCCGCCAAGAGAGGCGGCAGCCAGAACATAACGGCGGTCGGTGCGGTCGGAGAGGCGGCCGGCTGGAAGCTGCATGAAGGCGCCGGCAATGACGACGAGGCTCATCATCAGCGCGATTTCGGCGGTGGAAACGCCGATGCGTGCGCCGTAGACGGCGCCGAGCGTTCCCCATGCGCCATTGGCCACGCCGACCAGAAGGCAGGCCAGCGCTGACACGGGCGAGTTGGCGTAAAGCCCCTTCAGGTCGAGCGACACATCCTGCAAAGGCTGCGGGTGCGAAGCGGTGGAGACTGCCGTGGGAATGAGCGACAGACAGAAGAAGATGCCGGTGATCATGAACAGCGAGGCCGAGCCGACATCGCCCGCGGCGACGATCATCTGCCCGCCCATGATCGAGGCGTAGGTGACCATCATATAGAGGCCGAAGACGGTGCCGCGGTTCTCGTTGGTGGACTTTTCGTTCAGCCAGCTCTCGATGACCATGAATGCGCCGGCCATGACGAAGCCGGTGAAGGCGCGCAGCGTGATCCAAGCTGCCTCGTTGATGACGAGACCGGTGAGCAGGGCGATGATGGCGCCGCAGGCGGCGAAGGTGCCGAAGGCGCGCACATGGCCGGCGCGGCGCACGATGCGCGGGGCGAAATAGCAGCCAAGCACGAAGCCGGCCGCCCATGCCGTGCCGATCAGGCCGAGAGAGGTGGTCGAAAAACCTTCCATCTGACCGCGCAGGGGCAGAAGAAGACCATGCAGACCGGATGCGGCAAGGAGAAAGGCCGTGCCACGCAGGAGGGACAGGATCGGTCTGTAGGCTGCAAGCATCTGGCGGGTCCGGCGTCGAATCAGGTCTGCTGGGTATCTCGGCAGATTGTTTCAGGCTTTTCGGTGGCCGTCTCCCCGGTTGGCGACCATGCCGCGTCGCGATGTGCTGCTTTTCACCGCCTGTCAGCTGCGGCGAAAGAGCGCCTCGGCTGCCGAGCGTGTCGATCCTCTGCTGTGCAGCTCTGTCTCGACGCGTGTGATCTCGCCGCGCAGCATGTCGATGCGCGCCCGCAGATCGTCAATCGAGAGCCGGCTCAGATCCTGGCCGATTTCATGAGGGGTGTTTTTTCTTGCCGGTTCGTCGTGGAAGATCGCCATGGTCGTTCCCCGGAAATCCTTTTGTGTACGGCATCGACAGTTTGCCTGCGCCGTCAATCCGAATAGATAGAAGCATAGATAGGGCAGGTGTCCTGTGCAAACAGGGCTGTCAGAGACGGGAAAGGAAGAGGTCGCATGACGAGGACCGAAAATTTGCCGGAAACCATGACGGCAGTCGCCATTTCGGAACCGGGCGGGCCGGCCGTGCTCAAGCCGGAGCGGCGTGCTTTGCCGCAGCCGGGGCCGGGTGAAATCCTGATCCGCGTGCGTGCCGCCGGCGTCAACCGGCCTGATATCGCCCAGCGCAGCGGTTCCTATCCGCCGCCACCGGGCGCTTCCGATCTGCCGGGGCTGGAGGTGGCCGGCGAGGTGGCGGCCCTTGGAGACGGTGCTGCGCGCTGGCGTGTTGGTGATCAGGTATGCGCGCTGACGCCGGGCGGCGGCTATGCCGAATATGTGAAAGTCCACGCCAGCCATGCCTTGCCGGTGCCCTCCGGCTTCACCCTCACCGAGGCTGCTGCCGTGCCGGAGACCTATTTCACGGTCTGGCACAATGTGTTCGAGCGTGGCGGCCTTCAGTCCGGCGAGACACTGCTGGTGCATGGCGGCACCTCCGGCATCGGCACGACGGCGATCCAGCTTGCCACCGCACGGGGATCGCAGGTGATCGTCACCGCCGGTTCGGCGGAAAAATGCGAGAGCTGTGTGAAGCTTGGCGCCATGCGCGCGATAAACTATCGCGAAGAGGATTTCGTCAAGGTCGTCAGGGAGGTCACGGACGGTAAGGGCGTCAACGTCATTCTGGACATGGTGGGAGGCGACTATGTCGACCGCAACTACATGGCGGCAGCCGAGGAGGGCCGCATCGTGCAGATTGCCGTGCAGGGCGGCATGACTGCGACGGCCAATTTCGCCCGGCTGATGGCCAAGCGGCTGGTGCATACCGGCTCCACGCTCAGGCCGCGCAGCGACGAGTTCAAGGGCAGGATCGCGCAGGCGCTGGAGGCGGAGGTCTGGCCGCTTCTTGCCAGTCGCCGTGTCGCGCCGGTAATGGACATGATCTTCCCGCTTCGGGAGGCCTGGCGCGCGCATGAGCGACTGGAAAGCGGCGAGGCGATCGGCAAGATCGTTCTCGACGTCGCATGAGTGAAAGGTTCGCTTAACCTTTCATTTATGCTGCAATGCACAAACGCATTGCCGCTATGCAAAAGCGTCTGTTCAATAATTGGGCAGGACAGCCTATCTAGAGGGCATCGAATTCATACACCCTTAGGAGGCAAACATGAACCTGATCCAATCTTACAAGAACTGGCGCCGTTACAACGAAACCGTTCGTGCGCTGAACCGCCTGAACACCCGCGAGCTCAAGGATCTCGGCATCAACCGCGCCGACATTCCTTCGGTTGCCCGCGCCGCTCTCTAAGCCTGAGAGCGCCCAAGCAGAGCTGATGTCTGGCACTTGAGAAAGTGCCTCCGGCTCCGAGCCCGCTGGACCTCGTCCGGCGGGTTTTGTTTTTGTGCCTGCCAGATGTGCATTATGTTGCACTGCACATAATAAGATCATTTCGAGCCTGTCGGCCTGTGGCCTTCTCGACATCGGCAGTATCTCCCCCTTATCTGTCCTCCATGGAATCGGGCAAGGACGACACAATCGCGGTGCGAATCGCAAAGGCTCTGGCCGAGCGCATCATTTCGGGTGCGATCGAGCCGGGTGCGCGTTTGCGTCAGGACCATGTTGCGGAGGAATTCGGTGCCAGCCATGTGCCGGTGCGCGAGGCGTTCCGGCGGCTGGAGGCGCAGGGCCTTGCCGTGAGCGAGGCGCGCCGGGGTGTGCGGGTCGCGGCTTTCGACCTCGATGAGGTGAAAGAGGTGGCGGAGATGCGCGCTGCCCTGGAGGTTCTTGCGCTGAAGCATGCGGCACCGCATCTGACGGCCGCGATCCTCGACAAGGCCGAGGAGGCGACGCACGCCGGCGACCGTTCGCGCGATGTGCGCTCATGGGAAGAGGCCAACCGTACCTTCCACCGCCTGATCCTGACGCCCTGCGGCATGCCCCGCCTGCTGGCTGCCATAGACGATCTTCATGCCGCCAGCGCCCGCTTCCTGTTTGCTGCATGGCGTTCGGAGTGGGAAACCCGCACCGATCACGATCACCGGGCAATCCTCAGCGCCCTGCGGCAGGGGCAGGTGGATACGGCGGCCTCAATTCTTGCCCGGCATGTCCAGTGGATCGGCCAGCGCCCGGTGCGCATGCAGTCCGGTGCCACCCGCGAGGCTTTCACAATCGTCGGCTGACGTTGCCGTCGAGGGAACGGACGAATCGGCGGTCTGTGTCGCGGGTGCCGTTTCGATCCCGCGCTTTGATGCGTTGTGCGCGCATGGCGGGCGATGCCCCTGAACCAGTCATTGAAATCAAAATGAAATTTCGGATTCTGCGTGGGTTTTTCCAGCGCCGGAGAGCCGGTTTTTGTCTGATCAGATCAAAAGCACTTGCCTCCGGATTGAAAATATGGATTCGATAATAGATCAGAATCAAAAATTATCTATAATTTGGAGAATGCCAGTGTCGCAGTCAGAAATCCCCACCGTAACGCCCTCCCTCAGCCCGCTTCGCCTGCAGGAGCGACCCCTGCTGTGGCAGGTGGCTGCTATTGCCATCGGTACGCTGTTGCTTGCGCTGTCGTCGCGAATCGAAGTGCCGATGATTCCGGTGCCGATCACCATGCAGACCTTCGCGGTCACGCTGGTCGGCGCGCTCTATGGCTGGCGGCTTGGTGCGCTCACCATTCTGGCATGGCTTGGCGAAGCGGCGATCGGCATGCCGGTGCTAGCCGGAGGCTCAGGCGGCCTGGCGCCTTTCGTCGGTCCGACTGCGGGCTATCTGGCCTCGTTCCCTATCATCGCCGCCCTTGTCGGCTGGCTGGTCGAGCGCGGCTGGAACGGGGATCGCGTGTTCATGGCCTTCGCGGCCATGCTGATCGGCAACGGTCTGTGCCTTGTCATCGGCGCGCTGTGGCTGGCCGGCCTCGTTGGATTTGAAAAGGCGGTGGCGCTTGGCGTCACGCCCTTCATTGTTGGCGGCGTGCTGAAGTCGGCACTCGCTGCCGCCACGCTGCGGCTGTTCCCCCGCGCAAAGACGGAGCGGCAGGCTTCGTGACCATCAGGCTGAGGGCGCATCACCTTCTGTGCATGCTCACCTATGTCGGCAAGGGGTACACGCCTGCCTTCACAGCCAATTATGACGTGATCGCCGGGCGGCTGAGCCGTGGCGAGGACATCGTGATCGTGGAGGGGCCGGACGATGTCTGCGCCCCTCTGCTGTCAGATCCGGAAGCGCATTGCCTCAACGCAAGCGTTCTGGAACGGGATGCGCAGGCCGCCCGCGATGTCGGAGATCTGCTTGGCCGGCGCATCGGTGCCGGCGAACGGATCGCACTTGACGCGATCTTGCTGGAAAAGCTGCGGTCGGGTTTTGCCGCCGGGCTGACACGCACTGCCTGCGTGGGGTGCGAATGGGCGGGATTGTGCACGGACATCGTTGGTGATGCCTATGCCGGCGTGAAGGTTGGCGGGCCGCCCTGCTGACGGCCCGCCTTTCTGGAAATCAGTTGAGCGCGGCGACATTGCCGAGCCGCAGGAACAGGGTTTCGCCGGACGAATCGGCGACGCCGTCATTGTCGGTGACGACGAAGGCTTCGCCGTTCTTGTCGATGGTGAAGCCCTCCACCTTATCGAGCACATAGCCGTTGGTGGCGGCCTTGAGGTCAGGCACCAGGTCGCGCACCAGCGTCTTTTCCACCAGCGGCAGGTCGCCACCCAGTTCCGCCGGCGTGAAGCCATCGAGCGCCACGCTGTAGATGCGCTTCACCTTGGCAGCATCGCCGATCAGATTGTCGCGCTCGACGATGTAGAGCTTGCCGTCATGAGCGGTGATTTCCGACAGGCCCATCCAGCCGCTTTCGGCCTTCTCCAGCGGATAGCGCACGGCCGACCATTCCTTTGCCTTCGGCTTGTAGGCGAGCAGCTTGACTTCGCCCTTCGCATCGTCACCCCATTCGCGCTGCACGGCGGCGATCAGCGTCAGCTCGTCACCTTCGCCAATGGTGGTGATGCCTTCGAGGCCATAGCGGGTCTGATGCGCGACCAGCTCGGCCGGCAGGGCGATTTCCTGTTTGATCTCGCCCTTGGCGTCGACGCGGAAGATGGCATGCGGAACGAGCTTGGCGACGTCGCCTTCATTGGACAGCCAGAACCCGCCTTCGCCGTCCGAAGCAATGCCTTCGAGGTCGAGCTTCTGGGCGGGGTTGCCGCCGCGCGTGATCACGGTCTTGCTTGTGATACGGGCCGGGGACTGGGTGGCATCGATGGTGAAGATCGCCGGTTCCGCGCCATAGACCGAATCGGATACGGCGTAGAGCTTGCCGGGCGCCTCGGAATCGGCGGCGAGGCCCGACAGCGCACCCCAGCCGATCGGCAGGCCGTTGGCGTCGGTGTCGGACCGGATCATCGGGTAGATCGGCTGGCCTTCGGCTCGCTCGAAGATCATCACATGCGAGCGGGCGCCGCCATCCTCGACCAGATCGGTTTCGTTGGCGGTGACGAAGAGGTTGCGGGCGGGAAGCGCCAGCAGGCCTTCCGGGCCGATGCCGGAGGGCAGCGCCTGAAGGAATTTCGGCTCCGCGCCGGTGTCCTCATAGACGCCGACCAGCGAGGCGCGCTCGGCGCCGACGAAGATCAGCTTCTGGTCGCCATAGGTGCCGACCTCCATGCCCTCGGGTTCGATGCCCTTCTTGTTGCGGTGCTCGGGGTAATGGCCGAGCTGCGCCGCGATGTATTCGAATGAAGGGCCGGATTCGTAGAGCACTTCGCCGGTCTTCGAGAAGATGGTGAAGCCGCGCGAGCCACCCTTGTAGTCGCCCTCATTGGCGATGACGAGGCGGTCATTGTCGAGCCATTGCACGGCGTCGGGCTCGCGCGGAGCATTCTCGACCTTGCTCGTGAAGGAGAGCCTGCCGTCCTTCTTGGTGTCGACGTTTTCGAGCGACACCGATCCGGCCGAAAAATGCGAGACGATCTCGCCCGTTTCGGCATTGACGATGGCGATGTGGTTGTTCTCCTGCAGGGTCACGGCGATCTCGCCGGCCTCATTGAAGTCGACGAATTCAGGTTCCGCATCTTCCGGAGCGATCTCGGCAAGGCCGTTCAGGTCGACGGTGCGGATGGTGGCGCAGTCGGGCGCGCCATCCTTCAGCGAGACGATCTTAAGGTTGCCGGCGGGAAGCTGCGGGATCTCGCCGTCGTTGAGGTCCTCGTCGCGCTCGTTCTCGATGGCGACGGCGAGGAAGCGGCCATCCTTGCTCACCGCTACCGAATCCGGCTGGCCGCCGAGATCGCAGGATGCTTCGATCGTCTTCGAGGCGATGTCGATGACCGTCAGGTTTCCGGAAGGCTCGGTGTAGCTCTTCGAGGTGTTGACGCCGGCCAGAACCCTGTTGCCGATGACGGCGACGGAGGTGGGCTCGCCGTCGATCCTTACGATGCCGCCGGCCTTCGGGGCTTTCGGGTCGGTGATGTCGATGAAGCCGATTGCGCCCAGCGGGCTGTCGGAATAGACGAGCGTGTTGCCGTCTTCGGTGGCGGTGATGATCTCGGAGGATGTCGCCGTGGCCGGATCGGTGCCTTCGGGCAGGTTGGAGGCGACCGGGAACGTGGCGATGCGGTTGAAGACCTGATCGGCGTGAGCCGGCAGGGAAACGGATGCGGCAAGTGCGGCCATGGCCGCGACGAGTGACGAACGGGTGCGCATGGGATCTCTTTCCCTCATGAGAAGAATGCGCATTCCCTTTGTGCCATCGGTATTTCAGCCCGATGACGGTTTCGCGACACAAGCATGACGTTCCGGAGCGTGCTTCTTTCGGCCGGGATTTTCTTGCTCTCGGGCACGAACGCGGTTATAGGAAAGCGGATTTTCCCTTTTTCGGTGGCTTGTAAAACCACCGCCCGCGTAACGGGACGCGGGCGAACGAGAGGATTTTATTCGATGGCAAATACGCTTCTCATGCCGAAGGCGACCGCCGTCTGGCTGGTCGACAACACCGCGCTTTCCTTCGACCAGATCGCCCAGTTCTGCGGCCTGCATCCGCTTGAGGTGAAGGCGATCGCGGATGGCGAATCGGCGCAGGGCATCAAGGGCATGGACCCGGTGATCACCGGCCAGCTCAGCCGCGAGGAGATCGCGCGCGGCGAGCAGGACCAGAACCATCGCCTGAAGCTTTCCGAGCCGAAGGTGCGGGTGCCCGAGACCAAGCGCAAGGGCCCGCGCTACACGCCGCTGTCCAAGCGTCAGGATCGTCCCAATGCGATCCTGTGGCTGGTGCGCAACCATCCCGAGCTGAAGGACGCGCAGATTTCGCGTCTGGTCGGAACCACCAAGTCGACCATCGAGCAGATCCGCAACCGCAGCCACTGGAATGCAGCAAATCTGGTGCCGATGGATCCGGTGACGCTGGGGCTGACCTCGCAGATCGACCTCGACATCGAGGTGCAGCGCGCTTCCCGCAACCGCGAGGTTCAGCCCACCGGTGATACGCTGCTGCCGGCTTCCCTCACCGAGCGCCTGGACCCGCAGGCCGATGCACCGCGCGACGAGGATGCGGAGCTGGACGCGGATGCCGTGTTCGCCAAGCTCTCGGCGCTCAAGGGCGTGGAGCCGGAAGAGGACGACGAGGAATAAGCCTCGCCTTATAGTCATTTAGAAAAAGCGCGGGCCTGACCCGCGCTTTTTTGTTGCGGTTTCAGCGGCGGATCAGCCGGGTGACGGCAATGCCGCAAACCATTGAGGCGACGAAGATCAGTGCGGCGGGTTGGCCCAGTCCGAGCGCCGGGATCGAACCGCCGGGGCAGAAACCGGCGATGCCCCAGCCGACGCCGAACAAGCCGGCGCCTGCCAGCAGCGGCAGATCGATGTCTTTGCGGGCCGGCAGGTGGAAAGCTGTATCGAGCAGTGGCGCCGGGTTTTTCAGCACCAGCCGGTAGCCGATGGCCGTGACGATCAGTGCGCCGCCCATTACGAAGGCGAGCGAGGGATCCCATGTCCCCGCGACATCGAAGAAATTCAGCACCTTGGCCGGATTGATCATGCCGGAAAGCGCGATGCCGGTTCCGAACACGAGGCCGATCAGCAGGGCGGTGATCATGCGCGACATCACAGCCCTCCCACGATGTGACGCACGACATAGACGGTGATGCCGGTCGTTGCCATGAAGGTCAGCGTGGCGGCGATGGAGCGCACGGACAGGCGCGCCATGCCGCACACGCCGTGACCCGAGGTGCAGCCGGAACCGAGGGTGACGCCCACACCGACGATCAGGCCGCTGACGATCAGCCAGAATGTCGGCGTGGTGCTGGCAAAGGCGATGTCATGGCCGGTCAGCGCGATGATGAGTGCAGGTGCGGCGATCGCCCCGGCAAGGAAGGCAGCGCGCCAGCCCCAGTCGGCGGCCGCTGGCGGCAGGATTCCGCCGATGATGCCCGATATTCCGGCGATCCGGCCATGCAGCGCCATGAGCAGCACGGCGGCCAGACCGATCAGCGCACCACCGGCGAGCGACGTCAAAGGCGTGAATTCGGTCATCTCCTGCAGGCCTTTCCGTTGGTGGAGCAGCCCAGCATGCAGTAGGCGGGACAGAAGCGCAGGATGCCGGTGATGACGAGGACAAGGCCGACGATGACCGACAGCCACGTCCACAGTGCGCTTTCAAAGAAGGCCCAGCCGGACATGAAGGGCAGGGCAACGAGCAGGACACCGGCGACGATCCTGACGATGCGCTCCGGGGTTCCGATATTGGCGGTCATGGAGTTTTCTCCTGTGAAGCGGTCACTGCCCTATTTGCAGAACAGGGCATGCATGGTGTGGATGAAGGTCGCGATGCGGGGGTCGGCAAGCCGGTAGAAAACCTGCTTGCCCTCCTTGCGGCTGGCAACGAGGCCGGCCTCGCGCAATTCGGCGAGCTGCTGCGACAGGCCCGGCTGGCGGATGCCGAGCAGGTCCTCCAGCTCGCGAACCGAATGCTCGCCATCGACCAGCGCGCAGCACACCATCAGGCGATCCGGGTTGGACACCTTCTTCAGGAAGGCGGACGCCTCGTCGACATTGGCGCGAAGATTGGCGGCCTCGCAGGACAGCTTTTCCGATGTGGTCATGTCCGGTTCACCCCCATGGTGCGCCCTTGAGCAGGTCGAGCGGGATCTTCAGGTAGCGGGTGCCGTTGGCTTCCGGCCCGGGAAGCCGGCCGCCATTGGTGTTCACCTGCAGGGCGTGCAGGATCAGCTTCGGCATCGGCAGGGTGGCGTCGCGCGCCTCGCGGGCGGCGACATAGTCGGCCTCTGTCAGATATTTCGACATGTGGCTGTTTTTCGCCTTCTGCTCGGCCACGGTCGATTCCCACAGCGGTTCACGCCCGCCCGGCTGGTAGTCGTGGCCGGTGAAGATGCGCGTGTCGTCTGGCAAAGCGAGGATCGCCTGGATCGACGCCCACAGGGCCGCAGCGCTGCCTCCGGGGAAATCGGCGCGGGCCGTGCCGCTGTCGGGCATGAACAGCGTGTCATGCACGAAGGCCGCGTCGCCAATCACATAGGTGATGGAAGCGAGTGTATGGCCGGGCGAGAACATCACGCGGGCGGGGATCGAGCCGATCATGAAGGTGTCGCCGTCGGCAAACAGCCGGTCCCATTGCGAGCCGTCGGCCGGGAAATCGGGCCAGTTGTAGAAACCCTTCCAGAGCTTCTGGACGTCGACCACCTTTTCACCGATGGCCGTCGGGGCGCCGGTCTTCTGCTTCAGATAGTGCGCGGCCGAGAAATGGTCGGCGTGGGGGTGAGTGTCGAGGATCCATTCGACCGTGAGGCCCTTTTCCTGCACGAAATCCAGGATTCGGTCGGCATTGGTGGAGGCGGTCTGCCCGGACTTTTCATCGTAGTCATAGACCGGGTCGATGATGGCGCATTTGCCGGTGGCCGGGTCGGCCACGACATATTGCACCGACCATGTGCGCGGATCGAAGAATGCAGTGACGTCCGGTTTCTGGCTCATGCGATGTTTCCTCTGGCTTGCCGGATGGTTCATCCGGTCACATCTTGATATTTGCATAAATATGATTGCAAAAAAATGCAATCGTTATCTTGAAGAAACAAAGACCAGAGGTGGTCGGCCGGAAAAACAAGGCGGCGTTTTAGTCGCCGAGCAGGGTTCTGGTCAGGGGATGATCGGGGTCGGCAAGACCGTCGATAACGTTGAAGTGATGCCGGTCGGGTTCCGCCACGGCGGCGGTGCGCGCGCCAAGTCCGGTCCAGATGTTGGCCAGAAGCGCGTTCTGGCGCAGGAATTCCGCTCGCTCCGCGGCGCCGACCCAGCAGGTGAGGCGGATGCCTTCGCGCGGCTGCAGCAGGGCGGGGCTCTCGGCCAGCGCCTCGGCCTCGTAGATGTGCAGCGTTGCGTTCATGCCGGTGCGCATCAGCGGTCGCAGGTCGTGCACGCCGGAGATCGACACGACATGGCGGATGCGGGCCTGTACGGCTTCCGGCATTGGCGCACTGGCGCTTGCCATGCGCGACACGAGATGGCCGCCGGCGGAATGGCCGGTGAGCATCAGCGGGCCGTCGATCTCGCCGGCGGCGAAGGCGATGGCGGATGCGACCTCGCGGGTGATGCCGGAAATGCGGATGTCCGGGCACAGCGTGTAGGAGGGCATCGCCACCGCATAGCCATGGGCGAGCGGCCCGGCCGCCAGATGCGACCAGTAGCTCTTGTCGAGCCCCATCCAGTAGCCGCCATGCACGAAGACCACAAGTCCGCGTGGGCTGGCTTCCGGCAGAAACAGGTCGAGCCGGTTGCGGGCGGCATCGCCATAGGCGAGGTCGATTTTCGCGCGTCCCTGCGCCGCCAGTTGCTCGCGGAAGCTCTGTGCCGGCTCCACCCATGCCGCGGGCCAGCGGTCGCCGCCGGGTATATGCGCGCCATTGGTGTAGGCGTCGCTCCAGTCCTCGATATGGCGGCTCAGCATGGTCGGTTCTCCGGTCTTTCGGTATCTGTGCAGAAAGCCCTGCGCAGGGCGGCGAAGTCAATTCCCGTCGCAATCATCGTAGCGAAGAAACTTTAGGCTTGAAATAATTTTCGGCCGGTGTCATTTTTTCTTCTGTCGACGATGCCGGCGTGCCCCTTCCGGGAAGCGCGGATGCCGGGCCGGGGGAGGAACCGGCCGGCAACGATCCGGCGCTCCATGCTGAGCGGGCCCCGGCAGTCGTCGCAGGGAGGACATCACGCGCATGCTTGGGCCTACGGCACATATCGACACCTTCACCCGTGACAACCTTCCCCCGCAGGAAGAGTGGCCGGATTTCCTGCTCGACGGGTTCGACTATCCCGAATTCATCAATGCGGGCCACGAACTCACCGACCGGCTGGTCGAGCAGGGTTTTGGCGATCATACGGCGCTGATCGGCAACGGTCGGCGGCGCACCTACAAGGAACTGTCGGACTGGACCAACCGCCTCGCCCATGCGCTGGTCGAGGACTACGGCCTGCAGCCCGGCAACCGGGTGCTGATCCGCTCCGCCAACAATCCGGCCATGGTGGCCTGCTGGCTGGCTGCGACCAAGGCGGGCGCTGTTGTGGTCAACACTATGCCGATGCTGCGGGCAGGGGAACTGGCGCAGATCGTCGACAAGGCGGAAATCTCGCTGGCGCTGTGCGACACGCGGCTGATGGACGAGATGGTGGCCTGCGCCAAGGACAGCCGTTTCCTGAAGAAGGTGATCGGCTTCGACGGCACCGCCAACCATGACGCGGAGCTGGACCGCATCGCGCTCGGCAAATCCGTGCGCTTCGAGGCGGTGAAGACCGGCCGCGACGATGTCGCCCTGCTCGGCTTCACCTCGGGCACCACCGGCGTGCCGAAGGCGACCATGCATTTCCACCGCGACCTGCTGATCATCGCCGACGGCTATGCGAAGGAGGTTCTGGACGTGACGCCGGACGATGTGTTCGTCGGCTCGCCGCCATTGGCCTTCACCTTCGGCCTTGGGGGGCTGGCGGTGTTTCCGCTGCGTTTCGGGGCGACGGCCACCCTGCTTGAAAACGCCTCGCCGCCCAACATGATCGAGATCATCGAAACCTACAAGGCGACCATTTCCTTCACCGCGCCCACCGCCTACCGGGCGATGATGAAGGCGATGGATGAGGGGGCGGACCTGTCGTCGCTGCGTGTCGCGGTGTCCGCTGGCGAAACGCTGCCGGGGCCCGTCTTCGAGGAATGGGTGCAAAAGACCGGCAAGCCCATTCTCGACGGCATCGGCGCGACCGAAATGCTGCATATCTTCATTTCCAACCGCTTCGGCGACATGCGCGCCGCTTCAACGGGCAGGCCCGTGGGCGGATATGAGGCGCGCATCGTCGACGATGACATGAACGAGGTGCCGCGCGGCACGGTGGGCCGGCTCGCCGTGCGCGGCCCGACCGGCTGCCGCTACATGGCGGACGAGCGCCAGCGCGCCTATGTCCGCGATGGCTGGAACCTCACCGGAGACACCTTCGTGCAGGACGAGGACGGCTTTTTCCACTTCGCCGCCCGGTCCGACGACATGATCGTCTCGGCCGGCTACAACATTGCCGGGCCGGAGGTGGAAGCCGCGCTGCTTGCCCATGACGATGTGGCCGAATGCGCGGTGATCGGCGCGCCCGACACCGAGCGAGGCCAGATCGTGGAAGCCTATGTGGTGCTGGCGCGCGGCATGGCGGGCGATGCGGAGATGGTCAGGCGCTTGCAGGATCACGTCAAGGCGACTATCGCTCCCTACAAATATCCGCGCTCGATCCGCTTTCTCGATGCCCTGCCCAAGACGCAGACGGGGAAGATTCAGCGCTTCAGGCTCAGAGTGGAGCGCCAATGAGCGACAAGCCCTACGATCCGTCCGCCGAGGGCGCGCAGATGTCCTTTCGGGGGCGCATGTCCTATGGCGACTATCTGCGGCTGGACAAGGTGCTCGACGCGCAGGAGCCGCTTTCGGCCGCGCATGACGAGATGCTGTTCATCATCCAGCACCAGACCTCCGAATTGTGGATGAAGCTGGCGCTGCACGAACTGCGTTCGGCCATTGCCTGCGTGCGGCGCGGCGAGGTGCGGCCCTGCTTCAAGATGCTGACGCGGGTGGCGCGCATCTTCGAGCAGCTCAACAGCGCCTGGGACGTGCTGCGCACCATGACGCCCAGCGAATACACCGAGTTCCGCGATTCGCTCGGCCAGTCTTCCGGCTTCCAGTCGTGGCAGTATCGGGCGATCGAGTTCCTCGCTGGCAACCGCAACCTCGCCATGCTGGGGCCGCACAACCATCGCCCCGATGTGGTGGCGAAGCTTGAGGAAATTCTTAGCCAGCCCTCGCTCTATGACGAGGCGATCCTGCTGCTTGGGCGCAGCGGCTTCGACATCGGCGCGGACGGCCGGCGCACGGACTGGCGCGAAACGCGCACGGAAAGCGAAGCCGTTCTGGAGGCGTGGCGGGCGGTCTATCACGAGCCGAACCGCTACTGGGAGCTTTACGAGCTGGCCGAGAAGCTGGTCGATTTCGAGGATTATTTCCGCCGCTGGCGCTTCAACCACGTCACCACGGTGGAGCGGGTGATCGGCCTGAAGCGCGGCACGGGCGGCACCGGCGGCGTTTCCTACCTGAAACGGATGCTTGAGGTTGAACTGTTTCCGGAACTCTGGAAAGTTCGGACACGGCTGTAGAAAACGTCTGCGGACGGGGAACTCTGGGAGGAGAACAAGATGAAAAGAATTCTGACGGCGAGCCTGCTCGCGCTTTCAATGACGGCGGCCGGCGCAGCACTGGCTGATCCGGTCAAGATCGGCGTCATCACCACGCTTTCGGGCGGCGGTGCCGGACTTGGCGTCGACACGCGCGATGCCCTCGTTCTGGCATTCAGGAAGTCCGGCAACACGGATGTCGAGCTGGTCATCGAGGACGATGCGCAGAAGCCGGAACTCGCCGTGCAGATCGCCGAAAAGATGATCCAGAGCGACAAGGTCGATCTGATGACCGGCATCATCTGGTCGAACCTTGCCATGGCGGTGGTCCCGAACACTGTGGCGCAGGACGTGATCTATCTCTCGCCCAACGCCGGCCCCTCGGCGCTCGCTGGCGCCAACTGCAACAAGAATTATTTCAACGTCGCCTACCAGAACGACAATTTCCACGAGGCGATGGGGCAGTACGCCAATCAGGATTACAAGAAGACCTTCATCCTCGCGCCCAACTATCCGGCCGGCAAGGATTCGCTGACCGGCTTCAAGCGCTACTACAAGGGCGAGCTGGCCGGCGAACTTTACACGCAGGTCGGCCAGACCGACTATGCGGCCGAGATTGCGCAGATCCGCGCTGCGGGCGCGGATTCGGTGTTCTTCTTCCTGCCCGGCGGCATGGGCATCGCCTTCATGAAGCAATATGCGCAGTCGGGCGTCGGCCTGCCGGTGCTTGGTCCGGGCTTCTCCTTCTCTCAGGACGTTCTGCCGGCCGTGGGCGATGCCGCGCTCGGCGTGAAGAACTCGGCGAGCTGGTCGAAGGACCTCGACAACGAGGCCAACAAGGAGTTCGTCGAAGCCTTCCAGGCCGAATATGGTCGCCTGCCGTCCATCTATGCGGCGCAAAGCTGGGATACGGCGAACCTCATCCTGTCGGCGCTCGCCAAGGCCGACGTCAAGGACAAGGACGCCTTCCGCGCGGCGCTTAAGGCAGCGGATTTCAAGTCGGTGCGCGGCGAGTTCACCTTCAATACCAACCAGCACCCGATCCAGAACATCTATGTGCGCGAGGTGGTGAAGGAAGGCGATGTGCTGACCAACAAGATCATCGCCACCGCCTTCGAGAAGCATGGCGACGCCTATGTCGAGCAGTGCAAGATGTAGCCTTTTCTCTCCTGCGGGAGAATGAAGCCTCTTCTTGTTTCCGCTGCCTGAACGGGTTTATCCCGCTGCCGGTTTCCCGTCTTCCTGTGAGTCGGAAAACCTGCAGGGGATGTGAACCCCGCAACAGGTGGATCCATCTGAAAATCCAGCCGGAAGCTTTCGCTTTTGTCCATCGCCCTCATCATCGAGCAATTGCTGAACGGATTGCAGCTCGGCGTCATGCTGTTCCTGATTGCGGCCGGCCTGACGCTGATCTTCGGCGTCATGGGGCTGATCAACCTCGCCCATGGCTCGCTCTACATGATCGGGGCTTTTGCCTGTGCGGCCGTCGCCGCGGCGACCGGCTCGTTCTGGCTGGGGCTGGCGGCGAGCCTTGCCGCCGCCGCCGCCGCCGGGGCACTGATGGAAATGGCCATTATCCGCCGGCTTTATGAGCGCGATCATCTCGATCAGGTGCTGGCGACCTTCGCGCTGATCCTCATCCTGTCGGAAGGCACGCGCTGGATGTTCGGCTCCTTCCCGCTCTATCTCGACATTCCGCCGCTGTTGCAGGGCGCGGTGCCGCTGCCGGGTGGCGGGCAATACCAGCTTTACCGGCTGGCGATCATCGGCGTCGGCATCGTCGTGGCGGTGGGTCTCTACCTGCTGATTTCGCGCACAAGGCTCGGTATGCGCATCCGCGCCGGCGAAAGCGACCGCGAGATGATCGCCGCGCTCGGCGTCGACATCCGCACGCTCTACACGGTGGTGTTTGCGCTAGGTGCTGCCCTTGCCGGTCTTGCCGGCGCGCTGGTCGGCGCGCTGCAATCTGTTCAGGTGGGTATGGGCGAGCCGGCGCTGATCCTTGCCTTCGTGGTCATCGTCATTGGCGGCATCGGCTCGATCAAGGGCGCGCTGGTCGGGGCCATTCTGGTCGGGGTGGTCGATACGATGGGCCGTTTCCTGCTGCCCAAGCTGCTGGCGCTGACCATGCCCGCTTCGCAGGCCAATCTGGTGGGGGCAGCCCTTGCCTCGATGCTCATCTACATTCTCATGGCGCTGATCCTGGCATTGCGGCCGCGCGGCCTGTTCGCGGGGCAGGCATGATGGCTCTGTCGCGCGGAACGCTGGTCAGCGCGCTGCTGCTCGTGCTGCTGGTCGCCATTCCCGTGGCGGCGACGATGGCGGGCGAGCCGTTCTACGTGACGCTTGCCACCCGCATCGCCATTCTGGCGCTGGCGGCGGTGGGGCTGAACATCGCGCTCGGCCTTGGCGGGCTGGTGTCGTTCGGACACGCCGCCTTCTTCGGCCTTGGCGGCTATGTCGCCGGCATCTTCGCCACCCACGCCTTCAATGGCGAGCCGCTGCCGTTCGGCCTTACGGCGACCACCTCCATGCCGGTGATCTGGCTGAGCGCCATGGCGCTGTGCGGACTTGTGGCGCTGCCGATCGGGGCGATCAGCCTGCGCACCTCGGGCGTCTATTTCATCATGATCACGTTGGCCTTCGCCCAGATGATCTATTATTTCGCCGTCTCCTGGCCGAGCTATGGCGGCGAGGACGGGCTGTCGATCTATGTGCGCAACGGCTTTCCGGGCCTGAATACGGCGCAACCCTTGCCCTATTTCCTGCTTTGCCTCGGCGTTCTGGCGGCGGGGCTCGTGCTGTTCCAGCTCATCAAGGGCTCGCGCTTCGGCACGGCGCTGGAAGCCTCGCGGCAGAACCCGACGCGGCTTGCGGCCGTCGGCATCGCACCGTTCGCCATCCGGCTGGTCGCCTTCGCCGTTTCGGCCATGGTGACGGGGCTGGCCGGCGCGCTGTTTGCCGATCTCAACCGCTTCGTCAGCCCCTCCATGCTGTCCTGGCACATGTCGGGCGAGCTGATCGTGCTCATCATCCTTGGCGGCAAGGGCCGGCTGTTCGGTCCGCTGGCCGGGGCGATGGTCTATGTCCTGTTTGAATATGCGCTGGGGGGCATCACCGAGCGCTGGCAGTTCTTCCTCGGGCTGATCCTGCTTGGCGTGGTGCTGTTCGCGCGCGGGGGACTTCTCGGACTTCTGGCCGGAAAGGCGCGCCATGGCTGAGCCCGTCCTCCAGCTTTCCGATCTGCGGAAGAACTTCGGCGCGCTCAAGGCCACCGACGGCGTGAGCCTCGACCTGCGCGCGGGCGAAATCCATGCGCTGATCGGCCCCAACGGGGCCGGCAAGAGCACGCTGATCCACCAGATCTGCGGGTCGATCCGGCCCGACAGCGGCACCATCCGCTTTCTCGGCGAGGATATGGCCGGGCTCGACATGGCGGCGCGGGTGCGCAAGGGGCTGGGGCGCAGTTTCCAGATCTCCTCGCTGGCGTCGGAATTTTCCGCTGTGCGCAACGTCATGCTGGCCGTGCAGGCAAGGCAGGGGTCCAGCTTCCGCTTCCTGCGCCCGGTGGCGAGCGATGGCAGCCTGACCGGGCCCGCCATGGCGATACTGGAGCGTGTCGGGCTTGAGGCGCGGGCGAAGGTGCCAGCGGCGGAACTGTCGCATGGCGAGCGTCGCCAGCTCGAGATCGCCATTGCACTGGCGCTGGGGCCGAAAGCCTTCCTGTTCGACGAGCCGATGGCGGGGCTTGGGCCGGAAGGCTCGAAACGGCTGACCGGATTTCTCGATGGCCTGCGTCACGAAGCGCCGATCCTGCTGGTCGAGCACGACATGGATGCCGTCTTCGCGCTTGCCGACCGCATCTCGGTGCTGGTCTATGGCCGCATCATCGCCACCGGCACCGTGGCCGAAATCCGCTCCGATGCGGAGGTCCGGCGCGCCTATCTCGGAGATGGGGCATGAGCCTGCTCGTCCTCAATGGTGTTGAAAGCTTCTATGGCGCCTCGCAGGCGCTGTTCGGTGTCGATCTTGCCATCGAGGATGGCGAGGTGGTGGCGCTGATGGGCCGCAACGGCATGGGTAAGACCACGACCATCAATTCCATCCTCGGCCTTGTGCGGCCGCGCGCGGGCTCGGTCCGCTTTGCCGGCAGCGAACTGGCGGGCTTGCGCCCGCATCGCATCGCACGGCTGGGGCTCGGCCTTGTGCCGGAAGGACGGCGCTGCTTCCCCAATCTCACCGTGGAAGAAAATCTTTTGGTGGCGGCGCGCGGCAGTGACTGGACACTGGAGCGGGTGAACGACCTGTTCCCGCGCCTCGGTGAGCGTCGCGGCCAGTACGCCAACACGCTGTCAGGCGGCGAGCAGCAGATGCTGGCCATCGGCCGGGCGCTGATGACCAATCCGCGCCTGCTGATCCTCGATGAGGCGACGGAGGGGCTCGCTCCGGTGATCAGGCAGGACATCTGGGCGGCGATCCGCAAGCTGAAGGCCTCCGGCCAGTCGATCCTCGTGGTCGACAAGACCCTGTCGGAATTGCTGCCGGTCGCCGACCGCTGCTTCGTGCTGGAAAAGGGCGTCACCGTATTTGCCGGCACGCCACAGGCGCTGACATCCGACTTGCAGGACCGCTATCTGGGCGTTTGAGCCCTGAGCCTCGTTCTCATCCGGGAAACCGTCGCCATGCGATGGCTTCCCGGTTCATGGGCCGGATGATTGGGAAAGGTCAGGTCACCGCGGCGCGCACGGCGAAGCGTGGCTCTTTCCACACGCCGCTCGCCAGAATGTCTTCCAGAACGGCCACCGCATCCCAGACATCGCGATAGCTGGTGTAGAGCGGCGTGAAGCCGAAGCGGAGTGTGGACGGGGCGCGGAAATCGCCGATCACGCCGCGCTCGATCAGCGCCTGCATCACCTCATAGGCATGGTCATGCACGAACGGCACCTGACTTCCCCGGCTGGTGCGGGCGCAGGTGGTTTCCAGCGAAACGCCATATTGGCCGCAGCGGGACTCGACCAGTTCGATGAACAGGTCGGTCAGGGCGAGGCTCTTCTCCCGCAGCGCCTGCATGTCGACCTCGTCCCAGATGTCGAGAGCGCCCTTGAGTGCCCGCATCGACAGGATCGGCTGGGTGCCGCACTGGAAACGGCGTATGCCTTCAGCCGCCGCAAATCCGGTTTCCATGGCGAAGGGGCGGGCATGACCCCACCAGCCGGAAAGCGGCTGTACGATATTGTCGTGATGCCGGCGGGCCGCGTAGACGAAGGCCGGGGCGCCGGGGCCGCCATTGAGGTATTTGTAGGTGCAGCCGACGGCGAAGTCGGCCCCGGCGGCGTCGAGCTCCACCGGCAGGGCGCCGGCGCTGTGGCACAGGTCCCAGACGGCGAGCGCGCCGGCATCGTGGATACGCTTGGTCAGCGCCGCCATGTCGCGCAGGGTGCCGCTCTTGAAGTTGACGTGGTTGACGAGCACCACGGCCACCGTCTCGTCGATGAGATCCTCGATCGCCGGCGCATCGATGCCTTCCAGTTTCAGCGACGTGCCCGGACGGGTCGAGACGACGCCTTCGGCGACATAGAGATCGGTCGGGAAGGAGCCGCTTTCGGCGACGATGGTGTTGCGGCCGGGACGCAGGGCGAGTGCGGCATGGAGGGCCTTGAAGATGTTGACCGAGGTGGTGTCGCCGACCACGATCTGGCCCTCGGCGGCACCCACCAGCCGGCCGATGCGGTCGCCGAGCTTCACCGGCATGTCGAACCAGCCGGCCGTGTTCCATGAGCGGATCAGGTCCTGGCTCCATTCCTGCCGGGCAGCCGTTTCGAGCTCCGCAAGTGCGGCATGCGAGGCAGCACCCAGCGAATTGCCGTCGAGATAGATCACGCCTTCGGGCAGCACGAACCGATCGCGGAATGCGCGCAGCGGATCGGCCGCATCAAGCGCCTCGATAGCGGAAAGATCGGGAAGAGCGGACATGTAAACCTCCGGGGGCTTTTTCTGCTTTTCTCCGCATTCGGAGAAAAGCTCCAGCCCCTTGTTCTGGCGCAATTCTGAACGCAAAGCCGCTTCGCACTTTTGCTGGAATTGCTAAGGCGGGCCACGCCGTGGGAGCAGAGGCATTGCCCGATTGTGTGGGTTACGGGCTGCCGGCGAAGCGCTGAGGCTTCGCCGGAGCTTTTTGCGGAGCGTACTCCCTATTCGCGGAACGTTTCCTTGGCGGCGGCGGGGCCGCGGCCGCGCTTGATGCTGGGCAGCGCCAGCATGATCAGCACGAAGAGGCCGGTGGCCAGCTTCAGGTCGGGCGGCGGCATGCCGGCGGCAAGGCACAGCGATACGAGCTGGTAGTAGACGATGGCGCCGACAAACGGGGCCAGAAGCTGGCGCAGCACGGTCTGCTTGCCGGTGATCGCCTCGCCGATCATCAGCGCGGCCAGACCGTTGATCAGCACGCCGATGCCCATGTTGACGTCGGCAAAGCCCTGGCTCTGCACCATCAGCGCGCCGCCGGTGGCCGAGAAGGCGCCGGCGAGGCCAATGCCGCCGATGGTGGCCGCCCAGACATTGATGCCCTGCGCTTCGGCCATATCCGGATTGGAGCCGACCGCGCGCATGGCGGTGCCCTTCTCGGTCTTGAAGTAGAAGTAGAGCAGGCAAAACACCGCCAGAACGACGATGCCGGCGACCACGATCTTGGAGGCCGGGAACCCGCCCTGCAGGCCCGGCACCCAGTCGAAGACGGTGGCGTTGCCGAACACGGACAGGTTGGAGCGGCCCATGATGCGCAGATTGACGCTGTAGAGCATGGTCATGACCAGAATGCCGGCCAGAAGCGTGTGGATGCGGAAGCGCAGATGGATGAAGGCCGTGCAGCAGCCGGCCACGAAGCCGGCGAGCAGAGCGCCGGCAATGGCGACGACCGGCGAAGCGCCGGCGATCATCAGCACGCCGCAGACGCTGCCGCCCAGCGGGAAGGCGCCTTCGCTGGTCAGGTCGGGAAAGCTCAGCATGCGGAACGGGATCATGATGCCGAGCACGACAAAGCTCAGGATCAGGCTCTGCGCCAGCGTGACGGGAATGAGCGAGACGAAGCTCGACAGGGTGGTTTCGATGAAGCCCATGATGTCAGCTCGCCAGCAGCATGCGGTCGGTCTTGACGGAGAAGTGGCCGATCAGGTCCACCACCGTCACGTTTTTCTTTTCCTCGCCGGCGATTTCCAGCTTCACCTTGCCAGCATCCAGCATGATGACACGGTCGCCGAAGTCGACGGCGTGCTGCATGTTGTGGGTCACCATCAGCGTGGTCAGCTTCAGCGAGGAAACGGTGCGGATGGTGGCCTGCATGACGATGTCGGCGGTGCGCGGGTCGAGCGCTGCGGTGTGCTCGTCGAGCAGCAACACATCCGGCCGGTCGCTCACCGCCATGATCAGCGACAGCGACTGGCGCTGGCCGCCGGAAAGCAGCTCGACCTTGGTGTCGAGGCGGTTTTCAAGGCCGAGGCCGAGCACCGAAAGGCGCTCGCGATACTCAGCCAGACGGCCGGCATTCAGGCCGGGCCGGAACGTGCGGCTTTTGGCGCGCAGTTCGGCCAGCAGCATGTTCTCGGCCACCGTCATCGAGGCGGCGGTGCCGCGCATCGGGTCCTGAAACACGCGCGCCAGCCGTGCGGCGCGCTTGTGAACTGGCATCGAGGTGACGTCGGCGCCGTTGATGAGGATCTTGCCGGAATCGAGCACCAGCGAGCCCGAGATGGCGTTGAGCATGGAGCTCTTGCCGGCGCCGTTGGAGCCGATGACGACGCCGAATTCGCCGGTGGCGAGCGTCAGATTGAGATTGTCGAGCGCGACCTTCTCGTCGGGCTGACCCCGATAGAAGACCTTGCGCGCGGACCGGACTTCCAGCATCCGCACCTCCTGCGCGTTTCCAAAAGAACTTAAGAAAAAGGCGGCGCTTTCAGAGCGCCGCCATTTCCGGCGATGGAGATATTCGTCAGTCGACGAAGCATCCGCAATCATCGAGGGCGGCCGGGATTTCGAGGCCGAACTCCTTGGCGGACTTCTTCGAGATCACCATGACGTGGTCCTCGTAAGCAGGCTTGGAGGGGGCGATGGACTTCGGATCCTCGCCCTTGAGGATGCGCACGGCGATCTTGCCGGCGTTCTCGCCGACCTTGTCGTAGTTGACGGCAAAGCTTGCCGGAACCACACCCTCGCGGACAGCACCGTCGTCGGAGTTGACGATCGGGATGCCGGCCTGGCGGGCGGCGGCGGCCACGGCGGCAACGGCCGGCTGCAACAGGTTCGAGGTCGGAACGTAGATCACATCGGCCTTGCCGGCGAAGGAGGCAACGCGCTGCTGGATGTCGTTGACGTTGTCGACGCCGACGGCAACGATCTCCAGACCGGCATCCTTCGCCAGTTCGCGGGCGCTGTCGACCAGCGCCACGTCATTGGCCTCGCCTGGATTGTAGGGAATGCCGAAGCGCGTGGCGTTGGGCATCAGCTCCCTGGTGAACTTCATCACGGCGGCCAGATCCTGAAGGTCGGAAGAGCCGGTGATGCCCTCGCCGCCTTCATCCCAGGACGGCACCAGCTTGGCGGCGACCGGATCGGTAACGGCGGTGAAGACGATCGGAATGCCGGAGCCCGCGAGCGCCTTCTGGGCGATCTGCGAAACCGGGGTGGTGACGGTGTAGATCAGCTTCGGCTGCTCGGCCTGCAGCTTGGCGATCATCTGCGGCACCAGCGAAGCGTCGAAATTGGTGTGGCTTTCGGTGTAGACGACATCCTTGCCGTCTTCGTAGCCGGCGTCGGAAATGGCGCGCTTGAAGCCTGCAATGGCAATGTTGAGCTGCGAGTGCTCACCGAAATTGGCGATGCCGATGCGGACAGGATCCGCCGCCGCCGTCATGGCGCTTGCCAGCATGGCGCCGGCGACAACAATTCCGGACAGCCAGCCGGATTTCGACATGTTCATTGTAACCTCCCGAGACATCGACCATCGGCGTTTTCATTTTCGCCTTGGGGCGTGATCATACCGGCTTCGGAAGTCTTGTCAAACGTATATATATAGATCGGAGGAATGCAGCGGATGATATATAATTTGGCTCTGGAGCCATTTCATATATAATTCGTGCGGAGCCGGGGAGGAGACGCGATCATGGCCGGAGACGGCCTGATGCAAGCGGATGGCACGATGCAGGAAGAAACCCGACAGAGCAAGACGGAAGCAGCCTACAGCCTGCTGCGGCGCGATATTCTGGCCACCCGGCTGAAACCGGGGGCGGCGCTGAAACTGGGCGCGTTGCGCGATGCCTATGGCGTCGGCTGGACGCCGCTGCGCGAGGCGTTGTCGCGGCTGGAGGCGGAGAAGCTGGTCACAGCCATCTCCAATCGCGGTTTCGCGGTGGCGCCGGTGTCGAAGGGCGAGCTTGAGGATCTGGCGCGAGCGCGCATGGTGGTGGAGTTACCGCTGTTGCTGGAATCGATCGCCAACGGTGATGAGGCGTGGGAGGCGGCGGTCGTCACCAGCCATTTCCGTCTGTCGCGCTGCAAGATCGCGCCCGACGATCCGTCAGAAGCTGCGGTTGACGAATGGGATGAAAAGCACAGTGCTTTCCATGATGCCCTGCTGAGCGCTGCGCGATCAAGCTGGCTGCTGCGCTTCCACGCCACGATCTCCGATCAGTTGCGCCGGCACCATCGCTTTCTGGGTCTGGCACCTACCCTGCGCGCCGCTGAAGGGCGGCAGGAAGGCTATGAGGCAGCGGTGACGGCGTTGCGCGAAGCAATGGGGATCGAGCATCACACGGCGCTGATGGAGGCGGCGCTCGACCGCGACATGGAGCGGGCGCGCCGGCTGATGGAAGAGCATATCGGCTACACGCTCCATGCCTATATTCAGGCCGGGGAAGAAGCGGGGCGCCGCAAAAGGTCGGACAAGGCCGGGAGCAGAAAGGCCGCTGTGGAATGAACGCCCCGCAAAGACCGGTGCTTGCAGCGATGCAGGCGGCGCAAGCACGCCTCGTCGCTTATATGCAGCCGACTCCGCTGGTGCCGCTCGATCTCGGGCTTCCGGACCGGCGCATTTTCCTGAAGCTGGAAACGCTCTCGCCCATCGGCGCTTTCAAGCTGCGGCCGGCGCTCAATGCGCTGCTGTCGCGAAAGCAGGCGGAGCTGTCCAGCGGCGTCGCCACGGTCAGTTCCGGCAACATGGCCTATGGCATGGCGTGGGCGGCCCACGCGCTCGGCGTGAAGATGGCCGCCTACATGTATGAAGGCGCGCCGCAGACCAAGATCGACGGCGTGCGGGGTCTCGGCGGCGAGGTGCGTTTCATAGGCATGGACGACTGGTGGCGCTACATCACCGATGCCGACCGTCCGCAGCTTGACGAGTTGCTGATCAATCCGGTCACCGATCAGGCCGTGCTGGACGGCAACGGCACCATCGGGCTCGAAATCGTCGAGGCGCTGCCTGAGGTCGATGTGGTCTTCACTCCCTATGGCGGGGGCTCGATGACAACGGGTGTCGCCAGCGCTATGCGGGCGCTGAAGCCGGACACAAAAATTCTGGCCGTCGAGGACGAGAATGCCGCGCCGGTCACCGCGGCTCTCGCCGCCGGCCGCATCGTGGATATCGAAACGAAGCCGTCCTTCATCAAGAGCATAGGCGGACCTTCGCTGGTGCCGCAGCTGTGGCCCGTGGCGCGCGAGCTGATCGACGGCGCCGAGACCGTCAGCCTCGAGCAGGTGACGGATGCCATGCGGCTTCTGTTTTCGCGGGCCAGGGTGGTGGCGGAGGGTGCAGGTGCTGCTTCGCTTGCCGCCGCCCTTTCCAGTCCGCGCGCGCAAGGCAATGTGGTGTGCGTGATCTCCGGCGGCAACATCGATGCGGACGCCTATGCGACGGTGCTTGCAGGCGGCATTCCCCGGCCCTGACGCCCTGCCGATGCAAGCTGCGGCTTGTCCAGACCGGCTAAACGGCTCTACAAGAGCCGGATTGCTGGAGGACGACCGGGCCGGAGATGAACGAGATCAGGGACGACGAGCGTCAGGCCGAATGGCTGGACGGGGAGACCAAGGTGCTGGAGGCGCCGGGCGACCATGGCGCGGAAATTCGCCTGTGGCTCAGGCTCCTGACCTGCGCGACGCTGGCTGAGACCGAGATCCGGCGGCGGTTGCGCGAGGAGTTCGACTTCACCCTGCCGCGCTTCGACCTGATGGCGCAGCTCGAACGCGCCGAAAACGGCATGGTGCTGGGCGAGGTTTCGCGGCGCATGATGGTTTCGGCCGGCAATCTTACCGCGCTGGTCGAGCGGCTGGTGGAGATGGGCTATGTCAGCCGCACTGTCTCGCCGAAGGATCGCCGCGTTCAGATCATCGCCCTGACCGATGAGGGACGTGCCGCATTCCGCACCATGGCGGACCGCCATGGCGAATGGATCGGCGAATTGTTCGGCCATCTGTCGCGCAATGACGAAGCCTTGCTGATGGATGCACTGGGCCGGCTCAAGGGTTCGATCCGTCAGGCACTGTCGGTCACCTAACCCCCTTTTCGCCGGCTGGTGCATGGTTCCCGCCAGTTCGCCCGGCGGGAGAGTTGCGATTTTTGCGTCACTCCAAGAAACTTTAAGCTTGAAGTTTTTTTCGGAATGCTCTTTCTTGAGAGCGGCAAAGGTGGTGTTCAGGCTCCGCCATGCCGATGACGGGAGGAACGATCATGCGCATTGTCTGCATCGGAGGCGGGCCGGCCGGTCTCTATTTCGCCCTGCTGATGAAAAAGCAGAATCCCGCGCATCGGGTGACCGTGGTCGAGCGCAACCGGGCCTTCGACACGTTCGGATGGGGCGTGGTGTTTTCCGATGCCACCATGCAGTCGATGCGCGAGTGGGACCCGCAGACGGCCGCCACCATCGAGGACGCCTTCAACCACTGGGACGACATCGAGCTGGTGTTCAAGGGTCGCAAGATCCGCACCACCGGCCACGGCTTCGTCGGCATCGGCCGCAAGAAGATGCTCAACATATTGCAGGAGCGCTGCCTCGAACTCGGCGTCGAGCTGGTGTTTGAGCAGGATGTGCAGAGCGACGAGGAATTCGCCGATGCCGACCTGATCATCGCTTCGGACGGCGTCAATTCGCGCATCCGCACCCGCTATGAAAACGTGTTCCGGCCCGACATGCTGATGCGGCCCAACCGCTATATCTGGCTCGGCACCGACAAGGCCTTCGATGCCTTCACCTTCGATTTCCAGCGCACCGAGCATGGCTGGTTTCAGGCGCATATCTACAAGTTCGACGACAGCACCTCGACCTTCATCGTCGAGACCACCGAGGACGTGTTCAACGCCCACGGCATCGGCGAGATGGATCAGGACCAGTCGATCGCCTTCTGTGAAAAGCTGTTCGCGGATACGCTGGGCGGCTCGCGCCTGATGAGCAATGCGCGCCATCTGCGCGGCTCCGCATGGCTGAATTTCGGCCGGCTGATCTGCGAGAAGTGGAGCCATTTCAACGGCAAAAGCCATGTCGTGCTGATGGGCGACAGCGCTCACACCGCCCATTTCGCCATCGGCTCGGGCACCAAGCTCGCCATCGACGACGCCATCGAGCTGACCCGCCAGTTCAACGCCTTCGGCCACGATGCGAAAAATATCCCGGCCGTGCTGGACGCTTATGAGGAGGTGCGCCGCATCGATGTCGCGCGCATCCAGAACGCGGCCCGCAACGCCATGGAATGGTTCGAGGTCGTTGGGCATCGCTATGCCGACCGGCTTGAACCCGAACAGTTCATGTATTCCATGCTGACCCGCTCGCAGCGCATCAGCCACGAAAACCTGCGCCTGCGCGACCCTGAATGGCTGGAAGGCTACGAGCGCTGGTTCGCGAAACGGGCCGGCGTGGAGCCGGCAGCCGACGGCAGCGTGCCGCCGCCCATGTTCACGCCCTACACGGTGCGCGGCCTGACCCTGCGCAACCGCATCATCGTGTCGCCCATGGCCATGTATTCCGCCACGGACGGGCTGGCCGACGATTTTCACATGGTGCATCTCGGCGCACGCGCCATGGGTGGGGCAGCCCTCATCTTCCCCGAGATGACCTGCACTTCGCCGGATGCCCGCATCACGCCGGGCTGTCTTGGCCTTTGGAACGACGAGCAGGCTGCGGCGTTGAAACGCATCGTCGATTTCGTGCATGGCCAGACGCCGGCGAAAATCGGCATCCAGCTTGGCCATGCCGGCCGCAAGGGTTCCACAAAGCGCGGCTGGGAAGGCATGGACCAGCCGCTTGATGAAGAGAACTGGCCGCTTCTTTCGGCTTCCGCCATTCCCTATCTGCCGCAGTCGCAGGTGCCGCGCGCCATGACACGGGACGATATGGACCGCGTCGTTGCCGATTTCGTCGCGGCCACGAAACGTGCCGCAGCGGCCGGTTTCGACATTCTTGAAATCCACGCCGCGCATGGCTATCTGCTGTCGTCCTTCCTGTCGCCGCTGACCAACCGGCGTGATGACGCGTATGGCGGCAGTCATGAGAACCGCGCCCGCTTCCCGCTGGAGGTGTTTCGCGCCGTGCGCGCGGCATGGCCGCAGGATCGCCCGATCTCGGTGCGCCTCTCGACCACCGACTGGCACGAGGGCGGCAACACGCCGGAGGATGCCGCCATCTTTGCGCGGATGTTCAGGGAGGCCGGCGCCGATCTCATCGACTGCTCGACCGGGCAGGTGGTGACCGACGACAGCCCCGTTTACGGGCGGCTGTGGCAGACGCCGATGTCGGACAAGATCCGCAACGAGGTCGGCGTTGCGACCATCGCGGTCGGCGCGATCTCCGAGGCCGATCATGCCAATTCCGTCATTGCCGCCGGCCGTGCCGACCTGTGCGCCGTCGCCCGCCCGCATCTGGCCGATCCGTCCTTCGTTCTGCATGAGGCGGCGAAGATCGGTTTTTCCGGCGTGGAATGGCCGAAGCAATATCTGTCGGCGCGTTCGCAGTACGAAAACAATCTGGCCCGCGCGGCCGCAGAAGCGGCAGGCCGGAAATGAGCGCGCAACACGCCTTCGTCACCGGGGCGGGCACCGGCATCGGCCGGGCCATCGCGCTGGCGCTGGCGGGCAAGGGTTTTGCCGTCTCATTGGCGGGGCGGCGGGCCGGACCGCTTCAGGCGGTTGCCGCCGAAATCGTGGCTTTGGGCGGCAAGGCGCTGGTGGTCGACGGTTTCGACGTGATCGACGAGCAGGCAGTTGCCGCTGGCGCTGCGCAGGCAATTTCGGCGTTGGGCGAGGTCTCGGTGCTGGTCAATTGTGCCGGCGAAGCGCCGTCCGCGCCCTTTGAAAAAACCGATCCTGGGCTGTGGAACCACGTCGTCGCGGTCAATCTCACCGGCACCTATCTGGTCACGCGCGCGCTGCTGCCCTCGCTGCGCAAGGCCGGCTCGGCGCGCATCATCAACATCGCCAGCACCGCCGGCATGACCGGCTACGCTTACGTTTCCGCCTATTGCGCGGCCAAGCATGGCGTGGTCGGGCTGACGCGGTCGCTGGCGCTGGAATTGGCGCGCACCGGCATCACCGTCAATGCCGTCTGCCCCGGCTTCACCGATACGCCGCTGCTCGATGCGGCAGTGGACAACATCACCGGCAAGACCGGGCGCAGCGCCGACGATGCGCGGGCGGCGCTGGCGCGGGCAAACCCGCAGGGCAGGCTGGTCACGCCGCAGGAGGTCGCCGATGCCGTGCTGTGGCTGGCCGGCGAAGGGGCCGGCGCCGTCACCGGGCAGGCGATCGCGGTGGCCGGCGGTGAAGTGATGAACTGAAACCGGGAGGACATGATGGCAGAAAAAGATGAAGTCGAAGGCGGGATCACCGCGAACGGCAAAGGCTACGGGAATGTGGAGTGGAACATTCTCGGCCAGCGTTATTTCCCCAAATCCGTCGGCGCTTCGAGCTTTGCGTTCGAGACCAACAGTGCGGCCGGTCAGTTCGTTCCGGTGCATGTTCACCCGACGCAGGATGAGTTCATCCTCGTTCAGGAGGGCGAGTTGCAGGTGAAGCTGGATGGCAAGTGGTTCACCGCTTCCGCCGGCGATCTCGTGCGCATGCCGCGCGGTGTCCCGCATGGCTATTTCAACAAAACCGACAAGCCTGCCCGCGCCCTGTTCTGGGTGTCGCCGGCCGGGCGGCTGAAAGAGCTTTTTGAGAAGCTGCACAACATGACCGACACCGACGAGGTGGTGAAGGTCTCGGCTGAACACGATGTGGATTTTCTGCCGCCTTCCGCCAACGACTGAGCGGGCCGGACAAGAGGAAGAGAGTTTGTCATGACCAATGCCATGCAGGCCAAGCTCCGGCCGTTCCGGGATTTCCAGCCGAAGCATTTTCGCTTTGAGACGGATGAGGACGGGGGCGTGGCAACGATCACGCTCAACCGGCCGGACAAGAAGAACCCGCTCACCTTCGAGAGCTACGAGGAGCTGGGCGATCTGTTCCGGGCGCTGACGCGCGCCAGCGATGTGCGCTGCGTGGTGCTGACCGGCGAGGGCAACAATTTCTGCTCCGGCGGCGACGTGTTCGAGATCATCGAGCCGCTGACGGTCATGAAGATGCCGGACCTTCTGGCCTTCACCCGCATGACCGGCGATCTGGTGCGCCAGATCCGCGCCTGCCCGCAGCCGGTGATCGCCGCGGTGGACGGCATCTGTGCCGGGGCGGGCGCGATCCTCGCCATGGCATCCGACTATCGCCTTGCCACGCCTGAGGCGAAAACCGCCTTCCTGTTCACGCGCGTCGGGCTGGCCGGGGCCGATATGGGCGCCTGCGGCATTCTTCCGCGCATCATCGGGCAGGGCCGGGCAGCGGAGCTTCTGTTCACCGGCCGGGTGATGACGGCGGCGGAAGGCCATAACTGGGGCTTTTACAATGAGATTGCCGAACGCGATGCGCTTCTGGGGCAGGCGCAGGCCTTCGCCCGCAGGCTGGCGGACGGTCCGTGGTTCGCCCATTCCATGACCAAGAAGATGCTCGATCAGGAATGGGCGATGGGCATCGAGGAAATGCTGGAATCGGAAGCGCAGGCGCAGGCGATCTGCATGGCGACCGGCGATTTTCGTCGCGCCTTCGAGGCGTTCGCGGCCAAGGCCAAGCCCGATTTCAAGGGGAACTGAGCCATGGCGCATTCCTCGACCCCGGCCTCGACCCCGGCCCCAACCCCGGCAAAGCCGCCACCCCGCGACCATCTCGACTGGCCCTTCTATGGCGACGGGCATCGGGCGCTGGCGGCGGAGGCAGACGCGTTCATCGCTGCCGGCGGGCTTGGCGAGATCGACCATGGCGATGCTGACGCGGCCTGCAGGGCGCTGGTGAAGAAACTCGGCGCTGCCGGTTTCCTGCGCCATTGCGTGCCTGAGGCTTATGGCGGCATTTCGCCGGAGATCGACAGCCGCTCGCTGTGCATTCTGCGTGAGACGCTGGGCCATGAGGATGGGCTGGCCGATTTCGCCTTCGCCATGCAGGGGCTTGGCACGGGGGCCATCAGCCTTTCGGATAGCGAGGACCTGAAACAGAAGATCCTGCCGAAGATCGCGAAGGGCGAACTGATTTCGGCTTTCGCGCTGACAGAGCCCGACGCCGGGTCGGACGTGGCGGCAATGAGCTGCTCTGCCCGCCGCGACGGTGACCATTATGTGCTCGATGGCGAGAAGATTTTCATCTCCAATGGCGGTATCGCCGATGTCTACACGGTCTTTGCCCGCACCGGCGAGGCACCCGGCACGCGCGGCATTTCGGCTTTTGTCGTCGATGCCGATACGCCCGGCTTCATAATCGCCGAGCGCATCGAGACCATCGCCCCGCATCCGCTGGCGCTGATCCGTTTCGAGAACTGCCGCATTCCGGCAGGGCGCCTGCTGGGAGCGCCGGGTGAGGGCTTCAAGATCGCCATGCGCACGCTCGACATCTTCCGGCCTTCGGTAGCCGCTGCCGCGCTCGGTTTCGCACGCCGCGCGCTTGCGGAAGCCGTCACCCATGCCGGTTCGCGAACGATGTTCGGGGCCACGCTGGCCGATCTTCCGACGGCGCAGAGCACGCTGGGTGAAATGGCGACGGCCATCGACGCGGCGGCACTTCTGGTGGCGCGCACCGCATGGCGGCGCGACGTGCAGAAGCTGCCTGCGACGAAGGAAGCGGCCATGGCCAAGCTGACCGCCACCGAGAACGCACAATGGGTAATCGACCAGGCCGTGCAGATGTTCGGCGGGCGCGGCGTGCAGGTCGGCAACATCACGGAGCGGCTCTATCGCGAGATCCGGGCGCTCAGAATCTACGAAGGCGCCACCGAGGTGCAGAAGCTGATCATCGGCCGTGAGCTGGTGAAACTATCGAGACAGGAGTCGTCATGAGCGAGACCAAGCCCGCAGAGCAGGCCCCGCCCGCAACCTTGCCCCGTACCCCGCATCGCATTCTGCACCCGGAAGGCTGGGACAAGCCTGTCGGCTATTCCAACGGCATCGATGCGCGCGGACGCACCATCTATGTCGGCGGCCAGATCGGCTGGAACGGCCAGATGAAGTTCGAGGCGCACGATCTGCCGGGCCAGATCAGGCAGACGCTGGAAAACGTGCTCGCCATCCTGCGCGAAGGCGGCGCGGGTCCCGAGCACATCACCACCATGACGTGGTACGTCACCGACAAGAAGGTATATTCGGCTTCGCTGAAGGAAATCGGCGCTGCGTGGAAGGCCACGATGGGACGCAATTTCCCGGCCATGGCCGTGGTTGAGGTGTCGGGCCTGATTGAGGACGAGGCGCTGGTCGAGATACAGGCGACGGCGGTTATCCCGGACTGAGCGGCTCGCCTGCCGCCCGCCCGATGGCCGGGCTGACCGGGCCGACTGTGCGGGCCCTTTTGCTGCCTGTGCTGTCAAAGTGGCTCGCCTGCTCTTTTTCCCGGTCCCGAACTGTTCTATATTTTGACCGGAGTGGAACAATCTGCCGGGATCGGGACAGGCATGACAGAGGAATTCGATATCGGCGCGCGGCTCAAGGCGCTGCGCGCAGCCGCTGGCCTGTCGCAGCGCGAACTGGCGGCGCGCGCGAGTGTTCCGCATGCCCAGATTTCGATCATCGAGAAGAACAAGTCGAGCCCTTCCATCGCCACGCTGCGCAAGATACTGGGCGGGCTCGACGTGTCGATGTCGGACTTTTTCGAGGACGACCAGCGCCAGCGGCATGGCCCCTTCTTCGGCGCCGACGATCTCAAGGACCTCACCTCGCGTGTCACGGCGCGGGCTATCGACAAAGGGGAGGGCCGCCTGACGCTGCGCCAGATCGGCGATGCGCGCGCCTATAACCTCCAGATTCTGCACGAGATCTATGAGCCGGGCGCCGATACCGGCGAAGCCATGCTGGCGCATTTCTCGACCGAGGGCGGTTATGTGGTGGAGGGAGAACTGGAGCTCACCGTCGGCGACGATGTGCGGGTTCTGAAAGCGGGCGAATCCTATCTGTTCGACAGCCGCCTGCCGCACCGGTTTCGCAATGCCTCCGAGGGCGTCACCATCGTCATCTCAGCCTGCACACCCCCCTACCTTTGACTAATGGCGCTCAATATATTGAGCGGTATGTTGCGCAAAATTTTGAACGGTGTTAGGAATTCCGCAGGGGCAAGGTCGCCGATATGGCGGCATCTGGGGCGCGGCAGGAATGGAGGCCTGCATCGCGGCATATCCGGAGCCGGGCCCTGCAAGGCAGGCTGAGGAGACGACTGCGTTGATTGCAAAGCATGGTGAAATGCCGTCGCAAACGGTCTGCCTCGTGCAGAGCGGTGCTTTGGTCCGGGCCGGCCGCATCCTTTCATCTGGTGATGCGCCAGGGGGCGCTGCGCCTTCTTCCGCAACAGAGCGAAAAGCGGTCGGGTCCTGTCCGGCCGTCCTTATCTGATCCGAAAAGCTTGACAGTTTTCCGCGACGGTCTTTGGATTGTCGCTGACGGCTTCAGGCATACGAAAACAACAACCTGGCCAAAATGGGAGATAGCATGCGTAAATTGACGGGAATTCTGGCAATCAGCGGCCTGATGGCGGCAACGATGGGCATGATGTCGCCGGTTCAGGCCCGCGACCTCACCGTGGTGTCATGGGGCGGCACCTATCAGGACGCGCAGCGCGAAATCTATTTCAAGCCCTATGCGGAAAAGACCGGCAAGCCGCTTCTGGACGAGGCATGGGATGGCGGCATCGGCGTGCTGCAGGCGAAGGTGAAAGCCGGCAACCCGAACTGGGATGTCGTGCAGGTCGAGGTCGAGGAGCTGGCGCTGGGCTGCGCCGACGGCCTCTATGAAAAGATCGACTGGGCAAAGCTGGGCGGCGAGGACAAGTTCATTCCCTCGGCCGTGAACGAATGCGGCGTCGGCGCGATCGTCTGGTCGACGGCGATCGCCTATGATTCCGAGAAGATCGCCGACGGGCCGCAGTCCTGGGCAGATTTCTGGAACGTGGAGAAGTTCCCGGGCAAGCGCTCGCTGCGCAAGGGGCCCAAATACACGCTCGAATTCGCGCTGATGGCCGATGGGGTTGCCCCCGCCGACGTCTACGACACGCTCGCCACCGACGAGGGTGTGGACCGCGCGTTCAAAAAGCTTGAGGAGCTGAAGCCCAACATCGTGTGGTGGGAAGCCGGCGCCCAGCCGCTGCAATTCCTGGCATCCGGCGAGGTGGCGATGGCTTCCGCCTATAATGGCCGCATCACCGGCATCAACCGTTCGGAAAACCGCAAGTTCAAGGTGGTGTGGCCGGGCTCGATCTATGCCGTCGACAGCTGGGCGATCCTCAAGGATGCCGAGAACAAGGAAGCCGGCATGGATTTCATCGCCTTCGCCAGCCAGCCGGAAAACCAGGCCAAGCTGCCGCAATATGTGGCCTATGGTCTGCCGGCAAAGGATGCGGCGGCGATCGTGCCGGACGAATACAAGGCCGACCTGCCGACCGAGCCTGAAAACATGAAGGACGCTCTGGCGATCGATGTCGATTTCTGGATCGACAATGCCGAGGCCCTGACCCAGCGCTTCAACGCCTGGCTGGCCCAGTAACGGCCACTTCGATGAGAGACGGCACGGGACTGCTATGGTCCCGTGTCCCATTCCCTTTTTGCAGAGGGCCGCTTTCCTGAGCGGTGATCATCCTTGAGCCAGTCGGACATCCGCTTTGAAAAAGTCAGCAAGGCCTATGGCACGCTGCGCGTCGTAGACGATCTCGACCTGAACATCGCTCAGGGTGAGTTCCTCAGCCTGCTCGGTCCCTCGGGGTCGGGAAAGACCACCATCCTGATGATGCTGGCGGGCTTCGAGGCGCCGAGCGGCGGCACCATTTCGGTGGGCGGCCGGCGCGTCGACCATCTGCCGCCGCACAAGCGCAATATGGGCGTGGTTTTCCAGAACTATGCGCTCTTTCCGCATATGAGCGTCGCGGCCAACGTGGCCTTTCCGCTGGAAATGCGCGGTGTTGCGCGATCAGAGATCGAGGAGAAGGTCACGCGCGCGCTCGACATGGTGCAGCTCGGCGCCATGAAGGACCGCCGCCCGGTGCAGCTCTCCGGCGGCCAGCAGCAGCGCGTGGCGCTGGCCCGGGCGCTGGTGTTCGAGCCCTCCGTCGTGCTGATGGACGAGCCGCTCGGCGCGCTGGACAAGCAGTTGCGCGAACAGATGCAGCTCGACATCCGCGCCCTGCACAAGCGGCTCGGCCTCACCATCGTGTTCGTGACCCACGACCAGTCGGAGGCGCTGACCATGTCGGACCGCATCGCGGTGTTCAACCGCGGCAAGATCGAGCAGATCGGCAGCCCGCGCGAAATCTACGATCAGCCGCGGTCGCGCTTCGTGGCGCAGTTCATCGGCGAGACCAATCTCGTCGAGGGAACGCTCGCCGAGGCCGGCGATGCCGGTGCGACGGTCAAGCTGGACGGCGGCGGCACCATCCGCGTGCAGCCCTCCGATATTCGTGCCGACGCTGGCCGGATCCTCGTGTCGGTGCGGCCGGAGCGCATCCGGCTGGGCACGGATGCCGGCTCGCAGAACGCCTATCCGGCGACCGTTGCCGACGCCGTCTACCATGGCGATCATCTGCGCATCCAGCTCGATGACGGCGCTTTCGGCTTCATCGCCAAGGCAGACCGCAAGACGGCCGAATTCAATCCCGGCGACAAGGTCGTCGTGTCCTTCGCCCCGTCCGATTGCTGGATGCTGCCGGCATGAGCGAGACCTCGTTCAAGGGACGCCTGACGGCACTCGCGCTGGTCGCGCCTCTGGTGCTGTTCCTGGCGATCTTCTTCGCCTGGCCATTGGCCACGATGCTCAAGGAATCGGTTTCCGATCCGGTGGGTTCGCGCGCCTTTCCGCTCACCGCTGAGGTGGCGGGTGACTGGGACCGGCAGTCCGATCCGCCCGAAGAGCTGAAGCAGGCTTTCGTCGATGATCTGCGGGCCATTGACGACCAGCAATTGCTGGGCGATGCGGTGCGCCGCCTCAACAGCGCCCAGAACGGCTTCCGCACGCTGATGAGCCGCACCACGCGGGCGCTGGAAGATCAGCCGCAGGGGCCGGTCGATCTGGTCGCGGTCGACAAGCGCTGGTCCGATATCCGTTTCTGGCGCGCTGTGGCCGATTCAACCAATCCCTACACCGACCGCTATCTGCTGGCGGCGCTGGATTATGAACGCGATGCCAGCGGCAAGATCACGGCCCTGCCGACGGAAGCTTCCGCCAACAGCGCAATCCTTCTGCGCACGCTCGGCATCGGCGCCATCGTGACGCTGGCCTGCGCGCTGATCGGTCTGCCCTATGCGATGCTTGTGGCGTCCGTGGACGGATGGAAACGCCAGCTCCTGCTCGGCGCGGTGCTTCTGCCGCTGTGGACGTCGCTTCTGGTGCGCACCGCCGCATGGTTCATCCTGTTGCAGGAGAAGGGGCTGATCAACGACACGCTGATGTCGCTCGGCCTCATCAGCGGACCCTTGCCGCTGATCTTCAACCGGCTGGGCGTGGTCATTGCCATGACCCATGTGCTCTTACCCTTCATGGTGCTGCCGATCTATTCGGTGCTCTTGTCGATCCCGCGCAACCTTATGCCGGCGGCTGCCTCGCTGGGTGCGCCGCCGTGGCGGGCCTTTCTGCGCGTGCTGTTGCCGCTGTCGCTGCGCGGGGTGGTGTCGGGCTCGCTGCTCGTCTTCATGACCGCCATCGGCTACTACATCACGCCAGCGCTGATCGGCGGCGCGCAGGACCAGATGATCTCCTCGGTCATCGCCTTCTACGCCATCGGCTCGGCCAACTGGGGCATGGCGGGCGCGCTGGGCGCCATCCTGCTGGTCGCCACGCTGGCGCTCTACACGGTGTATGGCCGCCTTTCCGCTGACCGTACGGGAGGCCGCTGATGCGCGCGTCGAACCTCGTCAGGCTGGTGTTCGCGATCGCTGCGGTGGTTTTCCTGATCGCGCCCCTCATCGCCATCCTGCCGCTTGCCTTCACCTCAAGCGTGTTTCTGACCTATCCCATTCCCGGCTATTCGATGCGCTGGTTCGATGAACTGGCCAGCGCCGATGTGTGGCGCATGTCGATCGTCAACAGCCTGATCATCGGCACGGGAACGACGCTGCTGGCGGGAACGCTGGGAACGCTGGCGGCATTGGGGCTGCGCAATGCGGGGCTGGTGCTTCCGGGCCTGTTCCGCACCGCCTTCCTGCTGCCGATGGTGGTGCCGGCGGTGGTGCTGGGCGTCGGCATGCAGGTGTTCTTCGTGCATCTGGGCCTCGCCAACTCCTATGCCGGCGTCATCGCGGCGCATTCGGTGGTGGCGGTGCCTTTTGTCGTGGTTTCGGTAACGGCTTCGCTCGCCGGCATCGACAGGCGGGTCGAGCGAGCCGCTGCCAGTCTGGGCGCGGGGCCGCTGACCGTGTTCCGGCGCGTGACCCTGCCGCTGGCGCTGCCCGGCATATTGTCGGGCGCGGTGTTCGCCTTTGCCACATCGCTCGACGAGGTGGTGCTGACGCTGTTCGTCGCCGGTCCCAACCAGCGCACGCTGGCGCGGCAGATGTTTTCCTCGATCCGCGAGAACATCAGCCCGGCGATTGCCGCTGCCGCCTTCCTGTTCATCATCGGCACGCTGCTGATCGCGGCGGTGGCGGTGCTGGTCAGGCGGCGCACCGAACGGCTGAAGCAGCCGGCGGAAGCCTAAAGCGTTTCCAGGAAAAGTGGAAACACGTTTCCGGTTCGGAAACGCGCCAAAACAAAGACTTATAGCCGTTCAGCGATTCCGTGAAACGCTGAACGGCTATAAAGCATGCCGCGCGAAAGTGGGAACCGGTTTCAAGATAACGACATGCGTAAGAACAGGAACTTAAAGCGTAAGGAGCGAATCTGAAAGATCGCGACACGCTTTGGTGGCGCTTACATGCCCCGGGCCGTCGGCCCGGTGCCGTAGGTCTCGCTGTCTTCCACGGCGCGGTAAAAATCCGTCAACTGTTTGCCGGGCTCGGGCCTGAAAGCCCGCCCGGCTCTGACCAGGGAGCTGATGCGGTCGATGCGGAAGGCGCGGAAGTCGTTGCGCATTTCGCACCATGCGATCAGCGTCCACACCTTTCCCCAGAACCACAGGCCAAGCGGGCGGATGTCGCGCATCGTGGCGCGCCCTGCCTCGTCGCTGTAGTCGAGGGTCAGCACCTGCCGCTTTTCGACGGCGCGCTCGATGATGTCGATGGCTTCGCGGGCGCTGTCGGTGAGCACCCACAAAGGGGTATGGATTTCCGTGCGGGCGATGCGTTCTCGCTCGGTCTGCGGCAGAACTGCGCCGATCTTCACCAGCGCCTCGTCGGCGGCGCGGGCCATGGCTGCACCGCCGAAGGCGCGCACCATGCGGGCTCCGGCGACCAGCGCCACGATCTCGTCACGCGTGAACATCAGCGGCGGAAGGTCGAAACCTTCCCGCATCAGATAGCCGACGCCGGCCTCGCCGTCGATCGGCACGCCGGTCGATTGCAGGTCGGCTATGTCGCGATAGATGGTGCGTTCGGACACTTCCAGCCAGGTCGCCAGCTTGCGGGCGGTGACCAGCCGGCCACCGCGCAGATGCTGCACGATCTGGAAAAGCCTGTCGGCCCTGCGCATTGTTCGCTCCCTCGGCGTCTGTCCCCCGAGCCCTTGCTGCCAATTCCTGACAATCTCCCTTCGGACGGCTCGTGCCAAGCATTATCTGGCCCGGCTGCTTTTGCCACAGCCCTGCTGACAGCATGGTGTCAGCAGCCACCGGCTCCCTGCACACGGCGCGGTCAGGCGGCGCGCCTTGGCGGCAGCGAGGGCAGTTTCCAGCTCGCTTGCTGGTGTTGCGCGGCTGGGCCGGGAAGGGCGGTGCGCGGGCGCAACCGCGCCACGGCGGAGTCGGGCTGGCCTATGCCGGGAGGCAGGCGGACGAAACCGTCCATTGCGACATGGAAATCGGGCCAGCCTATGTCGGCCTGGATTTCCGGTGGCAGGGATGCCAGCAGGCGTATGGTTCGCACCTGTCTGCGACGGAGGCGCGACCATGCGACGTAGCGCGCGAGCGCGGAAAAAATGCCGGTGCGGGTCATGTGGCTCTCCTTGCAATCTGAAGGGAGCAACATCGCACAGAGCTGCTGACAGCTCTCTGTCAGCAGCCGCGGAGGCAAATGTCTATAGCGGCCAGACCAGCATCAGCATCGGAACGGCCACGATGACGACCATGAACGAAAGCGGCAGGCCGAGCCGCGGATAATCCGAGAAGCGGTAGCCGCCGGGGCCCATCACCAGCGTGTTGCACTGGTGGCCGATGGGGGTCAGGAAATCGCAGCCGGCGCCGATCGCCACAGCCATCAGGAAGGCTTCCGGCCGGTAGCCCAGATTGGCGGCGAAGCTTGCGGCGATCGGCGCCATGACCAGAACCGTCGCGGCATTGTTGAGGAAGGGCGTCACCATCATCGCAGCGATCAGCATGAGCGCCAGCGCGCCTTCGCCGGGCAGCATGTGGCCGAGATCGGCGAGAACGGCCGCGATCACATCGGTTGCGCCGGTGGTGCGCAGCGATTCGCTGACCGGAATGAGGGCGGCGAGCATAACCAGGATGGGGCCATCCAGCGCATCGTAGGCCTCGCGCAGCGGAATGGCGCGAAACAGCACCATGGCCACAGCGGCGGCGAAGAAGGCCAGCGCCACCGGCAGCAGGCCGAGCGCGGTCGCGCCCATGGCGGCGATGAGGATCGACACCGGCACCAGCCCGCGCCGCACGGAGCCCAGCAGCACCTGCCTTTCGGCAAGCGGCAGGAGCTCGAAATCCTTGAGGAACTGCGGCAGGGTCTGGCTGTCGCCGCGCAGCATGACGATGTCGCCGAAATTGAGGGTGATGCTGCCGAGCCGCTGGTTGAGCCTCGTGCCCTTGCGGGAGACGGCGAGCAGATTCACATTGAAGCGGTCGTAGAGCATCAGATGCTGGGCCGACCAGCCGATGAGGCTGGAATTCTGGGTGACCACGGCTTCCACGGCCATGGTCTCGGGCCCGGCGCCCTTGCCACGTCCTGCGCCCACTTCGAGCTTGGCCTGCGCGACCAGCCGGTCGAGCGCTTCCTGTCCGCCCTCGATCAGCACGATGTCGTCCTCGTGCAATATGGCGTCCGGCAGCGGCGCGATCCGCAATCCGCCAGCCCGCAATATCGCGGTTATGGCAGCTTCGCCGGCGGAAATCCTGAGCAGGGCCGACAGGGGTTTTCCCGCCACCGTTGAGGTGGCGGTGATGCGCGCTTCGGCGGAATAGTTCTCGATGGCAAGTGCCGCGTTCAGGCCATTGTCGTTGCGCTCGCGCGCCGGCACGAGGAAATAGAACAGGGTGAGGAACACGCAGCCGGCCGCCGTCAGCGCCAGCCCGACCGGGGTGAAGTCGAACATGGTGAAGGACGTGCCGGTCAGTTCCTCGCGCAGGCGCGGCACCACCACGTTGGGCGAGGTTCCGATCTGCGTCATCAGCCCGCCGAGCAGCGAGGCAAAGGCCATCGGCATCAGGAAGGTGGACGGCGACACACCGGAGCGGCGGGCGAACTGGAAGGCGATGGGGATCATGATCGCCAGCGCGCCGATGTTCTTCACGAAGGCGGACAGTATGGCGACGGTGACGACCAGCAGGGCAAGCTGCGCGCGCACCGAGGTGACGCCGGGCGCATAGCGCTGCAGCGCAAATTCCATGATGCCGCTGCGGGCGACGCCGGCGCTCACCAGCAGCGCGCTGCCGACGATGATGACGATGTCGTCGCTGAAGCCGGAAAACGCCTCGTCGAACGGCACCACGCCGACCGCCACGGCGGCCAGCAGCGACAGGGCCGCGACCAGATCGTAACGCAGGCGCCCCCATATGAAGGCCGCCATCATCAGGATGATGACGGCAAATGACAGGGTCTGCGGCAGTGTCAGCATGATTTTTCCCGATCGACAAAGAAAAACGCCGCATGGCGGCGTTTTCCGTCTGAACAGGGAAAGATTATGCCGCGATGCCCATGTCAAGCGGCATCATGTTTCAATGGCCTATTCCGCGCGACTTCAGCACTGCGTCGATCTCGTCGAGAACGGCCGGATCGTCGATGGTGGCCGGCATCTTCCATTCCTGCCGGTCGGCGATCTTCTGCATGGTGGCGCGCAGCACCTTGCCGGAGCGCGTTTTGGGCAGGCGCTTGATGGTCAGCACCGTCTTGAAGGCGGCGACCGGCCCGATGCGCTCGCGCACCAGCGTCACCACTTCCTGCTCGATGGCGACCGTGTCGCGGGCGACACCGGCATTGAGCACCACGAATCCCAGCGGCGACTGGCCCTTGAGCGTGTCGGAAACGCCGATCACCGCGCATTCGGCCACATCGGGATGGGCGGCCAGAACTTCCTCCATCGCCCCGGTGGAGAGGCGGTGGCCGGCGACGTTGATGATGTCGTCGGTGCGCGCCATGACGAAGAGATAGCCGTCTTCGTCGAGGATGCCGGCATCGGCGGTGTTGTAGAAGCCGGGGAAGGCATCGAGATAGGATTTGCGGAAGCGATCTTCCGCCTCCCACAGCGTCGGCAGGCAGCCGGGTGGCAGAGGCAGTTTCAGAACGACATTGCCGAGCGTTCCGGGCGGCACCTCGTGGCCGGCCTCGTCCAGCACCCTGATGTCGTAGCCGGGCATGGGAACGCCGGGCGAGCCATATTTGACCGGCAGCATGCCGAGGCCGACCGGATTCTGGGTAATCGGGGCGCCGGTCTCCGTCTGCCACCAGTGGTCGATGACGGGAATGCCGAGGCGCTGCTCGGCCCATTTGATGGTCTCGGGGTCGGCGCGCTCCCCGGCGAGGAACAGCGTGCGGAAGGTCGACAGGTCGTATTTGCCGATGAATTCGCCCTGCGGGTCCTGTCCCTTGATGGCGCGGAAGGCGGTCGGCGCGGTGAACAGGGCGACCACGCCATGATCGGAAATGACGCGCCAGTAGGTGCCGGCATCGGGCGTGCCGACCGGCTTGCCCTCGAAGACGACGGTGGTGCAGCCATGCAGCAGCGGCGCATAGACGATATAGGAATGGCCGACCACCCAGCCGACGTCGGAAGCAGCCCAGAACACTTCGCCCGGCCTGATGCCGAACTCGTTTTCCATGGACCATTTCAGCATGACCATGTGGCCGCCATTGTCACGCACCACGCCCTTGGGCTGGCCGGTGGTGCCGGAGGTGTAGAGCACATAGAGCGGATCGGTGGAGGCGACGGGCACGCAGGGCACTTGCGTGCCGGCTTCCTTTTCCCGAGCAACGGCTTCAGCATAGTCGATGTCGCGGCCTTCGATCAGGTCGCAGCCAAGCTGCTCGCGCTGGAACACGACGCAATGCTGCGGGCGGTGTTCCGAAAGCGCGATCGCCTCATCGAGCAGCGGCTTGTAGGCCACGATGCGGTTGGGCTCCAGCCCGCAGGATGCGGAGATGACCAGTTTCGGACGGGCGTCATTGATGCGGGTGGCCAGTTCGCGCGCTGCGAAACCGCCGAAGACCACGGAATGGATGGCGCCGAGACGGGCGCAGGCCAGCATCGACACCACAGCCTCGGTGATCATGGGCATGTAGATGATCACCCGGTCGCCCCTGGTCACGCCATGATTGGCGAGAACGGCGGAAAGCGCCACAACTTCGCGCAGCAGTTCGCCATAGGTCAGGCTCTGCTTCGTGCCGGTGATGGCGCTGTCGTGGATCACCGCTGTCTGGTCGGCGCGGCCATTGGCGACGTGCCGGTCGAGCGCGTTGTAGCAGGTGTTGCAGGTTGCGCCGGGAAACCAGCTTCCATAGACGCCGGCGTCGGCGTCGAACACTTTATCGAAGGGCGTGAACCAGTCGATGTCGCGCGCGGCTTGCGACCAGAATGCTTCAGGGTCCCGCTTCCAGTCGGCATAGACCTGATGATAACGCGATACCATGTTTCAAGAACCTCCCAATTCTCCTCGACAGGTTTGTAACCCCTGCGAAGGGGGGGCGTCCATCTGACTAAGGGCCAATGGCCGGATTGGGGAGACGGACTGCCGCAGGTGCAAGTGCTTTGACAGAACGGGCCGGGGCTGCTCAAAAGCGGCATGACGAAGATCCTCGCCTTCCTGATCCTTGCGATGATGGTGTTTCACCTGATCAAGCCGCTCGGCCTGCCCGGCCTGAGGCGACGCGCGGATTTCTGGAAGCTGGCGGTGCTGGCGCTGGGGCTGATGGCTCTGGCTGCGGCAGCCAGTCACGGTCGCTGAGTGCAGATTGGGGGCCTTGCCCCGTGACAAAGCGGCCGGAATGGTGTATCGCCCCGACCGGATCGGAGAAATGGGTCTTCCGGTCCGGGTCACCCGTCAATACAGGACGGTGTAGCCGCCCCTGCCAAAGGCCTTCACGGTCGGCGGCATAGCCCAGCGGTCATGGTACTGCTGCGGCGAGTGCAGGGCGCTCTGGCTGTCGGAAGAACAAGAAGTGGATTGAAAGATGGATATCATCCGTCAGCTTGAGGCCGAGCAGGCCGCAAAGATCGAAGAAAAGCGCAAGCTTCCCGAATTCCAGCCCGGCGATACCGTGCGCGTCAATGTGCGCATCACGGAAGGCAGCCGTACCCGCGTTCAGGCCTATGAAGGCGTCGTCATCGCGCGTTCGGGCTCGGGCCTGCATGAGAATTTCACCGTCCGCAAGATTTCCTACGGCGAAGGCGTGGAGCGCGTGTTCCCGATCTACTCGCCGATGGTCGAAAGCGTCGACGTCGTGCGTCGCGGCAAGGTTCGCCGCGCCAAGCTCTATTACCTGCGTGACCGTCGCGGCAAGTCCGCGCGCATCTCGGAGAACACGGGCGTTCGCGCCCGCAAGCTCAACGATGCCGAGCGCGAGGCGCTGAACGCCGAGAAGGCCCGCATCGAGGCCGAGAAGGTCGCCGCAGCGCAGGCTCTGGCTGCCGAGAAGGCCGCTCAGGAAGCCGCTGAAAAGGCCTCCGCGGAAGCTGCTGCCGCCGAGGCTGCTTCGGCCGAGTAAGCTGTTTTTCAGCAGAAAATATCGGAAAGGCGGCTTCGGCCGCCTTTTTCGTAACTGCCATGCAGAAGCTTTCGGAGCTTTTTCGCCTGCCGACCGTTTCGGCGAACGACGTGTCTTGCAAGCGGCCGGCAGTTGGCTAATCTTGGCTGATACCAGCCATTTCACCTGAAATTTTCCTACACCGGAGCGCCGCATGAACAGGTTTACCATCGCATTGGCGGGTTTGCTGGCCTGTGTTCTCTCGCCCCTGACGGCCGTGGCGCAGTCGCTTCCCGATCTTGGCGGCAGAACGATCACGGTGGTGACGGAAAATGCCTATCCGCCGCTGCAGTTCGTGGATCCCAAGACGGGTGGGAAGATCGGCTGGGAATATGACGCCATGGCCGAAATGGCCAGGCGCCTGAATTTCAAGGTCGAATATCAGAACACGTCGTGGGACGCGATGATGCAGGCCGTTGCCGATGGCGAATACAATATCGGCATGACCGGCATCACCATCAAGGAAGAGCGCAAGCAGAAGGTGGACTTCTCCGACCCCTACATGCATTCGGAAATGCGGATGCTGGTTCGGGCCGATGAAGACCGCTTTTCCGACGAGAAGTCCTTCGCCGCTTTCGAGGACGGGCTGATCGCAGCGCAACCCGGCACCACGCCGTTTTTCGTGTCAGTCTACGATATTCTCGACGGCAACGAACAGAATCCGCGCATCAAGCTGCTGGAAACGTTCGGTGCGACCGTGCAGGCCCTCAAGGCCGGCGACGTCGATCTGGTGCTGACCGATGGTGTTGCCGCCCAGGGATATGTCGATACTTCGGAGGGCAAGCTGAAGATCATCGGCGGCCCGCTGGGCAATGAAGAGTTCGGTTTCATTTTCCAGAAAGGGTCCGATCTCGTTGCGCCCATCAATGCGGTGATCGCCGCGATGAAGGCCGATGGCACTCTCGATGCCCTGAACAAGAAATGGTTCCTCGACTACAGGATGGGCCAGTAACGGATCAGGCAGGGCCGGCTGTCCGGTTCATGCCGGACGCCCGGTTCCCGCATTTTCGAGATGCAGGTTCCCCCGACCGCTTCGCGCACGAAAGCTGATTTTCCCTGGTGGCTTGCAGTCGCTGCTGCGATTGCAGTCGCTGTTGCGGTTTTCGTTGCCACCAACGACCTTTATGCGCAGGTCTTTTCGACCGTCATACAGGGCCTCGGGATCACCATATTCGTCACGCTGGTCGGTTTCAGCCTTGCTTCGACCCTGGGGCTGCTCGTCGCCCTGATGGGGCTTTCGGGATCGATATGGCTTCGCCAGATTTCGCGCTTCTATGTCGAGGTGATCCGTGGGGTGCCGATCCTCGTCCTTTTGTTCTGGATCGCCTTTGTCGGCGCACCTGCCTTTGTCGCAGGGTGGAATGCGCTGACGGCCTCCCTTCAGGACGCCGGATTGCTGAAGCCATTGCATGTGCGCGACGTTTCGCTGCTGTGGCGCGCCATCATGGCTCTCACCATCGGCTATTCGGCTTTCATCGCCGAAGTGTTCCGTGCCGGCATCCAGTCGGTCGAGGCGGGGCAGATCGAGGCGGCGAAGGCACTCGGTCTGAGCCGTTTCCAGCGTTTTCGCCTGATCGTCCTGCCGCAGGCGATCCGCACCATCCTGCCGCCGCTCGGCAATGATTTCGTCGCCATGGTGAAGGACTCCTCGCTGGTCTCGGTGCTTGGCGTGGCCGATATCACCCAGATGGGCAAGGTCTACGCCACCGGTTCGTTCCGCTTCTTCGAGACCTATGCGATCGTGGCCTATATCTATCTCGTGCTGACGCTGAGCCTTTCGCTCGCGCTGAGGGCGCTGGAGCGGCGCATGCGCAAGGGGCGCGGCGTGTAGTCTGCGGCCCGTCCCGATCATCTGCGGCAAGCGCCGTCATTGCGGACCCCATCAACCGACGCGCGCACTGGCCGCAGGGTGCGCGTGCGTGGGCAATTGCCGTGTCGGCAAAAGATTGGTATCTAGGGGTGATGGAAGAACTGTTTGGAGACCCGTGCTACAAAGGGTTCGTGCTGCAGGACAAGAAGCGTCTGCCGGCACGGTTCTTTGCGTGGGTCTCAGGCTCGGCGACAAGCCGACTTCGCTAAAGCGCGCCTGATCGCCATCGGCCCGGCTTGAGGGCCTCCCTTTCCATTGTCGACGGATTTACGCAAATGAGCGCACCGCGCACCCTCTATGACAAGATTTTCGACGATCACGTGGTCGATCGCCAGGACGACGGCACCTGCCTGCTCTACATCGACCGCCATCTCGTGCATGAAGTGACCAGCCCGCAGGCCTTCGAAGGGCTGCGCATGGCTGGCCGCAAGGTCCGCCATCCCGAGCGCACGCTGGCCGTGGTCGATCATAACGTTCCGACTTCGCCCGACCGCGTCAACGGCATCAAGAACGAGGAAAGCCGCATTCAGGTCGAGGCTCTGGCCCGCAATGCCGCCGACTTCGGCGTGGAATACTACTCCGAGAAGGACCGCCGGCAGGGCATCGTCCACATCATCGGTCCCGAGCAGGGTTTTACCCTTCCCGGCATGACCATCGTGTGCGGCGACAGCCACACCTCGACGCACGGCGCTTTCGGCGCGCTGGCGCACGGCATCGGTACCTCGGAGGTGGAGCATGTGCTCGCCACCCAGACGCTGATCCAGAAGAAGGCGAAGAACATGCTGGTGCGCGTCGACGGGCAGTTGCCCGATGGCGTCACCGCCAAGGACATCATCCTCGCCATCATCGGTGAGATCGGCACGGCCGGCGGCACCGGCTATGTCATCGAATATGCCGGCGAGGCGATCCGCTCGCTGTCCATGGAAGGCCGCATGACGGTCTGCAACATGTCGATCGAAGGTGGTGCCCGCGCCGGCCTCATCGCGCCCGACGAGATCACCTTCGACTATGTGAAGGACAAGCCCCGCGCGCCGACAGGCAAGGCGTGGGACATGGCGGTCGATTACTGGAAGACGCTGAAGACCGACGAGGGCGCGCATTACGACAAGGTCGTGGTGCTGGACGCAGCCTCGCTGCCGCCGATCGTCACATGGGGCTCATCCCCGGAAGACGTGGTGTCCGTCACCGGAACGGTTCCCGATCCGGAGTTGATCGAGGACGAGAACAAGCGCAATTCCAAGAAGCGCGCGCTGGAATATATGGGGCTGACGGCCGGCACGAAGATCACCGACATCGAGATCGACCGTGTCTTCATCGGCTCCTGCACCAATGGCCGTATCGAAGACCTGCGCGCCGTTGCGGCGGTCGCCAGGGGCAAAAAGGTCAATCCGCGCGTCAATGCCATGATCGTGCCGGGTTCGGGCCTTGTGAAGGCACAGGCCGAGGCCGAGGGTCTGGACAAGATCTTCATCGAGGCCGGCTTCGACTGGCGTGAGCCGGGCTGCTCCATGTGTCTTGCCATGAATGACGACCGGCTGAAGCCGCATGAGCGCTGCGCGTCGACATCGAACCGCAATTTCGAGGGCCGTCAGGGCTTCAAGGGCCGCACCCATCTGGTTTCGCCGGCCATGGCGGCTGCAGCGGCGATTGCCGGCCATTTCGTCGACATTCGCGACTGGCAGTAAGCCGTTCCACCCACATATTTGAAAAAGGCCCCGTGCGATCCGCGCGGGGCTTTTTCTTTCTGGCTACTCCGGCTGCCGTTCGAGCATTTCTGCTTTTCGTCGCATCGGAGAAATGCCATACCTATTTGTTTTTAAACGTATTTATGCGACGCCAGATGTCTACATCGGGCTGCAAAATGCTCTAGCGGCAGGGACTCAGTTCCGGCATCTCGCCCTCGGCGAGCCCGTACATGTAGCTGCGGCCCTTGACGAAGACCGGCGGCCGGTAGCAGTCGGACCATGCCGCCTCCTGTTCCGCTCCGTCCAGATAGACGACACGCGGCTCACCTGTGGTCGTGTTCGCAGCCGTGTGCCGTGCCATGTGACCCTGCCCGACGACGATGCGCTTGTAGCCGGCGGCACTGTCGACCACGAGATTGCCGAACGAATCAGCGTAGACATGGTCGTTGTTCTGAAAGGCGCTGGCCGGAACGGCAGCCCCGGCGCACAGCGCTGCAAGACCGAAACCCGCAGCACGCAGCAGATGGTGAATATGCGGCATTTCTGCCTCCTTCAGGACTGCGGAGAGGGCTTCCCCGCAAGATTTCAGGATGCAGAATTAACTATTTCTTAATCTTTGTTAAGAGGCAGAAGAAGAGCGCGGCTTCTTTTCTGAAAGTGCTTCCTATGTAGCTGATATCAAAGGCTGTTTTCAAGGTGCTCCACCGCTTTCTCGTGAAAGGCGTGCGTTGCCCTTGATCCTGAAAGGGGAGCGCGGTTACATCGTGCCGCGCCACCGCTCGTGGGCGCATGGTTCGGTTTGCAGATGCAGACGATCGAATTGATTCGCGTCCGGATGCCGCCTCGGGGCATGTTTGCTCTGGCAGTCCGGTTCGGTTCCCCTTGGAGGTATCACCGCATGAAACTGTGCCGGATGGCGAGGGTGGCTTTCGTTCTTCTTCCTGTTGCCTGCGCGGCCTGCGTGTCCGGTCAGGGCGCGAAAGTGCCTGAAGACAAGGCGCTGATCGGTCCCGACGGCGAGAAAACCTCGATGACCATCACGGCTGAGAAGGAGGTCTCGCAACCCTCTACCTCCACATATAACTGTGCCGATGGGTCAATGATGACGATCCGCAATCTCGGCAGTTCCATCCGGGTCATGGGACTGGACGAAGAGGAAGAGCTGCCGGCCGCACCGGCAAATCAGCGCAGCCGCTACGGCAAGGGCGTGGATGCAGTTGTGCTGGACGGGCGTGAGGCACTGGTGGTCAAAGGACGCCATTCTCCACTCACCTGTACAAGATGACTATTTTTGTCAACTTAAGTATTCGCGCGGCTGATCTTGAATTTCTTAACCGGTTGAATGTCACCGAATCGAATTGTTCAGACTAAATTATGAATAGGAAACGGTTTTCTGGCTTTGACGCGGTGCAAAAAGAGTTCTAGAACGCCGCTGTCCTTAAAGTCGCTTTCCGAGCCGGCCATGACGCATATGCGTCCGACGGCCTGTATCGGTGGAGCTCAATTGGGGGAGCCATGAGCCGTTCACCAGCCACCCACGCGCAGCCGAGACCAAGGCCGCTATCGCCGCATCTGACGGTCTACCGGCCGAAGATCACGATGACCACGTCGATCCTGCACCGCATCACCGGCGGCGCGCTTTATGTCGGCACCGTTCTGGTCGCGTTCTGGCTGATCGCCGCCGCCGGATCGAAAGAAAGCTTCGACTACGTCAACTGGCTTTTCGGCACCATCATCGGCCGGCTGATCCTGTTCGGCTACACATGGGCGCTGATGCTGCATATGCTGGGCGGCATCCGCCACTTCATCTGGGATACGGGTGCTGCGCTTGAGAAGCACACGGCCTCGAAGCTCGCATGGGCGACCGTGGTGGGCTCGGTGGTGCTGACGATTGCGGTCTGGGTTGTGGGCCTGATGGTTCGGGGAGGCTGGGCATGAGTCGTTCCCGCAAGGATATGCGTACGCCGCTGGCCAAGGTGCGCGGGCTGGGCTCCGCCCATGAAGGCACCATGCATTTCTGGCGCCAGCGTCTGACCGCAGTGGCCAACATTCCGCTGTTCCTGTTCTTCGTCGGCTTCCTGATCGTCATGAACGGGGCGGGCTATGATGAGGTGCGCGCAGCGCTCGCTCATCCCGCCGTGGCGCTGGTCATGGTCGCCATGCTGGTTTCCGGCCTCTACCACATGCGTCTCGGCATGCAGGTCATCATCGAGGACTACGTTCACGCCGAAGGCATCAAGCTGGTGTGCCTCCTCCTCAACACCTTCTTTACCGCAGCAGTCGGCATCGCTTCGATCTTTGCCCTGCTCAAGCTTGCATTCGGAGGCTGACCCGTGGCCGCCTATACTTATGTCGATCATAAATTCGATGTCGTCGTCGTCGGCGCCGGCGGTGCCGGCCTGCGCGCTACGCTCGGCATGGCCGAGCAGGGGCTGAAGACGGCCTGCATCACCAAGGTTTTCCCGACCCGTTCGCATACGGTCGCGGCACAGGGCGGCATCGCCGCCTCGCTGCGCAACATGGGGCCGGATCACTGGCACTGGCATCTCTACGACACCGTGAAGGGCTCCGACTGGCTGGGCGATACCGACGCCATGGAATATCTGGCGCGCGAGGCGCCGGCTGCCGTCTACGAGCTTGAGCATTACGGCGTGCCGTTCTCGCGCACCGAGGAAGGCAAGATCTATCAGCGCCCGTTCGGCGGCCATATGCAGAATTTCGGCGATGGCCCACCCGTGCAGCGCACCTGCGCTGCCGCAGACCGTACCGGCCACGCCATCCTGCACACCCTCTACGGCCAGTCGCTGAAGCACCATGCGCAGTTCTTCATCGAGTATTTCGCGCTCGACCTGATCATGGATCAGGACGGCACCTGCACTGGTGTGGTGGCCTGGAACCTCGATGACGGCACCATCCACCGCTTCTCGGCCAAGATGGTCGTGCTGGCGACCGGCGGCTATGGCCGCGCCTATTTCTCGGCCACTTCCGCCCATACCTGCACCGGCGACGGAGGCGGCATGGTCGCACGCGCCGGCCTGCCGCTTCAGGACATGGAATTCGTGCAGTTCCACCCGACCGGCATCTATGGCGCGGGCTGCCTGATCACCGAGGGCGCGCGCGGCGAGGGCGGCTATCTGGTCAATTCCGAGGGCGAGCGCTTCATGGAGCGCTATGCGCCATCGGCCAAGGACCTTGCCTCGCGTGACGTGGTTTCGCGCTGCATGACGCTGGAAATCCGCGAAGGCCGTGGCGTGGGCAAGAACAAGGACCACATCTTCCTGCATCTCGACCATCTCGATCCGGCCGTGCTGCACGAGCGGCTGCCGGGCATCTCCGAGTCGGCCAAGATCTTCGCCGGCGTCGACCTCACCAAGGAGCCGATCCCGGTGCTGCCGACGGTGCACTACAATATGGGCGGCGTGCCGACCAACTACTGGGGCGAAGCGCTCAATCCGACCGCCGACGATCCCAATCGCGTGACGCCCGGCCTGATGGCTGTCGGCGAGGCCGGCTGCGCCTCGGTGCACGGCGCCAACCGTCTCGGCTCCAACTCGCTGATCGATCTTGTTGTGTTCGGTCGTGCGGCTGCCATCCGCGCCGCCGAGGTCGTCGACGCCAAGGCGCCGGTGCCGGACCTGAACGTTGCCGCGTGCGACAAGATCATGGAGCGCTTCGACCGCCTGCGCCACGCTAACGGCTCGACGCCGACTGCCGTCATCCGCGAGCGCATGCAGCGCGCCATGCAGGAAGACGCCGCCGTGTTCCGCACCCAGGAATCGCTTGAGAATGGCTGCAAGCGCATCGCCCAGATCTGGGGCGAACTGAAGGACATCAAGGTTTTCGATCACTCGATGATCTGGAATTCCGATCTGGTGGAAACGCTGGAGCTGGAAAACCTGATGGCCAACGCCATCACCACGGTCGTCAGCGCAGAAGCGCGCAAGGAAAGCCGCGGCGCGCATGCGCGTGAGGATTTCTCGGCACGCGATGACGTGAACTGGCGCAAGCACACGCTTTCGCACCTCAGCCCCGATGGCAAGGTCACGCTCTCCTACCGCCCGGTGAAAACCGAGCCGCAGATCAAGCCAGAGGATGGCGGCATCGACCCGGCCAAGATCGCGCCCAAGGCGCGCGTGTATTGAGGATCTGAAAAATGGTCGAACTCACGCTCCCCAAGAACTCGCAGATCCGGCAGGGCAAGACCTGGCCGAAGCCGGAAGGCGCCACCAATCTGCGCGAGTACCGGATCTATCGCTGGTCCCCCGACGACGACGAGAATCCGCGCATCGACACCTATTTCGTCGACATGGACGATTGCGGGCCGATGGTTCTCGACGGCCTGTTGTGGATCAAGAACAAGATCGATCCGACGCTGACGCTGCGCCGCTCCTGCCGCGAAGGCATCTGCGGTTCCTGCGCCATGAACATCGACGGCGCCAACACGCTGGCCTGCACCAAGGGCTCTGAGGAGATCAAGGGGCCGATCAAGGTCTATCCGCTGCCGCACATGCAGGTGGTGAAGGATCTGGTTCCCGACCTCAACAATTTCTATGCCCAGCACGCCTCGATCGAGCCGTGGCTGCAGACCGTTTCGCCCGAACCGGCCAAGGAATGGTTGCAGAGCCACGAGGACCGCGAGAAGCTGGACGGCCTCTACGAGTGCATCCTGTGCGCCTGCTGCTCCACCTCCTGCCCGAGCTACTGGTGGAACGGTGACCGCTACCTCGGTCCCGCCGTGCTGTTGCAGGCCTATCGCTGGCTGATCGATTCCCGCGACGAAGCCAAGGGCGAGCGCCTCGACAACCTGGAGGATCCGTTCCGGCTCTATCGCTGCCACACCATCATGAACTGCGCGCAGACCTGCCCCAAGGGCCTCAACCCGGCCAAGGCGATCGCCGAGATCAAGAAGATGATGGTGGAGCGCCGCGTCTGACGGCAGCATTCCTCAAAGCCGGCGCGAAAAGTTTGCGCCCCGGTTTCGATGGGTTATAGCAAGGCCGCTGCCGGGACCCCGGTGGCGGCCTTTTTGTCTGGATCGGAGAGTTCAAAGCGATGGATAGCGAAGGATTGCCGCAGCTGAGCGCCCTTGAGGCCCGCATTCTGGGCTGTCTTATCGAGAAGAAGGAACTGACGCCGGACGTCTACCCGCTCACATCGAATGCGCTTCTGGCGGCGGCGAACCAGAAGACTGCGCGCGATCCGGTCATGGCGCTGACCCAGCCGGATATACTGCGCGGCCTCAAGATGCTGGAGCAGAAGGGTTTCGTGCGCCAGATCTTCGCGTCGCGGGTTGAGCGCTACGAACATCTGATGGCGCAGAAATTTTCGCTGACCGTGCCGCAGACCGCACTGCTTGGCCTGCTCATGCTGCGCGGCCCGCAAACGGTGCACGAGCTTCTGGCGCGCGCCGAGCGCTTTGCACGCTTCGCCTCCGCCGACGATCTGCGTACCGAACTCGACATGCTGATCGGCAAGCGTCCGCCGCTGGTGCAGGAAATCGGCCGTGGTCCCGGCCAGCGTGAGGATCGCTATGTGCATCTTCTGTGCGGGCCGGTCGATGTGGCAGCCCTTTCCGCGGCATCTGGCCCCGTGGTGGTGGCCGGAGATGCAGAGCTTGAAGCGCGCATTGCAGCGCTTGAGGAGCAGGTGCGCCAGCTCGCCGAACGGCTGGACGCGTTGGGCGCCTGAGACTGTTTCATGAAAAAAGCCCCGGATTTCCGGGGCTTTTTTGTTCGTGCCGGGTGTTGCCGGAACGGCGGTTCAGGCGAGTTTCGCGTCGAGCGATACCTTGATCGCACCGAGCGCTTTTGAAACGGGACAGCCGCTCTTTGCCTTCTCGGCCAGTTCCCGGAACTTCGCCTCGTCTATGCCCGGCACCTTGCCGGTCAGCTTCAGCGCGCTTTCGGTGATCTCGAATCCGCCACCTGCTGCCGGGCCGTAAGTGACGACGGCCTCCGCTTTCAGTTCTTCGGCCGGGGTGCCGTTCTCGGCCAGAAAATGCGAAAGCTGCATGGCGAAGCAGCCGGCATGGGCGGCCGCGATCAGTTCTTCGGGATTGGTGCCTGACTTGCCTTCTTCATCCTGGAACCGGCCCTTGAAGGAATAGGGCTGGCCGGCGAAAGCCCCGCTCTGGGTGTCGAGCGTGCCGGCTCCGTCGGTGAGCGTGCCTTTCCAGACGGCGGTGGCGTGACGGTTCATGATCTTCTCCTTCTGCCAGATTGGCAGGCGGCGCCTGCCTGATGAAGGAGAGATAGTGCGCGCGGCCGGCTTTGTAAGGCAAGGCTGCCTGAAGCGCGTCGCGTCCAGGTGCAGCCAGATGCCGTTGCTTCAGGCCTTCGCCTTACCTCGTTTTCCGGGTCCGACCAGCTTTTGGGGCATGCTTTTATTGGCAGACATCCACCCATTCGGCGCCGGTCAGTTCGGCCAGCCGTTCGGTTTCCATGCGCACGGCGGCGTTGGTGGCGCCGGCGGCCGGCACGACCTCGGCGAATGCGCGCAGCGAGATATCGCAGTAGATCGGCAGCGCGGCCGGCAGGCCGAACGGGCATACGCCTCCGACCGGGTGGCTGGTGAGTTCCACCACTTCCTCGGCGCCTGCCATGCGTGCCTTGCCGCCGAACCTGTCCTTGAACTTTCGGTTGTCGATACGGGCGAGTCCGCCGGTGACGATCAGCATGGGCGGCTGGTCTGCAGCCCTGAGGCAGATGGTCTTGGCAATCTGCGAAGGTTCGACGCCATGCGCCGCCGCGGCAAGCGCAACCGTTGCCGAGCTTTCCTCGGTGACGATGATTTCAACGTCGGGGGCATGTTCGCTGAACCAGGCACGGACGGACTCGAGGCTCATGGGCCACCTCCTGAAATGACTGCGATGATGGGAAAGGCTTCAGATAGGCTCGCCCCGGAGCAGTTTTGGCGTGTGGGGGGAAAGACCTGCGGCCTGACGAATGAAGAAGTCCTTCAGCCGTGGCAGGCGCTCGACCAGCCCGAGACCGAAGTCGCGGGCGAAACGCAGGGGGGTGCTGTCATTGGAGAACAGCCGCGTCAGAACGTCCGTGGTCACGCCCATCTGCACCGTGTCGAACCGGCGCCATTGCTGGTAGCGCTCCAGCACGTCGAGTGCGCCGATGTCCTGACCCAGGCGGTCGGCCTCGACGATCACTTCCGCAAGTGCTGCCACATCTCTGAAGCCGAGGTTGAGGCCCTGTCCGGCAATCGGGTGGATGCCGTGCGCGGCATCGCCGGCCAGCGCCACACGCGGGGCGACGAAACTGCGCGAGAGGGTAAGTCCGAGCGGCCATGCGCGCGGCTTGTTCTCGACGCGGATTTCACCGAGTTCCAGTCCGAAGCGGCGCTCCAGTTCCGCCTCGAAGATCATTTCGTCGCCATTGACGAGCCGCTCGGCTTCTTCCGTCCGTTCAGCCCACACCAGCGAGGAACGGTTGCCTTTCAGGGGCAGAATGGCGAAGGGGCCGGAAGGAAGGAAATGCTCCACGGCGCGGCCATTATGCGGGCGCTCATGGGCCACCGTGCAGACGATGCCGGACTGGCCGTAATCCCAGTGCACCGTCTTGATGCCGGCCAGGTCGCGCAGCCTCGAGCGCACGCCGTCGGCGGCGACCAGCAGCCGGGAGCGCAGCGAAGCGCCATCCGCCAGTTGCACGGTGATGCCGCCGCCATCGGTTTCAAACCCCTGCACGCCCACGCCCTGAATGATGTCGATGCCGAGTTCGGCCGCCCGTGGGCGCAATGCGCCGTTGAGGTCGCGGTTGGCGATCATGTGGGCAAAGGGTTCGCCCTCACCCACCTCGCCATCGAAAGTGAGGAACACCGGTCGCACCGGATCGGCCGTGCGTGAATCGGTGATGATCATTTCGGTGATCGCCTGCGCTTGCGGTGCGACGCGGTGCCAGACATCGAGTTGCTCCAGCATCCGGCAGGCGGCGGCGGCGATTGCGGAGGCGCGGTTGTCCTTCTGCCAGGCGTCGGCAGGGGCGGCATCGACCACGGCAACCCTGAGGTTCGGGCGGGCATGCTTCACGGCGACGGCGCTGGCCAGCCCGACATATCCGGCGCCTGCGATCAGAATGTCGAGCTTGTCGGCACCGGCCGACTTTTCCGCTGTTTTCGTCGCTTTGCTCTTGACCGTCATCGTCCAACCTTCTTCACCGGCTGCCTGAGGATATATAGCAGCCTTGACGCCATGCCCATCCTGTCGGACATTACAGAACACGATAAGGCAGGGGACCACTCATGATCACCGCGATGGACGAGCTTCTTTCCATTCTCGACCTCGAAAGGCTGGAGCACAATCTGTTCCGTGGTCGCAGCCCTGAAAGCGACTGGCAGCGCGTGTTCGGCGGCCAGACCATCGCGCAGGCGCTGGTGGCGGCGCAACGCACCGTAGGCGGGGATCGCCATGTGCATTCCCTTCACGGCTATTTCATGCGTCCGGGCGACACCAAGCTGCCGATCGTTTATGAGGTCGACCGCATTCGCGACGGGGGCTCCTTCACCACGCGGCGCGTCGTGGCGATCCAGCACGGGCACGCCATTTTTTCTCTGGAAGCCTCCTTCCAGCAGGATGAGGAGGGGCTGGAGCATCAGGTGGCGATGCCGCTCGACGTTCCCGAACCCGATTCGCTGATGACGCAACAGGAGCTGATCGGCCATTTCGGCGACAGCGTGCCGGAGGGAATAAGCCGCTACTGGGAGCGGCCGCGCCCCGTGGAAATGAAGCCGGTCATGCTCAAGCACTATACGAGCCGCGAAAAGCTGGAGCCAAAGCAGAACATCTGGATCCGCACCACTGGCCCGGTTCCGGCCGACCGCGCGCTGCAATGCGCGGTGCTGGCCTATCTTTCCGACATGACCCTGCTCGACACCTCCACCTTCGCGCATGGGCGGGCGGTGTTCGACCGCGACATCCAGGCTGCGAGCCTCGATCATGCCATGTGGTTCCATCGCCAGAACCCGCTGGACGACTGGATCCTCTACACGCAGGACAGCCCTTCGACGCAAGGGGCGCGGGGTTTCACCCGTGGCGCGCTGTTTGCACGTGACGGAACGCTGATCGCCTCCGTCGCGCAGGAGGGGCTTATTCGCCTGCGCAAGAAGCCTTAATTTTGTGCATCTTGAGATTACTGCCTAATATTTAATCTCATCGATTGCCGGCGGGCGCATGACCAGCCTCGGCAGGAAAGTTTTATCGCTTTGAAATCAGTGTGTTGAGCGCGTGCCACGGCAACTGGCACGGCGCTTGATTGTCACTTTGTGCTGCCGGTCCGCGTCGGGTCGGTGAGACAGCGTGCGGGATGCCGCACCAGCAGAGGGTGAAAGCTGATGAAAATCGTGATGGCTGTCATCAAGCCGTTCAAGCTCGACGAGGTGCGCGAGGCGTTGATGGCGCTCGGCATCGAAGGTCTGACCGTTACCGAGGTCAAGGGCTACGGGCGTCAGAAGGGGCACACTGAAATCTACCGCGGCGCCGAATACGCCGTGAGCTTCCTGCCGAAAATAAGGATCGACGTCGCGGTCGCCGGCGATCTTGCCGACAAGGCCGTCGAGGCCATCCGCACCGCCGCCCGCACAGGCCAGATCGGAGACGGCAAGATCTTCGTCTTCGGCATCGATCAGGCCGTGCGCATCCGTACCGGCGAAACCGACACCGACGCCCTGTGATCAGGCGCGCCCGATTTATCATGGAGAGATCAATGAATTTTTCTTCCACCCTGACAAGAGCGGGGCTGCTTGGCCCGGCGGCTCTGGCGCTGTTCGGCCCGCTCGCCGCCTCGGCGCAGGAAGCTGCCCCGGAGGCGGCGGAAGCCGCGACGGAAGCGGTTGCGGCAGCCGCGATCAATTCCGGCGATACAGCCTGGATGCTGGTTTCGACCATTCTCGTGCTGTTCATGATCCTGCCGGGGCTGGCCCTGTTTTATGGCGGCCTCGTGCGGTCCCGGAATGTGCTGTCGGTGCTGATGCAGTGCACCATGATCACCGCTGCCGTCATCGTGGTGTGGGTGCTGTGGGGCTATTCCTTCGCTTTCGGCGGCAGCGACAGCCCCTTCTTCGGCGGCTTCGGCAAGCTTTTCCTCACCGGGGTGACGCCGGACTCCGTCTCGGGCACCATTCCCGAACTCGTCTTCATCTGTTTCCAGATGACCTTCGCCTGCATCACGCCGGCGCTGATCGTGGGTGGTTTCGCCGAGCGCGTGAAGTTTGGCGCCGTCATCCTGTTCGTCGTTCTGTGGGTCAGCCTCGTCTACTTCCCGGTCGCCCACATGGCGTGGGATGAGAACGGCCTGTTCTTCGGCTGGGGCACCATGGACTTCGCCGGCGGCACGGTGGTTCACATCAATGCCGGCATCGCGGCGCTGGTCGGTGCGATCGTGATCGGCAAGCGTGCGGGCTACGGCAAGGAAAACATGGCGCCGCACAATCTGCCGCTGACGCTGGTGGGTGCGGCCATCCTGTGGGTGGGCTGGTTCGGCTTCAATGCGGGTTCAGCGCTTTCGGCCGGTGGATCCGCAGCTCTTGCCATGATCAACACCTTCACGGCCACCGCCGGCGCCGTCATCGCCTGGTCGCTGGTGGAAAAGGCGGCGCGGGGCAAGGCCTCGATGCTGGGTGGCGCGTCCGGTGTGATCGCTGGTCTCGTCGCGGTGACGCCTGCGGCCGGCTTCGTTGGCCCGGTCGGCGCCATCGTTCTCGGCGCCATCGCCAGCGTGGTGGCCTATTACTTCGTTGCGGTCGTCAAGATCCGGCTTGGCTATGATGACTCGCTCGACGTGTTCGGCATCCACGGTGTCGCCGGCATTGTCGGGGCCATCGGTACGGGCATCTTCGCTTCGACCTCGCTGGGCGGTGTCGGCTACGGTGAAGGCGTGACGATGGGTGCGCAGCTGTGGACGCAGTTCCTCGCTGTCCTCATCACCATCGTCTGGTGCGGCGTCGTGTCAGCCATTCTCTACAAGCTTGTCGATGCGCTTGTCGGGTTGCGGCCCAAGGCTGAAGAGGAAGCGCAGGGGCTGGACATCACCTCCCATGGCGAGGTCGCGTATCACTCATAACCACCCCCATCACTTAATAACCACCAAAGGGGAACGCCCCGCAAAGGGAGCAAACAGAGTGGACATGTTGAGGTCTGATTCTCAACACAACTCGGGGCCGGTTTTGCCGGCCTTCTTTTTTTGGTTGCGGGGCGATTCGCGCTTGTTGGTGAAGGATAATCTTCCCTTACGGGACCCGTTGGTTAACAAGAGGTTTCCATCGCCGCAAAAACCGTTGCGTTTGTGCAACACACCTTTCGGATAGCGGCGGCGAGGGTTGCAGTGAGTTGTGTTCCCTGTTGAACCCGAAAGCGCGATAGGTAATGTCGATTTCGAAGAAGAAGCGCGGTGCGCCTCTTTTTCGATCGTGGGGATGGGGGCAGGGAACAATGTCCTTCAGTAAAGACAAAGCCCAAACCCGTTTTTGAACTTTTGACTGGAGGTCAGAAAATGAACATCAAGAGCCTTCTTCTCGGCTCCGCTGCGGCCCTCGTCGCAGTCTCCGGCGCCCGTGCTGCCGACGCTATCGTCGTGGCCGAGCCGGAACCCGCTGAATACGTCCGCATCTGCGACGTCTACGGCGCTGGCTACTTCTACATCCCGGGCACCGAGACCTGTCTCAAGGTCGGCGGCTACCTGCGTTACGACATCGGCGTGGGTGATGTATCGGGCCGTGAAAGCTGGGACAAAAAGGATGCCTATAACGGCATCTCCGACAAAAACGACACGTACTTCAAGCGCATGCGTGCCCAGCTCACCTTCGACGCTCGTGGTGAAACCGAGTACGGCACGCTCCGTTCTTTCACCTCGGTGTATTTCCAGCGCGATTCCTTTGAGAACAGCGCCGGTTATTCCGACATCAATCAGGCTTGGGAACTTGAGCACGCCATCATCCAGCTCGGTGGCCTGACCGTCGCTTACACCGACTCGCTGTTCGAGACGCTGACTGGCTCGGCCGGTTCGGTCATCAACGACAGCATCGGCGTCAACTACACGCCGGGCAAGACCCACCTGATTGCCTACACCTTCGATGCCGGCAACGGCTTCTCCGCCACGGTCGGCGTGGAAGAAGGTAAGGGTGAAGATTACACCATCGACTCCTACGTTCCGCATGTCGTGGCCGGCGCCTCGTTCACGCAGGGTTGGGGCAAGGTCTCCGGTGTCGTTGCTTACGACTCCAACTGGGGTGAAGTTGCTGCCAAGCTGCGCGTTGACTTCAACGTCAACGAAGCTCTGAGCCTGTGGGTGATGGCCGGTTATCAGGACTACGATTTCGATCGCGCCTGGAATCTCGGCACCGCTACCACGCTCGCCAAGCCCAGCTACTACGGCGTCTGGGGCGGCGACTGGGCTGTCTGGGGCGGCGGCAAGTACAAGTTCACCCAGAAGGCTGCACTGGACTTCCAGCTCGCCTATGACGACCATGAGAATTTCGGCGCTGCTGTTGGCGTGAACTACGCGCTGGTTCCCGGCTTCAACATCCGTCCGGAAGTTGTGTACGCCTCGGGTTACGAGCGTGACATCACCGGCGCCAAGGTTGGCGGCAAGAAGGACGGTTGGGGCGGCTACCTCCGCTTCCAGCGTTCGTTCTAAGATCGGTTTTACCGTCTGAACAAAAGAACCCGGCAGGCAACTGCCGGGTTTTTTCTTTTGCCTTGGAGAAGGTGACGAGCCTCGTGTCTTCGTCTGCATTTCTGATGCGATCAGGCGGTGTATGAATTGCACGCAATATTCTCAGGGTTAACAATGCGTTACCGTTGAGCCCAAAATGTATCAGAACTGCAACACCCACGCTCCCGCAGCACTTTTTGCCGGCTCCGAAATGGCAAACAAGCTTGTAAGTGCATGCTCCTTTGGCGACTAATCGGTGCACAGAGGCGAACGGGAATCACCCAGTTCCTGAAAACGTCCGTGAGCGATATCGGCATGCACGATATCAAGTTGTGTCAATTTCGACTGGAGATAAACATGAACATCAAGAGCCTTCTTCTCGGCTCCGCTGCGGCCCTCGTCGCAGTCTCCGGCGCCCGTGCTGCCGACGCTATCGTCGTGGCCGAGCCGGAACCCGCTGAATACGTCCGCATCTGCGACGTTTATGGCGCTGGCTACTTCTACATCCCGGGCACCGAGACCTGCCTGAAGATCGGCGGCTATCTGCGTTACGACATCGGCGTGGGTGATGTGACGGGTATTGAAAGCTGGGACAAAAAGGATGCCTATAACGGCATCTCCGACAAAAACGACACGTACTTCAAGCGCATGCGTGCCCAGCTCACCTTCGACGCTCGTGGTGAAACCGAGTACGGCACGCTCCGTTCTTTCACCTCGGTGTATTTCCAGCGCGATTCCTTTGAGAACAGCGCCGGTTATTCCGACATCAATCAGGACTGGGAACTTGAGCACGCCATCATCCAGCTCGGTGGCCTGACCGTCGCTTACACCGACTCGCTGTTCGAGACGCTGACCGACTCGGCCGGTTCGGTCATCAACGACGACATCGGCGTCAACTACACGCCGGGCAAGACCCACCTGATCGCCTACACCTTCGACGGTGGCAACGGCTTCTCCGCCACGATCGGCGTGGAAGAAGGTAAGGGTGAAAATTACACCATCGACTCCTACGTTCCGCATGTCGTGGCCGGCGCCTCGTTCACGCAGGGCTGGGGCAAGATCGCCGGTGTCGTTGCTTACGACTCCAATTGGGGTGAAGTTGCTGCCAAGCTGCGCGTTGACTTCAACGTCAACGAAGCTCTGAGCCTGTGGGTGATGGCCGGTTATCAGGACTACGATTTCGATCGCGCCTGGAATCTCGGCACCGCTACCACGCTCGCCAAGCCCAGCTACTACGGCGTCTGGGGCGGCGACTGGGCTGTCTGGGGTGGCGGCAAGTATCAGTTCAACCAGAAGGCCTCTCTCGACGTTCAGCTCGCCTATGACGACCATGAGAATTTCGGCGCTGCTGTTGGCGTGGACTACGCGCTGGTTCCCGGCTTCAACATCCGTCCGGAAGTTGTGTACGCCTCGGGTTACGAGCGCGACATCACCGGCGCCAAGGTTGGCGGCAAGAAGGACGGTTGGGGCGGTTACCTCCGCTTCCAGCGTTCGTTCTAAGATCGGTTTTACCGTCTGAACAAAAGAACCCGGCAGGCAACTGCCGGGTTTTTTCTTTTGAAGTCCTGTCCGGCTTAAAGCATTTCGCAGATTCCGTGGAGTTTAGCTTCCGGACAGGCGGCGGTTGAAAAGCACTCACCTCCCGCATGGTTAATGCGGTTTTAACCATCCCTTCGTTAGTTTGAGCCTCAGAGTCCGTCCGGCGTTCGCGCCGGCTCACCAAGACCGACGAGGACCAGATTCATGCGTTCAGGGGCGACAGCACGGCTTGCGCTGGAAGAACCGGCCTATGGAGGCCTGCAGGCATTCGCGCGACGGCAGGTCGGGCGGATAACCGGCTTCGCGCTGTTCGCTTTCGTGGGCTTCGGCGTGGCAAGTCTGGCTACCTGGAACGTCTCCGATCCAAGTTTCAGCCATGCTACCGATAACATCGTCACCAACGCCATGGGCTATGCCGGCGCGGTGTTCTCGGATCTCGCTATGCAGTTCTTCGGTCTGGCTGCCGTCGCCAGCCTCGTGCCGGCGGTGATCTGGGGGTTCCTTCTGTTTTCATCGCGCGGGATCGGGCGTCTGCCCCGGCGCGCGCTTGGCTGGCTGGGCTTTTCGCTGCTGGCCGCCGCGATGGCCGCCTGCATCACGCCGCCGCCTACCTGGCCGCTGCCAACAGGGCTCGGGGGTGTTTCCGGCGACATGGTGCTGCGAATCCCCGGCATGTTCATCGGCGATTATCCGACCGGACTGGTGGCTGCGGTCATTGCCGGCGTACTGGCGGCGCCCTGCCTGTGGCTGTTTGCCTATGGTTCGGGCCTGATCCGGCGCGGCAATGGCGTCGCCATCACAGATGCAGATGAATATGACGACGCAGATGATGCGGATTCCGTCCTCTATGAAGATGACGAGGACGAGGACGACGATGAGGGGCGTGGCAGCCTGCTGCTGGGTATGCTGGGCCACTGGTGGATGTCGGCTCGGGGCTGGATGCACCGGCACGTGCCGTCCCGTCGGGCGGCTGACGATGGTTATCCCGAAATGCCGGCCCAGTCGCGCCGCAGCGCATGGCGGCAGGCGGCTGAGCGCGTCGAAACGGCGGAGATGGAAGAAGAACGCATGTATCGCGGCAGAAGCGCTCGCGTGGAGCCCGAGCTTTTTGCGGAAATGGTCAGGCAGCCCTCACCGCCGCTCGATCCGCATGACCGCGGCGTCTTCGACGAGGGGGACGAAGGCGATCTCTGGTTCGACGATCAGCACGGCCATGCGCCGCAAGGCCATGTCCAGAACTTCCGCTCGCCCGAAGGCGGAGCGCGCGTGGCATCGCCCGCGCCGCGTCCCGCGCCCGGCGCCCGCGTGCAGCGCGAGGCGCAGACTTCGCTCATTCATCCGGGCATGAGCGGTGCGCACAGCTTTGAGATGCCGTCGCTGCACTTCCTGTCCAACCCGCCCAATGTGGTGCGTGATTCCAGCCTCTCGGCGGATGCGCTGGAGCAGAACGCCCGCCTGCTGGAAGGGGTTCTGGAGGATTTCGGCGTCAAGGGCGAGATCATTCAGGTGCGCCCCGGTCCGGTGGTCACCCTCTATGAGCTGGAGCCCGCGCCCGGCATCAAGTCGAGCCGCGTCATCGGCCTTGCGGACGACATCGCCCGCTCCATGAGCGCGATCGCCGCGCGCGTCGCCGTGGTTCCCGGCCGCAACGCCATCGGCATCGAGCTTCCCAATGCAAGGCGCGAAACGGTTTATCTGCGCGAGATTCTGGCCAGCCGGGATTTCGAGACCAGCAAGGCCAAGCTCGCTCTGGCGCTCGGCAAGACCATCAATGGCGAGGCGGTGATCGTCGACATCGCCAAGATGCCGCACGTTCTGGTGGCCGGCACCACCGGTTCGGGCAAGTCGGTGGCCATCAACACCATGATCCTGTCGCTGCTTTATCGGATGACTCCGGAGCAGTGCCGCCTGATCATGATCGATCCGAAGATGCTGGAGCTGTCGGTTTACGACGGCATTCCCCATCTGCTGACGCCGGTGGTTACCGATCCGAAGAAGGCCGTCGTGGCGCTGAAGTGGACGGTGCGGGAAATGGAAGACCGCTACCGCAAGATGTCCAAGGTGGGCGTGCGCAACATCGACGGCTTCAATGCGCGGGTGGCGGCGGCCGACAAGAAGGGGGAACAGATCACCCGCACCGTGCAGACCGGCTTCGACCGCCAGACCGGTGAGGCGATCTACGAAACCGAACACCTCGATCTTGAGCCGATGCCCTATATCGTCGTCATCATCGACGAAATGGCCGACCTGATGATGGTGGCCGGCAAGGACATTGAAGGCGCGGTGCAGCGGCTGGCGCAGATGGCGCGTGCGGCCGGCATCCATGTCATCATGGCGACGCAGCGGCCGTCAGTGGACGTCATCACCGGTACGATCAAGGCCAATTTCCCGACCCGCATTTCCTTCCAGGTCACCTCGAAGATCGACAGTCGCACCATTCTGGGCGAGCAGGGCGCCGAGCAGCTTCTGGGCATGGGCGACATGCTCTACATGGCCGGCGGCGGTCGTATCCAGCGCGTTCACGGTCCTTTCGTTTCCGATGATGAGGTCGAGAAGGTGGTCGCGCACCTCAAATTGCAGGGCGTGCCGCAATATCTCGATGCCATCACCGAGGATGACGAGGAGGATGGCGATGAGCCCGCCGGCAAGGGCGGTTCCGGTGGCAATTTCGAGGACTCGGACGATCCCTACGATCAGGCGGTTGCCGTGGTGCTGCGCGACGGCAAGGCCTCGACTTCCTACATTCAGCGGCGTCTCGGCATCGGCTACAACCGGGCTGCCTCGATCATCGAGCGCATGGAGCAGGAAGGCATCGTCGGGCCCGCCAACCACGCCGGCAAGCGTGAAATCCTCGTGCCGACGGAAGAGGACAAGTTCTGACCGGAGCAATTCCGGTGAAAAAAGAAACACCTGCAATGGTCTGTTTCTTTGATTCTACGCAATTCCGGACGCAAAATCGCTACGCACGTTTGCTGGAATTGCTCTGGCCTCATGGAACTTCCTGCGGCGGTCAAACTTAAGCCCAACTGAAAGCTCAAAAGCATTTTGAAGGGCAGACGAGACGAGAGCGACACGAATGACGAACCAGACTTTTGCCACGGCCGCCGAAACCGGTTTCTCCCGCCGCCGCCTGATTCGCCTCGGATTGGGCCTCGGGCTGGCCTGCGTCGGCGCGGCGGCGCTCAATATCGCTCCCGGCTTCACGCCGGAGGCTGCAGCGCAGACGGTTCCTGCCGCCGCGCAGCGCATTGCCGATCATTTTTCCTCAGTCAGGTCGATGACCGGCGAGTTCGTGCAGTTCGGCCCCAAGGGTGAGCAGACCGGGGGCAAGTTCTTTCTGGAACGCCCCGGAAAAATCCGTTTCAACTATGACGGCTCCTCCAAATTCCGCGTGATTGCCGATGGGAAATCGGTGGTCATTCTCAACCAGAAGCTCCAGACCTCCGATCTTTATCCTCTGTCGAAGACGCCTTTGAAGCTGCTGCTCGATGAACGCATCGACCTGTCGGGCGACAAGGTTCGCAGCGTGAAGCAGGAAGACGATCTCACCACCATCCAGCTCGCCGACAAGTCGGTGTTCGGCAACGCCATGATCACCATGATGTTCGACCCGAAAACCTTCGAGCTGCGCCAGTGGACGATCACCGACGCACAGGGCAAGGACACGACGGTGATGATCTTCAACGTGCAGGAAGGCGTGCGTTTCGCTGCCGACACCTTCACCATCGATTATCGCGCCAATCGCGTGCTCAACAGCAAGGGGCCGTAAGGTCTTCACGGCGTCTGTGGAAATCCCGCCGGGGCGTGTCGGAAGGCGCTCCACGGCTTGTTTTTCGCATCCGTCGCTGACATGTTCCGCGCCATGTCTTTCAAGCTCGCCACCTGGAACATCAACTCCGTTCGTCTGCGCATGCCGCTGGTGGAACATTTCCTCCAGCTCCATCAGCCGGATGTCCTGTGTTTGCAGGAAACCAAGTGTCCGGACGACCTGTTTCCGTTCAAGCCTTTGCGCAAACTGGGTTACGAGCACATCGCCATCCACGGCCAGAAGGGCTACCACGGCGTTGCAACCATTTCGCGCCGGCCGCTGGAGATCGTCGAGAAGCGGCGTTTCTGCGAGATCGACGACAGCCGCCATCTGTCGGTGACGCTGGATGCGGGATCGCGGAAAATCCTTCTGCATAATTTCTATGTGCCGGCCGGCGGCGATGAGCCTGATCCCGAGATCAACCCGAAATTCCGCCACAAGCTGAGTTTCGTCGAGGAAATGCGCGCGATCCGCGCCGAGCATGACGAGGTGTCCGGTTCGATTCTGGTCGGCGATCTCAACATCGCGCCGCTGGAACATGATGTCTGGTCACACAAGCAGCTGCTCAAGGTGGTCAGCCACACGCCGGTCGAGACGACGAATTTCGAGGCGATGCGCGAGGCTGGCGAATGGGTGGACCTGATGCGCCACAACATTCCCCATGAGCAGAAGATCTATACGTGGTGGAGCTACCGTGCGCGCGACTGGGACATTTCGGATCGCGGGCGGCGTCTGGACCATGTGTGGTCCTCGCCCAATCTGGTGCCGCACTTTGCCGGATATGAGATCCTGCGCGAGGCACGCGGATGGGAGCGTCCGTCGGACCATGTGCCGGTGATCGCCAGCTTCGATCTGTGAAGCGTACGCCGGCTTATTCCTCGAAGCGGGGCGCCATGCCTTCGATGCGCGCCACCAGCGCCTGAAAGCGTTGCAGGATGCGGCCGTGCAGGTGCACGGCGACCTCCGGATATTCTTCCAGAATGCGCCGGAACATCGACCGGTTGAGCCGCAGCACCTGCGTGTCGGTCTGGGCGTAGGCGCTGGTCATGCGCCGCGTGTCGGAGATAAGAGCCATCTCGCCCAGAATCTCGCCGGCGCCGGCCACGGCGATCGGCGTTCTTTCCGCGTCATCCTCGTAATACAGCGCGATGCGGCCGCCGATGATGATGTAGGCGCAGTCGGCCTCATCGGCTTCCCGAAACAGCTTGCGCTCTGCCTGCAGGCTTGTCGTTTCCGCACCGAAGGCGAGCAGGCGCAACTGTTCGCTCGTGAAGTCGGCAAAAAGCTCCACGCCAGACAGGATGCGGATGTCATCATCCAGCGCCATCAGCTATGTCCCCGTATCGGCAGGCCGCTCCCTCCATCCACGACCCGCCCCGAATCATTGTCGGTTAATACACCTGAAATTGCTTAAGGAACCAGCTTGTAGCCTCCACTTTCCGTTACGAGAATCTCCGCATTGGAGGGATCGCGTTCGATTTTCTGGCGCAAGCGATAAACATGGGTCTCCAGCGTATGGGTGGTGACGCCTGAATTGTAGCCCCACACCTCCTCCAGAAGCACGTCGCGGGTGACGACTTTCTGCTCTGCCCGGTAGAGATATTTGATGATCGCGGCTTCCTTTTCGGTGAGCCTGATCTTGCCGCCGCGCTGGTCGATCAGCAGCTTCTGGCTGGGCTTGAAGGTGTAGGGACCGACGGTGAAGGTGGCATCCTCGCTCTGCTCGTGCTGGCGCAGCTGTGCACGGATGCGGGCCAGCAGCACCGCGAAGCGGAACGGCTTGGTCACATAGTCGTTGGCGCCTGCTTCCAGCCCCAGAATGGTGTCGGAATCGGTATCATGTCCGGTCAGCATGATGATGGGGGCCTTGAAGCCGCCCTTGCGCAGCATCTTCACCGCCTCACGGCCGTCCATGTCGGGCAGGCCGATGTCCATGACGAGCAAATCGATCAGTCCGTTGCGCACAGCGGCCATGCCGCGCGCGGCGCTGGCTTCCTGCAGAACGTCGAATTCCTCGTAGAGCGACAATTGCTCCACCAGCGTTTCGCGCAGGTCCTCGTCATCATCGACAATCAACAGGGTCCGTGAGGTCATCGTGGATCAGTCCGTTCTTCTGCCTGGTCTTCCGGCTTCCGGTTGACCGGGGCGATTTTTTGCGGAAGGTGACCGGCAAACTTCCGATCACGCTGATTTGTTCCGTGGCCAGATCATACAGGAAAATGCGCGGACGCAAGGCCGCGACTGAAACTTTCCCCGGCAGCCTTGCTGTTCTGGTGGTCCGGGCGCGTCCGGGCAAGCCCATGCAGGGGCTTTTGCAGGCCGGACCGCTGGTCATTCCATGCGCGCTGGGCAAAGGCGGAATCACCGCCAACAAGCGTGAAGGCGATGGGGCAACGCCGCTGGCCGCGATGCGCATCCTCTCCGGCTACTTCCGCAATGAGCGCTTTGCCGGCGCCCGCCGCACGCTTTTGCCCATGGCGGCGACGGATGCGGGGCTCGGCTGGTGCGACGCGCCGGGCGACCGCAATTACAACCGGCCGGTGCGGCTGCCCTGCAAGGCAAGCCACGAGACCATGCAGCGTGCGGATCATCTCTATGACGCCTGTCTCGTACTCGACTGGAACATCGCGCCGCGCAGGCGCGGGCGTGGCAGCGCCATCTTCTTTCATCTGGCAAGACCGGGCTACACGCCGACCGAAGGCTGCGTGGCCATCAGCCGCCGCGACATGGAGCGGCTGCTGCCGCATCTTTCCCGGCGAACGGTGCTGAAGGTGATCAGATAGCGGTGCCGCCAAACCGCCACACGGTGGTGCGCTTGACCTCGGCATCCTCCAGCGCGCGCGTGACCGGCACTTCATAGACGGCGAGCTTTTCGAGCCCGGATTTCGGCAGGTAGGAGCGACCGGGATCGCCGACCAGTATGTCGGCTCCCCGTGCCCTCAGGGCTGCAAACCATGGCACCAGCCGCTCGGCAAAGGGCTTTTCGTAGAACACGTCACCGGCCAGAATCACGTCCCAGTCGCCATCGGTGCCGACGAGGTCGGAACCGTCAAAGGCGATGGAAACGCCGTTAGCTGCAGCATTGAGGTTGATGGCGGTTTCGCAGAATGGATCGATGTCGCAAGCCATCACACTGGTCGCGCCGGCTTTTGCGGCCGCAATGGCGACAAGGCCGGAACCTGAGGCGAAATCCAGCACGCTTTTGTCGCGCACGATTTCGGGATGATCGAGGATGTGGCGGGCAAGCCCCTGTCCGCCCGCCCATGCGAAGGCCCAGAAGGGTGGTGGAAGGCCGATCTCGGCCAGCTCCTCCTCGGTGCGCTGCCACAGATCATGCGCTTCGTCGGCCAGATGGAGCGCGATTTCCGGCACATGCGGCGGCCTGATCAGGCCCGTATTGGCGCGGATGAACGTCTCTGCCGTCCGCGCCGTTAGCTTCATGGAGCGGGCCTCATGGGAGCGGGCACGAGGCCGCCCATGCGGCAGACCTCTTCCCATTCCGCCCGCGTCACCGGCTGCACCGAAAGGCGGCCAAGGCGCACCAGCGCCATTTCCGACAGATGCGGATTGGCCTTCACATCGGCAAGGCTCACGGGTTGCGGCATGTCGCGCACATAGCGGATGTCAACGCATTCCCAGCGCGGATCGTCGATGGTGCTGTCAGGATGGGCCAGCGCGCAGACTTCCACGATGCCGACGACGTTCAGCCCCTCATTGGAGTGGTAGAAGAAGCCGAGGTCGCCGATCCGCATGGCGCGCATGTTGTTGCGCGCGGCATAGTTGCGCACGCCATCCCATTCCTCGCCCTTCTCGCCTTTCTTCTTCAGGTCGTCGAAGGAGAACTTGAACGGCTCGGATTTGAACAGCCAGTGGTTCATTGCTCAAGCGCTCCCCTCAGGCCGACGGCTTGTTGAAGACCCAGTTCCAGGCCCGCACCTCGACGCTGTCGAACAGGCTGGCGAGTGCATACGGGTCGGCCGCAGCAATGGCTTCGGCCTCAGCCTTGTCCGCGGCCTCGACCACGACGAGGCTGCCCTCCGGCTTGCCGTCGGCATCGAGGAAGGGCCCGGCGAAGGCGAGCTTTCCGGCTGCGTTGAGCCCTTCCAGATAGGCGGCATGGGTGGGCCTTGTGTCTAGGCGCAGTTGCAGCGATCCGGGCTTGTCCTTGCAGATCAGGGCGAAAAGCATGTTTCTGGCTCCTAGATTTTGTTTTCGTGCTTCAGCGGCCGGGTCATCAGCGCTTCCACGGCTTCCGTGACGGTGATGGCGCCCTGCAGGATGGCGGCGACGGCCGAGATGATGGGCGCTTCCACGGCATGTTCGGCGGCAAGACGCGCGGCAATGGCGGCTGTCGGCACGCCCTCGGCCAGCGGCCGGCCTTCAAGCGATTCGCCCCGGCCCAGCGCCAGCCCGTAGGTGAAGTTGCGGGACTGGGTGGAGGAGCAGGTGAGCATCAGGTCGCCGAGGCCGGAAAGGCCCATCAGCGTTTCGGGCTGCGCGCCGAAGGCCGCGCCCAGACGGCGCAACTCCACGAAGCCGCGGGTGACCATGGCAGCCTGCGCGCTGGCGCCAAGCTCTGCGCCGACGACCGCGCCGGCGGCGATGGCGAACACGTTTTTCAGGGCACCGCCCAGTTCCACGCCAATGATGTCGTCGCTGGCATAGCAGCGCAGGTTCTGCGCGGAAAAGCGGGCTGCAAGCTGCATGGCGAGGTCGTTGTCGCGGGCCGCCACGACCACCGCCGTCGGCAGGCCGCGCGCCACATCCGCCGCGAAGCTCGGGCCGGAAAGGATGGCGACCGGATTGTCGGGCAGGATTTCGGCGACGATCGAGGACAGCAGCGCGCCGGTCTCGCGCTCGATGCCCTTGGCGCACAGAACGAACGGAATGCCGGCCGGCATATGCGGTTTCACCTGCTCCAGCACGCTGCGCAGCGATTGCGCGGGCGTGACCGAAAGCACGCAATCGGCATCGGCAAGGGCGGCCTGCAGATCGGTGGTCGTTTCGATGCCGGAGTCGAAGGAAATGCCGGGCAGGTAGCGCGGGTTTTCGCCTTTCGCGATCGCAGCCGCCATGTCCGCATCGCGGGCCCACAGGCGCACGGCATGGCCGGCATGAAGGGCGGCAAGCGCCAGCGCCGTGCCCCAGGCCCCGCCGCCCAGAACGGTGGTTCGTGGCGTGGCTGGATTTCGGCTCATGCTTTTGCTCCGCGTCTGCCGGACCCGATCAGGGGTGCGGAAACCTCATCCAGCGGCCAGCGCGAGCGCGGTGCGAAATCGAAGGCGTCGATGTCGGCCTTGCCGGCGTTCAGCCGCTCGATGCCCGCCCATGCGATCATCGCGGCATTGTCCGTGCACAGGCTGTGCGGCGGGGCGACGAAACGAAAGCCTTTCTCGGCGCACAGGCGCTCAAGCGTTTCGCGAATGGCGCGGTTGGCGGCGACGCCGCCGGCCACCACCAGCGCAGGTTCGGCCTTGCCGGGATAGTCCGCCCGGAAACGGTGCAGGGCGCGCGCGACGCGGTCGGCCAGCGCGTCGGCCACCGCCGCCTGAAACGAGGCGCAGATGTCGGCCACGTCCTGATCGGACAGGGGCGCAATCGCCGTCGCGGCCTGCCGCACGGCGGTCTTGAGGCCGGAGAAGGAAAAATCGGGCTGGGCCGAGCCCTTCATCGGGCGCGGGAAGGCGAAGCGGGACGGATTGCCGTTCGCAGCCGCCTTCTCGACATTGGGGCCGCCGGGATAGGGCAGGGCCAGCATCTTGGCGACCTTGTCGAAGGCTTCACCCAGCGCGTCGTCGATGGTCGTAGCCCAGCGGCGATAGTCGCCGACGCCGGCGACGCGCACGATCTGGGTGTGCCCGCCCGAGACCAGCAGCAGCAGATAGGGAAACGCCAGCCCGTCCGTGAGGCGGGCGGTGAGCGCATGGCCTTCCAGATGGTTGACGGCGATAAGCGGCTTGTTCGCGGCGGCGGCAATGGCCTTGGCCGTCATCAGGCCGACGATCAGCCCACCGACAAGGCCGGGACCGGCTGTGGCGGCGACGGCATCGACTTCGGCAAGCGTGACCCCAGAATCGGCAAGCGCTGCCTCGATGATGCCGTCCAGCGCCTCGACATGGGCGCGGGCGGCGATTTCCGGCACCACGCCGCCGAAGGCGGCATGTTCTTCCACCTGGCTGAGGATCACGTTGGACAGGATCCGGGGCGGTGCCGACGCATCGTCGAGCGCGACGACGCTTGCCGCCGTCTCGTCGCAACTGGTTTCGATGCCAAGCACGCGTATCACGTCGCCGCGAACCTCAAAGTTGCCCCTCATCGCTTTCCCCGATAGGAGAAGGGCCGATCACAATCGTCGCCGGGTTATCATGGACCGCGTGTGATGCAAACCGTTATCAGGAAGGGGCAATCCGTGCTGAAGATCGGAACACGCGCCAGCCCGCTGGCCATGGCACAGGCGCATGAGGCGCGCGACCGGCTGATGGCGGCGCATGGGCTCGGTGCGGAAAGCTTCGAGATCGTGCCGATCACCACCACCGGCGATGCGATTCAGGACCGGCCCCTTTCGGAAGCCGGCGGCAAGGGCCTGTTCACCAAGGAACTGGAAGACGCGCTTTACGACGGGCGCATCGACATCGCCGTCCATTCTTCCAAGGACATGCCGACCCTGCTGCCGCCCGGTCTGGTTCTGTCCACCTTCCTGCCGCGCGAGGATGTGCGCGACAGCTTCATCAGCCTCTCCGCGCCGTCGATCATGGACCTGCCGCAGGGCGTGAAGTTCGGGTCGTCGTCGCTGCGGCGGCAGGCACTGATCCGCCGCATGCGGCCGGATATCGATGTGGTGATGTTCCGGGGCAATGTGCAGAGCCGGCTGCGCAAGCTGGAAGAGGGCATCGTTTCCGGCACCATGCTGGCGCTCGCCGGCCTGAGGCGGCTGAAGATGGAGCATGTCGCCACCGACATCATGCCGGTGGACAGCTTTCCGCCCGCCCCGGGGCAGGGCGCGATCAGCATAGAGCATCGCGGGAACGACGCGGAGGTCGTGCGCATGCTGGCACCCATCCATGACGAGGTGACGGGACAGGCGCTTGCCTGTGAGCGTGCTTTTCTCGCGGCACTGGACGGGTCCTGCCGCACGCCGATCGGCGGCCATGCGGTAGTCGAGAACGGCATGCTGCGCTTCAAAGGGCTGATCATCACGCCGGACGGCACGATCTGGCATGAGATCGGCGCCGAAGGCCGGGTGGAGAATGCCGCAGCCATCGGCGCGAAGGCCGGCGCCGACGTGCGCGAGAAGGCCGGAACGCAGTTCTTCGAGGGCTGGTTCTGACGCGGGTTCTCGTCACCCGGCCGGAACCGGGCGCCACCCGCACGGCGGCCCGGCTGGCCGGTCTGGGCTTCGAGCCGCTGGTGCTGCCCCTGTCACGCACCGAAGCGCTCACCATCGATCTTTCCACTGTTTCCGGCGATGCCGGGGCGGTGGCCGTGACCAGCGCCAATGCGCTGCGCCACGCCTCGCCGGAGCTTATCGGCAGGCTGTCGCACCTTGTCTGTCATGTCGTGGGCGCGCGCACTGCGGAGGCCGCACGCAAGGCCGGCTTTACCCGTATCGAGGAAGGTCCGGGCGATGCCGCCGGGCTCGCCCGGCAGATCGCTGCCGGGTTTTCCGGCAAGCTCGCCTATCTGTGCGGGCGTGTGCGGTTTTCGGGCTTCGAGGAACGATTGGCCGCATCCGGCGTTCGTGTCGAGGCGCTGGAGGTCTATGATACGGTGGCGATCGACTATGACGAGGCGGATATCCATGAACGGCTTGGCGGACAGCCAGTCGATGCGGTGCTGCTTTATTCGGTGACGGCGGCGCAGGCCATGCGCGCTCTGATGCGGCGGGAAGCTCTGCGCCCGCTCTTTGCGAAGGCGGATTTTTTCGCGCTTTCGCAACGTATTGCCGCCGGTCTCGGTGAAGAATCTGCGGTCATGGTGAACAGCGCTCCGCAGCCCTCGGAGCCTGCATTGCTGGCGCTTCTGTCCGGCCGCCGGGGTATGTAAGTTGGGGGGCGCGTCATCACACCGCCCCTTTTCACCGCTTTGAGGTGTGCTAGACCTCTGTTGAAATCCTGTGTCCGCGGGCGGCACGAAGAAGTGGGGAGCCGGCATGGTCAAGACGCCAAGAACGCGCCATTCGAAGAGCAGCCGTGAACCGGTGACAATCGATCTGGAGTCCGATCAGGTGTCGCGGGTGGAAAAGGCCGATACAGACGCGCCCACGCCAGAGCCTGTGCCTTCCGCGCCCGAACCTGCGGTGAAAGCGGAAGAAACCGTCAGAGCCGCAGCAGAGGCAAAGCCGGCGGAACCGCCGGTGCGCGACCATGCTCGGGACTACAGTTTTACGGAAAAGCCTGCGTCGAAGACAGACGAAAAACCGGTAGCAGACACCGCAAAGGATACCGCGAAGCCTGCCGAAACGGCATCTCCGGCAAAGCCGGCACCCCAGGCGGAACCGCCTCGGCGCAGCGGCATCGGCCTGCTGGCTGCCGGCATCGTTGGCGGTGTGGTGGCGCTGGCCGGTGCTGGCGCCCTGCAGTTCGCCGGGGTGCTTGGAGCTCCGGGCGGCTATGCTTCGACCGACAGCAGCGGGCGTATCGCAGAATTGCAGGCGCAGGTTTCCGATCTTGCCGCATCGCGGGGCGATGACGGATCCGCACAGCGTATCGAAAGCCTTTCCACCGGTCTCGACCAGCTGAAGGGCGAACTTGCCTCCCTGAAAAGCGCAGTGGAGGCGAGCGCAGGCAGCAGCGACAATGGCGAGGCGCTGGCAGCGCTGTCGCAGAAGGTGGGCGAACTCGAAACCTCGGTGGCCGCGCTTGGCGAGGCGGCAAGGCCGGAAGCCGTCGATCTGGGCCCCGTCAATGAGCGGCTGGCCGCGCTGGAGCAGCAGGTGCGCGCTGCCGGCGACGGTGTTGAGCAACAGGCCAGCCGTCTGGCGGTGCTGGACCAGTCGCTGGCAGACGTGACCGGTAAGGTCGAGGAGCAGGCGGGACAGCCGAAGATCGCGCTGGCGATCGCCGCTTCCGCGCTGAAATCGGCGCTGGAGCGTGGCGCCCCGTTCAAGGCCGAACTGGAGACATTTGCGGCGATCGCACCGGAAGCGCCGCAGCTTGCAGGCTTGCGCAGCTATGCCGAACAGGGCGTGGCGACGCGCACGGAGATCGCCGCGCAGGTGGATGCGGCGGCCGACGCCATGGTGGCGGCCGACAATCCGGTCGACGACAATGCCGGTTTCGTCCAGCGCCTGATGTCGAGCGCGGAAAAGCTGGTCAAGGTACGGCCCATCGGGGCCGTAGAAGGTGCCGGCGTGCCGGAGACGGTGGCGCGGCTGGAAGCGGCCGTGACTCAGGGGGACTACGGCAAGGCGCTCACCGAATATGAGGCCCTGCCGGCGCCGGTGCAGGCAGCGGGCGCGGATTTCGCCGCCGCGCTCAGGGCCCGCATGGAGGCCGAAGCGCAGGTCGATGCGCTGGTGGCGGAGACCATGGCGGGAGGCGAAGGGTAAGGCATGATCCGCATCCTGTTCTATCTCCTCATCGTTCTGGCGCTCGGTCTCGGCTTTGCGTGGCTGGCGGATCGTCCGGGCGACATGGTCGTCACCTTCGGCGGCTATCGCTATCAGGTGAGCCTGATGGTGGCTGCGGTGGGCGTCGTCGCCGTCGTTGCGGCGACGATGATTTCCTGGTGGCTGATCAGGTCGATCTGGAACAGTCCCTACGCCATCGCCCGGCATTTTCGCGTGCGGCGGCGTGATCGCGGTTATCAGGCGCTGTCCACGGGCATGATCGCAGCGGGAGCGGGCGATGGCGTGCTCGCCCGCAAGAAGGGCAAGGAAGCCGCCAAGCTGATCAGCTCCGATCAGGAACCGCTGATCCATCTGCTGGAAGCCCAGACGGCCCTGCTGGAAGGCGATCATGATGCGGCGCGGCGGAAATTCGAGGCGATGCTCGACGATCCCGAGACGCGGCTGCTTGGGCTGCGCGGGCTTTATCTGGAGGCCGGGCGTCTCGGCGACCGCAATGCGGCGCGCCACTATGCCGGCCGTGCGGCGGCCGTGGCTCCGCAGCTCAACTGGGCGACGGAAGCGACCATCGAGGAACTGGCCGCGCGCAGCCAGTGGGACGGCGCGCTGGAACTTGTGGCAGCACAGAAATCGACGAAGCGGATCGAGCCGGCCGTGGCCAACCGCCAGCGTGCGGTGCTGCTGACGGCCAAGGCGACGGAGCTGATGGACACCGATCCGGCGGCGGCAAAGACGGCGGCGCTGGAAGCCAACAAGCTTGAACCCGACTTCGTGCCGGCCGCGCTGGTCGCGGCCAGAGCGCTTCTGCGCAATGACGATGTGCGCAAGGCCTCGAAACTGCTTGAGCATGTGTGGCGGGCCGCACCACATCCCGAGGTCGCCGATCTCTATATCCATGCCCGGCCGGGGGATGCCGTGCTCGACCGGCTGAAGCGGGCGCGCAAGCTTCAGGACATGAAGAAGAACAACGCCGAATCGGCGCTGGCGGTGGCGCGCGCGGCGCTGGACGCAAAGGACTACCGCTCGGCGCGCGCCGAGGCGGAAGCCGCCATTCGCATCGACCCCCGGGAGGGCGCCTACCTGCTGCTTGCCGACATCGAGGAGGCCGAAACCGGTGACGAAGGCAAGGTGCGGCAGTTGCTGGCAAAGGCCGTGCGCGCACCCCGCGATCCTGCATGGGTGGCGGATGGCGTGGTTGCGGAAACCTGGGCGCCTGTCTCGCCCGTCACCGGCAGGCTGGACGCCTTCGAATGGCGTGCGCCGGTCGAGCATATCGGCCACATGATCGAGAGCGATGAGCCCGGCAAGACTGAAAAACCGGCTCCCGCTATTGCCGCGCCCGTCGCTGCGGAACGGCTGGGCGAGGTTGCTGAAGCCGAGATCATCGAGGCTGGACCGGCTGTCGTAGTTGCGGCCGAACCAGCCGCCCGCAACGGGCAGGCTCCGGCCGTGGTGCCGCCCGCAAGTCAGGCCCCGGCTGCGTCACCGCCCGCCCAACCGGCGGAAGCGCCGGCCCCGAAGCCTTCCGTGGCGGTCAGGGAAGAGCCCGCTCCGGCCCCTGCGCAACCCGATTCGGCAAGGCGGGCGGGTGCGAGCAAGATTCCGCCGCCACCGGATGTCGAAAGCGCGTCCCGGCAGGATTTCATGCCGCGCCTTCCCGATGATCCCGGCGTCGATCCCGACGACGAGCCAGAGCCCCAGGCAACAAGGTTCAAGCTGTTTTGATGTTCGAGCGTTTTCTAAGCTTCCTCAAGGAGATTCCGGGCGGGTCCGGTCGCAGCACCGGTGACGACGATCCGCGCGTGGCCGCCGCAGCACTGCTCTACCACGTCATGAATGTCGACGGTGTGCGGCAGGATGCGGAGTGGGAGCGCTTCAAGGCCGTTCTCGGTGAGAATTACGGCGTGTCCGGAACCGAGCTGGACGAACTGGCAAAGGCTGGCGAGCAGGCGGACCGCGAGGCCGTTGATTTCTATGCCTTCACCAGCGTGCTCAAGCGCCATCTCGATCCCGACGGGCGCAAGGCCTTCATCGGGCTGATGTGGGAGATCGTCTTCGCCGATGGCGAGCTGCACGAGCTGGAGGACAATACGGTGTGGCGCGTTGCAGAGCTGCTGGACGTGGAGCGGCAGGACCGTATCAGCGAACGCCGCAAGGTAGCGGCGAGCCTGCCGGACCCTGCTAAAATTCCTGACGAGGAGTAGGATCCGACCGCAAAGCGTCTGGTTTTCTCTGCGCGCCACACTGACGATCTAACCCTTTGTTTTCACGCAATTGCGCTTCGCACTTTTGATGAAGTCGCTATAATCCGGCAAATCATCTGCTGATTCTGCCCGCGATGCTTGCCAGAACCCGACCGAGAATACTGACAGTCCTGCATCAGGAGACGTCGAGCCCCGGCCGCGTCGGGCACATGCTCATGGAGCGTGGCTTCGATCTCGACATCAGACGCCCGCCGCTTGGCGATCCCTTGCCGGACACGCTCGACGGCCATGCCGGAGCGGTGGTGTTCGGCGGGCCGATGAGCGCCAACGATCCCGATGAGTTCGTCAGGCGCGAGACCGACTGGATGCGCGTTCCGCTGAAGGAGGACAAGCCCTTCCTCGGCATCTGCCTCGGCGCGCAGATGCTGGCAAAGCATCTCGGCGGCAAGGTGGAGGGACATGGACGTGGGCTGGTGGAGATCGGCTGGTATCCGATCGAGGCGACCGGCTGTGGACGGCAGCTGCTGCACTGGCCCGACATGGTCTATCAGTTCCACCGCGAGGGCTTTACGCTGCCGTCCGATGCGACGCTGCTCGCCACGGCCGACACATATCCCAATCAGGCCTTCCGCTATGGCGAAAAGGCTTATGGCATCCAGTTTCACGGCGAGCTGACGCAGGCGATGATGCATCGCTGGGTGGTGCATGGGGCGCAGCGCTTCTCCCTTCCGGGTGCCCAGCCCGGCCGCGACCATCTCGGCGGGCGGCTGATCTGGGACATGCATCTCAGGCGCTGGCTCGGCGAGTTCCTGGAGACGATCTTCGGCCACGCGCCGGTGCGGTAAGGCGATTCAAGAAAAAACCGCGGATCTTGCGACCCGCGGTTTTCATGTTTCGGTCGCCAGTGCCAGATAGGATCAGGCGGCTTCTTCCTGCTCGCCTTCCTCATTGTCGGCCTTGGTGCCGCGCTTGGGACCCTTGTTGAGGTTCACCTCGATCAGGCGCACCGCTTCGGTCTCCGACATGCGGTTGACGGCCGCGATCTCGCGGGCCATGCGGTCGAGGGCTGCCTCATAGAGCTGACGCTCGGAGTAGGACTGCTCGGGCTGGTTCTCGGCGCGGTAGAGGTCGCGCACGACTTCCGAGATCGAGATCAGGTCGCCGGAATTGATCTTGGCATCGTATTCCTGCGCGCGGCGCGACCACATGGTGCGCTTGACGCGGGCGCGGCCCTGAACGACCTTCAGGGCGCGATCGACATAATCGGTTTCCGAAAGCTTGCGCATGCCGATGGAGGTGGCCTTGGCCACCGGAACCTTCAGCCGCATCTTGTCCTTCTGGAAATCGATGACGAACAATTCCAGCTTGTGCCCTGCGACTTCCTGCTCCTCGATGGTTACGATCTGGCCGACGCCATGGGCTGGATAGACGATGAACTCGCCGCTTTTGAAACCGTGACGCGTGGGAGCAGACTTCTTCTGCGGGGTGCTGGTTGCCATTACGCCATAGACTCCTTGTTGTGGCCGGCGCCACGCCGACCGTACACAGTGGGGCCGGACCAGCCGGCAGATACCGCGCAACAGTGAATTGTCCGGAAGAAAAGCTGAGGGCCGGGACGCTAAACGACCACATGGCCCAGATCGCTCTGGTCCGGACTGGGAGATTCACCTTTCAGTGATTAGGGCGTGTGCGCCATAAATCGACGTTGTGTCACGGGCATGTTGGCCGATGTGTAACACAAAAAGTCGCAAGAATCAAGATTTTGCTGCACACGCTAACGGCAAGCGCCATGAAGGGCAAGCATAGCTGCCATTCTCAAAGGCACGATGACAAAATAAAGTGCTAGTCGCCGCTGCCGGCTTCAGGAGAAAAATACTTCTCCAGCTTGCCGGTCTGTCCGTCGAATTCCTCGGCTTCGGGAAGCTGATCCTTCTTGGTGGTCAGGTTCGGCCACTTCTCCGCATATTCGGCATTGAGCTGCAGCCACTGATCGAGGCCAGGTTCCGTGTCGGGGCGGATGGCGTCGGCCGGGCATTCCGGTTCGCACACGCCGCAGTCGATGCACTCGTCGGGATGAATGACGAGCATGTTCTCGCCTTCATAGAAGCAGTCGACCGGACACACTTCGACACAGTCGGTGTATTTGCACTTGATGCAATTGTCGGTGACTACATAAGTCATACGAGGCTCCGGGCGTCCCGTACATGCCAATTTCGGGTCGCGTCATCGAGGGGTGAGGTAACGCCTTTGCGCCGCGCTTTCAAGCCGAAGCGCATGCGCCATAGCGCCCCTGGCGGAATGGTTTTGCGCCGGTGGTTCTCGCTCCAGCATGTTATTCCCGCCCCAGCAGCCGGTTCGTGATACGGCGTTCCTTCTTGGTGGGACGACCGCTTCCCGCCTCCCGCAGGGGAGCCTGCGCATCCGGAATTTCCGCCTGTGACGGGGCCGGAGACAAGTCCTCGTAAAGGGTTCGGGCTTCGGGTGCCGGGCCGCGGCGCGTGCCGGTGTCGAGCACTTTCCAGACCAGTATGCGACGCTCCAGCGTGATGGTGAGAACGTCGCCCGGCTTCACCAGATCGGAGGCCTGCGATGCTTTGTCGCGATTGATACGGACGCGCCCGCTGACCGCCAGTTTGGCGGCAAGCGAACGCGATTTCACGACACGCGTAAAGAACAGCCATTTGTCGAGGCGCTGGCGGCCTGCTGCTGCCATCGTCCGACGCCGGGCCCGGAGCTACTTCTTGAGCTGCTCGCGCAGGGCGGCGAGCTTGGCAAAGGGCGAATCCGGATCGATGCGCACCGGGCGCTCCTCGCGCTTGCGCGGCTCGAACTTCGGCTTGCCGCCGGATTTGCTGTCCGGCCGTTCGGGGCGATCCCCTCCCGGCTTGCCGCCCTTGCGGTTGCGGTCGAAGCGGCGGTTGTCGCCTTTGTTGCCCTCGCCGCCTTCGCGACGTTCACCGCCCCCGTGCTGGCCGCGCCCCTGCTGGCCGCGCTGGCCCTGCCTGCCGCCCGGCCGCTGGTTCTGGCGATCGAAGCGGCCCTGACGCCAGATGAGCACCGGCTTCGGCTCTTCGGCCGGCTCCGGAGCTGCTTCCGGTGCAGGCTCGGATGGCGCCGGAGTGGCTTCTTCCGTCGTCGTAGCGGTTTCTTCGGCAACGGGGGCCATGGCTTCTTGCGAAGTCCCGGCGGAAGCATCGGGCGCTTCGGCCTGCGCCGGCTGGTCCTGCCCGGCCTCGGTGGGGGCCTGTTCGTCGGATGCCGGCTGATCGGCTGCCGAAGCATCCACTTCGACTGCCGCAATCTGATCCTGCGCGGCTGCTTCCGTATCCGCAGGTGCCTGCGTCTCAGCGGTGGCTTCTGCCTGTGCTGCGTCCGCTGCCGCCTTTGCTTCTGCGGCTTCGCGGGCGGCGGTGTCGAAGGCCTCGACCTTCGCCTTCACCTCTTCGGCCGGCTTCGGGTCGGCACGGTAGCCGAGGCCCTTGAGAATTTCCTCCATGTCCTCGGCGGTCGCGCCGAGGATCGACATCATCGGCGGCGTGACCGTGAAGGTGCCGCCATCGAAAGCGCCATCCGGGCGGGGCCCGAGGCCCGGCTTCCAGTTGATGGCGGGGCGGATGAGATCGGCCAGTCGTTCCAGAATGTCCACGCGCACGGCGCGGCGGCCAAGGCTGCGATAGCCGGCGAGGCGATAGAAGTTGCGGTCGAACGTCTGGTCCACCACTACCGACGTGCGGCCGGTGGAGAGCGCATTGACGACATCGCCGAAGCCCGGCTTGTCCTTGCCGTCATTCTGAAGCGCCCACAGCAGCGTGACGAGCCCGGCAGGCGCCGGCTTCAGCAGGGCCGGAACGAAGACATGGTATGCTCCGAAGCGCACGCCGAGGCGGCGCAGGGCCGCGCGGCCATCCTGCTCCAGCGAGCGCATGTCCTCGGCGATGTCGCGGCGGTTGAGAACCCCAAGATTCTCCACGAGCTGGAAAGCAATACCGCGCGCGATGCCGGTGAGCTGGTCGTTGGCCTTCAGGTCGACCAGCGGCTTCAGCAGGCTTTCGATCTGGAAGGTGACGAAGCGCTCGGCGCGGGCGGCAACCTTGTCGCGTGCCGGACCGGTCAGCTGCTCGTCGGCCAGCAGAACCAGACGCGGACGCAACACGTCCTCGCCGGCGACAAGCGTGGCGATCGGCGCGCCGATCCAACGCAGCACGCCATCGGAGCCGAGTGCAATGTCGTTGTTGCCGGAGGCGGCAAAGCGGTCGGCGCGGGTTTCAAATTCGACGGCCAGCGCCTTTTGTGCCGCGGCGCGAACCGCCTTGGCGGCTTCGCCACCGGCGCTCTGGTCCGCGGTAAAACGGAACCCCTGCAATTCTCCGACATGGTGCCCTTCGACGAGGACTGTTCCGGAAGGGCTGATTTCTGCTTCGGACATGGTATTTTCTCTGAGGCGGCGCATAAGCACGGAAGTCCTGCGGTCTACGAAGCGTTTCGTCAACCTGTCATGCAGCGCATCCGACAATCTATCCTCGATTTCGCGCGTCTTTTCCTGCCAATGTGCCGGATCGGCAAGCCAGCCGGGCCGGTTCGACACGAAAGTCCAGGTGCGGATCTGGGCAATGCGCGCCGACAGGGTGTCGATGTCGCCCTCGGTGGTGTCGGCGCGGCGCACCTGTTCGGCCATGTAATTCTCATCGACATGACCCCGCCGGGCGATGTCCATGTAGATGGACGCGATCAGGTCGGCGTGCTGGGCCGGCGAGATGCGGCGGTAGTCGGGCAGGGCGCAGGCGTCCCACAGTTGCGCCACCCGCTCCGGGCGTGAGGCAAGGGCGCGGATGTCGCCGTCGCGCGACAGATATTCCAGCGCCTGCGCATCGACGGCCGGCAGCGCCCGCGTCAGCCCCTCGACCGGTGCATTGGTTTCGATCGACCGGCGCAGCGCATCGAGGCTGGCGAAGTCGAAGGCGGCGGTGCGCCATTGCAGCACCTTCACCGGCTCGAAATCGTGGCTCTCGATCTTTTTGACCAGATCGTCGTCGAACGGATCGACACGGCCGGTGACGCCGAATGTGCCGTCGCGCATGTGGCGGCCGGCGCGGCCGGCGATCTGGCCAAGCTCGGCGGCGGTGAGCTGGCGGAACTGGTAGCCGTCGAACTTGCGGTTCTGGGCGAAGGCGACATGGTCGACGTCGAGGTTGAGCCCCATGCCGATGGCGTCGGTGGCGACCAGATAATCCACGTCGCCATTCTGGTAGAGCGCCACCTGCGCGTTACGGGTGCGCGGCGACAGCGCGCCAAGCACCACGGCCGCGCCGCCCTGCTGGCGGCGGATCAGCTCGGCGATGGCGTAGACTTCGTCGGCCGAGAAGGCGACGATGGCCGTGCGCCGTGGCAGGCGGGTGAGCTTTTTGGAACCGGCATAGGCCAGATGCGACAGGCGCGGGCGCGTCACCAGCGAAATGCCGCGCAACAGCTTCTGGAGAATGCCCTGCATCGTCGCAGCACCCAGAAGCAGCGTTTCCTGCCGCCCGCGCAGATTGAGGATGCGGTCGGTGAAGATGTGGCCGCGTTCCAGATCCCCGGCAAGCTGGACTTCGTCGATGGCGACGAAAGCCGCATCGGTCTCGCGGGGCATGGCTTCCACGGTGCAGACCGAGTAGCGGGCGCCTGCGGGCTGGATTTTCTCCTCGCCGGTGATCAGCGCCACTTTCGCCGCGCCCACCTTCTCGCAGAGCCGCGCATAGACCTCGCGGGCGAGCAGGCGCAGCGGCAGGCCGATGACGCCGCTTTCGTGCGCCACCATGCGCTCGATGGCCAGATGCGTCTTGCCGGTGTTGGTGGGACCGAGCACGGCGGTCACGTCGCGGCCGGACAGGATAAGCGGCTGTTGGGGCTTGGGTTGGATGTTCATCGGCGGGGAAAGTCTCTCCGGCCACACTGCAGCAAGGGACGCCCGAAAGCGCTGGATCGCCTCCGACCCGTCTGACACATAGGCATTTATGCACCGGGGTGAAAGGCGGAAGTTTCAGCGCGTCCCTCAGTCGCTGCATCCGAGGCGGCTGGCGGCCCGCGTTAACGGGTGGAACGAGTCTGGAACGAATCGGCGACGAATCGCTGACTCTTGCCGATTCATGGTTCGTTCACGGCTACATATAGGCCTTCAGGTGCGGTCCGGAGCTACATGCTGAATCGCCTTCGGAACAAGACATTGCCTGCTCTTCACTATCGTTAAGGTTTGCCGGCCGCTTGCATCGCGGTAACTGGCGTCAGAAGGCAATTCATTGAAAAATAAGGAAATTATTAACTTCCCTTAAGAAATTCCAATCGCGCACATGGCTGTTTTCTTAACGATTCGATCAAAGGCGGAACGAAACGGCGACGAATCGCCGACCTGTGAATTTTCCCGTTTCGTTCACCGCTACATGTTGTGTCCCGCACAGCTTATCCACAGGCCTTCCACAGCAGGGGTGCAGCCGGATGTGGAAACGGCGCGGCCATGAAGGCCGCGCCGTTAACCGTTTCGTGCCGTATCGGGACAGGCAGCCTCAGGCGAGGTACTGCCCGCCATTGGCCGTCAGCGTCGAGCCGGTGATGAAGCCGGCGTCGTCGGAAGCAAGGAAGAGCACACAGCGCGCGATCTCCTCGGCTTCGCCCAGCCGTCCGACCGGGATCTGGGCAATGATGGATTCGCGCACCTTCTCCGGCACGGCCATCACCATGTCGGTGGCGATATAGCCGGGGCAGATGGCGTTGACCGTGATGCCAGCGCGGGCGCCTTCCTGCGCGAGCGCCTTGGTGAAGCCGATATCGCCCGCCTTGGCCGCCGAATAGTTGGCCTGCCCCATCTGGCCCTTCTGCCCGTTGATCGAGGAGATGGTGATGATGCGGCCGAACTTGCGGTCGCGCATTCCCGTCCACAGCGGATGCGTCATGTTGAACACGCCGCTGAGATTGGTGCCGATCACTTCGTTCCACTGCTCGCGCGTCATCTTGTGGAACATGGCATCGCGGGTGATGCCGGCATTGTTGACCAGAACCGAGACGGGGCCGAGATCCGCTTCCACCTGAGCGATTCCTGCAGCGCAGGCATCGTAATCGGCCACGGACCATTTGTAGACCGGGATGCCGGTTTCCTCGTTGAAGATGCGGGCGGCATCATCATTGCCGGCATAGTTGGCCGCAACCTTGTAGCCCGCATCCTTCAACGCCCTGGCGATGGCGGCACCGATGCCCCGTGTCCCACCGGTGACGATAGCTGTTCTGCTCATGCTGGTGATTCTCCATTATCAGGGCAGTCCGCCGCAGCCGAGCAGGAGATTGAGGCCTTATGGTGCCTTAACAGCTTGCCCTTGCGGTCGTTCTGCCCTGTCCTCCCTTTGTTGCCTAGTTCAGCCCCTCGAGACACATGGCAACGCCCATGCCGCCGCCGATGCACAGCGTGGCCAGACCCTTCTTCGCATTGCGGCGCTTCATCTCGTAGACGAGCGTGTTGAGGATGCGGGCACCCGAAGCGCCGATCGGGTGACCGATGGCGATGGCGCCACCATTGACGTTGACGATTTCCGGATTCCAGCCAAGCGACTTGTTCACGGCGCAGGCCTGCGCGGCGAAGGCTTCGTTGGCCTCGACGAGGTCGAGATCGCCGACAGACCAGCCGGCCTTTTCCAGCGCTTTCCGGGAAGCCGGGATCGGTCCGGTGCCCATCACCGCCGGGTCGACGCCGGCCGTTGCCCAGGAAGCGATGCGGGCGATCGGTGTGAGGCCGCGGCGCTGAGCCTCTTCTTCGCTCATCAGCAGCACGCCGGCGGCGCCGTCATTGATTCCGGAAGCGTTGGCGGCGGTCACGGTGCCTTCCTTGTCGAAGGCGGGCTTCAGCTTCTGCATGGCCTCGATGGTGGCGCCGTGGCGGATATATTCGTCATCTTCGACGATGGTGTCGCCCTTGCGGCCCTTCACCGTTACCGAAACGATCTCGTCCTTGAACTTGCCGGCCTTCTGGGCCGCTTCGGCCTTGTTCTGGGATGCGAGCGCGAACTGGTCCTGCTCGTCGCGGGAAATCTGGAACTCGCGCGCCACGTTCTCGGCTGTGATGCCCATGTGGTAGCCGTTGAAGGCATCCCACAGGCCGTCCTTGATCATGGTGTCGATCATCTTGTAGTCGCCCATCTTCACGCCGTTGCGCAGATGCTGGGCGTGGGGCGAGAGTGACATGGATTCCTGTCCGCCTGCGATCACGACGCGGGCGTCGCCCGTGGCGATCTGCTGCATGCCGAGCGCAACCGAGCGCAGGCCCGAGCCGCAAACCTGGTTCATGCCCCAGGCCGAAGTTTCCTTCGGAATGCCGGCCAGCATGGATGCCTGACGGGCGGGGTTCTGGCCCTGCGCTGCGGTGAGCACCTGACCGAGGATGACTTCGTCCACCTCCGCCGCGTCGACGCCTGCGCGCGCCAGCAATTCCCTGATGACGATGGCGCCAAGCTCATGCGCCGGCATGTTTGCGAAGGAGCCGCTGAAGGAGCCGACCGGTGTGCGGGCGGCGCTGACGATGACGATGGAATTGGAAGACGACATTGTTTTCTCCGGACTTTGCAGAACTGCACTCGGCGGTGTCATGACTTTTGTTGCCCTTTCCGAAAGGCGAGTCAAATCCGAAAAAGTCGCGGCGAAGTGACCTGCGGTAAGTCGGCTCAGCAATGCTGCGCAGCATTTTGCAGGTGACAGGAACATGCCTGCCGTTCCGCACTGCACAAAATCTATTGGAGTCGGTGCCGTTTTGGGCCTATCCTGTTGCAAAGCAATGCAAAAGGTAAGCTCATGCTTACCAATTCGACAAAGCTGTTCGGGGAGGACGCTGGTGGCTGCGAAAGACGATAGTGTGATCATCAAGAAATACGCCAACCGTCGGCTCTACAATACGGGAACCAGCACCTATGTGACGCTGGAAGACCTCGCCGCCATGGTGAAGCGTGGCGAGGATTTTACGGTTCAGGACGCCAAGAGCGGCGACGACATCACCCATTCCGTGCTCACCCAGATCATTTTCGAGCTGGAAAACAAGGACGGGCAGAACATGCTGCCGATCCCGTTTCTGCGCCAGCTCATCGCCTTCTATGGCGATCAGATGCAGATGATCGTGCCGTCATTTCTCGAACAGTCGATGATGGCCTTCTCCAAGGAGCAGGAGCGGTTTCGCGAGCAGATGAAGGACGCGCTGCCGAAATCGCCCATGGACATGATGAAGATGCCGCTGCCGATGAAGGCGCTGGAAGAGCAGACGCGGCGCAACATGGAGATGTTCCAGAACGCGATGCGCATGTTCACGCCATTTCCCGCCGGCGCTGCGGCGAAGCAGGGCGACGGCGAACCGCAGAAGGAAGCGGGCGAGCGCGATGGCGACCTTCAGGATCTGAAGGAGCAGATTGCCGCGATGCAGCGCAAGCTCGACACGCTGTCCTGAGCGACACATCGCGCTGCCGGATGCCGGCCCGAAATCTTCAGGCGATTTCGGCCACATCCTCCGGCGCCATGCCGACAATGGCCTCGTAACGACCCTTGTCGGTGGCGGTTTCCGTGTTGATCGCCAGAACGCGCGCGTTCACGTCCAGACCCAGCATTTTTCTCCCTTCAGGGTCCGACGCCGCGCGGATCAGCCCGGCGAGCCCGGCACAACCGCTTTCACCGGCGACGATGGCGGGATCCGGGGCCACCGGCCGGGCGAGGCGCCGCATGGTCGCTGCCGCGGCGTCCTCGTCCACGGTCATGAAGGCGTCGGCCTTGCGCGAGAGTATCCGCCACGCCACCAGCGATGGCTCGTAGCACTCCAGCATCGCCATGATGGTCGGCTCCCCATGCGGGGTTTTGACCAGTCGCCCGGTGCGCGCACTTTCATGAATGCAGGCCGCGCGGGCTGGCTCGACAACGATGAGTTTGGGACGGTCCGCTCCGAACACGATGGCGAAATGTCCGGCGAGGGCTGCCGCCAGCCCGCCGACGCCGGCCTGCACGAAAACATGCGTCGGCCTTTGCGGCAACGTTTCCAGCACCTCGCCGAGCATGGCGGTATAACCCTGCATGACCAGCGAGGGGATGCGCTCATAGCCTGGCCATGAGGTGTCGGAGACGACGCTCCAGCCGTTTTGCTCACAAACACGGGCAGCCTCTGCAACGGAATCGTCATAGGTGCCTTCAACGCGGATTATCTCGGCGCCACAGGCTGCGATTGCCGCCACGCGCTCGTCGCTGACGCCGGCATGCACGAAGATTGCGGCGCGGGCGCCCACCATGCGTGCGCCCATGGCGACGGATTTGCCGTGGTTGCCGTCGGTCGCGCAACCGAAGGTCATCTGCCGTGCGATCTCGCGCACCTGCGGTGAATTGAGATCGGCGATGTCTTGCGGATGGCCGAGCCTGCGGCCCGCCTCCTCCAGCACCAGGCGGATGACGGCATAGGAGCCGCCAAGCGCCTTGAAGCTGCCGAGGCCGAGCCGCAAGCCCTCATCCTTGAGGAAAATGGCTGCGACCCCGAGTTCTCCGGCGAGGCCGTCGAGCCGGTGCAGCGGCGTCTGCCTGTGGTCGGGGCGACAGGACAGGAAGCGCTGCACTTCCCGGGCGGCCTCCATCCCAAGAGTGGTGGAATCCGCAGGGTCCAGCGCCGCATTATAGCCGGGAAGTGTGTTCAGGGTGATCATGGTCTCATCTCTCTTTGCGTGATGAGATTTTATCGCGGATGAAGACTGGATTTTCCTCGATTTGACCGCCAGAATGCAAAAAACTCTCGATTTTGGTGGTTTTGATGCCTGAATCCGAGCAGGATGGCCTCGACAGTTTCGATCTTGCGATCCTCGATATTCTGCAGCGGGACAACACGACCGCTCACCGCATCATCGGTGAACGGATCGGCCTGTCGGCGGCGGCCGTGCATCGCAGGGTGCGCCGCATGCATGAGAACGGGGTCATCACCGGCAATTTCGCCGTCGTCGATCCGGGACGCGTCGGCCAGCCGATCACCATCGTGGTGGAGGTCGAGATCGAAAGCGAGCGGCTCGATCTGCTTGATGCGGCCCGGCGCAGCTTCGCCGCCGATCGGTCTGTGCAACAGTGCTACTATGTGACCGGCGAAGCGGATTTCGTGCTGATTGTCACAGTCGCCTCCATGGCTGACTATGAGGCGCTGACGCGGCGGCTGTTCTTCGAGAACCACAATGTCAGGCGCTTCCGCACCCTCGTGGTCATGGACAGGATCAAGGCGGGGCTGGCGGTCCAGTTGCCGGAGCGGCCGCCAAGGCGAATCAGATAGGCTTTTTCTCAGACAATCACCTTCCCAAGGATGCGACAGACGTGACAGACCTTATCCCTGTTTTCGATGGCCACAATGATACGCTGATGAAACTCTACCAGTCCGCCGAGCCGGACAAGGAGAAGCTTTTCGTCAAAGGCAGTCCCTCCAGCTGGCATATCGATCTGCCGCGTGCCCGCAAGGGCGGGTTTGCAGGCGGCATGTTCGCCATCTTTCCGCCGCCGCTGGAGGACGCGCCGATGCGTACCACCGCACCCGCAACCAACGAGCCGATGGCGCCCGAACTGAGCCGCGCCGATGCGATTGTGTCGACCACGGGCATGGCCTCGATTTTGCTGCGTCTCGAACGGTCAGGTGCGCTGAGCGTGTGCCGCAGCGCCGCCGACATCAGGCGCGCGATGGCTGCTGGCTCTCTGGCCACAGTCTTCCATATCGAAGGCGCGGAGGCGATCGATACCGATCTGGCCGAACTCGACGTGCTTCATGCGGCGGGCTTGCGCTCGCTCGGCATCGTCTGGAGCCGGCCCAACGCATTTGGCCATGGCGTGCCGTTCCGCCTGAACTCGACGCCGGACACCGGCCCCGGTCTCACCGATGCCGGCAAGGCGCTGGTGCGTGCCTGCAACGAGCTGGGGATCATGATCGATCTGTCGCATCTCAACGAAAAAGGGTTTCGCGACGTCGCCTCCCTGAGCACCGCGCCGCTGGTCGCCACCCATTCCAACGTGCATGCACTCTGCCCCCATGCGCGCAACCTGACCGAATGGCAGCTTGGTGCCATTCGCGACAGCAACGGCATGGTCGGGCTGAATTTCGCCACCGGCTTCCTGCGTGAAGATGGCCGCATGGATCCCAACACCGGCCTTGAGGTGATGGTTCGCCACATCGATGCCCTGATAGAGGCACTGGGCGAGGACCGCGTCGGCTTCGGGTCCGATTTCGACGGGGCCACGATCCCCGCCGCCATCGGTGACGTTTCCGGCCTTCCGAATCTCATCGATGCATTGCTCGAAAAGGGCTATGGGCGCGAGCTGGTCGAGAAGATCGCCTGGAAGAACTGGGTGGCTGCCCTGGAGCGCAGCATAGGATAGTCAACCTCTGACTCTCTTCGGGCTGGAACAAATTCCGCCCACATCACGTTAAGGCTGCGGTTCCGTACATGTCCGCAGCTTCATGCGGCATGCGGCAAAGGTCGTTCGAATGCCGGAATATCGTGATGATTCAAAACAGCCTTGAACGTAAATTCATTCGCCTGGCCATGACCGCGCCCTATCTGGAGCGCGATGAAGAGCAGGAACTGGCGCAGAACTGGCGCGACCACGGAGATCAGGAAGCGCTGAACCGCATGACGATGGCGCATATGCGTCTCGTCATCTCCATGGCCGGCAAGTTCCGCAATTACGGCCTCCCCATCGGGGACCTCATTCAGGAAGGCCATGTAGGGCTGCTGGAGGCGGCGGCAAGGTTCGAGCCGGAACGCGAGGTACGATTTTCCACCTATGCAACATGGTGGATCAGGGCTTCGATGCAGGATTATATCCTGCGCAACTGGTCGATCGTGCGCGGGGGCACCAGTTCGGCGCAGAAGGCCTTGTTCTTCAATCTGCGGCGGCTGCGTGCGCGGCTTGCGGCTGGCTCCGACACGCTTTCCAGCGCCTCGATCTACGAGGAAATAGCCACGGCCCTCGGCGTGCAGACCGCCGACGTCGCCACCATGGATTCACGCCTCTCGGCACCCGACAGCTCGCTCAACGCCCCGCTTTCGGGAGAGTCGGATTCCATGGAACGCATGGACTTTCTGGTCAGCGATGCTCCGCTGCCGGATGAAGTGGCGTCCGAGGCTATCGACGTGGAGCGGCGCAACGGCTGGCTCAAGGATGCGCTCGGCGCGCTCAATCCGCGGGAGCTGCGCATCATCGAGGAGCGGCGGCTGAAGGATGACGGCGCGACGCTTGCCGAACTTGGCGATGTGCTGGGCATCTCCAAGGAGCGGGTGCGTCAGCTCGAAGCGCGCGCCATGGAGAAGCTGAAAGTGGCGCTGGTGGCGCGCAATCCGGAGTTCATGGCAGCCTGACCCGGACCAGCCGATGGGCCGCCCGAAAGGCAGTGTCGTCAGGCTGCGCCCGGTCAGTTGCCGGAAAGCAGGTCGGGCCGTCTTTCCCGCGTCAGCTTTTCGGCTTCGGCACGACGCCATGCCGCGATCTTCGCATGGTTACCGGAGGTCAGCACCTCGGGGATCGTGCGGCCCTCGAACTCCTGTGGGCGCGTATAGTGCGGATGCTCCAGCAGGCCGCCTTCAAAACTTTCCTCCTCGCCGGAGAGTTCATTGCCCATGACGCCCGGCAGCAGGCGCACGATTGCGTCGAGCAGCACCAGCGCTGCCGGTTCGCCGCCTGAGAGGATGTAGTCGCCGATCGAGACCTCCTCCAGTTGCCGGGCCTCGATCAGCCGCTGGTCGATGCCTTCGAACCGCCCGCACAGGAGGACGGCGCCGGGGCCGGCGGCGAGTTCGCGCACACGCGCCTGCGTCAGCGGGCGCCCGCGCGGGCTCATCAGCAGGCGCGGGCGCGGGTCGGACGGTGGGGCCGCGTGGTCGATGGCGCGGGCCAGCACGTCGGCGCGCATCACCATGCCGGCGCCGCCGCCTGCCGGTGTGTCGTCCACCGTGCGGTGGCGGTCGGTGGCGAAATCGCGGATCTGCACCGCTTCCAGAGACCATGTGCCGGCTTCAAGCGCCCGGCCGGCAAGCGACAGGCCGAGCGCGCCCGGAAACATTTCGGGATAAAGTGTGAGGACGGAGGCCGAAAAGCTCACCGGTTGCCCCCGGCGCTTTTCGGTCCGCGCGGCCGGTCCGTGCCGGAGGGCTCGCCATCGGGCGCATCCCCGTCATGGTCGCCGGCCAGTCCGGCAGCGACCGGGTCGATGCGGATGAAGCCGCCGGCGACCGACACTTCCGGCACAGCGGCCTGCGTGAACGGGATCAGCACGCCCTTGCGGCCGCCGATCATCAGGTCGAGTATGTCGCCGCCGCCGAAATTCTGAACCGCCAGCACCTTGCCCAGCGTCGCGCCGGTCTCGTCGCGCACGGCAAGCCCCATCAGGTCGGCATGGTAGAACTCGTCGTCTTCCTCCGGCTCGGGCAGCATGGAGCGTTCGATAAACAGTTCGGTGCCGGTCAGCGCTTCGGCCGCGTTGCGATCCTTCACCTCGGCGAACCGCACCACGGCCATGTTGCCGGCCGGCCTGATGCTGAGGATCTCGAAGCTGCGTCCATCCAGTGTGTAAAGCGGGCCATAGTCGCCCAGCGCCTCGGGATCGCCGGTGTAGGTCTTGACGCGCAGCTCCCCCTTGATGCCGTGCGGGGCGCCGATCACGGCCATCTGGACGGGGTTTTCGAGCCTGGTCATGGAACTGATCCTTGCAATGATCTGCCTGTCCTAGTTTCAGGACGCCTGCTTTTCAAGCAAGCTTCACCGCTTCCTAACCGTATGCGGGCATCATGCCGGTATGACGACGCAGGAACAATTTCTCATTTCGGCAAAGCCGGACCTGCAGGCCGCGCGCATGGCGTGGCTGCAATCGCTCGGCGGCGAGCGCCGCTTGTCTCAACTGACCGTCGATGCCTATGAGCGCGACACGCGCCAGTTCCTGCAATTTCTGACCGGCCATTGCGGCGGCGCACCCGGAATAGCCGACATAAAAGAACTCAGGCCGGCTGACCTGCGCGCCTATCTTGCTTCAAGGCGAAGCGCCGGGGCAGGGGCCCGCACGCTGGGACGGGGACTGGCCGGAATCCGTTCGCTGCTGCGCCATCTTGAAAGGCAGGGCATGGTCAATGCGGCCGGCGCGGCGGCCATGCGTGCGCCCCGCCAGCCGAAATCGCTGCCCAAGCCGCTGACGGCAGCCGATGCAAAGCGCGTGGTGGCAACGGATGAGCAACTGGCGGAGGAGCCATGGATCGCGGCCCGCAACGCGGCGGTGCTGACCCTGCTCTATGGCTGCGGCCTGCGCATTTCCGAAGCGCTTGGCCTGACCGGCGGCGATCTGGCCAGCGGAGACGAAACCGTGCTGCGGGTAACGGGCAAGGGCGGCAAGACACGGCTTGCGCCGCTGCTGCCGGTCACGGTGAAGGCGGTGATGGAGTATCGAAGCCTGTGTCCCTATCACCTCGATGCCGGTGAACCGCTGTTTCGGGGTGCAAGGGGCGGGCCGCTCAATGCCGCGATCATCCAGCGAGAAATGGCGAAGCTGCGCTCGGCACTCAACCTGCCCGAAACGGCGACGCCGCATGCGCTGCGCCATTCCTTTGCCACGCATCTGCTGGGGCGGGGCGGTGACCTGCGCACCATTCAGGAGCTGCTCGGCCATGCCAGCCTGTCGACCACGCAGGTCTATACGGGCGTCGATACGGCGAGGCTGCTCGAAATCTACGATTCGGCGCATCCGCGCGCATGAAACGGCACCGCCTTAACGGTTTGGCCGGGATTTAAGGCTAGTGGAAAACCATGACACGCACACTCGCTCTCGCTGATCGCGCCGCCCTGTTCTGCATGAAGCTGCTTGCCGGGCTGAACCTGATGTTTTTCATAACCTTCCTGATCGTTCTGGCGATGGCGACCGGCCGGGCGCATGCGGATGCAACTGCCTGCTCGGGCGCCGACCTCATGGAAAAGCTCCGCAAGGACGATCCGGACGCCTACTCGGACGTGCGCAAACAGGCCGATGCCGTGCTCAATGGCAAGGGCGTTCTGTGGAAGCTGGAGAAGCAGGGCGCAGCACCCTCCTATCTGTTCGGGACCTTCCATCTGAGCGACCCGCGTGTCGTCACGCTGCCGCCTGCGGCGCAGACTGCGTATGACGCAGCTGCGACAGTGGTGATCGAAACCACGGATGTGCTTGATCAGTCCCGCATGATGGCGGCCATGTCCGAAGAGCCTGAACTGATGATGTTCACGGGATCGCAGACGCTTACCTCGCAGCTTTCTGCCGAGGATGCCGAGGCTTTGAAGAAAGGCCTCAAAGCGCGCGGAATCCCGCTGGCCAGCGTGGCGAAAATGAAACCGTGGATGCTGCTTGGTGTCGTGGCGGTTCCGCAATGCGAGCTTGCCCGCCGCTCGGCCGGGGAAGCCATTCTCGACGTGAAGCTGGCGCAGGATGCCGACGCCGCCGGCAAGGCGCTGGGCGGCCTTGAAACGGCGGCGGACCAGCTTCGCGCCATGGCGTCCCTGCCGATGGAGTTTCACATTCAGGGGCTGGTGGAAACGCTGCAACTGGGCGATGGCATCAACGATCTTATCGAGACCATGATCCGGCTCTACCAGCAGGGGGAGGTTGGCATGATCATGCCGATGTTCACCGCGGTGATGCCGCACCAGGGCGGCGACATGGCCGGCTATGCAGCGTTCGAGGAAGCGCTGATCAACAAGCGCAACAAGGGCATGATTGCCAGCGCGGACGCGTTCCTTTCGCAGGGCAACGCCTTCATCGCGGTGGGCGCGCTGCACCTGCCGGGGCCGGAAGGGCTCGTGGAAGGGTTCCGCAAGGCGGGCTACACTGTGAGTGCCGTGCAATAGCACTGCCGGCTGCTCTGCAGGGGCGGATGCAACCTGTCGGCGCTTTATGCGTTGACCTCTTGTTGCCTGATCCGTTTCCTGGAGGACAGAATGGCCAATCCGCACAAGCCGGGTCCAGACGATCCCCGTCCGCTGGATCCCCTGAATCCCATTCCACCACATGCGGACCCCGATCCGCATCTCGATCCAACGCCCCCGCCGCGCGGTGGTGGCACCACCTGGCTGATCGCGCTGATCGTTCTGGTGCTTGCGCTCGGCGCCTATTACCTTTTTGCTGGCGGCAACCGACCGGCGACCGAGCCTGATGCGGCGCCGCCGCCTGCTGCCACCGAGCCGGCGCCTGCGCCCGCGCCCGTCGAACCTGCTCCGGCACCCGCACCTGCGGAACCTGCACCTGCACCGGCAGAGCCTGCGCCGCCGGCCGAACCGGCTCCTGCACCGGTAGAGCCTGCACCGGCTCCCACCGACAGCACGCCGGCTCCGGCCGAGCCTGCGCCACAGCAGCCGGCGAACTGACCGGACAAGACCCGAAAAAGAAACGGCCCGCCGGTTGGCGGGCCGTTTTTGGTTCCGGGATCTGGATTATCGGGAGAGCAGCGGAACACCCGAAACCGGGGTCCAATGCTACGGCCGATAAGCTATGGGGCCGATCAGATGTGGATCGGCTTGAAGAATGTGGCGAGCGCGGCTTCCTTGACCGCCTCCGACATGGTCGGGTGGGCGTGGCAGGTGCGTGCGAGGTCTTCCGAGGAACCGCCGAACTCCATCAGGACCGCCGCCTCGTGGATCATCTCGCCGGCACCGAAGCCGACGATGTGAACGCCGAGCACGCGGTCGGTCTCCTTGTCGGCCAGAACCTTCACGAAGCCGTCGGTGTGCTGCATGGCGCGCGCACGGCCATTGGCGGTGAAGGGGAACTTTCCGGACTTGTAGGCGACGCCGGCCTTCTTCAGCTCTTCCTCGGTCTTGCCGACGGAGGCGACTTCAGGGCTGGTGTAGACGACGCCCGGAATGACGTCGTAGTTCACATGGCCGGCCTGACCGGCTATGATCTCGGCAACGGCTACGCCCTCGTCCTCGGCCTTGTGGGCGAGCATCGGGCCGGCGACCACGTCGCCGATGGCATAGATGCCCGGCACATTGGTGCGCAGATGGCCGTCGGTCTTCACGCGGCCGCGCTCGTCCAGTTCGACGCCGGCTTCGCTGAGGCCGAGACCTTCCGTGTAGGGCTTGCGGCCGGTTGCGATCAGCACGGCATCGGCCTCGACGGTTTCCGCGTCGCCGCCCTTCACCGGTTCGAACGTCACCGAAGCGCCCTTGCCGGACTTCGCCACGCCGGTGACCTTGGACCCAAGCCTGAAGTCAAATCCCTGCTTGCCCAGCAGGCGCTGGAACTGCTTGGCGACTTCGCCGTCCATGCCGCCGAGAATGGTGTCGAGGAATTCGACCACCGTGACCTTCGCACCAAGACGAGCCCAGACCGAGCCGAGCTCCAGACCTATGACACCACCGCCAACGACGACAAGATGCTCAGGCACCTTTGCCAGCGACAGCGCGCCGGTGGAGGAGACGATGACCTTCTCGTCGATGTCGACCTCGACGCCCGGGATGCCGGCCACGTCGGAGCCGGTGGCGATGACGATGTTCTTCGTCTCGATTTCCTGTGCGCTGCCGTCCTCGGCAACGACGGCCACCTTGCCGGCGGCGACGACCTTGCCGGTGCCGCGGAAGGAGTCGATCTTGTTCTTCTTGAACAGGAAGGCGACGCCGGCCACGTTGGCGGACACGGTCGTGTCCTTGTGGGCCATCATCTTTTCGAGGTTCAGCTTCGGAGCGGAAATTTCCACGCCGAGCGCGTCGAAGGAGTGGCTTGCCTCGGCAAACATTTCCGAGGCATGCAGCAGTGCCTTGGAGGGGATGCAGCCGATGTTCAGGCAGGTGCCGCCGAAGGTCTCGCGCTTTTCAACGACCGCGACCTTGAGGCCGAGCTGGGCTGCCTTGATGGCGCACACATAGCCGCCCGGACCAGAGCCGATGACGACGACATCATATGCCATTTGTCCATTCCTTTCCTGCTGGCCGATCCGGCCATTTCAATCGGGTCGCGTCGGCCGTCCAGCGGCGCGCGGGTGAGAAATCTATTCCTGACAGCCACTCAGCGCGAAAATGTCGCCGGGAAGCTTGTCTTCGGCAGCGGATTCGAAAACGGCCGCCTGCCGCAATGTCGGACCGAGGTCGGGGAATATCAACGCCTGCGGGGCGGAGGCGTCTTCTTTGGGGAGAAGACCGACGGTGCCCTTGTCATCCACGGCGTAGAGCGGCCCTTCCCACAGGGTGCACTCGGCGATCTCATCCCCGGTCACGTCCCCTTCGGGACATTCGTGCAACAGGGATGCATAGGGGCGCGGGGTTTCCTCGCTCCACATGACGATGCCTTCGAGCTGGACGCCGGTGGCGAGGTTCATCCTGAAGCTGTTGGTGACCACCATCGAGTCTCCCGTCGGGCGGAAGTCGATGCCGGTGCCTTTGGCCGCGTCTTCATAGACGGCCAGCGGCATCGGGCAGGCGGCACGCGCACCCGCCGTCTGCGCGATGAGCAGGGCGGCAAGGCAAACCGCCCCGCCACCCCGCCGGATAAGATGGTTCGTCACCACGGACGACCGCTCCCTGCTCAGAGATCCAGAACCAGACGCTCCGGGTCCTCCAGCGTTTCCTTGACGCGGACGAGGAAGGTCACCGCTTCCTTGCCGTCGACGATGCGGTGATCGTAGGACAGCGCCAGATACATCATCGGACGCACGACGATCTGCCCGCCGACCACGACCGGGCGCTCCTGGATCTTGTGCATGCCGAGGATGCCGGATTGCGGCGCGTTGAGGATCGGCGTCGACATCAGCGAGCCATAAACACCACCGTTGGAGATGGTGAAGGTGCCGCCCTGCATGTCTGCAACCGACAGCTTGCCATCGCGCGCGGCAATGCCGAGGCGTCCGATTTCCTTCTCGATCTCGGAGATCGACATGGAATCGGCGTCGCGCACGACCGGAACCACGAGGCCCTTGTCGGTGCCGACCGCTACGCCGATATGGGCGTAGTTCTTGTAGATGATGTCGGTGCCGTCGATCTCGGCGTTGACGGCCGGGATTTCCTTCAGCGCGTGGGTCACAGCCTTGGTGAAGAAGCCCATGAAGCCAAGCTTCACGCCGTGCTTCTTCTCGAACAGGTCCTTGTACTTGGCGCGCAGATCCATCACCGGCTTCATGTCCACCTCGTTGAAGGTGGTGAGCATGGCGGCGGTGGACTGGGCGTCCTTGAGGCGGCGTGCGATGGTCTGGCGCAGGCGCGTCATGCGCACGCGTTCTTCACGCACTTCGTCCTCAGCGGCGGAAGGTGCGCGGGCCACGGCCGGAGCCTCGGCCGGCTGCGAAGGCGCGCCCCTGGCGATGGCGTCGAGCACATCGCCCTTCAGCACCTGACCGCGCTTGCCCGAGCCTGAAACCTGATCTGCCGACAGGTTCTTCTCGGCCAGCAGCTTTGCGGCGGAAGGGGCCGGCGGCATGGTGCGGGGCTCGATCGGGCTTTCGCCCGCGATCTTGGCCTGCTGGGCCGCGGCTTCCTTCGTGGTGGAGGCGGCGGTCGGGGCGGAAGCCTGTGCCACGGCAACGTCCTGCTTCGGCGAGGGTGCTGCGCCCGCGCCTTCGCCGATGGTGCCCAGCAGCGCGTCGATGCCGACGGTCTCGCCTTCCTTGGCGGTGATCTCGACCAGCGTTCCGGCGGAGGGCGCCGGCACTTCCACCGTCACCTTGTCGGTTTCGAGTTCGACCAGCGGCTCGTCTACAGCGATAGCGTCGCCAACCTTCTTGAACCACTTGCCGATGGTGGCTTCACTGACGGATTCACCCAGAGTGGGAACGCGGATTTCGGTAGCCATGATGCCTGTCCGTTCTTTCTTCTTGAATTGTTATTCGCCGAGCGCGTCTTCGAGGAAGGCGGCAAGCTGCGCCAGATGCTTCGACATGAGGCCCGTCGCCGGGGAGGCGGCGGCCGGGCGGCCTGTGTAGCGCACGCGCTGGTGCTTGGCGTCGATATGGGCCAGGACCCATTCCAGATAGGGGTCGATGAACGACCAGGCGCCCATGTTCTTGGGCTCCTCCTGACACCACACCATCTCCGCATTGCGGAAACGCGACAGTTCGGTGATCAGGGCCTTTGCCGGGAACGGGTAGAGCTGTTCGACGCGCAGCAGGTAGATGTCGTTGATGCCGCGCTTCTCGCGCTCCTCGTAAAGGTCGTAGTAGACCTTGCCCGTGCACAGCACGACGCGGCGGATCTTCGAATCCTTGACCAGCTTGATCGGCTGGTCGCCCAGATACTGCGCATCGTCCCACAGCAGGCGGTGGAAGGAGCTTTCACCCGACAGTTCGGCGATCGTCGACACGGCGCGCTTGTGGCGCAGCAGCGACTTCGGCGTCATCAGGATCAGCGGCTTGCGGAAGTCGCGCTTGAGCTGCCGGCGCAGGATGTGGAAGTAGTTGGCAGGCGTCGTGCAGTAGGCGACCTGCATGTTGTCCTCGGCGCAGAGCTGGAGGAAGCGCTCCAGACGGGCGGAGGAGTGTTCCGGCCCCTGTCCCTCATAGCCATGCGGCAGCAGGCACACGAGACCCGACATGCGCAGCCACTTGCGCTCGCCCGACGAGATGAACTGGTCGAACACAACCTGAGCGCCGTTGGCGAAGTCGCCGAACTGGGCTTCCCACAGGGTCAGCGCCTTGGGCGCCGACAGCGAGTAGCCATATTCGAAACCGAGCACGGCCTCTTCCGAGAGCATCGAGTTGATGACCTCATAGCCGGCCTGTGCGGCCGACAGGTTGTTCAGCGGAATGTAGCGGTTCTCGTCGCGCTGGTCGTAGAGCACCGAATGGCGCTGCGAGAAGGTGCCGCGCTCCGAATCCTGACCCGAAAGGCGGATCGGATTGCCGTCGAGCAGGATCGAGCCGAAGGCCAGAGCCTCGGCCGTCGCCCAGTCGATCCCGGTGCCGCTTTCGATCGCCTGACGGCGATTGTCGAGGAAGCGCTGGATGGTGCGGTGCGCCTCGAATTCAGCGGGAACCTCGGTCAGCTTCTTGCCGATTTCCTTCAGCGTCTTGACCGGAACGGCGGTCTTGCCACGGCGCAGCTCGTCCTGATGGTCAGCGGCGCGCAGGCCCGACCACACGCCGTCCAGCCAGTCGGCCTTGTTGGGCTTGTAGGTCTGGCCGGCCTCGAACTCCTCTTCCAGACGGGCGCGCCATTCGGCGCGCATGCGGTCGAGTTCGTCCTGGGTGATCAGACCTTCGGCGATCAGGCGGTCACCATAGAGCTGAACGACGGTCTTGTGGGCGCGGATGGCGCGGTACATCAGCGGCTGGGTGAATGCCGGCTCATCGCCCTCATTGTGACCGAAGCGGCGGTAGCAGAACATGTCCACGACCACCGGCTTGTGGAACTTCATGCGGAATTCGGTCGCCACCTTGGCGGCGTAGACAACGGCTTCCGGATCGTCGCCGTTGACGTGGAAGATCGGCGCCTCGATCATCTTGGCGACGTCGGACGGATAGGGCGACGAACGCGAGAAGCGCGGATTGGTGGTGAAGCCGATCTGGTTGTTGATGATCACATGCAGCGTGCCGGCGACGCGGTGGCCGCGCAGGCCGGAAAGCCCGAGGATTTCCGAAATGACACCCTGACCGGCGAAGGCGGCATCGCCGTGGATCAGCAGCGGAAGAACCTTGGCGCGCTCTTCCAGCGGCACGATCTCCTCGCGGCTGCGGCCATAGAGCTGGTCCTGCTTGGCGCGGGCCTTGCCCATCACCACCGGATTGACGATCTCCAGATGCGAAGGGTTTGCCGTCAGCGACAGGTGAACCTTGTTGTTGTCGAATTCGCGGTCGGACGAGGCGCCGAGGTGATACTTCACGTCGCCCGAGCCTTCCACATCGTCAGGCGCGTAGGAGCCGCCCTTGAACTCGTGGAAAATGGCGCGGTGCGGCTTTGCCATCACCTGCGAAAGAACGTTGAGGCGGCCGCGGTGGGCCATGCCGAGCACGATTTCCTTCATGCCGAGCGCGCCACCGCGCTTGATGATCTGCTCAAGAGCCGGGATCAGCGACTCGCCGCCGTCGAGGCCGAAGCGCTTGGTGCCCTTGTACTTGACGTCGATGAACTGCTCGAAGCCTTCCGCCTCGATCAGCTTCGACAGGATGGCCTTCTTGCCTTCGGCGGTGAAGGAAATCTCCTTGTCGGCGCCTTCGATGCGCTCCTGAATCCATGCCTTTTCCTCAGGATCGGAAATGTGCATGAACTCCACACCCAGCGTCGAGCAATAGGTGCGGGTGAGAATATCGAGCATCTGCCGGATGGTGCCGAATTCCAGGCCCAGAACGTTGTCGAGGAAGATCGGGCGGTCGTAGTCGGCTTCGGTGAAGCCGTAGTTCTGCGGCGATAGCTCGTTATAATCCTCAAGCGGCTTGGCGATGCCGAGCGGATCGAGATTGGCATGCAGATGGCCGCGCATGCGGAAGGCGCGGATCATCATGATGGCATGGATGGAATCGCGCGTCGCCTGATGCACGTCGGCGTTGGACAGCGGGGTTCCGGCCGTGGCCGCCTTTTCCTGCACCTTCTTGCCGACAACCTTCTCGATCAGGCCCCAGTTGCCGTCGAGCGCGGAGATCAGCTCGCCATTGGCCTGCAGCGGCCAGTTGGGCTTTTTCCACGATGCGCCTTCGGCGTTCTTCTTCACCGTGGCGGCGTCGTCCTGCAGCGCGGCGAAGAATTCCTGCCACTCGGTGTCGACCGCCGAGGGGTCGTCCTGCCATGCGGCGTGAAGCGCCTCGATATAATCGGCGTTACCGCCGTAGAGGAAGGAGGAGAGTGAGAATTGGTCGTTCTTCTGGTCTTGTCTCGACATGTCGCTTTTGAAGCTTCTGCTTCAACTCCTGACGGTTAGCGGCGGTTCTGCCGATGGGGATGGCCATGCGGCCATCCGTTGAAAGTATCCCCTCCTGACCGAGTACGCCGGGCAGAGGAACTGCCCGGCGTGTCAGATCAGCCCTTGATGGCTTCGACCAGGGTCTTGCCCAGTCGCGCCGGGGATGGAGACACCCGGATGCCTGCCGCTTCCATGGCGGCGATTTTGTCTTCGGCTCCACCCTTGCCGCCCGAAATCACGGCGCCGGCGTGGCCCATGGTGCGGCCGGGAGGGGCCGTGCGGCCTGCGATGAAGCCGGCCATGGGCTTGGAGCGCCCACGCTTTGCTTCGTCACGCAGGAACTGCGCGGCGTCTTCCTCGGCGGAACCGCCGATCTCGCCGATCATGATGATCGACTGGGTTTCGTCGTCGGCAAGGAACATCTCAAGCACGTCGATGAACTCCGTGCCCTTGACCGGATCGCCGCCGATGCCGACAGCGGTGGTCTGGCCGAGGCCTTCGTTGGTGGTCTGGAACACTGCCTCATAGGTAAGCGTTCCCGAGCGCGAAACAACGCCGACCGAGCCCTTGCGGAAGATGTTGCCGGGCATGATGCCGATCTTGCACTCGTCGGGGGTGACGATGCCGGGGCAGTTCGGGCCGATCAGGCGCGACTTCGACTTGTCGAGCTTTGCCTTGACCTTGACCATGTCCATGACCGGGATGCCCTCGGTGATGCACACGATCAGCTCCATCTCGGCCTCGATGGCTTCGATGATGGCGGCTGCGGCACCCGCCGGCGGAACGTAGACGACCGAGGCGGTGGCGCCGGTCTTGTCCCTGCCCTCAGCGACGGATGCGAAGATCGGCAGGGTCTCGCCCTTCGAGCCGGTCCAGTTCTCGCCACCCTTCTTCGGGTGGATACCGCCGACCATCTTCGTGCCGTGATAGGCCAGCGCCTGCTCGGTGTGGAAGGTGCCGGTCTTGCCGGTCAGACCCTGAACGAGAACCTTGGTGTCTTTGTTGATGAGAATGGACATCTGAGGTCAGTTCCCTTTCACGGCCTTGACGATCTTCTGGGCGGCGTCGTCGAGATCATCGGCCGAGATGACGTTGAGGCCGCTCTCGTTGATGATCTTCTTGCCCAGTTCCACATTGGTGCCTTCGAGGCGCACCACCAGCGGCACCTTGAGGCCGACTTCCTTGACGGCTGCGACAACGCCCTCGGCGATCACGTCGCACTTCATGATGCCGCCGAAGATGTTGACGAGGATGCCCTCGACGCGCGGGTCGGCGGTGATGATCTTGAATGCCGCAGCGACCTTCTCCTTGCCGGCGCCGCCGCCGACGTCGCAGAAGTTGGCAGGCTCGGCGCCGTAGAGCTTGATGATGTCCATCGTCGCCATGGCAAGGCCCGCGCCGTTGACCATGCAGCCGATGTTGCCGTCGAGCGCGACATAGGCGAGGTCCCACTTCGAGGCCTCGATTTCCTTGGAATCTTCCTCGGTGATGTCGCGCAGTTCCTTCACGTCCTCGTGGCGGAAAAGCGCGTTGCCGTCGAAGGAGACCTTGGCGTCGAGAACGCGCAGGCGGCCATTGGTCATGACGATCAGCGGGTTGATCTCAAGCAGGCTCATGTCCTTCTCGGAGAAGGCCGTGTAAAGCAGCGGGAACAGCTTCTTGCCGTCCTCGGCAGCTTCGCCGGTGAGCTTCAGCGCGTCGTTGATCTTCGCGACATCGGCGTCGGTGACGCCGGTTTCGGGGTCGATGGCGACGGTGATGATCTTCTCCGGCGTTGCCTCGGCGACGGCCTCGATGTCCATGCCGCCCTCGGTGGAAACCACGAAAGCGACGCGGCCGACGGTGCGGTCGACCAGCAGCGACAGGTAAAGCTCACGGTCGATGTCGGCGCCGTCCTCGATGTAGAGGCGGTTGACCTGCTTGCCGGCGGGGCCGGTCTGCTTGGTCACCAGCGTGTTGCCCAGCATCTCGTTGGCGTTCGCAACCACTTCCTCGATCGACTTGGCGAGGCGCACGCCGCCCTTGGCATCGGCGGGCAGTTCCTTGAACTTGCCCTTGCCGCGGCCGCCGGCATGAATCTGGCTCTTCACCACATAGAGCGGGCCGGGCAGCGTCTTTGCCGCAGCTTCCGCCTCGTTGGCCGACAGGATCGCCACGCCGTCCGCGACGGGCGCGCCGTAGGCTTTCAGGAGCTGCTTGCCCTGATATTCATGGATGTTCATGTGAACGCCTTTCCTTGATTACTTCTGGGCAAGCTGCGGCGCGATGCCCGTGCAGGCCTCGGTCAGGCTCTGGACGGCGGCAAGCGACTTGTCGAACATCGCCTGCTCTTCCTTGTTGAACTCGATCTCGATGATGCGCTCGACACCGCCGGCGCCGATCACCACCGGAACGCCGACATAGGTGTCCTTGACGCCGTACTGGCCGTTGAGATGCGTGGCGCAGGGCAGCACGCGCTTCTTGTCCTTCAGGTAGCTCTCGGCCATGGCGACAGCCGAGGAAGCCGGCGCGTAGTAGGCGGAGCCAGTCTTGAGCAGGCCGACGATCTCGCCGCCGCCCTTGCGGGTGCGCTCGACGATGGCGTCCAGCTTCTCCTTCGAGGTCCAGCCCATCTTGACCAGATCGGGCAGCGGGATGCCGGCAACGGTGGAGTAGCGCACCATCGGCACCATGTCGTCACCGTGGCCGCCAAGCGTCATGGCCGACACGTCCTCGACGGACACCTTGAACTCCTCGGCGAGGAAGTAGCGGAAGCGGGCGGAATCCAGCACGCCGGCCATGCCCACGACATGGCTCTTCGGCAGGCCGGAGAACTTCTGCAGCGCCCAGACCATGGCGTCGAGCGGGTTGGTGATGCAGATGACGAAGGCGTTCGGCGCATATTTGGCGATGCCGGCGCCAACCTGTTCCATCACCTTGAGGTTGATGCCCAGAAGGTCGTCGCGGCTCATGCCCGGCTTGCGCGGCACGCCGGCGGTGACGATGCACACATCCGCACCCTCGATGCCGGCATAGTCGTTGACGCCGACATAGCGCGCATCGAAGCCGTCCACCGGCGAGGATTCAGCGATGTCGAGGCCTTTGCCCTGCGGAATGCCTTCGGCGATGTCGAACAGGACGACGTCGCCCAGTTCCTTGAGGCCGATGAGGTGAGCGAGCGTGCCACCAATCATGCCGGAGCCAATCAGTGCTATCTTCTTGCGTGCCATGTCAGGATGGTTTCCCTTTGCTATGACGGCGCCGCGATGGCGTCGAGGTGAGGCAGGCAGGCCATGGAGAGCCCGCGAATTTTCGCCGCACCCCATAGCCCCGGTATCCAAAAAACTCAATCGATTATTTCAAGCCCTGAAATTTCAATCGTTTAGAACTTGTTTAATTTACGTAAGCGTCAAAATTAATGTCGCTTTTCCACCGCGCGTGAATTCTAAGCAGAAGATTGTCTCCAAAAAGTGACGAACTCAGCTCTCTTGCGGAGCTGCCGCATTTTCCTGCGTGGGGTTCTGCCTGCCCTCGCGGTTGCGGGCGTTCCAGGTGTCGCGCCAGTCGCGGCTCTGCATCTCGATGAGGCGCGAGGCGGTCCGGTCGAACTCGAAGGCTTCGGTGCCGGTGCGCCCGACATAGAGCCCGGTCGGCGGCGCATCGGCGCTGATGAGCAGGCGAAGCTGCTGATCGTAGATCACGTCGACCAGCAGGATGAAGCGCTTGGCTTCGTTGCGGCGGCTTTCATCGAGCACCGGAACATGATCGATGAACAGGGTGGAGTAGCGGGCGGCGATGGCGAGATAGTCGCGGGCGCCGAGCGGCTTCTCGCACAGATCGGCAAAGCTGAAGCGGGCGGCGTCGCCGGCGGCGCGCGGCACGGGAATGGTGCGGCCCTTCACCGAAATGCTTGCCGGCAGCGTTTCGTGGCCTTCGGTCATTGCCTGCCATGCTTCGTCCAGCGCTTCATCGGCGGCCGTATCGGCGGGCGTGATGTAGACCGGCAGGCTGTTCAGCTTTTCCAGCCTGTAGTCGGTGTCGATGTCGAGGTTGAGCACTTCGGCATGACGTTCGAGAATGGTGATGAAGGGCAGGAAAAGCTGGCGGTTGAGGCCGTTGTGATAGAGGTCGCGGGGGGCGACGTTTGAAGTCGCCACCAGCACGACGCCTTGATCGAACAGAACCGAGAACAGCCGTGACAGGATCATGGCGTCGGCAATGTCGGTGACGGCGAACTCGTCGAAGCACAGCACCCACGCTTCCTCCGCCAGCGCGCGCGCCACCGGCGGGATGGGATCGTCTTCCTTCGTCTTGCCGTCCTTGCGTGCCTGCCGCTGCTTCTGGATGCGGTCGTGCACGTCGGCCATGAAGTCGTTGAAATGGGCGCGGCGCTTGGCGCGGGCCGGGACGTGCTCGAAGAACATGTCCATCAGCATGGTCTTGCCGCGCCCGACACCGCCATAGATGTAGAGGCCGCGCACGTCGGCATGTTTTTCGCGCTTGCGGCCGAACAGCCAGCCAAGCGCGCTGGATTTTCTGGAAAGCCGCTTGTCGGCGATCTCGCCGATCAGCCTGTCAAGCTGGTCGGCTATGATGAGCTGTGCATCGTCGCGGCGCACAGCGCCGGTTTCGACGCGGTGAAGATAGTCCTGCCTGACGGTCGCGCGCGTCTGGAGGCCGTCACGCAGATGCATGTCGATGTCGTCCTGCGAATATCTAGCGGGTCAGCGCGATGGGCTGGCCATTGGACGTCTGGCCATCAAAGCGGCCGCCGCCCGACGAGTAGAGGCGGGCCAGCGGGCCGCCGTCCTGATCGTAGAGCGTAAGCTGCTTGCCGGCGACGTTCCAGGACTTCACGCCATCGACCGGGGCGGGACAGCGAAGCGGGCCGGCGCGGTAACCCTGCCCGAATTTGGTTTGCGGCGTCGCGACCTTGCAGCTCTGGCCGCTGACATTGACGGTCCACACACCGGCGACGCTGGCAGGCGTCAGGTCGGCGGCCGTTGCAGGTGCGCTGCCGTCCGGCGGCAGGGAAGCGACCTGCGTGTTCTGCTGGGGCGCTGCCGGGAACTGCGAGGGATCGCCCGGAACGCCGGGTCCGGTGGGCGGTGGGAGCTGGTTGGAGGAGATCGTACCCGACGGCGCGGGCTGCAGCGGTTCGGGGCGTGTGTTGTCCATGGAGGAAAACCGCGTGCTGGAACAGCCGCTTGCCAACAGGGCGGCGCCAATTGCCACGATCGCGCCCGTTCTCAGAAATGTCATCGCAACCTCCGCGGGGCCTGACCGGCACCGTCTCAATACTCGCCCCCTACCAATTCGGTGAAGGTGGCAGAATTTCAACTTGATATGGTTAAAATAAGGTTTGCGTTGGCTTGTGTGATGTTTTTGCAACGCATAATGAAGGCGCAGCCGCCTCGTCGTGGCGGATGGTCCGTCCGGACTGCACTGGTAATTCCCGGCTGTTTCCGCCATATAGCGCGCTGGAACAAGCTGGAAACGAAATGGACATGTCAGGCCCGGCTCCCTTCGCTAGGATGAACGGTATCGGCAACGAGATCATCGTTGCGGACATGCGCGGGCGCACTGACCGCGTATCGCCGCAGGCGGCCCTTGCGCTTGCCGCCGATCCGGCCACGCATTTCGATCAGATCATGGCCATTCACGATCCCCGCACGCCGGGTACGGATCATTTCATCGAGATCCTCAATCAGGATGGCTCGTTCGCGCAGGCCTGCGGCAACGGCACGCGCTGCGTGGTGCAGGCGCTGGCGGCCGACACCGGCAAGGACGCTTTCACGTTCGAGACGGTTGCCGGCATTCTCAACGCGCGCCAGCATGAGGATGGGCTGATCTCGGTTGATATGGGAAAGCCGCGCTTCGGCTGGCAGGACATTCCGCTGGCCGAGGAATTTCGAGACACGCGCATGATCGAATTGCAGGTCGGTCCGATCGACGCGCCGGTTCTGCATTCTCCGTCCGCCGTCTCCATGGGCAATCCGCATGCCATCTTCTGGGTCGACGAGGACGTGTGGTCTTATGCGCTCGATCGCTTCGGGCCGTTGCTTGAGAATCATCCGCTGTTTCCCGAGCGCGCCAACATCACCATCGCGCAGGTGACCGGGCCGGATCACCTGACCATTCGCACATGGGAGCGCGGGGCGGGGTTGACCAGAGCCTGCGGCTCTGCCGCCTGTGCGGCAGCGGTTGCCGCCGCGCGCACCCGGCGCACCGGGCGCAGCGTTTCGCTGACCGCTCCCGGAGGTCAGCTCCATGTCGAGTGGCGCGAGGATGACCATGTCGTCCTGACGGGTGCTGCCGAATGGGAGTTTGCCGGTACCTTCGATCCGGCCACCGGCGCATGGCAGCGGGACGCCGAGAGCGCGGCCTGATGAGCGACAACGAACCCATGCGGCAGGACAAGGGCATCGAGGTCGTCACCTTCGGCTGCCGGCTGAACACCTATGAGTCCGAAGTCATGCGCCGCGAGGCGTCCGCCGCGGGGCTGGGCGAGCTTTCGGGCGGCGCGATCATCTTCAACACTTGCGCGGTCACGGCAGAGGCGGTGCGGCAGGCCAAACAGTCGATCCGCAAGGCCCGGCGCGAAAACCCGGAGGCGCGCATCATCGTTACCGGCTGCGCGGCGCAGACCGGACCGCAGGATTTCGTGGCCATGGACGAGGTCGATCTCGTTCTCGGCAATGAGGAAAAGCTGAAAAGCCATTCCTATCGGGCGCTGCCGGATTTCGGCGTCAACCTGTTCGAGAAGGCGCGGGTCAACGACATCTTCTCGGTGCGCGAGACGGCCTCGCACATGGTCGACGCCATCGAGGGGCGGGCGCGGGCCTTCGTGCAGGTTCAGAACGGCTGCGACCATCGCTGCACCTTCTGCATCATCCCCTATGGGCGCGGCAATTCACGCTCCGTGCCGATGGGCGCGGTGGTGGAGCAGGTGAAGCGCCTGGCCGGCAACGGCTATGCCGAGGTGGTGCTCTCGGGCGTCGACATGACCAGCTACGGCGCGGACCTGCCGGGCGCGCCCAGGCTCGGGCGGCTGGTGAAGGCGATCCTGCGGCAGGTGCCGGACGTGAAGCGGCTGCGTCTGTCCTCCATCGATTCCATCGAGGCCGATGACGAGCTGCTCGAAGTGGTGGCATCGGAAAAGCGGCTGATGCCACATTTGCATCTTTCCCTTCAGGCGGGCGACGACCTGACCCTAAAGCGCATGAAGCGCCGGCATCTGCGCGACGATTCGATCCGGTTTTGTGCGGAGGTGCGCAGGCTGCGCCCCGACATCGTGTTCGGCGCCGACATCATCGCCGGTTTCCCGACGGAGACCGAGGAGATGTTCCAGCGCTCGCTCGACATCGTGGAGGAATGCGGCCTCACTCATCTGCATGTCTTCCCGTTCAGCCCGCGCGAGGGCACGCCGGCGGCGCGCATGCCGCAGGTGCGCCGCGACGTGGTCAAGGAACGGGCCGCGCGGCTGCGCGCCGTGGGCGAGGCTGCCTATCGCCGGCATCTGGAAACGCTTGCCGGCACGTCTCAATCGATCCTGATCGAGCGCGACGGGCTTGGCCGCACCGAAGGCTTTACGCTGGCCGCCATCGATGCCGGCCAGCCCGGCGAGATCATCGAGGCGCTGGTGACCGGCCATGACGGCACCCAGCTTCAGGCGGTACCGCTCGCCGCGCGCGCGGCCTGAGACAGGAAACAGCATGGCATTCGGTTTCATCAAGAAAGTCTTTTCCTTCGGCAAGAAGGATGCAGCCGCTGAAAAGGCTGCTGAGACCGCGCCGGCACCGGAAACGGATGTCGTATCTGCACCGGAGGCTGCGCCCGAACTGACACCGGCAGAGGTTGGCGAGTCTGTTGCGGCTGCCGAAGCTGTAGAAGTCGCAAAAGCTGAACAAGCGCCGCCGGCAGACGCGCCGGAAGTTTCGGCCGAACCGGCCTCTGAACCGGAAAATCAGGACTTGCCTGCCGGTCCGGCACAGGCTTCGCTCAAGGAGCCAGAGCCAGAGCCAGAGCCAGAGCCAGAGCCAGAGCCAGAGCCAGAGCCAGAGCCAGAGCCAGAGCCAGAGCCAGAGCCAGAGCCAGAGCCAGAGCCA